>OZ245863.1:0-3748240 GCA_965229165.1 Bacteroidia bacterium
TAAATAAACACCATCATCTTTTACGTGATTAAATAACTCTTCAAAACTAACTATTTGTTGTTTCATAGTGTGCCCACCATCATCAATTAAAATATCAATTTTTGGAACTTTATTTTTTACTTCATTCAAAAATTTTCTATCCGATTGAGAGCCAATAAAAATTTCTATATTTTCTTCCTCAAACTGCTTGCATCTTTCATCAATATCGATCCCATAAATTTTAGCATTGGGGCCAAAATAATCTTTCCACATTTGCAAACTACCCCCTTGTGAAACACCAATTTCTAAAATAATAATTTCTTTATTTTTAAAACGTTTAAAATGGGCGTCGTAGGCCTCAAAGTAATGATGCCATTTATGTATTAATCGTTTGGTATTGTTATTAAAGTATTTTTCTAAATCATTCATTTTATTATGAAAAGCGCTAAAAAAAGTAGCATTTTTTGGCGAATTTACAATAATTAAGCTTATTTATTAATATTTTTTGGCGTTTAATTACTTAAATACAAAAAATAAATTTGTCTATTAAGTGTATATTTATAGTTTAAATAAAATCTGTGGGCGAAATTAAAAAACAAAGCATTAGTAACTTTATATACAGTTATGTTGGTGCTGCACTAGGTTTTTTAACCATTTATATTCAACCTCACTTAATTTCTTCGGCAGATATTGGTTTAACACGCTTATTGTATTCATTTAGCTGGATGGCAGCTATTGCAATGCCACTGGGCATGGGAAGTGTTATTTTTCGTTATTTTCCCAAAATAAAAAACCAAACAAATACACACTATGGTTTTTTTTTACTAGTTTTTTTAATCGTTTCCATAGGCGCTTTACTTATTTCCCTTTTCTTGTTTTTAGGTAAATCTTACTTTATTGGCTTCTATCAAAAGTCTACCGAATTTCCAAAATATTTTAACGAAGCAATTGTGTTTTCCTACGTTTTATCACTTATTTCGGTGTACACAGTTTATTCATCTGCATTATTAAAAACAACGTTTACAGTTTTTTTAACCGATGTGTTTGTTAGAGTTGGGCAGTTAGTGGTTGTTATCATTTACCACTACCATTTTATTAATAAAAATACGTTTGTACTGTGTTATTTTGGTGTTTTTGTGTTGCAATTAATTTTACTTATTTGGTACTTAAAAAAAATAAATTCCATTTCGTTTAAAATTAATTGGCATTTTTTTAAATCGTTGCCAATTAAACAAATTGCAATTTTTGCAGCATTAATGTTAATTGCCGCATTTGCTTCTTTAGGAATTAAATACATAGATCAACTTTTAATTGGTCATTTTTATACCGAAAATTTAGTGGGCATTTATGCCACAAGTGTTATGATGTGTGCTATTATGGAAATACCTTTTAATAGTTTAGAGCGAATTGCACAGCCTAAAATATCGCATGCCTGGAATATAAACGACACTAAAGAAGTTGAAAAAATCTATGAAATGAGCAGCCGATATATGTTTTTTGTGGGCTCAGTATTATTTTGTTTTTTGTGGGCTTCGTTAGATTTTATTTTTATGTTTTTACCAAAAGAATATGAATTAGGCAAAATGGCTTTTTATTTTGTTTCCATATCATCTCTAATTAATTTACTAACTGGCGTTAATACTTCGGTAATAATTATGTCGCATAAATATTTTACAACTACCGTTTTACTTATTGTGTTAATAGTGGTTTCGTGTATTTGTAATTATTTTTTAATTCCAATTTATAACATCACAGGTGCGGCAATTTCTATGCTTATTGCAATTGGGCTTTTTAATATATTAAAGTATTTTTATATTGTAATTCGTTTTAAAATGCAACCTTTTTCAAAACATACACTGTATATAAGCGTTTGCTTAATCATTTCAATAGCATTTATTTTTGCACTTCCTGCAAGTCTCAATCCTTTTATTAGAGCAGTAATAGGATGTACTTTTGTAACGTTACTATTTGCAATTGCTAATATTAAGTTTAAAACAATACTGGAGGTAAATAAAGTTTTTAAACGCTTTAAAATTATAAAAGGCTAAAAAAATGCTATTTTTATAAAGTATATGTTTTTTTACTTGTCAAAATTATTGAGCTTTCTATTTTCACCTCTTGTTTGGGTGTTCATATTGCTTTTATATTCCTTTAAAACAAAGGTTGAAGGGCGTGCAAGAAAATTACGAATTTCAGCCCTTGTTGTACTTTATATTTGTAGTAATTCCTTCATCGTTGATGAATGTTTTAGAGCATACGAGCCTACTACTCCCGATTATGATTATACAACTACACATTACGACGGCGCTATTATATTAGGCGGTATTGGAAGTATTGATATGCGCTTACAAAAAATAAATTTTAATTATAGTGGTGATAGACTTTTTCAGATATTGCCTTACTATTATAAAAAAAGGATTGATAAAATAATTTTTACCGGGGGTTCGGGTAGTATTGAATTTAAAGACCACTTTGAAGGGCTTTATGTTAAAAAATATTTAAAAAGTATTAATATTCCTGATAGCGCACTTGTTATTGAATCGAAAAGTAAAAACACATACGAAAATGCCATTTTTACAAAAAAAATAATGGATAGTTTACACTTAAAGGGGAAGTACTTACTAGTAACTTCTGCCTACCACATGCCACGTAGCATGGCAGTGTTTAAAAAAGCAGGTTATACAAATTTATTTCCCTTTATAACTAATAAAGTAAGTGGGAAGCGCCGTTTTACGTTCGACCACTTATTTATACCCAATATTGAAGCATTGTTTTCGATAAATTTTTTAATTCATGAATGGCTTGGCTTTTTAATTTATAAACTAAAGGGCTATGCTTAATTTTAATGAAGATTTATTACAATTTATTTGGCGATACAAATTATTAAAACCCTTGCCACTCATTAGCACATCAAATAAATTAATTACTATTTTAAAATATGGCGAATTTAATAGAGACGCCGGACCCGATTTTTTTAACGCACAATTAATCGTAAACAACATTACCCTTGTTGGTAATGTCGAAATTCATTTAAAAACAAGCGATTGGCTAAAACATAAACATCAAAATAATACAACTTACGATACCATTATTTTACATGCTGTTTATGAGCATGACTGCGAAATACCTCAAAACACTGCTAATAATGTAGAAGTTGTAGAATTAAAAAATTTAATTGATGACAAAACTATCATTAGTTATAAAAATTTAATTGATAACAAAGCAAATTTACCCTGCACAAATCAATTGCAATTTGTAAACGAAATAGTGTTTACAAATTGGCTTCAGCGCATGGCAATTGAGCGTTTAGAATCAAAAACGAAACGAATTGCGGATTTATTTCATCACTTTAACGGCGACTATTCGCAAACATTTTATACAATCTTACTTTCTAATTTTGGCTTTAAAGTGAACGCTTTGCCTTTTGAATTATTAGCAAAGCAGTTACCATTAACTATTTTATTAAAACATGCCGATAACTTATTACAAATAGAGGCTCTTTTGTTAGGCTGTGCTGGCTTTTTAGAAAATCAATTTGAAGAAAATTATATAAATCAGTTACAAAACGAGTTTAGTTATTTGAAAAACAAATACAATTTAATACCATTAAGTAAAACTATTTTTAAATTTAGTAAAATGCGTCCAGCAAATTTTCCTACCCTTCGCTTAGCACAATTTGCATTATTGGTAACTAAACAAACTACTTTTATTCTAAATCCACAGCAGTTTATTTCTATTAGTGAAATAAAAAAACAGTTAGTGTTAAAACCTAAATACTATTTTAAAAATCACTATCAATTAGATGGCACTACACTGCAAAGAACCACTTCTTTTGGCGAAGCTTCAAAAGAGAGTATTGTAATAAATACCTTAGCTCCATTCTTTTTCTTTTATTCTAAAAAAAGTAGTAAACCAAATTTTTGCGATATTGCTATCGAACTGCTTAGCCAATGTAAATTTGAAAACAATTTAAAATCAAAATTATTCATGCAAAAAAAACAACAGTTACAAAATGCAGCAGATAGCCAGGCACTTTTAAATTTATATGATCATTATTGTGTAAAAAAACACTGTTTAAAATGTGGTATTGGCACAGCTATTTTAAAAACTGAATAATTTTAAACCTAAAGTTTGGAGTTCATGACCTTACTGACACCTTTTTTAGGGGGTATGTTTTATGCAAAAGTAATTTAAAAAATTACTATATTTGGTTGTGGTTAAAAATATTGTAAATTGGTTTGAACATAAGGCCTTTGGTGTTTGCGAATGGTTAGGTAAAAAATTAGGCATTAAAACTACCAAAGTGCGTATGTATTTTATTTATTTATCGTTTTTTACGTTTGGTAGCCCGGTAATTATTTATTTTGTTATGGCTTTTATTTTAGAGCATAAAAATTACTTTAAGCCCTTTTATTTAAAAAAGCGCCCTAGCGTTTGGGACATTGAATAAGATGATATACTTAAATCTTTAATTAAGCATTTACACATTATTCTTAGAACTTTACTCTTTTACAAATTTCTTACAACTAGTACCTTCATCTGTTTTTACTGTTATAAAATAAATTCCACTTTTAAATTCACTAACGTTAATTGAAGGCTGGCGATTTACAATTAACTGTTGATAAATTAACTCTCCCAAATTGTTCTTAATTTCAATACTATTAATTGTTGAGGTTGAAGAAACTATATTTAAAATTCCATTTGCAGGGTTTGGGAATAGAGTTAACGAATTATCTACATTTTTTAGTTCATTAATACCAACGTTTGGAATAAACTGGTTCAATTTATATTTTCTAAAAAATAACCATATGGCAACACTTGCGCTAAAGTCTTGGTTAGTGTTCGAAAAAATAGGAAAAGCGCCTGGCCATGAGTGCGAACCGCCAGTTACTTTGTATAACTCTACATTACTACCGCTTGTACCACCAATATATTTATAATTTACTGCCGTACTATTATCGCTCGTATTAATATTAGGAACCGAATAGGTAATGGGGGTTAAATTGCAATTATTAAATGTACTCCATTTTGTAATAACGTTATCAATGGGGGCAAAGGTAGCGTCGCCGTTGTATGGAACCGTTGCATCACCCGTACCATGTATTTCCATTACTGGAAAAGGGCGAGAAGGCGTACAACTGAACCACAAGTTTAGCATACTGCCTGTAACCGATGCTATCGCTGCTATTCTATTAGGTAAATTGCAGGCTAAATAATAACTCATTATACCCCCGTTACTCATACCACAACTATAAACCGAATTAAGATCAATATTATAACTCGATTTTACCGAATCAATTAGTTCGCTAATAAATTGCACATCGTTAGGGCCACTTCCAAAACCCGCATTCCAAAATTGATTGTTGCTAGCTCCAGTTCCATCTGGGCAAACCACAATAAATTTTGCAGTGTCCGCAATTGGCATAAAATTTGAATAGGCTTCTTGTTGCATAGCATTTGATGTATAGCCATGTAAATTAAAAACCAATGGTACCGCAGTACTTCCATTATAGCTGTTTGGAACATATACTCTAAACTTTCGCTTTATACCACCACTCATTATACTATCTAAATACACTACACCATTTTGAGCCTCCATTATAAGGCCTGTTAAACAAATTAAGCAAATTGCAATTTTTGTATTTATTATTTTCATACGTTTATATTTGTGTTTTTTTGAATGTCATATAAAATACGACTGGTTGTTTTTGCGCATTTGCGCGTTTTGGCAAATGGCTGTTTTATAAGAGTAAAAGTAATAAAATAGTTTAAATTATAGAGGCTATTTGAATTTTATATTTTAGATTTGCTAAAGCATATTTTTTGTTTCGGCAAAACATTAACAACATAATTTAGATAAATTTTAAACTTACTCTTACACGTTTAAATTGTACAAAATGGAACATAAAAATTTTAAAAATATAGATAAGGTAACCTACGGAAGGGGCTCGTTTAATCAATTAGCTGAAACTATTTTGCCTGTTCGAAAAGAAAATAATAATTATTTTGTGTATATAATAGATAATTATTTTAAAAGGAAAGAACTATCAAACAAATTACAAAACTTGTCAGAAGATTTAATTTATTTTATTGATGTTGACCCACACGAGCCTACAACAGAACAAATAGATACCTTGCGCGATGAAATTATTTCTTTAAAAGGAATACCCAGTGGAGTAATTGGTATTGGAGGTGGAAGCATTTTGGATATTGCAAAAGCTCTTTCGTTAATGCTTACAAATGAGGGGTCTTCTACTTTATATCAAGGGTTAAATTTAATTAAAAAGCCGGGCGTCTATCATTTAGGTGTACCAACCATTTCCGGCACTGGTGCCGAAGTATCAATGACTGCGGTACTTACTGGGCCAGAGAAAAAATTAGGTTTAAAATGCGACTGGACTGTTTTTAACCAAGTAATATTAGATCCCGAATTAATTGCAAGTGTACCAACCGATTGGTGGTTTTACACGGGTATGGATACTTACATACATTGCATTGAAAGCGAGACAGGCATACGCAATAATGCGTTTAGTTTGGCTTATGGCGAGCAATCTTTAAAATTGTGCAGAGAAATATTTTTGGGAGAAAGCGCAGGGCAAACTCCCGAAAACAATGATAAATTAATGGTAGCCTCTTTAATGGGCGGTTTAAGTTTAACATATAGCGAAGTAGGCGTTTGCCACGCAATCAGTTATGGCTTGAGTAAAATTTTGGGTACACGTCATTGTTTGGCTAACTGTATTATTTTTCAACACTTGGGCGATATTTATTTAAAGGGTCATAGTGAATTTATGCTAATGATACAAAAACACAACATTATGTTGCCACAAAATTTAAGTAAAAATTGGAGCGAAGATACTATTACTGCAATGGCGAGTGTAAGTTATAATTTACCATTTATGTGGCACCATGCTTTTGGTGATAATTATAAAAAAATCGCAACAATAGATTATATTAAAGGTTTGTTTAGAAGATTGTGATTATTCTCTGTGTCCAACTTTAATAAAAACGAGATTAATTCGGAATTTTTTTCGCCTTCAATGTCTAGAAGTATAAAGCCTTTTTTCCTAAGAATAATTTTTCATTAATTCGGGCACAAATATCGCTGGTTGAGAGGTAATATGTTTTTTTAATTTTTATTAAAACAAAATAATTAAGCAATTGTGTATTTATTTGTAGTTTATTAACCAATTAATAGCTGCTTGTTCATCAGTGAAAAGCTTTGTTGGTGTTTTTGGTCGAGTAATTTTAATGAAAAAATTAGCGACAATTCTAACGCCTAGCGATTTTACTAGAAAAGCGTCGGCAATACGATATGTTTGAATATAATTAGATTCAGCATATTTGTTTCTCGCCTCAGTAGTTGACATAACGTTTGATCCGAAGTCAACAACAGCATAATGCTTTACATAACCCATAAATTCTTCAACATATTTAAGCATTTCTGTAATTTCGTAAACATCCACTTCTATGCCTTGTTTTACACGGTAAACAAGAATATTCGTATCCGAATTGTATTCGAGTGTAGCAAGTGGGTATGTTTTTGTTTTTATATTAGTCATTTTGTATTATAAATATACAAATTCTGTAATTTATCCAAAATGCCCACTAATATAATTTTTAGTTAACTCGTTTTTGGGATGGTTAAAAATGTTATCGCAGGTATCAAATTCAATTAATTCGCCTAAATACATAAAAGCTACTTTGTCAGAAATACGCTGTGCTTGTTGCATATTATGTGTTACAATTACAATGGTGTAATCTTGTTTTAGTTTGATAATTAATTCTTCAATTTTTCGAGTACTTATTGGGTCTAGGGCAGAACATGGCTCGTCCATTAAAATAACTTCCGGTCTTAACACCACTGTTCTTGCAATGCACAAGCGTTGTTGCTGTCCACCGGATAATTTCACAGCCGGTTTTTTTAATTCATCTTTAACTTCTTCCCATAAAAAACTTTCGCGCAACGCATTTTCAATTAAAATTGGAATTTCCCTTTTTGGAAAATTATGAATGTTTAAGGCATAAGATAAATTTTCGTAAATACTTTTTGGTAAAGGATTTGGTTTTTGAAAAACCATACCAATTCGTTTGCGAATTTCGGTGACTGATTTCGTTTTATCATATAAATTTAAATCATCTAATTTTAAAGCACCTTCAATTTTTGCTTCAGAAGATAAATCATGCATGCGGTTAAACGACCGTAATAATGTTGATTTACCACAGCCTGAGGGCCCAATTAGCGATGTTACTTGATTTTTTGGTATGTCAATATTTATATTTTTAAGTATATGCTTATCTCCAAAATATAAATTTAAATTGTGAGCGGATAGTTTAATTTCTTCCATATTAATCTTGTGTTCTATGTTTAAAACGAATAACAAAGGCAATTATGTTTAACAGAAAAACCAATAGAATTAAAATAACTGCCGTACCATAGGCCAAGGGACGTACCTGTTCAATAGCACTGTGTTGCGTTGAAAGCATATATAAATGATAAGGCAAGGCCATAAACTCTTGATTAATAGAAGATGTAACACCGTTAATATAAAAGGCAACACCAGTAAATAGTATTGGGGCAGTTTCTCCGGCGGCTCTTGAAAGAGTCAATATAACACCGGTTAAAATTCCAGGTAAGGCTTTTGGTAAAACTATATCTTTTATAGTTTCAAATTGAGTAGCGCCTAAAGCTAAGGTTGCTTCGCGCATACTATTTGGAATTCGTTTTAAGGCTTCTTCTGTAGTTGTAATAATATAGGGTAAGGATAATAATCCTAAAGTCAGTCCCGCAGATAAAACAGAAGTCCCCAACTTTAGTGATTGAACAAATAATGCTAAACCAAATAAACCGTAAATAATGGATGGAATGCCTGCTAAATTTCGAATGGAGGCCCTGATAATATTAGTAAGATTAGAGGGTTTAGCATATTCGTTTAAATAAACAGCGCAAGCTACTCCAAAAGGTACTGCAAAAAGTGTGGTGATAAATGTTAGCATTACTGTACCCAAAATGGCCGGTAAAACGCCTCCTTTGGTCATTCCTTTGGAAGGATACAAACTAATGAAATCCCAAGATAGGGCAGGAAGTCCTTTTGAAAATATGTCCCACAAAATAACACCCAAAAATAAACATACCATTAAGGTGCTTCCTGAAAGAATAACCCAATTAAAAATATGTAGACTTTTCTTTTTTATCATGCTTGAAATTTTCGTAAACGGTTAGCGAAAAATTCTCCTAAAAAATTTATTAAAAGGGATATTAAAAATAAAATAGCGGCTATCGCAAACAAAGCGAAATAATGCGTGGTTTGATAGGGGACTTCTCCCATCTCGATAGCAATTGTTGCTGTGATTGTTCTAACCGAATCAAAAAAACCTTTTGGAATCGCTGAAGCATTCCCAGTCGCCATTAAAACGGTCATCGTTTCACCTAAAGCTCTTCCTAACCCTAATAATACAGCGGCTATTAAACCTGGCATTGCAGCTGGAATAGTAACTTTAAAAAGTGTTTGCCATTTGTTAGCGCCTAATGCCAAAGAGGCTTCTCTATGACTTTTTGGTACTGCATTAATGGCATCCTCGCTAATGGTGATTATTGTTGGCAATGCCATAATAGATAATAATATTGAACCGTTTATGGCATTTAATCCGTTTTGCATACCAAATAAATGCGCTAGGGCAGGACCAAGCAATACAATGCCTAAAAAACCAATGGCTACAGATGGTATAGATGCCAACATCTCTATTAAAGGTTTTAAAATCATTTGTAATTTTCGTGGCGCCAATTCTGATAAAAATGCTGCAGTTAAAATACCTAATGGAACTGCAATAATCATCGAACCTATTGAAACAAATAAAGTACTAATTAGCAAAGGTATTATGCTAAAGTTTGTATCCGGATCCCACTGAGAACCAGTGAAGAAATCTAAAGGGCTTTTATGAAAAAAGAATGAAACACTGTTATATAGCAGCATAAAAAAGATACCACCTAATAATGCAATGGTTAATAAGCCTGTTCCTTTAAACAAGAGTTTAAATGTGGTATCTACTATTTCTCGTTTTTTTGTGTTCATTTCAAAACAGGATAATAGCCGGATGTTAAGATTATTTTTTTTCCCATATCTGATTTTTCAAAATCCAAAAACGGTTTTATTTTTTGATAATTATTAGCCCTATAATATTGGTACAATGGTCGTTGAAAAAAATAGTGATTCGCCGCTATTTTTTCCGCATCTAAAGGAGATGTTGCAACACTATAATCCGTATAAATGGTTAAAATTTTAATTCCATTTTCATAACCTTTCATGATGTAACCTGCGCCAACATAACCTATACCGGAATTATCTACTTTAATTGCTTCTAAAATTTGCGCATTACCATTCATTTGTTTGGCATCGGGTGAAAAATGTATTTTTAGTTTTTTTCTTACAAAATCGTAAGTACCCGAATTGCTTTGCCTTCCATAAATATTTATGGGTAGTTTTTTTGTGGTTAAGGCAGACCAATTTTTGTACTCACCACTTAAAATTTTTTTTAATTCATTTATGTTAATAGAGTCAAGCGGCAATTTATCGGATACCACAAAGGCGATGGCGTCTTGAGCAAAAATAAATGAATCAAGTGGAATTGTTTTTTTTCGAAAGAGGTCTAACTCCTCTTCATTTATGGCGCGTGATGAATTGGCAATATCGGCATTACCATTTAATAAAGAAGCTATTCCTAAGCCCGAACCACCGCCGGAGACAGAAACTAAAATACTTTTGTTTTCTTTTCGAAATGTTTCTGCCATTGTAACGGCCAAATTAACCTCTGTGTCGGAGCCTTTTAGTTTAATTGTTCCGTCGTCGCTTACGCAAGAACACATTATAACAATTAAACTTAAAAGATAAAGTCGCATTCCGAAAGGTCTTGCATTTACATTGATTTAAAATATCTTTTAAGTTATCTTTTTATTATTTTTTTAAAACTTCCAAAAGTTAGATACTAATTCTATCTGTAATCGTGCAACAAAAGGGTTATCGCTATTAGCATTTAAAAAAACTAATTTTCTGCCTAAGGCAGATAAGCGCCAATCGCAAACGATATCGCTATTTTTATAAACATAAATGGGCTTAAAATTTTTCTTAATATTTAACCCTGCTGTTTTACAAATTCTAACAGCGCGGTTAACAGCTTCTTCAATTTCGTTGGGGCTGTTAAAACCATAATTTAATAATTCACTAGCAAGATAAGATAATTCAATATCAAACATTAATTGCTTAAACTCCTCATAGGATTTGTTGTAAAGCGAACTGTTGTACAAAACTATATTCATGGTAATTAAATTTAAATTTTTAATTAGAACCGGCTTTTACTGTTTTTAAATCTTTTATTTTTTTCAAAAGTTCTTTCTGTTCATCATTTAAATCCATTGGAATGTCAACTTCAGTTTTTACTAACATGTCTCCAAACTCTCCCGCTTTTCCGTAAATAGGCAAACCTTTTCCTTTTATTCTTAATGTTTTTCCATTTTGGGTGCCTGGCGCAACAGTAATTAATAGATCTCCAGTAAACGTGTTTATTTTAATTTTACCACCAAGTATAGCAGTAAACATATCTAGTTTAACGGTTTGTTCTAAATTGTTGCCGTCTCGTTTGTATAGATAATGGGGTGCTACATGAATTTGTAAATATAAATCACCTGCCTCACCATTATTATGTCCGGCCCCTCCTTTACCTTTAATGCGTAAAGTTTGTCCATCCGTTACTCCTGGTTTTATCGTCAAGCGTAATTTTTCCTTTTCAACATTTATTAAACGTACCGTACCGTTATACACTTCATCTAAATTAATTGTAGTTTCAGTTTGTAAGTCTTGTCCTTTAAAAGAAGTTTTTCTGTTTCGTTTAGAACCACCGCCTCCTCCAAAAATATTATTAAAGAAATCTGAAAAATCTTCATCTTCAAAGCTACCGCCTTGATTTTGTTTTGCATTTTGATATTGTCCCCAATCAAATCCACCTCCTTGTTGGTTTCCTTGTTGTTGATAATTTTGCCAGTTTGCACCTAATTCATCGTATTTTTTACGCTTTTCAGGGTCGCCCAACACTTCGTTGGCTTCGTTTATTTCTTTAAACTTATTTTCAGCAACTTTATTATCCGGATTTTTATCAGGATGATATTGCACGGCCAACTTTCGGTACGCTTTTTTAATTTCGTCTTGTGTGGCTGATTTGCTTATGCCCAGTATTTTATAATAATCTTTATAATCCATAGGGCTTTTTTTAATAATTATGCGTTAAGTAAATGTTGCAGTTTTTGATTTGCAATAACATGTTCCGTTATATTAAAAATCTCTTTTTTAATAGATCTGAAATTAGCTGTAAACTCCGTTAATCGTTCTTCCAAATCTACGTGGTCGTTTCTAAACCATTGCTCCGAAGTATTAAAGGCATTTTCCATTAATAAACTTAAGTCTTTCAAATGTTTATTAATCTTTTCGTTAAGCACTTGTTGTTCTTTTATTAAACCACTAATATTAGATGTAATATTATGTATTTTATCAACGTTTTCTTTTTTTAGCATCAGTAGAAAATACTTTCCTACCAATATGTCTAAAAAATTAAGCTCATCTTTAAAAAATTCTAAATCAGTTAACCAATGTTCTGATAAAGCATAAATCTCTTCCCAACTTGCTGTGTGAAGATAATCCTTTTTTGGTCTTAATCTAAATTCTTTCATGTCAAATATTTTAATAAATAAAAAAGTGATAATTACTATCACTTTTTTAATTTGTTAAACGGAATTTTTTAGTTAATCGAAATTTCTTTCTTTTTTGGGGCTTCTAATAACGATTTTTTCAACGTTAATTTTAGCACACCATGGTCGTATTTTGCGTTAACGTCTTCGTCTTTAATGTTTTCAGGAATTGTAAACGAACGTGAGAATGATTTTGAACTAAACTCTTTACGAGTGTAATTTTTCTTTTTCTCTTCTGCTTCATTTTCAGTTTGACCAGAAATTGTTAAAAGACCTTTTTCTACTGTTACTTTAAAGTCTTCTTTTTTGATGCCCGGTGCAGCTACTTCAATTTCGTAATTGTTTTCATTGTCAATTAAATTTACTGCCGGAGTCCATTCGCCATTAGCGAATCTAGTTTTTAACCATTTATCATCAAAAAAATCCGACAAATCGGTCCACGGGAAATTTGCTTTAATTAATGCCATCGTTTTTAATTTTAAGTTAATAATTTGTTTTTTACACAACAAATATTCACCCGGAAACCTCAAATCACTATGACCTCAATCAACTGAACAAATGATTTTTATCAATTGAAAAAAACAATGGTTTTTTACCTTTGCTAACTTACAATTTTTATATTGAACGCACCATTTTTGGTTGCACCGTATATGCCTAACCAAAGAGGTAAATACATTTCAAGTCCTCTAGCTTTTGTAATATCGCCCAAGTCTAAAATATTTTTTTCAATCCAGCCAAAGGATTTTAAAATGTCTTTGGTTTTTGTTTTGGCGCTTTCATCATTACCCGCAACAAAAATTGAATGGTCACCACCGTTTATTAAACCCGGATTTACCATTAATCCGCACCACATGGTATTGAAAGTTTTCACAACTTTTACCTCTGGAAATGTTTTTTGAATTTCTTCACCCAAAGAATTTGTGTTTACAATGGACAATGAAGGTGGCATGCCTTTTGAAAAATCTAAGGGATTAGATAAATCTATTAGTAACTTTCCGTTAAGATTTTTCTCACCCGCCAATTTAAGTGCTTCGATTGAACCCATACCTGACGTACAATTAAAAATAATTTCGCCAAATGCAGCGGCATCGCTAAAGGTTCCTGCACTGGCTTTGCCATTGTGTTTTGTTACAAAGGCTTTTGCTTTTTCGTTATCTATTGTTCTTGAGCCCATCATTACTTGATGTCCCAATTCAATTAATTTTGAACCGATGGTGTCTCCAACATTACCTGTTCCTAAAACTGCTATTTTACTCATGTTTTTTTAATTTTTTTACACGAATAAAATTGCAAAAATTAATTGAATTGAAATAAGGAGTTAGTAAGTTTTTATTAATCTACTTGGCTCTCATTTTATTTCCTTTGGCATCGTGAGTTACTTCGGCCAGCTTTAACGCTTCCATTAATGGAGGAATGTACATGCCAACGCGCCCACGCAAACCTTTTTTTAAACCATACCAACCTTTTACCGGATTTTTCTCTGAACGACCCCAAGCCTCAACGGTTCCTTCTTTTACTGGTTTTTGTTCGTCGGCACTTCCTAACTCCATCCAGTCGCCATGTTTTTTTAGCATGGCATGTAAATCATCAAGAATTCGTATGTCATAATGCAAAACGGTTTTACCTACTGTGCAAACTAAAATTTCTTTACCGTCTTTTTCGTCTGCGTGCATGGTGTATTCACTTGTTAATGGCGGTGTTTTTAAAGCCATTGGTTTTTCTTTTGTTCCGATTTTATGTGCCATGTTATTATTTATTAAGCGTTAAAAATATCTGTAGATGATCCTACTAAAGTTTGTAATTCTTGTTTTGGTGGCACTTCTAAGCCACTTGCTTTTAATTGTTCTTGAAAAGTTTTAAAGGATGCTAATTCGTTTAATAGTTTTTGGTCCTCGTCTGATTTAAAAAATGCTGTGTGGGTAAACGTTTTTCCATCAGGGCCAATGCATGCATTGTAATTAATGCCTTCGTGATTTAAATTTTGTAAATCAGCCATCACATTTTTAATGTTGCTTTGATTTTGATCGGCATACTCCGCCTTGGTTGTGTAGATTACTTTTACGATTTTCATAAAAAATTATTTAGCGTTATTAATTAATTCAGCTTCTTTTTTTAAATCATTGGCAAATTTTTCAAATGATTCATCAAAGGGTGGAATCATTTTTGCAAACAATGGAAACATGGGGCCGCCTATTTTTTCGTGCATGGTAAAGGTGGTTCCGCCATTTTCGTTTTTACTAAGCGTGTAAACTCTATTGCCCATGGCATCACCCCATACTAATTTGTTAGACGCATTAAATTCTTTAATTTTTAATTTAAAAGTACGTTTAGCATCTAAATACGATTTTAGTTTAATGGTTTCTCCGGCTTTAATAGTTCCTTCAATAGATGTTACGGTAGAGTTCCAGCGAGGGTAATCGGAGGCATTGGTTAATAATGCCCAAATTATACTTGGGTCGGCATTAATGTTAATACTAACCGATGTAGCACGGCTAAACGTTGATTTTACGGTTGAGGCTTTTCCGTTTTGAGCCATTGTTGTTGTTGACATAATTGTAATGGTTGTTAAAATTGTTAGTAATCGTTTCATTTTTCTTTTGTTTATATTTTGACGATTAAGCAAAACAAAACGATAGGCTAATTTTAATTTTTTTCCAAATATTTTTCCATTACTTGTCTATTGTGTTCTAAATGATGTAGTTGCAGTTCCGAAGCTTTTGATTTAAAAGGGTCTATTTCGCGTAACACTTGCATACGCAAATCAAATAAATGCTCTTTATCTCCTTTTTCGGCTTCTTTTACCAACTCCACTTTCATTAATTCTTCCTGCGTATTTTGTTTGGGATTAAATATGCCATTTAATTCAGAGCATTGATGGCAAACCCCTTCTTTATTTATCAAAGCACATCTGCCATCAAAAATATTTATCATTTTACTTCGGCCGGTGTGCAGGTAATATTTTACCATAGCTTCGGTAGTTGCTAATATGGTTGAAATTTCCTGCACTTTAAATTCGTACACTTCTTTTAAAAAAATGCAAAGTTGTTGTTCTAAGGGTAACGATTTTGAAATGCAGGTAAAACAAAAGGCAATGTGTTCTTTGGCTTCGTATTGTCCGTTAGGAGAAGTCATGCGTATTTGCATAGCTTCTTTAAAAAACTGTTGGTTGTTTAAAGCGGCTGCTTTCGTAATGTCTGTTACATTCTCCACCCAACGTTTTTGTGCCCGCAAATTATCTTTTGCTAAATTGGATGCTATTGTAAACACCCATGTTTTTAAAGAGGATTCGCCCCTGAATGTATTTATTTTTTCGGCAGCTTTAATGTAGGTGTCTTGTGCAATATCTTCTGCATCAACCACGCTGGCAGTAATTCTTAATAAGTAAGATTTTAGTTGGGAAAGGTTGTTTTCAAATTCTTGATTTAATAATTCTACAGTCATAATTTTTCACATTGATATATCAGCTAAAATACAATTTTTTAATAAAACGTCTTCGACATCAACTCTGAACGAACTTTTTGAAAATATTGAAGGCTTTATTCAACTTTCGAAATCGTACAGGCAAACAATTAATAAAACTAACTTAGTTTTTTAAACTTTTAAAAAAGTCGTTTTTGAACATCATAAAAATATACTCAAAACAGTTAGCCAAACATGCTAAGTTTGAGAATACGAATCAAAATATGAAACAAAGGATGCTATTGCAAAAAATCAATAGGTTACAAGGCACTTAACCATTATAAGCTTTTCCGAGCAAAATATGTGATTTGTGTAACATTTTCTATATTTCTTGTAAAATTCTAAAAACAAATCTTTCAATCTTTGCAGAACAATATTGAATGAAATGAAGTTAAATAGCATTTTGATATGAATCATTACAAATAATGACAATAATCATACACTTAAAATTACATTAAGGTAACTTTGAATTAATTCCTAAAAGCTAACATTAACCAACTAAAAAACAAAAAAAATGGAAACAACAAATTCAACACCAAACAGCGAAAAGCTTTTAGAAAATGCTAAAAACGCAAATAAATGGACAAGTGATGCTGTTGCATCAATGATGGATGTTTATAAAAAACAATTTGATGTTATGTCGGGTTTTTACAGTAATCTATTTAATTCATTTAGCGGCGAAAACAAAAACAATTTGAACCCTACGAAGAATTTTACTGATTTATTTTTTAATAATAGCTCATTAAAATCACTTTACACGCCATTTAGCAGTTTAGGAATGAACGGTGGATTTTCAAATCCATTTTCAAATCCGTTTAATAACATGTTTATTCAAATGAAAGATTATAACCAAAACTTGTTAGGCGCTTTTACTAAACAATTTGAAACGGGCGGAATAGATTCCCAATCGATTACTGATAAATACAAAAAAACGATTGAAAAAGAAATTGAAGCTTCCAAACATTTAATGTCGTCATTATCGGAAGCGTATAATAAACGTTTAGAATTTTCCATTACAGAAAGTAAAAAAATACAAGACGAGATGAATAACCAACTGAAATCAATGTTCGAAATCAATCAACAATTTTGGGCGGAATTATTCAATACCGTTAAGCAAGAAGTGGTGGTTGATAAATTTTCAAAAGATGGCGCCGCTACCGAAAATAAAAAACAATCAAAAACAAATGAAGCTGCTTAAATTTAAAAATAGCAAAATCTAATTATTATAAAGAAATATGAAAAAATTTGAGATTAAAAAAATACTTTTTCCAACAGATTTTTCTGAAACTGCAAACATTGCTCTTCGTCAAGCAATTTTTATGGCACGTTTGGCTAAAGCTGAATTAAAATTATTGTATGTGATTGAACCGGAAATGAATTTTTCGGCCACACTACCAATGCCACAAACCGAATCTTACTACGAAAGATTAAAGAAAAATTTATTAAAAAAACTTAAAAATATCGCCTCCGAAATCCATAAGGAAACTTCTATTGATGTTACTTATGAGACTAGGTTTGACGGTGTTTACAAACAAATTTGTAATGTAGCCGAAGAAGAAGATTTTGATTTAATTATAATGGGTACACATGGCAATTCTGGTATTTCGGAGCTTTTTGCCGGAAGCAATGCTGGAAAAGTAATAACGCATTGTGAATGCCCTGTAATTACGCTACAGAAAAAATTATCTACTAAGGGATTTAAAAATATTATCCTTCCAATTAGGGCTGAAGCAAATTCAAGACAAAAAGTGGACTATGTTGTTGAAATAGCAAAGCTTTATTCTGCATCGGTTCACATCACAGGTTACGCAAAAGAAAGCAACAAAAAAGACCAAAGCACTGTTAAACAATATGTAAAACAAGTAGAAAAATATTTAAAAGGCTTAGACATAAGTTACGATTCAACATTAATTATTGGCGACAACTTTATTAAAGAAATTCTTTTACATGCCAAGAAAAACAAGGCTGATTTAATAGCAGTTATGAATGAAACTGATTTTAATCTTGATCAATTAATAAGAGGTCCATACGCCAAACAATTTGTTAATCATTCTACCATTCCAATATTAAGTGTTCCTGTTTCTTCCGACCCAGATTTATTGACTTACAGCCCTTACTTGAGTGGCACTTAATATCAAATATATCTCTTATTAAATCTAATTATATGTTTGAAACTATTGAATTTTCGTATGCAAATTTTATAAATGGATTAAACAAAGCTACAGCCAAAGTAATTAAAAATTATTTTGAGAATTTTTCTGGTTACCACCATGACAACCGTGATATAGCTAATGCTTATTTTAACTTCTTTTCTAAAATTGCTATTAACCCAAGCGAAATAAATAAAATTCAAAATTTATACTTAGAGTTTTTAGTAGAGCAACAAAAAGTTTGGGAAAAATCTCTAGCAAATTCTTCGCATAATAATTCCGAAACACTTGCATCGAATCACAAAGAAGATAAACGCTTTATAGCTAAAGAATGGACGGAATATCCTTACTTTAATTTTATAAAACAAAACTATTTGTTAATTGAAAAATTTTCAAAAAAAATTATTGAGGACGTAGATTTTGATAATAAAGCAAAGAAAAAATTGGAATTTTACAACAGTCAATACCTTGATATGTTATCTCCGGCAAATTTCTTATTTACCAATCCTGAAGTCTTAAAATTAGCAAAAGAAACAAACGGAAAAAGTTTGTGGGATGGTTTTACAAATTTGATTGCTGATATTGAAAAGGGCCGCATTACTCAAGTGGATGAACAGGCGTTTAAAGTGGGCGAAAATTTAGCTACAACAGCGGGAGCAGTGGTGTTTGAAAATGAATTGATTCAACTCATACAATACTCTCCAAGTACACCGGAGTTTTATGAAATTCCCTTATTAATTATTCCACCTTGGATAAATAAATATTACATTCTTGATTTACAACCAAAAAATTCTTTCGTGAAGTTTTTTATTGACCAAGGAATTACAGTATTTATTATTTCGTGGAAGAACCCAAATTCTTCATTAGGGCATTTAACTTTTGATAATTATATAAGTGAAGGAGCCTTGAAAGCAATTGATGTAGCAAAAGAAATTTCATCCTCAAAAACAATAAATACGATGGGCTATTGTTTGGGTGGTACATTATTAGGAATTGCTGCCGCAATTCTTTCTGGTTATAAAAAAAATAATCCAATTCAGTCTGCTACTTTTTTAGCAACAATGATTGACTTCTCAAACATTGGTCCTATGGGCGACGTAATAGATGAAGCCTTGGTAAAAAAATTAGAACGTGGCGAACTTTTAAAAGGTGGTTTATTGCACGGACACGATATGGAACGTGCTTTTAACTTAATTCGTCCCAACGATTTAATATGGAATTACGCTGTAAATAATTATTTAAAAGGATTAAAACCAACAGCTTTTGATGTAATTTACTGGACGAATGACAACACCAATCTCCCTGCGAGTATGTACAAATATTACATCCGTCAAATGATTTTTGAAAACAAATTAAGCCGAAAAAACGCATTAAAGTTGTGCAATACACCTATTGATATCAGCAAAATAACTGTTCCGGTTTTTGTAATTGGAATGACAGAGGATTATATTTCACCTGCTAAAACAGCCTTTATAACTACCGAATTAGTGAGTGGACCTGTTGAATTTATTTTAGGAGGTTCTGGTCACGTAATGGGAGCTATTAATCCGCCATCTAAAAACAAATACGGTTACTATCTCGATGGGCAGTTAGGAAAGGGTTTTAAAGAGTGGAAAAAAACGGCTCAATTTTATGAAGGCAGTTGGTGGACACCTTGGAGTATTAAATTAATAAAGTATTCGGGTAAAAAAATTGAGGTAAACAAACAGTTAGGTAACGAAACTTATAAAGTTATCGAACCAGCACCAGGCAGATATGTTTTGGAAAAATCGTAAATTAATTTCTAGTATATGAAAATACTAAGTCCAGAACAAATTAAATCAGCAGATGAATTTACAATAAAACATTTACCAATTTCATCGTTCAATTTAACGGAGCAGGCGGCCAGCGTTTGCTCGGACTTCATTTCAAATAAATTTCCAAAATTAGACAAAATCATAATAGTTTGTGGCAAAGGCAATAATGGAGGTGATGGGTTAGCCATTGCACGAATACTATCTTATAAAAATTATAATATTGAAGTCTTTTTGCTTGACTACACTAAAAATTCATCGGTTGATTTTAATGAAAATTTACAACGCTATAAAGGAAAAATAAATTACATAGGTTCAATAAATGACTTTAAAACTGTTGCAACAAACAACACTTTAATAATAGATGCTATCCTTGGAAATGGATTAAATCGGCCTATAGATGGGCTAATTAAAGAAATAATAAGTCACCTAAATTTAATGATTGGAATTAAATTAGCGATTGATATTCCAACAGGATTATTTGCAAGCTCAAAAAACGAAATCACACAAGAAACTTTTAAAGCTAATATTACCCTTACCTTTCAAGCACCTAAACTTAATTTTTTAATGAAAGAAAATTACCCAATTGTAGGTGATTTTGAAATACTTGATATTGGCTGGCATCCTGAAGCAGATAAAAACTTAGATACAAATTATTACTACACAACTAAAAGCGATATTTTGTCCTTTTATAAAAAAAGAGAAAAATTTGTTTCTAAATTCGACTTTGGTCATGCATTAATTATTGCAGGATCGTATGGGAAAATTGGTGCTGCTTTAATTACTACAAAAGCCTGTTTAAGGAGTGGTGCAGGACTAACAACCACCTATTCACCAGAGTGTGCTTATTCAATTTTACAAAGCCAAGCGCCAGAAGCAATGTGCATTTCTGATAGCAATAGTAAATACATATCGGAAAGTCCTATTATCAATCATTATAATGCCATTGCACTAGGCTCGGGTATTGGATTAAATAACAAAACAAAAGAGGTTGTCTTAGAAATTATTCAACAAGCCAACTGTCCATTAGTGATTGATGCTGATGCTTTAAATATATTGGCGGAAAACAAAACTAATTTACAATTATTAAAACCCAACACTATTTTAACACCTCACACTAAAGAATTTGAACGACTTACAAAACCTACAGTTAATGATTTTGATAAACTACAACTAGCAATCGAATTTGCAAAAACTTATAAAATAATTCTGGTATTAAAAGGCGTTTACACTGCCGTAATAAATTCAGACGGCCAAGTTCACTTCAATTCAACGGGCAATTCTGCTCTATCTAAAGGTGGAAGTGGTGATATGTTAACCGGAATTATTGTAGCCAATCTTGCAAAAGGTTATCAACCTATTTCTGCCGCTAAAATAAGTGTTTATTTTCATGGGTTAACCGCTGAATTATGCATAAAAAAACAAAATAGTGAATCTGTAACTACCACGGATTTAATTGAGGAATTAAAGAATGTATTATAACGGTTAGGCATTATAGGTAATGCTTTATGTAATATTTTGCGAAATTATTAATAAACTAAAAAAATAAATTAAATTTAAATTATGATTTAAATCATTAAAAAACAAAATATTCTACCAAGAATATAATTTTATTTTATTCTAAATTAGTTCGAAATGAAATATATTATTAAAAGCATTTTTATTGAAATGGGATTAATTGCTCGTTTTACTGGGCGATTTTTTATTGAATTATTTAAACCTCGTTTTGAGATTAATGAATTTTTACGTCAGTGCTTTTTTATAGGAAATAAATCTTTGCCTTTAGTGTCAATAACTGCCTTTATTATGGGTTTAGTTCTTACAATGCAATCGCGTCCTACTTTAGTTGAATTTGGAGCTCAAGCTTGGTTACCAAAAATGGTTTCTGTATCCTTAATAAGAGAAATAGCACCAGTAATTACTGCTTTAATTTGTGCAGGTAAAATTGGCTCTGGAATTGGTGCTGAATTAGGCTCTATGAAAGTTACCGAACAAATTGATGCTATGGAGGTTTCAGGAACAAATCCATATAAGTTCCTAGTAGTTACTCGAGTAATGGCAACCACCTTAATGATTCCCCTTTTAGCCATATTAGCAGATGGAATTTCTTTATATGGTGGTTATTTAGGCTGTAATTTACATGGTATAGTAAGTTGGGATTTATTTTGGAACCAAGTATTTGATACATTAACTTATGCTGATATTATTCCATCTATTTTAAAAACATTTTTCTTTGGTTTTGTAATTGGAATAATTGGATGTTATCAGGGATTTAACTCCAAAAAAGGGACCGAAGGCGTAGGCCAATCTGCTAACTCAGCAGTAGTTATTTCATCATTGTTAGTTTTTGTCCTTGATTTATTAGCCGTTCAAATTACAGATGTCTTAAATTTAAATTAAGAAATGGCAGACCTAACAGAACATACAAATAATTTAAATCCTAGCGAGGATGTAATTAAAATAAACAAATTATATAAAGCCTTTGGTGATAACAAGGTAATTAACGGATTTGATTTTAATTTAAAGCGCGGCGAAAATGCAGTAGTATTAGGTAAATCAGGTTCCGGCAAATCGGTTTTAATTAAGTTAATTATTGGTTTAATGAAACCCGACAGTGGAAGCATTGAAGTATTGGGCAATAAAGTTGAAAAACTTACCAGTTTTCAATTAGATGAATTACGTGTAAAAATTGGATTCTTATTTCAAAGTAATGCTCTATATGATTCAATGACTGTTCGCCAAAATTTGGAATTTCCATTACGAAGACATTGGATTAAAAAAAGCACAAGTAAAGAAGATGTAAATGAACTAGTAATGGAGGCATTAACCAATGTTGGTTTACCACACACCCTTGAAATGATGCCTTCTGAGCTTTCAGGTGGAATGCGAAAACGAATAGCACTTGCAAGAACTTTAATCTTAAAACCCGAAATTATTTTGTATGACGAGCCTACTACTGGTCTCGATCCAATAACTGGAAAAGAAATCAGTCAATTAATGCTTAACTTGCAAAAAAAATACAATACATCTTCTATTATTATCTCGCATGATATTAATTGCGTAAAAATCGTTGCAAACCGAATCATTATGCTAATTGATGGCAAATGTTATGCAACTGGAACATATAACGAACTTGAACACTCAACCGATACTAGAGTAAAACAATTTTTTGAATAATATTTATGACTCAAGAAACATCCAAAAATATACGTGTAGGCTTATTTGTTCTAATCGGCACAATCCTATTAATATTCTCTCTTTATTTAATTGGCTCCAAACAAAATTTATTTGGCTCAACATTTGAACTAAAATCTCAATTTAAAAATGTAAACGGTCTGATGACCGGGAACAGTATCCGCTTTACAGGTATTGATGTAGGAACTGTTAAAAGTATAAAAATCCTCAACGACTCTACGGTTGATGTTATTATGGTTATTGAAGATAAGGTTCAAGCATTTATCAAAAAGAATTCAATAGCCATGGTTGCTACTGATGGATTAATGGGAAATAAATTAATCAATATCAGTTCTTCCAACGAAAGTTCGCCAAGTGTTGAAGATGGCGACATCATTGTTTCAAAAAACCCTTTAGGCACTGATGATATGATGCGTACATTAAATATGACAAACGAAAACGTAAAAGACATAACTATTGACTTAAAAAATATTGCCCATCGCTTAAACAGCCCAAATACATTGTGGAGTATTTTAATGGATAGCATTGTAGCGGAGAATTTAAAACAAGCTATCGTAAATATTAAAGTTACTGGTGAAAACACAGCAATTATTACAGGTGATTTGAGCCGAATTGTTAAACACATAAAAGATGGTAAAGGAACTTTAGGGTCATTAATTGCAGATACGTCATTTGCAGTTAAACTGAATCAAAGTCTTATAAATATTAAATTAATTACCGACTCTTTAGCAATTGTAACAGGTGACATGCACTATGTTACCTCTAAAGTTAAAAAGGGAGAAGGAGGCATCGGAACAGTATTAATGGATACGTCATTTGTAAATAACTTAAATGCAACAATGAAAAATGTACGAAGTGGCACTAAAAATTTTGACGAAGACATGGAAGCATTAAAACATAATATTTTACTGCGAAACTATTTTAAGAAGAAAAATAAACTTTCTAAAAAGAAATAATTTAAAAATTAAACAATAATAATAGTTATTTAGATTTATAAGCAAGTAAGCGTTTGAATGATTTTAACTGATATAATTAAAAAAACGAATTCAATTGATACATTTTCACCTTATTGATAAATTATTCGGTTCATTTATTAATTAAGCTCAATTATATGTGAATTATGTAACAAATTCAATATATTCTATAAGATTTTTGAGCCATAATATGGCAAATTTTACATTCTTAAAGATAAATTATTTTAAAAAATATTCATATAAAATGAAAACAACGATTTCGAGTATTATTAAAAAACTACTTTTACTATTTTTAATTTTCGGCGGACTATACTTTGCAAAAGCATTTTTAATGCCAATAGCAATTGCATTAGTAATTGCAACATTGTTTCTTCCTTTTTGTAGATGGATGGAATCAAAAAAAATACCAAAATGGCTTGCCGTATTGGTATGCATCATAACTATTTTTTTATTTTTATTTTTATTAGGGGCCTTATTTGGTTGGCAAATCTCATCCATAGCGAGTGATTTTGAGCTTCTAAAACAAAAAGCAATTGAAAAAGGAATTCTCCTCCAACTTTATATATTTGATAATCTAGGAATAGCTGTTGCAAAACAATCACAAATATTAAAAACTGAACAACCTTCAATAGCTAGTATAATAGAAACTGTTTTAGGGTCTATTAAATATGTGTTTATAAATTTTATTATAGTGCTTACTTACATTTATATGTTTCTATATTATCGTGGTCATATTAGAAATTTTCTTATAAAAATCACGCCAGTCTCACAAAAAAAAGAAATAGAACAGGTAATTAATAGCAGCACTAGAGTTGCCCAACAATACCTTATTGGTTTAGCTAAAATGATAGGTTGTTTATGGCTAATGTATGGAATAGGTTTTGGTCTGGTAGGAGTGCATAATTTTGTATTCTTTGCAATACTTTGCGGACTCTTAGAAATTATTCCCTACATTGGCAACATTACCGGCACAACATTAACTGTATTAGTAGCGGCTATGCATGGCGCAAGTTTGCCAGTATTGTTAGGCATTTTAGTCACTTATGGTATTGCTCAGTTCATTCAAGGGTGGCTACTCGAACCTATAATACTTGGCCCACAAGTAAAAATAAATCCATTATTCACAATTCTTGCATTAGTTTTAGGAGAATTAGTTTGGGGTACACCGGGTATCATTCTTGCAATCCCAATCATCGCTATGCTTAAAATTGTTTGTGATTATGTAGAGCCTTTAAAACCTTTTGGCTTTCTAATAGGAGAAATAGAACCAATAGATAAAAAATCTAACTTTATAAAAAAATTAAAACAAAATACTTCTATAAAATAAACCAACTCTAAATACATTCTGCTAACGTTTCTATGCTCACTAACAATTTCAACATAAAAGGTCTTACAACAGAGGAGGTTGAAACTGCAAGAAAAAAACACGGACAAAATATATCAGATTTTAAAAAAGAAAATAATTTTCTCAAGGCGCTAAAAAGCATTGCCTCTGAGCCAATGATTATTTTATTGTTTGTTGCATCCACAATTTACTTTATGAGTGGGAAAATTGGTGACGCAATTTTTTTAGTTTCAGCAATCGTTTTCGAATCCTTTCTCTCCCTCTATCAAGTTTCAAGAAGTAAGAATGCACTTGAAAAATTAAAGAACTTCATTCAACCTAAATGCAAAGTAATCAGAAATGGAAAAATAGAAGAAATAACTAGTAATGACTTAGTAATTGGCGATTGCTTACTGGTGGAAGAAGGAACGTCCATCTCAGCCGACGGGGAAATTATTTATTCAAACGATTTTTCAGTTAACGAATCAATTCTTACTGGCGAATCCTTAGCTGTAAATAAAGATAAAACAAAAGACAATAATCTTATTTACCAGGGGACAAATGTAGCAAGCGGACTAGCGATAGCAACAATAATTGCTATTGGCAATGAAACCAAACTTGGTAAAATTGGAAAAAGTCTCGAAAACATTAAAGAAGAAAAAACGCCATTAGAATTACAAATAGGGAATTTTGTAAAAAAGATGGCCATCCTTGGAGCCATTGTATTTTTAATAGTTTGGGCAATAAACTTTTTCAATTCCCATAATATTTTAGATAGTTTACTCAAAGCATTAACACTTGCCATAAGTATTTTACCTGAAGAAATTCCTATTGCCTTTACAACGTTTATGGCATTAGGTGCTTGGCGATTAATGAAAATAGGTGTTGTTGTAAAACAAATGAAAACTGTTGAAACACTTGGTAGTGCTACAGTAATTTGTGTTGATAAAACAGGAACCATTACCGAAAACAAAATGAGTTTAGCAAAACTATTTGTTCCTTCATCAAAAAAAATAATTGATTTAGCTGGAGATTTAAACGGAGCTGAAAAAGAACTTCTTAAGTTATCTATGTGGGCCAGCGAACCAATTCCTTTTGATCCAATGGAATTAGCTATACATGATGCTTATAAAAACATAATTTCAGAAGATGAACGCAAAAACTATAAATTAATTTTTGAATACCCATTAGGCGGGAAACCACCAATGATGACGCATATTTTTAAAAGTGAAAAAGATAAATACATCATTGCAGCTAAAGGCGCTCCTGAAGCTTTAATAAAAGTATCTAATCTTTCTGAATTGGAAAAGAAGGAGATTGAAGGCGCTATTAAATCTTTAGCTAACGAAGGCTATCGTTTATTAGGTGTTGGTGAAAGTGTTTTTAAAGATGCCAATTTCCCGAAGGAACAACAGGAATTTAAATTTGACTTTAAAGGATTGATTGCTTTTTACGATCCTCCTAAAAAAAATATTCAATCAGTATTTGAAAGTTTTTATAATGCCGGAATTTCTGTTAAAATAATTACAGGTGATAATGCGGCCACAACAGGTGCAATAGCGAAGCAAGTTGGCTTTATTGGTTATGATAAAAGCATAAGCGGCGATGAATTAATGAAATTAAGTGAAATCCAATTAAAAGAAACAGTCCAAAACACTCAAATTTTCACGCGCATGTTTCCGGACGCAAAACTAAAAATTATAACTGCCTTAAAAGAAAATAACGAAATTGTAGCAATGACCGGAGATGGTGTAAATGATGGTCCTGCATTAAAAGCAGCTCATATTGGTATTGCCATGGGCAAGAAAGGAACTGAAATGGCCAAACAGGCTGCTTCTCTTATTTTAGTTGACGATGACTTATCAAAAATGGTGGATGCAATTGCAATGGGAAGAAAAATTTATACCAATTTAAAAAAGGCTATTCAATATATTATTTCAATTCACATTCCAATAATTCTTACAGTTTTTATACCATTAGCCTTGGCGTGGATATATCCAAATATTTTTTCGCCTATTCACATTATTTTTTTAGAACTAATTATGGGGCCTACCTGCTCTATTATCTATGAAAACGAGCCAATGGAAAAAAACACAATGAATTTAAAACCCCGACCATTTACAACAACCTTTTTTAATTGGAAAGAATTAGCTGTAAGTATACTGCAAGGACTAGTAATTACGCTTGGTACTTTATTTACCTACCAATACTCTGTTTACCATGATTTTAATGAGGCACACACGCGAACAATGGTTTTTACAGTATTAGTAATGTCTAACGTATTTCTTACGCTAATTAACCGTTCGTTTTATTATTCAATACTTACAACAATTAAGTACAAAAACAATATGGTTTTGCTAATTATTGGCGCTACTTTGGTACTGTTAGCTTTGTTACTCTACATAAAACCAATAACATTATTCTTTTCGTTTGAAACAATAACTATTTCGCAATTATCATTTTGTGTTTTAGTTGCCTTTATAGCTGTAATTTGGTTTGAGCTAGTAAAGTGGCGAAAAAGATTAAAAACTAAAAGTTAATCATTTCGTAATAACTAAAGTCAATCTCTATTCAATTTGTTTTCTTAACCTTACACAATTAATTGCTTAGAATTTTATTATGAAAAAAAGTTTCTTTTATACTCTTATATTTTTTGTTTGTTTTGTTTATAAAGGATTTTCATGGGGAGCTGAGGGTCATAAAATAGTCGCTACTATTGCAAAAAAATGTTTATCAAAACAAGTCATCGACTCAGTAAATTTTTATTTAGATGGCATGAGTTTTAAAGAAGCATCTGTTTGGATGGATGAAGTGAGAAAAGATGCCAATTACGATTACCTGAAACCTTGGCACTACATAAATATTGAAAAAGACAAAACCTATGTAGCAAACGAAGAACCAAATATTGTAAATCAATTAGAATTGGCCATTGAAACGTTAAAATTAAAAGGCACAGAACGAACCAAAGAAAAAATTTCTTTTGCGCTTAAATTAATATTTCACTTGGTTGGAGACATGCATCAACCTTTACATGATGGTTACGCCGAAGATAAAGGAGGAAATACAATTAGCGTAGTGTTTAATGGTGGCGAATCTAATCTTCATAAAGTGTGGGATACCGGCATTATAGAAAACCAAGGAATTACTACAAAAAAATGTTTAAAATATTTAAATACCTTATCCGATAAAGAAAAATCGGACTTCCAAACTATTAATGTTCAAAAATGGATGGAAGAAAGTAGAAGTATTTTACCTAACGTTTATGCATTTGAAAAAAATAAAATATCTAAAGAATACGAAAAAGCAGCAGTGCCGTTAATTAAACAACAACTTTCGAAAGCAGGTATTCGTTTAGCTAGTATTTTATATAATAACTTTAATAAAAAATAATTGTTTTATTTTTCGTTAATTAATTTCATTGCCTCTTCTGGATTTTCAACTTCCACGATTAATTGTTTGTAATGTTCGTCTTTTAAATCAACAATAATTGCATTGTGTTTATGATTTAAGTCCATAAAAATTTTACCGCCATCGTGATAAAACGTTCCTGCGTGAAGCCCAAAGGGTACATTTGTGCCAATCAACTTAAGCGCATACCAATTTTTAATATGTTCTTCGTCTTGATAGGCTTTAATGATATGTTCGTTCGGAATTTTGATTTCGCTTTTTAATGCCCAAAATTTATGTAAACCCTTTATTTCAAAAAGAGTTTCTGTACTGTTTTTTGTGATTGTTACCATAAATAAATTATTCTTGATTTAAAAATAACATTTATATTCAAATCCTAATAATAAAACATATCAATAGAAAATATTAAGAATTTAACACCAATAAAAAAGCCTCTCATAAAATGAGAGACTTGTTCCCCACCTCTAGTCAAAATAGGAACGAACTCCATGAAGATACAAGGGACTTTTTTCGAATTTGGGACTTGTATGGACACCTGTTATAAGAGACTTAAATTTTTTCGCACGCAGTTGTGTATTAATCCTTCACCTTGTATCTCAACAATCGCAATACCCTTTATGTATTCCAGCGAATTTTATTTTTGCTTTTTTGACGGATTATTCTTAACAGCCAAAGTAAAAAAAGAAATTGCAATTAATAATCCGGCAACAGGTGGTATGATTAACTGAACCGGATAAGGACTTCCCTTCCATATTACTGTTATAAACACCAACACCGAACCAAAAATATAAATGCCAGATGTAAGTAATCCTATATAAACACCCCAAACTTTTTTAAACCATAGTCCATATGCTGCAATTAATGAAAGAGGGGTTGTTAAGATGAGATCGGCTAATGGAATTAACCCATTTGATAAGTTGAATTGATTAAACAACCAGCCTTCACCCCAACAAAAAAGAGAGCCAACTATAGCAAATAAACCTGTTGTAAAAAACAACCATGCAAATACTGAATAAATTTTTGACTCCTTTTTCAACTTACATTTTATTGAGATTTAATTATTCCATCTCTTCAGAGTTGGAATAATTAGCTTAGTCTGCTCAATAAGTGTTTCGGGCATTTTCATCTGCCTCATGGCTTCTAAACTTTTTTCGATTACCTGTTCCATAGTAGAGTTAGCGGGTACAAAATTTCCATGTTGAAAACAATAGGTGCAGTATTCTTCATTTTGGCTGCCATCAGCATTTGTTCCAAAATCTTCTTTCTTAGTCATTGGCATAGAGCAGCTTTGGCAGAAAGGTCCTTGCGGTTTCATGGTTTCCATTTTATTTTTTTGTTATTAGGTTTAATTTATTTAATACTTCAAGGCTGCCTTATCATAGTATTTATGATAATACTTTAAAGTTCATTTTGTTTTCCTTGCAAATGGTTTGTATAATCCATTTGCCAGATTGTGCAGCGGGCGGCAAACCTCCACCCGGAAAAACCCACTGACCCACCATATAAAAATTAGCTAAACCTTTTAATCGATCAGGCATAGAAGTAGTCATTACGTTTCCTTCGGGAATAAAACCTTCAAAAGAACCCTTCCATACTCCTGTTATACGATTGCCCGTAATGGGTGTACTCACATCCGTTATTTCAATTTTCGCACTAATGCCCGGATGATGTTTTTCCAGCAAGGCAATAGCATCTTTTAATATCAATTCTTTTTCGTGGTGATATTCTTTTTCAGAAACTTTTTCCCAGTCTTCCCAAGGACTGTTAAAGCGAAGAATAAGACTTGTTTGCCCCTTAGGCGCCAAAGTAGGATCGTGCATACTTTGATTCATAATATAATACCCTTCTCTCGCCATAAAATTCCCTATTTTAAAGGGTTTTACCCAATAAGTCATCATTACATTTTCCGACTTAACTTCTTCTGTAATACCAAACGAAATTTGAACAAAAGGTGTAAAACGTTTAAAGTTCTTGTATGCATTTTCAAATTCGGGAGTTATATATTTTCCTGAAAGCATCTTGTACAAAGTAGTATGTCCGTCCGCCGCACCAATAATAATATCAGCCCTCAATTCTCTGCCATCACTCAAAAGTACACCAACAGCCTTGTTATTTTCAATAATTATTTTTTCCACTTTTGTATTAAGCGTTAATTTACCTCCCAACTCGCGGTAACGCTTCGACATTCTTCCGGCAATAGGCAACGAGCCTCCAATTAAATAACCCGCATTTTTATCGTGATACCAGCCTAACATGAGGATAAAAACCAGAGCCGAAAAATTTTGATCACCAAACATCTTCATCAAAAAAAACTGAAGCTTCTCGTTTTTAAGATGCAAGGATTTAATATATTTTTTTGAAGACATGTTTCCATAACGCATCATCATAATTAGAAGTCCAGGCATTTTAAATAACATGGTGACATAGTCCCACCAACTTCTGCAAGAAGGAGCATTTTCAAAAGGCTCAAGTTGTATTCCTTTTTTCATTTTCCTACACATGCTGCTTATTCCTTTTTCATCTTCCGGTGCTAATTTCACTAAATAGTTTTGCCATTTATCGATATTGGAATAGATATAAAACTTACCGAATTTTTCATCTTCTGTAACTGAAAATATTTCGCTGTTAACAATCTCTACCTTATCAGTAATAACATGAGTTTCTTTCCATATATCATTAAAAACATTCTTTCTAGTGCCAACCAACCAATGCAAACAATAATCAAAATGATACCCTCCTCTTTCCCAAGCGGTACATTGTCCTCCGGGAATAGAATGCATTTCAAGTATTTGGGTATCGAATCCATTCATCTGCCCATAAATACCTGTTGAAAGCCCAGCTACTCCTCCACCTATTATGATTATTTTTTTATTTTCCACAATCACCAATTTTTAATCAAAAGTGAATACTTTTTAAAATTTAAGAAATGATAACCGTCATCATTTGAATTGAAATTCATCATTTCTCAAAATAAATGGTGTTGTGGATATTTTTTTGATAAAATACTTGAATTAGTCTCCGAAGTATTAAAAAATCGAAGCGGAAATTTAAGAGAAAAAAAGCCACTAAAAGCAAGTTAGCGACCCTTTAATCCCAAAGTACCCCCTTCCAGACCAAATATGAACGAACTCTTTAAAGATACAAGGGCTTATGCTAGATTTTTGGGACTTGTATATACATTTGCAAAAAGAGACGGAAATTACCTGGTAATAAAACTTATTTAAAATTTCATAGGCTTGGTTATCCTTTGATTTGAGACCTAAAAATGTTCCTTTATCAGATTGTGGTCTAATTGCCATATTAAACTATTTAGTTATTATTACTATTGACACCAAGCGTTTCAATAAAATCACCCATCGAACAAAAATAAACTTTATTGTTGTAAATGATTTGTTATTTTTTAGTTGTGAAAGAGAATGAAAAACAAAGAAAAAGTGAACTGACTATACACCTAATTGATTTGTATTTAGCAGATTATCAGTAGCCGGGTTTGACCATTTTTTTCGTCAGGCGCACGGTGAATGCAGGGAAGGACTTTACTTTCTGGATGATCAACGGCCAATCTCCATAAATGACCAAAACCTGCGCAGATAGGATGAGCGCTAGGTTGCGGCAGATAGTGTAAATCAAAAAAATATTCACTTAAAAAGGATTCAAATTCTTCTTCTTCTCCTCGATAAAGTTTTTTGAGTTCATTGCGTATTTCGGGCACAAGTACTTTTTGTATAGCTTGCGAATTGGGCAAAATTTCACTTGGCTCCCCATGATACGTACACAAAAAAGTATCCGTTGGCACTGGTGATCGATCTACATGAAAAGAATAAACATCGGTTGGGAAAAATGGGTACGTAGTATCTCTTTCATAGTAGTTGATTAAATTAAGAATGGGCGATGCCCCCTGAGCTTTCAACACTTTCAGATCATTTAAAAGTATTTCGCGGGCAATCTGTCCTTGTTCACTCAATTGAAGTTCAAATAGTTCATCTTCACTAAGCACCTTAATGTTTTGCTTTAGTTCTACCTTACTAACAATCTCGGCAAAATTACCGCTAAGTTCACGTTTCCAGCAAATTGCATTTATGTCTCCTTTAAATGGAGTTGAAACAAGGTCCTTAAAATTCTTAACACAGTGAATTTGATCCTCAGAAGATGAAAAAGTTTTCATAAAACGTAATATTAGACTTAAAATTATTTATAGAACCGTACCACTATGCTTTTAAACAATAGTGCGCTAAACCGTTTATACTATTAAATTATCAACCGAAAAGCCCCTGAAGATCTGCGGCTTTTTGGTTTGTACCCTCACCAGGAATCGAACCTGGATTTAAAGTTTAGGAAACTTTCGTTCTATCCATTGAACTACGAAGGCATTTACATTTTTGCCCTGCAAAATTAATAAAATTAAACTTCTATACGTTACACTAATTTTTTATTCCATAAAAAAAAGAGGTGGCAAAATTGCCACCTCTTTTAAAATTATATTAAAATTAAATTATTTACTAACTACTAATTTTACAGTTTCTTTACCTAAAGAACTGTTAATAGTTACAAAATAAATACCAGAAGTAAGTTGGTTAGTATTAATCGATAATTGGTTTTTACCGCCAACTAGTATTTTGTTTTGTGCAATAACAGAAACAGTTTTACCAGTTACATCAGTGATTACTACATTAACAACTAAATCATTTTGCGTGTCAATAGTTAAAGTTGAAACGTCTGACGTTGGATTTGGATTAACACTAATTGCACCAATATTGTTTTTTAATTCTTTAATACCTACAGTTAAACAGTTTAGTGACGAAGTAATAGTAGCAGCAGCTATAAAAGTATTAGTGAAACTCACATTACTTAAAGCTATTGAAGACGCAGATGGGCGATAATCTGGTGCAAGATAGTTATAAGGATTAACTAAAATATTTGCACTAGATAACAATGTATCGTTCATATTAGCAGCTACAAAAGTATTAGTATTAATTACATTAAAAGTTCCTTGTTCAGTAGCTCTTTGTCCGTAACCAGCTAATATATTGTTTTGAAACACTAATGTGCCTGCTTGTGCATTTTGCTCACATAATTGACCATCAACAAATAATGCACGTGTTTTGTGATCCATTAAAATTGAATTTACAATTTTTAAGTTAGAGTTACGACGGATACGAGCACCACGACGAAAACCTGGATGTGTTGTAGCAGTAAGAACACCTCTTAATGGACCAATATCAGTTACGTTAGAAAAAATTGCACTCGTTAACGGTGCAGTAGTAGTTCCATTTGCATCATTATCTGACTCAAATGCTTCTGATGTTGAAGCTCCACTAGTTGCTGCATAAGTAGGATCTGCTAAATTTGGGTCGCGAACACCTAAACAAAATTGTACTGAACCACTAAAACCATTATCTGTATCAAAATCATCATCAACACCACGGTAAGCTACCAAGTGAGCACAATTTACTGTACCACCAAACCACTCAAACGAGTCATCGTTAGTAAAAGAACATTGAACGTAGTCAATAGTAGTACCACGACCAACTGCACCCATTGTTAAACCATTAATTTCTTTATTAGCAGCATACACAAAACCACCAAACTCTATACGCACATATTTTAATGTACCTGAATTATCATTATCGTTTGGTGTAGTACCACCACCATATTGAGTTAAAGAACTAGGAGTAATTCCTTCAATGTTGTTTATACCACCTGGGTTATTATTGCTTGCTAATCCCATTAAAATCACACCGCCCCAATCACCTGGCTGACGAGAACCTGGAGCTTGATCTGAAGTAAAAACAATTGGGTTGGTTGCAGTACCTACTGCATTAATTTGAGAACCGGTACAAATAAATAAACCTGAACCTGCTACTTGAGAAGAACCTTTGATAATTACACCTGGCTGTATAGTTAACACTGCACCACCAGTAACATAAATTGGGCCTTGTAATAAAACCACCGAACCTGTAGTCCAAGTAGTGCTTGCTGTAATGTTAGCAGTTACTGTTGCGTTTGTAGCAGCATAAACTTTAGTTTGTGGGTCCCATTCTGTCCAATTATCAGTCCACATATTAGTTGGAGCCGGTGCAAATGCACCACGGTAACATGTTTTTTGTAAAAATGGCGCTTGAGCAACAGCGCTAGTTAAAGCTGCGGCGGCAATTAAGGTAAATAAATTTTTTTTCATTTTTTTGTTGTTTATGTTGTTTATGTTGTTTGTTTTCGCAAAGTTGATGTTTTTACTTGTGCTTACCATTAATCAAAAATTAAATTACTGTAAACTAAATGTTAAGCAACTAATTTTAAAATTTATAGGAGATTTGTAAAGCATAAGTGCTACCATTTTGTATAGTCCTAATAATGTCATCCTTACCTTTAACCAAATTAGTATTTTTATCATTAATATCTTTCTTATTGTAAAGATATTGTAATTGTGTTTTTGCAAGCACATCTCGTGCTGTTGCTCTTATTTCAAGTCGGTTTTTTAAAAAACTTTTTGAGGCTTGAAAATCTAAAACAGTTCGCCCGTTTTCCCAGATATCAGGCTGTGATCCGTAATTACCTACTACACTTATACGTTGCCCCACTCTATTTACGATAGCACTTATACTATAACCATTGTCATTATCAATATAAGATAAACCCGCATTAAATAAATAAGGCGACTGCCCTTGTAACGTACGGGTATTAGGTGTTCCAGCAGGTTTAGAAGTTAATTTTGATACATCGACCGAAGATTTTATGTAGGCAAAATTTGTAAATAATGTAAGGTTGTTTAAAATTTTACCCATTAAACTACTATCATTTTTAACAAAAGTTCCTAAAATAATTCTATACTCTATTTCAGCACCATAACAAGTTGCTTTCGCTTGGTTTCCGTACGAAATTTCGTTTGCATTTGTTCTAGCAACCTGTTCAATAGGGTTTGTAAAATCTTTAAAGAAACCGGAAACTGAAAATAATTGACCTCTACCAGGGTACAACTCATATCTGATGTCGTAATTTGCAATTTTTGCACGTTTAAGCGTGTCGGTTCCACTTGTAAAAAACAAAGTTGTGAAATCATAAAAACCAAATGGCGCTATTTCTCTAAATTCTGGTCTATTAAGCGTTTGCGAATAACTTAAGCGAATATTCTGCTTATCGGTAGGCGAAAAGATAATATTTGCGGATGGTAAAACATCAACTACTGTTGTATCTTTAGTTATTTCTTTTTTGTTAATTACATAAAGCGCATCAGGATATGTTAATTTTTGATTGTAAGATTCTAATCTGGCTCCAATCACAGCTCTAAACCATTGTTTATATTTTAAATCCGTCATTAAATAACCAGCAACAAGGTTAGATGACGCTTTGTACGAATCTGAAGGTCTTGTGCCCTCTGTAAGCTTAAAGCCGCCTACGCCAGGGGCTATTAAACCCATATTTTGATTAGTAAAAATTTGACTTTGAGGCAATGTAAGTAAACTATTAGTAAAAGCTATTGGGAACCCTGTACCATATGTTGTGTAACCTACTTGACGTGCTTCAAAAACTCTAGCACGTTGTTGCACTTGTCCACCAGTTTTTAACTCAAAATTAAAAGCTTCCGAAATTTTAAAAGAGCGCGAAACATCTAGTTTAGTACTTTTTATGTTTTCATCTAATTTAGACCAAAACATATAACCCCCATAATCGTTTCCTACACTACTTGGCGAAATTACTGCTTGATAGGTGGTGTCATTTGGATCAGGATTAGATGGGTCTGAAAAATACTTTAATCGTCCATAAGAATTTCGTCTTAAATTAGGCACATCTCTTTTAACGTTGCTGTATGACCCCACCCAACCTATTTTTAACTTTATTTTTGGCGCGTAATGGTCGCCTATCAATTGCGAAGAGCCAATCTTATTAGAAGTAAACCAATAAGCATTTGTTTTTCCTAATGTTGGATTTGGATCGGTTAAGTTCCCCTCTCCATTTCTAAGAATTGTTCTATCGTCGGAATTTATGCTGTATAAATTTTTTGAACTGATAGAGTTATTTGAATTTATTTTACAAGATAAATTTAATAAGCCTCCGGCTAATATTTGATATGAATAAATATTATCCGTAAATACAGCATCTAACTGCGATGGGCGGTTAGGGTCGTTGTTATCTGAAAACGATTTACGAACAGCCTTTATAAAATTATTTGTTTTATTGTAAGTTAATGATGCTATTACTCCTAAAAAATCTCTTTCCTTTAATTTGATGTTATAACCCGTCGAAACTTGAAACGATGTGTTAGGCGAGTACTTTTTGTCGTAAGTTCCCCAATCGGTTTCAGGTAGCGATTTAGCTAAATCAGCTTGCTCACTTTTTATAAATGGATAACTATCAATTGCAGGTATTTGACTCGGTATTTTTCTAGTTCCGTCATCTATGCCCAACCAATCTGTTTTACCACCCTTGTAGTAATATTGAGTTTTTCCGGTAGTAATGGTGTTGTAACCTCCAGTAGCAGATACAGCAACAAAATTTTTCTCAGGAATGCTTTTTGTGCTAATATCGATTATTCCTCCCGCAAATTCGCCTGGCATATCAGGGCGTGCAGTTTTTGTAATTACTAAATTATCTAACATATTACTTGGAAATATGTCAAATGCAAATGCTTTTCTATCGCTTTCGCTACTAGGCAAAGGTGCCCCATTTAAGTAAGCAGCGTTGTAACGCTCATTTAAGCCGCGTACTATGGCAAATTTGTTGTCTTGTATACTTGCACCACTAACGCGTTTTAACACGTCACTTGTATTTTTATCTGGCGTTCGCTTAATAGTTTCTGCACTTATTCCGTCGCTTACGCTGGCATTATTTTTTTGTTGTAAAACTAGTGCGGTGTTGTTTTCTTTATTTAAAGTAACTACAACTTCTACTTCCGTTAAATCTTGTGAGGTCGAGGGGTCTAATAACACATTAATATCCGTTGCATCGTTTGCCTTTACCTCTATACCCGTAATTTTTTTTGCGTTGTAACTAATGTAATTAATTACGAGTGTTATCTTACCTACAGGCACATTGTTTATTGCAAATTTCCCATCAAAATCGGCACTAGCCCCTTTGGTAGTTCCTTCAATTAAAGCTGTTGCCCCAGGTAACGTTTCGCCGGTTTTTGCATCTAAAATTGTACCCGAAACCCTACCCGTTTGTGCTTTAAATAGTGATGAAAAACTAATAAAAATAAATAAAAATAATTTTTTTTGCATATAAACAATATTTCCGCAAAAAAAGGCATTTTAAATTAACCGTGCTTAAAGTTGATGTTACCAAAACCTTAATTTAAGACTGCTAAAAGGCTTTAAATTTAATAATTAATTAACTTTAGTATTACGTACTAATGTATAAATTTGTAACAGACCCATTTCCCTTTATGAGCAATCAAAATTTTAAAATACTTTTAGTTGATGATGAACCAGACATTATAGAATTTTTGGGATACAACTTAAAAAAAGAAGGTTACGAAATTTTAACAGCAAGCAACGGTAAAGATGCGGTAGCCATTGCAAAAAAAGAACTTCCCCACCTTATTGTTTTAGACGTAATGATGCCTGATATGGATGGTATTGAAACTTGTAGAGAAATAAGAGAACAAAAGGGTTTACAAGAAGTATTAATTGCATTTTTAACAGCTCGTAGCGAAGATTATACACAAATTGCTGGTTTTGAAGTAGGTGCTGATGATTATATTACCAAGCCTATTAAACCACGCGTATTTATTAGCAGGGTTAAAGCACTTTTACGCAGATTACAAACTAATGCTACTACCGAAAACAATATTGAATTTGGCGAAATTAGAATTGATAAAGACAAACACGTTGTTTTTAAAGGTGATTTAGAAATTGCATTACCTAAAAAAGAATTTAGATTATTTGCCTTACTTAGTAGTAAGCCAGGTAAAGTTTTTACACGCGAATATATTTTAGAAAAAGTATGGGGCGATGAGGTAGTAGTTGGCGACCGCACCATTGATGTTCACATTCGCAAATTACGTGAAAAAATTGGGGATGAGTATTTTAAAACCGTAAAAGGAGTTGGATATAAATTTGAATTTTAACGTATTTAAAACTAAATAAAAATAAAAAAGCCACAACATATGTTGTGGCTTTTTTATACACTCTAATTTTATTTTATTGAATTTTAAAGCTGAATGGTAAATTAAAATAACATTTAACCGCACGCCCAGTCATTTTAGCAGCTTTCCATTTTGGCATTGATTTTACAACACGAATGGCTTCTTTATCACAATCGCCACAACCTGGTACGCCTTTTAAAACTTCAACATTACTAATATCTCCATTTTCGTTTACTACAAATTTTAAAAAGCATTTGCCACTAATACCTGCCTCGCGAGCCATTGTTGGGTATTGTGTGTTTTTTTGCATATACTTCATCATTTCTATATTTCCTCCCGGAAACTCTGCATTTTCCTCCACAATTGTAAAAATTTCTGGAGCTGCAGTTTCAGTTGGCCCCTTTACCTCTTCGGTTGGGGGGGCAACAATATCTTTTTCACCTTCTTGGTCTTTAGCACCAACTTGGGTTTCTTTTACTTCTTCTTGTAATTTTTGCGGCTCTTCCTCAACAGCATCATCTTTAATTACCGGTGGTGTAAATGCTATCATTTCAACCATTGGCGGTGGTGGTGGTGGTGGTGGTGGTGGTGGAGTTTCTTCAACCGGTGGCGGTGGTGTTAAATCTATTTGTTCCACTTTTAAATTATCAACCACCTCTTCAGTTTTAGGCCTATCCATAAACTTTTTTACACCTAATAGGGCCAACGAAAATATAATCATCCCAGCTAAAATAAACACCACGCGTTTATTATAGTTTTGGCGTAATTCGTAAGCGCCATACTCTTGGTTTCTGCCTTCAAAAACCACATTGTTACGGCTATCATAGCTCTCGCCTGTCCAGCCTGTTTTTAGGTCAATTAGCAGCATCGTTACACTAACAACCGCAAATATCCCTATTAATAAAAATAACATAATTTTCTCCTTTCTTTTTTATTTAGATGCACAGAATTAACTAATTCCATAAATCAATTTATTTTTATTTTATTTTCCTACTTTTTCAAGTAACATATCGTATTCTGGTTTTATAATATCTACCATCACATATTTACCAACCACATTGTAATTTAACTCATCAATTACATCAATTACATTTTTATAAGTGGCTTTATCATCCGTTTTAATTAAGTAGGTAGGCGTAGTTTTATCTGCCTTGGCTTCGCGCACCATACGTTTGTAAGTACTATCAGCCAGCTGTTTCGACTCGTGTTTTGCTTTTAAGGCTAACACTTTTGTTTGCATGTCTTTACTTTTGCCAAGTAAATATTTGCGTAAACTTTCTTTCGAAAAATTTAATTCCGCCAATTCTGTTTTTTTGCCCTTATCATCGTCAGCTGCTCTAAACTCGCCTTCGTAATAAAAAATACGATTGTCTTTACTTAATAAAAAAGTAACACCATTTTTAATTGGGGGTTGTTTAATATTTGGATCGGGTGGCGCCGGAAACGTTAATTCCATTGATTTAGGCTTACTAAATGTAGCTGTAAGTACAAAAAACGTTAACAACAAAAACGCTAAATCCACCATTGGTGTCATATCTATGCGTGTACTTTGTTTTTTGGCTCTTTTTTTGCCACCTTTGTGGCCTCCGCCACCACTGTCTGCTATTTCTGCCATTTTTTTAAGTTTTTAGTTATAAGTTTTTAGTTTTTAATATTGAATTTTTATTAAAAACTAAGAACTAAAAATTAATAATTATTTAATCGGTTCAACAATTGTTCCGCCGCCTTCGAGGCTTGTAATTAAATTAAACTGATATATTTTTAAATCGGTAAATGTTTTAATAACGTCTTTTACGTAAATGTATTTGGTAGTGGATGCGCATTTAATGGCATAGCGAGGCTTTTCGGCTTTAAATTCGCCACCTGCACTAGCTGCTTTTTCTTTAGCATCTAAATACATTTTAACAGCTTCTTTACCACCAATAGCAATCCAATCTTTTAACTGATTGTTTGGTATAATGGTATCCAAAGGCACACCTTTTTGGGGTTGAAATGCACTGCGTTTATCTTCTTTGGTGTTTATGTACGCTGGTAAATCTTTTAAATCAACGCCAAAGCTTGGTAAACCGCTAAATTTTACAATTTGCTCTTCGGTAAAGCCTACTTTATATTTAGCTGCCATTTCGCGTAGGGCATTCATTTTAGCTGTTGAGTTACTGATTCCAAAAAAAGCACGCCCTTTATCATCAATTGTAACCATAATGTGATTATCGGGTAAATCTACCATGCCAATAGACGACGGCGGATCAACTACAACAGGCTCTGCCATACGAAAGGATGCAGTTAACATAAAAAATGTTACCAGTAGGAAGGCTAAATCCACCATGGGCGTCATATCTAACGCTGGGGCTCCTCCTTTTGATGGTTTTTTTGACATTTTAATTAGTTATTAGTTATTAATTAATAGAATTAGTTGAATAAGGTCGCTTCGACAAGGTCTGCTTCCAACGGCCAAAACTACTTACCGCTTGATTGAAACTCTTGAATGATTGACATTCCAGCTTCATCCATTGAATAGGTAATTTGGTCGATACGGTTACTGAAGTAGTTGTAAAAAATGATAGCTAAAGCAGAGGTTAAGATACCTACTAATGTATTTACTAAGGCTTCAGAGATACCAGTTGCTAAGGCTGAAGTATCGGGTGCACCTGCTGCAGATAAAGCGGCAAACGCACGAATCATACCCACAACTGTTCCAATTAACCCAGCTAATGTACCAATAGACGCCATTGTAGAAATAACTACCATGTTTTTTGACAACATTGGTAATTCTAAAGCAGTAGCTTCTTCAATAGCTTTTTGAATAGCAACAACTTTTGCTTCCTTATCCATTTGGCTATCGCCTTGTACGAATTTATATTTTAAAACACCTTCGTGTACCACGTTGGCCAAAGAGCCTTTTTGTTTATTACACTCAGCAATTGCTCCATCAAAATCGTGGCTACCAATTAAGGTTTTAATTCTACCTACAAATTTATCAGTAGCACCAGCGCCATTGGCTTTCATTATGGTAATAAAACGCTCAATTGCAAAAGTAATTACTGTTAACAAGAACCCAATTAAAATTGGCACAATAAATCCGCCCTTGTACATAGTACCTAAAATGTTGTGTGGATGTCCTTTTTCAGAATCACCGCCTTCAAAATTAGAAGCTGAACCTAAAATTGTTTTGTAGATAGCCCAACCTAAGCAAATACAGATAACGATTGCCAATGCTGAAACAATTAGTGGGAAACCTCCCGATGTTTTTTTTGTGCTCATTTTGTTTTATTTTTTTATGTTAGTTTAAATTTTGTTTTTTATAGATGCCAAACATAGTAAATAGTTCTTTGAAGAAAAAATCTATTTTAAATGATTAACGATAATTTGACACAAATATTTTAATTTAATTGTTATAAAACAGTATATATTTTATATTTGGTAGGTTTTTACTTATAATTGGTTGTTTTTTAAATAAAAGCGCGTAAACAATTTTGTTACTTTTTACCAAAATGGTGCAATTTTTAAATTTTTTAGGCTTACAAATTATTATTTTTATGCTATTGTAAGGGCAAATGCCAAATATAATTTAGCAAAATCGGTACAAAAAAATATGAATGTCGAAGAAATAAGAGATTACTGCATTAAAAAAAAGGCGGTTACCGAAAGTTTTCCGTTTGATAGTGAAACATTAGTTTTTAAAGTGGCAGGGAAAGTTTTTTTATTGATGGGTATTGAAAGTAATCCAGTACAATTTAACGTGAAGTGTAATCCGGAAAAAGCTATTGAGTTACGTGAGAATTATAGTTGTGTATTACCTGGATACCACATGAATAAAGCCCACTGGAATACAATACTTTGTAATGGTTTAGCGTCCAAAAAATTAATTTTTAATTGGATTGATGATTCATATAATTTAATTGTGGCCAGTTTGCCGAAAAGATTAAGGGATACTCTATAAATTTGCCACCTGTAAAATTTAACAGTAATATGTGAAAAAATAGTTATATATTCGTTACCTAAAATTTTTAAATTAAATAACAACATGAAAAGAAAAATTACATTATTAGTTGCGGCGGCGTTTGGTACATTTGCCTTACAAGCTCAAACTTTAAGCGAAAGCTTTACGTCTCCATTTAACCCAACAACTGCAGGTTGGTCAATACAAAACAATTCGGTACCACAAGGTACAGTTAGTTGGTTTCAAGGCAATGGCGCTAACTTTGCCGCCAATAGCGGTGGAGTAAATGATTATTACGCAGTAGATTTCAGAAGCCAAGCTGCTACAGCGGGTGGTATTAGTAACTTTTTAATTACACCAACCGTATCTTTAACAAATGGTGCAATTATTCGCTTTGCGACAAGAACTGCTACTGCTACAACCACTTATCCTGACCGTTTACAATTACGTATGAGTACTGCTGGTACAAGCACAGGTGCAATTGGCACTGGTACTACTGCAGTTGGAAGTTTTACAACTCTTTTATTAGACATTAACCCATTGTACAGCGTTGGTACAACTAGCACGGTAAGCAATGGTACAGTAAATGGTTACCCACAATCGTGGACAACCTATGCTGTTGTTTTAAGTGGTATTACTGGTACTGTTACTGGTCGTTTTGCATTTAGATATACCGTTGATGATGGTGGTTTAAATGGAGCAAACAGTGACTATATTGGGATTGACGATGTAGATTATTCTTTACCTTGTGGCGCAACTGTTGCTAGTTATACAACTTGTCCTAGCGTTAGCACAACTTTAACTGCAAACAATAGTTTTGGTACCACTAGTTACACATGGCAACCAGGTGGTGCAACAACTTCTTCTATCGTTGTTAATCCAGCTTCCACAACAGTTTATACTTTAACTACAGTTAACAATAGTGTAACTTGCCCAGCAAAAACAGCTACTGTTACAGTTGGTTCTAGCCTATCTGTTAGCGTAAGTGCAAGTTCAACTACTATTTGTGCAGGAAATACTACAACTATTTCTGCATTTAGTAGTGCAACAACTTACTCTTGGAGTAATGGTGCTACATCTCAAGTAATTGCAGTTACTCCTTCAGTAACAACAACGTATTCAGTTGGCGCGTCATCAGGTCTATGTTTTGGCGGAAATGCAATTGTTATTAACGTAAATGCTGCTCCAAACGTTTCAATGACGGCAAGTGCTGGACCTACAATTTGTACTTCAAGCACTGCACAATTAACGTTAACTGCATCAGGTGGTGTTTCATATGTTTGGTCTTCACCAAATAGCACTGTTACTACTAATGTTGTTGCATTAGCAACTCCTACTACTGCTGGTAATTATGTTTTATCTGTAACTGGTGCTGGTTCTAATGGTTGTACTAAAACATTTACAGCGCCATTGGTTATGGCAAATTGTACTGGTTTAACAACTAACGCCATAGAAAATACAAATGCTGGTGTTTATCCTAACCCATTTACTAACGAAATTACAATTTCGGGAGTTACTGGAACAGTTCAAATTTTTAACACGTTAGGTCAAGTTGTTTTAACAACTACTATTACTAACAGCGAAAAAATTAATACTACTAGCTTAGCTAAAGGTATTTACTTTGTTAAAGTAAAAAATACGGATACTAATACTACCCAAACAATAAAAGTAATTAAAGACTAATTGTTTAGTTAATATAAAAAAACCCGCCTCGATTCATCGAGGCGGGTTTTTTTATTCTCGTAACTAACAAACAGTTTGTAAATTTGTTATTTAATGATACCTGAACAAATACACATTCATCTTAAAACGCTACCCGAAACACCTGGCGTTTATCAGTATTTTGATGAAGCAGGTGTATTATTGTATGTTGGCAAAGCAAAAAATTTAAAAAAAAGAGTGTCGAGTTATTTTACAAAAGAACACGACAATGCCAGGCTAAGGCTACTTGTAAAAAAAATAGTGGAAATAAAAACTATTAAAGTAAATTCCGAATTAGATGCTTTATTATTAGAAAATAATTTAATTAAAAGTTTAAAACCACGCTATAATATTAACCTGCGCGACGATAAAACCTATCCTTGGATAACTTTAAAAACTGAGCGTTTCCCTAGGTTATTCGCTACACGAAAACATATAAAAGATGGAAGCGAGTACTTTGGCCCCTATGCCAATCCAAAAACAATGTACTTTTTGTTAGATTTAATAAAACAAATGTATCCGCTGCGTAACTGCAGCTTAAATTTAAGCAAAGAAAATATTGATAAACAAAAATTTCGTGCCTGTCTCGAATTTCATATAGGGCGCTGTAAAGCACCATGCATAAACAACCAAAGTGTTGAAGACTATGATGAAAATATAAATGAAATACGCCAAATTATTAAAGGCGATTTAGGCTTTGCCCTACGCGATTTAAGAGTAAAAATGAACCAAGCTGCTAACCGTTATGATTTTGAAATAGCTGAAAATATTAAGAATAAAATAGACGCCTTAAGCGCTTATCAAAGTAAATCAACTATAGTACATCCTTCTATTACTAACATCGATGTTATAAATATTATAAGCGATGATAAAAATGCATATGCTCACTATTTTAAAATAATAAATGGCGCCATTATTCATGCTCAAACAATAGAGTTAAAAAAGAAAATTGACGAAAGCGATGAAGAACTTTTACTGTTTGCTATTATAGAGTTTAGAAATAGATTTAATAGCCTAAGTAAAGAAATTTTAGTTCCCTTTGCCCCCGAAATTTCGTTACCAGATTGCGATTATGTTATTCCAAAAATTGGCGATAAAAAACAGTTGTTAGATTTATGTTATAAAAATGCTTTGGCTTATAAACAAGAGCGCGAAAAACAAATTGCCCTAACAGACCCTGATAAACACACGGATAGAATAATGAACCAAATGATGAAAGATTTGCGGTTGAAAGAACAGCCTAGGCGCATTGAAGGTTTTGATAATAGTAACATACAAGGGCATTTTGCAGTAAGTGCAATGCCTGTGTTTATTAATGGAAAGCCTGCAAAAAATGAATACCGCCATTTTACTGTAAAAACGGTGGATGGTCCTAACGATTTCGCGACCATGGAAGAAGTTATTACACGCAGATATACTAGAGTTATAGATGAAAAGTTACCCTTACCACAATTAATTGTAATAGATGGCGGTAAAGGCCAGTTGGGAGCAGCGATAGAGAGCTTAAAAAAATTAAACTTAATGGGTAAGGTTACCGTTATTGGTATAGCAAAGCGTTTAGAAGAAATTTATTTCCCTAACGATTCGTTGCCTTTGTATTTAGATAAACGTAGCGAAACCTTAAAAATAATTCAGCAGATACGGGATGAGGCGCATCGATTTGGCATAACACACCATCGCAACAAACGCAGTAAAGAAACTTTTAAAACAGAACTTAATAACATAAAAGGAATTAGTGTTAAAACTGCAGAAAAATTATTAATAGAATTAAAAAGTGTAAATACTATTAAACAAACACGTTTAGAGGATTTAGAAAAACACATTGGCAAAGCAAAAGCCAAATTAGTTTACCACCATTTTAATAAAACTAACACAGAAACTAATTTATAGTAATTTTACTAAGTGCAAAAAAGCCTTTTATATTTATTTATTGCGTTGTGTTTAGTAACACAAGCACAAAATAACTTACGCATTTACTCTGCGCAAGGCGAATTATTTAAACTGTTTATTAATACAAAACTTTATAATGGGCATGAACAAGCAACCGTTTTAGTTACAGATATTGATGAGGATACACTGACGCTGAAAATAGAATTTGAACGTGGCTTAATAGTAAATAAAAAAATATTTTTACTCGAAAAATCGAAACCAACGCAACATAAAGAATTTACTTATAAGGTAGAAAACCAAAATAAAAAATTAACCCTAAATTTTATAAGTATAAACGAAATTCAAAAAATAATTTCGCCAATTGTGCCTAAAAAACCTATAGCAGATACCGCCAACAAATACCGAAATACAATATTGGGCCATTTTTGCGAATTAATTAAAGATAAACCCATATACTTTAATAACTTACCTAAAGAGGGGATTTGTGAAAAAGAAATGCCTCAGGAATATATTAACTACATTGCCATTTTAATGAGTAAAACAGAAGTGCCGGATGATAAATTTATTATTTTAGAAAATGTATTTAAAAACAATTGTATAACTGTAAAACAAACCGAAACACTATTAAACTATATAGATTTTGAAATTGAAAAATTAAAATTGGTAAAAATTGCATACTATAATATTGTGGATAAGACCAATACAAAAAATTTAGAAAATGGGTTTAAATTCGAGTCTTCTAAAAAAGAACTGACTAAAATTTTAATCGAATCAAAAAATAAAAAGCAAGGCAAACAAAACGATTGTGCAAAAGAAATGGAAGAGGTTGAGTTAAAATCGTTGACTAATAAATTAAGCGTATTTAATAATGATGCCGAACGTTTTGAACTCCTTAAAAAGCTACACATTAATTATTGTTATTCCACATTACAAACAAAACAACTTTTGGCACTTTTTATTCACGATAGAGAGAAGTTAGATGCAGCGCAATTACTCTATTATTTTTGTGTTGATAAACAAAACTATTCGTCGCTAAGTAGCATTTTTTCTTATAAACAAACCGAAAACGATTTACTTAATTTTATAGAAAAACAAAAGTAAACTATGTGTGGCATTGCAGGCTTTATAGATTTTAATAAAATGTCTAATGAAGACCTGTTAACTAAAATGACCAATACACTGGCTCATAGAGGCCCTGATGGTGGTAACACCATTTTTTTTGACTCAAACAATACACAAGTAGGTTTAGGGCATCGCCGACTTTCAATTATAGATTTAACGCACCAGGGCAATCAGCCCATGCAATACCAGCATTTTTGGATAACATTTAATGGCGAAATTTATAATTATAAAGAAATAAAAACCGAGTTAGCCTTATTAAATCATCAATTTATTAGCAACTCCGATACGGAAGTTATTTTGCATGCCTTTGCACAATGGGGTATTAATTGTATTCAAAAGTTTATAGGCATGTTTGCATTTGTAATATACAATACACTAAGTGAGGAAATTTATTGTGTTAGGGACAGAGCGGGAGTTAAGCCATTTTTTTATTATTGGTATAATAATTTATTTCTGTTTGCATCCGAACTAAAAGCCTTTCATCAACATCCAAATTTTAAAAAAGAAATAAACTTAAAAGCCGTAGCTGCTTTTATGCAATTTGGAAACGTACCAACGCCCCATTGTATTTTTAATAATTGCTTTAAACTGCAGCCCGGACATTATTTGGAATTGAGTATTCAGCGCTCAACATTCAAGATTGAAAAGTACTGGAACGTATATGATGCCTATAATAAACCGAAATTAGATATATCATTTGAGGAAGCAAAAGTTGAAACTGAAAAAATACTGACTTCTGCCGTCAATTACCGTATGGTATCCGATGTGCCGGTAGGTGTTTTTTTAAGTGGTGGTTACGATAGTACTTGTGTTACTGCTTTGTTGCAAAAAAATAATTTAGAAAAAATAAAAACATTTACCATTGCTGTACCTGATATTGGTTTAAACGAAGCGCCTTATGCAAAAACTGTTGCAGAACATTTTAACACCAAACATTATGAATACGAGTGCACGCAAAAAGAAGCTTTGGAGTTAATAAAACAATTACCCTATTATTACGACGAACCTTTTGCCGATAGTAGCGCTATACCCACTACATTAGTGAGCATAATGGCAAAAAAACAAGTTAGTGTTGCATTAAGCGCAGATGGGGGGGATGAAGTTTTTGCCGGATACAACCGCTATGATTACATACTAAAATATGGCAATTTTTTAAACCAATTGCCAAAATCTATAAGAACTACTTCATCAACTTTTATGAATCGTATTTCTGCAAATAAAATACCAATTTTTAAAAACAAATATAATTTTTACAACCGATACGAAAAACTAAAATCGTTACTTAATAATCCTTCACATCAAAACATAATGCTTAATTTAAGTGAGCAGTTTAATAATGATGATTTAGAAAACCTGTTTTTAAAAAAAACACAGCCACTTAAAACGGCCTACTTAAGTAACGACTTAAAAAAAGAATTTTATTCGCCATTAGCTTTTATGCAAGCAATCGACTATGAAACGTATTTAGTAGATGACATTTTACAAAAAGTGGATAGAGCAACAATGACCGCGAGCTTAGAGGGGCGAGAGCCTTTTTTAGATCATCGCATTATCGAATTTGTAGCCCAATTGCCTGATAATTACAAATACAACAAAGGAGTTAAAAAACACATTTTAAAAGAAATTGTACATCAGTATATTCCAAAAAAACTAATGGATAGGCCTAAAATGGGATTTGCAATACCTATTGAAAACTGGTTATCAAACGAATTAAAAGACTTAGTCGTAAATTATTTAAACGATAAAAAAATAAAGCAGCAAGGAATTTTTAACCCAACAGAAATTGATAAACTTAAAAAAGAATTTTATTTAGGTAAAAAAGAAAATGCAACGAAAATATGGCATATACTCATGTTTCAGCTATGGTATGAAAAATGGGTAGGGTAATAGCACTCTACTTAATGTTATGTTAAAAATTATGCTTTACTCGTGCATAAAATGTATTTGCGTTAGATTAGTTTTTTTAAAACTAATACCCTAATTTTGAATTGTAGCAAGCAATTTAAAGCATACTATTTGTGTTTTAGATTTTTTGCCACCAAAAACTTGAAGCCCATTTTAGAAATACAAAACATTAGTAAAAAATTTAGCATTAATGCTAACCAACAACCCTATTTAAGTTTGCGCGATAGTGTTTCTTCTGTATTTAAAACAAAAAATAAAATGGAAGCTTTTTGGGCTTTACAAAATGTTAGCTTTAATGTTGAGGCTGGAGATACTATTGGTATTATTGGAAAAAATGGCGCTGGCAAATCAACTTTACTAAAAATACTTAGTAAAATTACGCCGCCGACAAGCGGTAAAATTATTTGTAGAGGGCGCATTGCAAGTTTATTAGAAGTGGGTACTGGCTTTCATCCTGAATTAAGTGGGCGTGAAAACATTTATATGAATGGTAGTATTTTGGGTATGCGTAAAGCAGAAATACAAAAAAACTTTGATGCCATTGTTGATTTTGCCGGTGTAGAAAAATTTATTGACACGCCCCTAAAACATTACAGTAGTGGCATGCAGTTGCGTTTGGCATTTGCCGTTGCCGCATTTTTAGAAAACGAAATATTAATAATAGACGAAGTACTTGCTGTTGGCGATGCCGAATTTCAAAAAAAATGCATGGGTAAAATGGGCGACATAAGTCAAAGTGGAAGAACTATTTTGTTTGTGAGCCATAGCATGAATTCAATACAGAGCTTATGTAAAAAAGGAGTTTATATGGTTAAAGGGATTGTAAATGAAATTGAAGACATTAATTCGGCCGTGTATAAATATTTGTATGGTGATGTTTCATCAAGCACAACGTACATTAATAATAAACTTAATGAAAGTAAGGAAGCTGAAATTATTGAGGCAAAAGTTCTAAATCAAAACAACGAAATTACGAATAGATATAGTACCAATGAGCCAATCAGAGTGGAAATAAAGTGGATAAATAGAGCAGATAAATTAATTACCCCTAACTTCTTATTATTGAATCAAAATGGTCAAAAAGTTATGATTGGAACAGATACTAAAATAGATTGGGATGGTAAGAAAAAGGCGACTAACGGCATTTATATAAGTGAGTTAATAATACCTCAGAATTTATTAAATGCAAATGAATATTTTTTTCATCTCGCACTTGATTCCTCTTCTCCGTCATCAAATTATGATGTCGCCTTCAATGCCTTTCAAATAACTATTTATGACCCATTAGATGAAAAAAGCATACATAGAGGCAATATTACAGCCATGCATCAAGATATTTCTGTTTGGCCTTCATTAGATGCGTCATTCAAGAAAATTAGCTAATTTAAACCATGAATATCCCGATTTTTAATACATATATAAATCCAAATTCAATAAATAATATTGCTGAAACTTTGAATTCTACTTTTTTGAGTGAAGGCGAAGTAGTAAAACAATTTGAAAAAAAACTAGAACTAGAATTAGGCTTATTACATTGTGTGTCGGTAAATTCAGGCACTTCAGCACTTCATTTATCACTTGTATTAGCAGGTGTTGGCGAAGGCGATGAAGTTATTGTTCCTGCTCAAACTTTTGTAGCAACTGGTTTAGTTGTATTGCAACAAAAAGCGAAAGTTGTTTTTGCAGATATAGATTATGAAACAGGTAACATATCCGTTGAATCCATAAAGCAAAAAATAACAACAAAAACGCGCGCAATTATTCCAGTTCATTGGGGCGGATACCCATGTGATATGGATGAAATAAACATGTTGGCAAAAGAACATAATATCGCAATTATTGAAGATGCTGCTCATGCGCTTGGTGCGACGTATAAAAATAAATTTATTGGACAAATAAGTGATTATACTTGCTTTTCTTTTCAAGCAATAAAACATTTAACAACTGGCGATGGCGGTGCTATTTCCTTTAAAGATGTTATCAATTCTAGAAAAGCAACAATACTTAAATGGTTTGGAATTGATAGGAATAATGCACCTTTAACTGAACTTGGAGAAAGAGATTATAATATTAGTAATATAGGTTTTAAGTATCATTTAAATAATTACGCTGCATCTTTAGGCTTATCTAACATTCTAAACTATCATGAAAGAATGATAAAGAGAAGGGAAATAGTAAGTTACTACCAACAGGAATTAAAATCATTCCCTGGTATAAACATATTTAAATACAAAGATGACAGGCAAAGTGCATATTGGCTATTTGGTTTACATGTTGAAAAAAGATTAGAATTTATTCGATCTCTAAAAGCAAAGGGCGTTATTGCTTCAGTTGTTCATCAGCGTATTGATAAAAATACTGTATTTGGTGGGATGAGAGATTTGCCTCGTCAGCAAAAATTTGACGAAACTCAAATTCATATACCAATTCATGATGGTATTAATATAGAAAAAGCAGAGTATATAATAAATACAATAAAAACAGGATGGTAAATAAAAAAATACTTCTACTTGGCGCAACTGGTTTTGTTGGAAAAAATGTAAAAAAAGTATTTGATGATAATAACATAAAAATTATTATCGCCTCTACAGAAAATTTTAACCTGTTAGATTTATTCGGCACTAAAGCATTTTTTGAAGAATATCAACCCGACTTTATAATAAATTGTGCCGCTCATGTTGGAAGTTTAAATTATGTGTCTCAATTTGCTGCAAATGTAATTTTAGACAATACACGTATTTTATTAAACATGTATGAAGCTATAGTTTCGTTGCCAAAAAAACCAATTGTTATTAATCCTATAGCGAACTGTGCCTACCCTTCTACTTCTACCACTTTTATTGAAGAAGAATGGTGGAACGGGCACCTTCATCGTTCGGTAATGGCATATGGAAGTACCAGAAGAATGATGTGGAGCATTGGCGAAAGTTTTTCATGGCAATACCAAATTAAGTCTATTTATTTATTGGTGCCAAATATGTATGGTCCTTACGATTCAACCAATCCTAACAAAGCACACGCGTTAAACGCGCTTATTTCAAAATTTGTAAAGGCTGAAAAAGAACATAAAGAAGAAATAGACATTTGGGGAACAGGCGTCGCAATCCGCGAATGGCTATATGCCGAAGATTTTGGAAAAATAGTTTTTCAAATTATAAACACTAAACAAACACTCGGTTTGGCAGAACCAGTAAATATTGCACAAAATTTTGGTTTAAGCGTAAAAGAATTAGTTGAAATAATAAATGGATATTTTAACAATAAATTTTCTATCAAATGGGATGAAACAATGCCAGATGGCGCACCGCGAAAAGTAATGGACGATAAAAAATTTTCGAAAGTTTTTCCTACATTTAAGTTCCAAAATTTTGAAGAAGGTATTTTAAATACGATTAATTTCTATAAAGCAGTTTACCCATACTAATGGAAAAATTTGATATCAGCGTTTTAAAACACATCGGCGATGACGTATTTATAGCGCCTACAGTAATAATTAAACGACCCCACTTGGTTAGTATTGGAAACCATGTGGCTATTGACCATGGTGTATATATTACTACTCAGGCAGAAATAGGCGATTATATTCATATTTCACCTTATATTACAGTAATTGGGGGCGAAAAAAGTAAATTAATCATTCAAGATTTTGCAACCATTGCTGCAGGAACTAGAATAATTGCTGGAAGTGATTCGTTTTTGGGGCATGGGTTTACAAGCGTAACTGTACCTGATAAATATAGAGATAACGTTACCTTCTCAACTATTAAAATAAGCCGTTTTGCAGGCATCGGGACCAACGTGGTTATTATGCCGGGCATTACCATTGCTGAAGGCAGTGTGGTGGGAGCAAATAGTTTGGTTACAAAAGATACCGAACCCTGGACTATTTATGTTGGCACTCCCGCTAAACCTGTTAAAATAAGACCCAAAGAAAACATGATCGCTTACGCCAAAGAACTAGGTTATAAATAAATGGCAATTACACTTTCATATATAATGACAACATACAATAAAGTATCGTATTTAAAAACTACGTTACCATATTTACTTGATGCTTGTAAAGAAGATGAGGAAATTGTAATTGTAGATGGAGGAAGCACAGATGGAACTGTTGATTATTTAAAAGATCTATATCAACATAAAAAAATTCATCAATTTATTTCAGAAAAAGATTTTGGAGAGGCACATGGTACTAATAAAGCGATGCTTATGGCACGAGGCGAGCTAATTAAAATTATAACAGATGATGATGTTTTCGATTTTGAACTTATTATGCAAGCGAAACAATTTTTAATTTTAAACAAAAATATAGATGTATTAGGTTTTGATGGTTGGGGGTATAATTTTAGTCAGAAAGTATTTGAAAAAACAAATTATATAGCGGGTTTTAAACAATGGAAAGAAAGAAATACTCCTTTTTTATTTTGTGGTTTAAGTTTATTAATTAGAAAAGAGTCATTAAGCCATTTAGGACTATTAAGTACAAGTTTTAAAATTGTTGATATGGAATATACAATTCGGATTTCATCTCAAAAAACAAAAATTGCTTTTTGCACTGCAATTGGGTTTGTAAATATAGTTACGCCAAGTAGCAATTCTCAGAAGTTTTATAAAATAATTCGAGAAGAACAAAAATTACTTAAAAAAATTTATCCAGCAATTACACAAAGATTCAAAATAAACCATCCAATAATAGTATTAAAAGACAAATTTAAAGGATTAAAAAAAACAAAATCTAACATTATTTATAATCAGGAAGATCATTTAAATGACTATTTAATAATTGTAAAAACCAGTATCGAAAAACTAAAAAGTGATAAAAAAAATAATCAATATTTATTTTTAGTATAATTAATTTTATGATATATTTTAATAAAACATACAGAATGTTTTTTCATTTAGCAAATCAGCTTGCATCTGTTCTTAGAATTATTCATTTTAAATTAAAATGCCCTTCATTAAATATCGATTTTAAAAGCTACATTGCGCCTCAATGTACAATTACCTGTGTAGATGGAGCGCATTGTTTTATTAAAAATTCTCAATTTGCTAGAGGTACGCATTTAGTAGTTGAAAAAAATGCCACTTTAAAAATTAGTGATAGTTCCTTTGGTACGCAAACTACAATTGTGGCTCACGATTATATTGAAATCAAATCAAATTGTTCAATAGCAGAAATGGTCGTAATACGTGACCAAAATCATAAATACGGGAATAATCAATTAATTAAAAATAGTGGATACAATACTGGCAAAATTTGTTTAGAAGAAAATGTATGGGTAGGAGCAAAAGTCACTATTTTAAAAAATGTAACCATTGGTAAAAACTCCATTATTGGTGCCCATAGCTTAGTAAATAAATCATTTAAACAAAATTCAGTTATAGTAGGGATACCCGCAAAGCAAATTAATAAAGAATGAATTTATTATTCTACACATCTTTTAATGAACGCTCTAGAGACACAGAATCTCTTATAGAATCATTTTATAAACAGGGGCACACATTGTTCGTTCTAACCCAAACAGAAAAAGGAATTTACCATGAGTATTGTCAAAAGGTAGGTGCTAAAACATATTCACATAACATCCCAAAAAAATCATTTATTTATTTTATAAAACATGCAATATTTTTAATACGGTTTTGTAAAGATAATAAAATAGATATTGTTTATTCTCACATTGAAAACGCTTCGCTTTCAGCAGTTCTTGCACAATATTTTATCAAAGCTAGAGTTATAGCATGCAGACATATTATTGACGAGGCTTATTTATTAAAAAGTAAAAAATTTATACTTTTAAACAAATTAGTTTATTTTTTAGCTAAAGAAATAATTGTTGTATCTAAAAGGTGTAAAGATCATATGGTAATGATAGAAGGCGTTTCTGAAAAAAAAATACGCATAATTTATTTAGCTTATAATTTTAACCTATATCAACAACCTAATCCTAAAATCGTTAAAGAAATAAAAGAAACATACAAAGCGAATTTACTTTTTATTACAGCCTGTAGAATGATTAAACCGAAAAGGCCGGAAATTGCTATAGAGGTTGTGAAAAAATTAATTGATGACGGAGTAGATGCAAAACTACTTTTATTAGGCACTGGAACCTATAGTGCAGAACTTGAATCATATATAAAAAAACTGAACCTATCGGATCGAGTTTTTCTATTAGGATTTAAGTCAAATATTATGGATTATTTAACGGCTTGCGACGCATTAATTCATCCTTCTATTTTAGACTCGAGTTCAGTTATAATTAAAGAAGCAGGATTATGCAAAAAAGCAGTTGTAACCTGCTCTGGGATAGGAGATGTTGACGAATATTTAATAAACAATATAAATTCTATTTTAGTCTCAAAAGAAAATTCAGCTAATGAAATGTATATTGCAATTAAAAATCAATCAAACAATTTAAGTCAAACTTTTGGAACTAACCTACATCAATCAGTTATTAATCGTTTTTCTATTGAAAATATTTTACCATTATATAATATTATTAATGTTGCGTAAAAGTCTTTTATATTTAACTTATATCTTAAATACATGATAATAATTAAAAATTTACTTTATGTGTTGATAGATTTTATCTCTTTCGGTAGAGGACAATCTTGCCATGTGAATGGCTTTACCATTAAGTTTCCTGCAAAATGGTTTCGTTATTTTGAAAGTGATTACGAAAAAGAAAACATAGAATTTTTAAAAAAAGTTTGTAAGCCTAATATGATGGTTTTTGATATTGGAGCCCACCTAGGTTTAATGTCAATGATATGCGCTCAATTAATGACAAAAAAAGGACGGTTATATTCGTTTGAACCTACACCAAAAACATTTGAAGTTTTAAAAAAAGTAATACAATTGAATAAAGTTACTGAGGTTGTATTTCCTATAAATAAAGCTATTGCAAAAGAAAACACAGTCATTGATTTTTATTTATCTTCTGATGAAGGAAGTAATTCAAATAGTTTAGTGTCAAAAAATCATAGAGATAGAATACCTGTAAAAATAAATGTAACATCTTTAGACTTGTTTGTGAATGAAAACACTATTTCAAAAGTAGATCTAATTAAAATTGATGCAGAAGGAAGTGAATATGATGTTTTATTGGGAGCTGAAAAGACTATTTCTAAATTTAAACCAATTATTATTTTAGCTATTCATCCACCATTAATAATTAACAATAATAATAACATAGAAGACATTTATGATTTTTTGGTGAGATATGATTATACAATCCTATTAAACAATAAAGTGATGAATAAGCATGAATTTTGCACTAAACAAGATTTTTTTGATGTTCATCTACAAGTCAACTAAGCAATGTCTTTACTATTTTCAATAATAATTCCCACATACAATCGTGCTCATTTTATTAAAAGCACAGTTAATACAATACTATTACAAGGTTATACTAATTATGAATTAATTATTGTAGATGACGGGAGTTCAGATAATACTGATAAAATTATAGCCGAGATTATTAAAGAAAATCCACTTATAAAAATATCCTATTTCTATCAGATTAATAGCGAAAGAGGAGCAGCTCGAAATAATGGATTAAAAAAAGCTAATGGCGATTATGTTATGTTCATAGATTCCGACGATACATTATATCCTAATCATTTAAAAGTTGCTCATGATTTTATTTCTATCAATAATTCTCCTGAAGTGTTTCATTTACGGTATGATTTGAAAAATGGAGAATTAAAAAAATATAGTGAAGGCCCAGTTTATGTTACTGCAAATAAAGACTTAATATATGGTAATTTTTTAAGTTGCAATGGTGTAATTATAAGAAGAGATATTGCGCTCGAAAATCCATTTGAAGAAAATCGCGCCATGGCAGCTCTTGAAGATTGGCATTTATGGCTTCGACTAGCAGTTAAATATCCCATTCATTGTGTTAATACCATTACCTCCAGTGTTATAAATCATCCGGAAAGAAGCGTAGTAACAACTAATCAAGATAAATTAATATTAAGATTTGATGTCTTTATGAACTCTATTTTATCTAACCAATCTATTATTAATTATTATAAAGATGATATTCGTAAATTTAAAGCCAGCTGTTTTTCCTATATATCGCTGCATTTGGCATTAACAGGTAAACATAATGCAGCGGCCCGAACTTATCTAATAAAAAGCATAAAGGCTTCGCCAGCCTTTGTATTTAAAAAACGATTTTTTGCAATTTTAAAAAGAATCATTTGAAGAAAGACACTCATATTTTAGTAATTACCTATTGGAAGTATGATGATGCGCTTATTCAAACGTATACTTTACCATATTTAAAAATTATTGAATCCATACTTACTCACAACTCTAAAATTTACCTCTTTACTTTGGATGACACCATTGAAAAATCGAAAGTAGTTTCCAAAAAAATTATTAATGTGAGTAGAGCTTATTATTCATTTGGTTTTAAATCTACCATAGAATGGATTAAAAATTTTATTTATTTATATAAATTAATTAAAAAAGAAAAAATCGAATATATACATTGTTGGTGCACTCCTGCTGGGGTTGCTGGTTATATTTTATCTAAATTAACTAAAGTTAAATTAATCATAGATAGCTACGAGCCTCATGCCGAGGCAATGTTGGAAAACGGAACGTGGAGAAAAAACAGTGTCGCTTTTAAATCATTATTTTGGTTTGAAAAACTTCAGAGCAAACGAGCCCACTATTTAATTGCAGCTACAAAGGGTATGAAAGACTATGCGTTTAAAAAATACGCTATATCAAATACTAATTTTTTTGTTAAACCTGCTTGCGTAAATTTAAATTTATTTTCTTGGGCTAATAGAAAGAACGAACATTTGATTTCTGAATTAGGTTTAACTAATAAAATTGTATGCGTTTATGCAGGTAAATTTGGCGGCATTTATTTAGATTCAGAAGTGTTTGATTTTTTCAGGCAATGTGAATTGTATTGGGGAGATAAATTTCACGCACTCATTCTGAGTTCCCATCATTACGATGAGATTAAAATGCTTGCTCAAAAATCTAACTTTTCATTAAGTTGTTTAACGTTAAAATTTGTGAATCATAGTCAAATACCAAATTATATGGGTCTTGGCGATTTTGGAATTACACCTGTTAAATCTGTACCTTCAAAAAAATATTGCACGCCTATAAAAAATGGCGAGTACTGGGCTTTGGGTTTACCAGTTGTTATAACAGCTAACATTTCCGATGATTCAGAAATTATAAAGGAAAATAATATTGGAAGTGTTATTTCTCAATTAAATACTGAAGGCTATCTTCTATCTATTAAAGAAATAAATTATTTGTTACAACACCACTCAATAAACGAATTGTACAACAAAATCAGACCTATTGCTGAAAGGTTTCGTAATTTCAACATTCCAAATACTATCTATAACCAAATTTATAATGGCCTTTAAACCAATAGCTTAAAACATAGCCAACTCTAATTTTAAATAAAGAACGCATATTTTTAACTTTAAAATAATTTTTCTAAAAATAAATAGAGGTAATGCTGAAGCAATCCCTTTAAACCTATACAGACATTTGAAAAATAAAAAGATAGCGAAGTGAGGGTTTGTGAGGGTTTTCGCACTATTTTATGTTTATGAAATCCGAGCAAGCACTAAATCAGTATTAACCGCTCTAATACGGGCAATGTGCAAGTGTTATTCGCTAGAAGTTTCAATGTTAGTATCGTATAAATTTAAATTTATTTTTTTCCAAAAGTTAATTTATTTAGGTCAAATAGTATAAAGAGCGAAATTAAATAAAATGGTATTGAAGGGATTTTTAAACGAACTAAGGCGCCATAATTCGACGTGGTTAGGCCTACGGAAAAGGCAAAAAATAAAGCAAACAAAAATGAAAAAATAAGCAGTGGATTACTAAATAAAGATTTAAAGAGCGTTGTAATTTTTACTTTAATAACAATATAGACAGAAAATAAAAGCATGAACAAATTTTCTAATCCTGATAAGAGCATTACTGGATTTCTAGCATCCCATAAAAATGGCCTAAATAGTGCCATATTTAGCGCTACAGGTATTTTTGAGGTTATACCTGCCAAAGTTGGTTCATAAGCCCCAATATCAAAATTGTTTTCACCATACTGGCTTCTTACTAAATCTTGTTGAGTTTTGACAGCTTTATTTAAAATATTGTCTAAACTATATTCGCCTAAATATTGATCTAAAACACTATATAAAAAAAATAAAAATAATAATATAGATATTAGGGCCATTGGAATAATAAGTGTTTTTAATACTCTATTTTTAATACGATCTACACGACTAAAATTTAACCAGATAATTGTTCCAGGCAGTAATGCAAATAAAATATAAGGTTTAATTAGTAATATAATTAAACCTGCAGCAACTAATAAAATTATGTATTTAACTTTTTTATTTTTTATAATAAAAAAGTTAAATATTCCATAAGTAAAGAAGCCTACACAACTTAAGGTATAGGTGTCTTTTAAAATACCTGACCCCCAAAAAAAAACGGAAGGCATAAAAAAAATTGCTATGGCAAACTGCTTTTTTAAGTGAGGAAAATGATAAAGAAACACCTCGTAGAGTTTCCATAATCCAATAAAACTTAAACTAGCTAAAATAATAGTTGTAGGCACAAAACTACTACATCCTATAATGCAAATTGGAATAGTTAAAACTACCGTAAATAATGCATAGGTATCAGACCCACTATAAAAAATTCCGCCATAATCATTATTAAACGTTAATGTATGAATATTTATATTATAAAAATTCATCATATCCATAAACAAATCAAAGTTACCAGAATACAAAACGTTTATATACGTTTTGGAAGTCAAATAATAATTACTCACATCACCGCCCTCAGTATAATAAAATGAATAAATTAAACAAACGCTAATGCCCCCAATTAATTTGCAAATTAGTGCTGGCATAAAATATTTGTAATGATCTTTTTTGTATTTATACCGATTTTTATTTTTAAAAAAATAAGCAACATAGAGTATGATAGCAATGTAAAATGGTGCTAATAATAAATCATAAATATCAACCCAATAAGCTTCGATACTATAAATTTATAAAAAACTAAGTTAAATTAGGGGTTAAAAAAAATTATTTATAAGCACTGTAAATTATTATTGTAATTAATTACGAGTTTTTTTAGTCAAAAAAAGATAGATCTTATAAATGTGAGATGTTATCCTCTGGTTGTTGGGATAGTCTTTATAGGTTTTTGTTGGCAAACTCATGATCTTTTCAAATTCTAAAGTTGTTATTCCTAATTTTTTACCAACATATTCAATTTCAGCTCCAACTTTACTTTTATCATAATATGGTTGTTTAAGGATCGTTAAAGCGTCTTCACGAATAATATCTCCATTACAAAGAGAAACAGATAAAAATACCTTTCGGTAATCGATATTAAATTTAACTGGCAAAATATAAGTTTGCACCAGTTTAGTAAAATGCGACTCATGATGTTTTTCCAAATAATCTTTCCAGCCTAGCTCTTTTAAAATTGCTATCGCTTTTTTACGATCATAGTTAATGGAGTTAAGCAAATAAAAAATAGTGGTTCTTTTTATGAACTTATTATAGGCCTCTGTCCAAAAATCAAAAAACGGAAAACTCCTTAGCTTCCCCTTTCCAAAAGTAGAATGAATATTGGTTACATATTTTTTGTCTTTTGCATCGTAGTGCCAGCTTTTAGGTAGTATTCCTTCGGTAATATAGTTACAGCCCATCAAAATATGCTTTACGCTGTATTTATTGGCCACTTTATGCAGGCTGCCTAATATTGCTATATCTGTTGGTGTTTCAATTTCAGGAACTGAGGCTTTAAAAAAGGATAGCTGTAAATCTCTAAACTCTTCCCAATCCAACACATAACTAGTGTAATCAAAGTCAAATTTATCCGCAATAATTTTAATATTCTCCACCGCCAATGTCGAATTCCATCCATTATCTAAATGAACCAACAAAACCCGTAATCCTAGGTTTTTACATACGTATGCAAGATAACAACTATCAGCCCCGCCACTAATACCCACCACACAATCGTATTTTTTGCCTACCCCTTGCTTTTTTATTTTTAAAACCAGTTTAGCAAGCAACATATCGTGAATCTCCCCCTGATAGGATAGGGTTGCTTTATCAATCAAATATTTTGTACAATAATTACAAACCCCCGATTCATTAAAACTAATTTCTTCAGCTGTGGTATCCATTACACAACGAGAACATTGTTGGTAATCTCTAGTAGTTGTTGAGTATAGATTTTTTAAACCCAATTAATTCGACGGATACATAAACGCAATAATACAAATAATTTACTATATTAGTAGCATAAAATAATTTTTATGCAAACCATTATTATTACAGGGGGTGCAGGCTATATAGGCTCTCATACCATTATTGAACTTTTACAAAACACAAATTACACTATTGTTTCGATTGATAATTTTTCTAACTCAAACGAAAAATCCTACCAAAGAATAAAACAAATTACTAATAAGGATTTTGAGACTATTAATATTAATTTATGTGATTACGAAGCCTTAAGTAAAAGCCTTTCGTCTTACAAAAACATAATTGGGATTATTCATTTTGCCGCGTACAAAGCTGTAGGCGAAAGCATGATTAAACCACTTATGTACTATACTAACAATATTACTTCGCTTACTAACTTGTTACAGTTTTGTAACGAAAAAAAAATAAATAATTTTATTTTTTCATCCTCTTGCTCGGTATATGGTAACGCAACCGAATTGCCGGTAACCGAACAAACGCCCTTAGCCAAGGCAGAAAGTGCTTATGGCCACACTAAACAAGTTGGCGAAGACATTATTAACTTTTTTTGTAAAGCACAACCAAATTTTAAATCCGTTTTATTGCGTTACTTTAATCCCGTTGGAGCTCATATATCGGGTAACATTGGCGAGTTTCCAATTAACCCGCCCAGTAATTTAGTGCCAATAATTACGCAAACTGCGGTGGGTAAAAATAACTTAACGGTTTTTGGAAACGATTACGATACCCGCGACGGTTCTTGTATTCGCGACTATATTCATGTAACAGATATAGCAGATGCGCATGTGAAAGCATTAAATTATTTAATTGAAAGTAAAAATAAGTCTCCACTTTCATTATTTAATTTAGGAACAGGTAATGGCGTTAGTGTTTTAGAAGCAATTCAATCCTTTGAAAAAGTATCAAACACAAAATTAAATTATAAAATTGGCGATAGAAGAAACGGAGATGTAATTGCCATTTACGCAAACAATAATTTAGCAAAAACTGAATTACACTGGAATCCAAAATACAACATCGATGACATGATGTTAAGCGCCTGGAAGTGGCAACAAAATTTAGATAAAGAAAATTGAATTGAAAATAGCAGGTTTTACAATTATCAGAAATGCTATTACCTACGATTACCCGGTAGTTGAAGCAATTACATCAATATTGCCCATTTGTGACGTGTTTTACATCGGTGTAGGACAAAGTAATGATGGTACCCGGAAATTAATTGAATCTATTGTCTCTAATAAAATTATAATTATTGATACAAATTGGGACGATAACTTACGCGAAGGCGGTAAAGTTTTGGCAATAGAAACGAATAAGGTTTTTGACGCCATACCACCTGAATACAATTGGTGTTTTTACATACAAAGTGATGAATGTGTGCACGAACAGGATTTACCCACTATTAAAAATGCAATGGAGCACTATAAAGACTATGCTCTTGTAGACGGCTTACTGTTTAAATACAAGCACTTTTATGGGCAATACAATTACATTGGTGCTGGAGGTAGATGGTATAAAAACGAAATTAGAATTATAAAAAACAATAAAAATAATCGCTCTTATAAAGATGCTCAAGGTTTTAGAACTGCAGAAAATAAAAAACTTAAAGTAAAAAAAATAAATGCATTTATATACCATTACGGTTGGGTAAAACCTCCAAAAGCACAGCAAACCAAGCAACAAAATTTTCATAAAATGTGGCACAACGATGAATGGCTAAAAAAAAATATCGCTTCAGTAGATGAGTTTGATTACAATAATATTGATATTTTGGAAGAATATACAGGTACTCACCCCAGCGTAATGTTAAACAGAATAAAAAACTCAAATTGGAAATTTACCTACACTAAATCAAAAATTAAACTTAAAAGCAAATATAAATTTTTGTATTTCATTGAAAAATTAACCGGCTGGCAAATTGGCGAAAACAAGAATTATAAAATTGTTTGAGTCTGTTTAAATAATACTTAAATTCACACTGTTTTTATTAGAAATTTATAAAACTTAATACTATGGAAAAATTTGATGTAACTATTATTGGTGGTGGCCCTGGAGGCTATGTAGCTGCTATTCGCTGTGCACAATTAGGAATGAAAACAGCCTTAATTGAAAAATATCCTGCGCTTGGTGGCACTTGCTTAAATGTAGGTTGTATTCCTTCAAAAGCCCTGTTAGACAGTAGTGAACATTATTATAATGCTGTTCATCATTTTGAAGAACACGGTATTGATATTAAAGCTCCAAAAGTAAATATAAAACAAATGATTGAACGCAAACGTGGCGTTGTAAAAATGACAGTTGAAGGCATTAATTTTTTAATGAAAAAAAATAAAATTACTGTTTATACCGGCACCGGTACTTTTGAAAATAAAACAACTATTCAAATTAAAAAAGACGATGGTTCGGTGCAAAAAATTGAATCAGCCAAAACAATTATTGCTACGGGGTCAAAACCATCGTCACTTCCAGGAATTGATATTGATAAAAAACGTGTCATCACCTCAACCGAGGCATTAGAGTTAACCGAGGTGCCAAAACACTTAATAATTATTGGAGGTGGAGTTATCGGCTTAGAATTAGGTAGCGTATACGGACGTTTAGGAAGTAAAGTAACAGTTGTTGAATTTATGGATCGCATTATTGCTGGTATGGATGGTGCTTTAAGTAAAGAATTAGCCCGTGTGCTTAAAAAGAATTTGGGCTTTGAATTTTTATTTAAACACAAGGTAACTGGAACCAAAGCCACTGCAAAAGAAGTAACTGTGTCAGCTTTAAATGCAAAAGACGAAACAATAGAAATTAAAGGCGACTACTGTCTTGTAGCCGTTGGCAGAAAACCTTATACCGAAAATTTAGGTTTAGAAAACGCTGGTGTTAAATTAGATAACCGTGGTAGAATTGAAACCGATGCGCATTTAAAAACAAATATTGATAACATATATGCTATAGGCGATGTTGTAAAAGGCGCTATGTTGGCTCATAAAGCCGAAGAAGAAGGTGTTTTTGTTGCCGAACAGTTAGCGGGACAAAAACCACATATTGATTATAATTTAATCCCAGGTGTAGTTTATACTTGGCCCGAAGTAGCTGCTGTTGGCTTAACCGAAGAACAATTAAAAGAAAAAGGCGTTAAATATAAAGTAGGAAGCTTCCCTTTTAAAGCGAGTGGTAGAGCCCGAGCTAGTATGGATACCGATGGTTTTGTAAAAGTATTAGCTGACGAAACAACCGACGAAATTTTAGGTGTGCATATGATTGGACCTCGCACCGCTGACATGATTGCTGAAGCAGTTGTAGCAATGGAATACAAAGCAAGCGCCGAAGATATTAGTCGTATGAGCCACGCACATCCCACCTTTACTGAAAGTATGAAAGAGGCTTGTTTAGATGCTACGGGTAAAAGGGCTTTGCATATTTAAAAACAATTTAAATTAATATGCTACTAAAAGTAGCATATTAATTTTTTCTCTTCAATACAGATTCAACTGCATTTACAATATTTACAGTATCTAAACCATACTTAGTCATTAACTCATCAGGCGTTCCACTTTCGCCAAAGCTATCGTTTACTGCTACAAACTCTTGTGGTGTTGGGTTGTGGCGAGACAATAATTGCGCTACACTATCTCCTAAGCCACCATTCATTTGATGTTCTTCCGCAGTAACAACACATTTTGTTTTTGCAATAGATTTTAAAATGGCCTCGTTATCTAACGGTTTAATGGTATGTATATTTATAATTTCAGCGCTAATACCTTTTGCAGCTAACTGTTCCCCAGCCTCAATGGCTTTCCAAACTAAATGCCCAGTCGCAATAATGGTTACATCTGTTCCCTCATTTAACATAACGGCTTTTCCTATGTCAAAATGTTGGTCAGCAGGTGTAAAGTTGGGAACCGTTGGTCGTCCAAAACGCAAATAAACAGGGCCATCATATTCTGCAATAGCAAAGGTCGCAGCTTTGGTTTGGTTATAATCGCAAGGATTAATAACTACCATATTGGGTAACATTTTCATTAAACCAATGTCTTCTAAAATTTGGTGTGTTGCACCATCTTCGCCCAAGGTGAGCCCAGCGTGCGATGCGCAAATTTTTACATTCTTATCGGAGTAGGCAATACTTTGGCGAATTTGATCGTAAACCCTGCCTGTACTAAAATTTGCAAAGGTACCTGTAAACGGAATTTTGCCGCCAATGGTTAAGCCGGCTGCAATACCCATCATATTGGCTTCGGCTATACCTATTTGAAAAAAACGATCGGGGTTTTCTTTTTCAAAAGCATCCATTTTTAATGAGCCTGTAAGGTCAGCACACAGTGCAACAACGTTAGGATTTGTTTTTCCCAGTTCTGAAAGTCCGGCACCAAAGCCTGAACGCGTATCTTTTTTTTCGGTATAAGTATATTTTTTCATTCTATAACGGTTTTCAATTTGTATAATAACAGTTTACAACTTGTATTTTAATTTAATCTAACGGTTTGCGGCATTGCACTTTTCACTTCAAAATTTCGTTCAATTGTTTTATTGGTTTGTTTTTCAAAATCGTATCTAAATACAACTTTGTACTTACCAGGTTGTAAATATATAACTTCATTTAATAACGTACTATTTATGTTACACACCCAGTTTACTGTTTTGCCATCATCGCTATAAATGCTGCCATATCCATTGCCCAATTTAGCAAATAACACATTACCACTAGTTGGAATTTTGATAGTGTTAGTTGTACTTTGTTTAATTTCTACATCTTTTAAGTAAATACGCGGTAAGGTTAATATTTCTAAATCGTATTTGCCCACAATATATTTTTCGAGTTTTCCAAAATCCTGAACATTTAAAGTTTTTACCCCGCCTTCTTTTCTTATAATTGTAGTTGGGTAGTATTTACTTATTGTACCGTCTAATTCTAATTTTAAAAAACCTTGCGGCGCGTCAACTGGTATTGTATTGTGTTTTCCTTTTACAATTGTAATATTCTTTTTTTCTTGTGGCGGAATGGTATGAACTACCAAATCGTAATTTATATCCGGGTTTAATACAAGCGTATCGGGGTTTCCACGATGATTTATCGTATGTAAATAATTATATTTTACGTTAGATGTTCCGGCTTCGTAAAAGGTCATATCTACATCGGTTTCGGTTGGTTTTTTTAAAATATCTAATAAATCAACTTGTACAGTGGTTTGGGTAATTGCTTCGGTTAACACCAGCTTTAAAACATCTTTAAAATTGGCTTCGTTACTTACATCGTAAAACTTACCCATACAGCCAAACACATCCGCAAACTTAACGTCCAAACCCACGCCAATAACAAAGGGACGAAGAAAAATTCCTTTTTTCTGTAATTCAATACTTACTTGGCAAGGGTTACCGCCACACTCTTCAATACCATCGGTAATTAAAATAACAATGTTGCGCACGTTGCTTTTTGGTGTAAAATCTGCTACACATTCGCCTAACGAAAACGCAATGGGTGTGGTTCCCAACGGTTCTAATTTATTAATACGTTGTTTTATTTTTACACTATTTATTTTAGCGTCAGCAAACGCCACTTCTAACTTTGTATCCTTACAATTACGATCGGGTTTAAAAAATGTAGTATGCCCGTAACAACGCAATGCTAATTCAAGATTGGGGAGATTTTCTAAGCTATCTAAAAACTCTCCCATTACTTTTTTCGCCACTTCAATTTTTATATTACTGTTCCAGGGTGCATACATACTGTAACTGTCGTCAAAAATAAAAAGTATTCTGTTTGTTACTTGGGCTCTAAACATTAAAAATGACAGATTAAAAATTAAAAATAGCCCAAATCGCTTTTTTAATAAAAATCTATAATTTTTAATTTCCAATTTTTAATTATAATGTTAGTAATCGCCTAAGGTTACAGGCAATTGATCGAGTGCTTTTTGCAGTTGCTCGTTGTTTGGAGCGCTACCATGCCATTTGTGGGTTCCCATCATATAATCTACTCCCTGCCCCATTTCGGTTTTCATTAAAATAATAATGGGTTTACCTTTCCCCAAATATGTTTGTGCTTCTTTAAATGAATTTATTACTTTTTCAATATCGTTTCCAAAACTATTTTCTATAACAGTAAATCCAAAAGCTTCAAACTTCGCTCTTAAATTTCCAAGAGATAAAACTTTATCCACATCGCCGTCAATTTGCCTACCGTTATAGTCTACTGTTGCAATGTAGTTATCTATTTTATTAGCGGCTGCATACATGGCCGCCTCCCAAATTTGCCCTTCTTGTAATTCTCCATCTCCGTGCAAAGAGTAGATAGTACTTTTATCGCCATTTAACTTTTTTGCTAAAGCTGCGCCAATGGCTACACTCATACCCTGCCCTAGCGAACCACTTGCAATTCTTACGCCAGGCAAACCTTCGTGGGTTGTTGGATGACCTTGTAAACGTGTATTTAGTTTTCGAAATGTTTTTAATTCCTCAACTGGAAAATAACCGCTACGTGCTAAAACACTATAAAATACTGGGCTTATATGCCCATTACTTAAAAAGAAAACATCTTCATTCATTGCATCCATTGTAAATTTAGCGGGATTGTGGTGCAATACCTCTTTGTACAATGCAACAAAAAACTCCACACAGCCTAACGAACCGCCAGGGTGTCCTGAGCTTACGGCGTGTACCATTCTTACAATATCTCGACGTACCTGCGTACATAGATTTTTTAATTCAGTTATATCTTGCATAAAGTTTATTGAAGGCTAAATGTATATTAAATATTTTGGATTAATTTAATTTGTTAAAAAACAAAGCTATGTGTTAAAAACTCAATAAATTCAGAGGTTGTAATAATTACAAATTACATATAGTTGTGGTATATTTGCAAATTAAATTTTTATAAAATGATTAAGAATAGTTTATTATTACTTATTTGCTTTGCACTTTTTTGCTGTAAAAAAAAGGACGATGCACCTAAAGATTCTACTCCACCAGTTGCCCCTACGTCTTCAATAAATTTTTATGTTACTACATACGACTCTTTAGGGGATATTGAAAATAATAGTGCAAACGTATCTATTAATCTATATCAAACGTCATTTTCGGCTGTTACAACTACTGCTGGCTTTGCAAGTATTAGCAATTTACCTTACAATAGTTATGTGCCCATTCTTAACAAAACGGGTTACGATTACCCACCTATAAGTATTTCTGTAAACAATGCCAACGCTGTAACTGCTAACCTCCCGTTTCCAAAACTATCGCCTTATAAAATGGATACTTTAATTGGACAAAAGGTAAATCAAGATTCTATTACACTTACTTTTAATTTAAGTAAACCAATTCCTTTAGGTAAAAACGTAAAACTTGCTGTTATTACGGGTACTAATAATGGTTTAAATCCTAATGATTTTAAATCGATTGATATTGTTAATCTCACCACTTCTAATATTGTAAAATTAAATATAGCCAAGTTACCTAATTTAGTTGCGGCCATTGCTACACTTACAAATACCAATTTTTATGTAAACGCTATACCCGTTACGTATGGCGCATATAATAGCAATATATTTAATCGCCAAGTGTTGTTGGGCGATAATATTTATTACAAAAACAACTTAGTATTTTTAAAAAACTGGTAACTAAAAAATAATTTTATGGCTTTAAAATGCGGAATTGTTGGCTTGCCCAACGTAGGTAAATCAACCTTATTTAATTGTTTAAGCAATGCAAAAGCGCAGGCAGCAAACTTTCCATTTTGTACAATAGACCCTAATGTAGGCACTATTACAGTGCCTGATGAGCGCTTAAACAAATTAGCAGAGCTTGTAAAGCCGCAAGCTATTTTACCTACTACTGTTGAAATTGTGGATATAGCCGGTTTGGTAAAAGGTGCCAGCAAAGGCGAAGGTTTAGGGAATAAATTTTTAGGAAACATTCGCGAGTGTAATGCCATATTGCATGTTTTGCGTTGCTTTGACGATGATAATGTAATACATGTAGATGGGAAAGTAAACCCCGTTGCCGATAAAGAAATTATTGATACGGAATTGCAATTAAAAGATTTGGAAAGCGTTGATGTTAAACTTAAAAAGTATGAAAAAGCTGCTAAAGTTGGTAATGATAAAGACGCTGTTAAAACTTTTAATATTCTTACCAAAGTAAAATCTGTTTTAGAAAGTGGTCAATCTGCCCGCTCAGCCAATTTAGATGATTACGAATTAGAATATGTTGCCGATTTACATCTACTAACTATTAAGCCTGTAATGTATGTATGTAATGTAGACGAAGCTTCGGCAAAAACAGGCAATAAACACGTTGACGCTGTAAGGGAAGCTGTTAGAAGCGAAAACGCCGAACTACTTATTATTACTGCACAAATGGAGAGCGAAATTGCCGCCTTAGAAACTTTTGAGGAAAAACAAATGTTCCTTGCAGATATGGGTTTAGATGAGCCCGGTGTAAACAAACTAATTAAACAAGCCTATACGCTATTAAATTTGCAAACCTACTTTACAGCAGGTGTAAAAGAAGTTCGTGCTTGGACGATAAACAAAGGGTTTAAAGCGCCGCAAGCTGCGGGCGTAATTCATACCGATTTTGAAAAAGGTTTTATTAAAGCTGAAGTAATGAGCTATAACGATTTTACTACGCTTGGTTCAGAAGCCGCCTGTAGGGATGCAGGCAAACTAAGAATTGAAGGCAAAGAATATATTGTTGCTGATGGCGATGTTATGCACTTTAGATTTAATGTTTAAAAAAATAATTATGGCAAAATCAAATTATACCGAAGATAACATTCGCTCACTCGATTGGAAAGAACACATACGCACCCGCCCCGGCATGTACATTGGTAAATTGGGTGATGGCTCTGCGTTTGACGATGGTATTTACGTGCTTATAAAAGAGGTAATGGATAACTCCATCGACGAATTTATGATGGGCGAAGGCAATAGAATTAATATTATTGTAAAGGATGGCGTTGTTTCAATTCGCGATTTTGGCCGTGGAATTCCTTTAGGTAAAGTTGTAGAAGTTGTTTCTAAAATGAATACTGGTGGCAAATACGATAGCGAAGCTTTTAAAAAATCCATTGGGTTAAATGGTGTTGGTACCAAAGCCGTAAACGCATTATCTATAAATTTTAAAGTAACTGCATACCGCGATGGGCAAGCTAAAACAGCCGAATTTAGCAAAGGTGAATTAATAAAGGAACATAAGTTAATCCCTGCACCAAATGAAAAAAATGGTACGTACGTTGAGTTTATGCCCGATGATACCATTTTTAAAAAATACCATTTTGTACACGAATACATTGATAAAATGGTGTGGAATTATGCCTTTTTAAATACCGGTTTAACACTAACACTTAACGGCGTTACTTATAAATCAGATAACGGATTAAAAGACTTATTAGAAAAAAATATTACCGGCGAAACAATTTATCCAATTATACATTTAAAAGGCGAAGATATTGAATTAGCTTTAACCCACAGCAACGAACATTATAGTGAAGAGTATTACAGTTATGTAAACGGACAATACACAACACAAGGTGGGACGCACTTAGCAGCGTTTAGAGAAGCAGTTGTAAAAACAGTACGTGAATTTTATAAAAAAGAATATGAACCATCCGACGTTCGTAAATCAATTGTTGCTGCCATCTCGGTAAAAGTGCAAGAACCCATTTTTGAATCGCAAACAAAAACTAAATTAGGCTCCCACGAAATTGCGCCACAAGGACAAAGCATTCGCACATTTATTAGCGACTTTATTAAACAACATTTAGATAATTATTTACATAAAAACCCCGAAGTTGCTCGCACCATTGAAGCTAAAATTTTAGCGAATGAGCGCGAACGGAAGGAACTTTCAGGCATACAAAAATTAGCCCGCGAACGTGCAAAAAAATCATCACTTCACAATAAAAAATTACGCGATTGCCGCACGCATTTAGATGATATTAAAGATGTACGCCGTTTAGAAACTACTTTGTTTATTTGTGAGGGCGATAGTGCAAGTGGCTCCATTACTAAAACACGAGATGTTAATACACAAGCTGTATTTAGTTTAAAAGGTAAGCCTTTAAATTGCTTTGGTTTAGGTAAAAAAATTGTTTATGAAAACGAAGAATTTAATTTGCTACAAGCTGCACTGAATATTGAAGATAATTTAGAAGAGCTGCGTTACAACAACGTAGTAATAGCAACCGATGCCGATGTAGATGGCATGCACATTCGTTTATTACTTCTAACTTTCTTTTTGCAATTTTTTCCCGATTTGGTAAAAAACAATCACGTAAAAATTTTACAAACACCTTTATTTAGAGTTCGTAATAAAAAAGAAACAGCCTATTGTTATAGCGATGAAGAACGCAAAGCCGCCATTGCCAAATTAGGTCCAAAACCCGAAATTACACGTTTTAAAGGCTTAGGAGAAATTAGCCCCGATGAATTTAAACACTTTATAGGAAAAGATATTCGCTTAGAGCCGGTATTACTCGACCAAAAAGCAAGCATTCAAGAATTATTAAATTACTATATGGGCAAAAATACACCTACCCGTCAGGACTTTATAATTGATAATCTTCGCATCGAAAAAGATGTAGAAGAGGAATTATTAAAATAAATATTTCTCCGTTCGTGTAAAAAATTTTAAAACACAGTTTTAAAATATATCTTTATAAATCTTTAAAAATATAAAAAATGAAAAAAGTCATTTTAATCCTATCTGTTATTCTATCATTTATAACAACCGTAAACGCTCAAAAAACAATACCAGGTGTAGGTAAAAACAACACTACCTACCCACTACCACAATTTATTGACGAAGTAAAAAAAGTTGGTAGTGAACTTGTAATTCCTTACAAACGTTATAAATTAACCAATGGGTTAACCATTTTAATTCATGAAGACCATAGCGACCCTATTTGTTATGTAGACGTAACTTATCATGTAGGTTCTGCCCGCGAACAACAAGGTCGTAGCGGCTTCGCACATTTTTTTGAACACATGATGTTTCAAGGCTCAAAAAACGTAGCGGATGAACAACACTTTAAAATAATTACCGAAGCGGGCGGTACGTTAAATGGCACAACTAATACAGATAGAACGAATTATTTTGAAACCGTTCCAAGCAATCAACTCGAAAAAATGTTGTGGCTAGAAGCAGATAGAATGGGATTTTTACTTGACTCAGTAACTCAAAAGAAATTTGAAGTACAACGAGCAACCGTTAAAAACGAGCGGGGCCAACGTTATGATAATGCTCCTTATGGTTTAGTGTTCGAAAAACTTGGCGAAGCGTTATATCCCAAAGGACATCCTTATAGCTGGAGCACAATTGGTTATTTAGTTGATTTGGATAGGGTAGATGTTAATGATTTAAAACGCTTTTATATGCGCTGGTACGGTCCAAATAATGCAGTATTAACTGTTGCCGGCGACGTAAATACAGACGACGTATTAATATTGGCGCAAAAATACTTTGGAAGTATCAATGTAGGTAAAGACGTAAATTTGCAAACCGCTAGCCCTGTTGTTTTAAGCGAAAACCGTTATTTATCCTACGAAGACAATGTTAAGTTTCCACAAATAAATGTTGTTTATCCTACCGATAAAGCAAATACTAAAGACGATGCGGCTTTAGAAATTTTATCAACCATACTTTCCGGAAATCAGGGCACGCCTTTATACAAGGCCTTTATTGAAACTAGAAAAGCTTTAAGTGCTCAAAGCTTTCAGTATTCGCGTGAGTTAACTGGACAATTTCATTTTACCATTAGAGCCAATGCTACAACCAGTTTAAGTGAAATGGAAAGTCTTTTACAAACTACTTTAGCCAACTGGGAAAAAACCGGCGTAACCGACGATGATTTAATAAAATTTAAAGCACTCTATAAAACCGGAATCCTCAATGATTTAAACACTGTACAAGGTAAAGGTTCGCGCTTAGCAGCTAACTTTACGCTACAAGGCGATGCCAATGCACTTACAAAAGATGTTGCCCGCGTAATGGCAATTACTAAGGAAGACGTTATGAATGTTTATACCAAATACATTAAAAATAAACCAGCGGTAATATTAAGCTGCGTTCCGAAAGGCAAATCGGATTTAATTGCAAAACCAGATAATTGGAAAATGTACGAACGTACTATTGAAACCGAAAGCGACGAATACAAAAACCTAACTTATACCGAGGCTAAAGATAATTTCGATCGTTCAAAAATGCCTATTGCCAAACCAGCAAAACCAGTTCCTGTTCCAAATTTTTATACTGATAAACTTGGCAGTACTCCGGTAATTGGCATTGTACAAAACGAATTCCCTAAAGTAAATATTTTACTAAATTTTAGAATTGGGCATAGATTTGAACCCATCGAAAAATCAGGTATGGCCAATTTGTTAGCGGCTATGCTACAGCAAAGTACTTTAAAAACAAAGGTTGACGAAATTCAAAATAAATTAGACAGACTTGGCTCTTCTATTGTTGTTTATACAAGTGAGGAGGAGCTGAGCGTTTATACAAAATGTAACAAAATAGATTTAACAGCTACCTTAAAAATTTTAGAAGAGTGTTTATTAGAGCCAAAATTTGACGCTACCGAATTTGAGACCGAAAAGAAAAAACAATTGGACGCGATAACACAACGCCTTACCAACGCTGGTGCTTTGGCTGATAATGCCTATCGTAAAATTTTATACGGAACAGCCCACATTATGAGCTATCCAACTAGTGGCACTGCCGAAACTGTTGGTTCAATCTCTTTAGATGATTTAAAAAATTATTATAAAAATTTAAATACATCCAATTTATCAATTGCAATAACAGGTGACATAAGCCAAGCGGATATTTTAAAAGAATTAGAATTTATTACAAAATTAAAAGGAGCGGCAATTACTAAAAACAATGAACCTGAATTACCAAAAGTAGATAAAACAAAAATTTATTTTGTTGATAAAAAAAATGCCGCTCAAAGCGAAATTAGAATGGGCTATATTGCATTGCCATATGAAGCATTAGGTGATTTTTATAAAGCATCTATTATGAATTATAGCTTTGGAGGAGCATTTAATAGTCGAATTAATTTTTTATTACGTGAAGTTAAAGGTTGGACTTACGGAACACGTAGCAATTTTGATGGCACTAAATATAAAGGCGCTTATACCTTAAGCGGAGGCTTTAAGGCAAATACTACTGATAGCACTTTAGTTGAGATTTTAAAAGAGTTTAAAAAATATACAGAAGAAGGTATTACCAATGATGAAGTAACTTTTACAAAAAATGCAATTGCACAAAGCGACGCGTTAAAATATGAAAGTGCACGTCAAAAACTGGGTTTTATATCTCGCGTATTAGAATATAATTTATCAAAAGATTATGTAGCGAAACAAACTCAAATTTTAAATGCTATTACAAAAAACGAAATAAATACACTTGCAAAAAAATATTTACCTTATAATAATATGATTATTGTTGTTGTGGGTGATAAGGCTACTAATCTTGAAAAAGTAAAAAAATTAGGCCTAGAAGTGATAGAACTTGACCCAAACGCTAAGTAAGATTTAATTTAATAGTATCATGAAAAAAATAATTAGTATTGTATCTTTAATTATATGCTTGGCACATTGCACAGCTAAAAAGAAAACGCCAACTGAAACATGGTTAGTGCCTTCCGAAAAAGAACTAGCAGTGGCTCAAAAAACAAATCCTTCGGTAACATTAATTGATTTAAATGCTGGGCGCGCTATTTATTTTAATCAGTGTAAGGAATGTCATAAAACGCATGAAATTACAAAATTTAGCGAGCGTAAGTGGAAACACGAAATTGATGATATGAGCCCCAAAGCAAATTTAACGGCTGAACAAAAAACTCTTTTAAGCAATTATATTTTATCGTACAGGGAGGCAAATACAGTGGTGACTAAATAATATCAGAGCAATTTTCTTCACATTTTTTATAAAATAAACTCATACATTTTTCCTGGTTTACTTTTAATTAAATTGCTAAACTCTAATTGTAACAATAAACCCGCCACTTTACTTACAGGCATATTGCAAATAAAACACAACTCATCAATTGATATTGGGTTTTTATTCTTAAACGCATCAATAATAAGTTGTTCATCGGCCGTTAAATTAATTTGTAAAGGCAATTGGGTAATTGTATTTTTTTTTGCAGCTAATGCCTCTTCCCACTGCATAGCATATAACAAATCTGCAGCGTTTTCAATTAACGTGGCTCGGTTTTGCTTTATTAAACCATTACACCCTTCCGACAGTTCATCGTTCGTTCTTCCAGGAAATGCAAAAACATCTTTATTATAACTGTTTGCAATCGTTGCTGTAATTAAACTCCCCCCTTTGCGCTTACTTTCAACTACTACTAAGGCATCGCAAAGCCCAGCCACTATGCGATTCCGTTTAGGAAAATTTACAGCATCGGGGTTTGTTCCACTCATAAAATCAGTTAATAACCCCCCATTTTCTAACATTTTTTTAGCAACGTTAGCGTGCTGCTGCGGGTAAATTCTATCCAACCCATGTGCCACAACTCCTACAGTTTCCATATTTGAATTTAATGCTGCTTTATGGGCGCATACATCAATGCCGTATGCCAAACCACTTATTATTAAAACATTTGTTAGGGCTAATTCTTTAATCAAATCTTCCGTAATTTGCTTTCCATAATCACTAGGTTTTCGACTGCCGACCACACTTACAATTTTTGCAGCGTTTAAACTGGCAGTACCTTTATAGTAAATTAAAATGGGGCTATCGCTACAGTATTTTAGCCGGCTTGGATAATCATGATCAGTATAAAAAAGAGGCATAATTTTATACTTTTCAATAAATTTTAGCTCCTCCTCTGCTCGTTTTAATAAATCTTTGCTTGCAAATATGGCTTTTGCTGTGTATTTACCAATACCAGGTATTCTTAATAACTTATCTTTTTTTTGTTTAAAAATTTCAGAAGCACTACCACAATAAGCCAATAAGGTTTTTGCATTTATGTCGCCTACACCTTCAACTAAAGTTAACGCTATTTGGTATAATTTTTCGTCTAAATTCATCAATAAGATTTTTAACTTTATGTTAAGATTACTATATTGTAATCTTAATATTAATTTATGCGCAAATTTACAATCAAACTAACATTAGGTGTTGCTTTATTTTGTAGCAACTTTATATATTCTCAAACAAATTTAGCAACAATTAGTGGCTATGTAACAGATATAAGTGGTAACGACACCTTAGTTGGTGCACTTTTAAGCACTGGTAAATTAAATGCTGTTTCCACAAATTTAACTGGGTTTTACGAAATAAAAACGGCTGCAGGAAAATATGTTTTAACGTGTAGCCTGTTAGGATATAAAACTTTTGAAACCAATATAGAGGTTGAAGAGGGTAAAACGCTAAATTACTCGATTAAATTAGAACAAAACAATAATACCGCATTAGATGAAGTAGTAATAAGTGCCGGAAAATATGAACAAAAATTAAGCGAAGTAACTGTGAGTATGGAAGTTATTAAGCCAACACTTATTGAAAATAAAAACATAACAAATTTAGATGCAATAATAAATCAAGTGCCAGGCGTTACAGTATCGGATGGCCAAGCAAGCATACGAGGCGGAAGTGGTTTTAGCTATGGTGCAGGTAGCCGAGTGCTAATGCTCGTTGACGAAATGCCGATGATTAGTGCCGATGCAGGTGATATAAAATGGAACTATTTACCTTTAGAAAATATTGAACAAGTTGAGGTTATAAAAGGCGCAGCCTCTGCCTTATTCGGAAGCAGTGCTTTAAACGGGGTTATAAATTTACGAACTGCTTATGCTAAAGATAAAGCTCAAACAAAAATTGTATCGTATTACGGAAGCTATGATGCACCGCGCCACACCTATAAATGGTGGAAAGGAAGCACTCAAAATCAAACTGGGATAAATATTTCGCATGCACAAAAAATTGGTAATTTAGATGTTGTTTTTGGCGGACACCATTTTGACGATGCTGGTTTTAGACAGTTTGAAACAGAAAAAAGAAAACGCTTTAACGCTAATTTGCGTTACAATTTTAAAAAAACGCCGGGGCTATCGGTAGGTATTAATACCAATATGATGAACACCCAAGGTGGTTTGTTTTTTTTATGGCAAAACTACGACTCTGCTTATGTACCAAGCGGATATAACATACAGCGCTATAATAACGATAGATTTAATGTTGACCCATTTATTACTTACTTTAAAGGCAGCAATAAATTTAGTTTGCGAAACAGATATTTTAAAACTGTAAACCGCAATGATAAAGGACAGGGAAGTTATGCCGAATTATATTATAGTGAATTTCAATACCAAAAACGTTTTGCAAATGGCTTAAACCTAACAACTGGCTTGGTTTACATGGAGCAGTTAATTTTAGGCGATTCGTTATACGGCATTCATAAAGGAAAAAACAATGCCGGTTATGTTCAAGCCGATAAAAAATTCTTTAAAAAGCTTACTATATCACTAGGCATTAGAGGCGAGTTTTATAAAGTTGATACTGCAAAAACGAATGGCTACTTGTTCCCAGCAAGCGCTAAAGTAAAATTACCTTTTCAACCTGTGGCAAGGCTAGGTTTAAATTACCAACTTCTTGATTATACTTTTATAAGAGCGTCGTTTGGGCAAGGGTACCGTTTTCCAACCGTTGCCGAAAAATTTATAAGCACATCCGTTAGCTCTTTAAAAATATTACCAAACCCGTCGTTACAACCCGAGTATGGATACAGTGCCGAAGTTGGTATAAAACAGGGATTCAAAATTGCTAACTTCAAAGGCTTTGTAGATTTAGCAGGCTTTTACACAAGATACACAAATATGATTGAATTTGTGTTTGATTTTTATGTTCCAGCAGGTACGGTTTTTAATCCAACTACAAATTATTCAACATTTTTAAAAGCGGCAGGCTTTAAATCTCAAAATGTAGGCAATGCACAAATTACTGGCACCGAATTATCTGTTAGTGGCATAGGGAAAATAGGGCCCATAAATGTAACCGTATTTAGTGGCTATACATATATGAAACCAATATACTCCAACTATAATCCATTAACAGATACGCTGGGCTTAGCCAACATTAATATTTTAAAATACCGCAGCAAACATTTATTAAAAAACGATATACAATTAGACTACAAATTTTTATCCATTGGATATAGTACCCGTTTTCAAAGTAAAACCGAAAACATCGACAGGCGTTTTGTGCAAAGTATTTATCACGAATTAAATGATCCAAATTCAGGTTTTAACTGGGATGACGTACCCCAAACATATGTTCTACCTGGCCTAAAAGAGAATTATAATGAATTTGCAAAAAAGTTTTGGGTACACGATGCACGCATTTCGTGTAGTTTAAATGAAAATATTAAATTATCTTTTATTGTAAATAATTTTACAAATGCTTCTTATCAAGCACGTCCTGGCGATTTACGTCCGCCAACACAATACGTTGGACAACTGGTAATTAAACTATAATCAGTAGTTTATGCACCATTTGGATGATTTTTATCTTCAAAAACAAGAGCCAATAAAAAGTTGTTTGTTGGTGTTAAAGGAAATTATTTTAGCAGAAGATAAAGCCATTACAACTGCCTGGAAATATGGTGCACCCTTTTTTTTATACAAAGGGAAAATGTTTTGTTACTTATGGATTCACAAAAAATTGCACCAGCCGTACATTGGTATTGTTGAAGGTGGAAGAATTAATCACCCACAATTAATTAGCGAAAAACGTTCTCGAATTAAAATAATTCTGTTTAATCCTTACGAAGATTTACCTTTAATAACAATCAAAACTATTTTAAAGCAAGCGATTGAATTATACAAATCAGGGGAAATAAAAATAAAAAACAAATGAAGAAAATAATAATTACACTTAGCTTAGTTATAATAAAACAGTATATGATTTCACAAACTCCAATAACTGTACTATTTTATAATGTTGAAAATTTTTTCGATACAATAGACGATCCTAAAACACAAGACGAGGAATTTTTACCAAATTCAGAATTAAAATGGGACAACGCAAAGTATTTAAACAAAATAAAACACATTGCACAAGTAATTGATTCGAGTGTTGTTGGAATTGGGCTGCCTGATGTAGTTGGTTTTTGTGAAATAGAAAATAAGAAAACGTTAGAGGATTTAATTGCACTTACCCAATTAAAAACAAAAAAATACGCCGTATTAACAAGTACAGGAATAGATGATAGGGGCATTAACGTAGGTTTAATTTACAACCCCTCTGTTTTTGAATTTGTGAAAAGCGAAGAGCTTAACGTTACAAATACTTCTATTGCCAATTACAAAACACGCAACGTTTTGTTTGTTACATTAAAATGCATAACTACAAAAGAGCCAATTTATTTCTTCGTAAACCACTGGCCCAGCCGCAGAGATGGTGAGAAGGAAACAGAGCCCCGCCGCATATATGCTGCAAAAATGGTAAGAGAGAAAATTGACGAACTACAAAAACAAAACCCTAATGCTAAAATAATTGTTATGGGTGATTTAAATGATTTTCCAACCAACGCATCTATATTAATTACCTTAAAAGCAAATGCTAACCCTAAAAAAAACAGTAACGAATTATTTAACCCTTATTTTAATTTCGAAAAAAACAAAGAAGGTACACATTACGACAGGGGAGAGTGGCACGTGTTTGATAATATTATTTTATCACAGGCTTTTGCACAAACTGGTGGCTTACAATTTAAACCAGTAAACGCTTTTATATTAAAAAAAGATTTTGTGCTTTTTAAAAATTTTAAAACTGGCGAAGTAAAACCAAATCGTACGTATGGCCCAGGTAACAAGTATTATAATGGTTACAGCGATCATTTAGCTGTTTATGTACAATTAAATTTTTGAGAAAATAAAAAAGCCTAGTTAACACTAAGCCTTTTTACAAATTAAAAAACCGCATTTATAAAAAATTATTAAAAACGCATTTTGTATTTTATAGGTAATTGGTAATAAACTTTTACTGGCACTCCTTTTATTTTTGCAGGGGTTTTAAAATTAGGTATTAAACTAACAACCCTCAAGGCCTCTTCATCCATGCCATATCCAACAGAATTTAATAATTTTAAATTACCAATTTTTCCATTTTCATCTACAACAAATTTCACAAATACGGTTCCTTGTTTATTGTTTTCTGAAGCATTAATTGGGTATTTTAACTTTGAGCCAACAAAACGGTACAGCGCGTCTAATCCACCTTCAAATTCGGGATTACTATCTACTTGAAAATTTTGGTGCGCTTCATTTCCACTACCGGTGGTTGGAGAATTACTTGCAATTGTTAACGTACTAGTACTCGTTATGCTTCCGCCCTCGGTGCTGGTAACTGAGCTTGTGGCACCCCCTGTAGTTACAACTGTAGTAGCTATACTTTTACTTGTAGTAGCTAACGAATCAACAATCTTAGTTGAACTGGCAACTTCAACAGTTGTTCTTTGCTTTAGCACTGTCACTTCTGGCTGCTTTGGTTCTGTTTTTAGTTCTTTTGGTTCGTCAATTGTTACTACAGTAGTAATTAAACTGTCGCTAATTGTAACTATTTCCATTTTGGTTTCATTATTATTTCTGTGCGAATAATAGTAAGCACTACCCATTAAACTAATAAAACCAAATGCCATAATTGAAAGTGATTTTACAACAGTATTACCATAACTAGCGCGTATAGCGTAGGCACCGTAGTTTTTGTTACGTGAAGCAAAAATAATATCGTTTATTTTTTGTTCGTTATTTATTAAATAGCTCATAATTTTAATTTTTTAAATGTGTCAATTTATTGCTTATTTATTTGCGCTTATAAATACGTTAAATCTTACTGTAAAACTACATACAGTATAACCCGTTTTACTCTACTTTTTTAAATATGGTAGCACTGGCTTTATAAATGGATACTTTTTACACATATTTGGTAATTAATTTTTGTAATTATTTTATATACCTTTACCTCAATGAAAACTCGCACCTTAAAAAAAAATAAAGTAAACGTAGTAACACTTGGCTGTAGCAAAAATTTAGTTGATAGCGAAGTACTTATGGGCCAACTAAAAGCAAATAGGTTTGATGTTGAACACGAGAGCATAAATAATGACCATCAAATTGTAATAATAAATACTTGTGGCTTTGTTGAAAATGCTAAACAAGAAAGTATAGATACTATATTAAGATACGTTAATGCCAAAAAAAATGGAGAGGTTGAAAAAGTATACGTTACGGGTTGCCTAAGTGAGCGCTATAAAGCGGATTTAGAAAAAGAAATTCCATTAGTGGATGCCTATTTTGGCACACGTGATTTGCCAAAAATTTTAAAAACACTTAAAGCTGATTATAAACACGAGTTAGTTGGCGAACGTTTATTAACCACACCTAACCATTATGCATATTTTAAAATAAGCGAAGGGTGCGATAGACCTTGTAGTTTTTGTGCAATACCATTAATGCGTGGTAAACATATTTCGGTAGAAAAAGAAGAATTGGTTCAACGTGCTAAAACATTGGCTAAAAACGGAACTAAAGAGTTATTATTAATTGCACAAGATTTAACTTATTACGGGTTAGACATTTATAAAAAAAGAGAATTAGCCGATTTAATAGACAGAGTAAGTGATGTAGAAGGGATTGATTGGATTCGATTGCACTATGCTTTTCCAAGCGGCTTTCCAATGGAGGTATTAAATGTAATGAATGCTAAAAAAAATGTATGTAATTATTTAGATATGCCTTTGCAACATATTAGTGATAACATGCTAAAGAGCATGCGTCGAGGTATTACTAAACAAAAAACAATAGATACTGTAAACCAAATACGTGATAAAGTTCCGGGCATTGCCATTAGAACTACATTAATAGCTGGTTACCCAGGCGAAACAGAACAGGACCATGAAGAAATGTTGCAATGGGTTAAGGATTCTAAATTCGATAGATTGGGCATTTTTACATATTCTCATGAAGAAAATACACACGCTTTTAATTTAAAAGACAATGTAAGTGAAAAATTAAAAAAGAAACGTGCAGATGCAGTAATGGCAGTGCAACAAGAAATTTCATTTAACCTCAATCAGCAAAAAATAGGCCAAAATTTTAAAGTTTTGTTCGACCGAAAAGAAGGAGGCTATTATGTTGGAAGAACAGAATTTGACAGCCCTGATGTAGATAATGAAGTATTAGTAAAAGCTACAGATAGCGACTACATTAGCAATGGAAGCTTTGCTACTGTAAAAATTACAAGCGCTACCGATTTTGATTTATATGGTGATTTAGTTTAATATTACTTCTTAAACTTTTTAGAAATATTCTCTAAACTTAAACTATTTAAACACATTTCCTTTGTTAGCATACCTTTTCTGGCAACACATACACCATAATACATATCGTGATAACCGCTTTTGTGATGCGCATCAGGGTTTATTGAAATCATCACCCCTTTATCTAAACAATAGGGTATCCAACGCCAATCAATATCCAGGCGGTAAGGGTGTGCGTTTAATTCAATACTTACTTTATTAGCAGCGCATGCATCAATTACCTTTTTATGATTAATTGGATAGCCTTGTCGTGCCAATAGCAAACGCCCCGTAGGATGCCCAAGTATATTGGTATATGGGTTTTCAATGGCTTTTATTAAACGTTCGGTTGCCTTTTCCTGGTTCATTTTTAAGTTGGAATGTACCGAAGCAACAATAAAATCAAAGGTTTTTAAAGTGGCTTCGTCATAATCTAAACTACCATCGTTTAAAATATCGCTTTCAATCCCTTTTAAAATCTTAAAGTTTTGATAGGTCAGGTTTAATTTATCAATTTCGTTTTGTTGTTGCTCTACTCGATCACTATCTAATCCATTGGCATAAAATGCTGATTGTGAGTGGTCGCAAATGCCAAGGTATTTGTAACCTAGTTCCTTACAATAGTCTGCCATTTCTTTTAAACTATGCACGCCATCGCTATACGTTGTATGATTGTGTAAAATACCTTTTAAATCTGCCAGTTCAATTAGCTGAGGGATTTTATTTTGTTCAGCAAGCATAACTTCTGTTAACCCCTCCCGTAATTCAGGTTCAATGTATTGTAAATTTAATGCTTGGTAAATTTCCTCTTCATCAAAAAATTCAGTAGTGTCTAAACTACTAAAATTTATTTTTTCTAAATGCTGCTCGGTTGATGTTAATTCAACTAACTTATAAAAAAATTCATTTGGCTCACAAGTAATAAAATTTATTTTTAAGGGCAGCGTTTTTTCAATAGCCGAAATATCTGTTGATAGCTCACCATCTATTAAAATCTCAACGGCATCAATTATTTCGCATTTACGTGCCAATTGGCCTGCAGGTGCTACTTGCAGCTCGGGCTGGTGTTCTAAAATAAATTTTACCAAATTCATTATTGGCCTTTCAATACTTGCAAAATGAAATTTATTACTGCTAGCAAGTTTAAATTCTATATTTAACTTTACCTGTGTTTGCGTTTTTTCGCCAAAACCTTTCAGGGTAGTTAAGCGGTTTTCGTTACATGCGTAAAGCAATTCGCCAATGCTCTCTACTTGTAATTCCTGCCAAAGTTGCCTTACTTTTTTTGGTCCTAACCCTTTAATACCTAATATTTGTACTACACCTGGCGGTGTTTTTTCATATAAGGCAGATAGTTCGGCAGTAGTGCCCGTTTTAATTAATTCTTTAATTTTTGAAGAAATGCCTTTACCTATACCTTCAATGGATTCAATCTCAGCATCCGTTTTGTTTTGAAAATCATAGCGCAACTTATCTAATTTATATGCGGCATTAGTATAAGCCTTAGTTTTAAAAGGATTTTCGCCATGCAATTCCATTAACTTGGCGGTAATATCAAGTGCATCTATAATATCATCATTACTCATTTAAAAAGGCTTTTGCAATTAATAAATCATGTGGAGTGGTAATTTTTATATTTTCAACATTGCCTTCTACTAAAAAAATAGTTTCGCCATTATTTTCTAAAACGGTGGCATCGTCTGTAAATAATGGATTGTAGATTTGTTGAAACGCTTGCTTAATTTTACCAACTAAAAAACACTGGGGCGTTTGAATAATCCTATAGTTATTTCTGTTTACGGAACTATTTTTTTGATTATTAATTTCTCTAATACTTTCATTTAAAGAAACACATGGAATGGCATTGCCTTTAATAGCAGCCGTTTTAAAACAGTTTTCTATTGTTTGCAAACTAACAAATGGACGTGCTGCATCGTGTATCCCAACAATAGCGTTATTGTTAGTAACTAAATCTAATCCGTTTTTTACTGAATGAAAACGTGTTTCGCCACCTGCTGTAAGTATAATGTTTTCGATTTTATGTTTTTGCAATAACTCTTTTAAATACGTTTCAAAATCTTTATGTATCGAAATTATTATTTGGATTGCAGGATTGTATTTTAAGAAACAATTAATTGTCTTTATAATTATGGGCTCACTATCTATCTCGATAAATTGTTTTGGAAGCGCGTTATTCATTCGACTTCCGGTACCACCTGCAACTAGTATTAAATATGCGTTTTGTGTAGAAATAGACGGGTTTTTATTGTGTTTAAAACACAATATTAATAACAATACGGCATAAAAAAAAATTTGTGATTTTAATTAATACTATATTACACAAAACATGTGATTTTTTATGAATTCCAAATTTCCCAACTTTTTTCGGCTTGTAATTGCAGCATACTGTAGCCATTTACTGCTAAAGCACCTTGTTGCTTGGCGTGTTTTAAAAATAGGGTTTCTTTAGGGTTATAAATTAAATCATAGCACAAATGTTGGTGGGTAATTAAGTCGTACGGAATTTTTGGTACTTCATTTACATTTGGAAACAAACCAACAGGCGTAGTATTTACTATTAATTTAAAAGCGTTAAAAATATGCGTATTTAATTCGCTATAAAAAAAAGTGTTTGTGTTTTTTTTTGTGGAAGAAGAAGTAACAAAATAAACCTCGACCCCAATTTTTTTTAAAGCATACGCCACTGCTTTACTTGCTCCACCGGTTCCTAAAATTAACGCTTTATTGTGCTGAGGTTCTAAAAAAGGTTTTATGCTTTGTGCAAAGCCGTAAGAGTCGGTATTGTAGCCAATAGTTTCTCCGTTAATAACATTAATACAATTTACTGCTCCAATATCTTTGGCTTCACCACTTAAATCATTTAAAAATGGTATTATTTCTTCTTTATACGGATTTGTAACATTTAACCCCTTTAAACTTTGTGTATCAAATAGATTATGTACTTGGCTAATTTCTGCTATTTCAAAATTTTGATAATTATAATTATGCAATTTTAAATCGCTAAATTTTTTCTCGAAATATGCCTTTGAAAACGAGTGGGAGAGTGACTTACCTATTAAACCAAAATTACTTTGCATATCTATATTTATTTACCCATCATAAAATACACAGCACATCCCAACCCCATTAAAAATACAGCAACAATAAGTGCTATCATAATTATTATTTTTTGGTGTTTAGCTGGTGGATTAACTAAATTATTTTCAGTATTGCTTAGCACTATATTTTCATTATTATAATTGGAAAAATTAATTTGACAATAATTACATTTATATTCGTTAGTAGCAATTTTAAACACACTGCTAGCGCCACAACTTGGGCATTGTGTTTTTTGTGATGCTTGCATATTACTTTTTAAATTTACTTTTTAATGCTGATAACGCGCTACTCATATCGTTTGGATCATACTCTGCTTCTTTACCTACGGTTTGTGGTTTTGCGATTTTTGTTATCTGTGTTTCGCCCTTCATGGTTAATGCTATGCGTTTACGTTTAACATCTACTTCGGTAACATTTACCCATACATGCTGCCCCACTTTTACAATTTTGTTAGGGTCATCAACAAAGGTATCGCTTAGTTGCGAAATATGCACCAAACCATCTTGATGTACACCCACATCTACAAACGCACCAAAATTAGTAACGTTAGTAACTATGCCTGGAAGCCGCATCCCCTCGCGCAAATGCTTTATTTCATGTACACTCTCATCAAAACTAAATATTTCAAAACTTTTGCGTGGATCGCGCCCTGGTTTTTCCAACTCACTTAAAATATCTTTTAATGTTGGTAATCCAATGGTTTCGGTAATATAATTTTGCAAATTAATTTTTTTACGAAGTTCTTTTTGCTCCATTAAATCATCAATGCTACAGTTTAAATCAGTCGCCATTTTTTCTACAATATAATAACTCTCGGGATGAACGGCGCTTTTATCTAAAGGATGGTTACCTGTTCTGATCCGTAAAAAACCCGCACATTGTTCAAACACTTTATCGCCCATGCGTGGCACGTCCATCAATTGTTTGCGCGATTTAAATTCACCATGCTCGTTTCTATAACTTACAATATTTTGTGCTAAGGTTGGGCCAATGCCCGATACATAGGATAATAATTCTTTAGAAGCTGTATTTAATTCAACACCTACAGCATTTACGCAACTTCCAACCACCTCATCTAATTTATTTTTTAAATGGTTTTGGTCTACATCGTGTTGGTACTGCCCTACTCCAATTGATTTCGCATCTATTTTTACCAACTCTGCTAAAGGGTCGGCAAGGCGCCTGCCAATACTTACAGCACCCCGCACTGTAACATCTTTATCCGGAAATTCTTCTCGCGCTACATCGCTTGCACTATATACAGAAGCACCAGCCTCGCTTACAACAATTACCGGGATTGATTTTGGAAGCACATCAATGTTACGCACAAACTGTTCCGTTTCTCTGCTTGCTGTTCCGTTACCAACAGCAATGGCTTCTAAATTATGTCGCTGACAAAAAGCTAATACTACCATTTCTGCCTCCACCAATCGGCGTTGCGGCTCGTGGGGATAAATGACAGTATCTTCCAATAACTTACCTTCTTTATTTAATGCAACAACTTTGCAACCACTTTTAAAACCAGGGTCCAATGCCAAAATAGATTTTTGTCCCAATGGCGATGCTAATAACAATTCCCTAAAATTATCGGCAAACACAACAATGGCTTTTTCGTCGGCTATTTGTTTTGTAAACAGGCGCATTTCGGCTTCAATGCTTGGTTGAAGCAATCGTTTATAACCATCTTCAATGGCTTGCTTTAGTTGCGTTGCACATTCGCCGTTACGATTGGTAATAACTTTTCGTTCAATTAAAGTAAGTGCCTCGTCGTTATCAATTACAATGTCCATAATTAAAATATCTTCCTTTTCGCCGCGACGCATGGCGAGCATTCGGTGACTTGGGCATGTTGCTAATTTTTCCTCCCACTCAAAATAATCTTCAAATTTTTCGCCAGCCTCTTCCTTGCCTCTTATTACTCGGCTTTTAATAATTGCTGTTTTTTTAAACTGCTCTCTAATGGTTTCGCGGACAATAGCATCTTCACTAATTATTTCTGCAATAATATCACGCGCACCTTGCAGAGCTTCTAAAACAGAAGGTACTTCTTTTTCGGCTGATAAAAATTTTTCAGCTTCTTCAAACAGCAAATTACTTTTTTGCTCTAAAATAAAAAGGGCTAATGGCTCTAAACCTTTTTCACGCGCAATAGTAGCTTTGGTTCTACGACGCGGTTTAAAAGGCAGATATAAATCTTCTAACTTACTTAATGTTTCGCCATCGTAAATACTGTTTGCTAATTCCGGTGTTAATTTACCTTGGCTTTCAATAGATTTTAAAATAGATTCACGCCGTTGTTCTAATTGGCGTTGGCGATCAATTTCGTTTTTAATATTTATAATTTGAACCTCGTCTAAATTACCTGTAACTTCCTTACGGTAACGACTAATAAACGGCACCGTAGCTCCTTCGTCTAATAATCGAATTGTGGCAGTAACATCCTGCGTGTTTAAACTAAGTATATCGGCAACTTTAAAAAATAATTTGGCTTCGCTCATAAAATAATCTCTAATTTATAAATGTAATTGTATTGATGCGTTTATAAAACTTGTTTTTTCAACAAAAGCTATTCATTTTTTTAGTAACTTAGCTATAATTAAACCCCATTTTTATGAAAAAATTTATACTTACTTTATCGATTTTTAGTTGCTTAATTAATAAAGCACAAATTTTAAATCCAAGTTTTGAAAACGTTACGGCCAACAAGCCTAATAATTGGAATACATCCTTATATGGCTACAACACCTATCAAATAAGAGATACGGCAGTTCCCCATACAGGCACCCGTGCTGCTTATATCAGAGGATTAAGTTCGCAATCGTACTCTATCCAAGGTGCAGTGTTAGGCGTATTTTCGGCTACGGGCACGCCTGTAGCTTTGCAAGGGTGGTACAAATGCAATATTATGCCTGGTGATTCATTAGTGTTTAATCCTTATGTTTATCAAGGTACCACTTTAGGACCTTTTGCCGCGGCGTATTCGTTTACCACAGGTTCTACCTCTGTATACAAGCAATTCACGGCTACGTTTAACTATACTCTTAATTCTGTTACTAATATAGATACTGTTTATACTGGTATTTATTTATCAGGCACAAATGTTGATGGGCAAGGAGTTGCAATTCCTCAAACAGGAACATGGGCAATTATTGACGATATTGCCTTTTCTACATCAACTGTAACTGGGCTACAACAAACTGGTTTAGTAAATCTGATAGAAACTGTTTATCCGCAGCCTGCTACAACTACGGCTTTTATGGTTTATAATCTAACAGAAGGTGCTACTTGTAGTTTAAAATTACTAGATGTTATAGGAAAAGAATTAAAAATAATTTTTGCAGACGACAAGCAAACAGTGGGAAAATATAAAGCTGAATTACCTGTTTATGATTTACCAGCTGGCATTTATTTTGCTGAATTAAAAATAAATGGCGAAGTAAGAGTAGCAAAAATTATTAAGGAGTAAATGGCGAAATTACTTGTTATCGTTTTATTTTTTCCTGTTTTTTTATCTGCTCAACTAAGTACAGTTGTAGAGGCTTGGAAAGCTGATAAAGATTTAAAAAGTGCTATTATCGGCTATTGTGTAATAGATGTAAAAACCAATTCGGTAATTGCGGAATATAACTCACATCAGTATCTTATTCCTGCTAGTACTTTAAAAACAATTACAACAGGAGCTGCGTTGGGCGTATTAGGTGGCGGCTATCGTTTTGAAACACGTTTGTGCTATACAGGAACTTTTGATAAAACAACAGGGGTTTTAAACGGCGATTTATTTATTTATGGGCACGGTGACCCAACGCTGCAATCAGAAAATTTTACAAAAGACAGCGTACAAATAACCGATAAATGGGCTAGCATTTTAAAAGAAAAAGGCTTAAAAGAAATTAAAGGGAAAATTATTGGCGATGCGAGCTACTTTGATAGAATCATTCCAGGAAATTGGATTTGGGCAGATATTAATAATTATTTCGGAGTAGCACCTTGTGCCTTATCATTTTATGATAATAAATTTAAAATTATATATAGCAGTAAAGAAGCCGGAAGCAAAGCCACCGTTGAAAGAACTTTTCCAACCTATTTAAGTAATACTATTACCATTAATAGTAATGTTATTTGCAAAGGTACTGAAGATGATGCTTTTGTTTGCGGTGATCCGTTCTCCTATATTAAAGATGTAAATGGAAAAATTCCACCAAACAAAACCAATTTTGAAGTAGAGGCTGCCCTACCCGACCCAGCCTTACTTTGTGCTGAAAAATTATTTTTATCTCTTACAAAAGCGGGCGTAAAATGCAGTCAAAAATTGATTGAAAGTAACTACAAAAAAGCAGATAGTACTGTAACAAAAACAACTTTTTACTCACATTATTCTCCTTCTTTGGATAGAATAATTTATTTTACAAATTTAAAAAGTAATAATCATTATTGTGAAACCATATTGCGCGCAATTGGTAGAGGGAGTATGTACTTAGGTATTGATGCTGTAAAAAATTATTGGCAAAAACAAGGTTTGGATGTGAGTGAATTATTTATGGTTGACGGCAGTGGCTTATCGCGAGCCAACACGGTTAGTACAAACTTTCAGGCAAGTATGCTTGCAAAAATATACACAAACAACACTTTTTACGAAACTTTTAATAACTCATTGCCTATTGCCGGTAAAAGTGGTAGCATGAGCAACATTGGAAAAGGGACTTTTTTAGAAAATAATATGAGAGCTAAAACGGGGTATATTAACCGTGCTCGAGGTTACTGCGGTTATGTAAAAACAAAATCGGGTAAGGATTTAAGTTTTTCAGTATTATTTAATAATTATAATTGCAGCGCTAAAGAAGCTAAAACAAAAATTGAAAAGTTTTTAGTTGAGTTGGTTGAGTTGTAATTGAGATTATTTTTTTTTTAATTTTTTTATAGTTCTATCTATATAAATTTTTGAAGCTAGGACATCATCGTGTATTCTTTTAGCTTAATGAGTGCTATCCAAAATTTCTTTTTATTTCTATTCGGCGTATAAAAATATTAAACCGTTTGAGGGATTGTTGATGTCGTATTCAAAATTAGATTTTTTTGAACACGTTTCTACTTTTAGTGCCCAGTTGCCAAAATTTGAATTTATGGAAACAGTTACGGATTTATCATCTACTAATTTCCCCGTTTTTCTATCATATATTTTTTTAACTGAGCCTACTTGCAAACAGGTAGATTTTCCTGGCAATAATGTATCCGTTAATCCATTCGAGTTCCAATCATAAAAGATAGTATCGTGAGTTAAATTACCTACACATACTTGAGCATTGCTACAATCAATATTCTCTGGAATATTTTTTTTACGTTTACTACAGTATGCAAAAAAAATTGTAGCAAAAATTAGAATAGCAAAAGTTAATTTTTTACTGAATTTCATTTTAAATGGGTTTATTTTTTTGCAGTTTAACTAAGGTTTTTTGTATGTACTTTTCCGATGCCAGTAAGGCTGTCTGAATACGTTTAGCATAGTGTATACTGTCTATTACTTCTTTTTGTTTTTGTTCAACTAAATGTTTTTGAGAATTTATAAGAATGTTCTTCTCTTCTAATTGTGAGTTAACTCTTTTTTTATCGATAAAACTTTTAATTACCCACACTAAAAGTAAAACTAAAATAAAAGAGCCAACTATAAAAATGTTACGTTCTCTATTTTTAGATTTAATGTTTTTTTCCAATTGCTGATTTTTTATATTGCTAATCTCAATTTCTTTTTGCTTTTTTTCGGTGTTATAAATTGCTTCTAACTTAGCACTTTCCTCTGCGGAATTTATGCTGTAAATACTATCTTTTAGAGCATAAGCTCTTTTAAGGTAGGGATAGGCAACGGCAGGCTTGTTCATCCTATCATATAGTGTAAATAATGCGGAACATGCTTCTAATATCGTTTTTTTGTTTCGTGTTATAATAGCCAGATTATATGCATTTAAAAGGTATGCCTCTGCTTTTTTAAAATCGTTTATCTCTAAATATAACATACCTATATTAGTAAGAGAATTAGAAATACCCTCATTATTATCATCTTCTTGTTTGAATTTAACCGAGGCTTCAAAGGCTTTTATGGCTTTCAAATATTCCTTTTTTTCTTTAAATAATATCCCCAAACTGTTCAATATTATTCCCTTATATCTCACGTTATCGGTAGACTCGGCCAAAGCGTAACCCTTATCAAAATAATACACCGCCTTATCTAAATCTTTTTTATTTCTATATAATACCCCAATATTTTTATATAAACTTAATAATGTTCGATTAAGTTTTTCGGAATGGGTAGGTATTAATTTGCTTTTTTCTTCGGCCTGTTGTAAATAAAAAAGGCCCTTTTCTTCATTTTTTATTTCCTTAAAAACAACGCCTATTCTTTCAAGCAGAATACACTCTCGTTCAGTATTACCCTCAACGCTTTTTAATTTTTTAAAAAGTAAATCTATTGCTTCGTTAACACGATTTAAAGAGCTGTAGATTTTGCCAACTCTTATAACGGATGCCATTTCAGCATCAAAATCATTTAATTTCTCATAAACCTCAAGGGCTTTTTGCTCAAACTCTAAAGCCTTTAAATAGTTTTTAGATTTAACTAATCTTGCTGCTTGTTCGCTAAGTAATGTAGCATACACACTATTTTTTCCTTTAAAAAAAATTAAAGCATCCTCAATTTCTTGTAGTGCTTTAATGCTGTCTTTTTTATAAAGCTCCTTTATTTGATTAATTACAAATTTCTGACGAAGCTGTTCCGGCAATTTATTTATTTGATTAATTAAACTCGATTGTTGCGCATAAAAATTGGCAGTGCTTTTTAAAATAAAAAACAATATTATAAGTAAAAGCGATTTATGTTTTTTAAACATTTTGCTACTAAGATACTACAATCTCTAATATTCAATTACTTGCTCAACAATGTTTTCGGGAATGTTGCGCTCTTCGTATTGTTGTGTGCGCAATTGCGGTTCAAAACCAGCTTCTCTTATAGCTTCTTGTATTTCTTTATATGTAAACCTATGTGGCGCTCCAGCAGCACTTACTACGTTTTCTTCAATCATAATACTACCAAAATCATTAGCACCTGCGTGTAAACAAATCTGCGCTGTAGCCTTGCCAACTGTTAGCCAGCTGGCCTGAATGTTTATAATGTTGGGTAACATAATTCGGCTCAAAGCAATCATCCGGATGTATTCATCAGATGTAACGGTATTAGAAACACCTTTTAATCGGTTTAATAATGTACCATCATCTTGAAAGGGCCATGGTATAAACGCTAAAAAGCCTTTTGAGTTTTCTGGTTTTTGTTCCTGAGTTTCGCGTAGCCAAACTAAGTGCTCAAAACGTTCGTAAATAGTTTCTACATGCCCAAACATCATAGTTGCACTTGTGGTTATATTTAATTGATGGCAAGCTTTCATTACATCTAACCATTCGCGCCCTGTACATTTACCTTTGCTAATTAAACGTCGCACGCGATCGTTTAAGATTTCGGCACCGGCACCGGGTAAGCTATCTAAACCAGCATCTACCAATGCTTTTAAAACTTCGGTATGTGTGCTCTTTTCTAATTTTGTAATGTGCGCTATTTCTGGTGGACCAAGAGCGTGTAACTTAATAGTTGGATACAATGCCTTTAATTCCTTAAATAAATTTACATAAAAGGATAGTCTTAAATCTGGATGGTGACCCCCTTGTAACAACAACTGTTCGCCACCATATTTTATAGTTTCGTCAATTTTACGTTTGTAGGTTTCAATATCAGTAATATAACTTTCAGCGTGACCTGGGATACGAAAAAAATTACAAAATTTACAATTTGCAATACAAACATTTGTAGTGTTTAAATTTCGATCAATTATCCATGTTACTTTATTTGAGCCTTTTTTCTGAATTTTTTTAAGTTCGTTTGCTACAAACATCAATTCGGCAGTGCTTGCATTTTCGTATAAAAAAACGCCTTCTTCAATGGTAAGGGAATCAAACTGAAGTGCGCGTGCTAAAAGAGAATCTGTTGTCATCCTATTTATATTTAGTTAACCCCTTACAGGGTTTAGTTGATTATTTTAAGTAACCTCGTTAGGGCTATTAAAGTTTATTTCCTCGCAAAAAAAGTTTTCATAAACTCGCTTGCAAATACAAAATCAAACAATTCTTTGTTTTCAGTATTTAAAATTTCTGACTTATCACCTGTCCACCAATTTTGCCCTTTGTGAACAAACATAATATTTTCACCAATTTCAATTACACTATTCATATCATGCGTAATAATAATGGTTGTCATATTAAACTCTTCGGTAATACTGTGGATTAACTCATCAATTACAATAGATGTTTTTGGGTCCAAGCCTGAATTGGGTTCATCGCAAAATAAATAACTAGGATTGTTGGCAATAGCTCGGGCTAATGCAGCGCGTTTTTTCATACCACCGCTTAATTCGGCAGGAAATAATTTATTTCGCCCAACTAATTGCACACGTTCTAAACAAAAATTTACCCGATCGCTTTTTTCTGCTTTGGTCAAATTGGTATACATATCCAAAGGAAACTGAACATTTTCTTCTAAAGTTTGCGAATCAAACAAAGCCCCTCCCTGAAAAGTCATTCCAATTTTTTTTCGAATTTCCTGTTGTTGAGTTGCATCTAATTCAGGAAAGTTTTGCCCATCATAAATTACTTGTCCGCTGTCAACTTTTTGTAAACCAACCATTAATTTTACAATTGTAGTTTTACCGCAACCACTTTCACCAATAATTAAATTGGTTTTGCCCTGTTGGAAAGTAAAGGAAACATCTTTAACAACTTGCCTATCTCCAAATGTTTTATTTATGTGTTTAATTTCTATCAACGTGTTAAAAATAAATTGGTTAAAATTAAACCAAACAATAAAATTAAAATACTACTGTAAACTACGGCACTCGTGCTACTTTTACCAACTTCTAACGCTCCGCCAGAAGTATAGTAACCAAAGTAGGATGAAACTGAAGTAATAATAAATGCAAATACCAATACTTTTGTAAAGGAATAGTATAGTTTCCAGGGTTCGAAAAAGGCTTGAATCCCAAAAATATATTCGTACTCGGTGCAAGCACCTGCAGCTACACCCATTACATATCCACCCCCTATTCCTAAAAACATACTTAATGCAATTAAAAACGGAAAAATTAAAACAGCAGCCGCAATTTTTGGAAAAATTAAATAGCTTGCAGAATTTATTCCCATAATTTCTAATGCGTCAATTTGCTCGGTAATACGCATAGCACCAATTTCTGAAGCAATGTTTGAACCCACTTTTCCAGCTAAAATTAAACAAACAATGGTAGGGCTAAATTCTAATAATATACTTTCGCGCGCTGTTAAACCCACGGCATACAAAGGTACCCATGGGCTACTAAACCCAAACGCAGCCTGTATAGTAATAATGCCACCCATAAATATGGATATAATAGCAACTATAGGCATAGATGAAATGCCAATGCTATTAATTTCATGAAGTATTTGACGCCAATAAACGCTTGCTTTTTGTGGTTTACCAAACACCCTAAGCATTAACATAAAATAACGACCAACGTGAAAAAGAGGCTTCATACAGATTTTAAAAATACTAAAATTATATGTATATTTGTAGCGTAAAAATTATGTTTAAAAGATACATTTTATTATTCTCAATTTTAGTGATTGTAACAAGTTCTTTAGAAAGTTGCTTTATTTTTAGGTCTAAAAATAAGTGTGACTCTTGCCCCGGTTTAGTTAAAGTAAAACGTACTAGGAAGCAAAGTAAAGGATCTATTTAATCTTTATAATATTTCTACAGCTTTTTTGCCCACTAAACTTCCTATTGCCACGCCCATTCCGCCCATTCTTACCGCTGCTATAACATTTGGACTTACATGTTTTATTATTGGCAATTTCTCTTTACCTACACCCATTATACCGCTCCATCTGTGCTCCACTTCAAATTTTGTATTTGGTAAAATAATAGTTTTTAAAAGTAGGTCTAATTTATTTTGAATTACCAAATTTAACTTTAGCTCTGTTGTTGTTTCGCCACTAAAATCAATGTTTCTACCCCCACCAAATAAAATGCGGTTGTTTATATTTCTAAAATAATAATACCCTTGTTGGTAATTAAACGTGCCTTCTATTTTTAAATTAGCAATGGGTTTAGTTATAAGTACTTGCGCCCTTGCCGGTGCAACATCCTTAATATTTAATAATTCTGATGCAAAACCATTTGTGGCAACAATAACTTTTTTAGCCTTAAAAACACCAACTTTACTTATAATCTCCACTACATTTCCTACATCGTTTATTTTTGTAACAGGTATTGAATTTAAAATTACTGCACCTTTTTGTTGGGCTAATAAAATTAAATTTTTCATCATTAAGCCTGTATCAATTTGCCCTTCATATTTATTTTTTAAAATGCCTTTTATGTTTTTAAAATAATTTATTTTAGTGGTAATGTTAGTATAACACCTTGGTTTATTTACAATATGTTTGATATTTTTATTTAAGTAATCTAATTTTTCAAGGCATTCGTCTAAAATTTTTTGGTCGTTAAACAGTTCAAATCCCCCATGTGCTTTATAGTTTATATTAGTTTTGCCTAAGCGTTTTTGTAGTAGTTGTAAACCCTCCCAACGCATTTTTACAGTTTGCCAAACAGTATTTTCGTTTGATCTTTTTAAATCATCTAACAATTCACTCGGGCTTCCAAAGCACGCAAATCCTGCATTTTTAGTGCTTGCACCACTAGGCAAAATGCCACGTTCTAAAACTAAAACACTTGCTTTTTTATTTTTTTCTAAAAAACTTACAGCAGTACTTAAGCCTACAATACCGCTCCCTATAACAATTAGATCGTATATTTTAAAGTATTGATTTAATTCCCAATAACTAAAATTAACAAAATCGGGTATGGAATTTTTTATGTTTAACATCTAAAATGTAAGTAATTTTATGTAAATTTATTGCTAATTTGCCGAACTTAAAATAATTATGAACCTAAAACGATTTTTATATCTTTTACTAGTATTAACAACTTCTACAATTTTTGCACAAAAAGTTAATGTTACTCTTTTAGGCGAAGTTACTGACGAAACGGGCAATTTAAGTGGGGCAACTGTTGTTGTTACTCAAAATGGTAAAACATTTATTTCTACAACAAGCGATGGTAGTGGAAAATACACATTTGAGGTGCCACTAGGAGGAGATTTTTTAGTAACGGTTTCAAAAGATACTTATGTTTCTAAACGATTTTCAATAAACACCATGGGCGTGCCTGAAGAAAAAAGTACAACAAAGTTTGGAATTATTGAAACCCAAATTAGCATCAATAAACGAATGGAAGGAGTTGATTATTCTCTATTAAATCAACCAATGACTAAGTTTAGTTACGTGCCTGGGAAAGATAAATTTGGTTATGACGCAGCTTACTTAGATCAAATGTTGGCTGGATTACAGTCCATCAAAGAAGCCGAAAAAGTAGAGAAAAATAAAGAGAAAGTAAAAGAAGCAAACTATCAAGAAGCTTTAAAAACAGCCGAGAAAGCTTTTCAAAAAAAAGAATGGCAGGCTGCAGTAGCTGGATATCAGCAAGCGTCGAGTATTAAGCCAAACGAGGCTTACCCTAAATCACAAATAGTAAATATTAATAAAATTATTGCCGAAGCCGATGCCATTGCAAAAGCCGATGCTGCCGCCAAAGCAAAAGCCGAAGCCGAACGTTTAGCTAAAGAAAAAGCAGATGCCGCCGCTGCAAAAGCCAAGGCAGATGCCGAAGCTAAAGCTAAAGCAGATGCGGAAGCTAAAGCAAAAGCCGACAAAGAATTAGCCGATAAACTTGCTAAAGAAAAAGCAGACGCTGAGGCAAAAGCAAAAGCGGATGCAGAGCGTTTAGCAAAAGAAAAAGCCGCGGCAGAAGCCAAGGCTAAGGCTGATGCGGAAGCCAAAGCTAAAGCCGATAAAGAAATGGCGGATAAATTAGCCAAAGAAAAAGCCGAGGCAGAGGCTAAAGCCAAAGCCGAAGCCGAACGTTTAGCAAAAGAAAAAGCTGCCGCAGAAGCCAAGGCTAAAGCCGATAAAGAATTGGCTGATAAACTAGCAAAAGAAAAGGCAGAAGCAGATGCGAAAGCTAAAGCCGAGGCCGATGCCAAGGCCAAGGCTGAAAAAGAATTGGCTGATAAACTAGCAAAAGAAAAGGCAGAAGCAGATGCGAAAGCTAAAGCCGATGCCGAGGCTAAAGCTAAGGCGGATAAAGAATTGGCTGATAAACTAGCAAAAGAAAAAGCAGAAGCAGATGCTAGAGCCAAAGCCGATGCCGAGGCTAAAGCTAAGGCGGATAAAGAATTGGCTGATAAACTAGCAAAAGAAAAAGCGGAAGCAGATGCGAAAGCTAAAGCGGAAGCAGATGCTAAAGCTAAGGCGGATAAAGAATTGGCGGATAAACTTGCGAAAGAAAAAGCGGAAGCAGATGCGAAAGCTAAAGCGGAAGCAGATGCTAAAGCTAAGGCGGATAAAGAATTGGCGGATAAACTAGCAAAAGAAAAAGCGGAAGCAGATGCGAAAGCTAAAGCCGAGGCAGATGCCGCAGCCAAAAAAGCAGCCGACGAATTAGCAGCAGCTAAAGCAAAAGGAGACAAGGAATTAGCAGATAAATTAGCGAAAGAAAAAGCTGAAGCCGATAGACTTGCAAAAGAAAAAGCGGAGGCGGACGCAAAAGCAAAGTTAGAAGCCGATAAATTAGCCAAAGAAAAAGCCGACGCCGATGCTAAGGCAAAAGCCGAGGCGGATAGACTTGCAAAAGAAAAAGCCGTTGCTGATGCCAAGGCAAAAGCCGAGGCAGATGCCGCAGCCAAAAAAGCAGCCGACGAGTTAGCAGCTGCTAAAGCAAAAGGAGACAAAGAACTAGCAGATAAATTAGCGAAAGAAAAAGCCGAAGCCGACAGACTTGCCAAAGAAAAAGCGGAGACGGACGCAAAAGCAAAATTAGAAGCCGATAAATTAGCCAAAGAAAAAGCGGACGCCGATGCCAAAGCAAAAGCCGAAGCAGATAAACTTGCAAAAGAAAAAGCCATCGCCGATGCCAAGACTAAAGCTGAAGCAGATGCTGCTGCAAAAAAAGCTGCTGATGAACTAGCTGCAGCAAAAGCAAAGGGAGACAAAGAGCTGACAGATAAGTTAGCTAAAGAAAAAGCCGAAGCTGATAGGCTTGCAAAAGAAAAAGCAGATGCTGATGCCAAAGCAAAAGCTGAAGCTGACAAATTAGCCAAAGAAAAAGCCATTGCTGATGCTAAAGCAAAAGCTGAAGCAGATGCCAAGGCTAAAGGCAATAAAGAATTGGAAGATAAATTGGCTAAAGAAAAGGCACTGGCCGACGCAAAGGCCAAGGCTGAAGCCGATAGACTTGCAAAAGAAAAAGCAGATGCAGATGCAAAAGCGAAACTAGAAGCCGAAAAATTAGCCAAAGAAAAAGAAATAAAAGATAAAAATAAAGGAGTTATAAACCCAATACTTGGCGCAGACTCAAAATACAAAGATGCCGTTAAAACAGCCGATGGATTGTTTGGAACAAAACGCTACCGCGATGCTAAAAAATACTACGAAGAAGCACTTACTTATAAGGGTGGAGACGAATATGCAAAAGGAAAACTAATTGAATGCGAAAAACTATTAAACTCTGATAATGCTCCAACTTTAGATGATAAAAAGAAACAATTATTATCAAAATACGGCCCTGGCGTTACCGAAGAAACCATAAGTGGTACTGGCGTAGTTGTAATACAACGCGTAGTTGTAAAAGATAATAATGCTTGGCTGTATCAGAAAAAAATATTTAGTTGGGGTGGTGTTTCGTTTTTTAGAGATGGATCTGCAATAACAGAAAGTACTTTTGAAATAGAAACTAAACCCTAAGCCCTTATGTCTGTAATACCAGCCTTTATGGCCGAACAAATTTTTTGTTGCGTTTGCTCTAATACAAATTCTCAAAATTTTACACTTAAATATCAAAAACAAAATTTTGCGGTTGTAACATGTAACAATTGTTCGCACCACTTTATACCCCATTATTACCGTAAACAAATAGAATATACACAATACAAAAATGCAGATGTTACAACTGCTGTTAGAGCTGGCAACAATTGGGTAAAAATACAACGCCATAAATTACGTTTTAAGTTTATTCAAAAATTTATAAAAAGCGGTAAATTATTTGATTTAGGCGCTGGTTGGGGGCATTTTATGCTAGCCGGAAAACAATTGGGCTTCGATGTGTATGGCGTTGAAATAGCCGAACAACCTTATTTGTATTGTGTAAACGATTTAAAACTACCGGTTGACCACATTGATTTTTTTGAAATGGACGAGTTGAAAAAATTTGATGTAATAACCATGTGGGATGTATTAGAACATATTGATAAGGCCGATCCGTTTTTACAAAAATGCAATAAACTTACAAACCCAGGCGGGTACTTGTTTTTACAAGTGCCTCAAATTGATAGTTACTTTGCAAAAAAACACAAAGATAATTGGAAAATGATGGGCTTAGACCATGTAAACTATTTTAGCAAAAAAACAATTACTCAAATTTTAGAAAAAAACGGTTATGAGGTTTTAAAAATAAAGTCGTCTTTCGAAATAAAATTATTTATAATGTATACATTATTGCCTTTTTTAAAAAGATTTAAAAGTAAAAAAAAGCAAACACTTATTGAAGCTAGCAGTACCATAAACGCGGCTGAGCGTCAGCAATATTTTAATAAATTTACAAGTAAACCAATGTGGCAATTAAAACTATTTGTTTTTATTCATAACCGAATATACAATTGCTTATCTTTTTTAAATATTGGCGAAGAAATGATGGTAGCTGCCAAAAAAATTAAATAAAAATTATTTCGTTTAGTTTTTTATTAAAAGTGGCTAAAAATACTAACTTTATACTCTTAAAATAAAATTACAAACATGTATAAATATTTAATAATTGCCGTTTTGCTTACATCGTTTGCAAACGCACAAACTAAAACCACAACAAAACCAACAGGGGGCAAAAAAGTTGATAAAGCCAAACTTAAAGCCGATTCTATTGCCGCGGTAAATGCCAAAAATACTGTGGGATATGTGGAGGTGCAGGTGCCACACAGTTTTTTTGTATATACAAAACGTCCAAAAACAAAAGAAGAAAAATTTCAATTGTGTTACAATTTAGTTAGTAACGGTACCGAACTTTACACTTGTTTTAACGATTCCATTTGTAAAGACCCTGAGGTAACTAAACTGTTATTTGAAAAACAAGTAGGCGATACAAATTATGTATTAATATACGTTGATGCTTTTAGTAAATCAAAGTCCGATGGTGGTGTGTGTAATGCAGGTAAAGAAACTAAATTATCGTTTGTGCGTTGGAATACAAAAACAAACCTTGCAAAATGGAAACATAAAAACATTAACTCGTGTTTAAAAACTATTACAAATATGACTAAAGAGCCTATTTTAGATTGGGATAAAGCATCTGTACTTACTATTAATTACCACCGAGGCACAACGTTTTACGAGTTAAAATTCGATCCGCAAAATCCGCAATTAGGTTTTCAAAGTGCCAACGATAACGACTCGAAATAGTAGATCTATTTATTTGTTTTGATTAATTAGGCCTTTAAGACGTTATAATCTTCTTTTTACTTACAACGCTAGCCATATTAAACCAACCTATTGCTTTGGTTTTTACTCCACTTGGCGTGATTATATTTGTTTTTACATTTTCGGGGGTTGTAGCAAAAAGCCCACCATTGTTTATTTGAGCCAAGGCTTGCAATAAAAAAAAGTAAGTCTCGCGACTGGTTGAATGAATTTCAACCCTACACGATTCGCCCTTTACATAGCTTTTGCCACCTAAAAATGTTGATGGAGGCGTAAAATCAATTGTATCGATAGGAGGATTATTTACCGAGCCTCCCGTACCATCAATACACAAGTTAATGTCTGATGGGCCATTAAAAACAGTGTCGTTTCTAAACGTTCTTATCCAATAATAATCCGGTATAGCACCGCCTAAATCCCTTGCAAATAATAAACAGGCATACGTATCTTTTTTTCCGCCAAAGGGGTTGTTGCCATCATTATATAATGCGCTAATGCTATCTAAAATAGCAGTGCGTTTTTGTGTAACAACTAACGATGTATATATATTGCCATCAATGGTAACATCTATTTGGTATTGGTGGTTTGGTTTGGCTATGGTATCTGTGTTGGCCAGTGTATATACATAATTACCATTACTTGCGTAAGTAAAGTTATATTGTGTATTTGTAGTTAAATCTTTCAAAACAACGTTAGCATTTGCAACAGGTGGCGCTTCTCGATCACTAAAATAACTATCGTTAGTAGTTACTTTAATTATTTGATTGGATCGTAAATCATTTACAAAGGCATCAATAACATAAAGTTTTGAGCCCTCGTCTAACTTTACTTGAATAACATCGTTACAACTACTTAGTACTAAAATTAAAGTTGGAACTATTAAAATTTTAAAAAGTTTTTTCATTTTTATATCAAATTAAAAGTTAAAATTATATGTTACTGCTGGCACTACAGAACCGATTACAGAAAAACGAACCGCTTCGGTTGCTGTAGGCGAACCCTCTTTAGCTCTAAAATAAATACTGTATGCGTTACGGCGATTGTAAACGTTGTAAACACTAATTACAATTTTTTGTTTGTAACGACGGGTTTCGTTTTTCTTAAAATCATAAGTGGCACCAAAATCTAAACGGTGGTAAGGCGTAATGCGATAATTGTTGCGAATACCATCTGTATTATAAGGAATACTTAAGCCTTGCACTTGTATTTTAGAGTTTGGAAAAGTAGCCGGAGTACCACTTAAAAATACAAAGTTTAATCCTAAGTTCCAACGTTTGGTAACATCGTAATTTACACTGGTGTTTAAAGAATGCGTTCTATCGTATCGGCTGTAAAACCAAGTATCGTTACTAATGCCGCGCACTAAGCGTTCGGTTTTACTTAGTGTATAACTGATCCATCCTTGTAATTTACCTTTTGCCTTTTTAACATAAAACTCACTACCATAAGCCCTGCCCAAACCTTGTAATAATTGATTTTCAACCGTTGGGTTAATAAACAAATCGGCATTATCAATATAATCTAATTGATTTTGCAAATATTTGTAATAAACTTCTATAGATGCTTCATACATATTGTCTTTAAAATTCCTAAAATAACCCATACTGCCTTGGTCGGCAATTAAGGGTTTTAAGTTATTAGTGGCAATGGTGTAAACATCTAAGGGTGTGCTTGCTGCTGTATTACTTATTAATTGTAAATACTGTGCCATACGGTTGTAACTTGCTTTAACCGAACTAAATTGGTTAATAACATAATTTGCTGCAAAACGCGGTTCGGGATTAACGTAGGCTTTTATTATTTCGCCGTTACTGTAATTTTTTGTATCAACTAATGCTGTGGGCTCGTTTGGAACTGTATCGCGGAAGGTAAACCCTTTGCCTTTGCCAACAAAGGTGTACATGCTTACTCTAAGTCCGTATTCTAACGTTAAGCGAGGCAAAACTTTGTGTTCGTTACTAATGTAGGTGCTATACTCTACGCCATATCGTTTGTCGGCTAAAAATTTTACTTGCGATCCTTCGGCAAATTGCCCTGTGGCATCATAAGGTCTAAAATCATACATAAGGGCTTGCGCGCCAAAACGAATGGTGTTTTTACTATTTAAAAAATAGCTAAAATCGGGTTTAAAACTGTAGTTAATAATTTTACTTGTCCATTTAAAACCTTGATTTAATTGAGGTAATTTAAATTCTAAAAAATAATCGTAATTACTGTAAATGCCCGTTAAATTCATAAATAATTTACTGTTAAATACGTGATTCCAACGTGTTGTGGCGGTAGTATTGCCCCAATTAAATTTAAAAATATCGCTACCAAATACATCTCTACCAAAATAACTACTTGCAAATACAGTGTTTTTGTCGTTAATGTGGTAATTAAATTTAGCTGTTAAATCATAAAAATAAAAACTAGCACTTTTAATAGGATTAGTACTTTTTACAAAAGGTTTTACTAAAGCATCAATATAGCTTCTTCTGCCAGCGATAATAAAACTGGCTTTATTTTTAATAAGAGGCGCTTCAATACTTAAACGGCTAAAAATAGTGCCAATACCGCCTGTTACTGCCAATTTTTTATTATTTCCTTCTTTCATACGTACATCTAAAATAGAAGATACACGCCCGCCATATTGTGCCGGAATACCGCCTTTTATAAGTTTTACATCTTTTACGGCATCGGGGTTAAATACCGAGAAAAAACCAAACAAGTGAGATGAATTATATACAGGAGCCTCGTCTAATAAAATTAAATTTTGATCAATATTCCCACCACGCACATTAAAACCGCTAGCACCTTCTCCTACGGTTGTTACGCCTGGCAATAACTGTATGGCGCGCACTACATCCACTTCGCCAAAGAGAGCTGGTATTTTATTAATTTGCTTCATATCTAATTTTACAGTGCTCATTTCAACACTTTTTATATTTTTATCTTCCGCCTCGCTTGTAATTTCCACTTCATCTAATTGTTTTCCTTCGTCTGCTAACTCAAATGTTTTAGTGGTATTTTTATCAAGATTTACTAAAAACTCAAATGTTTTATAACCAATAATTGATACCAAAAGCGTATGCTCTCCTTTTGGTAAGGTAAGTGAAAAAAAGCCGTATTCATTAGCCGACACGCCCAAGCTAGTGCCTTTTTTAGATACGGTAGCGCCAATTAATACCTCGCCGTTTTTTACATCTTTTATGTAACCGCTTATGGTAAACTTATCTTGTCCAAAAACTGTTAGGGCAAATAAAATGTTTAATAGTACTAGTTTTAATTTCATATATATTTGATGATTTTATTTTTTAATTAGTTCTGGCTAAGTTTATGTCTTTGCTCGATTAAATTTACCGTCTCAAAATTTTATTTAATAACTTATTTAATTAACAAATGTTTAAATTTGGCGAGGCAAAACTATGGAAACTTTTTTTGTCTTGCAAGTTTCCTTTATTAAAAAATAGCCATTTATGTATTAATTGTAGGTTAATATCATTTATTGGTAGGTAAATTATATGTATAAGTAGGTAAATATAAAATTGTTAAGTTTGTACATATATATTTGAAATGAAACCATCTATTCCTAAAGGTACACGCGATTTTGGCAGCACCGATATGCTAAAACGCCAATACATTTTTAACATTATAAAACGCAATTTCGAACTGTTTGGTTTTTCGCCCATTGAAACGCCAGCCATGGAAAACATTAGTACTCTTACCGGCAAGTATGGCGATGAAGGTGATCAATTAATTTTTAAAATATTAAATAGCCGCATTCACGAGAGTAAAAACAAAGATTTATTAAAAAAAGAATTTGATTTATCGTTAGAATCTTCCCGAAACTCGGAAGACTTAACAGAAAAAGCCCTGCGCTACGATTTAACTGTACCTTTTGCACGGTATGTGGTAATGAATCAGCATAATTTAGTGTTTCCGTTTAAGCGTTACCAAATACAACCCGTGTGGCGTGCCGATAAACCCCAAAAAGGACGCTACCGCGAGTTTTACCAATGCGATGCAGATGTGATAGGCAGTAATTCGCTACTAAATGAACTAGACTTAATTTCTTTAATGGATAAATCGTTTTCGGAATTAAAAATACCAGTTCTTGTAAAATTTAATAACCGAAAAATTTTAACGGCATTAGCAGAGATTATTAATGAACCAACTAAAATAGTTCAAATTACTGTTGCAATTGATAAGTTGGATAAAATAGGCAAGGAAGGCGTTAATAAAGAACTAGAAGAAAATGGGATATCACAAGAGGCAATAAAAAAATTGCAACCACTATTAGAGTTTAAAGGCTCAAATAATGAAAAGGTTGAGATTTTAAAACAGCTACTAGGCGACAACGAATCTGCAAAAAAAGGCATCGAAGAAATTGACTATTTGCTAACCAATGTTTTACAACTTGGTATTAAACATGTGGATTTAGAGCTGGACATAACTTTAGCGAGAGGTTTATCATACTACACTGGTACAATATTTGAAGTAAAAGCAAATGCAGGTACATTTACACCAAGTATTTTAGGCGGTGGACGCTATGATGATTTGACGGGCATTTTCGGATTAAAAAACATGAGCGGCGTTGGTATATCTTTCGGTATCGATCGTATTTACGATGTAATGGAAGAATTAAATTTATTTCCAGAAAGCATTAGTAACGCATCTGTTACCAAAGTATTATTTACACATTTTGATGTAGACACACAAAGTCATGGCCTTCATCTGGCTGCGCAATTGCGTCAAAACAACATTGCTTGTGAAATATATCCTGATATTACAAAAAAATTAGGTAAGCAGTTCGAGTATGCCGATAAAAAACACATACCCTTTGTGTGCACGGTTGGCAGTGATGAAATAGAGAAAAAAATGTATGCGTTTAAAGATCTAGCTTCTGGGCAACAAGAGCAATTGAGCATAGAACAAATTATTGAAAAATTAAAATAAGAATGACAACCTTCCAAATTAATCCGCATAAACATTTATCATTATCTGATGTAAAACACATTTTAGAGTCGGATGTAAAAATCGAATTATCAAAAGAAGCCGTAAAAAAAATAACGGATTGCAGAGATTATTTAGACGAGAAACTAAAAACCAATCATGGACCTATATACGGTATAAACACTGGCTTTGGTTCTTTATGTAATGTGATTATTCCTGATTCTGATTTGGAACAACTACAAGAAAATTTGGTAAAAAGTCATGCCTGTGGGATGGGCGAGGAAGTGCCGCAAGAGATTGTGAAATTAATGCTTTTTTTAAAAATACAATCGTTAAGCTATGGCAAAAGTGGCGTGCAATTGCAAACCGTTATAAGATTATGCGATTTTATTAATCACAAAATTTATCCAGTTGTATATCAGCAAGGTTCTTTAGGCGCCAGCGGCGATTTAGCGCCTTTAGCCCATTTAAGTTTACCTTTACTGGGCTTAGGCAAAGTAAATTATAACGGCATTCAAATTAGCGCCCAAGAAGCACTAACGTCTTGCGGATTAACAGCTATAAAATTAAAATCAAAGGAAGGTTTGGCTTTATTAAATGGCACTCAATTTATGAGTGCTTATGGGGTTTATAATTTAATAGTATCGCAACACTTAAATCAAGCGTCAGATGTTATAGCTGCTATTTCGTTGGATGCTTATGATGGTAAGTTAGATCCGTTTAAAGATAATTTGCATACTATTCGCCCACATGCTGGGCAATTGCAAACCGCACAAGCCATACGAAAAATATTGGAGGGAAGTGAGATAGTTAAACAAACGAAAAAGCAAGTCCAAGACCCTTATTCGTTTCGCTGCGTCCCTCAGGTACACGGGGCTACAAAAGATACAGTAAACTATGTGACAACTGTGTTTGAAACGGAAATAAATTCGGTAACTGATAACCCAACCATTTTTCCTGAAGATGATGAAATTTTGAGCGGCGGAAATTTTCATGGTCAACCCTTGGCTTTAGCCTTAGATTTTTTATGCATTGCAATGGCCGAACTAGCAAGTATTTCGGAGCGACGCACGTATCTATTAATTTCGGGTCAAAGAGGCTTACCACCATTTTTAGTTGCAAATGCCGGCTTAAATTCAGGCTTTATGATTCCGCAATATACCGCCGCTAGTATTGTTAGCCAAAGCAAACAGTTATGTACACCTGCAAGTGCCGATAGTATTACGAGCAGTAACGGACAAGAAGATCACGTAAGTATGGGTGCAAATGCGGCTACAAAATGCTTACAAGTAATTAAAAATACCGAAAAGGTTTTGGCTATTGAATTGCTAAATGCCACACAGGCATTGGAGTTTAGGCGCCCTTTAAAATCTTCACCACAAATAGAAGAACTAATTTCTAATTACAGAAAAACAATTCCATTTATGAAAGAAGATGAAATTGTTCACGAATTAATAATTAAGAGCCAAACTTTTTTACAACAAACAACATTTTAATATGAGTGTACAACTATATAAACTTCATCCTTGGCACGGCATTCCGGTTGGAAAAGATTGCCCCACAATAATTACAGCCTATATTGAAATGGTGCCTGCCGATACAGTAAAATATGAAATTGATAAACTAACTGGTTATCGAAAAGTGGATAGACCTCAAAAGTTTTCAAACATTGTACCTGCGCTTTATGGTTTTATTCCACAGACCTATTGTGACGAAAACGTAAGAGCATATTCTGAATTAAAGTCTGGTAAGCAGGTAACCAAAGGCGATGGCGACCCCTTAGATATTTGTGTATTGACTGAACGTAATATTAGCAGTGGCGACATTATTTTGGAAGCCATACCTATTGGGGGTTTTAGAATGATTGACAAAGGCGAAGCAGATGATAAAATTATTGCCGTTTTAAAACAAGATGAAATATACGGAGGGTTTAAAGATGTTTCTGATTGTCCCCCAAGTTTAATTAACAGATTGAAGCATTATTTTTTAACCTATAAAAATATACCGGGAAGCGAAAAATCGGTTGTGGAAATTACACATACCTACGGGGTACTAGAGGCACAAGAAGTAATCCGCAGAAGTATGTTAGATTATGATGCTAAATTTAAATCGCATTTGGAAATTGGCGTCTAAAAATTTTGCCTAATTATTTGTTTTTGTACAACTTATTCTTAATGTTGTAGCGAATACAATCCCAATACTCTTTGGTGTAAGAAACAAAAATTTCGTCGTTGGGGGCAATATCCTTTTTAGCAACTATGAAACATCTATCCTTTTTTACTTCGTATTCGCAGTTATTCACCAAACCTTTTACTCGGGTTAATCCTGCAGCATCATTAGCATATCTACCTTTGTGCTCAGGCGTTGAAAAAGCATCAATGCAACGTTTTTTATTAATATAAAATAAATAACCATCTTTGTCTTCTAACACACGCTTCTCATATTCTTTCCAATCAATAATCTCGCCTTTGTATTCAATAACTAGTTCGCCTTTTTTTATTGGGGTGGTGGTAAACAAGCCTTTGCCTGCATTTGGTAATTTTGATTTTTTTATAATTAATGCCATAGAGGGTGTAAAAGTAATTTTTTAAGGGATATAAAAAAGGGATTTAAAAAAATGTTGGTAAGTAAATGCATTAGCTATTTTCTTCCCAAATAGAAACTAGGTAAACAATGGTTTCAACAGCCTTTTGCATATCCTGAATACTCACCCATTCTTGTTTGCTATGAAATGCATGCTCTCCAGCGTAAATATTAGGGCAAGGCAAACCCATAAACGATAAACGTGAGCCATCAGTACCTCCGCGAATGCTTGACAAAATAGGCTGTACACCCGTGCGCTTAATTGCCTCTAAAGCATAATTTACAACATGAGGACAATTATCTAACACTTCGCGCATGTTCCGGTATTGTTCGGTTACATTAAATTCGTAACTGCATTTTTCATAGTTTAATAAAACTGAAATTGCTATTTGTCTCAACTCTTCCTCTAAAGCAAAAAGCGTTGGTGTATCAAAGGCACGAATAATAAATTTTAGTTCCACCTGTTCTAAGCCACCATTAATAGCTGTTGGGTGAATAAAAGGTTGCTTACCTTCGGTCGTTTCGGGTGTTTTATCTGTTGGAATTCTATCAATTATTTGAGCTGCAATTTTAATAGCGTGTTCCATTTTGTTTTTAGCAAACCCCGGGTGCGTTGGAAAACCCTTAATAACAATGCTTACAGCATCTGCACTAAAGGTTTCGTTTTCTATATGGCCCAAAGTTTCGCCATCCATGGTGTAACCAAATTGAGCATTTAACTTTTTAATATTTACTTTATCAGCACCTCTGCCAATTTCTTCATCTGGAGTAAACAAAATTCGAATGTCGCCGTGCTTCACTTCTGGGTGTTGAATTAAATAATTAACAGCATCCATTATTTCAGCAAGTCCAGCTTTATTATCTGCACCTAAAAGTGTTGTTCCATCTGCGGTTACAATATCATTACCAATTTGTTGCGCTAAAGCAGGATGTTCAGCAAATTTTATAATTTGTGTTTTATCGCTTGGTAATATAATATCTTTCCCGTCAAAATTTTTATGAATAACTGGATTTACATTTGTTCCGCTGCAATCGGGCGATGTATCCATGTGACTACAAAAACAAATGGTTGGTACTTGCTTTGTTGTGTTAGATTTTAAAGTTGCATACACATAACCATGTTCATCTAGCTCGGCATCTTCAATACCCATTTTGGTTAATTCATCAACCAATAAACGGCCCAAGTTTTTTTGTTTTTCGGTACTTGGGCAAGTCGGTGAAGTTGGGTCGCTTTGCGTATCTATTTTGGCGTAACTAACAAAACGGTTGGTTACGGTAAAGTTGTAATTTTTAAAATCCATGTTTAATTAAATAACTTCTGATGGTGTTAGCAAATCATTTTTCTTCTTAATACTTGCTTTAATATTTTCGATACTTCCTTTTGGAATTGAACTGATTAATTTTTTAGTGTACTCGCTTTGTGGATTACTATAAATTTCATCTGCATCTCCCATTTCCTCTATCTTTCCCTTCTGCATTACCACCATTCTATCACTCATAAATTTAACCACGCTTAAATCGTGACTGATAAAAATATAGGTAAACTTAAACTCCTGTTTTAGTTCATTTAATAAATTTAGTACTTGCGCCTGCACGCTCACATCTAAAGCACTTACGCTTTCGTCGCAAATTATAAATTGCGGGTTTAATCCCAAAGCACGGGCAATACATACACGCTGACGCTGTCCACCACTAAACTCATGTGGATAACGATTAAAATGTTTTTCTTCTAAATTTACTTTTTTTAATAAGTCATACACTTTATCTCTTCGCTCAGTATTGTTTTTTAAAATATTATGAATTTTCATTGGCTCCATAATGGCGTTACCAATTGTAATTCGGGGGTTTAAGGAAGAATATGGGTCTTGAAAAATAATTTGTAAGTGTTTACGATGTTCTCTAAAATCACTTTCTTTCATTCGTAAAATATCTTCGCGTTTGTAAAATATTTTGCCTGAATGTGCTTCGGTTAATTTTAAAATTGTTCTTCCTAAAGTTGTTTTTCCACAACCGCTCTCGCCAACCAAACCTAGGGTTTCACCTTCATATACATCAAAACTAACATCATCAACGGCTTTAGTGTAATCTAATACTTTTCCGAAAATTGTTTTTTTAGAAGGAAACCACGTTTTTACATTTTGTAGTTCTAATATCTTATTACGTTGGTATAGCTCAACGTGCTGCTGTTTACGCTCCTCAGCAGTAATGGAAACACTTTGCAGGGCGTCACTAACATTTTTTTGAAGCTCAATAATTTCGCCATTTTCGCCACGTATCATAAAATCACTTACTACCGGTAAACGCTTTAAACGCCTATCTAGAGGCGGACGACAGGCCAGTAAACTTTTTGTGTAGGGGTGCTTTGGATTTTGAAAGATATCTAGTACAGGGCCTTGTTCAACAATTTTCCCTTTATACATTACAACAACAGCGTCTGCTAACTCGGCAATAACGCCTAAATCGTGGGTAATAAATAAAATGCCCATATTGTGTTGTTGCTGCAATTTTTGCATTAACTCCAAAATAGTTTTTTGAACGGTAACGTCTAGCGCGGTTGTTGGCTCATCTGCAATAAGAATATTTGGATTACAACTCATTGCCATTGCAATCATTACGCGTTGTTTTTGCCCGCCCGATAATTGATGTGGGTAACTCGAAAACATGCGTTCCGGCGTTGGTAATTGTACTTCTTTAAATAAATCTAGTACTTTTATCTTAGCTTCTTTTTTTGTAATTTTTTGATGAAGTAACAATGCTTCCATTACTTGGTCGCCACATTTAATTACAGGATTAAGCGAAGTCATTGGTTCTTGAAAAATCATGGCAATTTCGTTGCCGCGGTATTTTCGCATATCGTCGTTTTTAGTTTTTACTAAATCAACTTTAGCGCCATCTTTGGTATGGTAAATTATTTCGCCACCTGTAATTTTACCTGGTGGGTTAGGAATTAATTGCATTATAGAAAGTGAGGTAACCGATTTGCCAGACCCACTTTCGCCAACAATACCAATGGTTTCGCCCTTATGAAGTGTGAACGAAATATCGTTTACAGCTTTTGTATATTCACTTTCGCTCTTAAATTGAGTAACTAAGTTTTTTACTTCTAATAAAGGTTGTTTTTTCATACTAGTATTGAAATACCAAACCCTTAAACTAACAATAATTTATTGAAACCAAAAAAATAATTAGATAACCAAAGGTATTTAGACGACAAAAAAAAGTCCCATATCATTTCGAAATGGGACTTCTTGAAATATTATTTTATTAGCAGTTACTTCTTCTCTTGTCCTGCCTCTAATGTAATTTCAATTTTTACATCCTCTCCTAAACCACCACCTTCGCCAATATTAAAGTCGCTACGTTTTACAATCGCTTCGCCTTCAAAACCAATGGTATTAGCAGGTGTTTCTTTGCCATTAATATAGGCCTTGCCATCAACTAAACCTTCGTATCTAAATTGCATAGTAAAATCTTTAGTAATGCCTTTTATGGTTAATTTACCTTTAGCCATGTAAGGGTACATGCCTTCGGTATTTTTAGTTATTTCGGTTGCTTCAAAAGTTGCTTTTTTGTTTTTTTCAACTGCAAAAAAATCATCTTTCTTTAAGTGGTCGTCGCGGTAACTATTTTGTGTATTAATACTATTCATATCTAACTGAATAAATATTTTTGGTCCTTCAGCATTTTGCAAATTAACGTAGCCGCTATCAATAGTAATACTGCCCTTAGTGTTACTGATAATGTGTTTAATACTAAAATCTAACGAACTATGTGCACCATCCACTAAATATAAACCGTTAATTTCCGCAATGTCTTTTACGTTGGCTTGCATTGCGCTATCAGCTTGCGCTTTGCTGGTAAAGGTCATTTCTTGTCCGTTAATGTTTAGCTTAATAACTTCTTGCGTTATCAATTTGTGTTCGCTTTTAGCACCACCTATACCTACAATATAAGGCGCAATAACTAAAGATACAATACTCATTAACTTAATTAAAATATTCATTGAAGGTCCTGATGTATCTTTAAAAGGATCACCCACAGTATCTCCTGTAACAGAAGCTTTATGTGGTTCTGATTTTTTGTAGAACATTTCTCCGTTAATCAACACACCTTTTTCAAATGATTTTTTTGCATTGTCCCAAGCGCCACCAGCGTTTGATTGGAAAATACCCATTAACACACCGCTAACGGTAACACCTGCTAAAACACCACCTAATACTTCCGGTCCAAAAATAAAACCAATAATTACAGGTACTAATAAAGCAATAGCTCCTGGTAACATCATTTCGCGAATAGAGGCTTTTGTAGAAATAGCTACACATTTTTCATACTCAGGCTTGGCTTTGTATTCCATAATGCCCGGTATTTCGCGGAACTGGCGACGAACTTCTTCCACCATATCCATAGCCGCTTTACCAACTGCCTGAATACACAATGCAGAGAAAATAAACGGAATCATGCCGCCAATAAATAAACCTGCTAAAACAGGCGCTTTGTAAATATCAATCGCGTCAATACCCGCAATACCTACAAAGGCAGCAAATAATGCTAAACTTGTTAAAGCTGCCGAAGCAATTGCAAAACCTTTTCCTGTAGCGGCAGTGGTATTACCAACTGCATCTAAATTATCGGTACGTTCGCGCACTTCAGGCGGTAATTGACTCATCTCAGCAATACCACCGGCGTTATCTGCAATTGGTCCAAAAGCATCAATTGCTAATTGCATAGCAGTAGTTGCCATCATACCTGCGGCAGCAATTGCCACACCGTACAATCCAGCAAAATAATAGGACGCCATAATACCAGCTGCTAATGTAATAATTGGTATAACAGTACTTTTCATACCTACCGATAAACCTCCAATAATATTGGTAGCGTGCCCAGTAGCCGATTGACGAATGATAGAAAGAACAGGTTTTTTACCCATTGCTGTATAATACTCTGTTACGATACTCATAATAGCACCCACCACAGTACCTACTAAAATTGCCATAAACACATTTAGTTTTGTAAATTCGTAACCACGTAAGTTCATTGTATCGGGCAACATCCAATTTACAACAAAATAAGAAGCTATTACAGTAATAATCATGCTGCTCCAATTACCCATATTTAAAGCAGTTTGTACATTTGATTTATCATCTTTAATACGTACAAACCATGTACCAACTATTGAGAATAAAATACCCAAACCACAAATTACCATTGGTAATAATATTGGAGACATTCCGCCAAATGCGTCTTTACTCGCGTCAATCTCTTGACCTAACACCATTGTTGCTAATATTGTTGCCACATAAGAACCAAATAAATCGGCACCCATTCCGGCAACGTCACCTACGTTATCACCAACGTTATCGGCAATTGTAGCCGGGTTACGAACATCGTCCTCAGGAATTCCTGCCTCAACTTTTCCAACTAAATCTGCTCCAACATCTGCTGCTTTTGTATAAATACCTCCACCTACACGTGCAAATAAGGCAATAGATTCAGCACCTAACGAAAAGCCAGTTAATACTTCGATGGCAGTGCTTACTTGGTCTTTTCCCAAACCTGCAAAAATAGCCAAAAAAGCAATAAATAACCCACCTAAACCTAATACCGCTAAACCAGCAACGCCTAAACCCATCACAGTACCACCGGTAAATGAAACGCGCAATGCTTGTTTTAAACTTGTACGCGCTGCTTGTGTAGTACGAACGTTCGCTTTAGTAGCTACTTTCATACCAATATAACCAGCTGTGGCGCTAAATACTGCACCTATAATAAACGCAACTGAAATAATCCAACTGCTGTGAATGTGTTTACCATTTACCTCGTGTATAGTGCCTGAATAGGCTAATAAAGCTGCTGCAAATACAACAAAAATGCTTAATACCTTCCATTCTGCTTTTAAAAATGCCATTGCGCCATCGGCAATATACCCTGCCAGCTCCTGCATGTTTTTATCTCCGGCATCTTGCTTGCTAACCCAAGCAGATTTTATTGCCATTACAATTAAACCAACTATACCTAAAAGAGGTACTAAATAAATAACACTATCGTTCATAATTCTATAATTTATAGGGGTGCAAAAATAGGAAAATACTTGGAAATAAAAAAAATATATAATTAGCTGATAATCAATTAAAAAACAAAAAAGCCCTAATAAATTAGGGCTCTAATTTTTTAGTAAGTTTGTATTATTGTTTTACTATTTTTTTTGAGATAAATTGGTTGTTTTCGCAATACACTTTTAAAAAGTACATTCCGGAATTTAATTGGTTAAGATTAATGGAATTTGAATTTTCTTGCGACAACAAAATTTTTCCAGTTAAGTCATGCACTTCGATTGTGTTTATTTTTAAACTACTACTTAAATTCATTATTTCTGTTGTAGGATTTGGAAAAACAGAAACATAATTCCCCTTTAATTCATTTTCATTTAATCCAACAGTTGTTGGATTTGGTTCACTAAATAAAGTTGCTACCTCTAAAGGAGTTAATACTCTGTTATAAATGCGGATGTCGTCAATAACACCATTAAATTGTCTAAATGTAGGCGATTGTGCTCCAATAAGAAAATTTACAGGTGTTGTTACATTAACAGTATGCGAAGTCAAAGTAGAATTGGTTGTTAAAGCATTATTGATGTACATTTGATGAACCCCGGTTGATGTCCATGTAAAAACTGCGTGCACCCAATTGTTTACCGTAAAAGTTGTTGGATCAGACGTTCCTGCATTTCCCGGGCCGGGTGCTGCCCAAGCTACATTACTACCATTTGTAGCCAAAAAAAAATGTTCGCTTACAATTGTATTATCCCACTTTGCTGCTATTACTTCAAATTGGTTAGCAATTGCTGACCTTTTGAACCATGCAGATATAGAATATCCTGTTGTTAAATTTTGAATGGCTGTTCCATTTCCACAATCAATATAAGCGCTACCGTTAAACGAATAGGCTTTATTAGCATTGCCAAATCTATCGGCTGTAAGTGTAGCTCCATTAACCGTTCCATTATTTGTTCCTGCTTCATCGTTTGCATTTCCTGAATTAAACGAATACTTTGCTACCAAGCCCGCAGTTACTTGTGCTTGTGTGTTTAGTGCCGTAATTAATACAGCAATCATTAGTAAATTTTTTATCATAGTGATTAATTTTCTTCAAAATTCTGAATAGTTTGAAAGAAGATGAATATCCAATTCATAAAGCGTTGTTTTTAATTCACGAATTGCAAACTAACCGATGGTAAGGTTATTATTTTTTAATTGTTGCTCAAATTCCACTTTTCGGTCGCGCGAAATAATAATGGTTTTGCCATTATCAAGGGTAAGTGCGTTATCTGATTTACTATATTTTTTAATAAAATTAATATTAACAATATATGAGCGATGAGACCGAAAAAAATTTACACGCTTATCTAATACTTCTTCAAAAAATTTAATTTTTTTGCTCACTACAATTTTTGAGCCGTTTTTAAGCCAAACTTCCGTGTAAGCCCCATCTGCTTCCAGATAGACAATGTCAGACGTATCTATAAACAAAAGCCCTTCAGAAACCGGTAAAGCAATTTTATTAAACTGTTCGGTTTTAAAACTTTCTTTTAATACCTCCAAGCGGTTTTGCATATCAAAGGTATTTAACCTTGTTTCTGCTTTTTCAACTGCTGCTTGTAATTTATCAATATCAACCGGTTTTAATATGTAATCTACAGCACTTACTTCAAATGCTTTTAAAGCATATTCGTTATAAGCCGTTACAAAAATAATTTCGAAATCAACTTCTCTAAAAAAACTAAGCAATTCAAAACCATTGTATTCCGGCATTTCAATATCCAAAAAAACAAGTTGAGGGCGCTTTTGATTTATAGCTAAAACACCTTCAGGCACATTAGTACATTGCGCAATAATTTCTATATTGGGGCAATATTCTCCAAGCAAAGTAGATAAAGAACTTCTAGCTCTTTCTTCATCATCAATAATTATTGCTTTAATGGTCACCATTTACTTACAAATGTTCTAAAAAAAATATGAAAGGGCAAGTATAACTTGCCCCTTTTAATATAATAGGTAGTATTAATGCTTAAATGCTGCTGTTTTATCGCAAGCAACAGGTACTAATGCACCTTCAAATCCTGCAAAATAGGATTTACCATATGCTGTTCCTTCCCAGTTTTGTTTAATTATACATGGAATATATCTGCACTCCTTTTTTTCTCCCCAACCATGAGATACGGCAATAATTCTGCAAAGGCGTAACCTGGGTTGCGTTTTTGCTGCATCGGCATATTTCACTTCCCAATCTTTAATTATATAAACGTAATCCATTCTATCTCCCCAAGATACTGGTTTGTCTTGTGCCGCCATTGGCTGCGTAAGATTAAAATATTCCTTTTCGCGCTCATTGTCATCAGTAAATTGTTTTGGCATTTCAACCAATTCGCCAAATGCGCTTGTTACCTCGCCAGAAAAAGCAAGTTCAGATTCATATAAAGCATCGGCAATTTTTGTGCTGTCCCAACTTTCAAGTTTTGCTTTGTCTTTTGAAAGAACATTAAACTGGCCTCCTTTAAAATCCATTTCTGATGAAACATAAAATCTTTTTTCTCCTTTCTTTTTATAATTCGAAATATCTGGTGAGCCAATCAAAATTATATCTGGGTCTTTTGTATACACATAAATACCGGCATTGTCCTTAAATCCTTGTTTCACATTTCCTTTGGGCATGAACGAATTTTGTACACTTAACCTAAAACAGTTACACTTTGCCATGGTTTTTTTTACTACGTCTACATTCATAGCACCCGTGCCCATATCTGCGGTCTTAGTCATATCAGTTTCGGGATAACGGATTTGATGTTTTGGCTCGTCGTTTACAAAATGAAATAGTCCTGAAAGATCTTCGCGTAACTCGACAGTAACTTCGTTCATATTAAATGGTTTTGGCATATTCATTTTATTGGCTGTAACCAGTGTAACCGGATACTTCATATAATATTTACCCGAAACACCTTTAGCATCTTTGTGCTCGGTGGTATAAATTTCGATTCCTTTAGGCAAGCTCTTTGATTCTGAAGATTCGCCATCCTTATTCTTATCTTTTTTTAAAAGATTTCCGAATTGCGCGTGTGCACAAATACTGAATACTACGCTAGTAGCAATTAAAAATGTTTTTTTCATAAAATAAATTTTTGTTTTAGATGCCCTAAATTGTTTTTCAGGCTGTTAATTTTTTAGCAAAGGTGGTCTTAAAAAGCAAATAGCAGAAGCATCGTTTCACGAAACGTTGTTTTTAATTCATAAAGCATTAAATTGTTACAACAATTTCTACTTTGATGCCTAATGCTTCATTGTTATTATTATAAAGATCTATAATTTGATAATTAATAACGTTAAATCTATTGCCATTTAATAACTCAACTCTTTTTTGTACGGCATTAGTAGCAAATGATTTGTGTTGCAGTGTATTGCGTGATTTAATTTCTGCTGAGCGCTTTCTTCCAACGCCATTGTCTTCAATAATTATGGTTAACAAATCTTTTAAAACACTAAATGTTAAGCTCAATTTTTTTTCTCCCTTTTTGTGTAGTAAACCATGCTTAATTGCATTTTCAACAAAAGGCTGAATAATTAAACTTGGGATAAACAATTTATCGGTTTTAATTTCTTTAGAACAATTTATCTCATACTTAAAATCATCTCCAAATCTAAGTTTTTCTAATTCTAAATAATCGTTAAGCATTTCAATTTCGTCCGCTAAAACAATTCTTTCATTTTCAGAGAATTCTAATATTTTTCGCATCAACGAACTAAATTTACTTAAATAGTAATTAGTGCTTTTTATATCGCTTTTTAAAATTAGGTCCTGAATTGAATTTAATGTATTATACATAAAATGTGGATTCATTTGCGCCCTTATAGCCGTGAGCTGAGAAGAAGTAAGCTCATTTTTTATTCGTTCTTTTTTTCTTATGTTTTTAATTACAATTACTGAAATTAAAAAAACCAAGAAAGCTCCCGATGCGGCTATTAATATATAAAACCAAACTTTTTGCCAAAATGGTTTTTTAATAGTAAATGAAAAACTCTCACACTTCAAACTTTCAACTCCATCCTCATTAATGGCTTTTACTTCAAACGTAAAATTACCTGCCGGAAGCGAGGCAAACAAAACTTTATTATTAATAGCAGGTACAATTGTCCAATTGCTATCTAACCCAATTAATCGGTATTTGTATTTAAAATTACCTCTGGCTTTTAAACAAGCTGAATTAAATTCAATGTCGATAATGTTTTTGTTATACTCTAAATTTAATTGCTTCTCATTCACGTTTATTTCTAATAGATTTACTTTAAATGAAGTAATTTTTATATTTGGATAAACTGTGTTTTTCGAAATTTTACTTGTTAACTTTAGCAGTCCTTTATTTGTAGCTAAAAACAAAAAGTTGTTCCAATATTCTATATCATTTATTTCTTTTGATACAATTCCATCTGAGTAATTAAAAAAATCAGCCCGATTTATTTTATAATTAATTTGTGTTAATCCCTCCTCTGTAGCAACAAAAATTGTTTCATCAACTATTTTAAAACTTTTAACACTATTACCAAATAATAAATTTCCATTAACATAGTGTTTCCAAATTTCATCATTTTGTAGAATAAATAACCCGTCGTTTACGGAGCCTACCCACAATTTATCGTTTTTAAAAATCAATTTATTAGCAAAAATGGGGTTTCCATTTACTTTAACTTCACTTATTTTTCCGTTTTCATACTTAAATAAACCGTCAATAGAAGCAAAATAAACAGTTTTTGTTTTTTCATTAAGTGCAATAGCCCTACAACCTCGATTATGTAATATAATAGCACGTTTACCTAATTCGTTATTAGGAATAGTATGAAAATTAGGATAAACGCCAAACATACTTGATGTTACAAAAAACAATGAGTCTCCTAACCAACAGAAATCTCTTAAATTATAGGCATTAAAAACAGTTTCCTTTTTATTTTCAAAAATTGAGAATGGGCCATGCGCAACATCTAAGACGTTATCCCATTCTTTCATTTTTTTTACAGTACGGTAAGCTAAATCTCTCTTTTGTGGGAACAATTCAAATGTGTTATTTTGTGTCAGTTTGTAAATCGAACCAGTATATGTTCCTATTAATAATTCGTTTTTAATGGTTTTTAGTAAAGCAGTGATATTATGGTCAACCAAATTAGAATTCTCTTCGTGGTATATACTTAAATCATAATTAGGAATGATATATATTCCATTTTGCAAACTACTAACCCACAAGTTCCCTTCTCTATCCTGATATATTCCTGAAATCTTATCACTTTTAAAAAAAAATTTACTTTCAGCATCTATTTTAAAATCCTTATTAAGTTTAACAATCCCCGATGAAGTACACAGCCAATGACGATTTAAATTGTCTTTATAAACCTTATAAATTAAACCATCTTTTGTAAAAGGTAACAATCTATTTTTCTGAACTATAGATCTATCAGTTACTAACGAAATGATATATTCTCTTTTTATATTAACTTCTGTTAAGGCAAGTAACGAGTTTGCATAAGGTTCAAGCGCCGTATTTTGCTGTTGTGAGGTAATTGAGTTTAAAAAAGTAACATCGTATTTTGAACCCATTTTAGTAATAAGACCAACACCATATTTTTGAGAACTTACATAAATTTTACCTTCGGTATTTAGTTCAATTTCATGCCAATTAATAGTATCTTTTACTTGAATTAATTTTGAGAATGAAAGCAATTTATTACCTTTAAAATCATAAGCCTCAATCGTTTTAATATTAGCTATCCAAATATGTTTTTCGTTATCAATAGTGTACTGTGAGTAAGAGGAAATTTTATCTGAAGCATCAATTACTAATGCTAACGAATCTTGAGTTACTTTAAATATTTGCCCAGAAAAATTTTGGCACCACAAATTTTTATCCTTATCAATCTTTAATCCGGAAATACTTTTGCTATTTTGCTTTTTAGAATTGAAATATTTAAATCTAATGCCGTCGAACCTGAATAAACCTGCATCACAACCAATCCAAATATACCCAAAATCATCTTGTATAATTTGGTATACTTCACTTGACGGCAAACCGTTTTCTTCACCTAAATTGTAATAATAAGGAGATTGAGCGCTTAATTTAAAAACGACTAAAAACAGTAGTATTAAAAAATAAGATTTTAGTTGGGTTATAATATACTGTATAATCAAAATATAAAAACATTTATAATCCTGTATATTTTCTAAATAACTTAATAGCCAATGCCAACAAAATTATTCCGAATACTTTTTTAAGTATGGCAATCCCTCCTACACCTAATAGTTTTTCGACCTTGTTTAAATATTTTAAAACAAAATAAACAATTACTACATTAATAACTATTGCTATTATAATAGATACAATATTATACTCAGCTCTTATAGATAAAAGGGTGGTTAATGTTCCGGTACCTGCAATTAATGGAAATGCTAATGGCACAACAGAAGCCGTTGCCGGAATACTATCTTTACTTATTTGAATTCCTAAAATCATTTCAAATGCAACAATAAAAAGTAATAACGAGCCTGCAATAGCAAAATCTCCAATACTAATACCAATAATATTTAAAATACTATTTCCAACAAATAAGAATACTAACATTATTCCAAGAGACACCCAGGACGCTTTAGCCGCATTAATTTCGCCTACTTTTTGCTTTAAACTTATAATAACTGGAATAGAACCAATAACATCAATTACCGCAAATAATACCATGGTAACTTTTAATATTTCTATAATATCAAAGGCAAAATTCATTGAACAAAAATACTTATAAATTCTAAACCTTATAAGCCCAAATAAATTATAATAACTATGACGGTTTAATTAAAGTAACTATTAACTATATTGTTTGTCTTTTATCTGAAAAATATATTTTCCACAATTATTTTTTTATAAAAAAATTTATTTTATTTTTATGATATATAATTTTTATGGAAAAGAAATTCAAGTTTAAAAGCCTACTAACATTTTGTAATAACGAATGGATGGTAAATAATTTAAAACGTTACCGTACTGTTTTTGACAAATCAGAAATAGACTATGCCCGTTGCGAGTTAGCGTTATTTAATAAACTATTTGATGAGGAAGATTGGAGCGCAAAAGTTAATTTAAAATGCACCAACAATATTGGCAATGTTGAAATTTGTAACCGTGAAATAAATATAACCGTAAAAAAAGAAGAAAACATTTTTTATTTACGCGATGGTTGGGGAGTTGATCTAAAGGGCGATTTTTGGAAGAAAGGAGATTACACTTGGAAAGCGTATATTGACGATGTTTTAATTGGCGAACAAATTTTTCATGTAAACGATGTAGGTTTAGTTAGCAACCATAGCAACCCTTATTTAGAAATTGAATATATAAAGTTGTACAATAGTGGCGTAGATGGTTGGCAAGACAGAAACCGTAAATATTTAAAAACGTTTAGTAAAAGCCAAACCAAATACGTGTGGGCCGAAATAAAATTTAAAAACTTAACCAACCTAGATTATCATTACGAATTTTATTTAAATTTTCACGATGATGCAGGTTTGCCAAAGGCTTCCATACAACAAACTGGATACGTGGGTGATAATAAAAAAGATTACACTTACACTATTGAACGTGCGTGGGGTAGTGAAGCTGGTGGTATTTGGACAGATGATAAGTATTTGTTTGAGGTTGTTTTTAACGATGTACTAATTGCTGCCACTACTTTTAATTGTGGTGATGAAGAAGAAGAGGGCGAAACCCCAATTTTAAAAACGTTAGAACAAGCTTTATCTACTGGCAATAGCAGCTCATCGCAAAATACAAAAACAGAAGACGCCGATTCACAAAAAACCTTAGAGGATTTATTAGCAGAGTTAGACGCCCTAATTGGTTTGGAGGGCGTAAAAAAATCTATAAAAGAAAACATTACTTACCTTAACTTTACAAAATTACGTAAAGAAAAAGGCTTCGAAGATTCTTCTAAACTATCGCTTCATAGCATATTTACTGGCAATCCGGGCACTGGTAAAACCACTGTTGTAAAAATGTTGGGTAAAATTTACAACAAGATGGGTTTGTTAAGTAAAGGAAATGTTGTAGAGGTTGACCGTGCAGCCCTTGTTGGTGAATATATTGGGCAAACCGCACCAAAAACAAAAAAAATAATAGATAGTGCTCGTGGCGGTATTTTATTTATTGATGAGGCATATTCATTGGCACGAGCGGATGATGATAGCAAGGATTTTGGTAAAGAAGTAATTGAAATTCTCTTAAAAGAAATGAGTGATGGGCCTGGTGATATTGCTATTATTGGCGCTGGTTATCCTAAACAAATAAAAAGTTTTATCGAAAGTAATCCCGGTTTAAAATCACGCTTTACACAATATTTTCATTTTGATGATTACATGCCTGAAGAATTGTACCAAATTGCTATTTATACGGCTAATCAAAAACAAGTTAAATTTAGCCCCGAAGCTGATTTTTTCTTAAAAGAACAACTAACCGAAGCCTATCGTAAACGTGATGAAAACTTTGGTAATGCACGTTTTGTTAATGCGGTAGTTGATGAAGCTAAGCAAGATATGGGCTTGCGTTTAATGAAGGCAACAAATTTGGCCGACTTGACTAACGATGAACTATCGACCATTGTAGTAGAAGATATGCAAGAGGTGTTTGCTGTTGAGAATAAAAAGAAATTAAAATTAAACATTAACGATAAGCAACTAAACGACGCAATGGCAGAGCTGAATGAGCTTGTGGGAATGGATAAAATAAAACAAGACATACAAGAACTTGTAAAATTAATTCGCTTTTATAACGAAACTGGTAAAGATGTAGTAAATAAATTTTCTTTACACTCTGTATTTACTGGTAATCCCGGTACTGGTAAAACAACCTTAGCACGTATTATTGCAAAAATTTACAAAGCGCTTGGTGTTATTGAACGTGGACATGTTGTTGAAGTTGACCGCGAAGGTCTCGTGGCAGGTTACGTGGGGCAAACCGCTATAAAAACTGCCGATAAAATTGAAGAAGCCATGGGTGGTATTTTGTTTATTGACGAGGCCTACGGGCTTACTAGCAAGGGAGGCAACGATTTTGGACAAGAAGCAATTCAGGTTATTTTAAAACGTATGGAAGACCAACGTGGTAAATTTGGCGTTATTGTAGCAGGTTACCCGCAAAATATGCATGAGTTTATTGAAAGTAATCCTGGTTTTAAATCGCGCTTTGATAAAACTTTTACGTTTGAAGATTATAAAACTGAACAATTGTGGGACATTGCTAATAACCTATTATTAAAAGAAGGCTTAACCCCAGCGGAAGAAGCCGAAGCCCATTTAAAAAATTATTTACACGAACTGTACGAAAACCGCGATAAATTTTTTGGCAATGCCCGAACCGTTAGGCAAGTAGTTGGCGATGTGGTTATGAAACAAAACCTGCGCCTTGCATCAATGCCAGCCGCAGAGCGCAAAGCAGAAGATTTAGCCAGATTAGTGTATGATGACGTAAAACACCTTCAACTGCAAGCGCAAGGCAATCGCCAACATTTAGGCTTTAAGTTTGGGAGTTAGTGGTTAATGAAAGATATAGAGGACAATAAAAATTTCTTTCATAAACTAAAACAAAGACCTTTTTACCAAAGAGCCATATTATTTGTTCTTTTATTAGTTATTTGGTTTTGGGGTATTAGTATATTTTCCATTGATGCAAAAAATTCTGTCCAACATGCTAAAAATGATCAAGGTTTTTGGCTATTAACAGTTCTTTTTGTTACAATTCTTTCTCCAATATTCTTTAATCGCAAAAGATTGTAAAATTATGTTTCTTTGTGTTTACTGTGTTTAATATTTACAATCTTTGTAGTTAACTATCTGCTATGAAAAAACTCGTACATCGCCAACAATATTTAAGTTCTATTTTAAAAAATGGACTTTTTGCATCGTCAGTTATTTTTATCTCATTACTTATAGGTATTTTAGGCTATATGTATTTTTTTAACTTAGGTTTTGTAGATGGCTTATATAACGCCAGTATGATACTTACTGGGATGGGTCCGGTTGATAAACCCATAAACAATGCCGGAAAAATATTTGCTTCATTTTATGCCTTGTATAGCGGAGTTGCATTTTTAACCAGTGTTGCGGTTTTGTTTTCACCCATCGTACATAGGTTTTTACATAAATTTAGATTAGATATTGAGGACTAATGCCTAACGTTCTCCTCCTTTGCGACCATCGCCCCAAACGCTCGCCCAGTCAACGTTACAGATTTGAGCAGTATTTGCCGTTTTTGCAACAAAACGGGTTTAAGTTTACGTGGTCGTTTTTGTTGAACGAAAAAGATGATGAAACATTTTATAGAAAAGGAAAAACAATCGCTAAAATTTTAATTATTTTAAAAACAATTTTTATTCGCTTAAAAGACGTACCTCGTTTTAAAAAATTTGATATCATTTTTATTCAGCGCGAAGCCCAGTTTTTGGGCACTTCTTATTTCGAAAAAAAAGCATTTAAAAGTGGCGCAAAAGTTATTTTCGATTTTGACGACAGCATTTGGTTTGCCGATACCAGTCCCGAAAATAAAAAATGGGAGTTTATAAAAAAGCCTCAAAAGTTTTTTAAAAACATTACCTACGCACACACTATCGTTGCAGGAAATAAATACTTGGCCGATACTGCGTTTAAATCCCTCTCCTTAAGTTTATCAAAACTTTCTCCTTTAAAAATTTCGGGAAATGAGCCAGATATAAACTTATATGTTATACCTACCACTATTGATACAAATATTCATTTGCCAAAACCTGAATTACGAAATAAAGATTACATAACCATTGGTTGGAGCGGTAGTATAAGTACTATAAAACATTTCGAAATGGTAGTGCCCGTTTTAATACAGATTGCAAACCGTTACAACGATAAAGTTCGATTTAAAATTATTGGGCAAACAAATTACACAAACCATCTTTTACCTGTTGAAAGCCTTAATTGGAGCGAAGAATCAGAAGTTGAAAATTTAAACAGTTTTGATGTTGGGATAATGCCCTTACCAAATGATGAATGGGCGAAAGGTAAATGTGGGTTGAAAGGATTATCTTACATGGCTTGTGGAGTGGCAACTATTATGAGTAATGTGGGTGTAAATGCAGATATTATTAAAAATGGCGAAAATGGCTTTTTAGCTAATACTGATGAAGATTGGTTAATTTATTTAATTAAGCTTATAGAAGATAAAGATTTGCGTATAAAAATTGGCGAAGCGGGCAGTAAAACCGTTATTGAAAAATACAGTGTAGAAGAAAATAAGTATTTATATTTAAACACGTTTAACAACTAATATTTATAGCCCTTGTGTTTTCATCTAAACAAATCAACCTTTGGTCGATAGCTTAAAAAATGAAAGGACCTTTTAGATGCCGTTTTTATAAAACTATGATAATCAAACTATTAACCATTAATAAGTATTCTGTAAACAGCTTTTAAACAACTTTATAACAGCGATTTAACAAAATTCTTAATACTAAAAATATTTTTTCGTCTAAAAAATAAAGTTATTAACAATTTTATGTCTAACTTTGTAGTCCCTCTAAATTAGGACAAATCATGTTAGAAATTTTAAAACACTTTGAAACAAAATACGGCAGCCTAAAGAAAAAAGGTTTGCGTATCGAAGGCTTATCAATGATTGATCCTAAGCGCAAAAAGCATGCCATTATCTTAAGTAAGCCTTTTATGTTTGATAACCGTCAGCTACCTAAAACATATGAAGGGATTGATATTAAATCTAAAATTGAAGGCGCGCTACCAAAAGAATTTGCAATAAACAAAGATGCTGTTAAAAAAGAATATGTGTGGGCGCCAATAAAATTTGAAAAATATGTTGACCGTTGCTCGGAAGATATTAAAAAACAGTTTGGTAACCCAGATATGACTCGTAAAGACATGTTGGATGCTTTAGCATTTGGTAGTTTTGAAGATCATAAAAAGAAAAGTTTACAATTAATGGCCGAGGGCAAAATTCCGCCATTTAAAATGAATTAGTTAGTGTTGTTTTGTTTTTATAGAGTGTAAGTAATTTGGTGAATAATTAAGGGTTAAACACTAATTGCTTTGGTTCAAAAAAGTCGGTTGGTTACCGGCTTTTTTGTTTCTTATTAAGTTAGCCTACTTCGTAACAAAAACAAACACATCTTCGTTATCAGCTTTCATTAAATATTTTTCTCTTGCAAATGTTTCTAAACTTTTTTTATTTGTTTGCAGTTCATTTAGCTGTAATCTATTACTTTCAATTTCGCTTAAATAATAATTTTTTTCCTTCTCTAATTTTTTACATTTATTAATTAAATCTAATTGTGTAAATAAATCGTTTTTATCAAAACACATTAACCATGTAATTATTACACAAATAGTTAAAAAATACTTATTCTTTATTATTTTAAATAAAAACATATTACTTTAGTTTACCCAAATTTAACTATAACTAAACTAAAAAGTAGTAATGAAAAATAATTTTTTTAAAACAACACTGTTAGTAATTATTGGTTTTAGTTTTTCGTTTATTACATTAAAACAAGATAGTAGCTTTAAAAATTTACAAATTAAAAATGCCCGTGTAAAGCTTGCCTACCAAAAAAAGTGGGAGGACTTAAAAAAATTAATGGAGCAAAAAAAGATAGATCCGCAAAATTTTAATCTCTATTTACGCGTATTTAAGTATGAAAAAGAATTTGAATTGTGGGCAAAAAACACTACCGATACGAAATTTCAATTGTTAAAAACAATACCCATTTGTGCAAATAGTGGCGAGTTGGGGCCAAAACGTAAAGAAGGAGATTTGCAAGTACCCGAGGGATTTTATCAAATTAGTGCTTTTAACCCAAATAGTAATTATAATTTGGCCTTAAAAGTAAACTACCCAAATGCTGCCGATAGAATAAAAGGAGCGGGTAACAAATTGGGGGGTGATATTATGGTGCATGGCGAATGTGTTACTATAGGTTGCATTCCCTTACAAAACGATCCAATACAAGAAGTTTATATTTTATCTGTTGAAGCGAAAAACCGCAAACAAACTATTAATATTGATATTTTTCCTTGTAGATTTACAAAGCAAAATTGGAGTATGTTAAATGAAAATTATAATAAAGATAAAATCGATTTTTGGACGACATTAAATACAGGCTATTTGTATTTTGAAAAAAACAAAAGTGTAAGTAAAATAACTATTACTAAAAAAGGAGATTATACTTTTGAGGAATAATTTATACATATGCTTTTTAATTTTACTGCTTTCTAACAGTAATTGTAGCTTTAATACTAAATCTGAAAACAAACCCAGTAATATAATTGGCGAAGAAGAGTTTACAAAACTGCTAACCAATTTTTTAATTGCCGAAAGTGCAACCAACTTAAATATTAAATTGGCAGATATTACCAAGTTCGATTCGGTGTATGCATTCAACCCTTTAAAACAAAATAACATTTCAAAATCAAAATATGATTCAACTTTAATTTATTACGCACAACATCCTGATTTATATAAACTCATTTACGAAAATGCTCTACAGGAATTAAGCAATCTTCAAACGAAAAGAAGAGCTTTGGCAGTAGCTGACTCCATTAAACTCATTAAAAAAGATACCACACAAAAAAATGCCAAGTAAACAAGAAAAATTTGCTGAAATAGAATCATTTAAAAACTGTTTTAAATTTCATTTCGAAAATATAAATTTAGGGTTTGAACAAAAAGGTAAATGGTTAAACACTTATTTTAAAAATAACAACCCAATTGTATTAGAATTGGGTTGTGGTAAAGGCGAATATACTATTGGTTTAGCACAACATAATTTAAATAAAAATTATATAGGCGTTGATATTAAAGGTAACCGAATTTGGACTGGAGCTAAACAAGCAACTATATTTAACATGTTAAACGTTGCTTTTTTGCGGAGCAAAATAGATTTTATTACAAATTGCTTTGCTGCTAACGAAATTGATGAAATTTGGATTACCTTCCCCGACCCGCAACCTCAAAAGCCACGCGCAAGGCAACGTTTAACACATCCTATTTTTTTAAACCGCTACAAACAATTTTTAAAACCTAATGGTTTGGTGCATTTAAAAACAGATAGCACTAGTTTATACGAATTTACATTACAAGTAATTAAAGAAAATAATTTGCCTTTAATTTGGCATACCAATAATCTATACCAAAACTGCCCACCCGAGCGAAAAGAGTTAATAGAAATTAAAACCTATTACGAAACCTTGTTTACGGGAAAAGGTGAAGACATTAAATACATTTTATTTAAATTAACTAACATCTAATATTTATAAAGTACCGCTTCCAAGTATCTTTTTGTTTTAAACTCTTTTATTAATTTAATTTTTTTAGTTTCAAAAACCTCAGCATGCTTTGGGTTCATATACACAAACCAAGTATTGGCCGAAGTAGTACTGCAAATCTGTTCTAATACTTTTTCTAACACCGCCTCACTAAAAGGATTAAATAAAAAGTAAATCGTTGGTTCATTTTTATAACTAAACTCTAAGGCGTTAGTTTTTATAAAACTTAATTTCGAATCGATATTTTTTGGTTTATAATTTTTTAAATTCAAATTCGCTACAGTAACTAACTCCTCGTCCAAATCTATGCCTATTAAGTTTTTATAACCACAAAATTCAGCTACAAATAATGCCCTACCCATGCCACAACCAATGTCAAAAAATGTAGCCTCTTGGGTTTGTTTAAAAACTTCGGGTAAAATTCTTAATAATACTAAATAGCTAGCGCCTTGGTAATGGTAAAATTCATTTGAATTACTTTTTTTAAATTGACTTGTGTTTATGCCAAATTGTTTTTCGTATTTATTTTCGGCTTTTAGGAGTCTAAGCGTATTCATAAGGCCCCTTAAAAAGACGGACCTAAAAAAATAATATGTATAAATAAATAGCTTCATTACTTTTTAATTCCTTACAAAAATAATACCTTTAATGTGTATTGTACTATATAATATATGGAAATAGATTTAGAAGCCGAAAAAAAAGAAATATTAAACCGCTATAAACTTTTAATAAAAGCCAGCAAACGTCGTTTAGAAAAAAGCGATAAGGACACTATTCGAAAGGCTTTTGAAGTAGCGGTAGAGGCACATAAAGAAATGCGTCGTAAAAGCGGAGAACCTTACATCTACCACCCAATTGCAGTGGCACAAATTTGCGCCGAGGAAATTGGTTTGGGCACAACAGGTATTGTTTGTGCCCTTTTACACGACACGGTTGAAGATACAGACTTAACCTTAGATGATATTAAAGGTTTGTTTGGCGAAAAAATTGCTAAAATAATAAATGGACTTACAAAAATTTCAGAAGTAATTGATCATTCCTCATCTATTCAAGCCGAAAATTTTAGAAAAGTATTGCTTACAATGAGCGAGGATATTCGGGTAATACTCATAAAATTAGCCGATAGGTTGCACAATATGCGCACGCTAGAGCACATGAAACGCGATAAGCAAATTAAAATTGCAAGCGAAACATTGTTTTTGTACGCGCCCTTGGCGCATCGCTTAGGTTTAAACACAATTAAAACCGAGTTAGAAGATTTAGGGTTAAAATATACCAATACTGATGCATATTACGATGTAGCTGTTAAGTTGCGCGAAACGGAACCTGAACGCAAAAAATTTATTACAAAATTTATTGAGCCGCTTAAAGAAATTTTAAGTGAGCAGGGTTTTAATTTCGAAATTCATGGCCGACCAAAATCTATTTTTAGTATTTATAATAAAATTAAAACAAAGCACGTAGCCTTTGAAGAAATTTACGATTTGTTTGCCATCCGCATTGTTATTGATACACCGCTTGAGCAAGAGAAATCAGATTGTTGGAAAGTGTATTCCATCATTACAGATTTTTATCATCCAAGCCCTGAACGTTTGCGCGATTGGATTAGTACACCCAAAAGTAATGGGTACGAAAGTTTGCACACAACCGTTATGGGGCCAGATGGAAAATGGGTAGAGGTACAAATACGAACCGTTAGGATGGACGAAATGGCCGAAAACGGATTTGCCGCGCATTGGAAATATAAAGAAAGTGCAGCCGATAAAGAGAGTAAATTAGAAAATTGGTTATTGCGTATTCGCGAAATGTTAGAAAATCCCGACCCTAACGCTTTAGAGTTTATTGATGACTTTAAATTAAATTTATTTAGTGATGAGTTGTTTGCCTTTACACCTAAAGGGGATATGAAAACTTTGCCAATTGGAAGCACGGCATTAGATTTTGCTTTTGAAATTCATAGCAAAGTTGGCGAGCATTGTATTGGCGCTAAAGTAAATCACAAACTGGTACAATTAAATTACGAAATAAAAAGTGGCGACCAGATAGAAATTTTAACCAGCAGTAAACAGCATCCAAAGGAAGACTGGTTAAAATTTGTAATTACTGCAAAAGCAAAATCTAAAATAAAAAATTGTTTAAAAGAGCAACGAAAAAAAACGTCGGAAGATGGGAAAGAAATTTTAGAACGTAAATTTTACAAATGTAAACTTGATTTTACACTGCAAAACGTAAACGACTTTTGTACCTTTTTAAAATTGCCCTCGTCTCAAGAATTATATTATCGAGCTGCTTTAGGTAATATTGATGTAAAGGAAATTAAATTATTTATTCGCCATAAAGAAACTCCGCAAAAAGCACACAAAAAACCAATAATACCTAAATTAGAACAATTAGTAACCAATGCCCGTGGCAGCAGCGATATGTTGGTTATTGGCGACGATATGCAAAAGTTAGATTATAAATTATCGCCTTGCTGTAATCCTATTCCTGGCGACGATGTGTTTGGTTTTGTAACTGTTGGCGAGGGTATAAAAATTCATCGGGTAAATTGCCCCAATGCAATTAAACTACTATCTAACTACGCTTATAGAGTAGTAAAAGCTAAGTGGTTAAACGACCAGCTAATTTCGTTTTTAGCAGGTATAAAAATTATTGGTACCGACGAATTAGGATTAGTTAATAATATTACAAAAGTTATTAGTAACGAAAATAATATTAACATGCGAAGTATTAGTTTTGACACCGATGGGGGCTTGTTTGAGGGTACAATTATGGTTTATGTGCACGACACAAAACATTTAAACCACTTAATTATTAATCTTAAAAAGGTAAAAGGTGTAAATAAGGTGGAGCGTATGGATGATAAATAGATTAGAGTTTAATAAAATAGTTGCTATAATTTATTTAACAATTAATTAATAGAGCAAACATTTTATTTTGTTACTTTTAAATAAACAAACTTAAAAAAATTAATATGGGATTATTTGATAAACTAAAAAACATTGCTAACCAAGTTACTGGTGGTGGTGCAAAAGTAACAATTACTGTTGAGGGGACTAGTGTTACTGCACCAATTAAAGTGCACATTACAGCTGTAGTTAAAGATGCACCTATGCCGATTGAAAAGGTATATTTGTATGTAAAAAGTGTTGAAAAAATTGATGTGCCTCGCCATAATTTACCAGGCGGAACTGATAAAAACCCCACATCTTTAAATTTAGATACAGATGTGTTTCAAAAATTAGAATTTACGGTAAGCCCTGCGCAAACTTTAGAAGGTGGAAAAACATATAATTGGACTCATGAATTAACCCTTCCTACTGGTGCGCATCCGAGTTACACTGGCAAATACAGCCATCACGAGTGGCGATTTTATGTAGGCTTAGATGCTAAAGGTAACGATCCAGATTCGGGTTGGGTAACAGCTGTTCTAAAATAATTAGCTTGTAATTTTAAACATTAAGACTCCGAAACTTTTCGGAGTTTTTTTATGCTAAATAACTAGCGGCTTACAGGTTAATTCACATTAAAAATTCGACAGCGCCATTTCAGTATAAAATTCGCATTCATAAAAAAAGAGCTTAGGATATACCCAAGCTCTTTCAATATTTTTTTTTACAAAAAATTAATTAACCACAAATTTTTTGGTTGTTGTTGTAGTGCCAATTTTAATACTTGCAAAGTAAATACCTGCAGGCAAATTTTCAACATTATAATCCACTTTATTTTTTCCCTCGTTAATTTGAATGTTTTTTGAGGAAATTAAACTGCCTAACGCGTTAAACACTTCTAATTTTGCATCCGAATTAGTTTTAGAATTTATTTTAAACGATGTATAATCTTTAGCAGGATTTGGATAGGCATCAAATGATGAAATTGAATTAGCATTTTCTGTTAATCCTACTACGCCATTATATTTTAATGTAAACTGAACAGAGTCGCTTGCTAATGCGGTATTAATAAATGTGTATTTAACTGTGCCCGGGCCAACCATTGGACCTTCATCTAAATCGGCAGTAAGCATATTATAAGATCCCTGAACTTGTGATGCGCTTTGACCTGCATTTAATGTTAAGGGAGTTGGTGATACAAATATGCTATTACCATAACACGACCCACCAAAGCAATAATAAGCAACAGAACCAGCGTTTAATTGTACATCGTAGCGTATAACGTTATAAGATTTTGTACTATTACTAATGTTTTTAATATTAACTGTAATGTTAGTAAGTGTATTAGCTGCAGTAACTAAATTAATATTTGCATTTGCAGTAATAGTTGCCTGATTTGCATTGTTAGTTAACTGTATACTAGTTTGAGATATAGCTAAAATGCTAGTTCCTACACATAAAGAAAATAAAAATTTTTTCATATTAATTTAATTTAAAAAAGCCTTACCCTAAAGGTAAGGCTTTTATTTATTCTTTAAAAATTATTTTTTATTTATTAACAGTTAATTTTTTTACTGTATTACCACTGTTAGTAGATAAAATTACATTATAAACACCGCTACTTAACGTTTTGGTATCAATAACAATATTATTAAATCCTTCAGTTAATGTTACTGCTTTTTCAGAAACTAATTGGCCAATTATACTATAAACCAAAATTTTTGCACTTGTAGCTGATTGAGTAGTAACATTTAAATTAGTAAATTCTGAACTTGGGTTAGGGAATAACTCAACATTAAAATCGTTAGTAGTTGATGACTTTATTGAAGTAGTTAACGAAGCGTTTAAATTTACGTTATCAATATACAACATATTACCAAAATCATTCGTTGCAACAAATTTAACCAATACCTGAGCTTGGTTAGCAGCTGTAGGTAAATTAATCACGTTCGTTGTCCAATTGCTAGCACTTGGAACAAATGTGCCAGTAGTAACAGGAGCAGTATATAAAGCTGGGCCAAATTTAGAGAAAACTGTTGTCCAAGTTGTACCACAATTTGTAGAAACCTTTACCTCTAAACCATCTACCTCATTCGAAGAATAAGAAGTATAAGCGTGGTCAAACGATAAAGTTGGAGTTGCAACGCCTGTAAAATCTAAAGGCTTAATGTAAAGTTCATCAATATCACCAACACTTGCATTGTTATAAAAATCATATTGTGCACTTCCAACACCTCCGTTACCAACAGTTGTAGATTTTTTCCATGTATAAACGCCAGCATCTGGGTTTAGCATAAACCAATTTACTGGTGGAAAAGAAACAAGTGTAAATGGTTCAACTACTGCACCACCATAATAAGTATTAGCTACGCCAAATAGTAATTGTTTAGAATTGTTTGAAGTTACAATATCACCACCTAAAACATTTGTAATGTTTACAGAAAAAGTATTAGAACCATTTGCTGCAGTGTAAGAGTTTAATGAAATATTAGTATTACCTAAACCTGCAATGCTACCTGTCCAGTTAATTGGAGCTTGAGCTAAACCATTGATGTAAGGCACTAAAGTCATTGCGGTAATAGCAGTAGGGCCATTATTAACAACATTCACTGTTGGTGTAAAGTTGGTTGCACATGATAAACCTTGATTAATATTAAGTGTATTTAAAGCGGCATCATTAGGAATTGATGGTTTTGGAGTTCTGTAAGCTTGCCATACTTTTTTGTTTCCGTCATCTTGTATAAATCCAACAAAAGCTTGCTCACCTTTATTAACAATGTATGATGGAGCAGCGCAAGCAATCGTAAATGTTTGTGATTGACCTGGGGTCCAAGTAGTAGGTAACGATGTACCTGCTTGAATAGATGGGTATGATTTACGAACAACATCTTCAAAATCTTTTTCGCCATTTGTACCAGGAGCTGAAGCAAAATTAATTTTACGCTCAATTAAACATAAGCGGTAAACTAATGCAGCACTTGATGTAAATGCAGATGCAGCAGTCACTGTTACAGAAACCACAGCGTTTGTAAAGGTGTTATCCCAAGTAGCATTCATAGCAATTGAGAAAGGCGTAGTAGCGGATGCTGCTGCGTTAATAACGGTATTGCTAACATAAGCCGGGTGATCGGAAGTAGCACCAAACGTCCATTGGTGTTGCCCGTCAAAACGACCAGATGGAGCAGAATTAATACCATTTGTTATAGCATTAGTAGCAGTATTTTGGCTTTGGTAACCATAACCAGCACCTTGGTAACGCCAATTAATTTCAGTTATATTTGTTTGGTATAACGACCAAGTAGCACTTGGTGCAGATGGAATTGGCACTTGCCACTTAATAGGAATAACATTCGGATTTGCTGCAAGTATTACGTTCAATCCAGGGTTTGTTGAAGCACAAGGAGCGCAGTTTTCTCCTGTAAATTCTTCGAATAAGGTTTTACGAGGCACTTGCGCAACGGCAGTAACTCCAACCAACACTATGCCTAATGCTAATAGATTTTTTTTCATGTTAATGATTTTTTAAATGGTTTTAGTTAATATTATATAACAAATATATAATATATAAATTGTAAAATCAACAGCAATTATGTTAAATGTTACAGGCGGTTAATAAAAAAGCTGATAAAGGGGTAAATCTCTATCAGCTTTTTACTAAAAAAACTACAATTTATTTAGATAATATCAGTTTTTGGGTCTTTGTAAAATTTGTACCCTCAATAGTTATAAAATAAACCCCTGCACTATAACTATTACAATTTACTTTAATACTGTTGGCACCCAACTGTACCTCATAATTTTTGATGCTAAGCGTTTGCCCTAACGCATTAATAAGGCTTAACTTAATTTTTTGACTGTTTTTTGTATTAATCAAAATAGTAGCGTCACTTGTTACTGGATTGGGAAACACATCTACCGTTAATCCATTTTCAATACCCGTCGTATTAATGCCTGTTGTTAGTGACTGTTGTAAATTAATATTGTCAATAAACAACCTATTGCCTTTATTACCTTTTACCTGAAACTTAACCAATAAATTTGGCGCATTACTATACGATGTAAATGGCACAACTGCCGTTGACCATTGGCTTGCACTGGGTACAAAAAAAGAAACACTATTAGTAGGAGCAGTTGCCATGGACGTGCTACCATTTCCATATACTCGTGTCCATGTTGTTCCACAATCGTTAGATGCAAATACAATTATCGAGTCTTTATTTGATGTTGCTACTTGGCAATACGAAAAATCGAAACTTAACTCCGGAGCCGAAATTCCCGATAAATCTGTTGGAGGCAGATATAAATCGTCAACATCGCCATTTGCCGCCGAGTTAACCTGAAATAAAACTGACTCTCCACTGGTGCCATAAGCGCCAGCTAAAGTAGATCTAATAAACGTGTTTTGCCCACCATCTAAATTAAACAACATCCAGTTTGTTGGCGGAAATAACGTGTTTACAAATCCTTCGTTTACAGGTGCTATAAAACTGGTTGACGGGTTAAAAAATGGGAGCAAAGCTGTATTATTAGATGGCACAACATCGCCTCCACTTACTCCAGTAATGTTAAACGAAAACGTGTGCGACCCACTTAAATAATTAACTAAATTTAATGGAATTGCTGTAGTTGTACCTGCTGATAAATTACCCGCCCATAAAACAGTGGCGCCAACAATACCGTCAAGCACAGGAACTATCGTTAAATTAGTAATAGCATTAACACCATTATTTTTTATTGTTGCAAGTGGCGTTAAACTCTGTAAACACGTTACAGATGGTATAGTTACCGAAATAGCTTTAGCCTCATTTGTAATCGCAGGTTGCAAAGTCCGTTCAGCTTGCCATACTTTTTTGGTGCCATCGTCTTGTATAAAACCCACAAAAGCCATTTGGCCTTTATCTTGAATATAACTTGGCACTGCACAATTTATGGTAAACGTTTGGGTTTGTCCTGGTGTCCAAACAGTTGGCAAAGGTGTACCAGCTTGTATAGATGGGTACGATTTACGAACAACATCTGCAAAATCTTTTTCACCATTGGAGCCTGGTGCGGTTGGAAAATTAATTGTACGTTCTATTAAACATAAACGGTATACTAAATTAGCACTCGACGTGAAGGCAGAGGCAGCAGTAACCGTTACCGTTACCACAGCATTGCTAAATGTTAAATCCCAAGAAGTATTCATACTGATTGAGAACGGTGTGGTTGCAGATGCAGCTGCATTAATAACAGAATTACTAACATAAAATGGGTGATCGGAAAGAGCACCAAAGGTCCACTGATGTTGGCCATCAAAACGACCACTTGGAGCCGAATTAATACCACTAACAATTGTATTCGTTGCGGTATTCTGACTCGGATAACCATATCCAGAACCGGTGTAACGCCATTGAATTTCAGTAAGATTTGTTTGCCATAACGACCATGTTGTTGTAGGCGCTGATGGAATAGGTACTTGCCATTTAAGTGCAATTACATTTGGATTGCCAGCAAGAGTAATATTTAGTGCTGGGTTGGTAGACGCGCATGGAGCACAATTTTCTCCAGTAAATTCTTCAAATAATGTTTTACGAGGCACTTGCGAAATAGCAACACATCCCGCAAAAATTAAACCTAAGGTAAGTAATTTTTTAGTCATAGTTTTTATAATTAATTAGTATTATACTAACGAATTTACAACATAAACTTTACATAATGAAACTATTTTGCACGAGTAAAAACTTAATTGCCAGATTAACTCATTTTAAATAGCTAAATTTACTCCCCTATAAATGGCTCAAAATTCCGCTCTAATTGGAATTTATACTTCTAAAATCCAAACACTAAACCTTAACCAAAACCATTGGATACAAGGTTTAAACGGAAGCGCTATGTCCTTTTTTGTGCAATCACTTCATTCCAGTGCCAAAAAAACTATCCTATTAATTACAGCAGATAAAGAAAAAGCTGCCTATTTACTAAATGATTTAGAAACACTTTTGCCCGAAACACGCTTATTATTTTTTCCAGAAACGTATCGTCAGCCATACCAAATTGAGAAAACAACCAACGCGAATATACAGGAACGCGCCGAAGTGTTGAATTTATTGAGTAAAGAAAATTTTAACGGTATTGTGGTTACCTACCCGCAAGCCCTTTGCGAAAAAGTTACACTTAAAAAACAATTGGCTCAAAACACCCTGCAAATAAAAAAAGGAGAAAAATTAAGTATTGATTTTATTTCTGAATTTTTAGAAAGTTACAATTTTGAGCACGTAGATTTTGTTTTCGAGCCCGGACAGTTTTCAATTCGGGGTGGCATTGTAGATGTCTACTCCTTTGCAAATGAATATCCTTACCGAATAGAATTATTTGGAAACGATGTAGATGCTATTAAAACCTTCGATCCAGCCTCACAATTAAGTACCGCCACCTTTGATTTTGTTACCATTATACCAAATATTAATTCCAGTTTATTTGCTGAGGATAAAGCCATCCTATTAAATTATTTTGATGCTAACAACTCGCTACTTTTTATTGAAGACGTAATTTATACCCTAGACATTTTTGATAAAAAACTAGAAAAAGCAATCCTCGCATTCGACCAACACAAAGGCGAAGTAGCGCAATTACCTCCACAAAAATTATATGCTTCGGCTATCGAATTAAAAGCACAAATATCAAATTATACTATTATCGAGTTCGGACAAAAAGCTGTTCTAGCAACTGAAATAACTACATTTAATCAACAGCCACAACCTTCGTTTAATAAAAATTTCGATTTACTAATTGCAAACTTAAAAGAAAATAAAACCAAAGGTTACACCAATTATTTTTTAACCGATAATACCAAACAAGCCGATCGATTAATTACAATTTTTAACGACCTTTTGGCCAAAGAACATCGCACGTACGAAACCTTAATTGATTATGTAGCACTTAATATTCACGAAGGATTTATTGACCACGATTTAAAACTGGCAGTTTATACAGACCATCAATTATTTGAACGCTACCACCGTTTTAAATTAAAAGAAGTAAAACATAAAAGCGCCGAAGCCTTTACCATCAAAGAACTTTTAACCCTAAATCCGGGCGATTACATTACGCACATCGACCATGGCATTGGGCGATTTGCTGGTCTACAAAAAATAAACAGCAACGGCAAAATACAAGAGTGCGTAAAATTATTGTTTAAAGATAACGATACACTTTATGTTAGCATTCACTCGCTTCACCGCATAAGTAAATACGGTGGAAAAGAGGGACACGTGCCAAAGGTAGATAAATTGGGTAGTGGTAGTTGGCAAACCCTAAAGCAAAAAACTAAACGCAACGTAAAAGAGGTTGCTTTTGATTTAATAAAATTATATGCCGAACGTAAAGCCAAACCAGGCTTTGCTTTTGCGCAAGATAATTATTTACAGCATGAGTTAGAAGCAAGTTTTATTTACGAAGATACCCCCGACCAATTAAAAGTTACCAACGATGTAAAAAAAGACATGCAAAAACCCCACCCCATGGATAGATTGGTGTGTGGCGACGTGGGCTTTGGCAAAACTGAAATTGCTATACGTGCCGCTTTTAAAGCGGTGTGCGATAGTAAACAGGTGGCCATATTAGTTCCAACTACAATTTTAGCGTACCAACATTTTAAAACATTTAAAAAACGATTAGAAAATTTACCCTGCACGGTCGATTACATTAATCGCTTTCGCACCGCCAAACAACAAAAAGAAACCTTAGCCAATTTAGAAGCCGGAAAAGTAGATATAATTATTGGCACACACCGTTTGGTAAGTAAAGAGGTTAAGTTTAAAGACCTTGGCTTAATGATTATTGACGAAGAACAAAAATTTGGCGTGGGTGTAAAAGATAAATTAAAACGCTTTAAAGCCAGTATTGATACGCTTACGCTCACAGCCACACCTATCCCAAGGACCTTACAATTTAGTTTAATGGGCGCAAGAGACCTAAGCGTTATAAGTACGCCGCCACCTAACCGTTACCCTGTGCAAACCGAGTTACATACATTTGACGAAGAATTAATTAGAGATGCTGTGAGCTTTGAGTTAAGCCGTGGTGGCCAAGTATTTTTTGTACACAACCGCGTAAATGATATTGCCGAAATTGCAGGTATTATTCAACGCCTTGTACCCGATGCCCGCATTGCCATTGGGCATGGACAATTAGATGGGGACAAGCTGGAAGACGTTATGTTAGGTTTTATGGAGGGCGATTACGATGTGCTAGTTGCTACTACTATTATTGAAAGCGGATTAGATATTAGTAACGCCAATACTATAATTATAAATCAAGCGCATAATTTTGGTTTGAGTGATTTACATCAAATGCGTGGGCGTGTTGGGAGAAGCACCAAAAAAGCATTTTGCTATTTATTAGCCCCTTCGCAAATACTGTTAACCGGCGAGGCGCGTAAACGCTTAAAAGCAATTGTTGATTTTAGTGATTTAGGTAGCGGTTTTCAAATTGCGATGCGCGATTTGGATATACGCGGGGCAGGCAATTTATTAGGTGGAGAGCAAAGCGGGTTTATTAATGACATGGGTTTTGATACTTATATGAAAATATTAAACGAAGCCATGGAAGAGTTGAAAGAAGAGGATTGGTATATTGACGCTGTTGGCGAAGATGGTAATTTAGATAAAACAATTTTCTCGAGACAATTTGTAAAAGAAACCGTTATTGAAACCGATTTGCAATTATTAATCCCGGAAATATACGTTAGCAGTTTAACCGAGCGTTTGTTACTCTATAGAGAATTGGATAACATTACCAAAGACGAAGACCTAATTGCTTTTGAAAAAAATATCCGCGATCGATTTGGTCCTATTCCCACCGAGGCGCTTGAATTAATTAGCCTTGTGCGAATGCGGTGGCAAGCCATGAAATTAGGTTTTGAAAAACTGACGTTAAAAAACGGAAAATTGTTAACCTATTTTTTAAGTAAGCAAGACAGTGATTATTTTAACAGCCCCATGTTTAAGGCCGCTTTGGCTTTTGCTCAAAAATTCCCAAATAGATGTAAGTTAAAAGAACAAAACAACCGCTTGTGGTTAACGATTGAGGATGTTACGTCTATTAAAAAATCGGCGGAAGTATTAAGTTTAATTGAAGGATTAATTTTAGCTGTGGTTTAATTTAATTAGCCTTAGATAACCGAATTTTTAACGCGCATTTAAATCTCATTAATCAAAATATTCTTTCATTCTATCAAAAAAACCTTTTTCTTTTTTATTGGGGTTTGGGATAAAGTTTTTTGAATTTTTTAATTGTTCTATTGTTTTCTTTTCGTCGCTACTTAAATTTGTTGGGGTAAATACACTTATTTCAACTAATAAATCACCACGCCCATAGGCATTTACATCGGGTAAGCCTTTGCCTTTTAAACGTAAAACCTTACCACTTTGCGTGCCTGGATCTATTTTTATTTTTACTTTTCCTTCAACCGTAGGCACCTCAACATTTATACCCAACGCAGCATCGGGAAAACTAACTGTTAAACTATATATTAAATGGCTGCCCTCGCGCTTTAATTGTGGGTGTTCTTCTTCTTCAACTAAAATTAATAAATCGCCATTTATGCCACCGCGCGGTGCAGCGTTACCTTTACCACTCATGCTTAACTGCATCCCTTCGGCTACACCTGCTGGTATGTTAATGGTTATTATTTCTTCTTCGCGCACAATACCATCACCATGGCAAGTATTACATTTATCTTTTACAATACGACCTTCGCCGCCACACGCATTGCAGGCACTTTGCGTTTGCATAGCGCCCAACATAGTTTGCTGAACTCGTGTAATAACTCCTGTTCCGTTACATTGCTTACAAGTATCGTATTGTCCGTTTTTTGCCCCACTACCACTACAGGTTTTGCACCCAACGTGTTTATTTACTTTTATTTTTTTCTCAACACCATTTACAATGTCGCTTAAATTTAATTTTACTTTAACCCTAAGGTTAGTGCCACGCATAACCCTACGGCCACCTTGTTGCCTGCTACTACCACCAAATCCAAAGGCACCTCCAAAAATATCGCCAAATTGGCTGAATATGTCATCCATATTCATGCCACCACCACTATAACCGCCATTACCTGCATTACCACTTACACCTGCGTGCCCAAACTGATTGTAACGTTGGCGCTTTTCGGCATTACTTAATACCTCGTATGCTTCTGCAGCTTCTTTAAATTTTTCTTCGGCATTTTTATCATCCGGATTTTTATCGGGATGATATTTAATAGCCATTTTGCGATACGCTTTTTTTATATCATCATCGTTTGCGTTTTTTTGAATTTCGAGGATGTCGTAGTAGTCTCGTTTTGCCATTTTTTATATCAATATTTTTAAGCCACAGATTTCACAGATTATCAGTGTCCATTCGTGAAATCTGCGGGAACCATTTCACGATCGTTTTATAATTTTATTGTGCAATTACAACTTTAGCAAATCGAATTACCTTATCTCCTAGTTTATATCCTTTTTCAACCTCATCAATTACCTTATTTTTTTGCGATTCATCAGTTGCCGGAATATGCGTAATGGCTTCCATAACATCGGCATCAAAAGTAGTGCCGATGCTTTCAAAGGCCACTAAGCCTTTTTGCTGCGTACTATGTTTTAGTTTATTATAAATTAGCGCAATTCCTTCTTTAATGGCGACAATATCTTCTACTTTTTCGTTGGCTTTAATGGCACGTTCAAAATCGTCAATTATCGGAATAACCGCTTTTAAAACATCTTCGTTTGCGGTACGAATAATATCCGATTTTTCTTTCATTGTACGTTTGCGGTAATTATCAAACTCGGAGTATAAACGCAGGTATTTATCATTTAGTTCGGCTATCTTTTGTTCTGTGCCTTGGCCAGAGATATTTTCTGAAGTAGAATTTTCGGCAGTACTTTGGTTGTTTTCGGCCGAATTGTCAGTATAGTTTTGGGCATTTACATCTTCAAAATTGGCTGCTTTATCTTTTTCTGCTTTATTATCGGTATTTTCCATAGCTTTTGTTAATTAATTCGTGATTTATAAAATTATAAATCAATTAGTTTGCCATAGTTTTTTTAGGGAAATTTTGGCATGTATTTATTTGAACCCAGATAACTATAATTAGGGGTAATTTTCGTGAAACCGCGGATGTAATTTGTGTTTATTGTTGAGATTTACGTCTCAAAAAAAGATTGTAATTTAGATATTGGATTAACCCTTATATACCAAAAACTCCACCCGCCGGTTCATTTTATGGTCTTCTTCTTTACAATCGCTGTCGGCATGGCATTCTTTACGAGGTTCTTTTCGGCCTTTGGCTTCGGTTTTAATACGGGCTTGACTAATCCCTTTTTTAATTAGGTAGTTTTTAACAGTAGCTGCTTGTTTGGTGGTTAAATCTAAGGCTGCTTTCTCTTCGCCTTTAGAGTCGGTATGTGTATAAATATCAACATTTAAGGCTTTATTTTTTGATAGCATTAAAACGATTGCATTTAATTCAACTTCATCTTTTGGCATTAATTCTAAGCCATTATTTTTAAATACTAAATTTTTCACAACGCTTACCTGCGCTATCGACCCATTTAAAGTTGCATCCTGGTTATCGTCGGTTAATTTATAACTTAGTTTTGCCGGAATGTAAAATACAAAACCTTTATCAATTGTTTTTGCATCAATAATGTGTTCGCCACGCGTGGTATATAGCGCTAAAGGGTCGGTGGTTACAAAATCAACTTGGTTATCAACTCTTAAAATAAAATCTTGATTTAGTTTTATATCATTTATTAAAAAGCGCCCGTTAGCATTGGTAACTGATGTTACGATTGAATCGCCATAACCGTCAAATAAATAAATTTTTCCGAATTTTAATACTTCGGCCTTATTGCTTGTTTGTGCTAAAAAACCAACTACTTCTTTTTTTACCGGTAAAAAGTTTTTTCGGTCGTCTAACATCGTTTCTATGTCGCGCATACGAGGGTCGATAGAAATAATGGTACCCGTTTCGTCAATTAAAATGTCTTTTGGAACAGAGGTAACACCAAATTTTTTGCATACCTCATCGTTATAGCCCCTGTTAGCTATGCCATTTATAATGTTTGTTAAAGAGTCGTTGGTTATGGATTCTACCCACGCCTTTTTATCGCTTTGCACGGCTACGGCAATAACCTCAAAACCTTCGGCATTCCGATACATGGCATTTTTGTAGCGGCCGGCTAAACGGTTTAAAAACTTATTGGCCATTTTTGATTTTGTAACCGTACTGTTCCAAAAGTGTACTAATACAATACGCCCAATATAGGGCATAGGGAAACTTTGTATCGCGTTTTGCTGTAAATTTAAAATAAAGGAAGGAGCTTTATCGCCAACTTTTAATTCTGTTTGACAAAACAAAGTATTAGTAATTAGACAGATAATTATTAATAGCTTTATTTTCATTAATTTTTTTATAATTCTTTTATTTTAGATACTAGCTGTTTAACAAGTTTACAATAAAAAATAAAAGCTTTTAAGGGGCTAAAATTAATTTTTCTAACGAAGTTATTAACTCATCGCCTCTTAAGTTTTTGTTAATTATTATGCCGTTTTGGTTTATTAAAACGTTAGTTGGAATACCTTGTATGGCATATTGTGAAACAACAGAACTGTTCCACATTAATAAATCGCTTACATGGTAGGGCCAAGTTAATTTATCTTTTTCAATAGCTTGTTTCCAAGCAACTCTGTTTGCATCTAAAGATACGGAGTAAATAGTAAAACCATTGCCGCCTTTAAACTTTTTATCCTTAAATTTCTGGTAGGCTTTTACAACGGTTGGATTTTCTTGCCTACAGGGGCCACACCAACTTGCCCAAAAATCTATTAATACTAATTTGCCTTTTATGGAGGAAAGCGCAATTATGCTATCGTTTATGTTTTTAAATATTATTTCTGGGGCTTTGTTGCCGAGATTTAAGCCTACGGTTGCGGTGTTTGATTCGTTAGACGATGGAAGTTCTAATGGTATTTCGGTTGGTTGGGTAGTTGTTACAGTGGTTTGCTTTTTACTTTTACAAGTAAATAATGAAAGTATTAGTATACTAATTAAAAAATGTGATTTTAAATTTTTCATTACGCTTTACGAACAATTTCAGCGCCAATAGCGTTTAAACGGGTATCGATATGCTGATAGCCTCTATCTATTTGATTAATATTAAATATTACGCTTTTGCCCTTTGCACTCATTGCTGCTATTAAAAGGGCAACACCTGCTCGGATATCCGGGCTTGCCATTTGTATGGCGCGTAATTGTACTTTTCTATCCAAACCCATAACAGTTGCGCGGTGAGGGTCGCACAGAATAATTTTTGCGCCCATGTCGATTAATTTATCTACAAAAAATAAACGGCTTTCAAACATTTTTTGATGGATTAAAACATTGCCACGTGCTTGTATAGCAGTAACTAAGGCGATACTAATTAAATCGGGCGTAAAGCCGGGCCAAATAGCATCACTAATTGTAAGAAGGGAACCATCTATATAGGTATCCATTTCGTAATGCTCTTGTTCGGGGATAAAAATATCGTCGCCTTTGCGTTGAATATCAATTCCTAATCGCCCAAAAATCGTAGGAATAATTCCTAAATTATCGTAGCTAACATCTTTAATGGTAATTTCAGATTGTGTAACGGCTGCCATTCCAATAAAGGAGCCAATTTCAATCATATCAGGCAATAAACGGTGTGTAGTACCTTTAAGTTCCTTAACACCTTCAATGGTTAATAAATTAGAGCCTATTCCGCCGATTTTTGCTCCCATTCGTACCAACATTTTGCACAATTGTTGCAAATAAGGCTCGCAAGCAGCATTATAAATTGTGGTAATACCTTCGGCCAAAACTGCAGCCATTACTATGTTTGCAGTACCTGTTACGCTGGCTTCGTCTAGCAACATATAGGCACCACGCAAGTTTTTGCCTTCAACTTCAAATAACTCGTTGTCAGATTGATAATTGAATTTAGCTCCAAGAGCCTCAAAGCCCATAAAATGAGTATCTACACGTCGTCGGCCAATTTTATCGCCCCCTGGCTTGGGCATATAGGCTTTACCAAATCGCGTCAACATCGGACCTACTATCATCATACTACCGCGTAAACCGCCACCTTTCTTTTTAAATTCGGGCGAAACTAAATAATCTACATTTACATTATCTGCCTGAAAAGTAAATTCTTCGTGCCCAGTTTTTTCAACTTTTACGCCGAGGTCGGATAATAATTCGATTAATTTATTTATATCAACAATATTGGGAACATTACTAATAACCACTTTTTCTTTGGTTAAAAGCACAGCGCAAAGTATTTGCAAGGCTTCGTTTTTAGCGCCTTGAGGAATAATTTCGCCTTTTAGTTTGTGTCCGCCTGTTACTTCAAAAATTGCCATAAAAAGAAATTAAAATTTACGGGTGTTATTATTATTGTTGTTTTTATGTTTATGGTGATTGTTTTTGTGCTTGTTATTTTTACCGTTGTTGTTATTGTTTTTGTGGAAGAATTTTTTAGGCGTGCCACGTAATTCTTGGTGCGAACTTAAGGTAACGTTTTCGTCTAATTTTAACTGACCGCTTGATAATTCGTTTAAGTTTTTAATAATAACATCATCCGTAATAGAATCTTTGTTCCAGTTATAGTACGATTTTTTTAAGTGGTTGGCAATTTGCCTTGTTAATTCACTTTTTTCAGCGCCTTCAGGAAATTCTTTAGCCTTGCGGATAATTTCTTCAATAGTTTTACCGTAATGTTTGTAACGAATTTTTTCTTTTGGATAACCTATGGTTTTAGGTTTTTCTTTAAACGATTCGGGGCTGGGGATAGGATATGGACTATCTACATCTAATTTAAACTGCGAAATAATGAATAAATGATCCCACAGTTTATGAGTAACGTCTGCTGCGTCGCGCAAATGAGGGTTTAATTGGCCCATAACTTGTATAATAGCTTTGGCGCACAGGTTTCGGTCGTTTCTATCGTCAATAGTAATGCAGTATTCTATCATTCCCTGAATGTTTCGACCGTATTCAGGTATAATTAATTTATCGAGTTGGGTGTTATATTCCATTAAATATTTAAACTCTAAATATACTAAAAAAATAGTTAAAAAAAGTAGGGCTAAAAAAAGTAATTACTATAGGGTTGTTTATATAAATACTGCCAAAACAACAAAATAATTCTATTTTTGTGTACCTTTTTAAAATATGGTTTTTAGTGGTATAACGTATTTAATTTATTTTCTGCCGGTATTTCTTTTACTGTATCATTTAGTGCCGCATAAATTTAAAAATGCAGTGCTATTAGTTGCTAGTATTTATTTTTATAGTTGGGGTGGACCAAAATTTATCTTCGTTATTTTAGCCACAACCTTTTTAGATTTTTATTTGGTTAGAATAATGCACAGCCAAAAAACGCAAAAATCAAAAACTATTTATTTAATTATTTCTCTCTGTTTAAATTTAGGTTTACTGTTTTATTTTAAATATTGTAATTTTTTTATTGATAATATCAATGCTCTATTCGGTACAAATATTTCATGGCTAAAAGTTGTTTTGCCTATAGGTATTTCGTTTTACACGTTTGAGAGTTTAACCTATGTGGTTGATGTATACCGAGGCATTCACAAACCCTTAAAAAATGTGTGGCATTATCAAACTTATATTTTATTATTCCCAAAATTAATTGCCGGCCCTATTGTTCGATATAACGACATTGCCGACCAAATTACGAATCGCGAAAAAAACTACACACCCAATATTAAATTAAGTGGCTTTTTAATTTTTTGTATTGGTCTGGCTAAAAAAACAATTATTGCCAATACTATAGGTATGCAAGCCGATGCCGTTTTTAAATTGAGCGCCGAACATATCGATACTGCTGCTGCTTGGGTAGGAGCGTTAGCTTATACCTTTCAAATTTATTTTGATTTTAGTGGCTACAGCGATATGGCAATTGGATTAGGGAAAATGATAGGATTTAAGCTGCCCGAAAATTTTAATAATCCTTATAATTCAAGCAGTATTACCGAATTTTGGCGCCGATGGCACATCACTTTGGGAACATGGATGAAAAATTATTTATACATCCCATTAGGTGGCAATAAAGTAACGCCAACAAAATTATACCGCAACTTAATTATTGTTTTTTTACTAAGTGGTTTATGGCACGGTGCCAGTTGGAATTTTGTGCTATGGGGCGCTTATCACGGTTTGTTTTTAGTTTTAGAGCGTTTGTTTTTAAGGAAAGCTTTTGAAAAAATGGGCAAATTTGTTGCCCTACCAATTACCTTTATAATAATAACAACAGGCTGGGTATTGTTCCGTTGCGAAGATTTAAAATTAGCAACACACGTTATCAAACAAATGTATAGCTTCAATTTCTTCGATGGGAAATTTGTACTGAATAATGATTTTATGTTTATGGCAATTTTAGCAACTATCCTTTCATTTTTTACTTTGTTTGCTAAAACAAAACCCATACAACAAAAAATTTACGGCGAAACATTTTCCAATTCAGGCAAGTGGATGGCAGTGTTAAGCGGAATTATTTTATTTTATATTTCTTTAAGCTTTGTTTCTGCTTTAGATTTTAACCCTTTTATTTATTTTAGATTTTAATGGTTAACAAAACAAAAACATATTCTATACATTGCATAGTTGCCCTAATTGCCGTTGCGTTACCACTATTAATTTCGTTTACAAAAAAAGACAATAAACCAAATTTAATAGGCTTAGTTATTAGCGACGAAAAACCAAAATTTTCAACCGCTACTTGGTTTGATGGTAGCTACCAAACCGAAACTGAAGATTATAATAATGACCATTGGGCACTTAAAGAAAAGATGGTGAGGCTAAACAATCAATTTTATTATTCAGCTTTTAATCAGCTTAGAGTAAATGGTTTTGTAAGTGGTAAAGACAATTATGTATTTAGCGAAGGTTATATTTTCTCGGCTTTTGGTGATGATTTATTGCCTGAAGAAAAAGTTAACGACTTGTTCAGAAAAGCTAAGGTTGTGCAGGACACATTAAAGAAAAAAGGAATTGATTTACTGTTTGTATATGCCCCGGGTAAAGGTACTTATTGTAAAGAGTTCATTCAGAATAAATATGTGCATGCCATAAAAAACACAAACCATAATTTATTTGTAAACAACAGTAAAAAATTGAATGTAAATTATTTAGACTTATATACCTATTTTGAAAATATAAAACTTAAATCGCCTTACGCTTTGTTTCCAAAATTTGGACATCATTGGAGTTATTACGGGGCCTGTGTGGCAAGCGACACCATTATTAAACACATTGAAAAATTACATGGTAAAGATTTGCCGAACATTAGTTGGAATCAAATTGAAGTAGTAGATACTGCTAGAAGTCGCGATGCCGATGTACTAAAAAGTATGAATCTGCTAACTTCACCCAACCAAAATATGAAATTGGCCTATCCGCAAATTGGTTTTGAAAACGATAGTTCAAAAAACATAACCCGTGTGTTAACAATTAGCGATAGTTATTGGTACGATCAGGTATATATGGGCGTACCGCAGCAGTGTTTTGCAGGTGGACAGTTTTGGTACTATTATAATAAAGTAATTCCATCGCCTGTACCAGGCGAAAAAGTAGAGGTGTGGCAATTAGATTTAAAACAAGAGCTAGAAAGTAACCAGGTAATTATGCTATTATATAGTGATGGAAATTTACCAACGTATGGCAACAATTTTATTAATGATGCTTATGAACTTTATACATCGCCTAAAACATATTATGCCCGTAACGAAAAAAACAAACAAGTACTTACTTATGCCAAACAAATTCGCGAAGCACCTTTATTACTCAAAAAAGCTACTTTAAGAAGTACTAATTTACAAATTACCTTAGATAGTGCTATCAGATACGACGCTGCAAAAATGGCTGGGTTTGTGAAATGATAAATAAAAAACTTAATTTTATAAAAATGAAAAAACTCCTTTCTCTATTTCTATTTCTATCCATCGTCTCAAAAGCCGACGAGGGCATGTGGATGCCACAATTAATTGAAGCCTTAAATATTAAGGATATGAAAAAAAATGGCTTTAAACTAAGTGCAGCGCAAATATACAGCATTAATAAAGCGAGTATGAAAGATGCAGTTGCCATATTTGGCGGGGGTTGCACGGCTGAAATAATTTCAACTAAGGGTTTAATTTTAACCAACCATCATTGTGGATTTTCATCTATAGCGGGTTTAAGCACTGTTGATAAAGATTATTTAAAAAATGGGTATTGGGCCATGAAACCAAATGAAGAGCTTTATTGTAAAGGATTAACGGTAACGCTTATTAAACGCATAGAAGATGTTACTGCCAAAGTTATCGAAAACTTAAAATCAACTTACTCCGAAGTTCAAAAAGATTCTGCAATAGTAGCAAACATAAAAAATTTAGAAAATATTATAAAAAAAGATTCTCATTATGATGCATTTATTCGTCCGTTTTTTTACGGCAACGAATATTATTTATTTGTAACCGAAACGTTTAAAGATATTCGTTTAGTAGGCACACCGCCCGAAAGCATTGGTAAATTTGGCGATGAAACCGATAATTGGGTGTGGCCAAGGCATAATGCCGATTTTAGTATGTTTCGCATTTATGCCAATAAAGACAATAAGCCCGCCGACTACAACGAGAACAATGTACCTTATGTGCCGGCTTATTCGTTCCCCATTTCACTAAAGGGCTATGAAAAAGGTGATTTTACCATGGTTTATGGCTTTCCGGGGCGTACTCAAGAATACCTAACCTCCTATGCGGTTGATTTATTGATGAATCAGCAAGACCCCATTAGAGTAAAATTACGCGAAAAACGTTTAGCCATAATGGATGCCGACATGAAAAATAACGACACCATTCGCTTAATGTACACTGTAAGATACGCCGGTGTTGCTAATTATTTTAAAAAATGGAGTGGCGAAATGGTAGGATTAAAAAAATCGAATGCCGTTGAACGCAAACAACAATTAGAAAAAGATTTTTTAAATTCACTTGGCTCAGATATTACTAAAAAAGAAAAGTACACAAATCTATTAAATCAATTTAAAAAAATTTATAGTGGATATGCCCCTTTGAGCAAACAATACGATTATTTTACCGAATGCTTGTGGGGTGTTGATTGCTTTCGGTTTTCAATAAATAACCAAAATTTATTGATTGAATTAAAAAAGAAAAAAGCAGGACTTGAAAATAAATTTGACAAGTTACTTAACGATCAGAAAAATAGCATTCCATACAAAAACATTAATTTAAAAACAGATAAAAAACTATGCGAAGAAATGTTAAGTATCTATGCAAATGATATTGAATCTGCTATTCGTCCGCCTTATTTAGACTCGTTGTTTACCGTTTACAAAAACGATACCAAAGCCATTGCTAATTTTTTGTATGCGAATAGTAGTTTTACCGATAATAAAAAAGCAAAATTAATGTACGACGATTTTGAGAAAAATTATCAATTATATGAACGCGACCCCTTGTATTTATTAGCCACCGATATTTTAAACTACTATCAAAAAACGGTGTTACCTCAAGTAAATTATTACGAGTTGCAAATTAACGAATTACAAAAAGAGTATGTAAAAGGGTTACGCGAAAATTTAAAAAATAAAAAGTTTTACCCTGATGCAAATAGCACTTTACGTGTTGCCTATGGTAAGGTAGATGATTATTCGCCTAGAGATGGAGTTCAAAATTTACATTATACTACACTTGATGGTCTAGTAGAAAAAAACAAAACAGGCCTTGAAGATTATTATGTAAAACCACGCTTATTAGAATTATACGAGAAAAAAGATTTTGGAGACTATGCTGATAAAAATGGTAAATTACGAATAGCCTTTACTGCTAGTAATCATACAACTGGTGGTAACAGTGGAAGCCCTGTTTTAAACGCTAAAGGCGAACTTATTGGTACTAATTTTGACAGAAACTGGGAAGGTACAATGAGTGATATTAATTATAACCCTACTTTTTGTAGAAATATAACGTTAGATGTTAGGTTTACGTTGTGGATAATTGATAAATACGCTGGCGCTGGTTATTTATTAAACGAAATGAAATTAATTAAATAATCTAAAATTTAATTTGGCAACCGGGTAACAAAATTTTTAATTCCTCTATTCTTTCTTTGTCAATTAAATTTCCTCTTAAATCAAGCAGGGTAAGGTTTTCTAATTGCGAAATACTTTCGGGTATTGTTGTTAGCTTATTACCTCTTAGCGAAATAAAACGCAATTTTTGCGCTTTATAAATATCAAAGGGTATAATTGCAATAGGATTGTTTTCAATAATTAATACTTCTAAATTTTGTAAACGCTCAAAATGTTTAGTTAAATAATGCGTGTTTGTGTTTGACAAACTTAAAAAATTTAAACTTGTTGCTTTAAATAATTGTTTGGGAAAGCTATCTAATACACAGTTTTCGATACTTACATCTTTTAAATTTTTTAAAAACTTTAAAGTAGTTGGTAACTTTAAGGTATCATCCGTATTACCAAATTTAAGCGATTGCAATTTATTTAAGTAAGCAATTTGTGCAGGAATACTATCGATTTTGGTATGTTGTAATTCTAAAAATTGTAAATTAAAAAAAGGCTTTAGGTTTGTTGGAAACGTAGAAAGCTTATTATTATACGAAGCAAAATAAATTAAATTTATAAGCGCATCCATGTTTTTTGGATAATCGCTTACCTCGTTAGTGCTTAATTTTAGGGCTTGTAAATCTGTTAGCTTATGTATTTTTTCGTATAATTTTGGTTCTACCTTTTGATAGCTTAAATCTAACTTGTAAATTTTTTTTTCGATTTTTAAAGCCAATTTTAAGTCGGTATAAGTTTCGCAACCTGATGGGCCATATTTCTCAAATTCCTTTTGGGAAAATAAGTGTACGCAGGTAACACAGATAAATAGGATTAAATATGATTTATTTATTTTCATTTTTTTCTAATTCAGAGGTAAAGAGTTTTTGAGCTCGCAGAGAATTTTATAATCACTTTTTATTATTTCTGTGCCCTCTTTAAGTCATTTTATTCTTTATTTAATTTTTGTAAGGCCTCTTCCAATTTAGTTAAAACATCACTAACGTCTTGCAACTTGCAGGTGCCTACACTTAAGCGGTACCAACTGCTACTCTCCGCACCACCAAAGGCACTAAAAGGTACTATTGCCAATTTAGCTTCATCTAATAAATACGTTGTAATGTCTTTTGTAGTTTCCAAAGTTTTTCCGTTGGCCGTTTTTTGACCTATTAAATTAAAACTAGCTGTTAGGTATATTGCGGCTTGTGGCACAATTACATCCAATTTATAACCTTTGTTTTTTAGGGCAACAAAGCCCTTGTAAAAACCTTGCAAACGTAAATTTATTTTTTGTTTTTGTTCAACTAAAAACGCATCGTATACTTTCAAATCATTTAAATACTTTGCAGTAGCAACCTGTTCTGGCTTTGGAGCCCAAGCTCCAACGTGAGTTAAAATGGCTTTCATTTTATCAATAATAAATTTTGGCCCCATACCCCAACCAACCCTAACACCTGTAGCAGCAAGCGATTTAGAAATTCCGTCTACATACACCGTATAGTTCTTCATTTCGGGGCGCAGCGAAACAGGGTTGTAATGTACTGAATCTCCCTGCATTAACTCCCAATAAATTTGGTCGTACATTAAATAAACGGGCTTCTGCGAAGCGCCTCTACGTTTATTTTCTTCTAAAATTAAATCGCAAATTTCTTCTAAACCTTGTTTTGTAAACACAGTGCCTGTTGGGTTTTGGGGAGAACATAACGCAACCAGGGTAGCTTTTTGAATGTGTGGCGCAATATCTTTGGCCTGAGGCATAAAATTATTTTTGGGCGTAGCCTCAATAACAATTGGGTTTGCAGAATGTAAGTATGTATAATGATTATTATTCCACGAGGGCACAGCAAAAATTACAGAATCACCCTCATCTACTAAAGCCTTAAAAATGGCGTAAATAATAGGGCGAGCACCCGCCGCAATTAAAATTTCATCGGGTTTATAATCTAAACTCCCACGTTGCTTTAATAAATTACTAACGGCTTGGCGTAGTTCTAGCATCCCATCTGCTGCAGGGTAGTTGGTTAAGTTTGCAAAATAAGCATCAATAATATACTGCTTTAACTCAGAAGGAATAGGAAATTCACTTGGATTAAAATCACCAACCGTTAGGTTATAAATTTTTTCACCTTGTTTTATTTTTTCGTTAATCTCAGCGCCTAATTTTACAATTTCGGAACCAATAATATTTTGTGCTAATTTAGATACAATCATTCTAGTGTTGGTTAATATTACAAACCTAATTTTATTTTTTAAATTATAAGTACTAATTTAAAAAAATAGGATTTTTATTTTCAATTTGTTTAAAATTAATTATTAATCGATAAAAATTAACCGTTTGTACTTGTTTTAGCACCGAAAATCTAAAACCTTTTAAATTTATCTAAAAAAACTTTAGATTTATAAGTAATTAGTTTAAATTTGATTAACATTAATACATTTCTATGAAGCGTTTACAATTGGAAGACATCTCAAAACAATTAGGGTACTCTAAAACCTTAATTTCAATGGTACTTAATGGTAAGGGCAATCAATACGGCATTAGTAAAAAAACGCAAGAGGCGGTTTTAAAAGCTGTAGGAGAATTAGACTATACGCCAAATAAATTTGCACGTGCTTTAAGAACCGGCAAAAGTTTTTTTGTTGGCTTAATTGTGGCTGATATTAGCAACCCCTTTTATAGCACCATAGCAAAAAATATTGAAAGCGTTTTGTTTGAACAAGGTTACAACTTAATGGTATGCAGTACCGGCGAAAACGAAGAGCACGAAAAACGTTTAGTTGAAATGATGGTTAACCAACAAGGTGTTGATGGCTTAATTATTGCCTCTACCTTTAAAAATGCCGATTTTTACACCAACACCCGCTATGCAAGCACTCCACTGGTTTTTATTGATAGGGTATTACCTTTATTTAATGCTAATTATGTAGTAATAGATAATTATGGCGGTTCAGTAGAAATTATTAATCATTTAATTAAAAAGAATTGCAAAACTATTTCGTGTTTTAGCATTACACCGTCTTACATAAGTACTATTGAAGACAGGGTAAACGGCTATAAAGTTGCGCTAACAAAAAACAAATTAAAATTCGACGAATCGTTGTTAAAATCGATACGCTTTGATAATATACAACGCGATGTTGAAAATAGTTTAATCGAATTATTAAAATCCCACCCTGAACTGGATGGTATTTATTGCCTAAATAATAACATTACAACCGCTTTACTAATTGCATTACGCAAAAAAGAATTTGAAAAATTAGCCGCCAAAGTTAAAATTGCAAGTTTTGATGATATTGATTTATTTAATATTATTGATAAGCGAATAACTTCGGTTTCTCAACCAATTGAAGATATTGGAAAAAACTCTTCCCTTTTGATGTTGGATATTATTAACGGGAAACAAATTAATAAAAGTAATGTGGTGCTAAGTACTACTTTAATTGAGCGATAATTTTCAATACAGATTTACATGGCATGTGCGCAGATCTTTTTAAAAACTGAATAATTAGAACATTTATTTTTTAAAAACTAGCAGGAAAATTTTCAAATAACTCCACTTCGGCCAAGGGATTGAATAAGTAAGTTGCTTTTTTTTCTACATCCAAGCATTTATAACGCTTACGCACCTTTTCGCCTTTTTTAAACAAACGGCTATTGTATAAAAATAAAGTATTGATTGGCAAATTTTCTATAAATATAGAGCTCAAATCTTCGTCATGAAGTTTTAACATTCTTAATAGTTGCACATCGGTACAGCTAGACGCCGCAGGGTTACTCATATACTTTCTTAACGCCGCAAATACTTCTAATGGAAAAATGTCGGGGGTTAAAAAGGGATGCATTAAACTTTTAAAATTTTGCTTCCACTCGTTACCGTGCGGATTAACCCTGTTTTTATGGTGGTTGTATGTAACCAAATGCGCTACCTCGTGCACCAAAGTTATTAAAAACGAAAATTTATTTAGGTTATGGTTTATAGTAATGGTATGGTTTAAGCCACTATGGGGCTGAGTGTAGTCGCCCAAACGGGTGCTACGCTCACGTTTTATTTTTAATTTAAAATCGTATTCAATAATCCAACGGGCTACAATATCAATACTTTGTTCAGGCAAATACTTTTTTAGTATTTCAGAATTGCGTTGGTATTGTATTGCTCTAACATCCACTAAGTAAATATAATAAACTTTGTAAATTATTAATTTAAGTTATTATTAAATTATAAAAACTTTTTGTTAATAGAATGTGTTTTTACAATAAATAACTCAACTAATTGTAGCCAAAAAACTTAATTTATAATGTACGTCTAAATTGAATTCGTTTTGTGTTTGGTTGTTGTTAATTAACGTATACAATTGCGTACATTTTTGTTTTAGGTTTAAAACATTTGTATTATTTATTTGCAAATAGTAATTTAATTTCTCAAACAATAAATCGGCTAACATGTGCTGTTGTTGGCTTGTTAGTGTGGTTGTATTTAAAATTTGGTTTTCAAAATCAGTTGCCGATAAATCTTCAATATAATTAATATCTAATGCTGTAAATTTTAATGTAGCAGCATTTAGTTCTTTTTCAAAATTTAAAAAGTCGTTTTGTTTTTTTAAACCAAAAATAAGCGCCATCACTTTACCAAATTCTTCAAACTGACGTACTATATAATCTTTTCTAAGCAAAATTAATTATTTAAATAGTTTTAAAGCTGCGAGTGGCTATGTATTATATTAATAGTTCGTAAACTATATTAAGGCCTTTCTATTGATAAACCCACCCCCCACTAAATCATCTCCCTCATATATTACGGCACTTTGCCCTGGGGCAACGCCATTTACCGGCTTGTGAAAAATAATATCTAAGTTTTTATCGATGGTATTTATAGTTGCTAAAGTACCAGCATCTTTATACCGTATTTTTGTTAGTCCAACAAAATCGTGCGGCAGAGTTTCGTATTTTATAAGATTGTAGTCTCTAACCGTTAGGTGGTTTTCTTCCAAATCATCTTTATCACCCAAAACAACCGTATTGGTTTCGGGTATAATTTCTTTTACAAAAACGGGCACTCCCATGGCAATTTCTAAACCTTTGCGCTGCCCCACTGTAAAATACGGGTAACCTTTGTGTTTGCCCACTTTTTTATTTTTATAAATAAAATCGCCGCCAGAAACCTTATTTTCTAGATCAGGCAAACGGTGGTTTAAAAAGGCGCGGTAATCGTTGTCGGGCACAAAACAAATATCATAACTTTCGCTTTTATTGGCAAGGTCATAAAAACCTGCATCTTTAGCCATTTGTTTAATTTCGGTTTTTTTAAATCCTCCTAAAGGAAACATAGTACGGTTTAAGCACGCTTGATCTAAACCCCACAATACATAAGTTTGGTCTTTAGTTTGATCAATGCCTTTGTGTATTATTCTACGGTTATTTTCGTTTCTTAATTGTGCATAATGCCCTGTGGCAATAAACTCGCAATCTAACATGTTGGCACGTTTTAAAAGGGCGTCCCACTTAATATGTGTGTTACACAATACACAAGGGTTGGGGGTGCGACCCGCTAAATATTCCTCAACAAAATTGTTAATAATAAACTCGCCAAACTCACCTCTTATATCTAAAATATAATGCGGAAAACCAAAGTTAACGGCCATTGTTCGAGCATCATTAATGCTATCTAAACTACAACAACCGGTTTCCCGTTTACTGCTACCACTGCTTTCATAATCCCACGTTTTCATAGTTATTCCAATAACATCGTAGCCTTGTTCGTGCAACATCATTGCCGTTACGCTGCTATCAATGCCACCACTCATGGCTACTAAAACTTTTCCGTGTTTACTCATTTTAAAACTAGTTTGTATACACAACTCTAATTTGCGCTGAAACTGACTACAAAGTTAGCGATTTTTTAACGGCAAAGGTTAAAAGTAAAAATGCAAAATTTTTAAATTAGTTCTGCCTCGAACAATTTGCAAAAATTGTTTTTTAACGTTTCTTTAATTTCATCTATATTAACTTGTGCGTCTAATTCTTTATTTAAACTGGTTACAGCTTTATTTTGAATACCGCAAGGAATAATATTATTAAAATAATTCAAATCTACATTTACATTAAACGCCAAACCATGCATGGTAACCCATCGGCTACAACGCACACCCATGGCGCAAATTTTTCGAGCTTTAAATTTGTTTTCAGCTTCTAACCAAACACCTGTTTCGCCAGCGCTTCGCTCACTCTCAATACCATATTCCTTTAAAGTTAAAATTATTGTTTCTTCTAATAACCGTAAATATTTATGTATGTCGGTAAAAAAATTATCTAAATCTAAAATAGGATAAACTACCATTTGCCCCGGTCCGTGATAGGTTATGTCTCCACCACGGTTTATTTTATAATAACTGGCATTATTCTGTTTTAATTGAGTTTCGTTAATTAATAAATTCTTTTCGCTACCACTTTTGCCTAAAGTATAAACATGAGGGTGCTCTACAAATAATAAATAATTTTTCGTGGGAGTTTGCTGTTCAACAGGCAAGCTTCTATTAGCGATTTTTTGTTGAATAATTTCGGTAAACAGTTCCTCTTGGTAATCCCAACAGGTTTTGTAATCCATTAATCCAAGATCTTTAAAAAGTATATGTTTATTTTTAGTAGACACTATTTTATATATGTAATTGTTATTGACATGAATTTACAAAACACATACAACTGTATAATTACACTTATTTTATTATGCTTTTTTAATTTAGATTAATGAAAATTCGCATAATTTTTGCCTAAACGATTAAGTTTAAAATTTCGCCAATTCACCTTTTAAATAATCAATAATATTTACCTCAACAGGATCAATACCCCTATTATCTGCGATATAACAGCTTATCCAATCGCCAATATTTATAAGATATAAAAATTGCTCTAATTTACTATTGCCTTTGGCAATAATGTCAATTACAGAATGACTGTATTTTTCAAAAACTGGTTTACATACTTGGTAGCGTTTTTTTGTTCTTTCAAAATCAAACGATGTATGGAATGTAACAACCACTAAATTATCATTTTTAGTGGTCCAACCTACTAATTCGTTATGATTCATTTCGGGAAAAGTATGATGCCAACACAGTTGTTTACTGTTTTCATTTACTTGCTGACGAAAACGAACAGCCACGCCCTCGCTACTTCCTAAACTATAAATAACGCCTAATTTATTAGTTAATTTTTCTGCAATTAATTTAGCTTCGTTTTTTATCGTGTCGTTTTCTTTCTCTAATAAGGCAATGCTATTTTCAATATCATTTAGTAATGAATAGGGTGCAAATTCTTTTTCGATTAAAATTTTTATTAATTGTACTAACGAATAACCAATGCATGCTCTCGGTGGATTTCCGCCTGGAATTTCAATAAAATCAAACTGATGTTGCTTTGCTAACGCTAATACTTTACCACCACTAGTTACACATGCTATTTGCGCTTTTTTGGCAATAGCTTGTTGCATAGCGCTTAAGGTTTCTTCGGTGTTACCCGAATAACTTGAAATAATAACTAAGGTATTTTCATTAACGAAAGCGGGTAAAGAATAATCTTTATTTATAATAATAGGTGCCGTGCAGGAATCTGCAATCAACTCTAACAAAATAGTACCACCAATGCCCGACCCTCCTAGCCCCGTAACCACAATGTTTGTAATATTACTCCCTTTACTAACAATGGCTTTGTCGGCAATTTGTTTTGCTTCTTTAAGTTGGTTGGTAAAATTTTGAACTAAGTTTTTCATTCGTTAGTTTTTAGTTTTAAAATAATTTTAGGTGTTGTAAATATATAAATTTTAATAGCATTTAATTATGCAATTAACTAATTGTACTGTTGCACATTATCAAATTAGCCTTTGGTCAATTAAAATTTTTGTTTTTAAAATGGCTACCATACTCAGCGAATCTGTTATTTCGCCATTCATTACCATTTGATACGCTTGTTCAAAAGGCATTTTTTTTAGTTGTAAATCTTCGCTTTCTTCGGGTTCGGCTTCTCCCAATGTTAAATCTTGGGCTAAATAAATATGGCAATATTCGTCGGTAGCAGAATTGCTGGTGTGCATATTACAAAGCAACGAAAATTTATTCGCAGTTAAACCTGTTTCTTCTTTTAATTCGCGTTTGGCAGAATCTAAAGGATTTTCGCCAACTGGCCCCCCACCCTCTACTATTTCCCAACTGTAAGCCTTTAAAGGGTAACGCCACTGCCCTACCAACCACGTATTTAAATCTTTGTCGAGTGGTAAAATGCCAATGGCTAAGTTTTTAAAATGCACTGTGCCATATATAGCAGGCTTTCCAACGGGATTTATAACGTTATGGTGACTAACTTCTATCCAAGGAGTCTCGTATTTTACTTCGCTTTTTTGGGTGATCCAAGCGTTTTTAATATTCTTATCCATCACTAAAAATGTATTTAATTATTATTCTTTATACTGTTAAATTGTTAATAATGTCAAATTTTGTTTGTATCTTAGCAATAAATTAAGATTTATTTTTGTAAAAATATTTAAAATTTATGAACTTAAAGGGCAAAATAGTTATTCTTTTATTTATTGCACTTAGTTTTACCTTATCCATAAAAGCTCAAACCTTATATTGGGTTGGCGGTTCGGGTAATTTTAACGATAGTAAACATTGGAGTTTAAGTTCAGGTGGCAGCTCTGCTAATGTTATTCCAAATACCAACAATAATGTAATTTTTGATGATAATTCTGGGATTTCGAGTAGTTTTTTGGTAAATTTTGTTGGTGTAAATCAGGTAAATTCATTTTACGTTAAAAATAATTATTCAACCATTCACTTTACCGGTACTAAATTTTCGGTTTTAGATATTGGTGGCGATTTTGTTTTAAATACCCACATAACTCCCTCTTTTTCAACTAAATTAAATTTTAACTCTTTAAACATTGAAACTAATTTTATTAATTTTTCAGGTAATTTATTAAGCTCTGATGTTGAGTTTAACGGCGGAAATTATAAAATGCTTGGTGTAAAAGTAAGTGATGATAATAGTATTACTTTTAATAAAGGAAAATTTATCATCGATCATTCCTCTATTACGGCTGGTAACATAATAGCAAAATCAAACCTAGTGCTGTTTGATTATACCAGTACCATTTTTACAGCAAAAAACAAATTAGAGATTGATGAAAATGTTCTATTTAAAGGCGATGGTTTAAAAATTATAGGTCAAAAAAACAATCCTAATTTATTTAAATTAAACTCTTCGGTTTCTCAAAAATCCAGCACTCAATTATTGCAAATGAGTAACATGGTTTGTACTATAACTTACTCATTTACGAATGCGTCTTGTAACAACGCTTGCGACGGAACCATAACGATAAATTTTGCTCCAGGCTGTATTACCGGCCCTTACAATTTAACCTTTAATTCATCAGCAACCTGTTTACCTCCATCAGTAAGTAGTGTTAATCCGCCAACCTTTACCTTAGGGGCAATTTGCGCATCATTATGCGCAGGGCAATTGGTAGATATTATTGTAGATGATGGTTCTTTTGTAACGAGTTTAAACGGGCAATCTCTTCCTCAAAATCCTACGCCTATTAATGCCAATTTTAGTACGATAACGGCTCCAAGTTGCTTTGGTGTATGTAACGGGTCTGTTACGATTAGTGCTTTCGGAGGCTCGTCCCCCTATACAATTTCAGTTGATCCTAATACAGGACCTGTTTTTACGAATGTTTTAGCTTTTTCACCCATTTCAGTTACCGGTTTATGTTCTGGCCCGCATACATACTCTGTTGTTGACAATAAAGGGTGTGTTAAAACATTTACCAGTAATATTCCTAATGTTTTACCACTTAATACCAATTCTGTTTTGGTAAATGCTTCTTGTAACCCCGCTTGTAATGGTTCACTAAACATATCGCCAACGGGTGGTACAGCGGGTTATACGGTTAGCTTTACTCCAGGCGGAACGTTCACTGTGCCTGCATTAGGTACCGTTTCATCGTCGGGCTTATGTGCAGGGCCAATTTCTGCTACTTTAACGGATGTAAAAGGTTGTACATTAACTACAAGTGGCACTATTACTCAACCTCCCGCTATAACCGTTACACCTACTCAAACAAATGTAACCTGTTTTGGCTTATGTACAGGTGCTGCATCGGTGGCTGTTAGTGGTGGTGTTTCGCCATATTCCTATACTTGGAGTCCAGGTCCTGGTAACACGCCGGGCATAACTAATATTTGTGCCAGTACTCAAACGGTTACAATTAGTGACAACAGTTTATGCGTAAGGCAGCAAACTTTTTTAATAACTCAACCACTCGCCATTACATTAACACCAAGCATCACCAACGTTTCGTGTAATGGCGTCTGTAATGCTTCCGCCTCTGTGTCGGCAAGTGGAGGAACCGGTCCAATTACATTTACTTGGGTGGCTGTTGGACCTAGTACAATTTCTACTACATCGGTAATAGCGGGGCAGTGTGCAGGCACTTATACTATTTTTGCTCGAGACGGTAATTTATGCACTACTTCTACTACTATTGCTATTACACAACCTCCAGCACTTACACTAACCGCCATCACGCAAAGTATTGTATGTTTTGGCCAATGTACCGGTGCTTCAACGGCGGTTGTAATCGGTGGTAATGGAGGCCCGTTTTCTTACACTTGGTCTCCTGGCATTATTACAGGGCAAGGTACTGCAAATGCAAGCAATTTATGTTTTGGAACCTATTCTCTTGCAGTAACAGATGCATCGAATTGCCCTGTTAATACTACGCTATCCATAACACAACCAAGTAGTATTACTCCAAATGTTACGACCACCACAATAACATGTAACGGCTTTTGTAATGGATCCATAAATACTGCCCCCATCGGCGGTATTGGGCCGTATACCTTTACTTTAGTTACACCTTTTGCAACTACTTTAACCTCTGCTCCACCTTACACAGCGCTTTGTGCAGGCATTTATACGCTTTTAATAAAAGACCAGTCATCGTGCGTTCAATCGCAAACTGTAAATGTGGCACAGCCAAATCCTTTTGTTGCAAGTGTTAGTTCAACCTCTTTAAATTGTTTTAATGTTTGTAATGGCTCGTTAGCTGGTAGCGTTTTGGGTGGTACGCCAGGCTACACTCTATCGTGGAGCACTTCAACTAGTACCGTGCCGGGTGGTATAATTAGCAGTTTATGTGCGGGTACATATACTTTTTTAGCTGTTGATTTTAATGGTTGTACAACCAGTTCTGTAGTTGTTTTAGGACAACCGCCACAAATTACTGCAACTATAAATGTAACCAACCCTTTATGTAATACATCTTGTAATGGTGTTGCAAATGCAGGAATTGGTGGAGGTACACCTGGCTATACTTTAAACTGGAGCAATGGCTTTTCAAGTAACCCAAATACTGGATTATGCGCTGGCGTTTATACTTTAATTGTTACAGATAACAATGGTTGTACCAGCCCTTTTACCACAACATTAACAGCACCGCCTGCAATAACAATTACTATTAATACTTCAACCACCAGCTGTGCGGGGAGTTGCGATGGATCTGCAACGGTTATTGCTACTGGAGGCAACCCAGGTTTTACCTATCAATTTAATACTTTACCTTTTCCTACTACAAATACAACTGGTATACTCAGTGGATTATGTGCAGGTGGTTTAATTGCTAATGTTACCGATGCTAATGGCTGTTCTCAATCACAGCCTTTTACAATAGTTCAGCCAATAGCTTTATCAATAGCAGTTACTGGAATACAAACAAGTTGTAATGCATGTACAGGGGCTGGAACAGTTACCGCATCAAATGGAACGCCAACCTACGCCGTTGTTTGGACAAACTCTTTATCTGCTACCGTTTCGTCTAACTCAGTAGCTACAACCTTATGCCCAGGAAATTATACTGCTACCGTTACTGATAGTAAAGGCTGTACTGCCACTACATCTTTGAACATAGCTCAAACTGTAAGTTTAACAGTAAGTGCAGATGGTTTACCTATACAATGTTTTGGTGCTTGTACGGCTTCTGCCACCGCTACGCCAACTGGTGGTACAGGCCCCTACTCATATACATGGGCAGTTAGCTCGCAAACCACACAAACAGCGGTTAATTTATGTGCTGGCATTTACACTGTAACAGCTGCTGATGTATTAGGTTGCTCTAATACGGCAACTATTGCATTTATTAATCCACCTAATATTATTGTAGCTCCAACACAAACAAACGTTACGTGTAATGGAAGTTGTAATGGCGCAATCAATTCAAATGTAAGTGGTGGCACTGGTCTATTAACTTATTCGTGGAGCCCAGGAGGGCAAACTACAGCTAATTTAACTAATTTATGTGCTGGTAACTACACATTATTAGTAACGGATGCTAATAATTGTAATAGAACACAAACCTTTGTAATTACTCAATCACCTTCAATAACGGTTACGTTTACTACAACTAATCCAAGTGCATGTGTTGTAAATAATGGTAGTATATGTGCAACCGCAAGTGGCGGTAGTGGCGCAGGTTATACTTTTACGTGGAGCCCAGGCGGAGGAGTTGGCATAAACACCAGCTGTTATTCACTTTTACCAGCAGGTGCCTACTCTTTAGTTGTCATGGATGGTGCCGGATGTACACGAACAGTTTCAGCATTATTAACTAACCCAACGGGTCCAACGTTAACTGTTAACTCTCAATCTATCGCTTGTTTTGGTGCAAATACTGGCGTAATATCTGTAACCGCAACCGGTGTACCTGTATTTGGTTTTACATGGACGCCGATAGTTGGCTTTGTTACTGTTGGCAACACGTCAACTGCAAATAGTTTATTAACGGGCACCTATGTAATTTCCGCATCGGATGGTAACGGCTGTATTACTTCACAATCTATAGCTGTTATTCAAGCAAGTTCTCTTACTGTAACTTCGGCCTTAACAAACGTAAAATGTAATAGTGCCTGTAATGGCAGTATTACATTAGTTACATCTGGTGCTACACCAGGCTATACCTACAGTTGGTTACCAGCACCTTCAATAACTGTTGGGCAAGGCACAGGAACTGTTAGTAGCTTATGTGCAGGCAATTATTCGGTAAATATTACAGATGCTAATTCATGTTTACGAACAGTAACCTTTGCTATTGCCCAACCTGCTGCATTAACCCTTACTACTACCTCATCAAATGTAAAGTGTTTTGGAAGTTGCAATGGATCTATTACCGCAACAGCTAGTGGTGGTAGCCCTCCACTAAATTATACTTGGACGCCAACTGGCCCATTCCTTGGCGCCGCATCTCCAACTGTTATTAATTTATGCCCTGCAGTTTACACCGTTATAGTTACGGATGCAAGTTTATGTGTAAGTAGTCAAACTGTTCAAATTACTCAGCCACCTGCATTAACAAGTACTTTAAATTTAATAAATGCTACCTGCTCGAGTTCGTGTAATGCCGTTGCAACAAATACTGTGGTTGGCGGAACACCAACTTATACGTTTAGTTGGTCATCAAGCCCAGCCACAACAAGCACTTTAGGTAATTTATGTGCCGGAAACTACACTGCTACTGTAACAGACGCCAATGGTTGTGTATCGGCAAATGGATTTACTGTAGTAGCTCCTGCACCATTTAACGGAACATTAACTCCTACTAACCCTTTATGTAATGCCACTTGTAATGGAAGCATAACTACATTACTAAGTGGTGCGCAGGGAACAGTAAATTTTGTTTGGCTACCTACTGGTTCGGGGCAAAACCCAACTGGATTATGCCCCAATAACTATACGTTAACTGCAACGGATGCTGCAGGTTGCCAATTATTTGGAACTGCCATTTTAACACAACCTTTAGCGCTATTAGCCAATGTTACTAGCACAAACCCGTCTTGTAACGGCAATTGCAATGGTATTGCCATAAGTACTCCTGCAAATGCACAAGGTGCTGTTAATTATACTTGGACGCCACTGGCACCAAATTCAGCTACCATAAATGCTTTATGTGCCGGTAATTATTCAGTATTAATTCAAGATGGAAATGGATGTCAAGATGTACAAACATTTACTTTAACAAATCCGCCAATATTAAATGTAAACCCTTCTATTTCTCCAGCAGCTTGTGGATTAAACAATGGCTCAATTACTGTAGTAGTAGTTGGCGGAACACCAAGCTATTCCTACACTTGGGGACCACCAATAGTTAGCACAAATTCTGCCGTTACTGGATTGGCTGCAGGTGTTTATACCGTTGTAGTAACCGATTCTAAAAACTGTACAAATACCATTACTATACCGTTAAGTAATTCTAACGGACCAAGCAGCGCACCAATCGTTTCGAATAGCGTGCTGTGTAACGGGCAATGTACAGGAGCTGCCTCTATAAATGTAGGAAGTGTTTTAGGTGGCACGCCGGGCTATACTGTTTCATGGGTTTCTCCACCATCTACAACTTCTATTAATCCGCAAACAAACTTATGTGCAGGTGTGTATACTGCACAAGTCAGCGATTTAAATGCGTGTTTATTATTTACCGCCGTTACCATTTCACAACCTGCTCCAATTAATATTTTGCCAAATGTAGGTTTACCAAGTTGTAACGGAGTTTGTAATGGTTCCATATCCTTAAACCCAAGCGGGGGGGTGGGTCCTTTTAATTACACTTGGACACCTGTTGCGCCTAACTCTGCTACTTTGTTAAATGCTTGTGCAGGCAATTATACCATAAACATTTTAGATAATAATCTTTGTCCATCTACCCAAACATTAAACCTACCAAGTATTTTAAATATGCTTTCGACCATTGCAAGTACAAATAACACGTGTTTTGCAAATTGTAATGGTATTTCTAATTTAACTAGCTTGTCGGGTGGACTTCCGCCATATTCATTAAATTGGAATACAGGACAAACAACCAACTCTATTACTAGCTTATGTAATGGCATTTATTCTTTAACAGTAACAGATGCCAATATGTGCTTTAATACCTTTACAAGTACTATAACATCGCCAGCGCAAATAACATCAACAAACGCTGTTATCTCACCTTCTTGTAATTTGTGCAATGGTTCATCAACCATTACGGCATTTGGAGGCACTGCACCATTTACATATAGTTGGACATCGGGGGCAACAGGCACCAACGCTAGTAGTTTGTGCGCAGGATTATACCAAGTTTTAGTAACCGACAATAATAACTGTACTCAAATACAAAATGTAATTATTAGTAATTCTTCGGGAATAACTGCCGCTGTGTTTAGTAATGTTAACGAACAATGTGCTGGGACATGTAATGGCTCTAGTACTGTAAACCCTATAGGTGGCACTGCACCAATTACATACAGTTGGACAAGCCCAGCTAGCACCAACTCCAATGTTGCCGGTTTATGTGCAGGTATTTATTTTGTACAAATGACAGATGCTCAAGGATGTATACGAACCGCATCTACAACTATTAATGCTGCGGTTTCGATTACGTTAACACCAAATATAATTCAACCAGGCTGTGGCTTAACTAATGGTACTATAAATGTAGTTGCAACAGGGGGTTCACCAACGTATAGTTTTAGTTGGGTGCCAACTCCAAGCGGAACAGCCACATTAGCTAATATTGGCGTTGGTAATTACAGTGTTACCGTTACTGATAATAATGGATGTATTAAAAATCAGGCCTTTGCTATAAGCAATGCTAATGGGCCTGTGGTAACGTTTACCCAAAGTAACATTAGCTGTTTTAATGCTTGTACGGGATCAATTACTGCACTCGGCACAACTACCTCAACACCAGTAACCTACAGTTGGAGTACAGGAAGCACGTTGCCTACAATTACCGGAATTTGTAAAGGAATAATTACGTTAACTGTTACAGCAGCAAATGGTTGCAAAACGGTAACTTCGTTTACAATAACAGATAATCCTGATTTACAATTAACACTATCAAACATTCAACAGCCAAGATGTAATGGCGATTGTAATGGCGCAGTTACTTTAGTACCTAGTGGAGGGACTTTGCCATATACCTTTACTTGGTCGCCAAGTGGCAATACAAATCCGTTAACGGCGTTATGTTCAAATACTTATATTGCAACAATAACGGACAATAAAGGCTGTATTAAAACAGAAAGTGTAATTATTAATAATCCTCCATTAATTGCTTTAACCTCTACAGTAAATAATTCGTCGTGTAGTACCGCTGCCGATGGTGGTGCAAGTGTTACCGTTTCAGGTGGAACACCAGCGTTTAATTTTACTTGGACAAGTTCGTCGTCATCATTTACGTCTAACTCTCAAAATATAAATAACGTGTTGGCTGGCACCTATTCTTTAAGTTTAATAGATAATGGAGGATGCGTTAAAACCACAACTGTACAAATAGTACCAACCATTACAATTAGCGCCAATGCAGGAAATAATGCTACGGTTTGCCCAACCGGCTCAGTTGTTTTAACGGGCACAAACTCTATTGGTGCTGCAAATTACAATTGGTTTTTATTGCCAAATACTACAACAACAGTTGCAACAACGCCAACCTTAGTGGTTCCAAATGCCAGCGGCACTTCAACCTATGTACTACAAGCAATTTCATCAGCATCAACTTGTTTTGATTTTGATACCGTTGTTGTAAATATCTTTCCGTTACCGTTAGTAGATGCCGGACCGAGTTATACTATACCAGTATTTTCTACTGTTACAATTGGTGGTAGCCCAACATCGCCAACAGGCTTAACCTTTACGTGGAGTCCACCGTTTAATTTAGACAATGGAAACATACCTAACCCTGCTGCCTCAAACACGATAAATACGACCTACACTGTAACAACTACTGATGCAAACGGATGTATAGCAAGCGATACGATGCATGTATTTTTGTATCCTCAAATTATGATACCTAATGGCTTTAGCCCAAATGGTGATAGTAAAAATGACAAATGGATAATTGATTTAATAGAACAGTTTCCAGATAACACCGTTGAAGTTTATAACCGTTGGGGCGAACAATTATTTTATTCGAAAGGCTACACAGTTCCGTTTGATGGAAGATATAAAGGAAAAGACTTACCAGTAGGCACCTATTACTATATTATTAATTTAAATCATCCGGCATACACTACCCCATATACTGGACCATTAACGATATTTAGATAATGATACACATGAAAAGATATTACATATGGTTTTTAAGTATGCTTACAGTTTGTGGCTTTGCGCAGCAATTGCCTCAATACACTCAATATATGCTTAACGAAATGGCCATAAACCCCGCTGTGGCAGGAAAAGATGACTATGCAGATGTTAGGTCAAATAACCGATACCAATGGGTTGGAATAAATGATGCACCAAGAACATATATGCTTACAGTACATGGGCCGCTAAAAGCAAAAAATATGGGCTTGGGAATGAATTTGTATACAGATATTGTTGGGCCAACACGTAGAACAGGATTAAATTTCAGTTATGCGTATCACGCTAAATTAAAAAAAGATGTCTTCTTATCTTTGGGCTTAAGTGCTGGTATTTTACAATGGGGTATTGATGGTAGTAAATTAATTTTACATGACGAAGAGGATAAAAATTTACTAACTACCTACCAAACAACTTATGTACCCGATTTTGGCGCAGGAATTTATTTCCATAAAAAAGATAAGTTTTATTTGGGAATAGCTCTACCTCAACTTTACCAAGCACCTATTGCTTTGTATGATGGTGCTGGAAAAAACAGTAAAATTGTAAATCATTTTAATTTTAATGGCGCTTATAAATTTGATTTAGGAGATGATTTTAAAATTGAACCTTCGTTTTTAGTAAAATATGCGATACCTGCACCGCCCAAAATAGACGGAGGTTTAAGAATAATATATAAAGAACAGGTTTGGTTAGGTGGGGCTTATCGCCATAACGATGCATTTACAGCTTTAATTGGTTATTTTTATAATAACTATTTAATGATTGGCTACTCGTATGATTTTACAACAACCAACATCAAAAAATACTCAACTGGTAGCCACGAAATAATGTTGGGAATACGTTTTTCTAAAAAACAAGCTGCTACTTGGGAACAAAATAAAGAAGAAAAAGAGAAGAAAACACAATTGTTTTAGGTGCATTATACACCGCGTGTTTACTTCTCTAAAATTTTAAATTCGGTTCTACGGTTATTTTGTCTGCCTGCGTCAGTATCATTTGTATCAATAGGTTTTGTTTCGCCATAGCCTTTAGCAACTAACCTACCCGAACTAATTCCCTTACCAATTAAATAATCTACCACCGATTTAGAGCGATTATCGCTTAATTTCATGTTGTATTCATCAGAGCCTTTACTATCTGTATGGCTACCTAATTCAATTTTTAGAGTTGGATTGTCTGTTAATAATTTAATTAAACGTTCTAATTCGTTTGCCGATTCGGGGCGAATAGTAGCTTTATCAAAATCGAAGAAAATATTACGTAGTACAATGGTGCTTCCTATTTCTATTTTCTTTAGCGCAACATCTTTTGTAAATTCCTGAAAATTGGCGCTGTCGGGTAAATTAAAATTTTCTGAGTGAAACAAATAACCATCATGCTTTACCGCTATACCATAATTTTTACCACTTGGCAGGGTTACTAAATATTTACCTGTGCTACTATTTGATTTAAACGTAGCTAATACCACGTTTTTGTCGTTATCAATTAAATCAATGCTTGCCTCTAGAGGTTTAGTGGTTTTTGCATCGGTAATTACACCTTTTAAAATAGTAAGTTTTGCGCCTTTAACGTCTACAATATTTTCGGTTTTTAAATTGCTTATTGGTTTTGCTACCATTGCTAATAGTTGATCTTGGGTGTTTAACAAAGGTTGTTTTTCAGGGCCTAAAAATGTTATTTTATAAATATCCTGATCACCAAAACCACCTTGTTTGGCCGATGCAAAATATGCTCTACTTCCGCTTCCAGCCACTACAAAGTAAACATCATCATCTGGTCCGTTAATAGGATAACCCAAATTAACCGGTTTACCCCATTTTCCGTTTACTAAAGTAGATTTAAAAATGTCGTATCCACCCATAGAGTTATGCCCCTTACTACTAAAATACATAGTAACGCCATCGGGGTGCAAAAAGACGCCATCTTCAGGGTATTTTGTATTTAAATCAGGTCCAATATTTTTTGAAGGTCCCCATTCGCCTTTCGCATCTAATTCACAAATATATATATCAGCATCTCCTAAACCTGACTCTTTACTTGAGACGAAATAAAGTTGTCGACCATCATAACTTAAACTTACTGTGTTCTCGTGATATTTAGTATTAATGTTTTTATTCATGTGCGCGGGTTGCTCCCAATCAACGCCAAATAACACGCTTTCGTACAAATCACCACCATCTTTTGGACCATCTCTGTACACAAAAAGCTTACTACCGTCTTGCGATAACCCGGCCACAGCATCATGCCCTTCAGTATTTACATTTTTGCTCAATTGTTTAGATGTTTGCCACTTGCCATTTAATTTATTAGAAACATAAACATCTTCAAAATATTTATTATCGTTTTCATCTTTTTTATTTCCTGTTGTATTATCTCTACGAGCTGTAAACATTATTGTTTCCTCATCGGCAGTAATTGCAGGCCCATACTCAGGAAAAAACGTATTAATATTTGCCCCTAAATTATCTACAAAAACGCGTTCGGGGTTAGCTGAAAACTGAATTCCGTTTTTACATTCGGTAATTTTTTTGTTTACATCTTCAATTTCTTGAGCGTTACTTTTAGCTTTTTGATTTAAAAATGTTAAATACTCATTGTATTTTGTTATTGCCTCATCCCATTTTGTGTTTAATTGATATGTCCACGCAAGCCAATAGGTTATATCTGGCTCTACTTTAGGGTTCAATGCATAACTTGCTTCAAAATGCTTAAGGGTTTGTGAGTTAGTTGGCTCGTTTACAAACCAAATAAAGCCCAACATATAATTTAACCTTGCGTTTTTTGGATTAAAGTTATTAGCAGTACCAAGTGGAGCTATAGCATTTTTAAAATTATTAATACCTGTTAGTCTGTAATCGTGATGACTTATTGGTAAATGTTTATGTGCAGATATAAATTGTTTTTTAAAATCATCAAATTCTTTACGTCCAAGCAAATAAAACTCAATACCCACATCTAGTTGTTTGCTGGCAATTTTTAATTCTTCTTTTTTACCAGGAAAATTATCTTTATCAAATTCAACCGTTTGAGAAAAAGTAAATCCGCAAAAACAAATGGTGGATAGAATTAGTAATAATTTATTCATATTTAAAGTTTATAATGTTTTTTAGTTTAAAGGTTTAAAAAATGGCTTTGGTTTTAATCGCAAGAGGCGTTAATAAATAATTTAGCGCTTTCTACCCCATACTCTAAAGCCTTTTTCCAATCGGCACAACAGCTTTCTTCTTCGCGTAACATTTGCTTTGCAATGCCTCTGTTGTAATAAGCTGGCCCGTTTTTTATATCGTAATCAATAGCTTTTGAGGCCATATCTTTTCCTTTTTTGTAATCTTTATTTTTAATAGCAATAGAGGCCATATTATTGTATGCTGATGAATTATTAGGCTCTTTTTTTAATACTTCCTCAAAATCGGCTTGTGCTGCTTTTAAATTATTGTTTTCGAAATGTGTCGCCCCACGGTTAATTAATGCTATTAAATACGAAGGATTTGTTTGATAGGCTTTTGTGTATACTTCAACTGCTTTGGTGTAATTTTTATTTAAACGGTAGGCTGATCCCAGATTGTTGTATACAAACACCAAATTATTATCAATAGTTAAGGCTTTTTCGTAATCAGCAATGGCGCCCTTGTAGTCTAATTTTGCGCGTTTTGCTGTAGCTCTATCATTATAGGCATAAGCATAATTAGGGTTTGCAGAAATAGCTTTAGAATAATATTCGATAGATTTATCAAGCTCGTTTGATTGGTATAACAATATGCCTTTGTAATACGCCGCTTCGGCATGGTTAGGATTTATTTTTAAACAATTATCTAAAGCAACGTTTTCGCTGTCTTTTAAATTCATATTAAAATAAATTAACCCTTTATTAAAATACGTTTCGGCATTTTGTGGATTGGCTTTTAAGGCAAGGTTAATATCTACAACAGCTTCATTGTAATTTTTTAAATGGGTGTTTGCAATTGCTCTATTACATAATGCCTTATCAAAATTGGGTTTTAAGGCAAGGGCTTTTGTAAAACATTCAGCGGCAATAGCACAATCGTTTTTTTGTAAAGATGCTAAACCTTTATTATATTCTAATTCTGCTTGCTGGTCGGGGCTAAGATTTGTGGCTACCTTCACTGTATCTTGTGCTTTTAATGCTACCACAAATAGTGTACTAACTACTACTAAAAATAATTTCATATTTACCTAATAAAAAATAAATATAAATATAAAAAAATTAAAATAAAAGTATTGTTTTTAAACCTAATATAGCAATTTTGTTGTACTTATTTAATCAATATGTGTAAAGCATCTACTGTTAGTTGTATATTTTTAATTTTGGTATGTAGTGCAATATCTCAAAACAAAATGGATGGCTTTTTTAATAAAGCTAATCGGGCGCTAAAAACAAAAACGTCGGATAAATATGAAAAAAAGCAGAAAGACTATGACGAAAGCAATTTTAACTATGCTATTTCGTTTTTAGATAATAGTGGCCTGTTTGAGGCGGATGAAAAAGGTAATGCGTTTAGTAGTTCGCTTGCAAGCAATTCTAAATTTGTAAAAACAATTGAAGACCGAGCCTATACTAATTTAAAAAACGGCGAGTTGTTAATGGGGGCCAATAAATATTATTTAGCCGAACAAAGTTTAAAACTTGCAAAAACATTGTACAAACAAACTCAAGATACGAGTTCTTTAAATTATTCGCAAGTTATTAGCGATTTAGGTTTGCTATATCAATCAAAAGGTCGTTACGCAAAAGCAAAACTTTTTAATGAACAAGCTATTACTTTGCGCCAAAATAGCTCAAACAAGGGCATGTATATTGTTGCTATAAACAACAACGCTGTACTTAATAAAGAAACAAGTAATTATACAAAAGCCGAGGAACAGTTTAAAAATGCTTTAACTATTGCAGTATCAATTAATGATAAATTAGCTCAAACCATTGTAAATAATAATTTAGCAATGACTTATTTAGATATGAATAAGCTAAAAGATGCTGAAATGTTTATGAACACCAGCTTAACCGAAGCCACCAAAATTTTAAAAGAAAACGAAAGTAATTTTATTAAGCTACAAATTAACCTCGCAAATATTTATCGTTTCGAAAAAAAATATGACGAAGCCGAACAATTATATTTAAAAGCAATTAAACTAAAACAAAAAAAATTAGGTAAACATCCTGATCTAGCACATCTTAAAAAAGGATTGGCACAATTGTATATGGAGATGGGGAAAACTCAAGAAGTTGAACAGTTACTACAAAGTGCTTATGATATCGATAAACGAAAGTTAGGCGAAAATAATCCTGCTACATTATCTATTCAGCAAGAGTTGGCAAACTACTATCGCTTTAATGCAAATGCGTCTAAAGCGTGCGAGCTTTTAAACAAAGTAGTAAATAAGAAAAAAGAAATTTATGGCGAGGGCCATCCAAATTACATTCAGGCGCTAGAAGATTTAGCATTGGCTCAATGGGAATTATCAAACATTAATAGTGCAAAATCGAATTATAAATTAGTAATTAACAGTACCTTAAATTACATCAATACCTATTTTAATTCACTAAACGACAACGAAAAAACCTTGTATTGGGAAAAAACAAATGCGCGATTACAACGTTTTTATTCGTTTGCCACTGCTAATTATAAGGCGAATGATAGTATAGTTGATGATAGTTTAATAATTCAACTTTATAGCACTCTAATTAACACTAAGGGTTTTTTATTAAATAACTCTTCAAAAATTAGAAACATTATTTCGAGTAGTGCTGACGAAAGTTTAAAATTAACCTACAACCAATGGTTAGAAACAAAAGAAAATTTAAACCAAGCCTTTCAATTAAGCAAGGAAGAGTTGGCACAAGAAAACGTAAATATCGATAGCTTAAAAGCAAGTGCTGATGCCTTAGAGCGAGAGCTTTCGCAAAAAAGCGCTGCTTTTAAAGAAGGTACAGAAAATAAACTAGTAAGCTCCGAAAGTATTCAAAAGCAGTTAAAAACAAACGAAGCCGCTATTGAAATTATACAACTTAATAAATATAATAATGGATTTACTGGAAATAGCAGTTACCTTGCTTTAATAGTAAAACCATCCCATTTAAAACTAATAAGCATTGGCAATGCGGATACAATAAATAAAGCTATAGCAACCTTTAGGGAAAAAACAATTGACCAAAAGTCCGAAAATGAGGCCTATTTCCCAACATGGCAACCGATAGATGAACAGTTAAATGGTGTTACAAAATTATATTTATCGTTAGATGGTGCTTACCACCAACTAAGCATTAATGCCTTAAGAGACGTTACAAAAAAATATTTGGTAGACAAATACAATATATTATTTGTAGGCAATACAAAAGATATTGTTGCCGTAAAACAAAACGAAAATTTATCAGTAAAGCCAAGCTCTGCATTTTTAATTGGCAACCCCACTTATGGCAAAAGTGGAGCTATTGCGCAATTACCTGGTACTGAAGCCGAAGTTAAAAACATTAGTAAACTTTTAACTACCTATAAAGTTAAAACTACAGCCTTATTTGGTAAAGATGCAACCGAAGGAGAGGTTAAAAAAATAAATTCACCAAGTATTTTACACATTGCAACACATGGCTATTTTTTAGCAGATTTAAGCCAAATGGAAACTACTAAAGTTTTAGGTGTTAGTATAAGTGCGGCAAAAGAAAACCCTTTGTTACGAAGTGGTGTATTATTAGCCAATTGCGACAATGTTTTTGACGAAACTTACCACACGGCACCCAACGCCGAAAACGGCATTTTAACCGCTTATGAGGCCATGAGTTTGAATTTAGATAAAACAGATTTAGTTGTTTTAAGTGCTTGCGAAACAGGCTTAGGCACTGTAAAACAAGGCGAGGGTGTATATGGTTTACAAAGGGCCTTTTTAATTGCAGGGGCCAAAAGTATTATTATGAGTTTGTGGAGTGTTAGCGATGAGGCTACTATGAAATTAATGACGTTATTTTATACTAACTATGCAAAAAGTGGCAACAAACAACAAGCCTTTGCCGATGCTATAAAACAACTTAAACTAAAATATAAAGAGCCTTTTTTTTGGAGCGCCTTTGTAATGTTAAGTAAATGATACAGTAAAAGAATAAACACGCTTCGGTTGCTTTTTTACACAATAAACGTGTATCTTTAACGTTAATAGAATATATAAAGGTCTTCAAAATGCGTTTTACAATTTTTACTTTTTGTTTTTTAGTTTTTGCTCCTCTTTTTTCACAAATTGGCCCAAGGCAATGGCAAGATCATTTGGGTTTTAGTTATTGCAATACGCTTACCCGGTTTAATAATGATATTATTGCATCAAATGGAAACGGTTTAGTAAAAGTAGATCAAACCGAATACTCCACCAAGCGACTTAATAAAATTAATGGCTTGCACGATATTGGTATAAAACTAGTGCGGGTAAACCCCTACAATAACAAACTTTTAGTAATATATGATAATTGCAATATTGATGTAATAGACGCAAGTTATAACATAACAAACTATGCTGATTTTAAATTAAAACTATTGGGTGGTAAAAAAACGATAAATGAAGTAGTTTTTAATGGTAAATATGCCTATTTAGCTTGCGGATTTGGTATTGTGTTATTTGATACCGAAAAATTAGAAATTAAGGAAACCTTTTATATTGGGCCAAACGGAACCAACTTAGAAATATTTCAAATTGCGTTAACCGATTCGTTAATATACGCAGCTACGCCAAGCGGTTTATATAAATCTAACTTTAAAACAAAAATTTTAAACAATTTTAATAATTGGAAAGTTGATTCTTTACCAAATGTATCTCGCAGTTCGTGTATTGGAGCCATAGCAAATGTAAACGGAACTCTCGTTACAGTTTACTCCCCATGGAAAACTGACAATTCGAAATATAACAAAGATACTGTGTATACCTTTACTAACAACAATTGGGTGAAATATAGTTATATTTCGTACCCTTGTTTTATTAAAAGATTTTGCAATGTAGATGGCATACGATTAGCATATATTGACCAATTTGGTATGCTTGTACATAATTTTTCCACCAATATAAAAGAGTTGTATTTAACGCAATTTAATGCGAATACAATTGCTCCGTTAGATTGCTTTTTTGGAAAAGATAATAATTCTAATGTGTCGTATTGGGTAGCGGATGCTGTTAATGGTGTTGTACAAAGTTTTGGCGCTAACCCGTATTACGAACAACAAAGCATAACAATAAATGGCACTAAAACAAATGGTGTTGGTAAAATTGATGCTTATAATGGTAAAATAGCTGTAGCGCCATCTTTACCAGATGTAGGAGGTGGAACAAACTATTACACTAATGGCATTGCTATTTTAAATGATAATGTTTGGAATGAGTATAAATTTAAAGACGGCAGTAATGATATATTAGATATTAACTGCGTTTATTTTGATAGAAAAGATAATACGAGGTGTTTTGCGTCATCTTGGTTCCAAGGATTACTAGAATACAAAAATAATCAACTGGTAAAAGTATATAATTCAAGCAATAGTAGTTTACCAGACTCTTATAGAAGTAGCGGACTATCGATGGATAAGGACGGCAATTTGTGGTTTGCGATAAGCGATTCTGATAATTTTTTAAATGTTTTAAAAAAAGATGGTTCAATTCAACGATTTAATTTAGGTACTGCAAAATTTGTACGTCGTATTTTAGTCGATAAAAATAATTTTGTTTGGGTAACCCATGAAAGAGACGGTGGCTTAACTGTATTTAATGGAAATAATTTTCCAAATCCGCAATTAAATGTAAACTACAAGCTTCTCTCCAAAGATGTTGGTAGCGGTAATTTAGAATCGAATACCGTTTATTCTGTTTGCGAAGACAAAGACGGTAAAATTTGGGTAGGCACAGCAGCCGGTATTAGAGTGTTTTACAGCCCATCAACTCTGTTCAGCAGTACCAACATTGATGGGCAGCCTATTAAGATTGTACAAGATGGAAATGTGGAATTATTATTAGAAAAAGAAGCTGTAACCGCTATCGTCGTTGATGGAGCAAATAATAAATGGGTAGGAACACTCAATAGCGGTGTTTATTGCTTTAGTCCAGATGGATTAAAAGAACTTTATCATTTTACAAAAGAAAATAGCCCGCTTTATGTAAATACAATTGTTGACTTAAATTATGACATAGCAACTGGCGATGTTTTCATTGGCACAGAAGTTGGCATACAATCTTTTAGAAGTACAATTATAGAAGGAGATGAAAGTTATCAAAATGTATTTGCGTATCCCAATCCTGTAAAACCAAATTACCTAGGCACAGTGTTAGTTCGTGGCTTAATTGACAATTCAATTGTTAAAATTGTTGATGAAAGTGGTAATCTTGTTTGGGAAACAAAATCTACTGGCGGCCAAATAGAATGGAATTTAAAAACTTTCTCTAACAACAGGGTTCAATCCGGGGTATATGTGGTTTATGCAACAAGTACCAATGGCGAACAGCGTGCCGTAAGTAAAATATTAGTTGTAAATTAATGCGCATTTCAGATAAAGCCATTTTATTACAAGCCATAAAACATGGCGATAAAAAATACATTTTAAAATTATATACTTTAACTAACGGTTTAATTACAGCTTTTGTAGTGGTTGGTTCATCGCCAAAATCTAAATTAAAAACAAGCGCTTTACTGCCTTTAACGTTGTTAGATGTGGAGTTAGTTATTAAAGAAAATAACGATGTACATCAACTTAACGAAGCAAGCTGTTATTATATTACAACTACTATTAACACATCGTTAAATAAATTAAGCATCGCGCAATTTGTGAACGAAGCACTTATAAAAACATTAAAAGAACAAAGTGCAAACCAACACTTATACCATTTTATTGAAACCTGCATAAAATTTTTAAATACAAGCCAAAGCAATTTTACAAATTTACACTTGTATTTTTTGATTGAACTAACCAAATATTTGGGCATTGAACCACAAAATAATTATGACCAAAAAAACTGTTTTTTTGATTGCAGAGAGGGGCAGTTTACAAATTATAGCTTAGCCTATCCTTTTGGCTTAAATGCTGAAGAGTCATTTTTATTAGCTGAATTTTTAAAAATTAATAGTTTAAAGTTTAATATAAACAATAGCCAACGCCAACAATTATTAAACTTTTTACTTACCTATTACTCGCACCACATACCCGGATTTAGTAATTTAAAAAGTTTAGCTGTATTGCAAGAAGTAGTAGCTATATAGTTATTAGGTATTAAGCCATTAATTATTTAAATATAAAATTAGCCCTTATATTTACAAAAAATTTTCAAATGGCGCTTCTCACAATTCAAAACGAAAAAGCAGTAAAATTAACTACATATATAACTACAGTTGCTATTTGTGCTGTTGTAATGGTTTTAAACCAAAAATGGATTCCTCATCCCGATGTTTTTCCAAGCTTTATTTATAAACTACCTACTTTAAATGCTTTTTTAAATGGTAGTTGCTGCCTATTATTAATTTTTTCGTTAATGGCAATTAAGAAAAAAAATATAGCACTTCACAAAAAATTAAATATAACTGCATTTATTTTAAGTAGTTTGTTCTTGTTGAGTTACGTTACAGCCCATTATTTTATTCCAGACACAAAATATGGTGATGTTGACCATGACGGTGTTATGAGTGCTGCTGAAAGTGCAGCTGTTAGTGGCATTAAACCTTTGTATGTTATCATTTTATTATCGCATATATTTTTAGCGGTTGCCGTTTTACCCATGATATTATTATCGTTTTATTACGGTTTAACCGATCAACGCGAAAAACATAAAAAATTAACCCGCTTTAGTTATCCCATTTGGTTATACGTAACTATTACAGGTGTGGTAGTGTATTTAATGATTAGTAAATATTATAACTACTAATTAAATCCGTTTTTTCGCTAAAAATTATGCAAATTACCTAGATGGTTTTTGGTATCATTACAAATCTATCTTATCTCTGAAATCTATTGCTAATCCTTTAGCTTTAATAAATCAAACAATTCTTTTTGTTCAATTTCTTTTACGTCTCCCGGTTGCATAATTCCTAATTCTAAATTTTCTATTTTAGTTCGTATTAATCGTCTACATTTATGCCTAACAGCACTACACATTTTACGAATTTGCCTATTTTTACCCTCCGTTAACTCAAACTCTAACCACGATTGTGGTAAATCATCCCTCAACGTTTTGTCTCTTAATGCTAGGTTTTCTGGCTTATCTATTCGCGTTACTACGCAAGCTTGCGTTGTGTACAATCTGTTTTGGCCCTTTATTAAAATTTCAATTCCCGTATTTAGCTTTGTAATATTTTCGTCGCTAATAATTTTTTCAACTTGAACCGTATAGTTACGCTTATGCTTATTGGTAGGGTGCAGTAAGCGTTGTGTTAAGGTTTTATCGGTAGTTAAAATTAATAGGCCTTCGCTTTCGTCATCTAATCTTCCAACCGCATTCGTTCCTTGGGGAAAGATGAAGTCTAAATCACCTAATTTATTTTGTAAATAAGGGCTCACAAATTGCGAAACCATTTTATAGGGTTTGTATATAATAAAATAACGATTCAATAATATAGTTGTTTAAAAATTAAATATAGTAACATTATTTTTATATTTAAATTAGCCCTGCTTTATTATAATGCGTGCAACTTTTGCCATATTTTTTTATTGTTTACTATTTTTAGGTAGTTGTAATAGCATTTTTGCTCAAAAACCTGATAGTGCTATAATTAAACCTATTGAAATTAAAGAGGAATTTACCCTTACAAAAAACAGAAAATACACGTATTTTGTTTCAGACAGGTTAAGCGAGGATTTAAAGTACGACGTGTTTAAAATAATACCCGCAAATACGAGTTTAAGTACCATTATTGTTAGAGGACATGTTGAAGTAATTGGAAACCCTAACCTAAAAAAAGTAAAAATAATGGTTTACAACGCTTCAAATAATGAGTTGGTAGGCGTTTACAATAGTAATAAATATACAGGCAATTACGTTTTAGTATTGGTACCAAACGTAAAATATATTTTTAAAATTGAGGCTGGCGAGTATGGTACATTAACCGAAATTGTAGAAGTACCCTTAAAAATTGATTATGAAATTAGTAAACAGGATTTAAAAATAAAATTAAACGACAAAAACAAACCTGTATTAACCTTAACAAATTTTTTTGAAGATGAGGATGAAAAAGTGTATTTGCTTAAGTCTACAATTGATACAACTAAAACAGGGATTACAAGTTACGGCCTAACACAAAAACAAAAAGGTTTAACTACATTAAAAAACGAAAAAGCAATTTCTAAAATTGATGAGCTTGTAAAAAAACAGGTTATTGAGGAAAAGAAAAAACCAATTGAAGCCATTAAAACATTTAATAGTGGGGATTACGAAACTGCAGCTGCTTTATTTGGCTCCATACTGAAAAACGACCCACGAGACCCTTTTGCGAATTATTATTATGGCGTATCACTCATAAAATTAAATAAAAATTTGGCAAAAGCCATTAACTCATTACAAATTGCTGTTATTTATAAAGAAATACCCAACGACGTTTATTTATACTTAGGCAAAGCTTATCATTTATCCTATATTTTTCAAGATGCTATTACTGCATTTGAAGGTTATATAAAAAGAGCCACGCCAGCCGAATTGCAAAAACACAATGTAGAATTATTAATTAGTAATTGCAAAAATGGTAATACGCTTATTGCCGATCAAGTGAATATTCAAATACTTAAGCGCACAGCCATACAAGAGGAAAATATACTTGAGAGTTACGCAAGCGATTTAATTGGCGAAAGACTCAAGTATAAAACCGATGCTTTTAAATCGGTAATAGATAAAAAAAAATTGGCAAAATTTTTATTGTGTGCTAATAATAAAAATGAATACATACACGTAAGCTACGGCGCAAAAGATTTAAATAACACAGATCTATATAAAAATAATGCAATGCCCAATGGTAGTATTTCTGTTAGCCAAAACATAGGTTCAGCCATTAATACGTCTTACGATGAAAATTATCCATACATAGCTAAAGATGGATTAACACTTTATTTTTCGAGCAAAGGACACAATAGTATGGGAGGCTACGATATATTTAAATGTACACGTCCCGATGTTCAAACCCCTTGGTCGGCTCCAACAAATATGGGCTATCCCATAAACTCCACCTACGATGATATTTTATTTGTCCCCGATTCTTTAAACGACTATGCTTGGATGTGTTCGAACAGAAAAAATAATAGATTTGAAAATATACATTTAAAATTACCTAAAGCCACGCAGGAAAGCTCTGTAATTAAAGGTGTTTTTAGCACATTCGATTCTATTACAACCAGAAACGCCATTATTTCAGTTTACAATTTTAGCACCAAAGAAATTGCGGGAGTTTATAAAACCAATCCTGAAACAGGTAAATACTTAATGATACTAACTGCGGGTATAAAATACGAAATGATTATTGAAGCCAATGGTTACCCAGAAATGAGTACAGTTTTTGATATCCCACAAAAAAAAGGTGATTTCACTTTAAAACAAGTTATTAAATTTCAAAGAGATTCTTATAAAAAATCACTAATAGTAAATAATTATTTTACCGAGAAAGAAGCTGAACATGTTACTCTAGATTTAGTAGCACTTTCAACAAATGCTATAAATAAAAATTTAGATGATTATAAACTAAATGCTAAGATTAAAAAAACAGCCCGAACAAAAGAAGAAAGCATAAAAGATCAAGAAAGTTTAACAACAGCTAAACAATTAACTAATCAATCAAACTATAATGAAGCTATAATTATTTATCAAGGCTTAGAACAATATATAAATTTAGAGACTGCAGATTTATATAATTACGGTGTTTGTTTATTTAATGCAAAAAAAGATAAATCAACGTGTATAAAAGCTCTTGAAATTGCTGCAACTTCTAAAGAAACTCCTATTATTGTGTATTACTATTTAGCAAAGGCTAATTACTTAAGTTATAAGTTTAGCCAAGCCATTAAACTATACACCAAATTTAAATCGCTTGCGAAGCCTGCCGAAACAGAAAAATTAGAAATTGATAAAGAAATAAACTATTGTAATAATTGTATAAAATATATAAACAATCCAATAGTTATAGAAGTATATGACAAAAAACACAGTGATATTGTGTCCATACAAAATTCATTAACAAATATTGAATCTGGCGGAAAGGTATTAACAATAACCGATGATTTTAGGAGTAGCGTTGATAAACAAAAAAACTATAAATCGCTCATTTATTTAACGCCTGATAAAAACACAATTCTTTATTCGAGCTACGGCGAAAATGAATTAAATGGAAAAGATATTTACCGCCTAAATAAACTAGGTAACGGCAAGTGGTGCCCAACTCCCGAAAATCTTTCTGCAATAAACACGCCTTTAGATGAGGAATATCCCTGCCTTTCTAAAGATGGAAAAACCATGTATTTCTCCAGCAAAAGCTACGATGGCATGGGTGGTTACGACGTTTATAAAACTACTTGGGATGAAAAAATGAACACTTGGACAAAACCCATAAATTTAGGCGCTCCAATTAATTCGCCTTACGAGGATATTTATTTTTTAGAGTAAGTTTTATTTTTTATATTATACATTTGATTTTACATTTGTATAACCCCTGTTTAAACCAACTACATATCTACCTTTAAAAAGTATCAATATTTAATTGCAACGTTAACCGTAGCTTTTAGCGATAATTCGGGATTAATTTTATAACTCCCTTATATACATTTTCTACTACAAACACCGACGATTAATTAATTTTGCTTTGCAATTTATACTATAGATTTATAAAATAGTATGTGAAATTTTACAATAACTAATAACCATTACGTTTTTTCTTTTCGGCTTAAGCTTAAAGTTGTACTTTAGGGGTATTATGGATGTGTTAGCTATTATCTCGGTTCTATTGGTTGTTTGCGCCGTTTTCTCCTATTTAAATGTGAGGTTTCTTAAAATGCCCTCGGCTATCGGATTAATGCTTATTTCCTTGCTCTGTTCATTTATTATAATTGCTATTGGCAAAGTAAATACTACTTTTTATCATCACGTCGAATCTACGGTGAGAAGCATTAACTTTTCGCAAACCCTCTTAACTATTATGCTGGGTTTTTTATTGTTTGCAGGGGCTTTAAATGTCGATTTAAAAGAATTAAAAAAACAACGAATCCCAGTATTTTCATTCTCTACGATTAGTGTTGCACTTTCAATTTTTTTGTTTGGAAGCCTAATGTGGTTTGTGTTTAAGCTTTTTAATTATCCTGTTGAATATATCTACTGCCTTTTATTCGGAGCGCTTGTATCTCCCACCGACCCTATTGCTGTAATAGGGATTCTTAAAAAATCAAACATGTCTAAAGAAATTGAGACAACCATAAATAGTGAATCATTATTTAATGATGGCGTCGGCGTTGTGTTTTTTGTTACTATCAGTGAAGTAATAAGTTTTGGCGCCCAAAATGTTTCCGTTATGGATGTATTGTTTCTTTTTTTAAGAGAGGTAATTGGCGGATTAGCATTGGGTTTTGCATTAGGATATGCTGCATTTTATTTTATAAGGAAGATTAACCATTATCAAACAGAAGTTTTATTATCGCTGGCGTTAGTAATGATTAGCGGCACCATCTCCCAATTATTTCACGTAAGTGGTCCACTGGCAGTTATTGTCATTGGATTAATATTAGGAAATAAAATTCGTAATACTGTCATGTCAGATATTACACAGGATTACCATAATAAATTCTGGGAACTTATTGAGGACTTTTTAAATGCATTTCTTTTTGTATTAATTGGTTTGCAAATGGTGTTGTTACCTTTTATTACAAATTATATTTTAATTGGCCTATTTGCTATTTTTTTATTGTTGGTATGTAGGTTTATTTCGCTCTCGATACCTATTTTGTTTTTTAAGAATAAAAAATTATTTAACAGTCGAACCGCGCTAGTATTAACTTGGGGAGGATTGCGCGGCGGGCTTTCTATTGCACTTACCTTATCTTTACCAAATAGTGCTTATAAAGAAATAATTGTTTCTATTACTTATATTATTGTTATTTTTTCGATTTTGGTACAGGGGCTAACTACCGGCAAATTAGTAAAACGGCTTTATAAGGAATAAATTTTTCAATAATTTGTATATTCGTGGGTGCCTTTTTATAAATATAGCCTAATAGTTTTTGTTTTAATTTTATTTTGCAGCTGCGGTCAGGAGAATAAAAATAAAGTTGAAAGTGTAATTACTCCTCAAACTGTAACTTGGAGCGAACACATTGCACCCATAATTTTTAAAAATTGTAGTCCCTGCCACCAACCTGGGCAAAGCGGCCCTTTTAATTTATTAAGTTACGCAGATGCTGTTAAAAAAGCAAAGCTTATAAAATTTGTAACCCAAACCGGCTATATGCCTCCTTGGCCTGCCGATGATAGTTACAGCAATTTTGTGGGAGAAAAAGTATTAACAAAAAACGAAATAAATTTAATTAAATACTGGGTAGATAACGGTTTGCTACTTGGCGACAGTTTAAAAGTACCCATTACGCCAAAGCTATATAACGGTTCGCAATTTGGCAAACCAGATTTGGTTATTAAAGCTCAAAAAAACTATCAAATTGAAGGTAATGGCACAGATGCTTTTTTAATTATGAAATTTCCGTACCAAATTAGTAAGGATACCTTACTTGATTTTGTTGAATTTGTTCCCAACCAACGTAAATTAGTGCACCACGTAAACGGACATTTAGTTAGTTATGACGAAAATCGTAAATTTAATTATATGACAGGAGAGTCTATTCACAGCGATACAAAAGCCCAATTAATAGAGGTTTACAAAAACATGCACATTCCATATACTGATAAGTTACAACCACAATTTCCAACGCTTACTCCTAATGTAGTATATTATTTACCGGGTTATATTCCACCTTCTTATCCTAAAGAAGTTGGGGGCTATCAATTAAAAAAGAATGGCGCATTTTTATTAAATAATATTCATTTTGGCCCTAGTAATAAAACACTTTTAGATAGCAGTTATTTAAATGTATTTTTTCGTAAAAGCCCTATTGAACGTCCGATTTCAGAAAGTCAGTTAGGAACGTTTGGCGTTGGCAAAATTGAACCCGAATTTATAATTCCGCCCAACCAAGTAAAAACATTTACCACACAAACTACTTTAAAAAAATCAATTTCATTATTATCTTTAAATCCACATATGCACTTAATTGGCAAAACGTTTTGGGCATTTGCATTAAAATCTAATGGCGATACAATCCCTTTAATAAAAATAAAAAAGTGGGATTTTAGATGGCAATATTATTATACATTATTAAATCCTATAAAATTAGAAGCGGGCACTACACTTAAAGTTATAGGTACTTTTGACAATACCAATCAAAATCCAAGCAATCCCTATCATCCACCAAAAACTATAACGCAGGGTAATGGCGTTGAAAGTATGAAAACAACTGAAGAAATGTTTCAGTTTATTTTTACGTATGTATTGTATAAAGAAGGCGATGAAAAAATTAGTTTAAAAAAATCGTTTTAGATTTTTTTAAACTCAAATAATTAATCTTTGTTTATCAACTTAATTATTACATTTACCGCCATGCAAATACCAAGTAATGCCACTGAACTTAAAGGCTATTATACGTGGATGGGAGAGGATGGTATTGCTCGCACCAGTGTTAAGCCTAATATGGATATAACCTTAGCGCATGCAAAAGAAAACACCGTAGTTGTTACGTCATTTTTTAAAGGATCAAAATTTCCAATTCTTATTGATGCCAGACCTATTAGGTCGATGAGTCGCGAAGCGCGACATCATTTTTCTGCACAAGGACGAGACACTAAAACAAATGCTTTTGGTATTATTATTGGGTCAAGTATTAGCCGTGTTTTAGGAAATTTTTATTTAGGTATAAACAAACCCACCGTACCAACCAAACTTTTTGATAATGAAACAGATGCCATTAAATGGCTTAAACACTATTGCAGCACTTAAATTATGGAACTTAAAAACAATACCTCTTTATCAGATAATGCCCGCGCTAACGAAATTTTAGAAGTTATTTTAGCCTTTGCCCGACAAGATTTTAATAAAAAAGTAACTATTTTAAGCGACGATAATTTGTTAGATGGAATTGGTTCGGGTGTAAATATGTTAGGTGAAGAACTTCAGCACTCTACAATTTCTTTAAAAGAAAAAGAACAATTATTAAAAGAAATTCATCACCGAGTTAAAAACAATATGCAAATTATTTCGAGTTTGCTTAATTTACAATCGGATAACACGGTTGACGAAAAAATTTTAAATCTTTTGCGTGAAAGCCGAAACCGAATTAACTCAATGGCCTTAGTTCATGAGATGCTCTATAAAACTAACGACCTAAGCAAAATAGGTTTAAAAGTATACATTGAAAGTTTAAGCGTTAGTATTTATCAGTCTTATGTAATGCCTCAATCAGACATTGAAATAATATATGATATTGAAGATGAAATATATTTTGATATTGATAAAATGATACCCTTAGGTTTAATTTTAAATGAAATTATTAGTAATTCTTTAAAACACGCCTTTCCAAACAAAAAAGGTATAATTAGTATAAGTTTAAAACCCAAAAAAAACAAATATACGTTAGTAGTTAGTGATAATGGCATTGGTTTTAAAAACGATTTTAATATAGAAACCGATTCACAATTAGGCATACAACTTATTTACATGCTTAGCGAACAATTGGGAGGTAGGCTAAAAATTGAAATGGAAAATGGTGTAGCTTACCATATTGTTTTTTAAATTTGATTTTACAAATTTATACGCGTATAATTGTTTTGTGTTTAATGAATTTCTTATTATTAAAGATTTAAAAGAAGGCAAAGAAGCCTCCTTTAAATTAATGGTTGAACACTTTCAAAAAAAAGTTTACCATACCTGCTTAGGTTTATTGCAAAATACTGAGGACGCAGAAGATGTAACCCAAGAAGTTTTTATTAGTATTTTTCAATCCATTCATCAATTTAAGGGCGAATCCAAACTATCAACATGGGTGTATCGCATTTCAGTTACCAAATCATTAGAGTTCATTCGAATGAAAAATCGCAAAAAACGCTTTGCTTTTTTTCAACAACTATTTACCAGCCAAACCGGCGCTACAAAAAACGAACCGGGTCATTTTTATCACCCTGGCGTTCAACTCGAAAATAAAGAACGGGCATCTATTTTATTTTCAGCTATCGACAAATTACCTGAAAATCAAAAAACTGCTTTTATTTTAAGTAAGTTAGAAAACTTAAGTTATACCGAAATTTCGGAGGTAATGAACCTCTCTGTTTCTTCAATTGAATCGTTGTTATTTAGAGCAAAACAAAACTTACAAAAAATTTTAACAAATTATTACATTAAAAACGAAAAATAACGCAAGTTTTTATATTATTAAACATCTAATATACTATGAACAAAAAAGACGACTGGTTAATTAACGTGGAAAATAGCTTAAATGGGATACAATCTGCTGAGCCAAACCCATATTTGTACAGTAAAATTTTAAACAGAATTCAGGCTAAAACAAATAGTAATATATCTACCAAACTTGTTTTTGCATCATCTATTGCACTAGCTGTATTAATTACATTAAACGTTTTCATTTTTAAATCTTCTTTAAATAATTCAACAGCAATCAATGGCGATTTAAAAAAACTATCTTCTACATTTAATTTAATAAATGAAAATAGTATAAATTACAATTAAAGCTATGACAAAAACTAAACTATTAACCGTAGCAGTTGTAACTTTGCTTTTGCTAAACATAGCAACGTTAGCGTTTGTGTTTATGCGTAAACCACCCATACACGATGGTATGCGACATGGCGAGGGACCAAAGCAAATAATTATAGACCGATTACACTTTAACGAGCAACAACAAAAACAATATGATGTTTTCGTTGAGGATCATAGAACTAAAAGTAAAGAATTAAATAGCCTTTCTAGAGAAATGCATAACGCATTGTATGCTCTATTGAAAGAAAAATCTGTTGATAAACAAATAGCCGATAGTTTAATTACTCGAATAGCCGACTACCAAAAAGCAATTGATAATTTAAACTTAAATCATTTTCAACAAATAAAATCAATTTGTAAAGACGATCAAATTACATTATTTAATACCTTAGTTACTGATTTAACGCATTTATTTTCTCCTCCTCCACCAAAAAAATAATTTTTAAAATCGCGCAAGTTTTTTACAATTTCATCATCTAATTATAAAATCAATCTCAACAAATAATATGAAAAAAAGCATTTTAACCCTAAGCGTTTTAGCAACTAGCATTGTTGCCGTTTCGCAAACTAACCCTGCAATTACAGCTTGGTTACAAAACACTACCGTAAAAGGCAGGCACTACGTTTCGGGCAATTCAACCGCAATAAACGACCCTACCCTAACTGCAAATGTGCAAAGCGTTCAGTACTCCGCAAATTATGTGTATGCAACTACGCAAGGCATACCGTCGTATATAACAGGTCCGTTTTTAGACGGTAACCCCTCGCTAGCAAGCAATCAAAGTGCTATTTTTAAATTTCCATTAACGCCGGTTCAAAATACTGGTTCTTTAACCCCAACCAGTGGTGGAAACATTGGCGTTTTTATTAATGGCGTTGCTATGTTTGATTACAGAGACGGTGTTTCGTGGAAAAACTCAACAGGTGCTTATGCTGGTGGACCATTAGGTGGCATGGGCGATGGTATTTGGAACAGAGATGCCATTCCTGCTGAAAAAGCAGGGTTCGATTGTTCTAAAGGTCATCCTGCTATGGGCAATTATCATCATCATCAAAACCCAAGCGCTTTTAAATTAGATTTAGTAGTTATATCAACTATTTGCAACTTGTATGATGCTGACGGTTTATATGGTATTAATACCTCTGCTCATTCCCCTTTAATTGGCTTTGCTTACGATGGCTTTCCAGTTTATGGAGCATACGGTTATTTAAATGCAAATGGCACGGGCGGTATTGTTAGAATGAAATCGAGTTGGAGTTTAAGAAATATTACAACCCGCACAACTTTGTATACCGGGCAAACGGTTACTGCCGGCCCTCCAGTAAATTCAACTTACCCTTTGGGTACGTTTAAGGAAGATTACACTTACACGGCTCCTACCTCTTCTGATTATTTAGATGATCACAATGGTCGCTTTTGTGTAACACCCGAATACCCGGCCGGAACGTATTGCTATTTTGCTACGGTTGATGCCAATCATAATTCAGCATATCCTTACTTAGTTGGGCCAACTTTTTATGGAACAAAAGTTGCAGTAAAAGTAACTTCTATTACAGAATCGGTTAGCACCTATACAACTGCTACCGGCTTAACTAAAAACATATTGAACGATGCAAATGTTACCGTATTTCCAAACCCTACAAGCGAAATTATTGCCGTACAAATTAATGATTTAGTAAAAGAAAACTACACAGTTGTTTTAACCGACATGTTGGGCAAGGAAGTGGCAACTACAACCTTAAACAAAGGCAGCACTATTGTATATTTTGATACAAAAACACTATATGCGGGAAATTATTTTGTAAACATTAAAGGCGAAAGTGGCGCTAAAATTTCAAAAAAAGTAACAGTTACCAAATAACATTAGCCTACTATTTAAAATACTTAATAAATTACACCTGTTAGTTTTAAAAAACCTAACAGGTGTTTTTGTTATTTACCTGAGTGTAGCATTTTGCCAAACAAAAACTATAAGTATTTGTTTTAAACCCTGCTTTGGTAAAAATTATTTGGTGTTAAACGACTCTACCTATTATATACAAAACAAGGCTACAGTAAAATTTGAAACATTAAAATTTTACATTTCAACTATTCAATTATTTGAAAATACTAAATGTGTTTGGAAAGAAAAAAACAGCTACCATTTATGCACCACAGATAGTATAACTAATACATTAAAAATAAAACTACCTGCAAATATTGATTTTAATACTCTAAAATTTAATGTAGGAATTGACAGTTTAACCAACGTTTCGGGAGCATTGGGAGGTGATTTAGATCCTACAAAAGGAATGTACTGGACTTGGCAAAGTGGTTATATAAACTTTAAATTAGAAGGGCAAACTAGTTTAAGCAGTCATTCAAAAAAAGAATTTCAGTTACATTTGGGTGGATATACACAGCCCTTAAGTGCTTTACAAACCATTACTTTAGCCATTAAAAATAAAACTAAAATAAATATTGTGTTTGATGTAGAACAGTTTGTTAATAGTATTGATTTATCAAAACAACATCATATCATGTCGCCAAACACACAGGCAGTAATACTTTCGCAATTAGTTGCTAAGTGCTTTAAAGAGGAATGAAAAAATTATTAGTTGTAATAATTACATTTTTTATTTTTGCTTTTAAAACAGAAAAGGAGCTATTTTTTATTCCAAAAAATTGGCCTAAGCCGGTTTATAATTTTTCAACAAATACGTTAACTGCCCAAAAAATATTATTGGGTAGGGTTTTATTTTACGACCCTATTCTATCTAAAAACAACACCATCTCTTGTGCAAGCTGCCACTCGCAGTATTCTGCATTCACTCACATCGACCATGCTTTGAGCCATGGTATAAACGATAGTATAGGCACACGAAATTCACCGGCATTAATGAATTTAGCCTGGCAAAAAACATTTATGTGGGATGGGGCAATAAATAATTTAGACATGCAAGCACTTGCCCCAATTTCGCACCCTGCCGAAATGGGAAGTACTATTACAGATGTAATTAAAAAATTAAATAGCTTAAAAACATATCGTTCTTTGTTTTATAACGCCTATGGTGATAGTTTGGCTACCGGAGAAAAAACGTTAAAAGCCTTTTCTCAATTTTTGGTAACCATTGTTAGTGCAAATTCCAAATACGACAAAGTAATGCATCAACAAGAAAAATTTACATCGCAAGAAACAAACGGTTATACATTATTTAAAAAAAACTGTTCTGCTTGCCACACCGAACCTTTATTTACAACAACCCAATTTGCAAATAATGGATTACTTTTAGACACACTTTTAAAAGATTACGGTAGGTATAAGATTACTAAAAACGCAAACGATTCTCTAAAATTTAAAATTCCAACCTTACGAAATATTGAATTTACTTATCCATACATGCACGATGGTCGTTTTAAAAAATTATCAGAAGTGTTAAATCATTATACAACAAACTTACATTCTAGCAAAACATTAGCAGTTGAATTGCAAAAACCAATTGTTTTAACGTCAAACGAAAAAGTAGATTTAATTTCATTTTTACTAACATTAACGGACAAAGAATTTATATTCAATAAAAAATTCTCTTATCCTAATTATAAATAGCTATTGTGAGATAAAACCAACATATCTCGGCAGCCAATATCTTTAAAACAACAATTAACCGTATATTTATATTTAAAAAACACATGCAGATTATACTAAAACAGCTATTTATTATTTTTTGTTTTATTTGTTTAAAAAATTCGTTTTCGCAACAACCTATTACTATAAAAGTTAAAAAAGAGAGTAATTTAGTAAAAGCAGTTTTTGATAATACTGACTTTAAATTAATGGCCATTGACAGATATGGCAACCCAAAAGACAATAAAATTGTTGGGTATAAATTGTATGTAAAAACAAAAAAAATAACAAAAGAATTTTCTGGTTTTAATAATAGCCTAACGCCTGAAATGATAAACTACTTAAATAAATTAAAATTAGCCGCTAAGCTTTTTTTTACCGAAATTAATGTGCAGGAAGATGATACTCACTTAGTTAAACTACCCGATGTTATTGAAACCTGGTTTCCTAACTGTGAAAATTGTAAACCTTAATTTTTTGGTTAAGGTATATTCATATACTTATGCGTTTGTAAACTTATCATCCATTTTGGGTTTTGTTTTACATACTCAATAATTTCAGGAAGCAATTTATCCGCCTTACTCCACTCGGGCTGTAGGTATAAATAACACTCGGCATTTACATGCATAGCCTGTTCTTCGGCCCACTTAAAATCGTGTTGATTAAAAATTATTACTTTTAGTTCGTTAGCATTTTTAAAGGCATCTTCCAAAGGCAACATTGTTTTTTTTGGCGATAAACACACCCAATTCCAACTGCCACTTAATGGATAGGCACCACTTGTTTCAATAAACGTCTCAATATTATTTTGTTTTAACTGGCGGGTTAATTCGTTTAAATTGTAAATTAGTGGCTCGCCACCTGTAACTACAACACTTTGTGCTTTGTAATGCAAAACGTTTTCAATAATTTTTTCGATCGGGGTAAGTGGGTGAATGTTAGCATCCCAACTTTCTTTTACATCGCACCAATGGCAACCCACATCACAACCACCTATCCTAATAAAATAGGCGGCTTTGCCGGTGTTAAAGCCTTCGCCTTGTATGGTATAAAACTCTTCCATTAAAGGCAATAGTTTTCCCTCGTCCAACAAAACTTGGTTTTGAGGTGTAAGGCTATGTAATTTATAGGTCATTTTTTGTTTATTAACTTGCTAATGTGCAAACGCAAATTTACACACATTTTTTTAACCGCTAATTGCGCAACCGTGGGGTAATAAATAAAAATTTGTGTATTACAGCAGTACTCAGTACTTTTAAATTCTTAATAAAAAATTATGGCAACAACTTCAGACATTTCAAAAGGCGCATACATGCGGGTAGATAACGATTTACTATTAATATTAGATTACGACCACATAACACCAGGCAAGGGCAATGCCATTTACTCGGTAAAATGCCGTAACGTAAAAACAGGTAAACAAAGCGAAATTCGTTTTAGGTCGGGCGAAAAAATTGAGTTTGTACGTGTTGAATTACACGAATTACAATACTTGTTTGAAGAAGGAGATACTTTAGTATGCATGAATCAAGAAAGCTACGAGCAACAATCGGTGCCAAAACTTTTTTTTGGTGATGCCATAAAATACTTACAAGAAAGCATGATTATAAAAGTGTATATTGATGATAACCAAGAAATAATAAATGCCGAATTACCTAAACACGTTGAAGTTGTTGTAAGCTATACAGAAACAGGTGCCGGCAAAAGTCTAAAAACTGCCGAAATAGCAAATGGCGCAAAAATTTTAGTACCTTTATTTATCGAACAGGGCGAAAAAATTAAAGTAAACACCGAAACGGGTGAATATATGGAACGCGTAAAGTAATTTGCTTTTTATTTTTAATAATCATTTTACCCTAACAACATTATAAAATGAATGAAATTGAAAATAAAGTAACCAACAGTGGTTTAATAACTATTGATTTGGAAGAATATTATACCGTTGGCGAAAGGGTAGTATTTGATATTAAACCCCATTTGTTTAATGAACTAATTTTACGCGAAAAAGATTTTAGAGAATTTATAAAAACAAACGATTGGAGTGCGTACAAGGATAAGTTAGTTGCGCTTACCTGTACTGCCGATGCCATTGTGCCAACATGGGCGTATATGTTATTAACGCTGGCTTTGGAGCCATTTGCAAAGCATATTATATTTGGTAGTTTACAAGAGTTAGAAACTATTTTATTAACCGAAAAATTAGCGCAGATAAATGCCTCTGCCTACAAAGATGCACGTGTAGTTATAAAAGGTTGTGGCGATATTGATATTCCCAAAAGTGCTTATGTGCAGTTAACAGCGTTATTAAAACCGTATGTAAAAAGCATAATGTATGGGGAGCCTTGTAGCACGGTACCTTTGTATAAAGCTAAATAATTTTTCTAGCAAATTACCATGTTTAATGTACTTTACGTAAAATTTAATTAGGGGCAACCATATAACTCCTCGTGGTAAGTATTTATCTTTGGGCCTGCGTATGTTCCTCCTCCACTGTATTCTTGTCTAATTTCAAAAAACAAACCCTTACAGAATCCATGGTCGTCTGCCGAATTTTTTACCCACATTTGCCCACGTTTATAACGGTAAAGAATAATACCTAAATTATTTTTTTCAATATTCCAATCGCTATCGCTAATTCCAATTTTATATATTTTTAATGTTGTCGGATTTTTTAAATACGATTTCATCACAGTTTCGCAACCCGCATCGTGAAATTTAAAATAAGTATCGCTCATTTTAAGTAAGGGTATTTTTTGTTGGCATATTGGCTTTAATTCATCTAAGGCAGCATTAATTTTTGCAAGTGCATCTTTGTCGGTATTCCAACCTGTTTGTGTAGCGATATATTCGTTTCTGGCTTTTATAGATACTGCCCTTAACATCCATTCAAATGAGCCACTACCATATAATCCTTCTACACCACCATTAAAGTTTTGAGCACATGTTTTTGCTTGTGCAATTTCTTTTAAATAAAAATCTACAATTCGGGTTGTATTTGGGTTAGCCACTTTTGAAACACATTCAACATATTCCGCTCTATCCTTTGCTATTAATTTCCATATTGCAGGGTTTTTATCATAAGGCAAAAAGGTATTCGGTAAAGTTCCAAAAGGTTCTATTATAGACCATAATTCATCTAGTTTTTTTTTCTCCTGTTGTTTTTCGGCATCGTCTTTAAAATAATAGGTTGGCCATTGGCTTTTGCCCGATGCTATTTCTAATTTAAATTTATATTTTTGGCAAAAGCACAAAATATAAACTTCTACCGCAGATTTATATTTACCTAATTTTTGATTAAAGTCGGCAACATCGTAATATTGATACACGGAGTTTGCTTTATACCATTTTAAAGCATTGGGTTGGTTTTTAATTTCCCATTCGGTAATATCTATGGCGCCCGTTTGGTAAAGCCCATCTTTTACTTGATAAATTTTAACTGTTTTTAAACTATTGCCTTTATCAACGGCAATTGCCTTATCGCCGATTTTTAAATTAGCATTAAAATCTGGCGATGCTGCAGGGTTGTATAAAGGGGCGTTTTCTGATTGAGCAAAAATGGTTGTAATAAAAAACAAAATGCTAAATAGCGTGAAAATCGTTTTCATATGATGATGATTATTTGTTCACATTTTAATTGAAAACACATCCGTAATACTCATTTGTGTTGATAGTTTAGGATGGTTAATATTTTATAATTATCAAAAATACCAAGTAACTTATAAAACAAGTACTTATGTGTACAAACTACTTGAAATTGTATATATCTATTTATTACTTTTTCTTTAAAACAAAGTTTTTGTTTTTTTCCATTTCTATCTTCCCAATGTCAGATATAATCATTTCTTCGGCAAAATTTTCGTAACCGGCTGCTGAAATAGATATTTTAAAGGTGCCTGCCGGCAAATTTATAACATACCTGCCTGTTTTTGAATTCGGTGCAAAGGTGTATTCTTCGTTTCTAGCCTTGTTAGTAGCTATAATTTGTACGGCGTAATTTTTTGGTTGTTTACTAGAAGTACTATCTCCTAAAAATACTTTACCCGTATATATTTTACTAATTTGCTCGTTATCGTTAAATTTTATGCGATAAATATCAAAATCGCCAAAGCCCCCGGGCCTAAAGGCACTAACGTACGCAACACGGTTATCGGGAGTTACACAAATATTTCTATCATCATCGGTTGAGTTTACAGGGTATCCTAAATTTTGTGGTTTTGTGTAGGTATTAGTTTCTGGGTTCCATGTTGTTTTAAATAAATCATAGCCTCCCATACTATTATGCCCCTCGCTTGCAAAATATAATGTTTTGCCATCATTGCCTAAATAGGGAAAATCTTCATTGTATTCGGTATTAATAGTCTCGGGTAGTTTTTGCGCCAAACTCCATTTACCGTTTGGCAATTTGCGGCACATGTATAAATCGCTTTCCGAAGTCACTTTTTCACGCCTAGCAAAAATCATTATGCTACCATCTTCATTTAAACAACCACTAGTTTCTACTTTTTCGTTAATGATAGGGTCGCAAATTTTTGGTTTTGGAAATTCTGCTGATAAATCTGTTCTTTTAGTGGTATAAAGGTCTCCAAACTTATCAATATGATCTAAATAAAAATACATTTCTAAGCCATCCGATTTTAAGCCAACTACTTGTTCATCTAAAGCACTGTTTAAGTTTTTACCTGCGTTTACGGTTTTTGTCCATTTACCGTTTTCAACTTTACTATAATAAACATCACTGCTGTGATACCCATCTACCTCCACTTTTTTACCGCCCACATTTTCTTTTCTTCGCGATGTAAAAGCTAAAAATGTTTCATTTGCATTCACAAATGGATAATAATCAGGGTCTTCGCTGTTTATTTCTTTTCCTAAGTTTTGAAACGTAACATTAGTGGGATCATTAATTAACTTTTGTGCATTTTTACATTGTTGTATGTAACGCGCTACCTCATTTTGTCGTTTTGGTTTCAGTTGGGCAAATTTTTCAAATGCACCAATTGCTTCTTCAAGCTTATTATTTAGGTGGTAGGCTCGGCCCAAGGCAATCCAAGCCTCTTCGTCGCTTTTTGGGTCGTTTGTATAATCTTCTAAATAGGTTATGGCGTCTTGTCTGCTAATTTTTGTGTTTAAAAAACAGAGTCCAAGCCTGTATTTTATTTTACTATTGTTTTTGTCTTTTTTTAATTCAGCTCTATAAATAGGCATTGCCATTAAATAATTTTTATGACTAAAGTGCTCATCAGCATCATCAATGGTGGCCTGTGTTCCATTTGCCTGCGAAAATACCTTTATTGATATTAATATTAAAATTAATATGTTAGTAACTTTATTCATACATAAAAATAGCGACTAATATAAGTATTTTATTAATAAAACCACATAAACAAATTTAAAACAAACTGTTACTTTTTTTGCGAAAGTTTAAACAGTTCGTCTTTTTCATTTTTTGTGAGGCTATCGTACCCACTTTTAGATATTTTTTCTAATAAATCGTTCATTCGTTGCTCGCTAATAACCTTATTTTCGTTATAGCGTTCGTCAATTGATTGAGTGTACGACACCACTTTTAGTTTTTTGTTTTTAGATTTTTTAAAAAACGAAAAATTAAATAAATCAACCCCTCGTTTTAAGTTATAGCCATAAAATAAACCAAAAGCCGCACCACCAATATGCGCAATTTTACCCCCAGTATTTAACGAAAAATCAATTACCGTGCTTAATACAAACGTAAGTGCCGCAAAATACTTGTAAGGCATATTTACGATGCCCCACAGGGCAACATTGTAGTTTGGTGCGTAAACTGCCATTACCATTACAACACCCATAACAGATGCTGATGCCCCCAATAAATAAGAATGCCCGAAAGAATTTGGAAAAACAATGCCCAATATTAATAATAAGGCTGCACCAACCAAGCCACTCATTACATAAACGTAAATTAATTTCCCCTCACCCAAAATAAGAAAAAACAATTGTGCCGAAAAATAGAACAAAAGCATATTAAAGAATATATGCCCCAAAGAGGCATGCGTAAACATATAGGTAAACAGTGTCCATATTTTAAAAATAAAATCAACGCTACCTACTGGCAACATTAGGTATTCTAGTACATTTAAATGTAAAATGTGTATAGAAATATTAGCCATTAAAAAAATAGCTACATTAATAATAATTAATTGCGCTAACCTGCCTTGTTGCTGAAATGTTTGCGCTATTTTTTGAAAGAAGTTCATTTTTTAATAAAACTGTTTTTTGTTTTTTCGCCAAATTAATACCAAAATTAAGCCTACCGCCAAGCCTCCTAAATGGGCAAAATGCGCTACATTATCGCTTGGGTTACTGCGTATGCCCGAAAAAAGCTCAAAAGCACCATAACCAATTACCAACCATTTTGCTTTTACAGGAATAAAAAAATACAAATACAATAGCGTGTTAGGAAACAGCATGCCAAAAGCACCTAACAAACCAAACAACGAACCAGACGCACCAACTACTACACTGCCTTTTAAATACGCCGCTTTATATTCTATTAATTGAGCAACGTAATTTATATCCGTTTTAAATTTTTCGATTTCTAAATTTATCTCCAATAACTTTTCTTGAATTTGAAAATGCATAATTGCATACTGTGCTAAAGCTGCGCCCAATCCCGTTGCCAAATAAAAAATTAAATAGCGCTTTGGCCCCCACACGTTTTCTAACATTTGCCCAAACATGTACACCCCTATCATATTAAATAAAATATGTGTAATACCATTGGTATCGTGCATAAAAATATAAGTGATAAACTGGTGCGGTTTAAACTCTGGCGCTAAATAATAATGCAAGCCTAAATAATCTGTTAAATCAATGCCCTTAGTTTGTTTTAGTAAAATAGTGGCAACATACATTAGTATGTTTATAATAATAATGTTTTTTGTAACAATGGGCAAATTACCAAAATTATTGGGGCGGTATTGGTTATTAAAATTCATTTAGCGTTTAAAAAATTTATCAATGTCCTGGTAACTTGTTTCCATGAGTATTGCTTTACCATTAGCAGTATACATTGGGTTTTCGCAGTTAAATAAATAATTTAAAAGCTGTTTCATTTCATCTGCTTCTAAAACTTTACCATATTTAATACAGGTGTTTTTTGCAATTGCGCGGCATAAATTATCATGTTTTTCTAACTTAGCATCAATGGTATTTAGTTTATAGGTTTCTAAAATGCCATCAATAGTTTCTGTAATATTAAAATCTTGTAAGTCGGCTGGTGTGCCATTCACTATCATACTATTTTTGCCAAATACTTCTATATCAAAGCCCAAAGTTTTAAATTCTTCGCTCAAATTTTTAATTAAAATAAAATCGTTAGCACTTAATTCTAACTGCTCAGCAAATAATAATTGTTGGGAAGCTATTTTTGTTTCGGCTTTTGTGTTTAAGTAATGCTCGTAAACTATGCGTTCATGGGCACGTTGTTGATCAATTATTAAAACATTGTTATTGTGCGTTGTAACTAAATACTTTAAATTAAGTTGAAACACCGAAAACTGTAACGCTTCTTTTTTTAATGTTTGAAAAGCTTGCTGTTCATCAATTTTTTCGTCTATAGCGGTTTCCGAATTGTTTGTTTTGAATCCATCAAACAAATTTTCCCAATGCTGCTTATTGGTTTTTTGTAAACTGCTTTCGGTTGTGGCGTTAAAGGGATTATAATTTTTGTCGTAATTTATAGTAGGTGTTTTTGCAATTCTATTATTACTTATACTGTTAAAATCTAAACTTTGTTCCACGTCAAAATCGATACTTGGCGCCACGTTTGCCTTACCTAATGCACGCTTTATCGAACTTACCAATAGCATATAAACTGCTTTTTCGTCGGTAAATTTAATTTCGGTTTTAGTTGGGTGAATGTTTATATCAATATGTTTTGGGTCTAACTCTAAAAATAAAAAATAACGCGGGTGCGCTTGGTACGCTATTAGTTCTTTGTAAGCATCGTAAACAGCATAATTTAAAAACGGATTTTTTATAAATCGGTTATTTACAAAAAAATACTGTTCTTTTCGGGTTTTTAAAGCTGTTTCGGGTAGGCTTACAAAACCTGTAACCTTTACAAAACCGGTATCTTCAGCAATTGGCACTAGCTCTTTTTGAATATAATTGCCCAACAACGATTTTATGCGTTGTAATAAGTTTCCGACAGGTAGATTTAAAATTTCATTACCGTTGCTTTGCAATATAAAGTGAATATTGGTATGAGGTATAGCAACTCGCTCTACCTCATCAATAATATGTTTTTGTTCAACTTGGTCGTTTTTTAAAAAATTTCGTCGGGCCGGAATATTAAAAAATAAATTTTTAACGGTAAAGCTGGTTCCCGTTGCTGTTTGGCACTCGGCTTGCGATACAAACTTACTGCCTTCAATAACCAGTTGCTGACCAACAATGTCATCCTCTTGCTTTGTTTTTAACTCTACTTGGGCAACAGCAGCAATACTTGCCAAGGCTTCGCCCCTAAAACCTTTGGTTTTTAATGTAAACAAATCATCGGCACAGCTAATTTTAGATGTAGCATGGCGTTCAAAACACATACGAGCATCAAACGGATTCATACCTTTACCGTTATCAATTACCTGTATTAGCGTTTTACCAGCATCTTTAATAATTAATTTTATGTGCGTTGCACCTGCATCTATGGCATTTTCTAATAGTTCTTTAACCACACTGGCAGGGCGTTGCACAACCTCCCCTGCAGCAATTTGATTGGCTACATGGTCGGGTAAAAGTGCAATAATAGAGTTTGACATGTTGACATCAAAATTACATAATAATAGGCTTATTGTACCAATTAAATAAAAGATAGGTAGTAAATTTTTAATTAATCTTTTTTTGTTAAAAAGATATTAACAATTGTAATTTTCCCTATATTTGGTTAAAATTTATAAAAATATGACTCTACTTTTATTTAAAAGACACACTATCACTGCCTTACTTTTTTTTACTATTTTTAGTTCATACGCACAAAATAAAGAAATTGTAACAGGTTTTATAAATAAAAACAGCATTGGGCTAAGAAGCGTTCAAAAAAACTCTATCAATAGCACTGATATTAATAATGCTGCAAATTTTAAAGAACTTTTAAAATTACATTTGGCATCCATAAAATTAGTTAATAAAAACACAAGCGAAAGTAACTTACTTGCTGCAAAGGTTAGAGAAAAAACGATTGAATTTTTATCGAAAAACACAAAATCGTCGTTGGAATATTATGCATTAACGAATGAAGAATCTAAAGTTTTTAATGCTACAAAACAGCCTAAGCCCGTTGACCCTTACTTTACTGCCAACGAATTAAAACTCATTAATTCAATTGATGTTAAAAATCCGAGCCTTTTTAACTCATTTGAGATTACAATTAAATAAACATTACTATTTGTTAAACTCAATACTACTATGCTTAAATTTAAAATTATAATACCAGTATTTCTATTACTTAGTTTGGTTACTAAAACTGGTTTTTCGCAAACGTGTCCTGCACCAAGCATTAATGCACAAGCAGGCACAGGTCCTACGGCAAATATTTGTTCGGGGCTATGTGCTAATCTAACAGCAACTGTTGTTCCAGTAAATTCAACTACAAGTTATTCAGTTGGGTCTGTTCCTTATGCACCTTTTCCTTATGCAGGTGGTACCTCGCCTGTAGGGGCTGTAGATGATGTTTGGAGTGGTGTTTTAAATATAGGTTTTCCATTTTGTTTTTACGGAAATAATTTTACGCAACTACTAGTAGGTACAAATGGTGAAATTACCTTTGCTACTGTAAACGCGAACACAGCCGAATCATTTGCTGTAAATGCTATTTTACCAAATTTAACCGAGCATAAAGCAAATACTATTTGCGGACCTTACAGAGACATTGACCCATCGATAGGTGGAAATGTTAGAACGTATACAACAGGTGTAGCACCTTGTAGAAAATTTGTTGCTTATTGGCTAAATGTTCCTCTTTATTCATGTAATGCTACACTTTCTACATTTCAAATTGTTTTACACGAAAGTTCAAACATTATCGAAGTAAATATGCAAAATAGCCAAGGGACTTGCGCTTGGCAAAACGGAAGAGGTTTAGTTGGCATTCAAAATGCTAATGCTACACTATTTTCTGCTCCTCCTACACGTAATACTTTAACAGCTTGGACCGCCACAAACGAATCGTGGCGATTTACACCAACTGGTGCACCAACATTTACAGTAAATTGGTCTGGTCCATCTGGCTTTACTGCAACGGGCTTAACGGCAAGCCCTTGCCCTACGGCAACAAGTAATTATACTGCCACAATGAGTTTACAAAATTGCACGGGAGGTCCCTTAACTACATTTACATCTGCAGTACAAGTATCAGTTACACCAACACCAACCCTTATTACTTCTGCATCGCCAGCAACAATTTGCCCAGGCAACTCAAGTACATTAACTGCAAGTGGCGCAACAAATTATACATGGCAACCGGGCAGTATATTTACGTCAACAGCCGTAGTTAGCCCCGCATCTACTACAATATATACTGTTACCGGGCAAAATGGTTTATGTTCTTCAACCCAAACCACACAAGTAAATTTAACCACTACAGTTTCTGCTACAACAAATTCTCCATCCATATGTAGTGGTAATTCTACTACGCTAACTGGAAGTGGCGCAACTACCTATACTTGGAATCCTGGTAACCTTTCTGGACCAGTAGTAGTTGTTTCGCCTACTACAACTACAACTTACACTTTAAGTGGGACAAATGGCGTTTGTACAAGTTCAACTACTCTTTTAATAACTGTAAATTCGACACCAACCGTTACAGCATCAAGTAGTGGAACAATTTGTTCGGGGGCAAGCGCAACCTTAACAGGAAGTGGTGCAACAAGTTATACTTGGAATCCAGGTGCTTTAACTGGAGCTATTGTGGTTGTAAACCCTTTAATAACTACAGTTTATACGGTAATTGGCGCTAATGGAACCTGTACTAATTCAGCAAACGTTACTGTAACTGTTACACCTGGTCCAATTATTAATACGTTGGCTTCACCTACCTCTATTTGTCCTGGAAACTCTTCAAATTTATTAGCAAATGGTGCCGTAAATTATACTTGGCAACCTGGCGGACAAAACACACCTTTAATTACAGTTAGCCCTTTAGCTACAACAGTTTATACCGTTACAGGTGATAACGGTATAGGTTGCTCATCAACAGCTACTTTAACCTTAACTGTTTTACCAACACCTACTATAACGATAAACCCATCCGCTACTTCTATTTGTTTAGGAAATTCTGCTACCTTAACAGCATCAGGTGCAACATCTTATACTTGGAATCCAGGAAATTTAACGACTGCGGTAGTTGTAGTATCGCCAATTACAAGTACTAATTATACGATAGTTGGGAGTAACGGAACCTGTACAAGTTCAGTTAATTCTTTAGTAACAGTTGTGCCCGTGCCAACGGTTTCTGCAATTAGTTCATCAACGGCCATTTGTAGTGGCGCTACAGTAACATTAACAGCTAGTGGCGCAACTACTTATACTTGGAACCCAGGTGGATTAGTGGGTTCAACTGTTACCGATTTGCCACTTACAACTACAACGTATACCGTTATTGGTGACAATGGAAGTTGTACTGCATCTACTACACTTACAGTTGTTGTAAACACTACTCCTACAATTACTGCCAATGCTTCGCCAACAGCAATTTGTGTAAGTGGTAATGTTACTTTAACCGCAAGCGGCGCGGCAACCTACACATGGAATCCTGGAGGTTTAGTAGGTAGCCCAGTTATTGCTTTTATTAATACTACTACAAATTATACCGTTATAGGCAGTTCTGCTGCGGGTTGCACAAATACAGCCATTACTAGTGTAACTGTTGATGCTATACCTGTTTTAGTTGTATCTGCTTCGCCAACTGCAATTTGTATTGGTAATTCATCTACCTTAACAGTGACAGGTGCCACTGCATATACTTGGAACCCAGGGGCTTTAACAGGTAGTAACGTAGTGGTTACACCAATAGTAAACACCACCTATACGGTTTTAGCAGTTAATGGCGCTTGTTCGGCATCGCAAACAATTACAATTAATGTAAATCCTACACCAACACTTACTGCCACAGCCTCACCTACCACTATTTGTGCGGGTAGCTCTTCTACTTTAACTGCAAGTGGTGCAATAACTTATACTTGGAACCCTGGGGCCTTAATAGGTACAAATGTAACTGTTACCCCATTAGTAACTACTTTATATACCGTTACAGGAAGTTCGGCTGCGGGTTGCACCTCAACGCAAACCGTTAATTTAATTGTTACACCTGTACCAACTGTAAATGCTGTTGCTAATCCAACAGCAATTTGTGTAGGTAACTCAAGCACGTTAACAGCAAGTGGGGCAACTACCTATACATGGAATCCGGGTGCTTTAATAGGTGCAAATGTTACAGTTTCCCCGCTAATAAACACAACGTATACAGTTACAGGCGCAACGGGTAATTGCACTAGCACACAAACCGTAACTGTAATTGTTAATCCGCTGCCAAGTCTTACACTTTCAGCTTCGCCTGCTACAATTTGTGCAACCAATTCATCTACCCTTACGGCTACAGGAGCAGTTAATTATACTTGGAATCCTGGTGCTTTAACGGGTAGCAATGTAGTGGTTTCACCCACAGTTACAACAACTTACACCGTAATTGGTGCTAGTGCATTTGGTTGTACAAGTACGAGTACTATTAACTTAATTGTAAACCCAAGTCCCACTATAACTGTAGCAAGCTCAAATACAAACATTTGTGCTGGCTCATCTGCTACGTTAACCGCAAATGGCGGTGTAACTTATTTTTGGAATCCTTTAGGTGTTCCTGGCTCAGTAGTAGTTGTTACGCCTAGTGTAACTACAACTTACACAGTAATTGGAACAAACGCCCTAGGCTGCAGCAATACACAAACATTTACACAGATTGTAACGCCAAACCCAACCGTTACTACAATTGCAAGTCCAACAGCGGTTTGTTTAGGTAACTCAAGTACTTTAACAGCAAGTGGAGCAACTAGCTATACATGGAATCCGGGTGCTTTAATAGGTGCAAATGTTACAGTTTCGCCATTAGTAAACACAACTTATACAGTTACAGGCGCGACGGGTAATTGTAGTAGCACTCAAACTGTAACTGTAATTGTTAACCCTCTTCCAACCCTCACACTCACAGCCTCACCTGTAACTATTTGCGTTACCAATTCTTCAACCCTAACTGCATTAGGGGCAGCTAATTATACTTGGAATCCAGGTGCTCTATCGGGTAGCAATGTGGTGGTTTCGCCAACCGTTACTACTACTTATACTGTAATTGGCGCTAGTGCTTTTGGTTGTACTAGTACAAGCACGATTAATGTAGTTGTAAATCCAACCCCTACAATAACTGTAGCAAGTTCAAATACAAACATTTGTGCTGGCTCGTCTGCCACATTAACGGCGAGCGGCGGTGTAACTTATTTTTGGAATCCTTTAGGTGTGCCCGGTTCGGTAGTAGTTGTAACGCCAAGTGTAACAACAACCTACACAGTAATTGGCACTAATGCTTTAGGCTGTATTAATACGCAAACATTTACTCAATTTGTAACGCCAAATCCAACTGTTACTGCACTTGCCACCCCAACGGCAGTTTGTTTAGGCAATGCAAGTACTTTAACTGCTAGTGGAGCAACTAACTATACTTGGAACCCAGGAGCATTAACTGGAAGCAACGTGGTTGTTACCCCTTTGGTTAACACTACATACACACTAACAGGAGCTAACGGTGCGTGTACAACTACACAAACCCTAAGTGTTGTCGTTAACCCTGTTCCAACCCTTACACTTACAGCTTCACCAACAACTATTTGTGTAACCAACTCGTCAACTTTAACCGCTTTAGGAGCCATTAATTATACTTGGAATCCTGGTGCTTTATCGGGTAGTAATGTAGTGGTTTCGCCCACTGTTACTACAACTTATACCGTAATTGGCGATAATGCCTTTGGTTGTGTAAGTACCGGCACTATAGATGTGTTTGTAAATCCTACACCTACATTAACTATCGCAAGTTCAAATACCAATATTTGTTCCGGTTCATCCGCCACATTAACGGCGAGTGGTGGTGTGACGTATTTTTGGAATCCTTTGGGTGTTCCTGGCTCAGTAGTTGTTGTTACGCCAAGTGTAACGACAACCTATACAGTTATTGGTACTAATGCTTTAGGCTGTATTAATACGCAAACATTCACTCAATTTGTAACGCCGAATCCAACAGTTACTGCGCTTGCCACGCCAACGGCAGTTTGTTTAGGTAACTCAAGCACTTTAACTGCCAGTGGAGCAACTACTTATACTTGGAATCCGGGAGCATTAACAGGTAGTAATGTGGTTGTAACCCCTTTGGTTAACACTACCTATACGCTCACAGGAGCTAACGGTGCTTGTACAACTACACAAACCCTAAATGTTAACGTTAACACAACGCCTACTGTTACAATTAGTTCATCGGCGTCTGTTATTTGTAGTGGTACACAATTAACATTAACCGCAAACGGTGCTAATTCATATACTTGGTTACCACCAATCGCCGCTATTTCGCAAACGATTATTGATAATCCTCTAACTAATACATCGTATACGGTTGTAGGAAGCTCAGCAAGTGGATGTACAAATCAAGCAGTATTTACAGTAACTGTAAATACTACTCCTACTGTTACAGCGGTTTCGTCGCCAACTAGTTTATGTATTGGCAATACAGCTACTTTAACTGCAAATGGCGCAACTACTTTTACCTGGTTACCAAGTGGAGCTACCACCTCGGTGATTACAGATAATCCATTACTAACTACTACTTATACGTTAATCGGTGCTAATGGCAGTTGTACAAATTCAACAGCAATAACTTTGGTTGTAAATCCTAATCCAACAGTAACGGCAAGTGCAAACCCGACAATTATTTGTTCTGGCAGTAGCGTTAGTTTAACAGCAAGTGGTGCTACAAGTTACTCTTGGAGTCCAATTTCATTAACAGGAGCAAACGTAACGGACGTTCCTACTACTAATACTACTTACACTGTAACAGGAACCGATAACAATGGATGTTTTGCATTAGCATTGGTTTCCGTTTCTGTAAATCCAAGCCCAACCGTTACAGTTATTTCTACGCCAACCAGTATTTGTTCCGGTAATTCGGCCACCTTAAGCGCAAGTGGTGCTTTAACCTATACTTGGAACCCTAATTCAGTTATTGGAGGTACCATTACAGTTACACCTAGTGTTACTACTACTTATACAGTAATTGGACAAGATGCGATAGGTTGTAGCAATACGCAAACATTACAATTATTGGTTTTACCAATCCCTACGGTAACGGCAGTAAGTTCACCAACATCGCTTTGTTTAGGTGGCACAGCAACATTAACTGCAAATGGCGCTTTAACATATACGTGGGAACCGGGAACAATAACAAATTCTATTGCTATTGTTAACCCTACAATTACTACTACTTATACTGTAACAGGAGCTAATGGCATTTGTGGTTCTGCAACAGCTACAATTACTATAAATGTTAACACACCACCAACAGTTTCTGCAAGCGTTAGTGGCTCAATTACGTGTACAACACCTTCGGTAAACTTATTAGGTGCAGCTACACCAACGAACGTTAACTATTCTTGGAACGGACCTTCTTCGTATACGTCATCCGTTCAAAGTCCATCAGGCATAGCTATTCCGGGAGTTTACACGTTAAGCGTCATAGATATAGTGACTGGATGTTCGGCATCTGCAACAACAGCAATTCTTACCGATTCTAATGTTCCTACAGTGTCAATAACTGTTAGTGGGAATATTACGTGCGCGAATAATTCGGTTACGTTAACGGCATTAACGTCGGCAACTAATGCTGGCTTTAACTGGACTGGTCCTGCGGCATATACCAATACAAACTCCGCAATTACTGTGTCGATTGGCGGCAACTATAGTTTAACCATAACCGATTTAACCGCAAATTGCCCAGCAAGTACTATTGTAACAGTATTTACAAATACTACTGTACCAATTACTGCTACCCTATTTCCGGCAACTTGCTCGGGTAGTGTTGCAAATAACGATGCGTCTATTATAGTTTCCGGATTTGTACTTGGCGATAAATACGATTTTGTACCTGGTTTAACGTATACAGGAACTGCAAATTATGTAACAGCCACTAACATTCCTTTATCGGGAGGATTAACCAATACGTTATTTAATCCAACTGTAATTACACCATACACGGTTCGCTTTTTTGGAGCTAATGGCTGTATAAAAGATACAACCCTGTTCTTAATTCCTACATCCTGTTTAACAAACAGCGTATTTGGAATAGCTAAAGCGGTAAGCGCAGCTACCTTACAAACCAATGGCTCGTATAATGTAACGTACAAAATTGTAGTTAAAAATAATGGTTCAGTGCCATTAACAAATGTAGTTTTAAATGAAAATTTATTAAGTACTTTCCCATTACCTACAACATTTAGCATTATTAGCACGCCAACTATTATTACAGCAAGCAGTAGTTTAACACTGGATGCTACCTTTGATGGTACTTTACAAACAACATTAACTAATACTTTAAGTGTGTTAAATGCAAACGCAACCGACACTATATTGTTTTCTTTAAATATTATTCCTAACGGGTTTTTTGGTCCGTTTAATAATACGGTGTTAGGCTTTAGTCAAATAGGTATTGGGTCCTTATTAAGCGACTCATCAAACGTTGGCATTAACCCAGACCCTGATAATGATGGGCTACCAGGTAATAACAATATACCGACACCACTAAACTTAGCACCAAAATTATTTTTTGGTATTACTAAAGTTGGTTCGGCAAGCGAAAAATTACCGGATAACACGTACGACCTCTCTTATACAATTACTGTTCATAATTTAGGAAACGACACTTTAAAAAATGTTGTATTAAAAGATAGTTTATTTAAAAATACAATTAAATATACTGCTACGTATACCATAAAAGCTGGGCCAATAGCTACAGGTAGCTTGGTTGCAAATGCAAATTACAACGGTAACACAGATATTAACCTAACGGTGCCATCACAAAGTAAATTACCGCCAGGTTTTGTTAATAGCATTACGTTTACTATCAACGTAAAAACTGATACCGTTACCGTATTTAAAAACTCGGCCTATGGAAGTGCTTTGAGCTCAAACAGTGTTGCGGTTTCAGACACTTCAAACAACGGTATTAACCCAGATAGCAACGGTAATGGTATTTGGAACGAGGCTTCTGATAATGTTCCTACTGTACTAAGCATTCATAACTATACATTATTTGTGCCCCAAGGATTTTCGCCAGATGCTGATACTAAAAATGACTTTTGGGTAATTAAAGGCTTACCTACGGGGGTTGATAATACAGTAACTGTATACAACCGCTGGGGAAATAAAGTGTACCAAAAGAAAAATTATGATAATACTTGGGGCGGTTTCCCTAACGTAAGCGGAACTTTAGGAAACGAAAAATTACCACAGGGTACCTACTATTATATTATTGAATTTAGCAGTAGCGAATTTAAACCACTTAACGGATTTGTAATTTTACAATATTAAAAAAACTAAAAGTTATAAATGCTAAACCCTAAATTAAGATTTTAAACTAAAGATGAAAAAAATAAACCATAAAATAAAAATATTAGCAACACTTGCATTATTTTTAACCTTAGTAAACTCAGGTAAAGCGCAGTTTGACGGCTTGTTTACACAATACATGTTTAACGAAATGTTTATTAACCCTGCCTATGCTGGAAGTAAAGAAGCTATGAGCGTAACGGCATTACACCGCGAACAGTGGGTAAATTTTCCGGGAAGACCTGTTACAACATCCTTTTCGCTTCATGGACCAATAGACGACAATAAAATGGGCCTAGGGTTAAGCGTTTTAAACGAAAAGATTGGAGTGTTAAATCGTAATTTAATATATATAAGTTATGCCTACCGATTAAAATTAGATAAAAGCAGTACACTTGCTTTTGGCCTAATGGGAGGTATACATAACCAAATAAATAAATTTGCTGAGTTAAAAACTAACGACGACGGCACAATTGATACACAGTTTGCACAAAATAGCCCTAGCCTTCTGGCACCTAATTTTGGTAGCGGTGTTTATTATACCAACAAAACGTTTTATGCCGGCTTATCTGTTCCGCGTATGATTGCCGACAATTTTAAGTATGGTGCAAATGGTGTTGTAGAGCAAAATTTAAACTTTAGCCCAACTAAATACCATTACTATTTAACCTTTGGCAATTTATTTACATTAACAAAAGATTTAAAATTAAAAGGGCAGGCAATGGTTAAAGCAGTAATAAATACGCCTGTGCAGTACGACGTTAATGCTACTTTTTTAATTAAAGATTTTATTTGGGCAGGTTTGGCTTATAGAAGCAGCGCTGCAGCTGCCGCAATAGTTGGCGTACAGGTTAGTCCACAGTTTTTGGTAAGTTATTCGTACGATTATGGGTTAAATGCCATTCAAAAATATTCGCAAGGTTCGCACGAAATAGTATTAAACTATTTATTTACCTATAAAGGCAAAAAAGTAGTTACCCCTCGTTATTTTTAATTTTAGTTTTTATTTATAAATAGATTTATGACCATCAAAAATATAATTTTAGTTTTAGTAACCTTTTGCTTTTTTAACTTAATACATGCGCAAAGCGGTGCTATAAAAAAAGCAAATAAATTTTATAGTGTTCAGGCTTACTCGCAAGCTATTCCTCTTTACGAAAAAGTTTACAAAAAAGACAGTAGCAACAAATTAATATTATCTAACCTTGGCAATTGTTACCGATTAACTAACAATGCAAATGGGCAAATAAAATGTTATGGCAACCTTATTAAAAACGGCAAAGCCGAGTCGGTTCACAAACTTTATTATGGGCAAGCCTTAATGGCAAATGGTAATTCGAGTGAAGCTAAAACCTATTTAGAACAATATACTGCAGATAGTAGAGGCAAAAATTTAGCTTCAAGCAGCGAAAAACAAAAACAGTATTCTAAAAATGCCGATGCCTATAGAGTTGAACTGGCAGGCTTTAACTCAGCTCAAAACGATTTTTGTGCCGTTAATTTTAATGGTACTGTTGTATTTGCTTCTGCACGAAACAAAACTGCTTGGATTAATAAGAAACATGCCTGGACAAACGACAACTATTTAAACCTTTACACAACCGAAAAACGAGTTGATGGGTCGCTTGCACCACCAAGTGTTTTTATGGGCGATTTAAATTCGAAGTACAACGATGGGCCTGTTTGCTTTTCAAAAGATTTTCAAACTGTTTTTTTTACACGTAATAATTCTAACTCTAAAGAAAAAAGTACAGAAGGTACTTATAAATTAAAAGTTTTTAGTGCCACCTTGAATGTGAATGGTTTTGATAGGGTTAGTATTTTACCGTTTAATAATAAAGATTATAATTGCGCTCATCCTTGCGTTAGTGCCGATGGCAATACACTTTATTTTGCTTCGGATATGCCTGGTGGACAAGGTGGATTAGACATTTATTATGTAAAAAAAGGAACGGATGGAACTTGGGGGAAACCAGTTAATTTGGGTGATAAAGTAAATACAGCTGGTAACGAAGTATTTCCTTTTATAGCTAATAATGGGTTCTTATATTTTTCAAGTAATGGGCTTGATGGTTTGGGTGGCTTAGATGTTTACGAAACAAAAATTAAAGACGATGTTGCTGGTAGGGTTTATAATATGGGCGAACCAGTAAATAGTAAGAACGATGATTTTGGCGTGTTTTTGGGAGAAGATAGTAAAACTGGATACATAAGTAGCAATCGTAAAAATGGGGGCATGGATGATGACATTTACAACTTTACCATACTAAGAGACGTAAAGCGAGGTAAAGAAATTTTAATTGTAACTAAAGATAAAGACAGCGGAGAATTGCTGCCTAATACAAAAATAAAAGTAAATAATGAAGAGTTAACTACTAACGAAAAAGCAGAAGTGCAAACAGTTATAGAGGAAGATTTAAACTATAATTTAGTTGTAGAAAAAGACGATTATTTTAAATTAGAAGATAGTGTTTCAACGAAAAGTGACCCTGCAGATACGTTTACAAAAAATTTAATCTTAGAAAAAGACCCAAAATTAGCTTTAGTTGCTATTATTACTGACGTAAAAAACAACCTACCTTTAGATGGTGTAAAAATGGTAATTAAAGAATTACCTAGTAACGCTGCTTTTGATACTTACACTACTGGCGCAGTTGGCGATTACCGAAAGTCTTTGAGAGGTAAAAAAATAGGCGATAAAATCAGTTACCAAATTACTTTAAATAAAGATGGCTATTTAGAAAAATCGGTAACCTTTATTTACGACATTACTAAGCCTGGCGATATATACGTTAACCAAAGCATCGATTTAAAACTAGGCAAAGTGGCCGTAGGCATGGATTTAGCCAAAATGATTGACATAAAACCTATTTATTTTGATCTGGGAAAATCGCTTATTAGAAAAGATGCCGCAATTGAATTGGATAAAGTAGTAAAAGTAATGAAAGATTATCCAAACATGTACATTGAGTTAGGTGCCCATACAGATTGCAGAGGTGTTGCTGCAGCTAATACTAAATTATCAACTGCGCGTGCAAAAGCTAGTGCCAGCTATATTGTTAAAAATGGTATTGATAAAACGCGCATTGTTGGTAAAGGTTTTGGTGAAAGTAAATTACTTAATGGTTGTATGTGTGAAGGCAAAATAAAGCCAACTTGTAGCGAAGACGAACATGCCAAAAACCGCCGTACAGAATTTATTATTTCTAAATTAAAATAATAGTTTTTGTTGGATGGATTATTTATTGTTACACTAGCTTTGTTTAGCTAGTGCAAATTGGAGGCTAAGAAAACTTCTAAAACATCGTGAAACAAAAGTATGCGGAGATTATTTGAATTTACCCTAATACTTTTTTACCTATCAACAGGCCTTCTTGGACAAAACTCGGAAATCGATAGACTTATTAACTCTGAGTTAAAAATGAATTTCCCAAGTATTTATTTTAAATATAAATCGACCGATTATACTAAAATGCCCTATACAACTGATTCATGCTTCAAATATATTGCACTTAACATAGCAGACATCAATGACCTAGTAATTTGGCGTGATAGCTCAGAGACAGACAAATTGACGAGCCAACGTATTAAAAAATTAAAAACTGGTTTGAGTAAGCACAAGGAAACTCGAAATGTATATATTGAATCTATGGGTAAAGCGCAAAAAATTTCACGCCGTACAATTGACATGACCACTGACAAATTACAAATTCAATTTTTATTGTCTTTAAACAGTGTATTTGAAATTTCTAAAACACATATTTCTAAAGAAAGAAAATGGTGGCAACGAAGAACGCATTATGAAGGTAGATATTTATGTTTTGGTTGTTGGCGTCGGGGCGCGTTTACACGAGAATATCAACGTATACATAGTAGAAAGAAGAAAAAAAAGGACAGTTGAACTATTAAATAAAACTCTGCTAGCCCTCTACTAGATTTTAAAATAGCGCTACTAAATCGGGGGGATGGAAGTTTTTAAACGCACTGATTGCTAGCCACGAAACGACAACCCCAATTGTTTTTTTAAATAAAAAAACCACTCCTGTTAAGAAGTGGGCTTTTAACTTCTATCAATTTATTTACTAATAATCAACTTTTGTGGCCTCGACTGCCCCGCATTGTTAGCAATTAACACAGTGTAAATTCCATTACTGAAATTTTGGATGTTAATTTGGGTAGTAGATTGTAGTATTTTTTCCGTGTAAACACATCTACCCAAATTATCATAAATTAATAATTGAGTATTTTTATTTAATTGTCCTGCCCACGAAATGGCTAATACATTAGAGGCAGGATTTGGTTTAAGTGTTAAGTAATCTTCAACTGTATAGGTATATTTATTAATTCCGTTTGGGACGCAAGTTGGGGCTAAAGTAGTTGTTTGTCCGCAACGCCATTGAGAATAAGGTATAGAATTGGCGGCACTCCAAGCTTGAAATGCAGTGTGTTTTTGGCTAATTGTAGCCCAAACAATTTTATTTTGCCCTACCATATAATTAATGGAATCCACTATTTCGGTAAGTTTAGCTCTTAAACCTGGCGTATAAAAATGTTTAAAATTAATCATCACGCCAGCGCAATAGAATTTGTTTGAAGGAAAAGTACCGTTTTGTATTTTCGTGGCCTGATCTCTAATTTCAGAAATAATTTGATATATATTGGTCGTTGGGTCTAAGTTCCAAGCACAGCCATTACCTTGTACCCAAAGATTTTGATTAGGATCATGGCAGTAAAAATCTAATGAATCTGTAGTTCCCCGCGGTTTCCAAGTGCCATAATTATTTGCATCTTGTGTATGAATAGGCATGATGGCTGCTCCAGCGCCCCACAATATATTTGCTTTCCATGGTTTGTGATATGTAACACCAGTTATTGTACTAGTGTAGGGCAGCCAATCGCTAGCAGTCCAATTGGCAGAGGTAGAGGGTTTATAAATAAAACCACCTACTGTTTTGCTAGATTGTGCTCCGGTAGAATCAATCATATGCGCTACATCTGACATGTTTAGTGTATGGGTAATAGGAGATGTTGAATTTGAAAAGGAGGTTTTAGATCGGGGATCAATTTCGACTACGCTACCGTAAGGCATACCACCTAATTTGTAAATATACTCTAAAATATCGGTTGTTACAGTTGGCGAACCAGCAGCATCCCATTTATGTGTAGCATAAACAAAGCGTTGGTTGGTTTCCATATTGTATTTTGCATTCTTTGCAAAAATCATATCTGCAATTTTTTTAAGCGTATCACGACAGAGATTGTAATAACTTTGGTCGCTATCGTATGGCTCGGCATAGGTTGGGGAAACTGTTGATCCTGTATTTCCCATTTCGTTATGGGAAGTAATACCTATGTAGAGTTTAGGTGTTTGTGCCTTAATAAACAATCCGCTGAATAAAAAAGCAAGTGTAATTATTTTTTTCATAGCAAAGAAATAGTTTGTTTTTAGACTAAAGATATAATAAAAAGTTTAATCATAAAATTAATCCCCCGCTATCACTAAATTTTCCATTCCAACACTCATTTGCATAGTACCAAATTTCACAAACACTTTTTCGTCATTAATTTTTTCAATAACGCCAACTTGGCTACCGTTTAGTACTTTTACTTTTGTGCCTACTTTTAAATTTGGTTTTATTCGTGCAATTTTTTTCTCGGCAAAGCTGTCTAATTTTTTCTGTTTTTTTAGTTCGTCTTGTTTTTTTGTTTCGGCGGTAATGCCGTCAATAAATCGTTTAATAACATCTTTTCGGTCTTTTTTTAAATTCCAGTCGCTTAATAAACGTAAATATTTTTGTCCGTAATCTGCCAGTTTTGCCAATTCAATTTTACGGTCGCGTTCACGACTTATTTTTTCTTGTAAATTTTCATACAGTACATTGTATTTTTCCTTGGCTATTTTTTTTAAAAACTCCTCGTGGTCAGCTTTCTGTAATTGCTCTTCTAATTTTGTTTTTTGTGTTTGTACCTCAGCTAATAAATGACTTAAATTAATTTTTTCTTTATCTACTTTTTCTTTTGCGCGTTCTATTAAGTACTTTGGGAACCCCACCCTCTCTGCCACTTCAAAGGTATAACTACTGCCGGGTTCGCCAACACTTAATATGTATTTAGGTTCTAAAGCCTCAATATCAAACAACATACAACCATTAAAACTACCCTCTAATTTTTCGGCTAAAATTTTTACGTTACTAAAATGCGAGGTAATAATGCCACGGGTTTGCGAATTTACTAAGCTCTCCAATACTGCTTCGGCAATAGCGCCACCCAATTCAGGGTCTGTACCACTTCCAAATTCATCCATTAACACTAATGTGCTTTCGTTTATAGCATTTAAAATCTCGGTCATCGATTTTAATTTTGCACTGTAAGTACTCAATTCGTTTTCTATACTTTGCGTATCGCCAATATCAATTAATATTTTTTCGAAGAAACAAAAACTACTATTCTCTTTTACAGGAATTAATAAACCGCTTTGCAGCATTAATTGTAACAAGCCCACCGATTTTAAAGCAATGGTTTTTCCGCCGGCGTTAGGCCCACTAATTACTAACAAACGCTGTTTGGCATTTAGTGTTAAATTTAATGGCATTGTTTTTTTACCACTTTTTTTGTTTTGTAAAAATAAAAGGGGATGATAGGCGTTATAAATTATTAGTTCAAACTCGGTTTTTAATTCTGGTAAATTGGCGCTTAATTCTACTGCAAAATATGCTTTTGCTTTTAAAAAATCTACTTGTATTAACGTTTGAATTGCTTTTTTTAAACCAGGTGCATAAGGCTTTATTAAGGCACACAGCTCACGCAAAATACGATTTACTTCGCGGCGTTCATCAATTTCTAACTCCGCTACTTCATTGTTTATAGCAATGGTAGCAGGTGGTTCAATAAAAATAGTTTTACCGCTTTCGCTTTTACTATGCACAAAACCATTTATTTCTCCTTTATGTTCTACCAATACTGCCAATGTTCGGCGGCCATTAAAATATCCCTCTTCATTCTCTCTCAAAAAACCGTGTTTACGAATATCGTTTATGTAATTGTAAAAGCGTTTATCACTTTCTCGGCGTTTTTCATTTATTTGTTTTCGTATTTTTTGTAGGTCGGGCGATGCACTACTTTTTACTTGTGCCTCCACATCTATAATTCTATTTATTTCGTCTACAACAATTTCACAAGTTTCTACATCATCTGCTAACGTTGATGTGTAAGGCATCATACTTTTTTTTCCTTTTAAAAATCGAATTAAGGTGTTACTAACTTCGGTAGTTTTTAATAATTGCAATAATTGAGTTTCTGCTAATAAAGCGCCATCTAAACCTAAAATTAATAATTCTTTGGTGATATCATCATGCTCCACACTAGGAAAAAATCCATTTGCCATTAATATATTTTTAATTTCGTTGGTTTGTTGCAGTTGCTCCAAAACTTCATTAATAGTGGCTTTGGGACTCATTTCATCGCAAAGTAATTTTGCATGTTGGCTGTAACATTTATTTTTTACAAGTTGTTTTACAACATCAAATTGTAGGAGTTCTATGTTTTTTTGGTGAATCATTTTTTAGTATAACCAAAAATTAAAAATTTAGTTTAACGCAAATTTATGTAATAAAATTTTGTTGTATTAATTCTATGCCTTATTTTTATGGTATTATAACTATTTGATGAAAACTGAATTAATTACAAAATTAGAAGAACTGCTTACAAAAGAAGCAGGTGATGTTGCCGCAGATGTTCGTACTCTACAAAAAGAGTACCAAAAATTATGGACACTTGAGTTTGAAAAAGCTAAGCAGCAATTTATTGATGATGGTGGCAAAGCCAACGAATTTAACCATCCTAAACAACCTGAGGATATCCATTTTGAGGGTTTAGTAGAAAAATATGGCAAACTTAAAAAAGAAAATGACGCTAAAATTGCTGCCGACCAAGCAAAAAATTTAGTTATTCGTACCGAAATAATTTCGAAAATAAACGACCTTACAAAGCTTAGCGATAATGTTGGTGCTGCCGTAAAAATGTTGCAAGAACTGCAAACACAATGGCGCGAAGCGGGACAGGTTAGTACACATAAGTATAAAGAAATTCAAGCCGATTATAGCAAGGCTATTGAGGAGTTTCATTACAACTTAAAAATTTATCGCGACTTACAAGAGCACGATTTAAAAAAGAATTTTGAGCACAAAACCGAACTAATTGAAAAATTAAAAACGCTACAGGCACTGGAGAACATAAAAGAAGCCGAACGTTTACTAAAAATATATCGCAACGAGTGGGAAGAAATTGGGCCGGTGCCAAACGACAAATGGGATGGTTTAAAGACAAATTACAAAGCCGTATTAGATGAAACGTACGCAAAAATAAAATCGCATTACAACGCTATTGAAGAGAAAAAAGAAAACAACCTTAAAGCTAAATTAGAAATAATTGAAAAAGCTAATGCTTTAGTTGCCAAAGTAAGCGAAGACGCTAATACCAAGTGGACGGAGGTTACTGACCAAATGATAGCTTTACAAAATGATTGGAAAACTACTGGCAGAACTACCGAAAAAGACAATGAAAAAATTTGGAACGAATTTCGTTTAATTTGCGATAGCTTTTTTGATAAGAAAAAAGTATTTTATGCAGGCTTAAACGAAAAATTTGCTGAAAACCGTAAGATAAAAAACGAATTAATTTTAAAAGCACAGGCATTGCAAACCAGCACTGATTGGCAAAAAACAAGTAACGATTTAATTAAACTGCAAGATACTTGGAAAAAATACACCAGCCATGGCGATAAAGAAGAGCCTAAATTATTTAACCGTTTTCGCAAGGCATGCAATGCTTTTTTTGATGCCCGCAAAGCGCATTACGAAAACATAGATGCATCCTACGAAACTAACTTAAAAGCGAAAGAAGAAATTTTAGAGCGTTTTAATGCTTTTGAGTTAACTGACGATTTAAATACCAATCGCGAGCATTTAAAAAACTTTTCAGTTGAATTTACCAATGCCGGTATGGTGCCTTTAAAGGATAAAAAACGCATTAACGATGTGTTTTATGCACGCTTAGATGAGTTGTACGACAAATTAAACATTAATAAAGAAGAGAAAGCTGTAATGCAGTTTAAAACAAAAATTGATCGTTTTGTTGCTTCCGATAATGCTTCTGATTTATTACGTAAAGAATCCGATTTTATTAAAAAAATTGCGGACGAACTCCTAAGCAACGTTCGCACTTACGAAAACAACTTAGGCTTCTTTAAAAATTCTAAAGGTAACAATACGTTTTTAAAAGAAATTGAAGCTAAAATTGAAACCGAAAAAAGTAAATTAGCTGAGTTGGATGCCAAGCGCAAACTTATCAATAACGAACTAAACAAAATTAGAGAAGCAAGCGAAAAACCCAAGGTAGAGGCATAATCAAAAACAAAATCTCTTTTTTTAACGTATTTTTAACCCTATTTAAGGCCTATTTTAGCATTTTTTAAAACTTGAGCACCCTGCAAACTCGTACCTTTGTAAAAAATAGTATATGAAAAATTTAATTACATTTATAATTATTGCTACTTCCTCTTTAACGTGTTTTAGCCAAACACCACTTTGGAAAAAAGAACAATTAATGGCAACAAAAGAATTGGCCGAAAAAATTAAAACCAATGCAAAAGACAAACCATTAATTTTAAATGTAGGGCCAATGGATAGGATTAAAACAGCTATTGATGTTGGTAGAGCAACAAGTGTTACCGGAATTGAAAAAATAAAATCCAGCGTTGCCATGGAAAATAAAAACAAAGTGGTAGTGGTTTATTGCGGATGTTGCTCGTATGCTAGTTGTCCTAATATTAAGCCGGCTTATGATGCTTTAATTTCTATTGGGTTTAAAAATGCGAAGGTATTAGAATTACCCGTTGGCATTAAAGAAGATTGGGTAGCTAACGGTTACCCTATGGAGGAGTAGCCGTTGTAAAAATTGTTTTTAAGTTACTAATTTACTTTTGTTGGTATACTAGTTTTAATATAGCTCTGTATTTATCTCTTCGTTCCGATTCGTGATACAATGAATTTAAAAACTTCGAATAAGATCGTTATTGAAGTTCTTATTCAAATTAGGCATGCCTACAAATTAATTTTTCACAAAAATCCTTCGTTATACCGTATAATCAACATTTGTTACATTACTATTTAATTAACCAATCAATTTTATAAGTTTAATAATTATCAATATTTGTTAATTATTTTTATTGCACCCCCCCTTTTTTTGAGTTATTTTTGTAAAAAATATACTTTTTTATACAATACCCCCCCTAAAAATATAAAATTATGAGTACGAGACGAATTTTAGCCATGCAAGATGTTGTAAAACGAACTCCTGTTGAGTTTAACAGCAACAAACAACAAGTGTCACACTATTATGGATCTAATGTTTTTGGTTTAGATGCCATGCGCGAATTTTTATCGGAAGAAGCTTTTAATAGTATTCAAAACTCTATGCACCAAGGCACAATAGTAGAGCGTAAAATGGCCGACCAAGTGGCGGCTTGCATGAAAGCATGGGCGCAAAGCAAAGGTGTTACACACTTTACACATTGGTTTCAACCCTTAAGCGGTGCTACCGCCGAAAAACACGATGGTTTTTTTGAACCAATTGAAGGTGGAAGAGCAATAGAGCGTTTTAGTGGAAATGCTCTAGTACAACAAGAACCTGACGCTTCATCGTTTCCAAACGGAGGCATTCGCAATACCTTTGAGGCTCGTGGTTATACAGCTTGGGACCCAACCTCGCCTGCTTTTATTTGGGGACAAACATTATGTGTACCAACCATTTTTATATCGTACACTGGCGAAAGTTTAGATTTTAAAACGCCTTTACTAAAATCGCTTCATGCCGTAGATAAAGCTGCTACTGAGGTTTGCCAATACTTTGACAAAAATGTAACAAAGGTAATTGCCACTTTGGGTTGGGAACAAGAGTATTTTTTAGTAGATGCTGCGCTTTATAACATTCGTTACGATTTACAACAAACGGGTCGTACGTTATTTGGACACGCCTCTGCAAAGGGTCAACAGTTAGAAGACCATTACTGGGGCTCAATACCAGAGCGTGTTTCGGCATATATGCGCGATTTTGAATACGAAGCGCATTTATTAGGCATACCTGTTCGTACACGCCATAACGAAGTGGCCCCTGCTCAATTTGAGTGTGCGCCCGTGTTTGAAGAAACCAACTTAGCAGTAGACCATAATTTATTGTTAATGGATGTGATGGAAAAAGTGGCTATTCGCCATAATTTCCGCGTGTTAATGCACGAAAAACCTTACGCAGGTGTTAATGGAAGCGGCAAGCATAATAACTGGAGCCTTGCTACCAATACCGGTAAAAATTTATTATCGCCTGGTAAAACACCAAAAACAAATTTACAGTTCTTAACCTTTTTTGTAAACACAGTAAAAGCCGTTTACGAACACGCTGATTTATTGCGCGCGTCAATTGCCAGTGCTAACAACGATCACCGTTTAGGTGCTAACGAAGCGCCTCCTGCAATTATGTCTGTTTTCTTAGGCGAACAATTATCAAAAGTACTAGATGAGTTAGAAAAATCTATTCACTCGGGTAAAATGAGTCCCGAAGAAAAAACGGCTTTAAAAATGAACATCGGTAGAATTCCCGATATTTTATTAGACAATACCGATAGAAACAGAACATCACCTTTTGCATTTACTGGAAATAAATTTGAGTTTAGAGCTGTTGGAAGTAGCGCCAATTGTGGCGGACCAATGACTGTGCTTAATGCAATTATGGCCGAACAATTAGTAGCCTTTAAAAAAGATGTGGATACATTAATAGATAAAAAAGTAGAGAAAGATGAGGCTATTTTTCAGGTGCTAAAAAAATACATTATCGAAAGTAAAAAAATTCGCTTTGAGGGAAATGGCTATGGCGATGCTTGGAAAGCAGAAGCAAAAAAACGTGGTTTAAACAATATTCCAACTACGCCAAGCGCTTTAGATGCAATGATTTCTAAAAAATCGTTGGCAATGTTTCAGTCGCAAGGCATTTTAAATCACCGCGAACAAGAGGCTCGTTACGAAATTAGTTTAGAAACCTACACAAAAAAAATTCAAATTGAAAGTCGCATTATTGCCGACATGGTAGATAATCAAATTATTCCAGCAGCATTAATTTATCAAAAAACACTGATAGAAAATGTAAACGGTTTAAAAAATATTTTATCTGCTACAGACTATAAAAAAGCTAGTGACACACAAATTACATTGATTAAGGAAATTAGCGAGCGTGTTAGCATTATTAAGAAAGCAGGAGATGATATGACGGAAGAACGTAAAAAAGCTAATACATTAGACAACGCTAAAAAGCAAGCACATGCCTATTGCGAAAAAGTAAAGCCTTTTTTTGAAACCATTCGTTACAACGTTGATAAGCTAGAAAATATTGTTGATGATGCTACTTGGCCACTGCCTAAGTACAGAGAGATGTTGTATCTAAGATAGAAAAGAGTTTACAAATTAAGAAACTATAACCTTTATCGTAAATTCTAATTCTTCAACAATTAGCTTACAAAAATAGATGCCAGGTTCTAATTTATTTTGAGGTAAAATTAAAAATTTAGACCCGTTTATATCCGACATATAAAACGTAGAATTATAAACTACTCGTGCCTTTTGGTCAATTAGAGCAATCTTAACTTCATGGTTATTTTCAATTCCACTTATGTCAACTGTAAATTCTCCATTATTGGGATTTGGGTAAACTGAAAACTTAATGTTATTTTCTTTGAAATTACCAATTGAAACTATTTTACTGTACGAAAAAGATTTATCAAAATCTACTTGCTTTAATCTATAATAAATTTCTTTAGATGATAACATTTCATCTATTACTTCATATTCTAACCTAGAATAACTAGTTCCATTATTTCCCTTTGACTTAACTTGTTGTATCGTTTCAAAGGAAATACCATCGTTACTTTTTTGTATTTCAAACACATCATTATTTTTTTCTTGCGCTGTTTCCCATTTTAAACAAACTTTATTATCACAATTTAATGCTTTAAAATCAATTAACTCAATTGGTAAAGTTACAATACAAAGCCCACTCCGTCTGGGGGTAGAATTTCCGGGTTCCGTTGGCGTGCAAGAAACCGGAGTAGATGCACTAAATTCTAGAACTTGAAAAGGAAATCTTGCTGCAAAACCAGTACTAAATCTTTGTACATTAACAGTAACACTATTTGTTAAATTAAATGTTGCCCAAGCAAAACCCATGTGGTCATCGGTAGTTTGGCAGTTTGTTCCTACTCTAAAATATTCACTCGGCGGAATGATGCCCGCAACAGAAGGTGTAACGGCACAAATAGTAGTATTAATATTATTTTCGGTCGCCGTCATACGTACAACACCATGTACAACATCGGTATTATCAGTAAACTGTACTACATAACATAAAAAAGTAAAAGCCGCCGCAGTTCCAACTCTAGTAAATATAACCGTATTATTATTTAATAATTCTGTTGTTGGCAAATCGTCAGCGTTTACGTCGGCAGATATTTGATGGCCACCAAGCACCATGGTTTTATTTTTAATTATTGCTGTACCTAATGTTACTGAAGTAGAATCGACTGTAGCATTTAAATTGGCTGTAATTTTTTGTACAAAAGAGCCTGTCCACTCAATAACTTGCCAATATACACGTTGAGGATTTGCACCTCCTGCAAATCTATCTATAAATAAATTATTGTTGGCTGTTAAATTAGCTGTTACTCCATCGTCGGAACCATACTGACCACCATCTTTGGCCATGTTGGCAGTTGCAAACGAACAAGAAAGATTAACAGTAGGGCTTAAAACTATATTTACGCCAACATCTGGAAGGCCAATAATTACACCTCTTTGCACATTTACGCCACTACTAAAACTAAATACTTGCCATTCTATTGTTACAGCAGGACTTCCGACGCCAACATCTCTTATAAACTCTAGTTGATTTGTTGCACTAATACCGCCACCAATCATAAACCCGTCGGGGCGATTGCTGTTTGTTCGAATTGAAAAAACCAAAAACGACTGAGAAAGATTTACAGCAGTAATAACTTGTGTAATACTAATAGAATTTGCAGCAAGAATAGTTGTACCTTTTTGAATAGAGCTTAGGACAGCGGCATTGTTTACCTGCGGTTTAACAAAAATGAAAATGAAAAAAAATAAACAAGTTTTAATTAATTTCATAAAAACGGTATTATAAGCAAATATAATTAAAATAATTTAACCAATTTGTAAAGCTGTGTAAAACAACTAATTGTAGGTAATTAAGGACAATACACTCATACCATATGAGGAAATTAGAGGCAGATCTTTTCGCATTTTTATTTTAATATCTAAACAAAAAATGCACTTAAAAAAGTGCATCTTAATCTTCGTTTTAATTTATATTTAGTTTACAAAACGTATTAAATCATTTTTTGCTTTTCTTACTTTTTTAAAGTTAGCTGTTGCGTCGTTATCGGCTCTAAAACCAATGGGCATAATAACTACTGATTTTAACCCCTTTTCTTTTAAGCCTAAAATTTCATCAAACTGATTAGCGTCAAAACCTTCCATTGGGCAGGCATCTACTTTTTGCTCGGCTGCCGCGGCTAAGGCTGTACCAAGTGCAATATAAGCTTGTTTGGCAGACCACATTTGTTGTTTCTCTTCTGGCAAGGCGCCAACGGTGTTTAGCATAGTTTGTTTAAAACCCGCTAAAGCTGCGGCAGTCATACCTCGTGTATTAATAATATTACTAATATACGCCTCAATATGAATTTCCGTAATTTTTAATGGTATTGTAAATACGAACACATGCGAGCTGCTACCCACTTGTAGTTGATTGTATGCAGCTGCTTGTAATTTTGTTTTTACATCTTTATTGCTAACCACCATAATTGTAAAAGGTTGCAATCCATAACTCGTTGCTGCTAAATTTGCTGCATCTAAAATTATATCTAACTTTTCGGAAGATACAGTTTCGCCGTTCATTTTTTTGGTGGCGTATCTCCAATTTAAATCGTTTATTAAGCTCATATATTGATTTTTTGTTTTAATAAAGTAAGGTAATTATATCCAACTAAGTATACATAATTAAATATATTAAAGTTAATTTACTCTAAATAACAGAAGCAAGCAACAGTGTTGCAGAAAACAAAAAAACAAAACCTTTTTTGAAAACATACATTACAACGCACATAAATTAGAAAACACTATAAAAAACGGTATTTGACTATTGCTATGTATAGCGAGAGGTTATGTTTAAGACCAAACAATGGGCTACCTATTTCTAAAACTTATAAAATAGTAAATTCAACCCTTCTGTTTTGTTGTTTACCTTCTTCGGTATCGTTAGTTGCAATTGGTTTAGTTTTTCCGTAGCCTTTAAAATTTAATTTTGAGGCATTTACACCTTTATCAATTACATAATCCATTACGGTTTTAGCTCTATCGTTTGATAACTTTAGGTTGGCATCGTCTCCTCCTACATTATCTGTATGGCCAGATATTTCTATTTTAAGTTTGCTATTTGTTTCTAATAATTCCACTAATCTATCCAATTCGGGAAACGATTCGGGGCGTAACGTGGCTTTATTGATATCAAAAAAAATATTATTTAATCTAATGGTTGTTCCAACTTCTAATGGCGATAGATATAGATCGCGCGTAATTTCTTGATAGGAAGCTATTTTAGTTAAATCTAAATTGTCGCTTACAGATATAAAACCTTGGTTATACGCCAAAAATCCGTAGTTTATACCATAAGGTAATACTATTGTATAGTCACCCGTTTTTGCGTTAGATGTAGCAACGCCTTCGTTTTTACTATTAATTAAATTTTCATATTCAATATTTGCCCCAATTGGTTCTTTTGTTTTTGAATTAAATACTTTGCCTCTAATTAAAACAACTGGGTTGGGCTTTATTTCTTCTTCTGTTTTTACCTTTACAATATCTTCGCTATTTACATCGTTACTGCTTACCATATAAGCAAAATCGCCTTTTGCATCTAATGTATAATAGGCGTCCCAATTTTTGGTGTTTATTTTAGGGCCTAAATTTACAGGTTCGCTCCATTTTTTGTAGGTACTGTCTAATCGTTTAGCCATCCAAATATCGTTACTACCATAGCCACCTGTTCGGTTACTCGAAAAATACAAGGTAACACCATCGGCGGCTAAAAACGGAGTAGTTTCATCAAAATTTGGCGTATTAACTGTTCCAATTTTTTCGGGCTCGGTCCAGGTATTATGATTAATAGCTTTATTAAAAAATTTACCGATATCTTTTAACGATTTTGCTTTTGTCCATTTTTCTCGCTCAACTAAATGTGACACATAAATATCTCCGGCTTCATCGGGATTACTTTTTTCTGAAAAGTATAACAGCAGTGTTTTTCCATCTTTACATAAATACAAATTTGTATACGAGCCCTTTACATATGATTGAAAGTTACGTATTTCTAATTTTTTAGGATCGCCCCACTCACCTTTTTTATTTAATTTTATAACCGAAAAACCACTTCCAGAATATTCGCCATCTTCGTACGCGCCCCTCATTATAATTTGATTGTTATCTGTTGATATATTTGATACAGAACCGTTAGATTCACGCGAATTAATAGGCTTGCCCAAATGTTCGGCTAAAGTCCATGTATCATTAGAGCTTTTTGTAGACATCCATGCGTCTTGGTGCGACCAATTACTAGAATGGCCTTGTCTTGTAAAAAATAACGTGTTACCATCGGCCGAAATTACCGGACTTAATTCTTTTGAAGATGAATTTACGTTTGCTCCTAAATTTTCGACTTTATAATTGAGCGTTTGTGCAAAACAACACGTATAAAGCGTTAAAAAAAGTAAAGTAAGTTTTTTCATCATACATATTTTTAAATTGCATTTTTAAACGCTTATAAAAAAAATAATTTATTCGCCTTGATAAATAGGTTTTAATTTTAACGGAATGTATAAACCATACGTTAACATACAATACATATTTCTAATATTAACTGGTATGTTTGTGTTACCTGGTGTTTTAAAGCCTGGGCGACTACCAAACTCAAACTTTACACTAAACCCTTGTTCTTTAGGCTGACGGATAAACCAACCCGCTCTCCACCCAAAGTGACTAACCTTTTCGTATTTAACATCGTATTTTGTACCATTTGGGTTTGAAAAATCTTTAATCCCTACAATAGGGGCAAATAAAACATCAACATAAAAATCGCTGTATCTAATATTGCTTCTGTAACCCCAACCATCTACATCAATTAATAAATCTCTAATATTTCTAAACTGTATTCCACCGTAAATAGATGTTAGTGCAATACCTCCCACTTGATCAACAGAGGTGTTTTTAATAGTATCCTTAAATGTTTTATCGTTTTTTGAATCTTTATAATTTTTTCCGTTAAAGGTTAATAAAGTATCAGGCAAGTTTTTATAGTCTAAAGAGTTGGTATATTGCTGTAAGCCGCCGCGCAGTGCTACAATTAACCAACACTTGGCAGGCACACCACCTCTAATTCTAATAGTTGTTGTTGTTCGCACATTACCACTTGTTGAAGAAGATTGACTTAAAATAATAGGCACATTTCGGGTACGTACTTTATTAAAAAATATTAATCCTAAGCCACCCTCCATGTTAAAATAATTGCGGGTATTATTATTTGATTTACGGTATAGGTTTGTTCCAAACCCCGTTCTAACATCAAAATTTGCCAGTAACCTTCTACCTAGCATATGCTCTGCTCTAACGCCCCAGCCGTATGCATAGCCATTGTGTCCGTTTACATCTATAAACAATGGATCAATAGCTAGGGAAAAGTTTTTGTAATTATATGGGTCGTTTCTAACATAGGTGTATGAAACAGACTGAGCCTTTAATAGTGTTACATTTAAAGTAACAAGTGTTAATAGTAAATAAATGATTTTTTTCATGTCTACTTTTTTTATTTTTTTAATTTATATAGATAATGATTGATGATAATTAAATAAGTGCAATAATTTTTTTAAAAGAATCTGGTTAATCCAAAACGAATTAGCAGCGAAGTTACCCTTGCATTAGCGGGGCTGTTAATGGTTCCGTTTAAGGGTGCATACGTTAAGCCCTTACTGTAAAAACATGGCGAAATAGAAAGCCCGTATTTTTGATAAATGGAATAACCGATTGTACTTTCTAAATAAAAACCTCGCCCTTTAGTTATAAAGTTTTTTTTCGCATAAATTTCGTAGCCAAGCTTTGCCGATGCATGTAACTTACCCATTTTTTTGTAGGCCAAAACACCCAAACCGTAATTTAAATAATTACGCTGCGAAAAAGATTTTTTTAACGAGTCTAAATTAGATGTTTGTAGGCCAAAGTTTCCATTTATTCCAATTTTAAAATCTTCTTTTTTACCAAACATCCAACCCAATCTTCCCGAAATTAAAGAGCCTTCGGCTTTTGATATTTTTATTCTATCGTCATTGGCTTTGTTTGTTTGAGTTGCGCCATAATAAAGAGCACTTAAATCAATATTAGTATACCAATGGCCTTTAATTTTATCAAACAGCAAAATAGGTAGTGCTGCCCCAAATTTATAACTGCCTTTAGGAGCATTTTCGTTTTTTACTTTTACAACACCTGCTTGTAATGCAGGAAAATATTGGCAACTCATTCCTCCTGTTTGAGCTTTACCAAGTGTTGCAACAATCAGTAATGAAATAATAGAAATTTGTTTCATATGTATATCAGATTTTGTTAAAAAAAATTTAAGTTGTAAATATATTAAACTTTGTTAATATTTCACCTCACAAAAGTATAATATGTATAAGCCAAGGTTATAGATACAATTACCAAAAAGAATGGGTACAAGTACCTATTTTTTAAACATGGTTATTTTTAATAGCATATTTTAAAAGCCCAATAGTAGATTTTGAGTTGGTTTTTTCTAAAATATTATGCCTATGATTATCAACCGTTTTTTTGCTAATAAATAGCTTTTCGGCAATTTCGTTACTGGTAAACTCCTGGGTTATAAGCTTTAACACTTCAATTTCCCGGTCGCTAAGTACCGCTTTTTGCGATTCAGTTTCTTTTTCCTTAGTAAACTGATTGTAAATAATGGGCAGTATTTTTTCGTCGTAAAAGGTACCATCTTCTAACAAACGGTGTATGGCTGTATAAAAATGCTCTTTGTTTGATGTTTTTAAAAGGTAGCCGTCTGCCTCTGCCAACACACTTTCTTTTACAACAGTAGCGTTGTTAAACATCGATATAATAAGCACTTTAATGGCTGGGTATTTGCTTTTTATCGCTTTACATAATTCGATACCCGACATTAAAGGCATACTCACGTCTGTTAAAATTAAATCGACCGCGTTTGGATTGTTTTCAATAATAGTTAGCGCCTCTTGCCCATTAGATGCCATAAACAACACTTCAATATCTTTGGAAGATTGCAACAAACTTTTAATTCCATCTGCAAATAATTGATGGTCGTCGGCAATTAAAATTTTAATTGTGTTAGTTGTCATTTGGTAAATATAAGTTTAAAACAAATCCATTTTGCTGGGTACTATTCTCTATTTTAATATTACCGTTTAAAAGTAGTAAGCGCGCATTTATGTTTTGCCAGCCTATGCCTTTACTATTTTGTAAATTAGTTAAATTAATTTCTTTGCCATCTGTAAAAAACTGGATGTTTATTTGTTCGTCTACTTTTTCAACCATCAATTCTATTTTGCTAGCTAATGCGTGCTTTAATGTGTTATTAACTAGCTCTTGCATAATACGGTAAAGTGTAATACTAAATGTGCTATTAAATTTGGCGTTTTGAAAAGCTGTGTTAATATTTATTTTTGCTAATAGTTTTGTGCCATTAATTAGTGCCTCTAGTGCATTTGGCAAACCAAAAACTAGTTCGGCTGGCATTAACTCGTGCGATATGCTTCTAACCTCTTCAATTGTTTTATCTATGGCTTTTGAAATGGGCGCATTTGCATCTTGATTATTTTCCATTTTTATATAGGCAAGCATTTGTCCCACACTATCATGTAAATCGCGGGCTATTCGTGTTCGTTCGTTTTGTTCTGTTTCAAAAATTGTTTTATTTGCTATACTTTTATTTAATTCTTTAATGCGTTTAAACCTAGCATTCACTAATAAAGCGCCTAACAAACCCACAAAACAAACCGAAGCAATAATTATATTTTTAAGTGTATTTTGATTCTGTTGAAATTCGATTTCGGTTTTATTTTTTAATAACTCAAAATCTTTTTTTTCAGTTTCGTATTTTGTTTGCATTTCAGCAAATTGCTCGGCAGTTTCTTTAGTATATATCGAGTCGGAATATTGCGCATATAGCTGATGAAAAGCCATAGCATTTTTATAATCTTGTTTTGCTTCATAAAGTTCAGATAACTCGCCATAAGATTGCCTTAAACTACTATAGTTTTTTGCAGCTAAAAAAATAGGAATACTTTTTTGTAAAAACTCCTCACTTTTTTTATAATCGAGTGTTAGTTTATATACCACACCTAAATTTATATAACAATTACCTATGCCATTTTCATCGTTAAGCTGTGTTTTTATTTCTAACGATTTTTGGTAATACGTGATGGCTTTTTTATAATCTATTAAATATTCTGCGTAAATTCTTCCTAAATTGTTATAAATTGCTGATAGATTGTAAACGGCATTTATGGGCACTAAAATCTTTTCGGCTTCTGTAAAAAAATAAATAGCCGAATCTAAGTCAATTTTACTTGCAATTTTTTCGTTTACCAAACCAACATGAAATTTAACACCGCCCAGTGCATTAAGCACGTTTGCCTCGGTTTTTATAGATCTGCATTTTTTTGCTAAATAAAGTGCTTTTCTTAAAAAAATAATTGCATTATCATCTTGCTTTAAATCGTAATAAAGTGTTCCTATTTGCGATAATACCATTGCTTGTTTGGTTGAATCTTTTAGTTTTTCAAAAACTTTTAATGCCTCAAACGTTTTGGCAATGGCTTCGCTGTATTTCGATTGCCGTTCGAGTTGGCTCGAAATATTAAAAATAATACCAGCTACTTTATCATCTTGTTTTAGTATCTTTCTTATGGCAAGTGCTTCATTATAGTGTAGTATAGCACTATCGGCAAATCCTCTATGGCTATATATTGCGGCTATATCACTTTCGGCTTGCGCTATATCTGCTTTTCTATTGAGTTGCTTGGCAAGCTTTAACTCCATACCTGCGTAATTAAATGCTTCATTTAAATCAACAACTAATAACTCCCAGCTTATGTCGCCATACAATTTTAGTTTGGTTGTATCGTGCAGCTTTGCAGTTTTTGTTAGTTTTATTAAACTATCTACCTTACTTAATTGCGAAAAAACAACGGTTGAAAATAAATTAAGTAATATAATGCCTATTAAAACATGTTTTTTTAGCGCCATAATTATGTAATTAATTAATACTGTTTTTTTTAAATACCGACGCTGTAAACATAATTAAATTATATTAAAAAGTATATCTTTACGTTTCAAAAAAAATTGCTTTAATGTTTCAAAAAATTAAAATACCATTACTTACTGTACTTGCTGTTTTATTTATCGACCAGTTTGTAAAAATTTACATTAAACTAAACTACCCCTTGGGCGAAGTTGCCAATTTAGGCAATTGGTGTATTTTACATTTTACCGAAAACCCTGGTATGGCTTTTGGTTTTGAATTTGGAGGCGATTATGGAAAAATTATTTTAAGTGTATTTCGTATTTTAGCCTGTATTGGTGGTGTATTTTACATACGTCATATTGTAAAGAACAAAGAGCATATTGGGTTCATATTTTCGGTTTCTTTAATACTTGCTGGTGCCATTGGTAATATTTTAGACAGTGTTTTTTACGGTGTATTGTTTGGCGAAAGCGACGAGTTTAATGTGGCTAAATTTATGCCAGAGGGTGGCGGATATGCTCACGTATTATATGGTCGTGTTGTGGATATGTTTTATTTCCCTATTGTTAACGGGCATTTTCCAAGCTGGTTCCCTATTTGGGGTGGCGAAGAGTTTCAGTTTTTTAGGCCCATTTTTAATTTTGCAGATTTTTCTATTTCGCTTGGGGTAGGTTTAATTATTGCTTTTCAAAAACGCTTTACCAAAAAAACACCTCAACAACAAACATCACATGTGACTAATTCTGATTTGCAAAATTCTGAGGCGGATTTAAACAGTAATGCTAATTAATTGTTACTTTAGTATGAAAGAAACTATACTTTTAATAAACCTTGGCACGCCCGATTCTCCAAGCACCGGCAAAGTTGGAAAATACCTAACACAATTTTTAAACGATCGGCGTGTAATTGATGTTAACCCCATTTTACGTTTTATATTAGTAAACTTAATTATTGTACCTACTCGTAGTTTTAAATCAAGTAAACTGTATAAAGCCATCTGGACAAAAGAGGGGTCTCCCCTACTCCTAAATAGTATTGCTTTAAAAGAAAAACTACAAAAACAAGTTGGTGATAATTATAATGTAGAATTAGCAATGCGTTACCAAAGTCCCAGCATAAAAAGTGTTTTAGAAAAAATTAGATTACAACGTCCTGAAAAAATCCACGTACTTCCACTTTACCCACAATACGCAAGTTCCAGCACTGGAAGCACTGTTGAAGAAGTGCTGAAACAAATTAAAGGCTGGGAAGTAATTCCTAACTTAAATATTATTAGTAAATTTTACAATCATCCAGCTTATTTGCAATCGCTATTAGTTGAGGCTAAAAAACACGACATAACACATTACGACCACGTTGTTTTTAGTTACCACGGTTTACCCGAGAGGCATATACGTAAAGTTTCAGAACATTATGGCGCAAACAGTTGCCAGTTAGGAAGCTGTTGCGATTCTATTACCAATAAAAACCAATATTGTTACAGGGCTAATTGTTTTGAAACATCGCGCCAAATGGTAAAATCTTTAAATATACCCGAGGGCAAGTATACGACGAGTTTTCAAAGCCGATTAGATAAAAAATGGTTAAGGCCTTTTAGCGATAAAGTTATTGAAGAATTAGCCAACAAAGGGCATAAAAATGTATTAGTGTTTTCGCCCGCCTTTGTAGCCGATTGTTTAGAGACGATACACGAAATTGGTACCGAATATGATGAGTTATTTAAAGAACATGGTGGCGAAAAAATAACCTTAGTAAATAGTTTAAACACCAATGATGTGTGGGTAAATGCAGTAAAGGAAATTGTGTTAAACTAATATATTTTCATTTGCATTTTTCTATCATAAAATTTTATTTTAGTTTGACTAAAAAATTTGGTTAATTTTTAAAAAAGTGTAAATTTGAAAGTATTAACAAACTAAAAAACTAAAACACATGAAATTAAAAACATTATTATCGGCAGCATTTTTGTTGGTTACAACTATTGCAAGTGCATTTACAATTGATTACTACAATAAAGATTCACAAAAGTACACCATGGAAGTTAAATCGAATGGATCAACTCAAAAAGTTGAATTTAATTCTTCTACAAGTGGTGCTACATCTATTCAAACAAGTGCTTCAGAGGTTGAAATCAAAACTGCTTGCGGCTGGGTAAAAGTAAAAAACGGTGCAAAAATTACCATAAAAGATGGTTGCATCAAAGTTGAGTAATTACTTAATTAATTCTATAAAAAAAGTCCGGTTTTCACTGGGCTTTTTTTGTTTATAACGTTTTGCAGGTTATCTATTATCTAAAATTGGCAACCCTATTTTAATACTTCATTTTGGTTGCACTCTAAAACAATGATTCTTAAATGTTCTATTTCATTTCTCCATCTTTCGCTTTTTATGAAAGTAAAAATCCACTTAACGGCTCATTGCCTAATAAAATCAAATTAGGATTATTAGATCTTAACGCCTATTACACACACATCGTCAATTTGTTCAAGATCATTTTTCCATTCATTAAAAGTTATTGCTAAATTTTCTTTTTGTTCAACTAATGGTAAATGTGCGTTCGCAATGATCAATTCACGCAATTTTTTATTCTTGAATTTTTTACCTTTTTCACCACCAAACTGATCGCCAAATCCGTCAGTTAAGGTAATGATGAGGTCGTTTTTTTGAAGATCTATTTCGTGAAGATTAAATGATGTGTCTTGTTTATCATGTTTTCCAACAGGCATTTTATCGGCCTTTATTTCAATGGCTTCTTTATCTCTAATGATCCATAACGGATTATGAGCCGCTGCAAGGTATAGTTTCATTTTTTTAAGATCATAAACACAAATACTACAATCCATACCATCTTTACCACCATCTAAACTGCCATCATTTTTCAAACGTTCAATAATAGTTTTTCGTGTGTCGTTGAGTATTTCATTAGGCAAAACTTGTTTTTCGATTGCTTTTTCAAGGGAGGTAATATTCAATAAACTCATAATGGCACCGGGTACGCCGTGTCCGGTGCTATCTGCCGTAACAAGTGCAAAATTACCGTTTGAAAGTGTGGCCGACCAATAAAAATCTCCACTCACTATGTCTTTTGGCTTAAAGAAAATAAAGTAATCTGGTAAGTTTGAATCTAAACTCTCCTTAGTTGCCATAAAACTTTTTTGAATGCGTTCAGCATAATTAATAGAGTCAACAATTTCCTTTTGTTTTTCTTCTATCAATTCTTTTTGCTTGTTAATTTCGGCGGCCTTATTTACAACTTCCTGCGTGCGTTCTTCAACAGTTCGTTCCAGTTCGGCCTGGCGTTTTTGAAGCGCCTTTGTGCGTGAACGGATGATATAAAATACCACTGTTACTAAAGCGCAAAGCATCATAAAAATAAACCACCAGGTTTTCCAAAATGGTATATTGATAGTGAATACAATGCTGTAATCATCACTCTCTATCTGGTAACTGTTTTTGCATTTTACAATTAAGGTGTAGGTGCCTGAGGGTAAATTTTGTAAATTAATTTTATTTGAAAGTTCATTATCCACCCACTTATCTGACAGACCTAATAAGCAATAACTGAATTTACTTGGAGAAGGTACATACATTTGATTTGTAAAATACTCTATGAGCAAATTATTTTGATCATAGTTCAAGTTCAATTTTGAATTTAAAAAGTTATTTAAATGAGTAGGTGTTAAGGCTGAATCATTGATGTTAACGTTGAACACATTCAGTGTTACAGGTGTGTTTGGTAAATTAACTTTGAACGCGTCAAAATATAATAATCCCCTCATTGTAGGGAAGAACATATTCCTTCCATCGCTGATCATATGATGTATATCTCCTCTATGGTCAAAACCAAAAGATTTCATGCCAATGGAACGGTTAAAGCAAGTGAGTTTTTTCTTTTGAATATCATACTTGTAAAAATCTCGCGATCCGGTAAACCATAAATTACCAATTGAATCTTCCACTATACCATATATGGCAGTACTTTTTTCAAGTCCAAGCTCTTTATTCAGGTACTTTATTTCACCCGTTTTTTCGTTATAAGAATTAATGCCATTTCGCGTGGTGATATACATAATACCTTTTTTAGTATAATGAAAATTGAGGTATGTACTATCATTGAATAGCTTATCGTATTTGCCTTTGTAACCATACGTTGTTATTTTTTGAGTAACCGGATCATAGATCATAAAGCTATTATCTGCTCCTAATAAGAACCATTTGCCATTTTTTAAATACTGACTGTACCTTGCGCTAAGACCCTTCTCTGTTTTTATTATTAAAGCTGTATCAATTCGTAAGTTTGAATCTACGGAGCAAAGAGTTCTTTTATCATGTAACATAAAATAAATAGGCAAACGGGTTGTGTCGTCTTTAAATAACACAGATTCAACTTGCCTAACAGCGCTGCTTTCTTTGCTTTTTTTAGTGTTTAGGTTGTAACTTGAAAATTTTGATATACCATCCTTATTAAAATATAACCTTAAATAAATATTATCCTTTATAAACTTAATATCATTGTCTGCATAGCCATTTGAAAACATAAGGGTTTCCAATAGCGAATCTTTTTCAAAATCAAATACACTAATGCCGTTAGCACTGGTTAAATAAATTTTCTTATTTTGACGCATATAATATTTGTTCAACGGGATGCTTTGTTGCGAGGCATTTGAGAAGGCTACATTTAGCGCACTCCATTCCTTTAATTTGAATTGGTGTTTAAAAGGCGTGTAAATACTGACACCTTTAGCGCCGCTTGTTACCCAAATGTTGTTATCGTTATCTTTGGTAAATCCGGCAATTAAATTATCGGCAATGCAATTTGAACAGTTGTTGAAATTGGTGGCGTAAAATGCTTTTGTGGTTTTAAGATCAACCACCATAATGCCTGAATTGGTGGTACTTGCCCATAAACGTTCATTTTCATCAACTATATATTCTGTTGTGTTATCAAGGTTTTGCCATACATTTTCATCAAATGTTTTCCCAGAAATGCGTTTACATGTTTTATTCTTCAGATCAATATAAACCAAGCCGCTATAAGTACCTATCCATAATTTTTCATATTTCTTATCATGATAAATGAAGTGAACGATACACAACATTCGTTTTATAGCATCAAAAGCAGTAAAACTTAATGATCCTTTATATTCATCAATAGGAAAGGGCGTAACCGTATTTTTTTTGATATCAAAAATGCCCGGATATCCAATTTCCTGTTCATGAAAGTAAGACACCATCAATTTACCGAGTTCAATTTCTATCAGGTCTCTTATGGCATTTGAACGAAACCAGTTCTGGGCGTTGGGTTTATCTTCCTTAGAGATTATTTTGAATTGCGTTCTGCTCTTGTTGAACTGTAACAAGCCGCCATCCCAGGTGCTCATCCAAAAATTGCCTTCCGAATCTTCCAAAAATCGTGAAGGAACAGAGTTTGGAAAACAGCCTTTTACATCAGGATTGTGTTTAAAGTGTTTGAACGTTTCCGTTTTTGGATCAAATTTACTTAAGCCTGCTAAATCATTATAACCTATCCATAAATTCCCAAGGGCATCTTCGTATAAATTCACAATGTTGTTAGAAAGCGGACAATTATCCAATGAATCATAATGCGTGAATAATTTGGTTTTATAACCGTTATAGATACCTAATCCTTTGTTGGTGACAAGGTACATTTTACCTAAAGCCTTGCTGTATAAAGCACGACCTATACGTTTTACTCCAAAAAAATCGGCATCAAGGTTGTGAAATGTGGGCTGATTCGTGTTTTGAGAAAATGCAGATAACCCAATTGCAAAAAAATAAACTACCAAAAAAATGGCACTTAATTGATTTATTTTTTTCATTGAGGTATGCACAAATGTTTCTTTTAGTTTTGTAACACTATTTCATTTTTATAATTAAATAAATATACGAAAGGTTTTTATAGGGGCAAAAAGAGATGAAAACGTGTCGTTACAATTTGCGCCTAAAGGTTTCGGACCTTGCATTTGGCGAGTCAAATACCCGTAAACCTAACTACCAACAAAAAGTTAATTTAAAGACAAAAACCTTTTCTTTTTTTGCGTTGCAACCACACGTCAGCCCGAATTTGGCTGGCCCGCTGTTAGCTACCCTCCTTTTTTTTGTAGGAGTATTCATGTCTATTTATCCACACCGTTTCCCCAGTAAATTGTACATCTTTTCTTTTTTTGTATGTTGTTGGACCAAAAGTGTAAGTGTGTCTAAAAGTTGCAGGTTTATTGTCGTTCCCATCTTTTCCAAATTCTTCTGTGATGATTTCAATATTGCCGTTAGGAAGTTTACGCCTTGACTTTATTAATTCTTTGTCAATGTATTTTCCGTCGGTTGAAATAGATATTGTGTCAATTGAATTTGCACTTGGTTCATTTGAGTAAATGTTTGAGAAAACAAATTTGTTTATCTTACTATTTTTTTTTATTTCTAAGTTTGCTGGCATCGTATAAGGTTTGCCTGACGAGTAGTCAAGATATGTCAAAGAACCTGCCCATGTTCCTGATAACTTATAAAAGTCTTTTTGAATAGTTTTAAAATTAATTTGGGCATCACAAATTGTGGTAAACAAAAGTGTAATACTTAAAGTTACATAAAGTCTTATTTTTTTCATTTTTTTAGTAGTTAATAATTAGTTGGCTTTATGCCGCTTAGCCTTGAGCTAACGGTTTGCCGCTTTGCGCCGTTTTTTGATAAGTCTAAGTTACGCATTTGAGCGTTAACCCGCAAAAAATGGAGCGATTTTGCATTAGCACTCGTTGCCGATACACTAGTACTCCTGGTGTGCGTGTCCGCAGTTTTATTATTTTAATTTTAAACGCATCATTATGTCCGTTTGTTCGTCATTGCCAAGCTTAAAAATATGTTTGTCAAATTCTACAAAACCATTTTTCTTATAAAAATTAATTGCTCTATGATTCTTCTCCCAAACGCCTAACCAAACATATTCAGCGTTTGTTTGCAATGCGATGTCGATTGCGTTGTTGTATAAAACTTGGCCGACGTTTTTACCATGAAAGTCTTTGAGAACATAGATGCGTTCAATTTCAAGTGATGATTTGTCTTTGAGTTCGGTCTGCGCTCGTCCGTAATTAATTTTTAAGTAGCCGCTTACTTTATTGTCTACCAGCGCGAAATAAAATTCGGAATTCGGATCGGTTAATTCGTAAGTGAGTTTTTCAACGCTTAAATTCTTGTCGAGATACAATTGCATGTTGTCCGCAGTATTTTGGTCTGCGAATGTTTCTACAAAAGTCTTTCTGCCGATTGCCTGAAGTTCAGCGACGTCTGCAAGTTTTATTTTTTTGATTACAATGTCGTCCATTTAATTTGTCTTATGGAAGTCTATCTAAGACAATAAGTGCTGACGTTTTGCTGCCTTTTTTCTCTTTTCGTTTATATCCTAATATTTCAAACCAGGCTATTTGAGGTCTGCTTTTTGGATAACCGTTTTTAGTGCGGAACTTTTTTCGTTCTTCGGTAAAATCCCACCACGTTTTATTAGTATCATTTGTGTTTGCAAAATTCACCACTAATCTAAATTGGTCTTCAACGCAAGGGTCAATCCAATAACCTTTTTTCAGTTCGTATTCGTCTGTGAGTTTAGCACCATCTTTTTGTTTTAGTTCGTTGAGCGAATAATACCCTAAAAATACAAGGTCTTCTGCAAACTTTATTCCGACTGACGGAACGGTTTGAAATTGTGCTAATGCATAAATTTCTTTTGCCCGTTCAGCTGTAGAGTTTAACAGTACTTCCAATTCGTCAGTTGCGAAGTTAAGAATGTTAGCAATTTTGATTTTATTCTCTCTCAAATTTGCTTTTTCAATGGCCGTCAGCGGAAGTTTTATGTTTGTCTTATTTTTCATCTTCGGCAAAAGCCAGCAAATAACCATTATTATCTGCTATTGAAAATTCGGTCGCACCGTAAAATGTTTTTTCAAGTTCTTTAACAACTTTTATGTTGTCTTTTATTTGGTCAAAGAATTTTTTTGCTTCCATTTTAGTAAAACAAAATTAAGGTAATTTATAGCAAGGTGTTGCTATGTTTTGTAGATTGTTTAGATAAATAAAACTATATCTATTTAAATTCTATACTTAATTTTTCTATTGCTTCAACTATCGGAATAGCGAATCCAATACCTTCAACACCTTCTCCAATAAGTTTGGATGTTATAACGCCTATTACTTCATTTTTATCATTTATTATTGGGCCACCGCTGCTACCGGGACTAATATTTATATCTGTTTGAAGAAAAATATTTGCATCTATTTCCCTTTTTCCGCTAACAATACCTTTTGAAATTGTTTGACCCAATTCTTTCTTTCCTGGTGTTCCAATAGCTGTAATATTTGAACCTATTAGAGCTGTCTCTTTACTTAAACTAAGTGCCTTAAAGCCATTTCCAGTTATTTTTATTAAAGCAATATCTCTCTTTTCATTACTTCTTAAAACGTTGGCCTCTAAACTTAAACCATTACTAAGTATAACATTTACTTTTGATAATCCCTCAATTACATGATAGTTTGTAATTGCATAGCCATCTTTACTAATTATAAATCCACTTCCATGCCCATTTTTACCCAAATCTATAGTTATAGCAGACTCAATAACTTCCGAAAGATTAGATTTAGGTACAGTGGTTTCGAAAATTAATTTTTCAAATGCATCGCTTGCTCCGGAATTTGATTTTGTGTTATTTATGTGCTTCTTAGTGGCTGTTATAAACTCCTTGTCGCTCATTAATTTTTTAATAGATTGAACTAAGGTTTTTTTAATAACCAAACTCGCAGATTCATTATTTACAAAAGATGAAGATGAAATAGTTCGTTCAAAAACAACTTCGTCATTAAAGTTATTAATTAAAGACCATTTTGTATTTAATTCGCAAAAATTATCAGGATTATAGTGAATTTTATATCCAATCACATTTGCTGTTTGGTAAACACGCTCAACCTCCCCGATAAAATTATATTGATTTAATTTGACATTATTTACTTCGCACACCAGAGAGTATTTATTGTTTGCATCGCTTTTTTTATTAGCGGCATTTTCTTTAGTATATCCAACTTCAAGCAACTCTGCATTCATTTCATTTTTTAAATCAGAAAACGAAGCATTACTTTCAGCTAACCATGTTAAATCTTCTACAAATTTCACCTTCGCAGTTTCTGCTTTATATGCTTTGCCAATAGTCGCCCCATTCTTAATTTTAAAAATTACAGATGAGCAATTAAAGGATGATACAGAATCTAATGAAACTTTTTTTACATCAGGAGTTAAATCAAAACGTAATGAATCGTAAATAAATGTATTAGCAGAATGAGTTATATAATCTATGCTACTGCCAACAACTAATGCTGCGCTCGCTGCAATAAACGGGCCAATAATGGCTTGAGGATTACTGGTTTTAGTTGGTTTTAACAAAAAATAAAGAGGAGTTGTTGTCATTAGACCAATTCCTCCAAACACAATACCTTCTAAAGCCAAGATTTGCGCTCCATTTCTACGTACCCGATGAAACTTAAAGGTCTCCTTTTCAAATCCAGGTTTAAAAATTTCTAACGTTGGATTTTTGTATTTCTTTTTTAAAGTAATTTGATTAGCAATTGTGTCGGTTACTTTACCATTAACTTTTAATTCAAGATTGTTTTGTGCACTTGTAATTTTTATTTTTTCGGTTGGACCATATAAAATAGTGGCGCAACTTTGTAAAAGAATTACAGCTAAGCCTAGAATAATTTTAATAACAAATTTATTTTTCATTTTTTAATAATTTAATAATTCTTACAAAGGTATATTCCCATGTTTTTTCTTAGGCAACTTGTCTACTTTCTTCTCCAGCATTTTAAAGGCGCGTATTAATTTTTCGCGAGTTTGTTCGGGTTTTATTACCTCGTCAATAAAGCCGCGTTCTGCGGCGCGGTATGGGTTGGCAAACATGGTTTTGTATTCGTCTTCTTTTTCTTTTAATTTTTCTTCTTGGTTTTTTGCCGCAGTAATTTCGTTTTTAAATATAATTTCAGCCGCACCTTTTGCACCCATTACTGCAATCTCTGCAATTGGCCAAGCATAATTCATATCGGCACCAATGTGCTTACTATTCATTACATCATAGGCACCGCCATAGGCTTTGCGGGTAATAACGGTAATGCGCGGCACAGTGGCTTCGCTAAAGGCATACAACAATTTTGCACCGTTGGTAATAATGGCATTCCACTCTTGGTCAGTGCCCGGTAAAAAGCCCGGCACATCTTCAAACACTAATAATGGGATGTTAAACGAATCGCAAAAACGCACAAAACGTGCCGCCTTGGTAGAAGAATGTATGTCCAACACTCCGGCTAATACCGCAGGCTGGTTAGCCACAATACCAATGCTTCTACCTGCTAAACGGGCAAAACCTACCACAATATTTTCGGCAAATAATTTATGCACTTCAAAAAAAGTACCATCGTCAATTACTTTTTCAATTACTTCTCTAATGTCGTAAGGTTGGTTAGCATTGTCAGGTATAATAGAATTTAATTCAGGGCGTAGCTCCGAACCGTTATGTTCGTAAGGCACACTTGGTGCATCTTCTTCACAGTTTTGCGGAACGTAACTTAACAAAGTTTTTAAATAATTAATAGCCTCTACCTCATTAGCACAGGCAAAGTGGGTTACACCACTTTTTGTAGCATGTGTCATGGCGCCGCCTAACTCTTCGCTGGTTACTTCTTCGTGTGTTACTGTTTTTACAACGTTAGGGCCTGTAACAAACATGTAACTGGTGTTTTCTACCATTAAAATAAAATCGGTCATGGCTGGGCTATACACTGCACCGCCGGCACAAGGTCCCATAATAGCACTTAGTTGCGGTATAACACCACTGCTTCTCACATTGCGGTAAAAAATATCGGCATAGCCACCTAAGCTCACAACACCTTCCTGAATACGTGCGCCGCCACTATCGTTTAAGCCAATAACGGGTGCGCCGTTTTTCATAGCCAAGTCCATTATTTTACAAATTTTTTCGGCGTGCGTTTCCGATAAAGAACCGCCAAACACTGTAAAATCCTGAGAAAATACATATACCAATCGCCCTGAAATAGTGCCGTAACCAGTTACAACGCCATCTCCTAAATACTGTTCGTTTTCTAAACCAAAATCTTTACTACGATGGGTAACTAACATTCCAATTTCTTCGAAACTATTTTCGTCTAACAAAAAATGCAAGCGTTCACGCGCTGTTAATTTTCCTTTTTTATGTTGTGAGTCTATACGTTTTTGTCCACCACCTAATAAGGCTTCGGCTTGTTTTTGTTCTAATAAAGTGATTTTTGAGTTCATAGTATTTTGTTGTTTAGATACGATCTTTTCTATAGTTGCCATAAGAGGAATTAAAGTTCAAATATAATATTAAAATGTAAAAATATATTTTATTGCAAGGGAATAATGTTGTACATTGCTAGTCCAAATTTAATTAGAAATGAATAAACTAAATACCCTTATAACAATTGGTGGTTTTATAACTGCAACTGTTACTGCGCAAACAAGCATTATAAATATGCAAAAGCGTTTGGCTGAGAAAAATAAAATTAGTGAGCCACAAAACATTAACAAACAATATACCCCTTTGGTATTAAAAGAAGCAGCCCTAACGACAACGCTTATTTTTAATGCGTTTTCGGGCTCCTCTAATGTATATGGATTATTGTCAAACGCAGCAAAACCGCTGCAGTATAATGATAATTTAAATGCGGTATCGTTTATACAACGCAAAAGCGCTACTTATGTTGGGCAGCCTGCTGATAACAGTGGTGTTATTGTGGCAATGATTTCGACCAATTGGGGAAGTAATTGGGATAGTACGTGTATTTACAGCAGTGCCAACGACCCAGGCCGTTACCCACAAGGTGGTATATACAACCCTCCGGGTAACACCAACATTGCAAATGCTTATGCTGTTGGTTCGGGCCCAAGTATTAATAGTGGTAGTTGGAGTGGTAGCTGGTATGCAAGTAAACAATTAGCTACGCCAGGCTCTACTTTATACAATAATACTGCAAGTTCTGTGCCAAATGCCATGCAATTATTTTCAAACTCCCAATCTACTTATGCTGCTAACCAAGGTAAACAAGATTTCGCACAATTTGGTTTTACGAGCACAGATAACGGTGTAGTTCGAACCTTAGCACAAATTATAAATGATGTAAACGCTTCACAAACCGACATTAGAGGGGCTCAATTAGTAAAAGGTACTTTTAATGCAGGCGTATTTGTTTGGACAACGGATTCCTTTATTCCTCCGGTGGTAGTTCAACCCACCAGTTTGGAGAAACAAATGAGTACAAATTTATACCAAGCTTGGGACGAAGCAGGAACAGTAGGGTATATTGTTTTTATTGGAACCAGAACAGGTCAAACAGGTTCTAACATAGGATGGCAACCAATAGTTTACAAAACGTCTAACGGTGGCACCTCGTGGGCATTGTTAAATGGTATTAATTTTAACAGTCCTTCCTATCAATGTATTGTTAGCCATTTAGACCCAGTTTGGTCTAGTTCGAGTTTACGTATACCCTTTTTTAATGTAAACGAAGGACTAGATTGCACGGTAGATGCAAATGGCAGATTACATGTGGTGACAACTATTGCCAGCACAGCAAGTAATGATTTAGATTCCTTAGCAAGCGTTACTGGACATGGAAGCGAAGATTATACTTGGAATCACACTCCTGGTAAACGCCCTTATTTATACGATTTTATAACGGATGGCAATTCTGCTTGGAGTTATATTACGGTAGATTCTTTAAGTACAGAGGCTCCAGGTAGCCAATCGGGAAGTCCTGGCTTTAGTGATAATCCTTGGGATGATAATGCAGGTAAAATCACTTCGGATAGTAGAATTCAGGTTAGCCGTACGCCTAACGGACAACACCTTGTATACACTTGGGCAGAATCGGATACAAACGCAACCACCAATACTAAGAAATGGAACACAATACCAAATATTAAAGCACGTTTGTATAATGTTAGCACTGGCTCAATTTCTGCTACTAAAATAAATGTTACAAACCCAAGTAGTGGTACAGGTGTAGCAAATGTAAATGTTGTTAATAGAGCGATGCTACATTATACCTCTCAAAAATCAAGTACTGCTAACATTACATCTGGTACCACCGATATAATTGTGCCTATAACGGTTTGTAATAGCCAACCTTACTCACAATTAACAAATAATACACATTATTTTAGCGCGGCAAAATTAACTTTTACTAATACTTATGTAAATTCATCTTGTTCTATTGTTGGTATAGAAGAACTAGTAAAACAGAATTTAAATTTTGAGATAATGCCAAATCCGGCAAGTGGAATATTAAATATACAACTAGAAGCCTCAGTACCCGGAACAATCGAGATACTAAATACTGTTGGACAAGTTGTTTATCAGTCTGCCATTTACAACCAACAAACAGTTGTAAACATTGGTACATTTACGTCGGGTATTTATTTTGTAAAATTAAAACAAGGGAATACAACACGTACAAAAAAATTAATTGTAGAGTAAATTAGAGAATATTGTAAAAACAAAAAAGTTATTTCTTAAAGAAATAACTTTTTTGTTTTTACAGCCATTATACTTTGATGTTAAACCGCTTTAAAGGAATTACCAACTATTACTTTTAAAGATGCGGGCTTGCACTCATAAACCACCTCAGTACCTTCTATGGCTGGTTCGCCATCAAAATGTATTGTGTCCTTACTTTGGCGTGTAATTGTAAGTTTATTAGTGGTGTAGGTTTCGATGTGTTTACTTAAATGTGCTTTGTTTTTTATAATTTTAATAAATAATCCAAACACACTAAAAGGATTAAAGGGTTTTAAAATGGCAATGTGAAATTTTCCGTCTTGCATATTTGCTTGAGGCGCTATGTAAAAATCGTTACCATATTGTCCGGCATTCGCTACAGTAATTAAAAATGCTTTGCGTTTAATTTCCTCACCATTAAATTTTAACGTGTAATTTTTTGCTCGGTATTTAAATAATTCTCTAAACGTAATTTTTATATATGCTTGTAAACCACGTTTAGTAGCAGTAGCAAATAAGTTACCTATATGTGCATCAAACCCAACACCACTTGTACAAAAAAATGGTATGCCGTTTACGATACCATTATCAATAGTTACAGTTTTGCCCGTATAAATTTGTTTTATTACCTCTTCTACATTCATCGATAAGCCAAGGCTACGCGCTAAACCATTACCCGAACCAGAAGGCACAATGCCTAATGTTATATTAGTGCCAATTACACTTTTAGCAACTTGGTTCACTGTACCATCTCCACCAACGGCTACTACATCGGTATAATCTTGCGAATGAAGTATATCTAAAACCTCTTTAAAATGATCTTTATCTTTCCAAACAACAATTTGATAATAGACATTTTGCGGGAATTCTTTTCGAATGGTATCAATTAAGTGGTTAGAAATTTTTTTTCCAGCATTTGGATTTACAATAAACAAAAGTTTACGTGGCATAGTAGGTAGTTGATTTTTGTTAAAGATACTAATTAGAAAGTTTTATAAAAATCATCTAACTATTATATTTCTTATTATTTGTCGTTTACTAAGTTTAGTATTACTACAACTACTTTTAAAAACGAAATTTTGTATTTTGCTATCATAGTTTGCTATTTTTAAATACTTATTATTTCTTTATAAATTCTATCTTTTGCATTTGCTACCCAGTTTTTAAACAATCTGTTTTCGCTACTATTTGTTGAGATAAAATGAGTGAGTTTGCTTAGGTTAAAAGAGTCGTTAAATACACCAGCACCTGCTTTTACGGCATCGCGTGAGTTACAAAACTGCTCGTAATGCCCTTGTATTGGCACCATTAAAACTGGCTTGCCTAAATACATCGCTTCACAAACGCTTTCAAAACCTGCCGAACTTGCCAGCCCACTTGATTTACTCATCATTTCTAAAAACAAGGTATCGTTAATGGCATGTACAAAAAGTTTTTCTTTATCAAATGTATAATTTGAGTAAAGTTTATCTGGCTGGTCAGTAAAGCAGTGTAATTCAATCGTTGGGTTTGCTTTATGCCATTCTAAAATCTCTTCAAAATACCCGTTGTTAACTAAATATACTAAATAAAAATCGTCGTTTTTAGTTTCTAATTCAAAAATCTCCTTGCGTAATAATGGCGGTACAACTATTACATCCTCATTATTAGTATGTATTTTATAAAAAGACAAAGCCAGGTTTTTTGAAGAGCCTTTTGCGGTAAGTTTTGTAAAAAATTTAATAGAAGCCTTATCTAACCAGCGGCCAGGAGGGAACTCAAAATCGGGATGAAAGTAAATATATTGATGGGCAACGCAAATTAATTTCGCTTTCGGTTTATAATACCTATAATACAAACCAATTAATAAATCAAAAAAATTAATTACTACATCAGGCTGATGTTCTTGCATTAACTCATCAATTTTTTTTAAACTTTGTTTAAACGTTTTAATTTTTTTTAAATTATGAACTACCGATTTTGTAACATTTATACTCTTGTTTTTTTTATCGGTTACAAAATTGGGGCTAATCAATTGAATAATTGGCGCATTAATTTTTTCGAAAAAAAACTTTGGTATATCTCTGCTTCCGCTAGAACCTAATAAAACAGCACAAACCGTGTGCCCTTGTTCAATAAGCATATCGTACATACTTAGTGCCTGTGTCATATGCCCCCGCCCCTCACCTTGTATGGCCAGTATATATTTTTTTGGTAAATTATTCATTAACTGTTACTCCTTTAGGTAATATATCTGATATTGAATTTTTATTATTTTTTATTTCTTGTTGTTTTGTGTATTCTTCTAACCATTCTTGATAATAGATGATTTTCCAGTTGCCTTCTGTATCTTCAACTAAAGCCGTTAAACTCTCTACCCAATCGCCACTATTTAAATATTCTATTCCGTCAATAACTTTAATAGCGGGTTGATGAATATGGCCACAAATAATACCTGCACACTTGCGCGCCTTTGCTACCTTTACTAATTCGCCTTCGTAATCGGATATAAAAGAAACGGCTGATTTAACTTTTGCTTTTACAGCCTGAGATAATGAATAATACGGCAAACCACGCTTCTCTCTATAATTATTATAATGCCTATTTAACCACAGTAAAAACGTGTAACCAACATCGCCTAATTTTGCAATCCATTTTAAATTAGTAGTAACATTATCAAAAATATCGCCATGGGTAACAAAGTATTTTTTATTTACGCCAAAGTGCGTGTAGTGTTTTTTAATAGAAAAGTTCCCAATTTTAAGCGGCAATATTTCTTCTAAAAAATCATCGTGATTGCCTCTTAAATAAATAATTTGGCACTTTTTTTTCGATGTTAAACTAATGATATGTTTAAAAAAGTTGCTGTGTTGCTTTTTCCACTTTCCACTTTTTTTTAGTTGCCAGCCATCAATGATATCGCCATTTAAAATTAACGTTTCGCATTTGTGGTGTTTTAAAAAATGAACAACCTCTTTTGCTTTGCTGGCTTTAATTCCTAAGTGAATATCAGATAGAACAATTGTTTTGTAAAACGTTTTCATTAATTGAGTTTTACAAATATGACACAGCAATGTAATATTAGCTTAAATTAAGCGTTAATTTAAAATTAAAAACGCTGTGCTTAATTAACACTTAAGTTACCTAAATATAATTTTAACATTACTTAATAGTTACCTCCAATTTTTCTACTTTCATATCCTTTTATGTAGGGAAGTAACTTTGGGGCTTTTATTACTAAAGAAGAATCGTTTAAGGATAATATAAATTTTTTTAATTGACTAACTTCTGTTAGTGACAACTGTAACGAGTCAAACGGCAAGGTTTGATTTGAGATAGTAATACCAAATCCTTTGCCCCCACCTTTTTTGTAAAAGTCAATAATTTCATCAATGGTTGTATAAACGCCATTATGCATATAGGGTGCGGTTTTGCTTATGTTGCGGATACCCGGTGTTTTGTATGCGGATAGGTGAATGGGATTTTTTGAAATTTTATACCTACCACTATCGTTTGCTAATTTGTTGTTTTGTTTTGTTGATGGGGTGCCAATTACTTCAAACTCATTATCACTGTAAAAAGGCGGTGTAATGCCATTAAACAAAGGAAAAAAATGACAACTTCCGCAGAGTGCTTTTCCCGAAAAAATGGAATAGCCTTTTATTTCATCTGCTGTTAATTGTTTAAGGTTCCCCCTTAAATATTTATCAAACCTTGAGTTTAAAGTAACTAAGGTTCTTTCAAATTCACTAATTGATTTTAAAACAGCATAATATGTTATAGCAGTATCTTGTGTATTTGCAAATGCCTTTTTAAAATACGCTATATACTCGCTACTTAATTGTAATTTTTTAACAAGCTCTTGTGGTGTGGCAAACATTTCTTTATGGTTTGTAAGTACATCGCTAGCTTGGTCTTCTAATTGTAAACTTCTACCATCTAGAAAAAAACTTTTCTGAAAAACGGCATTCAATAAACTAGGTGTATTTCTCTTTAATTTTTGAGTTGAAGAAAACTCTACATTAAAATCGATATTACTGCCAAAGCCGTAATTTGGATTATGGCAAGAGGCGCATGCACGCTGATTATTACCAGATAAAATGGGATCGAAAAATAAAAGTTTACCTAAGGCTATTTGATTATTTACCAATAACGAATCTTTTAATACCACCGAAAAATAATCTTTATTTAGCCATTTTTCATCATAAAATTTTTGTCGCCTAATATTAATAGCATAGTTGGTTTGCAACAACTTTTCATTATCCTCATACAAATTATATAAGGCCTCATATAAAGGTTTTAAATAGTTTACAATAAATTCTAACCGATTAAAAGAATCGTAGTCAAAATTTTTAGTTAAGTAATTGTTGGCAGAATGTATTAATTTAAGAATAGTTGTTTTTTCTTTTTCATTTACTTCATTTAATTCTATTACATTTTCAAAGCCAAACATTATATATTTAGTTTCTTGTAAATTTTGCTTATTTAGTGTACAGTCATAGCCATTTAAATACAAAGCCATTATCCTTACCAATTCAAAACGTAACATATCAACTGTTGTAGCCGATTTTGTAAACCTACTTTTTGTTTTTGTTTCAATGCTATTAAAGTTGTTTTTTAATAAATCTAACTCATAATTAATTTGAATGGTTGAATCGGTAAAAGGTGCATACAAATACGATTCAATTACCTGAAAACCATGTGGCATAAACGTTTTAAAACCATATTCGTACTCAGCTTTATTTACTAAGGCTGAGTTTAAAAAATATTTTGACTGAAAAGGGAAGTGATATTCTAAGTAAAACTCAACCTGTTTATAATTGTTCCGAGCAAGTTCATAAAATTTAATTGCTTTTTTTTTGTTATTACTTGTTTTAATATAATAGCTAACGCTATCAATATTTATACTTGAAAGTTTAACTTTTTCAATAATAAAATTAGTTAGCTTGTCAGAAAAATCTTGGTCTTTAGTTACGCTAAAAGATAACGCAACAAATAAAATAACAGATACAAAAAAAACTTTATAAACAACTATTTTATTAATTTTTAATAAACTGAAGTGTTTGAGAATAATCACCTGTATTAATTTTTAACAAATATACGCCGGTTGACAAATCTTCCATAGGAATATAATATTTATTTACTCCAATTTGTGCTTCTTTTTGTAGTTGTATTTTTACAATTTTTCCACTTGCATCGTAAATACTAAAATTTAAATCTCCTTCAATTACTTGGTGCAATTGAACTGTTAAATAATTATTAACCGGGTTAGGAAAAGCAGATAATATTATAGGTTGATTGCTTGACTGATTAAATAAATTTGTGGTAATAACGCGTGGACATAAAGGTGCTTTTATTCCAAATATAGAAGTGCGTGGTAATGCTGCCGAATTTATTGGTTTTAAGAAGCGTTGTAAATTACTTACGTAAAACGATTTTACATAACTAAAAGCACTGGATTGGCTATCAATTGTTGTAATATTAAACCAATCTGCTTGTGTGCGTGTTTTGTTCACATCCATAATTACGTATCCGTGGTTTGTTAAATCGCAATATTTGATGTGGCTGTTAGCTGCTTGTATAACAGATGCTCCACCAGATATTGTGAGGCCGGGCGATGTAACACTTGGGGTAACAAATTCAACACCGGCAGAACCGCCACCAGTATTGCCATTATAGGAAGATGTAGGTAAATCGTTTGCCCATGATGAGTGAATATCGCCAGTTAAAACCACCATATTTGAAATATTATTATTTAAAACGTGGTTATAAACTCTGGTTCGCTCTGCAGGGTAGCCATCCCATTGGTCGCCATTAAAGCCAACTCCAAAAACCTGTAAAGGAGCCATCATTACTTGTTGCCCTAAAATTTTCCATTGGCCTGTGCTGGTGCTTAATTTATTTGTTAACCAACTGTATTGTGTAGTTCCTAATAATTGGCGAGAGTTTGCTGTAACCGTTGCACCAGAAGTTCCTGCTTGCAAATCTCTGCCTTCAACACGGGTATCTAACATCATTAAATCAATTAAGTTGCCATAACTAAATGTACGGTAAATTTGATTTGGATTAGATTGGCTTGTTTGGCGGATGGGTTGCCATTCAAAAAAAGCTTTAAATGCCATGGCTTTTCTATCGCTCCATAAACCTTCGTTTGGTTGATGGTTTTGTGCCCCATTCATCCACGCGTCGTTTGCAAATTCGTGGTCGTCATAAACAATAATAAATGGGAACTGCTGATGCAAACGTTGTAAATCAACATCTAAACGATACGTTGAATAACGCATTCTATAATCAGCAACCGAAAGAATTTCGTTGGCTGGCGACCACTGCCTATTTACATTGGAGTTTGGAGAATAGCCTCCGGTATTGTATTCATATATATAATCACCTAACGCTAAAACGGCATCAAAATCTTCGCGTTGCAATAAACTTGCATACACATTAAACCAACCCGCCTCATAATTGGCGCAAGACACTAAAGCAAAACGCAGGCTATCTGTGTTACCAACAGGGTTTGTTTTTGTTCTTCCGCGAGGCGACAAATAACCGCCTGTTTGAAACTCATAATAATAAAATTTGTTTGCATTTAAACCTGTAACATCTATCTTAACAGTAAAGTCGGCCGATGAATCTGTTAAGATTGCTCCACTTTGTACAACATTTACCATGCCTGTATCCGTAGCTACTTTCCAATTAACAACAATAGATTGATTAATTTGGTTTACTGTGGGTGTTACTCTTGTCCAAATAATTACTCTATCCGATAGAGGGTCGCCAGAAGCAACACCGTGATAAAATGGCTGTAAACATTGTTGCAAGGCGACTCTATGTTCTTGCTTTTGCGAAAATGCAACACTAGCACTAAATAAGAGGATAAAGAAATATATGTTTTTCATTTGTTGGTTTTATTACTTTTTAATTTTTAATAAATTTTTCAACTACGGTAGCATCGCTCGAAATTAATTTTAAAAAATAAACGCCGTTTGATAACTCTGAAATACTAATAGATTGATTTTCTAATTGATTTAATTCGCATTTAGTTTTATAAACCAATTGGCCATTAACCGAATAAATTTGAAACTCTGCTTGATTGTCTTTTAATAATTGTGGGTATTTAAAATTTACTTGAATAGAGTTTGACGATGGATTTGGATAAATAGAAATTTTATGATAAACAGTATTTTCCTCTAGACTTGTTACAGTACACATTAAACTGTAGGTGCCCGGTAAACCATTAGCAAAACCTAAACCACCATTAACAGCAGTAATTGGATTAATTGTATTAGAAACGCAGGTTGGCACAAAAATTTTAATTCGGCCACCACCGCCACCGCCGCCTAAATTACCATTGTTTCCATTTCCGCTTGTTAAAACTTGGGTGCCACAAAAAGTAGCACTATAGTTACAACTTACACCATTACCTTTTACGCCCCCAGCTCCTCCACTACCACCATTTACACTTAAGTTACCTGTTATATTCATTTTGCTAGCCGACTCTAAATAAATACCGCCACCAGCACCAGCACCAGCACCCGAACCGCCACCAGCACCACACGATAAGTTTGCCTCTCCACAATCATCACAACCATCTGTACAACATTTTGCTGTTACACCGCCGCCGCCGCCTGCGCCGCCTGTTAAACCAGCTGTACCATTAGCAGAAATAGAACCTGTTATAATTAAAGTGTCTTGAACAACAATTTTTACCATGCCACCTCCGTTACCACCTTTGTTACCGTTGCTACCTATTACAAACGAACGAGCACCCCCTCCTGCACCAGCACCACCAGACCCCAAATCGATATCATTTAAACTAGCGGTACCATAATTTGCACCCGACAATCCTGCAGCCCCACCATTACCTGCTACTACGGCAAAGCCTGTTGAAACGTTTGCACCGGTTGCTGTATAAGAGTTTGTTCCGTTTCCGCCAGCACCAGCATTACCACCTTTACCGCCGTAGCTTCCACCGCCGCCGCCGCCGCCGCCACCGCCAGAACCAATCATACCTGCTTCATCGTTATTATTTAAACATTGTTGTTTTGGCCCCGAACCGTTTTGCCCCAAACCACCTGCTAAACCTGCACCTGGCCCGCTACCTGCAAAACCTTGTTTACCACCTTCAATAGTAACTTGCCCCGTATTATCTTTATTGCTACAGCCTGTTAACGACACAACATCACCTGTTAAACTCGTAACACTTGTGCCACCTACACCAGCTAAACCACCAATATAGCCAGCATCATCGGCATTAATTTGTCCGTTAATAACAGCACTTTTAGCATAAATCTCTAGTTTTCCACAAGAATTGGCTGAATATTTATTTACAAAAACGGTAACACCATTAGGAACATAAAATTTCCCAGTAACGCTATATGTCCCTGATAAAATAATACTCGACGATACTGTAAAATCGCCAGAAATAGTGGTTACCGTACATTGTGCTTTGATTAAATTTGATTTTAAGAACAGTAAACTTAATGCAATTAATAAAGTAGTTTTTAGTTTCATGTGTTTTAGTTTTTTTAATCGGTTATAATTATTTTTTTGTATGCCTTTTTGTTATCGTTAAATTGTATTTCAATAAAATATACGCCAGTAGTTAAATGGCGCGTGTCTGCTTCGCTACTAGTAGTATTTAATTCGTTAAAAGTAGATGCAAATTTTTTACCCGTTACGTCGTAAAATTGTATGCTATTAATTAACAAATCGGGCATATAATTTATTTTTAATTTAGTATTTGCTTTGCTTAATACATTTGGATAAACTACCACTTGATTGTTTAATTCGTTTTGATAAATGGCAGTAATTGTACTGCATAACTGTGATGGCAAAACATTAACAACGAACGTGTCTTTAATACAGCTTAAGGGGTCATAAGAATAATATACCGTTGAAACAACAGTACTAATTGAAACTGTGTTTTGTGTAACACCTAATGGAAACCACTGCACCGTAGCCGGCCACGAGGGCGTTAAGGTTAAAGGCTGATTAGGACAGGTGGTTAATGTAACCTTTTTACCTGCATTTTTTACTATTGTAAATTGGTCGACAACTGTGGCACTTGAGTTTATAAATTTTGCATCTAATCTATTATTATTTACTTCTAACAACATACTGCCATAAATTGTATTTGAGTAATTGTAAAATACTGGATGAGGCCATCCCGAAGATGTGGTACCTAATTTGCTTGAGCAACCACAAACCGTGTAAACAGCGCCTTTATTAGCTTTTGAAACCTGTGTTTGTTTTTGGTAAGGACAAGCATTTGGGTAGCTACCGCTACCACCATCTTTTTTCATAGACGCATTAAATGTATTTGAATTGCCATAGTGTCCATCCACTAAATAAGAACGCTCATAACAATGGCTGTGTCCGTTTAAAACTAAATCTACCCCGCCGGCTTCTAAAATAGGGATAATGTTTTGGCGGATTTCGGGTAACTCTCCATCTAAAAAATTACTATTGTCTGAATTATGGCTTCCTTTTGTGTAAGGTGGGTGATGCCAATAAGCAATTGTCCAAGGTTGAGTGTTTGCCAACAAATCGTTACTTAACCAAACGGCCATTGGGTCGTTTGTATTTCTACCCATACTATACGAATCTAAAACAATAAAATGTATGTTGCCATAATTATACGAATAATATTTTTCAGTTCCTGATGGTAAACCACCCGCTTCTGCCGCTGTAGGTAATGTAAAAATATCGAAATAGGGATACGGTGGTGACGCAAAAGGATTAATAACATAGTTATCGAATTCGTGGTTACCCGAAGAAGGCCAAACAATTATGCGTTTTAACTCGTTTTGATACATATTATTTGAAAAAATATTGCTTTGGTATTGCGAATCAAATCCATTATCATAGGCATTATCACCTAACCATAACCACCCATCAATATGGCTATTAGCGGTATAATTTAAAAATCCGTTTCTCACGTTTGCAGTATTTACATCACCAGTACCGGCATCGCCAATTACCCAAAATTTATAATTTCCACTTGCGCCAGTAATTGGGCTTGTTTTAAAAAATACGGTGCTGGATGGCACTGTTAACGTTGAGCCCGAACTTTCTACGGCGTAATAATATACGGTAGAGGGTGTTAAGCCTGTAATATTTATTTCGTGGTTAATAACTAAAGCCCCATTGTAAGCCACATTTGTTAATGAACTAACAGCTGTGCCATAATACACCTTGGTGTCAGAAGCTGTTGTGGTGCGCCATTTAATTATTACACTGTTTTGCGTGCCTAAATTTAGATACGGACCCCTATCCATAATGGCACTGGAAGTAGATGTATTTTTTAAAGATTGTATCTGTGATGCTGCAATTTTTAATATTAAAAAAAACAGTGCAAAATAATTTAAACGCATATTGCAAATTACAGCAAATACTATCTATTGTAGTTTAAAGCTACATTATGTTTGATTTAAGTTTTAATAACCTTAACGTAATTTAGCTAACATAAACTTTACATACAAAAATCTAAATGCTTTTGAATGATACTATGTTAAGAACACTTTTGTTTGCCAAAATGGAGTGCCTTTTAAAATGTAGGAAAAAATTTAACTTACTGTTTGCAAATTATACTTAGATATTTATTCCTTAAAAAAGGCCTTTTAGCATTCCGCCAATGCCACCAACATTACCTCCAAGAGAACTAACAATACTTGAAAGGTCGAAACTAGTATCATTTGGGTCGTTGGTTTTTTTAACAAAACTGTCCATAACTTTTGGAAGTAAACTACTGGCAATATTTGTTGCCGTGGTTTGGTCGAGGTTAAATTTTTTCATTAAATCGCCCGAAACATTGGTGTTTAGTGTGTTTGTAACGTTGGTTGTGTTTCCGCCTTTAAATAGTTCCATAATTGAATTTAAATTTCCGCTTGAAATCTGCGATTTTAAAGTATCAACAATTGAGGTGGTTGTAGAATGAATAGCTTCATCGTTTTTTTCGTTAGGGATGGCATTGTTATTAATAATAGCATCGCCAGCATTTTGTTTTACTAAGTTTAATAAATTATCGAACATATTTTGTAGAATTAAATTTTTACTAAAAATATAGATTTTAAATTACAATTTTTAGGGCTGTTATTAAAAAAATAGACCTAAGCTATTTTATTTAATTGGTTTATTTTTCGTTTTATATATTTTTCGTTTGGCAATAATGCTGTTTGTATGCGTTTAGCGTAATGTATAGAGTCTAAAATTTCTTTTTGTTTTTCATCTACCAAGTGTTTTTGTTCCAAAATAATTGCATTTGCTTTTTGTTTTTGTTTGTAACCACGCAAAATAAATAATGCAAGCACTACTACTAAACCAAAGCCAGCAATAAAATAATTACGCTCGTTTTCTTTTTGTTTTAATTCGGCTTTTGCAATTACATCTTTTTTATCCTGTTCGGCTTTTGCTTCTAACTCCTTTTTTTCGTAGGTATATTGCATTTGCTTTTTAACGGTGGCTTTTTGAGTTTCTTGGTTATTAATGCTATCCCTCATTTTTATTTCCAACTCAAACATTTCAAAAGCTTTTTTGTATTTGTTTTGCTTTTGGAAGATTGTTTTTAGAAGTGCGGCTGAGGCTTTTATATAAAAAGGATAACCTAATACCTTGGCTAACTGCATACTTCTATTGCCATAAATGAACCCTTCTTTTAGATTACCTTGGGCTTGATAAATAGCCCCAATGTTAATTGAAGACATTGCTGTTCCTTCTTTATCCCCTAACTCTTCTCTAATTTTTAAACTCTTGTAGTTGTATTCTAATGCTTTTGGGATGTCGCCTTGGTCCTTATAGATTATTGCAATGTTGTTTAAAGACGTTGCTATTCCTACTTTATCACCAATCTCGTACCGAATCTTTAAACTCTTGTGATAATATTCTAATGCTTTTTGCTTGTCACCTTGTTTATAATAAAAATTCCCAATGTTGGTTAAGGAACCTGCTGTTCCAGTTTTATCCCCAATCTCTTCTTTTATTTTTAAACTCTTTTGAAAATACTCCAAAGCCTTGTGGATGTCGCCTTGTCCTTCATAAATACGTCCTAGGTTGTTTAAAGACATTGCTATCCCCCGTTTATTCCCAATCTCTTCGCTAATCTTTAACCCCTTGTGATAATACTCTAATGCCTTGGTTATATCGCCTTGGTTGAAATAAACATTCCCAATGTTGATTAAAGAAGATGCTGTTCCAGTTTTATCCCCAATCTCTTCTTTTATTTTTAAACTCTTTTGAAAATACTCCAAAGCCTTGTGGATGTCGCTTTGTCCTTCATAAATACGTCCTAGGTTGTTTAAAGACATTGCTATCCCTCGTTTATTCCCAATCTCTTCGCTAATCTTTAACCCCTTGTGATAATACTCTAATGCCTTGGTTATATCGCCTTGGTTGAAATGAACATTCCCAATGTTGATTAAAGAAGATGCTTTTTGCTTAAAAAAAAACAAACGCTCAGTTTTATTATTGCTTGATAGATTTGTTTCTGCAGTCTGTAATCTTTGCTTGGTCAGTTCCATTTTGACTTTAGGATCAGTCTCTGCATCGTATAATAAGCCAAGCGTTAAACATTTTGTGCTATCGTGCTTCGCGTTTTTAAGCACTAGTTTTAAAGAGTCAATCGTGTTGTATTGGCCAAGTAAACTGAGCTGAAACAAAATAATTGTTAAGCTTAAAAATAGATATTTTAATATCGGTTTCAAATTGTTTTACTAAACTAAGCTTTTTTATTTAGTTGGTTCATTTTCCGTTTTATATATTTTTCGTTTGGCAATAATGCTGTTTGTATGCGTTTAGCATAATGAATTGAATCTAAGATCTCTTTTTGTTTTTCGTCTACCAAATGTTTTTGTACTAAAATAATGGCGTTTGCTTTTTGTTTTTGTTTATAGCCACGTAAAATAAATAAGGCAAGCGCTACTACTAAACCAAAGCCAGCAATAAAATAATTACGTTCGTTTTCTTTTTGTTTTAACTCTGCTTTTGCAATGGTATCTTTTTTATCTTGTTCGGCTTTTGCTTCTAGCTCCTTTTTCTCGTAAGTATATTGCATTTGTTTTTTAATGGCTGCTTTTTGGGTTTCTTGATTATTGATGCTATCGCTCATTTTAATTTCGAGTTCATACATTTCGTAGGCCTCCTTATATTTTTTTTGAGCCATATAAATTTTTTTTAAACAAAGTGCCGCGTTTTTTATATTATCCGGAAAGCCCAGCTCGTTTGATATTAGTAAGCTTTTTTGTGCAAATGAAACTGCTTGTTTAGAATTACCTAATTTGTATAGCAGGCGGGCAGAGTTATTTAAGGACGCGGCCACGCCTTGTTTATCGCCAGTAGCTTCTCTTATTTTTAAGCTTTTGTTGTTATATTCAAGAGCTTTCTGATTATTGCCAATCGTACTATATGCAATGCTAAGGTTATTTAAAGAAGTAGCTATTCCACTCTTATCGCTAATTTCCTCTCTTAGCTTTAAACTTCTTTGAAGAAAGTCAAGTGCCTCGCTAATTTTGTGTTGTTTGTTGTAACTGGCACCAATATTATTTAAAGCATAGGCAATTATTTTTTTGTCGCCGTTTGGTAACAAAGCGTTTAAGCTTTTGTGAAAATATTCAAGAGCTTTTTCCTGATCATTCTGGTCTTCATATATCGAACCAATGTTAAGTAAAGAGGTTGCTACCCCTTTTTTGTCGTTTAGGGCTTCATAATTTTTTAGGCTTTTGTGGTACCATTCTAAGGCTTTTTCAATATCACCCTGGTTATTATAAATAAAGCCAATGTTATTTAATGCGCCAGCTGTAGCATTTTTGTCGCCTAACTCTTCAAATATTTTTATGCTTTTAAGATAATATTCTAAAGCTAGTTGGGTGTTTCCACGAATGTCGTTAATTACTCCTTCATTATTAAAAGCAGTGGCAAGATATTTTAAATAAATAGTTTTATGCGGAATACCCTTAGCAAGATTTTTTTCAGCAAGGATCATTAGCTCTTCATTATACTTTGGCCAAATGTTTTCATCCGGTTCGCTTTCCGAAAGGGCAAATAAAATTTCGCAACGGAAAGTGTCGTGTTTAGCGTTTTTAAGTAAGAGTTTTAAAGAGTCAATCGTTTTATTTTGCCCAAATAAATTAACTTGAAGCAAGATAATTGTTAAAGCTAGTAATGCATATTTTAATATCGGTTTCAAATTGTTTTATTAAACTACCCTTTTTTATTTAGTTGGTTCATTTTCCGTTTTATGTATTTTTCGTTTGGCAACAATGCACTTTGTATGCGTTTAGCGTAATAAATGGAATCTAAGATCTCTTTTTGTTTTTCTTCAACTAAAAGTTTTTGTTTGGTAATTATTTCATTTTGCTTTTGAGTTTCCTTTTCTTTTAATTCGATAATGATCTTTTGTTTTTGAGTTATTTTAAACCGGTTATAAATAAAGGCGGCAAAAACAATTACCAATGCCAATCCACCAAACAAAGCGTATTGCTGATTACGCTTGGCTTTTATTTCAACTTTTTGTTTATCTAATTCTGCGTTTTTAATTTCAGATTCTTTTGCATTCGCCACACTGTCTTGAGCTGCTTTTTTTTCGTAGGCATATTTAAATTGAGATTTTATACTGGCCTTTTTTGTTTCCTGATTATTAATACTATCGTGCAAGGCAATAGATAAGAGATAACTTTCGTAAGCACGCTTATAGTCACCTTTGGCTTTATAAATTTCAGTTAAATACTTAGCAGTAATGGATGTTCTGTTTGGGTCACCAATCTCTTTAAGAATATCCATGGCTCTATTGGCATGTTGTAAAGCTTTATCAATTTGCCCAAGTTTAAGGTAAATTTGCCCCATATTGGTAAGTACATCTACTAAGCCAATTTTGTCTTTTATCTCTTCGTTTATTTTTAAACTTCTACTACTAAACTCGAGTGCTTTATTTAAATCGCCCAAATTACGATACACTATTGATATACTGTTAAGAGCAAAAGCGCCAGAACTTTTATTACCCATTTTTTCGCATATAATTAAGGCCTTATTGTAATATTCAATTGCCTTATCTGTATTACCTTCCATGCGGTAATTTATCCCTAAGTTACATAATACTGCTGCTACATCTTTTTGATCGCCAAGTTCTTCAAACAACTTTAAACTTCTTCTTAAATACTCTTCAGTTTTAACTAAATCGCCTTGAATACGAAAGATAGTACCCATATTTGAAAGACATTGAGCGATCCCTAATTTATCTCCAAGTTGTTCGCGTATTTTTAAACTCTTATCAATATACTCTAAAGAAGCCGTTATGTTACCCTGATCATAATATGCTACACCTATGTTACTAAGTGCTTGGGTATAATTACCATCCAATCTACCAACATCTTTGTATATTTTTAAACATTTAAAATAATATTCCAAAGCTTTATTAGGATTGTGTTCTAAACTTGCATTATAACCAATATTGTTTAAAGCAATGGCAAGGTTTAATAAATAAAACTGTTTTAAAATTTTATTGGTTTGCCCTCGTCGTAAATTTTCTTCGGTTATTTTTTTTAATTCTTCACTGTATTTTAAACAATTTTCCTGACTTTCATCCGCATCTATCATCGCATTTAAAATATTGCACTTAATAGTATCGTGCTTAGCATTTTTAAATACAATTTTTAAAGAGTCAACAATTCTATTTCCAGCATTAATTGACTGCGCTTGACTTATGCTTTGTTGCACAAATAGAATAAAAAGTAAAAATATTTTAAACGTAATTTTCAATTAGTCTTTTTTTAATCTTGATAAATTCTTAGCAATATATTTTTCTGAAGGAATTAAAGCTGTTTGTATTTGTTTAGCATAACGAATACTTTCTAAAATTTCTTTTTGTTTTTCTTCAACTAAATGCTTTTGTTCAGTAATAATAATATTTTGTCTTTGAGTTTCCTTTTCCTTTAATTCAATAATGGTTTTTTGTTTTTGAGTTATTTTAAAACGGCTATAAATAAAACCTGCAAAAAATATCAGTAATGCCAACCCGCCGAACAAAGCATATTGCTGATGACGTTTGGCTTTTATTTCTGATTTTTGTTTATCTAACTCTGCATTTTTAATTTCGGTTTCTTTAGCATGTGCAACACTGTCTTGCGCTGCTTTTTTTTCGTAAGTATATTTAAATTGTGATTTAATGCTGGCTTTTTTTGTTTCCTGATTATTAATACTATCTCTCATTTTAATTTCTAACTCATACATTTCAATGGCTTCTTTGTATTTGTTTTGTTTTTGGAAGATTTTTTTGAGAATACCTGCCGATTGCTGAATAGAAATTGGAAACCCTACCTCTTTTGCAACGTGCATACCTTTATTAGCGAAGAAAAGGGCTTCATTCATATTGCCTTTTTTAATCATTAAGTTAGCAATGTTATTTAAAGAATAAGCAGTTCCGGCTTTATCTCCAATCTCTTCTTGAATGCGTAATGCCTGTTGGTAATAGTTTAATGCTCTGTTAATATCCCCTTGCGAACTATAAATAGATCCTATGGTAACTAAACCCTCCGCAATTCCATTTTTATCTTTTTCATCTTCGTGAAAATTTAAACTTTTCTGAAAATAATTCAAAGCCTTATCGAATTCCCTCTTATTTCTATATAATACACCAATGTTATTTAAAGTATATGCTATTCCACTCTTATCTCCTATCTCTTCATTTTTCTTCAAACTCAATTGAAAATATATTAATGCATTAGCGTAATCCCCTTGCCCAAGATAAATTGTGCCAATATTATTTAAAGAATATGAAATTCCCTTTTTATTTCCATTATCTTCACTAATCTTTAAACTTTTGTGAAAATTTTCAAGCGCTTTAGCAATATCACCTTGTTGCTCATAAATCACACCCATGTTGCATAAAGTTAATGCGGTGCCATTTTTATCCCCTATCTCTTCCTGTATTTTTAAACCCTTATTAAAAAATTCTAGTGTTTTTGGTATGTCGCCAAGGGTTCCATAATTAAATCCCATATTATTAAAAGCCAATGCAAGAAATTTTAAATAATTTTTTTTAAGAGGGCCGTTCACACTACTATTTTTTTCTGCAAGCATTTTTAACTGATTGTTGTACAAAGGCCATACTTTTTCATCGGGCTCCGCCTCAATCATTGCATTTAAAATATTGCACCTTGTTGTATCATGTTTAGCATTTTTAAAAGCAAGTTTTAGCGAATCGATATTTTGCCCAAACAAATTGAGTTGCATCAGAAAAAATGCAACCGCAATTATAAAATATTTAATAATTAAATTCAATACAATATACTAATCTAAATAAATTATCTCAATTTGTAAAAAATATTGGGACTAGCATAAACACTGAAAATTACTCTATCAGAATTTCACTGCTGTAATTTAACTCATACATTTTTTTAAATCTACTCTCTGTAGTTAATAATTCTTTAATAGTACCCTCTTCTATTATTTCACCTTTATCAAATACAAAAATTTTATCAACGTGTTTAATAGTAGATAAACGATGGGCAATAACAATAGATGTTCTGCCTTCCGAAATTTTTTGAGTTGCTTTTTGAATCAGCATTTCTGTTTGTGTATCAATGGTAGCAGTAGCTTCATCTAAAATAAAAATAGCAGGCTTATAAACATAAGCTCGTATAAAGGCTATTAATTGGCGTTGCCCAGCCGATAGGCTTTGCCCGCGCTCGGTTACCTGGTAGTTGAACCCGTTTGGTAAACTCATTACATACTCATAAAGTCCAATTTGTTTAGTAGCTTCAGTTACTGCGTTTAATGCAATATCTGGGTTGTTGAGTGTTATATTATTTAAAATAGTATCATTAAATAAATGTACATCCTGCAAAACTACACCAGTGTTTTTTCGCAAGGTTGTTATTTCATAATCTTTTAATTCTGTATCATCAATTAAAATTTGGCCTCTATTATATTCATAAAAACGACTTAATAAATTTATAATGGTACTTTTACCAGCTCCAGTAGCGCCAATCATAGCAACAGTTTTACCAGCTTCAATTTTAAACGATACGTTTTTTAATACAAAATTATCGTCTTTATACGCAAACCAAACATTTTTAAATTGGATGTTTTGTTTTACTGAAAGAAATGGTATTAGTCCATTATCTGAAATTTTTTCATCCGTATCTAACACTTTAAAAACGCGCTCGGCGCTTACAAAACCCATTTGTAGCGTGTTTAAACGGTCTGCGAGCAGACGTATAGGTCTAAACAACATGTTTACCATCATTATAAAAAATGTTATATCGCCTAAACTGATATGTAAACTAAGGGCGTTAAGCCCCGAATACCATATTATCATTGCAATAGAGATGCTTGATAAAATTTCAACAATCGGAAAAAATACCGAATAATAAAAAATCGAACGAATGTTTGCCTCACGGTGTTGTCTATTTATCTCCTTAAATTTTTCAAATTCTTGCGCTTCTCTATTAAACAATTGCACTAAACGCATACCTATTATATGCTCTTGCGTAAATGTATTTAAGTTGGATACTGCATTTCTAACTAGTGTAAATGTTTTTTTAACGCCTTTTTTAAATAATGCAGTTGCAATAAATAATAAGGGTATGGTTGTAAATGCAAGTAAAGCTAATACCCAATTTTTAAATAACATAACACAAATAAAAACAAGCAACATTACCAAATCGCCAGCAATAACAATAAACCCTTGCGCAAAAACATCACTTAAACTTTCAATATCCGAAATAGCCCTGGTAACCAACATACCAACGGGTGTATTATCAAAATACGTATTTTTTAAATTAATTATGTGTTTATAAACTTGGCTACGTAAATCTTTAACGATATTTTGCCCTAATAAATTTGTTACGCGTAAATTAATAATTTGAAGTAATGCCTCAGTAATTAAAGTTGTAAATATAATTAGGCACATAACGTTTAAGCCCTGTACACTTTTTTGTTTAGCAACATATTCGTTTAATGTATAACTGATTAATAATGGGCGAACAATTGCAACAGCCGAAAGAACTAAAGTTATTGCAATAGCTATAAAAAAAAGGTTTTTATAGGGTTTTGTATAACTCAATATTCGTTGAATTAAATTAAAATTTATGGCTCTATTTTTTTGTTGTTTATTGCTCACTAACCAGGTATAATGGATAATTTATTTCTGTTAAAAAAAGTGCATATGCTGGTGCGTTATTGCCTGCATGTTGTCGGGTTTTAGCTTCTATTATTTTTTTGAAATCATTTACACTTATTTTATTTTTGCCTAGTAAAAGCAATGTGCCCACTATGGCACGCACCATGCCGCGCAAAAACCTGTCGGCAGTAATTGTAAAACGCCATTGTTTATTTTCTAGTTGTTGCCAAACGGCTTTTGTAATTTTACAATTATTTGTTTTTGTTTGAGCGTGTAGTTTACTAAAGCTTGTAAAATCAGTATAATTAAATAACTCAGTTGCTGCCAAATTCATTAACTCAAAATTTAAATTGCCATAAAAATAAAAACTGCTATTGTGTATAAATGGATCTTTATGCTGATGTAAAAAATAATGATAGGTTCTATTTATTGCATCAAATCTTGCATGTGAATTATCTTTTACTTTTTGCAAATTATTTATACTAATTGATTCGGGTAAAATGGTATTAAGTTTATGAAGCCAATAGTCTTTTTTTTCTATTAAATTTTCTAAATCGTAATCAAAATGGGCAATGTAGTTTTTTGCACTCACGCCAGTGTCTGTTCGTCCACAGCCTACAATTTCAGTTTTTTGCTTTAAAACCAACTGCATTTTTTCTTCTACTACTTGCTGTACAGTATTTGGTGTATTTTTTTGGGCTTGCCAGCCGTTGTAATTTAGACCATTGTATGAAAGCGTTAAAAAGTACCGAGCCATTTTAATATTACATTTTTTAAATTAATTTTTCAATAATGGCAAACTAATACTGGAGGCATTTTCTTTTTGATGAAATAATTTTATATCGCTTTCAATAAAATCGGCGGTAGTGCATTTATAAATATCTACGAATTGCTGTGGATTTCTATCAAAAATTGGGAACCACGAACTTTGTACTTGTATCATTAATTTGTGTCCCTTTTTAAACGTATGAGCCACATCTGGTAATTCAAATTTTACTGTTTCGATAGTGTTTGGTTTAAAAGCCTCTGGTTTTTCGAAACTATTTCTAAATCGTCCACGCATAATTTCGCCACGCACTAACATCTGGTAACCAGCCATTTCTACCTCATTTTTTACACCTTTACAGCAATAAGATGTGTCGTATTTAAAATCGTCTGGAAAAACATCAATAATTTTTACAACAAAATCAGCATCGGTTGTAGAGATACTTACCTTTAAATCAGCAATAACTGTTCCCGCTAAGGTAATGTCATTTTCTAAAATTTCAGTTTCAAACACTAACACATCTGTTCGGCGAGTGGCAAAGCGCTGGTCGTCGCTCATATACTCCCGCGTTCTATTCAAATGCACATCTTGGGTATAAGGCACGGGTTTATTTGGGTTGCTAGTATATTTTGAGAAGGAGCTGTTTGATGTAGGTTGTTGGAAAAGTAATTTTTGATTCTGATTAAAATAAATGGGCGTCATTTCAACCTTTTTAGAAGGCCACGTATCAAAGGTTTTCCAATTATTTTCGCCGGTGAAAAAAACAGTGGCTTCTGCGATTTTATTTACATCACCTTTACTATTTAAATAAAAATTAAAAAAAGGAATTTCTATATTTTGTTGATAGTACTCGGATGTTTTACTACCGAATCTTACGTTTCCCAGATTCGCACCGTATCCCCTACTCCAACCTCCATGAAACCAAGGCCCCATAACTAATTTGTTGTTTGTAGCAGGACTTTGTTTTTCAATGGCTTTATATAAATTCCAAGCGCCAAAACAATCTTCTGCATCAAAAGTGCCACCTACTACTAACATGGCAGGTTTAACGTTTTTACAGGCTCGACGGGCATCACGGGCTTTCCACCATGCATCGTAATTTGGATGCTCCATTAACTCATTCCAAAATTTTATAGTATCGGAAAATAATTTTTTAAAATTACCTAAAGCGCCTTGTTTTAAATAAAAATTATAATTGTCTTTTTCAGGAAAATTATAACTTTTTTCAGCCTCCGACGTTGGTTTTGGGCGTGGTAAACCAAAGGTGGAGTAAAAATTAAATCCGTCCATTAACGCAAAAGCACCATTGTGATGAAAATCGTCTCCTATAAACCAATCGGTAACGGGCGCCTGAGGGCTAACCGCCTTAATAGCCGGATGGTTAGAGAGAGCTGCCATCGTACTGTAAAACCCGGGATACGAAATGCCAAATACACCAACATTCCCGTTATTACTACCAACGTTTTTAACTAACCAATCAACTGCATCATAGGTGTCACTGGCTTCATCTATGTCATTTTTTGATTTTTTATTTTCAATAAATGGACGAACATCCACAAAATCACCTTCGCTCATATAGCGTCCGCGCACATCTTGTATAACCATTATGTAACCTTCCTTTAAATACTCTTTCCAATAACTAGTATATAAGCGAGTGCTAAAATTTTTACCATATGGGAAACATGAATAAGGTGTACGGACCATTAAAATGGGATGTTTTTTGGCATTATTTTTAGGCGCATAAACACTTGTAAATAATTTTTTACCATCGCGCATCGTAATTTGTACTTCCTGTTTGGAATAGTTGTTATAAACCCAAGCACTATCAATTGTTTGAGAGAAATAAAAGGATGATTGAAAAAGAAACAGACTAATTAAAAATATCTTCATATATAAACATTTATAGGCTTCGACTCCGTTCAGCCTGACAATACTAATTATGCAGCAACTACCTCTGCGTTTTTAATGGCTATTTGTTGCGCGACGTTTTGAGCTAATTCTAAAAAACTGAAGGCAAGTTCGGTTTTTTCTTGCATTACAGCTGGGCGACCACTATCTGCGGCCTCGCGAATACTTTGTACTAAAGGTAATTGAGCCAATAAGGGCACATTTAATTCTTGAGCTAAATTTTTAACCCCATCTTTTCCAAATATATAATATTTATTATTTGGTAATTCGGCAGGTGTAAACCAAGCCATATTTTCTATTAAACCTAATATAGGCACATTAATGGCTGGTAATTGAAATAAAGCAATTCCTTTTCGAGCATCGCTTATAGCAACTTCTTGGGGGGTACACACAATTACAGCGCCCGTTAATGGTACTTGGCTGCATAAACTTATTTGTATGTCGCCTGTGCCGGGAGGTAAATCAACAATTAAATAATCTAATTCGCCCCAAACCGTATCGTAAAACAATTGCGACAGCGCTTTTGATGCCATGGGTCCACGCAGAGCAATAACTTGATTTGGTCCAGCTAAAAAACCTACCGAATTTATTTTAACACCATAACTTATAACAGGACTCATTTTTTTTTGTCCGTTAAACTCACCTGGCCCCGGCATTTCGCGCTCAACACCAAACATAATATGTTGCGAAGGCCCGTAAATATCGGCATCTACAATACCAACTTTAGCGCCTTGTTGTGCCAAGCCTAAAGCCAAATTAGCCGCTACTGTACTTTTACCAACACCACCTTTACCACTTGCTACCGCAATAATATTTTTAACATCGCGTAAAGTAGTTTCATCTTTTTCTTTTTTAGATGTAACAGTAGCTGTCATATTAATCTTCACAACTGCATCTTTATCCACATAATGTAAAATAGCATTCATACACGCATTGTGTATCATATCTTTCATGGGGCAAGCGGGCGTAGTAAGTACAACGGTAAATGAAATGTTTTTACCTTTTACGTCTACATCTTTAATCATGTTTAGAGTAACCAAATCTTTTTTAAGATCGGGGTCATCAACATATTTTAAAGCGTCTATAACTTGTTGAATGGTAATTTCCATGTTAGAAATTTTTAATTAAAAACCTATGCGGCTTTATTAGATTAATAGTTTTAAACCCGACGGTTTATTTGAACTTACTTTTTCTTAGTAGTATCAATTGCTACCGGCTGAACTTGGGGTGTTTCGTTCATAATTTGCATTGGCTGCGCGATACGAGCTTTAATAGTGTTTATCATCGAGTCTTGAATAATTTTATTGCGAGCATCTGACTGAACGCGATCTTCGGCAGCTGGGCCACAATTAGCAAAAGTTAGCGTAATTAAAGATAAGGTAACGATTTGTATAGGTTTCATGTTTGAAATTTATTTTAACTTATAAATGTAAGAAAAAAATTTGTTGAAGATTAAGAAAAAACATAAAAAACAGAAAAGCCCCAAGCACGAGGCTTGAGGCTAATCAGCTAACTAAACACAAATTATTAATGTTTTGCTTCTGTAGCTGTAGTAGCAGTAGCAGCAGCATCAGCAGCAACTTTAGCTAAACTATCAGCAGTTGCAGTAGCAGCAGCAGTAGCAGCATCAGCTTGAGCTGTAACAGCAGCTGTTGTTGAATCAGCAATAAATTTTAATCTTTCTTCTAACTTAGCTTTGTCTTCAGCAGAAGGACCACAAGATACCATAGTAGCAATCATAGCTACAGCGATTAATGAGAATACTTTTTTCATGTTGTTTTATTTTTTAAATTGTTTGTTAATTTTACATTTATACCCAAAACAAAAAATGGTAACCCATTAATTTTAAATTATTTTAAAATAATTTTTAATTTATTGATTATCAGATAAATAAAATTAAATTATTAACGTTTTTAATTCCTTAAAGGTTACCTTTAATAAAAAATTGTATTAATTAAAACAAGGTTCTATGTCTAAAACCAAATTGCAGTTTACTGATAGCCAATTTATAGATGGTTTGCGTACTAACAGCAATGATGTTTTAACCGCTTTGTATAAAAAATATTATAACATCGTTCTTAAACTTATTGTAAGTAATAATGGTACACAAGATGAGGCACAAGACATCTATCAAGAAACAATAATAATTGTTTTTGAAAATGTAAAAAAGCCAACTTTTGAATTGAATTGTCAGTTACAAACCTACATTTACTCCATCGCAAAACGCCTTTGGTTAAAGCAATTAAAAAAAAATGGTAAAACGTTTTTATTTAAAGAAAATGAGGAGGATGAATTAACCGATGTAACCAACGATTTAAACGAACATTTTAAAAAAGAAGATGATATTTTAAAAATGAACCAAAGTATGCAATTGTTAGGCGAGCCTTGTAATACTATTATAACCGATTTCTATGTTGTAAAAATGAGTATGGATGAGATTGCTGAAAAATTTGGATACACCAACAGTGATAACGCTAAAACACAAAAATACAAATGCTTACAACGATTAAAAAAATATTTTTTTGAAAAACAAACAGAACAAAAATTGAATTAATAATAAAAAAATGAAAAATGTAGATTTATTTGATGACTATTTAAATGGCCATCTTAGTGCTGAAGAAAAACAAAATTTTGAAATACAATTAAATAGCGATGTTGTTTTTAAATCAGCATTTAATGAGCACAAACTGTTAATTGAAGCGCTTACGCTAAATGCACAAAAAACAGAGTTAAAGAAAAAATTACAAGACATACACGCTACTGAATTTAGTGACAATGCGAAAGTAATTTCTATTAATACCCCCTCTTTTTTACAACATTATGGTAAAACAATTGCTGTGGCAGCGAGCACAGCGGCAATTGTTATGGTTAGTACTTTAGCAGTATTAAATTCTCAAAAGCACAATACCAACGAAATTACCGATTTAAAACGCGATGTAATGTCGTTAAAATATAGTAAAGACGCCATAATTAAAGAAATTGCAAAAACAAATTCTAAAATGAATTATGCCCCTGCTAACCTTGAAGGCAGTGCTTTTGCATTAAACAACAAAGGCTATATAATTACAAGTTGGCACATGGTAAAAGACGCGGATAGCGTTTTTATTCAAAACTCATCGCTTGAAAGGACTTTGACTAAGGTAGTTTTAAGCGAACCTAAATTAGACTTAGCGATATTAAAAATAGAAGATACTGAGGTTACAAAAAATTGGCAAGTACCTTTTGCTTTTAATAACAAATTGTCAGATATAGGTGAAAAGGTGTTTACGCTTGGCTATCCTCGTAAAGATATGGTTTATGGCGAGGGATCTTTAAGTTCGTTAACCGGATTTTATAACGATACCACTATGTATCAAATTTCTATACCTGTTAACCCTGGTAACAGTGGCGGCCCATTATTAGACGAGCAGGGAAATGTAATAGGTGTGGTTAGAGGTAAAATTGCAACTGCCGAAGCTACTGGTTTTGCTATTAAAGCTAACGAAATTATAAAAGCCATAAGCACTTTTGCAAGCGATAGTATTGTAAAAGATGTAACTATTTATTCTAAAAAATCGGTTCTTAAAAATTTAAAACGTACCGAGCAAATTAAGCGTATTAACCCATACGTTTTTAATGTGTTGGTTTATAAAAAGGACTAAAAAGAGCTATGGTTTAGTTGGCGAACCACTCTATTTTTAATTGTGTACATTTTAAACATTATTAGTATCTTTACAAGGTATGATGGTTGTTTATCCCGTTTTTTTATGGGCTTTGTTTGCAGTTACAATTCCAATTATTATTCATTTATTTAATTTTAAAAAATACAAAAAGGTATACTTTACCAATGTTCGTTTTTTAAAAGAATTACAACACCAAAGCAAAGCAAAATCGAGGCTTAAGGAAATTTTAGTTTTAATTGCCCGTTGTTTAACGATAGCTTGCTTAGTACTAGCCTTTGCACAACCCATTATACCGATAGGCGAAACTAAAACTATAAACGTGGGCTCAACAGCCATTAGTATTTATGTTGATAATTCCTTTAGTATGGAAAATATTAATAAACAAGGGGCTTTATTCGAAGTTGCAAAAAACCGAGCCAAAGAAATTATTAAAGCCTTTGGTAGTATTGATAAATTTCAATTAATTACAAATGATTTTGAGGGCAAACATCAACGTTTTTTAAGTAAAGAAGATGCATTGAGTGCCTTAGACGAATTAAAAATATCATCTGCTGTTCGGCAATTAAGCGATGTTGTAAAACGTCAGGAAGAATTTTTAAACACGTCTACTCATCAAAACAAAAAAATTTATGTAGTGTCAGACGCACAAAAATCTACATTTAACATTGAAGGTTTAAAAACAGATTCTTCCTCAGGCTCTTCGTCCATCAAAACAACTGTTATCCCAATTAAAGCTAATCAAATAAATAATGTTTACGTTGATAGTTGCTGGTTCGAAACACCTTTGCAACAAAAAGGTTTTATCCAAAAGCTCCATGCCACTCTTGTTAATAATGGAGCCGCAACTATTGATGCGGGCTCCGCAAAATTATTTTTAAACAATCAACAATTAGCTTTATCATCTTATAGCTTAGAGGCAAATTCTAAAACCGAAATTATTTTTACTTTCGAATGTAAACAGACAGGTTTTAACTATGGCTCTATAAAAATTGAAGACTATCCCATTACATTTGATGACGAATTGTTTTTTGCCTTTAACTCCAAAGTAAATGTTGCTGTTACTTTAATTACAGGCGTAGGCTCCGCTGAAATAAAAGAATATAACGCCCTGGAAGCACTATTTAAAAACGACAGCCTCTTTAAATTAAACACCTTTACCGAACAAACTATTGATTTTAATGTTTTTAAAACTACCGATGTAATTTTATTAAATCAGCTTACGGACATTAGTAGCGGTTTACTTTCCGAACTTATTAAATTTTCAAATCAGGGTGGCTCTATCGTTTTTATTCCAGCACAAACTATAAACCTATTAAATTATAATAAAGCATTAAATACTTTACAATTACCAAGCATTATTGGTATTGACACTGCTGGTACAAAAGTTGATAAAATAGAAATAGCTTCTAAATTTTACACTGGCGTTTTTGATAAACTAGACGATCGCTTAAACCTCCCAAAAATTTCAAAACATTATAGATTGGTAAAAAATAGTGCTACTAAATTTGAATCCATTCTTCAATTACAAAATGGCGATGCATTTTTTGGGGTAAATTCAAACGGCAACGCTTTAACTTATTTATTTACATCGCCCTTTAATCAAAACGCAACCAACTTTAGCAAACATGCTTTATTTGTGCCCACCTTTTACCGAATTTGTTTTAGCAGTTTAAAAGGTAATATGCTTTTTTACCAAACAAACAGCAATGTTGTAATTAATTTAAAAAACGATGCCTCGCTTTCAGAACAGCCACCACACATAAAACAATTAAATTCGCAATTAGATATTATCCCCGAAAAACGTATCATAAATAACGGCATGTTTTTATATACCCGTAATCAAATTTCTGTAAAAGGATTTTACAACGTGCAAAAAAACAATGTGCCAATATTACCATTGGCTTTTAATTTTTCGAGAAAAGAATCCGATTTAAACTGTTACACAATTGACGAACTAGCTAAACTTATCTCTGAAAAAGGAAGTAAAAATTTAAGTTTAATTGAAGATTCACAATCCGACATTTCTAAACAAATTTTACAAAACGCCGATGATAAAAAATTATGGAAATTATTTATACTTTTAGCTTTACTATTTATGGCTATTGAAATTTCACTTTTAAGATTTTTAAAATAAATGAGCATACTACTAAAACAAGTAAAAATTATCTCTCCAGCAAGTTCGTTACACGAAAAAGTAGTAGATATTTTAATTGAAAACGGAAAAATTTCAGAGATAAAAAAATCTATTGAACCAAAATCAACTACAAAAATAATTAACGAAAAGGAGTTGTGTGTTTCTGTTGGTTGGATAGACATGCAGGTTACCAGTGGCGACCCCGGTTTTGAAAATAAAGAAACCTTAGCCAGTTTAATAAAATGTGCGGCTAGCGGTGGTTTTACAGGTGTTTGTGTTCATAGTAATACAAATCCTGCCTTACACTCCAAATCGCAAATAGAATACATAGTAAGTAATACACAAAATAAAATAGTAAATGTTTATCCGTTTGGCACTATTACTGTTGATGGTAAAGGTAAAGATATTGCCGAAATGCACGACATGAGTCAATCGGGAGCTATTGCATTTAGCGATTACAAACACGCAATTAAAGATGCCGGTACGGTTATGAGGGCATTGCAATATTCAGAGAACATTGGCTCATTTATTATAACACATTGCAACGATGAGAGTATTTCGCATGGTGGGCAAATGAATGAAGGCCAAACCTCAACAACATTGGGCTTAAAAGGTATACCTGCGTTAGCAGAAGAATTAATGTTAGAACGAAATATTTCAATTCTAAATCATATAGGTGGTAAACTGCATATTCCAACAATTAGTAGCAAAGGAAGCGTTGATTTAATTAAAAAAGCGAAAACTAACGGTTTGCAAATTACCTGCGGTGTGGCTGCCGTTAATCTATTGTTAGATGATTCTGCATTAAAAGAATTTGATACCAATTATAAACTCGATCCGCCCTTAAGAACCAAAAAAGATGTGCTGGCCCTTCGCAATGCAGTTGAAACTGGAATTATAGATGTGATTGTAAGCGACCATTTGGCGCAAGATACCGAGAGTAAAGAACTAGAATTTGATTTAGCCGATGTTGGTATTATTAATTTACAAACAGCATTTAATTGCGCTTTAGAGGGCTTAAAAGAAAATAAAATTGAATTTATTATTACGGCTCTAACCTATAATCCGCGCTTAATATTAGGCTTACCACAACATGGGATAGAAGTGGGCGCCGAAGCTAATTTAACGGTATTTTCACTAAAATTAGATAGTGTTTTAACAGAAAACTCAAATTACTCCAAATCTGCCAACTCCCCGTTTTTAAACAAAAAAATGCAAGGCAAAATTATTGGCGTAATTAATGGAACAAAAAGTTTTTTTAATTGAGTTATTTTCCCAAAAACAAAAAAATACTTTTTGGCCTTTGCTTTTTAATCGCTTGTGTTTTTTCTTCTAAAGGGCAAAACAGAAGCTCCGAATTTTTGTCGAAAAATTAAAACAATTAATTTTGAAAATTATGCCTCTACCTTTTTATAGGTTGACAAGCTTCAGATTGTAGCCAAAAAAAACAAATAAGTATTTTTAGAAATAAACTGTATTATTCTTCCTCTTTTTTTCCACTTGCTTCATTATCAATGCCACCCTTTGTTTTTAGTAATCTAATAAAAGCTTCCATTTTATTTTTAGTAGTAGCATCAAAACTATAACTTGGACCTTTTTCAACATTCATTTTTTTGTTTTTACTTTTCATATCTTTAATTTCGTTATTAAAGGCTTCGTTGCTGCTTGCCGCAAGCATTTTGCCTTTATAAAACGTAAAGTAATACCATGTTGTAGGGTCGGGTTCTAAATAAATATCTAATTGGTCGCCACCACGCTTTTTTTGAATAAGAACGTGTCCCTTCATGTATCTAAAAATTTCGGTTTTAAGAATATTGCCTACGCCTAACATACCTGTTCCTAAATAACCTTTTAAGCTTTTATTATAGGTCATTTTTACATCGTTTAAAACAAGTGGTTTTTCTAACTCGTCGGGAAATTTTTTATAATTACCGTATAAATTTAATTCTGATAATGCTCTATCGCCTCGCTCTTTGCCTAAAATTTCAATTAAGCCGTGGTTTAGTACATCGCCTTCAAATGGAGTAGGATTAAGTGTTCCAAGATATACCTCCAAATCTTTAGCCATTTTTTTAATAGGCCCGTTGTCAAAAAAGAAATCAAATACCATCATTAAATTAAAGCTAACACTATCGTTTAGGGTACTTTGGGCTGCATTGCCAACTATTTTTAATTTTACCTGTCCTAAATCGCTACTTAAATTATAACTACCTTCGGTATTAATAACACAGTTTTCGGTATTTAAACTTACATAATTGCCTGGTAAGCTTTTTTCTTCTAACTTTTCTTTATTAGATATTTCGTATGTTTTTTGTTCTTTATTAAAACTTAAAAGCCCGTCCGCTTCAATTACGTCTTTACTACTACGGGCGCCTTGTAACGAAAGGAAAGTAGAAAACACCATATTGGTATCGGCATTGTAAAACAACCCTGTGCCTACTGCCGCGCCTGCCATATCAACGGCTGATTTAGGAATAGGTATAAAAATATCTTTAGGATTAATTTCGCCTTTAAATTTTAAATACGATTTTCCAATTTGATTACATGAATGAACAATTTTTGTTCCACCATCAAAGGTTAAAAACTGCTGTGTGGCTTGTAAATATACTTTACCTGCAAAACTAAAGTAATCGTTAAATTTGAAGCCCGCCTTGTCGGGTATTTCTCCTTCAGAAATGGTTTGCCCTGAAGTGTCAGGTTTTATGGTTTTAAAATAGATTAAATAAGGTTTGTCATTTTCGTCTAAGTACTGGTATTCACCGTTTGCTAAATAACTTCTACGCCCAAAAATAGTAGTAGTAGCGTTACGTATGTTATGAAATTTAGTTACCGTATTTGCTAAAATATTCGATTTTTCTAAGGTATCCATTACCGCATTTTTATAGATAGTTACATCGCCGTTATCAGGAAAAATGCGGGCATCGGCAACATCGATAAAGGGTACGTTTTTACAACTAATAATATATTTACGTAAATTGTATTTTGCGCCAGGGGCAAAAAACCTTAAGGAGTCTTGTTTGGGATGAATACTAATAAATTGTGGGCCGTCTAAATCTAGCCCCGATTCAGATTTATCAGTGTCAAACTTTTTTTGCGTATCACCTAGTTCAATATCTTCTTGATCCATAAACCATTTAAATCGATCCATATAGGCGATGTATTGGTTCTTGTCAAACTTAACATAACTGGCCTTACCGTTGGTAATAAACTCGCCTTCGCGTTTATCAAAATCAATTTTTGCATTAACGTTAACAGTACTAAAAGTAAAGCCCTCCTCGTCAAACGCCTTTAAGTGAAAATTAGCAGTATCACTAAAAAAACGACGTTTAACAAATAATATTTTTCCAGAACTTAAGTCAGCTTTGTCAAATTCTACTTTTCCGTTTCCGGTTAATTCTTTATTGGATAAATCGTAACGTCCTTTAAATCTTACTTTTTCTTTGTATGAAAGAAACGGCGTTCTATTATCAAAGGCTTGTAACACTTCTTTGTAAGGCATAAAGTGTAAACGAACCGTATCGCCATGCGCCATAGGGAATTCGGGGCTATCGCCCTCTTTTACATCAAAAGTATTTGCAAAGCCGTTTGCACTATCGGGAAAGAAAATTAAATCGGGAACCACAGAGTGGCTTGAACTAAAATCTAAATCACCACCACCACGTAAACCTTTATTACTTAAACGTATTTCGTTTGTAAATTTTGCTTTGCCCCCATACGCATCAAATCCCCCCGGAGGTGTTTGGCGTATAAAACCAAATGAATAATCTTTTTGTAAAGTTAAAACCTCTTTAAACGTTGGAAAAATACCTGCAGAAACAAAGTTGCCATCAAAGCGTAAGGCCTCGTTTCGGAAGTTGTCTAAACTATCAATATTAAAAGGGTCGAGTTTAAAATAAAATTTATCTTTATTATAGGCACCTTTAAAAATTTGACGTTTATCGTAAAAGGCGTAGCTATCTTTAAAACTTTGAAAGCTAGGGAATGTTGGGGCTTTGCCATAGCCACTTTTGTTTTTTGGCGCATCAATGCGTAATTCGCCATTCACGTTTTCAATTAAGGTTTGTACTTTTTTAAAGGGCACGTTACCATTTATATCGGGTTCAAAGGCTTCTACAAATATTTTTATAGAGTCGATAGTTTTCATTTTTACTTTAAACTCATTGTAGTCGAAAATAAAATCTTTACCAATAAATTCAAATTTACCCGATGCCACAGTTCCGTTAAAATCCATTTGGCGATTTCTTTTTAATACAATTTCGCCATTTTTAGGAAACATAAATACTTTTTGTGTATCACTTAATAGCACTTGTTTTACACCGCTAATTTTAATGTCGTAATTTAATAAATTTACTACCGCATTTTCTTTACCTGGTAAAACAGAATGTAACGTAATGATATCATAATCGTGTTTATGTTTAGCATTGTCTGCATAATCAAATAAGCGTTGTTTTACTGAAATAACATCGCTTTCGGGATTAAAATAAATTAAGCCATAAACAGCCATTTTAAAAATTAGCGGGCGTAAATCGTTTGCTAAATATTTTATATACTTCGCAAAATCAACAACTGTAAAGTTTGCGGGTTTTCCATTAGCATTGTAATAATCAATCATTTTAGTAATGGGGCTAACAGTCTCACCACTTTTAATCGCTTCTGCTTTTTGTATATTATAAAAATCGCTCGATTCAAAAAACGCTTCGCCCTGAAAATTGTTGGGCAAAAAGCCTAATTTCATTAAAGGCTCATCTAATTGCCATGTAATTTGCTCAAGGTACATGTCGTACTTGTGAAATGAGTTAGAAAATGGTGATTTTTGTAGTCCATCTTCACCTCGTAAAATGGTAACCAAACGCTTATCTACTTGGTAGGTAAAACTTAAACCAGGGTGATAGATGGTGTCTTTCTCAAAAAAGAATTTTACAATGCCAGGATTGGCAACAATTTTATCTTTGCTCATACCAAAGGCGCGCGAGCTTATTTCTAAAAACTTAATATTGTTTCGTCTGAATACAATTTTAGCGGGATTAGTAGCTGTACCGGAGCCAACAAATTTTGGGCCACGCATACCAAATCCCCCATCATAATCCACATCAGGATAAATATTTTTTACAATTAAACGTTTACTATACGAGTCAAATCGGGGATATGCTTTTTCTTGGTTTTCGGTTATTATTCTATCCGATACTTTACCAAGTTGTGGTTTGTCAAAGTATTGTTTGCCATAAAAGGTGGCACTATCACTGGTATAATTACCTGTTTTACAATCAATGGTATAGTATTTTAAATTGGCGTATACGCTTGCATCTAAACCACAACGGGCCCAGCTAACTTTACCACCCTTGCCTACAAACCTTCCAGTAGTTGGGTAAAAAGTGCCCCCTGTTTCTTCAATGGCAATACTATCGCCACGTGGGTTTACCCCTACTAACGTAAAATTATTAAATTGTACTTTGGGTATAGTGTCGTATTCAAATTTAAAAGCTGCTTCTACACTGTAATAGGCATACGATGGCGTTTTGTAAAACACATTATTTTTAAAAATATTTTCGCTCATATCAAAAAACTCTTGTATGCCCCTAACCGTTTTTGCTGCTAAAATTTTATCAACACACGCTTGCCAACTTTTAAAATTTTCGAGTGATTGATTGCCTTGAATACAATTTACTAATGTATTAAAGTAACTATAAAAATAAGGATAGGGCTTTAAGCGCTTTGCTAACATTGCGTTTGCGGTTTTAATAGAAATTTCTTTATAATAGCCTGCTATAACATTTTCCTTCCACAATTTATCAAACGCCTTTATATAATTGGTTGCATCGTCTTTATTAACGGTGTTATCAAAAAAATACTGGCCTAAATCTTTAGTAAATTTACCAGTATCGTTTGCAAACTGAGTAAATTTTTGTGCAGAGACGCAAACCGTTAGTAATGATAAAAATAAGAAACTACAAAGTTTTAACTTTTTAAATTGCATACATGTATTATTTATACCAAATATAAGGTAACAGAACTGCAAATTAAAATTTTAATTTAAATAGTTTTATTAAACTCTTTGTTGCGTCGGAGGTAGCAATTAATATATAAAATAATAAAGAGATTGCCCTGATAAAAAAAGGCTCGCAATGAAGTATAATCTAAAGTGTATCTACTTTAATTTAAACTTAATAAGCCCTTACATTTTTCCCTTCAATATAATTTAAAAAAGCTTTATTACTTACGCGGTTGCCTCCAGCGGTTGGGTAATTGCCACTAAAGTACCAATCGCCTGTATGGTTTGGGCATGCACTATGCAAGCCTTCGAGACTTTGATAAATAATTTCTAAATCGGCTTTTAAATTTGCTGGCTTTAAAAGTTGTGCAATTTTTATAGAAATTTCTTCAGGTGAAAAATGAGCATAAATTTCTTTCACTAAATTAACCTGTTCTTCTTTTGGTTTTTCAACTTCTATTTTTGCGCGTTCGTATAGTTCGTTTAAAAATTGCTGTTTACCCTGTTCTTTTAATAAAGTAATTGTGGCCTCAAAAGCAATAAACTTGCCTAAAACTGCCATATCAATACCATAACAATCGGGGTATCTAATTTGAGGTGCCGAACTTACCACCACAATTTTTTTAGGTTGTAACCTATCTAATATTTGTAAAATACTTTGTTTGAGGGTTGTACCACGTACAATACTGTCGTCTAATACAACAAGGCTATCCACTCCTTTTTTTACGGTACCGTAGGTAACATCGTACACTAAATTTACTAACGTATCGCGACTTTCGTCATCGGTTATAAATGTGCGCTGCTTAGCATCTTTTAAAACCACTTTATGTATGCGTGGGTGAGTACTTAAAATTTTTGTTATTTCAACATCGCTTAAATTATTTTTTAATTTAATAATTTGCTCCGTTTTGGTTTTATTTACATAATCGTCAATGCCTTCTACAAGTCCGCCAAATGCAACTTCGGCAGTGTTTGGAATGTAACTGAAAACGGTATTTTCTAAATCGTTATTTACACTTTTTAAAACACTTTGGGTTAGGTTTCTGCCTAATTTATTTCGTTCGGTATAAATATCAGCATCGTTACCTCGGCTAAAATAAATGCGTTCGAAACTGCAACTTTTGCGTTCTAGAGGTTCTACAATTTCCTCTTGATTTATTTCGCCATTTTTTTTAATAATTAAAGCACTGCCCGGATTAATTTCTTTAATGTTTTCGAACGGCGCATTAAAAACAGTTTGTATTACTGGGCGCTCGCTTGCTACCACAACAATTTCATCATCGTGGTAATAAAATGCCGGACGAATTCCATTCGGATCACGCAATACAAAAGCATCGCCATGCCCAATCATACCAGCCATTACGTAGCCACCATCCCAACGCTTACTACTTTCTCTTAATATAGCAGCCACATCAATATTTTGTTGTATGAGTTTGCTTATTTCGTAATTTTTATCGTTTTGTTCTTTAAATTTTTTAAATAAACGGTCGTTTTCTTTATCTAAAAAATGGCCAATTTTTTCCATTACAGTAACCGTGTCTGCTTTTTCGGTAGGGTGTTGGCCAAGTTCAACCAAATGCCCAAACAACTCATCAACATTGGTTAAATTAAAATTACCCGCTACTAATAAATTTCTACTCATCCAATTATTTTGGCGGCGAAAGGGATGGCAACTTTGCACAATATTTTTACCAAACGTGCCGTAGCGTAAATGCCCTAATAATAATTCGCCCAAAAACGGAATATTTTGTTTTTGCCACTGTGGATTATTATACTCTTTTGGGTGTTGAAGTTTTGCATTTATAAACGATTGGTTTACTTGGCTAAAAATATTTTGCGTGGCTTTTGATTTTATAGAGCGTAGCCTATCAATATAGGTGGTGCCGGGCTCCACATCTAATTTAATGGTTGCAATGCCCGCGCCGTCTTGTCCACGGTTTATCATTTTTTCCATTAGCTGATATAGTTTGTGTAAACCATAACGGGTGCTGCCATATTTTTCTTTATAAAACTCAATTGGTTTTAATAACCTAATTAAGGCAACGCCACATTCGTGATGGATAATATCGCTCATAAAAATGCAAAGGTACTAATTGATTTTTTGTATTAACAACAAATATTTAACAATTAGCCAACCATTATTTGATGTTTTGAGTAGTTTTTTGTATATTTACAGTGTATTTTAATTATGAATAAAGAACAAAGCATGGTTACCAAAAAACTTTCGTTAGTTGTAGCAATTATTTTTATATTATTTTTTTCTGTAAAAATAAAATCGCAAAGTTGTGTAGGAATTGTATTGAATGAGTATTCTGCAAGTAATGCCGGCGTGCCGCTTGATGCGTATGGTGCAAAAAGCGATTGGGTGGAAATTTATAACGCTTTTAGTAATTCGGTAACCTTAAGTGGTTATTACTTAAGTAACGATAGAAATAATTTATTTAAATGGAAATTTCCAAGTACGTTTACTATGGCTGTTGGCGCTTATAAGCCGGTTTGGTTAAGTGGTAAAAATACTTATACGGCAGGCGAACACCATGCCAATTTTGATTTACAGCAGTGTAAAAGCCAATGGTTAATTTTAACAACACCTGCTGGTGTGGTGCGCGACAGTGTTTTTGTGCAAAAAACGCAAGCGGGGCATAGTAGAGAACGTATGACCTGTGCCGGAATTGGCATAGCATTTTGGCGCTTATATCCTGGCAATACGTTTTTGTTTCCTAACCCACCACCACCACCGTCTCTACTTACTTACAAGGATTATATGCCTACCCCTAGTTTTTCGGCTTCAGCCGGTGTATATGATGGCCCAGGAGATGTGGCACTTCCGAACGATGAAATTGCTATTACGTTAAACGGGCAACCCATTGATTCGGCAGGTAATTGCTATGAAGTGTGGTACACAACCAATGGCGAATATCCTTTACAATCTGGTGGCAACAGCACACTTTATACCTCTACTGTACAAATATTAAATGCAAAAACAACCATGTATAGGGCTGTTACCTATCCACGGGAGTTAAATCCAACGGTATCGCCCACGCTTACGCCAGGCTTTTGTTTCCAAGAACAATATTTGCCTAGTTTTTGTGAAACAAACACGTATTTTTATGATACAGAATATTCGCAAATACAGCCAGAGTTTGGTTTGGTGTCTATTGCCATACACTCTACAGATATTAATTGGATGGCGTTTGGTGGAAGTACAGGTACTCCAACCATACACGTTGAGTATTTCGATAATATTAAACATAAGGCCCAGGTTACAGAGGGTTATGCCAAAATGTATAGGCCCGTGCAAGAAAGCTGGCGTACCGACCAAAAAGGTATTTATATTACCATTGATGATCGATTAGGGTCGGGTTGTAATTTTGAGGGAAATATTTTTAACGTAGCTGGTTTAGGAGTAACTACACGCTCGGTGTTTCCTACCCTACACTTAAAAGGTGGCGATTTTGAAAGCAATTCGTTAATCACAAGCCCATCTAGCCCCACTGCGGGTATTGTTGGTACGGGTATTCGCGATGTGTTTTATCAATCCTTAGCCGCTAAAAATAATTTAAATGTCAATCCTTTACACATTAAGCCGGTTGTTGCCTTTATTAATGGTGTTTACCAGGGCGTGTTTGATTTACGCGAAATATACGACCAATATTATGAAGGTTTTTACAACGGGCAATCAAAAGATTCAGTAGATTTAAATATACTAACTAATGGAGTTCTTGAATCAACAGCAACAAACGGCGATGGCACTCCTCATACGCAAAATTCACCACTTTCTGCGTTTAAAACCGGGGTTTATGACGTAGTTATGAATAACTCTATGGTGAATAGCAATACCTTTTATAAAACTGCTATGAGTAGATTAGACAAACAAAGTTTTATAGATTACTTTGTATTGGGTACCTACGCCTACAATAGCGATTTTTGGACCAACAACATTGCCTTTGGCCGCGGTAACCAAGCCAATAAACTTGGCACAAAGTGGCATTATTATTTATGGAATACACCCACCATTTTTAGTTTTTCGGTTGCTGGTAATTCCGCAGGTATAGTAACGCCATTTAATAGTTACGCTACTTATCCATGTAGTAATATGTATTCGAGTAATATTGCACCTGTAGGAACCACGCCCACTACAAATATTACACCCAACGCCTTTAACGGGCATGGTAATATGATGTGGAAATTATTTCAACCAAACGTTGGTAACGCAGGGTTTCAACTAGAGTATAAAAACCGTTACCAAGACTTATTAAATGGGCCCTTACGCTGCGATAACATTTTAGCGCATTTTGACTATATAGAAAGTTTATACAGAAAAGAAATGCGTAATCACTCCGATCCTGCTTACACCCCTACCTTAAGCCCCTACTCCTCTTTACCCGAAACCTGGGATACTAATATGGTTCGTTTGCGCAGAGCCATTGCTTACCGATGTGACTGGATGATAAACGGATTAAAAAAATGTTACCCAAGCCAAGGACCCTATCCTATTACTGTAGATGTAGAGCCTCCCGGCGCTGGAGTTGTGAAATTGAATACCATAGTTTTACCTTATTATAAGTGGACAGGTAATTATTTTCAAACCACTTTAAGTTTTAAAGCCATACCAACCAATACGACGTATACTTTTCACCATTGGGAGTTTAAAGTCCATCAGCCTTTAAATAGTGCTCCTTTAAGTTTAGATTCCGTAGCTATAAGTTTTGTGCAAAACGGGCAAATTAACGAAGATGTAATTGCTGTATTTACAGATAAAAGTTCGGATATAACACAAAACGGCGAGTTTGCAAATATGCCAAGTGCCTTTTCGCCAAATGGAGATAATATTAATGAGGTGTATATGCCACTTGGTAGTGCAGCATTTGCTAAAGAATACGATTTTAAAATTTATAACCGTTGGGGGCAAGAAGTATTTAGAAGTACTGACCCAAGTTTTGGTTGGGATGGTAACTTTGAAGGTCAGAAAGCACAAACAGGTGTTTATGCCTGGGTTATTACCTATAAAAATATATATAACGAAGCCAAATTAGCAAAAGGCAACGTTACTTTAATTAGATAAATTACTAAAAACTATGCAAAAAAAGTACTTACTAAGTATATTTATAATAACTGCTTTGTGCGGTTTAAAGGCGCAAGACGTTCACTTTTCGCAAATAAACGAGTCGCCTATGTTTATAAGTCCTGCTAATACGGGGTTTTATAATGGTTATATACGTTTTTCGGTAAATGCAAAAAACCAATGGAACTCTATGGGTACTAAGTTTGGCAGTGCGTACAACACAGGTGCAGTAAGTGTTGATGGAGGGTTGTTTAAGTCAAAAAGACGAAAAGCATTTTTAGGTATGGGTTTAACCTTAATATACGACCAAGCAGGCGTGGCCCAACTTAAAAAAACAAATATGTTATTACACTTAAGCGGAATAACTAAAGTTAGCAAACATAGCGTGTTTAGTGCCGGTGTGGCTGTAGGGGTAAATGCTACAAATGCTAACTATAACAAATTAACTTTTGCATCGCAATTTGACGGAAATTATTTAGTTGATAATGCTGCTTTAAACGGTGAACAAAGTTTTAGGCAGTTTACCACCACCGATATTGGAACGGGTATTGCGTATGAATACAGCAAGGTAAAAACAGATTCGGATCATGATGATTTGTTTTCGATTAAATTTGCTTTTGGAGCATTTCACCTAAACAAGCCAACGCAAGATTATAGTGCGGGTGCCAGCTATCGCCTACCTGTACGTTTAGCATATTCATTATCTTCAAATTATGATTTTGAAGATACCAAGTTTACAATTGCGCCAAGTATATTGTATCAGCAACAAGGTAAATACTGGGAAGTATTGGGGGGCACTTATGTAAAATACCGTGTTGCCATGGGCACAAAGGTTACCGGGCAAAAAACTCAGAATGCTTTTGGCGTTGGTTTATTTTACAGAGCCTATGATGCATTTATTCCAAAAATTATGTACGAGATGGGCGATGTTGCATTTGGTTTTTCGTATGATGTAAACGTTTCGCCATACCGCAATGCTTCGCGCTATAATGGTGGCCTAGAGTTTTGTTTTAGATACAATAATTTAGCAAGCTCTTTATTTGACGCTAAAAGAGAGTTTAAATAACCTACCTTAAATTACTTTTTAAATGCAAAAACGCTCTTCGCTTTTTATAATAGGCGCATTACTTTTATTAATAGGAATTTCTGTTTTTATTTATTTAACGAAAGGAAAAACATCTACTATTGATGAAGATTCGCGTAGCTTTAAGATTAAAGATACTGCATCTATTACTAAAATTTTTATAGCCGATAAAAACGGAAATAAATCTTTGTTGCAACGTACGGCAAAAGGTTGGATAGTTAACAATAAATTTGCCTGCCGAACAGATGCTTTATTAAATTTAATGGAAGTTATAAAACATGTAGATGTAAAAATGACTGTGCCTAAACAAGCCATAGATGCTACTTTAAAAACAATGAGCGCCAATGCAATAAAAGTTGAGATTTATGCTGGAGAAGATTTAATAAAACAATATTATGTAGGCCACGAACCTCAAGGTGCAGAAGGATCGTATTTATTGCTTACAAACACTGAAACAGGCGAAAATTATAAAGATCCCTATTTATGTTGTATACCAGGCTTTGTAGGCTTTTTAAAACCCCGCTATATCGCTAACGAAAATGAATGGCGTGATAGGGTTGTAATAAATTATACCCCACCCCAACTACGACAAATTAAAGTAGATTATTATAATTTGCCCGACTCATCGTTTGCAATAAATTTATTAAACACAACCACCTTTAAATTAGTAGATGCAAAAAACAAAGAATTGGCATTTAATGAAACAAAACTAAAGCAATACATTGCTTATTATCAAAACTTATCGTACGAGTTTTTATTTACCGGACAAGATAAACGACTGGAAGACTCATTAGCACTTCAAAAGCCATTTTGTAAAATTACTATTGTGGGCAATGGTTTTAGTAATAGCGAATATAAATTTTATTATAAAACATCGGTATTTACGGCCGAACAAAATGGTGTAACCTATAAGTACGACCCAGACAGGTTATACCTAAAATTTGCGAACGATAAAGAGTGGGCATTAATACAATATTTTGTGTTTGGTAAATTATTAATTACACCATTGTATTTTAAAAATTAGTCTGCATCTGTTAAAAAATAACTTATAACTCTTGGATTATAAGTAGGTGTTTTTTACTATTAACTATAATTTTACTAATTAATTTAATTAACTTATTTATATGAATTTTGTAGTATCGGCATCAACATTATTAAAGCATTTAAAATCTATAAGTGGCGTATTAAATACTAACAACACCATTCCTATTTTAGATTGTTTTTTATTTGAAATAAATAAAAACGAGCTAACGCTTTGTGCCAGCGATATGGAAACTACAATTACAACTACCGTAAAAATTGAATGCAATGAAGTAGGAAACATTGCCATACCCGCAAAAACATTAATGGATACTTTGGCAAATTTACCAGAACAGCCGATATCCTTTATTGTTGATAAAACAAAACAATCTATAAAAATAAAAACAGAAACTGGAGATTATAATATTACTGGGCAAAATGGAGATGAATATCCAAAATTACCAAAATTAGAATCGCAAACCTCGTTGGTAATAAAAAGCGATGTACTAGCAAACGCCATTAATAAAACAATATTTGCAACAGGCAACGATGATTTAAGACCAGTAATGAGTGGTGTGTTTTGTCAGTTTAGCGAAACAAATTCTATTTTTGTTGCAACCGACGCGCATAAATTAGTAAGATATACACGCACCGATGCAAAAGCAGGCGCCACAGCCTCTTTTATAATGCCCAAAAAACCTTTAAATGTTTTAAAAACATTGTTATTAGGAATTGACGATGCTGTAAAAGTTGATTTTAATAAAACAAACGCTTTATTTAGTTTTGGAAACGTAAATTTAATTTGCCGTTTAATTGATGGTAAATACCCAAATTACGAAGCGGTAATACCAAAACAAAATCCCAATAAATTAACTGTTGACAGAAGTGCATTTTTAGGAGCTTTAAAGCGTGTGAGCGTTTTTAGTAATAAAGCTACGCATCAAATTAGAGTAAAAGTTACAGGTAGCCAATTACAAGTTAGTGCCGAAGATTTAGATTACGCAAACGAAGGGCAAGAGTTATTAACTTGCACATACGTTGGCGAAGATATGGAAATAGGATTTAACTCACGTTTTTTAGTAGAAATGGTTAGCAATTTAGAGGCTGATGAAATTACAATTGAAATGAGTGCTCCCAACCGCGCAGGTATTATTTTACCAAATAATAAATCAAATCCTTCGGAAGATATTTTAATGTTGGTAATGCCTGTAATGTTGAATAATTAGGCGTTGCTTATATAATATCACTCATATTATAAATACCTTTTTTGTTTTTTAAAAATTCGGCAGCGATTATTGCCCCTGTTGCAAAACCTTTGCGGTTATGTGCTTTGTGCATAATTTCAATATCATCAATAGGACTTTGGTATTTTATTATGTGCGTACCTGGCACTTCTCCTTCGCGCACATCTTTGATATATAACGTTTCGCTGCTGTTAACCGTTATACTCCATTCTTTTTTTCGCTCAATTTTTTCAATAATTTGATTGGCAAGTGAAATGGCCGTGCCACTTGGCTTATCTAGCTTGTGTATGTGATGAATTTCTTCCATGCTAACGTCATACACGTTATACTTATTCATCAATTCGGCTAAATACGTATTCACTTTAAAAAATAAATTTACGCCTATACTATAATTTGTTGCATAAAATAAACTCCCGTCTTTTTCCGCACATTTATTTTTAATTTCTTCAAAATTTTCGTACCAACCTGTAGTGCCAACAACAACAGGTAAATTAGCATCAAAGCACTTCTTTATATTTGCTACCACTGTTTGTGGTGTACTGAACTCAATGGCTACATCTGCTTTTTTTAAATCATCAGCCGATAGTGTATGTATATTTTGGTTTGTAATTTTTAAAACAATGTTATGATTATTTTGTAAAGCAATGGCCTCTATTTCTTTCCCCATTTTACCATATCCAAAAAGTGCTATGTTCATATTACCTAAAATTTAATTTTATCGATAGTCCGTAAACCGTTTTGTTTTTTAAATTACCCATACTTAAAGTGTTTTGCCAAGGGTCAATTCGTAAACTTAAATCATCGCTCACGTCAAAAGTTTGTAAATGCCCATCAACGTTGGCATCAACAATGTTTAATAAATAAATGATGGCTATACCAATGACGCCAAAATCTCTAAATTTTTTATAGTATAACTTTTGTGTTTGTAATTGCGACGTACTATAATTTATGCCATCAATTATAGCATAACCTTTGTTTGTAGCAGTATCTTGCGATTTAATTAATGCCTGCCTGTAGTTGTTGTATTTAGTATTATTAACATAAAACAAATAGCCAAAGCCACCAATACCGGCATAAATAATAGGCATTTTCCAATATTTTTTATTATACGCTTGGCCTAAGCCTGGTAAACAAGCACTAAAAATAGCCGCTTTACGCGCTTTAGAGTAGATAGTTTTTTTTTCAGAATTTTTAGTAGTAGAGTCACCTCTTACAATAGAATCTTGTTGTTGAGAAAAGCAACTAAAACAAAAACATAACAGCACTATGCTAAAATAATGTGTCATTTATTTTACAATATCTTTTACTAATAAATGCCCAAGGTCGGTATCCATCGTGTTATCTAATTCTTTCATTAAAGCATTAATGTGTACTAGTTCATTTGTATCATGTATTGGTAGGGCATTTACGCCTTTTACATCTAAGGCATCAAAAATATATTTTACTGTTAGTTTGCTCTCCGTCATTGCTGGTTGATACACGGATTCTTTTTCATTGTCTGTTTTTACTTCTGCAAAAATTTTAGTCTCCAAAAAATCGTTAATAATATGGCGCGTTAACCGAATGGGCAAATCTAATGTAGTTGTAATTTCGCTTACAGTTAAGGCCTTTTCGCCATTATAGAATCGTCGCGAAACTAAATTCGCTATCATTAATGCTATTGCTTTTTTGTAGCGAATACTTAAATTTTGTATTTCGCTCTCGAGTTCGTAATGATCAACATTTTGATTTGCAAAAGCTAATTCTGCTCCAAATAAAACAATATACCAACTATACTGTACCCAAATTAAAAACAACGGTAGGGCAGCAAAGCCCCCATATATAGCATTTAAACTGCTTGCTCCAATTTGAAACTTAATATACGCCCATTGCAATAATTCAAATAAAATAGTTGAAATAATTGCCGCACCCCCTGCGGCCTTAAATTTTACTTTTGTATTTGGCAACACCATATATAAAAATGTAAAAACGCCTGCTATTAACCCATACGCTAATAGTTTTATAAAAAACGTACTAACAAAACCTAATACTTGCACGCTACCAATTTTAGTATGTATGGCAGCAGTAATACTTCCAGACACTATTAATAGCAAGGGGCTAACCAGCATAATCGTTAAATAATCGGTTATTTTGCGCACCCACGTTCTACCCCGTTTTATTTCCCAAATGTTATTAAAGCTCTGCTCAATGCTTACTAACAATTTCATTACACTCCATAATAATAGTACAATACCAAAACCCGCAATTAAGCCGCCTTTTGTATTTGCTAACATCGAATCGGCATAAACAAAGGCGTTAGTTAATATTGACGCGTATTCTGAATATTGATTGACTAACATTAATTTTAAGTTGGCATCATAACCAAAGCCTTTGGCTATAGCAAATACTAACGCTAAAATTGGAACGATGGAAAATAACGTATAAAATGTTAGTGCTGATGCTGTTGTTAAACAATTGTCCTCATTAAAACCCTTAGTAGCTAAAGAAAAAATGCGTAATTGTTTAATAACAAAACCTTTTTTTCCTTCCATTTTTGACAAACGAATGTGCCAAATAGTTGTAGAAATAAATTCTCGCGATTTTCGTATAGTGCCAATTATTCCTGCCATAAAACAAAAATAACAATAAATTTTAATTTGTTGGGTGCTGTAATTATTGAAGCATTGCTTATCTTCATACACTATAATTATTTTGGAAGGAACTAAAAAATATTTTTTTCAAGTACTTGGCCCACTATTAGCTTGCTTGTTTTGGTTTGGTATAGAATTAGATGCTGACAATCATAAAGTGAGTTTAATGGCAGGTATTGCCCTGTGGATGTGTACTTGGTGGTTCACAGAGGCTGTAAGTTTAGCCGTTACTGCGCTTGTACCCGTTTTAATGCTCCCTGTTTTAGGTATTGCCGATTGTAAAACCGTCTCGCAACAATACACCGATAGTATTATTTTTTTATTTATTGGAGGTTTTATGTTGGCTTTTGCTATCGAAAAATGGGATTTGCATAAACGTATTGCATTAAAAATTTTATCTGTGGTTGGCACTAAACCAAGCAATATTTTATTAGGTGTAATGATTAGTACGTACTTAATTAGTAATTGGATAAGTAATACTGCTACAACCATTATGTTATTTAGCGCCGTATTTTCTTTAATTCAAGAAACAAAAACGTATATAACTAAACACGAGCAAAAATTTGCAGCTGCCCTATTATTAGGTTTAGCATTTTCGGCTACTATTGGGGGCATGGCTACACCTGTTGGTACGCCACCAAATATGTATTTTTTTAAAGCCTATAAAGAAGCATTTCCTTTAAATAACGATTTAAATTTTTTAAAATGGAGTCAAATTGGTTATCCAGTTTCGTTATGTTTTTTGGCATGTACTTATTTTGTGTTAAATTTCTATTTTATAAAAAACAAAGTTGTACTTATAATTGAGAAATCGTTTTTTGTAAACGCCTACAAAAAACTAGGTAAATTTAGTTGGGAAGAAAAATGGGTGTTTGGGATTTTTATCTCCTGCATTTTATTATGGTTTACCCGTGCTGATATTGATTTTGGAAGCTTTAAATTTAAAGGCTGGAACAATATTTTTTTAAAACCAAAATTTGTAGATGATTCGTTTGTGGCTCTATTAGCAACATTGCTTTTGTTTTTAATCCCCTCAAAAAAAACAAAAGGGCAAAGCTTATTAATTTGGGATGATGCTAAAAAATTACGTTACGATATTATTTTAATGTTTGGGAGCGGTTTTGCATTGGCCTATGGTTTTGAAGTATCGGGTTTAAGCACTTGGTTAGCCAATAGTTTAATTGTATTAAAAGGTGTTTCTCCTATTTTAATTATTCTAGGAATTTGCGTTATTGTTACCATTATTAGCGAGTTTGCGTCTAATATTGCCAGTATTCAATTAGCCATACCTATTATGATTGCCTTGCAAAAGGATTTAAATTTACCGCCACTATTATTAATGATTCCGGCTACCTTTGCTGCTTCTTTAGGGTTTATGTTGCCTGTTGCAACCGCTGCAAATACAATTGTTTTTGGCACTAAACAAATTCATATAAAAGATATGTTTAAAGTTGGTATTGTATTAGATGCAATTGGTATTTTATTAATTACCTTTATCTGCTATTTATTTTTAGGATGATTGTAGGAAAAAATATACATAAAAAATATGCCGATTTAGAAATTTTAAAAGGGGTAGATTTAGAAATTAAGCAAGGCGAGATTGTTAGTATTGTGGGCTCTTCGGGGGCAGGTAAAACTACACTTTTAACTATTTTGGGTACATTAGACAAACCTACGCAAGGCGAAGTTTTGATAAATAACGAATCGGTTTTTGCATTAAACGATAAAAAATTAGCCGCCTTCCGTAACCAGCATATTGGTTTTGTATTCCAGTTTCATCAATTATTACCCGAATTTACAGCAATTGAAAATATTTGCATCCCGGCTTTAATAGCTAAAAAAAGTAAAAAAGAAAGCGAAACCCGCGCCATTGAATTGCTTGAATTATTTAATTTAAAAGATAGGATAAGTCACAAACCTTCTGAACTAAGTGGTGGCGAGCAACAGCGTGTAGCAGTAGCACGTGCTTTAATAAACAACCCAAAAGTAATTTTTGCCGATGAGCCCAGTGGTAATTTAGACAGTAAAAATGCAGAAGAATTACATCAACTCTTTTTTAAATTGCGCGATAGTTTTAATCAAACCTTTGTTATAGTAACTCATAACGCAGACTTGGCCAAAATGGCGGATAGAACTTTAGTAATGAAAGATGGGAAGATAGTTTAATTACAGTAATCCTGTAATATCTTTACTTAAAGGATCAACGTTGCTAGAGAAAAATTTTACAACTTTTCCGTTTTCATCAATTAAGTATTTACAAAAATTCCAGCTAGGAGCATCGCTACAGGTTCCATTTAAATCTTTAGTACTTAAATATTTATATAAAGGGTGCATATCGCTGCCTTTTACGCTAATTTTTTCCATCATTTGAAAGGTAACGCCGTAGTTTTTTGTACAAAATGTTTTTATTTCGGTGCTGCTACCTGGCTCTTGTCCACCAAAATTATTTGCCGGAAAGCCTAATAATACTACCTTATTACCGTATTTTTCGTGCAAGGCTTGTAGGTTTTTGTATTGAGGGGTAAAGCCGCATTCGCTGGCAGTATTTATTATTAATATTTTTTTGCCTTTAAATTTACTAAGGCTTAACTCTTGCCCGTCGATGGTTTTTAATTTAAAATCGTAAATACTTTTTTCGTTTAAAATAACAGGTTTAGGATTTTTAAAACTTGCGCCAACAAAGGACACAAATGCTAAGGCCGAAATAAAAATTGGGCTGAATATTTTTGCTAATATTTTTTTCATTTTAAAAGAGTTTTTATTTATAACACTAAATTAGCGTAAAAGTTTAACATCAACTAAAATGAATGCAATAATTAACAAAATGATGGCTAATGATTTCTTTAGCCAGTGGTTAGGTATTAATATTATTGAGGCTAAAGAAGGCTATTGTAAATTAAGTTTAATTATTAGAAATGATATGTTAAATGGCTTTGGTATTGCGCACGGAGGCATTACCTACTCGTTAGCCGATAGTGCTTTGGCTTTTGCCAGTAATAGTAAAGGGCAAAAAAGCGTAAGTATTGATACGAGCATTTCACATATTGTTAGTATACATGAAGGAGACGAAATTATTGCCGAATGCATTTGTGAGACCGAAAGCACTAAATTAGGTCACTATAAAGCCACAGTGTTTATTAAAAACCAACCCACTAAAATTGTGGCTTTGTTTAAAGGTATGGTTTATAAAACCACAAATGTTTGGGACGACAAATAAATATATTATTTTACTTCTGTAACGTCGTAAATAAAATAATCGGTATCGCCCTGCCAAAAAAAGTTCTTAATCACTTGCTTGTAGTGTAATACTACTTTCTTTCCTTCTTTTTGTTGTAACTTTTCGTACACTTTTGTGTTTATTACTGAAAATTTGAATTGGCTAGTCGGCATAATTGTTCCATCGCCTTGGCTAATACCGCCTATGTTTAAATCGCCTTCGTAGGTTTTAAAAATATAACCTTTTTTACTTACTTTAGTTAATATGCCGCTGCGGGTACCTTCGCTGTATGTCATGCCACAAATAAAATAATAAATAAACACAATTACAATAAGGCTTAAACTAAAAATAAGTAAAAACTTTTTGAATTTGTTTTTTTTAGGAACATTAGAAAGCGAGGATTGATTGGCGTTTTTAGGGGTTTCCATTATTTAGCCGGCTCTGTTTCTGCAACTTTTGGGCGCCACATAATAGACACAATCACGGTAGCAAAACCCAATAAACAAACGATAGGCGCTAAAGTTATGCGTTGAAAATCAAAAATTGCGGGATTAAATACGTTTGGGTCGTCGCTACCGCCGCCAACCATAAGCAGATAGCCCAAGCCTATTAATAAAATACCGGCAATTAATATGTAATAATTTTTTTTTGTGAATGTAGATTTCATAATATAAATACAAATATAATTATTATTCAACGTTCCTCAAAGCTGACTTATTATACAAAATTTAGTTAATTTTTCGTAATATTGCTATTCTTTTAAATTATTATGGCAAAAATTGCATTAATTACAGGCGTTACGGGGCAAGATGGCGCCTATCTTTCGGAGTTATTATTAAGCAAAGGTTATGAGGTGCACGGCGTAAAACGCAGAAGCAGTTTATTTAATACTGATCGTATAGATCACTTGTACCAAGACCAACACGAAAAACACGTTAATTTTAAATTGCATTATGGCGATTTAACTGATAGCACCAATTTAATTAGAATTGTGCAAGAAGTTAAACCCGACGAAATATACAACTTGGCGGCTATGAGCCACGTAAAGGTAAGTTTTGATACTCCCGAATACACTGCTAACGCAGATGGAATTGGCACCTTACGTATTTTAGAAGCCATACGTATTTTAGGGTTAGAGAAGAAAACGCGTTTTTACCAAGCCTCTACCAGCGAGTTGTATGGCTTAGTTCAAGAAATTCCACAAAAAGAAACTACACCCTTTTACCCACGCAGCCCATACGGGGTTGCTAAATTATACGCTTTTTGGATTACAAAAAATTACCGCGAGGCTTACGGAATGTATGCTTGTAATGGAATTTTATTTAATCACGAAAGTCCATTGCGAGGCGAAACCTTTGTTACACGCAAAATTACACGCGGTGTTGCCAAAATTAGTTTGGGCTTGCAACAAAAACTATTTATGGGAAACATTGATAGTGAGAGGGATTGGGGGCACGCCAAAGATTATGTAGAAGGAATGTGGCGTATGTTGCAACAAGATGAAGCGGAAGATTTTGTGCTAGCCACGGGTATTAAAATTAGTGTACGCCAATTTATTAATATGGCTTTTGCCGAAGTGGGCATTACTTTAAAATGGGAAGGCCAAGCCGAAAACGAAAAGGGCATTGATACAGCAAGCGGTAAAACGTTAGTAGAAATAGACCCAAAATATTATCGCCCTGCAGAAGTTGATTTATTAGTTGGAGATGCAACCAAAGCTAAAACGAAAATGGGCTGGACGCCCACTTACACAGTTGCTGAGCTTTGTAAAGAAATGGTTGCTGCCGATGTGGAATTATTTAAACGTGATAAATATTTGTTAGATGGCGGACATAAAATTTTAAATTATAAAGAGTAAATTATTTTCAAATCAATTTATGCCTCAGATTTCATTGATTTCGCAGAATGTATAAATTGATTATCCGTGTAATCTGCGTAATCAGTGGCTACTAAATGAATCTAAACTCAAAAATATACATAGCCGGACACCGAGGAATGGTAGGTTCTGCCATACTCCGCAACCTTCAAAAAAAAGGATTTACAAATTTTATTTTAAAAACAAGTGCAGAATTAGATCTGCGAAACTCAACTGCAGTTGCCTCATTTTTTGAAACCGAAAAACCAGAATACGTTTTTTTAGCGGCTGCTAAAGTAGGCGGTATTCAAGCAAATAATACCTATCGTGCCGATTTTATTTATGAAAATTTAATGATTCAAAATAACGTTATTCATCACTCCTATTTAAACGGCGTAAAAAAATTAATGTTTTTAGGAAGCTCTTGTATCTACCCAAAATTAGCCCCTCAACCTTTAAAAGAAGAATATTTATTAAGTGGTTATTTAGAGGAAACCAATGAGCCCTACGCCATTGCAAAAATTGCGGGTATAAAAATGGTAGAAAGTTATAAACGGCAATACGGTTGCGACTTTATAAGCGTAATGCCAACCAATATGTATGGGCCAAACGATAGTTATAATTTAAATAACAGCCATGTATTGCCCGCCCTAATACGTAAGTTTCACGACGCGAAAGAAAATAAGTTACCTTTTGTAGAAATGTGGGGCACAGGGACTCCGATGCGCGAATTTTTACATGCCGATGATTTAGGAGATGCCTGTGTGTTTTTAATGCAAAACTATTCGGGTGAAAAACACGTAAATATTGGCAGCGGGACAGATTTAACGATAAAAGATTTAGCTGTATTAATTAAAGATATTGTTGGGTACAACGGTGAAATAAAACACGACTTAAGTAAGCCCGATGGCACGCCGCGTAAATTAATGGATGTATCGTATCTTCATAGCTTGGGATGGAAGTATAAAATAGAATTACCCGAAGGGATTAAACTCGTGTACGATGATTTTAAGAAAAAAGAAAATGTGAAGGTGTGGTAGTTTTTTGGACGCAAGTGACAAGACTTTTTGAAGCAAGACGTATGACAAAATTTTCGTCCTATAAACCAACCTGCTTATGGCCTTACCGCCATGCTGTCTTACTATCTTGCCTCCTGATTCTTTTGTCGTTTAGGTACAAGGCTCAATTTTATAATATGCCAAGCGATTATAATTTTAATTTATTAACCCAAAAACAATTAGCGAAAAAAGATAGTAACCTACATTCAGGTGTACAGCCTTACATCCCATTCTTTTCTGAGAAATATTCTTTCACTCCTGATACGCATCGCATTTTTAAATATATTGTTGATGATCCCGCCTTAGAAGTATTGTTTTTTAAACACGTTGTACGTATTGAACCGAATAACGAGAATTTTAAATTACGGTTAGATCCTATACTTAACTTGGAAGCTGGGAAAGATTTTTTCGATACGCTAAACCGCCGTTTGTATACCAATACACGTGGCTTTATAGGCAGTGGAAGCGTTGGTAAAAATTTTCATTTTGAAACAATGTTCGCCGAAAATCAATCGTTGTTTCCAACCTATATTTCAAACAATGCAAAGTTGACAACCGTTATACCAGGGCAAGGTAGATGGAAAGCCTTTAAAACCAATGGTTACGATTATGCTTTTTCATCAGGCTTTTTTAGTTACCAGGCTTTAAAAAATTTAAATATTCAAGTGGGGCACGGTAAACAAAAAATTGGCAACGGTTATCGTTCGCTATTATTAAGCGATAATGCTTTTAATTACCCTTATGCACGTTTTACGCAACAATGGTTTAAAGGGAGGGTGCAATACTCAAACATTTATGCAGTTTTTACAAATTTAGTTTCTGCAAGTAAAATTCAAACACCAAACGCTGAACGTTTGTTTCAAAAAAAAGCAGCGTCGTTTCAATACTTAAGTATTAATGCAACAAAATATTTAAATATTGGTTTTTTTCAAGGGCTAATTTGGCAAGCTGGCAATGACAAAAATAAACAGCATTTAAGTTGGGAATATTTCAATCCTGTCATATACACAAATACTGCTCGTTTTGGACTAAATAATAACAATAATATTTTAGCCGGGGCAGATATTAAATTTAAAGTTAGCAATAAACTTAATTTTTATGGGCAGTTTATGGTCGATAATCTAAACGATACTTCTAAATTTAAAAATAACATTGGCTATCAATTTGGTATAAATTATTTTGATGCCTTGGGTATAAAAAATTTATTTCTGCAGGTTGAATATAATTATGTAAGTGAAGGCAGTTACACAAACCCTAAAACTGCTAACACTAATCAATCTTACTCGCATTATAACCAAAACATAGCGTTTACACCAAATTATGGGCAAGAATTAATTTTTATGGGAGATTATAAGTTTAAACGTTTTTTTGCTAACGTAAAATATAATTATCAAGCCGTACCGCTTAATAATGATTACTATTATTCGGTTTCTATGCTAAATGCTAAAATTGGGTATTTAATTAACCCAGCTTATAACTTAAATGTAATGTTAGGCACCAACTACCGTGTGCAAAATTTTAATAACTTTAACAACTTAACTAATCAAACAAACTATGTTTATATTGGTTTTAAAACTAATTTATATAACACTTATTACGATTTTTAAATGGCTGTACTAATATTAGTTTTTTTAACAGCATTTATTGTTGTACTTTATTCTACGCCAGCTTTAATAAAAGTGGCAGTGTTAAAGCGTTTAATAGATGTACCCACCGAAGGTAGAAAAATTCACAAGCGTTCGGTACCAACTATAGGGGGTATTATAATATTTGCCGGAACATTATTTGCTTTTTCTTTATGGTACAGTATTGAAGATATGATTTATTATGATAAAATTTTTCAGTCGGTAAAAGAATTTAAGTTAATAATAGCCTGTAGTTTAATTTTATTTTTTGTTGGTGTAAAAGATGATATTATTGGCACTGCTCCTGTAAAAAAATTATTTGCTCATATAGTGGTTGCTTTAATTTTAGTGTTAATGGGCGATATAAAAATTACCAGTTTACATGGTGTTTTTGGTGTGTATGACATTCCTAACTGGGGCAGTGTGTTTTTATCAATATTTACTTATGTAGTAGTTGTAAATTCGTTTAATTTAATTGATGGCGTAGATGGTTTAGCCGCCGGAGTAGGCTTTTTAACATGTTGTACTTTTGGCACTTGGTTTATTTATGCCAACGAATTTCCTTATGCGGCTTTGTCTTTTGCCTTAGGGGGTTCGCTTGGAGGGTTTTTAATTTTTAATTTTTCACCTGCAAAAATTTTCATGGGCGACTCTGGTTCATTAGTAATTGGCATGTTTATTAGTGTTTTGGCGTTTAAATTAATCGAGTTTCCTATACAAAATATTGAGGGTGTTTGGGTACAAGTAAGTAAACCTGTATTTGTTATTAGTGCTTTAATTTACCCTTTGTTAGATACCTTGCGTGTATTTATTATGCGCGCTGTTAAGGGTCAATCGCCTTTTACCGCAGATAGGAATCATATCCATCACATGTTACTAGATTGTGGTTTTGGACATGCTAAAACAGTTATTATTATTTATGTTTTTACAATTTTAACAATAGCAACTTCTTTTTTATCTTTTTACTTTAAAGACGCCACGTTAAGCCTAATTACAGTAGTTATATGCAGTTTATTGTTTTTATTTACAGTAATTAGTTTACGAAATAAATACCAAAAAAAGCCTAAAAAATCTATTGACCAAACAACCCAGAATTAGAATTGTCTTTATTATTGTTTCGCAAGCTAAAGGTAATAGGGTAGTTAGTTTTATAGCGCACAAATTTATTATTTACGATAGCGGGTTGCCATTTAGTTTGTTTTATTAACCGAATAGCCTCTTCGCTACAGCCTGTATTTACTCCTTGTTTAATATTTATATTCGTTATATAACCATTTGTTTCTATCACAAACTCAATAATTACGGTACCTTGCACCGATTTTTCGATGGCTAGTTTTGGATACTCAATAGTAGTAAGTATAAAATCGGCTAGCCCATCATCGCCATTTTTATAATATTCGGGTGACTTATCTGCTTTTGAAAATAAGATATAGCTGCTATCGGCGGGTAATTGTTTCTTTAATGAAAACTTATATTTTTGTTTAAAATACTGATTGTATTTTTGTGTACTTAAATTAAAAAATAAAAAATAAGGGCGACTTTCGTTAGGCAAATTAATGGTTTTGTAAAATCTAAAAAAATTAAAAATTCGAATTAATTCGTTTCTTAATGCATTATTTACTTGGCCATCTACTTTTATGTTTATAGCTTTTCCAGTAGAGTCTACATCAAAAAAAGTAGTTAGTTTGGTGTCAAAATTTGAGGTTAAAATAGTTTTTGGTAAACTTAATTGTGTTTGTAACACTTGCTCAAAATGTTCTTTTCCGCCAACAACTTGGGCTTCAAATTCGGGACTTGTACTTGATGTTTGCGCAAAACTTAAAGTTGCGTAAAACGCTAAAAGCAATTTAAATATTTTTTTCATTTTAATAATTATAATTTAAAAATTAGCGTTTATCCCAAATGTAAAGCCCTTATTTAGCTTGGTATTTGGAGCATATCCCAACACGTAATCGAAACGGATTACTTTAAATATTTTTTCAATTCCAAAATTTACCTCGTAATAATACGGTAGTTTATTGCTTGCTAAAAAATGACCACCAACAACTTCCCCAACTTTTAATTTTTTTAATAAGGGCAGTTTGTTAATAATAAAGCCATTAAAGTGGTGCTCGCCGTGAGCTTCGGTGTACCATTTATCAGCACTAAAAGTATAGTAAGGCAATAATCTAAAACTGCTTAAATAATCGTTTGTGTTAAAAATAGTTTGGTTGCCTAAAAAATATTTAAAATCCATAAATAATAGTTTTTGTGTATTTACAAAGCCACCACCACTTAGTTTATAACTAAAGATACCAAACAACCCTAAGCGAATATTATCTGTTAAGGATGCTCGTGCCAAATCGTAATTAGCAGTGGTGTTTAAGTAAGGGAATGCTTTTTTGTAACCAACGCTTAGGCGGGGGTATTTACTACCACTTATAATTTTTTGATGTGGCAAAGTATAATATTTTTGTTTAAAACGAAACGAAAAAATTATTTCGGCGGTAAGTGCGTTGTTGGTAGTAAATAAAGAATCGTGGGCAATACCTTCGCGTGGGTCGTTGCTACTAAATAATAAATTTCTATCGTCAATAATTAAATAATTACTAGTATTTTTTAAAACATCTCGCTCTACATACTTTACAACAGAATTAAAGTAAACACCATTTATTAATTCGGTAAAGTAATTTAATTCAACTCCCGTTTCTTTAAATGCTTTCATATAATTACGATTTAGATAAAGAGAGTACAACGAATTTACGAGCGGCGAAATTGGATCTTGTTGATTATACTGCACCGCTATAGATTTAAAATTTATGGCAAATCGCGAAAATTTTTCAGGTTTAAATAAATAACTAATACCTACATCACCACCCCATAATTTGTTTGAGAAACCATAACGCGATTTACCTGTAATACTAAATTGCCGGTTATCTTCGTACGACTTATTGATAGATAGACTATAGGAGAGGTTATAACCCTCTATCGTATTGTACTGAAAGCCATCGGTAACAACACCAGGTAAAGTTATACTAAATTCCTTTTTAGTAATGCGATAGGTGTAGCCTAACATTAAGTTGGTTAGTTGGTATTTATTTCGTTTTTTGTCTACCGAATCTTTATATCTATCGGTATCGGTAATTTTTTCTGCACTATCTTTTTTATGGTAGTCAAACTTTTCTTCTCCCGTTAAAGGCACCGCCCTATTGGCTGCCCAGTAGGCGCTATCTTTTTTATTAGCGCCTACTTCTACTACAAATACTTCGTTTTTAAAAAACTTTTTTGGGAAGGTTGGTTTTAAATCATATTCTTTTATGTTGGCGTTAAAGTAACCAATACCTTTAAATCCAAAGGCATTAAAATTAAAACCAAAGTTTAATGTAAATGGCATCCAAATACTATCGCCTAATACAGGCGAATGTATTTGTTTAATAAAAAGTGTATCCACAAAATTTATTTTGGCATCTTTTGTAACTTGAAAATCGGCACTGGTAATGCGCCAGGTACTATCTTGTATATAAAGGTAACCCCTAAAACAGGGATCGTTTTTGCGCTTGGGCACTACTTTAATTTTATTAATTAATTTACCATCGTTAGTAATTTTACCAATTAAATAAAAACGGTAATATAAAAAAGCGTTTTCGTTAATGGGCGATACAAAAGGGCGAGGGCTTAAACCATTTAACTCTATAAGATTTTGATAAAAGTTTATTTTCATATCGCTAAGTTGATTAAAGCTAAAAGCTTTATTATTGCCACTAACTTTGCTACTGTACATAACTTCTTTTTCGTTATTGGGTTTTTCAAAATGATATTTGCTTTCGCTTTCGCTTAAATACACAATACCTTTTAAAGCGTTGGTATCGGTGGCGTTTCCGCCAGTAAATTTCATTAATTTAGCTAGATTTTTTGGCAGGTTATTTATACGTTGCAAACCTTTTATATAGGCTTTGCAAGTATAAGCGTCTAATTGGTTAAGGTAAAATTTTCGCTTTTTTATAGCTTTCTTTATAATTGCTACTGCCGGGTCTTCGCCCGCCTTCACCTCTACTTCTTTAAGCGAAATACCGTCGGCTATTAATTTCACGTTTACAATTTTATCGGCGTTTAATTCTATAGTTTCGATATGTTTGCTGTAACCAACATATTGGTATATTATTTCATATTTTCCAGCAGGGAGTTTAAGTGTGTAAAGCCCATTTAAATTACTATTAGTGCCTTGGGTAGTGCCTTTTACTATAATAGTAGCAAATGCCAATTCCTCGTTTTTATCTGAAATTTTGCCAGATAGGATAAAATTTTGCGCAAATGATATAACGTATAGGAAGAGAAATTTACTTAAAAATATTTTTTTCATTATTTTCTTGTAGGACGAATGTGAAGTTTAAAAGTTACAGTAGTTTTTATTTTTTATCAAATCCCAAAAAAGCATAGCTAATAATGTTTGCCCCCATTTTTAATGCTTTGCTTCGTGCTTCCTCACTATCTTTATGAATTTCCACACTTTCCCAACCATCACCTAAATCGCACTCAAAATCATAAAAACACACTAAACGTCCTTTGTAAATTAAACCGAAGCCTTGCGGTGCTTTATTATCGTGCTCGTGAACTTTAGGCAACCCATTTTCAAAATTAAATTTTTGATGATATATAGGATGTGTAAACGGTAACTCCACCAAATCTAAATCCGGAAAAACTTTTTTTAGTTGCGGGCGGATAAATTTATCCATTCCATAATTATCACTTACATGCAGAAACCCCCCGGCCATTAAATAATTACGAAGGTTTTCGGCTTCTTGATTATTAAAAATAACATTGCCATGACCAGTCATGTGTACAAATGGGTAATTAAAAATTTCAGCGCTACCCACATCAATAGTGGCTTGCTCGGGGTTAATACTCGTTTTTAAATTATCGTTGCAAAACTTAATCAAGTTGGGGAGCGATGTTTCTAAATTCGCATACCAATCGCCACCGCCATTGTATTTTAAAACCGCTATTTGGTAAGTGTTTGGCGGGAAATTTTTAAAACTCGTAAAAATAAACAGTACTACCAAAAAAAATGTCCCCCTTATGCTAATACTTTTCATTTTAATTTAAATAACTCTAAAATATAAATTTTATTTAGAATTTAAAAATACTGGTTTTAATTAACAAGTAAAATTATACATATCTTTTGCATTTAACCTTATTTTGCTTATTTTATTACAAGTTTTAAGTAATTTTACAAATTACCGTTTTAGTAGAAGGCTTTAAAAAATGAAAAAAATTTATCTAATTACTGTTGCTTTATTTTTAATTAAAAATTCTAATGCCCAAGTAATTTTTAATAACAGTGTTAACACCCTAACGCTACAAACCTATTCTTTAGGCAACACAATTACACAATATACAACTATCCCTTCACAATTTTCAACAATTGAAGATGGGCATTATAATAACACAGGCTTGAGCAACAATCCCAATAAACCATTTAATATTGCGTCTCTTAAAACTAAGGGTTGGGCTGTAGTATATAACCCTACAGACAACGATACGTTTTTTGTAAGTACGAGTTGGTTTGATACCACAACCAAAGTTGCCAACCGCTGGTTAGTTACGCCTCAAATTACTGGTATTGTGCCTAATACTGTTTTAACTTGGAATGCAAAAAGTCCCGACCCTGCTAATGCTGATGCTTACGAGGTATACGGCACCACAAAAACAGGAACACTTACTGCTAACGATTTTACCATCGGCGATAGGCTTTTTACAATCGCTAGCTATTCTACTGCATCGGGTGGGGAGAATAGTACTTGGACACGTCGCTCTATAAATCTTACGCCATTTGCAGGACAAAATTTACGTTTTGCTTTTAAAAATTATTCGACAAATAAATACCAATTATGGATAGACGATATACAGGTTGTAACGTTGCCAATTACGTTAGATGTGGCTTTGAGTAGTTTAAAAACCGATAAATATGTTTTAACAAATAGTCAAAAAACAATAACCGTAAATTACACAAACATGGGCGCCAATGCTATAAATGCCCTAACTTTAAATTATAAAATTGGTAATTCGTCTGTTCAAACAGAAACAGTTTTGTTGCCTAATTCCGTTTCTTACTCAGAAACAGGAAGTTTTTCTTTTGGTTTGCCATATTCAATTTCAAGTGTGGGATTATATCCCTTAAAATGTTGGGTAAGTAGTGTAAATGGGCAAACTGACCAATTGCAAACAAACGACACACTAAATACAAATATTACCATACAGGCTACTACGCCCCAAAAACGCGTTATAGTTGAGCAGTTTGTAAGTGCAAATAATGGCGAAAGTTGTGATGCACAAAGCAAATTAATGGCTTTAAAAAACGACAGTACGGTTATTGCTGTAAATATTCACGATTTAGATTCGTTAAAAGCATCTACCTCTACTGGCGTAATAAACTCTTATAAAAAAAGTTTTGCAACAGCCTTAATAAACCGCCAGTACGATGATAGTTTAAACGACATTACGTTTACACGCAATTATTACGCACGTAAAATTGCCACTCAGTTAAGTGCTGTAACACCAGTAAATGTTAGCATTTTAAATAAAACGTATAATGTTACTTCTAAACAATTATCGTTTACTGTAAAAGCCGATTTTGTTGGCGATGTAAAAGGCGATTATAGAATTTGTGCTTACTTAACCGAAAACAATGTGTGTGGCAAAAGCAGCGACACCACCGTAAACGGATTTAATCAACTAAGTAATTATTATACTATCCCCTGGAGTTCGTTTTACAATACAGGTTATTTTTCTTCAACTTATAATGCTTATGTTTTAAATAGTTGGCAGTATAAGCATCAAAATACTTTAATTCATTCGTTTGACTTTTCATTTGGCGTAAGCGGAACTATCCCTACAACAGGAGTTAACGCAGGGCAGTCGTATCAAAAAACATACACTCTTACCTTACCAACTTTAACCACAAACATAAGTAAATACATTGCCGATAATATTTACATTGTAGGTTTTGTAGCAGATTATAATGTTAATAAATACCAACGCAGTATATTAAATTCATCGCAAACTAAATTAACAAGCAACCTCGAAGTAATAGGTATAAAAGAAATAAGCACCTCTAATTTTAATTTTAAACTATATCCAAACCCATCTACCGGAATTATAAACCTTAATACAGAAAATATTAGCGGTAATTACGAGCTAAAAGTGTTTGATGTATTGGGTAACTGTGTTTATATTCAAAACCATTATAATACTGTAACTCCAAAAAGTATCGATTTAACAGGACTTAATAACGGGGTTTATTTTATAAACATTAGCAGTAATGCAAAAGCGATTAATCAAAAAATAGTGATTCAACGATAGTGTGAAAGGATTTATTTGCTTTTGTATAACAATTTTATTATCTTTAATATATAATATCAAATTACTTTTGTAACAGAAATAAATAAAGTGAAATCATTTTTTCTTAAAATAGTATTTTTTAGCCTTGTAAGTGTTTATGTTTTTACAACTGTTGGTGTAAATATTATTGCGCACTACTGTGGTGGCGAATTAGAAAAAGTATCCTTATTTAAACCTGCAAGTTGTTGCGAGGGCGAAGATGCTGAGGAAGATGATTGTTGCGCTAACGATAGTAAGTATGTTTCTTTTCAATCTGATTTTACTTTTTATAAGCTAGTTAATACATTTAAGGCTTCTGTAAAAAATTTATTTGTAACATTTTCCTCATCAGCAAATTTTGATTTAGAGAATAATTACCATTGTTTATTAGTATTCGATACTAATATTCGTCCACCAAACCTGGTGCAACAGACTATTATTTCAAGCAGTGTAATTAGAATTTGATAATTATATAGATTTTTTAAGCTATAAATTTTATTAATTTTTTAATTATCAATCAAAATGAAAACACTAATCATAGTATTCAGCTTTTTATGTTCAGTACACATAATGGCTCAAACAACAATAAAAACAACTACTTTTTCTGTAAGAGGAAATTGTGACGAATGTAAAGAACGTATTGAAAACGCGGCAGATATTAAAGGCGTAAAAAATGCTGTTTGGAACGAAGATAAACAAGCGCTTACCGTAACATACAATGCTGACAAAGTAACCGTTGAGCAAATTGAAAAAGCAATTGCCAAATCGGGACATAAAACTAGTAATGTTAAAGCAGATTCAACTGCTTATAAAGCTTTACCCGCGTGCTGCAAATACGAATCGGCTGACTGTAAGAAAAAACAATAACTTAAAAATATGAAAAAGTTATTGATAACCCTTTTAGGGTTTATTTTCGCATGCAATGCTTTTGCACAACTAAGGGGCAGAGTCGTCGAAATTTCTGAAAATAAAAAAGATACAACGGCACTTCCTGGTGTAACTGTGTTTTGGCTCAATACGTCTATTGGTTCTGCAACTGATAGTAAAGGCTTATTTTCTATTGCTTCAACTACTTTAACAAATCGTTTAATTATAACTGCGTTAGGTTATAAAAGCGATACCCTAATTATAAAAGATAAAACACATTTTTTATCTATTAGATTGAAAGCTGGCGTAGACTTAAACGAAGTTGAAGTTATTTATGAAAGCAAAGAAACAGAGTTTTCGTATCTAAATCCTATGAAAATAGAAACCTTAGGCGAACGCTCCTTAATGAAAGCCGCCTGCTGTAATTTATCCGAAAGTTTTGAAACTAACCCAAGTGTGGATGTGAATTTTACAGATGCTGTTAGTGGTACCAAACAAATTCAAATGTTGGGTTTATCGGGGCAGTATGCACAAATTACCAAAGAGAATATGCCCTATTTACGCGGTTTAGCCAACGCTTATGGTTTAACATTTATTCCTGGCACGTGGATTCAATCAATACAACTTAGTAAGGGCGCTGGCTCTGTTATTAATGGTTACGAAAGTTTTACAGGGCAAATTAATACTGAATTGCAAAACCCAGAAACGTCGGATAAATTAAATTTTAATAGTTACGTTAATCAAAACGGGCGAAACGAATATAACCTAAATGCTAAACACCGTCTTAATCCAAAATTTGCAGTCGGAATATTATCGCACATGAGTTTTAACCCACTTAAGCAAGATATGAATCATGATGGTTTTTTGGATATACCCACAGGCAAACAATATAACATTATGAATAAATACAGTTATAATACAGGCAAGGGTTTTGAAGCGCAATTTGGAGGGGGTTATTTAGAAGACGTTCGAGAGGGTGGACAGGAAAGCTCTATTCATAAAAAACATTCAGATACATTACCAAATTATTTAATTGGAATTAAAAACAAAAAATGGGAAGTATACAGCAAAACCGGCTATGTGTTTACAAAAAAACCAGCCACTAGCATGGGCTTACAGCTCTCTTATTTAAATCATGATCAACAGAATTTCTATGGAATAAATTCATACAAGGGTTTGCAAAAAACATTTTATGCCAATTATATTTATCAAGGCATTATAAATACAACTAATAATACTTATAAATTAGGCGCCAGTTTTATGAAAGATAATGTAGATGAAGCCTATCAGCTATTTAAATTTAAACGTAATGAAAAAGTAGGTGGTGCATTTGCCGAATTTGCACATAACAAAGGCGAAACGTTTAATTTAGTGGCAGGTTTGCGTGCCGATTATCATAATTATTACGGACTGTTTTTTACCCCTCGATTACACATGCGTTATGGAATAAATAATAGCAAAACAGTTTTTAGAATAAGTGGCGGACGCGCTTTAAAAACAGCTAATATTTTTGCTGAAAATATGGCATTAATGGCAACTTCCAGAGATTGGATGTTAACACCAAGTGATTTAAGTATGCCTTATGGTTTAAAACCCGAAACCGGTTGGAACTACGGTTTTAATTTTACTCAAAAACTAATATTAAATTATAAAGACGCCTATGTTACTGTTGATTTATACCGAACCGATTTTACGCAGCAGGTTGTGGTTGATGTTGATTACAATACCCAACAAGTTTGGATTTATAATTTAAACGGCCCCTCCTTTTCAAACACGGCACAGTTTGAGTTTGGTTGGGAAATACGTAAACGCTTAAACATTAAAACCGCCTACCGTTATGTAGATACTAAAGTAACTTACAAAACCGGATTGTTACAAAAAGCGCTAGTATCTATGCACAGAGCTTTTGTAAATATAAGCTACGAAACAAAAAACAAACATTGGATGTTTGATGCAACGGTACAATACAATGGCAGAAAGCGTTTACCACAAACAAATTTAAACCCTACTGAGTATAAACGTGAAGACTATTCGCCAGTTTTTTATAATGTGTTATCGCAAATTACTTACTTAACAAAAATTAAAAAATCTGATTTTAATATTTACGTTGGTGTTGAAAACGCTTTAGATTATAAACAACAAAACCCAATAGTAGCTAGCGATTTGCCCTTTAACAAATATTTTGATGCTAGCATGGTATGGGGGCCAATTTATGGAAGAATGTTGTATGCTGGATTAAGGTTTAAGATTAAGTAAATCAATTAGATATAGTTTGCTTAGTATCTAAATTTATAAGCAATTGTCTAATAAAATCAGGTTTCTCATAGGTAACCAAATGGCCTGTATTTTTTAATTTTATAAAATTGGTAGGGCAATTTATTAGATAGCGTTTTGCAAATGAGAAATTGGCCGTGTCAGCAATCCAGTCTTTTTCGCCGGTAATTACAGTTGTGTTTACATATAGTTTTTTCCATTTTGGTAATAGTTGTTTCATTTCTCTTTGATGTGTATACTTTTCTTTTGTTGCTACATTTAGCATTTTGGGTAAAAACAATTGTGTGAATTTCCATTTGCCAATTTTACTAAACCAAAAAAACTTTTCTTTTTCTGGGTCAATAACCGGCGAAATCATTATTAATTCCTTTATTTGTTTAGGATAATTTATTGCCAACCATGCAGCTATTGGGGCACCATAGGACCGACCTAACAAAATTACTTTTTTGTGTTCCGTGTTTTCAGCATCTATAATTTGCTTTATCGATAAGGCTTGTAACTGCGTTGATACTTCTGCTTTGCCATAATTTGATTTTCCATAACCCAACCTATCTACTGCAATTAATTTGAATTTTGTTTGCAACAAGCTATCGTCCATTAAATTCATGTACCCATACCATGCCCCAGGTGCACCATGAATAAATACTAACAAGGGTAGCGTGTCATTTTTACTTACCACAGCATAATGAATTTTTTTATCAATAAACGTTTGCGTTTTATAAATTGGCTGTATGGTCTTGCTTTTATAATGTTCCTTTAATTCCTTATCTGTATATATGTATTTGTTTAATAAACAATTTTGAAGAAGTGTAAGTATTAAAAAAAACAATAAACTATAGCGGAGGTTTTTCAAACAAAAGATTTATATACAAAACTATTATTAAATTTGTTAGATGAGAAGCCTTCCATCCCAACTTATTAATGAATTAAATAAATTAACTCATTTTAACGAGGCCGCTTTTATTGAAGCACACCATCCTGAAAATAAAATTACGTCCATCCGCTTAAATCCCTTTAAGCCAGTTGAATTTGATATAGAAGTAAATAACAAAGTGCTTTGGAACGAACGAAGTTTTTACTTAAATAATCGCCCATCATTTACATTAGACCCCTTGTTTCATGCAGGGTGTTATTATGTACAAGAAGCCGGAAGTTTGTTTTTAGAGCACCTTTTAAAAAGTTGTTTAAATTTTGAAAACGATTTAAAAATACTCGATGTATGTGCTGCTCCGGGAGGAAAAAGCACCCTTATAAACGCCTTATTAAATGAAAATAGTTTGTTGGTTGCCAACGAATTTATAAAATCGCGTGCCGATGTGTTGGCCCAAAACCTCAGCAAATGGGGTTGTGCAAACACTGTTGTTACCAATAACGACCCATCAAAGTTTAATGATTTACAAAATTATTTTGATGCCATTGTTATTGATGCACCGTGTAGTGGAAGTGGCTTATTTCGTAAACAACCCGAAGCTATTGATGAATGGAGTGCTGATAATGTTATTAAATGTAGCATTCGTCAAAAAAATATTTTGGGTGAAATTATTCCATCGTTAAAAGAAGGAGGCTATCTAATTTACAGCACTTGTTCGTATTCCGTTGAAGAAAATGAAAATAGTGTAAAGTGGTTACAACAAGCGTTTGATTTAAAGTACATAAAAGTTCCAATTGACAAAGAATGGGGAATTGTTGAAACAGAAGCAGGTTACCGCTTCTACCCTCACTTAACAAAAAGCGAAGGTTTTTTTTGTGCAGTATTACAAAAGCAAAATTCTGAAAATTACGCACATAGAAGTTCAAAGTTTAAAAACAGTTCCCCAGCTAAAAACGAATCCGCTATTCTGGAGGGTTATTTAGAAAAAACTAACCATCAATTTATTAAAAAAAATAATCAGTTTCATTTTTTAAACAACACCGCTTTAGCTTTTTTAAATGATTTTGAAAAGCACTTTTATTTTAAAAAAGCTGGGGTTTGTGTAGGCGAAATTAAAGGGCAGGATTTAGTTCCAAACCAAGAGTTAGCTTGGTGCAATTATTTAAAAAAATCGTTAAACACTTTAGAAGTGAGTAAAGAGGCTGCATTGAGCTATTTAAGAAAAGAACCCTTCGACTCCGTTGAGGTTGAAAATCGTAAAACCGGCTTACACTTAATTACTTATAAAAACTATGGTTTAGGCTGGGCTAAATTATTGCAAAACCGCATTAATAACTATTTACCTAACGAATTAAGAATTTTAAAATCGAGTTGAAATTTGTAATCACATCCATATTACCCAAAAATCAAACTAAAAACCTCTTCCATTTTACTGGCGCTTAGTATTTTAATTTTGTACGCATCTACTTTAATGCCTTTTAAGTTGTAACTACTTACTATTATTTTTGTAAATCCTAATTTTTCAGCCTCACTAATACGTTGTTCAATACGGCTTACCGGTCGAATTTCTCCTGTTAATCCTACTTCGCCGGCAAAACAAACAGTTTGTGGAATTGGCAAATCTTCGTTACTGCTTAATATGGCGCATACCAATGCCAAGTCAATACCCGGGTCTTGTACACTTATGCCACCTGCAATGTTTATAAATACATCCTTTATGCCTAATCTAAAACCACAACGCTTTTCTAGAACAGCTAATAGCATTGATAATCTCCTTAAATCAAAGCCTGTAGAAGAGCGTTGAGGGGTGCCGTATGCTGCACTGCTCACCAATGCCTGTGTTTCAATTAACATGGGTCGATTGCCCTCCATCGTTGCGCTTATGGCAACACCACTTGTGGGTGTATCTCGATTCGTTATTAAAATCTCTGATGGGTTGGTAACTTCGCGCAAGCCATCGCCATTCATTTCGTAAATGCCCATTTCATTAGTACTCCCAAAACGGTTTTTGGTGGCGCGTAACAATCGGTAAATATGATTTCTATCGCCTTCAAATTGTAAAACGGTATCTACCATGTGCTCTAACACTTTTGGGCCTGCAATATTACCATCTTTAGTAATGTGCCCAATCATAAAAACGGGTGTGTTTGTTTCTTTTGCAAAACGCAGCAATTCTGCGGCGCATTCGCGCACTTGGCTAACACTTCCGGGGCTGCTATCTACGTATGCCGTATGAAGAGTTTGAATTGAATCAATAATTACCAATTGAGGCTCAACCTGCACAATGTGCTGAAAAATGTTTTGAGTATTGGTTTCTTGTAAAATATAACAATTGTCTGTTGTAACGCCAATACGTTCGGCACGCATTTTTATTTGTTGTTCGCTTTCCTCCCCACTAACGTAAAGAATTTTCAAATTTTTTAATCTTAACGCTAATTGCAACATTAACGTTGATTTGCCTATACCGGGCTCGCCACCAAATAACACCAAACTACCCGGCACAATGCCTCCTCCCAATACACGCGTTAATTCTTTACCCGGAACGGGAATGCGAGGATAATCTAATAAGCCAACGTCTTGTAATAAAATGGGCGAATTAGATTTCGTATTTAAATTTTTATTGGCAGCAAATAACTGCAATCTATCGTTTTTAGTTTCTTTATGTACTATTTCTTCTACAATTGTATTCCACTCGTTACAACTATTACATTTACCCAACCATTTATCGGACTGTGCGCCACAATTTTGGCAGAAAAATGTTTTTTTTGTTTTAGACATAATCAAACAAATTTACATGAATATATAGTAAGTTAGTGCTACAAATTGTAGTATTTTGAGTTTGAAACATACTTACACTAACTTTGATTTAAAAAAGACCAGTGTTGATTCTTATCCGAAAAAAAATAATAGACCTCTCTCACAATTCAATTTTCGTTAGCTGTCAGTTCGAGTAATTTCGGAGCGAAAGCGAAGAAATGTATCGAGAACTGATTATTACACATCTCGATAGACCTCCTATCTTTGTTTACTCGATGTGACAATACTTTTTGTATTTATGTGAATGAAATATTAAAGAGGTCTTTTATAAATTTAGGCCAGTTGGATTTACTATTTTTAATTTTAGAAATAAAAAAATCTAAAGGCAAATCCTATTAAAAATACATTGTTAGTTAAAAATACTTAAATCTTAAATTTAAAATTTCAATTGCTGTATATTAGTACTTTTGGAATACATATGAAAAAATTCTTCTCTACAAAATTATTCCGCTTTATTTGGTCGGCAGGTTTGGCGGCTTTATTGTATTTTTTATGCCCACCATGTTTTAGTAAAACTACCATTGCTATATTATTAGCTACACAGTTAGTTTTAATTAATGGTGCCGATTTTATAGGTAAAATAAGCATTTTAACACACGTTTCTCGTTTTTTGGTTGGGGGCCTATTCATTTTTTCAGGCTTTATTAAGGCCAACGACCCGGTAGGCTTTAGCTATAAGTTAAAAGAATATTTTGAGGTTTTTACAGCCGACACAGGTTGGGGTATCTTTGAATCGTTTGCACATATTGCCTTACCGCTTGCCGTTCTTTTATGTGCCAGCGAAATTATTTTAGGTGCCATGTTATTAATTGGGTTTAAATCTAACTTAACATTGTGGTTATTGTTTGCTCAAATTGCATTTTTTACCTTTTTAACTTTTTACAGCGCCTGTTTTAACAAAGTAACTACCTGTGGTTGTTTTGGTGACTTTTTAGTACTAAAACCATGGACAAGTTTTTGGAAAGATATAGCCTTAATGATATTAATTACACTTTTATTTGCAGGTAGAAAAAACATAAATCCTCTTACAAACCCACTGGTAACAAACACATTATTTGTGATGGCTTTAGTATTTTCGCTTGGCTTTCCTATCTACGCTATAAGAAATTTACCACCATTAGATTTTAGAGCTTATAAAATTGGAAACAATTTAAAAGAACAAATGAAAAAAGGCGAAGGCTACAAAGAAGCTGTTATTGAAACCGGATTTATTTACGAAAATTTAAAAACAGGCGAGAAAAAACATTTTGATTTAAAAAATTACCCTTGGGCAGATACGTTAAATTGGAAATGGTTTGCTACAGATAATGTGGTTATTAAAGACGCCGTAAACCCACCAAAAATTACCGATTTTACTGTAAATTCTTTAGATGGCGTTTTAATGACAGATAGTTTGTTAAATGATAAAAACTACAGTTTTTGGTTAATTATGTACGATATTAATTTAACAGCAGACGGAGAAACCTTAATGGCGAAGCTTAACGATTTTTATAAATTGGCCACCCAAAGTAAATACAACGTAATAGCTTTAACTGCTAGTGGGCCTACAGATATAGATAAATTTAAACACAAACATAATTTTTTACCCGATTTTTATACCGTTGATGCTACTGTTTTAAAAACGATGATACGAAGTAACCCAGGTTTAATACTTATAAAAGACGGAACCGTTATAATGAACTGGCACCATAATAACATACCAACGTTTAGCGATGCGAAGCAAAAATATATGAAGTAACCTCAACACAGAGAGAGAGGGAGCTTACGTGCGCACAGAGAATTTATATCGTATTAAAAACTCTATGTCCTAACAATCCCAGTTCCTCTGTGTTAAAATAAAAAATGAAAATGAACCTTGGTTTAAATACAATTTCAATATGGTTTGGAGGCTTTGTAGCTCTAATATCAATTTGCTTAGCGGGAGCTTTGACCTTTACTAATTTTATGCAAGAAACCATGTATGGCAACAAACGCATCGGTTTTATTTGCGTGTTGTTGGCTTATACTGTCTATAGGGGTTTCAGAATTTATCAAACTATAAAATATTCTAAAAAAAATGAAGAATAATTTCTTGCGTCTAACGTCTTACGTCTTGGTACTTGGTACTATTTTATTTTCTTTTGCTTCGTGCAAAAATTACTTTAAAAATGATTATGTAGATAATTCTCCAACGTCAGGTAAGCTAAAAGTTTATTACGACGAAGGGTTGCAGTTACACCTCGAAAACCACATTTATACATTTGAAAGTTTTTATCCTAACGCGAAAGTAGAACCCGTTCAAACTTCGGAAAATGAAGCTGTGCAAGCCTTGTACAACGATAGTTGTAAAGCAATTGTTATTTCACGAATGCTCAACGAAACCGAAAAAAAAGCTTTTGAATCTAAAAAATACAGTCCTAAATACTCTGCAGTGGCATTAAGTGGAGTAGCGCTAATAACCAACAGTAGTACGCAAATAGATAAATTAACTTACCAACAAGTTTTAGATTTATTAACCAAACCCTTTGTATGTAAAGATTCTATTAGTAACGATACAAAATTAAATGTACTAATTGACAAAAAAAACTCTGCGGTTATGCATTATTTGTTAGATTCTGTTTTAAAAGGTGTGCCATTTTCAGCAAATTGTAATGGACTAAACTCAACTATTGACGCCATAAATTATGTTGCTAAAAATAAAAATACAGTTGCCTTTATTGATTTTGCTTGGTTAAGCGATGTGGATGATTCACTTTACAAAGCGAATAAGCCTTTCGTAAAATTTATCCCAATTAGTAAAGCTAATAGTTCGGTTTTTGAATTGCCAAATCAAACATCTTTTAAATTAAATACGTATCCTTTTATTCGTACCATTTATGTGTATAGAAATACTGATGATTTTAGTTTGGCTAAAGGTTTTGAAACCTTTGTTGCTGGGCCGAAAGGACAAAACACATTTTTAAAACAAGGCTTACTACCCACACATCAGCAAGAACGAAAAGTAACTATAAGTACACAGTAAAAAATGATGGCGCTTTAATTTATGCCAAACAGTTGCACGCTAGCGGTGAAAAACCTTTGTTAGCTGAACTAACAAAGGTTTTAATAATTTTAATCTAATTTGATTTTTTTCTCCAGTTCAATTTGTATGGCGCGTTTTTCGTCGTCTTCTTTGGCTTTTTGCTTTACCTTTTCTTCTTGTATTTTCTCTCGTGCTTGAGCTATACGGGTATTTTTATCACGTATACCGCTAAAATAACTTTTTGTAGTTACAATTACTGCACCGCTAGTTAAATCGCCATACATTGCGGGTACGCCGCCACTAAAAAATGTTAAGTTTTCAATTGATAAATTGGGGATAATGGTTGCATTTAATGTTCTAACGCCATCAACATAATAGGCAGTAGCTTCACCACGCGAACCTCTCACATGAATCTGCCCATCGGGCCCATCAATAGCATCCGATTTTAGGGCAGTAAGGGCGTTCTTTATATCTCCCGCATTAAAGCTTGCATTTTGTAAAAGTTCTTTTGCATCAACGCTTACCATTGTATACATGTTATTATCTACCCCTGATTTTGTGTAATCATATGGTTTTGCAATTACAACCACCTCTGTAAAGCTATTAGCAGCAAGCTTTACATCTACATAAGTTGCTTCATTAGGTATAACCTTAATTCTATTTACGGGCTGTGTTTGATGCCCGGCTTCGTATACTAATATTTCGTAAGTCCCTGGCGTTAAGGGTTTGTATTTGTACTTTCCATCAACATCACTTGTTGTACCGCCAACTAAAAAATTACCCTGTGTAATTTTGATAGTGGCAAAAGGTATCGGTTGTAACTCCAAATCTTTAATTATACCTCTAATTTCGCCATATCCCGATTGCGCAATGGCTTTATACCCTACGATTATTAAAAGTATAATTATACTTGCTGTTTTTAAAATTGATTTTTTCATGATTTCTATTTTTTTAAATGATTGTCCTTATTTTATTTTTTTGAAGGCTTCATCATTAAGACGAAACACAAATCTAATTCCATAACAATTCTTCAAAAAAAATTAACTTTATGGAATAATATGCTTTAAGCGTCTTAAGTATAGTAAATGCCTATTTATGTGGTTATTTAAAAAAAAACAGTTTAATACCGATGAAGATATTGCCCGCCAGTACTACATTACAGGCAATAAAAACTTAGTTGGTGATTTGTTTGAAAAACACGTTAAAACAGTATTTGGAGTTTGCTTGTTTTATTTTAAAGATACAGCACAAGCAAAGGATATGGTAATGCAAATTTTTGAAAAACTATTAACGGAACTCAAAAAAACAGAAGTAAAAAATTTTAAAGCGTGGTTAAGCTTTGTTGTACGAAATTATTGCATTAGCGAATTAAGAAAAACTAAAAATAAATATTTTGTTAATGAGAATTATTTGGATTTTGAAATAAACACAGCTACCCTTTTAGAAGAAGAAAAAATAGAAAGTGTAAACGACGACTTGCTATTGCAATTTATGAACGAATGTTTGCCTTTATTAAAAGAAAATCAAAAACGATGTGTGGAATTGTTTTACTTACAAAACCAATCTTATCAGCAGATTTGTGATGTTACCCATTTTTCGTTAAACGAAGTAAAAAGTTACATACAAAATGGCAAACGTAATTTAAAATTATTAATTGAACAAAAACAAAACTTAAACAAAAATGCTGCCTAATAAAAATAGTATAAACGATTTGGAATATCTTGCCAACTTAGGTTTTGAAAACACTACACTAAGTACTGCGGATATTGAAGAGTTAAATGCTAAAATAAAAAAAAGAGTGTTTAGCTATAATAATGGTATTTATTTTAGTTTTATTAGTTTAATAGTAGGTGTTTTTATTGGTATTTCATGCTTTTTTACAATACATAATCAACCAAAAAATTACGCCTCAACAACTAATTTGGTTTTAAAAGATAGTTTAGTTACTACTAAACCAATTATAATGCCAACTATTGTATTAGACACGATACATGTTGAACATGAAAATTTTATCAATCCTCACAAACGAAAAATACAGGATACTGCTATTGAAAAAATAACCCTAAACGATTCCATTAGTATTCAATATATTGAGCCTATTACGATTAACACTTTATCGGATAAAAGCATAAAAGCATCAAAAATAAAATACTTGCCAAACGCATCTGTTATTTATTTACACGATTTAAAAATTACAAATTATAGCTTTTTATATTTTAAAAAAAATGAACATATCCGATTAGATGGTCATTCTGGATTATCCTCAAATTATGCAAACTCTAGTGCTACTAAAGAAGACTTGCTACTACAACCTAATTATTATCTACACGAAGTAATCAGCGACGCTATGTTATTTTATAAAAAAGCAAATTATAACGAATGCATTAATTCTTTAAACACACTTGCCCATTACAATAAAGAAGATATAAATTGCAAATTTTATTATGGCATGTGTTACTTTAATAAAAAAAACTACGAAAAGGCATTACCTTATTTTGACGAATGTATTTTTAACCTAAATAATACTTTTTTACAAGAAGCACAATTTTATACAGCACTCTGTTTAATTGAAATAAATAAAAACGAAGAAGCAAAAACTATCCTAAAACAAATTGTTGAGGATGGAGAATTTTATTCGCAAAAAGCATACACACTGCTTAAAACCACTCACTAATTTACCCCCCTCTTTTTACTAAACCAACTTATTAGTTACTAAATACTCGGCAATTTGCACAGCATTAGTAGCCGCACCCTTACGTAAATTATCGGCCACAATCCATAAATTTAAAGTGTTTTTTTGCGATTCGTCTCTTCTAATTCGTCCTACAAAAACCTCATCTTTATTGTGCGAATTAATTGGCATTGGATAAATTTGGTTGGCAATATCATCTTGCACAATTATTCCATTGGTAGCATTTAATATACTAAAAATATCTTTAATATCAAAATCATTCTCAAACTCAATGTTTACACTTTCACTATGCCCCCCCATTACTGGTATTCTTACAGTTGTTGCGGTTAATGCAATGGTGCTATCACTCATTATTTTTTTAGTCTCGTTTACCAACTTCATTTCTTCTTTAGTATAGCCATTTTCTAAAAAAACATCAATTTGAGGTATGGCATTTAAATCTATTTTATATTTATATGCCATTTCCCCTTCAACATTATTGCGTTCGTTGTGTAATTGATTAACGGCTTTAACACCAGTACCTGTAACACTTTGGTAAGTAGATATAACAACACGTTTAATTTTATATTTTTTATGTAATGGGTTTAACACCACTACCAGTTGAATGGTAGAACAGTTTGGGTTAGCAATTATTTTATCTGTACTTTTTAATTCGTGCGCATTTACTTCGGGAACAATTAGTTTTTTGTTAACGTCCATACGCCAGGCGCTCGAATTATCAATTACCGTCGTGCCAACTTCTGCAAATTTTTCCGCAAACTCTAACGATGTGCTTCCACCCGCACTAAACAATGCTATTTGAGGTTTTGCATCAATTGCTTGTTGCATACTGTGTACCGTGTATTTTTTGCCTTTAAAAATTATTTCTTTTCCTACCGATTTTTCGGAAGCAACCGCAATTAACTCTGTTACATTAAAATTGCGCTCGGCTAATACTTCTAACATTTTTGTGCCAACCAAGCCTGTGGCACCAACAACAGCAATTTTCATTTTATTAAATTTTGTGCAAATTTAGAATTTAATTTTCAAGTTCTTCGGCAATTTCATTTTCTTCTGTAACCAAATAAACACCGTCTGGTTTTATTATAACCTTTCTATGTCTGTATAAAATACCAATGCTTTTTTTAAAGGTAGCTTTACTCATACTTAATTTTATCGAAATTTCTTCGGGTGTACTTTTATCATGTAAATCTATAAAACCATCATGCTTTTTTATGTATTCTAAAATAACATCGGTACTGTCTAATACATTTTTGAAACCGCTTTTTTGAAAACTTAAATCAATTAAATTATCCTCACGTATAGTTTTAACATAGCCTTTTAATTCATCCCCAATAAAAACCTCTTTATGTATATCATTATGATAAATTAAACCTTTGTAGGTATTATTAATAATAGCACTATAGCCTAAAGGCGATTCTTCGTAAACCAATACATCCACTTCTTGTCCCTCGGTTAACGCAATTTCGTCGGTAACAATAAATTTATCCAGTTTATTAGAAGCTACAATTCGGTTACTAATAGTATCTATATAAATGTATATCACACAAAAATCACCTTCTTCTACATCAAATTTTTGTTCATTAAACGGAAAAAACAGATCTTTTTCTAAACCCCAATCTAAAAATGCACCAATTTCGGTAATACTTGTTACTCGTAGATAAGCAAAGCTATTTAGTTGGGCATAAGGTATTTTTGTGGTAGCTATTAATTTAGCGTCTGAGTCGGGAAAAACAAAAACATCCACTTGATCTCTAATTTTTAATGGCGATTTTGTAAGTGAAGCAGGTAATAACACTTCATTTTTTTCGTCGTCGCTTAAAAAAAACCCCACTGCGGTTTCTCTAACAACAGTTAACGTATTTATTTTACCAACATTAATCATAATTTAATTTAAAAATGCAAAGGTACGAAAAAATGCACTTACTATCTTTTTACTAAAGATGCCTATGCAATAAACGCTATAATTAAAACTTTTATTATATTCGTTTTTAAATTACATGCAATGAAACCTTTAGTTTTAAAAATAACAACCTATATAATTACTTTGTTTTTAATATCTGGTTACACCAATCAAAAAACCAATACTGTTAAAACAATAGAATATTATGGCAATGCTGCAAACAAAAACCAATTACTCAGCTTATTGAAAAAAGAAATTACGGCAAAACGCAAACCTGTTTTGTATTTCACAGCTACCTGGTGCGCACCCTGCAAAGCTTTTAAAAATTCTTTAACCAACCAATTAATGATTGATGCTTTAGAAGATGCTACCCTAATTACAATTGATGCTGATATCGATGCGTTAAGTGAAAGAATAGCATTAAAGTACGCAGTAAAATCCTACCCAACGTATATACGTGTGGATGAAACAGGCAAATTACTACTTAAAATTGATGGCAGTGCTTGGCAAGAAGATGTGCCTAAAAACATGGCACCGGTACTTAAAAATTTTATGAAAAACTAAAATTAGTAAGCATAAATAATTTTAAAATACTATCTTAACCAAATTATTTAATAATAATGAAAATTGGTTTAAAACTCACCATTACTTTTTTTGCTATTGCCTTTATAGCAATGTTAGTTGCTGGTATTATTAGTTATCGTTCGGCACGAGAAACATTAAAAAAAGAATCGTTTAATAAACTAACGGCCGTTAGAGAGATGAAAGCTGTGCAAATTGCCAGTTATTTTAATCAAATTAAAAATCAACTTGTTTCTTTTTCCGAAGACCCATCAATTATAGAAGCTACTAAACAATTTAAAAAAGGATTTCAACAAGTAACAACCGAATTAAATTTTAATGACAAAAATTTTGCACAACGTCACAACAAAATGGACACCTATATTGATTCTATTTTTATTCCGGAATTAAATAAAAATAGTATTGGGGTTGTAAATAAAAAAAATCTAGAACCAAAAAATCCAAATGCCTTATTGCTTCAACAACTTTTTATTGCCGAAAATCCTAATAAATTAGGAGAAAAGCATTTGTTAGATTCCATCCGTCAAAATTGCAGTTATAACAAAACACACAAAAAATTTCATCCCGTTATCCGTAATTATTTAAAACGCTTTGGCTATTACGATATTTTTTTAATTGATAATGAAACGGGGGATGTATTATATACAGTTTATAAAGAAATTGATTTTGCGTCTTCACTTCAAACGGGGGCATATAGAAATACTAATCTTGCTGAGAGTTTTAATAAAGCGTTAAACATTAAAAATAAAGAAGATGTTGCGTTGGTTGATTACGCAGAATATTTACCTTCCTATAATGCACCTGCTTCATTCATTGCCTGTCCGATTTTTGATAAGGGCGTAATAATTGGCGTACTTGCCTTTCAAATGCCAATTGATAATATCAATGATATTATGACTAATAACAAAGATTGGGAAGGTGTGGGATTAGGTAAAACCGGTGAAAGTTATATTGTTGGTGAGGATTTTACGTTGCGCAATCAATCACGTTTTTTAATTGAAGATAGTACCAACTATTTTAAATTGTTAGAAGAAATTGGCGTAGGTAAATTAACCATTACAAAAATAAAAAATTATAAAACTTCTGTTGGTCTACAAACTGTAAAAACATTAGGTACTAAAGAAGCATTACTTGGAAAATCAAACACGTTGATTTTTGATGATTACCGTGGCGTATCTGTACTATCGGCCTTTAAGCCCTTAAATGTTTTAGGGATGAAGTGGGTACTAATGAGCGAAATTGACGAGGAGGAAGCCTTTAGCCCAACTTTAAAGTTAAGAAATAGCATTTTAATTGGTTCGCTATTTGTGTTGTTTTTTATTTTAATTATTTCGGTTATAGTATCTAAACAAGTTACCAAACCTATTAAGGAATTAGAATTTGATGCCATCGAACTCTCTAAAGGAAACTTGGATGTGGTTATAACAAATGATAGGAAAGACGAAATTGGCTCTCTAGCACAAAGCTTCCAAAAAATGCAATCGTCTATTAATGATTTAATACACGGTTTAGAGGATAAAGTAACCGAAAGAACACAAGAGGTTGTTAAACAAAAAGATATTATTTCGCACAAACAAAAAGAGATTATTGATAGTATGAATTATGCTAAGCGCATACAAAATACTTTGTTGGCCAGCGATAAATTCTTAAATAAATATGTACCTAATCATTTTGTTTTATTTAAACCTAAAGATATTGTGAGTGGTGATTTTTACTGGGCTACTAAAGACGAAACACATTTTTACTTTGCCATCTGTGATAGCACAGGGCATGGGGTTCCTGGCGCGTTTATGAGCTTATTAAATATGGCTTTTTTGAATGAGGCCATTAATCAGAAAAAAATTACTGAACCCAACGAAGTTTTAAATCATGTGCGTGAGCGTCTTATTAAAAATTTATCAAAGGATGGCGGAAAAGATGGTATGGACGGGATTTTAATAAAGATGGATTTAATTACAAGAAAAATCTGTTACGCTGCGGCAAATAACGCTCCTATAATTATTAGAAATGGCGACATAATTGAATTGGAAGCTGATAAAATGCCAATTGGTATTGGCATACGCGAAGAAAAGTTTAAATTGTTTGAAGTAGAAATACAACCTGGCGATACATTTATAGCATACACCGACGGTTTTGCAGACCAATTTGGCGGACCAAAGGGCAAAAAATTAATGTATAAACCATTGAAGGAACAATTAAAAGTTTACAATACACTATCACTAAACGAACAAAAAAACAAATTAGATACCTACTTTGAAAATTGGCGCGGCGAGCAAGAACAAGTAGATGATGTTTGTATAGTAGGAATTAAGTTTTAATACCCCAAAATTTTCAACATACTTTTATAACTCTGCTCTTTTGCAAATAGGCGAGTTGTAATTTCTCCATCTTCATCTCTATCAATTAAAACATGTTTGGGGGCTGGTATTAAACAGTGCTGTGTACCGCCATAACCGCTTAACGCTTCTTGGTAAGCACCAGTATGAAAAAAACCAATGTACTGAATCTCTTTTTGATTTTTTTCAATCTTCGGTAAAAAAACTTGGTTGGTATGGGCTTCGGCATTATAGTAATCCATACTATCGCAGGTCATACCGCCTAAATTGGTTGGCACATAGGGCTTTTCCCAATTATTAATGGCTAATAAAATAAAGCGTTGGTTTATACCCCAAGTATCGGGCAAAGTGGTAATAAAACTGCTGTCAATAAAGTACCAGGTTTCGCGGTCGTTTTGTTGTTTTTGGTCAACTACTGAATATAAAGTGGCGCCACTTTCACCTACCGTATATGAGCCAAATTCAGTAAAAATATTAGGTTCCGGAATTTCGTGTTGTTCACAAAACGATTTTATTTGCGATACAATTTCTTCAATCATATACTCGTAATCGTACTCAAATGCCAACGAATTGCGTATTGGCATTCCGCCTCCAATGTTTAACGAATCTAAGGTGGGGCAAACTTCACGCAGTTCTTTATAAATCTGTAAGCATTTGTTTAACTCTGTCCAATAATAAATAGTGTCTTTTATACCTGTATTTATAAAAAAGTGCAATAATTTTAAATCAAATTTAGGGCTGTTTTTTATTTTATCGTTATACAAGCCCATTATTTCGCTACTGCGAATACCTAATCGCGACGAGTAAAATAAAAACGAGGGTTCTTCTTCGGTGCTTATTCTAATTCCTAAATTTACTTTATCTACTTTGGTGTGCTTTTTGTAATAATCTATCTCATCCAAATGGTCTAAAACGGGTATTACATTAAAGCCATCGTTAATAAAATCGCAAATATTTTGTTTATATAAATCGCGTTTATAACCATTACAAATAATATATGTATCTTTGGTAAGTGCCTTTTTTTGGTACTGTTCTTTGAGAATTTGTATATCAAACGCACTCGATGTTTCAATATGAACCTCGTTTTTTAATACTTCATCCAAAACGAAGCTAAAATGCGAGCTTTTGGTGCAGTAACAGTAAAAATACTTGGCTTTGTAGTCAACTTTTGCCATAGCCACATGAAACTGTCGCTTTGCTTTTTGTATTTGTGAGCCTATTTTAGGTAAATAAGAAATACGAAGCGGCGTGCCATATTGCTTTATGATGTCCATTAAGGCAATGTCGTTAAAGTAAAGTTCATCATCTTTTACTTCAAAGCCCTCTTGCGGAAAGTTAAATGTTTGGTGTATTAAGTTTGAATAGGAATTGTTCATTTTTATAAATGTAAGTGAGTTACTTTTACTTTTTTTTACAAATGTAAGTAATTTACTTAGCCTTTTTTAGGTATACATATATTAAATAATTATTAAGAAAAGAGATAGATATGATAAAACCAATTAAAATTATTGAAGTAAAGAGCGAAATAGGTGCTGGTACGCGTGGAAGTAGTATGGGCGTAGATGCTATTAAAATTGCAGCCTTGGATTTTGGAAGTGCCTTTTTTAAACGCTACAAATCGGTTGAAATACCTAACGAAAACAACCTTTTGTTAGAACCTGTAGTACACGATTATGCCAAACGCATTAAAGGAATTTTTAATTTAAACGACCGTATTAGCAAAGAAATTCAAAAAACATTAAAGGCCGAACAGATACCAATTGTATTGGCCGGTGATCACAGTTCAGCACTTGGAACCATAAGTGGCATACGTATGGCCTACCCAGATAAGAAACTTGGCGTAATTTGGATTGATGCCCATGCGGATTTGCACAGCCCCTACACCACACCAAGCGGTAATATGCACGGCATGCCGTTAGCTTGTGTGTTGGGTGAAGATAACAAAGACCGTCAGCAAAATAAACCTGATGACGAAACAGTAGAATATTGGGAAAAATTAAAAAATTTGGGGGGCATCAGCCCAAAAATAAATTACAACGATCTAGTGTTTATTGCCTTACGTGATATTGAACCACAAGAAGAATACTTAATTAAGAAAAACAAAGTGCGTGTAATTAATTTGCAAGAAATACGTAAAAAAGCTGTTGAGCGTATTGCTATTGAAGCCTTAAATACATTAGACCATTGCGATTTAATTTATGTGAGTTTTGATGTAGACAGTATGGATAGTCGCATTAGCAGTGGAACCGGAACGCCAGTGCCAAATGGCATTACCGAAAAAGAAGCAGGAAATTTAATTTATTACATTATGCGTAGTAAAAAAATTGTGTGTTTTGAAATGGTAGAAATTAATCCAACATTAGATAAAGAAAATTTAATGGCCGAAAATGCTTTTGAAATTTTACAAAAAACAACTAACCAATTAAGTAACGATTTTTAATAGAACACTATTTTTCTCGCGGACGCGGAACCTTTAGAAGCGTTTACAAAAATAAAAACGTGGTTTCGATAAACTCAACCGTCTAATTATAAAAACCAAAAATGAAAAGTCTATTAACTTTAGAAACCAAGCAGGAATTTATTACTCGAATTAATAAGCTAACCCCCGAAACAAAAGCAAAATGGGGTATTATGAACTCAGAGCAAGTATTACGCCATTGCCAAGTACCATTAGAGTTGGCAACAGACAAACTGGTTGTAAAACCAAATAAACTAATTTCTTATTTATTTGGAAAACGTATTCTTAAAAAACTAACTAAAACAGAAGCTGCTTTTGATAAAAATTTGCCAACCTTTAAAGAAGCAAAGTTGCCCCAAACTAAAGGCTTTGACGCAGAGAAAAAAGCACTACTCTACTTAATTAATGAATTTAAATCAAATAAAATTACCTCAAAGCCACATCCTTTTTTTGGCATAATGACTACAGAAGAATGGGATATATTGCAGACAAAACATTTAGAGCATCACCTGAATCAATTTGGCGTTTAAAAGTAATATAGTTTTAGTACCTTAATTATAGTTGGTGTAAGGAAGTTGTAATTTGTCATGAAAAAAATTCATATATCCACAACCTTAGCAGTTATTTTAAACTGTATTGCATTAATAAGCATTGGTTTTAATTATTTTTTGGTAACAGCCATTCTTTCTACAATAGCTTATTTTGCCGCTATTAAAGAGGTTTCAAAATACACAAGTTGGTATCAGTTTAGTACGGTTTTTGCTTCGGCACTTGTTGTTGGCGTTACATTAGATTTAAATTTTTTACATTTACCTTTTATCACAATAGCAATATCATTAGCTGCGCTCGGCTCTATTGGTAGAATTGTTTTTTTTAAGGTTTTTTCATACACAAATTATAGTTGGTTCGAACCCACTTTATTTGTTTTTGCTTTACTGTTTTTTGTGTTGGGTAATGTAGTTGGCAATTATGGTTGGGCGGGTTATGCATTTGCTGCGCCTATTATAGTGTTTAATGCTATTTTGGCTTGGGGCATTCTAAAAGATAAAAAACAGTTATTGGCCTCTACTCAGGGCGGCTATAAAGTAAAAATTGGTTCGCAGGCTGTTGATTTTGACTTGCCCGACCAAGATAATAATTCTGTGAAATTATCAGATTTTAAAAATCACCGCCATTTACTTTTAATTTTTGTGCGTGGCGATTGGTGTCCGGGCTGCCACATGATGTTGCGCACTTACGAAAAAAACAATGAAAAGTTTAAACAAAAAAACATTTTAGTGATGGCCATCGGGCCCGACCCCGTTGGTGTTAATAGGCAAATGGTTGAAAAATTAGGCTTAGATTTTAAAGTGTTATCCGACGAAAAACAAAAAACAGCCATGATTTATGGTGTACAGTTAAAGGAGTATGATAACGATTTTGCCGAAAAATATGAAGAGGGTATACCGTTACCAGCTTCTTTTTTAATTGATAAAATGGGGCTTGTGCGTTATGTTTCTCGCCCCGATAAAGTTGGCGAATTTTTAAACCCCTCTTTAATTTTTCCTATAATTGAACAATTAGATGCTAACTATAAAATACCTAAGGATATAGATTTAAAAGTTGAACCAACTATTAAAACGGCATCAACTAACGAAGAAAACAAAGAAAACGAAACTAAAATTGCTGCGCTTAATAAGGAGTTAAGCAACTACCAAAGTATTATTAATCAAGCCAACGATGCTATTTTGGTTATAGATATTGTTGATGGAAAAATACATCAAAGCAATCCAAGTGCTGCTAAATTATTAGAGTATTCAAAAGATGAACTTGAAAAAATATCCCTGTTTGATTTACACCCCAAAGAATATCTCGAAAAAAGCTCGAGTATTGTAGCCGATGTTTGGGAAAAAGGAGGATTAATTTATAAAGACATCCCGTTTATAACGAAAACAAACAAGCTAATACCTGTAGAATGTTCGGCAAAAGTAGCACCCTTTGCTGGTCGCCCAGCCATTGTAATTTATGCCCGAGATATTACTGAACGTTTACGATTAGAAAACGAAATTATTAGCAAAAATGAAATTATATCTTTAAAAAATAAAGATATTGAAGATAGCATAAACTATGCCCGTCGCATTCAACTTAGCATTTTACCTACTCAAGAGGAGATGAACCAATTGCTTAACCAGCACTTTGTGTTTTATCAGCCGCAAGCCGTAGTAAGTGGCGATTTTTATTGGCTTACAAAAACTATTTCCAATAGAAGTAAAAAACCCATAACCATAGTGTCAGTTGCTGATTGCACTGGACATGGCGTACCCGGCGCTTTAATGAGTTTAATTGGCAATACGCTTTTAAACCAAACGATTACAAACGCTACAATTGATTCTCCCGCCACAGCACTAAATTTTTTAAGTGCCGAACTACCAAAAAATTTAAAACAACAAAAAGAAGGGCAAATTATGCGAGATGGCATGGATATGGTAATTTGCAGTATTGATTTTGAAGAAAATAAATTACAATTTGCTGGTGCAAACAACCCTATATACATTGTTAGAAATAAAGAATTAATTGAACTTAAAGGCAACAAACAGCCTATAAGTGCGGCAATTGATATAAACGCAAAACCCTTTACCAACACTTCTTTTAATCTTCAAAAAAACGATTGTATCTATTTATTTACCGATGGCTATGCCGACCAGTTTGGAGGACCAAAAGAAAAAAAATTTTTATACAAACAGTTTAAGGAAGTTTTAATTGAGTTAAATGGAAAAGAGATGAGCGAACAAAAAAACGAACTAACTTCTATTTTTGAAAACTGGAAAGGCAATTTACCACAGGTAGATGACGTACTGGTTATTGGAATAAAAATTTAATTAAACCTACTTTATGCGAAAACAATTTTTACCATTTAGTAAGCAGTTAGCTTATGCCTTTGGTATGATGGGTTGGAGCATTTTAATTAACTTAATAAGTGTAATATTAGTTTATTTGTACTTGCCGCCAAGCACAAGCGGTTTACCAAATTTAATTACACAAGTTGTTGTTTTTGGTGCATTTAACGCCATTGCAATTATAACTGCAAGTGGTAGATTAATTGATGCCGTTTACGACCCTTTTATAGCACAGTTTAGCGATAAAAGTAAAAACCCAAAAGGGCGACGCATACCATTAATGAAGTTAGCAATTATACCCTCTTTTGTTTTTTGTTTTTTAGTGTTTTACCCTTTACAACGCCACGAAAGTACTTTAAACAGTGTATGGCTTGTGCTTATGTTAATTGGTTTTTACGTTTCGTCAACAACATACATAATACCTTATAACGCTTTGCTACCAGAGTTGGCACCAACATCTAACGATAAAATAAAATTGGCCACTTGGCAAAGCGTAGGGTATGTGTTTGGTATTGGTATTGCGTCAAACGCATTTAGTTTAGCAGATATGTTACAATACAATTTTGAAGGTATAAGTAGGCTTTTAGCTATACAATTAACCGTTTTTATTTTGGCTTTACTTGCTGCGGTATTTATGTTAATTACGGTTTTAGCCATTAACGAAAAAAAATATTGTGTTAGTAAACCAAGCGCAATACCAATGAAAAAAGCACTTAAACAAACCCTTACTAATAAAAACTTTTTACTGTTTATTGTTGCCGATTTTAGTTATTTTATTGGTGTAACAATTATTACCTCAGGACTTTTATATTTTGTAACGGTATTATTGCAATTACCCGAAAGTATTGGCAATAAACTAATGATAACTATGGTTTTGGTGTCGTTTTTGTTTTATCCTGTAGTAAATTATTTAGCAAAAAAGGTGGGCAAAAAACGTATTGTTATTGTATCATTACTATTGTTATCTTTTGTTTTTTTAGGAATTTATTTTTTAGGAAAAACAACTATTAATCCGCAGGCACAAATTTATTTTTTAATTGCCTTTGCCGCCATTCCTTTGGCATCGCTTAATATTTTGCCAAACGCTATACTTGCCGAAATTATTGAAAAAGACAGTATAGAAACGAACGAAAACAAGGAAGCAATTTATTTTGCAGTACGCTATTTTTTTGTAAAAATTGCTCAAACATTCGGTATTGCCTTGTTTGCAATGTTTCTAATTTATGGTAAAGATGTTGGCAACGATTTTGGAATACGATTAAATGGAATTTTAGGTTTTATATTATGTTTAATAGCAGCATTAATTTTTACAAAGTTTAAAGAAGAAAAAATAAATTAAAAAAGCCCGCTTTAGGAGGAATTACCCCCGATTTTTTTGTAAATTTGTTTAACTTATAAAAATAAACCAACTGAAAAAATACATAAAGAATGGGATACTATTATTAAATGAATAAAGAACTAATCTCCACCGCCCTTCCACACCACACCTGCGTTTTAATTGGTGTAATTAACAAACTGCAAGACGACGGCTTAGCGAAAGAGTATTTAGAAGAGCTTGCCTTTTTGGCCGAAACGTACGGCTTAGAAACTAAAAAAACATTTACTCAAAAATTAGAACGGCCCGATAAAGCCACCTTTATTGGTAAAGGTAAATTAGCCGAAATAAAAGGTTTTGTAAGTGAACATAAAATTAATGTCGTAATTTTTGACGATGAACTTTCACCCTCACAACAACGCAATTTAGAAAAAGAATTAGGTAAAAAAATATTAGACCGTACTACTTTAATTTTAGAAATTTTTGAACAACGGGCACAAACCGCGCACGCCAAAACACAAGTTCAATTAGCACAATACCAATACATGTTGCCCCGGTTAACTGGTATGTGGACTCACTTAGAACGCCAACGTGGAGGCACTGGAACACGTGGTGGTGCGGGGGAAAAAGAAATTGAAACCGACAGACGTATTGTGCGCGATAAAATTGCTTTATTAAAAGAGCGTTTAAAAGATATTGATAAGCAAATGGCTACTCAGCGAAAAAATCGTGGCGAGTTAATACGTGTAGCATTGGTAGGCTATACCAACGTTGGTAAAAGTACCATTATGAATGTATTAAGTAAAAGCAATGTGTTTGCCGAAAACAAATTATTTGCAACCTTAGATACCACAGTTAGAAAAGTAACCATTGAAAATTTATATTTTTTGCTAAGTGATACTGTTGGTTTTATTCGCAAATTACCAACCGAGTTAGTAGAAAGTTTTAAATCAACCTTAGACGAGGTACGCGAAGCAGATGTATTAATTCACGTGGTAGATATTTCGCATAAAAATTTTGAAGAACATATTAATGTTGTAAAACAAACCCTGCAAGATATTGGTGCTGCCGATAAACCTTGTATTTTAGTGTTTAATAAAATAGATGCGTTTACCTATACTCAAAAAGACGAGGATGATTTAACACCCACGACCCGCGATAATTTATCTCTACAAGATATTAAAAACACGTGGATGAAAAGTTTAAACGCCAATTGTTTATTTATAAGCGCACAAGATAAAGAGAACATTGATGAGTTTAAAAAAACAGTTTACGATTTGGTAAAAGCCTTGCATATTAAACGCTATCCCTACCATAATTTGTTGTATTAGCTACAAACCCTTCTACAAACTTTTAGTAGTTACCCGCTCATTCAAAAAACGGTAAATAACACCTATCTTAACCCTATCCTTTTACACGGTATCGCGGTGGCAGATAGTAAGCGTGTTATCTTTTAAATGTTGATGATTTATAGTAATAGTTAGCCATCGACACCCTATAAATCGTATTATAAAGAATTTTTGTGTCTTAGTAATTCTTTCAGGAAATTTATTTGCCGTTCGTAAAAAATTATTAGATTTGAATAAAAAAATAAACATGAAAATAGCTTTAACAAAACAATTATTACCAATAGTAGTGTTTTTATTTATTCTAAACGGTAATTTGAGCGCTCAGTGTTATCAAGGGAATTATCCACCTCTTTATAGCACAAATGGTGAAAATTGGACGCAGAATTACCTAAAAGGTAATACGTTTACTATTACTTCTGGTGGTAATTTAACTGGACTAGGTTATAATGGACTTGTAGCAACAGGTTTTGGCTACAGAATGGCAATTTATACCGATGCTTCAGGTAATCCTGGCACCCTAGTTGCTTATACAAATACAGTAACAGTAACCACTGGAACAATTGTTATTCCTGTTGTAACACCTACGGTTATACCTGCCGGTATTTATTGGATTGTTTCCAATCAAAGCGGTACAGGTCCCTCAGGAGTATCAAATAGCTCTTTTAATTCTGCTGGAGCCGGGAGATATTTTTTACATCCTTTTACTACAATCCCCCCTAATTCAGCATCTTGGACCTCTATAAGCGATCCTTTTAAAGATTATTTCGCGGTTTTTTCAGCAGGAGCGATTTCAGTTAATAGTGTTTCGCCAATTTGTTCTGGTACAAATGCAACTTTAACTGCCAATGGGGCAACATCCTATACATGGAACCCCGGCGCCATAACTGGGAGCAATGTAGTTGTTTCACCTACAGCAAGTGTAATTTATACGGTGTCAGGAACCAGTGGCTGTGGTATTAATACGTCTACTACTAGCCTGATAGTTATTGCATCGCCAACAGTTTCAGTGAACTCTGGAGCAATTTGTTCGGGTCAAACATTTACAATGGTTCCAAACGGTGCTTTAACCTATACCTACTCAAGTGGTAGCGCAGTTGTTTCACCAACAACTAATGCTTCTTACAACGTCACTGGCACAAGTTCTTTAGGCTGTGTAAGTTCTAATACGGCCATTAGTTCTGTTACGGTTAATGCTTCGCCAACAGTTTCGGTTAACTCTGGAGCAATTTGTTCGGGTCAAACATTTACAATGGTTCCAAATGGTGCTTCAACTTATACCTATTCAAGTGGTAGTGCAGTTGTATCTCCAACTACTAATGCATCTTACAATGTTACAGGCACAAGCTCTTTTGGTTGTGTAAGTTCTAATACGGCCATTAGTTCAGTTACTGTTAATGCACTGCCAATAGTAAATACAGTGTCTAGCGCTAGTTTGTTGTGTGTTGGCCAAACAGGCTCATTAACTGCAAGTGGTGCTGCTACTTATACCTGGAGCACGGGCTCTAATGCTTCAGTGATAGCCATTTCGCCTACTGTTAATACAACTTATACTGTTAACGGAACTAATGTTAATGGCTGTAATAATGTAGCTACAATTACGCAATCAGTTTCTGCTTGTACTGGGATAGCAAATTTACTATCTAATAACCAAAATTTAGCATTTCAAGTGTATCCAAATCCAAGTAATGGTTTATTTTTTATAGAAGTTTCTGCTGGCTCAAGTTCTAATATTACCATTATTGATGTTTTAGGTAAAATAGTGTATACTAAACAAGTACAAGATGGTAAATACAGTATTAATTTAACCGATCTAAATAATGGATTATACGTCTTAAAAGCTGAAAGCAACAATACAATTAAAACTATAAGATTGATAAAACAATAACGTTCTTAAACAAATAAAAAAATCCCGTACAAATAAATTGTTACGGGATTTTTTTGTAAATATAATAAGCCAAATAGTTTTAATAACAATTGTAATTGAATAACTACAGACCCTTCAACAAACTTTTAATAGTAACCCGCTCATTTAAGAAACTGTAAACAGCATCTATATTAAGCCTTTCTTGTTGCATAGTATCTCGGTGGCGGATAGTAACCGTATTATCTTCCAAACTTTGATGGTCAACTGTAATGCAATAAGGTGTACCTATTGCATCCTGTCTTCTGTAACGCTTACCAACAGTATCTTTTTCGTCGTAAGTTACGTTAAAGTCAAATTTTAACTCGTTAATTATTTTTTCCGCTAATTCAGGCAAGCCATCTTTTTTAACGAGTGGGAAAACTGCTACTTTAATTGGTGCCAAGGCCGGCGGCAAACTTAAAACGGTTCTTGTTTCTCCATTTTCCAACGTTTCTTCTTTTAAAGCTGAGGATAAAATGGCCAAAAACAATCGGTCTAAACCAACACTTGTTTCTACCACATACGGCACGTAACTTTCATTTTTTTCAACATCAAAATATTGCAATTTCTTGCCACTAAATTGTTCGTGTTGTTTTAAATCATAATCTGTTCGAGAGTGAATCCCTTCCAGTTCTTTAAAACCAAAAGGAAACTGAAATTCAATATCTGCAGCCGCATTGGCATAATGCGCTAATTTTAAATGGTCGTGAAATTTATAGTTCTCTTTGCCCAATCCCAAACTCAAATGCCAACTTAAACGTGCTTTTTTCCAATAATCGTACCATTCCATTTCGGTGCCAGGCTTTACAAAATATTGCATTTCCATTTGTTCAAACTCACGCATACGAAAAATAAATTGTCGGGCAACAATTTCATTTCTAAAGGCTTTCCCGGTTTGTGCAATTCCAAAAGGCAGCTTCATTCGTCCGGTTTTTTGCACATTGAGGTAGTTTACAAAAATACCTTGTGCTGTTTCTGGGCGTAAATAAATAATGTTGCTTTCGTCGGTAACCGCACCAGTACTAGTACTAAACATTAAATTAAACTGACGCACATCTGTCCAATTTTTGGTGCCACTAACAGGGCATACAATCTCCAAATCAACAATCAGCTGTTTTACCTCCGCTAAATCACCTGCATTTAAAGCAGTTTTAAAGCGATTGTTTATTTCGTTAATTTTTGTTTGATATTCTAAAATACGCGCATTGGTAGAGCGAAACATAGCTTCGTCAAAATTTTCGAAGCGCTTTTTAGCTTTTTCAACCTCCTTTTCAATTTTGTCTTCAATTTTTGCAACGTGCTCTTCAATTAAAACATCGGCACGGTAGCGTTTTTTGCTGTCTTTATTGTCTATTAAAGGGTCGTTAAAGGCATCCACGTGTCCGCTGGCTTTCCAAGTTGTGGGGTGCATAAAAATACTAGCGTCAATTCCTACAATGTTTTCGTGTAGTTGTACCATGGCTTTCCACCAATAATCTCTGATATTCTTCTTTAATTCAGCTCCGTTTTGCCCATAATCATATACAGCACTAAGCCCATCGTAAATTTCGCTACTTTGAAAAATGTAACCGTATTCTTTACAATGAGAAATAACATTTTTAAAAAAATCTTCGGGTTTTATAGCCATAATTATAAAGTTTTGTGAGGCAAAAGTAATTATTTAAACTAATTAAACTCAAAACTTACCTTTTAACACTTAACAATTAAATAATACTGCTTTTTTTAATAAAAAACTTTTTTTTCTAAATAATTTTTTTACTTTTGTTCGCTCTATTAACCAAATTAAACGATGAATTCAAAATTTTTACGCACAATTGGAGCCGGATTATCAGTAGCTGTTATATTAACTAGTTGCGATGGATTAGGCAAAATGTTAAAAAAACAAAAAGACATTAAGTACACAGTGTCGCCTAACCCTATTGAAATGATTGGAGACAGTGTTCAATTTAGTGTTAACGGAAAATTTAACCCAAAGTTATTTGCAAAAAAAGTAACTTTAACTTTAACGCCAAGCGTTAAAGGAGCTGGTGGTTCCGAAAAATCGTTAAAACCAATCGTATTAGTAGGCGAAAAAGCTACTGGTAGTGGTCAAAAAATTGGTTTTTCAAGCGGTGGAACATTTAATTATACTTCTGAAAAATTTGCCTACGATCCAAGTATGCGTAATGCTAAAGTATACGTATCAGGAGTTGGTTCAGTTAAAAAGAAAGAAAAGAAATTTGAACCAGTTGAATTAGCAGATGGTACAATTGCCACATCTTTATTAGTTCGTAACGATGAAAAAGGAATTATGGCAAAAGATGCTTTTGTAAAAACAAGCCCTGCAAACATAACAACACATATCTATTATACTATTAACAATTCTACTGTTCGTCCAGCGGAATTAAAATCAGAAGAAGCAAAAACATTTAATGATTTTGTTGGTAAAAACATTAATTCTCCTTGGTACGAGTTTAAAGGAATTAGTGTTTCGGCTTATGCTTCACCGGACGGCGAAACTGATAAAAACGAAAATTTAGCTAAAGACCGTGCAAAATCAGGTTCAACAGCTATAATGGGTGAGTTTAATAAAAACAAAATTAAAGAAGTTACTTTTGGTAAAACCAAAGAGCAGTATGCTGTAGGTACAACTAAAGAAGATTGGGAAGGTTTTAAATCGTTGATGGAAGCAAGTACAATGGCTGACAAAGATTTAATATTACGCGTATTAACAATGTATAGCGACCCAGAACAACGTCGTAAAGAAATTAAAAATTTATCAAAAACCTATACTGAGTTAGCTGATAAAGTATTACCTAAATTACGTCGTTCAGAAATTACGGTTAACGTTGATAAAAAATCGCGTACTGATGAGCAAATTACAAGATTAATGACTTCAAACCCTGATAGTTTGTCAATTGAAGAATTATTATATGGCGCTACTTTAACTAACGATGTTAATACTAAAACACAAGTTTATCGTTCTGCAGAAAAACAATATGCTGCAGATTGGAGAAGTTCTAACAACTTAGGCGTAGCACTATTATTACAAAATAAAGTAAGCGAAGCGGCTGATGCATTTAAACGTGCTGAAAAAGCATCTTCTGGTCAAGCAGCAGTAGCAAACAACTTAGGTATTATTGAAGCTAAAAACGGTAACCGTGTTGCTGCAATGGATTTATACAAAAAAGCAGGTGGCGCCCCAGAAACAAAATACAATATGGGAATTTTAGATGTGCGTAATGGTAAATACTCTGATGCGGTAAGTAACTTTGGCGATTATAAAGGTCATAACAAAGCATTAGCTCAATTATTGGCTGGTAGCCCTGCTTCCGTTAAAGAAACGATTGATGCAAGTAGCGAAAAAGAAATGGCTTATAGCTATTATTTAAAAGCGGTTGCTTCTGCTCGTACTGGTAATAATGCTGATGTAATTACTAATTTAAAAACAGCAATTGAAAAAGATAATGCATTAAAAGCCTACGCAAAAGATGATGCTGAATTTGTTAAATTACGTGCCGAAAGCGGTTTTACAAGCTTAACTAACTAAACAAAAAATTAAATAAATTTTTAAACCCTTTCTTAATTTTAAGAAAGGGTTTTTTGTTTATTTAATAGATAACTACTTAGCCGATTTTAAAAATTTGAGTTTGCAAATAATTAAATGAGCTAATTATTAGAATTATGGCAATGTAATTTAATAGTTAATTAAACACCTAGAGTAGTTACTATAGCATTAACTATGCACTGAATTTATTAGTTGAAATCTAAACATCGCTTTAATTTCATATACATGCTAACTAACAATCTATATAACAAAGTTTCACGCCTAAACTACATGTGAAAATTAAAAGTCTATCGGCTATTGATAACCACACAAAGGAATAATTAATAAACGCATCGCAATAAACATTAAATATTGAAAGAACACCAACAGCTATGAGGTGTTATAAAAAGCCAAACAAGTAATTAAGTTGGTAGCATTTTATAAAACCATTAACAAAAAAGCCCCTCTTATTTATAATAAGCTGGGCTTTAAATTCGTTTTTAATAAAAAATTTACGGCATTACTACAGTATCAATTACATGTATTACGCCATTACTTTGAAATACGTCAGCAATAGTAACAGTACTTTTTCCACCTTTAGCATCAGTTAATACAACTTTTTTGCCATCCATTTTAACTGTTAATTTTTCGCCATTAACTGTTGTTAACTCCGCTTTTCCACCACCATCTTTTATTAGGCGTGCTAATTCGTTGCTACCGAATTTTCCAGAAACAACGTGGTAAGTTAAAATACCAGTTAATGTTTTTTTGTTTTCTGGTTTTACTAATGTTTCAACAGTACCTTTTGGCAATTTGTCAAAAGCTGCGTTGGTTGGTGCAAATACAGTAAAAGGTCCAGTGCCCGATAATGTTTCTACCAAACCTGCTGCTTTTACAGCTGTTACTAAAGTGGTGTGGTCTTTAGAGTTACTTGCATTTTCAATAATGTTTTTTGATGGGGACATTTCTGCGCCTCCAACCTTAACTGTTTTTTCTTTTGTTTGTGCTACGTTTGTTAACGAAGCTAATGCAGTAAATGCAATAAGTGCAAATGTTTTAATTGATTTCATGATTTTATATTTTTTTAAAGTTACATAATATATACAAACTCAAAGCGCTTTTGGTTTTGATAAAATATGTTAAAAAAAACTTACAGCCATTATTTGTATATTTGTACCAAAATCTTTTTATGACGGAAACAATGACAAAAAGCGAGTATTTAATGAGTTTAGAAGATGACTTTGGTGCTCATAACTATCACCCTATTCCTGTAGTAATTGAACGTGGCGAAGGGATTTTTGTTTGGGACGTAGACGGGAAAAAATATTTCGATTTTTTAGCGGCTTACAGTGCTGTAAATCAGGGTCACTGCCATCCGCGTATTATAAAGGCATTAACTACACAGGCACAAAAACTAACACTTACCTCTCGCGCCTTTTACAATAATGTATTGGGCGAATACGAAAAATATATTACAAGTTATTTTGGCTACGATAAAGTTTTACCAATGAACACAGGCGTTGAAGGTGGAGAAACTGCTATTAAATTAGCGCGTCGTTGGGCTTATGATGTAAAAGGTGTACCCGAAAACAAAGCTAAATTGGTTTTTGCAAACGGTAATTTTTGGGGCAGAACATTAGCCGCCATTAGTAGTAGCAACGACCCCAGCAGTTACAAAGGTTTTGGCCCCTATATGACGGGTTATGAATTAGTAGATTATAATGATTTAACAGCTTTAGAAAACGCAATAAAAGATCCCAACACCGCCGCCTTTATGGTAGAACCCATACAAGGCGAAGCAGGAGTTATTGTGCCTACCGAAGGTTATTTAAAAGGCGTGCGCGCGCTATGTAATAAGTACAATGTATTGTTTATTGCCGACGAAGTGCAAACAGGTTTGGCCCGTACCGGTAAATTATTAGCGTGCGACCACGAAGATGTAAAACCCGATATTTTAGTTTTAGGAAAAGCCCTAAGTGGAGGCACAATGCCGGTTAGTGCTGTATTAGCAAGTAACGAAATCATTTTAACCATTAAACCGGGCGAGCATGGTAGCACTTACGGTGGAAACCCATTAGCGTGCGCCGTTGCCATGGAAGCGCTTGAGGTTTTAAAAGACGAAAAATTAGCCGAAAATGCCGAAGCTTTAGGTATTATTTTTAGAACAGAAATGATAAAGTTAATGAACGAATGCGATGTAATTACTGCTGTTAGAGGCAAGGGTCTATTCAATGCCATTGTTATAAAACAAAAAAATAATAAAGCAGCTTGGGACGTTTGTCTACAATTTGCCGAACATGGTTTATTAGCAAAACCTACACATGGCGATATTATTCGTTTTGCGCCACCTTTGGTTATTAATAAAGAACAATTACTGGAATGTGTGGCTATAATTCGTAAAGTAATTTTAGAGTATTAATTTTCTTAAATGGTAACCTATAATCCCAAAGACTGGATACGTTTAATTTTACAGTTTCATAAGTCGGATACTATACGCATTCTTTTTCCGGCTATGTTATTAATTGGGGCAATTACAACAGGTATTACAACTATTGAATATTATTACATTAAAGAACCCGTTCAAGGTAATATTACTATCTTCCATCAAATCTCGGGCTTTATTATATCTTTGGTATTGGTATTTCGTATTAATTCGGCATACGACCGATGGTGGGAAGGACGGAAACTGTGGGGTTCATTATTAAATAACTCACGTAACCTTGCAATAAAATTAAATGCAATTATTCCGCAAACTAATTTAAACGAACGTAAACAGGTAGCCGCACTAATTGCAAATTATGCCTATGTTTTAAAAGAACACTTACGAGGTAATAAATCTCCGCAATTAATTGCGGAAGGTATAATGATAAATAACGAAAAGTATAACGATGCTACACACAAACCTAATTACATAGCTAAACAGATAACTCTATATAGCGTTGAGTTGTGTCAAAAAAATTTAAAAACTCCAAACGATTATTTAATTATTAGCGAAAATATTGACGATTTAACAGAAATTTGTGGCGCCTGCGAACGCATTAAAAGTACACCAATCCCATATTCCTATAGTATATTTATTAAGAAAATTGTATTTATTTATATTATAACCATGCCTATTGCCTTTGGCTTAACAGCAGGTTTTTGGAGTATTCCCATTGTAATGATTATGTTTTATGCCTTCGCTTCCTTAGAATTAATAAGTGAAGAAATTGAAGACCCTTTTGGCTACGACGAAAATGATTTACCAACAGATGAAATTGCCGAAAAAATTAAATTAAATACTCAAGAAATTTTACTACAGTGAGCAACCAACTAAATTATACCTTTTCACACACCGATGATTTTGAAATAAAAGTCACCACCTTCTTTGGCTTAGAAGAAATTTTAGCAAAAGAACTTTTACAATTAGGCGGCAAAAACATTGAACCTTTTAAGCGCGGCGTTTCGGTTACAGGCGATATTGGGTTTCTATACAAAGCCAATCTGTGCCTTCATACTGCTTTAAAAGTACTAATCCCTATTACAAAATTTACTGCCAATAACGAACACGAATTATACGATGCCATTAAATTAATTGAGTGGGAAAAATTTATTGATACCACCGACAGTATCATGGTGGAAAGTGTTTTAAATACTGAACTATTTGCCCATAGTTTGTTTGTTTCACAAAAAGCAAAAGATGCAATTGTTGACCGTTTTAGAGAAAAAACAGGTAAACGTCCTGATGTAGATTTAATTCGCCCAATGTTTAAAGTATACATTCACGTTTATAAAAACGAAGTCACTTTAAATTTAGATAGCAGTGGCGACCCTTTATACAAACGCGGCTACCGCAGCGATATTAACGAAGCGCCCATGAAAGAAGTTTTAGCCGCTGGTCTAGTAAAACTAAGTGGTTGGGAGCCTCATTTACTTTTAATTGATGGCATGTGCGGTGCAGCAACCATAAGCATTGAAGCAGCCTTGTGGGCAAATAATATACCGCCGGGTTATTACAGAAACGATTTTACATTTATGCGTTGGCGCAATTTTGATGAAAAATTATATGAAACAATTTTTGAAAGTAGCATAAGCAAAATAAAAAATAACGATGTGACCATTATTGCAAACGATAACGATAAGTTCACGTTAAAAAAAGCAATTATTAATGCAAAAAATGCAAAGGTAGACGACGTTGTAAAATGTACCGAACAATCGTTTTTTGATATAGTGCCCGATAGACCAACCGGTACAATTATTCTAAATCCACCCTACGGAGAGCGTTTACCCGTTGCGGATATACAAGCCATGTATAAAGAAATTGGCAGTAAATTAAAAAAAGATTTCCAAAATTTCAATGCTTGGATAATTAGTAGTAGTCCCGAAGCTATACATAGCATCGGTTTGCGACCTTCTCGTAAAATACAAATTTATAATGGCGCCTTAGAATGCCGTTATTTAAAATACGAAATGTATGGTGGCACTAAAAAAATTCATAAACTAAAAGATAAAGAAATTAGTTAGCTGTCGTAAGGCTGGGCGTAGTCGAAGCCTATTATTCTTTCTAAAAAAACAGTTATATTTGTATCATAAAAATTATTTCTATGTTATCTACAAAATTAAGCGAAGCTTTAAATAAGCAAATACAGTTTGAAGGCTCATCTTCACAATATTATTTGGCAATGGCTAGCTGGGCCGAAACTCAGGGTTTAAATGGTGTATCGGCTTTTTTATATACGCATGCGGACGAAGAGCGTATGCACATGCTAAAACTAATTAAATTTGTTAACGAGCGAGGTGGGCATGGCATTGTTCCTATACTACCTCAGCCACCTGTTACCTTTAAATCAGTAAAAGCAGTGTTTGAAGAGATTTTAAAACATGAAATAAAAGTAACTGCCGAAATAAATAATTTGGTTGAAATTACATTAAAAGAAAAAGATTATACTACCCATAATTTTTTGCAATGGTACGTTGGCGAACAATTAGAAGAAGAGGCTCTAGCGCGTCGTATTGTTGATAAATTAAAACTAATTGGCGACGACAAAGGTGGACTTTATTTTTTTGACAGAGATATGGAAACGATGGCTGCTGCCGAAGGTGCCAAAGAAGAAAAAGGAAAATAAATTATGAAAGCTGTCAAAATTTGACAGCTTTTTTTATGTCAGTTCGAGTATAAAATTCTGTCTCTTTGAATTTCCGAATCGAGAACTGGGTCCGGAAATCACTTCACGATACAGCCTCCTGCTTACTCGAAGTAACAATCTTTCAATAACTGTTAGCCATTATTTAATAACCTTTAATGCATTCAAAAGCTATTATTACTATTTTTAAAGTCTATTTTAAGCTATGTCAACAATCAACTATAACGAACAGTTAACTACCGTTCAAACTGCAAAAGATTTAGGTTTGTTACCCGAAGAATACGAAAAAATTAAAACTACTTTAGGGCGCATTCCCAATTTTACAGAGTTATCCATTTATTCGGTAATGTGGAGCGAACATTGCTCTTACAAAAATTCAATTACCTGGTTAAAAACCTTACCAAAAGATGGTCCGCACATGTTGGCAAAAGCCGGTGAAGAAAATGCAGGTTTGGTGGATATTGGCGATGGTTTGGCCTGTTGTTTTAAAATCGAAAGTCATAATCACCCTAGTGCGTTAGAGCCATACCAAGGCGCCGCAACGGGTGTTGGCGGAATTAACCGTGACATTTTTACAATGGGCGCGCGCCCTATCGCGCAATTAAACAGTTTACGCTTTGGTAATATCGATAGCGAAAAAACAAAATGGTTAATTAAAGGGGTTACCAAAGGTATTGGCGACTATGGCAATGCGTTTGGCATACCAACTGTTGGCGGCGAGGTTTTTTTTGATGAGTGTTATAACGTAAACCCACTGGTAAATGCTATGAGCGTGGGCATAGTAAAAAAAGGCGAAACTGTTTCTGCCACCAGTTATGGCGAAGGTAACCCTGTATTTATTGTTGGCTCTGCAACAGGCAGAGACGGTATGGGTGGCGCTGCATTTGCTAGTAAAGATTTAACCGAAGATAGCGCCAAAGATTTGCCGGCGGTACAAGTGGGCGATCCTTTTCAAGAAAAATTATTGTTAGAAGCTACTTTAGAAATTATAAAAACCGGCGCAGTAATTGGCATGCAGGATATGGGTGCCGCCGGTATTGCATGCAGTACTAGCGAAATGAGCGCAAAAGGCGAACACGGTATGGAAATTTGGTTAGATAAAGTTCCGGCCCGCCAACAAGGGATGCACCCTTTTGAGTTTTTGTTAAGCGAAAGTCAAGAGCGTATGCTTGTGGTAGTAAGCAAAGGAAGAGAAAAAGAAATACTGGATATTTTTGATAAGTGGGATTTGAATTGTGTAGAGATAGGAGTGGTTACAAAAGGCGATAGATTAAAATATTTTTTCCACGGACAATTAGTGGCCGATGTGCCCGCTGTATCTTTAGTGCTGGGTGGCGAAGCACCTATTTATACTCGCGAATATAAAGAACCTGCTTACTATGCTGAATCTAAAAAGTTTGATATTAGTTTGGTTAAAGAACCTGCAAACTTGCAGGACGTTATGATGCATTTGGCATCTCATCCCAATTTAGCAAGTAAGCGGTGGATATATAACCAATACGACAGTATGGTGGGTACAGTTAATATGAGTACCAACGCGCCGAGCGATGCTGCTATTGTAAACATTAAAGGCACTAAAAAAGCCTTGGCAATGACAGTAGATTGCAACAGCCGTTACGTAAACGCTGACCCCGAAATTGGCTGTGCGATAGCAGTAAGCGAAGCCGCCCGAAACATTGTGTGTAGTGGTGGCGAGCCAAGCGCAGTAACAAATTGTTTAAACTTTGGAAACCCTTACAACCCCGAAGTGTATTGGCAATTTGTAGGCTCTATAAAAGGCATGAGTGCTGCCTGTTTAAAATTTAAAACGCCTGTAACGGGTGGTAACGTTAGTTTTTATAATCAATCGAGTTATGAAGGGCCAGTGTTCCCTACCCCAACCATTGGTATGATTGGTATTTTAGAAGACAAAAAATTACAAACTACCTTAAATTTTAAAAACGAAGGTGACCTAATTTATTTACTAGGTAAACAGGTTAACGACATTGCCAGCAGCGAATATGTGTTTAGCTACCACAAAATTAAAAACACGCCTGCTCCTTATTTTAATTTAGACGAAGAATTTATCTTACAACAAGGTATAAAATCTGTTATTAAAAAAGGACTGGTTGCCTCTGCACACGACATTAGCGATGGTGGTTTATTCATGGCCTTGTTAGAAAGTTCTATTCATGGTAATTTTGGATTTGATATAAAAACAAATTCTACATTACGAAAAGATGCATACTTATTTGGCGAAGCCCAAAGCCGTGCTATTATTAGTATTAACGTTGCAAATAAAACTGCTTTTGAAAACGAACTAGCGGCTTGCGGCTTGGTATTTGAAAACATTGGTACTGTAAAAAGCAAAAACATTATAATTGATTCTGCTAACCAAGGAACCGTTAGTGAATACAAAAATGCTTATAATACAAGTATTGAGAGTAAAATGAATTAACTATTTCTTTTCTTTAGCAATAGTAATAAATACCGGGAAATGGTCGCTATAACCACCTGTATAAGCTGCGCCACTGTATGTTCTGAAAGGATAGCCTTTAAAATTACCAAAATCGCTCTTTAAAAAGGGTTTGTTATAAATACGTACATCGTGGTATTGCCATGTAGAATAATCGCTTGGTATACCTGGTTTGTTAATCATAATTTGATCAAATAAATTCCAGCTATCAGCCCACGCTAGAGTACCGGTGCCATCTTTAAAGGGTTTCTCCATTGGATTAAAAAATTTACCTTCTTCCGGTTTTTTTAAATCACCATAGGTACCAATTACATCTTTTACGCAAACATTTGTGGGATCATCATTTAAATCGCCCATAATTAAAACTTTTGCTTTTGGGTCGGCTGTCATAATGCTATCAGCAATATGGCGTGCTTTTTTAGCGGCAATATTTCTGTTGGGGCGGCTAGCGGCTTCACCACCTCTGCGGCTGGGCCAATGGTTTACTAATACACTTAATGGTTCGCCATAAAAACTACCACTTACAACTAATATATCGCGCGTTGGGTGCGTACTATCGGTTACCAAAACCACACGGTAACTTACGGCTTTTGTAACTTTAAAATAATTGGGGTTGTACATAAAAGATGGGTCTACACCGCGTTTATCAGGGCCTTCAATATGCACGATTTGATAATTACGGCTTTTTAAGCGTTTGTTATTTACTAAGTCTTGCACCACGCTTTTATTTTCAATTTCGCACAAACCAACAATTGCAAGGCCATCGGGAGTTACGTCGGTTGCCATTTTACTAATTACCTCGGCAAGATGATCTATTTTTACCCAATAACGCTGGCCATTCCAAACATTTTTTCCGCTAGGCGTAAAATCCTCATCGTTTTTCCATTGGTCGTTTAATGTATCATATAAATTTTCTACGTTCCAAAAACCAATGGCAGATAAATAATAGTTTTTATCTTTTTGCAATTTTTGTGCATTTAAAAAAGTACTTAGCAGGGCTAAAAAAACAATAAGCTTAATTTTCATAATTATAATAATAAGGTTGGCTAAATTAAAAAAATAATCGCACACCAAATGTTAAGTCATTATTAACAACCAAAGTTGAACTAAATCGATATTAGATTCCGCATTTATTTTAATGGAGCGATTTTATTTACAATTATTTAACAATGCTCGGATTATTTTTTAATATATTTGCCCGAATAATAGAAGTGAACATCCTTGAGATACTAATTCAATAGTCTCGAAACCGCTTCAAGATAGTTAGCAATAATTAAAATGAATGGTTTGCAAAGTAATATAAAACATTATAAAAATGATTAAACAATTAACCTGTGTAGCATTACTATTAGTGGGTAGTAAGTTGGTTTCTCAAACAGATTCAACCGTTACTGATACGCAAGCAGATACTGCCAGCACAAAATTTAATGTGCCTATTTTTAGTACTAGTGGTGGTGATGCGGACTCAGAACTAGAACAGCAAGACGCATCATCTTTACTGCAATCGAGTAGAGATGTTTTTGCACAATTCGCTAGCTTTCAGTTTAGTGCTGCTAGATTTAGGATGCGAGGTCTGCAAGCCGAAAACAATTTAATAATGATTAACGGCATAAATGTAAATAATTTAGAAACTGGATTTAGCAGTTGGAGCAGTTGGGGTGGCTTAAACGACGTTACGCGTTTTACCGAAAATAGAATAGGGATTATAGCCTGTAGAACTAATTTTAGTGGTGTGGGTGGCTATACCAATATTGATTCTAAAGCCTCATCTTTTCGTAAAGGTACACGTATTTCTTATGGGAATGCTAACCGTATCTTTAGGCACCGCGTATCTGTAACCCACTCTACAGGCATGATGCAAAACGGATGGGCTTTAACACTAAGCGCAAGTAGTCGCCAAGGTAATGAGGTATACATACCTGGAACTTATTTTAATGCCAACGCTTTTTATTTGAGTATTGATAAGCGATTAGGCGATAAGCATTTATTTACGCTAACGTCATTTTACTCTCCAATAGAACAAGGGCGAAATAGTTACGAAATACAAGAAGCTTTTAATGTAACTGGTACAAATTATTATAACAGTAATTGGGGCTTGCAAAATGGCAAAGTGCGCAATTCAACGGTTTCGCGAACTAGCCGACCTACTTTTATGCTTGCTCATATTTTAAACATTAATCCCCGTTCAAAATTAACTTCAAGTATTTATTATACGTTTGGTAAAAATGGTTTAACTGGCATAAATTGGAACAACGCCCCTAATCCTCGTCCTGACTACTATAAATACTTTCCAAGTTATTTTTATAATGGTAACGATATTGCTGGAGGCGATGCACAAACAAATTTATGGGCAACAGATGTTAATACGCAACAAATTAATTGGGACAAATTTATTGCATTAAACCAAGCTAACTTGCAAAACCTACCAGGCACTACTAATATAAATACCACCGAAACGCGCAGCCGTTATGTTTTAGAAAATAAAATACAAAATTTAAAAAACCTAACCGCTAATGTTTTATACAATGGGCGCTTTGATAAAATTTTTGTTAGTGGTGGATTAAATGCAAGTATGCATAGTAACAATTACTATAAAGAGGTAGAAGATTTGCTTGGCGGTACTTTTTGGTTAGATGTTGACCAGTTTGCTCAAAACCAAGGAGTAACTCCAACTTTCGCATCTAATAACTTAGACAACCCCGATAAACCAATTAGAAAAGGCGATAAATATGGCTACGATTATACGATAAACGTAAACCGTGCAGAAACATGGGGACAAGTAGAATACAATGCTAATAAATTTGATGCTTATGCAGGCGTTACTGTTTCAGGAAGTCAAATTTGGAGAGATAGTAAATTGGCAAACGGAAAGTTTCCTACAGACAGTAAAGGTAAAGGCAAAACACTAAGTTTTTTTAATTACGGTGTTAAAGGGGGTTTAACTTATAAAATTAATGGGCGCCACTTTGTTACAGCTAACGGTACTTATTTTACGCGTACTCCCGAAGTTAATAATCTTTATATTTCGGCTCAAACCCGCGATGATGTTGTAGCGAACTATACTAACGAGCAAGTTGCTGGGTTAGATGTTAACTATTTAATAAAATACCCGGGCTTTAAAGTCCGTGCAACGTATTACAACACTCAAATAAATAACCAAATAAGCTTACGCACGTATTTCCACGATGAATATAACACGTTGGTAAATTATATTATGACCGGTGTAAACCAAAACTTTCAAGGTTTTGAGCTTGGTGCCGAAAAAACGTTATTTACTTCCCACACAATACAGGCTGCTTTAGGGTTAGGAAATAATGTTTATACATCGCGCCCAAATGCTTTAGCAATTAAAAACAATAGTTCAGAAAATATTTTTGATAACCGAACTATTTATTTAAAAAATTACCGTGTAGGCGGCTCACCACAAACAGTAGCAGGTTTAAGCTACCGGTACTCGGGCAAAAAGTTTTGGTTTATTGGTATTGCTGGGAATTATTTTGATGATATTTATATTGAGCCGAACCCCGATAGACGAACTGCCGAAAGCAACAGTAAGTTTCAAACCAATGAGTTAGACGAGTTAGCAAAAATTATTGGTCAAGAAAAACTACCTGGCTATTTTTTATTAAACGCTAATGCCGGTAAATCGTTTAGAATTAAAGGCAAATACAATTTATCGTTTAATGCCAGCGTAAATAATTTGCTAAACAACAAAAACAATAAAACCTTTGGTTTTGAGCAATTACGTTGGGATCAAGGTAACGTAACTAAATTCCCAACCAAATACCAGTATGGTTTAGGAACAACATATAATTTAACTGTAAACTTTAGCTTTTAATTAAACCCACAAAAAATTTAAAACCCACAAAATGAAAAAAATAATAGCAATAACCGCCTTAATTACAGCCGCTGTAGTTTTAAACTCATGTAAGAAAGAATTTGACACCCCGCCACTAAAAACACCAAACGAAGGCGCAAAAACTAATATTAAACGAATAAAAGCTAGGGTACCTAGTGCATCTGCAAATTTTAAATTTACCGGCGATAGTAGTTTATTCTGTACTGTAATTGCAGACGAAACCAGCGGTAATTTATACAAACAGGTTTTTGTTAAAGACGATGCAGGCGACGCCATACAGGTTAATTTGCAAGCTGCCGGTGGTTTAAAAGTAGGCGACTATATTCGTATAAATATGAATGGTATTTATGCGCTTAATGTTAGTAGTATGATTACGTTAGATTCGGTTGATGTAGGTAAGCATATTGTAAAACAGTCGAGTGGTAATGTTGTTACACCAATTACATTCACGTCTATTACGTCTATAAATTCAAGTATGCAATCTCAATTAGTTACAATTACTAATGTTGAATTTGTTGCAGCAGATAAAAATATGCCTTATGCCGATGCAATTGGCAAAGGATCGATAAACCGATTAATATCCGTATGTGGTATGTCATCGCCTAATTTAACAGTTAGAACAAGCGGTTATGCAAACTTTGCTGCAGTATTAACGCCAACGGGAAGTGGATCTATGACTGCAATTGTAACCCAGTATAATTCTACTATGCAATTTACGATTCGCGATGTAAACGAAGTACAATTAAATAATGGGCCTTGCACTACAGCAAGTGTTACATTACCTCCGGGCACCTACCTATTAAAAGACTTTGAAGATGGTGTTATAAATAGTGGCGGCTGGGCAAACAATAATGTTACCGCAACTGTAAATTGGGCGGTAAAAACAGCAACATCATCAAGTTCGATGGTGGGTGAATGTAATAATTATCTAGGTACTGGTAATCAACCAGCCTGCGAAACATGGTTTATTAGCCCTAGCGTTAATTTAACAACATCTTCAGCACCAAATTTTAGTTTTACAAGTGCAGGCAATACGTTTAGTGGCCCTCAAATGGAAGTATTAGTTTCTACAAATTATACAGGTGGGGCACCAAGCTCGGCAACATGGACAACTTTAGCTCCCACTTTAGGTGGAAGCAGTTCAAGTTTTGTTTCATCGGGCTTAATAAACTTTAGTGCCTATAAAGTGAGTAATGTAAGGGTAGCATTTAAATATACCGGCTCATTAAATTCTGGCAGACGTTGGCATATAGATAATATTAGAATTGCCGAATAATTATTCTTACATAACAAATTAAACATTACTATTAACGGGCAGAAATTACCAACTGCCCGTTTTTTGTTTTTTTATTAAAAATAAATTAATACATTAGCCTGCATTATTTTTGTTTGAAAACAATAAAACACATATTCACTAAAACTTTAGCCCTATTTTTTGTGGTAGGTACCGTTTTATTTACTTCATGTGGCGAGGCAAGCAAAGCTGGCGGAAACGAAGAAGGTATTATAGAGTTTGATACTAAAGGTGTTGACGAGAAACATCCTTTATATGGCTTGGCGCCAAATTCAGCTACACTTAAATTTAAAAAAGAAAAATTTATTGTTGAAATGAGTACGATGGGTATGTTTAATACCACTATTATTGGCGACACTAAAGCAAAAACAATGGCTCAAACCGTAAAGTTTATGGATATTAAGCAAGCCTGCGTTGAAAATGAAAAGGACGTTTTAGCAGATAATTCTGACTATGAATTAAAAATTGAAGAAACAAAAGAAACAAAAAAAATAGCAAACTTAAAGTGTTACAAACTAAACGTGAGTATGGTAAAAGACCCCAGCATTAAGTTTGATGCTTGGTATACAAAAGATTTAGGACTGGAAGATTGTAATCTATTAAACCCTTACGCAGCTGTGCATGGTGTTTTAATGGATTATCGTGTTAAAAAAATGGGGTTAGAAATGCACTTTATTGCCAAAACTTACAAAAAACTTGAAGTGCCCGATAATAGTTTTGAAGTTCCTGCTTCAATGAAAATAGTGAGCAAAGAAGAAATGGCAAAGTTTTTTGCTAATCTGCAATAAACACCGCTTATCAATTTTATTTATTTTAACAACTGGCAAAATAAATACGTATTATATTTGTTATACAAAAAATCTAATAATGAAAAAACTAATTACCTGTATAGCGCTTGTTTTTGCAACAAGCATAGCATTTGCACAAGATGATTTAACTGTAAAAATGACGGTTAAGGTTGACGGATTGCCACCCGAATATTCTGCAATGGGTGAAAGCGAAATAGTTTCTTACCATAAGGGCGAAAAAAGTAAAGAGGAAACTACCAGTATGATGGGTAGCTCTACCACATATAGTGATGGAAAAACTGTAACTGTTTTAAGTGAACAAATGGGCGAAAAAACGGGATGGACCGCCACGAAAGAAGAAATGGAAGCTGCTAACGCCAAAGATAAAAGCAATGATAAGCCAAAAATAGAATATCTAACCGATAAAAAAACAATTGCAGGGTACGAATGTACAAAGGCTATTATTACCAACATAGGCAAGGATAAAAAAGAAACTAAAGCTACGGTTTGGTTTACCGAAAAATTAAAAATGAGTGATAATAAAACTAAAAATCGTCGAGGGCCAAATATGAATTTTGGAGATTTAAAGGGCCGCCCATTAGAAGTTGAAACATCTATGAGTCAGCAAGGGATGGAACTAAAAATATTTGTAACTGCTACTGAGGTTATTACAGCTAAAATAGACGATGCTATTTTTAAACCAGACGTTACGGGTTATAAAATTATGACCTACAAAGAAATGCAAGAAAAAATGAAAGCCATGGAAGGCAAATAAAATCAGTTATTTTTAAATTTAAAATCCATCTTAAAAAGATGGATTTTTTATTTCCCCGTACTACCAAAGCCACCAGCACCGCGGTTACTTTCTTCTAAAACTTCAACTTGTTTCCAGGTAATTTGCTCATGCTTTGCAACCACTAATTGGGCTATGCGTTCGCCGTCATTTACAACAAAATCTTCGTTACTTAAATTAACCAACAGTACTTTTACCTCGCCCCTATAATCAGCATCAATTGTACCGGGCGAGTTAAGAACCGTTATACCGTTTTTAAAAGCCAGCCCACTACGTGGACGAATTTGGGCTTCGAAGCCCGCAGGCAATTCAATAAACAAACCTGTTTCTATTAATTGGCGCTGCAAGGGTTTTAAAATTATAGCCTCGCTTACATTTGCTTTTAAGTCTAAGCCTGCCGCTAATTCAGTAGCGTAAGCGGGTAATGGGTGTTTTGATTTATTAATTACTCTAATTTGTAACATTACTATTTAATTTTTTTAGATTATTAATTTCTAATTTATAAACCACAAATGCAAAAAATACTACCAACATATTATTCAACGCTAATTTTATTAGGGTTGATTCTATTGACGAATAAGCGCACGAAATTAAAAACAATACGCTCACTAACAAGCCATACACACTTATAGCTCGCAAATTATACTTTATTGGAAAATACTTTTGCCCTAATATATAAGATAATACCATCATACTAGCATAAGCGGCCAAGGTGGCCCAAGCACAGGCCATATAGGAATATTTGGGAACAAATACTACGTTTAAAACTATTGTTATTGCTGCGCCAAACAAAGCAATTATAGCGCCAAATTTTGTTTGCCCGCTTAATTTATACCAATATGATAAGTTATAAACTACACCTAAACATAAATTTGCAACTAATAAAATTGGCACCACTTTTAATCCTTCCCAATACGGTTCGGCAACTAAGTATTTTATCCAACTCAAATTCATTAATGTGCCAAATAAAAGAAACAAACAAAAAATTATAAAAAATTTCATTACCACTGCATACATTTTTTTTGAATCTTTTTCTTTTGACTTTCCAAAAAAGAAAGGCTCTGCAGCAAACCGAAACGCTTGAATAAAAATAGTCATTAAAATTGCGATTTTATAACAAGCGCCGTAAATGCCTTGAGCAATTTGTCCTTCAGACTTATCTACTACCAACTTTTGTAAAATAAGGCGGTCTAATACTTCGTTAACCATTCCTGCTAAACCCAAAATTATTAAAGGATAAGTATAGCTCAACATTTCTTTTAAAAGGTCTTTATTTAAATAAAACTTTAAAGTGCTAAACTGTTTGCTCAATAAAATCAACGTAAAAACATTTGCTAAAAGATTGGCTAAAAAACAATAGCCAATACCGATTTCTGGGTTGTAAAGGGTTGCATAAAAATTTTGTTCGTTATTATCATACGCGTTTTTACAAACCTTAATAAAAAATACCGTTAAGCCAAAATTTACAATAACGTTTGTTAATTTAAGTATCGAAAATTTAAGTGCTTTATTTTCGGACCGTAGTTTAGCAAAGGGAATTGCCATAATTGCATCGGTAGCAATTATTAAAACACACCACACAATAAATTGCGCTGGGTACGTGGCATTTGGTGTAGATAATTCGTTAGCAATAGGAACAGAAAAGGCCAATAAAATGATACTTAATACAAACGTAGAAGTAATTAACGAGAGTAAAGCTGTATTAAAAACAGTCTGTTTATCTTCTAATTTTGAGTTAAAATTAAAAAACGTGGTTTCCATGCCGTACGTAAAAACTATATTTAAAAAAGAAATATAGGAATACAACAGGCTGTTTATGCCATATTCGGCAGGTAAAAAAGCGCGGGTTAAGATGGGTGTTAAAAAATAATTTAAAAAACGGGGCAGTATTGTTCCAAGACCATAAACTACAGTTTGCCCGGCTAATTTTTTTAAAGGATTACTCACGATTTTGCCTACTAAAATTAAATAAAGATTATGTGCTAATTTTCATCGACAAAAATACTTTTTAACCCTTTTAGTTTAATAACGTATCTTTGTAAATCAGAGCTATGCAGGTATTATTAACAACTCTTAACGCAAAATACATTCATCTTAATTTGGCTATTAGGTTGTTTTATGAGCTTTTTAAAAAAAATCACAACTTACACTTAAGAGAATTTACAATAAAAGAAAACAAAGATGCCATTGCAGAGTATTGTAAAGATTTTACAGTTGTTGCGTTTAGCTGTTATATTTGGAACATTACTCAAACCTTAGAAGTTTGCAAAAAAATTAAAGCCTTAAATCCAAACACAAAAATTCTATTGGGTGGTCCCGAAGTAAGTTACGAGTGGCAAGACGTTATCGCTCTTGAAAGTATTGATTTTATTATAACTGGCGAGGGTGAGATACCGTTAGAGCAATTCCTAAATAATTTCCCTCACAATTTGCAAACCGTTAGTAATTTAGTGAGAAAAGAAAACGGAACCGTTATTCACAATCAAAAAGCCGAAACCTTTGATTTAATTAATTATAAAGATATAAACCCATACGTTAACGATTCACCCGAAGAACTAAACAACAAAGTGTGTTATATCGAAACATCGCGCGGATGCCCTTATAAATGCGAATTTTGCTTGGCCAGCTTAGATAACAAAGTGCGCTATTTACCAAACGATACCATAAAACAACATTTGTTGTATTTAATGCAACACGGCAAAACGATTAAGTTTTTAGACCGCACCTTTAATATTAAAAAAGATTTCACACTCGATATTTTTAAATTTATTTTAGAAAATCACCGCCCCGAAAATGTTTTTCAATTTGAAATTACGGCCGATATTTTACATCCTGACATTATTAAATACATTAACGAAAATGTGCCAAAAGGCTTGTTCCGCTTCGAAATTGGTATACAAACCGTTAATCAAAAAGCAAATTTAGAAGTTAGCCGTAAACAAAATTTTGATAAAACTAAGAACATTATTTTAGCCTTAAATCATAAAGTAGAAATGCACTTAGATTTAATTGTTGGTTTGCCTTTAGATTACTGGGAGGATATAAAATACAGTATTGAAGAGGTGTTTAAGCTGCACCCCCCCGAAATGCAATTAGGTTTTTTAAAGTTCTTAAAGGGTACCCCCATGCGCGATAAGGCACAGCATGGTTTTATATTTGACCCAAATCCACCCTACCAATTAATAGAGAGTAAGTATTTAAGCAAACAAGAACTGGCTGACATTGTAAAATTGGAAAATGCGTTAGAAATATACTGGAACGACAAGCGTGGCACCAACCTTTTAAAATATGCAGCCACACAGTATAGTATTTTTGAGTTTTTGTTAGAATTGGGCAAGTATTTTGGAACCATTAGAGATTATCATAAATACAGTTTAGATGATGTTTACAACATTGCTTTGAGTTTTGTAGAAAAAAACTACCCAGACGACCCAATTTTAAAACAACTAATTGCCATTGACTATTACGTTCATCATAAAGTAAAACCAAAGCCATTAATTTTAGAAGATTTAGAGCGTGCGCAAAAAATAAAATTAATTGAGGATTTAAAATTAAACCATCACAAATACCGCTTTGTAATTTTGCCTTTGAGTTTTAATTATGAGGTTTTTGAACAAGAAAATAGAATTGTTTTAAAGGATTATAATTTGGTAATACAATATAACGGTGTTACAAAGGCTGAAATTTTAAAACATAAATTAGAAGACGCCACGGTAAGCAATAATCTTTAAAAAATCTTAATTAATTTAACAAAGTAACATGTCCTGTAAATGTTTTTGTTATGCCTTTTTGGTAACCGTTTGATAGCTTTAAAGATATTTGATATACATAAACCCCAGGCTCACAATCTAACCCTTTGTATTTACCATCCCAACCTTGCTTGGCATCAGTTGTTTCTGCTATTTTTTGTCCCCAGCGATTAAAAACTAACATTTTGAAATCGTAAAAATTAATGCCTTTTGCTGTAAATACGTCATTTAGTCCATTGGCATCAACAGGTGTAAAAGCGTTTGGTATATATACAACAGGAGCATCTTTTATCTCAACTAATTTAATAGTAGAATCAACACAATTATTGCTAGTAGAAACAACAAGACTTACATAATAAATACCTGCATCGTAAAATAAATGCGACGGATTAGTTTCTGTTGATACTTCTTTGTCTTCAAATTTCCAAAACGAACTATTATAATTTACTGACGTGTTTTGAAAATCAATTTTAGGATTTAATATATCTATATCTCCTGTTTGTGGCGAATATACAAAGCTTGCCGTTGGCTTGTTGTAAACGGTGATAAAATTATTTTTCACGTTCGAGTTTACACATCCACTATCCGATGTAGCAATTAACGATACGTTATATACACCATCATTATTAAAAACTAAGCTAGGTGCGGTTAAGTTAGAAATAGTACCTTGAGAAAACTGCCATTGATAATTGCTTATTGTTGGATTACTCCCCGATAAATTTTTGAAGTTTACTATTAATGGCTGGCAACCTTGTTTAATGTCAGCATCAAAGTTTACAACCGGTAATTGGTTTACATTAACGTAAACGGTATCAATTATAATACAGTTATTTTTATCGGTTAACGTGCTAATATATTGCACACTTGTGCCGGGTGTTACTGCCAATGATGATGTGATGTTAGTTAAATTATTAATTGTAACACCATTACCCCAGTTCAAACTATAAGGTTTTGTACCACCCGCATAATTTGTGGTTAACTGTAATGGTTGGTTTCTGCAAATAGAATAATCAGACGCTACTAAATTTTGAGTTAACACTACAGGCTCAAAAACTTGAACATTGTTAATAGTATCCATACATCCCATTCCGTCGCTGGCTATAATTGTATAGCTACCTGCCACTAAATTTGTTTTAACAGTATCGGTTGATATTATTGAATTCCAATTATAAGAATTGGCATCGTAGCCTACAGTAGATGAAAATTGAATAACGCCATTGTTTTGCCCAAAACACACTACACTATCAACGTTTAACAAAGTAATGCTAAGCTGTTTGTATTCACCCAAAGTAAAAACACCATAATTAGTGTTTGTTGTAACCGTTTGTTCGTTTAAAACTGGATTATTACTTCCACCAATGGGCATCCAATTAGCAGATGTATAATGCCACGTATTTAATATAGATTCTGTTATTAAATTGGTGCTCCCGGCGTTTGTATTCCACTCATCGTCTAGGTAGGTATATTTTGTAGTAACAGTTGGTAAAGTTGTATAATTATTGGCATTAACTACCCAAAATCGATCTACCATTTTTATAGCGTGATCGGTACCGCAATTATTAGTTAAATTAGTAACTCCTGCAGGTAGTGGACGATTATTAACTGCAACTGAAGGATTGGTAGGATAGGTAGATGCGCTGATACTACCCACACCACTTTGCGCTCCGGCACCACTGATAGTATAATAATACGGAATGTAAGATGCTGTTGCCGTGCCAAATGGAAATTCGTAATTACCGACGTTATTGGCCAAACGCCAGTCAATAGTTCCATAACCAGGTATAGCTGGGGTTTCGCTAATAATATAACCACTTGTTCTAATAACAGCCGATGATAAAGGGTTAGTAACGATTAACGTATTGCTATTTAAATCTAAAGGACGAGACGTTAAATCTAAAACGCCATTTGCGCCGCCCACAAATGTATTGATGTTTAATACTTTTGTATTAGTTCCTAACAACGTTAAATTATTAAAAGTAGTAGGTGTAGTTCCTTTAATAATTTGAAGTGCTCCATTTAATTCAACATTGCCTAGCGTTGGTGTTAACGCTGATGATGTTGAGCTATTTGTCCAATCGCCTGACAAGGCTATACTGCCCGAGTTAGCAATTAAACCAACATTTAAGCCATTATCATTATTTATTACCTCGCCTTGTACAAAAACTAAAGCGCCTGCTTGCACTGTAATAATAGATCCGTTATTAACGAATTCGTTTTGGCAAAAACCCGTATTCGACAAAATAATTAAACTATAAAATAAAATTAGTTGAGTTTGTATGTATTTTATATTAACCATTATTTTTAATATTTAATACACGGCATTAGGGCTACGTTTCTTGGTCTAGCACCACTAATCATGCCCTGTGCACTTGCCCCAGAATATACTACCCAATTACCAACTGGCGATGCCGCATTGCCCCTACCCCAATATGCATTAGGAATTGAGCCGACAGTTGCTGTTGGCCAAGCATCTGATAATCCTGCTGCCGCATAATCCATTGAAAAATCGGTATCTTGAGCTGGTGCGCCAAACGTATCGTCATGAACTACCGGCGATGGGCTTTGAAACGTTCCTATTACCCTTCCCGGATCAGAGCCTTTACCGTTATCATAGCTTCTAATAAACTCTCCCCTTAAATCGGGCAAATTAAATGTAGTAGTACCATTACCTGCTCCGTAGGTAACTCCAACAGCATTAAAAAGTTCGGCGTAGGTTGTGCGACTTACTGCGGCGCCATTACACTCTAAATAGCCATTGGGTGCAGTAGTATTTGCAAAGTATTGCACGGTACCCGCTGGATTATTCGCGCAATCCCATTTTGTACCATCGTAATAGTAAAACCCTTTAAGATCTGTATCATACACCTGTACGCCTATTGTCGGTGCAACGATTGCTTTGCGTTGTACACTTGTCATACGTGGCATTGCAAAACCATTAGTAGTGCTTACTACATCTAAATATGCCTGTGGTGCTGTTGTTCCAACACCAACATTACCTCCAAAAGGATTAATAGATAAAACGCCCGTTGTGGCTGGGTTTTCTAAAGCTGGTGGAGTGCTCCCAGCAGGTGTATAAAACTGAATAACACCCACCGAATTGGCATCGAAATTTATATGGGAGTTGGAGTTATTATCGTAAACTCTTAAACCATTATCAGTGTATGGCTTTAAATTATCTGAAACGATGAAGGTGGCTGAACGCCCTACATTAAAACTACCAAAAGGAAATACATTATCAGCCACATACGCATCACCATTTAAAACATCAAATTTTGCGCGAGGAACATTTGTCCCCACGCCTACAAATCCATTGCCTTTTGCTGTTAATACGGGCAAACCAGCCACTCCCTGCGTTCCTGTAGAAGCATCAAAAATTGTATTACTTGCACTAGTCGATAAAATTTTTACCATTAAACCATCAGCATTTGCTAAAACACTTTGGTTAAAAAAAGACCCTGCATAACCACCATTATTTAATCGCCAAAATAATGAGCCACCACCGCCAGCATTTGAATTTGCACCCTGCCCATCTGAACCAATAGTGTTTACAAAAGCTCCTTGCATATTATGAAAAACACCTACTGTAGTTATTCTGGCGTGCTCCAAATTATTTGCTCTAAAAACTAAATCGTTATTATCAGTTGTGCCTAAAAAATTGATGGCTGGATTAGTACCTGCATTTCCTAAAATCATCCAATCGTTACTTGCGGCTGCAGCCGGCACTAATATTACATCGCCATTTACATCAACAGTTAATGCTTTACCATTTGCTACTATTGTGGGAGATGCTGACGTTAAATTTGTAAATCTAAGCCCCGAAGTGTTTGCAATTGTAGATGTTAATTCTAGTTTATTGTTTGGCGACAACGTTCCAATTCCAACATTACCATTTTGATTAACCCTAAGTCGTTCCATTGCATTTGTAACTATTGATATATTATCGTTACCTGCACTTGCTATTCCATTTTGAGATAAATCACCAAGTGCTCTTAATGTTAAGAATGTAAAGGGTGTATTTGTTTCAATTTGTGCTACGTTATTTACCCCAACGCCAAAAACGTGTAGCAGTCTTGATGGAGCGTTTGTTCCAATTCCTACATTTCCTATACTGGTAATTCTAGCCCTTTCAATGTTATTAGTTCTAAAAATTACATCGTTTGCATTAGTTGTCCCTAAAAAATTAGTGGTCCCAATATTACTGTTACCGTTAATTAACCACGCAGGCGAAAGTGCGACCAAGCTATCGTAAATACGGCCATTAGGGGTAGCAAATACATTACGAACAGTACCTGTACTTATATAAATTAAGGTATCTGAGCGAATTGCACCGCTAACGTGTAATTTAGATTGAGGATTGCTATTACCTATACCTACATTTTGTGAGTAGGTATAAAACGTAATAAAAATGAATAGAGAGATAAGTAACTTTTTTTTCATATTTTTTCTGAGATATTATTTTTACTAAGCGAAAGCCAAGTTAATAAAAGTCAAGCCATTAAAGTGTTATTAAATTATTATATTAAAATTATCTTAAAAGAGACTTGAATAAAAATAGCTGATTATTAATCACATACAGCCAAAAATGCTATTTGCATTGTTTTAACCGCATTCATATTATTTTCTAAAGCCATTTAAATAGGAGGCTTTTTCATTTAGAAAATAAATTTTTAGGCGTTTACGAGGATTTAAATTGCATTTTTTAACTTTTTGAATAATTTTTATGGAATTTACATGTAACTTTAATCTAAATTAAAATTATAGTAACGTAAAACTTCATCCTATGAAAAAAATTACTTTTTTAGTTTCTCTTACAATTTCATCTTTTTTAATAAACGCTCAAGAAAATTCAGGGTTTAAAGTTTATAAACCTCAACCAAATGGCGCTTATACATTGCAACAAATGTTGCAGAACCTAGTTGGTGATGGTGTTGTTTTAAAAAACTTTAGCGTTTCAAAAACATGGAGCGATGAAGCTTTTGGCTATTTTGAAGATAAAAAGTCGCGCCTTGGCATGAGTAAAGGTTTATTAATGACAACTGGGGGCATTACAGGTTTGTGCGGTAGCAATACTAAACCAAACATGAGTAATTATACACACGAAACAGTAGAAAGAGGATATCGTGTTTTACCAAATCAACCTACTTTTACGAGTCCCGATTTAGAAAAATATTTAGGGAAAAACCAAAAAACATTTGATGCTGTTGTAATAGAAATGGACATTGTGCCCACCGCAGATACTTTAAATTTTAATTATGTGTTTGGTAGTGAAGAATATGATGAGTTTGTTGGAACTGCTTATAACGATGTATTTGCATTTTTTATTAGTGGTAAAGGTGTTGAGGGACAAGTAAATTTAGCAGTAGTGCCAAATACCGAAAGCCCTGTAAGTGTTAACAGTATAAACAACGGTAGTGCAAATAGCCGCCAATCTAGCAACCCAACGTATTATGTAAGTAATGTTGACGGGCATTTGGGTATTGAATACGACGGCTTAACAAAACTAATGCAAATTAAAAAAGCTGTTACGCCATACGAAACCTATCATTTAAAATTAGCAATTGCCGATGTTAGCGATAACAGCTACGATAGTGGTGTTTTAATTGAAGGTCACAGCATTGTGAGTTACGAAAAAAGTTATAGTGTACTTTATAATAAAAGCGAAACCACCATTAGCGAACCTTATAAAAATTTATTAAACGCCTTAGTAAAAGAATACAAAACAAAAACTGATAGCAAAATTAGTATTACGGGGCATACTGATAACGAGGGCGAATTAGATTTTAATAAAGAATTAAGTTGCCAACGCGCCAACGAAGTAAAACAATATTTACTAAACAAAGGTATTGCCGAAAACCGTTTGGTGGTTGATTGCAAAGGCGAAACGATGCCAGCTTATGCTAATACTACCAACGAAGGCAAACACATGAACCGACGTGTAGAATTAAAATTGTTGGGCAACGATACTAAATATATTTCCGACAAAAAAAACGAAACAATTACTGCTGATGCAAAATCTGCTTTAATTAATAATGTACCAAACCCTTTTACTGATTATACAATGATTAACGCAACACTATTAGATGATGTTAAGCAAGCACAATTGTATGTAACAGATTTAAGTGGTAAGCACATTAAAACAATTTACATAGTAGAGCGTGGTAAAACGAGTGTAAATTTTAATTCGCAAAACTTAACAAATGGTATTTATGTAGTATCGTTAATGTGTGATGGCGCAAATTGTGGCGCAATTAAAATGATAGTACAGAAATAAAAAACGTTCGAATGTTGTTTGGCTTAGGAATTAAACCATTACAAAGCATTGTTTAAAAGCCTTGCTACGTATTTTCCTACAATATCAAATTCCAAATTAATTTTACTACCAGGCTTAATTGTTTTAAAATTTGTATTCTCAAAAGTGTAAGGTATAATACAAACTGAAAAAGAAGTTGCTGTACTTTGAACGACTGTTAAACTAACACCATTTATTGTAATACTACCTTTTTCAACAGAAACAAAATTTTTATTGTGTTCGTGTTCAAAAACAAATTCCCAACTTCCATTTAAATCCTTTACATCAATACATTTCGCGGTAGTATCTACATGACCTTGCACAATGTGCCCGTCAAACCTCCCGTTAGCAGGCATACAGCGTTCTAAATTTACCAAGTCGCCAACCGTTAGTAATGAAAGATTAGTACGCTTTAAGGTTTCGTCAATGGCGGTAACTGTGTAATTATCCCCTTCAATTTTAACAACTGTTAAACAAACCCCGTTGTGCGCAACGCTTTGGTCTATTTTCAATTCATGGGTAATGCTGCTAGAGAAAGTGAAATGAACATTTGTATTTTCATTTTCTATTTTCTCAACTTTTGCTAGTGTTTCTATAATTCCTGTAAACATTTTATGGAACGCTGATTGCGCTAATTTTTATGATTAATAATGACTACTCTTTCAAAAGCAGTTTAATTTGTGTTTCCATTTCTGCCTTTAATTCCTCGTATTTAATGCCTGTTGCAGGACCACTAAAGCCAGTATTAATTTTTACTACTTGATGCTGTTTGTTCAAAAAAAGTGTTGTGGGAAAGGCTGAAATTTTATTAAGCGCAGATAAAGTTTCAGATGCTTTTTCTTTACCTGTTTGCCCGGTAATTAAAATTTCATAATCAATTTTAAATTTATTTTTTAAGCGTGTTACCTGTTGTATCGCCTTATCAACGTCTATTGTTTTTTCAAAAGCTAAGGCTATAATTTCTAAACCCTGCTGATTGTATTGTTTGTAAATAGAAGACAAATAGGCACTCTCATCCATACAATTAGGACACCAACTACCCATTACTTGTATTATCAAAGGTTTGTTTTCGTATTTTTTGTCATTAATGGAAATAATTTTTTTATTAAGATTTAGAAATGAAAAATTTAATTTATCATCCTTATTTTTTAAAAAAGTAATTTCATCAGCATTACGCAATTTAAAATTTGGATTTTGAATTGCTTCCCAGCTTTCTTGCCAATGAGCGCCACTATAAAATGTTCCCTTAAGTTTAGAGTCAGAATGCTCAGCAATAAACAAAAAAGCATGACTCCCATCAAAACAAGATAAATATAATTTATTACCGTGTTTCATTCCTTCTAAATAACGGTAATCGCCTGTCTCGGTTAAAAAAGTACCGGTTAAATAATCCGTTTGTTCCACATGATGAAAAACGCCAATAGCCTTACTACTATCATTTGTGTTGGGTGAAAAGGTAACCTCCCAATTACCCTCGAAATAAGGGTTAGCTTTGCCGGGAACAAAATTAAAACGATTTGTTTGGCCGTAAACAGCCTTAAAAGGAACTCTATTTTTCTCTTTTCGATAATGATTTATCCAAAACCCTAATAGTGTATCTCCTTTTAAAACTGTTCTAAATTCTGTGTCAAACACAGGCATTTTAAAGTTTACTGAATCTCCTTTAATTGTGATTTCATCAACAGTAATACGTTCGTCTGCATTTTTGATAATAATTACGGGTTTTTTTCCATTGTAATTTACATCAAAATTAAAAGGGAGTTCAATATTGTTTTCTGCATTTAATAAAAGCGTGGCGCGGTAAGTGCCAACTTTTAATTTTGTTGCATTTCCTAAAAAGCTCAAAAGCAAAACACTAATTAAATATGTTAGATGCTTTTTATACATTAACCTTACCGTGACTCATAGCAACTAAATTACAAATTCTGTACAACAAACGGGCAGCAACATTAGCATCCCAATCGTTTCCTACTCCCGGAGAAACCTCGTTCAAATCAAACGCTATAATTTTACGTCCGCTTTTTACAATTTTTTCCAATAGAAATAAAATTTGCTCTACCTCAAAACCACCGGCAACAGGCGTTCCGGTATTAGGACATAATTTTGGGTCCAAACCATCAATATCAAAACTTAAATAAACGTTTTGTGGCAATTCATTAATTATTCTATTTACAATTCTATCCCAACTGTCTCCGTTGTAATGTGCGTATTTAATATCTCGGTCAAAAAATGTCTTTATTTTGGGGTTGCTGTTTATCAAATTTAATTCTTCTTCACAATAATCACGAATGCCTACTTGAACTAATTTTTCAACCCCATTAATCTTTAAAGCGTTAAACATAATAGAGGCATGGCTGTAGTCAAAACCTTCATACGCATTTCGTAAATCAGCATGAGCATCAATTTGTAAAATAGTAAAATTTCCGAATTTTTCTGAAAGGGCCTGCATCATTCCTAAAGGGGTGCTGTGGTCGCCACCAACCAAGCCCACAATTTTGTTTTGATTTAAAAAATGCAAACAACGCTGTTTAACCCAATTATTAAGCCATTCACACTCTATTTTAATAGTAGAAGATATTTTTTTTAATTCAGCGTCGTTTTCGTCAGCACCATTGGCTAATTCATTAATATAACGTTCCGCAGCTTGGCGATTTTTATCGCTTTTGCTTCGCACTTCGTCGCTAATTTCATCCAATGCAATTCCTAATTTCCAAGCGTCTTTTAAATTGGGGTCGTATAAATCCACTTGATAGCTCGCATCTAAAATAGCTTGCGGACCATCGGCCGTTCCGCCACCATAACTTACTGTTACTTCCCAAGGCACAGGAATTAAAACAGTTTCACATTCTTCAATTGTAAACGGTAAACCAAACATCCCATCATTTAATTGCCCTATGCCATTGGCATCAAAGTTTTTTATTTTATCTTGTTTTGTCATACAATATATAATTAACTAATTCCTAACACTGCTTGTACTAAACCCAAATCATCAAAACTAATGGGCTTAGTATATTTTTTAATTTTTAATTTTTCCAATTCCTTACCTGTGGCATCACCCATTGCGATAATTTTTTGATGCGGGAGGATTTTATTTTTTTCTAAATACGCCAATAAATTACTTGGACTTGTAAAAATTAAAATGTCTTTATCTTCTGCTACTTCAGCAGTGTGCTTTACCGTCCAGTAAACATTTAAGTTAATTACGTTATCTTGCTTTGGCATTTGCCATTGAAATGTTTTTAAACTGTCTTTTGCAATTGGAAATAGAGCTTTTCCATTCCCAACTTTTGCGGCGAATTGCTTACCAATTAATTTTGTATCTGTTCCTGACCCAATAAAATCAGCCCTGTAACCAAATGCTCTTAACTCTGCACTGGTACTTGCCCCTACGCAACCTAATTTTACGCCTTTTTCTAATGCAGGTTTTTGTTGTAAAAAAAAGCGGGCACTGTGTTTGCTGCTAAAAAATATCCAATCTGCTTTTGGAAGTTCACGTATTTTTACTTCTTTAAATTCAATTAAACTCTTCCCTTCTATGTCAAAACCTAGTTTACTTAGAGCACTGTTTAAATAATCCTTTTCCTTTAAATCTTTTGTAGCAAATACTTTTTTAGGAATAATTCCCTTTATTTTATCTACAATCTCATCGGCAAAGCCATCTGTATTTAAGGTTTCAAAATAGAGTTGTTTGGGTTGTTTGTCCCAAGTATCTGCAACACTTGTCCATACTTTAAAACGCAATCTATCTTCATCATCAGGGTCAGCATCGCAATATGCGCCTAGGGGCAAATGGCAACCACCATCAAACATGTTTAAAATTGTACGTTCAATGTTTATTTTTATAAGAACATCAAAGTCGCTAATTTGGTCAATTACGCTTAATAATTCATCATCGTCTTCGCGAGTTTGCCAAGCCAAAACACCCTGTGCTGGAGCGGGAACAAATACTTCGGGACTTAATTTTTCAACGTGCAAGTCATCCAAGTCTAACTCCAAACGTTCAATACCCGCCGTTGCTAATAAAATAGCTTCGTATTCTCCCTTACGTAATTTTTCGATTCGGGTAGGAACATTTCCTCTTAAATCAAGTAACTCCACATCACTTCTAAACGCTAATAATTGTGATTTACGGCGTGCAGAAGATGTACCTACTTTTGCATTTAATTTTAAGTTAAATTTTTGATTATCGTCAACACATTCTTTTCTAATCAATAATGTATCGCTAGGATCTTCACGTCGGCTAACGCCGGCAATTATTAAGCCATAAGGATTGGTAGTAGGTAAATCTTTATGAGAATGTACCGCTAGATCAATAGTTTTTGCTAAGAGTTCATCTTCTAATTCCTTTGTGAAAAATCCTTTTCCCTCCAATTTATCAAAACTTGTGTTCCACTGTTGAGAGCGGTCTCCGGCTGTGGAAATAATTTTTATTTCTACCTCCTGACCTATATTTTCAAGTAAGTTTTTAGTGTAATTAGCTTGCCAAAGTGCTAGTTCGCTGCCTCGTGTTCCTATGATTATTTTACGTCCCAAAATTTTAAATTTAATTTTTTTATTCTAAAAATTCTTCGATACAAGTATAAATAAAATTTAGCTGATTTTTAGTGATAACATAAGGCGGAAGTATATAAAAAATGTTACCCAGCGGGCGTAATAAAATGCCTTTTTGCAAAAAATAATCGGCAATATTTTTAGAAGCGTTATTTAAATAATGGGTTTGTTCCTCGGTTTTTAATTCAAAAGCGATGATAGTGCCTAAAACTCTTATTTCTGAAAGCTTTGGGTGGCCTTGCATTTTTTCTTTAAAAATCAAATGCTCATTAGATATTAACTCTGTATTGCTTTTCGTTTCTTCCCTTTCTAAAATATCCAAACTTGCAAGAGCTGCAGCACAGGCAGTTGGATTTGCCGTATAACTATGTCCGTGGAAAAACGTTTTTGTTTTATCCTCGGTAACGTACGCATCATAAATAAATTGGGCGCAACTTGTAGCACCTAAAGGCATATAACCACCGGTTAATCCTTTGCTTAAACAAATAATATCGGCTTTGTTTTTTAATTGATTGTTTGCAAAAAAAGTTCCAGTGCGCCCAAATCCAGTCATAACCTCATCTGCAATAGTTATAACTTTATGCTCCTTGCAGAGCAAAATCAATTCATCTAAAAGTTCTGCGCTATAAGTGAACATACCTGCTGCCCCTTGTATTAAAGGCTCAAAAATAAATCCGGCAATGTTGTGATTTTCGAACCACACTATTAACGTCTCCTTTATTTGCTCTATGTTTTCAGTAGTTGGCAGTGGGATGTGGGCGACATTAAATAATAAATTTTCGAACGCATTATTAAACACATTACGTGCCCCGACACTCATGCTACCGAAGGTATCGCCATGATACGCATTTTCAAAGGCAATAAAAGTAGTTTTTTGTTCGCCCTTATTGTGCCAATATTGCAAGGTCATTTTTAACGCCACCTCAACAGCCGTGCTTCCATTATCTGAATAAAAAACTTTTGATTGATTATTTGGCAAGTGCTGCAGCAATCTCTCTGCAAGTGTTACAGCAGATGGATGTGTGAAATCAGAAAAAATAGAATGCTCCAAAGTCACTAATTGTTCGCTTACTTTTTTGGAAATATAGGGATGACAATGTCCATGTAAATTAACCCACCAGCTACTTATTGCATCAATGTATTTATTGCCTTTATCATCTATTAAATAAATGTCCTCACCTTTTATAATATTAATATTTGGCTTAGCGTTTAATTGATGCGTAAAGGGGTGCCAAACGTATTGATTATCTTTTTGTTGGATGTTCATTTTTATAATAAATACATTTCGACTTCGCTCAGGGTGACAAAATTTATGTAAACAAAGTTAAGTCTATTTTTTGTGCCTGAGCTAAAATAGTTTCTTTGGTTATTTCTTTTAAGTCTGGTATCTCAGCCAAAATAGGCAATTCAGCGTAATTAATTATTGCCGATTTTACCATTTTATCAAAATTGCCATTTAAAATTAAGCCTTTTACCTCGAATCCGTTTTTTAGTAAATAATCGATGCTTAATAAAGAATGATTAATACAACCTAAATAATTTCGGCAGACTAAAATAATTTCAGCTTCTAAATTTCTTGCAATATCTATTACAAAATCATTTTCGTTTAGCGGAACCATAACACCGCCAGCCCCTTCAATTATTAAATTGTTCTCAGTAATTGGTAATGCAATTTTTTCAGAAATTATTTTAGAATTTTCTAATGCGGCAGCCAAATGCGGCGAAGCAGGCTCTTTATAATTATATATTTCGTTATGAAAAACGGTTTTAGCGTTTGAAATTAGTTCTTTCACCCTGTTTTTATCAGTGCCTTCTTCATACCCTGTTTGAACCGGTTTCCAATAATCAGCTAGCAAGGCCTCGGTTAAAATAGCCGAAGCAATTGTTTTACCAACGTTTGTGCCAATACCTGTTATAAAGTAGTTTGCCATTTTTCATTTTAATTAACACCCTTCGACTTCGCTCTGGGTGACGGTGTATATTAATAAATCTATTTCCTCTTTTGTATTAAAAGCATGTAAACAAAAACGCAAACGCTCGGTTCCCGCCTTTACAGTTGGGCTTTTTATAGCTTTTGTATAAATATCATTTTGTGCTAATTTGTTTTCTAAACTATCCACTTTTGTGTTATCGCCAATAACCAGACATTGTATTGCACTATTGCTTTTTATGAGATTTTTTAAATGCACACTTTTAAAAAGAAAGTACTGTATAACGGTTTGCAGTTTCGCAATTTCTTCTGTGGTTTGTAATAACTTGTATGCGCTTTTTATATTATCAATACTATGTTTTGGTAAAGCGGTAGTATAAATAAACGAACGGGCAAAATTAATTAAATACTCACGTAATACCTCCGAACCAACAACTACTGCACCATGACAACCCATTGCTTTTCCAAAGGTATAAATGCGTGCAAAACAATCATTTTCAATTCCTAATTGATTACAAAGTCCTGACCCGTTAGTTCCAAAAACACCTATGGCGTGCGCTTCATCCACAATTAAAAAAATAGAGTTTTTATTTTTTATTAGTTCAACTATTTCTAGCAAAGGTGATGCGTCGCCATCCATCGAATAAATACTTTCAACCGCAATGTAAATGTTTTGAAAATCAGGTTTATGTCTTTCAATTAAGTCCTTTAATGCATTTACATTATTGTGTTTAAATTTATAATGTTTGGCATAACTCAATCGAATGCCATCATAAATACTAGCATGAATAAACTCATCGTAAAGCACTAAATCACCTTTTTGAGGGACACATGAAAACAAACCAATATTTGCATCGTAGCCTGAATTAAAAATTAATGCACTTTCGGCAGAATGAAATTTGGCAATTTCTTTTTCCACGTCTTCTATATATTTTGAGTTTCCGGAGATTAATCGTGAGCCAGTAGAGCCTTCAGATCGATGATTGATGATTGATGATTGGTAACTGGTGAGTAATTTTGAAAACCCTAAATAATCGTTACTGCAAAAGTCTATCGAAGGAAAATTTGTTTTTAATTGGCGAAGCAGATCCTTTTCTTCTCTATTCTTGAGAGCTTGTTGTAGGTGTTTTAGATGAAAAAGCATTTGCTTAAAAGCATTAATCCGTTTTAATAGCTTTAATTACTTTTATACGATCACCTTCGCCATATAAATAAAGCACATAAACGCCAACATTCAGAAACCCCGTATTTATTTTATTTATTTGGTCTCGAATTAGTTTTTCTGCAATCAATAACTCCCCCGATATACCACGTATCTCTATTTTACTTAATGTAAATTGGGAGGGTTTTAGGATGATTTCGTTATTAAATATTGTTTGACTAAATACATCAGGCAAATTATTTTCAATAAGATTTGTTGTAAAATAATTAACGGAAATATTAAAATTTCCAAAACTTAAACACCCACCTCCTAGAGTATCAGATGAGTTTATACTTAAAACAAAATTTCCATTTACAGAGTACGTATGACTTATATAAACCGAATTTGTTGGAGTTGAATAAGCAATATCGAGAGAAGAGCCATCACCCCAATTCATAATGTACTTTCTTTTACCCCATGGACCTTGTCCTATAGTATAAGAATGGCTTGCTCCAATAATTACCGTATGAGTAAATCCAAAATTACATCCAATTGAATAATCTTTAAAAGGCAAAAAACATAAAAATAAAATTATCGTTTGTAATACTTTTTTCATTTCTATTAATTTACAGATTCTTCCAACTTATCAGCAAACGATTTTTTTGGCGTCAATCCTAAAATTTTAAACATTTCCATGTCCTCATTATATTTCGGATTTGGTGTGGTTAATAATTTTTCGCCGGCAAAAATAGAATTAGCTCCTGCCATAAAACATAAGGCTTGCCCTTCCATACTCATACTTAAACGTCCGGCACTTAAGCGCACTGCCGTTTTTGGTAGTACAATACGTGCTGTTGCAATCATACGCACCATGTCCCAAATGGGCACTGGAGGTTGTTCTTCTAATGGAGTACCTTCCATTGCTACCAATGCATTGATAGGTACACTTTCTGGTTGCGGACGTAAAATACTTAAAGTATAAAGCATTCCTATTCTATCTTCGGCTGTTTCGCCCATTCCAATAATTCCACCTGAACAAACAGTTAGACCTGCTTTACGTACATTATTAATGGTATTTAATCTATCATCAAACGTGCGGGTTGAAATAATATTATTGTAATTTTCTTCTGATGTATCAATATTGTGGTTATATGCATACAAACCCGCATTGGCTAATTTTTTTGCCTGTTCTTCGGTTACCATACCTAAAGTAGCGCACACTTCTAAGCCTTTGCTATTAATGGTTTTAACCATGTCTAATACCTTGTCAAAATCTTTATTATCACGTACTTCGCGCCACGCAGCGCCTAAGCACATACGGCTTGCGCCACCTGCTTTTGCGTTATCGGCACATTCGCTTACTTCCTTCACATCCATTAATTTATGAACTTTTACTTCGGTATGATAGCGTGCCGCTTGCGGACAATAAGCACAATCTTCGGGGCAGCCGCCTGTTTTTATAGATAAAAGAGAACTAATTTGTACTTCGCCTAATTTATGATTTTGTTTATGTATTTCCGATGCTCTAGAAATTAATTCTAATAAGGGAGTATTGTATACGTCAAGTATCTCTTCTTTCGTCCAGTCTTTAATCATAATAAAATAGTATAATAAACAAATATAATAATTTTAGTTTGTAGTTTTTAAGTAATTCCTTATTTTTTTTAGACTTAAAAAAGCTATACTGCATCCAAACGAATTAGCTATAAAATCAAGCCAATCGGCACTCCTATTAGTAAAACATTTGGCTTGCATAACTTCTAAAAGCCCTCCGTACGTAATACAAATTGATAAATAAATGATAATTATCGTTTTGCTTTGATTGTGTCTTATAGCAACAATAAAGGATAAAGTGCATAAAATAAAAAAAATAGACGCGTGCACAAACTTATCAAAACTTAACAAATCTAACCAATTAGCGCTTGGGATATATTGCCCTGGAGTGGCGCATAAAATAAAAATTAATAATCCCCAAGCTATTGCTAATTGGATTGAATATTTAAGTAGAAGTTTTTTCATTAATAGTACCCAGAATAAGGCTACTCAGGAAATTCTAAACAACCTTTTAGAGGTACAGTAATTAAGCCCCAATTAATTTTTTGTAATCGTCAACACTTAATAATTCGCTTAGTTGAGAAGAATTAGCTATTTTTAATTTTATCATCCAGCCTGCGCCATAAGGATCACTATTTACAGTTTCAGGAGCAGAATCAATATCTTTATTTACCTCCAAAACCTCACCTGTTAGCGGCATAAATAAATCGCTTACTGTTTTTACTGCCTCAACGCTACCAAAAATAGCCTCTTTTTCAACGGTTTCGCCAATAGTATTTACGTCTACATAAACGATATCTCCTAATTCGCGTTGCGCAAAATCAGTAATACCAACGATTGCAATATCGCCTTCAATTTTAACCCACTCGTGGTCTTTTGTATATTTTAAATCTGCAGGAAAATTCATAAATAGTATAATTTTAGGATACAAATATAATTTTGTTTTTGGTTAAAAAATTATATAATTGATAATTTTTTGCTCTAAACTTTTGCATTTCAAATAAAACCTTAAATTTGAAGCAATTATTTTAATTTAAGCATTATGAACATACACGAATATCAAGGAAAAAGTATTTTAAAAAGTTTTGGCGTAGTGATTCAAGAAGGAATTGTAGCTGAAACGCCCGAAAAAGCTGTAGCTGCTGCCAAACAAGTTATGGAAACCTATAAGTGCGATGGTGTTGTTATTAAGGCTCAAATACACGCAGGTGGGCGCGGTAAAGGTGGAGGCGTAAAATTTGCGCCTAATTTAGATAAGGTAAAACAAATTGCTACCGACATTATTGGCATGCACCTAATAACGCCGCAAACTAGTGCCACTGGCAAATTAGTAAGTAAAGTATTAGTTGCACAAGATGTGTATTATGGCAAAAAAGAGGATATTAAAGAATTTTACATGAGTGTGCTGTTAGACCGTGCCAAAGGACGTAATACTATTGTTTACAGTACTGAAGGTGGTATGGATATTGAGCACGTTGCCGAACATACGCCCGAAAAAATTTGGAAAGAGGAAATTGATCCACGAGTGGGTTTACAAGCCTTTCAAGCGCGTAAAATTGCGTTTAATTTAGGATTAAGCGGTAATGCGTTTAAAGAAATGACAAAGTTTGTTGCTTCTTTATACAACGCCTACCAAAGTATTGATGCAAGTTTATTTGAAATTAACCCTGTATTAAAAACTAGCGACGATAAAATTATTGCTGTAGACAGTAAAGTAAGTTTTGATGACAATGCGTTATTCCGTCACCCCAATTACGAAGCAATGCGTGATATTGCTGAAGAAAACCCTATTGATGTGGAAGCGCGTGAAGCAGAATTAAACTATGTTCAATTAGACGGTAACGTTGGATGTATGGTAAATGGTGCCGGTTTAGCAATGGCCACTATGGATATTATTAAACTAAGTGGTGGCGAACCTGCCAACTTTTTAGATGTTGGTGGTACTGCCAATGCCGAGCGTGTTGAAAAAGCATTCCGCATTATTTTAAAAGATAAAAACGTAAAGGCTATTTTAGTAAATATTTTTGGTGGCATTGTACGTTGCGATCGTGTAGCACAAGGGGTTGTAGATGCTTACAAAAACATGGGCAATATTACAATACCTATTATTGTGCGTTTACAAGGTACCAATGCCGATATTGCTAAAAAATTAATTGACGATAGCGGCTTAAAAGTATATTCGGCAATTGAATTTAGCGAAGCGGCTAGTTTAGTAAATAAATTAATAAAAGGTAATTAAAAAAATTATATCTTTAAACAATGAAAAAATCAAGTTTATTTTTTTTAGCGAGCATTACTGCGTTAACTTTTAGTAGTTGTGGTGGTGGCGAAAAAACAGAAGAGGTAGATGGCAGCGATTCTACTAAAATAGAAGACCCAAAAATTAATCCAGTTTCTGAAACATTCTTTCAGGTTCCTTCGCCTGGAGAAATGCTTACCTTTATTAAAATGGTAGGCGGTAAATCTAACAAAAACACTACTTTTTTAAATCCGGCTAGTAATAGTAAAAACTATACCGACGTAAAGTCAAAAGCTTTAAATTTTGGTATTTACAGTTGCGATTTAAGTTACTGTAGTATTTTTGAAATAGGCGTTGAAGCGTTGAAATATTTTGGTACAGTAAAAACTATGGGTGATCAAATTGGTGTATCAACAGCCATTAACCCCGACATATTAAAACGTTTACAAAATAATTTAGGTTCGTCTGACTCCTTAGCTGTAATTACGGATGATGTTTATTTTTCGTCGTTTGAAGCATTAGAAGATGGCAAACAAGGGCCCACTTTAGCTTTAGTTGTTGCTGGTGGATGGATAGAAAGTATTTTTATTGCTACTAACTTAGCCGAATACAAAGCAAACAGCCCAGTAATTGAACGTTTAGCCGACCAAAAATACACCCTAGAAAATTTAATTGAATTTTTAAAAAAGCATGAAAGCGATGCGAACGTGGCTGCAGTAAAAACTGATTTTGATGGTTTATTGGCAGAATTTAATAAGATTGGCGAAAAAGATGCCGAAAACGTTAAATTAAAAGATGGCGATAAAACTAAAATGCTTGGTGGTGGCAAACAACTAGTAATTAGCGAAGAGGTTTATAAAGGAATTGTAGAAAAAATAAAAACAATTCGTAACTCATATACATTAACTAAATAATATTAAGGCTATGAAGTATATATTTTCAATTTTATTAACTGTAGTAATTAGTACTTCTGCTTTTTCTCAAGCAGGCGTTTGTGGTAATTTTCATAAAAAATTCTGTGTTTTAGAAAAAGATAAGGGTGCAAAATGGCAGTATAATGCACAAAGTAAAAGTGGATTATTTAATCAAGGTATGATAAGTAAATTACGTTGCGTAATTTATAAAGGTATGGATTACCGCGTTTCGGTTTGTTGCGAAACAGTATTGGGAGACAAAGTAAGTTATAAAATTTACGACTCACGTACAAACGAAATGTTGTTTGATAACAGTGCTGCTGAAGATACTCAAATGTTTGAATTTCAAAGTATCAGTACGCGTCAATTAGTTATTGAAGTAGTTGTACCCCAAGGTGCTACCGAAAAAGATAAACATAAATCGGCAGATGCTGCTTGTGTTGGTTTATTAATTGAACATAAAGTTACTGATAAAGCTGGTTTTTCTCAGTACTAGTCGTCTAAAAAATAGTAAAAAGGTTGTCAAAAAAATAATTGACAACCTTTTTTATTTACCACAAACCATTAAATTAAAAAATGAGTGCAATTTTATTTCAATCTATAGATTGGACAACAGTTGAAAAAATAGAATACAAAGGAGAAACCGGTGTGGCCCTTTGGCAAACATTGCAATTTGGTGGCCTACGCATTCGTATTGTGGAATATAGCGAAAACTATTTTGCAGACCATTGGTGCGAAAAAGGACATATTGTACATTGTTTAGAAGGAGAGTTTATTACCGAACTTAAAAACGGAGAAAAAGTTTTGTCCAAAAAAGGCATGTCATATATTGTATCTGATGATGCAAGCTCACATCGCTCTATTTCAAATAACGGCGTAAAGCTTTTAATAATTGATGGTGATTTTTTAAAAAAATAACAAGATGTTGTATCAAACGCCTTAATAAATGAAGCTATTTATTTTAATATTTATTTTTTTGTGTTTTTTTAAATTATTTTCTCAATCCAATTTAGATTTTAAATTATTAAAAACTCTAAACTCAGGCGAAATGCCCGTTTGGGATAAAACAATGAAGGGTGTTTCTTTTTCAGTTTATCCAGCAATGCCACTAAGCGTAATTGGCATTTATAGCCAAGGCTATTTTACAAAAAACGATGTGATGAAGCGTAACGGATGCAAAAGTGCTGTTGCCATTGGTTTAGCATTAGCCACAACAACAGGATTAAAATATGTGGTTAACCGTACTCGCCCATTTACAAAGTATCCAAACGATATTATTCAGCGGGATAATGTTGGCCCGTATTCATTTCCAAGTGGACATACAACTGCAGCGTTTGCAACAGCAACTGCCCTTAGTTTAAGTTATAAAAAATGGTATGTTACAGTACCTTCTTTTGTTTATGCGGGCTTTGTTGGTTATTCGCGCATGCGTTTGGGAGTGCACTACCCTACCGATGTGTTGGGTGGCATGCTAGTAGGTATTGGCGCAGGTTTACTAACCTGGAGATTAGACAAATTAATAAACAAAAAATAAACTCATTTTTTCAATTTGTAGCGTTCATTCATTTCTAACATGGCGGCTAAAATTAATTGGGAATAATTTTGTGATGCGTTTTTAAATTTAGCCGTGTTTGCGTGCCATAAATTGTAAATTAAATTAATATCCCCTTGCTTTGGCATAAAGCTAAACAAAGCTTTTTCAACGTTATAAGACCCAGCATGATACACATGCATTACTAGTAACTTAAACCACAATTCGTTTTCGTTTTGATTTTTAATTTGTAAAGAATCTAAAATTTGATGCGCCTTTGGAATACATATTCTTTTAATGAGACTACTTGCAGCATAAGCGCTACGGTCAAAATCAGCACGCTCATCTATTTGTTTATTTACTTTTAAGCCATATAAGCGAGCTACTTCTTTCATTAATTGAAACGAACCGTAAGCACCGGCATTACTTTTTTGTAATTTGTTAGGGCTTTCAATTAATAATATGGCTTGTGCGTACCAAGGATCTACCGTATTTTCAATAAAACAATGTATGCCCTTATTAAAATTTTGCGACGTTTTATTAAAATCATAAAAAAACTTTTTGCCAGTAGTCAATAATATTTTGTTTGTAGAATCCAATTGCTTTACTGCGCGAACACTGTCTTTATAAATGTTTCTAATAGAATCATTTCTTAAACCCCAATTTTTTGTATGAACTTTGTTTAGTATTTCTCTTGTAGAAGCAATATTTACTAGAGCACTGTCTTCATGCAATTTCATTATATGTCTCCAAAATTTTACTTGAGCAACTGTGTCAATTCGTAAATTATATAAATCGCTATCAAATACAAAATTTTCGTTTAAAACTGTTTGCGGATTAACAACGCCTATAACTTTTGAACATAAATCATTATTACAAAATAATTTCGCAATAGAGTCTTTATTTACTTCACTTTTTAAAGGAGGCACTTGCTTTTTAGTTGTGCCGGCAGAATTTTGGCACGAATATAAAAATATGGTGAAAAGCAATAAGAAACGCATACTTAAAGGTAATAAATTTGTGTTTTACAAAATCAATACTCACGTTAATTTATAATAATTAATTGTTAATACTTTTAATTATTTTTTCAACCTCAGCAAAGGGATTAATTATTTCGAAAGAATTAAGTGCTACTAATTTTTTTTCAATAGAATGAGTTTCATAAAAGCTGCTAATTATTTTTGAGTCTAATAGTTCTTTTACTAATTCTAACTGCTGTTGTTTACGTTTTGTAAAAAAATAATTATTAAGTGTTGTAAAGTTTTTATATTCCAAAATTAATTTGTAAACCTCTGTAATGCCTTTATTTTCGGTACTTGAGCACGTAAGAACTTTTGGAATCCAATTACTTTCGGTTGGCGGAAATAAATGGATCGCGTGAGCGTATTCTGCCCGAGCCATTTTAGCTTTTTCAATATTAGTGCCGTCGGCTTTAGTAATAACCAGCGAATCTGCCATTTCCATAATTCCGCGTTTAATGCCTTGTAGTTCATCTCCAGCGCCTGCCAACATTAATAGCAAAAAAAAGTCGGTAAGCTTACTTACCATGGTTTCGCTTTGCCCAACGCCAACTGTTTCAATAATAATAAAATTAAAGCCTGCCGCCTCGCATAATAAAATGGTTTCGTAAGTGGCTTTGGCAACACCACCTAAAGTGCCACTACTTGGCGAAGGACGAATAAATACATTTTGTTGAGTTGACAATTCTTCCATGCGGGTTTTATCACCCAAAATACTGCCTTTGCTCTTACTACTACTTGGATCTATGGCCAACACAGCCAATTTGTAACCGTTTGCAATGATTTCTTTACCAAAACTTTCAATAAAAGTGCTTTTACCTACACCCGGAACGCCCGTAATACCTAAACGAAAAGAATTACCCGATTTAGAAATTACACCATCCAGAATTTGCTGAGCAACCTGTTGATGCGCCAGATTTGTAGATTCCACGAGCGTAATAGCACGGCTTAAAATTGCAATATTAGCATTTAAAATACCATCGATGTAAAATTCAGGTGATTGATTATTTATATTCACAGACAGATTAAAATTACGAAAATTCCTTAGATTTTTATTGTTAATACAATTAATGGATTTTTGAAAAGAAAAATATAATTTCCCAATAACATGAATTTTTTTAAAAAACTATTTGGAAACAAATCCGAAGAAAAAAAAGAAAACAATAGGGGAAACCAAAATTCAGGTCAGCCGGCGCTTAATGAAAATGACAACATCAGGAAGGAAATGACCACAGAAGATATTATATACGAATGCGTAAAATTGGCTGAAGAAAATCTAAAAACTAAAGGTTATTTAATAAAAGAGATGAGAGAAGACATTATGAAAATGCCTCAATTAACTATTGAAAAAGAGGGCATAAAAGTATTTGTTTTCGTTGGTGCATGCAGAAACGATGAAGAAATTAATGTGGTTTTTCAAAACGAACAAATATCGAGTTTTATGGCTTTTGCCAGAGAAAACGAAGCAGACTGCCTAATAGCACTGGTAAATGTTCAAAATTCTCAAAACACAAAGACACTTTATTATGGTGACTCTAATAGGTATACTATAAAATACCAACTTTATCCCTCTTTGCTATAAATTTTACTCAAATCGCAAATGTTTAACCGAAATACCTTTGTTTTGAAGCTCCTTTAAAGAATCTATACCTATTTGTAAATGATTCGTTACATAATCGGCACTCACTTTTTTGTCGCTCTCTTCGGTTTTAACACCTTCAGGTATCATGGGCTGGTCGCTTACCAATAATAAAGCCCCTACAGGAATTTCGTTATGAAAGCCAACACTAAAAATGGTGGCAGTTTCCATGTCAATTGCCATAGCACGCACTTCGCGCAAATAATCTTTAAACTTTTCGTCATGTTCCCACACACGGCGGTTAGTGGTGTACACTGTTCCAGTCCAATAATCTAAGCCTTTTAAACGAATGGTGTATGAAATAGCTTTTTGTAAATTAAACGATGGTAGGGCAGGTACTTCTAATGGTAAATAATCGTTACTGGTTCCCTCCCCGCGAATGGCGGCAATTGGTAAAATTAAATCGCCAATTTGATTTTTCTTTTTTAAGCCACCGCATTTTCCTAAAAATAAAACTGCTTTTGGCTCAATGGCCGTTAGCAAATCCATAATAGTAGCGGCCATTGCACTGCCCATACTAAAATTAATAATAGTAATGCCATCGAACGTTGCGGTTTGCATGGGCCTGTCTAGTCCTTCAACAGAAACGTTGTTTAATTCAGCAAACATTTTTACATAACCTCCAAAGTTGGTTAATAAAATATACTGTCCAAAGTCTTCTAATTTTTTACCAGTATAACGCGGCAACCAATTGTTTACAATCTCTTCTTTAGTTTTCATTTGTGATTTTTTTAATGTAATTTAAGCCTAATATCGCCCTTCTTTTTTAGCACGTAAATGCTCGCCGTGTAGTTTCCAAGCCCTTAAAACTTTATCAGTTATTATTTTTATGTCTGTTTTAAATGAGGGGCAACAACTTTCTAAAGCAACTTCTTCGTTAACAGCGTTAATTGTAATTTTAGGTAACTTATTATGAATAGGACAGTATATTCCCTTAGTGGCTTCGTTTATTTTGTCTTGTAAAGATTTAGAAGTTTTTTTCAAAGGGAAAATTTTAAACCAAATTTAAGTTTAAAAAAATTAGTGTGCAATTGATTATTTTTTTGGTCCGCGTTTTAAAAAAACAGAGCATATAAAAGCGCTAGTTAAACCAATAAGCATAAATGAGAATAACTTGCCGGTTGTAGCTTTAAAAGCGGATGTTTCTGATAACTGAATTTGTTCGGTAATTATTTTTTGATAATCTTCTGCTTTAATTTTTACATTCGATTTTAAAAACGCCATAAATTGCTCGCTCTTATAATACTCAATAGCTAATTGTTTTCCTTTCCATTCAAACTCAATATAATGATAAACACTTATAATTATAGCGCTTACTGCAAAAATGGTAAGTGCAATACGCATGGCTTCTTTGCCGGCAATTATGCCAAAATTATCTCTATCGCGGATGTTTTTTATTCCAATAATATAAAAAGGAATAATTAGAAATACTGTAGTTATATGGGCAAAATAAAATCCATATTTTGTAGAATAATAGCCACCTAACAAGATAATTAACTTAAAGGCAATTACAAAAATACTGTAGGCTACTCCGTATATAAGGGCTTTTTTATTCACAAATCAATTACTAGTTAATTTAAAATTCAACATTTAGCATTTATAATTTTTTTACCCGTTCATGCTAATTAAAAACTCCTCGTTTGATTGAGTACGGCGCAATCGGTCCTGTAAAAACTCCATCGCTTCTTGAGGATTCATGTCGCCTAAATGTTTACGCAATACCCAAAGGCGGGTTAATGTGTCTTTATCTATTAGCAAGTCTTCGCGACGTGTTGAAGATGCTAATAAATCAATTGCCGGATAAATTCGTTTGTTAGATAATTTACGATCTAATTGCAACTCCATATTACCGGTACCTTTAAATTCTTCAAAAATTACCTCATCCATTTTACTACCAGTATCAGTTAACGCAGTAGCTAAAATAGTTAAAGAACCTCCACCCTCAATTTTACGTGCCGCACCAAAAAAACGTTTTGGTTTGTGCAACGCATTTGCATCTACACCGCCTGTTAAAACCTTACCACTTGCTGGAGACACAGTATTATAGGCTCGCGCTAAACGCGTAATACTATCTAGCAAAACTACTACATCGTGTCCGCATTCTACTAAACGCTTGCTTTTTTCTAAAACAATGTTGGCAATTTTTACGTGTTTTTCAGCAGGCTCATCAAACGTACTCGATATTACTTCAGCTTTTACGCTACGTGCCATGTCAGTAACCTCTTCGGGGCGTTCGTCAATTAACAATATAATTAAATATACTTCGGGATGGTTATAGGCAATGGCATTTGCTACATCTTTTAACAACACCGTTTTACCCGTTTTTGGTTGCGCAACAATTAAACCACGTTGACCTTTACCAATTGGGGCAAACATATCCATAACACGCATACTCATATTTTCTTGAGGATGCCCGGTTAGTTTTAATTTTTCGTAAGGAAATAAGGGTGTTAAATATTCAAACATTACACGATCGCGCACAAAACCCGGTTCGCGCCCATTTATTTGATCAACTTTAATTAAAGGAAAATATTTTTCGCCTTCCTTTGGGGGACGAACGCCACCCGTTACCACATCGCCTGGGCGTAAGCCAAATAATTTTATTTGCGATTGTGATACATAAACGTCATCTGGTGAATTTAAATAATTGTAATCCGAACTTCTTAAAAAGCCATAACCATCGGGCATGGTTTCTAAAACACCGGTCACTAAAACAATGTTATCAAAATTATAATAAACTTTTTCAGGCTTTTTTACTTCAACAGGTTCGTCAATAGGCATACCCGTTGCCGCATTTTCGTCGGACTGTTGTTCTTCAGGTGTTTGATGATTTTCTTCCGCTTCTTTTTCAGGAGTTGTAATTTCTACTTTCGTTTCTTCAACAATTGGCGTTACTTCATTAACGTGATGTTCTTCATCATTATGAACGGTATGGCTTTCCGATTTGTTTTCTTCGGCCATAGGGTCTAGTTTTACTTTACGTGGACGTTTTTCTTTTTGTTCTTTAGGCAGTTTAGCTTCTTTTACCTGTTCTTTTTTTGGAAACTGCTCTACCAATTTAGCAGCTAACTCAGTATTTGCGTTTTGTGCATCTACAATTTGCAACACTAAATCGGCTTTGGCTAAACCTTTAACATCAATAGAGAAAGCGGTTGCAATTTCTTTTAATTCGGGCAAGGGGCGCCCGCTTAAATCCATAACTTCAAACATAGATTATAGTATAAATTAATACAAGTATTTTAATTTAATTTTAATATTTTTTTGTTGATTGTTTTACTACAAGAAAATGTAGTTAAAAGATAACGTTGCAATATTAAGGAATTTTATTTGAATATGAAAAATAATTGAAATAAAAGAATTTTTCCAACAGATTTGCAGATTACAGTTTTACTCCACCCAACTCTTATAGTACTTCCCATCGTCAATGGCCATAGCTTCTTCGGTAACCATTAGTGGGCGGAAAGTGTCAATCATCACCGCTAATTCTAAAGTATCTTTTTGACCAATACTGCGCTCCATTGCTCCAGGTGCAGGGCCATGCGGAATGCCTTTTGGATGCAAAGTAATGTGACCTTGTTCAATATTATTGCGACTCATAAAATCCCCGTCAACGTAATACAACACCTCATCACTATCAATATTGCTGTGATTGTATGGTGCAGGAATTGCTTTAGGGTGATAATCGTATAAACGCGGGCAAAAACTACACACTACAAAGGTTGCTGTTTCAAATGTTTGATGAACAGGTGGCGGTTGGTGTACACGCCCTGTAATGGGTTCAAAATTATGAATAGAAAAACCCCATGGGAAGTTATATCCGTCCCAACCAACTACATCAAAAGGGTGTGTGGCATAAACAATTTCATGCATCATGCCTTCTTTTTTTATTTTCATTAAAAAATCACCTTTTTGGTCGTGGGTTTCTAATTCAGTAGGCAATTTATAATCGCGCTCGCAAAAAGGCGAATGCTCTAATAGTTGTCCTTGACTATTTTTATAGCGTTTAGGTGTATAATAGGGCGAATAACTTTCGCAAAACAATAAACGGTTATCGGTTGTTTCAAAATGCAATTGGTAAATCATACCACGTGGAACAATTAAATAATCGCCATATTCAAAATTAATATTGCCCATAAAGGTTTTTAAAACGCCTTTTCCTTTGTGGATAAATATCATTTCGTCGGCATCGGCGTTTTTGTAAAAGTATTCTGTTTGGCTTTTGGTAGGAGCTGCGAGGCTAATAATACAATCGCTATTCAATAATAGTGGTTTGCGGCTTTGCAATACATCTTCAACCGGTTTTATTTCAAAACCTTTTAACAATAGGGCTTTTATGTTTTTACCAATCGCAATTTTTGGTTCAACACTATAACTTTTTAAAATTTCTTTTACTTGTGTTGGGCGGTGAGTATGATATAACAAAGAAGCCATACCATGGAAACCCTCGGTGCCAAAAAGCTGTTCGTAGTAATGATTTCCTTTTTCTGATTGGAAAACAGTGTGTCGTTTTTGAGGAATTTTTCCTAGTTGGTGGTAAATGGGCATTTTAAAACTATGATTTAGAATTGACTTTTAAAGTTACATTATTTTTTAATATTTCGGCAAGATTTGGTCTTAATCTGCTTTTGTATACCGCTAAACATTCAGGACCGTTTTTAACGCGGCCTTTTCTTAAAGCACGCTGTTCTTCAATGGGAAGGGCTATAATGCTAACACATTCTGGAGTGCAACAGCCGTTCATTTTTTCGGCACACTCCTTACATTGTATAAATAATAAATGACAATCGTCGTTTTTACAATTTACGTGGGTGTCGCAGGGCTTATTGCATTGGTGACATTTACTTAAGACATCATCTGTAATGCGTTCGCCAATGCGTTCGTCAAACACAAAATTTATGCCTTTAAATTTACTTTCTAAATTTTGTTCTTTAATTTCTTTGGCGTATTGAATAATACCACCGTGTAAATGGTTTACGTCTTTAAAACCATGATGTTTAAAATACGCACTAGCCTTTTCGCAACGAATACCGCCTGTGCAGTACATAATTACTTTTTTGTCTTCCTGACCTTTTAAATGATCAATTACTAAAGGTAATTCTTCTCTAAAAGTATCGGCATCTGGGCAAAAAGCACGGTCAAATTTACCAACCTCGCTTTCGTAATGGTTACGCATATCAATAACAATGGTATTTTCGTCTTCAATGGCCTTGTTAAATTCAGAGGCGTTTAAGTATTTTCCTGTATTGCTCGGGTCAAACGTAGGGTCGTTAATACCATCAGAAACAATTTTTTCGCGCACTTTAACTATCAATTTGTAAAACGATTTTCCATTTCCATCAACCGCAAATTTAAAGGGTACATTATTAAAGTATGGAAGAGAATAAACATATTTTACAAAATTATCCCATTCGTTTTCTGGCACGCTCATTTGCGCATTTATGCCTTCATGGGCAATATAAATTCTTCCGAAACAGTTCAATTCTGTCCAACTTTTAAATAACTCGTCGCGAAGTTGATTGGGATTTTCAATGTTTACATATCTATAAAACGAAATAGTTTTACGCGCAATGCTTTCTTCTTTTAAGCGTTGCTTTAAAATGTTTTTATCAATTCTGTTCCTTAATTCAGCCATAAAACAATAGATATAATTGCAGGTTATACTATCAAATCACTTTTTGATTTAAAAATCAAAAAATATTAATTACGTTTGCAAAGGTACAAATTGTTTTACTTTTAATTTCTGATTTAAATCATGTCTAGCACTACTGAAAAAATTCTAATAATAGGCGCCGGAGGTCAAATTGGCATAGAGCTTACCGAAAATCTTTCTAAAATTTATGGTAACGATAACGTTGTGCCTAGCGATTTAAAAGAAAATACTACTTTTAAAAATAATCCTTACGAAAAATTAGATGCCCTTGATAAAACGGCTTTGTTTGAAATTGTGAAAAAACATAGCATTACTCAAATCTATCATTTGGCTGCTATGCTCAGCGCTACAGGAGAACAAAATCCAATGTTTGCATGGAAATTAAACATGGAAAGTTTGTTTCATGTATTAGATTTAGCCAAAGAAAAACACATCAAGCAAATTTACTGGCCTAGCAGTATTGCTGTATTTGGGCCAACAACGCCTCAATTTAATACGCCTCAGTATACAGTTATGGAGCCAAGTACTATTTACGGCATAAGCAAACAGGCTGGCGAACGTTGGTGCGAATGGTATTTTAACAAATTTAATGTTGATGTGCGCAGTTTGCGTTACCCTGGCTTAATTGGTTGGAAAAGTGCACCCGGTGGTGGAACCACAGATTACGCCGTTCATATTTTTCACGAAGCATTAAAAAAACAAAGTTATGAGTGTTTTTTAAGTGAAGAAACTGCCCTGCCTATGATGCACATGGAAGATGCGATTCGTGCAACCATTGAATTAATGCTTGTACCGGCAGAAAAAATTAAAATAAGAGGAAGTTATAATTTAGCTGGCATTAGTTTTACACCGAAACAAATTGCAGAAGAGATAAAAAAACACATTCCAAGTTTTACAATCAGTTACATACCTGATTTTAGACAGGCAATTGCCGATAGTTGGCCAAAAAGTATTAACGATGAAAACGCTAAAAAAGATTGGGGATGGAAAGAAAAGTATGATTTACCAAAATTGGTTGAGAATATGCTCGAGAATTTGAAATAAATTTAGAAGCATTATAAATTGAATAATTTCATTTAATAAAACCATATTTTTTTGATGATTATTATAAAAATCGTTAAACTTACAGTCTAAATTATTTCTAGTTATGAATTCTAGTTCATCTCCTCTCGATTACCTTCCTATAATTTTAATGTTTTTGGTTGCTTTAGGGTTTGTAGTTACTACAATGGTTGCCTCACACAAATTAGGTCCTAAAAAAAAATCAAAGGTAAAGTTAGATGTTTTTGAATGTGGTATCGAAGCACAAGGCAATGCCCGTGTACCCTTTGCTATTAAGTACTTTTTAGTAGCAATTTTATTCGTATTATTTGATGTAGAGGTAATTTTTATGTACCCATGGGCCGTAAACTTTAGAGAGCTTGGCTTGTTAGGCGTAATAGAAATGTTTAGCTTTGTAGCCTTGTTATTAGTAGGTTTTTACTATATGTTGGCTAAAAAAGCAATTAAACACGAAGAATAATTTTAAAGTTTTTAGGTTTTAATGTTAAGTGATTACTATTAAAAACTAAGAATTAAAAACTAAAAATTGTTATGAAAGAAATTATAAAGCGCACAAAATTAGAAATAGCCAAAAGCCCCGAAGGGCTTGAAGGTCCTGGTTTTTTTGCAACAAAGCTAGAAGACGTTATAGGGCTTGCTCGCGCAAATTCGCTTTGGCCCTTGCCTTTTGCCACCTCGTGTTGTGGTATTGAGTTTATGGCAACAATGGCGAGTAATTACGACTTAGCACGTTTTGGTAGCGAGCGCTTAAGCTTTAGTCCTCGCCAAGCCGATATGCTAATGGTTATGGGAACTATTGCTAAAAAAATGGGGCCAATTTTACGTCAAGTTTACGAACAAATGGCTGAGCCAAAATGGGTGTTATCTGTTGGAGCTTGTGCTAGTAGTGGTGGCATTTTTGATACTTACAGTGTATTGCAAGGTATTGATAGAATTATACCGGTTGATGTATACGTGCCAGGCTGCCCGCCACGTCCTGAACAGATTATTGATGGTGTTTTAAAAATACAAGAGTTAGCTAAAAATGAATCGTTACGCCGAAGAGATTCTGCTGAATACAAGCGCTTGTTGAATAGTTACGGAATAGAATAAAGAGATTAAAAATTTTAAATTAAAAATTTTAAATGAGTCAAGAACTACTTAAAAAAATAAGTGATAAAATAAATGCCACAATTTCTGATGCTATAGAAAATACAGAAATGAGTTACGACTTTCCGGTATTTACTATTCATCATAACAAAATACATGAGGTATTAAAATTTTTAAAAGAAGATCAAGAGCTAAACTTTCATTTTTTAACAGACTTAACGGGCATACAATCGGCTGATGAAAAACAATTAGGCGTAATTTATCACTTGCATAATTTTCCTAAAAATTTACGTATTCGGCTAAAAACTTTTTTTGACATTAATAAACCCGAAATACCAACTGCTACAAACATTTGGCCTGCTGCCAATTGGATGGAGCGCGAAACCTATGATTTTTTTGGTGTACGATTTAAAGGTCATCCAAATCTAGTTCGAATTTTAAATGTAGATGAAATGGATATTTTTCCTATGAGAAAAGAATATCCTTTAGAAGACCAAACCCGCGATGATAAAAGCGATAAAATGTTTGGCAGATAATTTATGATTGCAGTTGCCGATATAAAAACAAAAGTGGATTTGCCCGATGATATAAAATCATCTGCGGTTAAGTTTTCGGAAGGAGAATTCCTACACGCTATTATTAAAAAAAATAATTTCAAAAAAACACTGGAAACTGGTTTTGGACTCGGCTTATCAGCTTGCCATATTATTACTGCTACAAACTCAATACATGTAGGTATCGATCCTTTCCAAATAAATTACAATAGTACAGGCTTAAAAAACGTTGAAAAATTAGGACTTAAGCCATTATTAGAATTTTATGCGGACTATTCTCATAATGTGTTGCCAAAATTATTAAACGAAAAACGCACCTTCGATTTTATTTTTATTGACGGTGATCATAAATATGATGGTCAATTTATCGATTTTTATTATGCAGATTTATTGCTTGAAAAAAATGGCAATATTGTTCTACATGATACGTGGATGCGAAGCACAGCCTATTTGGTAAACTATATAAAAACAAATCGTAAAGATTATGAATTAGTAAAACAAGATTTAAGAAACATTGCAGTATTTAAAAAGGTTGGCACCGATAACCGCGATTGGCTCTATTTTAAAGGCTTTGGTACTTTTAAATCTTATTTTACTCACAAAACAATTGCTTGGCTGCACAACACAAACGATTCATTTTTAAAACGTACAGTAGTTAAATTAAAAGAAATTTTAAAGTAAATGGCTAAAAAAGATAATCATATTTATACCCCACAAGATAGTTTAGAAGCAGAATATAGCACGCTTAACCTTGGCCCTACCCACCCAGCTACTCACGGTATTTTCCAAAACATTTTAAAAATGGATGGTGAAATTATTCATTCTGCAACACCAACTGTTGGATACATTCACCGCGCGTTTGAAAAATTAGCGGAGCGACGCCCTTACAATCAAATAAAGCCAATTACCGACCGATTAAATTACTGTTCATCGCCCATAAATAATATTGGGTGGGATATGACGGTAGAAAAGTTATTAGGTGTTACCGTGCCAAAACGTGTAGATTATATGCGTGTAATTATAATGGAAATTGCCCGCATTGCCGACCATTTAATTTGCAACTCTGTTATTGGGGTTGATACTGGCGCTATGACAGGCTTTTTATACATTTTTCAATGGCGTGAAAAAATTTACGAAATTTACGAATCTATCTGTGGCGCGCGCCTAACAACTAACATTGGGCGTATTGGCGGCTTTGATAAAGAATGGACAAAAGAAACTTGGGATAAAATAAATCACTTTTTAGAACATTACCCAAAAGCCCTAACTGAATTTTCGAATTTATTAGAAAGGAATAAAATTTTTATGGATCGCACAATAAATTGCGGACCAATAAGCGCTGAAATGGCTTTGAGTTATAGCTTTACAGGACCTAATTTACGTGCTGCTGGTGTTGATTACGATGTGCGCGTAATGAATCCATATTCCTCTTACCAAGATTTTAAGTTTGACGTCCCTATTGGGCAAAGTGGAGATACCTACGATCGTTTTATGGTACGCCAACACGAAATGTGGCAATCGCTTGAAATTATAAAACAAGCCATCGCCAAAATGCCTAAAGATGAGCCAGTACACGCCGATGTGCCCGATTTCTTTTTACCACCAAAAGAAGATGTGTACAACAACATGGAGGCTTTAATTTATCACTTTAAAATCATTATGGGCGAAATGGATGTGCCTAAAGGTGAGGTTTACCACTGTGTAGAAGGCGGTAATGGTGAACTTGGTTTTTATTTGGTAAGTGATGGCGGAAGAACGCCTTTTCGCTTACATTTTAGAAGACCGTGTTTTATTTATTATCAAGCTTATCCCGAAATGGTAAAAGGGATTATGTTAAGCGATGCCATTATTACAATGAGCAGCATGAACGTAATTGCAGGAGAGTTAGACGCATAAAAAATGTGAATGAAAAATTTTAAATATTAAATTAAATGTCAAGTCAAGTACACGGAACACAACACTTTGATAAAGCTAAACGCGCCGAGATTGCGTTTAGCGAAATTGCAATGAACACTGTGCAAGTAATTATTTCGCATTATCCACCCGAAAAAATTAAATCGGCTTTACTTCCGGTTTTACACGTAGCACAAGCAGAGTTTGGGGGTTGGTTAAGCCCCGAAACAATGGATTATGTGGCTTCTATCTTAAAAATAAAACCTATAGAAGTTTTTGAGGTAGCCTCTTTTTACACCATGTATAATCTAAAACCTATGGGCAAATGTGTGTTAGAGGTTTGTCAAACGAGTTCGTGTTGGTTAAATGGAGCAGAAGATATTGTAAAATATATTGAGAAAAAGTTAAACATTAAAGTGGGCGAAACTACTAAGGACGGCATGTTCTCTTTAAAAGTAGCCGAATGTTTAGGTAGTTGCGGCACAGCACCAATGTTACAATGCGGTGCTAGTTACCACGAAAACTTAACCTATGAAAAAGTAGATACGCTTTTAGAGAATTATAAAACCGAAGGAAAATTAAGAAGTTATACAGATTTAGATTATAAAAATACACTTTAATATTTTGGCACTTCGAGCGAAGTCGAGAAGCAAAAAGTAAAATCGAAATGGGAAGAAAATTATTAATACATAACGATCACATACCTAACATTCATACGTTAGAAGTGTATCGTGCAAATGGTGGTTATGCTTCTGTAGAAAAAGCATTAAAAACAATGACCCCCGACCAAGTTACCGATGAGGTAAAAAAATCAGGTTTGCGGGGACGCGGTGGCGCGGGTTTCCCAACAGGAATGAAATGGAGTTTTTTAGCAAAACCCGAAGGTGTGCCCCGTTACTTAGTGTGTAATGCAGATGAATCAGAGCCAGGTACTTTTAAAGACCGCTACTTAATGGAAAAAATTCCTCACGCATTAATTGAAGGAATGATAACTTCATCTTATGCATTAGGAGCAAAAACTTCTTACATCTATATCCGTGGCGAATATTTTTATGTAGCGCGCATTGTTGAAGCAGCTATTGCTGAGGCTTACGCAGCAGGTTGGTTAGGTAAAAATATTTTAGGAACAGATTTTAGTCACGACTGTTATGTACAAGTTGGAGGCGGAGCTTACATTTGTGGAGAAGAAACTGCTTTGTTAGAATCGTTAGAAGGCAAACGCGGTAACCCTCGCATCAAGCCGCCATTTCCTGCTGTTGCTGGTTTGTGGGGTTGCCCAACCGTTGTAAATAATGTTGAAACAATAGCTGCAGTTTGCCCCATTGTAAATATGGGTGGCGAAGAATACGCAAAAATTGGTGTTGGAAAATCTACAGGAACAAAATTAATCTCAGCATCGGGGCATATTAATAAACCTGGTGTTTACGAAATTGAATTGGGGATTACTGTTGAAGATTTTATTTATAGTGATGAATATTGCGGAGGTATCCGTAACGGTAAAAAATTAAAAGCAGTTGTTGCGGGAGGTTCTTCGGTTCCTATATTACCAACCGAATTAATTTTAAAAACTGCAAAAGGTGAACCCCGTTTAATGACCTACGAAAGTTTGGCTGATGGAGGCTTTGCAACCGGGACTATGTTAGGTTCGGGTGGTTTTATTGCCATGGACGAAGATACTAGCATTGTTAAAAATTTATTTACATTCACCCGTTTTTATCATCACGAATCTTGCGGACAATGTTCGCCTTGCCGTGAAGGAACAGGTTGGATGGAAAAAATATTACAGAAATTTTTAAACGGAACGGCGAATGAAAGCGATGTTGATTTATTGTGGGACATTCAAAGCAAAATTGAAGGCAAAACAATTTGCCCGTTAGGAGAAGCAGCAGCATGGCCGGTAGCAGCAGCTATTCGCCATTTTAAACAAGAGTTTTTAGAAATTGCACAAAAAAAGAAGTTTGTGGATATAAGTCATTATAATAGGTTAAATAAAATAGTAGCGTAATGAAAGTAACTATCGACGGAATCGAAATTGATGTGCCAAAAGGCACCACCATTCTTCAAGCAGCGCGAATGATTGGTCCAAATGTGGCACCACCCGCTATGTGCTATTATACCAAGCTTAAAACAAGTGGTGGTTATTGCCGCACTTGTATTGTTAAGGTAACACAAGGTAGTACCGCTAATCCAAACCCTATGCCTAAACCGGTTGCCAGTTGCCGCACCGAAGTAATGGATGGTATGGTGGTACAAAACTATTCAAGCCCTGAAATTGTTGAAGCCCGTAAAGGCGTAGTTGAATTTTTGTTAATGAATCACCCCTTAGATTGCCCTATTTGCGATCAAGCCGGCGAATGTAAATTACAAGATTTAGGTTACGAAAACGGTTCGGCAAAAACACGTTACGAATTTAAACGCCGCGAATACGAAGTAATTGATATTGGCGATAAAATTAAATTACATATGACCCGTTGCATACTTTGTTACCGCTGTGTTAAAACGGCTGAACAAATTACCGACGGCCGTGTGCACGGTGTTATAAACCGTGGTGATGCAGCAGAAATTAGTACTTATATTGAACAAGTAATTGATAACGATTTTAGCGGAAATGTAATAGATGTTTGCCCAGTGGGAGCTTTAACTGATAAAACATTTCGATTTAAACAACGTGTGTGGTTTTCAAAACCCATGGACGCCCACCGCAAATGCGATAAATGCTCGGGAAAAACACGTGTGTGGTTAAAAGGCGAAGAGGTAGTAAGGGTTACTGCCCGTAAAGACCAATGGGACGAGGTGGAAGATTTTATTTGTAATAGTTGTAGATACGATCACAAAAAAACAAGCGATTGGGTAATAGAAGGTCCTTCGCAAATTCAAAGAAATTCGGTAATATCGCAAAACCATTACAACCATTTAAACGAATTAAAATTAAAAGTATTAAAAGAACAAAAAGCATTAGGCTTTATACCCATTGATAAAAAACCTTAAGGAATATGATATCTTTTTTAATATATAAATTAATACTCTGCGTAATAGTTTTTGCCATTTCGCTGGGCGTTGCCGCTTATGCCACTTTATGGGAACGTAAGTTTTCGGCTTTATTGCAAGATAGGGTTGGTCCAGATAGAGCAGGGCCAAAAGGTTTATTACAACCCTTGGCCGATGGCGGAAAAATGTTTTTTAAAGAAGAGATTATCCCAAACGTTAGTAACCGTATTTTATTTATTTTGGGTCCATGTATTTTTATGATTACCGCTGTGATGACGAGTGCTGTTATTCCTTGGGGTAAAGATATAATTACTTCTAGCGGTAAAACATTTTCGTTTCAAATTACAGATATTAATATTGGCGTTTTGTATTTGTTTGGTGTTGTATCTATTGGTGTATACGGCATTATGATTGGTGGTTGGGCATCAAATAATAAATATGCATTATTAGGTGCCATTCGTGCAAGCAGCCAAATGATAAGTTACGAAATTGCAATGGGTATTAGCGTTATTGCTTTAATAATTACAGCGGGTGGTACGTTAAGCCTTCGCGAAATTGTAGAACAACAAGATGCTGGCGTAGCAAATATTTGTTACCAGCCCCTAGGCTTTATTATATTTTTTATTTGTGCCTTGGCTGAAACTAACCGTGCGCCTTTTGATTTACCGGAGTGTGAGGCTGAATTGGTTGGAGGTTACCATACCGAATATTCATCAATGAAATTAGGATTATTTTTATTTGCCGAGTACATTAATATGTTTATTTCATCTGCAGTAATGAGCGCCTTTTATTTTGGTGGATACAATTTTCCATTTGCACAAGAGTTATACCAGGCATTGGGCTTACAAGAGGGCAGTTGGTTAATTTCTTTAATTGGTTTTGGAGCATTCTTTACAAAAATTGCACTGTTTATTACAGTATTTATGTGGATCCGTTGGACCCTACCACGTTTCCGATACGACCAATTAATGAACCTAGGCTGGAAAATATTATTACCGTTATCGCTTTTAAATTTAGCAATAACCGTAGGAGTAGAATTTTTAAGAGGAAACATTCATTTTTAAAACTTTAAAAAATGCAACTTACAAACCGAAGCAAAGTAGTATCCAATAAAGTGCAAAGCGCTGCTGAGAAAATGTACCTCCCGGGCATTTTAAAAGGGATGCTTATTACTGGTAGTCATTTGTTTAAACGCAGAGCCACGGTAAAGTATCCTGATGAGTTGCGCCCCATTGCGGCTGTTTACCGTGGACAACATGTTCTAAAACGTGATGAAAATGGAGCAGAACGTTGTACCGCTTGCGGTTTATGTGCCTTGGCATGTCCTGCAGAGGCCATTACCATGGAAAGTGCTGAGCGTAAAAAAGGTGAAGAGGGATTGTATCGCGAAGAAAAATATGCTAGTACTTACGAAATAAACATGTTACGTTGCATTTTTTGTGGTTTGTGCGAAGAAGCCTGCCCAAAAGAAGCTATATTTTTAACCGATAGAATTGTTGATGTAGAATATGAGCGTGAAGATTTTATTTATGGCAAAAACAAATTGGTTGAGAAGGTTGATAAACGTATTGATGTAACGAAGCGTCAAACGTTGGAAGTAGCAGATTTTAAAAAAACACCAGGATTAAAGCATAATGAGCTTTGGACAGGAAAACAAATAAATAAAGGAAAACATTGATTCAAGATAAAAGACAAAATGACCAAGACGGAATTTGTCTTGTATCATAAGGTCTTGATTCGTGCTTCAAAAAATAAAAAAATATGTTAGGATACACAATTACACAATGGCTTTTTGGAATACTATCATTCCTCGCAATTATGTTTGCTTTAATGGTAGTGTTTAGTCGCAACCCGGTTAATAGCGTTTTATATTTGGTAATGACGTTTTTTTGCATTGCTGGGCATTACTTATTATTAAATGCGCAGTTTCTAGCTATCGTGCATATTGTGGTATATGCAGGTGCAATTATGGTACTCTTTTTATTTGTTATTATGTTAATGAATTTAAATCAGGATACAGAACCGCAGCGTACTTGGCTAACGAAGATTGTTGCTGGTGTAGCAGGTGGGATGTTATTGTTTGTTTTAGTTGGTTCGTTAAAAGGAACAGAGCAATTACAATTACAAAGTTATGGAGCAAGTCAAATTGGGTTAGTAAAAAATTTAGGGAAAGTATTATTTAAAGAATTTTTGTTTCCGTTCGAAATTGCCAGTATACTTCTATTGGCAGCTTTGGTTGGGTCGATTATGATTGGTAAAAAAGATATAAAATAAAAACATGATAAACGGAATTTCCATAAACTATTACTTACTGTTGAGCACAGTATTATTTATAATTGGTGCGGTGGGCGTTATGGCACGTCGTAACTCCATAATTATTTTTATGTGTATTGAGTTAATGCTCAACGCTGTAAATTTATTATTGGTGGCATTTAGCACCATACATAACGATGCTGCGGGGCAGGTATTTGTATTTTTTATTATGGCAGTTGCGGCCGCTGAGGTGGCGGTAGGCTTAGCTATTTTAAGTATGATTTACCGCAACGTAAAAAGTATTGATACCGATTTACTGAGTAATTTAAAAAATTAAAGACATTTGAACACGTATAGTATATGATAAAATTAATAGCATTAGTACCACTCTTTCCTTTATTAGGGTTTTTAATAAATGGATTTTTTGGTAAAAAAATTAGTAAAGGATTAAGCGGAAGCATAGCTTCAGTGGCTATTTTAGCTTCGTTTGTAGTTTCAGTTTTGGCGTTTATCGAGTTACAGGGTAGTTCTCAAAAGGAAAACGTTATTAATGTGTTTTCTTGGATTAATTCCGGCATGCTTAAAATTCCTTTTGAATTTTTATACGATCCATTATCCTCTCTTTTTTTATTAATCATTACAGGCATAGGATTTTTAATCCATCTTTATTCAACAGGTTATATGCATGAGGATGAGGGCTTCTCTCGATTCTTTACCTATTTAAACCTGTTCGTGTTTTTTATGTTGTTGTTAGTGTTAGGTAACAATTATTTAATCACTTTTGTAGGTTGGGAAGGCGTTGGGTTGTGCTCTTATTTATTAATTGGATTTTGGTTTAAAAACACGGCTTACAACAATGCCGCCAAAAAAGCCTTCATTATGAATCGTATCGGCGATTTGGGGTTTTTGTTAGGCATCATTTTAATTTTTACAACATTTGGTAGCATTTCATATACGGAAGTTTTTGATAAAGCTGGAACCGCGAGCAGTTCAACCATCACTGCAATTGCCTTGTTACTATTTATTGGAGCAATGGGTAAGTCGGCGCAATTACCTTTATATACCTGGTTGCCAGATGCAATGGCAGGCCCTACACCAGTTTCTGCTTTAATCCATGCAGCAACCATGGTAACCGCAGGTATATTTATGGTAGTACGCTCCAATGTGTTTTATTCAATGAGTGAGGTAGCTAGTCAAACTGTTGCTGTTGTAGGCGTTCTAACAGCTTTATTTGCTGCAACTATTGGCTTGTTGCAAAACGATATTAAAAAAATATTGGCATACTCAACAGTATCGCAATTGGGTTTAATGTTTTTGGGTTTAGGGGTTGGTGCATTTAGCTCTTCTGTGTTTCATGTAACAACGCACGCGTTTTTTAAAGCACTTTTATTTTTAGGTGCAGGTTCTGTTATACATGCAATGGGTGGTGAACAGGATATCCGTAAAATGGGCGGTTTAAGCGGTAAAATTAAAATTACGTTTATTACCATGTTGTTGGGAACTATCGCTATCAGTGGCATCCCACCATTCAGTGGATTTTTTAGTAAAGATGAAATTTTAGCACACACTTACGAACACAATAAAACCTTATGGTTGTTAGGAATGATAACTTCTATGCTTACTGCTTTTTATATGTTCCGTATGTTATTTATAGTATTTTTTGGAAAATTCAGAGGCACACACGAACAAGAACATCACTTGCACGAATCACCACCAAGCATGACTTTCCCGTTGGTGGCTTTAGCAGCTTTATCTGTAATTGGTGGCGTTTTAGGCTTACCTGAATTTTGGGGTTTACCAAACTGGATGCATCATAATTTGGAAACAATTATTAAAATTAAAAACCCAAGTATATTATCGCACGAAACAGAATGGACATTAATGGGCTTGGCCGTGGCTTCTGCTGCTGCTGTTATTTTCTTTGCTTATACTTTGTATATGAAGCATAAAGTATTACCAGTTAACAAAGAAGAGCAATTGAAAAAATGGCAAAAAGTTATTTACAACAAATATTACGTTGATGAATTGTATGATATGATAATTCGCAAACCGTTAGACGCCATATCAACCGCATTTTATAAGTTTTTCGATTTGCAAATTGTTGACGGCATCGTAAATGGAGTTGGAACAGCAGTAAAATCTATAGGTTCTGTGGTGCGTTTGGCGCAGCAAGGTAATATTGGTTTTTATGTTATCAGCATGGTAATGGGCATTGTGTTTATTGTATTATTAACTTTTTTAATGAAATAGATTTCAGATTTTTATGTTAACACTTTTATTAATAGGATTTCCGCTACTTGCCGCTTTAACATTGTTTTTAGCAAAAAGCAAAGCATCAAAAACTATTGCCTTAGGCTTTTCAATTGCTGAATTTGTTATTGCTTTAGGAGTAGTTGCTTTGTATAAACAAAACCCCGATGCTTGCCAATTATGGTTTGATGTAGCTTGGGTGCAATCTTTAGGTATACATTTTAATGTTGGAATAGACGGAATGAGTTTATTGATGGTGTTATTGACTACCTTTTTAGTACCACTTATTATTCTATCATCATTTCAAAACGAATACAACAAGTCACATAATTTTTACGGATTAATATTTGTTATGCAAATGGCGTTGATAGGTGTGTTTACTGCTAACGACGGATTTTTGTTTTATGTATTCTGGGAATTAGCATTAATACCTATTTACTTTATTTGTTTGTTATGGGGTGGCGAAAACAGAGGAGCTATTACATTCAAATTCTTTGTGTATACTTTATTTGGGTCGTTGTTTATGTTAGTGGGTTTAATTTATTTATATAACCATACTAATGTTGATGGATTAAAATCGTGGGCTATAAACGATTTATATGCTGCCGGAAGAAGTTTAACTGAAACTCAACAAAGTGCAGTATTTTGGTTAATTTTTATTGCTTTTGCTATTAAAATGCCAATTTTTCCTTTGCATACATGGCAACCTAATACTTATGTTAATGCTCCAACACAAGGCACTATGTTGCTTTCTGGTATCATGTTAAAGATGGGAACTTTTGGGGTAATAAAATGGTTGTTACCAATAGTGCCTTTAGGTTTAGAAAAATGGGGAAGTACAGCCATTGGTTTATCTGTTGTAGGAATTGTTTACGCTTCTTGTATTGCCATCGTTCAAAAAGATTATAAACGATTAATTGCCTATTCTTCTATTGCACACGTTGGTTTAATTTCGGCAGGAATTTTATCTGCGAATCAACAAGGTATTCAGGGAGCGTTAATGCAAATGCTGGCGCACGGCGTAAGCGTTATTGGATTGTTTTTAGTTGCAGATATTTTATTCCGTCATACCGGCACACGCGACACAGATAAATTGGGCGGTATAAGAAGCATGAACGGAAACTTTGCTGTATTGTTTTTGGTAATTGTATTAGGGGCAGTAGCCCTCCCATTAACAAACGGTTTTGTTGGTGAATTTTTATTAATCAACGGTATTTATCAATACAATGCTTGGGTAGCAGCAGCGGCAGGATTGACCGTGATATTAGGAGCAGTGTATATGTTGCGCAGTTATCAAAGTATTATGTTGGGCGAGCGCAAAGATTCGCATATTGCTTTTGGCTCGTTAGCTAATAGCGATAAATGGGTGTTATATATTGTAGTTGTTGTAATTGTTGCGTTTGGAGTTTACCCTAAACCTTTAAACGATATTGCTGAAGAAAGCGTAAAAGTATTTTTAATGAATTTAAAATAAAAGCAAATTGATAATTAATAATTTAAGACGCAAAAAATCTTAAATCCTTAATTTTTGATTTTTAATTAATTAGTATATGAAAGGTCTTTTTATAATAAGTGGTTTGGGCATAATTGCTATGTTAGCCGAAATTTTTAAGTTTAAAAAACTATTATTACCAATAGTATTATTAGGCATATTAGCAGCGTATGCTTTTAATTTTATGGAATGGAATAACGCAATGAGTATTTCGTACTTTAATAATATGATTGCGTTTGATAACATGGGAATTGCGTTTTCGGGTATTATTTTAGCCACAGCTTTTTTTTGGTTTATTTTAGCAAACGATTATTTTGAAGAAGATAGCAATACCGTTGACCACTTTGCACTAGTATTATTTGCATTAGTAGGCGCTCTAATGTTAACCTCATTTAAAAACATGACAACTTTATTTTTAGGAATAGAAATAATGAGCATTCCGCTATACGTATTAGCGGCCAGTAAAAAGAAAGATCTTAAAAGTAACGAAGCTGGTTTTAAATATTTAATTATGGGCTCGTTTGCGAGTGCGTTTTTATTGTTTGGTATAGCTTTGGTATATGGTGCTACTGGTAGTTTTGATATTATGCAAATTAGAGCTTACATAAGTGCAAACAGCGCACAATTACCCTTATTTTTTAATGTGGGTATTGTAATGATGTTAGTAGCAATGTGTTTTAAAGTAAGCGCTGCGCCTTTTCATTTTTGGGCGCCCGATGTGTACCAGGGGTCGCCTACTTTGATTACTGCTCTAATGAGCACCGTAGTTAAAACAGCTGCCTTTGCTGCCTTTTTGCGTTTGTTTATGGTGGGTTTTGCGAGCGTTAGCGAAATGTGGACAGGCATTTTAGCCGTTGTAGTTGCACTCTCGTTAATCATTGCCAACTTTAGTGCGGCTATGCAAAATAGTGTTAAACGCATGTTGGCGTTTTCGAGCATTAGCCATGCGGCCTTTATGTTAATGGTAATTTTAGCCAATGTACGAAGCAATTTATCGGTTAATGCCCTTATTTATTACTCCCTAGCATATAGTTTTGGTAGTATTGCCGCCTTTGGTATTATTTATAACGTAACACGTAATGGCAACGAAAACACCGATGCTTTTAATGGGTTGGCAAAACGTAACCCTGCCATGGCATTTTGTATGGCTGTTGCAATGTTATCTTTAGCTGGTATTCCAATAACCTCTGGCTTTTTTGCCAAATATTTTGTGTTTACAACGATGATTAGCACACCCTATAAATGGTTATTAATACTAGCGGTTATAACCTCTGCTGTTGGCGCTTATTATTATTTAAAAATAATTATAGCTATGTATTTTAAAACACAAGAAATAGAGACCGAAACCATAAAAGTAGAGAAATCGCAAACCCTTGTTATTGTTTTAACCACCGTTGTAACCCTTGTTATCGGTATAGTACCTAGTTTGGTAGCAGAAATGTTTAAGGTTTAGTTTTTGTTTACGAAGTTATTTTACGCTGCCACATTATGCTCTCTTAAAGCGTCATTTAGAGACGTTTTTAAATCGGTACTTGCTTTGCGTTTTCCTATAATTAAAGCACAGGGTACTTGAAAATTACCAGCTGAAAACTGTTTGGTGTAGCTACCAGGTATTACAACACTTCGTTCAGGCACGTAGCCTTTAGTTTCTATTGGTTCTGAGCCCGTTACATCAATAATTTTAGTAGATTGTGTTAAAACAACATTTGCTCCTAAAACGGCTTCTTTACCAACCCTCACACCTTCTACAACTATACACCTGCTACCAATAAAACAGTCATCTTCAATAATTACGGGTGCTGCTTGAACAGGTTCTAAAACTCCGCCTATCCCTACTCCACCACTTAAATGCACATTTTTTCCTATTTGTGCACAACTGCCTACGGTTGCCCAAGCGTCTACCATGGTGCCGCTATCTACATAAGCGCCAATGTTTACAAAGCTTGGCATACATATTACACCCTTTGCCAAATACGAACCATACCTAATTACTGAACCCGGTACTGAGCGTATACCCGCTTTTTCCATTCCTAATTTTAATGGTATTTTGTCATAATATTGCTCAGGTTCGAGCTGCATTATTTTCATTGGCATGGTTGGAAAATACAAAATAACTGCTTTTTTTACCCAATCGTTTACCTGCCAAGTGCCGTCTGCTTTTGGCTCAGCTACTCTTAGTTGTCCTTTATCTAGTAAATTAATTACCTCATGAATGGTTTGTACTATTTTTTCTTCTTTTAATAACTCTCGGTTATCCCAAGCTTGTTCAATAATTTGTTGCATAAAATTTTAAAATAAAAAAGCAATGTATATAATTTAAACTAATTATTATAAAAAATAAAAGGTTTACATTAATAATGTAAACCTTTTTAAACTAATTCTGCTATTTAAAACTAAGGTTGAATTTTAACGATTTTAAATTCAGTTCTTCTATTTTGTGCATGCACTTCTTCATCGCATTTTGGCTTAACGGCACCTTCGCATTTACAATCATTTACTAGTTTGCTTTCGCCATATCCCTTGCCAGTAATGCGTGTGTTGCCAATACCTTTACTTACAATGTAGGCAGCGCTCGACTTTGCACGTTTGTCGGATAAGGATAAGTTACTTGCGGCACTACCCCTACAATCAGTATGCGATGCTAACTCTATATTAATACTTGGATTTTCAGATAATAAATTTACAATTTTATTAAGTTCGGTAGCTGCATCTGGTCGGATGTTAGATTTACCTAAATCAAAATAAATTGGCTTTAAGTCTATCATTTTACCTAAATCGGCTCCTAATTTAATTTTATACATTTTTGTATTTAAAAACTCGTGTAATAAAATATAACCTTCTTTTTTTACAGATAATTCAACGGGTTGTACTTTTGTAATGTATCCTTCGCGTTCTAACTTTACGATATAACTCATATCATCGCCGATTTTTTTATCGGTGTAGATGTGTCTAAAATCTCCTTCTTTATCTGTTGTAAAACTTTTAAACTCCTTGTTTGTAAAGGCATCAGTAATTGTAACTTTTACACCTTCAATAGGACTTAAATCATCAGCATCGGCAATTAAACCCAACAAACCAATAATTTTTTTCTCAACCAATAATTCTTTTGGCTTTTTACCGCTTAATTCGGCAACCTCTTCTTCTTTTAAAAGGGTTACGCTTTCTTTATAACCATCTTTTGTAGTTTTAACTTTAAAGCCTTTTCCGGGTATTACATTAAATTTAACTTCGCCTTTATCATTTGTTTTGGCTGTATAAGCTGGTTTGCCCGTTTCATCGATTAAAACCACATCAGCGTTTGGTATTATTTCTTTTGATAATTTATCTAACGCTACAAATTGTATTGCACTTGAAATAATTGGGCGTTTTGAAACAAAACTATAAATATCGTCTTTGGTTTTGTCGTTTCTGTTAGATGATAAATAGCCCGTTGTTGTTGTTTTAGCATAAAACCCAAAATCGTCGAACTGAGTATTAACAGGATACCCCAAGTTTTGTGCTTCAAAATATGCATCACCAGCTGGCACTGTATAAAAAATATCCAAACCACCTAAACCAACTTTGCCATCACTTGCATAAAACAAAACCTCGTCTTCAAACAATTGAGGAAAAGCTTCTCTCCCCTCTGAATTTACAGACTGCCCTAAGTTTTGAGGTTTTGTCCAAGTGTTGTTTTCAAAAGTGCTCACCCAAATATCTAACGAACCTAAAGTACCAGGCATATCACTTACAAAATATAAAGTTTTACCATCACCACTAACGGCAGGGTGCTCGCAGGTGTAATCGTCGCTATTAAATGGAAACTCCGTAAAGGCACCCCATTTATCGCCTTCTTTTTTACGAATAAATATTTTTAAATTTACCTTATTGTTTTTGTCTTTTTTCTTTACAAAATTATTACGTGTTATAAACTCCGTATTACCGTCTTTGGTAAAACACAAGGGGCCTTCGTGGTATTTTGTTTTTAAATTTTCACTGGCTGTGTGTTCGCTTTTTACATCGTTTCCATCCACATATGCTTTGTAAATATCTAAGTAGTAAGAATCATCCCAACCGTATTTTCTAGAACTAAGTGAGGTATTTCTTCGCGATGATAAAAAGTACATTTCGTTATTTAAAATGTATGGACTAAAGTCGTTACCATCTGAATTTATTGCTAAACTCTTTAATGTGTAATTGCTTGAGTCTTTTTTCAATTCTTCTATTGCCAGCTTTTTCTTAGAAATATTGTCTCTAATTAATTTGTACTGATTATCGTTTATTTTACCAAAAACCTCAGTAGCCTTTGTGTAGCTTGAATTATATTTTAAAACCTGATAATAATTATATAGGTCAACATCTGTCATGCCAGTGTTAGCATAAGCTTTATCGTAATATACTTGTGCTTTTTTATAATTACCAACCATAAAATTACTTTCGCCAGCACGAACATAATATTTTGTTTTTGGCCGACGGCTATTAGAAAGCTCTTCATACATTTCTGATGCTGAAGCAAATTCTAAATTTGTAAATCGTTTATCGGCAATTTTTTCTTTTACCGATTGTGCATTGGTAATAAGTGTTGTTATTAAAAATAGAGTAACAATAATTTTTTTCATTTTGTTTTATTATTTTTTGTGTTTACTGTTTTGCTAAGTATTAAAAATAACGAGGCGATTTTAAAGCTTTTGATTTTTGTAAAAAGTCAAACCCTAAAATTACTTCGTGCGAACCCGGATTGTATTTACCCATACTTGTAATTGAATAATCGTAAGCATAGCCAATGCGAAATTGCGGTGTAATATTGTAAACTACATTTGCTCCTACCGCTGCATTATGGCGATAAATAACACCAAACCAAATTAAATTATTAAATAATAAAGATACATTTCCATCAATAGATAAAGGTGCATTTGCAGTGTACTTAATAGCTGCACCTGGTTTTAAGTCCCACAGGCTATTCAGTTTAATTACATAACCAGCAATTAAATAGTAGTGCAATACTTGTTTTGAGTTTGAAAAGGTGGGGTCTTTACTTAACTCATTAGCTAAAATTTTTGGGGCAGTAATACCTATAAAATGGCGTTTACCATAATAATAAACCCCTGCACCAAAATTAGGAGAATTGGTATTAAAGTTGGTATTGTTTAATACTAAAGGATCGGCAGCGTCGTTTACTGCTAAACCAGCTAAATTATTTCTAATTAAATCGGCTCCCGCTCTAACACCAAAACACAACCTGTCGTTACTTTTGTTTAAGCGAATACGGTAAGCAAAATCGGCAAACAACGCCGTTTTATTAGTAGGACCAATTTTATCACTTACAGCATTTATACCTACACCAATAGATTCGTTTACTAACGGTGTGTGCAATGTTAATGCTGTGGTTACAGGAGCGCCTTTAAATCCGCTCCATTGGTTACGGTAATCAACAACCGCACTTAACGCATCGCGACTCCCAGCATAGGCAGGGTTTAAAACCGAACCATTAAACATGTAAAATGAGTTTTGAATCTCTTGTTGGGCATTAATGTTGCAGGTTAACAGGCTTGTTATAGCAATTAAACCTAGTGTTTTAAAATTTTTTATCATGGCTTACAAAAGTAAATTAATTAACCAATTATGCTTATTAACTTATTATTAATTTTTTTAATAATTACTTAGCTAAATTTGTGAGTACGAATATATTATAATTATTAACATGTTTTTAACCAATGCATAATTTTAGGAACAACTAAAAGGTTTTAGGTCGTCTAAATTGATTTTAAATAAAAAACTTAACGCTGGCTTAATATTCTTCTTTTAAAATAAACTTTCTCAGCATATTAAGCGCCGCTATTGACGTCATTGTAATGTTGCGTTGTCTGTTATCGCCAAATATAAATTTTTTAGCTTCACAGTTTTCGTTTGATGCTACTGCAATCCATGCCGTTCCTACTGGTTTTTCGTCTGTACCCCCAGTAGGGCCTGCAATACCTGAAATGGCAATACCATAATCGCTATTAAATTTTTTTACTACATTTTTAGCTAAACTCTCAACACACTCTTTACTAACAGCACCAAAATCATTAAAAATTTTTTCATCTACGTGTAGTAATTGATGCTTAGCATTGTTTGTGTATGGAACAATTGCCCCTTTGAATATATTAGAAGCGCCAGAGATAGAAGTAAATAAAGAAGATAAATAACCGCCGGTGCAACTTTCGGCCAAAGAAATAGTTTCGCTACGTTGGTGTAATAAATCACTTACTATTTTTTCTAACGACGGTGTTTCTTCGCCATAAATTTCGTAACCGTAAATGTATTTGCTAATTATTTTTTTTAGAGATTCAATTTCTGTTTCGATATTGCTTTGTAATTCTGTTAAATTGAGTCCATAAGTCGAAAGACGCAAACGAACAATGCCAGGCTGAGGTAAATAAGCGAGTTTAATGTTTCTATTTTTTAAATTATCTTCCCAAACTTCTATTAAATCTGCCAACGCACTTTCGCCTATACCCTGCGTTAAAACCGTTTTATGAAAAATATAAGGCAAGGGATAATCTGATTTTATTTTTGGCAAAATAAAGTCTGTCATTAATGCCTTCATTTCAAAAGGCACCCCTGGCATACTTATAAAAACGGTATTATGTTTTTGAAGCCACATGCCTGGCGCTGTGCCATTAGGATTTCTAATAACAAGGCTACCAGCCGGCACAAGTGCTTGATTTCTATTTAAAGTACTAAGCTCTTTGCCTCGTTTTAGAAAAAAAGAAGATACATCGTTTAATACATCTTCATTTAATACCAATTTGACATTAAAATACTTAGCCATCGTTTTTTTTGTAATATCATCTTTTGTAGGGCCTAAGCCTCCGGTAATAAAAACAAATTCGGCTCTTAATAGAGCGCTATTAAAAGCATTAATAATTGCGGCTTCATCATCGGCAACACTTGCCATGTGCACTACTTTAATACCTATTTGGTTAAGTTGCTGTGCTATCCAAACAGCGTTGGTGTTGATTATTTGTCCTATTAAAATTTCATCGCCAATTGTTAGTATTTCTGCGTTCATAGTGTAAAAATATTGTTTTGTAAAACAATATTAGAGTGAAATTGTTGTTTTTTTGTAAACCATAAAGCTTATCTTTACACAAATTGTTTTTTGATTAAATTAAAAAGATATTTACCTACACTTTTAATTCTTGTGTTGATGGTTTTTGCAAATACCAGCATTAATGCACAATGTGCCATGTGTAAGCAAGCCGCCGAAAGCTCTTTAAATTCAAACCCCCATTCAATGGCGCGTAGTTTAAATTCGGGTATTTTGTATTTAATGGCTGTGCCTTATGTACTATTAGGTTTTATTTTTCGTAAACAATTGTATAAATTATATAAAAAGCTAATAAAAAAGCCTTCTAAAAGTGGGCTTTAGCCCATTATAAAATTTTGCGTAATAATTTTACTCACTAAAACTAAACGCTTACTCACTAAAAACTAAAAAATTTAGTTTTGTGCTTTTGTTTACTAATTAAAAAGGCTTGTTTACTAAACTCTTTCATTTTATTGATTTTATCGCTATAGTTTTGTAGCGTATTAAGAACTAAATAAATATTATGAAACAATTAAAATCAATATTATTAATAACAGCGCTAATTACATTAGTAACTGTTAATCGTGTAAAAGCCTGCCACGGGCAGCCATTATTAAATTATGTAGTAACTGTAGGCAGCACTGGTGTAACCATCAATGCAAATTCTAGCCCAGCAACTTGCGGTTGTGGTCCATATTGGATACAAACTGAAATTTCGTGCTCACCAAATTTTATTGGCACGCAACCCTCTTGTTTAACATCAACGTTAACCAATTGGAATAATACAGGTACTTCGTATGTAAGTTTTCCATATTTTAATTCGCTTTTAAATGTGCCTGGTTACTCGTTTCCTGGCTGGATTGATAATTGTGTACAAGAGCCCTACCACCCAACATTTATACCATTTAGTGGCTTATGCCCAGGTAAAACCTATTATATTCGTACACGCGAAATGGTAATGAATGGCTCTATTGGTCCCTGGATGGCTACGCAATCGTTTGTTGTTCCTGGCATTGCACCGCCACCAAATAATGGTACTGGCGGAACAATAACTTTAAATTTATCTGCCAGCCCACCCACTATTATTTGCTGTGGTGGTGTAGTTTTAACTGCATTTTGGACAGGTAGCTGTTCTACTGGTGGTGGTTGTGCTCCAAGCTTTCCAACTTGTGAAGGTACTGCTACAATTATTCCTACTTACAGTTGGACAGCCAGCAACCCCGTAACTCCTAATGGTTTTACTACAAACACTACTTTTACTACAGGCGCTATAAATACGTTGTCAATATCTAACCTGTCTTCTACAACTACCTTTTCGGTTTGGTTAGTAAATATCCTTGTAACAGGCACTGGAACAAGTGTTAATACATCAACATCCACAAGCACAAGTTCCATGGTTATAGCTGGCCCAAACACTGTTTACTCTCAAGCCATGGGTTCATGTTTAATTGGCAATGGTAATTCTGGTCCGCCTTGTACATTAATACAACCTGGTGTTGTTACGGTAAACGTTATATCTTCGCCGCCAGTTATAACAGTTTCAGCCACACCAAATACCTGTTTAAGCTCACCTAATTTTACATTTACCGACACTAATCCGTTAACATCGGGCTTTATTTACACTTGGAATTATGGCGACGGAAGCCCAACGGGCAGTGGCACAACTACAGTGCATTCTTACACCGCTGCTGGTATTTATACGGTAACGGTTAATAAAGCCACTTGTGGGCCATGTAACGCCACTACTAGTTTTACTGTTGAGGTTTATCCAGCACCTACATCGGCACTTTCTGTAAACGCCTCGGTTTGTATTGGTGGTACTGCTAACTTTAGCAATATTTCAAATGGAACTACTTTTAATTGGAGTGGTCCAAACAATTTTTCATCGCAATTACAAAACCCAATAATTACAAATGCTACAAATGCAATGGCTGGTATTTTTACCTGCACAACAACCAGTGCAAATGGCTGTACTTTGGTTGCTACAGTAAATTTAGCGATATATCAAGCCACAATGACCGCAAACTCTAACGGACCCGTTTGCTCGGGAAGTACGTTAAGTCTTACAGCAAGCGGAGCAGGAAATTATAACTGGACAGGCGCATCTAATTTTTCATCAACATTACAAAACCCTACATTAACTACAGCTAATAATTCTGGGGGCGTTTACAATGTAACTGCAACTTTAACCGGACATTGTTACGCGAGCGCTAGTATAGCGGTAGTGGTTAACACTGTAGCAGTTACGGCAAGCAATAATGGGCCCGGTTGCTCTGGTAATACTATTCATTTAGTGGCAAACGGTGTTGGTACTTTTGTTTGGGCAGGGCCAAATGGCTATACCTCAACACAACAAAATCCAAACTTAATTAATCCAAACTCAGGCGCAAGTGGCATTTATACCGTAACAATTACATCGCCACAGGGCTGCGTTACAACAGCAACAACTTTGGTTACCGTACAAGCCCCTAAAATTTTAACCCCAGCATGCACAGGCACACTGTGCGAAGATGGTGTAATTTACTTAGAAACATTAGATGGCAGTGGTATAAGTTATTTGTGGAGCGGGCCAAATAGTTTTACCGCAAACACCGCAAATGCAGCGGTACAAGACGCTTCTCCAGCAAGCTCTGGTGTTTACACCATTACAATGAAAGATCCTTTAGGCTGTATTGCGAGCGGTACGGTACAAACCCGAGTTTATGCAAAACCTGCTGTTGATATTGATATGAGTAATGCCCTATCGGGTTGTGCGCCACGTAATAACGTAGAATTTAGTGCAATTACGAATTCTAATCAAAACTTAAACTATAGTTGGACTTTAGGAAACAACGCTATAAATACTACAAGTAATCCTAAAAACATTAATTATACTAATGCTGGCACTTATACAATTTCGGTAACAGTTACTGATGCGAAAGGCTGTGCTGCTAAAAAAATTAAAACGTTAGAAGTATACCCTGTGCCAGTTGCAGACTTTAACAACACATCTAACGCAAGTTTTGCAAACCCGCAGGTTATGTTTAATGATTTAAGTAGTGTAAGCAACAACGGTAGTATTACAAGTTGGTATTGGACTTTTGGTTTAGGCCCTGATGTGTATTCAACCATACAAAACCCAAACTATTCTTATCAAGATAGTGGTAAATACGATGTTACTTTAAAAGTAAAAACAGATAAGGGTTGCCAAAATATGATTACTAAAAAAGTATTTGTTGGCGAAAATCCTAATTTTTATGTGCCAAACGCATTTACACCAAATGGTGATGGGCAAAACGATGTGTTTTATGCAATAGCTAACAACACAACTAAATTTGAAATGTTAATTTTTAATAGAGGCGGAACCTTATTATTTCAATCGAGCGATATTAAAAAAGGTTGGGATGGCACATTTAAAGGTCAACTAAGTGAAAACAATGTATATGTTTATAAAATAAATTATGTTGATAAAGATGGTAAATCGCATAATTTAACTGGCAGTGTAACTTTAATAAAATAAAAAAATAACAGTACCTTAAATGCCCAATACTTTGTTATTGGGCATTTTTTATTTATGCAAAAATTAATAATTTACATATTTTTAGTACTAACTATTAGTAGCAAAAGTCAAACTAATTGCAACTATTGGAGTACTTACATTGGAAAAACAGATGCAGATGAGGTAAAAGGAATAGCCGTTGATAATGCTAAAAACAGTTACATTATTATGCAAACGCAAAGCCAATCTCTTACAACTACACCAGCTTTAATAAGCAGTACTTTAGTGGGTTTTTACGATGCTTATATTGCTAAATTTGATTCGTGTGGTAGTTTTATTTGGGGTACCTATTTGGGAACAGCGGGGTTTGATAGTGGCGAAAAAATTGTTATTTGCCCAGATGGAAACATTGCCTTTACTGGCTCTTCGCAAAGCAGTGGGCTGCCAACCAATACCCTTTCAAGCTTTCAACCAACATTTGCTGGGCAAAGCGATTGCTTTGTGGGCAAAATTTCGCCCAACGGTAATTTAATCTGGTTAAGCTATTTTGGTAAATCAAATTATGATTTAGCTTTCGATATTGCTTGCGATTTTAACGGTAACTTATTTATTGGTGGCACTACCACCTCTAGTAATTTATATACTAACGCCTCTTCTTTTCAACAAACATTTGGTGGAAATACAGATGCCTTTATTGCAAAATTTAGTAGTGCTGGCGTTTTAAAATGGTGTACTTACTATGGCGGAGCGGGTACCGAAGATATTCATGCGCTTAGTACAGATAACAACGGCAATATTTTTGGTTGTGGTGGCACAAATAGTTTTAATTTAAACACGTCTATAAACTGCTTGCAATCTGCAAAAGATGTGGGGATTGATTGCTATTTAATAAAGCTCGACTCATTAGGGGTGCGTGTTTTTTCTACCTACATGGGGGGAGTAGGAATAGATGACTGTTACGGCTTAGCAACGGATAATATTGGCAATGTATATATTGGCGGCCAAACTACCAGTACAAATTTTACTACTACCACTGCAGCATACCAACCAACCTTAGTTGGTATGGAAGATTTATTTATTTCTAAATTATCATCAACAGGTAGTTTAGTGTTTAGCACTTTTTTTGGCGGAAGTGCTAACGAGGCAACTGCGCGAATAAAATTTTACAATAATCAATTATATGTATTTGCAACAACGGCTTCAAGCAATTTGCCAATGCTTGGCATACAAACCTATAGTAATTTAACTGCAAATCAAAACCTTGCTGTGGTTAGGTTTAATACTAATGGCACGCCAAACTACTCTACTTATTTTGGAAGTACCAATTTTGGCTCCGATTATGCTAACGATTTTGAGGTAAAAAATAATCACTTGTACTTATCTGGTAAAACAACTTCAACAAGTTATCCAACTACAACTAGTGCGTTTCAAACGTTGTATGGTTATAACGATGATGGAGTTTTAACGCGATTGCCCCTTGTTTTAAATACCGTAACCACTATAAATAATAATTTTCTAAAACCCGAAATTAGCCTTTACCCAAACCCTACAAACGAATTTATTTACTTAAAAGGCAGAGTTATAGAACAACACCATGCTGTAATTTATAACACATTGGGGCAATTACAAACCGATTCGCAAATTTTAAATAATAAAATTGATGTTTCACAATTAAAAGAGGGTTTGTATTTTTTAAAATTAGAAGGTTTTACTTATAAATTCATAAAAGAATAATACAAATACGTTAAACTTTTTTTCCAACAATAATTAAATCTCTCATTATCCCGTCCATATCTGCTATGGATGGGAAGTTTGCCCAATTGCTAAACCCAAACTGATAAAATAAATTTAAACTGGGGGTGTTGTGCCCAAAAATAAAACCTAATAAAGAGTGTATATTTAATTTCGGCGCTTCATCTATTGCCCTCTGCAGACAAGCTTTACCCAGGCCTTTGCCTCTAAACGTTTCTTCTAAATAAATACTAATTTCTACACAACCATCGTAGGCTGGTCGCCCATAAAAATTATTAAAACTCATCCAACCGGCATACCTATTTTCAAACTCAACAATCCACAGTGGGCGGTTAGTTGTATTATGCGTGTTAAACCAATCTAATTTACTTGCAATACTTACCGGCTCCAAATCGGCAGTTACCAAACGGCTTGATATAGTTGAATTATAGGTTTCAACAATTTTTGGTAAATCGTTTAGAGTAGCGTTTATAAATTTGACTGTCATACGTGTATAATAAAAAAATCCCTTAGTTTTCACCAAGGGATTTATAAAACTAAGTTTAGTTGCCCGAGCTGGATTCGAACCAACATAGTCAGAACCAAAAACTGAAGTCCTGCCATTAGACGATCGGGCATTTTTGTTAAAAGAACTTAATTTTAAGGTGCAAAGATACTATTTTTTTATTTATCGCAAATATTTTTCACAAAAAGTCGTTACAAAATCAAGCTATTTAAAACTCAACAAAAATTGTATCTTCGCACACATTAATTATGATGACAACCGAATTTAAAAAATTAAACAACCTGGCTGGATGGATTGTTTGGGCTATTGCCACTATTACCTATTGTTGCACCATTGAGCCCACGGCCAGTTTTTGGGATTGTGGCGAATATATTGCATGTGCCTATAAATTAGAAGTAGGTCACCCACCTGGAGCACCTTTCTTTTTATTGTTAGGACGTTTTTTCTCGTTAATGGGAGGTGGCGATCCATCAACAGCTGCCATGATGGTAAACATTATGAGTGCGTTATCTAGCTCATTTAGTATTTTATTTTTGTTTTGGACAATAACACGTTTAGGCATTAAAGTATACGGCAAAAAAGTTTCTGATTTAACGCAAGGTCATCAATGGGCTGTAATTGGGGCGGGTATTGTTGGCGCGCTGGCTTACACGTTTTCCGATTCGTTTTGGTTTAGCGCGGTTGAAGGCGAGGTATACGCCATGTCGAGTTTCTTTACTGCTATTGTATTTTGGGCCATTTTAAAATGGGACGAAGAAGATACCACTAACCCTGTTGGCGCCCTACGTTGGATAGTATTAATAAGTTATTTAGTGGGTTTATCTATTGGCGTCCATTTATTAAATTTATTAGTAATACCAGCCATTGGCTATGTAATTTATTTTAAAAAATACAAATTTAGTTGGAAAGGCTTTTTTATTGCTGGCTTTGCATCGGTTGGTATTTTAGCGTTTGTACAAAATTTATTAATTACCAAATTTGTAAAGTTTTTAAGTGACTATGAGGTGTTTTTTACAAACAAAATGCACCTGGGCTTTAGCAGTGGAACCATTATTTTTTGTTTGTTGTTGTTAACAGCCTTATCGTTTTTAATTTCTTACACCATAAACAAAAATCAAAAACATTATAAAATAGGCTTTTATGCAACCATTGGCTTTGCTCTATTTGCTGTATTAACGGGTCAAAACGGTAGCGATATGTTTTTTAGATTTGCCTTTTTAGGAGGAGTTATTTATGTTATTCATAAATTTAAAGAAAGAACCATTTCTTTAAATACCGTATTTTTAAGTTTCGCGACTATTTTAATTGGGTTTTCTTCGTTTTTTGTGCTGGTAATTCGTTCGCAGGCCAACCCGCCAATGGACGAAAACGACCCAGAAAACGCACCAAATATGTTATCGTATTTATTACGCGAACAATACGGCGATTGGCCAGTGTTATATGGGCAGTACTACAATGCGCCAACGGTATCTAAAAGCGAGTTTGCAAATGGCACCCCTGTATATGGAAGAGATGAAACAGCAAAAAATTACCGCGTAGTCGATTCTCGAAAAAACAGTATTCCAAAATACGAAAAAGAATTTTGCACCGTATTTCCGCGTATGTGGAGTAGTCAATCGCACCACGAATCGGCATACAAATATTGGGGCAATGTAGTTGAAAATCATAAAAACAAAGTTGTTGAAGGAAGAGATGGTCAACCACAAACCATTGAAATACCAACTATGGCGGCTAATTTAAATTACTTTTTTAGCTACCAACTTAATTTTATGTATTGGCGTTATTTTTTCTGGAATTTTGTTGGAAGGCAAAACGATGTACAAGGCATGATGAAAAATAGCATGGAGGGAAATTGGGTAACGGGTATAAAACCGTTTGACGATGCGCGTTTAGATAGCGACACATCAAAAATAATTTACCGCGATAAAAATAATTTTGCTAATAACCATTTTTACGCGTTGCCATTTATATTGGGGTTATTAGGTTTGTTTTTTCACTTTAAAAAAGATAAACCAAATGCATGGATTGTTTTGTGTTTCTTTTTACTAACTGGCTTAGCCATTGTTATTTATTTAAATCAAACACCTTACCAACCGCGCGAACGTGATTATGCGTATACGGGCAGCTTTTATGCCTTTGCCATTTGGATAGGTTTTGGGGTGTTGTTTTTATACGATTTACTCAGCAAAAAAGCCGCCACCATTGGAATTGCTTTAGGATCAACAGCTCTAAGTTTAGTAGTGCCTGGTATAATGGCAAAAGAAGGTTGGAACGATCATAACCGTTCTTTGCGTACTTTATCAAGAGATTGTGCCATAAATTATTTACAAAGTTGTGCGCCTAATGCCATTTTATTTACCAATGGCGATAACGATACTTTCCCACTTTGGTATGCACAAGAAGTTGAGGGTATTCGTACCGATGTGCGTGTTGTAAATTTAAGTTTATTGCAAACCGATTGGTACATACGCCAAATGCGCAGAGCCGCTTACGATAGCAAACCTATTCCATTTACAATTCCCGAAGAAAAATTAGAGGCTTCAAAATTAGAAGTTGTTTACATTTCGGGACAAGACCCAAAACCAATGAATGTAAAAGACGCTGTAAAATTTGTACAGAGCGACGACCCAAACAATAAATTAGATAACGGGGGAGAATTGATTGATGTGTTGCCAACACGTAGTTTTTATGTAAATGTTGATAGTTTAAAAGTAATGCGCAACAAAGTTATTACCGTTAAAGACACCGCGCGTCTTACTAAACGCATTAGTTGGGATATAGGTGGCCGCAGTTACATTACTAAAAACGATTTAATGGTTTTAGATTTAGTAGCTCATAACAATTGGGAGCGGCCTATTTATTTTGCTGTAACTACAGGCGATGATGCTTATGTTGGTTTAAAAAAATATTTTCAATTAGAGGGTTTAGCTTACCGTTTTGTGCCTATTAAACAAACCGAAAATGAAGAAGCGCAAGGTGGCCGCGTAAACACCGACATAATGTACGATAACATAATGAACAAATTTTTATGGGGCGGAATGGATAAAAAAGGGGTAAATCTTGATGAGAACTGTGTACGCATGGTTGGTAATTTGCGTATGCAAATGAGCGTGTTGGCAGGTGCATTAATTAGTGAAGGCAAAAACAAAAAAGCAAAAGCCGTATTGGATAAATGCCTACAAGTAATGCCAGATGAAAATGTAGCTTATGACGCTACCGTGTTTACAATATGTGGCGCTTACTACCAATTAAAAGAAACACAGCTTGCAAACGATTTAGCTAAAAAGTTGTTCGATATTTTTGAAGGCGATTTAAAAATTTACAATGCTCAAAAACCAAATCATCGTGCTGCCTTTCAACGCGAAATGAATCAAGCAAAAGAAATTTTAAAACGATTAGCGGGTTTAACACAACAATACAAACAAGATGCTTTGAGTAAAGAGTTTGTGCAACGTTTAAGCGCTATTATTCCGCCAGAAGAATTAATGCCGGAGGGAGAGCAAAACCCAAACTTAGCACCAAATTAAAAATTAAACCACAAAGTCCGCTAATAAAAGAATTTTAGCGGACTTTGTGTAACCCATAGTACCATTGTGGTTAAGCCGGTGAAAAATCTCCTTCTCATACAACCCAAATCGTTTTTAAAAAAACTGTATCCTAAAGCGGTTTGGAAAATAAATACTACCGAAAAAATTATTTACTTAACATTTGATGATGGTCCTATTCCCGAACTTACCGAATGGGTAATAGATGAATTAAATAAGTATAACGCCAAAGCTACATTTTTTTGTGTAGGGGCAAATATTATAAAAAACCCTTCTATTTTTAATCGCATTATAACAGAAGGCCATCAAGTAGCTAATCACACTATGTATCACAGCAAAGGGTTTAAAAACACGGTAAAGGATTATTTAGCTGAGGTAAACGAGTGCAAAAGATTAATACAAAACAACCTATTTCGCCCACCCTATGGGCAATTAAAACGAAGCCAATACAAAGCACTAATTAATAATAAATACAAAATTGTTTTTTGGGATGTAATAAGTTACGACTACGAAAAAATTACCGGCGAACAGTGCGCAAAAAATGTTCTATCGCATACCAAAAATGGCAGCATTGTTTTATTTCACGATAATATAAAAGCCGAAAAAAATTTAAAATATACTTTGCCATTATTCTTAAAACATTTTGCAAATTTGCAATTCGAATTTAAAGCCCTTGAACTATGAAACACTTAATTGCTATTTTTTACAGTCTATCTTTACTATTAATTTTTGCTTGCAATAACAATAAAAATACGCTTGGTCAAAAAAGTTTCCATGTTTGGGGTAATAATACAAAATGCAAAGCTACGATCGAAAAAGCCTGTTTAACAGATGGCGTAAGCGAAGCCACTTGGGACCAAGACTCTAAACTTTTAAAGTTAAAAATAGATACTACCCTTACAAGCTACAGCAATATTTTAAAATTAGTTGCAAACGCTGGATACGATAACGAATTATTTTTTGGAAACGATTATGCTTACTCTAAATTAGAAGCTGGTTGCCAATACGAACGCAGAGAGGAATAATTTTACACTTATCCTGTACTAAACAATTTTTTAAAATGAATTTTTGCTAAGATTATTGGCCAAACTATAAATTATTGATAATCAACCACTTGCACTTATAAAAAACTCACAACCAACTCTTCAAAAAGGGTGTATAATATATGGCTCAAATGATACCCGTTAAGAAAAGCTGAAAAACAAGGTCTTTAGAAGTTAGATTTTTTATAATTCAATTCCATTTCTAAGCCCTTTTTTCTAAAACATTACTTAATTTACAATTAATATACTTTTACGATGCAAAACACGGAAATTGATCAATTACTAAACGAACAAAACGAACACATAAAAAAATTACATTCGATAGTTAACCAAACAATTAAAGAAGAAAAATTAATTATCGACAGCCTATTAAATCCGCCAACAGAAACAATTATTAGGTAGCAAAGTATATCAGATAAGGTAGCGCGCTTTGGAGGGCAGTTGGAAATTCAATACATTATTTGGAGTAGTTTTAACGATTTGGACGTTATTTAATGCACTTACGGCAAAATCGCTAACGTTCGATCCCTACCTTTTATTTTAATAAACTTAATACTACAATGTATAACCGCCATGCAAGCTCCCATTACTATGATGAGTCAAAATACGCAAGAGGAAAAAGACCGTATGCGCAGCGAAAACGATTATTTAATTAATTTAAAAGCAGAAATGGAAATTAGAAGCTTATACCAAAAAATGGCTCTAATATTGGAAGGACAGATTAAAACGTTATTTAATACCCAAGCTAAATAATTTAAGATGTTTGAAGACATTGCGCTAAAAATGGATACAGTATGCAAATAGAATTAATGTTTGTAAAATTGCCATGTATTAATCCAATAAACTTATAGTAATGCATGAACAATAGAAGATATGTTTACATACGTTTAATAGTGTTTTTATGTTTTCTCGTTTCATGCAGAGTTCATAAAAATAAATTAACTGTTTCGAGTTTTAATGTGAGTTTTTTAAATGGAAACAGTTATTCTCCGTTTTCTAACGGTGGCAATTTTGAGATTATTGCAAAAGAACTTGACACGCTCCAAAAAATCGTTGCTAAAAAATATGTGTTCGATGCCTACTGCCCGTTAAAAAATCCTGTACAAATTCTATTATCAAAATTTAAAACAGTTGCGATAGTTGAATCAAATAAAAAAAAATTTGTACTGGGCGGACTCAACAATAATGACAGCTTGTGTAATTATAACTGTATGCTAGACATGGATCCTTCTGATAAAATTAGCTTTAAATCTTACATCAATTTTGTACCTTATTGGCATGGATTTAGTGGGTTGGGCGGCTTGTCTTTATTTATGCATTACCATACATACAAACTCGAAATAAAAAAGCTTGGACATCAACATTTGATAATAAAATGGAAATATAGCGTATACAAATACAAACCATTTAACAAAAAAAGAAAAGAATGGTCAGATGATTATTGTGAAGATGGAGGTGGAGGTTTAGTGCAAATGAAAATAATCAATAAAAAAAATTTACGTCGATATAAATAAAAAAGCCTTGAGTTAATTAGTTCAAGGCTTTTTGTTTTGTTTAATTACTAGCATTATATTTTTTTGAAAATATAAATAACGCTTGAATAATCTTTAACTTCTTTAGCCTTTAAATTAGATTTTAATCCTGTGAGGAATGCGCTGAAGTATTTTATTGATCCACTTTTATATTTCTCACTAAGCATACTTACATAAAAACTATCAAATTTCATTGGCTTCGTTTCTACTAATTTAAAACCGTAAGGACTTAGCAATTTTTGAATAGTTTCAATTTCGAAATGATAAAGGTGACGAGGAACATCGTAAGCTGCCCAATACTCTTTATAATGCTTCGCATCGTAACTTGTATAATTTGGAACTGCAATTACTAAGGCTCCGTTTTGATTTAACTTTCCTTTAAAAAACGTTAGGGTTTCATCTAAATCGGTTACATGTTCTAAAACGTGCCATAAGGTTATTATGTCAAACGTTTGGGTGCCAATATAGGTTTGTATTCGTTCTTTATCTGAAAAGGTATTTAAACCCAAATCTGCTGCAATTTTACGGGCTCCTTCGTCCGGTTCCATCCCATACGATTTCCAACCATTATCCTGACAAACTTTTAAAAACATACCTGTGCCACAGCCGTAATCTAAAATAGTTCCACGTGAAACAAAGCTGGATATTAATTTCAATTTTTTATTTAGAGTGTAGTTTCTAACTGATTTATATAGCTTGGAGATAATCCCCTTGCTTGTATTAGAGTGAGAAATATAGTCTTCCGACTTATAATATTCTCCCAGCTTCTCGTCTTCAGGCCTTGGATTTGTAAACTTAAAATTACATTTAGTACAACTTACAATGCCAAAATTTTGCTGACTCACAGTATAATCCTTGCACGTCAAAAAAGGACTAAATGAATCCGATTTACAAACCGGACAATTAGTAATCGTCTTCATATATTTGTTTTAATTTATAATATGTTTCACGTGGAACGTAGTTGCTTTTTTGCATGTTGAGGGTTAATCAAAGAATATATTACAGAATCCAAATAAATTCCATTAAAAAAATAATTTTCTTTAATGTGTGCCTCCTTTACAAAATTATTTTTTAGCAAAAGGTTCCTAGACGCAATATTTATTTCGTTTATATTTGCCTCAACAGAGTGTAGGTTTATCCCGTTAAAAGCGTATTTAAGAACTTCAATTAACGCCTCTTGCATTAGTCCTTTTCTGTGTTGATTATAAAACAAGGCGTAACCAATTTCAGCCCTTTTATGAGTAATATCTATCCTATGAAAACCAATATATCCAATTAACTTTTTACTCTCTTTAAAACAGATTAGCCAAATTATGGCTGTACCATCTCTTAAACTCACATCCATTGACTCAACTAATTTCTTTGTTTCTTCAAGTGTATTTGGATTTTTGTCCAGAGCTTTCATTACCTCAGCATCGGACCAAATTTGGTAGTAGTCTTGTAAATCGCTATCTGTAAATTGACGCAATTCCAATCTATTTGTAAATAGGGTAGGGAAAGGGTTAAATTTGAGACACAGGGTATGTTGTTCCACGTGCAACATTATTTCCTTTTTAAAAAAATTAGTGTCATAATTATTATTAGTAAAATTGCTACCGCAACAAGAGTATATAAAAACGTATTTTTTTGTTTAAGTTGATTTTCTAAAACCGCATATTTTAGATTTAAATTGGAAGTTAACTCTTCGAATTTAAGACTGTCAGAAACTGTTTTCGTTTTGTACATATCTAACTGCTGTGCGTTAGATTTACAATCTAGCGTATTCAAACGAAAAAGGCTGTCTTGCATTTTTGTTGCCAGTTCTAAATATTCTAAAGATTTTGTACTATTATTTTCTTTTTTTGAGATAATGTAAAGTTGTTTTGAGGAATTTAAAATTTCGATGGGATAGCCTAGCTCTTTAGCTAACACCAAAGCTTGTTGGTAATACATTTTTGCCTCATTAATTTTATTTGTCGTCAAATAAGCTCCAGCAATATTATTTAACGATTTTGCTTGGCTATGTTTATCGCCAATTTTTAAGTTAATTTCTGAGGCCTTTTTAAAATAACTTATGGCGCTATCCATTTGGTTATTTCGCATAAAAACCGACCCTAAATTATCAAACGAATTTGCTATACCGTCTAAATCTTTTTCCTCTTGTCTAATTTTTAAAGCTCTTTTCATGTACTCCAAGGCAAGGCTTATCTCTTTAGTTTTGTAATAAACGGTTCCAATATTATTTAGGCATCTTGCCAAGCCTTTTTTGTCGTTAATTTTTTCTCTAATCTCTATCCCTTTTTTATAAAACTCTATGGCTTTTGCAAGATTATTTTGATCGTTATACAATGTTGCAATATTGTTTAACGTTGCGGCTTCATCTGCTAAATCCCCAGTCTCTCGCTGAATTTTTAGGGCCTTGGTATAATACTCAATAGCTTTAGTATAATCTGCTTGCTTATAATATAAAAAACCTAAATTATTCAAAGAGTTCGAAATTCCATCTCTATCTTTAATATCAAATCGCAAAGTTAAAGCGTCTCTGTAATAAGTAATAGCCAAAACGGTATTGCCATTCATTTCCATTAAAAATCCGGAATTATTAATTGCAGAAGCAAGGTACTTTAAATACGTTTGTTTTAACTTACCCGTATTTGTTTGGGAGTTTTTTTCCGCAATTTGATACAGCTTTTTGTTATAAATTGGCCAAATCGTGTTATCTGTCTCATTTTCAATCAATTGTGTAAGTTTTTCGCACTTTGCTGTATCGTTATCTATTTTTGAAACTATATTTAATAGGGAATCGGTTAACCGATTTTGCGAATAACTAACAACGTAGTTTAAAAGTAATATGTAAAAAATACTTTTTTTAACTTGCATAAATTACCTTCCTAAATAAACTAATAAAACCGAAATATCGGCTGGGTTAATACCCGAAATACGACTTGCTTGACCAATGGTGTGAGGTTTGTGTCTTTTAAATTTTTCAATAGCTTCCGCACCTAAACTTTTTATTGAATTGTAATCAAAATCGGGTTTAATAACATAATCCTCTAAACGTTTTTGTTTGTCGGCATTTTCTTTTTCGCGTTCAATGTAGCCCTCGTATTTCATTAAAATTTCAGCTTGCTCAATGGTTTCATTGTCAAAATTTAAAAGTGCGTTGGCCAAAACGTAGTCGTATTTTATGAGTTCTGCAATTGAAATATTGGGACGAGAAATAACATTTACATATCGTGTTTTTTGTGAAATGGTAGCTGAGCCAATCGACTCTAAAAATCCATTTAAAAATTGCGGTTCGGCACTTGTATTTTTAAAGAAATCAATAATCTTGCTATAACCCTCTATTTTTTGATTGACTTTAGCTAGACGTTCGTTATTTGCCAGTCCTAATTTATTAGACAAGGCGGTTAAACGAATATCTGCATTGTCTTGTCGTAATAACAAACGGTACTCGGCGCGGGAGGTAAACATGCGGTAAGGCTCGTCGGTACCTTTTGTAACTAAATCATCAATTAAAACGCCAATATAAGCTTCGTAGCGATTTAAAATTAAAGGTTCTTTGCCCGAAACTTTTAAATGTGCGTTAATGCCTGCCATTAAACCCTGGCAAGCAGCTTCTTCGTAACCTGTGGTGCCATTAATTTGACCCGCAAAGTATAAGTTTTCAACTAATTGGGTCTCTAGGCTCAGTTTTAATTGGGTTGGTGGAAAGTAATCGTATTCAATGGCATAACCCGGCCGAAACATTTTTGCATTCTCAAACCCAGGAATAAGTTGTAGCGCTTTTTGTTGCACGTCAATGGGCAAAGACGTTGAAAAGCCGTTTACATATATCTCAACGGTGTTCCAGCCTTCCGGTTCTACAAACAATTGATGGCGCTCACGCTCGCTAAAGCGTGTAATTTTATCTTCAATGCTTGGGCAATATCGTGGCCCTAAGCCTTGAATGCGCCCTTGAAACATAGGCGATTGCTCAAAACCTGTTTTTAAAATGTCGTGAACTGATTGGTTAGTATAAGTTACGTGACAAGGAACTTGCTTTATTTTATTTGGGCCAAAAAACGGCGACGTATTATCCAAATAAGAGAATTTATCTGCTACTTCATCCCCGTCTTGAGTTTCCATTTTAGAGTAATCTAAACTTCGGCCATCAATGCGAGGAGGTGTTCCGGTTTTCATTCTACCACTTTCAAATCCTAACTGCACTAATTGTTCTGTTATACCGTAACTCGCACTTTCGCCTGTTCGGCCGCCACCTAATTGTTTTTCGCCAATGTGAATAATGCCGTTTAAAAAAGTACCATTAGTTAGTACAACAGCTTTTGCCTTAAATTCAACTCCCATTCCGGTAACAACACCTTCAACACGTTTGCCATCAGCGCTTATCAATAGGCTTTTACACATATCTTGCCAAAAATCGAGATTGGGCGTTTGTTCCAGCATTTCACGCCAAAGAGAAGCAAATAGCATTCTATCGTTTTGCGTGCGCGGGCTCCACATAGCTGGGCCTTTGCTACGGTTCAACATTCTAAATTGAATAGCAGATTTGTCAGACACAATGCCGCTGTAACCGCCCATGGCATCAATTTCTCGCACAATTTGCCCTTTGGCAATACCTCCCATAGCGGGATTACAGCTCATTTGGGCAATGGTTTGCATATTCATAGTTAGTAAAAGTACTTTACTACCCATGTTTGCAGCGGCGGCAGCGGCTTCGCAGCCGGCATGCCCAGCACCCACAACTATAACATCGTATTGAGATTGCAAGAGAGAAATTTTTTGCAAAGATAGAATTTATTTTTCGATTGGCTTTTTTAAAGAAATGCATTCTGATTATCAAATACTTAACCTCCGTTTTTAAAATATCTACATTTCAAAAGTATAATTTTCTTGCTTTTTGATATATATATATATAGTGAGGCCAATATATAAAACAAAAACATATAGTATGAAAAAAATTATTCTATACATTTTAGCATTTATCGTAATAATGACACTTATTCTTTCGATGATTCCAATTCCAAAGATTATTGCAATAGCCAATTTTTTTGATAGGGTTTTGTCTAAAATACCATTTGTAGGTATCGTTGAGAGTTTTTTCATAAAAAAATAAATAATAAAATATTTGTAATTTTACGATAATCATAATTTAAAAAATGAACATAATTTTATTTGATACTGATCCCAATTGGAAAAACTTATTGCCACTAACCTTTACACGCCCCATAAGCGAAATAAGAATTGGCGCTTTAACCATTAAACAAAAGTGGGAGAATTGGTTAAAAACAAATGGCAGTTATTTAACGCAACCGTATTTGCAAAAAAAATACCCATTGGTTGAAAATACCGAAAGTTTGCTTATTAATTCTACCGTTTGCCCTACAAATAATCTAGTTGAGTTTATCGTTAAATTAAAGGCGAATCAACTATTATCCTATAACGGCGAAATTATTGCCTTTGTTGGAACTAAAAATGATTTGGACGATTTAAGCGGATTTGAAAACATTGAAATAACCATTCCGTTATTGACAGTAAAAAATGTTTGGGATATTTTTCAAAAAAACGGAGAAGCGATAAAATTAGATTTAGAAATATTATGTGCCAATAGAAAATCACAACCACTAAGCAAGAGTGTTACTGTAATTGGTGACAAAAATTTAGTGTTTTTAGAAGAAGGTGCTAAGGCAGAGGCCTGCATTTTAAATACAACCACTGGACCCATTTATTTAGATAAAGATAGCGAAATAATGGAAGGTAGTGTGGTGCGCGGGCCTTTTGTGTTGGGTGAACACAGCGCTTTAAAATTGTGTACTAAAATTTATGGGGCTACTACTATTGGCCCGCACAGCAAAGTAGGAGGGGAGGTAAACAACTCCGTTATTTTTGGTTATAGCAACAAAGCGCACGATGGCTTTTTAGGAAACTCTGTAGTTGGTGAATGGTGCAACTTGGGCGCAGATACCAATAACAGTAATTTAAAAAATAATTACGGTAGTGTAAAATTGTATAATTATTTACACAAAAAATCGGTTGATACTGGTTTACAATTTTGCGGCTTAATAATGGGCGACTATAGCAAAACCGGCATAAACACCATGTTAAACACTGGAACTGTGGTTGGAGTAGGGGCAAACATTTTTGGGGGAGACTTTCCGCCCACACAAATACCAAACTTTAGTTGGGGAGGTGCACAAGGTTTTGATAATTACCAATTAGAAAAATTATTTGAAACTAGTGAAAAAGTGTACGAACGCAGAGGATTAGTATTCACTAATATTGAAAAGGAATTACTTTCTGAAATTAAAAAAAACCAGCCTTTATAAAGGCTGGTTTTTTTATTAATTAATTTTTATTTTAAACGGCACCTCTATATCCGTATCGCCCGGTGCGTAAGTTCCGTCTTTAATCCCTGGTTGGTGGCGTAGGGTAATTTTAACTTCTTTTTTAGTATTAGTCATCATTCCTGTTATCCATTGTGTTTTTAAGCCAATACCGCGAGGCGTTGTTGCACCATCATTATCTAAATATTTAATGGTTAAATTAGTGCCAGCTATAACAACCGATGAATTAGGTACAGCGCCGCTTGGGTTACTTTGATTAAAAAAGAACATATGGTCTGCGCCTTCATTTAACACCTCTTTACTTATTGTATCGGTTGGATTTTTAGATTCGTCTAACAATAAAATATCAACTGTGTAGTTTTTTAGTGCCAGTAAATTAATTACCGAATCGGTTTGTGTAGATGTAGTTGTGGTTCCTGGTCCAAAAAACGCTGGTGTTCCCCCATCGCCGTCTGGGTCTTTAAACATATAAGTTGTTGTAACTGTACCGTTGTTAACCATCACTTTCATTGTTGTAATCAATTCTAATGTTGGTGTTGGCGTGGGTGTTGGCGGTGCTACTGGGTCAGTTTTTTTATCCTTTTTACAGGCGGTAAAAGTTAATACTAAAGCGGTTACCGCATATGCGATCATTTTTGTTGTTGTTTTCATGTTTTTTATTTTTTTAAATAATTAATTTATTTTTTATCATAAAGAGTTAAGGGTATTGTTAATTTTATATTGTAAGATGCTCCAACGGCATCGCAGTAATATCTAAATCTATCTAAATACTCGCGGTAACGGGCATTTAATAAATTAGTTGCGCTAAAACTTAAATACACTTTTTGTTTTTTTAATTGTAGTTGCGTCCCTAAATCAACCCCTAATAAATAGTATGCGGGCGGTGGTGGCGCAAAATCGACCCCCTCCGGTGCACGCCATTGTTTTGCCACAAACTGATTGTTTACTTGTAACGAATTATTTTTAAAAATTTTACGTGACGGTAATTTTAATTTTAATTGCACATCTCCTCTATCTGCTGGCATATAAATTAAATAGTCGTTAATGCTGTAATTCCACGCACGCACAATCATACCTTTTAAGGTTATATCAACATATTTATTAAAATCATAATTAGCTTTAAAATCAACGCCACTTATTCTAACATTCGCTTGCTGATAATTAAACACCGGAAAAGCGCCTCTGATAGTTAATTCTATAGTATTTGTTGGATTTAAATAAATAAAATTTGAAAATTGATTGTGGTAAACCGTGAGCTCAATATTTAATTTTTTACGTTTATAAATACCTGTAGTTGTAATGTTATAACAGGTTTCTGTTTTTAAACTATCGTCGCCACGTTCAATACCACCAGCACCCTGATGAATACCGTTGCTATATAATTCGTTTGGAGCTGGTGCCCGCCAGGCAGAGCCTGCGTTTATAAATAAATTAAAAGTAGTGTCTGGTTTCCAAATAAAACCCGTATTGTATGTGTAATTTTTAAAATTTCGTAGGTGTTCGGTCCACGCTTTTCCTTCGTAAAAATACGATTGTAAATATTTTTCATCATACCGTACACCTACTTCCAATTCTGCATGCGGCATAACATAACGCTCAGTAAAAAAGGCTCCCCAAGTGTTATTTAAATAATTAGGGATAAAAAATCTACCAGAATACACATTACTTTGACGCATAAAACTCGTGCCATACATACCTCTAAACGATTTAATGTTATCATGTTCCACAATGGCATCAACGGTTTGCGAGGTAATCTTTAAATCTAAATCGGGCGCAATGTTGCCTGTCTCTTTTTCGGCGGTAGTTAAACGCCGTAAATCAAACTCCTGTCTTATGTTGTATTGCCAAGCATACTGCACTTTTGCTCGCCATTTGGGCGAAAAATGATAATGCGCCAAACCTTTAATTAATTCATGTTCTGCAATTTGGTAGGGTCTATCTAAGCTATAAGTAAATGCAGCCAAACTATCAACAGGCTTGCCTAAGGCCAATGTGTTTCGCAAATCAGTTAAATTACCAATATGACTACCTTTAAAAACACCTATTTTAGTATTAAACTGCGAGTAGTACAACTCTACACCAAATTTTTTATGATGATAACCCAAGGCATAGGAGAAATTTTTTTCTTCTAAACCTGTATTATTTAAATAATAGTTTGGGGTTTTTACAGTACCCCCTTTTTTAAGCGTGCCTTGTATGCGCCAACTAAAGCCTGGAAGTTTATCAAAATAGCCTTGCAATATAGCAGAGGTGGCACCTGTTTGTCCATTACGTAAACCTACTAAATTAACTTCGCCAGTAATTGCTGTGGTATCGGGCAGTTCATCTGGCTCTACCAAAACTACACCGGCAATGGCATCACTGCCATAACGTATAGCATTTACACCTTTAATAACCGAAAACTTTTTTGCGATAAATGGGTCTATTTCAGGCGCATGTTCGTTACCCCATTGCTGCCCCTCTTGCCTAATACCATTATTTAAAATTAACAAGCGATAACCCTGCATACCGTGCACCATTGGTTTTGATATGGTTGCCCCAGTATTTAAAACCGTAACTCCGGTCATGTTTTTTAAAACGTCGCCCAAATTCTGCCCTTTTGTTTTTTCTATTTCTTCGGGACTTAGTTGATTAACGGTTTGTGTATTTTTAATCTCCACGCGCTTATCCATTATGTCAATCTCGTTTAAATTATTAGTGCTATGTGGCATTTTTATGAGTACCTTTTTTGATTTTGAGTTTAGTAATACATTAATTAATGTATCCTTACAGCCTAGGTGCTGAACAAATAATTGGTAATTACCTTCGCATAAATTTGTAAAAACAAATTCTCCGTTTTCATTTGTTTGAATAATTTTATTTAACGAAACTAATTTAATTACCGCAAAACCCAGATGCTCGTTATTATCTTCATCAATTACATGTCCTCTTAACACCAAACCACAATTTTGCGCCTTTATTAAAAAGCCTATAATTATTAACACATATAGGAGTATTTGTTTCTGAACAAACATCTTAGAACAATTTTTAAAATTAAACGCGTAAGAACTAATTGTTGTTACAACTAGATTAAAATTTTGCAACCTTTATTGGATACCTTTTTAAAAAAATTATTGCTCTTAAATACGCTTGTAAAGCAGGTTTCTTTATACTAGTGATACAAAAACAATAATTAACTTTTGTTGTATACATTACGATAAAATAACGGTTCTTTATTTTTTATATAAATAAAACGCAGTATGTTAACACAAAAATTTAATAAGCACAAAGTTATTATACAATTGGAGGAGCCCTAGCTGGCAGATTGACTTTGTTTGAATAAAAGTAAAACCCTTGAGGTTTTATTTTTAACTCATTAATTAAAACGAGTATTAATTTAACGCTGTTAGCTATTTTTGGGGTATTGTATAAGGTTGTATTTGTTTTAAAAATGTCGCAATGTGTATGCTTTGACTCGACGTGAAGACCGCCTTTATTATGATCAAAATCACAATCCGTATCTATATGATCTGCAAATACACTATGAAGAATGTGCGTAGGCGTAATAACCCACACAAATAGAAGTAACAAAAATAAAGAAATATATTTCTTCAGCTTAAACACTAAACAAATGTATTCAAATATATTTAACTTTCCAAAATGGAGACATAGGCAGACGCTAGTATCAATTAAAGTAAAGCTGTTTTTTTTAATTCGCACATATAAAAACCATCATAACCCTGCGATGGCAAAATTGTGTGATCTTTAACGAATTCAAAATTAGAGTGTGCCTTTAAAAATAAATCTATTTGTAGTTTATTTTCAGAAGGTAAAAGGCTACAAGTACTATAAATTAAACTACCACCCGCTTTTAACATGCTGTTATAATCTGTAATAATTTTTTGTTGCAATTGTTTTGTTCGTTCAATTGTTTCCAAATTTAATTTCCATTTGGCATCGGGGTTGCGCTTAATAACTCCTAACCCGCTGCAAGGCACGTCTAATAATAATTTATCGGCTTTACCCTCCAGTCGTTTTATCGTTTTTGTATCTTCAATTATTCTTGTTTCAATATTAAAAGCACCAGCACGCTTTGCGCGTTTTTTTAATTCTTCTAACTTCCAAGCCTCTACATCCATACTTATTATTTTGCCTTTATTTTGCATTAATGCGGCTAATTGCAAGCTTTTTCCACCAGCACCGGCGCAAGCATCAATAATAAACTCATTAGGCTTTGGGTTTACAAATTCACCTATTTGTTGCGAGCCAGCGTCCTGCAGCTCAAACCAACCTTCGGCAAAATACTTATTTTTAAAAATATTTTCGCGCTTAACAAGTTGCAGGGCGTTAGTAACATTTTTTATTTCTATGGTATCAATATTTTCAGCAGCAAAAGCTTCTTTTAACTTTTGCAACGTGGACTTTAAAGTATTTACGCGTAAAACAACTTCAGCTTGTGTATTCATAGCAATAGCTTCTTTTTGCCAAACGTCTTTTCCCAATTCGTTTTCGCCTAATTGCCAAAGCCAATCAGGATAAGATTCATAAACAGCTAGTTGTGTTATAAATCGTTCTTTTTGCTTTAAAATAAAAACAGGGTCTACGTGTTGAAACTCTTGCCAATTGGGTAATTCAATATTTTTTATAATTAGCCATACTGCGGTAATAAACCAAAAATTTTTGGGCGATTGCGCCAATTCGGCATATAAGCGGTAATTACGCACAATATCATAAACGGCTTCTGCTACAAATCGTCTGTCTCTACTGCCCCATTTTGGATTTTGTTTAAATAATTTTTCTAAAGATTTATCAGCGTACTTATTTTTTATAAAAATTTCAGAAAGCGTATCTGCAATAGAATTAACAAGGTTTTTGTAGAGTTTCATTTTAAGGTAATTAGTTTTAAAACCACTAAACTCGCGGTTTTATTTTTTAAAGGTAACATTTTGAAACAAAGCTTAAAATGTATTATTAATTAAAAGGCATTAATTATTTTACAACCTCTAAATAGCCTTTTAATGTGCGCTTTTTTATTCCTTTTACGCGAGGCTCAAACACATCGCATATATAAAAAAATGTGCCCACGCTTACTGTTTGTTTACTTAGTATACTTACACAATCCCACTTAAAATAAGGGTCGTTGGTTTTGTAAACTAAATTACCCCAACGGTCAAAAATCACTAAATCTATCTCTTTTATTTGGCGCACCTTACGGGCTTTAAAAAAATCGTTAATACCATCATTGTTATTGGTTACAATATTTGGCAGTTCAAATTCCGGACAATTATCAACACAAAAATCTTCACTTTTAGAGCTTACGTTGTCGCTCGAATCTATTGCTTCAACCGCATAGCAACCCGATATTAATTCCAATCCATCAAATATATATTGATTTGCTAACGTACCATTAATTGTAGCTGATAAAGTATATTCACCATCAATTGTAGGCTTGTAATATAATTTATACTTTACCACATCATCGCTTCCATTACATATTACTTTTACGTTTGTCCAATTAACTTGTACAAAACCTGTAATACAATCGGCAACTACAGTTACTGTCGGTGTACATGGTGGCGTTAAATCTTTTGCTGTAGCGCACACTTCTTGCGAGTTGTTTAAAAGCGGCTTAGGAATTGTTGCATCAGAATATTCGCCTTCGCTTAAAATTTTATAACAGTAATTACTTCGGTTTACTACGTTTATAGAATCAACATAAGTTGTTAAAGTAGTGGTACCAATAGCTGTAAACGTTGTTTGTGCAGGGTTTTTACGATATACGGTATATTTGTAATTGTTCCAAGGTGTGTTCGAATTCCACGATAAATTAATTTTTCTATCAGCAGGTGTTGCTGTTAAAAAAACAGAATTGGCACGTTGCGACGAACCAATAGTAACCGTACCGGAAATAAATTCGATTAAATAATCTTTATTAATATCGGTAGTATTAATAGTTGTATGAATGAATTGCTCATCTAATAAATAAAAATTGTTTTTAGTGGAGTTAAAAATTGTTGTATAAGTTCCGGTAGCGCCTGAGCGGTATTTTAAATTAAATTGATAAGGGCCAGTAAAAACCAAAGTATCAAAGTTCCCATTATTAGTATAGGGTTTATTCCATTTTATTAATACCGAACCTGTATTAGCTGACGTACTTAAAATATCAACATTTAAAATTATTGGTACGTCTTTTTTTAATTGTGCACATACTTGGCTACTTCCAAAACTTTGCGAACCGTCGTAATATAATGCTACCACTAAATAACTATAGTTTTGTCCAACGACTAAACCATTTCCATTATTGTTATCGATAAATTGCGAAATGGTGGGGCCTGTAACACCAATTGAATCAAAACCTGATGTTGTTGGAACTCCAGTTTGGCAGGGGCTATACGTGAAAGCGCTACAGTCGTTTTTACGGTAAATTACATAATTAACAATAGGATTATTAGTAGGATTACAGGTTGATAGCTGCCAAGCAACTTTAATGGTTGAGCCTATTGGCATTGCTGTAACGTTTTTAACAGAGGGAGGAACAACTCTTATATCAAAAGTAGCAAACGAAACTAATTTTGGCGAACCGTTATCTTCTGCTTTAAAAATTGTAGTATAAGGACGAATTGAAATGTGAGAACAATTGGTTTGCCAAAAAAAGTTTAACGTTGTAACCGAACCAGCGCCTACAGCTGTTGATGGTGTAGCTATTTGCGCAAGTGAGTTGTATGCGCCACCACTACCATAAATTGTTGTTGGACTATTAGCATCGGTAGCTGTAACGGTTTCGCTAATTACAGTGCCAGCCTCAACACACGTATTGGTAGGCACTACTAATGTAGGTACCAATGAATTGTTTGGGCAAGCGCTAACAACAACTTGCATATCGCGCAAAACATAGCCTATTTGTTGGTATTTACCATTGGTGTTTTTACGCCACTCTCTAACAATAAAAGCCAAATTATATTCCCCTTGTGTAGCGGGCGCGCACCAATATAATGTACCCGTAACAGCATCTATTCCATAATTACCAGGTGGGTAATAATAGCCACCAACCGTTTGCCCTCCGGCATCGCGCGAAGTGGTAATTTGGTAACTTAAACTATCGTGGTCAACATCGTAAGCGCCTGGGTTGTGGTAAAAACATTGCCCTATGCAAGCCTTATCAATAGGGGCATTTAACAATACCGGCGAGCTGTTTGCCCCAGTAAAATTATTTATTACTAAAAGTGATTCGATATAAAAAGCAGTGTTAATGGAGTTACCAATATTTATAACGCCACCATTTCTGTTTGGGTCGAAAGAATGAATAACAAAACTACCCGCGCCCGGGTAAACGTGTTCGATGGTATAAATGTTCTTTTTTACTTTATAGCTTGGGTCATTAACTATTAAAACCCCACATTTAGCACAATTACAGCCTTGTGTTGCCGATCCATCATCATTTATACGCGATGCTATTCCCCTTGTACCATCGCCAAAATAAACCGTATCTACACATCTATCTGCCACACTACTTCCATGATCCGTATATTTTGTAACGGTAATTAAATATCTGTAATACGGTACTGAAAGGCCTCCAACGACTTGCGAATAGGGCATTAAGCGTGTATAGGTAATCTCGCCAGCCCTATTGTGTGTGGCAAAAGAATGCAAACAACTAAAAAATAAAAGTATAAGCCCTAATTTTTTCAATTTATAATTTACACTAAAGTTACTTAATTTAACGCAAACCGCAATGCTTTAAAATAAATTAATTAAAAAAAATGTTAAAGCGTATTCATAAAATTTATTAGCTTAGTTACAGCAATAGCCCGATGACTTATTGTATTTTTTAAATCGATCGACATTTGAGCAAATGTTTCAGAATAGCCATAGGGTATAAATAGTGGGTCGTAACCAAAACCCTTGCTACCATTATGTTGTAACGCTATTGTGCCTTTAATTTCGCCTTCAAAATAATAATTCTCGTTATTTAAAATAAGTGTAATAACTGTTATAAATCGCGCGTTTCTATTTTTACAATTTTTTAATTCGCTTAGCAATTTAACATTATTATTTTCATCGTTTTTAGGCTCGCCGGCATAACGCGCACTGTATACGCCTGGCGCTCCTTTTAAAGCCTCTACTTCTAAGCCGCTATCATCTGCAAAAACAACACCCGTTTTGTTTTGGCTTTTTAAAAACTCTAAAACATAATTTGCTTTTATAAACGAATTTTGTTGTAAAGTAATTCCCGTTTCAGGAATTTCGTTAAAAATACCAACATCTTGCAAGCCAATAACAGTATGTTGTGTGGGCATTAACGCCTTAATTTCTAAAATTTTATTTTTATTGGCAGAGGCAAAAACTAATTGCATACTTAATTTTGTTTTAGCAGATTTTTATCGCTCTACTGTAATTACGCCTGTTTTGCTTAGCTGTTTGCCATTATACAGTGTATAATTTATTAAATAGTTATAAGTTCCTATTTCAATGTCTAGGCCCTTTACTTTACCATCCCAAACATCGGTTAAGTTTTTAAACTTAAATAATTCGTGTCCCCATCGGTCAAAAATTGTACCATTAAATTTGGTTAAGCAATTCCCTCCAAATATTTTAAACACATCGTTTAAACCATCGCCATTTGGCGTAAATGTGTTTGGAATAAAAATATCGCCATTGCCACAACCCGCTTCAATTACATAAAATGTAGTATCGCTACAACCTAAATAATTTTGCGCAACCAATGTTACTAAATACCTACCCGGATATTCGTATGTTGCCGAATGAACATTATTTACAGATGTTTGTCCGTTTCCAAAATCCCAAAAAATAGATGTATATCCAGCGGAAGTGTTTGTAAAGCTTAAGCTACCAGGATAATCAACATAATTACTTTCTGCATTAAACGTAGCATTTATTGTTTGAACATTAACCGTAGATAAAGACGTTGTGCTACAACTTCCATTACTTCCAATTACTGTAATTACTGAGGTTTTTATCGGGCTAATTGTAAGCGGGTTTCCAGGCACGTAAACACCATTTACAAGCCAATCGTAAGTGGTGGCACCAGTAGCACTAAATGTTACAGTTGTATTTGGGCAAATTATTTTATCGGAAGGGCTAATGGCTAAAATAGGTTTTGTAAACACTTGTACTTGCGCTGTAGCAGTAGATATACAACCATTACTGAAGCTACTGACAACATAATCGGTTGTTACTGTGGGGCTAACATTAATACTACTTGCTACTATGCTGACTGGCGACCATGTGTAATTACTTGCGCCACTTGCAAACAACGTAACTGTTTCGCCTTTACAAATAGATGCGCCAGACGCTTGTATTATTGGAGCAGGAGTGATAACAACATCTACACTACCTGTTAACGTACAACCGGTAGTATTTACCTGAACCGAATACGTTGTAGTAGTATTTGGCGCTACAGTTATGCTTTGAGTTGTAGCTCCATTACTCCATAAATAAGATATTCCTACGGCACCAGTAGTAATTGTTGCACTTTGCCCATTACAAACCGTTGCACCTAATACAGAAACCGTGCCCCCATTGGTAACTATAACACCAGCAATTGCTGAACTTGTACAACTACCATTACTGCCAACAACCGTATAAGTGGTATTTGACGATGGGTTTACAGAGATGGTTGTGCTTAACGAACCTAATGGCAACCAAGTATATGAAGTTGCACCATTGGCAGTTAATGTGGCGCTTGAACCATTACAAATACTGGCGCTATTTGACGAAACTACTGGTAAAGCAACAACAGACACATTGTAATTTACAGAAGTTGTACAGTTACCGTTAGAGCCTGTTAAAGTATAGGTAGTACTTACTAATGGATTAACTACTATAGCAGTGGCGTTGCTTGCAGTTGACCATGTGTAATTTGTAGCACCCAGAGCTGTTAATGTGGCGCTTTGACCCGTACAAATAACCGTATTTGAATTAACCATAACGGGAATTGCGTTAACATTTATATTAACAACCGCAGAGCCTGTACAACCAGCAAAATTTCCATTAATGGTGTAAGAAGTGCTTGTTACAGGGTTTACAACTGTTGTATTAGTAAGAGAACCATTACTCCAAACGTAATTTGTTGCAGAACTAACGGCCAATAATGTAGCGCTTTGCCCCGCGCAAATTGTTGGATTTACAACCGCTATTGACAAATTAGACCCAACATTTACATTAACCGTAGCTTGGCTAACACAACCATTTGTTGACCCTATTAAAGAATAAATAGTAGTGGATAAAGGAGCAACAGTAAAAGAAGTGCCAACGCTATTTACACCGGTTGGGTCCCAAGTATAGGTTGTGGCTCCCATACCAACTAATGAAGCCGTTTGTCCGGCGCAAATAGAAACGCTACTTATGGTAAGTGTGGGATTAGGAGCAACTGTAACCGTTGAAGTGGCTGATGTGGTACAGCCATTTGAACTACCTATTAAAGAATAAGATGAAGTAGTAATTGGGTTAACAGTAACAGATGAAGCTGTTGAACCGTCGTACCACAAATAGGCATTTGCGCCTAAGGCATTAATGGTGGCCGTTTGCCCCGAGCAAATAGTGGGGCTGGTTAATGCAAGTGTAGGACTTGGATTAACGGTAACGGTAGAAGTATTTGTGGCATTACAACTACCGACATTAGCATTAATGGTGTATACCGTAGTTACTATTGGGCTCACATTAATAGTTTGTATGTTTTGTGTTGTACTCCAAGTATACGAAATGGCTGCTCCAGCCGTAAGGGTAGCAGTTTGCCCACTACAAATTGTAGGCGAGTTTACGGAAATTGAGCCAGCCGAATTTACTGTGACCGTAGCTGTAGTGCTAACAGAACAAGAACCGTTTGCACCAGTAACTGTATACACTGTTGTTGCAATAGGTATAGGGTTAAGGGTAGCGCTAATGGAACCAGTATTCCAAGTATAAGTAGTAGCGCCACTAGCAATTAATGTGGCTGTTTGCCCACTACAAATGGTTTGGGAATTTACAGCTAAGGTTGGCCCATTTGTAACGGTTATTACAACTGGGTCGCGATAAATACCACTTGGGCAAAAGCCAGCCCAAACAGTGTAAGTACCTGGAGTAGTAAACACGGATGTAGTAAATGCGCTACCCGTGCCAAGCAACGTTATGCCTGCAAAATTAGTGTACCAACCAATTGTAGACGGAGGCCCAGTAGTAGTTGCGGTTAATATGGTTGAGTTGTTAATACATATGGTAACATCTGGACTAGCTGTAATTGTAGGAATGGTTAATAACGTAGAAGTAGCAATTCCCGAACCTCCAATAGTAGAGCCATTTGCGGGAAAACAATTTGTAGCGGGAACAATGTCTATTTGACAATTTTCGGCGCCAGAAAGATATTGGACAGTTCCGTTAACGCCACCGTTTACGAAAGTTGTAATTGCTGCTGCTGTGGTGCCGATAAAACCGCCACCACCACCACCGCCAGGGCCATAAGCCTGAGGGGTTGAACCGCCACCATTTTTAAGTTGTTGATTACCACCATCGCCCCCTTTTGCTGACACTGTAATTAAATTAATAAAACCTGTTGAATTAATAACAATTGCTCCGCCAGCACCACCGGCACCATCTCGCCCAGTAACATTAAACACCGGATTTGGAGTTAAGGTATTAAAACCATTTTGTCCATTTGCTAAAATTTGCCCAGCACCGGTTATTGTACCATAACTAATAATATTTATAATGCCACCGCCATTACCGCCACCGCCGCCATAAGCATCGTTTTCATCGGCTGCACCGCCACCCCCGCCGCAATAAAGTCGCCCGGTATTATAATTTAAGGGCCTTCCGCCTAAACCACCTACGGCTGCTCTATTATCTCCTCCCCAACCGGCCAAGCCAGGTGCTGTAACGCGAGGATTTTGACTATTAGCAGCGTAAGAATAGCCACCTCGACCGCCACCCGAAGATGTACTTCCGGCAAAACCAGGAGATTCTAAATTCCAAGCTGTAATATATCCCGGAACAGAGATATCAGGATTGCCTGTACCAGTGTACAACAGGGTATCGCCAGCATTAGCGCCACCGCCGCCGCCCGAATTATTTCCATTACCACCACCTCCGCCGTTTGCAACTGCCCCTCTACAAAAAGGACCATTAAAATTTGCCGAGTAATCTAATACGCTGCCTGCTATACTTTCGCCCTTATATCCCCCTTCGTTAATACTGCTATTTCCGTAAGAGGTGCCGCCAAACACACTGCCTGCTGTTTTACCGGTGATGACCCCACCCCTAAAGCCAAGTGCTGAAGCGTTAATGCTTCCTCCTGCATTAATAGTTGTGTTTCCATCCACTTCAATAGCTATAACGCCCCCAATTGTTCCATTCCAAGCAGGGCAAGTAATAATTCCCGCAGCGCCAACTACTAAAGACGTGTAGCGCGGCACTTTTATAACTTGTACTTTTCCTGCGGCAGTATAATCGTTTTTTAACGGACAATCAATGGTAATAATGTTACCGGCAACTGATGAAATTTGCGCATACTCATTATTTCCGGCATTGTTATAATTGGTTATTCTACCAAAATTTGGCGCATAAGGCGCTGGGTTATTGGGATTACCGAAAGGTACCGTGTAACAATTTACGCTTGCTCCTTGCATTTGAATAATATAAATTAAATCGCCAATTGCATAGCCTGCGGAACTTGCAACATTAATTGTAGTATTGCCGATAAAAGCATTTGTTGATAAAGACGTGTATGCATTAACAACAGTACTTGCAATTATATTTCCGGCCCCATTTTTACCTTTTTGCGAAAATGCAAAAAATGATGTAAAAATTAAAATTAATATAACGCCTATTTTCTTCATAAAGAGCTTAAATTTAATAGTTTAGATTTTAGGAAACTAATTTTTTACTTATTGAAACTGCCGTTTGGCTCATTATTACACCTCTTTTAAAAAAAATAAGGATATTTACCTTAATTTTTACCTTTTTTAATATGCAAAATATAGATTTAAACGCGTTTGAGCATGTTTTTAAAGCCGACGTTTTAAAAAAAGGATTAAGTATTTTTAAAAACAATAACGTTACTTTAATAGATAAAAAAGCAAATGGCTATTACAGATTTTTAATTAGTACCAAACAACAAAACGAGTTATTTGTTACAAAAAAAGCACAAAAAATTAGCAATTACAACTGCACGTGTAATAATTTAAAAAATGCTTGTGAACATTTATGTGCAGTTCTTTTTTATTTTGAAAAAGATGTTTTAGGAATTTCGATTAAAGAAAAAAAGAAACAACTAAAAACTAAAACACCAAAACTAAAAAAAAACAATTTTAAAAATTATTTATACGGTATTGAGTATAGCGAATTACTCTATTTTATAGAAAAAGAGTGCGAGAGAAACCCTTTATTAAAACTACAAATAACCACTAATTTTTATACACCTACTAACCAAACTATTTTTGAAAATTATTGTAATAAGTTTAAAATAATTTTATGGAATTATTTAGAAATTGGCAAAATAAATGAGGACCAAACAGCTGAGGTTTTAAAAAAAATATCGGATTTAAAACACGAAACGTTAACTACAAATAATAGCAATTTATACTATTATAATTTAGCTTTAATTAGCGAATTGCCCTTACTTTTTAAATTAATAACAGGTAGCGAAAACTGTTTTGCAGTAATTTTTGAAGCTATATCTTTTATAAACGCTTACCTTAAAAGCACTTTAAATACCAACCAAATTGAGGCTTTAAAACTTGCTACATATAAATTAATAAAGAGCAATCGTTATTTTAATATAAACTTTAGTGCAGAAATTATTAAACACACAATTAGTTTAATTACCGACACAAATGAATTATTAAAATTAAAAAATGGAATTGATAGACTAAAAAATGGCATCTATTTTTTATCAGCTTTAAATAATTTAGAAATATTAAAACAGCACTTAGCTATAAAATATAGCAAATTAACTAACATACCTATTTTAAAAATTGATGATACTATTTTAACCGAGCATACGATTGCAAAAGCCGAATTGCTTTTAAAAAATAAAAAATACAAAGCTGGTTTTTTAATTTTAGAAAATTTATTTGAAGAGCTTGAAAGAAAAAGCGATTTTAAAATTATTAGCGTAATAAATTATATTGTAAATACAGCCCATAATTACAATGAACAAAAAATAGAAATTAAGTACTTGCAACACTTATTGGTTTATGATACAGAAATAAATATTGAAATTTTAAATAAATTAAAAATACTTCTAAGTACCGATGATTTTAATACAACCGTTGATTTAGTTGTTGTGAAACTAAAACAAAAAAATGCTATAAATTCGCCTTCAAAAATAATTAATTTATTAAATTATTGTAATAGATTAATCGATATTATTAGTGAACTAAAACTTCAACACAATCAATTCTCATTACTTCATACAATTGCTATTAAAAATTTACCAAATTATAGCATTGAATTGTTAGACGTATACGCCATTCATTTTACACGCGCCATCCAAGATGCCAAATACGACTTCTTGAAAGAACCTATTTTTAAACTTGCAACCAACTACATAAATAAGCTAACTCTAAATTCACAAAGTTATTTAGTAACTGAAATTTTAAAAGCAATTCCAAAATCAAAAGGTATTCATCAACTTATTAAAAAAACATACCCTACAATAAATTAAATATCAATTTTTTCAATACGTTGTTGATGTCTGCCACCCTCAAATTTTTCACTTAAAAAAATAGCTACACATTTTTTTGCTTCTTCAACACTTATATATCTGGCAGGTAATACTAAAATATTAGCATCGTTATGTTGGCGAGCTAATTTTGCAATTTCCTCGTTCCAACACAAAGCCGCTCTAATGCCATTATGTTTATTAGCACTCATATTAATACCATTGCCGCTTCCACACATCAAAATACCAAAATTAACTTCATTCCTTAAAACAGCATTAGCAACAGCGTGCCCATAATCGGGATAATCTGCTCTTTCTATATTATAACACCCTTTATCACTAACACTAGTATCTGTATTTTTAAAATACTCAATTAAATATTGTTTTAATTCAAAACCGGCATGATCACTTCCTATTGCTATTTTAATACTCATAAAATTTAATTTTTAATAAAAATACATATTAATGTTTAAAAGTAGTAATCAACGTTAATTAACACTCATAAACTAAGTAACTGATTATTAAGCCAACTAAATTTAAGTAATAAACAATTTATGTGTTAGTATTAAATTTAATTGTTAATATAATTATAGTATTATTTTAAGCTAATGTTACCAAAAAACATCTATTATGTATTTTTATATTAACTGCAAGTAAACTTATAATTACTAATTAAAATTTATTAATACAAAATATACCTTATTAACAGCCAAAAATTACAATAGTTATAAGCATTAGTAAGTACTAACAGATGTTAATTATTATCATAAGTATTAATTATCAAGCACTTAATTTGGTAAATTTGTGTATTAGTTGTTAATAGCAATTTATAAGTTAAAAAAACGCGTTTTTTTAACTTAATAATTAACAGTATTAACAGCCTATATATATATTACATATTTTTAATTTTATAAAAAACTATATATGTTATTAAACAAAGGTTACTTAGAAATAGACATTGACCCAACGCTTGATTTAATAAAAGAAATAAACTATCTTAAAAAAGAAAAGCATGCGGTCATCCTCGCACACTACTATCAAAGCCCTGATATACAAGATATTGCGGACTATATAGGTGATAGTTTAGGACTTGCGCAACAAGCTGAAAAAACGCACGCAGATATTATTTTATTTGCAGGTGTTCATTTTATGGCCGAAACAGCAAAAATTTTAAATCCTACTAAAAAAGTACTAATACCCGATTTAAAAGCAGGTTGTAGTTTAGCGGATAGTTGTCCACCCGATAAATTTAGTGCTTTTAAGGCGTTGCATCCTAATCATATTGTGTTAACGTATATTAATTGTACAGCAGATATTAAAGCACTTAGCGACGTTATTGTTACAAGTACAAATGCGGTTCAAATTGTCGAATCATTTCCACAAAATCAACCTATTATTTTTGCCCCAGATAAAAATTTAGGAGCTTATATTAATAAAAAAACTGGCCGAAATATGGTGTTATGGGATGGAGCGTGCATGGTACACGAAATTTTTAGTTTAGAAAAATTAATTAAGTTAAAAGTACAAAATCCTAACGCTAAAATAATTGCACATCCCGAGTGTGAAGCGCCTTTATTAGAACATGCCGATTTTATTGGAAGTACAACAGCTTTATTAAATTATACTAAAAAGCCTGAAAATGGAAACGATTTTATTGTGGTAACCGAAACGGGCATTTTACATCAAATGCAAAAAAGTAGTCCTACAAAAACATTAATACCAGCTCCGCCAAATAATAACTGTGCCTGTAACGACTGCCCTTATATGAAATTAAACACCTTAGAAAAAATTTATATAGCTTTAAAATATGAGCAACCCGAATTATTAATGAATGAAGAATTAATAAATAAAGCAAAATTACCTATTGTAAAAATGTTGGAGTTAAGTGCTAAATTCGGACTGTAATTATACAAAACCCGAAAGGTTTATCAACTAATTTTAGCAAACCTTACAGCTTTATTTAACTAAATTTAAATTGTTAAATATCCGTTTTATTATTAAATTTGATTACACGTATTTTATTGAAAAACCTCTTTCCCATATTTTTATTTTTTGTAATTGTTAATCAATTAAAATCTCAAACCAACAACCCAAACGGTTACAATAAATTTTTTTACGAAAATGGCACTATTAGTAGTGAAGGTACTATGCGCGATGGCAAGCCAGATGGTTACTGGAAAAATTATCATAAAAATGGTAAATTAAAAATAGAAGGTAATCGTAAAAATTTTCAACTAGATAGTATTTGGAAATTTTACGACGAAAAACAACGCATTCAAAGATCAATTACGTACAAGGAAGGCAAAAAAAACGGACTATTAATTCAGTACGATACTTCTCAAAAAATACTAAGTACAGAAACCTATAGCAATGATATTGTAGAAGGATTAAAACGTAATTTTTATAAAAGTGGTAAAACAAAAAGCGTTGTACCTTTTATAAAAGGTAAACAAGATGGAACCGCATATGAGTATAGTGAAGATTCTTTAATAACCGCTATAATTCTATATAAAGGCGGTATATTACAAAGTTACGAAAAAATAAATCAGCGCGATGCAGCAAATAAAAAACAAGGTATTTGGAAAGAATTTTATAATAATTTAGAAGTAAAAAAAGAACAAAAATTTAACGATGATAGTTTAGATGGTTATGTAAAAGAATACGATATAAAAGGAAATTTACTTTCTACAAAGAAATATAATAATGGAAAACGTATTTTAAAAGCACCAGAAATTGCAAATGTTGAGGTATACAAAGAAGTATATGAAGATGGTACTTTAAAATACGAAGGGGTTTATAGCGATGGTGTAGCTATTGGTAGCCATTATAAATACAAACAAAAAATGTATTGCGATAGTAGCATTTTTTTGCGCGATGATACTAGCCGTGTAGCCGTTTACATAAAAAAATTAGTATGCCGTAATATACCTGTGCCAGATAGTTGTATTGAATACATAGATGGTACCATAATAGCAAAAGGGGCTTGTGATAGTGTACGTAACCGTAAAGGTATTTGGACTGAATACCATAACACAGGCGAATTTAAAGGAAAAGGAAAATACATAGAAGGAAATAGAACTGGCGATTGGGATTTTTTTTATACATCGGGTAAATTAGAACAAAAAGGTAAGTTTGATAAAAAAGGGAGGGCGCAGGGTGTTTGGAAATGGTATTACGAAAGTGGTCAACTTTGGCGTGAGGAATTATATGTAAATGGCAAACGCGAAGGAGAATTAAAAGATTTTGATGAGGCTGGAAAAATTATTTTACAAGGTGTTTTTGTTGAAAATAGAAAAGAAGGTCGATGGATTTATGAAACAGCTGATTATAAAGAAATTGGTAATTATACCAACGACGAACCTGATAGTTTATGGACTAGCTATTATATGCCCGGTAAAATAAAACGATTCGAGGGTCGTTATCAAAATGGAGACGAGGTAGGCACTCATACCATGTATTACAACAACGGTAAAAAAATGTTTACTGGTAATTATTTAAATGGCGCAAAAGATGGCGATTGGAAATATTACGACGAATTAGGATTTAATTATTTAACAATAACCTATAAAAACGATATTGAAATAAAATGGCAAGGCGATAAAATTCGCCCAACCTACGAAGAAGGTTTACGAACCTACAACATAAAAATAGACGATAATAAAACACAAACTATTAGAAAATAGTATATTTATAGTGTCTATTTTAAAATGCCTCACAGAAATAAAAAGTTATATTCAACAGATTTAAACACATTAAATCATTTACCGGTTGCGGTTATTTTATTTGATAATAAAAAGGTTTATTTTTTAAACTCTTTAGCCGTTAAATTATTTAAAGTACCCAAAAACTATTTAAATAAGTTAGAGCAAATTAATATTTTTAATTTCTTAGATAAATCGTTTCACAAGCAAATAAAAGAGAATACTAAAAAAATTCTAAAAGGAGAAGATTTTCCACCTTTGGAACTAAAATTTAAGGATTTTAAAAACAAAACAATTTTTATTGAAGTAAAATCAAATGTTGTACTGTTTAATAACAAAGAGGTGGTGCAATCAACCTTTTTAGAAATTAATAATCGTATAAAAGAAAAAATTGAAGCACAAGAAATAAAAAATTTGTTAGAAGACACCAAACAAAAATTTGATTTAATTACTCAAAACGGAAATGATGTTATTTCTTTTTACACGTATTTTCCCGAAGAAAAATATTTGTACGTAAGTCCTAATATTAAAAAAGTACTGGGGTATGAGCCCAAGGACTTATTGAAGGATTGCAATTTTTTTAACAAGCGAACAGAAGATTATTCAGGGGATTTTAAAAAAATAGATAATTTATTAAAAGCTAATCAACGTAAAAATAATATTAAAAACCATTTATATGTTTATAAAACACTTAATAATAAAAATGAAGAAGTTTGGATTGAAAATAACTTAGCACCTATATTAGATAAAAAAGGAAAAATAGCGTTTTATTTGAACGTCTATAGAGATATTACCACACAAAAAGAAAAAGAATTAGAGTTAGAACTGCAAAGACAAAATTATCAAAAACTACTCGATGTTACACCTACAGGCTATTTAATTCATAAAGATGGAGTTTGTTTATATTGTAATAACGCTCTTCTAAAGATATTAAAACTTAAATCATATAACCAAATACTCGGAAAATTTGCAACTGATTTTGTTGCAGAAGAACACCGCAAGCGTATATTAGATCGGATGAAAGAAGTTATGTCGGGAGTTCAAATTAACGAGCCCAGAACATATTTATTATTAGATTCGAAGAAACACGAAGTAGAGGTTGAAATTACATCTTCAACAATTAATTACAGTAATCAATTATGTATAGTTTCTTTAATAAGTAATATTTCTGAGCGAAAAGCCCAAGAACGGCAGCAATTAACCATTGAATTAACAGAAAAAGCGAATAAACGATTACAAGAAGAAATTAAGCAACGGCAAGAAGTACAAAAAACCCTACTCGAAAAAACAGCTCATTTAACCTCTATACTTGATAATTCTACTCACCTAATTTGGACAGTTAATAGAAAATTTGAGATAACGTCGTTTAATAATAATTTTAATAAAATTGTCTATCAACGGTTTAAAATTAAGCTAAATAGCGGAATAAATATCTTCGAAAAAATAACGGATAAATCTATAAAAGAAAAGTATCAAATCTTATGGCACACTAAATACAAAGAAGCATTTAAAGGAAATAAAATAGAATTTGAACGAGAGGATACAGATTTAAACAATAATAAAATATTCAGAAAAATATATATAAATCCAATTCTGGATAAAAACAATCATGTTATCGAAATTAGTTGTATTGCTCACGATATAACAGAAACAAAGGTTTATGAAGAGCAACTTATAAACCAATCTGCTAGGCTTACTGCAGTTATCGAAAGCGGATCACACTTAGTTTGGACAATTAATAAAAATTTAGAACTTACCTCATACAACCAAAATTTTTATAAGTTTGTTAAAAACCCAAAGAAAGATATTTTACAACCGAATAAGTTTTTAAAAGTACGCGAATTTGTTGAAAACCCAGACAAATTAAAATTTTGGATTGAGAAATATACCCAAGTACTAAATGGCGAAAAACAAATATTTACACACAAAAGCACAATAAATGGTTTAGATTTATATCGCGAAATATCGCTGCACCCTATTTATTCAAATAACGAAATTATAGAGGTTAGTTGCATCGCTCAGGATATCACAGAGCGTGTTTCTAACGAACAAAAATTAATTAATCAGTCGGCAAAGCTAAATGCTATTTTCGAAAGCGGTTCCCAAGCCTTGTGGACAATTAATAAAAAGCGTGAAATTACATCGCATAATAAAAATTATGAAATGGCAGTGTTTAACCTACACAACGCAAAGCCTATTATTGGAAAAACTCTGTACGATAAGGAAGTAGGGTTACAAAGCAATTTAGATGTGTATGCCAAACTTTGGGACGAACATTATAAAATAGCTTTTGGCGGTAAATCTACGGAGTTTATTACCGAACGCTTAAATAAAGATGGTTCTAAGGTTATTCGTCAAATATATTTACAACCTATATTTAATCAAAATAACAATGTTGATGAGGTAAGTGGTATAGCTCATGATATAACAGATAAAAAATTATCCGAGCAAAAGGCACTAAATCAAGCCGCTAAACTAAATTCTATTTTTGATAGCAGCCATCATTACATTTGGACAATTGATACACAGCAAAAACTAACATCGTTTAATAAAAATTATTTCGATTTAATTGCAAACCTTTACAACACACAACCCTACATTGGCTTAAGCCTTAACCGTGGCATATTAAGTAACGATGTAAAGTATAACGAATTATTACAACATCATTACCAACAAGCGTTTATAGGCAACACGGCTACTTTTGAGATTGAAGTATTAGATATAAACTTTAATAAACTTTACTTAGAAGTATTTTTAAACCCCATACTTCATAATAATGAGGTGGTTGAGGTTAGTGGCATAGCACACGATATTACTGATAAAAAATTGTCGCAACAAAAAATTGAACAATCGTTAAAAGAAAAAGAAATTTTATTAAAAGAAGTGCATCACCGTGTTAAAAACAACATGCAGGTAATTAGTAGTATATTAAATTTGCAGTCTTCGTACGTAAATGATGAATATGCATTAGCACTTTTAAAGGAAAGCCAAAACCGAATTAAAACAATGGCTTATATACACGAAAGTTTATATCAAAATAAATCGTTTACCTCGGTTAACTTTAGCGAGTATATTGAAACGCTTGCAAAAAATATTATACAATCCTATTCAATTAGCCACGAAAAAATACAGTTAAAATTAAATTTACAAAAAACAATTTTAAATCTCGATACCTCAATCCCGGCAGGTTTAATTGTAAACGAATTAATTACAAACGCAATTAAACACGCGTTTCCAACAGATAAAATAGGCACAATAATAATTAATTTGGCAACTGAAAATAATATTGTATTTTTAGAGGTAAAAGATACCGGAAAAGGATTTGAAGATATTATTGATTTTAAAAATAGTCCATCACTTGGGTTACAATTAGTAAACACGCTTATTGACCAAATTGATGGGGATTTAGATTTTGAATCGGATGTTGAAAGCGGTACTAGGATACTAATTACTTTTAAAATGTAATACAATGGAAAAACTAAATATTTATATTGTCGAAGACGAAAGTATTGTTGCGAAAGACATTCAAAATAGCTTAATTAAATTAGGCTATAATGTAATTGGCATTTCAAATAATGGTAAAGAAGCCATTGAAAAAATTACCGAATTAATTCCCGATTTAATTTTAATGGATATTATGATTAAGGGCGATTTAACAGGTATTGACGTGAGTGAGAAAATTAAAGAAAAATTAAACATACCCGTTATATTTTTAACAGCTTATGCCGATGAAGGTACATTGGCAAAAGCAAAAATTACCGAGCCTTACGGTTATATTTTAAAACCCTTTAAAGAAATTGATTTACACTCTACTATAGAAATGAGTGTTTATAAACATAAAAAAGATGCAGAGCTTTTAAAAGAACGCGATTTTTTATATTCATTAGTTGAAAACAAAGACGATACAAGCAAAGATATTTTATTTGTAAAAGCTAACAGCCGTTTGGTAAAAGTGTTGTTAAAAGATATTTATTTTGTAGAAGCCTTAAAAGATTATGTTACTATAAATACACAGTATGCCCGTTATACTGTGCACAGTACCATGAAAGATATTGAAAAAAAATTAGGTGCCACCGATTTTACACGCGTACACAGGTCGTTTATTGCGCGTTTAGATAAAATTGCCAGCATCGATTCGCAAAACGTTATTTTAGAAAACGATAAAAAAACGATACCCGTAGGTGGCAGTTACCGCGAAGAATTGATGACGAAGTTAAATTTGCTTTAGTAGCCGTTTACAAACGCTTACAAGTATTTATAAGCGGATAAGTTGCGCCAATCCGCTAGTTATGGGCAAGTTTTGGACGACATAGCGGTAAGACAAAAAACTCACCGACAGACAAACAGGCTTATAGCTATTTTGACGATTAAACACTTAAAACAAAATAGAAAATGAAAAAAACAATTCTTTTTTTACCTCTGTTAGCATTAATTGCTTGCGGACCAAATGCAGCTGAAATTGAAGCGAAAGTTAAAGCGGACTTGCAAAGACAGCAAGACTCGATAGCAAATGTTGAAAAAATTAAAGCAGACGCTATCTCATCAGTTCAAAATCAAACAACCCAAGAAAGTAATACTCAAAATTCAGAAACGGCTTGGAACTACAGCGGGTCAATAGACAAATATCCAATTAGAGCCCAAATAAATTATGGCGAAGGAACTAATTCCGAAGGGTCTGGAGCGCTTGAAATTCCAATTACTGGTTACTATTTTTACGAATCACAAAATCAAAAAATACCAATAGAAGGAAGTAGCAGTGGGTCGGGGACAATATATTTTGTTGCTCACACAAGCGGAGGTGATGAGACTTTTGAAGGACAGTTTACAGGAAGTATGCTTGAAGATTTTTCTGGAACTTGGTCTAAAGGAAACAAACAATTAAATTTTACTTTAATCTCTAAAAAATAAAATTATGAAAACAACTATTATTAAAATCGCCACAGTTCTACTCTTTCTTTCTCAAAATGTTTTTTCTCAAATGTCCGACGGAAAATATAAATTTTCAAACAACGCTATTACTTTAGACTTTACTATTTCTGAAAATGGTCAGACAATTTCATCAGCATCTGTCTATAATTCCGCTACTAAACAAACATCTACTGGTACAGGTGTATTTAGAAGTGCAAATAATATCGAATGGTATGAGTTTCAGACAAGTAATTGCAACTATGAGTTTAATATTCCTACGGACATACTCACTCTTACACCATTTGATTGCAAAAGTGGCCCACCAGTAGTTAACTATAAATTAACTAAAAAAGTTGCAAGTTGGTCAGGCACTTATAAAAATTCAAGTGGTGCTGTTTTAGTTATAAGCAATTATAGTGAAGGTGTAAGTTTCGACTATAAATTGACATATGGCGGGACATCAAGTTGCAGCGGAATAGAATTAGCAGGTAAAGCGAATCTTAATTCAAACACTACAGCTACTGCTGGTGACGACAATGCCAATCCTATAACCTTAGAATTAAACGGTAATAAAATAATATTTTCTCCATCATGTTGTGACGGTATGGTTGGAATGGATTGTTTAAAGTTTTTTGACTCGGACTTCAAAAAGTAATTATGAATTCGATTATAAAAAAAATATGAAAATGGAATATTTTACTAAAAACGGAGTTAATCAAGTAATTGAAAAATTCGGAAACCTAATAGGTAAAGAGTTTTACTTTGACTCTTCTGAAATTAAACATAAACTTGACGAAATTATTGAACAGGAAATGGCGGGTGATGCAGACTGTTTTGATATCAAATTTAATTCTTACAGTGACGACAAACTATTTTCACTAACAATTTCAAAATTTATGTTACTTAATAAAAAAACAGAATACAACTTTCACGACTACGAGACAAGAATTATTGAAATGTAAAAACCAGCCCATAACAGCACCTACTTGTAATTTTTTGCGTGTTAACGCTCAAATGCAGGGGTGGACAATAGCAAAAAACTACAAGTAGCTGCAAACCGTTAGCACTCATAGGGGCGGACAAATATTCGTAAAAAAACAATCGACAATGACTCCTGAATTTCCATTAATATCAATTTACAAAGACCAAGCATTGTACATTTTTAAAAATGATGACAAGCTCCGGTCTATTTCGACTTTTACTTTTCTCAAACAAGATCCTTGTGAAAGCACACTTTATGATCGAAGCGGAAATAAATGGACTTATACTTTCATCAACGACCAAGTCAAAGACACCTTTTTGACAAAATTACTCGCAAACACTTTTCATAATCCGGCAATTAAAGTAGATTTGAAATGGACTCTCATTGACAAGTATACTCTAGACTCATTCAAAGTTGACTTAATTAATGCGGTTGACAACGACAAACATAATCTTATTTCACAGTTTGAATCTGCCGAGACTATAAAAACTCAGTTAAAAAATTGTGACTCCTTTGACAAAATTATTGAGACTTTAAACAAACTTGTATTTCAAAATTTTGCAGACACGTAAGCAAAATATAATCTGGGTGCGCCCCTACGAAGTGCTAACAGCAGCTAAAAAAAATGCGGGCAATCCCAAGCTTTTTTGCGGCGGGACATTTTGTGCGCTTCGCGCTTGTTTTGTGCCGCAAAAAAAAGTACATTTAGCTATAAATAAAGTTTTGTCGGTATAGACAGAGGATGCTCCGAACCCCGCACTTCTTTTAGCCGCCAAACGTTAGGCGCAAGCTGACAACACAACGACAAATGAAGTATAAAATTTCACCAAAAAGAGCAGAAATCCTCGACAATAACTTTTTCGAGTTCAGTTTCAACGACAAGACACCAGACAAAAAATTATTCGACAGCATAACCGAGCCTGCTGAACTTCACTATATCGCAGACAAATATAATTGGGACGACGGTCCTGAAGTTTTGGCTTGGATCATTAATAATCCGATATGCGATATTGGAACGGCTAAATTAATTTTCTGGCGCGCACAACCCGATGACTATACTTCTTATTCAAGTGAGGAAGAAAGTTCAGATGGCGTTTACACACTTCTACAAAACATTATAACCAATTTTGAAAAAGGCTTTTACAAAAATGAAAAAATTCTCTATGACCCACTTGGTGACGATGGAGCACCGGATATAAATAATGAGAATCCTAATCCAAAATGGAAAATCCCCGACTATTTAAAAACTAGAGGTAAAGGCAAGCCTATCTCCACTGGAATGCCCGGTGTAGCTGAATTTGTAAAAGCCAGAAAACCGAAGGATCCAATTAAATTTGAAATTGAAGGTGACGAGATTCATATTCCAAAAATTAAACTTCGGTTTAAAGTACCTTCTGGGTTTAAAAAATTAGGCGACACTGTCTTCAATGAATTTTTGAAAAATTATACTTTTCGTTCAGATGTCAACCGAAAATTTCGTAGTTCTGGTGAAGCTACTAGAAAGGCTGCATTTGCACCAGTTTTCATTTTAAATTCGGCTGACAATTACATTGTATTTTACGTTTACTCAAGAGCTTCAATGTTAGGTGACGAAAAAAACGGTGAAGTAAACATTGGTATAACAAGACTTTTAAATTATGACCTTATGCTTGTAATAGGTGCTTATTTACCGGAATCTGCTAAGCTTGATGGAGGAGTTGGGGGATTTAAAATTGGTAATTATCGAGCTTCTCTAGTCCAACTATCTTATGAGTATGCGACAACCGACAAAAAAGAAACAAAAAAGAAAAGACTGTTTATCTTGTATGTCGATACAAAGAAAGAATATTTAGCATTCTATATGGTAAAGAATTTTAATTTGGATGCAGACAATGCAGACTTACTGATAAATAGCGTTACTTTTTACGAACAGCCAGACGCCTAACAGCGGTCTTGCCCAATGCGGGTTGACGGTTGGTCGCAAAGCCAAGTTATTGTCCGGTCGACACCGGAACTTTTTTTCATTTGGCTTTGCTAAAAAACATTTGTACTTTTAATTTACATTTGTGGTTGTAGACAGTTTGAGGGTTTCATAAGCCGCACTGGGCAAGGCCGCAAACCGTTACCTGCAACCGTATTTTATTGCTAACTTTAAAGGACAGATGTAACTTTAACAAAATAGAACAAGTTATTAATGACAAAGAATTACTTCAACAAACCAATTTATTCTTTACTACTTGTCATGACAATTTTGATATCCTGCAACGGACAAACTAAACATGGGGTTCAAAATGAAAATGACAATACGATTACTGGTCATGATAAAATACCACTGCCAAAAGGACCAGATAAGGATGTTCGTATATTTTCTAGTATGGTAGATAAGGACGGTAATTTATGGTTTGGGAGCATTGGTGAGGGACTATTTAAATACGATGGAATACATTTTGTTCATTTTGGAATGGAACAAGGATTAAACAGTAACAGTATTTATTCTATTCTTCAAGATAAAGTAGGCATTGTTTGGGTTGGAACCAACAAAGGCCTAAATTGTTTTGACGGACATAAATTTGTAAGCATAACCATTGTTTTTAATGACAATAATTCATCCTACATCAAGAATAGTAACAACATTAGCACACTAACTGAAAATAAAGTGTGGAGTATGATGCAAGATAAAAACGGAACTATTTGGTTTGGCACAGATGATGGCGTTTATTGCTATGATGGCAAAGCATTTGGTCGCTTTTTAGACGATAAAACTGTTATCAATAATGACAGTTTAACACTCAAAGGAATATTTTCAATATTAGAAGCAAAGAATGGAAACATATGGTTTGCGGAATGCGCAGGTGAAGGCGTTTCCAAGTTTGATGGCAAAACCATATCTAACATAATTCATTACAAAGAAATTAGACGAACAGACCGTATAATAGAAGATAAACATAATAATCTATGGTTTGCAACTGCTTTTAAAGGAATTGGCAAATATGACGGTAAAAACTACACACAAAATGTTTTTAAAGACCATGACCAAAATGGTTCTTACAATATCTTAGAAGATGCTACCGGAAACATATGGTTTGACACCCAAGACGGATTAGGATTTTATGATGGCAAAAAACTCAAAATTCTAAAAGAAAAAGATGGAACAGTTGTCAAAGATTTTATTCCAATTCTTTTAGACAAAACTGGAAATTTGTGGTTTAGTAGCAAAGGAATGAAGTTGTATAAATATGACGGGAAAACTTTTACAAATTATTCGGAATAGAAAACTTGACAGAGAATGAATAAGAAAAAACGGCAGCAGGTAACAGCGTTTTTGCGTTATGCGGGCTGCTTGGTTCATTGGCAAATTTGACTTACATTTAAATTGTACTAAATATCCAAATTATTCACCCAAATCCCGCACACCGCAACAGCCGCAAACGTTATTGCTCATTGCGAATAAGAGAGTCAGCGATCCGGCCCCCGCAAATCTTTTGAAAAATATCCGTGCCGGCAAAATTGAATTTAAAACTATTCTTTAATAAAACGCGCAATACTCTTTCCTTTTTCTGTTTTCAGTTCAACCAAATAGACGCCCACTGGCAGTTCTTCTACCGAAAAAGACCCCTGCGTTTCTGACTTTACCAACTCCCCCAAAAAATTATACATTGACACGCTTTCAATCCTGTCGTCGGATTCAACATTTAAGATAGATGATCCTGGATTTGGAAAGAGACGAACCGACGCTTTTGAAGTGGATTCTTTTAATCCAGTAGATAAAGAATTACTGTACTTTAACACAGTTCCGTTTGAACCAACCGCCCAGCCGTTAGACGCATCCACAAAAAATACACTTACAAGAAAATTGGTTGTAACAACCGACGATGTCCAGGTATTTCCACCATTGACGGTAGATAAAATTTTAGTTCCACTAACAGCCCAACCATTCAGAGCATCGGTAAAAAAAATAGAGCCGATAGATGTTGTAACTCCAGACGTTTGTGCCGACCAGGTTGTTCCTCCATCGGAAGTGTGAAGAATGGTACCTCCACCGCCTGCTGCCCAACCTTCAGTCGCCGAAATAAATTTTATGGAATTTAAGGCTTGTGTAGTTCCGGAAACTTGAGTGCTCCAGGTTGTGCCGCCATTAATCGTTTTTTTAATCACGCCATTGTCGCCACAAATTACACCCTGAGTAGGAGAAATGTAGGAAATACATTTTAGATTGAAGGATGTAGCGGTGCTCATACCATTCCAGGTTGAACCCGCGTTGCTGGTGTACCCAGCGCCACCCATATCTCCTGCTACAAACCATGTATTGCCCACGTTAAAAACAGAGTTAAGGTTAAAGGGTATACCGGATGTGACACTGCTCCAAATCGCTCCGCCATTCACGGTTTTAATAACAGCTCCACCTGTACCCACTGCAAAACCATTTGCAGGCGAACTAAAACAAATAGAATTTAATTGAGAAGTTGTTCCCGAGCTTAAACCTCCCCAGGTTATTCCACCATCTGTAGTACCAAGTATAACACCTGCACTTCCAACCGCCCAACCGTGTGTAAGGGAGGCAAAATGGACAGAATTAAGTGCGGCGCTGGTGCCCGACACCTGTGTTGTCCATACTTGTCCGAATGTTGAAATAGCACTAAAACTGAAGCAAAGGAATGTGAGTATATTTTTTTTCATTGACCTTGATTTTAAAATTTAAGACAAATGTAAAGCGTTTACGATACCGAAATCTTCAGATTTCAGGAACAGCCTATTTTGGTTTAGGAATGGACTAAGAACATTGCGTTTGCAAAAAGAATTTTTCACCGTACCCTTCATTGTGAGGAATAGAATTCCGCCCGAGCTTGGTCTTGAACAGATCCGTATCAACTTGTAACGAGAAAGAACATTGTCAAGTGAATCAAATTGTTGACGATATTTTACGCCTGGACTATTCTGTTTCAGAAATTACATGGTGATTAAAGTAACAAGCTGACTTAAATGAGTATGAAGGACAACGTCCTTAAGATATTTTGTGAAATGCCATCAGTAGGTAACACGGGGCAATTGCGTCAGCGGGGTTGACGGGTAGTTTTTTTGCTTTACTTTTGTCACTCCCTTCGACTCCGCTCAAAACAGGTCGGGACTTTTATTTTCACAAAGCAAAAAAGAAAAAGTTTTGTATCTTTAATTTAAGTTTTCGGTTGGTAGACGGTTTGACGGTTCTTTAACCCGACGAACGCAAAGCTACAAAACGTTAGCGGTAATGCAACAGCGACAAATTTAAACTCGAAACAGACGGTTATTAAATGAAAAAATATTCTACACTCGTATTGTTTTTGCTTTCATTAATTGGGCTGTTTGGGCAAGCAAAAAAGGACAGCTTAACTTTTAAACTTGATGAGTATTTTTCAGCATTAACTGCACTTAAAAATTTCAATGGCAACGTAATTGTATCAAAGAAAGGACAAATACTTCTTGACAAAACATATAATATAACTGGTGAAACAGCCAGTTTGAAAGTTACAAGAGATAGCAAGTTTATTATTGCTTCTGTTTCTAAGGTTTTTATCAAGTTTAGTATTTTGAAACTTGTTGAGTTAAATAAAATTCAACTTACCGACCATTTAAGGAAGTACATTCCTGACTTTCCAAACGGAGAAAAAATAACCATTGAACAATTAATGCATCATCAATCGGGTTTGCCAAGAGAGCTTACAAATAATGAAGATTACGGCAATTTATCGCTTTCAAAGATTGTTGAATTATCAAAATTGGAAAAGTTGCAATTTGAACCCGGAGAACAAACCCTTTATTCCAATGTCGGTTATTTTATATTGCATTACATCATTGACAAAACTTCAAGCAATGGTTATTTGACTTTTATCCAAAATGAAATATTCAAAAAAATGAAATTGAAAAATACGTTGGAGTTCAACGCAACAAAACTTACCCCAAAATTTGCTTATGGTTTTGACAGCGAAAATGGAAAAAAAGTTCCTACTTCTAAAGGAAACATAAACAAATTTGAAACAGGAAATTATCTTTCCACAATTGGCGATTTGTATAGCTTTAGCCAGCAAATTCTGTCAGGCAAAGCATTGAATAAATCATTGGCAATTAAATTGTTCGGACAAGACAGTATTGTCATTCAAGCAGGTGGAAGACCAGGATATAGAGCTTATTTTTACAAAAATTTAAAAACAGACATTACATTCATTTTTGTTTCAAATTACACAGACATTCCAATACAGGAAGTGACAGCCGACATAATAAACATACTTGAAAACAAACCATATGAAATTCCTCATAAAATAGATCGTAAGGCAGTTCAAGTTGCAGTAGAAGTTCTAAAAAAATATACAGGAAAATTTGCCTTGGAAGCTGATATGACTCAAACTATCACCATCCAATTAACAGGCAACAAATTACTTAATGTTGATACGAACGGTGAAAAAACTGAACTTCATCCTGATAGCGAAAACACTTTTTTTGAAAGCCCAACAACAAAAGATGGTTATATATTTATACTCAACCAACAAACTAATCAATACGACTTGATAATAATTTCTACAGGACTAAAACTTAAAACAAAACGAATTGAATAAAATGTACTACCGCTAACAGCAAATAAACGTAAGCGGGGTTGCCGGGTAGTTTTTTTGTTTTTGTTTGTACCTTACTTCCTACCAAAATCAGCAGGGTTTTCGCCCCAGGCTTTGGTTTCCCATTTTAATAATTTGTTGATATACGTATTTTCTTGCAACCATTTTTCGGCGCGTTCCATTAAATCAAATAATTCTTTATTTTTTTGGCTACGTTTATGATTTGTTTTTTGCTGTTTTAATTTTACCCAGTTAATAGCAATTTTACTATCGCTGTATATGGGTAGCAAAATATTGTTTTTTTTGCAATGCGATAAGGCATGCACAATGGCTAAAAACTCTACAATGTTATTCGTTCCATCGTTGTAAGGCTTACTTTTAAAAATTACTTTTTTCGTTTCGGTATCTACGCCTTGGTATTCTGCTATACCACTTGCACCGCTACAGGCGCCATCAACACAAATACTTGGTAAAATAGGTTTGCCTAATAATTTTAATTGCGCTTGTGTTAAAGCGGGTTTATTAATTTCTTTACCAATATACTCATGGCTTAAACCATTAAAGGCACGCTGTGCCATTGGTAAGGTTTCAAACGATTTATAAATAGCCCCTTCAAAACCTTTTATTTGTGCATTACAAGCATCCCAGTTGTTAAATACACCGGTTTGTCGTCCTTTCCATACCACGTAGTATTTTTGTTTAGCCATTTATTGCTGCTCAATAACTTTAGGTACTTTAAAATAATCGCTATCTTTTTTTGGCGCATTTTTTAGAGCTTCTTTTTGCGAAAGTGTTAGTTTAGGTTCATCGGCACGAAGAACATTTTTTTCGTTGGTCATGTATATTAATGGTTCAACAGTAGTTGTATCCAGTTCGTTTAGTTTATCAATAAAACCAAGCATGCGGTTCATGTCTGTTAGTATGTTGTTTTTTTCTTCGGCCGAATTAAATTCTAGTCGTGCAAGGTGTGCTACTTCGTCCACCGTTTTAATATCTATTTTATTTGCCATGGTAATTTTGTAAGTGTTGTTTTGTAAAGTTAAAAATAGTTTCTTTTAAATCGTTTACATTTTCTAATGTTAAACCTTTTGTTTCAATAATATCTCCTACAAAAATATCGGGTACGCCGGGCCTGCCATTACTTTTAAAAAAGCCGCCATTTTGTAAAAACCACCAATTATTTAGGTTAACAACGGGTACAATAGGTACTTGTTTTTCAATAGCTAATTTAAAAGCACCGTTTTTAAATGGCCGTAATTTGGTGTTATCGCCTATAGTACCCTCAGGAAAAATAACAACACTAAATCCATCATCTAATTTTTTACCACAATCGGTAAATGCTTTGTGCGCATCGGTAACACTTTTTCGGTTAACCGGAATATCTAAATACATAAAAAAATATTTAAACAAAGGTATTTTTAGTAGTTCGTATTTGCCCATGTATACCGCCGTGTGGTCGATATAAAAAGGACTAAATAAAATATCTAAATAAGATGTGTGGTTTGCAACAATAACACATGGCCTAGGTAATTTATATTTTTTTGTTTGGTAACGAATTACCGGAAATAAAAAAGAAAAATAAGCCCCCGCTTTACCCCAAACCCGCTTTAATTTGTAAACTAAGTCAAACCGTTTTGTGCGTAATGCCCAATAAAAAACAGGAAATAAAATCAAAAAAATAATTGCAAACCAAAACATAAGCCAGGTTTTCCATATAGGGGCAAGTATTAGTTTTAAAATTTTCACTATGTAAATTTACTAATTCTAAACTAATTTAAGTGCATTATGGTTTACCACCCAAAACCAATACGGTAGTTTAAACTGTACCAAATGTACGACTGCTTGGGGTTTATACGATTTGTAAAAGGTAAGCTTACAATGCGTATAAATCCAAAACCGGCGGATAAATGTTGTATAACTGCTAATTGTTTTAGTGATGGTTTTTGAAACTTTACCCCAAATTGTGTTTGTAAGGTATAAGCTTCAATAGTGGTGGCAAATAAGTCTGTACCGTATCTAAACCGCGGACCAATAAAATACTTTGAGTTTTGTTTTTTACCTAAGTAAAAATTTACATCAAAACCCGAAATAATATTTGTACCTCTTTTGTTTGAAATTAATGTTTGAGTAGTATCAATATTGCCTTTATAAATGCTAGCAAAGGGATTAAACGTAATAGAAAGAGGAATCATTAATCCAACTTTATTATTTTTACTTAACCGTTCGTAATTAAAGGTTAGTCTACCCAATAAAAAATTAAATGGTTGTATACCAATAGTATTTTGTTTTAATTTTAATGTGTCTATGGTTGTTAGTTTAGTGTTTTCATTTTCCGAAAACAAATAACGAATGCCGTTGTAGGTTTCTAACATCACTAAATCAGTCTTATTTACTAAATTGGAGTAGGTAGAAGTATCGTAATTTTTATAATAAATTTTATCTTTTGTAACGCTTAGTAAATAACACTTTTTTAATACACCGCTTTTAAAATACAATTTATCTTGTGCTTTAAATACAGATGTAACTATTAAAAATATGTAAATTAAATTGCGCATTAAAAAGCATAGCCAAGGTTAATACCTACGTATAGTTTTGGTAAAAAAGTAACGTTTAGTTGCGCCGGCGTGCCATTTTGATTCGTGTTCGAATTAGATGCTTTGTTAATTTCGTAATTATACTGTTGTTTATAGTTGCCACGTAAATTAAAACCACCCACGCCAAAATAGGTTTTAATAAAAAAATTAGGTAATACCATGGTGTGTGTGCCAAAATTAAACAATGTTGCAAATTGGTTACCTTTTGATTTAGTATAAGTAATATTTACGCCAGTACTGGTTGTAGTTTTAATGGAGTCTTCGGCAACGCTGTTAAAACTGAAATTAGTTTGCTTAAACATAATACCATAACTTAAAGATGTTTTTTTTATAAAACGTTTTTTGTACACATTACAAAATAAACCCAAATCGTAATTTTTTTTTGCACCATTTAAAATTACAATATTTATGTTTGGCGATATTGCTTCAACATTAAAATTATAAGCGGCCATTACGCCCATGCCAATTTTTTTATTTTGCAAAATGCGTTCAAAAAAAACCGAAGCATCGGCGTTACAAAGTGCCAAGCTATTAAACGATACTAAGTTGTAATTAAATAAAGCTTTGTTTTGATTGTTTATTTGCTTTTTATTAACCGAATTTAAATTTATAATTTTAGATTCAGGCGCTCTATTAAATACATCAAGCGTACCATTTTTATATTCAATTAGTAAAATAGTTTCTTTTAATACAATTTCGTTGCTTGAGTCGGTTTCAAATTTTACTTCATCTATACCTATTTCAGTAACGCGTACATTTTTACATTCGCCACTTAACAAATAAAGTTTATCTTGCGATGATATTTTAAAAACAACAGTTAAAAATAGCAACAGTAGTAATACGCGCATATTTTCAAAGGTAATAAAAAAGAAATATATAAAGTAGCAACGGTTTTGTATTTGTAAATTTTATAAATTAGCTATAATTTTAAATAGCAAATAAACAATTTGTTGACTGCTAAAAAACAAAAGATTAACTAAAAATGTATAAAAAACTACATATAATTATTTTACTACTAGTTTGTGCTTCCATTGCTAATAGCCAAACCACTGCCTCAGCATACAAAATTGGGGATATTGTAAACGAAACTATACCATTGTTTGACACTGCCCTTAAACCGGTTAACTTTACAATTCCCATAAAAGGGAGTTATGTTTTAGTTTATAGATACAGAACCGTTAGTATTGGTAAAGGATTTGACAATGCCGATTCAATTAAATTATTAGAAGAAAAAATATCGGACCTTTTGTTAGGGGGTATGGTGGGTAATTTAAAAGTAATTTGTATGTCGTATGATAAAATTACAAATTACGACGAGTGGGTAAATAAAATAAAGACAAACCGTCCATTTAAGCCCAGTAAAAAATACAAAGTGGAGTATCTTAACTTTCAGGGTATTGAAAAAAGCGAACAAAAATGTAGAGAACTGTTTACAAAATTATCTATGTTTGGACCCGATGGAAAATTGCTAAGAAACGCAAGTTCAATCGCTAAATTTAACTACCATATAAAAGACGAAAAAATAAATGTAAAAGGTAAATTGGTAACCAACGATAGTGGTAAAATGCAGCCTTTAGAAAATACCACAGTACACATTACTTCTGATAATAAAAACGATACCTTAGGAAAAACTACAACGGATAAGTTTGGCGATTTTGATATAAAAATAGTTAATAACGAAGCGGATTATACCATTAACGCAATACCTAAAAATAAGGCTACTAATAATGTTATTTTATTAACGCAAGAAGGAAAACAATTGGCTTATTTAATTAAGTCAATCTCAAAATTTGATTATAAATTATTAAAAACCGACGTTTTAGAGTTGGCTGAAATGCCCGAAGACGATGACATCACATTAACGTTTAATAAATTTGAAAAAAGCAAACAAAACCAATTAATAGTAATCGAAAATATTAATTATGGTTTTGAAAAATTTAACATTGAAAGCGAAGCAGAACAAAATTTAAATAAAGTAGTAGAAATTTTAAAACTTAATCCTAAAATTAAGTTAGAAATAAAATCGTTTACCGATTCTCAAGGCGATGATAATACGAACCTTGAGTTATCAAAAAAACGCGCCAATGCCGTAGCCGATTATTTAATAAAAAATGGTATTGAACAAAAAAGAATTACCGCAATTGGTAGGGGCGAAAACGATATTCGTAACCGATGTTATAATGGAGTTGCCTGTTCGGATAAAGAACATAAATACAATAGGCGTACCGAGTTTTTGTTTATTAAATAGTTTCTATTTTTCCGCCTTATAAATAGCGGCTACGCCAAAACTTAAACTTTTAAAAGAAGTGTTTTTGTAGTGTAGTTTATTTAAAATACTTACAAAATTTTGATTGTTTGGGAATGCCTTTACGCTTTCGGTTAAATAGCTGTAGGCACGATTATCTTTAGAGAAAATTTTACCAATTAATGGTGTGATGTAAGAAAAATAGAAGGTGTAAATTGCTTTTACAAACCAATTGGTTGGATAAGCAAATTCTAAAATAACCAATTCGCCACCTGGTTTTAATACTCTGTATAAATTACATAAACCTTTTTCTAAATTCTGAAAATTACGCACACCAAAGCCTACAACGATGGCATCAAAGGTATTATCGTCATAAACAAAAGTTTCCGCGTTACCACTTTCAAGTGTAATTAAAGAATCTAATTTTAAGTCCTTCAATTTTACTCTCCCGGCACTCATCATGCCTTCGCTAATATCTACCCCAATTATTTTTTTTGGATTTAGTTTAGCACATTCAATAGCAAAATCAGCAGTACCCGTGGCTACATCTAAAATTACTTGTGGTTTTTTATTGGCAATTAGTTTTACACATTTTTTTCGCCAGCCTTTGTGTATACCCAACGAAAGTAAGGAGTTTAAAAAATCGTAACGATTAGCAATGTTATCAAACATTTGCGCTACCTGTTCTTTTTTTTCGGTAGAGGTTTTATAGGGAGTTATTGTATCGTGTTCCATTATTTTTTAACACAGAGGCTCGAGGTTAATGAGTGCACTGAGATTTTTTTAGTAGTATATATTGTTTTTTTTCAACACAGAGGTCGGAGTTAAAGAGTTCGCAGATTTTTTTATAGAATTACTGTAACTTAAAAACTCTGTGTATTCTTTTTTCTTTGTAGCTCTGTGTTTAAAATTATTCATTTAAGTTTCCATTAATCCTTCTTCTGATTCCGTTTTTTACTAATTCTTCGTTAAAGTTAATTAATAAACCCAGTTTTTTGCCAGACAATTTTAAATAAGTAACAAGCTGGGCTTCGTGAATGGGTAGAATAGATTCTACAGATTTTATTTCCAAAACAAGAATATTATTAACTAAAATGTCAATCACAAAGTGTTTATCAAGAACTTCTTTTTTAAAAACAATTGGAATTTTAATTTGTTGCTGAATAGTTAAATTATTTTCTAATAAAACTTTAATTAAACATGTTTCATAAACAGATTCGAGTAAACCCGGTCCTAGTTCTTTATGAACTTCAATTGCGCATTTAATTACTAATTCAGTTAAAGCATTGTATTCTATTTCTGAATATTTCATCAATTAACGCATTTAATAAATTCCGTGCCCTCAATTTCTCTGAGTCTCTGTGTTTAAAATTACCTAACAAAATCGAGCTTCAACGTTTCTTCTAACAACTGTTCTTTATTAACAGGCACAACGCCAATTTGTTCGCAAACCAATCCGCCCGATAAATTTGCAATAGCGGCAGTTAAAATATCGTTGCACTCTAAAGCGCGGCATAAAGAAGCTATACTTATTACAGTATCTCCGGCGCCACTCACATCAGCAATACTTCTAATATGTGCCGTTATGTGTTCTTTTTGTTTTCTCGAATTTGTAATTACCCCTTTTTCGGCTAAGGTTAACAATATCGTTTCGGTTTTTTGTTTTACCCTAAAGGCGCTTATGGCGCGCTGTAATTCTTTGATGTTACTACCGCTAATATCTAATTTTAAGCCTTCGCGCAATTCTTTTAAATTGGGTTTAAATAAACTTACGCCTTTATACGAATTAAAGTTTTTCTTTTTAGGATCTACACAGGTTGGAATACCTTTACTTTTAGCCAGCTCAACCACCTTATTAATAAGTTTTGCATTAATTAAGCCTTTATTGTAATCTTCAAAAATTATGACATCAATTTTATCGTGATTTATAATATATGAAATTAGCGTAAGTAATTGTTGTGTTTCTGTAGGGGTAATATCTTCTTCTACCTCTTCGTCTACCCTTAATAATTGCGAATTATTACCAATCACACGGGTTTTAACGGTGGTAATTCTATCGCGGCATTTTAAAATACCCTTTTGACTTAGTTTTTGAGTTTTTAATAGGTCTAAAAATAATTGTCCCTCGTAATCAACACCAATTGCAGAACATAAAATAGGCGTAGCCCCCATTGCTTGGATGTTTAAGGCTACGTTTGCCGCTCCGCCTAACCTTCGTTCTTTTTTAGTAACTGCCACAATTGGTACTGGGGCTTCGGGCGAAATGCGATTTACTTTACCCCATAAGTAAGCGTCAATCATTACATCGCCAATAATTAAAACATTTAAGTTGCTAAACGATTTAAATAATTCGCGAACATGTTCTTTTTTAATGGAATATTTTTTCATTGGTAGTTATTGTTTTTGGAGATAAGTTTTTGGTTTTAAGTAATAACTAACATCCAAAACCTTTTATCTACCAACTTTTATAAACGTTTATTTTAATTTTGCCAAAGCATTTTTCATACGGGTTAATGCCTCAATTAATTTATCTTCGCTTGTGGCATAACTAAAACGTATGTATATATCATCGCCAAACGCCGCACCAGGAACTAACGCTACATACGCTTCGTCTAACAAAAATAATGATAAATCGGTCGCGTTGTTTATGGTATAATTGTTGTATTTTTTTCCGAAATAATAACTCACCTCAGGGTACACATAAAATGCACCTTGTGGCAAATTAGTTTTAAAACCTGGAATTTCGTTCATCAATTTTAAAACTAAATCTCTTCGTTTTAAAAATTCGTTTCGCATTGGTTCTATGTACGTTTTGTAATCTAACTCCATAGCTTTGTGCATTGCTTTCTGAGTAATACTACAGGTAGCTGATGTAAACTGACCTTGCATTTTATCACAAGCTTGTGCTAACCATTTTGGAGCCGCCATAATACCACCTCTCCAGCCGGTCATTGCAAAACCCTTGCTAACCCCATTAATGGTAATAACTCGGTCTTTTATAAAATCAAATTGCGCAAAACTTTCGTGCCCACCAACAAAGTTAATGTGTTCGTAAATTTCGTCACTCAAAATATAAAGCTCATCGTACTTAGCAACAACTTCTGCTAATGCTTTTAACTCTTGCTTATTGTAAACACTGCCAGTAGGGTTACAAGGCGTGCTTATCATTATTAATCGGGTTTTTGGCGTTATAACGGCCTGCAACTGTTCAGGAGTAATTTTAAAATCGGCATCAATGGTGGTGTTAATTATTTTCGGAACGCCACCGGCTAATTTTAAAATTTCTAAATAACTTACCCAAAATGGTGCAGGTACTATTACTTCGTCACCCTCATTTACTAAACACAACACGGCATTGGCAATACTTTGCTTTGCGCCAGTGCTCACAACAATTTCATCGGGCGTGTAGGTTAAATTATTATCACGTTTAAATTTTTCGCAAATGGCCTGGCGCAACTCCACATAGCCACTAACATGTGTATAGTAACTAAAGTTTTCGTCTATGGCTTTTTTTGCCGCATCTTTTATTATTTGAGGAGTAGCAAAATCGGGCTCGCCCAAGCTTAAACTTATTATATCAATACCTTGTGCTTTTAATTCGCGACTTTTGCGAGCCATTGCGATTGTTTGCGATTCGGAAATTTGGTTTACTCGATTTGATAAATGTGGCATAAACAAATTGTTTAAGCAAATCTAACAAAATTTAATAAGAGGAGTTTAATTTTTAATAATTTTTTTAGAAATACGATTTCCATTTTTAAGCACTAATTCTAATGTATAAAAGCCGGGAGGTAAATTACGTGCATCTATCATTGTGTTGTTCTGTTGAGGTTTATGTGCGTATGTGATAATACCCAACTCATTTTTTAAATTTAATTCGGAAATTACTTCAGTGCTTGAGTTGACATAGATATTAGCCAGGCAAGGATTTGGAAACAAAACAATACTCGTTTGTAAATCATCATACTCTCTCACACCAACAGCTTGTTGGTTAATAACACCAACTGCATCTAAATCAAAACCTCCACTAGCGAATGGGGTAGGCCAGGGGTCGTTAATAGGGTTGTTATTTTTATCGTAGGTTGCGTAAGGGGCATTAATGTTTCCAACCACGTCAATTATTTTTATGTGAGTAATCGTATTTACATCTAAGCCTATAGTTCCCAATAAATCCTGTAAATCAAAAGGTGTGCCGTAATTTGCGGTATATTTGCCCGCTAAGTTGTTTAATTTTGTGGCATCGCCACTATTATCAAAAGAACCTTTTTGTGTAAGTGTTTGTGTGTTGCTGGTGGCAGGAAACCTAAAAAAATTAACACCATCGCTACTTACTTCTACAAACGCTAGTTCTAAAAAACCATCAAAACCATTTTCAAATACACAAAAATCAAAACCATTTCCATTTTTTATTGGCGTTTCAAAGGTAAGTATAGCACTACCTCCATCACCTAAACTTACAACCCCGGTGCCGTTAGCGGGTCCAATAGCCATAGAGCTGTCACCAGCGGTTGCTTTGCCCAAACCAGTATTACTAATATCTTGCCAACCCCTAACAATTTTACAATTAGTGGCCCAGTTAATAATTAGTGAGCTGTCTTTGTAAATTGCGGTAGTGCCTAGTTGCCCTACTTGCGGAGGAAATTGAGAATATCCACAAAGTAAATTAAGACTTAAAAAAAGAATTAGCACCCGTTTCATTATAATATATACAACGATACGATTAAACTTAAAAATAAAAACAAATTTATTTTAAAGCTTTTGTTCTGTACCGCGAGAACAAAAATGTTTTTGTTTTAATTAAGACAAGTATCCCGACTTAGACTATTAATCATTACGGTTGCGCGCCAGTTCTTGAATTTAACAAGATTCCTATTTTAGAGCCTTTTGGGCATCTTAATCGCAACAAAGGTATAAATTTATTTAGTAATTAAACTTAATATTAATTTAATTAGGGGTTTTACTGTTTTTTTTAGTGTTAGCCAAACTGTAAACCGTTATATTAAGTTTAAATAGTAATAAATCTTTTTCGTATAAACCACTCAGCGCTTAGTAAACCCAGTAATATAAAAACTAACCATTTTAATTCAATTAATTGGTTAGTGCTTGTTTGAGTGTAGGTAATGGGTTTAATTAATTGGTTTGATAGCAATTCTTTTTCTAATGTATCTAAATTATTAGGGAACACGAGTTTGCCCCCTGTTTTGTTTGCCATTTGAAACAATAATTGATGGTTAGCAACTGTATTTATTTTTTCGGAAACAATTTCTTTTATTACTAGTATACCTTGTTTTAAAAACAGCTCGTTATTAACTTTTACTCTGGCCTCGTATTTATATTCGCCCGGCGAAAGCATCCCAATATTTAATTTGTAGGCATTTGTAGTTTTGCTAAACGTGTAATTATATTTTTTAGAATTGGTATTTGTAAGCGTTAACTCAACATCCGACTCTGTAATTAACTCATAACTTTTATTGTATACCTCGGCAGTTATTTCAACCGCTTCATTTTCGTTACAAATTTTGGGAGCTGTAATTCTAAAAAAGCTTTTATCACTTTTTACCGAAAGGTATTGTATGGATTTGCTTATTAATTCATTAAATAAAATGGTAGTTGTGTGTTCTGCAAAATCGTGGAGTTTCCAACGCCATAAACCATCTCCAACAAATACGGCATTTTTTGTACCGTTTGTTTCGCTAAAAAACAAAATTGGGTTTTCTGTTTCAATTGCCCCAATTTGTTGATTTATAAGTGTATTGGCGCTATTGCTTAAGCTGTAATTGCCAAAAAATGTTTTTAATGGGGGCGCATCATTTATTAATTTTTTAAGTTCATCGCTAATTGTAAATAAGCCAAACGTTTTATTAGCGGCCGCTTCGGCATCGTTATACTTATTTAAAGACGCATTTATTTTTACGCCAATTAAATTTTCGGTAGTTGTAGGGTTTATCAGCCAAACGGGTACGTTATTTGTTTTACACTCATTAATTAATGATTGATTTACGGCAGTGTAACCGTGTAAAATAACCATACTGTAAGGTTTTACAGGTTTTTTGTTTTCAATGGCTAATCCATAATCTACCTCGTAAGTTGTGCTATTTAAGATGGCATCTTTAATCGCAGCCACATCGGGGTGTGGTGCGTTAGCGAGTAATAAAATTTTTTCGCGATTATCAATTACTTCAATAATAAACGACTGCGTATTATTTAATTTATTTTTCTCGTCATCAAATAAAGTGGTACTAACGGTATAGCGCTGTACCCCCGTAGCGCTTGCGTTTAAAGTAAAATTACTTGTGCTTAAAAACGTATTTGAATTTATTTTTAGTAATTGTTGTGCTAGTTTTTGGTTGTTGTTTGTAACCGAAACCATTATTTCTTTTCCACTATAATTTTTTGTTGCAACTACCACTTCTATAGGAAAAACATTGCCTAAATAAGCAACTTGATTATGATTTATTTTCTGAATAGCAACATCTTTAACTTCCATAGTATCGCCCAGCGCAATGGTATAAATCGGGTAACCTAATTTTTGTACACTATAAATTGGGCTAGCGCCCTTGTTATAAATGCCATCACTTGCAATTACTAATGCTCCTATATTTTGATTGCTATAATTATTATCAACATCTGATATTAAATTTTCAATGTCTGTTTCCTTATCTTTAAAAGTGGGTTGCTCAGCTAATTGAGTGTTTGCTCCAAACAAAATTGTTTTTACTGTAAAGTTTTTCTCAATATTTTTTTTAAAATTGCTTAAGTTTTTTAAAAATTCGTTTTTAATAAAGCCGCTGTCAGATAGCGCTGTAATAGATGAGGAATTATCAATCGCCAATAGTATGCTTGGATTTTGAGTTTCGTTTTTTATGTTTTTAAAAAAAATGTTTAGTAATAAAAACGCTGCTAAGCTAGATGACAAGAAGCGAAGGGTTAATAAGGTTGTTTTTATTTTTTTTGGAACATCAGCGTTTTTGTTGTTTCGAAAATAAAGCAAATACGAAAAAACAAAACCTACTAAAAAGCAGATTAAAAAATAATACCAGGGGGAATTAATTATAATTTTTTGAAACAAAGTATTTTTTTAGACACGAATTAGTACAAATTTACACAAAGTTTAGACCAACAAACTCCCAACACTTTAAACTAATCTAGGTGCTAAACTTATGTCAACATTCCACCACACACATTTATGCATTGGCCAGTAATGTATGTACTCATATCGCTCGCCAAAAAAACGGTTAAATTTGCTACGTCGTCACTTGTACCACCGCGTTTTAAAGGTATACTATCGCGCCACTGTTGCACTATTTTTTCATCCAATGCACCTGTCATTTCTGTTTCAATAAAGCCTGGCGCTATAGCGTTGCAACGAATATTGCGCGAACCTAACTCAATAGCAATAGATTTTGTAAATCCAATTATGCCTGCTTTGCTGGCCGCGTAATTACTTTGCCCTGCATTACCTTTTATACCTACAACGGAGCTCATGTTAATAATAGAACCTTTTTTAGCCTTTAACATAGGTCGCTGCACGGCTTTTGTTAAATTAAAAACCGATTTTAAGTTGGCGTTAATTACATCGTCCCATTGTTGTTCGCTCATTCGCATTAATAAGGTATCGCGGGTAATGCCCGCATTGTTTACCAAAACATCAATGGTGCCAAATTCTGTTACAACCTCAGTAACTAAATCATCTGAGGCTTTAAAATCGCCAGCATCACTTTTATATGCTTTTGCTTTAACGCCATACGCTTGTAATTCAAGCTCTAAGGCTTTCGCTTTTTCTTCGCTACTTACATAGGTAAAAGCTACATTTGCTCCGTTTTTAGCAAAATGTAAAGCAATGCCTTTTCCAATACCACGGGTTGCCCCTGTAATTAGGGCCACTTTATTTTGTAATAAATTCATAGTTAAATGTTAAAATTCAAATATAAAAATAAAGTTTAACAATAAAAAGGTTGCAATTTTAACAAATTTTAAATTGTGGCACAGTATTTGTAAAAGATTGTTAAATAAAAAGTTTACCCTATATTTACACACGAAAATTAAAAAACATGAAACAAACAAAAAAACTAATCGCAGTGTTATTTTTGGTTTTAGCAAGTTTTGCTAATTCAAAAGCACAATCAGATGATGTTAGCTCAAAAATTAACTACATCTTCCACCCAGATTCAATCGACGGATTTGATGAACAAAACGCAAACGTAGAAGCCTTGTCTTACGCATTATACGGACAAGAATACAAGTACTTTATGTACAATCAAAAGCGTAATTTTATTATTCAAAAATACAATATTAAAGTTGCTGTTCAAAAAACTCCAAAAAACGTTCAACCTTTTCCAGCAAAATATGGCATGCCAAGTGGTATACCTAATAAATCATCATCTTTACTAACAAGCAGTGGTGCTTGTAGTAACGAAGATTTTGAAGATGCTCAAATAAATTCTGGCCCACAAATTGGTGGTGCTGTTAATGGCTGGGTAATTACAGCGGGTACTGGTGCTAATTATTGTGCGCCAAGTGCCTTAAATGCTACTGCGTTATATACTGTATTTAACGCGCCTACGGTTGATAACTATATGGTATCGCCAAGTAATACTATTTCATCGTATTTTGATGCAACCAGTATCAACCAACCAGCCGGTAACTGTTTTATTAGAATAAATGACGCTACTGCTGGTGCTAAAGTTGTTAAATTACAAAAAACGTACACTGTTACTCCAAACAATGCCTTATTTAGATATGCTTATATTGCTATGATTGAAAACCCTAGCCACTCTTGTTGTCAACAACCCGGTGTACAAATTAAAGTAACTATTACAAATACTGCAACTGGTCAGCCTACTTTATTGGCTTGTCCTCAAGTTTCAATTGCTGCTGGTACGGCTTGTGGTTCAGCTGCTCCTGGTTTTACTACAGGTATTACTATTCATAGTGGCCCAGCTAACTACAATCCAGCGTGGGTGCCGTCTTCTATCGATTTATCTGCTTATATTGGTTTTCAAGTTAACTTAGATGTGTACGCTATCGATTGTAGCCAATCTGGTCATACTGGTTACGTTTATTTTGATGCCCTTTGTGCACCAATGACAATTATTGGTAATGGTTCGGGTTTCCCAGCCGGAACACCTAATATTACTTTACCAACCTGTGGAGCAAGTGGCGCAACCATTACTGCCCCTCCTGGTTTAGGGCCGTATACATGGACATCTTCGGCTATTACCGTGCCAGGTAATTTATCGGTTCCAAGTTTAACAAATACTACCTTATTAACAAATCAATCGGGTACAGTTCAATTAACAATGAATCCTGCTGGTTCGTGTGCTCCAATTATTAAAGTTATTACTGTAACGATTACTCCTGCCCCTCAAGCTTTAATTTCGATGACACAAGCGGGTTGTACCAATACGATTGCCTGTGTAAGTTTAACTACTGCGGGTTCGGCTTCAGTTACCTCTAATATCATTTGGACGCCAACACCAAACTCTTTAACTACCAATTCGTTAAATGCCTGCGGGTTTCCGCCAGGTACTGGTACAGTTACTGTTTTTGATACCTTTAGTTGCCAGATAACCAACACCTTTAATATTAACGCAGCGCCTCCAGTGCCAACGTTTACAGTTTCAAATAATCCTAGTACGTTTACATTGTCGTGTTTAAATCCGGCAATTACTTTAAATGCTACCTCTAGTTATACTTATGGTTCGCTTAATTACAATTGGATAAACTCGCCACCGACGTTAACGTCTACAACAAATAGCATTACGGTAACTAATGGCAATACGGGTAGTTATACAGTTACTGCAACTGATCCTTTAACTAATTGTACAGTGTCACAAACCTTTGCAATAGGCCAAAACACGGCAGTGCCGGTAAATGTAGTAAACCCAGTAAGTCAAATTATAAATTGTAATACAGGAGCGGTAACATTTACTAGCACAATAAGCTCACCAACAGTAAATACTACAACGTATTGGTATTATCCTGGTGCAACTTACACTACAGCCCCATCGTTTGTTTCTAATAATAGCGTATCTATAGGTGCCCCTACAAGCCCAGGTACTGCAACTATATTAACAGTTAACAATGTAAATGGTTGTAGTAATACCAAAACAGTACAAATTACAAGTACTTCTGCTTTTCCAACCATAAATGTAACCAGCAGTACTAACTTTACATTAGGCTGTGCGCCACAAAACACAACCAATTTGTGTGTAACAGGTACAAGCACAAATGGTCCGGTTCAATATGCGTTATTACCACCTAGTAGTACCTTTACCGTACCTTATTCATCAAGTTTGTTTAGCGGTACCAATTGTACCATAACAACGGTACCAGGTACATGGACGTTTGTGGTACGCGATCCAATAAGCGGTTGCCAAACACCATTACCAGTTGTTATTTTATCACAAATAGCGGCACCAAACGTATTGGCGGCAATGCCAACCCAAACCTTAACCTGTAACAACCCAAGTGTATTGGCGGTAGGTAGTTCATCAACAGCTAATACTACAGTAGGTTGGTTAATACCATCTAGTCCGTTTTCATTACCAACACCAACCATCACAATAGGAACTTTAACAGGTCCAAGCACTAATACAGCATTACCTAACCCTTATGCCATTTACACAGTAGTGGCTACTAACTCTGTAAGTTCTTGTATTAGTACTCAAACGATACAGATTTACCAAAACTTTTGGACACCAAAAGCTATAGGTGTAGCGTATAGTAACCCAGCAAATATTACTTGTAATAATCAGTGTGTAAGCTTAACATTTACCAATGCTACATTGTCTTATACGGGTGGTATATCTATTCCATCTAACACATGGACCTCTCCGCCACCAGCCTTAAACACGTCGTTTAACTCTACAGTTAGTGCGTGTTACGTAGGTATTTATACCTTAACGGTAAAAGACAGTCAAAACGGTTGTATAAGCAACACTGCTATACCAGTAGCTTTGGTTGAAAATAAACCAGTGTTAGCAAGTTTACCAACCTTTACAATTGATTGTTCGGCTACAGGTAGCTTAACAGCAGCTAAGATTCAAATTTCTTTAACGAGTACCGTTCAGGGTTGGAGTATTTTAATGACAGAAGTACCAAATCCTACCCCAGGTTTTTCTAATTTACAATTAACTCAACCACCATTTGGTGCAACTGTTGCAGCTACAGCTTTAAATTACACATTTACCGTAGACCAACCAGGTTATTATGAATTTGTAGTTAGAAATTTAACCACAGGTTGTACAGAATTAGGAAGTTTTGTAGTGGTTTCTGGCGGCTTAAATGCTAATTTTAGTGCCGATCCTTCTACTGGGTTTGCGCCTTTAAATGTAAACTTTACAAATTTAAGTTCGTCTTCAAGCACTGCTACAGGTACACAAAGTATTACTACCAATTGGGCTTTTGGAAATGGCACTACCGCACTACAAACAACCAGTGCGTCTGCAAACCCAAGTACAATTTACAATAACCCAGGTACGTATACAGTTACTATGTTAAGTAGAAAAGGTAGTTGTGTTGATAGCACTTATAAAATAATTAGAGTAGAGTTACCAAGTAAATTAGAAATACCAAACGTGTTTACACCAAATGGTGATGGCAACAACGATGTGTTTTTCTTAAAAACAAGTACCTTAACCGAAATTAACGCTTTAATATTTGACCGTTGGGGCAATAAAGTGTACGATTTAACAAGTAGCACTGGCAACATAGCTTGGGATGGTAAAAACCAAGAAGGAAAAGAATGTGCAGCAGGAACTTATTTTTACATAATAAAAGCTACCGGTAAAGATGGAAGTACCTACGATAAAAAAGGTACTGTAAGTTTATACAGATAAACAATTGCTTTAATTTATAAGCCATTAAAAATCCCGATAAATTAATATTTATCGGGATTTTTTATTTTTAACTAAATTTGGCAAGATTATTGTAAATTTGTAAGTATTAAATAAAAGACATGAAAAAATTATTGATCATATTAAGTGTTTGTTTTATAGGCTTAAATGCTTTTTCACAGGCAAACTGTGCATCTGCAGCACCATTTTGTGCTGGAGGAAACTCGGGTGTTAATTTTCCCGCAGGAACAACAGGAGCTGCGCAAACTGGCCCTAATTATGGTTGCTTAGGCTCTCAACCAGCGCCAGCTTGGTATTATTTACAAGTGAGTACATCTGGTAACTTAATTTTAGGTATAGCTGGCACCGGTGGTGGCGATGTTGATTTTATTTGCTGGGGACCATTTGCCAGTTTATCAAACATTTGTAGTAACCTTACAGCTTCCAATACAGTGGATTGCAGCTATTCTGGGAGCCCAACAGAAACGTGTACTATTAATAACGCTATAACAGGTCAGTTTTATATGATACTGTTAACTAACTTTTCGCAGCAGGTTCAAAACATTACCTTTAATCAAGTTGGAGGAACGGGTTCTACCAATTGTGGCATCTTAGCGGCAAACAACAGTTCTATTTGCGCAGGTTCATCGGCCACAATTATTGCTAATAATAGTACTGGCTTATCTAATCCAACTTATTCTTTAAACCCAGGAGGCTTAACATCGCCAACGCCTACCTTTATTGTTTCGCCAACTATTACCACTAACTATACTGTTTATGTAACGGGTACGGGTACGGCAGTTACAACACAAACAGCACTTAGTACTGTTACTGTACAACCTTTGCCTATTGTATCGCCAACATTTACACAGGTTACATGTACAAACACCTTAAATGCTGTAAACTTAAATTTAACCTTTAACCCAAGCAATGCAAGCCCTAGCTACACAATATTATGGAGTCCTTCTCCTTCTACGTTATCAACGAATCAGCAAGTAGGTACGGGTGTACCGCCGGGTCAAACCAACGTAACGGTAACAGCTGCAGGCGGTTGTACTGCCACAACAAGTTTTACGATGTCGGCCATTACCATACCTACATTTACGCTAACCAATTTAACCAATTCGTACAGTATAACCTGTGCGACACAAAGTATAAGTTTATCAGCCGCCACTAACTACACGGGAACTGGAAACTTTAATTGGATCAATTCTCCACCTACTTTAACGTCTACTACAAATAGCATTACCCTAACAGGAGCAAATATAGGAAACTACACGGTAAGCTTAACAGACCCCAATACTAATTGCTTTACAAGCCAAACCTTTGCCATAGGCCAAAACACAGCAATACCAGTAAATGTAGTAAACCCCGTAAGTCAAATTATAAATTGTAATACAGGAGCGGTAACATTTACTAGCTCAATAAGCTCACCAACAGTAAACACTACAACGTATTGGTATTATCCTGGTGCAACTTACACTACAGCTCCATCTTTTGTTTCTAATAATAGTGTATCTATAGGTGCTCCTACAAGCCCAGGTACAGCAACTATATTAACAGTTAACAATGTAAATGGCTGTAGCAATACCAAAACAGTACAAATTACCAGTACATCTGCATTTCCAACTATCAACGTAACCAGTAGCACTAACTTTACCTTAGGCTGTGCGCCACAAAACACAACTAATTTGTGTGTAACAGGTACAAGTACAAATGGCCCGGTTCAATATGCTATATTACCACCAAGTAGTACCGCTACGGTACCTTATTCATCAAGTTTGTTTAGCGGTACCAATTGTACCATAACAACAGTACCAGGTACATGGACGTTTGTGGTACGCGATCCAATAAGCGGTTGCCAAACACCATTACCGGTTATTATATTATCACAAATAACGGCACCAAACGTATCAGCAGCTATGCTAACCCAAACTTTAACATGTAACAACCCAAGTGTATTGGCAGTAGGTAGTTCATCAACAGCTAATACTACAGTTGGTTGGTTAATACCATCAAGTCCGTTTTCGTTGCCAACGCCAAGTATATCTATAGGTACTATTACTGGTCCAAGCACCAACACATCATTACCTAACCCATATGCTATTTACACAGTAGTAGCTACTAACTCTGTAAGTTCTTGTATTAGTACTCAAACGATACAGATTTATCAAAACTTTTGGACACCAAAATCAATAGGTGTAGCCTACAGTAACCCAGCGAATATTACGTGTAATAACCAGTGTGTAAGCTTATCGTTTACAAATGTAACCCTGTCGTATACGGGCGGTATATCTATTCCATCTAACACTTGGACAACACCACCACCAGCCTTAAACACGTCGTTTAACTCTACAGTTAGTGCATGTTACGTGGGTATTTATACCTTAACGGTAAAAGACAGTCAAAACGGTTGCATAAGCAACACCGCTATACCAGTAGCATTGTTAGAAAACAAACCTGTGTTAGCAAGTTTACCAATATTTACCTTAGACTGTGCACCAACAGCAAGTACCAGCGCTACAAAAATACAAATCACCTTAACAAACTCATTAACAGCGTGGAGCATTTTAATTAAAAACTACCCTCCAGGAGCAGTTTTTTCTAATTTAGCATTAACCAGCCCACCAAACGGTTATACGTCGCCAGGTGTTAGTACAGCAACCTTTTCGGTTGATAAACCGGGTAATTATGGTTTTATAGTGACTAACCTACAAACCGGCTGTACAGAGTTTGGACAATTTACAGTAACATCGGGTGGCTTAACGGCAGATTTTAGACCAGATGTAGTAACCGGCTTTGCACCGTTAACGGTAAACTTTACCAATTTAAGTTCATCATCTAACACCTCTACCGGTACTCAAAGCATAACAAGTAACTGGGCATTTGGCAATGGCTATACCTTAACAACAAGCAGTGCTTCAATAAGCCCAAGCTCAATTTACAATAACCCAGGAACTTATACCATAACACTAATAAGCACCAAAGGAACGGTATGTGTGGATAGTGCGTTTAAGGTTATAAAAGTAGAGTTACCAAGTAAATTAGAAATACCAAACGTGTTTACACCAAATGGCGATGGAAGTAATGATGTGTTTTTCTTAAAAACGAGTAATTTAGCCGAAATAACCTGTTTAATATTTGACCGTTGGGGCAATAAGGTTTATGATTTAACAAGTAGTACGGGTAATATAGCTTGGGACGGTAAAAACCAAGAAGGAAAAGAAAGTGCAGCAGGAACTTATTTTTACATCATAAAAGCAACCGGTAAAGACGGAAGTACCTATGATAAAAAAGGAAATGTAAGTTTATATAGGTAAACCATAAAACTTATAAAAAAACCCGGTAAATAATTTTATTTATCGGGTTTTTTGTTTTTAACAATAATTGGCACTATTATTGTACCATCCAAATACAATATAATGGCCACTAAGGAAGACTTAATTCTATAATACAATAAACAAAACACTATGTTACAGATGAAAAAACTACTAATCTTATTATTTTTGGCTTTTATAGTAAAAGCCAATGCTCAAACAAATTTATTTACACAACTAAAAAGTAAACTAAAAATAGAGCATCCCGAAATTAATTTAGACAATAAATTAATAGCGTTAAATGTTTGGAGTGCTGCGGATCAAAATAGCAGAGAAGCCAATAAACAGTTTAAAAAAGCATATAGCGTTTATGAGTACGCAAAGCTTAAAGGAGGCTCAAAAGGTATTGTATGCTTAAGCATAAATAAAACAGACGAAAACGCGCAAATTATTTTAGTAAACGATGGTGTTACAAAATTAATACCAATTACATTGGAGAATGAGAATGATTTAAATGAAATAAACAACATTGTTTATAATTCGGATGGCGTTATAGTATATAAAAACATACTGAACGAAAATATTTTTAATTTAATCCATAAATTAATAACACGATAAAGCCTACATATATGAAAAAGATAATATTATTTTTATTGGTTGTATTAGTAACCAATTTTAAAGCTCAAGTTAATGCCGATTGTGTCAACGCTATAGCGCTTTGTAGCACACCAAGTTTTACTTTTTTTGCCGGACAGGGTTTTGGGAATACAAACGAAACGCCTACGACCAATAACATTAGTAACCCCAGTATAAATCCCGGTTCTTCAAACTCTGGCTGTTTGTTGGCAGGAGAATTAAAACCACAATGGTTATTAATTACAATTGGTAATGCGGGCATGTTAGAGTTTGTATTTGGTGCGGCTAATAGTCAAAACCCCCAAACAGGTTGTTACGATTGGGCAATGTGGCCTTATTCGCCATCAACATGCGCTAATATTTTAAACAATACTTTGCCTCCCGTACGTTGTAATTGGAACGCTACCTGTAGTAACGGTACAGGCATTGCCTCTGCTGCAAGTTACGGTGTATTTGGAGGAAACGCTGGAGATTTTGAACCACCTTTAGCAGTTAATGCTTGTCAGCAATTTATTATTTGTATTTCAAATTATAGCGGTGTAAATACGTTGGTGTCATTTCAATCGTTAGGTACAGCTTCGTTATCGTGTAATCCAAACTGTAATCCCAGTTATCAAATTTGTTCGGGTAATTCTGTAACCATAACACCAGTTAATTATGCTAATTTAACAAACCCAAGTTACTCTATTCAACCTGGTGGTACAACCAATACAACAGGTACTTTTGTTGTTAGCCCAACTAGCACTACAACTTATACAACTTTTATTACAGGTACAAATAGCAACAATGCAGTAATTACTATTACAGCTACAAGTAACGTTACGGTTAATCCACAACCGCAAATATCGCCAACCTTTACACAAGCAACCTGTTCAAGCAGTTTAAATGCAGTAAACTTAAACTTATCTGGCTCTTCCTCTTATACCGTTTTATGGAGTCCTTCACCCTCAACGCTGTCAACGAATCAGCAAGTAGGTACGGGCTTACCGGCGGGTCAAACCAACGTAACGGTAACAGCCGCAGGCGGTTGTAGTGCTACCACCAGCTTTACGATGTCGGCCGTTACTATTCCAACATTTACACTAACCAATTTAACAAATTCGTATAGTATAACGTGTTTAACACCTATAATAAACCTATCGGCAGCAACCAATTATACCGGCACAGGTAATTTTAACTGGATAAACTCGCCACCCACATTAACATCTACAAGTAATAGCATTACAATAACAGGCTCAAATTTAGGGAACTATACAGTAAGCTTAACCGACCCAAATACTAACTGCTCCACCACACAAACCTTTGCCATAGGCCAAAACACGGCAGTACCAGTAAATGTAGTAAACCCAGTAAGCCAAATTATAAACTGTAATTCAGGAGCGGTAACCTTTACCAACACCATAAGTTCGCCAACAGTAAATACAACAACAACATGGTATTATCCAGGAGCACCTTTTCCGGGACCCGGATCTTTGGTTACAAATCTTAACCCAAATATAGGTAGCCCCACAAGCCCTGGTACCGCAACCATATTAACGTGCAACAATGTAAATGGCTGTTGTAATACCAAAACGGTACAAATTACCAGTACATCTGCATTTCCAACTATCAACGTAACCAGCAGCACTAACTTTACCTTAGGCTGTGCGCCACAAAACACAACTAATTTGTGTGTAACAGGTACAAGTACAAATGGCCCGGTTCAGTATGCTATATTACCACCTAGTAGTACCGCTACGGTACCTTATTCATCAAGTTTGTTTAGTGGAACCAATTGTACCATAACTACCGTGGCAGGCACCTGGACCTTTGTGGTAAGAGACCCTATTAGCGGTTGCCAAACGCCATTACCTGTTGTAATATTATCACAAATTACTCCACCAAACGTATCAGCAGCTATGCTAACCCAAACTTTAACATGTAACAACCCAAGCGTTTTAGCAGTAGGTAGTTCATCAACAGCTAATACTACAGTGGGTTGGTTAATACCATCTAGTCCGTTCTCATTACCAACACCAACCATCACAATAGGAACTTTAACAGGTCCAAGCACTAATACAGCATTACCTAACCCATATGCTATTTACACAGTAGTAGCTACTAACTCTGTAAGTTCTTGTATTAGTACTCAAACCATACAGATATACCAAAACTTTTGGACACCAAAAGCTATAGGTGTAGCGTATAGTAACCCAGCAAATATTACTTGTAATAATCAGTGTGTAAGCTTAACATTTACCAATGCTACATTGTCTTATACGGGTGGTATATCTATACCATCTAACACCTGGACAACACCACCACCAGCCTTAAACACGTCGTTTAACTCTACAGTTAGTGCGTGTTACGTAGGTATTTATACCTTAACGGTAAAAGACAGTCAAAACGGTTGTATAAGCAACACGGCTATACCAGTAGCATTGTTAGAAAACAAACCTGTGTTAGCAAGTTTACCAATTTTTACCTTAGACTGTGCGCCAACTTCTAGTACAAGTGCTACAAAAATACAAATCAGTTTAACAAACTCATTAACAGCGTGGAGCATTTTAATTACAAACTACCCTCCGGCGGCAGTTTTTTCAAACTTCGCATTAACCAGCCCGCCCAATGGTTATACATCGCCAGGTGTTAGCACAGCAACTTTTTCGGTAAATAAAATTGGCGCTTATCGATTTGTAGTAAAAAACTTACAAACCGGTTGTTCCGAAATTGGTGAGTTTTATGTAAGTGCTGGCGGATTAACAGCAGATTTTAGACCAGATGTAGTAACCGGTTTTGCACCATTAACAGTAAACTTTACTAATTTAAGTTCATCGTCTAACGCCTCTACCGGTACTCAGAGTATAACAAGTAATTGGGCATTTGGTAATGGCTATACCTTAACAACAAGTAGCGCATCAATAAGCCCAAGCTCAATATACAATAACCCAGGAACTTATACGATAACACTAATAAGCACCAAAGGAACAGTGTGTGTGGATAGTGCGTTTAAGGTTATAAAAGTAGAGTTACCAAGTAAATTAGAAATACCAAACGTGTTTACGCCAAATGGCGACGGCAGTAACGATGTGTTTTTCTTAAAAACCAGTAATTTAGCCGAAATAACCTGTTTAATATTTGACCGTTGGGGTAATAAGGTTTACGATTTAACAAGTAGCACAGGTAATATAGCTTGGGATGGTAAAAACCAAGAAGGAAAAGAAAGTGCAGCAGGAACTTATTTTTACATCATAAAAGCAACCGGAAAAGACGGAACTACGTATGATAAAAAAGGGAATGTAAGTTTATATAGATAAGCAAACTAACAAAACTAAAAAGTAAAAAAGCCTCAATTTTTTTGAGGCTTTTTTTATGCAAATTGTTTAACATCAGTTTCAGTAATTTCTTTACCACCTAGAATAATTAAGCGTTCCATTACATTTCTAAACTCGCGAATGTTGCCCGGCCAATTTCTATTTTTAAGAACACTAAGGGCATCGTTGGTAATTATTTTTTTGGCAATTCCCATTTCTTCACAAACCAATTCTAAAAAATAGTCGGCTAATAATGGTATGTCCTCTTTGCGTTCATCTAAGCTTGGCACATGTATTGGAATTACCGCTAAACGATGAAATAAATCGCGCCTAAAATTACCCGCTTCAATTTCTGTTTCTAAATTTTTATTAGTAGCAGCAATTACACGTACGTTTACTTTTAATTCTTTATCGCCTCCAACGCGTGTAATTTTACTTTCTTGCAAAGCCCGCAATACCTTTGCCTGCGCGCTTAAGCTCATGTCGCCAATTTCATCTAAAAACAAAGTACCACCCTCAGCCAATTCAAACTTACCTTTACGTTGGGCAACTGCACTTGTAAATGAACCTTTTTCGTGCCCAAACAATTCACTTTCAATTAACTCGCTGGGAATAGCCGCACAGTTTACCTCAATTAACGGTCCGTTATTGCGATTACTTTTTTCATGTAATAATTTAGCAACTAATTCTTTACCACTTCCATTGCTACCAGTAATTAAAACGCGGGCGTCGGTAGGCGCTACTTTTTCGATAAGTTGTTTTACGTGTTCAATCGCTATAGAGCTTCCAACAATATCAACAGATTTTAAAATTTTCTTTTTTAAAATTTTTGTTTCGCTTATTAATTCTGTTTTTTCTAAAGCATTTTTAATAGATACTAATAAGCGATTAAGGTCAATTGGTTTTGCTAAATAGTCGTAAGCCCCTTTTTTTACGGCGTTAACGGCGGTTTCAATGGTGCCGTGTCCGCTCATCATAATTATGGCAGAGCTAACGTTATTTTCAATTAACTTGTTTAACAATTCTTCGCCATCTAATTTTGGCATTTTAATATCACTTAAAATAATATCGTAATTATTTTTTAGCGCTAAATTAAGAGCCGTTATCCCGTCTTCGGCTTCATCAATACTGTGCTTTTCGAACTCTAAAATTTCTTTTATTGATCGACGAATTGCTTTTTCATCGTCTATTACTAATATTTTTGCCATATTCTGTTTCTTGTTTTGAATTTTTATAGCTTATCTGTGCCCGCATTGTAATTTTCTCGAGGGCCTATTATGAATTCATAAACTCCACCAAAGCGCCCTCCTTTAACGAATAGGTAGATACTTTTAGTTTGTTTATAGAAAATGATTTTATTATAAAATTTATTAATAAACTCGAAACTACAATCATATCAAAACGCATAGGAATTAAGCCCTTTATGTTTTTACGTTCGTTAATGGTAGATTTTATTACTAAATCGCTTACAGCATTAAAATCTAATATGTTTATATCATAACATACTTTTTCTTTTACTAATGGTTCGCCATTTAATTCGCCATGTATCATTTCAATAATAGAATCAAAAGCTCCCGAAGAACCAATTAATTCGGTAGTAGGAAATAATTTTATGGCATTAAATAAAGGTTCGAGCTCACGTTTTAAATAGTTAGTTAATTCTGCAATTTCATTTTGTGTTATGGGATTTGAAATTGTAAATTTTTCTAATAACCTTGCAGCGCCCAATAAAAAACTTTGTTTCCAAAAAACCTGTGTTTTGTTTGCTAAAATAAATTCAGTGCTTCCACCTCCAATATCCATAATTAAAACAACGTTATCATTAAAACCAACAGCTTCTTTATTTCCTAAATAAATTAGCTCCGCTTCTCTATTTCCATCAATTATAGTAACTTCTAAATTTAATTTGTGTTTAACGGTATTAATAAAATCTACGCCGTTTTTGGCGGTTCTAATGGCAGATGTAGCATAGGCTAATGTTTTAACCACATTGTAGGTTGTTAAATGTGTTGTAAATTCTGTTAGGGCTTGTAAACCTCTGTTAAAAGGTACCACATCTATGTAGCCTTTGTTTATTGCCCCTTCGCCTAATTTTACAGCAGTTCTGGTATTAAAAAGCTTGGTATACGATTGGTTATGTAACTCAACTATTAACAAGTTAAAGGTATTTGTGCCACAATCTATAATTGCTAACTTCATAAATTATAAAATTAACAATAATATTACACCAACGGTTTTGCTTTTGTACAAAATGTTTTGTAATTTTATTTATCTAACATTTTAATTTGTTCAAATGAAAAAATTTTTATCAGTAATTGCATTTGTTTCGTTATTTAATTTTTCTAATAGCCAAACAGTATACAAGCATCAGGTAGACGGGGAGGTATACGTTAAATTTACCCCAGGAGCATTAAAAGCCATAAGTAAAGATAATCCTAACAATATTCAAATTACTAAACTAGCAAATGTTAGCAAAGTGCTATTTAAATATGGTGCTACCAAGGCATATAAGCCATTTTACCAAGCTAGTGATGACGCAAAATTACCTTATATTTTAAAAATAGAGTTTTCTCAAATTAATCAAGTAGAGGAATTAATTACCGAATTAAAAAAATGCACAGGGGTTGAATATGCCGAAAAAGTAAGCTTACATACAGTAGATGTTACTCCAAATGATATAACAGTAGGCCCACATCTTACACAAATTAATGCCCAAAACGCATGGAATGTTTTTAATAGTACAGCTAATGGCACATCATCTATTACGTGTGCCATAGTTGACAATGCTGTAGCGTGGACTCACTCAGACTTAGTGCAAAATACCTATACAAATACAGGCGAAATTCCATCAAACAATATTGATGATGACAATAATGGCTATGTAGATGATGTAAACGGTTGGGATGCTGCAGATAATGATAATAACCCTATTCCATCAAATACTGCTATGAACCACGGTAGCCATTGTGCTGGGATTGCAGGCGCTCGCACTAATAACAGTATTGGCGTTGCTTCTATTGGTTGGAATATCAAAATTATTCCTGTTAAGTGCCAAACTAATACAGGAAGTACTACAGGTATTGCAAATGGGTATGGTGGCATCATTTATGCTGCAAAAGCAAAAGCTCGTGTGATATCGTGTTCGTGGGGAGGTATGAGTGCTTTTTCTGCAGCAGAACAAAATGTTATAGATTATGCTTGGAATAAAGGGTGTATAGTTATTTGCGCCGCTGGTAACGATAATAATAGCACCTTACATTATCCGGCAGCATATAATAATGTATATAGTGTTGCTTCTGTGGCTACTAATAATATTAAGTCTAGTTTTAGTTGTTTTGGAACCTGGGTTGATATTAGTGCGCCGGGTGAAAATATAAGCAGTACTGGTACAACTAATAATTATTTTAATTCTTCGGGTACATCTATGGCAACACCTTTAGTGGCAGGCTTGGCAAGTTTAATGTTATCTAAAACACCTTATATGACGCAAAACGATGTGTTAAATTGTATTTCATCTACAGCAGCAAACATTTATACTATTTCTGGTAATGCTGCCTACACGACTGGTAACCAATTAGGCGCAGGAAGAATAGAAGCGTTTGCAGCTATGAATTGCGCCGCTAGTTTTTCAAATACACCCGTTATTTCTAACTTCTTTTCGTTAATAAACAATACCTGCCCTAATACACCTATTGCGTTTACAGACAGTTCGCTATATGTGCCAACAGCATGGAGTTGGACTTTTCAGGCGGGTACCCCAGCAACATCTACGTCATCTGCGCCTATTGTTCAATGGAGTGCACCAGGCACTTACTCTGTTGCGTTACAAGCAACAAACATTAACGGCGGAAATGTAAAAACAAAATTAGCATATATTACAGTTGCTGGCCCTATTGCATTACCTTTAATCGAAGGGTTTCAGGGAAGTCAATTTTTGCCGGTAAATTGGACACCATACAATGTAAGCAACGATAATATTTTTTGGACAAAAACAACAAGTTTTGGTGGTTTTGGGGCAAGTTCTTCTTCAGCATTATTTGACGATTATAATTTGGATGCGGCTGGTGAGCGAGACGAAATTAGAACACCAAAATATGTGTTTTCGAGCGTAGCAACAGCAACTTTAGGATTTGACGTTGCGTATAAACAATACGATAATATTTATTCCGATACTTTAGAAGTAAAATTATCAACCAATTGCGGTACCTCTTGGACAAACATTTATTTAAAAGGAGGCTCTGCTTTATCAACCTCTCCGGGAACGTTACAAGCCAATACGTTTACGCCATCAGCAGTAGCTTGGCGAACTGAAACGGTAAACATTACCTCGTTAGCTGCAGGGCAAAGTAATGTTATGATTAGTTTTGTTAACCGAGGGCATTATGGGCAAGCTTTGTATTTAGATAATGTAAATATAGCAACTACCGCAGTAACTAATCCAACCGCTAATTTTAATGTTACCAGTCCAGTTTGTTCTGGCGCCAGTATTACGTTAACTAACACGAGTATTGCTGCCACTAGTTATAGTTGGTCAATGGCTGGTGCCAGTCCCGCAACATCTACAGCAACTAATCCCACTATCAGCTATGCCAGTCCTGGAAATTATAGTATTACGCTAACAGCTATAAATGGCACGGTTACTTCTGTATTAACTAAAACATTAACGGTTATAGCCACGCCAACCCTTACTGTTAATACGCCAACTATTTGTTCGGGTAATAGTGTTTTATTAACGGCAAGCGGCGCAACTACTTATAGTTGGAATACTAGTGCAACAACAAATACAATTTCCGTTATACCTTTGGTTACAACGCCTTATACAGTTACGGGGAGTAATGGTATTTGCTCAACTACTAATACTACCACTGTTTTTGTAAACGCTACACCAACTGTTGCGGTGAATAATCAAACCATTTGTAGTGGTGGTACAGCAACTATAAACGCGACGGGAGCTACTACTTATTCGTGGAATACAGGCTCAACAAGCAATCCTTTAATTGTTACACCAGGCGTTACAACAATATATACTGTTACAGGAACAAGTTTAGGTTGTTTAAATACTAAAACGGTCAGTGTAACAATTGGTTCGTCATTAACGATATTAATTAGCCCATCAAACCCTTCGGTTTGTGCGGGCGGAAGCACAACTGTAACTGCAAGTGGAGCAACTACTTATACTTGGAGTACCGGTTCTAACGCTACATCCCTTGTATTTACGCCGAGCATAACTTCTACATATTCTGTTGCAGGTAGTGTTGGCGCTTGTTCTGGCTCAACAATTTTTACAGTTACCGTAAATGCAAATCCAATAGTGTCAATTATAAGCACATCTAATGTCTCTTGTTTTGGAGGGGCTAATGGTACATCCACAGCAAACGCGAGTGGAGGCACACCGGGGTATACCTATTCTTGGACTCCTAGCTCACAAACAACATCTATATTAACTGCAGCAACGGCTGGTAGTTATACGTGTACTGTAACTGATTTAAAAGGATGTAAAACAAACACAATAACAACTATTGCCCAGCCAATAGCATTGGCCGGAACCACTACAGGTACTAATACAAGTTGTAGTATTTGTAATGGCGCAGCAACCTGTAATTTTACCGGAGGCACACCTGCCTACACCTATTCGTGGAGCAATGGGGCAACTACAACTAACGTTTCAAATTTATGTGCTGGTAATTATTCGGTTACTGTAACGGATAATAAATTATGCCAATTAACAAAAACACTTGTAATTAACGCTAGTACGTTTATTACGTCCGTGGCCAGCGCTACAAATGCGAGTTGTGGTAGTTGTCCTGATGGGGTGGCAACTGTAACATTAACAGGTGGTATAGGACCCTATTCTTATACTTGGAGCCCAAATGGTGGTAATGCACAAACGGCATTTAGTTTAGCGCCTGCTTGTTATACTGTAGATATTAGCGATTCACAAAACTGCACGTCAACAGCAACTACTTGTGTTGGTTTTGCAACGTCTATTTCTAATATAAACACTTTAAACAACGCTTTAATAATTTACCCAAATCCTGCACAAACAAAAGTTACAGTACAATTGGTGGGTAAAGAATTTAATTATACGATGTATAACAATTTAGGTCAAATAATAGATAACAAACAGCACAATGTAACCACTGCAACTATAAATTTAAATAGCTTTGCAAAAGGTGTGTATTTAATTGTTGTTGAAGTTGACAAAGAAAAATTGTATAAGAAAGTGATTGTAGAATAGGTTAAGTTATAACAACGATAATGTAAAAAGCCACGTATAAATTTATACGTGGCTTTTTACATTTTTGCTCCTATTTAAATAATCCGCAACATATTTACCCATGCTTGCGCATGATTGTAATAAATAACCACCCGTAGGAGCATCGTAGTCTAGCATTTCGCCGATTGCAAAATTGTTTTTTAGTTTTTTTAGTTCAAAGTTTTCATTTATTTCGGTTAAACAAATTCCACCAACGGTTGAAATAGCTTCATTTATTGGCGCTAATGCAGTAATAATTAATTTAAAATTTTTAATGTGCTGCGATAAAACTATTGGGTTTAAAAATTGGTCTTTACTTAAAAAATGTTTTAAAAGTTGAAGGTGAACCGAAGATAAGTTTAGTTCCTTTTTTAAATTTTCGGTAAAATTTTTGCTATTAATAGTTGCATTTATTTTTTCGCTAATTTTTTGTAGCGTTAGTGTTGGTTTAAAGTCTATAAAAACGTGCGCCTCACCATTCGCCTCTAGTTGCCGCCTAATAAAAGGACTTAAGGGATAAACGCCACTCCCCTCAATACCAAATTTAGTAAGTACTACTTCGCCAAAATGTGTTTTAGTATTGCAAGTAATGGAACTATTTTTTAGAACTTTACCTTCTATTAATTTTATTAAATCACTACTCCAATTAATTCTAAAAGCACAGTTGCTGGCATTAAATGGAAGTGTTTTGACATTCTTTTTTGTGAAATTAGTTAACCAATCGCCCTTACTGCCTGTAATTGCCCAACTAGCACCACCTAAACAAAAAACAACATATTCGCTCTTTATTTCGAGTAATTGATTGTTGTTTTCAAAAATTAAATTATTGTGCTCAGTAAACCCTTTCCATTCGTATTTGAAATTTAAAGCAACGTTATTTTTTTTTAATTTTAAAAGTATAGCGTTTAAAACATCAATGGGTTTATAATCTTTTATTGGAAATACCCGCCTACTTGTTCCCACAAAAGTTTTAATACCTAAATTATTTATCCATTTTATAAAATTTTGGTTATTAAAATTTTGGAATGGTTGTTCTAAAAAATTATACGGCGTATAGTGTTTTATAAATTCTTCAGCATTTTGGCTGTGGGTTAAGTTTAATCCGCCATCGCCGGCTACTAAAAACTTACGGCCTAATGCATTATTTTTTTCGTAAACAGAAATATCAAATTTTTTTGAATCTAATTCGCAAGCTAAAATTAAAGCACTAGCCCCTCCGCCTATTATTGAGATCGTTTTTCGCAACTCGTAAATCTACAAAAATCCTTTTATTAAAAACATGTGAGTTTGTGGCAAAAAATAGAATATCAAAAAAGCCGTCTGTAATGCTACAAAACGGCTTTTTCTTCACCTATGAAAACAATCTTAAATACTATTTATGCGTTTTTTCGCTGCTAACAGTTAATTTTTTACGTCCACGTGCTCTGCGTGCTGCTAATACACGGCGACCATTTGCAGAAGCCATACGTAACATAAAACCATGTTTGTTGGTACGTTTGCGTTTTGAGGGTTGGAAGGTACGTTTCATTTCTATAAATATTTAACTATTAATACTCTTTTTAAATTTCGGATTGCAAATATACAGCAAATTTTAATTTAAACAAATTTTATTTAAAATTTAACCTTCTTACACATTATAATTACAATTATATGACAGGTTACACGTTTTAACGCATAAATTTGTATTTTATTTATGGCAAAGAATCGTAGAGGTGCAGGACCTCAAAACTCAGATACAGACGAGCTTCCAAAGGCAAAATTAAGTTGGGCAAACTTTAAAAAATCCTTTCGATTATTTGGATACTTAGGACGTCAAAAATGGAAGTTTTTAATGGGAATGTTGTTTTTAGTAGCTTCTGCGGGCATAGGGTTAGTTTTTCCATTAAAAGCGGGCTCATTATTCGGCTTTTTAAGCGATACTAAAATGGATACTATTCAAAAATATGGCGAGTTAGAAACGTTAGGGTTTACCTTACTTATTATACTAGTTTTTCAGGGCTTTATTTCGTTTGGGCGAGTTTTCTTTTTTTCGCAGGTAACAGAAAATATTTTGCAAGGCTTACGCAACGATACATTTAAACGCATTATACAAATGCCAATGGGCTTTTTTTCAAAAAATCAAGTGTCAGAATTAAGTAGCCGCATGGCAACCGATGTTAACGTTATTAGCGAGGCGTTTACGGTAAACATTGCGGAAATTATTCGCCAAAGTATTGTTGGTATTGGAGGTTTAGTGCTAATGATAATTAAAATAGATTGGACTATTGCCCGTTGGTTTATATTTATTATTCCGCCATTAACTATTGTATCTATTGTGTTTGCTAAAAGAATACGGAAATACTCAAAAGGCTTTCAAGATAAAATTGCTGAAGCCAATGTAATTGTAGGCGAAAGTTTAACGGGCATAACCAACGTTAAAACCTTTACCAACGAGGCATACGAAATAAATAAATTTACTACAAAAACAGCCGACATTAAAAAATTTGGCATTAAATATGGCATTTTTAGAGGCGCATTTTTTGCCTTTGTAGTTTCGTTTGTGTTTGGCGCTATGTTTTTTATTTTATATTTAATGGTTCGCGCCGTTATTAGTGGTGATATTAAAGGCGAAGAGTTTGGTCAGTTTTTAATGCTCTCTTTATTTGTTGCGGGAAGTTTAGGTGGCCTGCCTGAACAAATTGCCAGCATACAACGTGCTTTGGGGGCAACCGATAGAGTGTTTGAGTTAATTGATGGTGATATTGAGAATATTGAAGTTATTAAGGAAAACACACCTGCCAAACCTACTAAAGGCGAAATTGAATTTACCAGCGTTTCGTTTAATTATCCATCTCGCCCTGATTTTACCGTGCTTAAGGCTATTTCATTTAAAGCAAATGCCGGGCAAACTGTTGCCTTGGTTGGTAGTAGCGGTAGCGGTAAAACAACCATTGCCAGTCTAATTTTACGTTTTTACGATCCCATTAATGGACAAATTTTAATTGACGGAGTAGACACAAAAACCATGAGTTTGACCGAACTCCGTAAACAAATTGCCTTGGTGCCGCAAGATGTTATTTTGTTTGCCGGAAGTATAAAAGACAACATTGCTTATGGCAAACCAAACGCTACCGATGCTGAAATTGCGGAGGCCGCGCAGCAAGCAAACGCTTTAGATTTTATTAATTCTTTTCCCGACAAATTTAATACGTTGGTGGGCGAGCGAGGCATTCAGCTTTCGGGTGGCCAACGTCAGCGAATTGCTATTGCGCGCGCTGTGCTTAAAAACCCAAGCATTTTAATTTTAGATGAAGCTACAAGTAGTTTAGATAGTGAAAGCGAACATTTGGTGCAAGAAGCCCTGGATAAGTTGATGGTAGGTAGAACAAGCATCGTGATAGCTCACCGATTAGCAACCATTCGCAATGCTAATAAAATTGTAGTACTACAAAAAGGCGAAGTACAAGAAAGCGGCACCCACCAAGAGTTGATGTTAAACAACAGTGGGTTGTATCAAAAATTAAGTAAAATGCAGTTTGAGTTGAGTTAAATAGTGCTACAGATTAAGCAACCTTTAAACAAACGTATGGCAAAACAAAATAATTATATATACTTTTGTTATAATTAAATGGAAAATTATTACGCTATAATAATGGCTGGAGGCGTGGGGACGCGTTTTTGGCCTATGAGTACTACCCAACATCCTAAACAATTTTTAGATATTTTGGGTACCGGTCGCACCTTATTGCAACAAACGTATGACAGGTTATTGGGCATTTGCGATAATTCTAAAATTTATGTGGTTACAAGTACTGCTTATAAAAAGTTAGTGGCACAACAATTACCAAATTTACCTCTAGAGAATATTTTAACCGAACCTTCGCGAAAAAATACGGCGCCCTGTGTGGCTTATGCCTCTTATAAAATTCACAAACTCAATCCAAAAGCCATTACCGTTGTTGCCCCAAGCGACCACTTAATTAAAAAAGAAGATACATTTGTAAAAGCCATAAAATCATGTTTTGCAAAAGCTGAAAAAGAAGATTGTTTAATTACTTTAGGTATTAAACCTACCCGCCCCGATACAGGCTATGGTTACATTCAAATTAAAGAAAGCGATATTACTGAAAAAGATAGCCGTATTTATAAAGTAAAAACATTTACCGAAAAGCCAGACCACGATATGGCCAGGTTTTTTATGAATAGCGGCGATTTTTTATGGAATTCGGGTATTTTTGTTTGGAGTACTCAAAGTATTATAAACGCTTTAGAAAAAGGCGACCCCGAACTTGCAACCATATTTAAAGAGGGTTGGGACACTTACAATACACCAAAAGAAAAGGAATTTATTGATAATGCTTATACTGTTTGCAAAAATATTAGTATTGATTATAGCGTAATGGAAAAAGCTGAAAATGCATATGTTCGCTCAAGCATTTTTGGTTGGAGCGACTTAGGCACTTGGGGAAGTTTGTATACCCATATACCTAAAGATAAAAATAGCAATGCCTTGGTGGGCAAAAACATCATTACTTATGATAGTAAAAACTGTATAGTACACGTGCCAAATGATAAATTAGTTGTTATGCAAGGTTTAGAAGATTATATCGTTGTAGAAAGCGATGGCGTTTTAATGATCTGTAAAAAACAAGACGAACAACAAATTCGCAACTTTGTAAACGATGTAAAGGTAAACAAGGGCGAAAAATTTGTATAAATATGTTGCATTCTTATGGCATTATGTTGCATTAACATCCCTTAACGGTTTAATAATTAGTTTTGGCACAACGCTTGTATTAGTTTTGTAAACTAAAAATAAACAACATGAAAAAATCTATTTTAATTCTATCTAGTTTGGTGTTATTGGCTGTAAACACCTTTTCTCAAGACACTTATAATCTGGTTATGTTTGCCGAAGATGGTGATGCTTTTTATTTGTATGCTAATGGTATTCGTCAAAACGATAAACCCGAAACCAACGTAAAAATTACAGGTTTAAATGCCCAGGCCTTAAGTGTTAGAGTAGAGTTTGAAAACAAAGCACTTCCACAACTTAAAAAAACCATGCCCATGGAGGTTGGAAATGAATATACTTTTCGCATAAAAAAAGATCTTAAAAAACAAATGAAACTTCAATATTTTGGTCAGGTTGCTTTGACGGAAGCCCCAAAATCAAACGCCTCAACAGTTCAGTATCATACCGCCGAAAATCCTATTGAAACATCATCAAATACTAACGCCTCAACAAATGTTAACGTTACCACTAGCAATAATGTAAACACTATTACCACAACATCAACCACAACACAAGTAAATACAAACCCAAACAATGGCTCAGTTAATATTAGTATTGGTGGTGCAGGTATAAATATGAATGTAAACGACCCAACATTTACAAACAATACTACCACACATTCGAGTACATCAACTACTGTTACCACCACCACCTCCAGTTCATCGCCAAAAAACCCAAAATCAAACTCTAATCCAACTACTATGCCTGTTGATAATACACAACCAGTGTCATCATCGAGTTGTAAATTTGCTATGAACGATGCCTCATTTCAAAAAATGAAAAAATCGGTAGATGACAAACCTTTTTCAGATACTAAAATGAGTACCGCTAAAGTGGCTACAAAAAACGCTTGCTTAAGCACGCAACAAATTAAAGATATTTGTGGTTTATTTAGCATGGACGATGATAAACTAACCTACGCAAAATATGCTTATGTATATTGTGTAGACAAAGCAAATTTTTACCAGGTAAGCGAAATTTTTAGCTTTAGTAGCACAACTGACGAGTTAAATAAATTTATTGAGCAGCAATAAAATTTAAATTAGAAATAATTAAAAGAAGAACACATTATTTATAGTATGTTCTTCTTTTAATTAAAACAGTAAACAACATTTTTTTAATAAATTCGTTTTGAACAAATAGATGTTTATGGCTAGCCCGATTTTAAAGAAATGTGTTGGAACAATTACTCACTAGCGGCATCCAGCAACTTATCAATTTTTGCCTCTTTATAATTTCCGCTTTGTACCTCTAAAATTTTCCCGTCTTTATCCAATACAAAAAAGTAAGGTATTTTATTATCATCAATTCCTAAGAGTTTTTGCTGCTCTTTCACGTCTGTTTTTTCGGTATCCATTATGTATTGCCAAAACTCTTTATCAGTACTGCTTTTAAAATCATCTTTAATTTTTTTAAAGCCACTAATCATCGGTATAAACACAAAGTTTACATCGGTCATTTCCGATACATCTATTGCGGTTCCCTTTTTTGGCTTTGTTACAAATGTGCTATATAATGGGTTTAACCATTTTTTTAATTCATCTTCTGCACCGCGGTGAAAGGCAATTGCAACAACCGTTGATTTACCATTTTTTATAGGCAAACTCATACTTTTATCAGTTAAAGTAGTGCCGATTATGGCTGGAAAAGTTTTGCCAACTTGTGCTTTTATACTTAGGCTAAAAAACAGCGCTGAAGCTATAATTAATGTTTTCATGTTTATAATTTTTATTCCTTAAATATAAAAATTTTATACTAAAAATTATTTTTAAATTTGATTACTGTTTTGAACACTGTTCCACAAAATATTTCTGCTATTTTAAACCCGAATTTATGGGTTCAAAATTATGCTGATTACCTTTATAACCTTGCCTATTACCGTGTAAACAAACAAGAAGTAGCCGAAGATTTGGTGCAAGACACTTTCCTTTCGGCTTTAAAAGCTAAAGATACGTTTAACTCTATGGCCTCCGAAAAAACGTGGTTAGTTAGCATATTAAAAAACAAAATTATTGATTATTACAAAAAAGCGAGCACACGAAACGAACAACCTTTACAACTAAATACAGTTGAGGCGCCGTCTTATGACTATTTTTTTGACGTAAAAAAGTTAGGACATTGGCAAAACCAAAATGCGCCAAAAGAGTGGGAGGTAGGAGAATCGGCTCCCGAAACGAAGGAGTTTTATGCTACTTTAGAAACGTGCTTAGATAAGTTGCCTGCCAAATGGAGAGGTATTTTTACAATGAGTTTGCTTGATGAGCAAGATGCAAAACTAATTTGTAAGGAATTTAATTTAAGCTCGTCTAATTTTTGGGTAATAATACACCGGGCTAAATTGCAACTACGTGAATGCTTAGAAAAAAATTGGCTTAATTTATAAATGGAAGAATTAAAAGCACATAATTATAAATGGTACGAATTCGGTTGTAAGGATGCTACTTATCTTGTAACTAAGCAAAAATACCATGGCTTAAGTGTAAGCGAAAAGGGCTTATTAAAATTTCATTTATTTAGCTGTAAATACTGTCGTAGGTTTGTTTCGCAGGTAAAAACGATTGATAAAATGGTATTAAAAAACGTACATAACGTAAATTTAACACTAAATCCCGAAAAGAAACTGGCTCTAAATCAGTTAATTACAAAAAATCTGTAGTTTTTTTATTTTTTGCTTGTAAGTTTTTATTACTCATATCGTATATTTAACTAAACAAACCAATTTAAAAACAAACAAAATGGAAAACAAAACAAAATTAGTTAGCTGTTCAATGATTGCAGCTGCTTTAATGAGCGTATCTGCAGTTAAAGCTACAAGTTTATTAAACTACAATGCTTTAGGTACTGCTGGCGAAGTTCGTACTTCATTAGTTAAATCTATCGAAGCTACTTGTGGCGAGAAAAAAGCTGAAACTAAAGACGCTAAAACTAAAGATGCTAAATGCGGCGAGAAAAAAGCTAAAGATGGCAAATGTGGCGAGAAAAAAGCTAAAGACGGAAAATGTGGTGAAGGCAAATGTGGCGAGAAAAAAGGTGAGCACAAAAAAGAAGAAGCAAAACCTCACTAATCAAAAATTAACAGGATGCCCTTCTAAAATTTTAGAAGGGCATTTTTATTTAAAAATGTTTTCTTTCATCATTTCACGATAAATAATAATCAATGCTCAATCATCACATAGGTATAGGATTTCGTAAAGATTTTGCGGAAGAGTTTTTAACCACAAACGATTTGCAACCGGCATTTATTGAATTAGCGCCTGAAAACTGGATAGGAATGGGAGGCTATTGGAAAAAGCAATTAGACAAAGCCGCCGAAAAATATCCTATAACCTGCCACGGCTTATCATTGAGTATTGGAAGTCCCGATGAATTAGATGTTGATTTTGTAAAACAGGTAAAACAGTTTTTAAAGCAATATAACGTAAAAGTATATAGCGAGCATTTAAGCTACAGTAAATGCGACAACGCACACTTGTATGATTTATTACCAATACCGTTTAGAGAAGATGCAGTGAAGCACATCGTACAACGCATTAAACAAGTGCAAGATATTTTAGAAATGCCTCTGGTATTAGAAAACGTTAGTTACTACACACCAGTTGCGGCACAAATGAAAGAAGAAGATTTTATATCGGCCATAGTTAACGAAAGTGGCTGCAACATGTTGTTAGACGTTAATAACGTGTATGTAAATGCGTTTAATCATAATTACAACGCAAAAGAATTTATAAAAAAGTTACCTTTAAATAAAGTGGCTTATGTCCATATCGCAGGGCACGAACAAGTTTCAGATACCCTGATAATTGATACACATGGTCAGGCAGTTATTGACCCTGTGTTTGAATTATTTGATTTTACCGCCGACCTAATTAAACCCGTACCAGTTTTGTTAGAGCGCGATTTTAATATTCCCGAATTAACCGAACTACAACACGAAATAAACAGACTAGATGCAATTGTTTCAAAAAAATGGCAATCCAATTATGCAATTGCTTAAACAAGATACTGAAATTCAGCAAGCTCGCCTAGCAGATTACTGTCGCACAGGTATTGAGCCAGACTTAATAAATATAAATAAAGATAATTTATACCAATACCGTCGCCTGGTATTTAATATTGCTAGCGACACATTGGAAACAGCATATCCAATTACTTACAGTTTTTTACCGCAAGATGTGTGGGAAAAATTAGTGTACGATTATTTTGCTGAACACAAATGCCAAACCACACAGGTATGGCGTATGCCCTTAGAATTTTATGACTATTGTAAAGAAAAGAACATTCAAGAAAAACTAAATATTCCTTTTTTTAACGATTTATTATATTTTGAATGGTTGGAGCTCGATGTGCATACCATGGAAGACGTTGCCTATCCAAAAACAAAAGAAATTGGAAGTTGGCTTACAGATACAATTGCTCTAAATCCGGAGCATAAGTTAATTCAGTTGAGCTATCCTGTCCACACCACGGCGCCTACTGAACAATTAGAAGAAAAACAAGGCAATTATTTTTTATTAATATATCGTGAGAAAGAAACCGGAAATGTTCAGTTTATTGATTTATCAATGCTGTATGTTTTTATAATTGAGAATATTACTAACGGTTTGCAACTTAGCACTATTTTAGAAGAAGCAAATACACTGTTACAAATAAATGATATTGATTTATTAACCAAACACGTCCTCACTTTTTTAGAAGATCTAAAGCAACGGGAATTTGTTTTGGGCTTTTTAGATTAAAACAAACATAGAGGAAAAAAAACTCAACGTACTCAACAGATTTAAGTCTTTGGGTTAAAAAAATACAGAAACTATGAAAAAACTAGTAGCAAAATTCAACAACATCAGTAATTTGGGTCAGCCAGTAGCCCTATTAGGCTTACGTTTAATATTAGCTTATGGCTTTTATATAACTGGGAAAGTGAAATGGGAAGACATTAATTCCGTTGCCGAATGGTTCGGAAGCATTGGTATTCCTGCACCAAAGCTTAATGCCTATTTAGCGGCAACCACCGAAATGGCAGGCGTGTTTTTATTAATTTTAGGATTAGGTGTGCGTTTTATTTCAATCCCTCTAATAATTACCATGTTGGTTGCCATTAAAACAGCGCATTGGGGTAATGGGTTCGCCGCCAGCGACAATGGTTACGAAATACCTTTATATTATTTATTGATGTTATTAGTTTTAGTAACATTTGGTGGCGGTAAATTAAGTTTAGATTATTTGTTAAAGAAATATTTAACAAAGTAAACAATAGACACTAAAACGAGTTTTTTATAGAAATCGAGAGGTATAAAAAGCTGGATTTACAGGGCTTAGTCATCAGTTTAATTAATTTTTTTATCCCAAAGAGTTTTTGTACCTTTGTAGCCTAAATTAATTAACATGACAGCATTATTTGTATTGGGTATTTTAGGAATGGGTCCTTCAGAAATTATTATTGTTTTAATAATTGTACTTTTATTATTTGGCGGTAAAAAAATTCCTGAGTTAATGAAAGGTTTAGGGCGTGGCGTTAAAGAATTTAAAGATGCAAGCAAGCCAGAAGCTGAAGGGTCTGAAATAGAAAAAAAATAAAAAATTTAGTTGTATTTTTAAAGCGTGTTGGTTGAGCCTACACGCTTTTTATTTTTAAAAAAATTACCGTGTATTCATTTTCTACCATACAAAAATTACAAGCCGATTTACAAAACGGAATTACAACCTGCGTTGATTTAGTTAACCAAGCTGTTGCAACTATTGATGCAAAAAAAGAATTAAATGCTTTTTTAGAAGTGTTTTCTATCTCATCATTGGTGCAAGCTAAACTGGTAGACGAAAAATTAAAACAAGGCAAAGCCGGAAAATTAGCTGGTGTAATTATTGGTTTAAAAGACAATATCTGTTACAAAAATCATAAAGTGTCTGCTTCTTCAAAAATATTAGAAGGCTTTGAATCACTTTATTCTGCAACTGTTGTAGAAAAATTATTAGCCGAAGATGCCATCATCATTGGGCGTTGTAACTGCGATGAATTTGCCATGGGTAGCAGTAACGAAAATTCTGCTTACGGAAATGTATTAAATCCAATAAACACAAAATTTGTACCCGGTGGTTCTTCGGGCGGCTCTGCTGTGGCTGTTGCTGCCGGTTTATGTCACGTTACTCTGGGTTCTGATACGGGTGGTTCTATTCGTCAACCAGCCTCCTTTACGGGCACTGTTGGCTTTAAACCAACCTATGGCAGAGTATCGCGTTACGGCTTAATTGCTTACGCTTCTTCGTTTGATCAAATAGGGCCTATTACAAAAACAGTTGAAGATGCTGCTATTATAACAGAAGTTATAAGTGGTCAAGATGAAAACGATAACACCTCTTCATCCCATAAAGTAGAGAATTATTTGGAGCAACTGCACTCTAATAAAAAATATAAAATTGCTTATTTAAAAGAATGTGTGGAGGCCAAAGGGCTTGACCCGGAAGTAAAACAAGCCGTTTTAAATACATTAGAAAAATTAAAAGCAGAAGGGCACACAGTGGAAGCAGTTAGTTTTCCGTATTTGGACTATTTAGTACCAACGTACTATGTGTTAACAACGGCAGAAGCTTCCTCTAATTTGTCACGTTTTGATGGTATACATTATGGTTACAGAAGCCCTAACGCAACTGACTTAGAAAGTACTTATAAAAAATCGCGTTCCGAAGGTTTTGGTGCCGAGGTAAAACGTCGTATTATGTTGGGTACTTTTGTGTTAAGCAGCGGTTATTACGATGCCTACTATGCAAAGGGCCAAAAAGTACGGAATCTTATTCACACCAAAACAAAAGAAATTTTAAGCACTTACGATTTTATAGTAACGCCTAGTACGCCCGGCTCAGCATTTGAGTTTGGTAAAAACAGTGCCGACCCTATTAAAATGTATTTAGAAGATATTTTTACTGTACAAGCCAACATTGCCGGTGTGCCTGCTATTAGCGTACCTTGTGGCACACATAGCAATGGTTTGCCAATGGGCATACAATTTATGGCCAATTATTTTGAAGAAGCGAAGTTGTTTGATGTGGCGAGTGGGGTTTAATTCAATAACCTCGTCGTCGTCCCATTTCCCTTGAAAATAATTTACAATTAATTTTTTATTTAATAGGAGCGGTAAAAAAAACAGCTACGCCTCTCTTCGCATTCTTCCTACCGGAATATCGAGTTGCTCGCGGTATTTGGCAACGGTGCGGCGGGCAATGTTATATCCTTTTTCGGTTAATTTTTTGCAGAGTTCGTCGTCGGTTAAAGGGTGTTGCTTATCCTCATTATCTACGTAATTTTTTAAAATATCTTTTATTTCGCGACTGCTAACCTCTTCGCCACTATCCGTACTCATACTTTCGCTAAAAAAAGTTTTAAGTAAAAATGTGCCATAGGGCGTTTGCACATATTTACTATTGGCTACCCGCGAAACCGTTGATAAATCTAAATTAACACGTGTTGCAATGTCTTTTAAAATCATTGGTTTTAGTTTGCTTTCATCGCCAGTAATAAAGTAGTCGTCTTGCAATTCTAAAATACAATTCATACAAAGCGCTAAAGTGGCGTACCTTTGTTTTAATGCATCAATAAACCACTCGGCTGTTTCAATTTTATTTTTTATAAATCCTGTAGCTTCTTTGGCATTTTTATCTTTGTTTTTAGAATATTCTTTTAGCATTTCAATATAATCTTTACTAATTTTTAAGTCGGGAAGATTACGTCCGTTAATACTTAATTCAGGCTTGCCATCACTCACCGAAACAATAAAATCGGGTATTATTTCGCTAGAGGTATTTTCTTTGCTATCGTTATTACCTGGGCGAGGATTAAGGTGTTTTATTTCTTCAATAATATCTTTTAACTCATCATTATCAATACCCAGGCGCTTTAAAATTTTTTCGTAATGTTTTTTACTAAACTCTTCCATGTGGTGTTTTACCACTTCAATGGCTTGTGTTACTTCACGGGTTTTTAATGGTTTGCGGTTAAGTTGGATGAGTAAACACTCCTGTAAACTACGTGCGCCAATACCTGCCGGATCGAACGTATGAATAATTTTTAATACGTTTTCGATTTCACTTATAGAAACGTTGAGGTTATAATTAAAAGCCAAATCGTCTACAATTAATTCTAAATCGCGACGAATGTAGCCGTCTTCATCCATACAGCCAATCAGGTACACACCAATGGTATATTCCGTTTCGGTAATATCTCGTAAGCCTAATTGTTGTTCTAATAACTCTTGAAAGCCCGGACCTTCAACCACCACAAACTCTTTGTGTTCATCATCCGCGCCTTTATTGCTAATTTCGTATTTGTAAGAATCTAACTCTTCGGCATCCATGTAGTCTTCCATTTCTACATCATTGGCAGTGATTGACTCATCTTTAACACTATCGCCATTATCGTCAAATTCTTCTTCGCTAATTTCAGTATCGGTATTTTCGTAAAGCTCCTCCTCTGTAGAGGTTTCTAAATCTTCTTCTAAGGCCGGGTTTACTTCTAGTTCTTCTTTAATGCGTTCTTCTAAAGCAAGTGTAGGTAATTGCAACAATTTCATTAATAAAATTTGTTGTGGCAATAATTTTTGCGAGAGCCTTAAATTTTGCGATTGCTTTAGTGCCATTTTAATTTACAACAATTAAAAAATAATTTTTTTTACCTTTTTGAATTAAAATATATTTTTGGTTTATTAAATAGCTTTCGTTTACCAATGTTTCGTGGCTTTGCACTTTTTGTTTGTTAATGCTTACACCTCCGCCAGCAATAAGCTTTCGCGCCTCACTTTTACTTGGCGCAATTTGTGTGTGTTCGGCCAATAAATCAATTGCGTTTATGCCAAGTTGTAAGGCGTTAGTTTCAATTTTAAATTGAGGAACGCCGTCAAACACATCTAAAAACGTTTCTTCATCAAGTTTTGCTAAATCATCAATAGTACCGTTAAATAATATTTGGCTCGTTTCTATAGCTAAATTATAATCAGCTTCGCTATGAACCATAACGGTTAGCAATTTTGCAAGTTTTTTTTGTAGTACACGCTTGCCTTTATCTAAATTATGTTCGACAACTAATGTTTCAATTTCTTGTTTTGATAAAAAAGTAAATAGTTTAATAAAGCTCTCCGCATCTTCGTCGGGCGTATTAATCCAAAATTGGTAAAATTTATAAGGACTTGTTTTTGTTTTATCTAGCCAAATGTTACCGCCTTCGCTTTTTCCAAATTTTGTGCCATCCGCTTTTTTAATAAGTTGTGTGGTTAACGCAAAGGCTTCCCCACCACTTTTTCTTCTAATTAATTCAGTGCCGCTCGTAATATTGCCCCATTGGTCGCTACCACCCATTTGTAGTTTACAATTGTGGTGTTGGTTGAGATAATAAAAATCGTAGCCTTGCAATAATTGGTAACTAAATTCGGTAAAACTCATGCCGGTTTCTAAACGGTTTTTTACCGAATCTTTCGCCATCATGTAGTTTACGGTTAAAAACTTTCCAATATCTCTTATAAAATTTATAAAAGAATAGTCTTTCATCCAATCGTAATTGTTAACCAATTCGGCACCGTTTGAAGAAGAATTAAAATCTAAAAATTGTTGTAATTGTTTTTTTATTCCCTCTACATTTTTATTTAATGCGTCTTCATCTAATAAATTACGTTCGGCAGATTTTCCACTCGGGTCGCCAACCATACCAGTAGCACCGCCAACTAGGGCTATAGGCTTGTGTCCTGCTTTTTGAAAGCGCATTAACGTTATTATTTGTAATAAACTGCCAACATGCAGTGAATCAGCCGTAGGATCGAAACCAATGTAACCCGAAACAGATTCTTTGGCAAGTAATTCTTCAGTACCCGGCATAATATCGTGCATGGCACCGCGCCAGCGTAATTCTTCAACAAAAGTGTGTAACATAATAGGCTAAAATTACAAACAATTTTGTTGTATTTATTAAACAAAAAATAGTTTTAATTAAAAAATAAAAGGGAAATTAATTAAAAGTATTTGCCTTTTAATGTAAAAAAGCAAATATCAAAGTTATAAAACTTAAACTCTGGTAGTTAAGCAAGAGATAATAATTCAAAAATAAAGTATATTAAGATGCCTTTTTTTTATTCAGTCTTTTCAAACTATTATTAATATACTTTTCAGGTGCTAGTAATGCCTTTTGTATGCGGCTGGCGTAATTAATAGAGTCTAAAATTTCTTTTTGCTTTTCGTCAACTAAGTGTTTTTGGTGAGTAATTATTTCATATTGCTTCTGCGTTTCTTTTTCCTTGGCTTCAATAATGCGTTTTTGTGAAGCGGTAATTTTAAAACGGTTATACATAAAACCTGCAAACACAAACAATAGCGCTAACCCACCATATAAGGCAAATCGCTGTGTTTTTTCTTGTGCCAGTTGAGCATTCATCACTTTCTTCTCTCCAACAACGCGTAAGCTGTCGGAGGTTGTTTTTTTGTCGAATTCAAATTGTAATTCTTTTTGTGCACCGGCTTTTATACTTTCTTCGTTCAACATGCTATCACGTAAACCGATATAGTTTTTGTAATGCAGTAAAGCCAATGCACTTCTGTTTGTATTTTCATACAGATAGGATAAGTGATGATGAATACTCTTTATCATCTCCATATTATCTATTCCTTCGGCAATTTTAAAAGCCTCATTTAATGTTTTTTCTGCTTCTTTATATTTTTTGTCTTTGTTTTGTAATGAACCAATGTTAGCCATATTAATGCATACACCTTCTTTGTTACCAAGGTCATTATTTCGTTTTAGGCCTTCATTGTAATATTCGTAAGCTTTATTTCTGTTGCCCATCTTTTCATACACCATACCCATGTTGCCCACATTACTTGCTGCGCCACCACTTCTGCCAATCTGTTCGTTTAAAGCAAAAGCTCTATTTTGATATTCTAGAGATTTTGTAAAATCTTTTAGTTTGTAATAAGTGGTGCCTATGTTCCCTAAACTAATCGCCATAGCCACTTTATTATTGAGTTCTTCAACTAATTTAAGCGCTTTAAGATAGGAATTGAGCGCCTTGGTATACTCTTTAAGCTCATCATACACTACGCCAATATTAGCATAATTGGAGGCAATGATTTTTTTATTGCCAATTTCTTCGGCCAAGTGGAGTGCTTTAAAATAGTGATCAAGTGCCAAGGGGTAATCGCCTTTGGCGTAAAAGGTACCGCCTTTATTGCCAGTAGCCGCTGCCTTTACCTTTTTAGCCCTACGTTGTAGCAGGTTGTCTGAGGTATTAATGTATTTGTTGCAAATTGCAATCGCAATATCGTAATTGGCAATCGCTGAATCATAATTACCATTTAAATAATAATCCCAGCCTATTTGGCGAATGGCGTCAGCTTCTCTAACGGCATCTTTTGTTTTAAGTGATAGTTCCTTAGCCTTTTTGTGATATAAAAACGCAGTATCTAATGTTATGCCTTGAAATTTATCGCCTAATTGCATGAATACATTTATTTTTGTTGTATCATTAATAGCAGTTTTAGCTAATTGTTTTAAAGAATCAATTGTTCGATTCTGTGCATTACCTAAATTCGAAATTGCTAAGCCAATCAACACTAAATATTTTTTTTTCATAGCATTATAAAATTGTAATTTAAAAGTTGAATTTGTTGGTTCTTTCAAAACAAAAACAACACTTTAAAAATAGCTTTTTATTGAATAAAGACTAATTTTATAGTCAATTTATACCCCGAAATCCATTTAACTTGAATAAAACAAATAGCGATTTATCGTCAAACGCCAATCTTTTTGGCTTTTTTACTTAATCGCATAATACTATAGTTAAAGTGTTTTTCGGAGGTCAATAACGCATTTTGTATACGGCTGGCATAGTTAATATTATCCATGACTTGTTTACAGGCGTTTTTTTAAACATAAGCATTTTTTATATGTTATTAACATTTACAAGGCGCTAAATTGTGGTCGAAATCGTTGTTTTTGTGTTGTAAAATAGTTTAATTTTGTATTAATGAAAATTGTAGAAGGTTCTGGTTTTATTCCTGGCGAATTGTTAGCTAAAATTAATTCGCCCGCTGATTTAAAACTTTTAAAAGAAGGGCAGTTAGAACAACTAAGTGCCGAATTACGTCAGTTTATTATCGACTTAGTTTCTGTAAAAGGCGGGCATTTTGGCGCCTCTTTGGGTGTTGTTGAATTAACCGTGGCTCTTCATTATATTTTTAATACGCCTTACGACCAATTGGTGTGGGACGTTGGTCACCAAGCATACGGGCATAAAATTTTAACGGGACGTAGAGATGTTTTTCATACCAACCGTATTTATAAAGGTATTAGTGGTTTTCCTAAACGTAGCGAAAGTGAATACGATACTTTTGGTGTAGGCCACTCAAGTACTAGTATTGGCGCCGCATTAGGTATGGCTGTTGCTAGTAAATACACTAAATTAAAAAAACACCATATAGCAGTAATCGGCGATGGAAGTATGACAGCAGGTATGGCGTTTGAAGCGCTTAACCATGCGGGTTCCGAAAACGCGGATTTATTAGTTGTATTAAACGATAATTGTATGAGCATAGACCCTAACGTAGGGGCTTTGCGCGATTATTTAACCGACATCACAACATCGCATACTTACAATAAAACCAAAGATAAAATTTGGGAATTGTTAGGGAAAATAAGCAAGTTTGGCCCCAATGCACAAGAAATTGCGAGTAAGGTAGAGAATGCGGTAAAAACGAGCCTTTTAAAGCAAAGTAATTTATTTGAGAGTTTAAAATTTCGCTATTTTGGCCCGGTAGACGGGCATGATGTAGTACGTTTAACCAAAGTATTAGCCGATTTAAAAGATATTCCAGGACCTAAATTATTACACGTTTTAACTAAAAAAGGCAAGGGCTTTAAGTTTAGCGAAGAAGGTAATGAAACCGTTTGGCACGCCCCGGGCTTGTTTAATAAAGAAACCGGCGAAATAATAAAAGTAATTCCAAAAACGCCACAACCTCCTAAATACCAAGATGTATTTGGACACACAATGGTAGAATTAGCTGAAAAAAATTTAAAAATAATGGGTATTACACCCGCAATGCCAAGTGGCTGTTCGCTAAATATTATGATGAAAGCGATGCCCGACAGAGCTTTTGATGTAGGTATTGCCGAACAACACGCGGTTACATTTAGTGCGGGGCTTGCTACACAGGGTTTAATTCCTTATTGTAATATTTATTCATCCTTTATGCAGCGTGCTTATGACCAAGTGGTGCATGACGTAGCCCTACAAAACCTAAAAGTTATTTTTTGTTTAGATAGAGGTGGTTTAGCTGGTGCCGACGGTCCAACGCACCACGGGGCATATGACTTGGCCTACTTTCGTTGCATACCAAATATGATTGTGACTGCGCCGATGAACGAAGAGGAGTTGCGTAATTTAATGTATACCGCTCAGCTAGAGGAGATTAAAGGGCCGTTTAGTATTCGTTACCCGCGAGGTAATGGGGTAATGGTAAATTGGAAAACACCGTTTAAAAAATTAGAAATTGGTAAAGGACGAAAAATAAAAGATGGGAACGATATAGCAATTTTATCCATTGGTCATCCCGGGAACCTTGTTACAGATGCGATTGAATTAGTAAAGGAAAATGGAATTAACCCAGCGCATTACGATATGCGTTTTGTAAAACCTATTGATGAGCAGTTATTACATGAGGTTTTTTCTAAGTATAAAAAGGTAATTACGGTTGAAGATGGCTGTATTATGGGAGGAATGGGTAGTGCCGTTTTAGAATTTATGGCAGATAATAATTACCAAGCCCACCTTGTTCGTTTAGGAATTCCCGATAAATTTATTGAACACGGCGAGCAGGCCGAGTTGTATGAAGAGTGCGGTTTTTCTGCCACTAAAATTGCCCAAACGGTAGTAGAACTTTTAACAGATAAGAAAAGTACAACTGTAAAAAAAGTAGTTAATTAAAACGAGCGTTTAATTTAAAATTAATTTATATCGCTAATCGTAAAACTAATTTCGTTTAATTTTACAGTATCATTATTTTTTTTGCCAATTAATAAGCTTGCTAAAGGAGACAACAAAGAGATTGCGACTACATCTGTTTCATTTACTTTAATTTTACCTAAACCAACCCCAATAAACAAATTCCCATTATTAGTAATTATCAAACTGCCGTTGCTAATAACAGAGTGTTTTTTTGTGACATCAATTTTTTGTAAATCGATTAGTTGCAAATTTAAAATAGCGAGTTGCTTACTTAATTTTTCTTGTTCTAATTGCATCATAGCTTTGGCGGTTTCATGTTTATCGCCAGCAGTACTTTTGGTTTCGTTGTTGGCAGCTTCGTTTACCGAGTTTAAAGCAGCATTTAAGTCAGTAATTTTTTGCTGAAGCAAGAGTTTGCAAGTAGTAATTATTTTTTCTTTATTCAAAATGTTGAGTTTAAAATCCAAAAATAAAAGTACATTTTCCCCAGCCGTGGTCTAATCCAATTTCAAATTCTTTTGTGGTGTAAAAATAACCGTATTCAACACTAAAATGTTTGTAAGCCAAAACAGCATAGGCGCCGGCGTCGTATACTAATCTTGCAACTTGATTGGCATTAAGCGTATAAATATTGTTTTTACTAAATGCTCCACCCTGCAAAGTAGCGTTATAAGCCACGGCTTTTGCATTTGATTTAATAACCAAAAAAGCTCTGTATTTAGAAGCAGTAGTTTTAGAATAATTTTTTTCTAACCCCAAATTTTTAAAATAGTTGCTAAACAATCCCAGCCTTAAATTAAGTCCTGCCGACACATCGTTATAAATTGTTCCCGCCCTTAAAGATGTTTGCGCAACTAATTGAATGTATTTTAAATGTATAAGTCCTTTTTCAAAAGCCAATTTATAGTTTAAATAAACATCATTTTTTAACTGATATTCCCAACCAACAGGCTGTATGTTTACCAAACCTCTATGAATTGCTTTTTGTTCATCTTCGCACTTCGCACATTTACCTATACCGCCAACATCTATTTGGGTTTTTAAAGCCATTTGTTTTTTATAATTTAAAGAGGCTAAATGATGTGATAAAAAAAACGTGCCAGTATAGGGTCGCTCATCATAAAAAATGCCTTCCGTATGCCTTATGCTTCGGGGCGTAAAACAATTTTGTTCTAATGTAGCGCCATAATAATTTGACGTAGCGTTTTTTAACCGGACCAAGGTCTTTGAGATTGGGGAGTATTTTATTGCTGGGTGAATAACCGTAAGTTGTATCCCTTGAGTATAATACCTATCCGTAGCAGTAAAAAAATCGTTTTCGTAATTTAGTTTAATATAGTTTTCTTGTGCATTAGGCGTATCTGAAACAGTGTCTGATTGTGAAAATGTGTTTATTGTTAAAAAACAAAAAACAATACTAAAATAATTCTTCATACTATAATATACGAAATTTAATGGTACTTGGAAATTACAAAAAAATTTACTATATTGTAATAATGATTTTTAGAAAAGGAGTAGTTTTTTGTTTGTTTTTTGTTTGGAGTTGTTGTTACTCTCAAAAAACAGATAGCATTTCAAAAGTTAAAGCAGACACGTTAATATCATTTGCAAAAACCTTTGTTGGAAAAAAATATAAGTATGCTAGCATAAATCCCAAAGTTGGTTTCGATTGCTCGGGTTTTGTATATTATGTTTTTAAAAGTTTTAATGTAAAAGTGCCTAGGGCATCCATGGATTATGAAAAAGCAGGAAAAACAATCTTATTAGATTCTACCCGAAGTGGTGATGTTATTGTATTTACAGGAACGAACGCTAAAATACGGAAACCAGGGCATGTTGCGATTGTAATTTCTATGCTAGGGGAAGAGATAAAATTCATTCATTCATCATCCAATAAAAAGCGGGGCGGCGTTATCATTTCGAGTTTTAACGAATCGCCCTATTACAAAAAGCGATTTATAAAAGTGGTGAGGTTAGATTGTGTGGAAGTGGATTGAATTTATTTAAATTAGAAGTCCGTGCTTTCACATGTCCGGTTTGTTTTGCCAATAGCTTTCAATTGCCCTTTTAATTTCTGGTTTTTCAAATTCATAATTTGGTTCCTCAGAAAGATAGATTAAAAAAAGCTTTACTGTTTCTCTTTGCCTTTTGGATAAAAGTTCGAATTGAGATTTTGTATAATCTGAAAGATGAGTTAACGCAAATGACATCCCAAAACGGTATTCGCCATTAATCTCAGCAAGCATAAATGCTGGAAGATGAAATCTCATGCCTTTTGCATCAAAGAAACATAAGCTGGAATAATATTTATTTAAGGTTTCTGAAGGAATTGCACACCAGTCATGTTTTTCATCATTTTGCCGGCATTCTGCCTTTACTTCTGCCCCAGCATATGAATCGATAGCATCTGCTTCACTAAGACCAATTCCATCCTCGAGTATTACGCCTTTAAAAGCCTCTTTGATTTCCAAAATTAATTTCGCTTTGTCTTGTTGCATCCTTAAAAATTTGTACTCGAATATGTTTATCTAAACAACGAAATATGTCCTTTGCGAACTATTTTTTTATCAGAGCCTTTTTCAGAACTTTCTATTTGGTAAACATAGTTATCTTCGGGGCATAGGTTGCCTTTGAAACGCCCGTCCCACTTGCCATTTACACTGTTTGTAGTAAATACAGCATTACCCCATTTATCGCTTATAGTCATTACAAAATATGAATACTCGCATTGCAAAACCGGAAAAAAATAATCGTTGCGGTTATCCTCGTTAGGCGTAAAACTATTTGGAATTATCATTTCACAATCGCAGGCTTTTAACTTTACTTTAACGCTGTCGGTTTGGGTGCCACAGTTTTTGTTTTCGGTATTTACCCAATAGGTGCCCTCTTTTGTTATGGTAATAGATGATGAGGTGGCACCAGTGCTCCATAAAATTTTAGTTCCTAGGGTTGGTTTAACGCTTAGTATTTTATTAGGCTCACTTAAACAAAATTGTGTTTCGCTGTTAAAATTTGCAGAAGCACCTTGTATAAATTTTACATTAACAGAGGCTGTTGTTGCGCAACCCGAGTTGTTAACTCTTAACCAATAGTTACCTGACGCATCTACTTTTATTTTTTGTGAAGTTTCGCCTGTGCTCCAAAAGTAGCGTAAGCCTGGGTTTTTAGCATCTAAATAAAACACTTTACCTTTGCACAAAAGAGTATCGTGCAAATTTAATTTGGGTTTTGCATACACTTTTAAATAGGTGCTATCCACATAGGTGATTTTTAGCGATACTACTTTTATATAGTATTTTCCACCTAATTTAATATTGGTTATTTTTTTTGTGTTTTCGATTATACCAAACGGTGTTTGCCACTGTATGTAAGCGTTTTTGTCAAATTTTTCTTTTATCTCTATCCGAGCGCTATCGCTTGCACAAAAACCAATGGTATCGGGCAGCAAATTTTTTTGTGAAAATAGATGTACACTTAGTATAAAAAATAAATATGTAATTGTTTTTTTTATTGTTCTAATTCTATCGTTATTATTGTTCCACTTGTGTTTGGGCTAATGGTCGATTTGTCAACCATTGTAACTACTTGTTTTTTACCTGTTAATTTAGAATTTATCTCTAAAATATTTTTTATAGTGCTCGTACCGAGTGATTTGTGTCCAGTTTTAGCGTGCTCTTTCGCTTTTATTAAACCAACGCCGTCATCTTCAATAGTTATAATAAGTTTGTTTAGTTTATTTTTATTAAACGATATTTTTAAAGTACCATGACTAAGTTTTGGTAAAATGCCATGAATAATACAATTTTCGACATGTGGTTGAATAATCATGTTCGGAATGGAAGTACTGTTTTTATCAATGGCATTATCAACTAAAATTTCATAATCAAATTTATTTTTAAAACGTTCTTTTTCTAATTCTAAATAATAGGTTAAACGCGCTAATTCGTCCGTTAAAGTAATTTCACTTTGCGAAGCCTTTTCAATAATCATACGAATAAGGCGTGAAAATTTAGCAAGGTATTCACTGGCACGTAAACTATTATTAGTGTTAATGTAATTTTGAATCGATGTTAACGAATTAAAAATAAAATGTGGACTTAACAAGGCATTCATTGCTTGGTGTTTTAATAAATGTACTTGTTGCTCTTCCTGAAGGCGCTTAGTAGCTTTGTGTTTTACGCGCCTTACTATCATATAACTAATTCCGCTTACTAAAAGTAAACCAGCAACTGTAAATACCCAATATACCCACTGTGTTTGTGTAACGCCAGTTTTTTTGTTAATCGAAATAACGGTTGGCTTGCTCCAGGTAATGTTATCAATAGACGCAGAGATTTCAACAGTTGTTTTTCCACTGGCTAATGAAAATAAGTTACACGATGTGTTGTCAATTTTTTTCCACTCTCCATTATTTTGTCTGTAACGATATTGCTGTTTGTTAGGCTTGTTGTAAAACGGACTGTAAAAATAAATCGAAATATCGTTTTGACTTGAGGTTAAATTAAGAGTATTATTTGACGCTTCTACTTTTTTACCATCAACCGTAATGTAATTTATGCTTACTGGATTTAATGTAGAATTGTAACCAAGAATGTCTTTAATATTACTAATGGCAACCCCTCTGGCGGTACAAAAACATACGTTTTCAGCATTAAACACAATATCGTTAATAGAGTTAGATAATAAACCCGTTGATTTATTTAAAATTTTTATAGGTTCTAATTTTTCATCACAAACAAAAACTCCGTCGAGCGTGGCTAACCAAATTTGTGAATTGTAGTGCTTTATTTTTTTTACACTGTTTAAACGTAAATTGCCAATTTCAGTGATTAGTTTGTTGGAATACACTTCTGTAATGCCAGATTCGTGGGCAATATAGAGCTTGTTATTAATTAATGCAATATCGTTTATTTTAAAATTTAATTCAGAACGAACAATGTTTTTACACGTGTCATTTTTAAAATCGTAGATATATAAACCGTTACTTGTTCCAATGTATAATGAGTCGTTTTGTTTTAAAAAAGAATTTATGGAAATTCTGTAATCCGGAAAAGAGATCAGTGTTTCCAAAGTTTTTGACCCGTCGGTATTACATAATAAAATGTTAGCGCCCCAATCGGCGATTATACTTTGATTGTTTCCAATAGGTAAAAATTGTTTAGCAATAACGGGTTTAAATTTATAAACGAATTTAGAATCTGAAAAGATAGATGGAGCCATATCAAATTGGCTACGCTTGCTGTAATACAACACATCGTTTAACTCAGTAATATTATTTATCGGCTCCATTAAAAACGCATCAGGGCTCGATAATGTTTTCGTTTGATTCGTTTTAATGTTTAACCCATATAAACCATTGTTTGTAGCAGTTACCAGTAAATTGTTTTTTAAATAAGCCTGATTAACATTTAGTATTTTACCCTGAAACAAAAAATTAATAGAATTAAAAAAAGGATTTTGAATATAGTAAACACCATCATTAAATGTTCCCACCCAAATGTTTTGGTTTCTATCTTTATAAATGCAATTAATTAAACTTGGCGGTATATCTAGCCCTTCAAACACATCATAAACTGTATTGTTTTGATACAGGTATAAGTTCTCATCAGGGTAGGAGGTAAACCAAATTTTGCCATAATTATCAACTAGGAGTTTATCAATACTTTTTTCGCCACCCAGCATGAAGGTAGTGGTTTTGGTTTTATAGGTTGGTATTATTTCTTTCTCAATTTTAAGATTAAGTAAAACAACAATTTTGTTAGAAGTACCAACTATGAGTTTTGAATCAGACCCTTGTGTTATTGAATGAATTGTTGTGTTTTTTAAAACATCTAGTTTTTTTTGTGTTCCATCCGTTATGTCATATAAACCATCCGTTCGGCCCAATAAAATTTTTTCATCTAAAGTTTTATAAATACAAAAAGCTCGATTAGGTTTTTCGGCTTTTTTAAAATCGTCGGTTTTTATTTCACCAGTACCTAAATTTAGGATTGTCAACTTAATTCCGGAGGTAAGAAGGTAGGCAAAATTTTTAGTGATAATAAAATTATCGGCATTGCTTTTTATGTTTAGCTTTGATAAAAAGGAATAAGATTTAGTTTTTAAATTGTAATTGGCAATACCTTCATCACGAATAGAGAGCAATAATTCATCAGTATTTTTTATGGAAACATTTAACAGCGCATTACTTTTTAAACTATCGACATTCAGTTTATTAAAATTATAACCGTCGTAAAAATAAATACCGTTTTGAGTAGTAAAATATACCAGGCCGTTTTGCTGCTGTTCTATATTAAAAATATTGGTATTGTTTAATCCGTCTTCGCTTCCCAGTTTTTGAAAATTAAAGGATGGGCTTTGCGCAAAAGCATTTAGGAAAAAGAAAAATGATATGTATTTAAAGAAGTTTTTCAATTACACCCTAAAAATACTAAAAACTACTGTAATTATTTATAATTAAGAAGCGTGTCTGCTTTTTAAAACCCCAATTATATCGATTAAATTAAAGTTTTTTGCTTGTAATAAAATGAGATAATGAAACAATAAATCTGCTGCCTCTCCTTTAAACAATTCATCATTATTGTCTTTAGCCTCAATAACAACTTCAACAGCTTCCTCGCCAACCTTTTGAGCTATCTTATTGATGCCTTTTGCAAATAAAGATGCTGTATAGGATTTATCAGTAGGATTATTTTTTCTGTCTCTGATAATCGTTTCTAATTCCGTTAAGAAATTGGCGGATACATTTTTCTCATTAAAACAAGTGTCGGCACCAGTGTGACAAGTTGCTCCGGCAGGGGTAACTTTAATTAATATTGTATCATTGTCGCAATCAATTAAAAGCGAATTGACATCTAAGAAATTACCACTCTCTTCTCCTTTGGTCCATAATCTATTTTTGGAGCGCGAGAAAAAAGTAACGCGTTTTTCTTCGTGTGTTTTGTCAAATGCTTCTTGATTCATATAGCCAAGCATTAATACAACATTGGTTATATTATCTTGTATGATTACTGGAATTAATCCATCTGATGATTTAGTAAAGTCTGGTTTCATATTTTTTATTTTTACACCTTTTGTTCTCGACTCTGCTCGAACTGACAGGTTAAATTTATAATCTTATTTCTATGTTGTTTTCTTTTAAATAAGTTTTTAGTTGAGGTATGGCAATTTCTTTATAGTGAAAAACACTAGCTGCTAATGCGGCATCTGCTTTTCCGTTTTTAAATATATCTTCAAAGTGTTTCATGGTTCCAGCGCCACCACTTGCTATTACTGGCACATTTACTGCTTCAGAAATTTGTTTGGTGATATCTATTGCAAAGCCATCTTTTGTGCCATCATTATTCATAGAAGTGAGTAATATTTCTCCTGCCCCTAAAGCAACTGCTTCTCTCGCCCAATCAATTGTTCTTAAATCTGTTTTTACTCTCCCCCCATTTAAATAAACATACCAATCATTGTTTTCAAATTTTGTGTCGATGGCTAAAACGACACACTGCCTTCCAAATTGTTTAGCCAAATCTGTTATTAGTTGAGGATTTTTAATTGCAGAAGTGTTTACAGAAATTTTATCAGCCCCAGAATTTAATAAGGTAGATACGTCTTCAACAGAACTAATTCCGCCACCAACTGTAAACGGAATATTGATATGTTTAGCAATTCTAGTAACCAGTTCCGATAAGGTTTTGCGTTTTTCATTTGTGGCGGTGATGTCTAAAAACACTAATTCATCAGCGCCTTGTTTAGCATATTCAATAGCTAATTCTACAGGGTCTCCTGCATCTTTAATGTTTTCAAAATTGATGCCCTTAACTGTACGCCCGTCTTTAATATCTAAGCAAGGAATTATTCTTTTTGTTAGCATTGAATTAGTTTTTTTAATTCATTCATACTGATACGCCCTTCATATATAGCTTTTCCAACAATAGCCCCTGAACAACCTATTTGTTTTAATTCTTCTAAATCATTCAATTGAGAAACTCCCCCACTTGCCGTTAAATTTAGTTGAGGAAATTTAGTTAACATATTTTTGTATAACTCAATAGATGGGCCTTGTAGCAATCCATCTTTCGATATGTCAGTACAAAACACATTTAGAACTCCCTGGTTTAAATTTTCATCAATGAAATCATAAATAGAAATAGTGGTTGTTTCTAACCAACCACCAACTGCTATTTTTTCATTTTTGACATCTGCGCCTAAGAATATTTTTTCAGCGCCATATTTTTTCACCCATGAAAAAAATAAAGTTTTGTTTTTAACAGCAATACTTCCTATAGTTGCTAAATCAGCCCCATAATTAAATATAGTCTCAATATCATCATCGGTTTTAATGCCTCCGCCAAAGTCAATAGATAGTTTTGTTTTGCTGGCGATTTTTTCAAGTACTTTGTAGTTTACCACTTTTCCTAGTTTAGCGCCATCTAAATCAACTAAGTGCAAACGCTTAATGCCAATGCTTTCAAATTCTTGAGCAACTTCTAATGGATTTTCATTATAAATAGTTTTTTGAGCATAGTCGCCTTGTGTTAATCGCACACATTTGCCATCGATAATATCTATTGCTGGAATGATTTGCATATTTATAATTTGATAAAGTTTTCTAATAATTGTTGGCCAGCGTCACTTGATTTTTCGGGATGAAATTGAGCGCCATAAAAATTATTATTTTGTAAAGATGAACTATATTCAATTCCGTACTTTGTTTTGGCGATTGTATCTTTGCTTAATTCTGCGTAATAACTGTGCACAAAATACATGTATTCATTTTCTTTAACGTTTTTATATAAATTCGTTTTTAAATCATAAATGTTATTCCAGCCAATTTGAGGAACTTTAATATCTCCTTCGAATAGTTTAATATTATTATCAAAAATACCTAAGCAATTAGTATTCCCTTCTTCGGAATGTTGACACATTAATTGCATGCCTAAACAAATGCCTAATACAGGTTGTGTTAATGATACAATAAGTTTATCTAATTGGTGTTCTTTTAGATACTTCATTGCTGAACTCGCTTCGCCAACTCCTGGAAATATTACTTTATCGGATTTTTGCAAAATTTCAATATCATCGGTTACTAATGCAGTAACCCCAATACGCCCTAATGCAAACAAAACAGATTGAATATTTCCTGCGTTATATTTTATGATAGTTACGTTCATTACAAAACTCCTTTAGTAGTTGGCAAACTCATATTACTTGCATCTCGCTTAACGGCCATTTTTATTGACTTTGCAAAAGCTTTAAAGATGGCTTCTATTTTATGATGCTCATTAATGCCTTCCACTTTAATATTTACATTACATTTTGAAGCATCACTAAACGATTTGAAAAAGTGATAAAACATTTCTGTTGGCACATCGCCAATTTTTTCGCGTTTAAATTCTGCCTGCCATTCAATCCAATTTCTTCCGCCAAAATCTAATGCTACTTGAGCCAAACAATCATCCATGGGCAAACAAAACCCATATCTCTCAATTCCTCTTTTATCTCCAATCGCTTTTGAAAACGCTTCTCCTAAAGTAATCGCTGTGTCTTCCACGGTATGGTGTTCGTCAATATGTAAATCACCCTTGGCATTGATTGTTAAATCAATATTTCCGTGTTTGGCAATTTGCTCTAACATATGATCAAAAAATGATAATCCAGTTTTGATATCAGATTTACCACTTCCATCTAAATTAATTGCGATAGTAACATCTGTTTCTTTTGTAGTTCTAGTGTGTGTAATATTTCTTTCTGGTAATTTTAAGTAATTATAAATCTCTTCCCAGGTTTCAACTATTTTGTGGATGTCATTTTCGAAACCAGTTTCTTTATCATAATTTTTAATAAAAATAGATTTACTACCAAGATTCTTAGCTAAATTAACATCCGTTAATCTATCTCCAATTACAAAAGAATTCTCTAAATCGTAATCGCCATTAACGTATTTGGTTAGCATCCCAGTATTTGGTTTTCGTGTAGGTTGATTATCTTTTTCAAAGGTTCTATCAATACATTGATCTTCAAAAATAATCCCTTCGTTTGCCAAAGTATCAACCATTAAATTATGCACTGGCCAAAATGTATGTTCAGGAAATGAATCAGTTCCCAAACCATCTTGATTTGTTACCATTACTAATTCGTAATCTAACTCACGAGCAATTTTTCCAAGCCAAGTAATTACACCAGGTAAAAATTTAAATTTCTCATAACTATCAATTTGAAAATCAGTTGGTGGTTCCCAAATTAAAGTTCCATCTCTATCTATAAATAATACTTTTTGCATGTTAGTTATATTGTTTTAATAAAGTGATTAATTGTTTGTTTTCTTGTTCTGTTCCTACACTTATGCGAATTCTATTTTTACAATTCAATAAACTTGATCGATTGCTAATTAAAATATTTTGTTCTAAAAGATAATTAGATATTTTGTTGGCATCCGTTACTTCTATCAGTAGAAAGTTTGCATCGCTTTCAGTTATGGTTTTGACAAAAGATAATTGTAGCAATTCATTTTCTAAATATGTTTTTTGTTTTAAAATGTTCTCTACTAATATATCCTTTATTGCTGATTTTTGTAAGGCGTTTAATATCAATTCTTGTGAATTGCTATTAATATTGAAAGGTGGTCTAACCTTATTTAAGATTTCAATAATTGAAGGATTACTGTATGCTACACCGACACGCAGAGCTGCTAAGCCCCAGGCTTTTGAAAATGTTTGTAAAACTAATATATTTTCAAATTCAGTAATTAAAGATAGGGCAGAGGATTTTTCAGAGAAATCAATATACGCTTCATCAACAACCACAATGCCATTAAAATTTATTGCAATGGTTTTTAATTGTTCTATCGAGATACTAGTGCCAGTTGGATTATTTGGAGTGCAAATAAAAATGAGTTTCGTTCTTAAATTCGTAGTTTTTAGAATGGTTTGTTCGTCAAATAAAAAACTTTCTTTTTTTAGTGGAGCATTTAAAACTTCTACATTATTTAATTGAGCATATACTTTGAACATCCCAAAGGTTGGTTCGCAAATCAAAATGTTGTCTTGTTTAGGTTCACAAAAGCAACGGATTAATAAATCAATTAATTCATCACTTCCATTTCCAATGGTAACTTGATTAACTTGAACATTTTTATATTTTGCGATAGCCTCTTTCACTTTTGTTTGTGACGAGGAAGGATAGCGTTCATAGCCCAAGCCAATTGGCGAGCCCAAATTGTTTTCGCAATTATCTAAAAAAACGACCTCTTTATTGTCCAAATAATCATCTCTCCAAACTTTATAAGAATTTAGTGATTTGATATTCTCTCTAACAATGTTATTTAGGTTAAACATAATTTAAAACTTACTTTTTAATCGTACTGTTACTGCATTTTTGTGAGCTTGCAACCCTTCTGCCTCTGCCATTAATTCAATTGCAGGACCGATATTGTTTATTCCGTCTTTACTTAATTTTTGGTAAGTGATTTTTTTTACAAAACTATCTAATGAAACGCCACTGTATGCTTTCGCGAAGCCATTAGTAGGCAACGTATGATTAGTTCCTGAGGCGTAATCGCCTGCGCTTTCGCAAGAATAATTTCCTAAAAAAACAGAGCCGGCATTTACAATTTGTTCTGCTAATTGTTCGTCGTTTGCGCAGGCAATAATTAAATGTTCGGGAGCATATTCATTTAATAATTCGATTGCTTCCGAATTTGTTTTTACTAATATAGCCTTGCTGTTTTCTAATGCTTTTGAGGCTAAATCTTTTCTTGGTAAAACAGCCAATTGTTTTTCTAGTTCGGTTTGAATAGTTTGGATGACACTTTCATTTGTTGAAACTAAAATCACTTGTGAGTCTGACCCATGTTCTGCTTGAGATAATAAATCGGCTGCCACAAATTCTGGAACGCAGGTTTCATCAACTAATATTGCTACTTCTGATGGCCCTGCGGGCATATCAATAGCCACGCCTTGTTTATTGACTAGTTGTTTGGCGCAAGTCACGTATTGATTACCCGGACCAAAAATTTTATAAACCTGAGGAATAATGTCAGTTCCATAAGCCATCGCGCCAATGGCCTGTACTCCACCCACTTTATAAACTTTTGAAATACCTACTAATTGGGCTGTGTACAAAATAGCGGGATTAATATTGCCGTTTATATCAGGAGGGGTGCATAAAATAATTTCTTCGCAGCCAGCTAATTTTGCTGGTACACCTAACATTAAAATAGTGGAGAATAAAGGCGCTGTTCCGCCTGGAATGTACAATCCCACTTTTTGTATGGCGATAGATTTTCTCCAGCACCTCACACCAGGCATTGTTTCTATGATTTTTACTTCTTCCTTTTGAGCCGAGTGAAATGTTTCAATGTTCTTTTTCGCTAATTGAATAGCTTCTTTTAATTCTTTTGAAATCTGTTTCTCAGCTTCTATAAATTCTGAATCACTTACAAGCACCTTTGAAATAGTTACTTTATCAAACTGTAAAGTGTACTTACTAACTGCTGATTGCCCATTTGTTTTAATATCTGACAATACAGATTGTACTGTTGCTTCTAGTGATGTTGTGTCAATACTAGGTCGCTTTAAAATATCTTTCCAGATTTCTTTACTAGGGTATTTAATTAGTTCCATTATAGTATCATTTTTTCAATGGGTACAACTAATATTCCTTGGGCTCCTTCTGCTTTCAATTTTTCGATAATTTCCCAAAACTGATTTTCCTCAACAACTGAGTGAACAGAACTCCAACCTTTATTAGCTAAAGGCAAAATAGTCGGACTTTTCATACCAGGCAATATTTTGCAAATCGCTTCTAATTTATTGTTTGGAGCATTTAATAAAATGTATTTGGTATTTTTTGCTTTTCTAACGGCGTTCATTCTAAACAGTAATTTCTCCAAAATCGTTTGCTGTTCTTTTCCCAATTTTTTATTAGCAACCAATACTGCTTCAGATTTTAAGATAACTTCAACTTCCTTCAATCCGTTTGTAAATAAAGTACTTCCAGAACTTACCAAATCACAAATAGCATCAGCTAAACCAATACTTGGAGCAATTTCTACCGAGCCACTTATTTCGTGAATCTCAGCTTTTATTTTTTGAGATTTTAAATACTTTGATAAAATTGTTGAATATGTAGTCGCGATTCTTTTCCCATTTAAATCCTTTATTGATTTATACGAGTGGTCTTTCGGAATTGCCAAAGATAAACGACATTTTCCGAAGCCTAATTTTTCAACAACTTTTAAATTTTTGTTTTTTTCCAAGAGCACATTTTCTCCAACTATTCCAATATCTGCAACTCCATCTGCTACATATTGTGGAATGTCATCATCTCTTAGAAAAAACACTTCAATAGGAAAGTTCGAAGCCTCTGCTTTTAATTTGTTTAGGCCGTTATCAATATCTATGCCGCATTCTTTTAATAGTTTTAAAGAACTCTCACTTAAACGACCTGATTTTTGAATCGCTATTTTTAATGTTTTTTTCATGTTTTTTGTTTTATATATTGAGCTTTTTAAAATAAAAAAAGGCTTACCTGTTTGGTAAGCCTTAAGATAATGATTGTATTTATATAATTTATTAAATAGCACCAATACCTACACTTACTTGTGTATTATTAAAATGATGATGGTGTATTGGATTTAAAATTTTCATTGTAAGAATACAAATATAAATATTTTTTTAATAAAATATAATTATTTTGGCGTTACAGATTTAGTTTTAATAAACTCAGCAAATTCTTGTACCCTGGCTTTACTAACTTGTACGTGAGTTCCATCGCTTAATATTACTTCGCCACCCTCATGATTACTGTATTCCTTTACGTAATTTATATTAATTAATGCCGAGCGGTGAATTCTAAAAAAATCAGAATCAGGTAAAATGGTTTCAAATTCTTTTAATGTTTTGCTAGCAACAATTTTTTTCTGTCCGTTTAAATATAAGCTTGTGTAATTATCATTTGCTTCTAACCAAACAATATCTTTAAAGTCAACCAAAGTAAAACCTTTGCTATGATTAATTAAAATTACTTTTTTATCAGTTTCTTGTTTGGGTGCAGCAATTGCTTTAACTTCATAATGCTGTACTACCTTGCGGACGGCGCCCTGTAATTCGCTTAACATAAGCGGCTTTAATAAATAATCCGTGGCACCGGCTTTAACAGCGGTAATGCCGTGCTCGCTATAAGCGGTTAAAAAAATAACACAAAAATCACGATTATAAATGCCTTCTAACATTTGAAACCCATTCATGCCAGGCATATTAATGTCTAAAAACACAACGTGAGGTTTTAATTCCTGTATTTTCAATTTTCCCTCCATCCCGCCGGAGGCTTCACCTATTACTTCTATTTCAGGACAGTAGTTTTGTAACATACTACGCGTGTTACTTCGGCTATCTTCTTCGTCATCTATTATTAAAGCTGTATATTTTTGCATATAAATTTTTTTGAAAACTACACAATAATATTAATTATAATTTAACAAATTAGCAAATGGGTGTTTTTAATGAGTGAAAGGACTTAATTATAAAAATTAATTACATTCCAAAAAGCCATTAAGAGTAACTCGAGGAAAGATAAAGTCGTATTGTTCACATTGAACATTGACAAATGTTGCAATAATACCTGTAGCTGAAGTTGTAACGCTTACTGAACCTACTATGCCGTACCAAATTACTCCAGCTGGTTGGCTAGGCGCATTGTTTAATATAATAGTACATCCTCCAACTCCAACGCTAGGATAAACTTGATAATAAGTACCCGATGTAGGGGGGGAAGCAAATGTAACAGTAATATCTGTAAGGCCATTAATTGATTTAAGAGACAGGCTTGAAGTTGAAGCACAGGTTATATTGCTCCAGCCGCTTCCTCCAATAACAAGAGTTGAGTTTTGTGTACACGGATTAATTGTTTGTGTTGGCGTTCCGTTCGTCGTTGAATTATTGTTGTTTGAAGTGTTAGTACTGCTCTTTTTTTTCGTGCAAAAACAAAAAAATAACATTAATAACGGACTAAGTATAATTATATACCCTAACTTCTTCATAATAAAATTTAAAAAAAATGGGGTTATTTTAATATTAATTCATTCTGAATAGCGTATTTATTAAGAAACAAAAGCAATACTTTATGCGCTTCATTTAAAAGGTCGTGTTCACTTAGGTTTAATTTTAATTGTTCCTGTGCTTTTTTGCGTATGTTTAAAATCTTTTCGGAATGTGTTTTTCTCATACATTTTTCAAGCAAAAGTAAGTTTAAACCAGGATCCTTAATTTCGCCCAGCTTTTTGATAACATTGCTTAATGCATAAAAAGCTTTGTTGTTAAAATAGATATAGTCTTTTAAATTTTTGACAATAACCAAATTGTTATAGGGTGATGTTTTTTCGGCAGGCGTAATAAGTTCTTTTTCCCACACATATTTGCCTTTAACTGCTTTTAAAACAATAATACCGTTTAAGCTTTGGGCATAAATACTTATCCAGCGTAATTTTCGTCGGAGTTCGTGCACCTGTAGTTCCATATTGTCGAACGAATTAGGAAACTGACTAAAAAACTCTGAAATATTATCTAACTCACGGGTAATATGTTTTTTTATTTCACCAATAATTAATTTATCGTTTAAATTTAATTCATGAGACAAAAACGCCTGATTAAAAACAGGCAAGTAAAATTCTTTTTCAATTAATTTTTTATTGAACTTATCAATTACTTTGTTTCTCTTTTTTAATAAATAGGCTAACGATTCTTTTTCTATAAGTTTGTTTTTTGAAAAATTTCTCAATGCAGCATCATAAAAGTCAATCTCTCCCAAAGTGTCTTCCAATTTTTTAAACACCTTGTTCCATTTTTCAAAATTTGGATTTGCGCTTAATGACAACAAAATACGAGTCAGGCTTTCGGCCATAAACAAAGGGGTTCGCGTATTTTCTTTGTACAAATAAAGTGCAGCATTTTTAGCTGCTTTTGCTTTTTTAAACTGTTGTAAAAGTTGCTTGGAATAAAATTGAAGTGGATTACTAATACTATTTGCCATATCTAAATCATCAAAATAATATAAATATATTAAAAATAGTTTGGCAAATCGACATTTTTATTATCTGCATTTAACACCAAGTCTTTAATGCCGTTCGTAATCATTAAGTAGTTTGCTTTTACAATCAAATTATAACGCTGAGCCTGTTCAATTGTTGTTATATCCAATTCTATAAAAGGGGCTTTGCACTCAACAATCAAAAAAGGATTTAAATCTTTTTTATATAAAACGATATCGTAACGTTTTTTTAAGCCGTTAAGTGCAACTTCTTTTTCAACAGAAATAAGTGACGACGGATATTTTTTAATTTCAATTAAGTAATTTAAAACATGTTGCCGCACCCATTCCTCGGGCGTTAACACAAACCACTTTTTACGAACAGGGTCAAAAATTTTTGTTTGCCCATCTCCGTTTTTTACTTTTACATGAAAGGAAGGATATTTTAATTCTAATGACAATTTTAATAATTCGTTTTCATTTCAATGTATTTTAAAAACTCAGAACGTGCAGCCTCATCTTCAAATTTACCACCGTAAAACGAACTAACTGTTGCAGAATTAATGTCCTGTACACCACGGCTACTTACACATAAATGTTTGGCATCAATAATAATAGCTACGTCTTTTGTTTGTAAAATGGTTTGCAATTCGTGCGCTATTTGCACCGTTAATCGCTCCTGCACCTGCGGACGCTTGGCGAAATACTGAACAATGCGGTTTAATTTTGATAAGCCAATTACCTTTCCGTTACTAATATATGCAACGTGGGCTTTACCAAAAATAGGTACAAAATGGTGTTCGCAATTACTATAAAACGTAATATCTTTTTCTACTAACATTTGTTTGTATTGGTATTTGTTTTCAAACAAAGCAATTTTAGGTTTGTTATCAGGATTTAAGCCACTAAAAATTTCTTTTACATACATTTTTGCTACGCGTTGTGGCGTACCTTTTAGGCTATCGTCGGTTAAGTCTAAGCCCAAGGTTTCCATTATTTCGGTAAAATGAAATTGAATTTTTTTCATTTTTTCATCGTCGCTCAATTTAAAAGCATCCGGTTTCATAGGCGTTTCAATACCGGTACTGGCGTGCTCGTCACCAATTTCTTCGGCGGTTAAATCACTTAATTTTATGTTGCTGCCATTAAGCAGGGTATTCAACGTAATTTCTTTCTGTTTCATACAAGGTAATTTTTAGTTCGAGTTGGTTATTTAATTTAGGTTTAAGAATGTTGTATATAACCATTGCAATATTCTCGGCTGTTGGGTTTAGGTTTTTAAATTCTTCGGTATCTAAGTTTAAATTTTTATGGTCAAATTTTTCTAAAACGTTATTTTTAATAATATCGCTAAGCACTTTCATATCCATAACATAGCCTGTTTTAGGGTCTATTTCGCCAATAACTTTAACAATTAAATCATAATTATGTCCGTGATAGTTTGGATAATTGCATTTACCAAATAAGAAAGCATTCTCTTCGCTGCTTAATGCGGGATTGTTTAAACGATGGGCAGCGTTAAAATGTTCTTTTCTATACACCGCAATTTTATTGCTCATGGGTTTGTTTTTAAATCACAAAATAGTTGGTTAAGCTATGTTTTGATTTTTTTAATTTACAAGCACTGTTTAGGAAGTTTGCCTATCAAGTGGCTTGTTTAATTTGTGTTAACAAGTTTAAATTAAAATTGTTTAAAATTTAATTTGCTAAAGTAAAAATAATGATTTTTTGGGAGAATAGATATAAAATTTAGTTAAAAAAAGCCACATATTTCGCGAATTAGGCAGACCCAAAATAAAAAAACTTCTCAATTTGTGGAAAACAAAGATTATTCTTTTATTTTCACCATACACCTTACGTTTCTTCCACCATTTAAGTACCACTCCAAACAATAGCCGTCGGGGTCAATATTTGGATGAGAGAGTAGTTTTTTAAAAGTGGTTTCAACATTGGGAATGTTTTTATAGTAATCAATGAGTGTAATATAATAAAAACTGCCTTTGCTAATCGTAAACGGCTCTAAGTTTAATGTCCGTGCTTCGTTTTGTGTTTTGGATTCGGTTGCTGCTTTATAGATAATTTGATGGTTTTGGTCGGGACGAGATATTCCAAAAAACAATCGTTGATCCGAATTAGGAACTAATGCTTTTAAATCTTCATGCACATCGTGTACCCCTTCAGGAAAGAATTTGGCCGTTAAGCACATTACATTAATGTCTTTTTCTAATAAAAAAGTTCCCATATTTTCTTATTTTACTTTGTGCCTCTATGGTTAGCTTTCACTCCGCTCAGCCTGACTAGCCAAAATACTCCACGCAAATTCTAGGAGTTTCATATAACTTTACACAATGCAATTTAACATTTGTAGGTAAATGTGGCGTAATTTGATGCCAGATGGCAATTGCTAAGTTCTCGGTACTTGCCAATTTACCATTCATAAAATCAACATCTAAATTTAGATTTTTGTGGTCTAATTTATCGCAAACATAAGTGTTTAAAATGGTACTTAAAATTTTCGCATCTATTAAAAAGCCGGTATCAGGGTTTACCTCTCCCTTAACGGTAACTATTAAATCGTAATTATGTCCGTGCCAATTTGCGTTAGCACATTTGCCAAACACCTCAGTATTTTTTTCTTCTGTCCAGTTTGGGTTATAAAGTTTGTGCGCAGCATTAAAATGTTCGTGACGGGTTAAGTAAATCATACTGTAAAATTAAATAGAATATTAGTAATTTTAAATAATGAATGATAAAAATATTTTAATAGTAGCAGCAACAAAATTTGAAATAGAGCCTCTATTAACTAAAATAGGTTTAAGCGATACCTATATCCAAACCGGTTATATGTATGATGGAGAGTATAACAATACAAGAATAGACGTTTTAATTACAGGTGTAGGCATGGTAAACACTGCATATATAATGGCAAGATACATTAATAGCAACTATAATTATTGCATTAATGCCGGTGTAGCAGGCAGTTTTAGATACGATATTAAAATTGGCGAAGTGGTAAATGTAGTTAAAGATGAACTGTGTGAAATGGGTGCCGAAAACGACAACGATTTTATTAAATTGGAAGATATGGCTTTAGGGGGAAAATCTGTTTTTTCGTACGAAGAAATTACTATTCTTACTTCATTAAATGAACTAAAAAAGGTAAACGGAATTACTGTAAACACCGTGCATGGAAATACCAGTAGCATTAAGAAGGTTAAACAATTGTTTAGCCCAGATGTTGAAAGTATGGAAGGTGCAGCATTTTTTAGGAGTTGTGAACGCAGTATAGATTATCCCATTCAAATTAGAGCCATATCTAATTACGTTGAAAAACGTAATAAAAGCAAGTGGAATATGCCTTTGGCGATTAGTAATTTGAACGAGGCATTAATTAAAATAATAAACGAAATAATTACACTTTAATGTCAAATCTAAAATCCAACGTTCAAAATCCAACATCTCTTACCCTTGGTTTCTCGCCCTGTCCCAACGATTGTTTTATTTTTGATGCACTCGTTCATAATAAAATTGATACCGAAGGACTAAATTTTAAAGTGGAATTACTCGATGTGGAAACACTAAATACAAGAGCACTAAACGGTGAGTTGGATATTACCAAGCTTAGCTTTCATGCCTACGGACACGTTTTGGATAATTATATCTTATTAAGAGCGGGTAGCGCTTTAGGGTTTAATTGCGGACCATTGTTGATTCAAGACGTAAGACGCAAGATTCAAGATTTGGCTGAGAACTCAAAAATTGCTATCCCAGGCAAATTGACCACAGCCAACTTTTTATTGTCGTTGGCTTATCCTTATTTAAAAAACAAAATAGAGTATGTGTTTAGCGATATTGAAAACGCTATACTTTCCGGCGAGGTGGATGCGGGACTCATCATCCATGAAAACCGGTTTACTTACGAAGAAAAAGGTTTAAAAAAAATAATAGATTTAGGTGAATTTTGGGAATCTCTAATTCATGCGCCAATTCCCTTAGGTGGCATTGTTATTAAACGAAGTTTTGATGCCGAAGCTCAACAAAAAATAAACCGACTTATTAAAAAAAGTGTAGAGTTTGCTTTTGCCAATCCACAAAGCTGTATGCCTTATGTAAAAGCCCACGCTCAGGAAATGAGTGTGGAGGTCATGAAAAAACACATAAATTTGTATGTAAATAATTTTTCGATAGACTTAGGAGAAACAGGCACTAACGCAGTAAAATTACTGTTTAAAAAAGCTGAAGAATTAAAGTTGTTTCAACAAAATAATAGAACATTGGTAATTGATTAGCATTGGCATTATGCTAACATATTAACTAATTTAAACTTTGCATACTGTAATTTGTTTAGTAAATTTAACGCTCTAAATCTCTCTAAATTATGTCTACCGATAAATTTGTAAATCGCCATAATGGCCCTCGTGAACAAGAGGTAAAAGCTATGTTAAAAAAAATTGGAGTGTCAAGTATTGATGAATTAATTAATCAAACAGTTCCCTCAAACATTCGTTTAAAACAACCGCTTACTATTGGCGCTGCATTTAGCGAATTCCAATACCATAAGCATCTACGTGCCTTAGGCAAAAAAAATAGAGTATTTCGTTCTTACATAGGTTTAGGTTATTACAACAACATTTTACCAGCAGTTATTCAACGTAATGTATTAGAAAACCCGGGTTGGTATACGGCTTATACCCCATATCAAGCAGAGATTGCACAAGGCAGATTAGAAGCCATTTTAAATTTTCAAACTATGGTAATGGATTTAACAGCCATGCCAATTGCCAATGCTAGTTTGTTGGATGAAGCAACAGCCGCAGCAGAAGCTGTGTTTATGTTTTATAGTAACCGTAGTCGCGAAAAACAAAAGGCAAACGCACATAAATTATTTGTAAGCGAAACGTGTTTTCCGCAAGTAATAGACGTTATTAAAACCCGCTCTAATCCAGTAGGAATAGAAGTTGTGGTTGGTAATGTTGAAACAACAAAATTAGACGATACTTTTTTCGGCTCCATTATTCAGTACCCAGATATTAATGGCGAAGCTAATAACTACAAGGCTTACATTGATTCATGTAAAGAGTCAGGCATACAAGTGGCAGTTGGTTCTGATTTATTAGCCCTTGCATTGCTTACGCCTCCGGGCGAGTGGGGTGCAGATGTGGTGTATGGTAACTCTCAACGCTTTGGTGTGCCATTAGGTTATGGTGGACCGCACGCAGCATTTTTCTGTTGTCGCGAAGATTACAAACGTTTAATCCCAGGTCGTATTATTGGCGTAAGCATTGATGCTGAGGGTAATCAAGGTTTACGCATGGCATTGCAAACTCGCGAACAACATATTAAACGCGATAAAGCAACCAGTAATATTTGTACTGCTCAAGCTTTACTGGCCATTATGGCAAGTATGTATGCAGTATATCATGGTCCAGATGGCATTAAAGCCATTGCGCAACAGGTTCATAACGCTACCGATACTATTGTGGGCGCATTAAAAAGTGCAGGCATAAACGTAAAAACAAAATTATATTTTGATACGCTTGTGGTAGAATGTGATGCAAATAAAATCGTTGCATTAGCCGAAGCCAAAGAAATTAATTTTAGAAAAATAGATGAAAAACATATTGGTATTTCTATAGATCAAACAGTTGAACAAGAAGATTTGGTAGATATTCTTTCCATCTTTGGAATTAAGTTGGTAGCTGAACCTTTAGAATCTAAAGTAATAAAGTCATCCAACTTAAATCGTACATCCAGTTATTTAACGCATCCAACATTTAATTCATACCATAGCGAAAGCGAAATGATGCGTTACATTAAACGTTTAGAAAATAAAGATTTATCGTTAGTTCATTCTATGATTGCTTTAGGAAGTTGTACAATGAAATTAAACGCAGCCTCTGAATTATTACCAATTACTTGGCCTGAGTTTGCTTCCATTCACCCGTTTGTACCAGTTAACCAGGCACAAGGTTATTTAGAATTGATTGCTACTTTAGATAAAGATTTAAGTAATATTACGGGTTTCGCAAAAATGAGTTTTCAACCTAACTCAGGCGCACAGGGCGAATACGCTGGCTTAATGGTTATTCGTCAATATCATTTAGCAAATGGTGGTGCAAATCGTAAAGTAGCTTTAATTCCGCAATCTGCACATGGCACTAATCCTGCAAGCGCTGCTATGGCAGGTATGGACATTGTTATTACCAAGTGCGACGAAAAAGGAAATGTAGATTTAGTTGATTTAAAAGAAAAAGCTGAAAAATATAAGGATACTTTGAGTTGTTTAATGGTTACTTACCCTAGCACCCATGGTGTTTACGAAGAAGCTATTACAGAAATTACAAAAATAATTCACGATAACGGTGGATTAGTTTATATGGATGGCGCCAATATGAATGCGCAAGTAGGTTTAACCTCTCCGGGTAATATTGGAGCAGATGTTTGCCATTTAAATTTGCATAAAACATTTGCTATTCCTCATGGTGGCGGTGGCCCGGGAATGGGCCCTATTGGTGTGGTAGAAAAGTTAGTTCCTTATTTGCCGTCGCATCCTATTGTAAATACAGGTGGCGAAAAGGGAATACATGCCGTAAGCTCAGCACCATTTGGTAGCGCTTTAATTTTATTAATTAGTTATGGTTATATAAAAATGTTAGGAAGTGATGGTTTAAAGGCGGCTACCGAAACAGCTATTTTAAATGCCAACTACATGAAAGAGGTTTTAAAAGATCATTACAAAATTTTATATACCGGTACACAAAACCGTTGCGCCCACGAAATGATTTTAGATTGTAACGATTTTAAAATGGCAAGTGGAGTTGAAGTTGCTGATATTGCTAAACGTTTAATGGATTATGGTTTTCATGCACCAACGGTGGCATTCCCAGTTGTAAACACCTTGATGGTGGAACCAACAGAAAGTGAAGCTAAAGCGGAGTTAGATCGTTTTTGCGAAGCGATGATTTCTATTCGTAAGGAAATACAAGAAATTATTGATGGTGACGCAGATAAGGTAAACAATGTAATTAAAAACGCACCACATACTGCTAAACTAATTATTTCTGATAATTATGATAAACCTTATGCCCGCGAGAAGGCGGCATTTCCGTTACCTTACGTAAAGGCAAATAAATTTTGGCCAAGCGTAGCACGTGTTGATAATGCTTATGGCGATAGAAATTTGGTTTGCAGTTGTGCGCCTATAGAAGCTTATACGGAAGAGGCTTTTGCGAGCTAAATTAAAAATGAGTTTAAATAGAAGCCTTAGTAAAGCAGAATTATTTGAGGTAATAATTAAAGAACTAAACTCATCATTAGAAACGGATGCGGTAATGAAAATCATTTATCAAAGCATAAATGAATTAATGCCAGTTTCGTTTTTTGTTATTTGTGCTTATGACGAAGAAAACACAAAAGTATTTGTGAATTATTGCGTAAAGCAAAATAAAATAGTAGCTGAAGATTTTACAACCTCTATTTCAAACCCAAATAGTTTAATTGCATATACTATAAAAAGTAAAAGCGAAATTATCATTTATAATTTGCAAGATGATTATGATAAATATTTAAAAGGGCCTTATCAACTACATGGAAAAGAGGATTTGCATTGCGAATCAATAATAATGATTCCTCTGTTTGTAAAACAAAAACTAATCGGATTATTTTCGGTGCAGCACCAAAATAAAAACACCTATACATTAGAAAATATAAATTTTTTACGTTCGCTTTCGCCCTTTATAGCATTAGCTTTAAATAATGCATATACATTTAATTTACTTTTAAATGCTAATAAGGAAATATCACATCAAAAAATAGAAATTGAAAACAAACAAAACGAGATTTTAAGTAGCATTCGTTATGCCAAAAGAATTCAACAGGCTTTACTTCCTAGTGACAAATTTATTGATAGGCAATTAAAAAAACACAATAAATTTACTTAATGAATAAACTCGAAATAATTTATGTATATTTAATTAGTGCAAAAACTATTTCAAAATATAATTTCGATAGGGATAAAGAAACACTATTCTCCTGACCAAAAAGAGAAAACAAAATTAGTTAATGGAATTAGTTTGTTAGGTGTTCCAGTCTCGTTACTCTATTTTATTTTGTTTGGAGCAACGGGGTATTATTTTATTTCACTAGTTTTTTTTGGGGGCGCAATCGTTTTCTCATTAACGCTACTCTTTAATAAGTTATTTGGGTTAAACTTTGCAAGAATTTATATTTCTATTTTTGCGCCTTTGTGTTTTGGATACGTCAATTTAATTTCAGGAAAAGATGCTGGGTTTTATATGGGCTTTATTGCCACTACTATGCCGGCACTTATCATTTTTGATAAAAACAAACATTCGTTTTTATTTATTGGCATTTCTGTTTTTGTTTTAACCCTTTCAAGTATTGGACAAATGTATATTCCACCAGTTGAAAACATTAAGTTTGTAATGGTAATAATGGTAATTAATTTGTTTACAGTTTTGATGGCAACATTAACCGTTGTGTATTTGTTTAAAAAAGAATTAAATGAGAGTAAAGCAAACATTGAAGAAAAACAAAAAGAGATATTAGATAGTATTAATTATGCAAAACGCATACAACAAGCCATGTTGCCAAATAGCAAATTTATTACGAAAACCATTAAACGCTTAAAAAACAAATAGTATAAGTTCATTATTTTGTTTTGTATATTTAGTTTCTCAACAATACAATTGAAAAGAGCACTTTTAATATCCTTTTTTTCTCTTCTGCTAACACAGTTAAATGGTCAGCGCTCAATATTTAGTGATTATTTAAAAATTAACGACTCATTACAATATTTTGACACTGAAAGGCTTACTAATGAGATTAAAAAGTTTGAAACCAATTTTAAAACCGATAGCAGTTTAGCGTTTTACAGTAAAATTTTGTTTGGAGACTTTGTAAGTAAAAAATCTAATTCACACGAAGCGCTTAGGGCTTTTATTGGTGCTATTAGTTTGGCAAAAAATCAAGCCGAAAAATTATTTTTAGGATACTATAAATCTGGAAAATTTTATTTAGATAATGATGATTTATCTTCTGCAACCAAATATTTTAACAAAGCTTTATTAAATCGTTCCGATACATGTCACACAAATCTCGATTTTAAAATTTACTATGAACAAGGCTTAATAAATTCCTACTTAGATAACAACAAAACATCCATATTGTATTATAATAAAGCATTAAAAGTAGCCGAGAAAAATCATAACACCAAACAAAAAGCGGCTATGTTAAATAATTTAGGGTTAATTTATTTAGAAATAAACGACTCAATCCTAACTAAATATTACCTGTATAAAAGTTTAGAAATAAGACTTGAGGGCAATGATAGTGTTTATATTGGACAAAGTTATAACAACATAGGAATGTATTTTTATAAATATGAAAAATATAAAGAGGCATTAACCCATTTTAAACGAGGATATAGGATGCGAAAAAACAATAATGCGCAGGTTAGTGCTTTAGTTGAATCGCAGATAAATATAGGGAAGAGTCTTTTTAAGTTAAAGCAACTTAACGAAAGTGTTCAAATATTTAATGAAGCGATAATCGAAAGTAAAAAAATTGATAATATTGAATTGGAAAGGAGAGCTTTAGAGCCGCTTATTGAAATAAGCGAGCAGTCAAAACAATTTGAGAAGGCATATAATTATCAAAAGAGGTACTTTTTTATTAAAGATAGCTTGTATGGTTTGGACAAAATTCAGGAACTAAGAAGCCTTACTTTTCAATACGATTTTAGCAAAAAACTGCAGCAAGATAGTTTAAAATACGAAAAAAAGGATATTGAAAGAAAAAAGGAAATTGAACTCAAGGAAGAAAAGAATAAGTTACTTAATTACGTATTAATAATAATAGCCATAGCGCTTTGTATTTGTGGGTATTTTATTTATAAACTTAAAAAATCTAATGCGGAGAGAAAATCGGCTAACGCGCTAATTACAAAACAAAAAGACGAAATCTTTCAAAAACAAAAGGAAGTTTTAGATAGCATTAACTACGCCAAACGCATACAACTAGCCATGTTACCAAGCGATAAGTTTATTGCCCGTATTTTAAAACAATTCCAATAAAATAATAGATTATACCTTTATTTGAATGAAAAATTATGTATTATTGTTTTTGTGGACTTTTACTTTACAAGGTTTGCCACATCCAAAAACCGATTCACTTTTTTCTGAGTTAAAAAAATGGCAAAGCGCTAAAGGTATTTCGGCAGATACAAATCTTTATACAATTTATTACAAATTAGGCTTACAGTTGCTTAACGCGAACCCCGACACTGCTGTTTACTATCTTAAATTAAGTATTACAAAAGCAAAAAATGCAAAAGACGATATAAAGCAGGCGGAGAGCTTGCGCCAAATGGGCAGATGTTATGCACTTAAAGGTAATTTTAATAGTGCAGAAAATCACTATAAACAAAGTTTGGCATTATTAAATAAATACCAAAATGTGCAGGATAGTACCCTTAGAAACAAGGCTCTGAAAGTAATAGCCGGAAGCTTAGGTTATATGAGTGGGGTATATATGAACAATGGGAAACAAAACGAGGCACTTGAGTATCTTTTAAAGGCACAAAAAATAAATGAACGCATAAAAAATAAAGAAGGACTGATGTCGAACTATAGCAATATAGGAACCACTTATTATAGCCAAGGAAGAAATGCACTTGCGCTCGAATATTATTTTAAGGCTCTTAAAATTACAGACGAACTTGGCAATAAATATGGACAAGCCAATGCATTGGCTAATATTGCAAATAGTTACCTACTTCAGGAAAAATATGCCAAGGCTTTAGATTATTATTTTACGTCGTTAAAAATAAAGGAGGAAATTGCTGACAAAAGCGGTCAGGCAAACAACTTAGGAAATATTGGAAGAGTTTATTTAGGTCAAAAAGATTATGATAAGGCGTTGGATTATTATTTTAAATCCTTCGAAATAAATCAAAGTACTGATAATAGGAGTGGCCAATCGGTAAACTTAGAAAATATAGGATTTGTGTATGCATTGCAGAAAAAATACGAACAAGCTATTGATTATTTTTTTAAAGCATTAAAAATAAACCGCGAGGTGGGCGATAAAACATACGAGGCAAGCATTTTAGGAAATATAGGAAAAGTATATCTTAAACAAAACAAATACAAAGAAGCAGAAAATTATTTGCAACAGTCAGTCAAAATCAATACAGAAATTAATTCGGTGTATGATCTCAGATTCCAATACGAAGCCTTATCCCAGCTTTATGAAAAAATCAATCAACCTCAAAACGCCCTCGACGCATACAAAAAATATGTCGCAACCCATGACACATTAAACAGCGAGGAAAACCGTAAAGCTTCTTTTCAAAAAGAAATGTTATACGAGTTTGATAAAAAGCAAACTGCTGATAGCATAAAAGTTGCTGAAGAAAAAAAGCTGAGTGAATTAAAATTTTCGGAAGAAAAAAAACGTAACGAACTAACACTAATACTTGGCTCTGGTTTTTTGGCGATAGTAATGGCATTTGCAGCTTTTGTTTATAATCGGCTTAAAATTTCCCAAAAACAAAAGCGGATTATACAAAACCAACGAGACCTTGTTGAGGAACAAAAAAATTTGGTTGAACAACAAAAACATTTAGTAGATGAAAAACAAAAAGAAATATTAGACAGTATTCAGTATGCCAAACGCATACAACAAGCCATGCTACCAAGCGAAAAGTTTATTAACCGAAAATTAAAAAACAAAAAATAAAAAGCTCTTCCTTTAAGAAGAGCTTTTTTCTTATACTTATTTTAAGCAGCTTAATTCCATATATCGCAACTCCATTTGTAATTGCGTTAAATTTCTTAAAACACACGTTAAGGGTACATGATAAAAGTTACGTTTCTCCCAGCTAATTTTTTCATTTGTGTTATCGATAGGCTTATCTGATAAATTTATTAAATCCGCACTGTTTTTATTAAATGTTGAAGATGTATATGCATTGAAGTCGTTAAGATTTTGTTTTAAATCTAACAACTGCTGATTAGCCATTGTTTCACTAAATAAAATATGACTTGGAATATCATAATTATCTGGCTTGCTAAGATCACTATAGTTGATTACTGTTAAAGGAACCCCTTCAGTAGCTTCAAGCAAATTAAATTTTAAAACTTCAATTTTGTTACATAACTCATTACCTTTTTTGTGCAACTCTTTAAGTTGATTTGTATTTGCAATACTATCATTTGTTAATGATGCAAATATGATTTCGTTTTGTTTAGAAGCATATCTGTATGTTTCTTCTAAATATTGATTTGAACTTTCGGTACTTTTAGCGATAGAAACACCCGGACGAGCATTAACCAAAGTTAAAAACAAGGCACAACCCATTATTAATAGTATTGTAACTACAATTGTATTAACTTTTGTATCAGGGTGGCGTATTCCGGTAAAGAAGTATACAGGCGTAAACACCAGCAACATAATTCCAATAGAAATTAACCCCATTATATTAGCCCCTGGCCAGTGCATAATTTTAAAAAGTATAGCAAAGCTTATTAAAATACCAAAAACGGTACCAAGCCCAACTATCAATTTATCTTTTTTGTTTTGTTTGTCTTTTGTTTTTAAGACAAACATCAGCGGTAGAAATAAAAAGCCTAATGAAACTACCCCAAGCAGTATCAATATTGAAGCTCCGGGTAAGTGTAAAAATTTCAAAATTAGGCCAATGGTCATTGTTGTGGCAGAAAATATTCCGCCAGCTATCATTATTTTTTTCATACTGTAGTAGTTTTTAAAGGTTAATAATAGGAGTGTTTCTTCTTCTATTTCCCATAAAGCATCTTTATAAAATGTTTTTATGGTTTTTTGATAAAAGCTCTCAAAGTCTCCATCTGCTTCGAGATTTTGCTCAATAATACAACAAATATGATCTAACAGGTTTTGCTGCAGGCTCTCCATCCCAACGCCACGTGCACTAATGTCGTTGAGGATAAAATCAATTTGTTTATCATTAAGGCAATACATTTATATTGGTTTTATGTCCAACAAAAATTTCATGGTATTCATAAAATCTGTTAATTCATTTACTTTTTCTTTTGTTTTTGCTTTTCCTTCTGGGCTCAAGCGATAATATTTTCTTACGCGTTTTCCAATAAATTCTGTCTCGGTTGTTACTAAGCCATCACTTTCTAAGGCGTGAAGAGTAGGGTATAACGCACCCTCTGTAATTAAAATTTTATCATTCGTTAGTTCTTTTACAGTTTGGGTAATTTCGTATCCATACATACGCTTGTTGTTTGCCAAAAGCTTTAGTACAATTGTTTTTAAGGTGCCTTTTATTAATTCAGATGAATAGTTCATTTGGTATATTTTAAATTAATTTATATTTTTACTTAAATTACATAAGACAAAGATACATAAGATTCTTATGTAATATAAATTTTTTGAAAAAATATTTTTATGTTAAACAAAATTGGAAGAACATTACTTATTACCTGCCCGGTTTTAATTGTTTGGTTAATTCTAACCGTGGAACAATCTGACAGTTATTTTGGCTTACCTAAAGGAGGTATCATTATTCTGGGTGTCATGTTTATTTTTGGGTTTTCGTCTAGTTTTTCGTTAATTTATTATCGTTCTACAATAAAAAAGCAAAAACGAGCCGTAATTGCTTTATCCATTGTTTGCTGTTTCATTTTAACTTTTGGTATTATCAGTAAAAGGATGTGGTGGCCTGGAGCTAATATGGAGGTTATTATTTCTATTTTTTTATTTTGTTTTGGATGTTTACCGCTTATTATAAAAAGGCGATATGAAAAACGAAAAGCAATACTTTCTAAAACAGCCTTAATATGGAGTTTTACAGATTTGTTTGCCATATTTTTTTTATGTTTAGCACCTCTATTTAAGTTTATGCATTGGCCCGGTTGGCCAGCATTGCTTCCTTTAGGCCCTATCTTTTTAGTTGTATCAATAGTTGGTTGGAACATATCGTTTAAAAAAGAAGTAACGCTAAAATTAAAAGCCGAAGAACAATTAAAAGAAACCTTAAAAAATCTTGAAGAAAAAAACAAGTTGATTGAAGAAAAACAAAAAGAAATTTTAGATAGCATTCATTATGCCAAACGCATACAGCAAGCCTTATTGCCCACACAAAAATATATTTCGAAAAACCTTAATAAATAAAAATAAAAAACCCCCTATTTAATAGGGGGTTTTTTATTTTATTTTGCCTTTGCCTTTACAAACTGAAAGGGCTCGTATTTTTTACGACCAATATCCCAATCGCCTTTGTAACGAGGACCACCAACTTTAGATTTTTTTGTAAAACGCAATTGCTTTAAATCTCCGCCCTTAGCTGCCACACTTTCTTTAATTTTTTCTTGTAATTTTTTACCGCGCACTCCAGCTAATTGTTTATTGCTTTTGTAGGCTCGGGTTGGCACACGCGATGCACTTGCGCTAATTGTAATAGTTACTTTTTTAACTTTGCTTAATTCAATTACCTTATCTATAAATACTGTCCAAGCTTCTTCATCTTCTACTTTATTCCTATCGTATTTAAAAAAATGTTCGTATTCGGTTGGCGGTAATTTAGTAGCCACTTGGTCAGTATTGCCTCCAACATAAAGTGTTTTTTTAAAGTGTTTGCTACCTTTTACACCTACTGTACTTATGGTTTCGTTTTCTGAAATATTACCATCGCTCGTTGCAGTTAAATTATATTTAGTATCAGGGCTTAGTTCAATACCATTTACTACTCCTCGTTCGTTAGTTGTAGCATCATATTTTGTACCATCTGCATCTGTTAATACTATAGCCGCATTTGGCACTGCTTTGCGAGTTTTACTGTTTTTAACAACTACGTCTAAAACTAAATCTTTAGAAACTGCTTTTTCTGGTTTACCATTTATGTATATAATCTGATTTATAACTTTACCCGATTTTACACCCATTGTACTAATTTCTGCAACTGCCGATTTTTTACCATTATCTTCAGCAAAAACAGTGTATTTGTGGTCGGGTTTTAAGGAAATATTATCGTAACGACCATTGGTGTTAGCTATAAATGCTTGTGTATCGCCGCCTTGTTCTACAACGCTAATTTTTGAGGAAGGAACTGATTTTTTAGTTTTGCTATTATCCAAAACAATTGTATTTAATAATATAGCTTTTTGCTTCGCTCTAATTTTACCAAGTAATTTAACTGGTTCTAACACTACCTCACGCTTAATTTCATTATAACTCAATTCGTTTGTTACAAACACATCTTCGTTATAAAACTCCTCACCAGCCGGTGCTTGGTAACTAAAATTATATTCGCGCCCAGGTGGTAAAATAGTTGAAAAGGTACCGTTTACCAATTTTGGTCGGTAAGTACCGACAATTTCGCCCGTTTGTTTATCTGTTACAATTACTACTAAATCCTCGGGTAATTTTTCCCCTTCAGCTGGTACAATTTTGCCAATAAATAAAGCCAACGGTTTTTCTTTTGCTTCGGGAATAGATATCATGTAAATGTCTTTTTCACCAAAACCACCATCTTTAGCCGACGAAAAATACCCTCGTTTACCATCGGGCGATGCGGTGTAGAAAATATCATCATCGGTTGTATTTATTGGGTAACGTAAGTTTGTTACGTCGCTAAACTTATTATCTTCGTTTAGTGTGGCAAACATAATATCAAAGCCACCCATTGTTTTATGCCCTTTTGAAGCAAAGAAAAAGGTAACACCATCCGGATGAATAAAAGCTCCATCTTCGTCATATTCAGTATTAATTACCGGGCCCATGTTTAAGGCCTTACTCCATTTACCGTTTGGTAATTTAACACAGCGGTAAATGTCTCTACCACCAAAGCCACCTGGCCTGTCGCTTACAAAAAACAAAATGGTTTGGTCTGCGTTTAAACAAGCGTGGCTTTCCCAATATTTTGTATTTACATCCGAGCCAAATTCTTTTAACGTACTCCAATCTTTGCCATCATAGGTGCTGTAATAAATGTTTCCATTCATTCCCTCTCCACCGTCTCTATAAACAATTAAGGTTTGTCCATCGGGTGTTAAGTTAATAGAGGCCTCCATATTGCTGGTATTAATATTTGAGGAGATAGATTGTGGCGAACCCCAACGTCCCATTTCATCTTTATACGAAACCACAACGTCTTCATTGTAATATCCAAAAGCATCTTTAATGCCACCTGTTGTATTAGGCCTGCGTGTTGTATAAATCAACATACGTTCATCCGAACTTAGCACTGGGCTGTAATCAGGGTATTGGCTATTTATGCTATCGCCTAAACTTGTAATCTGAATGTTGATTGGCGCGTTTACTAATTCTTTTGCAAATGTTGACGTTTCTTTAGCCCTATCAATTAATTTTTTCCACTCTTTATCTTTTGCACCTACTAGTTTGCCAAACTCATCGTATTCTTTTATGGCTTCGTCAAATTTATAATTTATGTGTAAGGCTTCTCCGTAAAAATAATGGGCCAAAGGAGGTGCGCCTTTTTCTTGATAATTATCGTTTTTATATGTTTTGTTAATATTTTTAACCGCTTTTGCTAAATGGTATTCGGCTTTTGATTTTAAATTAAATGAGTGTAAATAGCATTGCCCTAATAAAAAATTTATATTTGCTGATGAAGAGTCTAATTGGTAGGCAGCTTCAAAATTATCTTGTGCGGTTAAATAATTGTCTTCTAACAATAAGTAAGAGCCTTCTTGAAAATAATCTTTATAAGTACCTCCGGATTTAATTTGAGCATTATTTTTTAATATACACAGAGTAAAAAGTAAAACTAACAGTTTTTTCATTTTATGAAATTTAATAAGATAGCAAAATTATAATTTTATTTTAAAAATTGGGGCTTTTATATAAATATTTATTGTATTTATCGATATAAATACGTATTTTAACCTAAATCGATTAAAAGCTAAAACACACATAATTTCTCTATCTTTACCGCCCTAAGTAAATTAATAATGACCTTTGCCGAAGAAATAAATCGCCGCCGAACCTTTGCTATTATTGCCCACCCCGATGCAGGTAAAACAACACTTACCGAAAAATTACTTTTATTTGGCGGGGCTATTCAATCTGCAGGTGCTGTAAAATCTAATAAAATAAAAAAATCTACTACTTCCGATTTTATGGAAATTGAAAAGCAACGTGGTATTTCAGTTTCAACGTCGGTTATGGCATTTGATTACAAAAACTATAAAGTAAATATTTTAGATACCCCCGGCCACGAAGATTTTGCTGAGGATACTTATCGCACGTTAAGCGCAGTAGATAGTGTTATAATGGTTATTGATTGTGTAAAAGGGGTGGAGCCGCAAACCCGCAAACTGTTGGAGGTTTGCCGTATGCGTAACACACCTGTAATTGTTTTTATAAATAAAATGGATCGTGAAGGACAGAATCCTTTCGACTTATTGGATGAAATTGAAAAAGAACTAAAAATAAAAGTGCGCCCACTTACCTGGCCTATAGGCATTGGTAAATCGTTTAAGGGCGTTTATAATTTAACAGAAAAATCGCTTAACCTTTTTACAGGTGATAGTAAAACTACGGTTGAAGAACGCTTAAAATTTACTGACATAAATGATGCTCAAATTGATAAATTAATTACTCCCGATTTTGCCGAACAGTTGCGTGCCGATGTTGATTTAATTGATGGTGTGTACGATGCGTTGGATACTCAAAAGTACCTTAACGGACAGATAAGCCCCGTGTTTTTTGGCAGCGCTGTAAATAATTTTGGCGTTAACGAGTTGTTAGATTGTTTTGTGGAGATTGCACCCGGCCCTAAAGAACGCGATACAGACCATGGCATTGTAAAACCCGACGATAAAAAATTCAGCGGCTTTGTGTTTAAAATACATGCCAATTTAGACCCAAAGCACCGCGATCGCATTGCCTTTTTAAGAATTTGCAGCGGTACCTTTGAACGCAATAAATATTACCACCATGTGCGTGACAATAAGGAGTTGCGTTTTAGTAATCCTACTGCCTTTATGGCGCAGCAAAAATCGGTAATTGACGAAGCTTTTCCGGGTGATGTTATTGGTTTATACGATGCTGGCAATTTTAAAATTGGCGATACATTAACCGAAGGCGCTAATTTTCAGTACAAAGGCATACCAAGTTTTTCGCCGGAGTTGTTTAGGTAGGTCAACAATACCGACCCTATGAAAACCAAGCAATTGCAAAAGGGCTTAGAACAATTAACCGACGAAGGCGTAGCACAATTATTTACTCGCAAAGTTGACGGACGAAAAGTAATTGGAACTGTTGGTGCCCTTCAGTTTGAAGTGATTCAACACCGTTTAAAAGCGGAGTACAACGCCAGCGCAACGTTTGACCAGGTAAGCCTTTACAAAGCCCTTTGGATTAGTTGCCCTGACCGTAAAAAACTGGAAGCTTTTATGCAGGATAGAAATGCGCACATTGCCTTAGATAAAGAAGACCGCCCCGTGTTTTTAGCCGAAAGCGCATGGTTACTTCAAATGGCGCAAGAAAAGTTTCCGGATATTGAATTTCATTTAAAGAGTGAGTTTTAAAAAAATAACCTCTAATTTAATTTTATTTACAATTGCAATTGTTGTTGCAGGACTTATTTACTTTGCGTTTAGTAACAAACTTAAGTATTAAATAAATTATGGCACCTGCCACTAATATATAAGCTATTTGCTGTTGCATTAGAATGTAAATGTAGACGTTTTTTTAATATAAAACGCTTATAACGCTAATTGAAAACCAAAACGTAGGCCCACATTTTTTGCTTGGTTAGCAAATTGGTATGTGGTGCGGTAAAAAACATCTACTCTAAATATTTTAAAAATATTTTCAACCCCTACACTTGCTTCTACATAAGGGCCTTTGCTTAAATCTTTTAAAGTTGTTGGAAAAATAAGTGTACTGCGGTTTTTATCATTTACTGAGCCCATAATCCCTTTGCAGGTTACTACTTCGCGCCATTTTAACTTACGTAATAAGGGTATTTTATTTAAAAATAAACCTTCAAAATGATGAAATACAGCAGCGGTGAAAAACTGGTCGCTTGTAAATTCATAATAATTCATCATATTAAATGCCATATAATCGTATATATACGTTTGATTACCGCCATGTAATTCCATTAAAACATATGGTACTTGGCCCCAAATTTTTCCGCCCTCTAAAACATAATCAGTATACCCTAAAATGGGCGTAATGCGTATTCTATCACTTATGTTTACAACTAATTTGTGATAATCGTACTCGCCTTTAAATGCGTTTTGTAACGATTTTGAATAGTTTATTTGCAATACCGGAAAGCGGGAACCTATTGATAAACGCTGAAATCCTTCCCCTACATATTTTTCTTTAAACGCAAACCTAACATTTAAGCGGGCTTCCGTATTGTTTACGTCCTCTTTTTCGCCAATAGTTCCATCACGCTTCGTTTCTAAATATTTATTTGTGCCTAAAGGTGTAAATCGCCTGCCCACCAAGGTTGCAACCGACGTTAAACCCGGAAACCACTCTTTGCTATAATATGCTTGCACATTATCAACTCGGGTTAAATTTGTAAGTGGACTAGTTCTAAAAAGTGAAGCCAAAACGTTGTCTTGCGAAAAACCATTGGTACTTTGCCCTAATATTTCATTATCACTTTTATAATTCATTCCTAATAATTGGCGGGTAGGTTTTTTAGTTATAAATGTTTTAAACCCTAAAGCGTATTTAAATTTTTCATCTAAGGTACCATAGGCTACATAGCCATTTAACTCATACCATTTACTAAAAATATCGCTGGTTCGACCACCAAACCGCAAACGCAACCCCTCAACTTTGTTATAGGAAACCAAGTTAGTGTAGGGTCCAATTTCGAAATTATTAAATTTTTTATAGCCGGCCACTGCTACATAAAATATATCTACCCATGTTTTGTAAACTGGCAAAGATTGAATCGTGTCAATCATTTTAAAAATCTTTTTTTCGCGATTAGTTAGGCTGTCGTGCCGGTTGTTTGCCCAAAACTCTTCCGATTTTTTTATCGAATCGGCATCTACAATAATCTTATCGCCAAATTCGTAAAATTTATCGTCTTTTGGCTTATTTAATTTTATCTTTTTGTATGAAGTTGTTTTACGCCCATAAAAGCCAATAGCTTTTTTTGTTGGAGCAAAATCAATAACTAAACGGTCTTTAGCCAACATCCAAGTACTGTCAGTATAGGCAAACTCTTGTATAACATTAGCACTATTAATAAAATTAATATTGGCATCTTTTGGCAAACTCATTTCTATTCGTTTTACGCCCCAAGTGGTATCTGCTATCCACATATTACCAGTAAAACTTAATTCTTGCACACGTTTGGGTTTAAAGCGTATATGATAAATGTATTGGTTATTTTCAAAGGCACTATCTTCTAAATAATACTTATAGTAAAACAAGCCGTTTTCGCTTAAAGGGCTCGGTAACTGTTTATCAAACACTAAAATATTATTATCGTAAATATTTATATTTTGGTACATATCGCCTAAAACTTGCGATATACTTGCGTTTTCAATCCCAGTAATTTTAGTTGCTACAACAACTTCTTTTTTACGAACCGGGTTTGTTTTATAATAAAATTGTGACAGATTTTCTACAATAAAAAATGGTAAGGAAGGCTTTTCTGCATTGTTACTGCTATCTACGTTATCAAAAACAAACGCAATTGGTTTAAACACTTTTTTATTACGCATATCTTTGGGTATGCGCGTCAAATCAAACTCCAATTTATTATAGGTTTCGTATTCGTAAGCTTTAAGGTTTGATTTATTGGTATGTATTTTATTTTTTACAGTGTTTCTAATAATACGGTGTGCGGGGTTTTCTCCTGCTTTTATTTCAACCGCTTCTAAAGCAATGCCACCCTGGTTGTTCATGGCAAAATTAATTTCCTGTACGGCTAATGTTTTATTAATTGGGCGAGCCAAGCGTTTATAACCCACGTATGTAGTTATAATGGAGTCGGTTAGTTTATTACATTTAATAGTATAGTTTCCGTCAAAATCGGTTTGTGCTACAAAATTAGTACCCTTTATTACAACAGGCACAAAGGGCATTGCTTCTTTATTATCGGCCTCAAAAACCTTGCCCTTTATAGTAAATTGAGCTTGCAGAGAGGGTATACAAAACAAGCTTAACAAAAGAAATAAACAGTGTTTTGTCATGTTTTTTTAAAACAAAATTATTTTTTTGCTTCTTCTATTGAAACCTGTGTAAAATCGAAATATCGCAAGGCATTTGAATGAAAATTTTTCATACGCGTTGTAATTAAACGGCAATTGCTTTCGTACCAAAGAGGAATAAGAGGTGCGTCGTTAATTAAAATTTGCTCAGCTTTTAAAAAATATACCGCTGCCGAATCTCTATTTATCGCATCTCGCCCTAATTTATAATATTTATCAAACTCTGCATTTTTATATTTTGTTGTATTTGGATAGGCCAAGTGGGTAGTATCATTGGTAACAGGTTCGCCATAAAATATTGATAGAAACGATTCTGGGCTTGGATAATCTGCTACCCAACCATATCTAAACATATCACCTCTACCACGCACTTGCAAATCAAATTTTTGATCGTTTGGTAACGACTCAAATGTTATATTAACATTTATATTATTTTTTAATTGCTTTTGAATTTCGGCAGCAACCGTATTGTTACGCGAATTGCCTGAGTTTACCAATAATTGTATTTCGGGTAAACCTTTACCATCGGGATAACCCGCTTCTTTTAATAATTGTTTAGCTTTTTCCACATCTAAACTATACCCTTTTAGTGAAGATATTTTGTAAAAATCAAATGTTGGCGGCACAATACCGTATATCGCTGGCCCAAATGCCTGCCCAAACAAAACACGTTCAATTATTCTATCTCTATCAATAGCATAATTTATTGCCTGGCGTAATTTTAAGTTGTTTAATGGGGCTTTATTTATATTAAATAAGTAAAAGGCGCTAATCATTTCGGGACGTTGGTCTAGTATAAAACGAGGGGGCGTTCCTTTAAATTCACCAATATTTTGCTCAACTACATCTTTTAATTGATTGCTTGGCACAGAACTTATAAAATCATATTTACCCGCCTGAAATTTTTGTAAGGCCTCTTCTGTTGAGCCTAAAATATCAATAATTACTGAATCAATTAAAGGTAGAGCGTTACCATTTTTATCTTTTGCGTAATAATTTATATTTTTATATAAGGCAATATGCGTTTTTGTAGTTGACTTTTCGTCTAATATAAAGGGCCCAACCCCAACATTTGATTCTTCTTTTTTAACATCATAAGCCTCTTTACAAATTATTGCTGCTACAGGGTTTGCTAAAATTTCTAAGAAAATACTAGGCGAATTTAATAAATCAATCGAAAATGTGTAATCGTCAATAACTTTAAAGCCAGTTAATTCTATTTTCTTATCGACACTTGCTTTGTAATATTCATTAGCCCCCACAATTCTATCTTTACAAACCGTATGAAATTGCACGTTACCGGGCCTATTTGTACATAATAATTCAAATGTAAATTTTACATCTTTTGACGTTACTTCAATTGATTTGCCCTCAACAGTGCCTGTACTTTGAAATTTAACCCCTTTTCGAAGGTGAAAAGTAATGGATTTGCCATTTGGCGCAATTTCCCATTTTTCTGCTATTCCTGGGGTTATAGTTAAGTCTTTTGGATTAATTTTTATTAATCCTTCGTGTATTTGCGATGCAATTAAACCCTCAATATAACTTGTTAATTTGTGTGGAAAGATACTTACTGGTGCTGTTACTTCTGCTATTCTAATAACTTTGTTTCCACCAGTATAATCAGCATTCGTACCATTTTGACTTGAATTTTTACAAGAGCTAAAACTAATAATTAACGTTGTTGCTACTGATATGTAAAACAAATTTTTCATAAAAAAAAGATTAACTTTAACAAAATTAACTATATTAAATGAAAGTTAAGAAAATAAAATGCAATTTTATTGTAAATTTATTTTGATATTAAAAAATAACGTCCTAATATTGCACGCTAAGAATGGCAATTTAGTCGATGAAAAAAATTATTATATACCTGTTTTTCTTTTTTATTAGTGTAAACACTATTAGCGCACAAGGTGGTGTTATAATTCTTGAGGGAAATTACCAAGGTAAAAACCTTTATGTACAGAATCCTTTTCAAAGCGGTGGAGTTGGTTTTTGTGTAAACGAAGTAAAAGTTAATGGAAATATCACAACAGATGAGGTTACATCAAGTGCTTTTGAAATTGATTTAAAACCTCATAAATTACAAATTGGTGATAAGGTTGAAATCAAAATTTTTCATAAAGAAGATTGTAAGCCAAAAGTGTTAAACCCAGAAGTATTAAAACCAAAAAGTACCTTTGAAGTTGTTAGCATGACTTTTGACAAAGATGGTACTGTTAAGTGGACCACTAAATCAGAAACTGGTAAACTTGCATTTGCAATTGAGCAATTCCGTTGGAATAAATGGGTAAAAGTTGGTGAAGTAGACGGTAATGGAACCCCAACTAGTAACGAGTACTCATTTAAAGTAGTGCCACATAGCGGTAAAAATCAAGTGCGTGTGCGCCAAACAGATTATAGCGGTCAACCTCGTTTAAGTAAGCCTGCTGAAGTTATGAGCGATGTATCGGAAATAGATTTTGCTCCGTTAAAAGCAAGTAAAGATGTTAACTTTTTCTTAAAAGGTAAAACTGATAAACTTATTGAAACGATGTATGAAATTTATGACCAATATGGTAATATTGTTAAAAAAGGATTTGGAAATAAAGTAGATGTAAGTAACTTACCCAAAGGAGGCTATTTTTTAAACTACGACAATAAAATGGGCGAATTTGTAAAAAAATAAATCTGTTTTTTTAAAACTAAAAAGCTATTTCGAATTTGAGATAGCTTTTTTTATTTTGCATAAGGGCATCGTTAATACTAGTACTTTAAATTATTTTTCTACAATGTAAGAAAAGGATGTGCGAATATTTTGTATCTTCATCTCTTTATTTAAAACGGTATTTGCACAAACTCCTTTATATTTTATTTATACTCATAGTTGTTTCGTGTAACAATTCAACACTAAAAAATAAAGAACAAACGTATTACGATTATTCTGCTAAAAAAGACACTACGCTAAAATATGCGAAACGTTTTGTGATTTTTGAAAATGATAAGTTTAAACGCATTTTTTTATTTGGAAACCCTAACATTAATGATACTACTGCTATTTACACTTTTCTTAAAGATTCTACATGCATTTTAAAACAACGCAGTAACGAATGCATTTTTAAAACGCCTTTAAAGAAAATTATTTCATTAAGTAGTGTTTATACCACCATGTTATGTGAATTAAATGAACTACAACATATTATAGCTATTGAAAACAGCGACTATTATACCAATACCAACGTATTAAAAAAAATTGTTGCTAAACAAATTACAGAAGTGGCAAAAGGCCCTGAAATAGATGTTGAAAAAACAATTACACTAAACCCCGACATTATTTTTTCGTTTGGAATGGGTAATAAAGAAAAGGATGAAAATAAAAAAATTAAACAAGCCAATATACCAACGGTATTGTGTTTAGATCATTTAGAAGAAACACCCTTAGCGCGTGCCGAATGGATTAAATTTTATGCTGCCTTTTTAGGAAAAGAAAAATTGGCAGATTCCTTGTTTAAATTAACAGAAAAAAATTATTTACAATTAAAATCTATTGTTCAAACCATTAAAACACAACCCACAGTTTTTACAGAAATTAAATACGGCGATGTATGGTATGTGCCTGGCGGAAAAAGTTTTGTAGCCACGCTATTAAAAGACGCTAATGCCAACTACGTTTTTAAAGAGGATACGCATACTGGTAGTTTAAATTTAAGTTTTGAAGAAGTGTATATAAAAGCAAAAGATGCAGATTTTTGGCTAAACCCGGCTATGGTGAATTCTAAAAAAGAAATATTAGGTTTTGAATTACGTTATGCCGAATTTAAAGCCTATAAAACTAATAATTTATACAACAACAATAAGGTTGTTAATAGTAAAGGTTATAGCAATTATTGGGAAACAGGCATTACACATCCTGATAAAATATTAAGTGATTTAATTTTAATTTTTCACCCAACATTAAAAGAAAAATTAAATAACGAATTTAATTACTATAAAAAAATTAACTAAATTTTTGTTTAAATCTAATATACCTAAATTAATAATTTTAATTATTCTTTTTTTATTGGGGATAATACTTAGTTTGGCAATAGGCGGCAGCCAGCTTTTAAACTTATTAAACTCCGAAACAACTAATTTTATTTTTTGGCAAATTCGATTTTCGAAAACAGTTACCGCTGTTTTAGCAGGTAGTACTTTAGCGATTGCTGGCCTAATTTTACAAATTATATTTCGCAACCCACTAGCGGGTCCATACGTATTGGGCATTAGCTCGGGCGCATCTTTGTTTGTTGCCATTACGATATTGGCTGGCAACTCCATACATTTATTCTCAAATTATTTTTTTGGCAAAAGCATTGTTGTAATGTCTTCTATTGGTGGAAGTTTACTGGTAACATTTTTAATATTAGCGCTTTCTAAAAAAATAAGTAGCAATGTTATTTTATTATTAATTGGCCTAATGATAGCACAAATATGTGGCGCAATACAAGGTTTTTTAGAGTATTTTGCCGACCCTAATAGTTTAAAATCTTTTGTTATTTGGGGCATGGGTTCGCTTGGTGGAACAACTAATTTAGATTTATTAATTTATGTGCCTCTATCCCTAATTTGTTTGGTTAGCGTTTTCTTTTTTATTAAACCTTTAACTGCTTTTTTGTTAGGAGAAAATTATGCAACTAGTTCAGGAATTAATTATGGTAAAAGCAGGTTTTATTTAATTTTACTTTCGTCGGTATTAACTGCTGTTACAACAGCTTTTTGCGGACCCATAGCTTTTGTTGGCATTGCAGTACCTATTTTATCGCGAATGATTTTTACTGTTTCTAGTCAAAAATTGCATTTACTAAGCTGCATGCTGTTAGGTAGTATTATTTTATTATTTTCAGATGTTGTTTGTCACAATCTTTCAAAAGTATCGGCATTACCAATTAATATGATAACCACGTTTATAGGTGCTCCATTAGTAATTTATTTACTTTTTAAAAATAAACAATGGTAAATAACACTTGTATAAAACTAGTTAATGCGACACTGGGTTATAAAAAAAATAATCAAGATGCTAAAGTCTTACAAAACATTAATCTAATTGCTAATGCCTCTGATTTTATTGGTATTGTTGGCTTAAACGGTAGTGGCAAATCTACTTTATTAAAAACACTGTGTGGTATTTTGCAACCGTTAAGTGGTAGTGTTTTAATAAACCAAAAAAATTTAGATGAACAGTCTAATCTCGAATTAGCAAAACAAATTTCGGCAGTATTAACCGAAAAAATTTCTGGCTTTAATTTAACCTGTTACGATGCAGTAGCAGCTGGGCAATTGCCATATACCAATTTATTTAATACGCTAAACAGCCAAAATAAACAAGCAATTAATACAGCTATAACGGTTTGCGGCTTAGGAAATTATCAACATAAATTATTAAATGAATTAAGTGATGGTTTATTTCAAAAAACAATGATAGCAAAGTGCGTGGCTCAGCAAACTCCTATTATGGTGTTAGATGAACCCACCGCTTTTTTGGACTATGCAAGCAAACACGAATTGTTTTTACTGCTCAAAAAATTTATTTACGAACAGCGGAAATGTATTTTAGTGAGTTCGCACGATTTGGATTTAGTTTTAAAGTATTGTACTAAGTTATTGTTAGTAGGAAATTCAACTGTTGAATTAATTAATGTTCACGAAGCGTTACAACACCCGTTGTTTAAGGAATTATCTGGAGGATATTTAAAGTAATATATTTATACCAACAATTTTTACTTTATGCAAGTTTTTAATAAGCGCATAACGTTAGCCTAATGCTTAAAGTGCCTTACGCCCGTAGTTACCATACTTAAACCGTTAGCATTGCAATAATCAATACTTTCTTGGTCTTTAATACTGCCACCTGGTTGTATTACGGCTGTTATGCCCGCTTTATAAGCAATCTCCACACAGTCTGGGAAAGGAAAAAACGCATCACTTGCCATTACTGCTCCGTGCAAATCAAAACCGAAACTTTGCGCTTTGGCAATGGCTTGTTTTAATGCGTCCACACGGCTTGTTTGTCCGGTACCGCTTGCTAACAGCTGTCCGTTTTTAGCTATTACAATGGTGTTGGATTTTGTATGTTTTACCAATTTATTGGCAAATAATAAATCACGTATTTCACTAACGCTTGGCAACTTGGTAGTAACTGACTTTAAATCTGCATTTACCTCAGTTTTTAAATCTTTGTCTTGTTCAATAATGCCATTTAATAATGTTCTAAATGAACTGCTTCCAAACTCTACTTTATTTTGTATTAAAATAATGCGGTTGGCTTTTGATTTTAAAACCTGCAATGCATCGTCGTTATAAGCGGGGGCAATTACTACTTCGCAAAACAATTTATTTATTTCGGTGGCGGTTGCTAAATCAATAGTGCGGTTACCAATTAAAATGCCGCCAAAAGCACTCACAGGGTCACCTGCCAAAGCATCCACATACGCTTGGTGAATAGTATCACGCGATGCAACACCGCAAGCATTGTTGTGTTTTAAAATGGCAAAAGTTGGTTCGGTAAAATCACCAATTAAATTAACTGCGGCATCTACGTCTAATAAATTATTATATGATAATTCTTTACCATTCAGTTTGGTAAACAGTTTATCTAGTTCGCCATAAAATGTACCTTTTTGGTGCGGGTTTTCCCCGTAGCGTAAAATATGACTTTGTTGTATGCTTTGTTTAAAGTGAGGGATAGCTTCGGTTTGGTTAAAGTAATTAAAAATAGCAGTATCGTAATGGCTGGACGTAGCAAAAGCTTTCGCTGCAAAGCGTTTACGGTCGTTTAAATCCGTACTTCCATTTTTACTTTCTAATAAATTCAATAATTCACGATAATCGCTTCTCGAAGAAACAATGACCACATCATTAAAATTTTTAGCCGCCGCTCTAATTAAGGAAATACCACCAATGTCAATTTTTTCTATGGTATCTTCTTCACTTGCCTTTGCCGCAACTGTTTCTTCAAAAGGATATAAATCCACAATTACTAAATCAATATCAGGGATGTTGTGTTGTGCTTTTTCTTTTTTGTCGCTTCCGTTATCTCGGCGGTTTAAAATTCCACCAAAAATGGCAGGGTGCAGAGTCTTTACACGTCCTCCAAAAATTTCGGGATAAGAAGTTACAGAATCTACCGAGGTTACAGGTACATTTAATTTTTCAATAAAGGCTAAAGTACCGCCTGTGCTATATAGTTTTACATTTAAAGCATGTAATTTTTTAATAATTGGTTCTAAATTATCTTTGTAATAAACCGAAATTAATGCGCTATTGATAGTTTTTTGATTTGTCATATTGTTTTTGTAAAGCGTAAAGATAGCTTAAGAATTAAGACCATATAGGTCTGTTACTTTTTTGTGAATTAAATTATTTATTTTGTTTTTGAATATTTGTTATTCTTAAAAAAAACTATGCACGCAGGTAAACGATTTACTTTAATAGAATTTATTCATTGGACACGAAAAGACATTTATAAATTGTTTTTTCTAACACTTATACCAACTAGTTTATATCATTTTTTTGATTTTACATTTCTATCCATAGCATGGGTGCCAATTGCGCTTTTAGGCACTGCGGTTGCTTTTATTGTTGGTTTTAAAAATAATGCCAGCTATTCGCGTGTGTGGGAAGCACGAACCATTTATGGTGGAATTGTTAATGCCAGCAGAGCCTTTGCAATTATGGTTCGCGATTATTTGCCTAAAGAAAATAGCGACGAAATAAAAATTATTTTTTATCGGCACTTTGCTTGGCTAACCGCCCTTCGTTACCAATTAAGAGAGCCCCGCATTTGGGAAAATATGGATAAGCCACAAAATATTGAATATTTACAACACGTTTTTAAAATTCCGGAAAGAGAAACAAAGTTAGAAGATGAGTTAACAAACTATCTTTCCTCGGAAGAAAAAACATATGTTCTTTCCAAAAAAAACAGAGCCACGCAATTGATGGCAGTTCAATCGGCCCACTTAAAAAAACTATTTGAAGAACATAAAATTGATAGTTTTAAATATCAACTTTTACAAAATGCCTTAACTAATTTTTACGAATATCAAGGTAGAGCGGAGCGTATTAAAAATTTTCCTTATCCGCGTAACTTTTCCTCGGTAACTACTATTTTACTAAACATTTTTATAATATTAGTGCCGTTTGGCTTACTAAACGAATTTAATAAATTAGGTGTAGGCAATGTTTTAGAGGGCTACACCGTTTGGTTTAATGTACCTTTTGGTGTTTTAATTACATGGGTATTTAAAGGCTTAGATTCTGTAGGCGAAAGCTCGATGAACCCTTTTGAAGGAAGTGCCAACGATGTGCCGATTAGCAATATTTCGCGAACTATAGAGATTGATATGCGCGAAATGTTGGATGAGAAGGACTTACCAGATGCCATTACGCCAATTAATAATATTTTAATGTAATTTAATATGAGAAAAAGAGAAAAACTAGCCATTATTCACAAGCATTATAAAAATGCTGTTACAACTATTGATAGCGTTAATATGCTAATTGATTTTATTGAAGAAAAATACGACATCGACCCTAATAAAATTATGTTAGCGGATAGTCTTTGTAGCGATGACGTTAATAATATTCAATATCCTTCAAGAGCGCATGAATTTTTGGGACCATTTAAAATGGGAGGCCTAGATGGTTTTCCGTTTACCGGATTAACCGGAATGGGCGCATTTGCAAGCCATGTGCCGGACGAAGGTGCCGTTTTTATTTATTACGGTCCGCACATTGGTATTTCAAAAGATGGAACTGTTGGGCAAATTAATCGAATTGGTCAATCAAAACCTTCGGGATGCTGCGGTGCGGCAAGAGCAGGATTAGCAAAATTAATCAATGGTCAAATTGAAGAAGGTAAAATGTTGGACACAGATTATCAAATGAATACCATTGAGCAAATTCTTTTAAAGCAAAAAGACAGAGTTTTAAAGGCAGAACATCAGTTGAAAGAAGCTACCGAAGTAATTTATGAAGCCACTGAAGAAAGAATTAACTATTTGGTTGAGAACACAAAATACAATTGTAAATATGTTATTTTAATGGGGGCAATTTTAATTAATGGCGACCCAGATATGGGTTCGTTTAGCGAAACCAAACGGTTTGATGTAATTGATTTACACACTGGTAAAAAAACAAGTCATGTTAATGATTACTTAAATTACAGAACTTCTTCTTTAATAGAATAAATGAAATTATTGTAAGGTTTGTTTAGTTTTCTCGTATATATAGTAAATGATGTATATGAAGAGGTTGTTATTATCTTTAGTGTTTTCAAGTAGTATTTTTTATTGTACGCAAGCTCAAAAAATTAATTGGTACGCCTGGGGCGAAACACCTTTTAAAAAAGCCAAACAATTAAATAGACCTATTTTTTTAGACGTGGGTACTGAGTGGTGCACCGCCTGTAATTTAATGGAAGAAAAAACATATACTGATACGGCAGTAATAAATTTTATAAATAAAAATTTTATTTCGATAAAAGCCGATGCCGAAGCTCAACCCGATGTTGGTGCTCGCTTTTTAGAATGGGGCTGGCCGGCCTTGATTTTTTTGGATAGTAATGGCAATCAATTAAAAGCATTGCAAGGCAACAGACAGCCCGATGTTTTTTTGCCAATTTTGAAAGAATTTATTGCTAATTACAATGCAGGTAAAACCGAAATTCAGGACAATGATTTTTTCTCGTCAGAAACACCTGATAAATCGAGTTTACAGGAGCTAGATAAAAAAGCATACAATCAACTCGATTATTATTATGATAGTTTAAATGCAGGATGGGGTTATGTTTTAAAAATTCCATTATATCAACCTGTAGAATATAGTTTTTGGCTATCGAAAACCAACCCTAATAAAAAATCTGAAATTAATAAAGCACTTTTATCGCTTACAAAATATGCTGAGGTAAGCGACAGGCAATGCGGCGGTGTTTATTTTGGCTGTGGCGGTAGTAATTGGAAAGGTGCACAACCCGAAAAACGCAGTGAGTATCAGGGAGGCGTTATGAATAATTATGCACAAGCATACATGGCTACAGGCAATGCTAAATGGTTAAAAGAAGCACTGCTCTTAAAAAAATATTTACTTACCAGTATGCTTTCTAAAAAAGATAGTTTGTTTTATAACAGTCAGGAAGAATACTTAACGCTTGATAAATCTGCTTTAAAAATTACACCCGAAAAGTATTTTTTATTACCTGTCGAACAACGCAAAAAATATGGCGAACCTCCCATCGATAAAACGTTATACACCGATATTAATTTTAGAATTATAAAAGCCTTTTTAAAGTTATATGAAGCTACGGGGGATTCGAGCAATTTAACGATTGCGGTAAGTGTGGCAAAAAAAATAATGGCTAAAGCACATTTACAAGAAGGTTGGTTTAAAACTGTTATTGAAAATAAAAACAGTGTTGCCCGTATGCGTGAATTGCCAAGCGATTCGGCACAAAAAAACATTATGTATTTAAAACCCCAATCGCATTCGGGCTTAGCAATGTTACAATTATATCAATTTACAAACGATACATTTTGGTTACAACAATGCCGTATTTTAAAAGATGTTGTTATTGCAAAATTATACGATAAAGAAAACGGAGGCTTTTTCTCAACCAATTTAATGCCGGTTACCTTTGGCGGTAAACGCGCTGCTACAAAAGTGTTAAATGAAAATGCCTTGTTTGCACGTTTTTTAATTGAATTGGGCGATTTAACAGACGATGAATCTTTATACAAAATTGCAGATGCTACGTTAAAAGCTGTTGGCGTAGATAAAATTTTAAAAAATGAAGAACGTTTAATTGCCGATTACAATTTAGCAGTTGCTAAAGCCATTAAACATCATGTGGTTTTTACGGTCGTAACAACCGATCCAAATTCTGCCGAAACTAAAAAATTAGTAAAACAAGTGCAAGGGTATTACCATCCGCAAAAATTAATCAAGGTAGAGGCTCCAGGGCATTATCCAGATTTAGGCACTCCTAGTTTATTTGTTTGCTCTAAAAATGTGTGTTCTTCGCCCATAAATTATAGCGATAAAACAAAATCTAAAATCGATGATTTTATAATTCGGTTGAAATAAATGATCGTCGGTTAGAGTAGCGACGTTAGGAGTGTATCAAGAACAAAATTTATTACACGTCTCGATACCGTTTTTGTTTCTCAAACTTACTCGAAGTGACACGTATATTTTACTAACTTGTATTTTAAAATTATTAATGTATTTCCTTACATTTGTGTTTCAATAAATAAATTATGTCGGTACATAAAGAATTTAAAAAAATAACCACACACTCCTTACATGAAATGAAAGGGCGTGGCGAAAAAATTTCAATGCTAACGGCTTACGACTACACGATGGCCAAAATTATTGATAATTCAGGCATTGATGTAATATTAGTGGGAGATAGCGCCAGTAATGTGATGGCGGGACATGAGACAACTTTACCAATTACCTTAGATCAAATGATTTACCATGCCGGTAGTGTTATTCGCGCGGTTGAACGCGCCTTGGTTGTTGTTGATTTGCCTTTTGGATCTTATCAGGCAAACTCTAAAGAGGCACTGGTTTCAGCTATCCGAATCATGAAAGAAAGTGGCGCACATGCCGTAAAACTGGAAGGTGGAAGAGAAATAAAGGATTCTATTGAACGTATTTTAACAGCAGGCATACCCGTTATGGGGCATTTGGGGTTAACACCACAAAGTATTTATAAATTTGGAACGTATAACGTAAGAGCCAGAGAAGACGATGAGGCCGATAGATTATTACAGGATGCAAAGTTGTTAGAAGAGTACGGTTGTTTTGCTTTAGTGTTAGAAAAAATTCCTGCCGAATTAGCAGCTAAAGTTGCGCAAAGTATTACTATACCTGTAATTGGTATTGGAGCTGGTGGTGGGGTTGACGGACAAGTTTTAGTTACACACGACATGTTAGGAATGACCCATGAGTTCAGTCCTCGCTTTTTACGCAGATATTTAAATCTTTATGATAGTATGGGTAATGCGTTTAAACAATATATTGCCGATGTAAAAAGTAAGAGTTTTCCGAACGAAAAGGAGCAATATTAAAAATGTCATTCTAACTTATATTTTTTTGTGAATTATAATTCAACTTTATAAATAAGTTTAATTATTTTTTATCCCTAATTTATTATTCAAATTGTATAATTCTGTTAATTTATTTAATTCAAATAATAATTCATTTATTATTGAACTTTTCTGATTATAAGGTGTACAGATATTAAATCGACTTATAAAATTGTATTAATAAAAGTATGCAAATACCTTCTTCATCAAAATATGCTATTTATTCAGATGAGCAATTAATGCAATTTATATGTGAAGGTGAGGTAGAAGCATTTGATGAATTATACAATAAATATAGTAAACCATTATTAGCATACTTTTATAGAATGCTCAATTTTGAGAGAGCCTTAGCGGAAGATGCTTTGCAAGATTTGTTTTTAAAAATAGCGGAGGCTCCTGAGAAATTTGATAGCAGCCGGTCGTTTAAAACATGGGTGTTTTCCGTTGCCAGTAATAGTTGTAAAAATTACTATCGGCACAAAAAAGTAGTAAATGAAAGTGAGAAGGAGATGAGCTATTTGTCTAATTCCATAAACGAAATAGGTATAGCTAAACTCTTTAAAAGTATGGACGCTAAACTTTTTAAAAACGCATTAGAATCAATACTAAATGAATTGCCACTCGAAAAAAAAGAAGCGTTTATTTTAAAGTATCAAGAAGAAAAAAGCATTGCAGATATTGCACTGATTCAAAATTGCCCTGAGGGTAGTGTAAAATCCAGATTACATTACACGATAAAATTACTGGAAAGTAAATTACAAATTTTTAACCCTACTCTTTAATAGAATAACATGGAAAATATAAATGATTTTGATAAAATATTGATTGAAAAAATGTCTGTTGATGAACTTGAAATAGAAATGCCCGGTCGCTTTGTTATATCAGAGGCGCGCAAAAAAGTACAGTCTCGTAAAAAAACAAAAGCTGAACGTGAAGACCTATTTTGGCTGGTTGCTAGATTTTTAAACGTAAAAATAAAACTCTACCATGCTGTTTTAGCATGCGTATTAATTGGCGGTAGTATTTTATATTTTACCAATGAAAAAAAGGAGAATAAGTCAAAAGGCGAATATCAATTAGAAGAATCGAATATGGTATCTATTAATAGCTCAACAGTGCTCTCATGTATAAAAACATTCATTTATAAAAAATAATTAGTATGGAAAATCAAATAGAATTAAACCAAACAAAACCTACTTTTAAATTCTTTCCTTTTTTTAATAACAAGCAACCAGTCTTTATTTTAGTTTTTTTGGGTATTATTTTTTATTGCACATCGCTTTACAATGAATATGCTTTAGACGACGGAATTCTAATTCATCAAAACGAGCATGTTTTAAAAGGGGTTCGAGGCATACCATCAATTATGACAAAAGATGCTTACGAAAGTTTTTATCGTCGCATGAATGCTTCCGATCAATTAGCCGGCGGTCGTTACAGACCAATTGCATCTATTAGTTATGCCATAGAACAGGAGTTTATTAAGCCTTACCGTTCCGGGCTATATATGCAGACTCAAGATTTAAATAAAAACGGTAAGTTAGACGATGAAAAAGTAAGTTATGTAAAAGGTAACGGAAAAGTGGAATCAAATTACGAATACAATGATTTTATTGACGTAAACAAAAATGGTGTTGCCGAAGGGGAAGAATGCTTCACATGTTGGGATTTAAATAAAAATTTTAAAAACGATTTTAACGAAGATTTAAACAAGGACGGCGTTTTTAATGAGGTAGATTGTCAGGTTTATGGCGCTGAATTGAGGCACTTTAATAATATTTGGTTATATGTGCTTGCTTGTATATTTGTATATCTTTTATTAAAAAATTATATTTTAAAAGAATATCCCGACATCGCTTTTTTAGCAGCCTTATTATTTTTAGTTCATCCGGTACATAGCGAAGTGGTGGCCAATGTTAGAGGCAGGGATGACATCTTTTCAATATTATTTATTGCTCTTACTTTTATTTTTACTTTTAAATTTCTTCAAGGCACCAAAAAAAGCCATCTTATTTTATCGACTTTGTTTTTCTTTTTAGCATTGCTTTCTAAAGAATATGCCTTTGCACTATTCATTCTAATTCCTGTTGGTGCTTATGTTATTAGTAAAATATCAATAGAGTGGAAACCTTTTTTATTACTGAGTGGTCTTTTTATTTTCATTTCCAGTATACTTATTGTAATAGATCTAAAACAAATCCAAACAGGCATTCCTTCAATTATCCATTTATTTCTTGGTAGCGCGGCATTTTTTGGAATATCCTTGGCGCTTCTTAGAAGAAAAATTAAAGAAAACTCTTTTATTGCTTTAACGTTTGCGTTATACTTGGTAAGCTTGTTATACTTGAGTTTACGTTTGCATGCAGTTACTTTAATTTCAGGGGCGCCTGACACGGAAGTTTTAAATAATCCATATGTATTTGCTACGGGAGAAGAAGAATTAGCTACTAAAATATATTCGTTGTTAAAATATTTTGAGATAATAATTTTCCCACATCCCCTAATATGTGATTATTCTTTTGATACAATTGCTTTAAGAAATTTTACGAGTTGGGATTTTATTTTATCGCTTCTAACGCATTTAATATTATTTTATGTTTCAATTAAATTAATATTAAAAAGGCATATTTTAGGTTTTGCACTTTTATGCTATTTATTGTTTATAATTATTGTTTCAGGCATTTTCTTTCCAACAGGAATAATGATGCTAGAGAGTAATTTATTTCATGCATCCATAGGTTTTTCAATTTGTGTTGCGTGGTTAGCAATTAAGGGCGTAGAGCGCTTAAAATCTATAAAAATGCAAAGAGGCGTTTTAATGTTTCCACTGCTCATTTTGCTAGTATTATTTGGCTGTAAAACCTGGGAACGAAATTGGGATTGGAAAAATGATGTCACCTTATTTTTAAAAGATGTAAAAAACGCACCTAATTCTGTTTTAATTTTAGGTAATGCCGGTGCAAGATGGATAGACTTAGCGGATACAAAAGAAATTACAGGTATTAATATTCCAGGTCAGGATAGTACCGTTTTTAATGATTACAATGGCACTTTAAAAATTACTCCTGAAGATTTAAAATTGTATAATGTTAAGACAAATAGAGAAGCAGCGTTAATGAAAGGTATCACTTTTTTAAAAAGAGCTGTTCAACTACATCCAAAATATGTAAATGGTTTTTTAAATTTAGGGTTGGCAAGTTATAAATTAAATAATGATAAAGACGCTATTTACTATTGGAAAAGGGCTGAGACATTGTATCCGAATAATCCGTATTTAGAGAATTATTATGCTGTTTATTATAATATTTTAATGAATAGAGGAACAAAGGCTTTAGAAGATTTAAACTACAAAGAAGCCATCACCATGTTTAAGTATGGCATTTTAATTGAACCATTAGAATCCAAGGCATGGGAAAATTTGGGGGCGACCTATTTCAAAATGCGCATTTACGATAAGGCAATGGAATATACAAAAAAGGCTAAAGAACTAACCAAGAGTAAAAGTAGCTGGGTAGATAAGCAAAAAGAAGGCTGTTAAAATTATGCTAGTTTAATTAGATTAACTGAGGGCGTTTTAAAATTATTTTTTAAATCGCGGTTTACTTTTTTTCAGTATATTTTATGTTAATGGTACACTGCTTTGAATACCTCTGGTGTAAAACATGTTCTAATTTTCTGTCTCACATTAATCTCAATCTTCCGCCATACTTAATAATAGCTACCAATTTGTATAAGCAAGTTCTAATTGTTAAATTTAAAGATTGATTTTCTTTTAATTTAAAATTAAAATGCAAATAGACCTAAGAAGCGATACCGTAACAAAGCCTTCTGCAGAAATGTTAGAAGCTATGATGATAGCACCTGTGGGCGATGATGTGTTTAACGAAGACCCAACCATTAACGAATTAGAAAACTATGCCTCTAAATTATTTGGAAAAGAAAAAGCTCTATTTTGCCCCAGCGGCACTATGACTAACCAAATTGCCATTAAAGTACACACACAACCAGGCAATGAATTAATTTGCGATGTAAACTCTCACATTTTTAATTATGAAGGTGGAGGAATAGCCTTTAATTCAGGCGTACAAGCCAAGTTAGTGCAAGGTAACGAAGGAAGGTTAAGTCCTGAGTTGATTGAGCCAATTATTAACGGCGATTTTGATTGGCTTACACAAACCCGCTTAGTATGTTTAGAAAATACGGTAAACAGAGCGGGTGGTAGTTATTACACACTTGCGCAAACAAAAGTAATTACTCAATTGTGCAAGCATTATAATTTAAAATTACATTTAGATGGCGCGCGCCTTTTTAATGCCTTAATTGAAACAAACGAAAAACCAAGTGATATTGGCAATTGTTTTGATTCTATTTCAATTTGCTTATCAAAAGGGTTGGGTGCGCCTGTTGGCTCCTTATTACTGGGCGATTCCGATTTTATAAAACATGCCCGCCGAGTACGTAAAGTATTTGGTGGCGGTATGCGCCAAGCTGGCTTTTTAGCGGCAGCGGGTTTATATGCCTTAAAAAATAATGTTGAGCGATTAAAACACGATCATCAAAGAGCAAAACAATTAGAAACCGAATTATTGAAATTAAATTATATTGAAAGTGTGTTACCCGTTTACACAAACATAGTAATTTTTAACTTAAAAAAAGAGCTAATAACTGGTACAGAATTTCAAAACAAATTAGCTGAAAATAACATTAAAATTGCAGCCTTTGGTAAACATACCATACGAATGGTTACCCATTTAGATTTTACAAATGATATGCTAGTGGAAACATTAAAAGTGCTCAAAAAATTAGAAAAGTAAATTGTATTTATTTTAATGTTTGTACTTAAAAATAACAAACATCATAAACAAAACAGGTAATGAACTAAATACCATACCCAAATAACCTTTTGGGTATTTTTCTAAATCGTAAAAATATTTAGTGTTTAAATAAATGTTTATACCAGAAACGATAAACCCTAAAATAGCAATGCCTATTCCCAAAAAAATATTTTGAATACGGTACATACACAAAGCAGCACAAATACCTATTAATAGCGATAGATAGCCTGTAATGTAGTAAACGGATTTTAAGTTCATTTTGATTTTCGTTAATTATTTCTCATAGATAACGCAGATTAATTTTAAAAAAACTATATTTTTTTATTACTCTTGCTCAGCAAAATAATTCATTATTCTACGTCGCAATTTACTGGCATATACTTGGCATTGGTAATCGGTATGGTTTTTGGTAGAATTTATGCACCTTCCATATTGGGTTATACGGTACTTCATTTCTTCGCTCAGTAAATTAAAAAGCTCCATTGCTTCGCCAAAATCAGCAGCATTATCTTTTATACGTGCAAAATGGTCTTCCATACTGTCTTCTAAAACAGTTTGTGGCTTAAGACCTTTGCGCAATGCCATAGTATATCTATCTCTTACAATAAATGCTTGTGCACTCGAATTTAAAAATCGCTCTTTAATTTCGGGCGGCATATCGTAATCATTCTCTAACTCATAATTCCACTCATCTTTATAACGATGCTCTAAATATAAATGTGGCGCAACAAATACGTGTTTCCAATCTATTGGGTATTGCCATAAGTTAAAACGGCGCGAATTGTTTCCTAAATCAACAATATTAAATGTTTTTTTAGTTGGCAACACGCGACTTCCGCGTCCAATCATTTGATGATAAAGTGTTAGTGATTTTGTTGCGCGATTTAAAATAATTGTTTCTACTTCCGGCTCATCAAAACCTGTTGTTAAAATACTTACACTTGACAAAACCCCGTCTTTAGTTTTACGAAACCACTCTAAAGTTTCTACTCGTTCGCGCTCACTAAAAGTGCTATCTAAATGCCTTACTGGGTACCCTTTCTTTTTAAACGTTTCGTATACTACTCGGCTGGTTAAAATACCAGCATTAAAAATTAATGTTTTTTTACCTTTTCCTAATTCTTCGTAGGCTTCAATGAGCTTACTTTGCATTAAGGCTTGGGTATATAACATTTCGTGCGAACCCACAGTAAATTCGCCATTATTACCTACACGCAACGAACTTAAATTTACATCGTACGAAAACGTTTGCCCTTCGCACAAAAAGCCTTGCGAAATTAAATCGCTAATGCTTTCGCCAACAATTAAACTTGCATAGGTTTGATAAAGCGGTAATTTTTTATTACTGCTTAACGGCGTTGCGGTAACGCCTAATATATTTACATTTTCGAAATAATGAAAAATTTTACGGAAAGAGTTATTGTGCGCTTCATCTACAATTACCAATCCAATGTCTTCTAAAAATTGATCGTTATCCTGCAAACGATTATTTAGTGTTTCTACCAATGCTGTAAAGCTTTGGTAATGACTTTGCTGAGGTAACTGCTTTACTTCGCTATTTATTATTTTATTACTAATACCAAGCTCGTTTAGTACATCCGAGGTTTGTTTTCCTAACTCAATACGGTGCGTTAATATTAAAACTTTGCGTCCGAATTGTTGGATATAACGTTTTGCGATTTCGCTAAAAATAATAGTTTTACCCCCACCCGTAGGTAATTGAAATAGCAGGTTAGCGTTGGGAGGAAGTTCTAATAATTTATTAAAAATATTAGCAACGGCTTGTTCCTGATAGGGGTATAGTTTGCGAGTTGGGGTAACGGTACTTGTTTCGTTAATCATAAAAAAATGAAGTCGCTAAATATACGGCAAAAACAGAGGATTTGAAAGAAATACTTTAATAAATTGTTAAGTTTTCACACAATATAACAAAATCGTTTACAAAGTATACGTTGACATTTTACCAATATTGTCAAAATTTTTCTCAATCCAATTGTCACAAGCTTTATAACCTAAGTTTTTAAGATGCATTAAAAACTCCCAACTCGTATTTAATTTACTGGATAAGTTTAAATCGCCCAATGCGTTATCTGCACTAAGCGCATGAAGGTTTATTTTTTTTAATGTACCATCTAGTGTAACTCCTTTTTCAACCAAGCGGTTTATAAATTCCAAATGATTAATTTCTAGTGCTAATGAAGAGTTAAAACTAATTTCATTAATACGATCTTTGATATCTTCAATATTATCAGGCACCTTAGAAATATTAAAGGGATTAATTTTTATTAATAATATATCATCTGTGCCTTCTGTGTGATGCGTTAAGGGGCTCAATGGCGGGTTACCCATATAGCCACCATCCCAATAAAATTCGCCATCTATTTCAACTGCATCAAAAATAAAAGGTAAGCAAGCGCTTGCTAAAATAGCTTTTGAAGTAATTTCGTTTGGCCCAAAAATACGGGCCTTACAAGTTTTTACATTTGTAGCACACACAAATAATTTTGGTGGAGAAATTTTTTGTAATTCTTCGAAATCAATCAACTCGTTTAATATTTTTTCCAAAGGATTAATGCCTAATGGATTAAATTGTTTTGGAGAAAGGGTTTCGGAAGTCATTGTAAAAAACTTATAAAGCGGCGAGTAATCCATGTTTCCAGGACTCATCATTTTATCTAACCAAGTAGGTTGCAAAAGCGAATTTTTGCCCGCTTCAGAAATTTTATGCCAAAATTTTACTAAAAGATGTTTTGCTAAATTTCGACCGCCTTTGCTTAATCCATAAACAGTACATACACCGTTCATTGCTCCAGCACTTGTACCACAAATACCATCAATTTCAATACGCGGTTCATCTAATAATCTATCAATAACGCCCCAGCTGTATGCGCCGTGTGCTCCTCCGCCTTGTAAGGCAACATCAATTTTTTTTGTAGTAGTCATATAATTTAAAGGTAATAATTTTTTTAATTTTACATTAAAAAAATTAATCTAATTTTAAATTACTGCTTCCTATAATTACGCCATCACAGGCTATTTCAATAATGTAGTTTCCTGGAACAAACTCGCCTTGCCCTTCGCAGTAGGTAACGCCACTAATTTCAATATTGGCATAATTTAAGGTTTCTTTACCTGCAAAATAACCATTGCTTTTATTAAACGTAAATTTGTAATTATCGTCGTAACTTTTTGCCATTTCTTTACCATCGGGGGTCATTATACGAATGTAAACCGTTTTTTCTCCTGCTTTGGCAATTTTATTTTCTCCTAAACTAAAGCTTACTTTTATTTTTTCGGCCTTGCGTGCTTTGTTGGTTTCGCTTTCTTTTTTACCGCCTCGTTTAAACGAAACTGCTTTTGCATTAACATTAAAACAGGTTAAAACACTACCTTTGGCAATAGTAGTTTTTAGCTCTTCTTTTTCTTTTTCGAGGGTGTTTTGCTTATCTTTTTCAACGTCTAATTGTTTTAAAACGGTTTTCTTTTCAGCAACTAAGGTTTGGTTTAAGGTATTTAATGAGTCAATGGTATGCACATACCCTTGCATAATTGCGCGCAAAGTTTCAGCTTCCTTACGTAATTTGCCAATAATATAAGCGTCGCCTTTATGCTTTTCGGCTTCTTTAATTAACTCTTCAATACGTGCTTTTTTCTCTTCAATATCTGCCTGAATAGCTTTATTGTTTGTTTTTAGACCTTCGTAATCGGTTTTTAAAACTAATAAGTCGTTTTTAACATTATCGCGCTCAACAATAATTTTTTCAGTCACAATTTTTTGCTCAACTATTTCGGTTTTTTTATTTAAAAGCAACCAAATAGTAAAGCCATTTGTAACAACCAATAAGCCAATTACAAACCATAATATAATCCCACCTTTTTTTTTCTTTTTTTCTTGTTCTTCGTTCATAATACAAAAATACAACGTAAAAATTGTATTTTTAAGCTAAATTATGGTAATTATTAACGATTTAATGTCATTAATTTATCCCAGGCACTGTGAGGCCTGTGACGCAAATTTACTTAAACACGAGGAGTTTATTTGTACTTTATGTTTAATTAACTTGCCAAAAAGTAACTATCATAAGAATAACACAAGCGAATTAAGTTATGTTTTTGCTGGTAGAATTCCCTTACAAAACGCGCTGTGTTTTTATATATTTGAAAAAAGTGGAAGGGTTCAACAATTATTACATGCTATAAAATATCAAAACCAAAAGGAGTTAGCGGAGTTTATTGGAAAATTATATGCTAAAGATTTAAAAGAAAGTGAAGTTTTAAAAAGTGTAGATGTTGTTTTACCAATTCCTTTACATACTAAAAAATTAAAGCAACGCGGTTACAACCAAAGCGAATGGTTTGCAAAAGGTATAGCGCGTGAGTTAAATTTAAAGTTAGATACTACTTTATTAAAAAAAGTAAACTCAACTTCTACCCAAACCAACAAAAAGAAATTTGAGCGTTGGGAAAATGTTGAAGGTGTTTTCGAACTACAGAATGCTGGATCACTAACAAACAAACACCTTTTAATTGTGGACGATGTAATTACAACAGGAGCCACCATTGAAGCCGCCTGGCAGGCATTAAAAGATGTTGAAGGAATAAAAGTTTCGGTACTTAGTATTGCTTTTGCAGCTAAAACCTAAACTTTATTTTGCTTAAAACTTGCACCTAAGTATTCTCTATTCATGCGGGCAATATTTTCAAGACTAATGCTTTTTGGGCATTCGGCTTCGCAAGCACCAGTATTAGTACAATTACCAAAACCTTCTTCGTCCATTTGTTTTACCATGTTTAGAACACGATCTTGTTTTTCAATTTGGCCTTGCGGTAACAAGGCTAACTGACTTACTTTTGCACTTACAAATAGCATAGCACTGCTGTTTTTACAAGCAGCCACACAAGCACCACAACCAATACAAGCTGCTGCTTCAAAAGCAGTATCTGCATCGTCTTTTGGTATTAAAATATTGTTGGCATCTTTAACATTACCTGTGTTTACACTCACAAATCCCCCGGCGGCAATAATTCTATCAAAACTGCTTCTATCAACCGCTAAATCTTTAATTACAGGAAAAGCCGCACTGCGCCAAGGTTCTACAACAATAGTATCGCCATCTTTAAAACTACGCATATGTAGTTGGCAGGTTGTAACACCTTGTTTAGGCCCATGAGGACGACCATTAATGTACATACTGCACATACCACAAATACCTTCACGACAATCGTGATCAAATGCAATAGGCTCTTTATTTGAACTAATCAGTTGTTCGTTTACAACATCAAACATCTCTAAAAAACTCATATCGGGGCTAATGCCTTTTGCATCATACGTTTCAAATTTACCTTTGGTATCTTTGTTTTTTTGTTTCCAGACCTTTAGGGTCAAATTCATATTTCCGTGACTCATATTTATGCGTAATTACGTTGTGCTAATTTAATATTCTCAAATTTTAATTCTTCTTTGTGTAACTCAAATTGGCTATCGCCTTTGTATTCCCAAGCGGCAACGTAGGCGAAGTTTTCATCATCACGCAAAGCCTCTCCATCTGCGGTTTGGTACTCTTCTCTAAAATGTCCCCCGCAACTTTCGTTACGGTTTAAAGCATCAATACACATTAGTTCGCCCAACTCAATAAAATCGGCTACTCTACCTGCTTTTTCTAATTCAGGATTAAATTCATTATTAGTTCCGGGTACTTTAACATCGCTCCAAAATTCTTTCTTCAATTTTTGTATTTCGGCAATTGCCCACTCTAAGCCCTCTTTATTACGCGCCATACCACATTTGTCCCACATAATTTTGCCTAAACGTTTATGGAAAAAGTCAACCGATTTTGTGCCGTTAATAGCAAATAATTTATCAATACGTGCTTGCACGTCTGCTTCTGCTTTTACAAATGCTTCGCTATCAGTTGGTATTGATTTGGTGCGAATTTCTTCCGATAAATAATCGCCAATAGTATAAGGTATTACAAAATAACCATCGGCTAAACCCTGCATTAATGCACTAGCGCCTAAACGATTTGCTCCATGGTCGCTAAAGTTAGCTTCGCCCAAGGCAAATAAACCAGGTACAGTAGTCATTAAATTGTAATCTACCCATACGCCCCCCATTGTATAGTGAACCGCTGGATATATACGCATTGGCATTTCGTATGGGTTTTCGTCGGTAATTTGTTTGTACATGTCAAATAAGTTACCGTATTTTTCTTTTACAACTTCTTTACCCAAACGCATAATTTCGTCTTTGCTCGGGTTTTGAAGATTTAATTTTGTAGCTTCTATTTTTCCGTAACGCTCTGTATTAAACGCAAAGTCTAAGTACACAGCCAATTTGCTTGCACCTACTCCGTAACCCGCATCGCAGCGCTCTTTTGCAGCACGGCTTGCTACATCACGCGGCACTAAGTTTCCAAATGCAGGGTAACGACGTTCTAAAAAATAATCGCGCTCATCTTCAGGAATATCAACGGCTTTACGTTTATCGTCTTTTGTTTTAGGCACCCAAATACGTCCATCGTTTCGCAACGATTCGCTCATTAAGGTTAATTTAGACTGATGGTCGCCACTAACTGGAATACAAGTTGGGTGAATTTGAGTAAAGCAAGGGTTTCCAAAAAACGCTCCTTTTTTATGTGCTTTCCAAGCTGCAGTAACATTGCAACCCATGGCATTTGTACTTAAATAAAATACGTTGCCGTAACCACCGGTACACAATAATACAGCGTGACCAAAATGGCGTTCTAATTTTCCGGTAACAGAATCGCGAGCAATAATACCACGTGCTTTACCATCAATGGTAACAACATCTAACATTTCGTGACGAGTATACATTTTAACTGCACCCATTCCTACTTGACGTTGTAAAGCAGAGTAGGCACCTAATAATAACTGCTGCCCCGTTTGCCCGGCTGCATAAAAGGTTCGTTGTACTTGTGTTCCACCAAAACTACGGTTGCTTAACGTTCCGCCATATTCACGGGCAAAGGGTACGCCTTGTGCCACACATTGATCAATAATTCCGCTACTTACTTCAGCCAAACGATGAACGTTTGCTTCGCGGGCACGGTAATCGCCGCCTTTAATAGTATCGTAAAATAAACGGTAAACGCTGTCACCATCGTTTTGGTAATTTTTTGCGGCATTAATACCACCTTGCGCAGCAATACTGTGCGCGCGACGAGCCGAATCTTGATAACAAAATACTTTTACTTTGTAACCCATTTCGGCTAATGAAGCCGCGGCTGAAGAACCTGCTAGCCCAGAGCCTACCACAATAATTTCTAAACTTCGTTTATTTGCCGGATTAACTAAATGAACTGTAGAACGGTATTTCGTCCATTTATTTTCTAATATTCCTTCCGGTATTTTAGAGTTGAGTTTTGTTGAACTTGCCATATTTTGAAATGTTGAAAGTTAAATTATGAATGCTGAATTATTTAATGATTCCCAAAAACATGGTAATTGGCATTGCTGCAAACAATAAGCAAACAATAATTGAGAACCAAATACCTATTTTTTTAATAAGCGGTGTATATTTTTTGTGATTGATACCCAATGTTTGAAAAGCTGAAGGAAAGCCGTGTAGAATGTGGAAAAGTAAACTGCCTACGCCTAACACATAAATTAAAACTACCCACCAGTGCGAAAAAACTTCTTTCATTTCCTCATATGTATTATGTTCTTGATGAGAAAATACTGCTACTTTGGTATCAATCCAAAAATGTGATAAATGCACTACTAAAAATATTAAAAGTAACGAGCCTAAAATGCCCATGCTACGACTGTACCAACTGCTATTGGCAGCGCCATCTACTTTTGCATAAGCAATTGGGCGAGCCTTACGATTTTCTAAAGTAAGCATTAGGGCTTGAAAAATGTGTAATAATAAGCCTGCAAACAATCCAATTTCCAATATCCTAATTACTGGGTTATGCGCCATAAAGTCGGCGCCTGCATTAAAAGTAACGCCATTATCGTTAAAAAAAATAGCGCTGTTTAAACTGACATGAATAACTAAAAACGAAATTAAAAATAAGCCTGTTAAACCCATTATTAATTTTTTACCTATTGATGAATGAAGAAATCCTTTTTTGCTCATAATAAATTTTAATTTGAAAGTGCTTTATGTAGATGTTAAAAATGCTACGCAAATTTAACAGTTTAACAAACATAGGCAAGGTTTGGTTTACTGAATTTGTAAAGATTTTAAATAATAATACGTTTGCGATATTAACTAATTGATTTTATAAGGGTTTAAGCCCTTATTTAGACTAATTTTAAACTACAATATTCACAATCTTTTTTGGAACAATAATTACTTTTTTAGGTGTTTTGCCTTCTAAGTATTTTTGTACGTCTTCTCTTGCCATTACTTCCTGTTCAATTTGTTGAATGGAATGGGTAGCCGGAAACTCAATTTGCAAACGGGTTTTACCGTTAAACGAAATCGGGTAATTAAAGGCATCATCTACCAAATAACTTTCGTTACATATAGGAAATTCGGCAAAGGCAATACTTTCGGCATGGCCTAATTGTTCCCATAACTCTTCTGTAATGTGCGGGGCATAAGGAGAAATTAATACTAATAATGGTTCTAAAATGGCACGTTTGTTACATTTTAAATCGGTTAACTCGTTTACGCAAATCATAAAATTACTTACTGATGTATTAAACGAAAAACGTTCAATGTCTTCTGTAATTTTTTTAATGGTTTTGTGTAAGGTTTTTAATTCTGCTTTTGTTGGTTCATCGTTTGAGACTTCAAATGGACTAACAATATTTAAATCTGCATTTTTTGCGATAAACAATCTCCACAATTTTTTTAAGAAACCGCTAACGCCTGTAATACCATTGGTATTCCAAGGTTTGCTCTGTTCTAAAGGTCCTAAGAACATTTCGTATAAACGCAAAGTATCTGCACCAAATTTTTCTCCTATTAAGTCTGGTGTCACTACGTTACGTTTTGATTTTGACATCTTTTCAACTTCTGGTTTAGTTAAGAAGTCTATTTGGCCAGTATCATCAACGCTCAGTGATGGTTTTCCATTTGTATTAGTAACAAAGTGATTTTTTTTCTTTGTTACAAATACGAAATCTTCATCAAATTTTGTAACTCCTCCTTTGAGAATATCTTTTGTATATTCTAATATGTTCAACGTACTATTTGAAGTAAATGAAACATCTACATTTAATTCAATTAATTTTCCAGTATAAGATTTCGCTATATCAGCAGAAATGTAAATATGGACAGGCAATGGGTAACTTTTAAATTCGAAAGAATTTTTTTCAATATTCCAAACAGGTACCCAATCTGTCATAACCGTGCCATCAGTTTCCGGGAAAGGTATATTTTCATTGGGGGTTGAAACTAACTTAAATATTTTTTCAGAAGTACCCTGTATCATCCCTTGGTTAATCAACTTCTTAGCAGGCTCTTCAATGTTAATGTACCCCAAGTCTTTTAAAAATTTTGTCCAAAAACGTACATACAATAAATGCCCAGTGGCGTGTTCGCTGCCGCCAATGTATAAGTCAACTTGTCGCCAATAATCGGTTAGTTTTTTATCTGCAAATTGCAAACCGTTATGAGCATCCATGTATCTTAAAAAATACCATGAACTTCCTGCCCAGCCAGGCATGGTCGAAAATTCATAATCAAACTCACCTTTGTATTTCCAAGAAGTAGAAGCACGTGCCAATGGTGGTTCGCCGTCTTCAGTCGGTAAATATTTATCAACTTCGGGCAATATTAAAGGTAATTCGTTATCGCTTAATGCGTAAGGAATTCCGTTTTTATAATAAATCGGAATAGGTTCGCCCCAATAGCGTTGGCGGCCAAACACGGCATCGCGCAAACGGAAATTGGTTTTGCCTTTTCCTAAACCGCGTTTTTCAATTTCTTTAATGGCGGCTTTTATAGCGTCTTTTACATCTAAGCCATTTAAAAAGTCGGAGTTAATCAATTTACCTTCTTTAGCGTCGTAAGATTCTTTTTCCAAATCGCCACCTGCCACTACTTCTAAAATGGGTAATTTAAAATGTTTAGCAAAACCGTAATCCCTGCTATCATGCGCCGGTACTGCCATTACAGCACCAGTGCCGTAACCTGCTAACACATAATCACCTACCCAAATTGGTATTTGTTTTCCTGAAAGCGGATGAATAACATAAGAACCGGTAAACACACCTGTAATTTTATTAATATCTGCCTGACGCTCGCGCTCACTTCTGTTTTTGGCAGTTTCAACATAACGGTTTACAACTTCGCGTTGTTCATCCGTTGTTAAAGCCTCTACCAACTCGTGTTCGGGGGCAAGGGTTACAAATGATACGCCAAAAATTGTGTCAGGGCGGGTGGTGAAGACTTCGATTTCACTTCTCGATACGCCCTCATTCTTCGGGCTACTCGAAGTGACGGCGATTTTAAATCTTAATGATGTTCCTTCTGAACGTCCAATCCAATTACGTTGGCTTTCTTTTAAACTGTCGGTCCAATCAATAGTATCTAATCCATCTAACAATCGCTGTGCATAAGCTGTAATACGCATGCTCCATTGTTTCATTAATTTGCGTTCTACAGGATGTCCGCCGCGCTCGCTCACGCCGTCTTTCACCTCATCGTTGGCTAACACGGTTCCTAAAGCAGGGCACCAGTTTACGTAAGCTTCTCCTAAATACGCCAAACGGTATTTCATTAACATATCCGATTGTTCTTTTTCAGAAAACGCTTTCCATTGTTGGGCTGTAAATGGTGGCGTGTCTTCGTCGCAAACCGCATTTAGGTCGGTGTTTCCATTCGTTTCAAACGCTTTAATGAGGGTAGAAATTGCTTCCGCTTTATCGGTTGTTTTATTATACCACGAATTAAAAATTTGTATAAAAATCCATTGCGTCCATTTATAATAGTCGGGGTTTGAGGTACGCACTTCTCTATCCCAATCAAAACTAAAACCAATTTTATCCATTTGCTGGCGGTAGCGTGCAATGTTTTCTTCGGTAGTAATTTTTGGATGTTGCCCGGTTTGTATGGCGTATTGCTCGGCTGGTAAACCAAAACTGTCGTAACCCATAGGGTGAAGCACGTTAAAACCTTTGTGGCGTTTAAAACGCGCCAATATATCTGAAGCAATGTAGCCCAAAGGATGCCCAACGTGAAGCCCAGCACCTGAAGGGTAGGGGAACATATCCAACACATAATATTTTGGTTTATCAGAAACATCGGCGGCTTTAAAAGTTTTATCTTTTGCCCAACGTGCCTGCCATTTTTTTTCTATTTCGGTAAAGTTGTACTCCATAATATATTTGGCAAAGATATGTTTTTTGATTTCTAATTTAACAGTTGTTGTTTTATCTTTTATTTACATTTACCCAAACAAAAAAATCACTCACAATGAAAAAAATTGCATTAGTAACCGGTGGAAGCCGTGGTTTAGGAAAAGACATGGCTTTAAGTTTAGCTAAAAAAAATATAGATGTTGTAGTAACCTATGCGACAAATAAGGACGAAGCAAATGCTACCGTTGAAGCCGTAAAAGCTCTGGGCGGCAAGGCAGCAGCCTTGCATTTGGATTTAAATGATTTTAAAAGTTTAGATGGGTTTATTGTATTGCTTTCTAAAACTTTAAAGGAAACCTTTAATGCCGATAAATACGATTACTTAATTAATAATGCCGGGATGGGCGCCACTGTTCCGTTCGAAAAAATGACAGAGGAGATTTTTACCGATTTTTTAAATGTTCATTTTAAAAGTGTTTATTTTTTAACACAAAAAAGTTTGCCGATATTAAATGATGGCGGAAGTGTTATTAATATTTCATCAGGCACAACACGTTTTGCAAATCCTGGCTATTCTATTTACGCATCGATGAAAGGAGCCGTAGAAATTTTTACAAAATATTTGGCAAAAGAATTGGGAGCAAGAGGCATTCGTTCAAATGTAGTAGCACCTGGTCCGGTTGAAACCGATTTTAATAATGCTGCCATTCGTAACAACCCTCAAATGAAAGGTTTTTTAGGAACGATGTCACCTTTAGGCAGAGTAGGGCAAGCAGACGATATTGGAAGTGTAGTCGCTTTTTTATGTACCGATGACGCTAAATGGATTAACGGTCAGCGTATTGAAGTAAGCGGAGGTATTAACGTTTAATTATTTTTTAACGCGCTTTGGTATTATTAAACAAGCGAAAATATAACAGTATTCTAAAAATTACTAATAAACAAAACACAGCTAAGCAGGTATAAGAAATTAAATCGCCAAAGCGTGAAAAAAAAGTAAGAGAGTTGTTTTTGTAAACTTGTTGTTCAATAACTGCTGTTTCCCACCAAGCCGTTTCTTGTGAGGTATTTCCGAATGCATCAATAAAACAACTGGTGCCTGTATTAGCACATCTAACTATTTGCCGGCGGTTTTCTATTGCTCTTAAACGGGCGTAATTTAAATGTTGAATATGTCCGGAAGTATTTTCCCACCAGCCATCATTTGTAATAATAACTATTAAATTAGCCCCCTTGCGTATATATTCTGATACAAAATCCGCATACACGCTTTCGTAACATACTACTGGTGCAATTTTTATACCTGTTTTTTCATCTGTTAACAGGCTTCTTTCACTCTGCATTCCTAAGCTTCCAAAAGTACCACCCAATTGTATTGCCAAGCCTTCTAACGGTTTTAATAGTGCGGGGTAAGGCATTCGCTCAACGCCTGGGACTAATTTAGATTTATGATAAATTTGAACATCATTTTTAGCAATTTGTATGGCTGAATTAAAAACATCGTAATAGTCCCCAGTTTCACTATCCAAACGTGCTGTTGAAGTAACATCGTTTTTATTTTTATAATAGGTATAACTATTACAACCAGTAATAATTTTTAGATTTGGAAATTTGCTAAGTAAACTATCGTTAAACCATTTTACAGCTTCCGTTTTTGTAATCTCTTCTTCTAATAAATTATCTGTAATAAACGTTTCGGGCAAAACTAAATAATCCGTTTTAGCATTAACTTTGCCTTTCAGCAAATACATTACCTTTAAAAACTGCGACTGGTAATCGGAATTAAATTTCTCGTTATAAGGGTCGATATTCGGTTGAACAATAACACACTTAGAGCCAATTAAATTAGTTGTAGAATAAATTCGAATAGCCATTATAGCATACGAAAGTAAAATTGGCACTATAATTATCCCAACAATTTTAAAAATTGGTTTAGAAATTAGTTTTAAAGTATTATTTTTTTGTAACGTTTCAAAAATTAAAATATTTGCTACTAATACCCACAGCGTGCCACCAGAAGTGCCTGTAATTTCGTACCATTGTACCCAATTATGATTAAATGCAAAAACATTACCAAGCGTTAACCAGGTCCAACTCATATCCCACAAAGTATGTATATGTTCAAAAGCAATCCAAATTGGCAGTAATAACCAATTACCCCAGCTTTTATTTAGTTTACGTTTAAGGGTAGAAAAAAAGACAAAAAAGGTGCTCATTAAAATGCCGTTTGTAAAAAAAGCGGCAATGGCACCACCTAGCGACGCGTATTGAATCCACCAAGTTGTTCCAATATTCCACATTAAAAAAACAAGGTAGCAACAGCCAATTAGTTTTAATTTGGGTTTGGTAATTTGTATAGTTGAGAATAGTTTTTCTTCAACAATCAGTAAGGGTACAAATGCAAAAAAAATAAATATACTTAAATGCCAATACCAACTTAAGGTTAAAAGTAAAGCTGATAATAAGCTTAAAAAAATTAAATTAAATTTTTTAATCATGTACTGCGAAGATATACTTATTTACTGCGTATTATAAAATTCTACCAATTTAATTGCCTGTTTTGCCTCAGCCACATCATGCACCCGTAATATACTTGCGCCATTTAAAAGTGCTATTGTATTTAGCACTGTGGTGCCATTTAATGCTGTAACAGGGTTTGTACCAATTACTTTGTTAATCATACTTTTACGCGACAGACCTGCTAATAGAGGGTAGCCCAATTCTTTAAATTGGATAAGTTGTTTAAGTAATTGATAATTATGTTCGGTTGTTTTACCAAAACCAAAACCAACGTCTACAATTAATTTATTAAAATTTAGGTGAGTTAATGCCTTAATTTTTTCTTCTAATTCGTTTTTTATTTCGGTAACTACATTTTTATAATTTGGGTTTACCTGCATGGTTTGTGGCGTACCTTGTATATGCATTAATATGTATGGAATACCAATATTAGCAATGGTTTTAAACATTTGTTTATCAAAATTTCCGCCACTAATATCATTAATAATATCGGCACCTAAATCGTTGCTTTTTTTTACAATACCACTTCTATACGTATCGATACTAATATACGTATTCGGAAATTCTTTTCTAATTGCTGGTAAATAGGCCTCTAAACGCTGCCATTCTTCTTCTTCTGAGATTACGATTGAATTTGGGCGCGAAGACATGGCCCCAATATCAATACTATCAGCTCCTTGTTTCAATTTTTCTTCAATATCACGCAGTACGTCCTTTACAGTATCAAACTTTCCGCCATCGTAAAAACTATCGGGGGTTAAATTTACAATTGCCATTACCAGCGGTTTGGTAAATGTTAATGTTTTACCATTGTAAGTATAATCAATTGTTATATTTTCGCTATTTTTAGGGTTCATATACATATGCAAAACACATCGCAACAATACGACACTGCCATTTCGCAATGCAAAGATATATTTTTAAATAAAATGAAAGATTATGGCACGGCATGGCGAAATTTACGCCCTACTAGTCTAACGGATCAAATTTTTATTAAGGCACAGCGTATTAAAAGTATTGAGGAAAAAGGCACGCAAAAAATTGAAGATGGCATAAAAGGCGAGTACATTGGCATAATTAATTATTGTATTATTGGCTTAATACAATTGCAATTAGAAAACGATGCCCGTATAGATTTACCTTATGATGAGGTTGCCACTTTGTACGAAAAAAACATAGCAAGTACTAAACAATTAATGTTGGATAAAAACCACGATTATGGCGAAGCTTGGCGCGATATGCGCGTAAGCAGCCTAACCGACTTAATTTTAATGAAAATTTTTAGAGTAAAGCAAATAGAAGATAACAAAGGCCAAACATTAATTAGCGAAGGTGTTGATGCTAATTATATGGACATGATTAATTATAGTGTTTTTGCTTTGATTAAATTAGAGTAAATAAAAAAACCACTCTTTTGAGGGAGTGGTTTAATCTATAATTGGTACAAGCAATTATTTAATTGCACAAGAAGCGTTTGAAGTAGAGCTTGATTGAGCAGTACCATTTACGGTAACAGTAGTTTTTGAGCCGTTAGAAGCTGCACACCAGCTTTCAGCATCTTTTTTACCACTTTTCACTACAGTTGATGAAACAGTAGTGTATGTAGTTCCTAACACTGTAGAAGTTTGAGTACATTCGCAAGTTCTGTCTTTTTTGCATGAAGCAAAGCTGATAGCTAAAGCAGCAACAGCTAAAATTGTAATTTTTTTCATTTTTTGAGTTTTTAAAGTTTATAGTTCAAATATATATTAAATATTTAAACCCCAAAATTAATTTAACATTAAATATATTTGCTATTTATAATTAGTCTAATTAGGCTTGTGTTACTTGCCAACTCTAGCTTTACCCGCTTTGCTAATGGCAGAATTGCGTTTCATTATTTTAATAGTATTTACGGGTTTAAAGCGTAGGGCACTCCAATCGCTATTAATGGCAACTGCTCTAACAGGCTCGTAATTTAAATTGGCTAATGATTGCCAGGCATTGTCGCGATTTAGCTCGCTTTTGTATTTTTTACTGCTTTGTTTGGCGTAGCAAAACCAAAGTAAAGTGGTTTCGGTTAGTTCTTTATGTAACTGCGCTGTATAGGTTTCTACCGCTTTAAATGTTGTTACAAATACCAGAACAAAATCAATCGTTTTAGTTGTTTTTAAATCGGTTATAATCTCAACATCTGCTTTAAAATCATTTATTAATTCATGTAAATCCATTGGAGCATTAATAATTAGTAACTGCTTTTGGTTTTTAAAGTTTAGTTTTTTTAATAAAGGGTTCATTTTAATAATCGTTTAACTAATGTATTAGAATAATTTTGAATTTGAATAGAATTTGGTCACTTCGAATAGCCGACCGAAGGAGGCGTATCGAGAATTGAACATCTGAAAAAAGTTCTCGATAAGTTTTTGCAAAGACGCGGCAACAGCTAATCAAACTAACATGACTGTTCTTTTTTCATACCATGGTGAAACATTAATTTAATTAATAATTAATTCCAATAAGACAACATTCTCTACATGTGCCGTTTGCGGAAACATATCTACAGGCTGTGTTTTTGCTATTTTATAAAATTGCTGCATTAATGCCAAGTCGCGTGCCTGCGTGCTTGGGTTGCAACTTACATACACAATTTTTTTTGGTGCAGCATTTAAAATTACATCTATTACTTCAGGCGCCATGCCGGCACGGGGTGGGTCGGTTATAATAACATCGGGTTTGCCGTGTAATGCAATAAAATCGTTTGTTAAAACGTTTTTCATATCGCCTGCAAAAAAAGTAGTGTTGGTAATGTTATTGTTTATTGAGTTTTGTTTAGCATCTTCAATAGCTGCTTCTATATATTCTATACCCACAACGTTTTTTGCTTGTTTGGCGATGAAATTGGCAATGGTACCAGTACCCGTGTATAAATCGAAAACGGTTTCGGTGCCTGTTAAACCCGCAAATTCACGTGTTATTTTATATAAATTATAAGCTTGCTCAGAGTTAGTTTGATAAAACGATTTGGCCGAAATTTTAAACTCCAACTCCTCCATTTGCTCCGTTATAAAATCTTTACCGTAATAGGTTTTTACATCTAAATCTTGTATCGTATCGTTCCCTTTTGGGTTGTGAACATATTGTAACGAAGTTATTTGTGGGAACTCGTTTTTTAAAAATTCTAATAGTCCAAATAGTTCTTTTTCTAAATACTCAAATACCGAAACCACTACCATTACTTGTTTGGTAGATGTTGTACGAATCATTACTGTTCTTAAAAAATTAGCTTTATTACGAATATCAAAAAAAGTTAAATCATGGTCAAACGCATATTTTTTAATAGCATTGCGAATAGTGTTGCTTGGTTCGGCTTGTAAATAACAATTATCAATATCTAAAATTTTATCAAACAAACCAGGTATATGAAAACCTAAGGCATTTTTGTTATCAATAGTTTCATCGTTTTTAATTTGCTCGGTTGTAAGCCATTTTTTATTTGAGAAAGAAAACTCTAATTTGTTGCGATAGAAATACTCATCGGCATTAGAAAGTATAGGGCTAATTGCAGGGAATTCTAATTTACCAATGCGTGTAAACGCGTCAAACACATATTTTTGCTTAAACTCTAATTGTTTTTTGTAATTAAAATTTTGCCATTTACAACCACCACAGGTGCCAAAATATTCGCATTTAGGGGCATTGCGATAAGGAGAGGGCGTAATTAATTGATGCACTTTCCCTTCGGCAAAACTATTTTTTTTGCGATGCACCATTACGTCTACTATATCGCCCGGCACCGCACCTTCAATAAATACAACTAAACTTTCGTGCTTGGCAATTGCTTTACCCTCAGTACTTATATCAACAACTTCTAAATTACTAAGAACAAAGTTTTTTTTTATTTTCGACATGTATGGCTAATTATTTAATACCTCAAATCTATTAAATATTTTTACTTTAAAATAAGTACATTTATAGCAGTGTTATTAAATATATAAATGATTTTACGTAGCGAAAATTTAATAAAAAAATACAAGGCCCGTACAGTAGCTAACAATGTTTCTGTTCAAGTACAGCAGGGCGAAATTGTTGGGTTGCTTGGGCCCAACGGTGCTGGCAAAACCACCTCGTTTTATATGATAGTAGGAATGGTAAAGCCAAATAGTGGTAAAATTTTTTTAGATGATAGAGATATAACCAAAGAGCCTATGTACCGCCGCGCTCAATTGGGTGTTGGTTATTTGCCACAAGAAGCATCTGTTTTTCGTAAATTAAGTATTGAGGATAATATTCGGGCAGTGTTAGAAATGACAAAACTTACTAAAAAAGAGCAAACATTAAAAGTAGAGAGTTTGTTAGACGAGTTTGCATTACACCATGTACGAAAAAATTTAGGTGACCAGCTAAGTGGTGGCGAACGCCGAAGAACCGAAATAGCACGCGCCTTAGCTACCGACCCAAAATTTATTTTATTAGACGAACCCTTTGCCGGCGTTGACCCCATTGCGGTTGAAGATATACAAAACGTAGTACGTAAGTTAAAAGAAAAAAATATTGGCATTTTAATTACGGATCATAATGTTCACGAAACTTTAAACATAACAGATAGGGCCTATTTGCTTTATTCGGGAAGTGTAATCAAAAGCGGTACCGCCGATGATTTAGCCAACGATGAGCAGGTGCGTAAAGTGTATTTGGGGCAAAATTTTGAATTGAGGAAGTAAAACCCATTAGTTTCGCTTACACTTATATCTTTTTAACTTTATTCATTAAACTATTTTTCAGAAATTTAATTAGTGAAAAACTATTTTAGAAAAAAACTGTTTGCTATTTCCATTATCCCATTTTGTTTTGTTGGGCTACTTTGGATAGTATTTTTGGTTGGTTCTTTTAACAGTATAAACTTAGTAAAATTTGGGGTATTGCCTCGCGAAACAAAAGGGTTGTTAGGCATAATTACCTCTATTTTTATACATGGCGACATAGAACATATAGCTTCCAATTCTTTACCACTAATAGTGTTGGGGATGTTATTATTTTTCTTTTATAAAAAAATTGCCAAACAAACATTTGTTTGGATTTGGATAATTAGTGGCATTTGGTTGTGGATTGGCGGACGTAATAACGAAAATTATCCAATATATCACATTGGTGCGAGTACCTTAATTTATGGCTTGGCTACTTTTTTATTTTTCAGTGGCGTGTTTCGTAAACACTTGCGATTAATGGTAGTATCGGCATTGGTGGTTTTTTTATATGGTAGCATTATGTGGGGCATTTTTCCATTTAAAGATGAAATAAGTTGGGAGGGGCATTTATTTGGGGCTTTGGCAGGGCTTTTAGTTGCTTTTGTGTATCGTAAAGACGGCCCTCAAAAACGCGAACACGTTTGGGAAGATGACGACAGCGAAGACGATGAAAACCCTGTTGAGATTATTGAAGAACAACCTACAGCCGAGCAAAGCACTATTATTATAAATTACACTTTTAAAAAGAAGGAAGACGGGTTATAAAGTTTTAAGAGCTTTGCTAATTACTTTTTTGATTCAACAATACTTCTTTAGCTGTTTTTATAGCTACGGCATTGTATTTTTTTTCTACGTAAGCCAATACTTTATCCAACACGTGTTTGCTTTGGTTATCTAATAAATTAATTTCTTTCACAAAAACTTCTTGCACTGCTAAATCCTTTATAGCTTTTACCTGGCGTGGAATTTCGCCGAAAGCTAATTCTATTTTTCGTTCTTTATACGCTAATTTAAACTGTTCTATTTTTTGCTTTATTAGTTGTTCGCATTTAATAATTTCGTTTTTGCGTAAATCTAAATTTGTTTCGGCTTGTTGTTTAAGCGATTTAATATTTATGTAATGGGTGTCAAAATTCTGTATAACCTGTTCATCTACATTTTCAGGCAACCCCAAATCTATAATTACTTTTTTTGATGTTTCGTTTACCAGCAAATTTTGGTATAATTTTGAAGAAATAAGTGGGCTTAAACTTGCGGTACATATCACTAAAACATCAAAACCGTTCTTATAATTTGTTAATTCGCTTAACGAAAACGCTTTTCCATTTAATACGTTTGCTAATTTTTCAGCATTAGCAAGTGTTCTGTTGAACACGCAAAAATTGGCAAACTTATGCTTTTGCAAATAAGTGGCCATTAAGCTATTCGTTTCGCCACTTCCTACAAATAAAATACGCGCTTCGTTTTTTATACCCAAAGCTCGCAATTGCCTGTAGGCTAAAGATACTATAGAAACCGGATTTTTTGCGATATCAGTGGTAGTATAAATTTCTTTAGCGGTTTCAATGGTTTGTTTTATTAATAAACGAATAAAATCTCCAGTTAAACCCAACATATTGCAATAATCGTATGCTTTGCGCACTTGTGAAATTATTTCGCGCTCGCCCACCACTAAAGATTTTAAAGAAGAGGCAACCTGCAGTACATGTTCTATTGCATCCTCGTTGCTAAAAATTTCAGCATTAGTTACAAGTGTTTCTAATTCTACGTTATTTAATTGGCCATTAATAAACAGTAAAAGTTCTTTAATAAATGGAGCGGTAATTTCGTAATCTGATTTTAAAAAAAACTCTACTCGATTGCAGGTATTTAAAAATAGAAATTCGCTAAAACCGAAATGTAATTTTATGGTTACTAAAACGTTTGTTTGCTCATCTTGATTTAATTGTAATTTTCCAATTAAATTAAGTGGCAAGGTTTTGTGTGTTAATGCTATTATTTTAAAATTATCCACGTTATTACACCGCAAATATGGTATAAAAGGCTCATTTATTTGTCATTATACTGTCATTAGGCTAATCAAAACTAAAAATATCAATAAAGGGTAGGTGTAAAAAAAGCTTTATGTTTTGCTATTTATAATTATATTTACCTTATTGATTTAACAAATTATGAGCGATAAGCAAAAAACCATAAAGCAAGCCGTATCTGTTACTGGTGTTGGTTTGCACACAGGCAAGGCGGTTACTATTACTTTTAATCCGGCTCCCATAAATCATTGGTTCAAGTTTCAGCGTTTGGATATTGAGGGGCAACCCATTATTGATGCAGATGCTGATTTGGTAATAGATACAAGCCGAGGCACCACTTTAGAAAAAAATGGTGTACGTATTTATACAACTGAACATGTATTAGCAGCCCTTGTTGGTTTAGGAATAGATAATTGCCTAATACAAATGACAGAAGCTGAAATGCCGATAATGGATGGCAGTAGTTGGAAATTTATTGAAGCCTTAGAGGCCGCTGAAATTTTGGAACAAGAGGCAGAACGTGAGTATTTTGAATTAACTGAAAACTTAACTTACGAAGATCCGGTTAAAAAAGTGGAGATGTTAGCAGTGCCGCAAGATGCTTACCGTTGCACCGTTATGGTTGACTACAATAGCGAAGTATTAGGCACACAACACGCGGGTATTTACAACATATCGCAATTTAAAACCGAAATTAGTAAATGCCGGACCTTTGTGTTTTTGCATGAGTTAGAAGCATTGCTAGAACATAATTTAATAAAAGGTGGCGATTTGGATAATGCCATTGTGTTGGTTGATAAGGAAGTGCCAAAAGAAAAGTTAGATAAATTAAAAAAAATCTTTAAAAAAGAACACGTTGAAGTTAAGGGCAAAGGTGTTTTAAATAATACTGCTTTACATTTTTATAATGAGCCTGCTCGCCATAAATTATTAGATATTATAGGCGATTTAGCCTTGGCCGGAAAACCTCTAAAAATTCACGTTTTGGCAGCCCGACCAGGGCATGCAGGCAATGTAGCTTTTGCCAAAAAGATAAAAGAATCTATCAAAAAACAAAAAGTAGAAAAAGATTATCCTAAGGTAGATTTAAATGCCACACCGCTTTTAAATATTACCGATATCATGAAAATTTTACCTCATCGCCAGCCAATGTTGTTGATTGATAAAATTATGGAACTATCAGGCGAACATGTAATTGGTGTAAAAAATGTAACCTTAAATGAAGAGTTTTTTAAAGGACACTTTCCTGATAACCCTGTTATGCCTGGGGTAATGCTTATTGAAGCCATGGCACAATGCGGTGGTGTATTAGTTTTAAAAACAGTACCTGACCCTGAAAACTATTTAACCTATTTTATGAAGATAGATGGTGTTAAGTTTAAAAAAATGGTAATTCCTGGCGATACTGTTGTGTTTAGTTTGGTTTTGGTAACTCCTATTCGCCGTGGTATTTGCCATATGCGTGGTGTTGCTTATGTAGCCAACAAACCTGTAATGGAAGCCGAAATGATGGCACAAATTGTAAAAGTAAAAGGATTACAAACACCAGTTTTAGCCAGTTAATAAGTAGATATGATTTCAAACTTGGCGTCGGTAAGCCCAAAAGCTAAAATAGGAAAAAACGTTACGATAATGCCCTTTGCAACGGTATTTGAAGATGTTGAAATTGGAGACAATACTTATATACACCCTAATGCTGTAATATACCCAGATACTATTATTGGTAGCGATTGCAAAATTTTTCCGGGTGCTATAATTGGCATTGTTAATCAAGATTTAAAATACAAAGGCGAAAAATCAAATACAGTAATTGGTAACAACACTACTATTAGAGAGTATGCCACTATTCATAAAGGTACAGCCGATCGTATGACCACAAAAGTTGGCAATAATTGTTTAATAATGGCTTATACGCATTTAGGGCACGATTGTTTAATTGGTAACAATGTTATAATAGCCAATAATGGTACATTAGCAGGGCATATAACGGTTGAGGACTTTGTAATTATTGAGGGTGTTGTGGCTGCGCAACAGTTTGTAACCATTGGGGCGCATAGTTTTGTAGCGGGCGCATCGTTAGTTCGAAAAAGTGTTCCGCCTTATATTAGAGTGGCCCGCGAACCCTTACAGTTTATAGGTGTAAATACAATTGGTTTACTACGCAGAGGATTTGATAAAGAAATTATAAAACAAATAGAAGATATTTACCGCATTATTTTTGTACGTGGACATAATATTAGCAATGCTTTAGATATTGTTGAAAACGAAATGCCCGAAACCCCCATTAGGGCTGAGATTTTAAATTTTATAAAAAATCAAAAAGACGGTATTGTTAAAGGGATATAAAAATTTTACAATTTTACGATTTACAATTTTAACCATTATTTTACTTTGATTTCTATTACTCTAAATAATATTGGTAAAAAATTTAATCGTGAGTGGATTTTTAAAAATTTAAATTTCGAAATTTTAGCAAATGATAAACTTGTTATTTTAGGTGGTAATGGCTCAGGTAAATCCACATTACTGCAAGTAATTAGTGGTTTTGTTTCTCCAAATGAAGGGAACATCTTTGTAAGTCAAGACTCGACAGTTAAAACTTTGAAGCCGTTAACGGAAAACGCAAAACCGCAACACGTTAGTAACGATTTGTTAGCTAACAATCATCAATCATCAGTCGTTAACCCTACATTGATATCCTTTGCGTCGCCCTACATCCAACTTATTGAAGATTTTACTTTGGTTGAAATTATAGAGCATACAGCACTTTTCAAGCCCTTTGTCAATAAATTATCTACCGAAAAAGTTACTGAAATTATAGAACTTTCTCATGCAAAAAATAAATACATTAAACAATTTAGCAGTGGCATGAAACAACGTTTAAAGTTAGGATTGGCAATTTTAGCCGATACGCCGTTATTGCTATTAGATGAGCCTGTTTCTAATTTAGATAAAAATGCAATTGAATGGTACAAAAACTTAATAAGTGTGCATTCTGAAAACCGTACCGTTATTGTAGCTTCAAATGCGATTAGCGATGAATACTTTTTTTGTGATAAGCAATTAAATGTAATGGATTTTAAAAAGTAGTTTTTAAAATACCACAATTAAGGTATTGTGTGGAATTATTCTAAATAAGACATTTGTCTAAACAAATTATCTGTATGAAAAACAAATTATTACTAGCTACCTTGGCATTAGCCTTTATATTTACGTCTTGCAAAAAGGATACAAAAACGCCAGAGCCAGATCCAACTCCCGCGCCAGTTGGTCCAACGTATACTGTACCTACAAGTTATACGTTTACAAATACTAATTTTACTAGTTCTACGCAGCGCATTGCTATGTTAGGCGAAATAACAACATACATCCGCTCAACCCACACAGCAACCGCAGCAACACAACCCACATTAAGTGCTCAAAAGCTAAAAGATATGTATTCAAATGCTGCGAGTCAATATACCGATGCGACTTTAAATGCAAGTGGCATACAATTAAAAGATAAAACCGGTAACGCTTTTTCTTTTGTTACAGAATTAGAGGGGTATTTTGACGACTGTCAACCTGCTAGTATTACCGCTGCTGCAAATCCAACTATTACAACGGCATCAAGTGGCGTAAAGGGAAAATTGATTTCTCCTGCCCGCGCTATATTGGTTAACGGCAATGGTTTTGAATATAAAGAACTTGCCGAAAAAGGGCTTATGGGTACTGTGTTTTATTATCAGGCTATGACTATTTTGGCAAACATAGCAACTTACGATAATACAACAATTACTAACAGTTCTACCGCTCAAGAAAAAGCTTGGGACGAAGCCTTTGGTTATTTTGGTGTACCAACCAGCTTTCCTACAAGTACTGTTGGATTAAAATATTGGGGCAGTTATGGCAATTCAGTAAACGTTGCAATTGGTTCTAATTCGTTAATTATGAATGCCTTTTTAAAAGGTCGTGCTGCCATTAGCAATAAAGACAATACTGCAAGAGATGAGGCTAGGAACGTTGTTGTTTCAACCTGGGAAAAAATTGCAGCAGCTAAATGCATCAGTTATATAAAAAGTGCCAAAAACAACCTTACCGACCAAGCTACTTTACATCATAATTTATCTGAAGCCTATGGTTTTGTTGTTGCGTTTAAATATAATTCTGCAAAAACAATTTCCGACGCCGATATTACTACTTTATTAAGTTATTTCGGAACAAATTTATTTAATTTGACGCCTTCAAATTTAGATTTAGCAATTAGCAAAATGGAGTCTGTATTTGGCTTAAATGCCTCTTTAATTCCTTAATCGTTTCAATAAAAAACGCCTTATAAGTAGGGTGTTTTTTATACCATTTTTAAGGTATTTTACGGTTCGCAATTTTATTACAACTTTATATCATAAAAACCAGACCTTGAAGCGCATTTTATACATATTTTTAACCATTACCTGTGCTGTTTCTTTTGTTAATTGTATAAAAAAGGATAGTAAACCACAAGTTGATTCTCAAGATAGCTTCGACAAACAGGCTTTACTTACAAATTATGCGGACAATTTAATTTTACCGGCTTATACCTCTTTTAAAACTTCGTTAGATAGTCTAGTTGCGGTTTACGCTAGTTTTAAATCGACAGGCTCAATAGCCGATTTTCAAGTTGTAAAACAAAAATATTTAGTAGCCTATTTAAAGTATCAACGTTGCGATTTATTTGAAATGGGTCCAGCTGAATCAACTATCATTCGTTCAAATTTTAATGTTTTTCCTACAGATACAGTTCAAATTAATTCAAATATTTCTTCAGGTACTTATGATTTGGGGGCACTTTCAAATCTGGATGCCAAAGGTTTTCCGGCTATCGAATTTTTATTTTATGGAAATAATTCTAATGAATCAGATATTGTTTCGTCCTTCACAACGTCTGTTAACCGCAAGCAATATGTAAGTACTATTTTAGAAGAAATGACGACTAAATTAAATTACGTTATTTCAACTTGGAATACATCTTACAGAACTACCTTTATTAATTCGTTAGGCACAAACATTGGTAGCTCGATCGGGTTTTTAATTAATCAATTAAATTTCCAATTAGATTATTTAAAAAACGCAAAAATTGGTATTCCATTAGGAAAAAAATCATTAGACGTGGCGTTACCCGAAAAATGCGAGGCCTATTACACCAAACAATCTGTTTTATACGCCTTAGCAACATTAACTTCTATTGAAAATGTGTATTTGGGAAAAAGCACGTCAGGCAATGATGGCAAAGGTTTTGACGATTATTTAGATCATTTGGAAGCAAAGTATGGTACCGGTACATTAAACTCAGCTATAAAAAGTCAATTTGCAGTTACACATACAAAATTAGCTGCCATTACTGGAAATTTAGACGCGCAAATAATCTCAAATCCAACACTTGTAAATGCTTCCTATACTGAACTTGTTAAACTATTGGTGCTTTTAAAAACAGACATGCCTTCAAATTTAGGCGTTGTTATTACTTATCAAGACGGTGACGGCGATTAGCAAACTATTTAACCACATTAATAAACCTATTAGCATTGCCCCCCTTGTTATTTTTAGAATAGCATTTGGGGCATTACTGTTTTTATCCACATTGCGGTTTATACTAAAAGGTTGGGTGTATCAATTGTATGTGTTGCCAAAATTTTATTTTCCGTATTATGGTTTTGAATGGGTAAAACCCCTGTCAGAACAAGGAATGTACACGTTGTTTTATATTCTTTTAATAAGTTCTGTATTAATTGTTTTAGGGTTATTTTATAGAGTTGCCATTACATTATTTTTTTTAATTTTTACTTATATTGAATTAATAGACAAAACAAATTATCTTAATCATTATTATTTTGTAAGTATAATGTGTTTTATACTAATTTTTATTCCTGCAAATAGATCATTTTCATTAGAGAATAAGATATTTAAAAAATCGGACGTAGAGTTTATTCCTAGATTTTATATTTTAATTATTCAGCTACAGCTTTTTTTAGTTTATTTATTTGCCGGCATTGCAAAACTAAATTACGATTGGTTAATTGAAGCACAGCCCCTAAAAATTTGGCTTCCGGCTTTTTCGCATTTTTATATTATTGGAAAGTATTTAGAGCAAGATTGGGTAGCCTATTTATTTTGTTGGTTTGGTTGTATTTATGATTTAAGTATTGGTTTTTTATTGTTTAACAAGCGCACCGTAAATTTTGCATACGTATTAGTTCTAATTTTTCATCTAGCAACAGCATTGTTTTTTAATATTGGGATGTTTCCATATGTGATGATAATTATAACTACCATTTTTTTTAAAGAACAAACGCATTTAAAAATTTTACAGTATTTAAAATCTGTTTTTAACTATAAAATTGGCTTAGGCTTTGCAAAACAAATAACACTGAAACCTTATTTGATAAGCCTTTTTACAATTTATTTTTTTATACAAGTAATTACACCATTTAGGTATTTATTATACAATGGCAATCTATTTTGGACAGAACAAGGCTACCGATTTTCGTGGCGCGTCATGTTAATGGAAAAAGCAGGAACCGCTTTTTTTTATGTAATAGACAGTAAAACCAACAAAGAAATTGAAGTAGATAATAAAAAATATTTAAGCTATATGCAGGAAAAACAAATGGCTACACAGCCGGATATGATGGTGGATTATGCCAAGTTTTTAAAGTATGAATTTGAAAAAATGGGCTTTATAAGCCCCAAAATACGGGCACAAAGTTTTGTAACCTTAAACGGAAAAGGGTCAAAGGAATTTATAAACGATACTATTGATTTAAGTTTAGAATCAAACTCATTTTTTAAAAACAAACATTGGATTAAGAATTTTTAAAATCAAATGCGTTTAAAACTCAGTTTCATATTTTTAGTACTAACGTCTTGTGGCTTTGCGCAAATTGATTCTCTTAAGTTAGATTCAATAAAGAAAAAAATAGATTTAACGGAGATAGAAATTATTGCCGAAAAGGATAATAGTTTTGGCATTTCGCGCTTAAATAATGTTGAGGGAACAACTATTTATGCAGGTAAAAAAACCGAAGCTATTTATTTAGAAGACTTAAATGCTAATTTGGCGGCAAACAATAGCCGACAAATATTTGCAAAAGTAGCGGGTATTAATATTTTTGAAAATGATGGCGCAGGAACCAGTATTGGTATTGGTGGCAGAGGATTAAATCCAAACCGCATCTCCAACTTTAATACGCGTCAAAATGGTTACGATATTTCGGCTGACGCCTTAGGTTATCCAGAAAGTTATTACACGCCACCATCGGAAGCAATTGAACGTATTGAAATATTACGTGGGGCTGCCAGTTTGCAGTTTGGTACTCAGTTTGGTGGTATGATAAATTATAAATTTAAAAATCCCAGTCTTAAAAAAATAGCGGTTAACTCGCGCCAGACAGTTGGTTCTTATGGGTTTTTTAATTCGTTTAATCAAATAAGCGGTACACAAAAAAAGATAAGCTATTCTGCATTTTACAATTATAAGCATTATGATGGTTGGCGTCCAAATTCTCAAATTAATTCGCACACGGCACATATAAATTTAGGTTATAACCTTACTAAAAATATTTTTATAAAAGCCGAATATACTTATCAAGGTTACTTAAATAAACAACCCGGTGGTTTAACAGATAAACAGTTTTTAAACGACCCCACTCAAAGTAATCGGAATCGGAATTGGTTTAAAGTAAATTGGAATTTATATAACATTAACGCCAATTTTAATTTAAATGATAGAACCAAATTAAATGTCTTAATTTTTGGCGTCTATGCCGGCAGAGATGCTTTAGGGACACTTGAAAGAACAGATAGACTAGATGACACATCAAAAAACAGAACTTTATTGAGCGATGTTTATAATAATTATGCTGCAGAAATTCGATTACTTCATCGTTACACGTTTTTAAATAAACAAAGTAATTTTTTAGTTGGCATAAGGGCTTATAACGGCACAACCATTCGCAAACAGGGCGAAGCAGATAAAACCGATAAAGCTACTTTTAGTTTTTTAAATCCGAATGATTTAGAAAATTCCTCTTACAGTTTTCCTTCAAAAAATTATGCTCTTTTTATGGAAAATATTTTTCAAATAACCAATAAATGGAATATTACACCTGGCATTAGAGGAGAGCTAATAAACACAAATTCTAACGGATACTACCGTTTATTAAATAAAGATTTAGCAGGAAACATATTATTAGATAAAAAAATTGAAGATAACAGAAGCAATACACGCAGCTTTTTTTTAATGGGTATCGGTTCACAGTATAAGCTAACAGATTGGTTTGAAGCCTACGCTAATTTTAGTCAAAATTACCGTTCTATTAACTTTAATGATATGCGTGTAGTTAATCCAAATTTTCAAGTGGACCCAAATTTAAAAGACGAAGACGGATATACGGTTGACGGTGGTCTTAGAGGCATTATAAAAAATGTTTTATATTTTGATGTAAGTGGTTTTTTGCTAAAGTATAATAATAGAATTGGTACAATTTTACAAGTTGATAGTTCAACCTTTCAAATTGTGAGGTACAGAACCAATGTTAGTGATAGCAAAAATATGGGAGTAGAAGCCTTTGTAGAATTGGATTGGTTAAAATTGTTCCGAAAGAACGCCAAACACAAATTATCAACCTTTGTAAATACATCGTTTATAGATGCCATTTATGTTAGTAGCGAACAAAGCGGGTTCAATAATAAAAAAGTAGAATATGTTCCCAGATTTATTGTTAGAACGGGAATAACTTATGCCTATAGAAAATTTGGTATTACCTGTCAATACGCTTACACGAGCGAACAATTTTCAGACGCTACAAATGCTGGAAGTACACCCACGGCAATTTATGGTTTAATTCCAAGTTATGCAGTTTTAGATGTGTCAGCAAATTATACGTATAGATTTTTAGGGGTAAGCGCAGGAGCAAACAACGCGTTAAACACTTCCTACTTTACACGCAGAGCCGAGGGCTATCCCGGACCCGGCATTATTCCTGCCGACCCTTTTAATGTGTATATTACAATTGGTATTAAATTTTAAATTATTTATTAAAAGCGTATCTAAGTCCCAAAAAGCCTCTAACGCCTTGGTTAGGCGCATAAACATATGTTGGATCAAACGTTAGAGCGTAAGGGTTATTTGGTGTAGCAATTGCTTGTCCATTTGCATCAAAGGTTACTTGTTTATCAAAAGGGTCTTTACTTCTGGCAATAATAAACTCACTATGTTTTGTTGGCGTAAAGTTTAATAAATTTTTTATGCCACTATAAATTTCTAATCCGTTTTTGAATTTTTTTGTTATTTGAATGTTTTGAAGGCTCCATACAGGCGAGTACTCGGGGCGAGGATCTAAGTCGCCCAACAAAGGCAAACGCATTGGGCCATACAAATTACCTGTATAATCTAGTGTTATATTTACTTTTTTTAAGGTGTAACTAATATTCCAAACTGCGGTGTATCGCTCTGTTAAGGCTTGCCGCGTGTTTATATTGTTTTTGGTTTGCGATACATCCATTAACGTTCCACCAACTAAAACCGTTAAACCGTTAGTTAACGCCAAATCTAAATTTAACGATACACCTTTTGACACCGCAAAACCATTTAGGTTATCGTAAATAATTTTGTTTGGATCTGTATCATAATCGGCAAAAATTTTATTTGTAAAATAGGTATAAAAAGCTGTTGCGTCAAAACTAATAAAGGTATTGTTAGTGGTTGTTATTTTTTTTAGAAAATTAATATTAGCATTATACGATGTTTCGGGTTTAAGTGCCGATAAAAATTCTACTTTGCGCGAACCTGTTAGCGCTGCATGATCTTCGGTAAATACATTTGCCACGCGGTAGCCGTTACCAACGCTTAAGCGTACTATGTTTTTTTTATTTTTCGAGCTTAATTTATAATTTAAACGAGGCGTAAAAATAGAGCCGTGGATTGTGTTATAGTCGTATCTAATTCCTATTAATAATTTATTGGTTTCATTAATTTTAAATTCATCTTGAATAAAAATACCAGGTAAATAAGTAATAGACGGCTTATTTTTAGCGATATTAATAGTATCGAATAACGCTGTTGCGGGTGTGTTGTCATCGTAAAACGTATAACGCAATGCTGTGCCAACTAATAAGTCGTTCTTTAATCCTATTTGTTTATTCCACGTTAATTGACCAAAACCGATAGTTTGAAGAGCTAAATAGCTAGTGTTTCCATAAACCGAATTTTGATTGTGAGTATTTGCACTAAATTGAAGTAATATTTTTTCTTTAATTGGTAATTGATAGGTTCCAAAAAGTTCCCATCGTTTTGTATAAATACTTTCGCCGTATATACTATCGCCCCCCCTAAATTCTTTTTTCCAGCGCATATCTCCACCCCAGCGGTCTTCGTTTACAAACCTTGCTGCTATATTAAAAATGCGATTATCTTTTCTGTCAAAACTCCATTTATTAAAAATAGAAATGCGTTTCTGCAATGTTACGTCCGTAAATCCATCATTATTATTATCAATAGGATTATCATAAATAAATGCATTAATGCCAAGTAAAGTATTTGCTTTTTTGCCAACTTTAAATTTAGTTGATAAATCACTATTTACCTCCCCCCAATGCGTGGCAAAAACATCGGTGCTAATAATGGGTGTGTTGTTTGGTTTTTTTGTAATAATATTTATTAAGCCACCTACCGCTTCGCTACCATATAAAGTTGATGCTGGCCCTTTTACAATTTCAACCCTTTCAATTAAAGATTGTGGAATACCACTTAAACCATACACGGTTGAAAGCCCGCTAACCAAAGGCATTCCATCTATCAATATCATCGTGTAGGGCCCCTCTAAACCGTTAATATGAATATCGCCGGTACTACATACATTGCAATTTAATTGCGGACGAACACCGTTAATATTTTGCAAGGCATCAAAAATTGTTGGTGTAGGATTTGCTTTAAAAAAGCAAGAAGTGTAAACCTCAATTGGCACTGGACTTTCTAGCTTACTTGTTTCTTTTAAAGTACCGCTAATCACAACTTCATCTAAACTTTTATCGGTATCAATTAAGTTAAAATTTAATACTAAAGTAGGGTTGGTTTCATTTAAAATAATGGTTTTAGAATTAGCTTTATACCCCATACTAGATGTTAGCAATTCGTATTTGCCAAAGGGAATGGCGTTAAGGTTATAATAACCGTTCTCATTGGTAGTTGTGCCAAAGGTTGTGTTTTTTAGTGCAACAAATGCAAATGGAACTACTTTGCCATCGGTTTTTAAATAACCACTAATAGTGCCTGTTTGTGCTGATGCAACAAATTGAAAAAATGGTATTAGCAAAACTAATATTAGTTTTAGTTTTTTCATTTTATAAAATTAAGGTATATTTAAAAACTAATATTAGGGTACCCTAACTTATGAAATATTTATGAATAATATTAAAGACGACAACTACCTAAAGGCTATATATCACCTACGGTATTTAGAAAATGAAAAGTTAGTTAGCCCTACAATGGTGGCTAATGAATTACTTATAAAGTCACCAAGCGTGTTAGAAAAAATTAAAAGTTTAAGCACAAAAAAGTACTTAACGTATACCAAACAAAACGGCATACGTTTAACAACTTTAGGAAAAGATATTGCCGTAAACGTTGTGCGACGCCACCGAATTTGGGAAACCTATTTATACAAACATTTGGGCTTTAATTGGGGCGAAGTGCACGAAGTGGCTGAAGATTTAGAACATGTGCGTAACGAAAAACTGATTGATAAAATTTATGAAATATTGGGTTTCCCCGAATTTGACCCACACGGCGACCCTATCCCTAATAAAAAAGGGGTGTTTCCTAAAATAGAGCGCAAAGCATTAAGCACCAGTAAAGTGGGCTGTAAAATTGTTATTGTGGGGGTTACAGAGCATTCTGACGCATTTTTAAAATACTTAGCAGAAATAAATTTGAACTTAAACGATAAACTTTCAATAATTAAAATTATTGAGTTTGATGGAAGTTTACAATTAAAAAATAAAAACAATGTAATAATTCAAATCTCGAAATTAATTGCTAATAAAATCATGATACGTTGCCTTAAAAATGATTGCACCTGTAATTAAACTTCAAAAAATCTAAAATCGTTTTAACGTCTTTCCTATAAAGCAATTCAGAGCTTCTATTAACATTTTTATAATAGAAATACTATAAATCGCTATGTATGGTGAGTTATCTAATTAAGACTTAAGCCGAGATTACAAAATGCTTTTATTCCTTAACTATTTTTTTAATTACGCTTCCGTTTTCTGTAATTAGCTTAATAAAATAAAGTCCACTTTTGCTGTTACTTAAATCAACTTCTAAAATTTCGTTTTCAGTTTTTGCAGTATATATTAGTTGACCTAACGCGTTTGTAATTTCAATTTCATCACTGTTTTTTAATCCACTAACAGAAAATATATTTTTTGTAGGATTTGGATATATACTTATAGAATTATTTCCTGTAATATTTTGTAAACCAGTACACAACGATACATTTTGTATAATGGAGGTTGTGTTTGAGCATCCAGTTACGGTATTTGTTCCAGTTACTGTATAAATTGTGGTAGCCGTTGGGCTAATAACAATTACCGAACCTATAGCCGAAGTGTTCCATAAATAATTTGTTGCCCCCCCAGCGGTTAGTGTAGCGCTTTGGCCTACGCAAATTAACGAACTATTACTGATAGCATTTACTGTTGGATTGGGGCTTACATTTACAACTTGAGTAGCTGTGTTACTTGCACCAAAACTATTTGAAGAAACTAAGGAAACCGTATAATTTCCTGATGCGGGAAATATAACTGTTGGATTATTTACGGAGGAAGATAAAGTTGTTGTTATTCCTGCCATTTGCCAAGCCCAAGCAGTAGGTGTATTCGTAGACAAATCGGTAAACGAGACAGACTGCCCAACACATATAGCCGATGGTGATAAGGAAAAAGTAGCCGCGGGCACAAAGCCCGATAAGCATGATGGGTCTACACTATATAGCTGACTTACTTCCGATGCATTTAAAATACGGTTATAAAACCTTATGTTATCCATGCTCCCATTAAATGGTAAATTAAATGCTGCTTCGTTAGAACCACCTAGTATTACTTTTTTATTCGTCATATAGCTAAACGGAATTGTTAAGGTTGTTGTTGCCACTAGACTTCCGTTAGTGTATAAGTTAAGGTTATTATTATCAATTGTAATTACAAGATGATACCAAGTACCAGCACTTAAACTGTTAGTTCCCGTCACTATAATAGTGCCACCCATACCATCGCCTTTTTGTGCCCTGAATTTACATTGACCAGAAATATTTGCAATTGTTAAACAATAGGCCTCAAAATTAGAAACCGCCGGATTTCTTGTAGTTAGAATATACTGACTTGTTAATACATTGGTTTTTACCCATCCGGAAAACGAAATAGCGTTGGTAGGTTTTAACAAAGGATTGTCGGGCAATTCAACATAACTTAATATTGAACCACTAAACGCTAACGCTGATGAAGCATTATTAAACCTATCAATAGTAGGCGTAACCGCACTAAGTGTGCCTGTTAAGGCGTTAATGGGCTCTGCTGCGTTGCCGTTTAAAGCATAACAAGCAGTTAAACTCGAACTTAGGTTAACTTGGGAGAACAGAAACACATTAACAAATAAAAAAATTAGTAGTAAATGTTTTTTCATAATTTAAAATTTTAATAAATATAATGATAAAATAATTTAAAACGAAAATCTAAAATCGTTTTAGCGGCTATAAAATCAGGCCTCTTAAGGCATTTATGGCCCTTTTTATAATAAAAAGTTAACATTCATCGCTATTTTGTGGCAGTTCCGTTTGTTATCTTCACGCCACTAAATCATTTTACATGAAAAAAATTATTACCCTTATTAGTATTTTTTCTTTTTTTATTGCCAATGCTAACGATTTAATTGTTGAAAATCCCTATCAACAATCATTTAAAAAAGCGTATAGTATGTATCCTTCGGTGCCAAAGGGTGTTTTAGAAGCAGTGGCTTTTACACAAACCCGTTTTAATCATTTAGATGATAATAACGAACCTAGTTGTATTGGTTACCCGCGCGCTTACTCTGTTATGGGTTTAACATTAGATGGTAAAAATTATTTTAGAAATAATTTGGCTAAAGTATCCCAATTATCAGGCTTTAGCGAGCGCGATATTATGGCAAATGCCGAAACAAGTATTTTAGCCTATGCAACAGCATTTAATAATTTACAAATTCAAGGCCATATATTTGGTAACGATTTATCGAGCTACCAGCCAATTTTTGTAGAATTAAGTGAGTTACCTTTAACAAAAAATTTACAAGATAATTTTGCTTTAAACGCCCATTTATACCAATTGTACTGGTTTTTATCAAACTCCGGATTTCAAGACGCTTATAATTTTCCAGATTATCAATTAAATTTACAAAGCATTTTTGGCATTAATTACGAAGTACTAAGTTCAAAAAACATTATTATTAATGGGCAATCCATATCAAACCAAGCGGGCGCTAATTTTAAATTTAATTCAACCTCAACTATTCTTTCTCCCGATTACCCATCAGGAATATGGGATCCAACAACTTGTAATTACAGTAGTCGTTCGGGCACTGCTATAACGGCCGTTACTATTCATTTTGTTCAAGGTAGTTATGCTGGTTGCATTTCTTGGTTTAAAAATTGTACGGCAAGTGCTTCTGCACATTATGTTGTACGAAGTTCAGATGGGCAGGTTACACAAATGGTTTTGGAAAGCAATAAGGCTTGGCATGTGGGCTCTGAGAACCCTTACACGGTTGGTATTGAACACGAAGGTTATATCAGCTCATCATCATGGTTTACCAACGCTATGTATAATTCTTCCGGTGTATTAACCCGCGATATTTGCACTAGCAACTCAATTAATCCACTTAGAACTTATTACGGTCCGGGTTGCAGCGGCACTACACAACAATGCCTACAAGGCAGTTGTGTAAAAGTTAAGGGCCACCAAATGTATCCTAACCAAACTCATAACGACCCAGGCCCATTATGGGATTGGGAAAAATTTTACAAAATAGTAAATAATACATATTCTTTAACTGCAACCTACACAACTTCTACCGGTACTTTTTACGACAGTGGTGGTTCTGGCGGTAATTATGGAAGCGATGAACGTAAATTTTGGCTTTTTACAAAAGCTGGATCTACTAACATAACGTTAAGTTTTACGTCGTTTAATCTAGAAAACAATTTCGACCATTTATTTATTTATAATGGAGGCTCTATAAATTCTCCATTAGTTGGTAAATACACCGGCACTGTTAGCCCCGGCCCATTAACGTCTGTAAATGACAGTGTTTTGGTAGAGTTTAGAAGTGATTGTGCTACAACGGCTTCAGGCTGGGCCGCAAACTTTATTATGAATGGAGCAGGTACTAATACTATTGTTGATGTGGTTGCGCCAACAACTTCAATAACTACATTAAACCCATGGAAAACAGCAGCTTTTACTGCTACGATTAGCGATGTAGACAACCCTGGTGGGAGCGGCGTTGAAAAAGGCTACTATCAGGTAATTGATTTTAATGGTGCAGAGTGGCGCGCCAATTATACTAAAGGTTTTTTTGCCGATAACTTTGATAATGCTATTCACCCTGAGTGGACACAATCTATTGGTACCTGGTCTATTAATACGAATGCCTTAGTTCAAACAGACGAAACAAGTACTCCTGCAGGAAATACAAATATTTATGCGGCCTTGACCCAAAGTTTATCTAACCGTTATCTCTATCACTTTTTAGCCAAATTTGAAGGTAATGGTACTTCAAGACGTGCTGGATTTCATTTCGCATGCGATAACCCTACTTTACCAAATCGTAACAACTCTTATTTTGTTTGGTTTAGATTAGATGACCAAAAAGTTGAAATATATAAAACAGTAAATGATGTTATCGGTGCTCCAAAAATTTCACAAACACATACATTTACGGCAGGGCAGTGGTATGATGTAAAAGTAATTTTTGATAGAATTACAGGTAAAATTTCTGTTTACTGGAACAACGGATTAATTGCAACGTGGGTAGATACTGCGCCTTATACTAATGGTAGTTATATTTCGTTTAGAAGTGGTAATAGTAAATTAAGTGTTGATGAAATTAAGGTGTATCGCTCGCGCCCAACTTCTGTTGCTATTAATGTTGGTAATGGTTTAGCGAACGAATTGCGCTATCAAAACATAAATCCAAATCAATTTGGGGGCAAAATAAAATCTATTTGTCAGGATAGTGCAAATAATTTATCCGCTATTTATTTTCACGATTTAAATGTTGACTGGACTCCACCCGCAAATATTGGCTTTGTAAATGATGGCGTAGCAAACGACATTTCTGTTGTAAATACGTCAGATTCATTGCGTGCAAATTGGGGAGCATCAAACGACACAAACTCTGCTATTTCAACCTATTGGTATAGTATTGGCACAAGTCCTGGGGCTACCAATACACGCAGCTGGACCGCAAATTGGGCGGCAACATCGGTTACAGCCAAAACACTAACCTTAGTTCAAAACACGGTTTATTATTTCAATATAAAAGCCGAAAATGGCGCAGGTTTATTTAGTAATGTAATTAGTAGTAACGGGCAATTGGTAGATACCAACTCCATAAACGTTAGTATTAAAGAAAATGCTGATCTTATTGGCTTACAAGTTTATCCTAACCCATTTAACAATCAATTAAATTTTAAATTGCTAAATATAACCGCGAGTAAAATTAAAATAAGTATTTTGGACGTGCTAGGGCGAGAACTATTAGTAAATGAAACTAAGGAGGAAAAGGGCGAACTTAGCCAAACTATTTCAACATCAAACTTAGCCAATGGTACTTACTTTTTAAAAGTAAATATTGAAGGAAAATTGTTTTATAAAAAACTAATTAAAGAGTAAACTAATTACTCTTTAATTGGCACAATATTAAACGGTAAATTAACTACTAACTGATAGTCGTTACCGGCTTCTTGCATATCTTGGTCATCATGTTCGTAAATCCAAGTAACAGTTACTGCGCTTCCATTGGCATTAATTGTTTCCAGTTTCTTTAAAACATCTAAAATATGTTTGGCGGAACTTGTATTAATATATTCCATTTTAAATGTAACGGTAGTTGTAGCGTTAGGTGATTTTGAATAAACATCTAAAGCATTTACCAAAGGTGCAAAAAACGAAATAGGATTCTCGGGGATAGAACTTCCCGAAATTGTCAATTCTCCATTTTGAAGATTAAAATTGATGGATGGGCGATTTTGTGTCTCTTCAATTATAAAGTTTTCCATAGTGTAGTGTTTTAATTTGTAGCTTAATATTATGAATTAATTTTGTTGTTTAAATGTACAAAACTTTAATTAATTGTTACATTAAATGTTTTAGTTACTTCGCCGGGATAATTAAACGCTTTACTTTTAATTTCGAAAGGATAATAAATAGCACATAGGCAGTTACTTACTTTGTAAATGTGCTTGTGAGCCCATTTAGGCGAGCCATCTAAAATGCCCAACATTACTTCGTGCCGCAATTCGTTAGGCGATGCAGCATAATCGTGCCAAACAATAATACTTCTTTCAGATTTTAATAAATCAAAGGCTTTTTTTGTGTCGTTTACAACGGCTGGGTAACGGTGGTCGCCATCTACAAACACCAAATCAACGGTTTTATTAAATTTACTAAAATCGAATGTAAACGAGTTGCCTTTTAAATGCTGAATATTTTTTATGTTTTTACTAAACAACGCAATTTGGTTAATATAATCTTGTGTTTCGTTTAAAGCCAGTAATTCTTGGTTACTTAAATTTAATGTAAATACTTTCTCTGCAACCTGCGAAACGTTATAAGCGCTTTCGCCACGCCAAGTGCCAATTTCAAAGTAGTTGCAATTGGGAATGTTTTTTGCAAGCTCTTGCAACAACAGCAAATCGGTTGGCATTGATCCACCACCACCAAAAGCAAATAAAGGTAAATTTAAAACTCTATGTTTTGTAATGTCACTAAAATCAATTTCGTTAAACCCATTTGGTAAATTATATTTTTTTATAACGTCTTGCTTATTTGCGTCAGGATTGTCAATAATTAAATTGAGTAATGACGGTTGCTTTACCAAACGCTTTAGAGCAATAAATAATTTACTTAGTTTCTTCAAACCAAAAAGTATTAATCGTTTAATTTTAACACAGCCATAAAAGCACTTTGTGGAATCTCCACATTACCAACCTGTTTCATGCGTTTTTTACCTTCTTTTTGTTTATCCAATAACTTACGCTTACGGCTAATATCACCACCGTAACATTTAGCGGTTACGTCTTTACGTATTGCACTTATTGTTTCGCGACTAATTATTTTTGCACCAATGGCAGCCTGTATAGGAATTTCGAATTGTTGTTTAGGAATTAGTTCTTTTAGTTTTTCGCATATTTTTTTTCCAAATTGATACGAATTACTTCGGTGGATTAAACAAGACAAAGCATCTACCGGTTCGCCCTTTAATAGAATATCAAGTTTAACTAAATCCGATTCTTTCATTCCAATAGGATGATAGTCAAACGAAGCGTAACCTTTACTAATAGATTTTAATCTGTCAAAAAAATCAAATACTACCTCACCCAAAGGCATTTCAAAAACCAACTCCACTCTATCGGCCGTTAAATAATTTTGAGTTACAATTGAACCACGTTTTTCAATACACAAACTCATTACAGGGCCTATAAAATCTGATTTTGTAATGATGTTGGCTTTGATGTATGGCTCTTCAATATAATCAATCCTTCCTGGATCAGGTAAATCGCTCGGGTTGTTTACTGTTACAACTTCGCCATTTGTTTGGTAGGCAATGTACGATACGTTAGGAACAGTTGTTATAACTGTCATATTAAACTCGCGTTCTAAACGTTCCTGCACAATTTCCATGTGCAACATGCCTAAAAATCCACAACGGAAACCAAATCCCAATGCTAGGGATGATTCTGGTTCCCAGGTTAAAGAAGCATCATTCAACTGTAATTTTTCCATGCTGTAACGCAGCTCTTCAAAATCCTCCGTATCTACAGGATAAATACCAGCAAACACCATTGGTTTTACTTCTTCAAACCCATGAATTCCTTCGGCGCACGGTCTGTCAAAATGCGTAATGGTATCGCCTACTTTTACTTCTTTGGCTTCTTTAATCCCCGAAATAATATAGCCTACATCGCCTGTACTCATTGAAGCACGTGGCTCTGGCTTTAGTTTTAAAACACCAACCTCATCGGCGTTATAAACAGACCCAGTATTAAAAAATTTTACTTTTTCACCTTTTTTAATAGTGCCGTTTATAATTTTATAGTAGGCGATTATACCTCTAAAACTATTAAAAACGCTGTCAAAAATTAAAGCTTGTAGAGGAGCATTAGGGTCGCCAACTGGGGCTTTAATGCGCTCAATAATAGCGGCTAAAATTTCTTCAATTCCCATGCCAGACTTACCGCTGGCAGGTATAACCTCATCTCTATCGCAACCAATTAAATCCACAATTTGGTCGGTAACCATTTCAGGTTCTGCACTGGGCAAATCCATTTTGTTTAAAATCGGTATAATTGTTAAATCGTGTTCCAATGCCAAATATAAATTTGAAATGGTTTGTGCTTGTATACCTTGAGCAGCATCTACAATTAATAAAGCCCCCTCGCACGCTGCAATAGAGCGTGAAACCTCATAACTAAAATCAACGTGCCCCGGAGTATCAATTAAATTTAACACATATTTTTCGCCTTTATAAATGTAGTCCATTTGTATGGCGTGACTTTTGATTGTGATGCCCCGTTCTTTTTCCAAATCCATATCATCTAATACCTGCGCTTCCATTTCGCGACTAGTAATGGTTTTTGTAAATTCAAGTAATCGGTCGGCCAAGGTGCTTTTACCATGGTCGATATGGGCAATAATACAAAAGTTACGTATGTTTTTCATTTATTTTAAAGAAGCACAAATATAGGCAAAAAGTGTTAGTTTTGAGTAGGTTAAATATTGCGTAAAAAATGGCATTTTATGATTTAAATAAGGAGGAAAGGGCTGCTATAGTAGTTGAAATAAATGCTACTATTTTAAATGAATTTAAAAAAAAGCAGATGGAAAACACATCAACGTATTTTAAAGACGCCGATACTTATATTAGAAAATCGGCCTATTTAAGTATTGGACGGATTTATTTTTCAGAGAAAAATCTTCGACCGAAAATTTTACAAACGTTAAAAGCTTTATTTACTCACGAAGATTTTAAAGTGCGCCAAACAGTAATAAATGCCGCGGGAGAAATTGGAAAAAAAGACTTTGATGTAGTTCAAGATTTTTTTGACAAAGGTTTATTTGATAGTCATCATTCCCCTCGAAACGCTGTAATTGGTTCTATAAAAAAAATGGGCGAAGTAAATCCTAAACCTGTTTTAAAATGGGCAAAAGAATATTTGCGACATCCGGATAAAGAAATACGACGAGAGATTTGTCATGGTATTGAGCTTCGCGGAAGAGCATACCCACAAGATATTTTGCCCTTGCTTAAGGAATTACAATTTGATAAAACGGCACGTGTAAGAAATACCTTGGTTCATGTAATTGGACAAATTGCTTATAAAAAAGGGTGTTTGGAAACTGTCATCGAAGAATTAAAAAGATGGGAAAACAAAGATTTAGTAGCAGATGCGTTGGAAGAAATTATTGATGTGCATCACCGTTATAGGAATTTTTCAGTGCTAACACAACAAGGTGCTAGGAAATATATTTTAGAAAACTATAAATAACGAATTGTGTTTTTTAATTTATAACTTTGAAAATGATTTGGGAAGATTTTAAAAGTATAGAAAATGTAGATCAGTTATCTAAAACTAAAAAGATACTTATTTTTAAACATAGTACGCGGTGTAGTATAAGTAGCACAGCTTTAAACCGATTTGAACGAAATTGGAAAGATGTTTATAATACAAGCATAAAGTTGCTTTATTTAGATTTGATTGTAAACAGAGAGGCTTCAAATGCTATTGCAGAGCATTATAAGGTTACACACGAATCGCCACAAGTGTTACTTATTTTAAATGGCAAATGTATTTACAATACAAGTCATTTGGATATAAACGTAAACGAATTGCTTAAATATATCTAATCCCGTTCATCATTTATTTGATCAGCCTTAAATCCTTTTAAATCAAAGGTAAACAAGGCATCTGCCATTTCGGTATTGGGTTTAAACGTTTTTATTTCATAAATTTGTTTACCACCATCTTTCATTAGCATTTTAAGTTGAACTACCTGTTTTTTTACTTTATCTACGTATAATTTTATAGTGTGAAATTTCTTTTTTTCGGGCTTGTCTGCCGGAAATAAATCTATTGACGAGCAATTTACTAAACCAACTTTTTCATCTTTCTCGTATTTAAACTTATACCCTTTTTCGTACATTGTAAATATTTTACTCGGATTTAGCTGATCTTCGTTGGAAGCATCAAAGTTTTTAATCGTAACTTCTTTAGCGTCTTTATTAAAATTCCATAATGTTTTGCCGTCGCAAACTATTGTGTTGCCCGGAATTTCTAATTTAAATTTATCGCCTTTTATTTGCACTTTACCACTTTGTTTTTCTAATTGTTTACCTTCTTTATTAAGAATAGTAAAATTATACTCCGCAAAAATAGTTTTATAGGTTTTAGTGGTTTTGCTTAAATCATCTAGTATCGCTTTTGCTTTTGGGTCTTGGTCTTGGGCATTAAATAACAAAGAGCTAAATAAAAATGTTAGTGAGAATAGTTTTTTCATATAGTATGTAATACAAATGTAATACCAAATTTTACTTTACAGTTATAGAATAGTTTAAATTGGTTATTTATTTCTTAATTTTTGTAAAATTTCTTCTAATTGTTGCATGTCTCGGCAAATAACCTCGCGGGCTTTGCTGCCTTCAAACGGACCAATAATGCCTGCGGCTTCTAGTTGATCTACAATTCTGCCAGCACGGTTATATCCTAATTTTAATTTTCGCTGTAAAAACGAGGCAGAACCCTGCTGAAATTGAACTACTAATTTAGCAGCATCATCAAACATTTTATCGCGTTCGCTTAAATCTACCTCTTCTTTTCCATCGCTTCCATCTTCGCCAACATATTCGGGTAATAAAAAAGCAGACGGATAAGCACGTTGATTACCAATAAATTCAGTAATCTTTTCTACCTCTGGTGTATCAACAAATGCACATTGTATTCGAATTAAGTCATTACCTGTGCTTAATAGCATATCGCCACGCCCTATTAATTGGTCAGCGCCGCCACTATCTAAAATAGTTCGGCTATCAATTTTACTTGTAACTCTAAAAGCAATACGGGCTGGAAAGTTGGCTTTAATTGTTCCTGTAATAATATTTACGCTTGGGCGTTGTGTAGCAATAATTAAATGAATACCTATGGCACGCGCTAGTTGCGCTAAACGAGCAATGGGAACTTCCACCTCTTTACCAGCAGTCATAATTAAATCGGCGAATTCATCCACTACCAAAACAATGTATGGTAAAAATTTATGCCCATCGTTAGGATTTAATTTGCGATTTATAAACTTAGTATTGTATTCTTTAATATTACGTACTTGTGCATCTTCTAACAAAGCATAACGGTTATCCATTTCAATACATAAACTATTTAACGTATGAATAACCTTTGTGTTATCAGTAATAATTGCATCTTCGGCATTTGGTAGTTTTGCTAAAAAGTGTCGCTCAATTTTTTTAAATAACGTTAACTCCACTTTTTTAGGATCCACCAACACAAATTTTACTTGTGCAGGATGCTTTTTATAAAGTAAAGAAACTAAAACTGCATTTAAACCAACCGACTTACCTTGCCCAGTAGCGCCAGCCATTAATAGGTGAGGCATTTTTGTAAGATCGGCAATAAAAATTTCATTACTAATGGTTTTACCTAAAGCTATAGGTAATTCGTAGTTAGAATTATTAAATTTTTCAGAAGCTAAAATATTGCGCATCGGCACAATTTCGGGGTTTTGATTAGGCACTTCGATACCAATGGTGCCCTTGCCCGGTATTGGCGCAATAATGCGTATACCCAAGGCGGCGAGATTAAGCGCAATGTCGTCTTCTAAATTTTTAATTTTAGAAATACGTACGCCTGCTGCCGGCACAATTTCGTACAAGGTAACGGTAGGCCCAACTGTAGCCATAATTTTATCAATTTCGATACCAAAGTTTTTTAAGGTGCTTACAATTTTGTCTTTGTTTGCCACTAATTCCTCTTGAGTTACTTTTCCTTTTGCATCGCCGTAATCTTCTAGTAAGTCAAATGTTGGAAATTTGTATGAGCCTAAATCTAGCGTGGGATCGTACTCACCAAACTGCGTTACTAGTTTTTGTGCTTTGTTTTCTTCATCTAATCCAATAATTTCTTCTACAATTTCTTCAATTTTAAACTCAGGCTCCGTTTTGTTTTCGGGAGTTATAACAGTTTGCAGGTTTGTATCTAAATCAATTTTAGTTTCCTCTATTTTTTGTAAAATGGTATCGTTGCCATTTTGTATTACTTCAAAACCGACGCCTGTATTGGTTTCGGGGTTTACAGGTTCTATTACTAAATCACCATCTTTATGTTTTATTTCAAAATTTAACAATTCGGCTTCTTCTTCGGGTGTTAGTTTTAAATCTTTTACATCGTTAAACGATGAATTAAATTCTTTTTCATCTACTTTGTTTTGTGGGGTTACAGCAATTTCTTGTTGAATTTGCTCATCATCATCAATTACAGCTTTTGCAGGAAATTTGAAATTTAAATTAATACTTAATACTAAAAACGATAACATGCTAAACCCTATAAGCGCCAGCAGCCCAGCACTACCAACAAAATTAGAAATTTGGCCATTTACAAAATAACCAAAACCCCCACCTAAATAAAATAATTTATCGCTAAAAATATAACCCAATAAAAGCGATGCCCACACCATTAAAAATAACCATTTGGCATTAAAGGAACCAATATTAATAAATTTTTTCTTGGTCATTTTTTGTAAGCCGTACATAAACAAAACAGGTACTAAAAAAAACGAAGCCACGCCGAAACCTTTATAAATAAAAAGGTGTGAAATTAGTGCACCAACCTTGCCCAACCAATTTGTTACTTTAGTTTCAGGTAAAAATAAATTAGCGGCTGAGCCAAGCACTTTGTCTTGGTCAACATCCCAAGTAAAAAAGTACGAAGTAAAGGCAATAGCCAAATAAATAGAAGAAAGAACAAGCGATAGGCCTAATATTTTTTGTGTGCGCTCGTTGGCATAAATAGTTACCAATTGCTCCCAACGTTGCAGTAAAGAAATTTTTTCTTTTTTGTTGGCAGCTGAGTCTGTCGAGGTCACTTTTTTTGAAGAAGACGTTGAGCTAGTCGAAGTATTAGTTTTAGATTTTGGTTTATTTTTGGTTGCTGAGCTTGTTGACGCGTCAGTCGTTATTTCTTCAACAATATCGTGTTGCGGTAAATCTTTTTCGGTAAAAGTTACTTCGTCAAGCTTTGTTCTATACTTATTACTCATAGCTATTAAAAATAGTAGTAATTATGCGATATATTTCGCGTAAAAAAACAATGTTTTTAACCTTAGTATGTTAGTTACTAAAATTTATTTTTTAGCTACATTTTACAGCAAATTAATCCTTTGTAAGCTTATTATCGTATAAACTGCTAATTAGAACTTATTTACCGTTGAAAAAGAACAGTATTTTTAGTATTAATTGCTTTTTTAACCACAATTAATTAGGCAAAACCACGATCCGTTATTTATACCGATATTGTTTTGGAAATTTATTCGCATGTATTTTATTAGCTTTAACGGTAATAAAATAGTAAGCATTAGCGAAAAATTAAGTAATCATATTAGCGATTTAACTTTGGGATATATTTTGTTAAAATGCAAAATGGTGCGGCGCAAAAGACGATTAATATTAGTGTTATTCTAAATCTTTAAACCTTTTTTTGGATATTATTTGCTTCATATTCAGCTTTTTTCTGTGCTAAATTTATTTTTTTTCTATTTTATTTACCTTTTTTTGTGAAATTACACAGGTATTCTCATCTAAAATTTATATTAATTTAGATAAAATTTTAAAAAATGAAAAAATTAGCATTTCTTTTATTTATTCCCGTTTTTGTAGTTGCACAAACCCAAAATCCAGAGCAAAGGGTTGAAACTCCCATTAAAGCCGTAACGCTTTATTTAGATGGGGCAGAAGTTAACCAACAAAAACAAGTTAATTTAAATGCTGGGATTACATCGATAGTGTTTACAAATTTATCTTCAAAATTAATTCCAAAAAGTATTCAAGTGAATATTGGCGATGGCGTGAGTGTATTAAGCGTTACCGAAAAATTGAATTTTTTAACGCAAACTATCGAAAGTGTTAAGGTAAAACAGTTAAGAGATTCGCTTAAAGCTAACCAATATAAAACACAGCAATTAGTGTACGATAAAGAAGCTTATGATAAAGAAAAAGAATTATTAGCTAAAAATAATAGTATTGGTGGGCACGAAAAAGGCGTTTCAATTGCCGAATTAAAATTAGCCGCTGATTTTTATCGTGTGCGCATAAAAGAAATTAATACTGAAATATTAAAATTAGATACAAAAATAAACGAAGAGTATGTTGTAAACGCCCGATTACAAAATGCATTAAACGAATTAAACGCAAACGAAAGTAAACCGACCGGTGAAATAATTATATTATTGCAAAGCGATACTAAAGTTGCGGCCAACATCGATTTAAAATACGTGGTTTCGGATGCAGGCTGGGCACCCTATTACGAGCTAAAAGCCGAAGACGTTGGCAAACCTATTACGTTGGTGTACCGCTCAAGAGTATTTAACAATACAGGTATTAACTGGGCAGATGTAAAATTAAAATTGTCAACCAGTGACCCAACCCGAAATGCTTCTAAGCCAGCTGTTTCGCCTTGGTTTTTAAATTTTAATAATGGTGGATATATTTCCAATGGCTACTCAAATAACACCAACAATGCCCCTGTTCTTGTGTACCAACAACAATCACAAATAGTAAACGATAATTTAGAAAATCAATTTGGCGCTAAGCAGCAGTTAAACGAAGTTGAAACAAAAAATTATAACGACTATAAAACAAAGGGTAAACGAGATGAGGCTAAAAAAGTTGTATATGAAGAAGTACAAGTATCGGAGTTAAGCGCAGAGTTCGAAATTAAAAAGGCTTATACAATTCCGAGTGATGCAAAACCTTATATAGTAGAGGTTACAAGTTATACTTTAGATGCAACGTATAAACATTACTCAATACCTAAATTAGAAAAAAATGCCTTTTTATTGGCGCGTATAACAGGTTGGGAAGATTTGGATTTAATTGAAGGACCTGCTAATGTTTATTTCGCTGGCACTTTTGTGGGTCAGTCTTATATTAATCCTCGTAGCGTAAATGATACTTTGGATTTATCGTTTGGTAGAGATAGCAAAGTACTGATAACACGTACAAAAATTAAAGATTTTAATAATGAAAAATTGATGGGCAATAACCGTAAAATGACGTATAGTTACGAAATGGTGATAAAAAATAATCGTAAAAATGCTATAAACATTGATTTAGAAGATCAACTACCCATTTCGCAAAATAGTGAGATTGTTGTAGATGCTCAGGAATTATCAAAAGGTTTAGTAAATAAGGATGATGGAAAAGTAAGTTGGAAATTTTTAATTCCGCCAGGCGAATCGCAAAAAATTATTTACACGTTTACTATAAAATACCCAAAAAACAGAACAGTAGAAGTAGAAAAAATGTACAAAAAGGCGAGGGCTAAGTTTTAGAATTTAATTATGCCAATAGAAATTTATAATAGCAGTAATTCAAAATTTTTGTCACATAGAGTAGTTTTGCTGCCAGTTTGCAAAACGTATCGAGATGTGTTTCGAGATTGTTCTCGATACGAAAAAAGAAAAGAGCAACATTTTTCTACTCGAACTAACATATAGACTATTTTATATTGGCAATCTTATTAACTCCATTTCTTCATTAAACTTATTGCTGTTTCAACCATGTAATCTGTCCAAAGTTGTGTATGCCAATTAGTATTTTGTAGGATGGTGTTGTTTTTTAGCAATTGAATAGCCGTATTGGGATGGGTATTTTTTGATAATGTTTTTATTATAAATTGTTGCTGACGCTTTAATTCTTCGTTTTCTAAGGGCATTTTTGGTAAAGGATGTTGTTTTATTATTTTTTTAAATAATTCGCTTGGCAATTTTTCATTTAATTTTAATGACGAAACTATTTTTTTTATTTTTCTAAAATCCTTAATAAATTGACGTTTGTCTTCTAAAGTAGTAATTGTATTTCCTAAGCGTTCAAAAATTACACACTCTACATTTTTACACAACGGCAATGCTTGTTTCAATAAATCAAAAACGTGTTTGGGCACTGCCTCATCGTGTGTATCACGTCTTACTTTATTTTTACCGCATCTAACAGTTGCCCAACTGCCGCCCGAAACATGAATTTCCTTTACTTTATGTAAAGGATACGAGTTTATTAATGCAAGTGCATCTATTTTAAAATTTACAGACTGGCACCAAATATTATGTAAGTCTAAAATTAAAAAACCATTTATTGGCCTTATTAATTTTTCTAAAAATTCGCCTTGCTCTTTCACTTGTTTTTCGCTAAAGGCAAAGGCTAAATTTTCTATCCCAACATTTAACCCCGCAACATTTTGTAAACGTTTTAATCTGTCTTGACCTATTGCTAAAGTTGTTTTGTTTAAAGGTACTGGTAGCGGTGCGCCCTTATGAAAATTGCTCGACGTCATAAAGCCAAAATGCTCGGTAATATGCCTATAATTATATTTTTTAATAGTTTTAGAAAGTTGTTGTAACCATTTTGTTTGGTTAGCGCCCCAGCGCGCATCTAATAAAGAATAACGCACACCGTGCCCAATTAGCCGCCCGTTTTTAGAATAATCATTTAATAAAATAGAAAGCCATTCTGGTTCGTTTCGGTTAGATTTTAGTGTATCAAACGACCATTCAATCACATCAATTTCTGAGTTTTGAAAAAGAGGTAAAGCGGATTCAATAAAATCGGCTTCAGGCATTAACGATATACCAACCCATGGGCGCATAATCAAATATACTAATTAGTCGCTACAATTTATTCAATAGTCTTTTGTCAATTGACTTTTGAATAGATTCCCAACTAACAACTTTAATCCGCGAACATTTACCCCATGCCACAAGGCGGGCAATAATCCGCCGAAATCGGTCGTGTTTTTGTTTTAGACTTTGTCGAGACTTTTGAAGTATCGTGTTTTGCTTTCTCTACTTTTTTATTGGTAGAAGTTTTTGTAATAGGTTTTTCCTGTTGTTTTGGATTTTGGGCAAGGCTACTATAAGTTATTAGCGCAGTTATTGCAATGGCAGATAATTTCATACTATTAATTTTAATTTTTAACCTCTTCCGCAGGCATAACAAATGTGTTTGGAGCTGCCTATGTTATTTAAACTATCAGCTTTTGGCTTAATACATTTATTTTGTTTCGTTTTTATGGTTTTGTTGATTTTTGTTTTAGAAACTGTTTTAGGATTTTGTTGTGCAACAGCATTTATACTCAAACTAATCAGGGCTCCAAGAGCTATTGTTGATAATTTCATTTTAATGATTTTATATTTAGATGCTCCTAAAATCAATATTCCATAAACTTTTTAATATTAAATTAAAACCGATATTGTATTTAAAACAACTATGCAATTAATGTTGATTATGTTTGTAAAGATTTTTTAAACTGGACGTGATGATTACAGCGATTTTTTGTTTAGTTATAGGAATGGTATCTTTTTGGTACGGTTTTCAATTTATCAAATTGTACTTAAAAGTTAAAAAATGGACAAAAACTGAGGCAGATTTAGTTTCTAAAAAAATAGAAATTCATAAAAAATATTCCACCTCAAAATCGCCTTATGCTGTTAGAATAGAGTATAAATACACTTACAATTTCCAAGAGTTCTTTAATAACAAAGTTTATTTAATTGAATTGATAAACGGGCAGGTTAACCACATAGAAACACAAGCTCAAAAAGTAATAGATAAGGTAAATGATAAAATAGAAATTTATGTTAACCCCAAGAATCCGCAACAATCAGTCATTTTTTGTAATAGGATAATTTTATATTTAATTGTTATTGTGATGGGCAGTTTTAGCTTTTTATTCGGATTAACAAGCTTAATAAATAAATTGTAACAGACTTTTAATTGTATTTTTATCCCCCCGCTTTTTTTGCTTTAAAGCCTTCTTTAAGTAAAAGTGTTATTATTTTTTCGCGATGATCACCTTGAATTAAAATGTTACCATCTTTAGCTGTGCCCCCAACACCGCATTTCTGTTTCAGCAGTTTAGCTAAAGTTTCTAAATCAGATGCTGTGCCACTAAAATCAGCTACTCTGCTTACAAATTTTCCGCCCCCTAATCTATCTAAATATACTTTTAAATGTTGTTGGTTAGGGTTTAGTGTTTCTTCGTTAGCAGCGTCCTCACTTTCAAATTTAAAATTTGGATTTGTGGAATACACAATGTTAAAACGATTTTTATCTTTTTTGTTATTCATCGGAAAATTTATCGTTTAAATTTAAAAACAAATAATAAACAGCCCAGGCCTATAAAAAACAGTAATCCTAAAAAGTAATAAATGCCATTACCTGCAATTTTTAAATTACTCTCAGTAACACCAGATTGTATGAGGGTATCTACAAAATTATTTTCTAAATTATAATCGCTATTTAGTTTATCAACACTATCCTGCAAAGCATTGCGTTCCTTTAAAAATTTAAAGGCTAATTCGTAATTTTTTATTTTGTCGTAATAATCGTACTTAATAATTAAGGCTTGTAGCTTTGCGCCAACATAGTCGTATTTCATGATAATACTATCCGCAATAGCTAAATTTTGTAAGCCTAATTCGGTTTCGTTTTTGTGCATATAGGCATTTGCAATGTTTAAATAACTATCTGCCATCTCTATTTCATTATCCATTAAAAATTTTAGTTTAATAGAGTTTTGGCTATTTGCAATTGCTGCATCAAAGTTCTGCATAGATGTGTGCATTACTGCCAAATTATTTAAACAGGTGGCTTGTATTTCGTAATCATTAATCTGTTTGGCCTTATCCATTGCTTTATTAAAGTATATGTTGGCAGCATCTAAATCTTTTTGAATAACCTTTAAAGCCCCTAAATTTAAAAGTGTATTGGCAATTTGCTTTTGATTATTTAATTCGTTGTTTATTTCTAAGGCCTTTAAATAAGCTTGTTCGGCTAATTTATACTGTTTTAAATCACTATAAATATTGCCTAAATTGGCTTCGCTTAATCCTATCCCCTTTTTATCTTTAATTATAGTGCGCAGGTTTAATGCAATTTTATGGTACGATAAAGCCGTTTTAAAATCTCCTTTGCGGTAATATAAAATGCCTAATAAATTATTAGCTTTTGCTACATAATAGGGCAAATTTATTTTTTGTGCATAAAACTCTGCCCGTTTAGCACACTGGTAACTGTATTGTAAATTGGATGTACGTTTTTCAAAACCCTCTTTATAAAATAAATTTACCTTATCGCTATCGTTATTTAAAGAATTAGCAACGGTTACCAGCGAATCGTACGTTTGCGATTTGGAATAAAAAAAGTTTAGTGTAAAAAAAAGGAATATAAAGTGTTTCACGTCGATTCAAATATATAAATTTATTGCAAATTTAATTTATGATTCATTACTTATTTTATCAAAAAAATGCAGCTTCGCATTATGTATATATTGATTTAACAATAGATGCAATAAATGCAGATATTACCGAATTAGAGCTTGCTACATGGCGACCTGGTAGATACGAACTTGGAAATTTTGCAAAAAACATAAAGCGAGTAGATGCCTTTAACGAACACAACGAGCCCTTATCTTTTAAAAAAACAACCAAAGATGTTTGGCAAGTTAACACTAAAAACTGTAAACAGTTAAAAGTAACCTACAGTTATTATTCGGCAGAATTAAATGCTGGTGCATGTTATGCCGATACACAGCAACTGTACATAAACCCCATACACTGCTGTATGCAAGTATTGGGTAGGGCAGACGAGCAACATATTGTTGAGTTGCAAATACCTGACACTTATAAAATAGCTACCTCTTTACCAACAAGTAGCAAAACGTTAGTAGCTAAAAGCTATGAAGACCTTGTAGATTCACCTTTTATAGCCTCCGCAAATATACAAACCATTAGTTATTTAATTAACGGAACAACTTTTTACTTACACTTTAATGGTATTTGTAAACCAAATTGGGACATGTATCAAAAAGATTTTACCGCTTTTATAACTAAAATAATTAATTTTTGGGGTAGTTGTCCGGTAACAGAGTATCACTTTTTATTTCAGGTATTAACTAATAAATTTTATCATGGGGTAGAACATCAAAAAAACACAGTTATAGCCATTGGGCCAGGTTATGCTATCAATTCTGGCGACACCTACGAGGATGTATTGGGGGTAAGCTGCCATGAGTTATTTCACTGTTGGAATATTAAATTTATTCGCCCAGCCGAAATGCTGCCTTACAATTACAGTGAAGAAAATTATGCTCGAACAGGTTATGTTTATGAGGGTTTTACAACCTATTATGGCGATAAATTATTATTAACAAGTAATGTGTTTAGTTTAGAGCAGTACTTTAAAACCCTCGAAGAACGCTTAAATAAACATTTCCATAACTACGGACGGTATAACTTAAGCGTAGCTGATAGTAGCTGGGATACTTGGTTAGATGGCTATGTGCCAGGCACACCTTACCGTAAAACTAGTATTTATGATGAGGGCAGTTTAATTGCCTTTATATTAGATGTAAAAATGTTAGAAGCCACGCAAAATAATAAATCGCTGCGTGACGTATGTGTATTATTGTACGAGCGCTATGGCAAGCAAAACAAAGGTTACCACGAGCAAGACGTTATAAATTTGGTAAATGAAATTAGTGAAAAAGACTTTTCGCAATTTTTTGCTGATTTTGTTTACACCCCTGCCGATTACGAAAAACCGTTACACGAATGTTTTAATTATTTAGGCATTGATTTTATTAAACAAAACAGTGCGCAGACTGCCGACCATTACTTCGGATTTAAAACTACCGAAGTTAATACGCCATTTACAAAAGTGACTTTAGTTGCACCATACAGCCCCGCTTGGAAAGCAGGTTTGTTTGCTGGCGACGAAATTATGGCAATTAATGGTATTTTATTAAAAGACAATTGTAACCATTGGTTGCTCTATTTTATTGATGATGATGAAATTATTTTAACCATTAACAGCAACGATCAATTAAAAACTTTAACACTACAAAAGGATAAAAAAGGAAACACTTACTTTTTTAATTCGGTTTTAAAGTTAAAGGCGAACGCTACTACAGAAAATAAATTGGCCTTTGAGGCATGGAAAAACTACTAATTACATTTAGTTTAATCTATATATACATAAAGCAAACCTATTTTTTGTTTATTTTTACCAAACCCATGCAAAAATTACTTTTAGGTATATGTTTAATAATTTCTTTAAAATCTTTTTGTCAATACGAGCAAATGGCGCGTAATGCTTTTTTAGGCGAGGATATTCAGCAGGCTTTTGATTATTGGAGTATTAGTAAACCTAACCAATCATTTCATACATCATTTCGCCCTTATTTAAGCAGCTCGTTTTCAAACGCTTCCGATTCTGCAGTTCCATTTAAGTTTTATGCTTTTAAAAATTTCTTTTTAAGCAAAATGTTAAACGAAAAACCCGAAAGACGTATTTGGTACAATTTACAATTTCACCCAATTATGGATGCAGAAATTGGCTACGACGGCTTATTAAACAAGCCTATTTATAATGCCTTAGGCGGTATGCACGTTAAAACAAACATTAATAACGATTTTACATTTGCAGCTACTGTAATTGGCGGCAAACAACAACTACCCTTTTTTTTAGATACCGTTTTATCGCAACAAAAAATTAGTTCAGAATATGGCCAATTGTATGGTTCAACAAAAAAGGGGTATTCGTTTTTTGATGTAACGGGTTATGCCTCCTATTCGCCAAACAATAATAAAATTTTTAATTTTCAGGTTGGGCGCGATAAACATTTTATTGGTGATGGTTACCGAAGCCTTATTAATAGCGATTTTGCACCAGCTATTCCCTATTTTGGTATTAACACAAACATTTGGCATTTACAATACAATGTTTGGTATAGTTGGATGTACGATGTAACCAATGCGGGCGGATTAAAAACTAATTTTACAAATAAGTTTAGCACCTGCCATTATTTAAGCTACAACATTTTAAAAGAATTAAATGTAGGCGTGTTTGAAAATATTATCTGGCGTGGTTCAGATACCAACCAAGTGCGCACTTTTGACGTAAATTATTTAAACCCAATATTATTTCTACGTCCGCAAGAATATGCCGTTGGTTCGCCTGATAATGCCTTTATAGGTTTAAACATAAATGCTAAACTATTTAAAACCTTAAAAGTATATGCCCAACTGGGTTTAGACGAGTTTTTTTTAAAAGAAATACGTGCAAAACGTGGATGGTGGGGTAATAAGCAGGGTTGGCAATTTGGTTCCAAATATATAAACGCGTTTAACGTGAAAGGTTTAAGTTTACAAGTAGAGTATAACCAGGTGCGACCTTATACCTATACGCACGGCTTGGTGCAGCAAAATTATGCTCATTATGGCATGCCTTTAGCACATCCTTTTGGTGCAAATTTTACTGAGTTTTTAGGTTTTATAAATTATCGAAGAAATAAGTTTCAAATTAGCTGCCAAGGTATGCATGCTGTAGTTGGAAAAGATTCGTTAAGTACCACCTCAAACATTGGGCAAAATATTTTTACAAGTTATGTTACCCGCAATAAAGAGTATGGTAACTATACTACGCAAGGCATTAAAACAACTATTTTACAAAGCAATATAAAACTTACCTATTACATTATTCCTGATATGAATTTGCGATTAGAATTAGGTTATATGCAACGTTCAGAAAAGAACACACTAAAATATCAATTACAAAATCCGTTTTTTTACATAGGAATAAAAAGTAGTTTTTGGAACTCTGAAAAATTCCAGTAAACAGTATTATTTCAAACACCCCTTTGTTAATTAATAGTTTAGGGCATAGCTAAATGTACTTGTAATAAAAATAACTTCGCTTATTAATTAGTAATTGTGAGCAATAATTTAACCAAAAAACGTTTACGCACATCGGGCATTACGGTAATTATAAGTTTATCGCTTGTATTGTTTATGTTAGGTGCCTTAGGTTTGTTAGTTATAAATGCAAATAAATTAACTGTGCATTTTAAAGAAAACATTGGCTTTCAAATTTATTTAAAAGATACGGCTACAGCAGCGCAAACCGATGGATTTATTCAAGAAATAAGCAATTCGGCCTATGCAAAAAGTGTTAATTTAACAAGTAAAGAACAAGCGGCCGAAAAATTAAAAGCCGATTTGGGCGAAGATTTTGTGGTTTTTTTAGGAAGTAACCCACTTTTAAATTCTATTGAAGTAAAATTAAATGCAAACTACGCAAACACCGACACTTTGCAAATTGTAGAAAAAAATTTACTTCAAAAGTCGTTTGTAAAGGAAGTAGTTTATCAAAAAGATATGATAAATTCTTTAAATAAAAACACAAAAGCCATAGCATTTTTTATTTTAATTTTTAGTGGAGCGCTTTTAATTGTGGCTATTGCACTTATTAACAATACCATTCGTTTATCTATTTACTCACAACGTTTTTTAATACGCACTATGTATTTAGTTGGGGCAACCCGCACCTTTATTAGTAAACCTTTTATTTTTAAAGGCATTAGGCAAGGTATACTAGCGGGCATTATCGCAGGAACTTTATTAGCTGGCTTTTTAGTGGTAAGTACACGTTTTATACCCGATTTATTGCAATTACAAGACGAAAATGTTTTAGTGCTTTTATTTATTTCCATTGTATTAATAGGCGTAATTATTTCGGCTTTTAGTGCTTTAACCTCTGTTTTACGCTATTTAAAGCTAAAAACTAGCGATTTATACTTTTAGATATTCTTAACCTTTTTCTAATATAATTTATTAGTAAATTTGTATATTAAAATTAAAAATAAATTATGGAAACCAATTTTAGAAACACGCCAATAGAAAAAATACAAAGCGCCACCATTGTTAGCGAAAACAAATTATTACGTTCGGCTTTTGCCTGGATGGCAATGGCAATGGTACTTACCACATTATCCTCATTATTATTTGCTTATGTACCGCAACTTACAAGCTTATTATTAGAGCCTACCGAGTTTGGTTTTAAACCAACTATACTTGCTTACGTTGTAATGTTCGCCCCTTTGCTTTTTGTATTAGCAATGGGCTTTGGTATAAATAAAATGAACTACGTAACATTGATAGGCACTTTTGTGGCTTATGCTATAATAAATGGTATTAGCTTTAGCTTTATATTTTTTATTTATAACATAGGCTCCATTGTAAATGTATTTTTAAGCACCTCAGCTTTGTTTGCCATAATGGCTATTGCAGGCTATACTACAAAAACCGATTTAACTAAAATGGGGAGCATTTTAATGATTGGTTTAGTGGGTATTTTAGTGGCCTCTTTAATTAATTTTTTTATGCATAGCGAACAAATGGGCTACCTTATTAGCATCTTAGGTGTTATTATTTTTACTGGCTTAACCGCTTACGATGTTCAAAAAATTAAAGTAATGGGACAAAATGCCGACGATAGCGAACAAAGTAAAAAAATGGGCGTTATGGGTGCATTAACGCTTTATATGGATTTTATAAACTTGTTTTTGTTTTTATTACGCTTGTTTGGCGGAAGAAAAAATTAGTCTTAAATAGCTAGCTAAAAGTCGGATTAAACACATCCGACTTTTTTTATGCCGTCTTTTCACAAAAAATCATAAAAACCTCATATAAAAATAATATGGCATTTGCTTTGCACGTTAATAAAATAAGTATTTTTAAAATCTTAAATACCCAAAAAAAATGAAAACATCTTTTTTAACACTAAGTTTAGCAATTACTACATCGATTAGCTTTGCCCAAACCTTGCAAGACGCTATAATTAAAACCGATAATGAGCGCTTTTCAGATGCTGCTTCTGATTTTTTAGTATTAGTTAAGAAAGACCCGGCAAAAGGCGAAAATTATTTTTATTTGGGTGAAAACTATTTTAAACGTGGAGATATTGATAGTGCTAATATTTATTATGCGAAAGGCGCTGAGGTAAATGCTACAAATGCTTTAAATTACGTAGGTTTGGGTAAAGTATTGTTAGCAAAAAATAATGTTGCAGATGCGAAAACGCAATTTTTTAAAGCTGCAAGTGTGGCTCAAAATAAAAATGCCGAAGTAATGCGCCGCACGTCTGAAGCATGGCTTGCAACCAATAACAAAAATGCCGACGAAGCCATTAACCAAGCCAATTTAGCTATAAAATTAGACCCAAAAAATGCCGAAAATTATATTTTATTGGGCGATGCGCAATTAGAAAAAGACCCTACCAACGGTGGTTCGGCCGCCATTAAAAGTTATAAAACCGCTACTACACTTAATCCTAAAAGTGCTCGTGGTATTTTACGCGAAGGTAAGTTGTACCAACGCGGACGTAACTACCCACTTGCATTGGACAAATACAAAGAAGCCGAAGCCATTGATGCCACCTATGCCCCGGCATACCGCGAAAAAGCTGAACTTTTTACACTATATGGCAAAAGTGCTTTAAGCATCGAAAATTGGAAAAAATATTTAGAATTAAATAATAGTAACGATGCGCGTTACCGTTTTTTAAGTGCCTTATTTGGCAATAAACAATATGCCGACGTTATTACTGAAGGCGAAAATTTAAAAAAGAATGGCTATACTAATTTATACATTGAGCGTTTGATGGGATATAGCTACTACGAAGTAGGTAATAAAACAGATACTGCGACTTATACTAAAGGTTTGCGTAGCATTAATAAATTTTTTGAATTAACTGCCCCTACAGCAAACTATAAGTATTTACCAACGGATTATAAATACAAAGGCTTATTATTATCTAAAACGGGTAAAGATAGTTTAGGTATTATTGAAATGGAAAAGGCAATAGCATTGGATCCCACCGTGGCAAAAGATATGTATTCTGACATTGCTTCCATTTATATGAAAGCTAAAAAATACGAAAAGGTTATTTCAACTTTAGAAAAAAAACAAGTTGTTGAGCCAAAGTTAAACAACAACGATTATTTTGCACTTGGGCGTTCATATTATTTTTTAGCACAAACAAAACAAAAAGAAGCTGTCGAAACAAAAGATGCAAAAGTAAAATTGAGCAAAGAAGCCGAAGTTGTTCCCTTATATATTAAAGCTGATTCGGCATTTTCAGGCCTTATTCGTTTAAACGCTACTTGGCCAACAGCCTATATGTGGCATGGGCGTTCGAGTGCTAGTATTGATAGCAAAAACGAGAAATGGTTAGCAAAACCTTTTTATGAAAAAGTATTACAAGTGGTTGTAAAGCCTGAGGAAAGAACTGGCACCTATAAACGCGAAGTTACAGAAAGCTTAGAGTATTTGGGCTTTTACCATGTTACACTAAAAGATAAAACCAATGCCGACGCTATGTTTAATCAGTTAAAAGAATTAGACCCAACTAACCCGAAAGTTATAAATTACTTTAACCCAAAAAATAATACAGTAAAACCCGGGGGTAAGTAAAAATTAGTTTGTGTGTTTTTTATATTACACAACAAATTCTAAATAAAACGTTGTACCTTGGTTTACAGTTGATTTAAACCAAACGGAGCCGCCAAAACTTTCCATACTGCTTTTTACCATTGCCAAACCTAAGCCTGAGCCTGTTGTTTTGGTTGTAAAATTTGGTGTAAATAATTTTGGAATTAAATGTTCTGCTATACCACAACCGTTATCAGTTATGGCTATTATTACTTTGTTATCTTTTTGTGTTGCTTCAATTATTATTTTTGGATTTTTTGTTTCTGCTAATGCCTGTACCGCATTTTTTAAAACATTATTAAACACTCGCAAGGCTTGATCTTTATCTCCTTTTGCAAATAATTCCGTTTGTAAAATTGTATTGTTAATTTCAATATCCTTATAATTCTCAAATATTAAAACGGCTGAATTTATAATTTCTACCAAACTAACGGTTTGCAATTGTGTGCTTGGCAATTTGGCAAAGTTACTAAACTCAGTAGCAATATTAGCCAAAGTGTCTATTTGCTCAATAATGCTTGCACTTGCTTTTTCAAACTTTAAATTAAAATCATCGGCGTTATTTTTCATTAAATGCTGCAAGTATTGCAGGTTTAATTTCATTGGTGTTAAGGGATTTTTAATTTCGTGTGCTACTTGTTTTGCCATTTCGCGCCAAGCACTTTCGCGCTCGCTTTGTGCCAAAAGGTTGGCACTTTCCTCTAATTTAACCAGCATTTGATTGTATTCGTTTACTAATTTTCCAATTTCGTCGTTACTTTGCCAAGTAATTTTTTCGTTTTGTTTGCCTAATGTAATATTGGCAATTTGCTGTTTAATGAGGCGCAAGGGCTGAGTAATATAGCTTGCTAGAATTAAACCCGATAAAATACTAATAACAAATAAAATAACATATACGTTTATTAAGGCACTTATAATGCCCGATAATTCGTTTACCAAATCGCTTTGCTTAGCAAAATAAGGTAAATTAATTAAGCCTACCAGTTGTTTTTTGTTATCAAATAAAGGTGTGTAAAACGAAAGGTAGTTTAAATTGCCTGCTTTTTCGTTTACACAAACGCCCGACGATTGGTTGTTTAATAACTCCTTAAACGCTTGAGGGTTGGCTAATGTAGAAGCCAAGCCAAAATCGTATAAACGCGCTTGGCTGGTATTAAACAGTACCCCATTTTTATTATACAAACTTATATCGGTATTAAATAAATGGGCATATTCTTTTAATTTTAAATTAACCAATTCTTTTTGTGTACTCGAAAATAATTCCTGTGCTTTAAATTGTGTTTCTAATTCGTTTATAATTGTTAAGGTTTTTTCTTGTAGTTGTTTTTTATTATCGTTTTCAAATTGGTTGGTTACCAATCTGCCAGACGTAAGTCCAACGGCACTCATTGCCAGTAATAGTAGTACAATAACAATGCTTTGGATACGGCGCGTTAAGGATGCCGAGGAGAAACGGTTTGTAAACACCAACGCATAAACAAAATAACACAAATACGTTATAATCGAAAAAAATAGAAATAAATAGGAGTTATAGGTAAAAAAGTAATTCCAACTTTTTACTTTTTCGGTAAAAATAATTTCAGTGGCATCGTCGGGTTTAAAATAACGATGTATGTAGTTTGGATTTGATTGTGTTAAGCTTGCCGAATCGCTAATAAAAAAAGGGTAATTATAATCGCCGTAGCGGCTTGTGTTTTGTCCACTGCGGTAAACTGCGTAGCTAAAATTTATTAATTTTTGTTGTTTTTGTTGCGATTGGTCTAAAAACAAATCGGGGAAACTACCTAACTCCTCAAACTGCTTGGGTTCTAAACGCATATAGAGTTTAGTTGTACCTAATGCGATTTTTACAATGTAACGCGAGTTTTGTTTGTAGCTAGCAATAAAAAATAAATTGTCCGAAAGTGAATCGGTGTCTATGTATTTTAATTGGTCTTCTAAATAACCTTCGTTTAATAAAACTGGGTCTTTAGCTTGTAACAGAGGTTTGCAGTCTTTATCAAACAAAGTAAACTCTAAATTATAACGATTAAAATAACCACCAAAAAAATTTTGTTTTAAAGCTTGTTCAATCTCTTTTTGGCTGTTGGGTAAAAAATCTAATAACACTTTTAGCTTTTGGTCGTTTTGAATTTTTTTAGGTATTTGTGCAAACTCACTTTGTAAATTAGGGTCTTGGCGCTCGCTTAGTTTGTAAGATAAAAATTCCAAATCTAAATTTTTATCTTTTGAAATATAATAATTTAAAAAACCTGCTGTAATAGCGCTCATCAATAGCACCTGTAAACCTAAACCTAAGGTAACTTTAGCAATATTTGTGTTTACCAAAACAAATAAAATGCTACTGAAAATAAACAGCCAATAGCTCAGGTAAATTGTATCGGGTTGAGTAATAATCTGAACGCACAAGCAACTTATTAAAATTAATGCGCTAAACTTTAGCCAGCCCAATAGAACATTTTTATTAAAAAATAATATGCTTTTATACGTACAAATAAATAAAGCAATTGCGTTAAATACTAATGCCAGCAAAGCAATTAGGGCGGGCAGCTTAATATTAAATACATTTAAAAAATCAAAAGATAGGGTAGAGTTACTTACTAAGCTTTTTATACAATGATTAATTTGTGCAGTTATTAGAGTTATAAAAACAAATAAAAAGCATTTATAAGTAATTTGCCATATTTTAGCTACAGTAGTTATTTCAGTTAAAAAAATAAATACCGATATGTAAACTAAAATAATAGAATTAAACAACACATCAGCCATAAATGGATTGAGCATTGATTGCGCATTTCCAAACAACTGTACATCAAACAAAAATGTATTGACCAAAAACGATGGTAGTTTTAGCCATAACAACACCTTAAACACCAAAGGTATAAGCACTACAATAAAAGCATTTTTTAAATTTTTATTTTTACTGTATAAAATAAGTAGCCCTAAAAACAAAATGCTAATTCCAAAAAAATAGATAAGTGTGCAGCTGTTTGAGAGTAGTTTAGAGGTATATTTTACATCATTACCACCTAAGCTAAATAAAATTTTGGTATTTAAGGTAACTGCATTTTTGGTGGTTTTATTTTCTATTAAATCTATTTCTTTTGGTAAACTAAGCCACTCACTAAAATTATTTTGTAAATAATTATTTTGTAAATTGTACGTGGGTTTAATTAAACACAATGCCAATGCGGTTTTATTGGCTAATTTTTCAGTAAAAAATAAAAAGTAACCTTGTTTTAATTTTACAAATCCCTCTGTTTCATTTTTATTTACTAAGTTTTTGTTAACTTCAATTTGGGCATTGTTCCAAAAAACTAAACTATCGTTTTCAAATAAATAAATTCCTGTTTTTTCACTTTCGTAAATTTCATTATAATTACCGGGCAAAGCCCACCCGCCATTTTGCAAAACATTTTTTAAAACTTTACTTGTGTTTATTTGTTTTTGGGCAAAACGTTGGCTTGTTTTTTGAGCAATACTTGCGAGCGATTTTGAGTTTATTTTAAAAATAACTTCGGCACTTAAAATAATTAAGATGCCAACGGTTATTACCCCCCAATAATTTTTATTTTTACTCATTTACGTCTGCAGATAACAACCTCTATATTTTTTAATTTTATTGTTTTTTGAATGGTACGATGTGGTTAAACGCTCCCATCAAAGCTCCAAATTAACTATTTTTTTAATTTTTAGCTGTTAAAATAGCATTTTTAGTAATTTATTTACTATTAAATTTGTATTTTGCACAGTTTTACAGCATAAAATTTAATTATGGCGCAAGCACAAAAATCTTTAAAAGCACCCACGTTTCCTGAGTTAACTCAGCACTTTAAGTATTTTACATTTTTAACCCACAAAATGGCAATGATAATTGTTGGTATTGTTGGGTTTACGTTTTACATTACCTCTATAAATGGCGAGTATGCTCTAGATGACGGTATTATTATTCACCAAAACGATTGGGTAATTAAAGGTGTGCGAGGCATACCGGGTATTTTAACCAGAGATGCTTATGAAAGTTTTTACCGTCGCATGTGTGCAACTGACCAATTAGCCGGTGGACGTTACCGTCCCCTTTCGGTAGTTAGTTTTGCCATTGAGCAAGAGTTTATAACCCCCTATCGAACGGGGCTATACATGCAAACGCAAGATTTAAATCAAAACGGCGTTTTAGACCGAGACAAGGTAAGTTACACATCGCCTTGTGGTAGGCCCGAGACCAATTATGAATACAACGATTTTGTTGATGTAAACAATAATGGCGTAGTTGAAGGTAACGAATGTTATGCCTGTTGGGATTTGAATAAAAATTTCAAAAACGATTTTGATGAAGATTTGAATGTAGATGGCGTTTTTAACGAGGTAGATTGCCAGGTATATGGCGCAAAACTTAGGCACTTTAATAATATTTGGACGTTTGCACTTGGTTGCGTGTTTTTGTATTTAGTGTTTAGTAAATGTTTTTTTAGAACCAACCAAGATTTGGCGTTTTTGGCCGCTTTAATTTTTACTATGCACCCAATACATAGTGAGGCTATTGCCAATGTAAAAAGTCGAGATGAAATTTTTTCACTTATATTCTGTTCCCTCACCTTCCTCTATGCCTTTAAATATCTAGAAACCAAAAAACGAACCGACTTAATTTGGGCATCTGTTATGTTTTTATTGGCCTTATTATCAAAAGAATATGCGGTAACCTTACTAATTTTAGTACCTCTAGCGGTTTATACCTTTACCGAAAATGATTTTGACATTAAAACATTTTTTAAAACAAAAGAATTTAAATCAACCTTATATGTAGGCTTGGCCTTTGTTGCCTGTGCTTTTCTAATGCTCTATATGAAACGTAGTTTTGATATGCATGCACCGCCGGGCGCCAAGCCAATAAAGGCGTTTTGGTTATTTCCGTTTGTGTACATTGGTGTAGGTATTTATATGATGGGTGCAAATAAAAAGAAAAACTTCCATACCCTTATGGCGTGGTTTTATTTTATTATGTTGTTTTATTTAGCAATGCGTTTATTAGCGGTTAAATTAAAACCAGGCGTACCTGATACCGAAATTTTAAATAACCCTTATTTATTGGCTACTGGCGAAGAGCGTTTTTGTACAAAAGCCTACGTATTATTAAAATATTTAATACTACAAGCTTTCCCTAAAACATTATCGTCTGATTATTCATATAATACCATTATTTATCGCCACTTTACTAGTTGGGATTTTATAGCCTCTTTAGTAATACACATTGGTATGGTGTATGCAGGTATTAAATTAACACTAAAAAAACACCTACTTGGTTTTGCAATTATGACCTACATAGTGTTTGCCTTACTAATTGGTAACGTATTAATGGATATTGGAGCAACAATGGGCGAGCGTCTTATTTTTCACTCTAATATTGGTTTTTGTATTGCAGCCGCTTGGCTTATTTTACAAATCTTTGAGAAGCTATCTAGCATTACTATAAATGTGAGAAAAGTTGCTTTATGGGCTATTGTTGGTGTAATAGGCTTTTTATTTGGTTGCAAAACATGGGAGCGTAATTTCGACTGGAAAAACGACGTAACTCTGTTTTTAAAAGATGTAAACACAATGCCAAACTCTGTGTTGGTTTTGGGTAACGCTGGCGCACGTTGGGTAGATTTAGCTGATACTAAAGAGGTTACCGGCATTCAAGTAAAAGGGCAAGATAGTACACGTTATAATGATTACAATGGAACCCTTCATATTACTGACGAAGAGGTAAAACAAGGCGGATACAAAGATAAACGAGAAGCAGCTTTATATAAAGGCATTAATTTTTTAAAGCATGCCGTTGAGTTACACCCACGTTACGTAAATGGATATTTAAACTTAGGTTTAGCCCATTTTAAATTACGTAAAGATTTTGAAGCACTTTACTATTGGAAAAATGCCGAGCGCTTGTATCCAAACAACCCTTATTTGCGTAATTATTATCAAGTATATTACAACGATTTGAAAACTCGTGGGCAGGTAATGTTTAATAAAGGTAAAATGGATAGTGCGGCTGTTGAATATAATAAGTGTACTATTTTAAGCCCCGAAAACCCTGAAGGTTGGTATAATTTAGGAGGCGCTTATTTTAACAGACAAAAATATTTACAGGCCAAACAGTGTTGGGAAAGAGCTTTACAACTTAACCCGAATTATGCCGAGGTTAAAAAAGCATTGCCTATGATTACACCACAAATGTTGGGGCAGGTACCATCTGTTAGTGTAATGCCAGTAGCAAGACCTTTAATTAAAAACTAAAATAGTTTATTTATTAAGGTAATTTTTTGAATTTAAAACGTTTTATTGCTTACCGAATGTTAAGTTAACGTTAAATTAAGTTGCTTAAATGGTTAAATATTCAGGTTTTTGTAAATTTTATACTACTTTAGTAGTTAATTTATATGACCCAACGAAAAGTACTTTTTGCATTAAAAAAAATTAACAGTAGCAAACAACAAGGCAATTTTACAGAGGCTTTAATTAAAAATTACCATTTAAATTTACATTTAGTAAAGTATATTTTTTCAAATTGTTGTGCGAGTAAAACAACGTTTAATAAAAAACTGAGTGTTTTGCTTAACGAATTACTTTATGAAATAGAAAATCACCCAAATATTAAAAGCGTAATTTCGAAAAAAAGCATAAAGCAAATTTTGCCCTGGGCTTTAAAAATGGAATTATTTTTTAAATTGTTAAAAATTAAAGAACCGGCTAATACAAAATTGCTTTTAACCGAAAGCGAATCAGTTTTAGCTATTTTAAGTATCTCTTCTGCTAAAATTTCGTTAGCCTAGTACTGTTAAAAGCCTTTTTATCTATTCTTTTTAAGTGTTTATCTAAATTAACTTTACCTTAATTATTTGGTTTCCTAAACATTATATATAAAATGTTATTTTATAGTCTATATGGTACAGGAAATTATATTAGAAGATATGCCTTATGGCGAATTAAAAAAGGCTTTTAATCATCTTGAAAAGAAGAATAAAGACTTAATTGATAGTTTGTACTATGCTGCTTTTGTGCAACAAGGGTTAATGCCACAGGCAAGGCATTTTGAAAAATTAGGATACCCGTATTTTGTTTACTACAACCCCTTACAAATTATAGGCGGCGATTTTTTTTGGAATGGTAAAAAGGGCGATTGGGATTTAGTGGCCGTGGGCGATTGCACAGGGCATGGCGTAAGTGGTGCTATGCTATCTACTTTGGCAATAGGTTTTTTAAACTATTTAATGTTTTCAAAAAAATTAAATAACGTTGGCGATATTGTAAAAGAGTTAGATAAAAAATGGTTGGAGACGTTTAATAAAGCCGAAGAAGTAGAAAATACCAATAACGATTGGTTAGAAATTTCGTTAATAGCCTTTAATAAAAAAACACGCGAAATACAGTTTTCAGGGGCAATGGGCTCCATGTTAGTAATACATGAAAACGATATTCGAAAGGTTTCTGGCAATTCTTTTCCCGTTGGCGGATGGCAAATAGAAACAAATAGAGACTACACCACACAACGATTTGAATTAAAGCCAAACACAAAAATATATTTATATTCTGATGGTTTTAAAGATCAATTTGGTGGCTTAAACAATAAAAGATTAGGCTCCAATAGCTTTGCAAAATTATTGCATAGTATTTCTAAATATAATTTACCCACCCAACGTGAAGAAATTGAAAATCATTTTTTAATGTGGAAAGGTGAGTTCGAGCAAACAGATGATGTATGTGTAATGGCTTTGGAGTTTTAACAGCACCAAACTTGATTTTTTGTTTTAGTTAGCTCCTTGGTTTATATCAATCGCGTTTTTTTGCTATTTACATCTCCTGTATCTCCAACCAACGCAAAGTTTTTTCGTCTAAACTAGTAGTGAGCCCAATTAATTCAGTATTTAATTTTTGAATTTGAGCATAATCAGTAATTCCGCTTGCTAATTCTAATTCAAGGGTTTTCTTTTTTTCTTCTAAAAGGGGCAGTTCTTTTTCTAATTCGCTTAATTCGTGTTGTAATTTAAACGATAATTTTTTTGGAGTAGTTGTATTTAGCGCCGTCTCTTTAATCTCTTCACTACCTTTTGTTTTTTCAGTCCCTTCTATCTCTTTTGTCTTTTCTGTCCCTACAACAGTCTTCTTTTCAATTAATTTTTGTTCTTGTTTCCACTCTCTGTAATCGCTGTAGGTGCCAGGGTAATCTTTAATTTCGCCATCTCCCTCAAATGCAAACACGTGGTCTACCAACCTATCCATAAAATACCTATCGTGGCTTACAATTAGCACACAGCCTTTAAATTCATCTAAAAACTCTTCTAATGTTTGTAGTGTTACAATGTCTAAATCATTGGTAGGCTCATCTAAAATTAAAAAATTAGGGTTTTTTACAAGCACAGTTAACAAATATAAACGGCGTTTTTCTCCCCCACTTAATTTGCTTACAAAACTATGTTGCACTTCGGGTGGAAAATTAAAACGTGTCAGCAATGCTGATGCAGAAAGACTTGTGCCATTTGCTAAGGGTATAAACTCGGCAATGTCTTTCACAACTTCTAATATGCGTTTATCGTTATTTAATTGTATACCCCCTTGCGAATAGTAGCCAAATACAACGGTATCGCCCGTTTGTACTTTGCCAGTATCAGGTTGCAATTCGTTTAAAATAATTTTTAAAAGGGTAGATTTACCCATTCCATTTTTACCAACAATGCCAATTTTCTCGCCATTAATAAAGGTGTAGGTAAATGGGTTAATTAATTTTTTGTCGCCAAAGTGTTTCGATATTTTATGTAATTCTACAATTTTAGAACCCAAGCGCTCCATCTTAACACTCAGTTCAATTTTCTTTTCTGTGCGTTTTTGTTTTGCTTTTTCTTCTACATCATAAAAGGCGTCAACACGGCTTTTCGACTTGGTAGTACGGGCTTTGGGCATTTTACGTACCCACTCTAATTCGCGGCGGTATAAATTTTTAGCCTTGTCAATTTCGGCATTTTTAATCATTTCCCTATCTGCTTTTTTGGTAAGGTAATATTCAAAATCGCCTTTGTATTCCACTAATTCACCATTATCTAATTCTATAATCGTGTTACATACTTCGTCTAAAAAATAACGGTCGTGGGTTACCAGTAAAATGCTTAATGATGAACTCTGTAAATAATGTTCTAACCACTCAATCATATCAATATCTAAGTGATTGGTAGGCTCATCCATTATTACCAAATCGGGTTTATTAATTAACACCAAAGCAAGCGCCACACGTTTTTTTTGACCGCCACTCAGCGTATTTATAACTTGCGATAAATCATTTAATTCGAGGCGCGATAAAATTTCTTTAATATTTGTTTCGTACTCCCAAGCATTTAACTCATTCATTTGCGTAAGCGCTTCGTCCATCAAAGTTGCCGACGCATCGTTAGGATTGGTTTCTGAAAGATGAATAGCCTCGTCGTATTTTTTAATACATTTTACAAAAGGGTTATCGGCATTATCAACTAATTGCTGTATAGTTTGATCTTCGCTTAGAGTAAAATTTTGATCTAAAAAAGCTATTGCAATGTTTTTGCGAAAAACCACTTCGCCTTCATCAGCAATTTCTATCCCTTTTAAAATTTTAAAAAGCGTTGTTTTACCACTGCCATTTTTGGCAACCAAAGCAACTTTATCGCCATAATTAATGCCAAAATTTATTTTATTAAAAAGTGTTTTAGTGCCGTATTGTTTTGATAAACCGCTAACCGAAAGTAAATTCATAATGGGTGCGAAAGTACTAAATTTAATAGCATTTTTGCCTAACAAACGTAAGTTTACCAAAATTGTTTTTTGTGTAGCTATAATTTTTTTTTATCTTAATTTTTGACTAATTTTATGTTAAGTTTTAAAGAATTATTATGAAATGTAAGCTATTGTTAATTATTTTTTTGTTTGGATGTATATCGTGTAAAAAGGATACTAAGACTATAGAGCCCGAAGTAGTTGTAGAACCAGTTGCTACCGGAAATTTAAATGTTCAATTTGAAAATGTTGCAGATACCACCGCTTTGCAATTGGGGGTTAATTATAAAAATCAAAATGCCGATACATTTAAGTTATTAAGCTTTATGTATTATATTTCAAATATTGTTGTTACAAAAAGCGATAACTCTACTTTTACAGAGCCAAATAGCTACCATTTGATAGATCAATCATCGCCACAAAGCTCGCTAATTACCTTAAAAAATGTACCCGCAGGCTCTTATAAATCTATTAGCTTTATGATTGGCGTAGATAGTGACAAAAATACGTCTGGCGCAAATACAGGAGATTTAGATCCCTCTTATGGGATGTATTGGCCTTGGATAGGGTATATTATGCTAAAGTTTGAAGCGACATCTCCACAATCGGGCGACCTTGCAAAAGGTGTATATTACCACATTGGTGGTTATAAAGGGGCTAATAGTGCGTTACGTAGTTTTAATATTAATTTTTCGGCAACAACAGCAAATGTAAGTACTTCAAACACACCCAAAATTCGACTTCAATCGGATGTGTTAGAGCTATTTAAAAACCCTACACAAGTAAGTTTTAACACAATGTACGATGTAACCAGTGTAAATGCTACTTCAAAAACAATAGCAGATAATTATGCGGACATGATACGATTTAAACGCGTTTACAACTACTAATGCCAAAACACCTACTATATTGCTTTTTTATTATGGTTTTAATTGTTGGGTGTAAAGTCGACCCAAAAATTAATGTACCATTACCAAGTAATAATTTAACTGAAATTGTTCCAGAAGGCTGGCCTCAACCAAACTATACCTTTAGCACAAATACGATTAGCCAAGATAAATTTATTTTAGGGCGGGCTTTATTTTACGAAACCTTGTTAAGTAAAAACGACTCTATTTCTTGCGGTTCATGCCACGAACAATATGTTGCATTTGCTAATTCAAATCATAAGGTTAGCCACGGCATACACGATTTATTGGGTACACGTAACACACCAGCTTTATTTAATTTAAATTGGCAACCAGCGTTTATGCACGACGGAGGCATTAACAATATTGAAGTTCAGCCATTAGGGCCAATTACAAATACATTAGAAATGGCCGAAAACATAACTAATGTAATAGCTAAACTACAAGCAAGCTCTAAATATAAAGACCTGTTTAATAAAGCTTATGGTAGCGAAGTGGTTGATTCGCAAAAAATATTACGAGCCATGGCGCAATTTATGGGTTTAATGTATTCATATAAAAGCAAATACGATTTATACAAGAGGGGCGAAAACAATACACAATTGAGCGACGCTGAAATGAGAGGTTACAATTTATTTATAGCAAAATGCAACAGCTGTCATGCAGAACCTTTATTTACCGATTTTAAATACAGAAGTAATGGAACTGACATTAACCCATTTGTAAATGATATAGGGCGAGCACACGTTACTGGCTTAGCCCAAGATAAGTATAAGTTTAAAACTCCTAGTTTAAGAAACATAGCATTAACCAAACCTTATATGCACGATGGTAGTATACAAACTTTAAACCAATGTTTAGACCATTACACAACACCAATTACTGATACCTTAAATCTAGATCCTTTATTAAAACCGAACGGAATACCAATGAATAGTCAAGAAAAGCAAGATATAATAAGCTTTTTAATGACACTTACCGATTATCAATTTATTAACGATAAGCGTTTTTCCAATCCAAATTTTTAACACTATGAAACATTCTAACTACTTTTTATTTTTTGGGTTAATTGTTTTCTTTAGTTGTAAAAAAAACCAATTGGGCGGAACTTCAACCATACAGGGAGTTGTAAAACATCATTCAAAGCTAATTGCCAATGCTACTGTTTTTATAAAATTTAATGCCAAAGATTTACCGGGGATTGACACAACCTTATACGATGATAAGGTTAAGGCTGACGCTAATGGTAACTATACAATTAAATGTTATAAAGGCAATTATTTTTTATTTGGTTATGGGTACGATGGGCAGGTTACAACAAATGGCGGTAAGGTTACCGGTGGAAGTGCTGTGAGTGTTAGAAAAAATGAAAAAGCTACAATTGATTTGGCAGTAACAGAATAATACTCATTAAAATTTAATACAAAAAAAATCTCAATCACTAATTGATTGAGATTTTGAGTTTTTAGAGAGTATTTAAATTTATTTCTTTTTTAATTTATCTGCAGGTACTATGTAAGTAGTACACATATCCATAAAATTCATAGGGTTTTCGGGTAAATTACGAACATTTTTTTGTTCCAATCTAAAGTTTTCATCGTAAAAAATTGGCATTACTGGAGCATCGTCTAACATAATTTGTTCAGCCTGTGCCAACATTTCAAAACGTTTTGCTTTGTCGCCAATTAAACGAGCGGCAAAAAACAAAGAATCAAAACGAGGATTTTTATATCTACAAAAATTGATGTACGATTTTTCCTGTAATGTGGCCGGTACATGTGAACCTAAAAATAAGGTTAAAAAGGTTTCAGGATCTGGGTAATCTGCCACCCAACCATATCTAAAAAAGTCGCTTTTCCCACTTTGAACGTTTTCAATATGTTCGGGAAATGGCACTGTGTTTATATTTACTTTTACTTTTAAGTGCTCTTCTAACATACTTTTTATAACCTCAGCTATCAAAATGTTTCTGTCGCCTCCGCCACTGTTAATTTCTAAAGTAACCTCCGGAAAGCCTTTACCATCAGCATAACCAGCAGCCTTCATTAACTCTTTTGCCTTAGTGGGGTCAAATGTATACCCTCTTAGTTTTTTATAAGGATAACCTTCTTTTTCAAAAGCTTCAGTGTAAGGTACCATTCCATAATCGGCCGATGTTCCTTCTCCTTGAATAGTAAAATCGGCTATTTTATGACGATCGATCGCATAATTAAATGCCTGACGCACTTCCTTTTTAGCAAAGGCAGGATTTGCTTGAATATTAAAACCATAATAATTTGTATTTAACGCTGTTGAAGAAATTATTTCAAACTCGTTTGATTTGTTTTTTGCATTTTCTAAGCCACCCATTAATTCTCCAAACATTTCAACAGGAATACGGTACACCATATCTAAATTACCGCGCTTAAATTCCAAAATTTCAGTTTTTTTGTCGCGAATAAAGCTCCACTTAATACCATCCAAATAAGGTAATTTATTACCATTAACGTCATAGCCCCAATAGTTTTGGTTCTTTTTCATGATAATTACTTCACCTTCTTTTACTGTTTCAATAAAAAATGGCCCGGTACCTACCGCTTTAATGCGCATATCATTACCATATTTAGCTACGGCTTCTTTAGGATACACGTAGCAACCCGGCATTGCTAAAACATTTAAAAAACTAGCATCCGCATTGTTTAATGTAATTTTTAGTGTAGAATCGTTAACAACAACAATACCTTTAACACCAGGGGCTTTACCTGTTTTTGAGGCTTCAAAATTTTCGTTTGCGCCCTGCACTCTGTCTTTAAAAGTAACATCAAACTGATTATTATTAGGGTCTTGCGTACACAGTTTATCTAAACAAAATTTAAAATCTGTTGCGGTAACTGTTCTGCCTTTTCCTTGAGGAAAACAAGCGTCATCGTGAAAAACAGCATTCGATCGTAAGTGAAAAATATATTCCGTTTGCGTTTCATTTACGTCCCAAGTTTTTGCAATTCCAGGTAATAAGGTTAAATCGTTTTGATTGTATTTAACCAGCCCTTCGTATACTTGAGATGATAAATGATAAGAGTTTTGCTCATTTATTGCTATTGGAATAAGACTTTTAATGTTTTCAACCTCGTTAACGCGTAAAACACCACCTAAGTACACGCCACCTTTAGCCTCAGACGTAGTGTTATTGTCTGTTTTTTTATCGCCCCCGCAAGACGCCAATAATACCAATAAACTAACAGAAGATGCTATAAGAATTTTATTCATAATTAGATAACAATAAGTTTAAACAACAAATATATGTTTTTGATTTATATTGTCTAAATTTTAAAGATATTATTTTGTCTTTTATTTAAAATTTAATTTAAGAAATTTCCAAAAGTACAGGGCAATGGTCACTATGTAAAGCATCGGGCAATATTACAGAGCGTTTAAGGCGCTTTTGTAAATTTTTGGTTACCAAATTATAATCTATTCGCCAACCTAAGTTTTTGCTTCTTGCCCCCGCTCTGTAGCTCCACCAAGTGTATTGGTGTGGTTCTTGGTTAAAATGCCGAAACGAATCGATAAAACCGCTTTGTATAAAATCTTCCATCCAATCACGTTCTTCGGGCAAAAACCCGCTGGTACCAGCATTGCTTTTAGGGTTATGTATGTCAATAGGTTTGTGGCAAATATTATAATCGCCACATAAAATTAAATTTGGAGTTGTTTTTTGAAGATTAAGGATGTATTTTTTAAAATCAGATAGCCATTTCATTTTAAAAGCTTGTCGTTCATCGCCACTACTTCCACTGGGATGGTATACACTCATGATAGAATAATCATCAAAATCAATTCTTAAAATACGTCCTTCAAAGTCGTATTCGGCCATACCACAACCATACTCCACATGGTTTGGTTTTAGTTTTGTAAAAATGGCAACGCCGCTATACCCTTTTTTTTGCGCCGGATACCAGTAATGATGGTACCCTAATGCCTCAAATTCACCAACAGCAACCTGCTCAGGGTTTGCCTTAATTTCTTGCACACATAACACATCGGGATTTGTATTTTTTAACCAGCCCATCAAATCTTTTCCCATTGCAGCACGTATGCCGTTTAGGTTGTATGTAATTATCTTCATGTATGTTTATTTTTACCAAAACAAAAAAACACAATTTATTTTATACTTTTACAATAAATTTTTTTAGATGCTTATTTTAAAACGTTTATTTTGTTTTTATAGTGTTGCTGTTTTGTTTTTTTCGTGCAATGCCCCTACTATTGATGGACCAGAAGAAAAAGTTCACGATAAAGTGGACGTAACACCGTCTACACCTGTTTTAAATTACTCTATTGTAAATACCTTGCCACACGATAGCACCGCGTTTACCGAAGGGTTTTTATTTGATAATGGCATATTATATGAAAGCACCGGAGCAACACCAGAGTTACCACAAACACGGTCTTTATTCGGCTCTGTAGATTTAAAAACAGGAAGGATAAGCGTAAAGGCCGAGTTAGATAAAAATAAGTATTTTGGCGAGGGTATTTGCTTTTTAAATAATAAAGTTTTTCAATTAACATACAAAAACCAAATTGGATTTATTTACGATGCTAAAACCTTTAAACCAAAAGGCCAATTTGGCTATTTGAGTAAAGAGGGTTGGGGAATGACTACTAATGGAAAAGATTTAATAATGAGTGATGGCACAAATAGTTTAACCTTTTTAAACCCAGAAACCTTTCAAATAAACAAAACCTTAAGTGTTAGCGAAAACAACTTTGCCGTTGATAATTTAAATGAGTTGGAATACATAAAAGGCTTTATTTATGCCAACATTTACACGACACACAAAATTGTAAAAATAAATCCCGAAACCGGAAACGTGGTTGCTAAAATGGATGTGGAGGATTTATTTCTTAATGCTCAAAAACGTTATCCTTACGCTAAAGAAACCAATGGAATTGCGTATGACTCAATACAAAACAAAGTATATGTAACAGGTAAACTGTGGCCTTGTATGTTTGAAATAAAACTTGCGTTTTAAATATAGCCACATGTTAGTAAAATTTACAAGGATTTAATTATTTTCGAAATACATGAATCTTTGCTAAAAAAATTTATTCACAAATACAGCAATTGCTTTTAAAACCCACCAAAAATAAGTTTCTTTATAAAAAATTGAATTAATTTATGAAGAAATTGTTATTTATAGCAATAATAAATATTGTTGCCACAACATTAAAAGCGCAAATAACTTTTGTACCAGGTTACGTTGTAACCGAAAAAGGCGATACCCTAAAGGGCGAAGTTAAAATAAATCCTAAAAAAGAGCAGGATAATCACAACAAGGTCTATTTTAAAGATGCTCAGGGCATGCAAAAAAACTATAAACCCAACAAAATAAAAGCTTGGGGTTACGGCAATAACCATTACATAGCGATGGATATTGGGGGCGAAGAAAAATATTATAAAGCCATTGCTCGTGGCGAAATTAGCCTTTACAAAATGATTTTTGAAGAAGTGAATATGAATGCTTCGAATTTTGTTGCAGACTATTTTTTAATAAAAGAAGGCGATAAAAAGATGACAGATGTAAAACAATCTAAATTTAAAAAACAATTAGGTGAAATGATGAGTGGTGCCGCTGGTTATATTAGCGATTACGAAGATGGCAAAACAATAGATGAGGCAAAAGCTGCAGAAGTAATAAATAAATATAATAATCGTAAAAAATAGTTACGCCAATCATAGCTACAGACAACATTGGTTAATATTATAATCTTATCAATAAAATTCATGCAATCTGTGGCAAAACAATCACACTATGATAACAAAAGATACGCCCAAAAAATTATTTCTACTCGATGCGTTTGCGTTAATTTACCGTAGTTATTTTGCGTTTAGTAATAATCCGCGAATCAACTCCAAAGGTTTTAATACCAGTGCCATCTTTGGTTTTACAAATACATTATTAGAAATTTTAACGAAAGAAAAGCCGAGCCATATAGCCGTAGTTTTTGATACACCAGAGCAAACTGTTCGTCATATCGAATTTCCTGCCTACAAAGCACAGCGCGAAGAAATGCCCGACGATTTACGAAAATCTATCCCATTAATAATAGATTTGGTAAATGGTTTCAATATTCCTGTAATTAGTTTACCAGGATACGAAGCCGATGATTTAATTGGGACCCTTGCTAAGAAAGCTGAATTATTAGGTTTTACCACCTATATGATGACCCCCGATAAAGATTACGGACAGTTAGTTGACGAAAATACGTTCATCTATAAACCTGCCCGTTTAGGAAATGGCGTTGAGCTGCAGGGCGTTGAGCAAATTTGTAAAAAGTGGGATATTACTAGCGTATCGCAATTAATAGATATTTTGGGCTTAATGGGGGATAAGGTAGATAACATACCCGGCATACCAGGTGTGGGCGAAGTTACTGCCATTAAGTTTATAAAAGAATTTGGATGCATTGAAAATCTTTTAGAAAACACCGACAAAATAAAAGGTAAAATGCGCGAAAAAGTTGAGGCGAATAAAGAATTGGCTATACAAAGTAAATGGCTTGCTACGATTATTTTAGACTGTCCTATTGAATTTGAAGAACATAAACTGGTAATGGAAGAACCTAATAAAGAGGCACTCCGCGAACTGTTTACCGAATTAGAATTTAGAGCCATTGCCAAAAAAATATTGGGCGAAGATATTGGCGGGCAAGAAAAATTACCAGCGGAAAAGCCAAAAACAAATTCCACAGCGCCCGATTTATTTAGCGATGATAATGATACACAGCCGGCAACCGCTAGTACCGAAACCCCAGAAAGACCAACCGTTTTTGATACGATAAACGATGTAGAACACAATTACGAATTAGTTGATTCTACAGAAAAAATACAGCAATTAGTTGCAAAGCTGCAAACCGTTACTGAGTTTTGTTTTGATACCGAAACTACTTCTTTAAATGTAATTGATGCCGAATTAGTGGGTTTATCCTTTTCTTTTGAAGCCCATAAAGGTTATTATATTCCAATTTCAGAAAATAGAGAAGAAGCACTTAAACAACTTTCGTTTTTTATGCCTCTTTTTACAGATGAAACAAAAACCTTAATTGGTCAAAATATAAAATACGATTATCACATTTTAACTAATTATGGTATCGAAATAAAAAATAAATTATTTGATACTATGGTGGCGCACTTTTTATTTATGCCCGAAATGCGCCACGGCATGGATTTGTTAGCACAAACCTACCTAAACTACAAACCGGTTAGTATTGAAACCTTAATTGGTAAAAAAGGCAAAGAGCAATTAAGTATGCGCTCGGCTCCTATTGAATTAATAAAAGAATACGCCTCCGAAGATGCTGATATTACCCTACAACTAAAACATAAATTTCAGCCTGAATTAAAAAGTGCCGACGTAGAAAAATTATTCAATACTGTTGAAGTGCCTTTAATTCGGGTGTTGGCAGATATGGAACGCGAGGGTATTAATTTAGATGTAAAGGCGTTAAATGAATTTTCGGCGTTGTTACAAATTGATATTACAGAAATTGAAAAGCAAATTCAAGAATTGGCCGGTACAAAATTCAACATTTCTTCTCCAAAACAAGTAGGTGAGATTTTATTTGATTATTTAAAAATTACCGATAAGCCTAAAAAAACAAAAACGGGCCAATATGCCACCGGCGAAGATGTATTAAGCAAACTAGAAGGCATTCATCCCATCATTTCAAAAATATTAGATTACCGAGAATTGGTAAAATTAAAATCTACCTACGTTGACACCTTGCCATTATTGGTAAACACTACCACTAATCGCATACACACCTCGTTTAACCAAGTGGTAGCTGTTACGGGGCGGTTAAGTAGCGATAATCCTAACTTACAAAACATTCCAATTCGGACCGAACGTGGTAAACAAATTCGTAAAGCCTTTATTCCTCGTAATGCCGATTATATTTTGCTAAGTGCCGATTATTCACAAATTGAATTACGTATTGTGGCTAGTATTAGTGGCGACCCAGCCATGTGCGAAGCCTTTAATTTAAATAAAGATATTCACACGGCTACCGCAGCAAAAGTATACGGTATTCCCGAAAGCGAAGTAAGCAAAGAAATGCGCTATAAAGCGAAAAGTGTAAACTTTGGTATTATATACGGGCAAGGTGCTTTTGGTTTATCCGAAAATTTAAATATATCTCGCAACGAAGCAAAAGAAATAATTGACAATTATAAAAAAGAGTTTTCTTCTATTGATAAATACATGAGCGATACCATTAATTTTGCACGCGAAAACGGTTTTGTAAAAACGCTGTTAGGCCGTAAAAGATGGTTACGTGATATTACCAGTAACAACGCAACCGTTCGCAGTTTTGCCGAACGAAATGCCATAAACGCCCCCATACAAGGCAGCGCAGCCGATATGATTAAGGTAGCCATGATTAACATTGCTTCCGAACTAAAAGAAAAAAACTTTAAAACCAAAATGGTGTTGCAAGTACACGATGAGTTAATTTTTGATGTGTACAAACCTGAGTTAGAAATTGTAAAACCAATTATAGAACACCACATGAAACACGCCTTACCTTTAAACGTGCCTGTTGAAGTGGGTATGGGTGTTGGCGAAAATTGGTTGGAAGCGCATTAAAAACAATTTTATTGGGTCTTCATGATTACTATTCCGGTTTCTATAAATATTTTTTCTAGTTTAAAAGTTATAGTATTGTTTTGATAATAGCTTAAATCATACGGCGGACATAAAATAATGTAATCATACTCTTTTAATATATTTTTGTTTTTCCCTACTCCTTTTGGTAAATTTGTGTTTATAGATTCTCCTATAAAATCATAATGATTATTCATTGTCATTTGATAATAATTTCTAAAACCACCATATAACTCTGGGCTTAGGCCAACTTTTTTAGGATTGAATTTAGCAACAAAATCAAAACTTTCTTTCAAACTCGCGTTGATATGAAAATCCAAACTATATTTAAAATTGAGACTAAGAATTAAATTTATTATCAAACTAATTGACACAGAATAAAAAACAAAACCTTTGCTTTTTTCGTTCTTAATAACGTTTTTAATAAAGCAAATAAAACAGATAGCCGTTGTTGGGAAAAGGAATACAGCGCTTCTATAATAAGGGAAAACAACTTTAAAACATATATTATTTATAAAAATTAAGCCTAAAATTATAGATAAAATTAGGCTTGTAAAAAAGTAGATTCGGTTATTATGTTTCTTGTATTGAACCAAACCGTAAACAGTTGAAGCTACAATTATTCCAAAAGTTAAATAAGAAAGTGTGTTGAGTATTTGCGGTGAAACATTAAACTTCAGATAAATTAATCCATCTGAAAACACCTGAAAACACTCCTTAAAGGAAGGCGAGCCTGCACCAACAATATCGTTACTGCATTTTGTCACAAATATAAATGCGCGTATAACTAGTGCCAAAATTAAAAGAGAATATAATGCATCGCGATAAAAATACTTTGATTTAAGAAAAGCAAACCCAAATTTAAAATACCTATTAAAAAAATATACCCAACTAAACGCCATAAAAAAATAAATAAAGCTAAAGTTGGCAAGCGCACTTAATCCGGCAAAAAATAGTGAGAGAAATAAATAATATTTTTCCTTTTTTTCGTTTGGTCGAAAAAAGAAAAACAAACTCAATGCCTGTAAAGCCAGTCCTGGAGCATACCCACGTGCCAACGAAAAATAATCAAGAATGTATGGATTAAAAAGAAAGATAGTAAGAATAAAAAATTTAAGGTGTAACTCTTTTGCCGAACGGATCCAAATAAAAACTAGACTAAAGAAGACAAAGGCTGATAAAATACTTAACCACCTGATTGCGCCCAATGTTTCGAACCCTAAAGACACCGCCCCCTTTATAGCTAAACTATTTAACCAATGGGTATTACCAGTGCATAAAGCTTCTGCGTACCAAAAATGTTTTACGTTATAAAATGAATACGACTCGTCGTGTGTAATGTCTATTAAAATTGCCCTAAAAACTACATAAGCAAACAAACTACAGACAACACTAAAGATAAAAAAATCAATAGTTTTTACTTTTGGGTTTTGCATAGTGCTAATTTACACCCATTCCCCTAATCTGCTCTTCTAAAATTTTAATGCCCTCAACAAAACTATGTGGATTATAGCCCAAGTCTTTTTTTGCTTTATCTATTATAAAACCCGTAATAGGTGGGCGTTTGGCGGGTTGTTTTATATCTGCGCTTTTGCTGGGTTTAATAAGACTTTTATCTAATTTATAATAATCTGCTACAACGTGTGCTAACTCTAATATACTGTAAAAATCTTTTCCACTAATGTTGAAAATTCCCTGCGCTTTTTTTTGTGCAATTAATATACACCCATCTGCTAAATCTTCAGCTAATGTTGGTGTTCTAAATTGATCATCTACCACGTTAATGGTTTTACCTTGTTCTAAATTTTGTTTTACCCATAATACAATATTGCTGCGACTCATATTATCTACAATGCCATATACCAAAACGGTGCGGGCTATTGCCCAATTTAATGAAGAGGCCTGAACAATTTTTTCAGCTTCTAATTTTGTTTCGGCATAGTAGCTTAAAGGATTTGGTTTTTCTGTTTCGTCAAGAGGGCCATGTGTGCCATCAAAAATAAAATCAGTTGATAAATGAATAAAATGTGGCTTATAATTTGGATTTTCTTTCGATAGTTTTTCCAAAACAGTGACTTGATTTTTAACAGAGGTAGTATTTAAAAGCAACGCCCCTTCTTTATCTGTTTCACAGGCATCTACATTTGTCATGGCAGCTGTATTAATTACCACATCAGGCAAGTGCCTTGTAAAAACATCACTAACGTTTTGCAGATTGGTAATGTCTAACGCTTCGTAAACATAACCATCTTGTTTTACTAATCGGTTATCTCCCTTAGCAGTAGCTATACATGTGATGTCTGAATTGTTTTTAAGTTTGTAAACCAGTTTTTGTCCTAATAAACCGTTAGAACCTGTAATTAATATTTTCATATAATAAAGAAGAAAGTGCCTATTTTTTTGCAGCTTTTGCTGTAGACGTTTTAAATGGCTTTAAATAATAAGCAAATCTAAATCCAAAAAAATTACCACTATTATTAAATTGGTGTTGGTAGCTTTGCCCCTCAATAGTGTAATTTACAGTAGACGAAGCCAAATTACCAAAACCCGCATTCCAAATAAGCGAAGCATTAAAAATGCTTCCGTTTTTAAATAATTTTTCTTTACCAATTAATAAGCGAGCGTGTATGTTGGCGCTGCCACTAGATGAGCTGGTGCTGCTTATATAAGGTTGGCTGATTAGCCCATCATTATTGGGGTTAAATTGTTTATCAATTGTTTGTACACCTGAAAACACACCCACAAAACCACCGGAAGCAACCCATTTCCAGTTTTTACAATTTGGGTTAAATTTATAAATTACTAAAACCGGAATTTCGACCAAACCAAAACTGCTATTAATTGTTGTGAATTGTTTTTCAGGATTTAAAAACGAATAATTTTCGGCAATAGCATACTCAAAACCAACAGAATTAAACCCTAATCCGCTTTGAAACGCCCAACGCTGGTTATAATCGTAACGCACATTAAAGTTTAAAGCCGGAGACCCGAATGGATTTAAGTGAAAACGTGCGTTTGCGTTTGGAGATCCGCCAACAAATTTGGCTTTATTGATATGAATTCCTATTTGTGCTCCCCAGCGCCAAGTATTATTTTCTTGGGCTTTTACAAACAAACTCGTTAATGCTAATGACGATAATAAAATTATTTTTTTCATGATAGTAAGTTTTAAAATAAATGGCATTTTAAAAAGAGTAACTAAATTATAACATTTAACCGACTTTACCAAGTGTTTCTATAAAAATTATGTAAATTCGAGCTGCAAATTTTGACATTTAACATTTACAAAAAATAATGAGCAAATACCCCGAATATAAGAAATTAGATTTATCACAAATCTCAAAAGACATTTTACAGTACTGGAAAGAAAAAGACACTTTCGGAAAATCCATTTCAACCCGCGAAGGAAAAACGCCTTGGGTGTTTTACGAAGGCCCGCCGAGTGCCAATGGTATGCCGGGCATACATCACGTTATGGCACGTACCATTAAAGATATTTTTTGTCGTTATAAAACATTACAAGGTTTTCAAGTAAAACGTAAAGCAGGTTGGGATACACACGGCTTGCCAATTGAGTTGGGCGTCGAAAAATCATTAGGAATTACTAAAGAAGATATTGGAAACCCAAATAGCAAAAAATTTATTTCGGTTGAAGATTACAATAAAGCTTGCCGCAAAGAGGTAATGAGGTATACCGATAAGTGGGAAGATGTTACTGCTAAAATGGGCTACTGGGTGGACATGACCGACCCTTACATTACCTACGACAACAAGTATATTGAAAGCGTGTGGTGGTTGTTACAAAACATGAACAACAAAGGTTTATTGTACAAAGGCTTTACCATTCAGCCTTACTCGCCGGCTGCTGGTACTGGTTTATCTTCTCATGAATTAAATCAACCCGGTTGTTATAGAGATGTAAAAGATAGAACAGCAACTGTGCAGTTCAAAGTTAACGATTCTAAATTCAACACTAAAGGGGATTTATATATTCTTGCTTGGACAACGACGCCATGGACTTTACCTTCAAACACAGCTTTAGCTGTGGGAAAAGATATTGATTATGTATTTGTTGAAAGTTTTAATCCATTTAGCGGAGCACTTCAAACAGTTTTATTAGCAAAAGATTTAGTTAACAAATATTTTTCTGAAAAACATACGGATTTAAAATTCGAAGATTATAAACCGGGAGACAAAAACATTCCGTTCAAAATAGTAAATCATTGTAAAGGTTCTGATTTAGCTGGTATCTCATACGAACAATTATTACCATTTGTTCAACCAACAGATGGGGATGCTTTTAAAGTAATTATTGGAGATTTTGTGACAACAACTGATGGAACCGGTATCGTGCACATTGCCCCAAGTTTTGGTGCTGACGATTTTAGAGTAGCTAAACAAAACGGAATAGGTTCGTTAACGTTGGTTGATAAACGTGGTAAGTTTTTACCCGAAGTCCAAGATGGTATTTTTCTTTACGGCGAAGAATATGTAAAAGAAGCCTATTTAACCGACGAAGAAAAGAAAACAGAATTTGAAAAACAGAAAAAAATATTAGAGGCCAATCACAAAATAAAAGATTTAAAAATCTACTTAAGTGTTGACGAGCGTATAGTTTTAAAACTGCAAGAAGAAGGAAAATTATTTAAAAAAGAAACCTACGAGCATAGTTATCCTCATTGTTGGAGAACAGACAAGCCCGTTTTATATTATCCATTAGATTCGTGGTTTATCAAATCAACAGCGGCAAAGGAACGTATGATTGAATTAAACAAAACCATTAACTGGAAGCCGGAAGCTACTGGTACTGGTCGTTTTGGTAACTGGTTAGAAAATTTAAATGATTGGAATTTATCGCGTTCTCGTTTTTGGGGTATTCCAATTCCTATTTGGACAAGCGAAGATAAGTCAGAACAAACGGTAATTGGAAGTGCTGAAGAATTAAAAAATCAAATTGATAATTCAATGGCGAAAGGTTTCATGACAGAAAACCCTTTAGGGAAATTTGTACCAGGAAACTTTACAGCTGAGAATTACGACACCTTTGATTTACATAAGCCATACGCTGATAATATTGTGTTGGAGAAGAACGGAAAAAAATTATTCCGTGAACCTGATTTAATTGATGTGTGGTTCGATTCTGGCGCTATGCCTTATGCGCAAGTGCATTACCCGTTTGAGAACAAAGAATTAATTGACGATAACAAATATTTCCCTGCAGATTTTATTGCCGAAGGTGTTGACCAAACCCGTGGATGGTTCTTCACATTGCATGCAATTGCAACTATGAATTTTGATTCGGTTGCCTATAAAAATGTTGTGTCTAACGGATTAGTATTAGATAAAAACGGAAACAAAATGAGTAAGCGTTTGGGTAACGCCGTTGATCCATTTGAAACGATCGAAAAATATGGCGCTGACGCCACTCGCTGGTACATGATTGCAAACGCAGCGCCATGGGATAATTTAAAATTTGATACCGAAGGAATTGGGGAAGTGCAACGTAAATTATTTGGCACACTTTATAATACTTATGGTTTTTTTGCATTATACGCTAACGTTGATAACTTTAAAGTTGATAGCACCAAATTGCAAGACGTTAGTACCCTTACCGAGCTTGACCGCTGGATTTTATCTAAATTAAATTCATTGGTAAAAGATGTGACTGAACAGTACGAAACATTTGAACCACACAAAGCCGCTCGTTACATTGAGGAATTTGTAGATGAACATTTAAGTAACTGGTACATTCGTTTATCGCGTCGTCGCTTTTGGAAAGGCGATATGAGCGATGATAAAAAAGCTGCCTATGAAACATTGTTTGAGTGTTTAAAAACCTTATCAAAATTAATGAGCCCGATTGCACCATTTTTTGCCGATTGGTTGTATCAAAATCTTAATTCGGCGGCTGAGGCTCTCGAAGCCGATTCCGTTCATTTAACAAACTATCCAAAAGTAAATTCGGACTTAATTGATTCCAACTTAGAAAAACGTATGGAGATGGCTCAAAAAATCTCTTCAATGATTTTATCAATTCGTAAAAAAGAAAATTTAAGAGTTCGTCAGCCATTGCAAAAAATTCGTATCCCCATTTTAGATAAAGAAACGCAAGCAAATATTGAAGCGGTAAAAGAGTTAATTCTATCTGAAGTTAATGTTAAAGAATTGGAATTTGTATCCGAAGAAGAAGCTCACATTGTAAAAAACCTAAAACTTAACTTTAAAACCTTAGGAAAAAAATGCGGTAAGCATATGAAAACTGTTCAGGCTTATGCCAATGATAACGGAGCTTTAATCATTTCTGATATAGAAAAAATGGGAGTATTTAAAATGAATGTCGAGGGGGATGAAATCGTTTTAGAAGGAGAAGATGTGGAAATTATTCCGGTTGACATTCCGGGCTGGAAAGTAGCTAACAGTGGTAATATTACTGTAGCTTTAGATGTAACTCTTAATTTGGAGCTAAAAAATGAAGGCTTGGCCCGCGAACTAGTAAACCGTATACAGAACCTACGCAAAGACAGCGGATTAGATGTTACTGACAAAATTTTAGTAAAAATTCAACAAAATGAACAATTAGATAACGCTATAAAAAATAATTTAAGTTATATTTGTAATGAAACTTTAACTGGCGATTTGCAATTAGTAAACACATTAACCACTAATAATGCAAATGCAATTGAAGTTGACGAGTTAATAACAACATTTATATCCATAGAAAAATTAAATTAAAATGGCTAAAAAAATAGATAAAAAAAAGATTGCAAAAGCTAAGCCAATTGCAAAACCTCTAAAAAAAGCAAGTAAACCTGCGCCTAAAAAGGTAGCAGCTAAGCCCATAAAAAAAATAAGTAAACCTGCACCAAAACCTGCTACTAAAAAAGTAACAGCTAAACCTGTTGCTAAAAAAATAGAAAAAAAATTGACAAAACCAGCCCCAAAAAAAGCAACAAAACCTGTTGACAAGAAAAAAGACGTTTCGATAAACAAAGCAACGGCAAAAAACCCCGTTAAGCCACTTACTAAAAAACCAATTGATGCTGTAGCAACAAAAACAGCTAAAACAAGCAAAAAAAAGGTAAAAGTTGGAAAAAAAGGTAAAAAAAGTGACGACGATGATGAAGACGATCTTCCTGCTGAAGAAGAAGATGATAGTGATGTAGATGTAAAAGATGATTATGAAAAAACCGATGATGATGATATTGTTGCCGATGTTGAATTAGACGAAGCTGGCCTTGTGGATTTAGAAGGTGGCGGAGCACCAGAAATTGATGAAGATGATGATGAAATACCAGAAAAACGAGGCCGTGGTCGTCGCAAAAAAAATGATGGTAAATCAAGTGGAGGTAGTATGGAGGCATACATTCGCAATCGCCCTTTACAAATTGACATTAATAAACCTTTAATTAAAAAAAGTAGCGAAGTTATTCCTACGCCCTTTGTAAATACGGATGACAAACGGAGCCGTTACACGGATAAAGAGTTAGCAGAATTTAAAGAATTAATTTTAAGTAAATTAAAAGAGGCCCAAACCGATTACGATTTATTAAAACAAACATTGAGTAACGAAGATGATCACGGCACAGACGACACCTCACCAACATTTAAGTTATTAGAAGATGGTAGTGACGTAATGAGCAAAGAAGAAACCGCTCAGTTAGCACAGCGTCAGGAAAAATATATTGTGAATTTAAAAAACGCTTTAGTGCGTATTGAGAATAAAACTTATGGTATTTGTCGTGTAACAGGAAAGTTAATTCCGAAAGAGCGATTGCGCTCTGTACCTCATGCCACTTTGGGCATTGATGCCAAACTAAATCAAACAAATTAATTTTAAACCCTTCTTAAAAAACTAAGAAGGGTTTTTTGTTTGCCCCTTACACCAATTTAGTTCTTTCTGTTTTATATCTAAAGCAACCAAAGCCGCAAGGGCTGTATAGTAGAGCATAGCAATTTTATCACTTTCAATAAACCCATTAAAAAACGAGTGAAATAAAAAAGTGAGTATGCTAATAAATAAGGTAATAACTAAAAACTTATCCTTTTTCTCGGTTATACGTTTTATTAATTTTACTGAAGTATAATTTATAGATAGTATCGTTATTATAAAAATTAATAATCCTAAAAAACCTTCTTCGCTCAAGTAATTCAAATATTCTGAATGCGCGTGCCCCTTAGTTCCTTTAAATGTGCTTATGTAGGTTAAATCTACGCGTTGTTGGTAATTTCCATAAAAAAATTGATACGTTCCTGGTCCAAAACCCAGCCAAGGTTTGTCAGCAAACATTCGTATAGCACACTTCCATCTATTTAATCGCTCTTTATTTGAGGCATCTGATTTCACATTTGTAACAGATTTAATATGCATTGTAACGTCTTTACCGTGGCTAATGTTTTTTGATGTGGAAAACGCAGTTTTTAAAGTATCAATCTTATATACTGCTATAAATAGTGCTAAAGCAACACCAACATAATAAAGTAATTTATATTTAGTTGAGATGAAATTTACAGCTAAAACACCAAAGCCTAAACTTAACCAAGCCGCTCTGCTAAATGAAAAGTACAACGCCAGTAAAAAAAAAATTAAAAAAGCAACTATCACTAATTTCAGTTTAAAAGTATGTTTATACACATAAATTAAATAAGCAATTATGGGTATAATAAATGCTAATGCTGTACCATAAGCTGTGTGGTCGTTATAAAAAGGTGCACACGCTTGCGATGAGCCACTAATTGAAAAATTAAATTGATAATGAAACTTAAATGTAATTAGTATTACAACAAATAACCCCAAAGCATAGCAAACCATCGTTTTAACAATAAATTGTTTTTTGTATTTAAATAGTTCATAAAAAAAATAAAAATAAACAACTAAATAGGTTGCTTTAACTAGCAAGCGTTTAATAGATACATCGGGCTTATCGCTAAAAATAGTTGTGATTAACATCCAAAATAAATCTATAGCCAATAGTACTGTAATAGGGTGCTTTAAAAAGTTAATATCTAATGCTATCCCTTTTAAAAATTTAAAAATTAGATAGATGCAAAAAATTAAACAAATTATTTCAGAAGGTGCATTTAATTTAGATGACCCAAATACAGTAATTTGGACGCTTAAAGGAACGGTTAGCGCTAAAACTAATAACAGCAACGCCTTGTAATTTGTATAAAACTGAGAAAACAACAATCTCATTTTTCTACTTATTTTTTAAAAAGTAAAATAACACTACACACAAATAAGCTGATAACACTAAATAACAAAGCATTTTTTAAAAATCCCGAGTTTACATTTTTAAAAGATACCTCTCCTTTGTTAACAATATAGATACTTGAAATGGGTGTTTTTAAAAGTTTTTCCATTTTAAATAATTTTTCACTTGTTTCGTTTAAACGATTATTTAAATGCTTAAAATTTATAATATTTACTGCCAAATCAGAACTATCTGTATTTCCTTTTATGGCTAAGAGGGTATTTAAATCTAAATTTAACTGGGCCGAAGAGGCCAATAACATTAAATTACTTAAGTTATGTTTTTTTAAATCTATATTAATACATAGTAACAAAGAATCGTTTTTGAGTTTTAGAGCATTGTACGATTTTAAACTTTCGTTAAACGCTATTTGTGTATTTTGCTTATAAATTTTTTCTCTAATTTGGCTTGTTTTATCAATTACAAAATTTACAATATTAGCCGATAATTCTGGCTCTTTAGTTTTTGCAATTATAACTACCGACATGGCAGGGGTTCTTTCAAACGTTACGGCATCAGAATATTCCTTATTTAAAATGGCCGCATAATCCACATTTGCTTTATCAATTTTAAAATAATTTAATAAATCAAATTTTTTAATTACTGAGTCTCTTACATCGTTTGATTGAAAAATTTGTATCAACCTATCGGCTTCAACGTCATATCCAAAATTTGGATTTTCTACACCAAACTCTAACGAATTATTAGATGGAGGAAAAACAACCCCATACGACTTATACTTTTTAGGCATAAGATAAGTAAGCGTAATAGATGCAATTAAGGCCAATAAAACAGTTGTTAATAATATTTTTTTATTTTTACTAAAAAACTTTACTAGCTGCTGTATTTCTATTTTTTGTTCCGAGGGCGTAAACATAGTATGTTATTTTAATTTAAGGAATTTACTGAGATTGACTAAAATAACAAAAATTATTTATATATTTAGTTATAATTTATGCTTAACGTATTACTTTTTAATCCCCGCTCTAGCAACAGCAAACCACGAATACCTAATAGTATATTACAAGTGGCGGCAAGCATAAATACTATTCATGCTTTTTTTTTAGTAGATGGTAATTTAGAATCAGAGTATCAAAAAAAAATAGTAAGCTATTTTTCAAATCATAAAATTCACGTATTTGGTTTAACGGTAATGCCGGGTCCACAATTAAAACAAGCAATTCCAATTTCTAAATACATTAAACAAAATTATCCGGACGTTAAAATTATATGGGGCGGTTACTTCCCCTCTAATCAACCAAACGTGGTTTTAAATTCTGGCTTTGTTGATTTAGTAATTAATGGTATGGGCGATATTACATTCCCTCAACTATTAAATTGTATAGAAAAAAACGAATCTTTTGAAAACCTACCGAATATAATTTATAAAAAAAACAATACAATTATTACTACCAAAAAAGACAGTATTTATGCATTAGATGAGTTGCCAAAATTGCCGTATGCTAAATTAAACGAATTTTACCCAATCAAAAATTATTTGGGAAAAACCTATTTAGGTACAAAAACCATTGCTTACCATAGTAGCTTTGGTTGCCCTTTTACCTGTTCGTTTTGCGCTGTTGTGCCTATTTATAATGCACGGTGGAAAGGCAAATCGGCGATAAACGTATACAGCGACATAAAGTATTTAAAAGCCAATTTTGGGGGTAATGCGATTGAATTTCATGATAATAATTTTTTTGTTTCAGAGAAACGAACGGTTGAATTTGCTAAGTTAATTACCCCCGAAAATATGGTTTGGTGGGGCGAAGCACGGATTGATACGATGGATAAATATAGTGATGAATCGTTAGCAATAATTAGAGAAAGTGGTTGTAAAATGATTTTTTTCGGTGCCGAAACTGGCAACGACGCTGTTTTAAAGCAAATGGATAAAGGTGGAACACAAACAGCCGAGCAAATATTAAAATTTGCTAAGCGCCTTTTAAAATTTGATATAATACCCGAATATTCTTTTGTGCTGGGGCTTCCGGCCGAAACAGAAGAGAAAGTAAATGCACAAATTGATGCTGATATTGAATTTATAAGAAAAGTAAAAATTGCTAATCCAAAAACAGAAATAATTATTTATACCTATAGCCCCGTGCCTACAGAGGGGTCTGAAATGTATGAGAATGTAAAAAAGTTAGGCTTTCAGTTCCCAGAAAAATTAGAAGAATGGATTAGCCCGGCATGGGAAAAATTTGATTTACGAAAAAATCCACTTACACCTTGGCTTAAAGCTTACATGATTGATAAAATTAAAGATTTTGAAACTGTGCTTAATGGTTATTATCCAACGGTTTCCGATATTAGACTCACTAACACAAAACGTAATGTCTTAAAAAAATTAAGTTTACTACGATACAAAACCAAAGCTTATAAGTTTCCTTACGAATTAAAATTATTACAAAAGGCTTGGAAGTATCGCCAACCCGAAACGGAGGGCTTCTAAATGGTATTAAAATATTTTTTTACAAAAATCATAAAACCCTTTATTGTTGTTTATTTAAAAAATAACACAAACTACTATTACAAAGGGTTTAAATTAGTTGTTTTGGCAGGCGTTTTTCATCCACGCTTTTTTTTTAGCACAAAGTATTTTTTTAAATTTATAGAGAAACTCGATTTAGAAAATAAAAACTGTATTGAAATTGGCTGTGGCTGCGGCCTGTTGAGCCTTTTAATGTGTAATAAAAAAGGCACTGTTACGGCCATCGATGTTAACGATTTAGCGATAAAAAATACGCACTTAAATTTTGAAAACAACCGCGCTTTTTTAAAAGCAAAATATAGCATAGTCAAAAGCAATTTATTCGAAAACGTTACACCGCAGTTTTTTGATTTTATAATAATAAATCCGCCTTATTTTTTTAAAGAGGCTCATGCGATAAATGATGCGGCTTGGAATTGCGGTGCAAACGGTGAGTATTTTATAAATCTATTTTACCAATTAAAAAATTTTAGTAATTCGTTTACAAAAACCTATATCATCCTAGCCGACAATTGCGATATTGAACGAATAAAAAAAATTGCTTTAAAAGAAAGTTTTAATTTTACACTTGTTGAGTCGAAGAAAATTTATTGGGAAAAAAACTACATTTTTAAAGTTGAGAGTATTATTTACACATAGTTATTTTTTAAAATTAGATGCTAAGCAGTTAAAAACGGCTATGCCCTATCCGCCTTTGGCAACACTTTATGCGATGGCTTATTTACGAGAAAACAACTTTGACGTAAAATTGTTTGATACCACTTTTTGTAATAACGCCTCTGAAATAAACCAAACCATTGATGAGTTTAAACCCCAAATTGTCGTAATATATGATGATGGTTTTAATTACCTCACCAAAATGTGTTTAACAAATATGCGCCACGAAGCATTTAAAATGCAGAATTACGCAAAAAGCAAAGGTGCCTATGTTATTACATCCAGCAGCGATGCAACAGATAATATAACAGAGTATGTTGCTAACAATAGCGATTGTATATTAATTGGTGAGGCCGAACAAACGCTTTTAGAGGTGTGCAGTGCTTATAAAAACAATACTGATATAACTTTAGTTAAAGGCGTTGCATTTATACAAAACGATAAACTTATAAAAACACCTGCGCGTATAGTTATTAAAGACCTAGACAGCTTGCCGCATGCCGCTTGGGACTTACTAAATATTTCGCCCTACAAAACAATATGGTTTAAACATCATGGTTATTTTTCAATTAATTTTGTAACAACACGTGGTTGTCCCTACAAGTGTAACTGGTGCGCTAAACCAATTTATGGTAATCGATACAATTCGCATAGCCCACAAAATTGTGTAAAACAATTGGTACAGCTGCAAAAAAAATTTGGCTTTACACATGTATGGTTTGCCGACGACATTTTTGGCTTAAAACCAGGCTGGTTAAACGAATTTAATAACAGTGTACAGCAAGAAAATTTACAAATTAATTATAAAATACAAAGCCGTGCCGATTTATTATTGGAAGAAGATAATATTAAAAATTTAGCTAATAGCGGTTGCAAAACTGTTTGGATGGGCGCTGAAAGCGGTTCGCAAAAAATTTTAGATGCTATGGACAAAGGCACAACCGTTGAACAAATTTACAAAGCGGCAGCATTACTTAAAAAACATAAAATCAATACAGCTTTATTTTTACAATTTGGCTACTTAGGCGAAGATATTAACGATATTAATGCCACACTTAAAATGTTACTTAATATTGTGCCAGATGAAATCGGAATTTCGATTTCCTATCCCCTGCCGGGTACAGTATTTTACGAAAAAGTAAAAAACGAATTGATAACAAAAACCAATTGGACGGATAGTGACGATTTGGATTTAATGTTTACAAGCACTTACTCTAAACCTTTTTATAAAACATTGCACCGTTATGTTCACAAAAAATACCGTATTAAAAAATCAATTGTATCACTAAAAAATTTAATGCATTTTAATTTTACAAAAAATACTATTTATAACGTAGCCTCAATCGGTTACTATTACCCGACCATGTTGTTTACAAAACACAAATTAAAAACGTTACAGCCTGATGTTGCAACCAGCATTCGATAATTATGCCGCCACTTATGATGCGCATTTTACCAATTCGTTAATCGGAATTACGCAACGCGAATACTTATTTAGTTATTTAAAAATACTGGATTATTTTAAAGGTAAATCCGTTTTAGAAATAAATTGTGGTACCGGGCACGATGCTTTATTTTTAAATGATAAGGGAGCTACTGTTACTGCTACAGATATTTCGCCCGAGATGCTTGCAACTGCTAACGCGAAAGATAGATCAACTGAAATTAACTTTATTCAAACATCTATACAAAAAATTGACGAAGTTGTACATTTAAATTCCTATGCCGTTTTATTTTCAAATTTTGGAGGTTTAAACTGTTTATCAAAACGCGAATTAGAAATTTTTTTAGCTAAAGTTAATGGCGCCAAAATAGATCAGCTCGTATTTGTAATAATGGGCACTAACTGTTTATTTGAGCAGTTTTATTTTTTAGTAAAAGGCGATTTTAAAAAAGCATTTCGGCGAAAGAAAAAAGAGGGTATTTTAACCGAAATAAATAGCCAAACTTTTTTAACGTATTATTATTCGCCAATGGAAATTAAAAAGATAGTGGGCGCAGGCTATAGCGTGCAAAAAAAGCTGCCTATTGCGTTGTTAGTTCCACCGTCTTATCTCGAGCCTTTTTTTAAAAAACACCTGCTATTATTTAGTGTATTAAAATATATAAATAATTTATTTTGTAAGTTCAGCATCTTTAGTAACTATTCCGACCATTATTTAATTCATTTTAAGCTAAATTCGTAAAATGGAAATTGTTTTAACGCATGGTTATTTTTTAAGTGAAGACGAGAAAGAGAAAAAAATAATGCGTCCTTATGCCCCGTTAGGTTTATTATATATATCCGCCTACCTTGAGGAAAATGGGTTTGATAACACGGTATTTGATAGTACTTTTTCAACTTTCGAAAAATTAAAAACACATCTTCTAACAACACAACCATCTATTTTAGCGATTTACGTAAATTTAATGACAAAAATTAACGTTATAAAAATTATACATTTTATTACCAAAACAGAAGCACTAAAAAAAACAAAAATAGTATTAGGCGGGCCCGAAGTGAAACACCATTGTATAGAGTTTTTAGATATTGGCGCGCACTTTATTTGCATTGGCGAAGGCGAACAAACACTATTAGAATTAGCAAAAGCAATACATGCGAATGAAACAAATTTTAAGAACATTGATGGTTTAGCTTACAAGCAAAACGAAGAAATAATTTTTAACCGAGAGCGCGAGTTGATAAAAGATATTTCAACCTTGCCATTACCCAATCGAAAAAAAATTAATATCCAGGATTACTTAACTGCTTGGCGCCAACACCATGGCTTTAGCATGATGAGTATAAGTACTATGCGCGGTTGCCCATACACCTGCAAATGGTGTAGCCGTGCGGTTTATGGCGGCTCGTATAGAAGAAGAAAGCCCGAGCAAGTGGCGGAAGAATTACTACTACTAAAAGAGGAATATAACCCAGATATGATTTGGTTTGTTGATGATGTTTTTACAATTCATCACAAATGGTTAAAGCAATTTGCAGATGCCGTTTTAAAATTAAATGCAGTTATTCCGTACGAAATAATTTCGAGGGCTGATAGATTAAACGAAGACACACTAAAAAATTTGAAAGCAAGTGGTTGTAAACGTATTTGGGTTGGTGCCGAAAGTGGTTCTCAAAAAATAATCGACGCTATGGATAGAAGGGTTAGCGTTGTTGAGACGCGTAAAATAATTCAGCTCACAAAACTATATGGTATGGAGGCCGGAACCTTTATAATGCTTGGCTACCCGGGCGAAACCAAAAAAGATATTCAAGAAACGATAGATCATTTAGTGTTAAGTAACCCTTCATTTTTTACCATTACTGTGGCCTATCCCATTAAAGGTACGCCCTTATATACCCAAGTTGAAAAAGAGATGTTAGTACATCCTAATTGGCAAACATCTACCGATAGAGATTTGGACTTTAAACGCACACATACCAAAAAATATTACCAATATGCTGTAAGTTGGGTGGTAAACGCCGTTGAATTGAAAACAAAACAACACCCGTTTATTAAAAAAATCAAATTAAATTTGAAAACAAAAGCAGCACAGTTATTAATGTTTAAAGAACAATTTATTTACTATTAACATTTATTCTAATAATCAATTAGCAGTTTTAAAATGCTTGGTTTATTTTTCTATTTTTAATTACCCATTAAAGAAAGAAGAAGTTAAACAATTTTGTTCTGTAACTATTTCTGATTTAGAATTGGATACTGCTTTAGATGAATTAATAAATAGCGGTAGGATTAAAACTGAAAAAAATTTTTATTTTTTAAATTCTCAAAATAGCACTAGCGTTAGTGAGCGAATTATAAATAATACAAACGCTAATAGCGTTTTAATAAAAGTTACACGCTACGTAAAACTCATCCATCAGTTTCCGTTTGTGCGTGGCGTTTATATTTCGGGGTCGTACTCAAAAAATGTATTTACAAAAAATGGCGATATTGATTACTTTATTATTTGTGCCAAAAATCGTATTTGGCTTTGTCGATCGTTATTAATTATTTTTAAAAAAATAGTGCTTTTTAACTCTAAAAAATATTTTTGTGTAAACTATTTTATTGATGAAACCAATTTACAAATACCCGATAAAAATAGTTATACTGCAATTGAATTGGCTACCCTTTTACCGGGAACTAATTACAGTTTATACTTAAACTTGTTAAACCAAAACAACTGGCATAAAACTATTCTGCCGAATTTTTCAGATTTAAAAAGTAAAGCCATTTGCGAGCCTAAGAACGGAGTTACAAAACAACTTTTAGAGCATATTTTAAAAAATAAAGTCGGGGATTATTTAGAGAATAAATTTTTTAAATTAAGCATTACTAAATGGTATAAAAAATTTCCAAATTTAACAAAACAAGAATTTGAACTAAATATGCGAAGTAGCAATAGCACCTCTAAACATCACCCTCAGGGCTTTCAGTTTAAGGTGTTAAAACTGTATGAGGAGGGTGTAAAAAATCTAAGTAGTTTGAAATAAAAATAGACCTCTTTCCTAATTCAATTTTCGTTAGCTGTCAGTTCGAGTAATTTCGTAGCGAAAGTGTTGAAATGTATCGAGAAATGATTAATACACATCTCGATAGACCTTCGATCGTCGGTGACTCGACGTTACAATACTTGTGTGTTTAAGCCAATGAAATATGAAAGAGGTCTAATTTTGTTTTTTAGGCCGCTTCCATTAAATTAAAAAAATACAAATAGAACAATATGCCCTTTTAATTCAATCTCTAAAAACCAATCAGGTTTTGACCTATTATTTTTTTGACTTAGGTTTTGGTTCGGGAATTATATACCCTATTCTAAACCCAGCAGTAAATGATAGACCAACAGTGGGTATTCGCAAAAAGCTATAGAAGTTAGTTGTATAATTAATATCATTATAACTATTATAGTATACGTTCGGATTAGTCTTATATTCAGGATTTGTGTAGGTTATCGAGTGTCCCGTAAAACCAACACCTATATAATAATCCATTGTTAAAATATTACCTAAAATAAACTGCCTGCCATAATTTACAAATCCTCCGTAAGCGAACGTTTTTATATCAGTGTAAACTGTTTGCGTTGGTGCATATGGATAGGTTCCTGTAGAATAAGAAAAACCTATATTATCATAATTAACGCTTGCAACTACTACATCCAATTTAATATATCGTCCCTTTAAAGGATGAGCATATTTTAAACCTTTAACCGAAAAATCTTGTCCTAAAAAAAACTTAGCGCCTGGTTTAAAATAAAATCCCGATTTAAAAATTTCTCCGTAATTATTTAATCCAAAACTATTGACCGAAGTATTAATATTTGAGTTGATATAGCCGGCTTCTATGTCTAAATTCATCCCAACTTTTATTACTTTTTCGTAAGCGACGCTAATGTGGCTTCCGGCAAACGAAAAAGGATGAATTTTTATTACCTGTCGGTTGCCAATAATTTCTTTATGCTCGTTTTCAACTAAAAGCTCATCCTGTGTAACGGTTTCGCAAAAGCCGTTTGAAAGGCAATATTTTACAACATTTGCTTTATCAATAAAATAGGTAGGGCCATCTATCATATTGCTTAGTTTGTATTTAAATTCAAATTCGTTTACTTCTAAAATTTTACAAGCGACTTTTTTGTGTTTAAGTAAGTACAAAGTATCGGTTTGCGACACGCTTACTAAGCAAATAAATAATAACGAAAAACTGAAGATTAATTTTTTCATAAAAAAACGTTTAAGCTAAGATATAATAAATTGCGTAATTGCCAAAAATCTAAATGTTAAATAACAGAACGAATATTTATAACAATTCTACCTGCGCTCTGTTTTAATACAAATAAGGCTTTATTAAAGGGTCGTTAATAACCTCATCTTTAGGCATAGGTGATGATTGAAAGAAACGAATGAGATTATCGCTTAAATTTTCAATTGAAACGGATATTCGTTCGTATAAATAGTCTTTCTCTATTTCAACCAAACGTGTAATTTCATTTTCTTTTATAATGATTGCTTTCCTTGTGCCCTTATTAATTTCTTCTAATTCGTTAATATAATTTTTATTTACTGTAAAGCTTATCGAGTCTTTTTGCAAATTTGTCTTGTAAATTTTTATTGGGAACTTAAATTTTTTGCCAATTAATCCTTTGCTAAAAGCAGTATGATAGCCAATAAAAAAAGGAAAAGGTTTGTGCAGCTGGTGTCCGTATTTGTTCTTTAACACAAAGGCTCTTTCTCTTTCGGGATTACCACTTTCAGAAACAAATTTAGCCGAATCTTCTTTTACAAAACCAATTGTAGAATTGTACAAAAAATCTTTTTCTGCAACTAAATAAAAATCTTCTTTTAAAACGATAGTGGGGCTTATGTTTAAATTTGTATCTAAAAATAAATTTGATTTTTTGCCTTTTAACAAGCTATCACTGTAATTACTATATATAAAATACACATTACTAAACTTATAATAATCTAAAAACGCAATCATTATAATTTTATTTAAAGCATATTGCTCTAACTTCTTTTTTTCTGCCAAGGCTGTATTGCCCATTTTTTCTAAGGCACTTATTGTTTTTTCACTAGTTTTTAATTTAACAATTAAAGCCCCGGTTTTTAATTTATTAATTTGCCATTGTGCGACGGTATGCCTTCGAGCTTGAAACTTTTTATATTGTTCTTGATTTTTATAATCAGGATAATTTTTTACAACATCGTTGTTTTGAGCAACAACAGAATACCCAAACCAACTAAAAATTAGCAATAAAAAACCGCTATTTAACTTCGCTTCCATTTGTAATAATTTGTTTTGTTGGCGAAATAAAACTTAGTTCGCCATCTGCATTTTCAGCCATTAAAATCATGCCTTGGCTTTCAATTCCTTTTATTTTACGAGGGGCTAAATTGGCTAACAAACACACTTTTTGCCCAATAACGTCTTGCGGTTTGTAATAGGCAGCAATACCACTAACAACCGTGCGTGTATCTATACCGGTATCTAAAGTTAATTTTAATAATTTATCGGTTTTGGGTACAACTTCAGCAGCAACAATAGTTGCAGTGCGTATATCCATTTTTATAAAATCATCAAAAGTAGTTTCGGCTTTTATTACTTTAGTTGATGCAGGAATTGCATTTATTAATTTGCTTTGTTGTAATTTATTTAATTGTATTTCTATGGCTTCGTCTTCAACTTTAGCAAACAATAACTCTTCTTTATTAATGGTATGCCCAGCTCTAATGTTAGAAGTTTGCAAAGCAGCATTCCAATTTAATGATTGTATGTTTAATAAATTAAATAATTTTTTACTTGTAAAAGGTAAAAAAGGTTCTGCCAATATTGCCAAATTACAGCTAATTTGTAGCGCAATATTCAATATCGTTTTTACACGTTCTTCGTCCGTTTTTATAAGCTTCCAAGGCTCAGTTTCGGCTAAGTATTTATTTCCAATACGGGCAACATTCATCCATTCGTTAATCGCTTCTCTAAACTTAAATTGTTCAATGGCCTTGCTAATTTTTTGCGGCGCGTTTGCTAATTCTTCTAAGGTTAGCAAATCTTCCTTCGTATAATTTATTGCTGTGGGTACTTTGCCTTCGTAAAATTTATGTGTTAAAACCAATGTTCTATTAATAAAATTCCCAAAAATCGCTACTAACTCGCTATTGTTTTTTGTTTGAAAATCTTTCCAAGTAAAATCATTATCTTTTGTCTCTGGGGCATTGGCACACAGTGTATAACGCAGTACATCTTGTTGTCCTTTAAATTCTTGCAAATATTCGTGTAACCAAACTGCCCAATTGCGAGAGGTTGAAATTTTTTCGCCTTCTAAATTTAAAAATTCGTTTGCCGGTACATTATCTGCTAAAATAAATTCGCCGTGTTCCATTAACATTGCTGGAAAAATAATGCAGTGAAAAACAATATTATCTTTACCAATAAAATGGATTAATCGGCTATCGTCTTTTTTCCAATAATCTTCCCAACTGTTTGGCAATAATTCTTTAGTGGCACTAATGTATCCAATTGGCGCATCAAACCATACATATAACACTTTGCCTTCTGCACCTATAATTGGAACCGGCACGCCCCAATCCAAATCGCGGGTCATGGCTCGGGGTTGCAGGCCATCGCCACTATCCATCCAACTCTTGCATTGGCCATAAACATTCGTTTTCCAATCTTTATGTTGTTCAATGTATTCTTTAATTTTTGGTTGTAATTTATCTAAAGGTAAAAACCAATTTTTTGTTTCTTTTAATACGGGCATACTGCCGCTTAATGTAGATTTTGGATTTATTAAATCGGTTGCATTTAAAGTACTTCCACATTTTTCACATTGGTCGCCATAGGCATTAGGGTTAGCGCATTTAGGGCAGGTGCCTGTAATGTAGCGGTCGGCCAAAAACTGATTAGCTGTCTCGTCAAAATACTGTTCGGTAACTTGCTCTGTAAAACTGCCGTTATTATAAAGTTTAGAAAAAAAATCGGAGGCGGTTTGGTGATGTGTTTTAGAAGTGGTGCGTGAATAGATGTCAAATGAGATGCCAAACTCATTAAAGGCATCGCCCATTAATTTATGGTATTTATCAACAACTTGCTGCGGTGTGCAGTTTTCTTTTTTAGCTTTAATAGTAATAGGTACGCCATGCTCGTCGCTTCCGCAAACAAACTTTACATCGTGCCCAATACTTCTTAAATACCGCGTATATATATCAGCAGGTAAATAACAGCCCGCTAAATGCCCAATATGAACTGGACCATTTGCATAGGGTAAAGCAGCAGTAACAAGAGTACGTTTAAATTTTGTCATAATTAGGTTTTGCAAACCGGAGCGTTAAATTTACACTAACGGTTTGCAGTTATGTAATTAATTTTGTTAATTTTGTATAAAGATAATATAAAAATTACATTTTACGATGAGCAAAGAAAACGAAATTTGGAAACCTGTATTGGTTAATAATAAAAAAACAAATTTGCCTTTTGTAGTTTCAAACAAAGGTGCTTATGGCATTAAAAAAGCTAATGGGGAGATTGAAGTGCGAGTAAAAAAAATTAGTAATGGGGCGGTTAGGCATCGCTTAAAGGTTGGAGCAAAAGAGCATACTCTATCTTTGGCTAAAATGGTAGCATCTGCATTTGTAAAGAGGTCGTCAGCCAAACAAACCTCAGTAATTCATTTAGACTATGATTACACAAATAATCAAGCATCGAACTTAAAATGGGTTACCTCAAAAGAGCATCAGATTTTTATTAATAAAAGCCCTAACACAATTTTAGCGCGAGAAAAAAAGGCGTACACAAAAAGTGTTCATAGCCGAGTTTTAAACGAAAAAAGCGCTACTCAACTAAAAAAAATGATTTGGGACCCAAAGCGCAAGTTGTCTTACAAACAATTGGCAGATGAATTTGGCGTTTCGGAAATGCAAATATACCGTATTAAAAAAGGCGAGTTATGGTTTCATATCAAGGTGGAAAATGAGCCTTTAAACCCGCGTTACGAAAAGAATCTAAAGAATATTGCTTATCAGGAAAAGAAGAAACACGCAGTAGGCAACAGTGTTGGAAGCAAGAAGCAAGATGCGAAGACTAAAGTTACAAAAGCGACAAAAAAGATTAAAGAAAGAAAAGGGAATGAAAGAACTAAGATAGGAGGCGGAAAGAAGGTGGCAGCTATTAAAAATACTAAAGGCAATGAAAAGATAAATACTATTAAAAAACAAGAGGCAGTAGAGATTTTAGAAAAGAAAAAGGAAAAAAACAAAAAGGATAAAAAGGACAGAAGGAAAAAAGATAAAAAATCGAAAAAGAAAAATCGGAAATGATTATTCCCTCATATTTAAGGAAAGGCGACACCATTTTGATAATTGCAACTGCACGTGCCAGAAGTAAAGAACAGCTAGCGCCTGCTATTAAAATTTTAAAAAGCTGGGGGTTAATTATTGAATTAGGAGCTAATATTTATAAAACACACCATCAATTTGCTGGAACTGATGAGGAGAGAACGCATGATTTACAATGGGCAATTAATCATAAAACCGCAAAAGCCGTATTAATTGCCGGTGGTGGTTATGGTACTTTACGTATTATTGATGCTGTGAATTTTAACCCGTTATTAAAAAGTCCAAAATGGTTTATAGGCTACAGCGATACCACGGTAATTCACAGCCGACTGCAAAAACTCGGTATAGCTTGCATTCATAGCACAATGGCGTTTCAGTTTTCTAAAAACAAAGAGGCAACACTGTCTATAAAAAAAGTATTATTTGGCGAATCTATTCGTTACAGCATCCCAAAAAGCAAGTTAAATAGAATGGGTGAGACAGCAGGTAGGTTAGTTGGAGGAAATTTGTCGCTTATATATGCTTTATCCGGAAGTAAAGACGAGCTAAATACCAAAAATAAAATTTTGTTTATTGAGGATTTAGACGAGCAATTGTACCATATTGATAGAATGATTTTACAATTAAAACGTAGTGGTAAATTAAAAAACCTAAATGGATTAATTGTTGGTGGAATGTCAGATATGAAAGATAACGCTATTCCATTTGGTAAAACAGCGGAAGAGTTAATTGCAGATGCTGTAAAAGAATATAATTATCCGGTTTGTTTTAATTTTCCTGCCGGGCATATCGAAAAAAATATGGCTATTTATTTGGGAAAGAAGCTTAGCTTTAAAGTAGAAAAAAACATGGTTAATTTTAATTACTTATAACATGATTTGTAAAACCCACGATAATTTAGATCTTTATTACGAAGTACAAGGAAATTTGCAAAGTACTGAAACGCTAGTTTTTTTGAATGGCCTAACACAGTCAACTGTTTCGTGGTTTTTTGTTTTGCCTTATTTTAAAGCAAAATACAAACTGATTTTACTAGATTTTATTTTTCAGGGGCAGAGCTCAAATCAAGGTGAGTGGCGAAATTTTGATAAACATGCCCAAGACGTTAGTTTGGTTTTAAAGCAAGAAAATATAAATATGGCATCGGTTATTGGCCTGTCTTATGGGAGTTTGGTTGCGCAGCATTTTGCAGTACACTACCCACAGCAGTTAAATAAGTTGGTACTTATATCTACTTTTGCCCATAAAACGCCCTATTACGAGGCAATTGAATTGAGTTGGTGGCGTGCTCTAGAATTTGGTGGCTATAATTTGATGTTAGATATTATGTTGCCCAGTGTACTTAGCGAAACCTACTTTTCAAAACCAATAATACCGATTGAGTTAATGAAGGAGGCGCGGAAAGAGACAAGTCAAAGTAAAGAAGCAATTTTTAATTTAATGCGTGCTACTAAGGAACGAAAAGATTATAGAAAAGAGTTAGAAAAAATTATCGCTCCCACACTTGTTATGCAAGGCGAAAAAGATTTACTGCTACCAGTACACTTAGCTAACGAGGTGCATTTGCATATTAAAAATTCTAAATTTATTGTTATAAACAATGCTGGCCATACTTTAAATTTAGAATATGTACCCGAGGTGTGCACGAATATTATTAATTTTTTATAATTGAATAAATTAAAAAATAATTATAAAAAATGGGCACCGAGCAAAGTTGAGGTGTTAGTTTCTGTTTTGCTTTTTAGTTTGTTTACATCAAATATCACGGCGCAAACGCAAGTATTTAAAAGTGATTCTAAGTATGGCATTAAACAAGGCGATAAAATTATTATAGCGCCAATTTATGATACTATTTTTAATTTTGATATTAAAAACAAAGTGTGTTTAGCCTGTAATAAGTCTAAAGGTAATTCGGGTAATAAATTTATAAAAGTTTATACAACCACCTACTTATGCAATTACTTAAATAGGGCAAATAATCGATTACTAATAAAAACTAATTTAAATGATACAACCAGTATTTTTAATTTAAATAAAAACACGTTAAAAGAAATGTACGAAAATGAAAAGTATTTTACTGTGCTTTCAAAAAATAAAAAATATTTAATTGACAAAGACTTTAATCAAATTACGTTTAAGGGCTATTATAATATAGGGTTAACCGTAAATGCTCCCAATTTATTAATTGTTGAAGATAAGAAAGAGGATGGGACGATATATGCTGGCGTAATAAATTTAAAAGAGGAAAAAATTATTGATTATAGTTATTCGGGTATTAAAATAAATGCGGTAGACTCTTTTATTATTGGATGTAGCAGTGGTATTAACGTTGGCGCAAATGATGATATATATAATTTCGAAGGTAAAAAAATTAGTAGTTATAGGCGGCACATTGATATAGCAACTAAAAAATTTATAGTACATAAAATATTTGAGCCAAATGAATATTATATCGTTTACACGATTGAAACAAAAGAAGAGAAGATTATTAATGCTAATGAAATTAAAGTGTTTTCGCCTAATGAGTTGCAGTATAAATTAAAAAACGATTGGCTTATTTATAATATAACCACTAAAGAAACAAAACCAATGCCCCGATAAATAGTAAATGCTTACAGATTAGACTTATAATAAATAATAACCCTTTAGAACGTAATAAAATGAAAAAAATAAAAGTAGCGATTAATGGCTTTGGTAGAATTGGTAGAATGTATTTGCGAAATGCAATTAATAATCCAGCTATTGAGATTGTTGCAATAAATGATATTACAACTACCTCAACGTTAGCACACTTATTAAAATATGATTCTGTACACCGTGCATTTAAAGGTACGATTACAGTTCAAGAAAATAATTTAGTGGTAAACGGGCAAACAATAGCTATTTCTAATTGTAAAAACCCCTCGGAATTACCATGGAAACAAAACGACATAGATATTGTAATTGAAAGCACAGGCCTTTTTTTAACTAAAGAAAAAGCCAATAAGCATATACAAGCAGGCGCAAAAAAAATTATATTAAGTGCACCTGCGCAAGACGATGATATAAAAACAATAGTACTTGGCGTAAACGATTCTATTCTTAAACCGGAGGATATTATCGTGTCAAATGCTAGTTGCACCACCAACTGTGCTGCGCCCATGCTTAAAGTGCTAGAACAATTTGGAATTGAAGAAGCTTTTATTACTACTGTGCACTCCTATACAAACGACCAGCGCATACACGATGCCCCCCATAAAGATTTGCGTAGGGCCAGAGCCGCTGCGTTAAGTATTATCCCTACTTCTACAGGAGCTGCTAAAGCCATTACAAAAATATTTCCCCATTTAGAGGGAAAAATAGGCGGCTGTGGCATGCGCGTGCCTGTACCAGATGGGTCGTTAACAGATATTACTTGCGTGCTTACTAAAATACCAAGTGCCGAAGAAATTAACGCGGCGTATAAATTAGCATCTCATACTCATTTAAAAGGTATTTTAGAATATACCGAAGACCCTATTGTTAGTGTGGATGTAATTGGTAATTCGCACAGTGTGTTGTACGATGCTGAATTTACAAGTGTTGTAGGTAATCTTGTAAAAATTATTGGTTGGTATGATAACGAGTGGGGTTACTGTAATCGCTTAGTTGATTTAACCTTGAAAATGGGGAAATAGTATTTTTAAAAAGAGTTCATTAAAGGCCACAAAAATGTAGAAACAAAACAATTCATTTAATTACTAAATAAAAAATAAATACATTAATTTGTGTTGTTTATAAAGAACTTTAGTTACTACTCATTGAATTTACGTTTACACGTAATCTCTCTTTTCCAAACTCTAAAATATTATCTATAAATTCATAGGGTTTATAATTATTTATAGCTGCTTGGTGGAAAATACAAGTTGCAGGCGTCATACCTGGTAGCGAATTCACTTCTATGAAAATAACTTCGGTTTTGCAATTATCAAACACACGTACAAACGCATCAATACGGCAATAGCCACTAACACCCAAAACCTTTGCGGCAGCGCCTAAGGTTTGTTTTACTTGGTTACTAACGGTTTGCCGATCTACCATATTTTTTGCATAGCGCGCGGGCGTAATGTTCTGTCCTTGCCCTGCTAAAAATTTTTCTTCTAAACTTAAAATATCTCCATCTGCAAGCGCTTCGCTGGCTTCAAACACTTCATATTCTAATTCACCATTTTTATTTAATTTCGTAAGCATACCGCCAGTAACTTCCAAAAAATGTTTGGCATCTTTTTTACTGATTAATTCTTCAACTAAAATTACCTGCTTTTGAGGAAATTCTTCTTTAGGTTTAATGTGCAACACGTTGGCCGCTGAAGTGTCGAATTCTTCTGATGTTCTAAATATTAATTTACAAAACGCCTCAAATTCTTCAACGGTTTTTATTTTTTTTACAGCGCTGCTGCAACCATCATCTACAGGCTTTGCTATAAATGGGTACTTAATATTATTCGTTAATATTTTTTCAATTTTAGATTTTTCGTTTTCCCAATCGTGTTTCGTTACTAAAATGTGTTCTGCCACTAAAAACCCATTTTGTTTTAATAATTCATTAGTGCGGTATTTGTCAATTGTAAGGCTACTACTATCTTTATTGCTTCCGTTGTAGGGTAGGTTCAATTCGTCTAATTTCTCTTGTATGGCACCATCTTCGCCTGGCCGGCCATGCAGAGCAATAAACACCTCATCGGCTTTTTGCTTTAAGTCGTTGTAAGAAATTTTATGAGGCTTACTAACGGTTTCGGCATTTGCATATTTATGTGTAATACTTTCGCACTGTTGCATAATTTTTTGAATAACAGTGTGTAGCTTGTAGTTTTCAGCTTTTTCTTTTATATCGTCTGCATTATCTTTTAGAAGTAGGTTTATAGGAATATGGTATAGTTCGTGTTGCTCGTTACTGCCCGTTAAAAAAACAGGGAAAGGCGCATATTTTTCGCTTGAGGCTAATTTCTCAAAAACATTTCTGCCACTCTCCACCGAAATATGTCTTTCGCTAGAATAGCCGCCAAGTACTACTGCTACGCGAGTTTTATTGGTAGTTCCGTGTTTATCTTTTAAAATTAATTCGTCTAAACTGCTTAATAATTTTTTATAGGTAACATTGCCCTTGGCTTGTATAATTCGCTTGGCAAGGGAAGTACGAATTATAAAACTTAAAAATTGCGAGGGATTTAAACCAATTTCAGCTGCCTGGTGAAAGAAAAACGAGGATGGCATCATACCGCTGGTAGTGTTTGGGTCGTTTAAAAATATTTTTCCATCAGTACTTAAAAAGCCGTCTATACGTGCATATACATCAAAGTGTAATTCGCGAAATAATTTTTCACATTCTTTACGTATGGCTTCAATTTGTTCATTAGGAATATCAATAGGCGTAATTTTTCGTGATAATCCTGGTAAATATTTACTACGATAATCAAATAATTCTTTGCCTTTTTTTATTTCGGTAGGTGGTAAGGCAATGGCAATACCATTTTCATCTTCTAACACAATACAACTAAATTCTTTGCCTTCAATAAACCCCTCTACCAACACTTTACTTTCGCCATCTAATGCTTCTAAAATAAAGCCATCGCTTTTTAAATGTGTGTTTAAATAATCAATTAAAGTATCAGGATTATAAACTACAGGATTACCAAGCTCAGCGGGATAACTAATAACTATAGGCATTCCAATTCCTTCGCGAATATCGCCAAGCGTTTTCACATAATTAAATTTATCAGCGTCCGAAAAGCCTTGCCATTCCTTAGCGTCAATCCAACATGTAAAAAATGCTTTTTCAACAGCACGCATGTAATCGTGTTCGTTATCATCGCTTAAAATACTTACACCTATGCTACTGCCTTGATTGGCGGGCTTTACCACGCATGGAAAGCCAATTTTTTCTTTTATGGTTTTGTAAATGCTGTTTGCTTTTCCGTTGATGTAATCTTGTCTATTAATAGTCACGTAATTTGGACTATTAAATCCTTTGTTTACCATTAATTCTTTTTGTACACTTTTATCAATGCCAATGGCTGAAGCTAAAATACCTGACCCACTATATGGAATTTGATAATATTCAAATAAACCTTGTGTTCTACCATCCTCGCCATTAGGCCCGTGCAGACATAAAAAAGCAAAGTCTATTTTTTGTTTTAGTTGTTCAATATTTAATTTTTTTCCAATACTTGAAATTAATGATACTTGTTGTTGTATATTTAAATCTCCCAACTGCTCGGCGTATAGCTGAAAATGTGAATCAGCGGGCAAAAATTCTACTGGTGGATAAAAATCGCGAATAGTACCTTTGTAAACAAACTCCCAGTTTAATTCAATAAAATTCCCAAAACTATCAACAAAAATAGGTATGGCTTCAAACAGCGCTTTGTTTAAGTTATCGTAAACGGTTCGCCCACCTGCAAATGATATTTCGCGCTCTTTGCTTTGTCCCCCAAAAATAATGCCGATTTTTAATTTTACCATAACTTAAATGTAAAATTAAAGCTTATTTAAATTACTTTAAAATTCGAAATTAATTAACATTGCTTTGTAAATAGAAAGGGAGGGGTGCTTAATAGTTTTTTTGTGTCAAGAAACGAAACTATATTAAAAAAAATTTTATAATTACTAATTAATCTCTTATTTTAGCCCCGTAAAAACTTAAAAATAAATTATGGAAAATAATCATCACGATAACCACAATACTGAGCAAAAGCCAGTGGCTTTTACTGTTCCCTTAATTTTAGCCTCAGTTACTATTTTTATTATAGTTATGTTTTTAAGTCTTTGTAACCCTAAACATGGTCATCATGCACAATGCGAATGTAAAGAAAATTGTAGTAAGGAATGTATGGAGGCTTGTGAAAAAGGCGACCACAGCAAGCATCCAACGGAAGCAACTGCAGAACACGATTCAAAAGCCGGTGTATCTGAAGAACATAAGCCTGATACTACTACAACAAAATCTGAACATTAGTAGTTTTGTATTAAACAGCCCTAATTCTTTAATTTTTTAGTTTAATTAATACTTGTTAATAAAATGCCATTTTAAGTATTTAAAATTATAAAAAATTATTGTTTTTGGCTAAAAAACCTCTACATTTGCACGCGAAATTAAAAACTATCTGGTTTTTTGACCAAATGATCAATAAAATGAATACTTCAACTAAAAACAAGTTTGTTTTATCACTTTTTCTAATTGCTTTCTTTATTTTTTCTAACTCTTTTCGCGCTCAAGATTCTATCCATGATGTAGTTTCTGATGAAGTAGCCCTAGAACAAGGACTGAATAGTGAGGCAAAAAGTGGGAATGAGCACAGCGCTGAAGAAAAGGTAGATATTACTGCTGTAGCATTTGAGCATATCTTAGATAGTCATTCGTGGCATTTATGGGGCGAACACGAAAGTGCTGTTTCTATTCCTTTACCTGTTATATTAAAAACAAATGGTGGCTTGGTTATCTTTTTGTCTTCTGAATTTCAACATGATGTTCATGGGAAAGTGGTTGTTGAAAAAAATGGGGAGCGTTTTGTAAATTTTGAAGAAAAAATTTATTATGCCTCCGAATCGCCTAATGAACACGGACAATACTTAAACGTAGAACATAACGACAAAAATGAAGCTGAAATTAGTAATGCAACTCCATTAGATTTTTCTATTACAAAAAATGTAGCGTCTATGCTTATTTCTGTTTTAATAATAGTTTTAATTTTTACATCTATCGCCAAAGCATACAAAAAAACAGGCGTTACATCGGCGCCAAAAGGCAAACAATCGTTTTTTGAACCCTTAGTTGTTTTTGTAAGGGACGACATCGCTAAAAATAACATAGGCTCTAAATCAAATAAATTTGTTCCTTATTTGTTAACTTTGTTTTTCTTCATATTAATTAACAACTTGCTTGGCATGTTGCCTTTTGGTGCAAATCTTACTGGTAATATAGCTTTTACTTTGGTGCTTTCTGCTGTAACGCTAATAGTTACAAATATTAACGGTAATGGTCAATATTGGCATCACTTGTTTATGCCTCCTGCTCCAAAATGGTTGTACCCAATTTTAATTCCAATTGAGTTAGTAGGAATTTTAACTAAACCGTTTGCTTTAATGATTCGTTTATTCGCAAACATAACAGCGGGTCATATTATTATTATCAGTTTAGTAGGTTTAATTTTTATATTTAAATCATTGGCGGTATCTCCCATTTCTGTAGCTTTCGCTTTATTTATCGATGTATTGGAGTGCTTAGTAGCGTTTTTACAAGCGTATATTTTTACAATGTTAACGGCATTATTTATTGGAAGCGCAGTTGCAGATCATCACGAAGAACATGCTCATAATGATGACGAAAAACGTTTAGCAAAATCACATTAAATTAAACAACAAATAAAAACAAAAACAAAATGACAGGAAGTATCGCAGCAATCGGAGCAGGTTTAGCCGTAATTGGCGCCGGCATCGGTATCGGACAAATTGGTGGTCACGCAATGGATGCCATTGCGCGTCAACCAGAAGCTCAGGCAAAAATCCAAACTACAATGATTATCGCAGCTGCCCTAGTAGAGGGTGTTGCCTTATTCGGTGTGGTTGTGGCTTTACTGAAGTAAAAAAATTAAGACTGTTACGGTTGGTAACAGTCTTTTTTTATTTTTTAAATTAAATTTTTAAAGACCATATATGAATCTATTTATTTTAAACGCCCTAGTTACGCCAAGTATTGGTTTAATTTTTTGGACATCTATTGTATTTATATTGTTAGTAGTGTTATTGGGTAAATTTGCCTGGAAGCCTATTTTATCTGCAATTAAAACTCGTGAAAAAGGGATTGAAGACGCTTTGGCTAGCGCAGAAAGTGCTTTAAATGATATGCGCGAATTAAAAGCGAATAACGAAAAAATTATGAATGAAGCACGTGCAGAAAGAGACACTATGTTAAAGGAGGCACGCGAAGTAAAGGAAAGTATTTTAGTTGAAGCAAAAACGAAAGCAACTCAAGAAACAGAACGGATTTTAAAATCGGCCCGCGAACAAATTAATAATGAAAAAAATGCTGCCATTGCAGAGTTAAAAAATCAAGTGGCTACGTTGAGTATTGATATTGCTGAAAAAATATTAAAGTCCGATTTATCAAGCGATGAAAAACAAAGAACCTTGGTAAGTAATTTAATGAAAGACGTAAACCTAAACTAAGAAAAATTAAATGAGTGTTGCCTCTAGATATGCCAAATCGTTAATTGACCTCGCAGTTGAAAAAAATCAGTTAGAGGCTGTGAGGAATGATATGAAGTTAATATCGCAAGTGTGTCTTCAAAATCACGATTTTATTAATTTGTTAGAAAGTCCTATTGTAAATACAGATAAAAAACAAGCAATTTTTAAATCTATTTTTGGAAATAAAGTAACAGAAATTACCATGTCCTTTTTAAATTTAATTGCTGTTAAGCGTCGCGAGCAATATATAAACGCTATTGCGAAAGCTTTTGACGAACACTATAAAATCCTTTTAAATATTACATCTGCCACTGTGCATTCGGCGGTTGCGTTAGACGATAAATTAAAAAACGAAATTTTAAACTTGGTTAAACAAACTACAACTGGTAATGTAGAATTAATACAGAAAGTAGATGCAACATTAATTGGCGGTTTTGTTCTAACTATTAACGATAAACAAATAGACCAAAGTGTAAAACGCAAATTAAACGATTTGCGTAAAAACTTTTCCAATAGCGAAAATTTAATAAGTGTAAATTAAAAAACTATGGCTGAAATAAATCCCGCAGAAGTATCTGCAATTTTAAAACAACAATTAAGCGGCTTTAAAAGCGAAGCTGATTTAGAGGAAGTAGGAACTGTATTACAAGTAGGTGACGGTATTGCCCGTATTTACGGGTTATCTAAAGTTCAATCGGGCGAATTAATTGAATTTGAAACAGGCTTAAAAGCAATTGTGTTAAATTTAGAGGAAGATAACATTGGTGCTGTATTATTAGGTAGTAGCGAAGGTATCCGTGAGGGCTCTAGTTGCAAACGTACAAATCGTATTGCCTCATTAAAAGTTGGCGAAGGAATGTTAGGGCGTGTAGTTGATACTTTAGGAAATCCTATTGATGGTAAAGGTCCAATTACAGGAACAACTTACGAAATGCCATTAGAGCGCAAAGCGCCAGGTGTTATTTATCGTCAACCAGTAACTGAGCCATTACAAACAGGTATTAAAGCCATTGATGCGATGATTCCTATTGGTCGCGGTCAACGTGAGTTAGTTATCGGCGATCGTCAAACTGGTAAAACTGCAGTTTGTATTGATACTATTATTAATCAAAAAGAATTTTATGAAGCAGGAAAACCTGTGTTTTGTATTTATGTGGCCATTGGGCAAAAAGGAAGTACTGTAGCAAACGTTGTGCGTGTTTTAGAAGAAAACGGAGCAATGGCATATACCGTGGTTGTTGCGTCTAATGCTGCAGATCCTGCGCCAATGCAGTTTTATGCTCCATTTGCTGGCGCTGCTATTGGCGAGTTTTTTAGAGATACCGGTCGCCCGGCTTTAATTGTATTTGATGATTTATCGAAACAAGCAGTAGCTTACCGCGAAGTATCCTTGTTATTACGTCGCCCGCCGGGACGTGAAGCGTATCCTGGTGACGTGTTTTACTTACACAGTCGTTTATTAGAGCGTGCTGCAAAAATAAATGCGAACGACGCCATTGCACAAAGCATGAACGATTTGCCTGAATCCATTAAACATTTAGTAAAAGGTGGTGGTTCATTAACAGCATTACCGATTATTGAAACACAAGCTGGTGACGTATCAGCTTACATCCCGACTAACGTAATTTCTATTACCGACGGACAAATTTTCTTAGAAGGTAACTTGTTTAATTCAGGCGTGCGTCCCGCAATTAACGTAGGTATTTCTGTAAGTAGAGTAGGGGGTAATGCTCAAATTAAATCAATGAAAAAGGTTGCTGGTACTTTAAAATTAGACCAAGCACAGTTTCGTGAGTTAGAAGCCTTTGCTAAGTTTGGTTCTGATTTAGATGCGGCTACAAAATCCGTATTAGATAAAGGTGCGCGTAACGTTGAAATCTTAAAACAAGGTCAGTTTTCGCCATTACGTGTGGAACAACAAATTGCCATTATTTATTTAGGGACTAAAAATTTATTACGTGCGGTTCCGGTAAATAAAGTGCGCGAATTTGAAAAAGAGTTTTTAGATACTTTAGAACGTAAACATAAAAACGTGTTAGACGATTTAAAAGTTGGAAAATACACCGACGAAATTACCAATACATTAGAAGCAACAGCAAAAGATTTAGTAGCAAAATATAACTAAAAAAAATGTTAAATTATAAATTTTGAATTTTAAATTGTATGCATTCATTCAACATTTAAAATTTATCATTTAAAATTTCATAAAAAATGGCCAGTTTAAAAGAAGTAAGAAATAGTATCGTATCCATTGGTAGCACAATGCAAATTACCAGTGCTATGAAAATGGTAAGTGCTGCTAAATTAAAACGTGCGCAAGATGCTATTACACAAATGCGTCCTTATGCTAATAAACTAAAAGAAATTTTAGAAAATGTCAGTGCAAGTGTAGATTCAAGTGAGAATGTGTATGCACGTAATAATGGCGTAAAAAATGTGTTAATTATCGCAATTTCTTCAAACCGTGGTTTAGCAGGCGCTTTTAATGCTAATGTTATTAAAAAAACTAATCTTTTAATTAGTGGCGAATTTAAAGGTTGTGATATAACTATTATCCCGATAGGTAAAAAAGTACAAGATGCATTTAAACGTACTCAGTATATTATTGCCGGACAAGATTTACCACACAATACAAACGAATTGTTTGACGGCTTAAGTTATGCCAAAACAGCACCCGTTGCTGAGAAAATTATAGAATCGTTTTTAAATAAACAATTTGATAAAGTAATTTTAGTTTATAACCAATTTCGTAACGCAGCCGTACAAATTACTACCGAAGAGCAATTTTTGCCAATTGTAGCTACGCCCTCACAAACTAAAACTGTTAATACAGATTATATTTTTGAGCCAAGTCAAGAGTACATTGTAAACGAATTAATTCCCCGTAGTTTAAAAACACAATTGTACAAAGCTTTATTAGATAGTTTTGCAAGCGAGCACGGTGCACGTATGACAGCCATGCATAAGGCTACAGATAATGCAAAGGCGATGCAAAAAGATTTAAAAATTATGTACAATAAAGCCCGCCAAGCTGCAATTACTAAAGAGATTTTAGAAATTGTTGGAGGCGCAGAGGCGTTGAAAGGATAGAATTTTTAATAACATTTAAACTAAAAGCGTATTGGGTTAGCCAATACGCTTTTTTTAATTAATTTCCTGCCTTTACGCTAATTCTAAACAATTTAGTTATCTTTTGGTTAAATATGTTAGTTTTTGTTAAATAATCTAACGTAATTTAATTTTAGTTTTTTAACTTCACACAACTAAATCTTTTTTTATGAAAAAAATCATACTTTTTATTTCGTTTCTTTTTGTTTCTAATAGTTTTTTTTCGCAACAATGGGCTGAAAGAATGCACGATGCAAATGCAAATTTTTACCAAATTCAGGCAGATTTTAATACCTATTGGAGTACACACGATAATACCGAAAAGGGCAAGGGCTACAAGGCTTTTAAACGTTGGGAGAATTTTGTTGAACGACGCGTTTACCCATCGGGCGATATGTCTTTATTATCACTTACCGCAAAAAATTATGAAGAGTTTATAAATACATATAATACACAAAACGGCGGTAATAAATTTAATAGTAGCAACAATATGATTTCCTCAACTACCTGGACTGCCATTGGACCAATGGGACCAATAAGTGGGAACGCAGGTGGGCAACTATTAAAATCGGGCCGTATGGGCTTTATTACCATCGACCCTAATAACTCTAATAATTTATGGGTGGGCGCACCAGCCGGAGGGCTTTGGAAATCTACCAATGGCGGAACAAGCTGGACCACTAATACCGATAATCTATCTGTTTTAGGTTGTTCTGATTTAGCCATCGATCCTACAAATACAAATATTATGTATTTAGCAACTGGTGATGGTGATGCTGGCGATACAAGAAGCACAGGCGTTTTAAAATCTACGGATGGAGGAACAACTTGGAATACCACAGGTTTAACCAATGTGGTGTCAAATAATTTTGTTATTAGACGTTTGATAATTAATCCTACAAACACACAAATTCTAATGGCAGGTACATCCGGCGGTATTTATAGAACAACAAATGGCGGTGCTAATTGGACACAAGTTACAACAAATAGTACTTATGATGTAGAGTTTAAACCAGGAAATTCTAATGTAGTATATTCTGCAGGTACCTTGTTTAGAATATCAACAGATGGTGGCGCAACTTGGGCAACCGTAAGTGCCGGGATACCAACAACAGGCGTTAATAGAATGGCAATTGCAGTAACACCAGCAAATGCAAATTACGTATATGTGTTAGCGTCAAGCAGTGCAAATAGCGGGTTTCAGGGTTTTTACCAGTCAACCAATAGTGGAACATCATTTAATCAAATTTCAACCACATTAAATTTATTAGGTTACGCTTCAGCTGGTAACGATACAGGCGGGCAAGGCTGGTACGACCTTTGTATCGCAGCCTCACCATTAGATGCAAACGAAGTAGTAGTTGGTGGTGTAAACGTTTGGAGAACAACAACTGCCGGAGCAAGTTGGGTATTATACGGACATTGGACAGGTACTGGAGCACCCTTTACACATGCCGATCAGCACGACTTAGAATATGACGCCTCGGGTACATTGTTTAACACCAATGACGGGACCGTTTATAGAAGAAGTGGTGGAACATGGTTAGAAATATCAGGAACTATTAATATTTCGCAAATTTATAAAATAGGTTTGTCAACTTTAACGCCTAATAAATGGATTACCGGGCATCAAGATAACGGAACAAGTATTTGGAACGGCACAACCTACAATGCTACCTTAGGTGGTGATGGTATGGATTGTTTTATTGATAGAACAAACGACAATATTATGTATGGCGAATATTACAATGGCGCTATGCGAAAATCAACTAACGGAGGCATTTCGTGGGGCGTTTGCACGACGGGTATGACAGGAACTGCGCCTTGGGTTACACCTTGGAAACAAGACCCAATATCGGCCACAACGCTATATGCTGGATATACCAATTTATTTAAATCTACAAATTCAGCAGGGTCGTGGACACAATTAACTGCTATCACGGGAGCGGGTACAATTAATGAATTTGCGATAGCCCCATCTAACAACCAAGTAATTTATGTGTTAAAAAATTCGGGCATTTTTAAAACTACCGATGGTGGTGCTTCTTGGACAACCGTTACAGGTTCTGTACCCGTTGGATCGGCTTCTCCACAGTTTATTAGTATCGATCCTACAGATCCCAATAACGCTTGGGTTGTATTAAGCGGGTACTCAGCAGGCAACAAAGTTTTTGTAACAACAAATGGTGGTACAAGCTGGACTAATTTTAGTGCTAACTTACCTAACTTACCAGCTAATTGTAGCGTTTACCAATCAAATACAAACGATAGAATTTATGTTGGGATGGATGTTGGCTTATATTATCGTGATAATATTTCGCCAAATTGGACCTTATACAACGCTGGTTTACCTAATATGCCATTAGCTGATTTAGAAATTTCGCCGGCCGACCCAACTAAATTAGTGGCCGCTACATATGGAAGAGGTGTTTGGGTAGTAGATTTAATTCCCGCCATATTGCCGCCACCACCAGTTAGTAGTTTTAGTGTTACTTCTGCCCCAAAATGTGTTGGTTCCGCAGTTCCATTTACAGATTTATCTACCAATACTCCTAACGCTTGGAGTTGGAGCGTATTACCAAGTGCAGGCGTTGTAATTACAAATGCTAATTCGCAAAACCCTACTATTACTTTTCCTAACCCAGGTAATTACACAGTTACACTTTTGGCATCTAACAGTGGCGGACCAGGAACAACCGTTAGCCAGGTAATTAGTACAACTGGAAATCCAAACGTAATTATTTCAAATGCAAATCAGTCTGTTTGTTTCGGCAATTCAGTTACATTTAATGCAACAGGCGCTAGTTCATATAACTGGAGCAATAGTGGTGGCACGGCTAATGCGGCAACTTATTTTCCATCAAATACAACAGTTTATACATTAATAGGTACAACTTCGGGTTGTAGTGCTACTACAACAGCTATGGCTACTGTATTTGCATTACCAACTATTAACATTACACCAAATAATAATTCAATATGCGTTGGGCAAGTAGTTACGCTTAACGCAAGTGGTGCAAATACATACGTTTGGCAGCCCGGCAATTTAAATGGTAATTTAATAAACGACACACCAAGTACAACAACAACTTACAGCATTGTAGGAACAGATGTAAATGGCTGTGTGGGTTCAAATAACGTAGTAATTACTGTTAATCCCCTACCAACACTTGTTGCTACTTCATCAAGTACAGATATTTGCCAAGGGCAATCGGTTACATTAAGTGCAAGCGGTGCAATTACTTATACTTGGCAGCCAGGTACGTTAATCGGAAATAGTGTAGTTGACTCGCCTAACGCTTTAACAGTCTATACAGTAACCGGAACAGATGCAAACGGTTGTGAAAATTCGAGTACAATTAACGTAGATGTTTTATTATGTACTGGTAATTCTTTGGCAACCAATCAACTTTCAGCATTTAAATTATTTCCAAATCCAACAAACGGTGCATTAACCTTAGAGTTTAAAACTACACAAACCTTTGGTGTTTTTGTTGAGGTATATGATTTTATTGGTAAAAAAATAATGTCGCAAAACTTTAATTACTCCGATAAAACGTCGAGCCACCAATTAAATTTAGAAAAATTTGCTAACGGATTTTATTTTATAAAATTAAAATCAGCTGATAATTCAATTAAAACCATTAAAGTAATTAAAGAATAAATAAAAAATGGCAGATATATTCTTGTTCCAATTTTTTGTTTAATGGTTAATTTTGAATAATGGATAATTTAAATCACCATATTACCAACTTACGCGAAGATTTTACAAAAGGTACTTTAAGCGAAGCGGATGTAAACACTTTACCCGATTTACAATTTGAGATATGGATGCAACAAGCGCTTGATGCCAAGGTAATGGAGCCACACGCTTTTAGTTTAGCTACTATAGGCAAAGATAATAAACCTGCAAATCGTATTTTATATGTAAGAGGCTTTACAAATAACAAATACTATTTTTTTACCAATCTTAATTCAAGAAAAAGTTTGGACTTAGATTACAATAACAACGTGAGTCTTTGTTTTTTTTATCCGGAACTAGAACGTCAAATTAGAATTGAAGGTACTGTTGAAAAAGCCGATGTTGCATTTAGCGACGATTATTTTAGCAACCGCCCTCGCCAAAGTCAGATAGGTGCTTGGAGCTCGCCCCAAAGTAAAAAAATTGTTGATAGGGCAGAATTGGAAAATTTAATTTTAGAAAACGAAAAAAAATTTGAAGATAAGCCTGTTGTACCGCGCCCCGAATTTTGGGGAGGTTATGTTTTAAACGCCAATTATTACGAGTTTTGGCAAGGCAGAAAAAGCCGTTTGCACGATCGTATTTGTTATGAGTTAAAAAATAACAATTGGAATGTTTTTAGATTAGCGCCTTAATCCAAAAAATCCCCCTTTTTTACTATCTTTGCCACCTTATGCCGAATATTGTTGCAATTATAGGAAAACCAAATGTTGGAAAATCAACCATCTTTAACCGTATTACCGAAACCCGTCAAGCTATTACCGACGAGGTTGCTGGCGTTACCCGCGATAGGCACTATGGCAAAGCAGAGTGGCAGGGTACCGAGTTTAGCTTAATTGATACTGGTGGTTATATTAATGGTAGCGATGATGTTTTTGAAGGCGAAATTCGCAAACAAGTAAAAATTGCAATTGATGAAAGTACCGCCATTTTATTTGTGGTAGATGTCAATGATGGCATTACAGAATACGATAAAGAAGTTGCCAATATTATTCGTAAAAGTAAAAAAAAGGTAATTGTTGTTGCGAATAAGGTAGATAACCACGAGCGCAATGCTTATGCCGCAGAATTTTATAAGTTCGGGTTAGGTGAAATTTATTCTATAAGCGCTGCTACAGGTAGTGGAACAGGTGAAATGTTAGATGCCCTTTGTGCCATATTACCTAAAGACGAAGGTGCGATTGAGGCACCCGATATTCCAAAAATAGCCATTGTGGGCAGGCCTAATGTTGGTAAATCATCCTTAACTAATGCCCTATTGGGCGAAGAGCGTAACATTGTTACCGATGTGGCCGGCACTACCAGAGATACCATAAACACCCGTTATACCAAATTCGGACACGATTTTTGGTTAATAGATACTGCCGGAATGCGCCGAAAAGCGAGAGTGCACGAAGATTTGGAGTTTTACAGCGTAATGCGCACCATTAGAGCCCTAGAAAGTTGTGATGTGTGTTTACTGATGATTGATGCCGAAAACGGCATTGAAGCACAGGATTTGAGCATTTTAAGTTTAGTTGAAAAAAACCGAAAAGGATTAGCCATTATTGTAAACAAGTGGGACTTAATTGAAAAAGATACCAAAACAGCTAAAGCCTACGAAGAAAAAATTAGAGAGCGTATTGCTCCGTTTAGAGATATACCCATTGTATTTACATCAGTAACCGAAAAACAGCGTATTATGAAAGCTGTTGAAATAGCGATGTATGTGTACGAAAATAAAACCAAACACATTCCTACACGTAAACTAAACGATTTTTTATTGCCTTTAATAGAAAGCCATCCACCACCAGCCAATAAAGGTAAAGAGATAAAAATAAAATATGTAACGCAATTAAAAGGCGAAGCCTTATTTATTTTTTATTGCAACTTACCTCAGTATGTGCAAGAAAACTACAAACGTTTTTTAGAAAACAAAATACGTGCGGAGTACGATTTTTGTGGTGTGCCTATTGTTATAAGCATCAGGAAAAAGGTGTAATCCATATCTATCTTAGTAATTTATTTCAATCTCACAAATCAAATTTTATTTTTTTTTGGGTAATTTGTTATACTGCTGTATATCAATGCAATTTAAGGTTATCAACAGTTAGCGGTTAATTTTACGATGTTTAAAACTTCAACTAAGTGTTAATTCATTTGTTTGAATTAAGGTAAGTTTTTTACATTTATTTGTAGTCCACACAATTTAAAGAAACCAAATAAATATAATCCAGTTATGACAGAACCAATTTTAGTCGAGAATAAAGATAGATTCGTCTTATTCCCTATCAAGTACAAAGATATTTGGGAATACTATAAAAAATCGGAAGCCAGTTTTTGGACAGCCGAAGAAATAGACTTAGCATCTGACTTAACAGATTGGAACAACAAACTAAACGATAATGAAAAACATTTTATAAAACACGTTTTAGCATTTTTTGCTGCCAGCGACGGAATAGTAAACGAAAACTTGGCTATTAACTTTTTAAACGAAGTGCAATATCCCGAAGCGCGTTGCTTTTACGGCTTTCAAATTATGATGGAGAACATCCATTCAGAGACCTACTCTTTATTAATAGATACATACATTAAAGATCCAATTGAAAAAGATAAATTATTACACGCTGTTGATACCGTACCTTGCGTGGGCGAAAAAGCAGACTGGGCCATCCGTTGGATAAACAATGGTAGTTTTGCCGAGCGTTTAATTGCCTTTGCTGCAGTTGAGGGTATTTTCTTCTCTGGTTCATTCTGTTCTATCTTCTGGTTAAAAAAACGTGGTTTAATGCCGGGTTTAACCTTTAGTAACGAATTAATTAGCCGCGACGAAGGTTTACATTGCGATTTCGCATGTATGCTTTATACACATCACGTAAAAAACCAATTGCCTAAAGAACAAGTCACCAAAATTATTGTAGATGCCGTTGGCATTGAGAAAAAATTTGTGGTGGATGCCATTCCGGTAAAATTAATTGGTATGAACAGCGATTTAATGTGCCAATATATTGAATTTTGTGCCGATAGATTGTTACAATCTTTAGGTTGCAGTAAATATTACAATGCATCAAACCCCTTCGATTTTATGGAAATGATTTCGTTACAGGGCAAAACCAACTTTTTCGAAAAACGAGTTGCAGAGTACCAAAAAGCGGGCGTTATGAATAAAAATGAAGAAAATAATGTGTTTGATTTAGATACAGATTTTTAAACATTTAACGTTTAGTCGTCCAGAAATTCCTCCATTTTTTGTAAATTTAAGGTAACAAGATTTTCTCTTGTATGGGAATTTTAACCTCTAAAAGTTAAATAAAATCTAAATATTTAATTAACCAACATTTTGTTAATAGATTATAAAATAAAAAATATTAAAGGCTAAAAGTGATAGTAACTTGTAAGTCCGAAACAGAACAAAAATTATATATAAAACCTCAAAAAACTAAACACCTATGTTTGTAATCAAAAGAGATGGCACTCGCGAGTCGGTTAAATTCGACAAAATTACCGCACGCACACAAAAATTAAGTTATGGTTTAGATCCCTCGCATGTTGACCCAATTTTGGTTGCCAAGAAGGTAATTGATGGCGTATACGATGGCGTAACCACCAGCGAGTTAGATAACTTAGCTGCAGAAACCGCTGCAGGTTTAACCTCTCGCCATCCGGATTACGCTCAGTTAGCATCGCGTATTGCCGTAAGTAATTTACACAAAAACACCATAAAAAGTTTTTCTAAAACTATTGATGCTTTATATAAATACATCGATCCAAAAAACAGTATGCCTGCCGCTTTAATAGCCGACGACGTTCATCAAATAATAATGGAACATGCACATACTTTAGATTCGTCTATTATATACGATCGCGATTTTGGTTACGATTACTTTGGTTTTAAAACCTTAGAGCGCTCGTACCTTTTAAAAATGAACGGTAAGGTAGCAGAGCGCCCTCAACACATGATTATGCGTGTGGCTGTTGGTATTCATAAAAACGATATTGAAAGCGCTATACAAACTTATAATTTAATGAGCGAGCGTTGGTTTACACACGCTACACCTACACTATTTAATGCCGGTACACCTAAGCCGCAAATGAGCAGTTGCTTTTTATTACAAATGAAAGACGACAGTATTGACGGTATTTACGATACCTTAAAACAATGCGCTAAAATATCGCAAAGTGCAGGTGGTATTGGTATTAACATTCACAATGTACGTGCAACAGGTTCTTATATTAAAGGGACAAATGGTACTTCAAATGGTATCATTCCAATGTTAAAAGTATATAACGAAACTGCGCGTTATGTTGACCAAGGCGGCGGTAAACGCAAAGGTTCTATTGCTGTGTATTTAGAGCCTTGGCATGCCGATATTTATGAGTTTTTAGATATTCGTAAAAACCACGGTAAAGAAGAAATGCGCGCACGCGATTTATTTACTGCATTATGGATTCCCGATTTATTTATGAAACGTGTGGAAGCCGAAGGCGATTGGAGCTTAATGTGCCCTAACGAGTGCCCGGGCTTAAGCGATTGCCACAGTGCAGAATTTGAAGCATTATACACTAAATACGAAGCAGAAGGAAAATTCCGTAAACAAATTAAAGCGCGCGAATTATGGGCAACCATTATCGAGTCGCAAATTGAAACCGGTAACCCGTACATGTTATTTAAAGATGCAGCCAACTCAAAATCTAACCAACAAAACTTAGGTACTATTAAATCGAGTAACTTATGTACCGAAATTATTGAGTACACCAGTAAAGACGAAGTGGCCGTGTGTAACTTAGCTTCATTGGCATTGCCACGTTTTGTGGATGAAAAAACAGGCACCTTTGATCACAACCGTTTATTTGAAATTACTTACGTAGCTACTAAAAACTTAAATAAAATTATCGACCGTAACTACTACCCAATTCCTGAAGCGCGTAACAGCAACATGCGTCACCGCCCAATTGGTTTAGGTGTACAAGGTTTGGCCGATGCTTTTATTTTAATGCGTTACCCTTTTGAAAGCGAAGAAGCAAAACGTTTAAATTCCGAAATTTTTGAAACCATTTACTTTGCGGCTTTAACGGCTAGTAAGGACCTTGCAAAAATTGAAGGCGCATACGAAACGTACCAGGGTTCTCCAATAAGCAAAGGCATTTTCCAACAAGATATGTGGAATGTAACCCCTAGCAGCCGTTGGGAGTGGGATATTTTAAAAGAAGAAATTATGAAGTACGGCGTGCGCAACAGCTTATTGTTAGCGCCAATGCCAACTGCAAGCACCTCGCAAATATTAGGGAATAACGAGTGTTTTGAACCATACACTAGCAACATTTATACGCGCCGTGTGTTAAGTGGCGAGTTTGTGGTAGTAAACAAACATTTGTTACGCGACTTAGTGAAGTTGGGCATTTGGAACGACGGTTTAAAAAACAAAATTATTGCCGCTAACGGTTCGGTACAAAACATTGCTGAGATACCAGCTAATATAAAAGAATTATACAAAACCGTGTGGGAAATTAAACAACGTACCATTATTGATATGGCTGCTGACCGTGGCGCGTTTATTGACCAAAGCCAATCGTTAAACTTGTTTATACAAGATGCTAACTTTGCTAAGATGAGCTCTGCGCATTTTTATGCTTGGAAAAAAGGGTTGAAAACAGGTATGTACTACTTACGCACCAAAGCAGCTGCAGACGCTATTAAGTTTACGGTAGACCAAGATGCATTAGCCAAACCAGCTATTTTAGGCAACGAAGATGCTTTGTTAGTAGAACGTGGACAAACACATATTTTAACCTTTGAAGAACAACAAGCCCAATTAAGCTGCTCTTTGGATAATCCAGAGGACTGCGAAGCATGTGGTAGTTAATCGGATGTCACTTCGAGTAAATTCGACGCAAGGAGAATTGTATCGAGAAGTGATTTACGAACTGACAACAAAATAAAATTAAAATATAAAAGCCTCTCTAATTAATTTGGAGAGGCTTTTTGGCAAAAATAATGCTCTTAATTTTATATTAAAGAAACATTTTTTTACAGCGATATTATTTTTTATCAGTTCTGTGTTGTTGTCTCAAAAATTCACAAAAATTGATTCTTTAAAAAAAGTAGGAAAAAATTTCTTAATCAAGCTGGCTGTAAAAAATTAAACGAACGATAATAAATTCGCTTATCTTTACTGTAACCCATACTTAATTAAAACACGATGCCCTTTAGCGCTTTAGGCCTTTCCCCGTCTCTACAAAAAATAGCAGCGGCTCAAAATTACACAGAGCCATATCCAATTCAGCAACAAGTAATACCTGCTATTTTAAATAGAAAAGATGTTTTAGGCATTGCGCCAACAGGCTCCGGAAAAACAGCTGGGTATGTATTACCGGTTTTAATGAATTTACAAGGCAATACTGTTTTAAAAAACAGGCATGTAAATGTTTTGGTATTGGTGCCAACACGTGAGTTGGCCGTGCAGGTAAACGATGTTTTTAAATTATTCGGTTCAGCGCTTCCACAATCTATTAAGTCGATGGCCGTTTATGGCGGTGTTTCTATTAACCCGCAAATGATGGGGTTACAAGGGGTAAATGTTTTAGTGGCCACGCCCGGACGATTACTTGAATTGCAGGAATCAAAAGCCGTTCATCTTTCGTCTATTGATATTTTGGTATTGGATGAAGCTGATAAAATGTTGAACCTTGGTTTTAAAAACGAGATGGACCGCATCTTTAAACTTTTACCGGCGAAACGTCAGAATCTTTTATTTTCAGCTACATTAAGCGATGACGTTAACAACATCAATCAAATTTTGTTGCGCGACCCTGTGGTTATTAAAATTGAATCGGAAGCGGATACGATTGACCTTATAAAACAGACTGCTTATTTCGTAACGGAAGAAAAAAAAGGCCCCTTGCTGCGTTATTTAATTAAACAAAATAATATGCAGCAGGTTTTGGTGTTTACCTCTTCGGTTTACAAAGCGGATAACGTGGCAGATAAATTACGTAAAAATGGAATTGATGCCATGGCCATTAACAGTAAAAAAAGTCAGGGTGCAAGAACAGAAGCATTAAGTAAATTTAAAAGCGGAAAGCTACGAGCGTTGATTGCAACTGATCTAATCTCGCGTGGCATAGATATTAAATTTTTGCCATTTGTTATTAATTATGAATTGCCCCGTTCGCCAAAAGATTATATTCACCGCATAGGCCGCACCGGCCGAGCCGAATCACCGGGGCAGGCAATTTCGTTTATTACGCCTGAGGACAAACATCATTTTAAGATCATCCAAAAAAAAATGGGTAAGTGGGTAACCATGATCGATTCTGAAAGTTTGGAATTGGGAGTATAAGAACAGGGTTTACAGAAACTGAAAAATTAAACTGGTTTTGCTGTTTTAGTTTAGAGATATTTGATAAAAATTAATTTTTTTTCTTTATATTTTATTAGCAATGGCTCCGAAGCAGTTGGTCATTTAATTGTTTCTATAAACATAAAATAGATATCGGCATTATATTTTTTTTTAATCATTTCTGCATATTATTTTTTATCAGCTTTGTGTTATTGTTGCAAAATAGCACCACAACGTTTATTGTTTAGCCTGGTTAACTAAAATAAGGCTAGAAAATTTCATAATGTCAAAATTTATTGTATTTTTGATACAGATTAAAAACAAATTATGAAAAAAATTGTTACCCTAGCTTTATTTATCTTTTCGATATCTTTTTTTGCGCAGTCACCTCCGGTTATTGAAGCAACGTATTATCCGGTAAAAAACACATCCATTAAACAGGTGTGGGATGTTACCCCAGGTTCAATGTCTGTTCCAACAACGGGTCCTAACCAAATATGGGATTATCGTAATTCTAACGGTCAGTTTAACAATGTGGTTGATACCTTTAAATTTGGAATTTTAGATCCGGTTAACACGCCTTATAAACAATATTTTCCAACAGCCAATCAGGCCGTTTTTGTTAGAACACCGTTTAATAATTTTTCAGATTCGCTTTATTATTATTTAAAAGTAAATCAAAAAGGCACCTACATAGTGGGCGGTTTCAATATTAAAAAAATATATGATTCTACAATCACCTATTCTAAAAATGATTTTTATTCTCCGGCAACTGTAAGTTATGGTGATGTATTAAATGATACGAGCAGATATATAGCGTACGCAAAAAAATATTATTATTTAGGAAACAATTATTCGGTTAAGTTAAAGGGTACCAAATTTAAAACATTTACCTATTTAGGTTATGGCACTTTAAAATTACCAAATGCTACATACAACAATGTGGCGCAAATAAAAGAGGTAAATTCAATTATTGATAGTATATATGTGGATTTTACAAATACCGGTAATTACGTTTATGCTACAATAAATACGAGTTCTTCTAAAAATTATAATTTTTTTAGAAACAATACTTTTGGTTCGGCGTTTTTAGCCTATTTATCTGCTAATCCGGCTAACACACAAGTACAATACGGCTGGTATACCTTGCCAGTAGATTTTGGTTCGCTAACGGGTACTGTTTATACAAACACACTAGAAACTACCCCAGTAACCAGTGGCGAAATGTATTTGTACCGAGAAAATTCAAATTTTGCAAAAAATGATATTTTAGCCCGCACAACTTTAGATGCGAATGGCAACTACAAATTTGATAGCATTCCTTACGGAGAATATCGCATAGCAGTGCGCCCTAATACAACGCTTTATCCTAATTCAAAAATTACGTATTATGGCGATACTACTAATTGGATTGATGCCACATCAATTATTACAACAACAACTACATCGGCAGGGCATAAAATACATTTGCAATATTCGCCTGTGCCAGTTGGCGCAAATTTTATTACCGGGCAGTTAGGTTTAGATTTAAGTATTTTTAGAACATCGAGCATTTTGGCAGCTAAAAAAATACCAGGTATTGGTGTGGTAGTTAAAAAAAATCCGGGCTCTAGTGCCGAACGTGTAATGGTTACAGATACCGCCGGTAAATTTACAATTCCAAACTTAAATGATGGTAACTATAAGTTATTTGTTGATATACCGGGCTTACACCATGCAGGCACCTATACTTTTTCAGTAAATGGTGGTAGTATTGTTACCGGACTCGATTTTACTGTTGGAACCGATTCTATACATCCAATTAACACATTAGCTATTGGCATTAAAGAAAATAAAATTTCGCAGCAATCTTTGTTAAATGTTTATCCTAATCCTTATCAAAATAGCACTAATATTATTGTAAACGTTCCAAACACGGCAAATGTATTATTAGAAGTTTATAATATGTTAGGAGAAAAAATTCAAACCATAGATAACTCTCAAAAGCAATTAGGAACCTATATTTACGATTTTAGCGCGAAAAATTTAAATTACAGTTCGGGGATGTATTTTGTAAAATTAACTACCGGCAAAACTACTAACGTTATTAAAATTATTGAACAATAAAATAATTAATTTTTATAAAAAAGCCCAAATACTTGTATTTGGGCTTTTTTTTTGGTTTAAATTAAATAATAGTTCACTATAAATAATCAAATTCTTATTTCTAATTTAGATGTTTATATTTTATATTTATGTATAAATACATAAACATTTTATTTTATGGCTTAGTTTTTGCGTTTTGCTCTTTCTTATCAAAAGCGCAAACCTATCCTTTTGTAAACTTTACGGTCGAAAACGGCCTTTCGCAAGTACAAGTATTATCAGTTTTTCAAAACAACGATGGGGTTATGTGGTTTGGAACAAGTGGAGGCGGTATTACATTATACGATGGTAAAAACTATGAGTATATTACAGATAAAGATGGATTAGCAGATAACGTAGTATTTTGTATTGCAAAAGATAAAAATGGTTGCATTTTAATTGGCACCAACAATGGCCTATCTGTTTATGATATAAATGGTTTAAAAAATAAAAAAATAAAAAACTATTTTACGAAAGATGGTTTAAGTCATAATAGAATATTTACTATTCAATTTGATGAAAATAATACCGCGCTTTTAGGAACAGCAAAAGGAATTTCTACATTTAAAAACGGTACCTGTGGCACGCTAAAAATTAATCAAAAATTAGATAGCTCTTCTGTTTTTCATATTTTAAAAGATAGTAAAAAACAGTTGTGGCTTAGTACTTTGGGTGGTGGCGTTTTTCGCTATAATACTACTGTTAAAAACTATACTACAAAAGAGGGTATAAAAAATGACATGGTTTTTGCGGTATTAGAAAAAAGCCCAAACATATACTGGTTTTTAACGGGCGAGGGTTTATGTAAATTAGAAAACGAAAAAATAAGTCAAATTAACACTTTAAATATTGACAGTAGTGCAACCTATTATGCTTACCATAAAGATAAAAACAATTCCCTCTATTTTGCAACCGACAAAGGTGTTATAAAACTAGCTAGTAATGGGGATGCACTGTCATTTAGAAAAGAAAATGGATTGGTAAATAATAGTATTTGGAAAATTTATGAGGATAGAGAATCTAACCTGTGGTTTACATCTAACGAAAATGGTATTTCTAAATTAAGCAGCCAAAAATTTTATATCTATAACTCAAAAAACGGATTACTTTTTGATGATATTAAAAAAATATATCAAACAACTTCGGGCAATTATTGGATTGGAACAAAACTAGGTATTACTATAAAGAACGGAGAAAAATATACTAATTATACCTATAAAGAACTGAGCGGCAGTGCTGAGGTTTGGTCTATAATACAAGACAAGAATAAAAAATTTTTAATAGGTACCAGTAACGGGCTATTAATATATGAAAACAATTCATTTAAACGAATTGTAAGTAAGGAAAAAGATAGCCAAATGAATGTTATTTATGATGTTTTTATAGATAATAAAGGGACAGTTTGGTGCGGGACCCCTATTGGTGTTGCCCAATTAATAAATGGCAACATACAATTATTTACTAAGGCAGCGATAACCAACAATTATGTAAATAAAATTTTTCAAGACGAACAGAATAATTATTGGTTTGCAACAGACGATGGATTGTTTTATTATACCGGCTCAACAGTAAGGCATTTTACAGAAAAGGATGGCTTCACGCAAAAAAAAGTGTTAGATATAAAGGTTGACAAGCAAAAAAATTTATGGTTTAGTACAAGTGAAGGATTATTTAAGTACGATTACAAAACGTTTACTAATATTTCCGAAAAAGAGGGTTTATTTTCTAATGAGGTAAATGCTTTTGTTATCGAAACTAATGGCACCGTTTGGGCTGGATTTACTAATGGCTTAGATAAAATTATACAACAAAATGGTAAGTATAGTATAAAACATTACAGTGTTGAGAATGGATTTATTGGGATTGGATGTAGCGAAAACGCTATGATAATTAACAATAACAATCAATTAGTAATTGGCACATCAAAAGGCTTAATGGTTTACCAATCAGAATTTGATAAAGAAAATGCCTTGGAACCAATTACGAAACTAAAAAACATTGATTTGTTTTTTCAAAAAACAGATTGGAGTTTATATTCAGATACAATCGACCAAAACAACATCCCTTTTAATTTGAAGTTGCCGTACAACAAAAATTACCTAACATTTAATTTTATTGGGGTTAGTTTAACCACTCCCGAAAAAGTAAGTTATAAATATATGTTAAAAGGCATTGACAAAGATTGGCGTTTTTCAACCAAAACAGATGCTACGTATTCAAATATTCCGCCGGGTAATTATGAATTTGTTTTGTATGCAAATAATGGCGAAGGTGTATGGAACAAGCAACCTGTAGTTTATAATTTTAGCATAACACCTCCTTTTTGGCGCACCTGGTGGTTTTATTCAATCATATTATTAATAATTTTAACTGGTGTATATTCATATTTTAAAATTAGAACTGCTAATAAAAAAATCCTTAAACAAAATGAAATTATTGCCGAAAAAAATGGCGCATTGCAAAATGCGAACATAGAAATTGCCGAAAAAAATAAAAACATCACCGATAGTATAAATTATGCTAAACGTATTCAACAAAATTTTTTAACCTCCGAAAAAATTTTAAATACCGTTTTAAAAGAGCATTTTATTTTGTTTAAACCCCGTGACATAGTTAGTGGCGATTTTTATTTAGCCTTTGATTTAGAGGATAGAATAGTTATTGTGTGTGCAGATTGCACAGGGCATGGTATTCCGGGAGCATTTATGAGTTTAATAGCTATTAGTTTATTAAACGAAATAGCGCGAGCAAAAACCATTTTAAGCACAGCACAAATTTTAGAAGAATTAAGAGAACGAATAATTAACGCGTTAAACCCCGAAAAAAATGAAAGCGGCGGTAAAGATGGAATGGATATTTCTATACTATCTATTCTTAAACATAGTAGTGAAGATAAAATAACCATCGATTTTTCCGGGGCAAACAGCTCCATGTACATTGTTCATAATAAGGACAATAAAATTAATATGGTGGAATATAAGGGCGATAAACAACCAGTAGGTTATTATTCAAACATGATGCCTTTTACGCAACTTCATATATCCGCACAAAAAGGAGATATTATTTATTTATTTACAGATGGGTATGCCGACCAGTTCGGCGGTAAAAATGGAAAAAAATTGATGTCAAAACATCTAAAACAACAAATTTTATCTGTTTATAATTTACCCTTACTCGAACAAAAATCACATTTAGACGCTACTTTTTTAAATTGGCAAGGAAAACTAGAGCAGGTAGATGATGTGACAGTGATGGGCATTAAATTGTCTTAATACTAAAATCACTTTATTTTTACCCTTTAAACTAACTGGTATACTTGCCAAAATGTCACAATTTTCTTTGCTGGTATTATATTTGCTTTAACGTAGTAAAATATAAAAACAATGAGCACAACTGGTAAAATAAACGTACAAACCGAGAACATTTTCCCCATTATTAAAAAATTTCTTTATAGCGATAACGAAATTTTTTTACGAGAATTAGTAAGTAACGCTACTGATGCTACCCAAAAGCTAAAAGCCCTTACCAATATGGGCGAGGCCACTGGTGATTTGGGGGATATTAAAATAGAAGTAGAAGTTGATAAAAGCTCTAAAACCATTACCATAAAAGATAAAGGTATTGGTATGACCAAAGATGAGATTGAAAAATACATAGCGCAAATTGCGTTTAGTGGTGCCGAAGAATTTGTAACTAAATACAAAGATAAGGTTGATAAAAACGTGGTAATCGGTCATTTTGGCTTAGGATTTTACTCGGCTTTTATGGTTGCAAAAAAAGTAGAAATATTTTCATTATCGTATAAAAAAGATGCTAAAGCAGTGCGTTGGGAATGTGATGGCAGCCCAGAATATCAAATAGAAGAAATTAGTAACCGCACCCAACGAGGCACCAATATTATTTTACACATAGCCGATGATTGTGAGGAATATTTAGAAACGAGTAAAATAGAAGGTTTACTAAAAAAATACTGTAAGTTTTTACCGGTTGAAATTAAATTTGGCACTAAAAAAGAATACGTAAAACCCGAAATTAAAGAGGGTGAAAAAGAAGAAGATGTAAAAGACCTAGAAATAGAAGTTGATAACATCATTAACAACCCTACACCAGCCTGGACAAAAAAACCGGCAGATTTATCCGACGCAGATTACAAAGCCTTTTATCACGAATTGTATCCCATGCAGTTTGAAGAGCCGTTATTTAATATTCATTTAAATGTTGATTATCCGTTTAACCTAACAGGCATTTTGTATTTCCCAAAACTGACTAACAAGTTAGAAATGCCAAAAGATCGTATTCAACTATACTCTAACCAAGTTTTTGTAACGGATAATGTAGAAAACATTGTTCCTGATTTTTTAACACTGTTACGCGGTGTAATTGATAGTCCGGATATTCCATTAAACGTTAGCCGAAGTTATTTACAAGCAGATGGTAACGTTAAAAAAATAGCGAGCCACATTACTAAAAAAGTAGCCGATAAATTAGAAGAGTTATTTAAAAAAGACCGCGCTGAGTTTGAGAAAAAATGGGACGATATTAAAATATTTGTTCAGTACGGAATTATTAGCGATGAAAAATTTTATGATAAGGCGGTTAAATTTAGTTTGGTAAAAACTACAGATGGTAAGTATTTTACTTTTGATGAATTTGAAAATCATGTAAAACCAAACCAAACTGATAACGACAAAAAATTAATTTATTTATACGCAACAAACATTGCAGAGCAACATGCTTACATAGATGCAGCAAAAACCCGTGGATACGAAGTGTTGTTAATGGAAACTATGTTAGACCCGCATTACATTAATTATTTAGAAAGCAAATTAAAAGACGTTCAATTTGTGCGCGTAGATGCTGATACCATTGATAAATTAATTAAGAAAGACGAAAACAACATTAGTAAATTAACCGAAGAGCAACAAAAAACACTTCAACCTATTATTGAAGACACGGTTGCTAAAGAACAATTTACAGTAGTTTTTGAAAACCTAAGCGAAAAAGATCAACCCATGTTAATTACTCGCCCTGAATTTATGCGCCGTATGAAAGACATGAATCAGCTTGGCGGTGGAGGTATGGGAAGTTTTTATGGCAATATGCCCGATATGTATAATTTAGTGGTAAACTCAAATCACCCATTAATAGGGCGTATTTTAACAGAAACCAATGCCGATGTACAAAAAAACTTAGCAAAACAAGCCGCAGATTTAGCTTTGTTATCGCAGGGTTTATTAAAAGGTGAGAGTCTAACTAACTTTATTAAACGAAGTGTTGAGTTGATTTAATCGTATTAAATATTAGGTTTCATAAAATAAAACGTAATCATTTTTGCAGCTTGGTCAGACTTATTTTCCATACTATGGGGAAAATTACCATCATAGTATATTATATCACCTTCTTTAAGTGTTACTAATTCTTCCGAAATTTTGTAGGTAATCTCACCTGTTAAAATATAATCAATTTCCCAACAATCGGTAACAACTTGTTCGCGAAAAACACCTGGGTTTACAGTTACTATAACTGTTCGCAAATACGAATTTGAAATAGCATCAGTAATTAATAATTCATAACTTACTCCAATTGAGTCTTCGCGCTCTTCCATGTCTCCTTCGCCTTTGCGAATTAAAATATAAGGTTTACCCTCGTTGGTATTTACTTCGCGCACTAAGTCGACTAAATTTACATCTAACGCTAAGGAAATACTTTGTAAAACGGGTAAAGATGGTATAGCTCTAAAGTTTTCTATTTTTGATAACAAGCCTGCAGTAACGTCACTTTTTTCAGCAACATCTTTTAGGCTCATTTTGTTTTCTTTTCGTATGCGTTTTATGGTTTTCCCAACTGCACTTAACGAGTCTCTTTTCATCATAACCTAATCTTAATTTTTGGCAAATATCTAAAAATTTTACTATAAGTAAAAGTATTTGGCAAAATTTATCAATTAAAGCGTTTATAAAAGTGAATTAAATTCAATTATTAATCAAAAAATTTACTAAAGTTAAATTAATATTACTAATCATTGTAATATTTAACAATTTTATAACTTAAATTATAGTATTAGTACAATTTTGGTGTTTTACCTTTCCGAAAATATTTATGTATGGCTAAAACGTTTTTATTAACTGTATTTTTTTTATTAACAGTTAACTTATTTTCTCAATCCAGTGGCGGTATTAAAGGCGTTGCCACCGATGTATCAGGTACATTGCCCGGTGCCATAATTTTGTTAGAAAAAACAAATTACAATACTATTACCGATTTGGACGGTAATTTCTCTCTGCAAAACATTACCCCAGGTAATTATACGTTACAAGTTTATGTTATTGGTTATGATAAATTACTAAAACCTATTACAGTTGCAGCCGGGCAAACTACCGAAGTTGGCAAACTTCAACTTAAAGAACCCAATCAACTACAAGAAGTTACCGTAACAACCGAAATGCGCAACTCCGAAAATAAAGCAATTAATATGATTAAAAATTCAACCCGCGTTGTAAGTATTGTTTCGGCAGAAGGCATAGCAAAGCTACCAAATAAGAATGCGGCCGATGTGGTTGCCCGAATTCCGGGTGCATCCATTATGCGTAGTAAAGGCGAAGGGAGTATGATTTCGTTACGGGGCACGCCTATGGATTGGACGGCTACTTTTTTAAATGGCGACAGATTACCGGTAGCCGACGAAGAAAATACCACCCGCTCATTTGAATTTCAAATTTTACCGTCGGATATGATTGATTATGTAATCGTTTCAAAAAGTAGCACACCCGATATGGAATCGGATAATATTGGTGGAAGTATTAATTTTTTATCGCGCGCAGCAGTTACAAAACGTACCTTTAAATTAAATGTAGCTAATGGCTATAATCCTTTAGCACAAAAACCTACAGGCACTTTTAATTTTTTGTACGGTGATATTAGTAAAAACAAAAAACTAAGTTTTGTTATTAACGGGTCATCGTTTGGGCGCTACTATGCTACCGATGCCTATAAAATTATTTATGGAAATAATTTTAACCATGGTTTAAATCGATACGAATTAAAACGCTACGATGGTACCCGCTTAAATTTAGCCGCCAATGCTGCTATTGAATATCGGTTTAACGACCGATTTAAAATCGGCACCCATTTACTTTACAGTTATATGACAGACGATAAGTATCAAAAAAAGCAGAGTTACAATTGGTACGATGGTTCTGGGTCGCGCATACGCTTGCAAAACATACATGGAAAATTAAACCGTAAATTATTTGGGGGCGATATTTATACAGAGTATAACATTACAGAAAAATTAAAAATTAAGGCAAGAGTAGCGCACTACGAAAATGAATTTAAATACGGGAACGTACCTTTTAATAAACACGATGCTCGCAATGGCTATTATGTAATGGAATTTATTAGTCCCTTATTACAGTTTACCGATTTATCAAGTGTAAATCAAGACGGGCAACCTATATATAATGCGGACCCCAATGATCCAAATTTGTATCCGGTAAAATTAATTGGCGATGATGAGCCTTTCGGTAAAGGCGATAATCCCTACAACATTCAACCAAAATTCAGAACGATTTTTGGTAATAAGCCATTAGAAGCTAAAGATTTTGAATATTATCAATCGTACACTGAAATTAATACAACTAAAGAACGCGATGCTATTGTTAGCCAATTAGATTTGGAGTATAAATTAACTAATTCTTTAAAATTTCAAGTCGGCTCAAAGTATCGCAAAAAAATTGGCTCAAGGTTTATTTCTAAATACGAATGGTTTAAAGATTATTCGATACCTGGTCACAACCAACCATTTTTATTAACCAACTTCGAAAACGTAAATTTTAGCCAAACTTCAGGTGGCTTTTTAAAAGAATTGGGAGCAAATTACCAAGATCAACTTTACCCATTTGTTTCGTCTAATGTTTTAAGTACTTTTTTAATTGATAATAAAGACTCATTACGCGAAAAAATTATGGATAAAGAAAACCAAGAGTATAAACTTTGGGTAGGATCTAAATACACTTACACAGAAACCCAATTAGGAACTTATTTTTTAACCGAATATAATACCAACAAAATAAATATAATAGGAGGCTTTAGATTTGAAAACACGCAATTATTTCAACTATCAGACACCCTTACCGAAAAAACTTATCAGGACCCGATTACAGGCAGTTTTTATAATATACCTGAAGAAAGAAGTACTACAAAAAATTATAATGCTTATCTGCCTTCTGTGAATGCTACCTATCACGTTAACGATAATAATAATTTACGAGCAGCCTTTTCACAATCAATGAAACGGCCAAACTTTGAACAAACCAAACCTGGCGCCCCAGTTATAAAATATAACGAATTAGTTAATATTTTTGGCAATCCAAATCTACAACCAGCCTACGCCTACAATTACGATTTATGTTATGAGCATTTTTGGGCAGGTAAAGGTATGTGGTCGGTTGGCACTTATTATAAAGATGTATATAACCATATTTTTGGCGTAAACACATCAGACTTTGATCCTGAAACAGGTATAACTATTAAGCGCTATCAAAATGCCGATAGAGCAAAAGTGTATGGTGTAGAGGCAACGTTTATCCGTAAATTCGATTTTTTACCCGGCTTTTTTAATGGCTTTGGCATTAATGCAAATGCTACACTTTCCGACTCAAGAATGAGAGTACCTGGCAGACCAAGTGCTCAAAAGATGACAGAACAAACTCCATTACTTTATAACGTAGCAATAATTTACGAAAAAAATGGGTTTAATTCACGTTTAGCGATTAATTATGTTGGTAAGCATTTAAAAGATTTAAATCTTTCATCATTAGTTGGCGGTGGATTATTGCACACCGATACGGATTATGATGTTTTTATGAATAAATATTATAATTTAGATTTTCAATTTTCTTATACGTTTAATAAATATTATACCTTTTATGCAGAGTCTAATAATATGTTAAACTACCCCGAACGCAAATATATTGGTAAAGAATGGCGCGCTTTAAGAACCGAATATTACCGCACACGTGTACAAATTGGATTTAGAATCGATTTATAGGTTATGTCAGTTCGAGTAAAAAAATGCGCCTCTTTTCATTTTTTGTATCGAGAACTGTTATTCCAAAATCTTCTCAAAACGAAATGCAAGAGGAAGGCATTTCTGCTCGAAATGGCTTTATACAAATAAGAATAGTAGAATGAAATCAGAAAGTAAAATAAAATCTCCTTTAATAAAATACCTCTTTTTATTTTTTGTTTTTATTAGTTTTTCGGCATTATCTCAAAAAATTAATTTTATGTTTAGTGGTATTGTAGCTGATACTTTTGGAGTGCTTCCAGGCGTAACTGTTGGTATTGATAGCTTAAAAGCCTACACCTCTTCTGATGCCGAGGGTAAATTTACATTATTCAATATTCCGCAAGGCAGTTACAAATTAAATTTAATGGCATTGGGCTATAAAAAAATACAGGTACAAATTGTAGTCGATTCAATAGCTACTGAATCTTTTGGCATACACTTAGAGTTTGATAATAGCTTAAACGAAATCGAAGTGATAACACGTGAACGCAGTAACCAAGCACGTTCTATTAATAAAACAAAAAATAGTTTAAAAATTGTAACTATAAAATCGGCCGAGGAAATAAATAAACTCCCAGCAAAAAATGCGGCCGATATTGCGGCTCGTTTGCCCAGTATGGCTGTGCAACGCAATCACGGTGAAAATAGTATAGTGTCGTTACGAGGCACGCCCAGCGATTGGAGTGCTATTTTAGTAAATGGCGATCGATTGCCTGTGGCCTGCGAGGATAATACTACACGTTCGTTTGAGTTTGAGGCGTTTCCATCGGATTTAGTTGATGAAGTTATTGAAGCCCGCTCTATTACCCCCGACATGGAATCGGATAACATAGGCGGAAGCATAAATTTTTTAACACGTCCAGCCCCCTTTGAACGAGTATTAGAAATGGATGTAGCAGGAGGCTATAATTTTATGGCAAAAAAACCAACTGGCAATTTTAAATTGTTATTTGGCGATGTTACTAAAAATAAAAAATTAAGTTTTATTGCAAACGCCTCTTACTATGCACGTAACTATGCTACCGATGCCACAAAAATAGTATACGGTAACAATACAAACCACAGCGTTAATCGTTTAGAATTGAGGCGTTACGATGGTATACGTGCTACTACAGGTGGTAACATTTGTATTGAATATAAGCCAACATCTAATTTAAAATTCGGCACGCACGGTTTTTTTGGCGATATGACCGATGATAAGTATATGAAAAAAGAAAGTTTTAACTGGATTGATGATGATGGTCGCCGTTTACGCTTACAAAATGCTCACGGTATTTTAAGCCGACGAATTTTTGGTGGTGATATTTTCGCTGAAATAATTGCTACCAAACGTTTAAAAATTACCGGCAAAATAGCAATGTACGATAATGAATTTAGTTATGGTAATTTCCCTTATAATCAAAAAAACGACCCTCGAAACGGATTTTTAGTCACCGAGTTTTTAAGCGAACCTATAAATTTTACAGATTTTTCGATTGTAGATAAATTTGGAAATGCCATTGATGCTTCGTCGCCCGATGCAACGTATATAAAATTAATTGGAACCGATGAACCCTATGGTTTAGGCGATAATCCAAATAACGTACAGCCCCAATTTACAAATACTATTTCGGCTAATAAAATGGATTATAGCGGCAGCTATACCGAAACCAATTCTACCAAAGAACGCGACGCTTTGGTAGCACAAACGGATGCGGATTATCAGATCAACAATAAACTGAAATTACAAATAGGCGGCAAATACAGAAACAAAATAGGTTACCGTCACATATCTAAACATCAATGGTTACAAGATTATAGCTTACCCAATAATAACAAGGCTTTTTTACTAAGCGATATACCAACCACAAATTTTACGCCCAACCCCACTACTTTTTTAAAAGAACAAGGCGCTAATTATCAAAGCTCGTATTATCCGTTTTTGACTAACGAAGCTATGGTAGGTTTTATTCCAAACAATCAACCACTGCTTAGGGAAGTAACTATGGATAAGTACAATCCCGATTACAAACAATGGGTAGGCTCTAATTATAGCTATAGCGAAAATCAAACATCGGGTTACGCCATGCTTACGTATGCATCCAAAAAAATTGCAACTTTAGGTGGATTGAGAATTGAGAACACTGTTTTACAAGAGGCGGCCGACACTCTAACAAATCAAATTGGTTTCGATTCAACTTTAAATATATCTTATCAAATCCCAAAAAAATGTTACACTAACAAAAACTACACTGGTATTTTGCCATCGGTCAATTTTGTGTATTCACTTCGTTCCAATTCTATTATACATTTTGCAGCTTCCCGCACCATGCACCGCCCCAACTTTGAAGAAACAAAACCCGGAGCTGCATTAATACGTTACAACGAATTAAAAAACACAATAGGTAATCCTAACCTACGCCCTGTTTTTTCGGTAAATGTAGATGCTGCTTATGATTATTTTTGGGGTACCAAAGGTATGTTTAGCATTGGTGGTTATTACAAAAATATTACCGACCACGTATTTGCAGTATCGACCGCTAATATTGATGTATCGGGACTTACTCAAAAAACGTTTCAAAATGCATCTAATTCGTGGGTAGCAGGAATTGAATTATTATTAAATAGAAAGTTTGATTTTTTAAAAGGCGCCTGGAGCGGTTTAGGTATAAATTCAAATATTACTTATTCTTATTCGCGAATGAAAGTACCTGGCAGACCGCAAACACAGGCAATGACCGAACAAACACCTTTACTATATGGCGTAACGTTATATTACGAATATAAAAAAATAGGTACACGCATTGCATTGCTTTACAATGGTCGCTATTTAACCGAACTTAATTTAACAAGCGTGAACGGTGCCGACCTTTTGCATAAGGACTCCGATTTCGACACATTTATAAACGAGTATTATAGCCTCGATTATCAGTTTTCTTATCAGTTTACAAAGCGTTTTTCTGCTTACCTGGAAGTAAATAATATTTTGAACGCACCCGATAGAAAGTACATTGGTAAAACATGGCGAATTGCCTCTACAGAGTACTACAGATGTAAGGGGCAGCTTGGCATACATTTTCAATTGTAAATTTAAAACTTTCCAAAATTTAACAAATAATTAACAAATAATAAAAAAATTCACAATTTAGTAATATTAATCTTTTTGCCAAAAAGTTTACTAATAGTAAATTTGTGTTATAAACTTACAAACATAAATCATGAAAAAAATCTTTACATTAATGCTTGCTGCCTTTGTAACATCGGCCGCAATAGCTTCCCAAACACGCAAAGTGCTTATTATCGGTATCGACGGTGTTAGAACTGACGCTTTACAATTAGCAAATACACCAAATATAGATGGTTTAATTGCTGGTGGTTTTTCTACTTACGAATCGTGGCACACAGGCATTACTGTTTCTGGCCCCTCTTGGAGTACTATTATGACTGGTGTTGAGTACAATAAACACGGTGTAACAAGTAATTCTTATTCAGGTAGTAATTATAACACTTTTCCTTATTTTCCTACCCGTGCAAAAAGTTGTTTACCAAATTTATATGCTGTACAAATTGTACAATGGGCACCAATGAGTGCAAATGTGTATAACGATGGTTGGAATCAAAAAATTGTAGTATGTGACGGTTGCGGTGCAAACAGTGTATCATCGGCTCAAACACAATTAGCAAACCCAAATTTAGATGTTTTGTTTGTTTATTTTGATGAGTGTGATTTAACAGGCCACTCAACTGGTTTTAGTACTTCAAATCCAGCATATATTACTGCCATTCAAACGGTTGATGGGCATATTGGTAGTATTATGACGGCTTTACAAAATCGCCCTAATTACGCAAATGAAGATTGGGTAGTTTTACTTACAACCGACCATGGCGGAACAGGCACCGGTCATGGTGGAAACTCTACTGCTGAGCGAAAAATTTGGTGGGTGGGTAGTGGTAACAACATTACTACAAAACAATTAGTTGGTGTTATTGATCCAGGTAGTCTTGCTATTGGAAATTACAACGCTACAGTTGGGTTAAACAATCCATCTCAAAAAGACATTGCAGTTACTGCATTAGATCATTTGTTTCGTGGAAGCGCATGTAGCATTAATCCAGCTTGGAATTTAGATGGTAAATCTTGGTTAGATTCGTTATATACAAACGTGGTTACTGATGTAAAAACTATTACTAAAAACAACTTTGATTACAAGTATTACCCAAACCCAACTAACGATGTAAGTACATTTTGGTTTGAAAATGATAAGAATGAAAGTGTAAGTTATCGTATTACAGATTTATTAGGTAACGTAGTTGAAGAAAACAAAAACGCTAGTACGATTAACAAAAACAAATTAAATTTAAATTTCTCAAAATTAGCTAAAGGCACCTATTATGTTACGCTAAATGTGGGTAGCAATGTTAAAACAAATAAAATTATTGTAGAATAATAATTAATAACACTCAAAAAATCCCTTATTTAAAAGTATAAGGGATTTTTTTTAACCCTAAAAAATACTCCATGAAAAAATTATTAATTTTAATTTCTGGTTTAGCGTTTCAACAACAACTTGTATCGCAAACATTTACTATTGGTTCAGGTAACTCGCTAAATTTCGCATCTAATATTGCAAATGCTAATCATGTTAATCTTGGTAGTTTATCTGCTATTAATAATGCCGATTTTAGTTTTGAGTGTTGGATGAAAGTTAATTCTGTAGTAGACGATCCTGCTTTTTTCAGCAATAAAAATTGGGCTTCCGGCACAAATACTGGTTTGGTTTTTGATGTACAGGATAATGGAACCAATATGAAATTTAATTTTAAAGACGGAACAAATCCTCGAAAAGATTTAACAGTAGCCGTTAACGAGCATAGAAGAGATTGGTTTCACTTTGCAGGTACTTATAAAAAAGGAGGTTATTTTAAGGTATACATAAATGGCGTTATAAAAGATAGTTTAGATGTATCGTCAATTACGGGTTCGTTTCAGAGTTCTTATACATATAAACTAGGACAAGATGGCACAGGTAACTATACTTATCTAGGAACAAACCCTCGCTATAATGGTAAATTAGATGAGATTAGAATTTGGACCGCTGTTAGAACCAAACAAGAAATAAGAGATAATATGTGCAGAAAATTAACAGGTTCTGAAACAAATTTGTATGCATATTATAATTGTGATTTAGCTTCCGGGTTAACCTTACCCGACTTATCATCGAGTACAAATACCGGCACCCTCGTTAATACAACTTCGGCTATTTGGTCTACATCCGGCGCTGCTATTGGCAATACAAGTGTTAATAAATATGCTTTGTCTTTTAATACAAGTACGTTACAAATTTCGAGTGCATTTTATGGCAATTTTACTGTGAAAAACATTTCAGGTACAGCAGGTATTCATTTGTATAATGTTACTTCGCAGGCAAATTCAACTCTTGGGATGAATCCTTTAGCAGGCAATAATAATTATTATGGTGTTTTTGTAACGGATACCAATTCAACTATATCCTATGATACAGAATATGATTATACAAATTATGCAGCCGCTATTGCCGATGAGCCTAATTTAAAAGTATTTAACCGTATTAAAAACGATGGATTGATTTGGAGCGATTACTTTGCTGCACAAAATACATCGGCCAACACATTGATAAAAACATCTTTAAACAAACGTAAAGAATTTATTTTAGGAACAAAAACAGGTGTTACCTGTAATGCACCGAGTTCGCTTACTTTAACTAACAATGCTGCAACCTCTGCAACTGTTAGTTGGGTTACTGGCGGTTCTACAAAATGGAATGTGCAATGGGGCGTTCAAGGTTTTGTATTAGGAAGTGGAACGAACATTTTAGCCACTTTAAATAATCCAACTGTTTTTAACGGCTTGGCTGGTAATACTTTTTACGATGCCTATATTCAAGATACTTGCTTAAGCACTGGTAAAAGCTACTGGGTTGGGCCGGTAATATTTTATGGCTCGGTTTGTTTTGTGCCAAGCGCTTTATCTGCCACAAATATTACCTTTAACTCAGCACAATTAATGTGGACCGCCGCTGGTTCAAACACTTTTAATATAGAGTGGGGCTTACCAGGTTTTACTCCAGGTTCTGGCATTCCTGTTACAGGAGTTACTAATCCTTTTATGTTAACGGGATTAGGTCCAAATACTGCCTATTCTTACTACGTGCAAAGTATTTGCGGTTCATCAAATTTAAGTTCGTATAATGGTCCATATACGTTTACAACCACGGCAAATACCACAGGCATCATTAAAAACAATGCCACGCAAAACATACTTGAGGTATATCCTAATCCAAGTAATGGATTTGTAAACATTCGTTTTTACGATAAAACAAATAAAGCAACTATAAGTGTAATTGATATTTTAGGAAAAACTGTTTTTATAGATACTGTCTCTTCGGAGTCAGCAATTGAGAAAACAATAAACGTTTCACACTTAACTAGAGGTGTTTATTTTTTACAGATAGAAAATAACAATCAAAAATATTCTAAAAAGATAGTTATTAATTAATTCTTTAGATTTACTTATAATATAGGAGGTCGTACACAAAAACGACCTCTTTTTTAACTAAAATTTTTATTTATTGTGTGGACAAATTATCACTGCCATAGTAATTATTGCGACGGAAAGGGCAGCATTGAAGAATACATCTTATCAGCGATACAAAAAAAAATAAGTGCCTTAGGCTTTACCTCGCACTGTCCATTGCCTTTTGCAAACAAATGGAGTATGGACGCTGGCAATTTTGAACAATACCTTAATGAATTAAAATTATTAAAAGAAAAATACGCCGATAAAATTGAAATTTATACAGCTTTAGAAGTAGATTTCATTGAGGGTGTAAATTCTATTCATTCGCCGCTCATAAATCAATCAAAAGATTTAGATTATACCCTTTGTTCCATTCATTTTTTAGGTAAACTAAGCGATGGAAAATACTGTGAGATTGAAGGCTCTACTACCAGTTTTATCAAAGGTTTAGAAGAAATTTGGCACAACGATAAAAATGAGATGGTTTCTTCTTATTTTGCAGCATTTAAAAAAATGTTAGAAGCATCATCGCCAACAATTATTGGGCATTTAGATAAAATAAAAATGCACCGATATCATAATCATGAATTTGTTATTGACACAAGTACTACACATTATAAAAACGAAGCAATTAAATGTTTAGAATCAATTGCCAACTCAAAATCTTTTTTAGAAATTAACACGCGTGCCATGTATAAAAAAGAGTTAGAGGAGCCTTATCCATCGCTTAACTTATTAGCAATTGCCAACGAACTTAATATTCCATTAGTATTAAATAGCGATTCACACCATCCATCTGAAATTGACAATTGTTTTGAGCGTACCACCCAACTTTTATTAGAAGCTGGAATAAATAAAGTAAAAATACTATATAAAAAAAATTGGATTGATGCTACGTTAACTCGCCAAGGACTTCAATTCTAATGTCGGCTAAAGTAACGGCATATTTACAAAAAAGTAACTCAACCGTGCTTACTATATTTGCTACTGTGGCGGCGTTTTGTGTTTACACAAGTATGTACGCCTTTCGTAAAGCTTTTGCTGTTGGGCAGTTTGAAGGATTGGTTTTTGCAGGCATTAGTTACAAAATCTTATTAATTACAAGCCAAGTAATAGGATACACACTTTCAAAACTCATTGGTATAAAGGTAGTTTCAGAAATTACAGCAAAAGGTAGAGCAAAATTAATTCTAAGCCTTATAACGGTGTCGGGCTTGGCACTGTTTTTATTTGCAATTACACCAGCGCCTTACAATATATTTTTTTTATTTTTAAATGGTTTGCCTATTGGGATGATTTTTGGTTTAGTATATAGCTATTTAGAAGGGCGAAAAATTACCGACATATTGGTAATGGGTTTAACCCTTACTATGATTGTTTCATCGGGCTTTATAAAAACTATTGGTAAATATGTGTTAGCAAGCGGTATCAATGAATTTTGGATGCCAGTAACAGTAGCACTAACGTTTGTACCTTTATTACTATTGTCAGTTTGGATGCTGGAACAATTGCCACCACCGAGCCTTGCGGATGAACAACAAAAAACCAAACGTGTGCCGATGGATAAAAGTGAACGTAAAAAATTTTTAAAAGAATTTAAATTTGGAATGATTATTTTTTTATCGGCATACTTATTACTTACGGTATTACGAGATTTTAGAGATAATTTTTCTGTTGAAATATGGAAGGAGCTTGGTTTTGGAGGCAGTGCAAATATTTTTACAAAAACCGAAATACCAATTGGCATAAGCGTGGTAATAATTTCTGCAGGGTTACGTTGGATAAAAAATAATGTTCGTGCTTTTGCAATTATACATTTAGTAGCAATATTGGGGGCATTGTTTATAGGCCTATCTACTTTGTTATTTAGTTATAATTTAATTTCGCCATTTTGGTGGGTAACATTGGTGGGTATGGGTTTATATATCTCGTATGTACCTGTAAATACTTTGTTTTTTGAGCGGTTAATAGCATCATTTAAATATATTAGTACGGCAGGTTTTATGGTTACACTTGCCGATTTTTACGGCTACTTTGGCAGTGTGGGCATTTTGTTTTACAAAAATTTTGGTAGTGGAACAATTAGTTATTTTAATTTTTTTAAAAATTTATCATATATTGTTTCTATACTCGTGGCAATTTTATTTACCACATCTTTCTTTTATTTTTTTAAGAAGTTAAAATCTAAAAGCTTAAAGTAATTGTTACTTTTTTGTAAATTTAATGTTATTTTAATTCAATTTTTAAATAATTATTTTACTATAAGTAAACATTTTTGTAATTTTACGCCATAAAATTATATTATTTGTAAACTTATTAAAAAATGAAAACATGAATATTAAGCTAATTGTTTTAGATATGGCAGGCACAACAGTACACGACGAAGATTATGTAAATATTGCTTTGCAGCAAGCGCTATTTGAAGAGGGCGTTAATTGTTCAAGAGAAGAAATTAATAATGTAATGGGCATGCCTAAACCCGTTGCCATTAAAATATTACTTGAACAAAAATTGAATGATAAAAGCATTATAAATTACGATTATATTGCAAAATTGCATTTATCTTTTCAAAACAAAATGGTAATTTTTTATGAAAATTCGCCAAATGTTAAAGAAATTACAGGTGTTTCTGAGGCATTTAGAAAATTAAAAAAGCAAAAAATAAAAATTGCTATTGATACCGGTTTTGATAGAAAAATAGCAGATGTTATTTTAAAACGCATTGGGTGGGAATCAAACGGTCTAATCGATTTGTCAGTTACAAGTGATGAGGTTGAAAACGGTCGGCCACATCCGGATATGGTTTTCAAAGCGATGTTATTATTGGGAGTAAAAGATAATAAGCAAGTAGCTAAAGTAGGCGATACGCCTTCTGATTTAAATGAAGGACACAATGCAGGCTGTGGCTTAAATATTGGTGTATTGTCGGGAGCAACCAAGCAAGAGGACTTAGAAAAACATCCGCACACCCACATTATTAAAAGTGTAAAGTATCTGCCTGAATTATTAGAATCGCTTTCAAACTAATATATTTATAATATGAAAAAATTATTCACCCCGGGCCCCTTAACTACAAGTGCCACGGTAAAACAAGCAATGTTAGTGGACGTTGGTTCGCGCGATATTGAATTTATTAATGCCGTTAAAGAAATTAGAGTTCAATTATTGCATTTGGCAAACGTTAATCCGAATAATTATTCAACAGTTATTATTCAAGGGTCAGGAACCTTTGGCGTTGAAAGTGTTGTTTCAAGTGCATTAAAACCAACAGATACATTATTGGTATTAATAAATGGGGCATACGGCGAGCGTATTTTAAAAATCGCAAATACTTACAAAATAAATACAGAAGTATTAAGGTTTGAAGAAAACCAACAGGTAAATGTAAATGAGGTTGAAGCTGTTTTAAAACAAAAACCAACTATTACACACATAGCAGTTATTCATAGCGAAACCACTACAGGCTTGTTTAATCCAATTAACGAAATAGGAAAACTAAGTAAAAAATATAATAAAACCTATATTGTAGATGCTATGAGCAGTTTTGGTGGTGTAACAATGGATGTTGAGGAAAGCGCAATTGATTTTTTAGTTTCTTCTTCCAACAAATGCATAGAGGGTGTTCCTGGTTTTTCGTTTGCTATTTGTAAAATGGACGCTCTTAAAAAATGTGAGGCAAATGCCCGAACCGTTAGTTTAGATTTATACGAACAATGGGTAGGATTAGAAAAAAGTGGACAGTTTAGGTATACACCTCCAACTCATGCTATTATGGCTTTTAAACAAGCTATGCATGAATTAGTGAATGAGGGGGGAGTAGCAGCAAGAGAACAGCGGTATAAAATAAATCAACGTGTTTTATTAGAAGGTACACGCGCATTGGGTTTACAAGAGTACTTGCCAAAACAAATACAAGGGCATATTATTAATTCCTTTTTGTACCCAGAACATCCAAATTTTAATTTCGAACGTTTTTATAAAAAATTAAACGATAAAGGTTGCGTTATTTATCCTGGCAAATTAAGCACGGTCAATGCATTTCGAATAGGCAATATTGGTCAGCTATCTGAAGAGGACATGAACTATTTGCTAAAATGTATGGAAGAAATCTTTGTGGAAGAAAATATTCCTATGCCCGTTTTAAAATGAAATACGACGTATGTATTGTAGGGTCTGGTATTGTAGGAATGGCTTGCGCTTATTGGTGTTCAAAAAGAAATCTTAAAGTTTTAGTAGTCGAAAAAAACACGAGTTGCTTTGGTGCTTCTATTCGCAATTTTGGGTTATTTTGGGCTATTGGACAAGAAGATGAATACACAAACGAAGTAGAAATTTCAAAACAGGTTTACCAAGAATTTTTTAAAGACACAGCTATTTGGAATAAGCCAAGTGGTTCGTTGGGTTTAGCCTACCATACCAACGACTTTAATTTAATAAATGAGTATCAAGCGTTACATCCTCAAAAAAACCATATAATTTTAAATGCCAAGCAGGTTCAACAAAAATTCCCCTATGTAAACAAATCTAATTTAAAAGGCGCTTTATATAGTTCAAACGAAATCACTTGGAATAGTAGAGAAGGCATTGCGCAAATGGCTGAGTGGCTTCAGAAAAAACACAATGTTAGTTTTTTATTTAATTGCAATGCCATAAAAATTGAAGGAGAAAATATCATTTGTGCAAGTAAAATTATTAGTGCGTCGAAATTCATTATTGCGGGTGGGGCTGAGTTTAAAAATTTATTCCCAGAGGTTTACCTTAATTCAGGTATACTAAAATGTAAATTACAAATGATGAAAGCAAAAACAGATACAGTAATTGAACCAGCATTGTTTTCGGCTACATCGTTTATACATTACCCAGCATTTATAAATTGCCCTTCTTTACTAAAAACAAGAGACAGAATAATTTTAGAGCAACCCAACTATATAAAATTTGGAATAAATTTATTGGTGTCTCAAAATAATTATAATGAGCTTATAATTGGCGATTCACACGAGTATGGGGAGGATGTGAGTCCGTTTAACAATGTAAAAATTGATGACCTAATTTTAGAAGGTGTTAAAAAAATAATTCCAAATACTTCTATTGAAATTACCGAAAGGTGGCACGGGGTTTATTGTAAACATCCTACAAAGAAATATTTTACGGCTCAGCCAAACCAAAACACATTAATAATAAATGCTATGGCAGGTGCCGGTATGACTTTGAGTTTTGGTATTACTAAAAAATTGATTGAGACGTTTATTTAAAAAAAACTATTATCTTATTTTTTTAATAAATTAACTAATTTGTTGCAATAGTATGGTTTGTTCTTCTGAGCTTAAATAACGCCATTCGCCGACTTTTAATTTCCCTAACTCAATGTGCATAATGCGTAAACGTTGTAGTTTTATTACTTGATAGTCGTAAGCATTACACATTCGACGAATTTGACGGTTAAGCCCTTGGGTTAAAATAATTTTAAACAAACGTTTTGTTCCAGGCACTATACTAACGGTGCACGGTTTTGTTTGTTCGCCCAATACTTCAATTCCTGCACTAATTTCATCTAAAAATTTTGTACGTACAGGCATATTTAAAGTTACTACATATTCTTTTTCGTGCCCAAACATAGAGTTGGCAATTTTATCAATTGCTTCGCCATTATTGGTTAATAAAATTAAACCTTCCGAATCTTTATCCAACCTACCCACCGGGTAAATTTTTTCAGGATGTTTAATAGCATCTACAATATTATCTTTAATTTTTTCGGTAGTGCAAATAATGCCCTTAGGTTTGTTGTAGGCAATATAAATTGGTATAAACTCTTTTGCAATTAATTCAACACCGTCTATAAAAACTTTATCTCCAGGATTTATTTTTGTACTAAAATTGGCTATTTTATCGTTTACAGTTACGCGTTTTTCTTCTATTAATTCAAACGCTTTTCTACGAGAAGTGAAGCCACTTTGCCCAATGTATTTATCTACTTTCATTTAGGCAAAGATAGCAGAAGTATTTTTTAAATAGAAAAGTATTATTGATTTAATCTTCCCGATATGCTTTTGAAATAGACATGCAAAAGCTACTCGAAGTGACATACACTAGCTCATTCAATATTACCGCCACTTAAAACAGCTGCTTATATTTTTATTTGTCCTTATAAAATGTTTCTTTTTGCCTTTGTGGCGTTTAATAAAATTGAAAATTTTGTAAGATCTGTTTTTATGATGAGAGAATACAAAATTTTTAAAACGTTTTGTTTTAACAGTGCTACCTCGATAATTACCTCCTGTAGCACTTGCAAATCCGGTTTGTGTGGCGGTTGTTTTTTGCTCGACAAAATCCTTACGAACTTTTGTTTGCTGAGTTTGCCGAAGCTTAAATTCTTCGTCCGCCAATTTTTGGTATTTATGACAAGGACAGTTTGGGTTGCGAGGATCGTTTAACTCGTATTTGTTTTTTAAGCTATCATTATTAAATGCTAGTGCGTTTATTTTTTTATTTAAAAAAAGTAGCGATATAATTATTAAAAAATTTCTCATACTATTAATTTTAAATTAATTCGACAACGAGTCTAATTAACCCATTGTCGAATTATCTATTTGACTAATTAACTTGCTTTTTTAATCGTAATTTTATCTGTTCCACTCCAAGTTTTAAATTCATTTGTATAATACAAATACGCTACTGAAGCAGGTGCATCGTATTCTCCCGGCATTTCGGCCTTTAAATCCAGGTTAATTTGTTTAACCGAATTTGCGCCCATTCCGCGGTAATAAATAGCAATGTTGTTGCCTGTTATTTCATAATAATCAAACACTTGTTTTTCTTGTAATTCTTTTAATTGCCAAGGCTGTACACTAAATCCGGCTGGTATTCCTACTATAACCATTGTACTTGGTATTTCTGTACCTTTTTTGTTAGTAACAGTAGCACTTAAACGAACTGTTTCTCCAACATTAGCCGTTAACTGTGCTAATTTTGTTTTTAAATCAACTGCACATTCAGTCTGACTGTTTGGTAAACTTGTATTCCAGTTTACAGCAACCGAATAAGGCAACGGAGTTTTAACTCCTACATATTTTACTTTAATATCGTGTTTACCTTCTTTGGTTAAATATTGCTCCAGGCCGTCAACCGTTATGGCGCCTTTATCGCCCGCTTTGTATTCTTTTTCAGCAACTTTTTTACCATCTACAAAAATTTGTATAGTTCCGTCTTCAGTAGTTTTTTTACTGAATTTTGCAAATTCTGTTAAGGCTTTTAAAGCTAAGATAGTACCTTGTGTACTGCTAAATACACCATAACCACTGCGTGAGTTTATTAAAAACTTAACGGCATTGTTTAATTCGATTTGATTTTTATTTTGCGATTTTAAAATTGCCATCATTGTAATTGCAGTAGTTTCAATCGTTAACGATTGCCCTTGCGAATAGGTAATAGAATGTGTAGAGCCTGTCCAACTTCCTGTTTTATCTTGTAAAGGCATTAATACATTCATTAATTGTTCAGCAGTTTTTGTATCGTTTGATTTGTAAGCTGCATTTGCCATCATCGCCAATATGTAGGCATCTTTTGTTTCTAATGCTTTTTTAACCGAAGCAGCGTATTGTGTTTTTAATCCCGAAGCATCAGGCGCAAACCCAGCCTCGCTTAAAGCATACACAATGTAAGCATTCATTACGTCATCGCTAATTCTACCAAAATCGTGATATGCCTGTGTGTTGCGTTTAAAGCCACCTTTTTCATCTTTTTGCGATAAAATCCATTCAGCAGTTCTATCAATCATTTTTTGATCTACATCGCCACCCGCTTTTTTCATGTCAACAAATTCCATAATACCTAAAGCAGTTAAACCTTGGTGGGCAGGGCTTGCGCCAAACCATTCGTAACCTTTGTCTTTTGTTTCAAAAGTTGTTAAGCGCTTGTAACCTCTGTCTAATAAGCCCCCTGCGTAAGCCAATGTTTTATCGTCTTTACTGTCGGTTGATTTTAAATAATCTAACACCATTGCGTTTGGATAAGCGCTCATAGAAGTCTGTTCAAAACACCCACCTGGTTCGCGTAAAATACCTTCAACGCCTTTCATTAAATCGCTAACAACGTTTGGATAAGCTGTAAATATTGCCTTTGCTGAACCATTTATTACTTTATTCATAGTAAACGAAAATTGATTTTCAACTTCTTGACCTGAGAACGAAGTAGACACAGGGAAACCTTTTGGTGCAATTTTTATTTTTTGAGTAAAGGCATCACCTAAGCCACAGGCTTTGTAGGTGATTGTCATGTCGCCGTAACCCATTTTATCCAATACTTTGTAATCTAAATAAATAGTTTTTGCTTCGCCCGGCATAATAGTTTGAATGCTTGGTGTGGCAACTATAGCTTGTAATGCATCGGGAGCAGTAATGTTTAATAAGCCACCGATTGGTTTGCTGGTATTGTTTTTAATGGTTAAGGGAATTGAAATTATATCTTCAGTAGCTACTTCCACCGGAATTTTAGTACTCATTGCAAATGGCAATTGAGAGAAAAATGTTTTTTCAACTCTACCTATACTGCCATCGTTACTCATACCTTCAACAGTTGTGCGGAATGAAGTAATATCATCAGATGTAAAAAACTCAATCGTTTTTTTACCTGAATAACCAATTTCAATATTTGGATTCCAATAAATGGTGTTACGAAAATCGGTACGTGTTTCAGTAGTCTCATCTTCTTTGTAAACAGGTGCTGGATATTGGCGTGCTCTATAATATTTAATTACATTGCTATTATTATTATTAATGTTAGCACTTTTACCTTTTGCGAATTCACCACCAAAGGCATTTACTCTTTCATCTGCTGCAATAATCGATTTTGAAGCAATTTCTTTTACAGCTACAATCGATTCTACCTCATCTAATTTTCCTTCTTTGTCTATGTCTTTTGCTGCTTTGTTTGCATTGTTATCTGCAACTTTTCTATTTTCTTCACGTTTTACATTAGCCACCTTTAAAGGGCCCATTGGAACAGCACTTTTTTCTGCCTTAAAATCATCTTCAAAATCTACAGCACCTTCAACACCATTCATTACTGGAACATTATTTTGCCAGCCTGCACCGGCTTTTTTACTGCGAGAATGACTCGTTGTACTTTTTGGATAATTTTGGTAATAATTTTTAGGGTATAAGTAAACGGTCATATCTTGATTATACGCTTGAATGTATTGCGCTTGGTCGGAATAACCGTCTGCTTTAAAGGTAACAGTTTGCGCATTTGATAAATCGATATTTTTTAAGAAAAATTTACCTTCCCAGTCTGCGTTAAACTGCAAACCGTTAGTAATTTTTATTTGAGACGAATTAATTGCTTTGCCAGTGTAAGCATCAAGAATTTTACCTGAAATGATTGTTTTTTCAGCAGAAAAATTAATAAGTGGAGCGTCATTTTCCAATACTTTTTCCCAGGTAAAGCGTCTCCAACCGCTGGTTAATAATAGATTATCCAATGCTTGTGTCGATTTTTTTTCTTTCTCGTCAAAATAAAAATTTGGTTCTTCTACTTTGTCTTTAATATCTTGTTGTAATAAAAATTGTGCTAATAGATTGCCTTGTTTGTCATCAGCAAACGAAATTAATTGGTCGTTAGCTACTGCCATACTTAAATTAGCAGGCATTGGCAAACCACGTTCGTCTTTTACGCTTACGGTCATTTTTACTTTTTCGCGCGGTAAATATTTTTCTTTATCGGTTTCAACTGTAATATTTAATTGTTTGTTTTTATTTACAAATGCTAAACGCTCGGCACGTGCAATGCCTTTGCTATCAAACAATGTAATTTGCGATACGCCAATTGGAAAATTGTTGGTTGGGAATAAAATTTTTGTACTTCCTTTTTTTACATTAACAGCAGTAGTGTAATATATCTTACCACGCACTTGCGCTACCAAAGATAATTCTTCATTCTCGGTAGAATTAATATTTGCTAAAACTTGTTCTTCGCTAGCGTTATCAATACTTAAACCGTAACCACGCTGTAAAGCTTCAGGAAGAGCAAAGGTTTGTGCAATGCCTTCAGGTTTAGTAATTTTTACGGTATATTTTTGTTTTGCAATCGGATTTAATTTAAATGAACCCATACCTTGGTGAAAACTACTGAATGTACTAACTGTGTTGCCTTTTTCATCTAACACAAGTCCTTCAATATCTGCAGGTTTATCAAATTCATTTAAGGCGCGGAATGCGATGGTATTGTTAAAACCACACAGCATATCGCCACCTTCGGGGAAAGCAGAGAATTTAATTTTATTTAAAATAATAGGAATAGAACGCGAAATACTTTCGGTACTTCCGTTATAATCAATTAAAACATTTAATAAACCATCGTTGGTTTTTAATTCCTTAGGCAAATTAAATTTTATGTACCTGATGCCTTCTTCATCGGTAATGTCGGCTTTTTCAATAAGTTTTTGACCGTTTAAATTGGCAACAAATTTGATTTTATAGTCGCTTAAGGGCTTATTTTCGTTGGTGTTTAATTCCAATTTTGCAATCACTTCGTCACCTGCACCAAAAGCTTTTTTCTCAAAATTCAATTTCATTTTAAGATTCGGCAATATAACGTCTTGCACCTGTACATCTTTTAAAAACGCATTATCTTCGCCATCATTTTTCATAAAATTAGTGTAAGCCTTAATTTTATAAATACCGCCCAAAGCTTCTTTATCTAGTTGAAAATCGCCGGCGGCTTTTCCGTTTTTAGCAATTATGTTTAAGCTTTTTTCAACGCCACCTTTTGGGTTTAATAAGTCGATGTGAATAATATCGCTTTTTTGAGAAGGCTTTAAGGTTTGCCCATCGCGTAAATAAGCACTAAACCAAATGGCATCGCCGGGTTCGTAAAAGGGTTTATCGAAATGCAGATAAACTCGCTCTTCGGTTAAATTGTCGTTATAAGCCGTTAATTTTTTTTGAATGTTTTTAATAACATCATTTTCTGCTACTAATTTGTAAACACTTTTAGGTGTTACCCATGCCACTAACGACAGGCTGATTAAGCCGGCAGTTAGTTTTTTTGCTGTTTGTTTTGTGATGAATTGCATATATCTAAATTTTAAATGATTAAACGTTTAAAATTTAGATGCAAGGAGTTTTAGAATTCCATAAATAGAATAGGAATGCTAAAAAAATTGCATAAAAAAGCCGCTTTTATAAATCTCCATAAATAAAAGCGGCATATTTTTTTGTTATAAACAAAACCCTTGGTAAAGAACGTAAAGTAAAATTAATGAATGTTTGAGCCAATTATTTAGGTATTTAAAATCTGGTCGTGTTTTTAAAATATCTGGTATTAAAATTAAGATATCTGGTAAACTAATGTTTTTATTTTGTAACTTTAGTTTATGAGATTAAATTTTTATTGTTTAATTTTTTTTGTAGTATTTAAAATACATGCGCAAGATGCTTTGTTTACTAACACCCCAAACTCTTTAATTTATTTAAATCCCTCATTTGCGGGTAGTAATGGTAATATCAGATATCAATCTATCTACAGAAATCAATGGCCTAATTTATCAAGTTCGTATGTTACGTTGTATAATGGTTTTGATATGTATTTAAAGCCCATAAAAGGGGCTATTGGAATTACATGGATTAACGACAACCAAGCAAATAGTACTTTAATTACCGACAGAATTGATTTAACCTATGCGCAACATTTTAGTCTGTTGGAAGGGAAACTAAGAATTAGCCCATCGTTACAAGCCACCTATTTGCAAAAGCAGTTAGATAGAACAAAATTAAGTTTTGGAAGTGAAATATATCAGTCAGATCCAGGCATAATTGAAAATGTTACTCCATCACAAACAAAACGCAATGTTGATTTTAGTTCGGGTTTACTTATAAACTACAAACATTTTTATTTTGGCACCTCGGTATTTCATATCAATCAACCAGATGAAGGGCTTTTTGGCTCAAGTAAAATGCCTGCACGGTTAAGTATGTTTGCTTCTTATAATTTGTTATTAAAAGAAGATATTGTCCTTTATTTTTTAGCAAGATTTGAAAATCAAAGGCCATTTTCATTTTATCAAGTTTTAGCTAATGCCTTGTTGTTTAAACATTTTATCGCCGGGGTTGGCTACAAATATTATGACAATCCTTTTGTAAATATAGGGTATCGAAATAAGTATTTTACAATTTGTGGTAGTTATGAAATGTACTTAAAAACTACTAATACTTACGGTTATGAACTTACAGCCAGCTTTAATCTCCGCAACAAAGAGCAACGTAAAATAATTAATGATTTTGAGAGGTGGTAATTAAAAATGCAACTTTAATTTTTAAGCATTTTTAATAAATTTCCTAATTTTTCTTTTAGTTCGGTACGCGGAATAATTTTATCTAAAAAGCCGTGTTCTAAAACAAATTCCGCAGTTTGAAAACCTTTTGGTAAATCTTTACCAATTGTTTCTTTTACTACACGGGGCCCTGCAAAACCAATTAAGCTACCCGGTTCGGCAATGTTTAAATCGCCTAACATGGCATAGCTGGCGGTTACCCCACCTGTAGTTGGGTCGGTTAATAAAGAGATATAAGGGATTTCGGCTTTAGCTAACTGGCTTAGTTTAGCCGATGTTTTTGCCATTTGCATTAAACTAAACGCAGCTTCCATCATACGTGCGCCGCCACTTTTGCTTATTATTAATAAAGGCGATTTTGTTTTTAAACAAAAATCAATTGAGCGCGCAATCTTTTCGCCAACAACGCTACCCATACTACCCCCAATAAAATTAAAATCCATACAACAAATAACCAATTCGTTACCATTAACAGTACCATAGGCACTACGTAAAGCATCGTTTAAGCCCGTTTTTTTTATGGTGTCTGTTAATCTATCTGTATATTTTTTGGTATCGCTAAAATCTAAAGGGTCGCCACTTACTAAATTTTCGTTTAATTCGGTAAATTGATTATTATCAAACAGCACCTCAAAATACTCTTTGCTACCAATACGTTCGTGGTAGCCACAATCTAAGCATACGTATTTATTAGCTGCATAATCTTGCGTAGTATGTATTTTTTTACACGAGGGGCATTTGTACCACAAGCCTTCGGGTGTTTCTTTCTTCTCTTTTGTAGAAGTGGTAATGCCTTTTTTTAATCGTTTAAACCAACTCATTTTTTTAGGAAAATTTAAATTATAAATAATTTCAACATTTATAATTTTTCATTTAATATTTCTTTTATGCTATTGTTATTGTTTTATCTAAATACACGTCTTGTATGGCATTTAGTAATTGAACCCCTTCTTTTACGGGTTTTTGAAAGGCTTTACGCCCGCTAATTAAACCTTGTCCGCCAGCACGTTTATTAATTACAGCGGTAGTAACGGCCTCTGCTAAATCGCTTGCACCCTTACTTTCGCCACCACTATTAATTAAGCCCATACGGCCCATATAGCAGTTTGCAACTTGGTAGCGTGCTAAGTCTATTGGATGATCGGTTGTTAACTCCGAATATACTTTTGGGTGAGTTTTACCATGACCAACGGCTAAGTACCCACCATTTTTATCAGATAATTTTTGTTTAATAATATCGGCTTGAATGGTAACACCCAAATGATTGGCTTGGCTCGATAAATCAGCAGCGGTATGATAATCTATACCATCTTTTTTAAAGGCATTGTTACGTGTGTAGCACCAAAGAATTGTTGCCATACCTAATTCATGGGCTCGCTCAAAGGCTTGGGCTACTTCTACAATTTGCCTACCACTTTCAGCAGAACCAAAATAAATTGTAGCGCCAACAGCAACAGCGCCCATATTCCAGGCTTCTTCTACGCTACCAAACATAATCTGATCGAATTTATTTGGATAGGATATAAACTCGTTGTGATTTATTTTTACAATGAAGGGAATTTTATGGGCATATTTACGTGCTACCGACGCCAATACACCATAGGTTGAGGCCACAGCATTGCAACCTCCATCGATAGCTAATTTTACAATATTTTCGCTGTCGAAGTAAATAGGGTTTGGCGCAAAACTTGCTCCAGCGCTATGTTCAATGCCTTGGTCAACAGGTAAAATGCTCATATAACCGGTATTTGCTAAGCGTCCGGTATTATATAACTGACTTAAGCTACGCAATACTTGTGGGTTACGATTAGTTTGTTGAAATATACGCTCAATAAAATCATTACCCGGCAAGTGAATGCTATCTTTTGAAATAGTTTTACAAGTATGGTTTAATAAATTTTCGGCTTGCGCTCCTAATAATTCTGAAATTTTAATTGTCATAATTTTTTATAAAATTTAAGGTAACAAATATAATAAAAAAACCCCGCCTTTTGTTAGGCAGGGTATAGTTTTGGCAATAAATATTATTCGGCAACCATTACCATTTTGAATGGTACATTAATTATGGCTTGGTAATCTTCACCAGCTTCTAACATGTCCTCATCATCTTCTTCATAATGCCAATTAATAGTAACAGCACTACCGCCTTTGTGAATACTTTCTAATTTTTTAAATACATCTAAAATACACTTTGATGATGACGTATTGAAGTATTCTAATTGAACATTAACTGTAGTTGCCGGCTTAGTAGCACTAGAATATTTGTCTAACGAATCTACTAAAGGTTTATAAAATTCAATTGAATTTTCAGGAATAGAGCGCCCTTTAATTTCTAAAATTCCACCAGCTAAATCGAAAGAAATACTTGGTGTTTTTGGTGTGCCTTCAATTGCGTATTTGTCCATAATTGTTTGTTTTATTTTTATTGAAATTTAGTTTTGTTGTGAAGATACTTTAATATTTAGCGTAAAGAAAGAAATTTTATTGTCAATTTCCAAAAAATTATACTCTAATTTTTCGCCTGTTTTGCGAGCAATGTCAATCATTCCTAAACCACCCCCACCTTTTAACGACATTTCGCCATTATTTAACACTTTTTTATAATAATCTTTTAATTCTTCCTTAGTTAAAGAGTTTACTTCGTCTAATCTCGTTTTTAAGCCTAATATGTTTTCGTTTAAAATATAATTACCAGTGAAAATAGTGTATTTAGATTCCAATTTCCCTATCATAAAAATAGCTGAACGGTTTTTTTCCATCTCAACTTCGGTAACTTCGTCTAAATGATGATAAAGGTTTTGCAAACATTCTACTAAAACATTATACACCTTTTTTTTCATTTTAGGCTCTTCTTGCATATTATCCATTTTGTTTTCCATAATTTGGAGAATGGATGTAAGTAGGTCGGAGGTTATCTCGCCTTTAAATGAAAGCAAAATATTATTTCGCTCCATTTTATCGTATATGTCAAAAACATCAACCATAAAGGTTATTTTTAGTTTAGGGTTGAGGGTTATTTTAATTTAAACGCTACCGTACTTCCGTTTACTGTAAAAGTTGCATTATCATCGCAAGTGCCGTCGCCAAAATCAACTGTTCTTGTTTTAAAGCCGTCGGGGGTAAGTTCTAATATACCCTTATCGATAAATGGACATGCTTTGTGCTTAATACACACGGAGCCTTGAGGAATATTAACGGTAAACGCTCTTCCCTCACGATTAACGCCATTAGCCGTACCAAAAACCTCAGTTACTGGCACATTAGAAGTTTTGCCCTTAGGATAAGTAGTAATTGTTCTATCAAAATTGTATTTTATATTCCAAGCTGCAGTTTGGCAAAGGCCACCTGTAAGTTTAATGTTAAATACAGTATTTGATGGTGTAACAGTAGTTGAAGAAACAGTCTTAACGACTATACTATCACACGAGTAAGATATTGTTCTTGAGGCAACTGCATCAATTGTTTTATGCCCAATTAATTTCATTATCATTAAGCTATTAGCGTTTCTGAGCGGCCCGGTAATTCTAACAAGCCACTTACCTACACGCGTTTTACCATCGGTAAATGAGCTGGCGCAACTTCCGGCAGTGGCAAGGTCTAGTTCATATATTGGGGCTGCAGAGTAGGTGCCATTGGTTTTTAATGTGGTGTCTGCTTGGGGATAACCTAAATAAGGCCCTGTACGATTTAACCATTTTAAAGTATCGCAAGCTGCTACACCTGATGATGATAATCTATCTTGAGCACCTGCACCCTTGGTATTAATAGCGTGGCTATTCGTTGTAGGTACAATAGCCGCATATTCTTGGTCGGCAACGGCATTATCAACGGCCGATTGTGTTTCATTGTCCACTTCTGCATTTTCTTTTTTACGACAAGCAACAAAAAATAGAAGTGTGCAACATGCTAGTACTAAAAATAAATTAAGCGATTTTTTCATAAAGCTATTTAACTAAGTTTATACAAATATAAATAAATTTTTTAAATTCCAATACCTACAACCAAAACATCATCTACTTGCTCGTGATTTATTTTCCATTGTTCAAAACTTTTTTCTAATTCGGCACGTTGGTATTCTGGGTTGCTATTGTAAATAGTAAGTAGTAATTCGTTAAAGCGTTTTACCATGTATTTTTTTCCTTTTTCGCCCCCAAATTGGTCGGCGTAGCCATCGCTAAACATATAAGCCATAGTGCCATTGCTTGCATTTATATTATGGGTAGTAAATTGGCGGTTGCTATCTAACTGCGCACCTCCAACAGGAAATTTATTGCCATCATATTTTAGGTATTCGCCTTCAGCATTAATTAAAACGAGAGGGCGATTGGCACCCGCCCATTTTATGATTTTATCTTTATAATTAATAGCTATTAGCGATACGTCCATCCCATCGTTGGTATTAATTTCATTTTGGCCCTGGCGTAACGATTCTTGTACGCCTTTGTGCAAACTGTTTAATATTTCGCCAGGTTGAGTAATGCCTTTTTCTAATACTATTTGGTGCAATAAGTTATGCCCTATCATGCTCATAAAGGCACCCGGAACGCCGTGGCCGGTACAATCTACTACTGCAAAAATATTAAAGCCATCTTTTTCGGCAAACCAATAAAAATCGCCACTCACAATGTCCTTCGGTTTATAAAGTATAAATGTTTTTTGAAGCTTGGTAAAAATAACATCTTTTGACGGAAGAATAGCTTCTTGGATGCGTTTGGCGTATTGAATGCTACTAGTAATATCGTGATTTTTTTCGGCTAATTCTTTCGTGCGCTCTGCCACTTTATTTTCTAATACTTTATTTTCTTTTTTAATGGCACGTGTGCGATATTGAGTAAATGCTATTACCCCCGCCGAACCAAAAAGGCCTACCAAAAGATAAAACCAAGTAGTTTTCCAAAAAGGAGGCACTACAGCAATAGTAATTTCGTAGGGGGTCTCGTTCCAAACGCCATCATTATTTGCTGCTTTAATTTTAAGAGTATATTCGCCACCGGGTAATTCCGTATACGAAATATAGCGAACGTTACTAGGGGCAGACCAATCGTTATCGTATCCCTCTAACTTATAACTGAATTTGTTTTTTGAAGGATCGGTATAGTCTAAGGCTACAACTTCGAATTGAAAATAATTTTCGCGCCAACTTAGTTTTAAATGTTTTTTGTAATTTATTAACGAATCGGTTTCAACATTTTTACCGCCACGTTTATAACTAACAATATATGTTTTTGCAGGTATTAAATTATCTTTAATGGCAGTTGGGCGAAATACGTTAAAGCCATTTGCACCGCCAAAATACATAGTGCCGTTTTTTGAAACGTAGGCGGCACCAATATTGAACTCGGTGTTTGCTAAGCCATCTTTTGTGCTGTAATGTTTAAACTCTATATCTTTTTCAGCAACTAAAGGATTAAATTTAATAATACCGTTATTAGAGCTCATCCAAAAATTATTGAGACTGTCTTTTAAAAGAGAATAGAGATAAGTATTTGGTAAACCATCTTTTTCGTAAAAATTTTTAAAGTTGTTGTTGGGTAATAACTTACTTAAGCCAGCGCTAGTCGCTATCCAAATGTTATAATTTTTATCTTCGTTTATAGATAAAACAGTATTTGAAGCAATTTGATTTTGTTTTTTTTCGTTTCTATAAATTTCGGCAATTTGTAATTTTTTACCATTAGGAAAACCTGTTAACTTAACTAAACCACCATCAATCATACCCAGCCACACGTTGTTTTTTGAATCAGCAAACATACTGTTGATACTTGGGCTGGGTAACCCATCATTTTGAGTATAGTTTTTTACTGCTAAAGTTTTTAGGTTAATTTCAAACAAGCCGTCGCCAACCGAACAAGCATAGATGTAGTTATTATTTGCCTTTAAGCATAAAATAGTGTTACCCAATTTTTCGGTTAATATTTCTTTTTTTTCTTTTGTATTAATATTATACCTAATTAATCCTTTGCCATAAGTGCCAATCCATAAAAAAGTTTCGTCTTGTTTGTAAAAACTTAAAGCATAATTACCTTTTAAAAGTTTACTTAAATCATCAATACTATTTTTGGTTTTGGTATTAAATCGCCTTACTATGTTTTCGCCCCCAACGTAGCAATTGTTTTCTACTTCTAAAAACGAGTAAATATTTTTTAATTCAATGATTTCATCGTATTCATTTGCAGGAAACTTTTGAGTTTGTTTAAAGGAAACATCTACGCCACCTATTTCAGTGCCTAACCAAATATTTTCTTCGTTATCAATTAATACCGTTTTTACTAAATCGTTAGCAATACTAAATGGATTATTACTATTTATAATATGATTATATTTATCATTTAGTAAATTATATATTATAAAACCGTTTCCTGAAGCTATATAAATTTTATTATTTAAGATTTCCATTTTATTTATGAAATTTGCATTTACCGAATTATCAAATTTTATTTTGTTTTCAATTTCAAAGTCGGATAAATTCACTTTAAATACGCCATTACTTTTTGACCCTACATATAATTTATTTGCATATAATTTTAAATCGTAAATTGACTGTAACTCATTTACATCAAAACTTAAATAATCTGGTTTTATAAAGTTTATGCGTTCTAATTTATTTTTACTTAGTGTCCATAATCCTTTTTCTTTAGTGCCAATATAAAAAGTGTTTTTTATTTGTAGAATAGCTTTAACGTTTACTTGATCTTCTATAGGAAAAGGAAATGCTTTTACATTCTTTGTGATAAGATTTACTAAAAACAAACCTTCATCACTTCCAACAATGGCATTGGTACTATCAAATGTAGCAATGGCATTTATTTTTACGTTTAAGCCCTTAATATTATTAATCGCTGTAAATTTTTCAGTAATGGGGTTAAAAAAGTTTAAGCCTTCGCGAGTACCTATCAAAATTAAATCTGTTCTTAGTTGTTTTAAGCATGTAATATCGCTACTTGAAAGTGAGTTTGCGTTTGTAGGGTCGTTTTTAAAAACCCTAATCTGATAAGCATCATATTTATTAAGGCCATCTTGGGTCCCAAACCACATAAAACCTTTATCATCTTGCATAATACAACTAACGTATAGAGAGCTTAAGCCATCGTGGTTGGTTATATGTTTAAAGCGGAGTTGTTGCGAAAACAAATTGCTCGCAATAAATAGCACATAAAAGAGATAAGTATGTTTTAAAATTTTTAAAATAGCTTACTAATATAATTATTTTTTAATGATGTGTTAACTATATTTACAAACACAATTTTACTAATTTATTTGACACAAAATACCCCAAAACGTTTAACTTTTCTATAAAACTATGCCAAAAGTACTTCGTATTATTAATCGTTTTAACCTTGGTGGCATTACCTACAACGTTTCTTATCTGAGTAAATATTTATCACAAGAATACGAAACCCTTTTAATTGGCGGACCAGAAGAAGCGGGCGAAGAGAGTTCTTTATACATTCCGCAATCATTAGGATTAAACCCTAAAATTATCGTTGAACTTCGGCGAAGCATCAATCCTTTTCAAGATTATAAAGCTTATAAAAAAATTAAACAACTAATTAAAGAATTTAAACCCGACATTGTTCACACACATGCTAGTAAGGCTGGGGCAATTGGGCGTTTAGCAGCCATTCATTGCAAAGTTCCCGTTATTATTCACACATTTCACGGGCATGTTTTTCATGGGTATTTTTCAAAACTAAAAACCACTATTTTTAAAACAATTGAAAAATATTTATCAAAAAAAAGTACTGCCATAATCGCCATTAGCCAAATTCAAAAAAATGAATTAACAAAACTACACAAAGTGTGTACTGAAAATCAAACGGTGGTTATTCCTTTAGGCTTTGATTTAAACAGGTTTACCGAAAATCAACTCGAAAAAAGAAATTCCTTCAGAAGTAAATACTTAATTAAAGAAAACGAACTCGCTATTGGTATTATTGGCAGATTAGCGCCAATAAAAAATCATTTTTTATTTATTGATGCCATTGAATTCGTTTTAAAAAAATGTAACACGCCTATTAAAGCTATTATTATAGGTGACGGAGAGACGAAACAACAATTAATAGATTATATAAAACGAAAACAATTAACCTATTCGTTTGGAGAGGATACCAACACGAATTTTATTTTTACTAGCTGGATAAAAGAAGTAGATATTGCCCTGGCAGGTTTGGATTTGGTATGTTTAACCTCCAAAAATGAAGGCACACCTGTAAGTTTAATTGAAGCACAAGCTGCAGGAAAATATATTATCACCACGAATGTGGGTGGCATTAAAGACATTTTAAACCCTAAATGTGGCATTTTGAGCGAAGTTGAAGATGTAACTGAATTAAAAAATAACCTTTTAAATGTAATTGTGCATTTTAAAACTGTTACCGCAGATTCTTCAATTGCAAAAAATGAAATTATCGAAACATTCAGTTACCAAAGGCTGTGCAGGGACATGGATAACTTATACAAAAAACTATTGAAAAAATAGTTTTATCAAACAAAGTTTTTATTTATATGTTTTAGTTAAAGTTTCGGGTGTGCAAATAATAAAATCTCCGCTATCAATTGCTTTTTCCTCTAATTTTAAATTGTCTTTTTGTTCAACCGACGAAATTACCAAAATTTTTAAGTTAGGGTTTTGTTGTTTTAAATACCACTCGATTGCCTGATGATTATTACTGTGGTAAGCCCCGTTGTAGTGAATAAATGTTTTGCCTTTACTCCAATTTTTTAAAATAAAGTAAGCCATAGTTGCATCTTTGTAAGCTTGTGATTTTGGCAAATTTTGCCCGCCATGACCGCCCGCATTTTCAAATATCTCTTTGTAACATTTCAAAGTACTGTCGTATTTTATTGGATAGGGTGCAATCCATTTTTTTGCTTCAAAATCAATACTGTCAAGCGTTTTCTCCCCCTTTAAATAAACCATATTGGCATAACGGCGAGGAATGTTACAAGCAATAAATTTTAAACCATTTTTTTTAGCAATATCTAAAAGTGGCTTGTAATCAGTGGCGTAGTTAGTCCAAAGTTTTACTTCCTCTTTAATTGTTTTTTCCGACATTTTTCCAGCAAGGTATTCGTTTAAAGCAATTTGGTCGTCTGCCTCAAACATTTCGGCACCAAGCACCAGGTTTTCTTTTTTGTCTACATATAAATCTTGCGTTAGTTCTCTTTGCAACCAGTGGCAAATTGGGTTATCGTGCAACTCTCCAAACAATATTATATCGGCTTTTTTAGCCTCAACTAAAAGTTGATCGTAGTTTGCCTTATTTCCTTTTGCTGTATATAAAGTAAAAGGTTGTTTATCAAATTTGACAACCGTAGAACTCATAAGTGATAATAAAGATACTAATAGTAATGTTTTTTTCATGTTGTAAAGTTAGGCATATCTTTTGTGCTAAGCAATTTAGAAGAACTGACAATAATCATAGCCCTTTGCATTTTAACTCCTTTACTAGTTCCAATCTATTTTTAATACACTTTTAACATAAAAAGCTTCCTACATTTATTACCTTCGCTTCACAAAAACATAATTCTGAAAAAGATTTTACTCATATCCGATACGCACTCTTTTTTAGATGAAAAACTAATAAAACATATTGAAAACGCCGACGAGATTTGGCATGGAGGAGATATTGGCACTTACGATGTATGCAAAAAAATTGAAAAGCTAAAACCTTTAAAGGCAGTATGCGGCAATATCGATGGGCAAGATATTAGAAAGTCATATCCCGAAAATTTAATTTTTGATTGCGAAAACGTTAAGGTTTTAATCACTCATATTGGCGGTTACCCCGGCAAATACCCTTCGAGGGTAAAAAATTTATTGTTAGAACATCAACCAAAACTATTTATTTGTGGGCATTCACACATTCTAAAAGTTATTTACGACAAGCAATTAAATTTGTTACATATAAATCCGGGTGCATGTGGCATTCATGGTTTTCATAATGTCAAAACAGCGGTTAAATTTGAAATTGAAGGCACAGAAATAAAAAATCTTGCAATTATTGAATTGGGTAATAGAGCATAAATTACTATCTTCGTTACGATTTTTTTAAACCCTCATGGACTCAACTAAAGTACGACAAACATTTTTAGATTTTTTTCAAAGCAAACAACATCAAATTGTTCCAAGCGCGCCAATGGTAGTAAAAGGCGACCCTACCCTTATGTTTAATAATAGCGGTATGGCTCCTTTTAAAGACATATTTTTAGGTAACGCCCCTATTAAATATCCACGTATAGCCGATACTCAAAAATGCTTGCGTGTAAGTGGTAAACATAATGATTTGGAGGAAGTGGGTGTTGACACTTATCACCACACTATGTTTGAAATGCTCGGCAACTGGAGCTTTGGTGATTATTTTAAAAAAGAAGCAATTTCATGGGCATGGGAATTATTGACAGACGTTTATAAAATTGATAAAGACCGTTTGTACGTTACCGTATTTGAAGGTAGTAAAGACGAAGGATTAAGTTTTGACCAAGAAGCTTACGATACTTGGAAACAATTTATTGATGAAAAACGTATTTTAAACGGAAATAAAAAAGATAACTTTTGGGAAATGGGAGATATGGGGCCTTGTGGACCTTGCTCTGAAATTCATTACGATGGCCGTAGCGATGAAGAAAGAAAAAAAACAGATGGTGCTAAGCTCGTAAATAATGATGATCCTCAGGTTATTGAAATTTGGAACAACGTTTTTATGGAGTTTGAGCGTAAAGCGGATGGCTCTTTAATAAAACTTCCAAAACAACATGTAGATACCGGCATGGGCTTTGAACGTTTGGTGCGTGTTTTGCAAGGCAAACAAAGTAATTATGATACTGATGTCTTTATGCCTTTAATTCACAAAATTGAAGAATTAAGCAGCCACAGATACAATACCCAAGACGAAGAAAAACACAAAAAACAACAACTTATAAATATTGCTATGCGCGTCATAGCAGATCATATCCGAACTATTTCGTTTAGCATTGCCGATGGGCAGTTACCAAGCAATACAGGTGCTGGTTATGTGATTCGCCGTATTTTACGCCGAGCCATTCGTTACGGATATCAAACTTTAAATTTAAAAGAACCCTTTATGTACCGCATTGTTCCAACGTTGGCGCATCAAATGGGGACTGCTTTTCCTGAATTAAACACTCAAAAACTATTGATCGAAAAAGTAATTCGCGAAGAAGAATTTTCGTTTTATAAAACATTGGAAATTGGGTTAAAGCGTATTGATCAGGTTTGTATTGACACAACTGCTGCTCACCAAAAAATAATTGATGGAAAAGTAGTTTTTGAATTATATGATACGTTTGGCTTCCCTTTAGATTTAACAAGCCTTATTGCACGCGGTTATAATTTAAGTATTGATGAAAAAGCATTTAACGAAGCCTTAACGGAGCAAAAAAATCGTTCAAGATTGGCAACAGCAGTAGATACAGAAGATTGGATTTACGTTGGAGAAAACAAACATTTAACAGAAAGTCAGGAAAAAGAAACTGAATTTATTGGCTACAATGAAACAGAATGCGAAGCATCTATTATTCGTTTCAGAAAAGTAAAAGCAAAAAACAAAGAACAATTTCACTTGGTGTTAAATAAAACGCCATTTTATGCTGAAAGTGGCGGACAAGTGGGAGATACAGGTGCCTTAGAAAACATCAATGAAAAAATAGTTATCACTGATACTAAAAAAGAGAATGGTGTCATTATACATTATACAGATAAACTTCCGGAAAAATTGAGCGCAATTTTTACAGCAAAAGTCAATTCAGAAAAAAGATTAAGCACTACAAATAATCACTCAGCCACGCACTTGCTCCACGCGGCTCTTAGACAAGTTTTAGGAACACACGTTGAACAAAAAGGAAGTTTGGTAAACGAAGAACATTTACGTTTTGACTTTTCACACTTCGCAAAAATTACTGACGAAGAAATTCAGCAGATTGAAAAAATAGTGAATAATAAAATTCGTGAAAACATAAAAGGTGACGTTCAATTAATGAGCATTGAGGATGCGAAGAAAACCGGCGCAATGGCATTGTTTGGTGAAAAATATGGCGATATTGTTCGCGTAGTTACCTTTGACAAAAATTATTCAATAGAGCTTTGTGGCGGCTGTCACGTAAATGCAACGGGCCAAATTGGTTATTTTAAAATTATTAGCGAAGGTGCAGTAGCTGCCGGTATCCGAAGGGTTGAAGCCGTTACCTCAGTTAAAGCAGAAGAATTTTTTGATAACCAAGCCAACACTATTAACGAAATTAAAACGTTACTAAAAGGCAGCAAAGATATTGTTAAAAGCATAAGTAATTTAATGGATGAAAATTCTGAATTACAAAAACAACTCTCTTTACTTTACAAAGAAAAAGCATTAGTCATAAAAAAAGAGCTGGCTACAAGTATTGAAAAACGTAATGATGTAAATGTTATCGTGTCAAAAATTAATTTTGATAATGCCGAAGAAACTAAAAATATGTTGTTTGAATTACGCAACGAAGTGCCAAATTTGTTTTGCCTAATTGCTCAGGAAATAAATGAAAAACCAAGCATTTCAATTATTATAAATGATAACTTGGTTAAAGAAAAAAACTTAAATGCCAGTACTTTAATTCGTGAATTGGCAAAAGAAATTAATGGCGGCGGTGGCGGACAGGCATTTTATGCGCAGGCCGGCGGAACTAAATTGGAAGGTTTGAAAGTTGTTATTGAAAAAGCTAAAAGTTTAATTTAATGAGCATAATTACAATATTAGGCGGGGGCAATTTAGGAAAAGCAATAGCGGAAGGATTGATATCTACATCATTTTGTAAACCAAATATTTTAACAATTACTAAACGAAACGTTTCTGAATTAAGCAATTACAAAGCAAAAGGCGTAACAATTTTAAGCGACAACAAACAAGCAATTAAAAATGCCGGAATCATTTTATTGTGCGTAAAACCTTTCCAGGCAAAAGATGTATTGAGTGAAATTTCGAAAACACTAAAAGCCAATCAAATAATCGTGTCATGTGTTACAGGTGTTTCAATTGATGAAATTGAAAAAACGATTAACAAAAAGTGTAAAGTGGCACGTGCTATGCCAAATACAGCTATGTCCATTGGTCAAAGTATGACGTGTTTGTCATTTAGTTCATTAGACGATAAAAGTATTATATACATACAATCTATTTTTGATGCCATTGGAAAAACCACAATTATTGACGAAAAATTAATGGATGCGGCAACTGTCCTTGGCGCATGTGGCACTGCATTTGCTTTGCGTTATATTCGTGCAAATATACAAGCCGGAATTGAAATTGGATTTGATGCTAAAACTGCTCGATTAATTGCCGCTCAAACTGCAAAAGGTGCAGCCGATTTATTATTAATAAACGGCACACATCCAGAAGAAGAAATTGATAAAGTAACAACTCCAAAAGGTGTAACTATAACCGGATTAAATCAAATGGAGCATAGCGGCCTAAGCTCTTCTATTATTAAAGGCATTACTGAATCTTACAAAAAAATTATAAATCACTAATATTTATGAGCCAAATTTTAACTGAACAAAAAGACAACGTTTTAATCATCACTTTAAACCGTCCCGATAAATTTAACAGCTTTAATCGCGAAATGGCATTACAATTGCAAGCGGTTTTGGATGAAGCTGAAAGAAATAAAGCCATTCGGTGTATCGTTTTAACCGCTAACGGCAAAGCCTTTTGTGCAGGGCAAGATTTAAGTGAAGCCATCGACCCTAACGGGCCGGGAATTGAGAAAATTGTCGCTGAACACTATAACCCAATTATTTTAAAAATTCGTGCCATTGAAAAACCTATTATTGCTTCTGTAAACGGTGTAGCTGCTGGCGCAGGAGCAAACATTGCTTTAGCTTGTGATATAGTTTATGCTGCTGAATCTGCTTCGTTTATTCAGGCGTTTAGTAAAATAGGCTTAATTCCTGATAGTGGTGGCACATTTACCCTTCCTCGTTTGGTTGGTTTAAATTTGGCTAGTGCGTTGATGATAACAGGTGATAAACTCTCTGCTAAAGATGCGCAAAACTTTGGTATTGTTTATAAAGTTTTTGCGGATGCTGAGTTGGCTGAACAAACGTTTGCCAGTGCTAAAAACATCGCTAATTTGCCTACGAAGGCTATTGGTTTAACAAAACGTTTATTAAATCAAACCTATAAAAATACCTTACAAGATCAATTAGCCGTAGAAAAAGAAATGCAGGTTGAATCTGCTAATAGTTTTGATTACAAAGAAGGCGTGCAGGCATTTTTAGAAAAGCGCAAACCAGAATTTAAGGGGGAATAGAGAGTTAAAGCTTTGTTTCTAACAATGCACTATTAATTAATATTGAGCTGAAGATTAATTTTATTGCTAAATGAAATTTATATTTAGTAAAAATTATTCTATGAGTGATATTGCCCATTTTTTTAGTCCAATTGACATTAACGATATTACTAACGGTTTACAACTTAGTGAATCTCAATTTGGAAATACTTTTTCGATTTATACAGACATTGATAATTTTCCGGAATTGGAAGAAAAAGACATTGCTATTATTGGTGTGTGTGAAGACAGAAATTCTGAAAATAATACTGGAAGTAATTTAGCGCCAAACGATGTTAGAGGTTTTTTATACAAATTATATGGCGGTAGTTTTAGAGCAAGTGTTGTAGACTTAGGAAACATAATGCCAGGTAATTCAACTGACGATACTTATTTTGCTTTGCGAACAACCGTTGATTTTTTAGTTCGTAAAAATATAATTCCAATTATCCTCGGTGGTAGTCAGGATTTAAGCTATGCTCAATTTTTAGGCTATAAAGATTTAGAACAAACCATAAACATTGTTGCAATAGATAGTGTATTTGATTTAGGAAATCCCGATACCGAAATAAGTAACAATTCGTACTTGGGTAAAATTATTTTACATCAACCTAATTATCTTTTTAACTACAGCAACATCGGTTATCAAACCTATTTAGTAGATCCTAACAGTTTACAAATGATGAATCGCTTGTATTTTGATAGTTACCGTTTGGGGCAAGTCCGCGATAAAATTGAAGAGTCAGAACCAATTATACGCCAGGCTGATATGATTACTTTTGATATAACTGCTATTAAACACTCTGATGCGCCTGCTAATCCAAATGCCTCACCAAATGGTTTTTATGCTGAAGAAGCTTGCCAGATGATGCGCTACGCTGGAATGAATGATAAATTATCCTCATTAGGAATTTACGAAATTAATCCAACTTTTGATATAAGTGGTAAAACTTCTCACTTGGCCGCGCAAATGATTTGGTGTTTTTTAGATGGATTTTATAATCGTAAAAACGATTTCCCAAGCCGTACAAACCCCGATTATGTTAGATTTCACGTAGTGCTCCAAGACGAAAAATACGAAATAAATTTTTATAAAAGTAAAAAAAGCGATCGTTGGTGGATGGAAATACCTTACCCACCTCATAAAGATTTAAAATTTGAACGCCATACCCTAATACCTTGTAGTTATAAAGACTATGAACTAGCCATAACCAACGAAATACCCGATCGTTGGTGGCAAACCTACCAAAAGTTAAGTTAAATTTAATACGAAATAATTTTTTTAATTCACATAAAAAATTATCTTTAGTATAAATTTAATAGCTTATGATTTATCAAGACGTTAATCTACTTGAAGAACTCGATAGTCTATCGCAAATACATTTTTTAAAACGCGATGATATTGATGCCATGATGCAGGATATTTCTAAGCGTATCTTGGCATCGTTAAAAATCGAAAGAATGAGTGTTTGGCTGTTTAACAACGAAAAAACCGCAATTATCTCGATGGGCGAGTACGATAGTAGAACAAGAAAATTTTCAAAAGACTCTATACTTAAAAAAGAAGATTACGCAAGATATTTTGATGCGCTGCATGAAAATAAAATTATTTTAGCTGAAGATATTTACAACCATCCTTTTACAAAAGAATTTAACGAAAACTATTCCAAACCACTTGGTATTTGTTCATTGTTAGACATTCCCATTCGGATTTCAGGAGAATTAATTGGTGTAATGTGCTACGAAAAAACAGAAAAAATTAAGAAATTTACTGCTGAAGAAATTAGTTTTTGTTTAAGTGTTTCGTTTGTATTTGCTTCAAATTTAGAAGCTAGAAAAAGGCGAGTGATACAAGAAAAACTTGAAATTGCCTTAAATGAAAAAGATTTATTAATGCGCGAAATTAACCATCGCGTAAAAAACAACTTAACTATTTTAATTAGTTTAATGCGTATTAGCAAGGCGCATACTTCACATAACGAATCAAAAGTTTTATTAGACGAGTACGAACAGCGTATATTTTCTATGCTTGCCATTCATGATATGTTGACTAAAAACAATCAGTTTTTAAGCATAAATTTATCGGATTACATTAAGGAATTAATTGTAGAATTTAAAGTAACCTACCCGCAAATTAGAAATAATTTTGAAGCCGAAATTGTGCAGTTAGATTTTTTAATTTCTACAAAAAAAGCTATTCATGTTGGCTTGATTGTTTCGGAAGTGATTTTAAATTCTATAAAATATGCCTCTGAAACAACTAATAATTACCAAGTTTTAGTTCAAATAACAAAATTATCTGAGAATGAGGTAGTTTTAAAAATTGGAGATAACGGAAAAGGATTTGATTTTGACGATGCGTTAACTCAGCAAACATTGGGTGTTCCACTAATTAAAGATTTAGCTTTATCATTAGATTTAAAGGCTATTTATCCAACAAAAAATTATTGCTACTATATATTTGAATTTAATATTGACTAATTTTGCATAACAATTTCCTAAAAACAAAACCTATGACAAAATCTTTACTAGTATTTTCCATTTTTTTCTATTCGACTTTTTATTTTGCCCAAACCAACCAACCCAAACAAAAAACATGTGGTACCGAAACCCCAGGTAAAGAATGGAACGATTGGTTTAATTTAAAAGTTGAAGAGTTTAAACAACTAAGCTTAACTAATAAAAATTTAAATACTAATTACACGATACCTGTTGTATTTCACGTTATTCATGGCGGACAAAGTGTTGGTACGTTTCCTAATATTTCACAAGCGCAAATTAATTCTCAAATTAAAATACTAAATGATGATTTTGCCGGCATTGGACTAAACTCCTCTAATATTTCCAGCACTAATTTTTCTTCCGCATTAATCGCAAATTGTAACGTCAATTTTTGTTTAGCACAAAAAAACACTTCTGGTACAACACTTGCTGAACCCGGAATTGATAGAATAAATTACTCTACAAACAGCTGGTCCAACCCTACATCATTTAGCTCCTCTTCAAGCTTTAGAACCTACATAGAAAATGTTATTAAACCAAACACGATATGGGATCCAGCCCGATATTTAAATATTTGGATTTCGGATGTAAATTCTTCTGTTGGTTTATTAGGGTATGCTACTTTTCCTTCCGGAACAAGTTTAAGTGGTTTAACAAGTGGATTAGGGACTTCAACTACGGATGGCGTTTGGTGTTGGACAAAATCAATTGGGGATATTGGTACGTTAGCGCCACCTTATGACTTAGGAAGAACTGCAACACACGAAATTGGTCATTGGTTGGGACTAAGACATATTTGGGGAGACGCTAGTTGTGGGAATGATTTTTGCAACGATACTCCAACCCAACAAGACCCAAATACTGGATGCCCGACATTTCCCTCAGTTACTTGTTCAAACGGTCCAAACGGAGATATGTTTATAAATTTTATGGATTATTGTAACGATGCTTGTTTGTATATGTTTACACCCGACCAACGTTTAAGAATGCAAACGGCAATGGCAAGCTGTCCATTTAGAACCCAATTAACAGCCAGTTCAGCCACTTTATGCAGTGGTACCGGAACAAGCTCTTCGTGTTCTTATACCGTTAGTAATTTTACAAGTACAAATACTTTAACTTTAATTAGGGCCACTGCATCAGCCACCGAAACATTTTGTTCCCAAGGTTCACAGATGGCCGGTTACGTTTGTGGCACAAATTGTTATGGTGATATAGAAAAGGCTGAATTTATTAGTACGTCAAAATATAGTAGTGCATCTAATCCAAAAATAATTGGAGTAGTGGTGCTGTTTTTTAATTTGAGTGCAAGTTATGGAACAAATGGCAATTCAAATATTAGTTTAAAATTATATGATGGAACCTCTGCGACAGCAATGCCTGGAACTCTATTGGGTTCAGTTTCGGAAAATCTTAGTAATATTTACAATAATTCTATTAATGTAAATAATGTAAATTATTGTGGAGATCCATCCTTTACTTTCGCTAATCAAATTATTATGCCGTTTAAGTTTATTTTTTCAACTCCAATAAGCGCTCCAACCACTGGTGGTTTTTTCGCATCTGTAACTATTCCAAACATTGCAAACGATACCGTTGCTATCTTAAACAAAAAAAGTAGTACAAGTAATACAGCTTGGGAAAAATGGAGCGATAATAGCTGGCATGATATGAACGTATCGTGGGGTGGTAGTTTTTATAACTTAGCAATATTGCCAATAATTGAATGTGGGGCAGTTGGCATAAAAGAAAACACAATTTTTAATAATAATGTCAATTTATTTCCAAACCCTTCTACAGGTTGCTTTAACATTATTACAACATTTGAATCTCAACAAACTATAGAAATTATAATCTATAATATGATGGGACAACTTGTTTATATAAACAAAGTAAATGATATAAAACAAAAAAACATAGCCGTTAATTTAAATAATCAGGCAAATGGTATCTACCTTGTTGAGATTAATAATGGTATTGATAAAGTAACTAAAAGAGTTGTTATAAATAAATAATCTTTTTTCAGTTTTGTTTTTAAATATTAATAAGGGCTTTGTTTACGAATCAATTTTGAAAATAATTTTGGAAAAAACCGTTTTATTTTCACCATTAAAATTTCCTTTCCTCCAATAAATATTTCTTCTTTATTTTTTGAAATGCCGTCTATTATATGTTTCGCGCAGTCTTCGGCACTCATAGCATTTTCGTGACTTTCGTCCATTTTATTATGAGAATCACCGGTTGCAGTAACAGCGTTAAAAGAGACGTTTGTCTTTATTTTTCCAGGACAAACAATTAATGTCTTTATTCCAAAGCTTTCTGTTTCTAATCGCAATGATTCAAAAAAACCATGCAGAGCGTGTTTTGCAGCACTGTATGAAGAACGTAAATAAAATCCAAATTTACCGGCAATGCTACTTACTACAACAATATGTCCACTTTTTTGGCGTTTCATGTATGGTAATACTGCCTTAGTTAAATTCAGATAAGAAAAATAATTTATTTCCATTAATTGCCTGTCAATTTCTATATTAGTTTGCATTGCCTCACCACGCTGACTAAAGCCACCATTGTTTATTAAGATGTCTATCCTACCAAATTTATTTATTATTTGTGCAGTTAAAGCACTTGCATTACTCGTATCATTTAAATCAAAAGGTAAAATCATTACATCTAACGAAGGTAGTTTTGTTAGTTCTAAAACGCGCTTCAACTCTTCTTCTCTTCTTGCTGATAAAATAAGGCGTGCTTCTCTTTTTGCAAATTCAAGTGCCAATGCCTCACCAATGCCAGAGGAAGCGCCAGTAATCCAAACTACTTTATCTTTAAACTGTTTATCGCTCATTTTATTTTTTTTGAAATAAATTCAAATATTGATTTGTAATAAATTGCATACTGTGAAATTCTTCTACATAAAGTTTTGCGTTTTTCACATGCTCTTCGGCTCTTTCTGGCTGAGACAATAAAGCGTCGATGCAATCTGCCAATTGTTTTGGGTTTTGCTTTTCACAACTTTCAGCTCGGTTATCCTTTACCAAATCTTTTAATCCACCAGCGGTTGTCGATGCAACAGGAACCTCGTAAAGAAATGCATCTAAAACACTACTACCCAAACCCTCTTCTTTTGAGCTCATAACAAATACATCAAGTATAGAAAAGAAATCTTCGGCATTTTCATAAAATCCCATTACTTTATAACAATTCTCTAAATTATACCCCTTTATTTTTTGTTCTATAACAGTTTGCAACTCACCATTACCAAAATGCAGAAAAACAAAATCATTTCTTTTTTCTGATAATAATTTTATCGCTTCTAACATTGTATGCGGGTCTTTATGGTCTACAAATGCTGCCAAAGTGCCAATAACTCTTTTTTCAGTTGAAATATTTTTTTCGTTTAGTACTTTTAAAGCTCTCTCTTTATTTAAATTTTGTTTTAATGCAATATCGGAGACTATTGACACTTTTTTACTGCAAAATTTTTCAATAATCACTTTAATAGCTTCGCTTACTCCAGTTATATAGTTGGTGTATTTGTATTTTACTTTAGTTAAAAAACCCTTTGGCACAAAGTCAACTTTTCTTGAAAATACAATTGGTATTTTATGAAACCATTTTGAAAACACACAATAAGTAAGTATGTGCGACGTCTGCGCATGAAGAAATTTGTAATTTTTACCTTTAAATATTAAATAAAAATAAACCGAAAATGTATTGCTAAACGAATGTGTTTTAAAATTTAATTCCAACGCCTTTTTTTCTAAAGGAAAGCCTTTTTTACAAATTAATTCTACATCATATCCAGCATCTCTAAAGCCCATCATGTTATACAGGGTCTGTCTCTCACCACCACGCCAGGTTTTTTCGAAATTTAATTCTAATATCTTCTTATTTTGATTCAAATTATTTAGTGTAAAGTCCTCTTAATTTTTTATATTTTAAATAGGTCGCATACGCAGAAATTTTACAAATTAAAAAACCCGCTTTACCATCCATAAATCCCAGATTTAAAAAAAAGTGTCCTATAAAAGTTGCCACCGGGTTAACTATCAATTTATAAAACGGAGCTTTCTTCTTTTTGTCGAAATAAGCTTTAGAAGAAATATCCGTAAAATATTCTACCTGCTTGTAATGGTCTGCAACCGTATTAAAACTATAATGTAAAATATCGCCTTTAATATGTTCGGTATTTTTATCACCCTCAAATAATTCGTATTTATCATGTGGATTGATACCTGTCCAATGCCCCTTGCTACTATCCCATAAACGCAATTTAGTATCTGGATACCAACCGCAATGCTTCACCCAATGTCCGCAATAATTAGTTAAGCGGTTCATATAATAACCATCTTTTATAAAATTAGATTTTACATTTTTAACAGATTCGATTAATGTCTTATCCAAGGCTTCATCCGCATCTAAGGACAAAATGTGTCTATGTTTTGCATAGGTAATGGCTCTGTTTTTTTGTTGTATATGCCCATCAAATTTATGTTGATAAAATTGAACACCATATTTTTCGCAAATAGCCTGAGTTTTGTCAGTACTGAACGAATCCAATACAACTATTTCGTCAGCAATTTCTTTTACCGAAAGTAAACATCGTTCAATATTATGCTCTTCGTTAAACGTTATTATTACTACCGATAATTTTATCACTCTTAAAATTTATTGTTTTTATTTTAATGTTAAATTTACTCCGTGAAGGTAAATTTAAAAAATATAATTAAAGAACATCTCATAATAATTATTGCATTAATTATTACAAGTATAGTTTACTTTAAATTTTTATTTTATAATCATATTAGTTGGGACGACCCTGAAATGGTTTTTAAAAATAAAGCTGTTCAAAACTTTGATATAAAGGCACTTTTTACAAATCATTATGTTGGAAATTATATCCCAATTACAATGCTGGTTCATGCCCTTGCGTGGTTGTTTTTCGATAATAATGATAGCGGACATCACTTGATAAATATTTTATTTCATTTATTAAATGGTGTTCTGGTTTATATAATTACAAATAAACTATTTAAATTAAATTGGTTAGCTAGCTTATCCAGTATTGTATTTCTCTTGCATCCCCTACAAATAGAGAGTGTGGGTTGGATTAGCGAATTAAAAACGGTTTTATCTGCTACATTTTTACTGTGCGGTTTAATAAATTATTTAAACTATTTAGAAAATTCTAAACAAAAACATTACTTGTTTACTCTTCTATTTTTTTGTTTAGGCTGTTTAAGTAAATCCTCAGTAGTTGTATTACCACTAATATTAATATCAGTAGATATTTTTAAAAATAAAATAATTTCTCTAAAATTTATCTTCGGTAAAATACCGTTTTTAGTTATTTCCATCATAATTGGTCTTATTACAATTAAAGCTCAAACCGCAGATTTATTTATTAATCACGCGCATGAATTCCCTTTTTACCAACGTTTTGGTTTAGCCGGTTTTGCACTTTTAAACTATTTATTACTTTTTTTATTCCCATTTAAACTAAGTGTCATTTATTCTTATCCCGAAATTAAAACTTCAATTCTAATATTTGGTTATGGTGTTTTACTACTTTTTAGCGGATTAATTATTTATTTCATTAAACGAAAAAAATACAGTTTGCTATTAATTATATTGTTTTTTCTCTTAAATTTAATTTTGGTGCTTCAACTATTGCCATTTGGCGAAGCACTGTATGCAGACCGTTATGCCTACCTTCCAATTATTGGTTTGGCCTGGGCTTTAGGCTTTTTAATAAAATCTACCAAACTGAATAAAGCAGTAATTTACATAATTGTCATTATAATTTTTTCGTCATTTACATTTAATAGAATTACTAAATGGAAAAGTGCAATAAGTTTGTACGAAGACATATTAAAAAATTACCCCAATCAATTTATTGCGCTAAATAGTTTAGGTGTAGAATATATGTTTGCTAACAATGATTTAAAAGCGCTTGATTATTTTAATAAAGCTGCAACAGTTGCTCCAAATAATTATAAAAGTTTTTATAACCGTGGTTTATTATTTTTAAAAATGAATAAACCGGAACTAGCCATTAAAAGCTTTAATCAGACGTTACGATTATACAGTTACTCAAAGGCTCTAATTGGAAGGGCTTCGGCGTATTATGCGCTTAATGATTTATCAAAAGCTATTAACGATGCCAATGCTGTTTTAGCGATTGAAAAAAGTAATTCCAAAGCCTATTTTGTATTGGGTAATTGTTATAACGACTTAAACCAATTAGATAAAGCTATTTTATCCTACAATAAAAGTATAGAGATAAAAGCCGATGAGCCTGATTTTTATTTTAAACGAGGTATTGCACAAGGTAAAAAACAAAATTTTAATGCTTGCCTAAATGATATTAGCGATTGCATAAAATTAAACCCAAACTATTACGAGGCCTACTATTGGAGAGGTGTAGCAAAAGTTAATTTAAAGCAAAGCCCCTGCCAAGATTTTAAAATTGCTGCACAAAGTAATTACAAGCCAGCTATTAATGCCTATAATAACTATTGCCGATGAAGATTACATATATACAAACCTATTTACATTGGGAAAATCGCGAAAAAAATTTGCAACACTTTGACTCTTTGATTGATAATATCAGAGAATCAACCGATTTAATTATTTTGCCAGAAATGTTTACGACGGGTTTTACAATGAATCCAAAACAATTTGCTGAAAACGACAATTTAACTTTGGAGTGGCTAAAGCAAAAGGCCAGGCAAAGAAGGGCAGTAATAACAGGTAGTGTAGCAGTTTGCGACAACAATAAGTTTTACAATCGGTTGTATTGGGTACAACCATCAGAAAAATATTCCTCCTATGATAAGCGGCATTTATTTACAATGGGGAAAGAAAATGAACATTATACTGCAGGTACGCAAAAACTAATTGCACAAGTCAAAGATTGGAATGCCTGCCCCCTAATTTGTTACGATTTACGTTTCCCAATTTGGAGCAGAAATAAAATGAAAATAACATCTTGCTCTAACGAAATGATGTCCTCAGCCTTCGACCCGGCATTAGCATCCCTTGGGGCTGATTACGATCTTCTAATTTACGTGGCCAACTGGCCCGAAGTTAGGAGTTATCCTTGGAAACAATTGTTAATTGCACGCGCCATTGAAAATCAGTGCTACGTTATTGGTGTAAATCGTGTTGGTCTAGATGTTAATAAAATCAATCATTCCGGAGATAGTTTAATCATTAATCCCCGGGGAGAAGTTATTAATAACCCAAAGGCAAATGAAGAAAGTATTGAAACAGTAACACTCGATAAAAATTATTTAAATGATTTTAGAAAAGCTTTCCCAGTTGGGTTAGATGCGGATGATTTTAAAATTATTTAAGATTCACAAACTTACCTCATTAACATATTTTAACTACTTAAACTTGCCCTAAAACCCTTTGCCTTTCTATCTTTACCTACTGTTTAAACAACAAAAATTTTATGGTAGATATTAAAGAAATTAACGAACGTATTCAACGCGAAAGTGCATTTATTGATGTACTTACTATGGAAATGGATAAGGTAATTATTGGGCAAAAACAAATGGTAGAACGTTTGTTAATTGGCTTATTAAGTAACGGACATATACTATTAGAAGGTGTACCCGGATTAGCTAAAACCCTTGCTATTAATACACTAGCCAAATGTGTTGATGCACAATTTAGCCGTATTCAATTCACGCCGGATTTATTACCTGCCGATTTAATTGGCACTCAAATTTACAGTCAAAAGCAAGAATCGTTCTCTATCCGTAAAGGACCAATTTTTGCAAATTTTGTGTTGGCCGATGAGATAAATCGTGCCCCAGCAAAAGTACAATCGGCTTTATTAGAAGCCATGCAGGAAAAGCAAGTTACCATTGGCGACCAAACTTTTAAACTCCCAAACCCGTTTTTAGTATTAGCAACCCAAAATCCTGTTGAGCAAGAGGTACTTACCCTTTGCCAGAGGCACAAATGGACAGGTTTATGCTAAAAATTGTTATTGGCTATCCATCAAAAGAAGAGGAGCGAAAAATCATTCAATCTAACATTTCGCCTGCAGGTATGCCTACGCCCAATAGTATTTTAAAAACCGAGGATATTATAAAAGCCCGCGCTGTTGTGAAAGATGTGTATATGGACGAAAAAATTGAACGTTATATTGTAGATATTGTGTTTGCATCGCGTTTCCCTAAAGAATATAAATTACAAAAATTTGAAGGCTTAATTTCATATGGCGGAAGTCCACGTGCAAGTATTAATTTAGCATTGGCAGCAAAGGCATACGCATTTATTAAACGCAGAGGTTACGTAATACCTGAAGATGTTCGCGCGGTTTGTTTAGATGTAATGCGCCATCGCGTTGGTTTAACGTACGAGGCAGAGGCAGAAAACATCACGTCAGAAAACATTATTACTGAAATTTTAAATACAGTAGAGGTGCCTTAGAAATTTTAAATGCTAACTGGTGGATGCCAAATTATTAGTACCAATTTAAAATTTAAAATTTATCATTTCAAAAAAGTGGAAACATCAGACTTACTTAAAAAAGTTCGTAAAATAGAAATCAAAACCCGTGGTTTGAGCAGTCAAATTTTTTCGGGCGAATACCACAGTGCATTTAAAGGACGAGGTATGGCTTTTTCTGAAGTTCGCGAGTATACTCCCGGTGACGATATTAGAACTATTGATTGGAATGTTACTGCGCGTTTTAATACGCCATTTGTAAAAGTTTTTGAAGAAGAACGTGAATTGAGTGTAGTATTAGTGGTTGACGTGAGTGCTAGCGGAGCATTTGGAACCAACAAACAATTTAAGCAGGATTTAATTACGGAGTTATGCGCTGTTGTTGCTTTTTCAGCCTCGCAAAATAACGATAAAATTGGCATTATATTTTTTAGCGATAAAATCGAAAAATTTATTCCGCCCAAAAAAGGTAAATCGCACGTGCTTAGAATTATAAGAGAATTAATAGAGTTTAAACCCCAAAACACAAAAACAAATCTAGAAATTGCTTTAAAGTATTTAACCAATGTTATTAAAAAACGCAGTGTAGTATTTTTTATTACTGATTTTTATGCAGAGAATAATTACAAAGACGCACTAAAAATAGCTAATAAAAAGCATGATTTAGTTGCCTTACGCATTGTTGATAAAACTGAAATGGAATTGCCGAAAATAGGTTTAATAAAATTGAAAGATAATGAGACAGGCAAGCTGATGTGGATAGACACAAACGACAAACAATTTAGACATAAATTTAAAACTAACCAGTTAAAATTTGAAGACGAACTAAAAGATACCTTTAACCGAAGTGGTATCGATGCCACAAGTATTTATACCCACGAAAGTTATATAAAACCATTAATGAATTTATTTAAAAACAGATAAGTACGACACCCTTAGGGGGAGTCGAAGGGCACTTTAAAAATGAAAAAATTAAAACATATACTATTACTCCTGGTTCTTGGCGTCACATTGGCAAAGTCGCAAGACGTTAGAGTAGAAGCTGTTTTGGATTCTTCAAAAATTCGTATTGGCGAACAAGTTAAGTTAGATATCTATTTTAATTATAATGCCAACCAAAAAGATTTTAAAGTACAATGGCCTTCTATTGGCGATACGCTTACGGGAAAAATAGAAGTTATTTCTGTTTCTGCAATTGATTCAACCATACCAGACAAAAACAATCCATCAAACATTTTACAACATCAGCAATTAATAATTAGCGCGTATGATAGCGGTTATTTTGCAATACCAGGCTTTAAATTTGTATTAAATAACGATACAAATAATGTCCTTTATACTCAAACACTATTGTTAGAGGTTCACACGGTGCCTACAGATACAAGCTTAACAAAAGTAAAAGACATAAAACCAATTTTTAACGAACCATTTAATTGGAAATGGTATATTAATTATATTTATTGGGGCATTGCAGCTATATTATTTATTTTAGCTGTTATTCTAATAACCGTTTATTTTACTAAAAAAAATAAAAATAAGTTTATTGAACCCGAAAAACCTAAAATCCCAGCACATATAACCGCCTTAGCCTCTTTAGAAAAAATAAAAGAAACACAAGAATGGAAAGAAGGCAAAGCCAAAGAGTACTATTCATCTATTTCAGACACAATACGTTTGTACATAGAAGAACGTTACAATGTTAATGCCTTAGAAAGTACAACCGACGAAATTATGATGGCCTTTCGTACTCAAGTAGTTGACCCAACGAGTAAAGAAAAATTACAACAATTATTACAACTATCCGACTTAGTGAAGTTTGCAAAAATGACGCCAATTGAAGTAGAACATACTTTTACTTTACAAAACGCTTTCGATTTTGTTAATGGCACAAAGCGTGAAGAAACTTTAACAATACAAGGGCAAGGAACTGTAAACTTGGAACAAAATAAAAATGCTTAGTTATTATAACGATATACAATTTGCAGAAAAGCACTGGTTTTGGCTAATGCTGATAATTCCTGCAATGGTAGTTTGGTATATTTGGCGTTTAAAAAAGCACGAAGGCGAATTTAACTTCTCTTCCTTTACCTTATTTAATGGCATTAAAACCTCTACAAGAGCAAAGTTTCGTCATTTATTATTTGTTTTACGCATAATTGCTTTTGTTTTTTTAATTTCGGCATTAGCCCGCCCCCAAAGCCGTAGTAGTTGGAAAAATAGTAAAACCGAAGGTATTGATATTGTTTTAAGTATGGATGTTTCGCCATCTATGCTTGCAAAAGATTTTAAACCTAACCGTTTAGAGGCTGCAAAAGATGTAATTATAGATTTTATAGATGCCCGCCCTAATGATAGAATTGGTATGGTAATTTTTGGCGGTGAAGCTTTTACCCAATGCCCTCTAACAAGTGATCATAAGGTATTAAAGAATATGATTCCTATTATTAAAGTGGGTATGGTTGAAGATGGCACCGCAATTGGTGTAGGCTTGGCTACAGCAGTTGGTCGTATTAAAGAAAGTAAAGCAAAAAGCAAAGTCGTGATTTTAATTAGCGATGGTGTAAGCAATTCGGGCGAAGTTGCGCCACTAACGGCCGCCGACTTAGCCAAAACATTTGGTGTTCGTGTTTACTGTATAGGAGTTGGTACCAGAGGTAAAGCACTCACACCCGTGGCACGTTATACGCAAGATGAATACGAATACGATTATGTAGATGTGGACATTGACGAAAAAACGATGACTGAGATAGGAACAATGACTGGGGGAAAATATTTTAGAGCCACCAATAAATCGAGTCTTAAAGATATTTATGCGGAAATTGACAAATTAGAAAAAACAATTATTAGCGAAAAAAGTTTTACCAACAAAGCCGAGCATTTTTTACCATTAGCCCTTTTCGCAGCAGCAGTTTTATTACTAGAATTTTTATTACGTTTTACTATTTTTAAATCTGTGCCATAAATGTTTAAGTTTGAACACATAGTTTATTTTTACGGCTTATTAGCCATACCAATTATGTTGGTATTGGTTATTTGGTATTTTATATCTCGAAAAAATAAATTAAAAAAATTGGGCGAATCAAATTTGGTATCTCAATTAATTCCTTATTCAAGTAAACGTAAACGCGTAATAAAAGTTGTTTTATTTATGCTGGGTTTTTGCAGTTTAATTGTTGCACTTTGTAATTTACAAACTGGCAGTAAATTAACGGAAGTAAAGCGCGAAGGGGCTGATATTATTGTTTGCTTAGACGTAAGTAATAGCATGTTAGCACAAGATTTAAGCCCTAACCGCTTAACCCGTGCAAAATATGCGCTTGAAAAAATGATTGATGGTTTGCAAGGCGATCGTTTAGGGTTGGTAATTTTTGCAGGAGAAGCCTATGTACAACTACCAATAACAATTGATTACAGCGCAGCGAAATTATTTTTAGAATCTATTGGTCCAGGTATGGTGCCGGTTCAAGGTACAAATATTGAAGCCGCCATTGAAAAAGCAAGTGAATCGTTTAGTAACGATGAAGGTAAAAACAGAGCCATTATTTTAATTACTGATGGCGAAAATCACTCTTCGGAAGCAGTTGCAGCTGCTGAAAAAGCTGGCAAAAATGGCATTATGATTAATACGATTGGAATAGGTAGCGAAAAAGGTGTACCCATTCCATTGATTGAAAACGGCGTAATTAAAGGTTATCGTAAAGATAAAGAAGGACAAACTGTTATTACAAAATTAAATAGCGATGTGTTAAAACTAATTGCAGGCAAAGCTAATGGTGTATATGTGCAAGCCAGCAACGCTGATATTGGCTTAAACGCAGTATTAGATAAAATAAGCGAGTTGGATAAAGCACAATTAGAAAATAAAATGTATACCGATTACGAAGACCAATTCCAATGGTTTTTAGGTTTAGCGCTAATCTTGTTTTTTATCGAATTTTTAATTAGTGAGCGTGTAAGTGAGTGGTTTAAAAAACTGAATTTATTTTCGACCTCTGCAAAGTCGGTAAGCGTTATAGTACTAACAGTTTGCAGTTTTGCATTAAAGTCGCAAGAAGACGCAATGAAAATTTATTATGGAAATAAAAGTTTTAAAGATAGTAACTATGCTGAAGCTGCTTTTAAATACCGAAATGCTTTAAAAATTAGTCCAAGTAATCAAAAAGCAAACTTTAATTTAGGGAATGCTTTATATAAAAATGCGTTGCAAATAAAAGCCAGTAAAGAAAATTTTGTACAAGGCGGCAAGAAGGTTACGCCTGACTCTTTAGCAGGTTTGGTTTTTGACGAAGCTGCCCAAAATTTTGCCCAAGTAGCAAATACAATCTCCAATAAAGACACTTTGCACCAGGCTTGGCATAATATTGGTAACTGTTATTTGCAAAAAAAAGATTACACACAGGCAATTGATGCCTATAAAAAATCGTTAAAATACAATGCAAAGGATGAAGAAACACGTTATAATTTAGCATACGCTTTAAAACATAAACCAAAAGAAGATAAAAAAGGCGGCGGGGGTGGTGGCAATCAAAATAAAAAGGAAGAAGATAAAAAAGATAAGGATAAAAATGCACAACCAAAACCTAATGACATTAGTAAAGAGCAAGCCGAGCAACTTTTAAAAGCATTAATGAATAAAGAGCAGAAGTTACAAGATAAACGTAAACAGAAACAAGAAGATGGTGGGAAAACTACCGTTGATAAGGATTGGTAAATGAACGGTGGTTGCGCGTTGCCGAAACCACATAAAATAATAATGAAACTAAAATATTACATAGCTTTTTTTATTTTAATTGTTTCGCAAACAATTAGAGCCCAAACTGTTTATGCTCAGGTAAGCTCAAAGCAGGTGCAAGTGGGTGTTCCCTTTGAATATGCAATTGTTATAAAAACAAATCCTAATAATTATACGCCTCCTAATTTTAAAGATTTTGATATTGTTGGTGGACCAAGTCAAAGTCAAAGTACGCAATGGATAAATGGCGTTACCTCGTTTCAAATTACACTTACCTGGGCATTAGTAGCAAAAAAAGAAGGTAAGGCAACAATAGGTTCAGCTGTTGTAAATGCAGGGTCCGAACGCTTTGAAACAAATGCTATTACTTTGGATGTAACAAAAGGTGCAGCTACTCAACAACAAAATGCCACTGCAAATGATGAAAAAACTCAGTATAATAAAATAAGTGGTGGTGATTTATTTATTCGCACGGGTATAAGCAAAAGTAAGTGTGTGTTGGGTGAGCAAATAACCATCATCCAAAAAGTGTATTCACGGTTGCCAATAGTAGGGTTTCAAAAAGTTAATCCACCAACGTATGAGGGTTTTTATATGCAGTTGCAAGAATCGCCAACCAAAGGGCAAATAATACCCGAAAATGTTGATGGCGTAATGTATCAAACATATGAATTGTTTAGGCATACGTGTATTGCAAACAAAGCAGGAAAAATTTCGTTGGCTTCGGCCGAATGTGATATGGTTGTTAGAAAACAAACCAACGCAAAACCTAAAAATATTTTCGAGCAATTTTTTGGGGCTGCTGGTTATGAAGATATTGTTGTAAATGCAAAAAGTAAAACTTCAACAATAGATGTGGTTGCTTTGCCAGAAGAAGGAAAGCCCTTAAGTTTTAGTGGTGCCGTAGGAAGTTACAATTATAAAGTAGAAGCTAGCAAAACAGAATTAAAAGCAAACGATGCATTTAATTTAAAAATGACCGTAAGCGGTAAAGGTAATTTGAAATTAATAAATCCCCAAAAACCTGTATTGCCAGAAGGATTTGAAACGTATGACCCGAAAGTTACGGAAAATAATAGTTCCAAAACGTTTGACTACTTAGTAATTCCTAGAACCGAAGGCGATTATACGTTAAAGGACTTAGACTTTAGTTATTTTAATTTAGAGTCGAAAAAATACATTACTATTGCGCCACAACCTATTATTATTAAAGTGTTGCCACCTGACGCGAATAGCATAGGCGCACAAGTTTACACGCCACAAAACCAAGTAAAATCAAGCGATAACGATATTCGTTACATAAAAAAAGGAAACTTTGAATTGGTAAAAACCGAAACTGAATTTTTTAATTCTACAACACATATAGCGTTGCTGGCATTTCCTGTATTGGCTTTATTAGCAGGATTAATAATTAGGAATAAACATATTAAAAACAATAGTAATTTGGTGTTAGTAAATGAACGCAAGGCCGCTAAAGTTGCAAAAAAGCAATTTGTAACGGCTGAAAAATTGATGCAACAGAATAATAAAGATGGCTTTTATACTGAAATATTATTGGCGTTAAATAATTACGTAAGCAATAAATTAAATATTCCAGTTGCAGATTTATCGCAGGACAATATTAAAAAAGCATTAGCGTCTAAACAGGTAAACGACGATACCAATAAAAAGTTGATTGCTACTTTGCAAACTGGTGAATATGCCAAATATGCACCTGGCGCTGTAAGTGGCGATTTGCAAGCTGTGTACAAAGATACGATTGATTTAATTACAAATTTAGAAGAACAGTTAAGTAAAAAAGACCTTCGAATAAAAACATAAGACGGAAAACGGAATGACTAAAATTAAATACATACTTATTTTTTTATTTGCTTTTATGGCTAAAGGCTTTTGTAATGAAAAATTACAAAAAGCAGAACAAGCTTACGACTCTAAGAAATATAATGATGCTATATTGAATTACGAGGAGCTTGTAAAAGATGGTTTCAAATCATATCAATTGTACTATAATTTGGGAAATGCCTATTATAAAAATAACCAATTAGGTAAAGCTATTTTTTATTACGAATTAGCCCGTAAAATAAATCCAAATGATGAAGATGTTAGAATAAATTTAGGCATCGCATCTGCAAAAGTTATTGATAAGATTGATGCTAAAGAAAATTTTTTTATTAGCGCTGTTAAATCTAATGTGTTATCCTCACTTTCAACAACCAGTTGGGCGTGGTTTAGCAGTATATCATTACTGGTAGCTTGCTTTTTATTTTTTGTATTTATTAGTTCCCGTAAAATAATTTTAAAGCGAATGTCGTTTTTAGTAAGTTGCTTTTTAATAATTTGTTTTGTAATAACCTATTTATTAGGCTACTCAGCCTTAAAATCAAAAAGCGAAAATAAATTTGCAATAATTATTACTAAAGAAATTAAAATCATGAACGAGCCTACAGCAGCAGCTACTAGTAAATTTAACTTACACGAAGGAACAAAAATTCGTGTAGTTGAAAATAACGGGGGTTGGCTTTTAATTAAATTAGATAATGGAAACGAGGGTTGGGTAAAAACTAGTGATGTAGGGATTATTTAAAACTAAATACTATTTTTTTTTCGTAAAAAGATACGCTGCGGCTTTAAAAATAACCGTACATCTTCAAATAATACAAGTTTTACTGACCGTGTCGAAGCGAGGGCGTTAATTTCTTCATCCACTACTTCTTTTAATTATCTGTGGATGCTGCGAAAAAAAAGCGGGAATTCTAACTTTATAGTTGAAGTCCCGCTTTGGTGGTGCCCACTGGGATCGAACCAGTGACACAAGGATTTTCAGTCCTTTGCTCTACCGACTGAGCTAGGGCACCAAACAAACATCTATTGGATGTTATACCAGCCTATACAAAAGTAATAAACTGGGGTGCAAAATTACATATTTTATTTGTATTGCAAAATTTTTTGCCAAAAAATATTAAAAATTCCTTTGTTTAAGCCATTTTGGGGTATCTTTATGCGTATGAGCTTAAACTTAGTTTTAGATTTTGGCAATACGCGAACCAAAGCGGCTATTTTTAAAAAAAATGAATTGGTGTCTTCTACCGTGCTAGGTAGCGAAGAGGAATTGTTTGTTTTTATTGATACCCTCCCAGCCATTCAACAATGTTTAATTGCTTCGGTTACTACCAATCATATTGCCGTTTATGAAAAGATAAAAAAAAAAATAAATACCTTAATTTTTTCTTCCTCAACGTTATTACCTATAAAAAATTTATATAAAACTACCTCTACTTTAGGTTCGGATAGAATTGCTGCTTCTGTTGGTGCTTATTCGTTTTACCCTAATAGAAATGTTTTAACTATTGATGCTGGAACGTGTATTAAGTATAATTTTGTAAATGCCAATAACGAGTTTATTGGTGGGGCAATTTCGCCAGGAATTAAAATGCGCTTAAAAGCACTTAATTATTATACACATGGACTGCCATTAATTGAGTTTGATAAAAATTATGAAAAATTAACGGGCGAAACCACTCAAGAATCCATATTAAGTGGTACCGTCTTTGCATCTGTTTGCGAGGTAGAATCAATGATTGAAAGGTATAAGCAAGTATATAATAATCTTGAAGTTGTTATTACTGGTGGCGATGCTGATTATTTGTGCAAACAACTTAAAAGTCGTTTCTTTACCAACCAAAATATTTTAATACAGGGCTTAAATACCATTTTAAACTACAACATTTGAAAATTAAACGTTTATACTTTTTTCTTTTTTTAATTCCATTAGTTAATCTAAGTCAAACTAACACATTTAGCCCCTACTCGCGTTATGCGTTAGGCGAGCTAAACACGACTACTTTTGCTCACAACTCAGGCATGGGAGGCGCTTACATTGCCTTAAAGCCAGATAGCACGATGCCAATTTTTATTAATGCGGGCAATCCAGCCGCTTATGCTTTAATTAAATTAACATCGTTAGAGGTGGGTGGTAGTTTTTTATACTCAAAGTTTAAGGGTACAAACTCGTCTCTAACAAAATACTCAGCAAATTTTGCTTACGGAGCTTTAGGTTTCCCAGTGAGGAGTAGAGGTGGCGCTTGTTTTGGATTGATGCCGTACACTAATGTTGGTTACGATGTAAAAACAACTTTAAACGATGCAAATGTTGGCGATGTAAACTATTTATTTAATGGTACTGGTGGTTTAAATAAAGTATTTATTGGTTACGGTGTGATGCCGTTTTCTGAAACATTAAGAAAATTTAGAAAAAAACAATTATATATTCCTGATAGTATGCGTACACTTTCAAAAATACAATTTAAACTACGGGAATTTAGTAGTAAACTTTTAAGTGATTTTAGTGTTGGCTTTAATGTAAATTATATTTTTGGAAATATCGAAAACAGTTCGCGCGTGGTGTATCCAAATTCATCGTTATACAATAATACATATCGTCAAAACAATTTAAGTTTAGGCGATTTTACCGGAAACTTCGGGGCACAAGCTGCCATATCAATTGACAGTACTAAAAATAGTACTAAGGCCGGCAGGCGGGTATTAAAAGAAAAAGTGAAATTTACTTTTGGTTATTTTATGGCTTTAAATAATGCGCTAAAAGTAAATTACGATTACGCCGTTTACAATTACATCATAAATGGTTTTGGACAAGAAATAATTAGAGATACTGTTGTTTACAATGTAAATCAAAAGAGCACAATTAAATTGCCTTTAGAACAGGGCTTTGGCATTGGCTTTAAAAAAGGTGAACGTATTAGTGCAGTTGCCGACTTCGCAATTACAAATTGGCAAAATTTTAAATTTTTAGAAAATCCGAGTTACTTAAAAAATAATTACCGCATTGCTGCGGGCATAAATTATGTGCCTTATAAATATGCCGCCGGAAGTAATGCTTTTGCAAAACGTATAAATTATCGTTTTGGTTTAAGCTACCAAACGGGTTACATACAATTACAAAACACTACGGTAGCAAATTATGCTGCCACTATTGGTTTTGGGTTACCAGTTGGTATCGGACGCTTATCATCAATGGTAAATATTGCTTTACAGGTAGGGCAGCATGCAAGCACTAACAGTAGCATATTAAAAGAAAATTATTTTAGGGTAAACTTTGGGTTTACATTTAGCGACCGATGGTTTCAAAAATTTAAATACGATTAATTTTGCTAAAACACTTTTGTATAGTTATAATAGTGTTGTTTATGTTACAAGCCTGTACCAATGATTTGAAAGATGTAATGGCTTTGCCCACTAATAAGCTGAGTCCTTCCCAAGTGGGCGATAGTGTTACTATGTTATACACAGATAGTGCTATGCTTAAAATAGTTTTAAAAGCTAATAGAATGCTAATGTTTAGTAAAAATGTTAGCGAACCGTTTACGGTTTTGCCAAAAGGCTTTTTTATAACTTTTTTTGATGAGGAAGAAAAAATATCAAGCACATTAAAAGCAAATTATGGCGTTAGGTATGACAATACAAAACGAATGGAAGCCAAATATGCAGTTGAAGTTGTAAATAAAAAAAACGAAAAGTTAGAAACGGAGCGTTTGGTTTGGGATGAGGCCAATAAACGCATTTATACGGATGCACCAATTAAAATTACAACAGCCTCACAAATTATATCCGGCAAGGGATTAAACAGTAATCAAGATTTTACAAAATACGAAATAAAAGAAGTTACCGGAATTATTAAATTAAAAAACAATGAACTCTAACACCCAGCAAAAAATATTTTTAGTATTAGAACGTATATGGTTAGTAGGTGTAGCTATTGGGTTAACAGGTTGTGTTTATTTTTTAATAAATAACGATAACGATAGCGCACTTTTCTTTTTTGGTTTTTTTATTCTATCATCAATCATTTATTTAATGCGTAAACGCCAACGCCAACGTTTTGAAACAAATAATAAATTAAATGAAAAGCAAAATAAAAAATAATTTCTACTTCTATGAATGAAGAATTTATAAGCACTGCCATAAAACAATTTGAATACTACAAACTGTTAGGCGAAAAAACAACTACACAACTACCCGAAGAAAAATTATTTTGGCAGTACAATGCCGAAAGTAATAGCATTGCCACAATAATAAAACACCTTAGTGGGAATATGCTAAGCCGATGGACTGATTTTTTAACGACTGATGGCGAAAAAGAATGGCGTAACCGCGATGCTGAATTTGAAAACGATGGTAGCACAAAAGAAGAAGTATTAGAAAGATGGAATAAAGGTTGGAGTTGCTTGTTTAGTGCTTTAAACTCCATTACTAAAGCCGATTATACTAAACTGGTATATATTAGAAACCAGGGGCATAGTATTACTGAGGCTATTTCGCGTCAGTTAGCGCATTACCCTTATCATATTGGACAAATTGTTTATATAGGCAAGCTAATTTGTGATGATAAATGGACGTCTTTATCTATCCCAAAAGGAAACTCAACACAGTATAATTCTGATAAATTTTCGAAAGAAAAAAGTAAAACTCATTTTACAGATGAATTTATTAATAAAAACAAAGGCTAAGCTAATTAAGCTACCACTTTTCAAAATCAGTTACGAGTTTACGTTGTTCTTTGTTGCGGAGATTAAAGCTGGCTAATACTTCATGCGAACCGGCCGTGTTGCCTGAAAGTTTGGAAACTACAACATCGTAACCATAAGTTATAGAGAAAAAATTATGCCTATATCCCACGTTTAAGTTTATGTTATCAAAAGATTTTAAACCAGTGCCCACAATAAAATGTTTGGCCAGTAATGCATTTACATTTAAAAACAAGTAGTGAAGATTTTGTTGGGATTGATAATTTACAAAAAAAGTTAGGAGCATTTTTTCAGAAAAATGAAAATTATAGGAACTGTGAATGGAAAGTCTATAAGGTAGTTTGAAAGAGCCTAAAAGTCCAATATCAGGTTGATTAAAATGAAATATAGTAGAGCCAAAATAAAAATTTTTGTAGTTGATTAATAAACCACTGCTAAAATCTACATTTTTTTTGTTTTGAGTTGGGGAAGTTGTAGAATAATTCCAAAACATTCCATATCTCGAATTTATAGGATTACCAAAATTTAATTTTGTTTTATCCAGACTTAATTGCAAATAGGTGGCTTGTATAGATGGAATTATTTTTAGCTTACCTTCCATTAAATAAAAATGTTGGGCATAGGTTAAATCTAATCTAGTTGTTTTCAAAGTTCCTTTATCTTGGTCGTCAACAGAAACTGAAAGTCCAAGTCCGCCTCGTATCGGTTTTATATATGCATCAAAACTATTCAAATAGGTTACAAGAGTACCTGATAAATTTGGCCATTGATTTCTGAAAGCAAATTGATTACGAATAAACCCGTTACTACCTGCAAACGAAGGATTTAAATATAATAAAGATTGTTGTGTATTAGCAAATAAAGGGTCTTGGGCTTTTGTGTTAAAAACAAAAACTATTAAAAAAATAAACAGAGTGCTTGTTCTTAATTTCATTTGCTTAATATAAATATATCAAAAAATTTTGAATGAAAAAAATTTTGGAACGCAGATAACACCGATGCTCATTATTAAAAATGATTTTTTTACATTAAAAGGAATAAAAAAAATCATAGTTTATCGTGTAAAACCTGCGTCGTCAGCGTTCCATTAGTCGAATTTCAGCGTTTTTATTGGCGTCAATTTAGTAATAATAAGTGTTGGCAAAAACAACATTACTAAACAGGTTAAAAAAGTACCAACATTAAGCAGCAAAATATACCACCAATTTATATCTATAACAACATATTCAACATAATAGGTAGCGCTATCTAGTTTTACTAGTTTAAAATAATATTGTAATAAACACAATCCAATTCCAATAATATTGCCCCACAACAAGCCTTTTCCAATTAATTTTAAACTAATAAATAAAAATATTTTTCGTACATTAACATTGCTCATACCTAAAGCTTTAATTAAACCTATCATATTCGTACGTTCTAAAATTAAAATAAGTAAGGCGGTAACCATATTAATAGTTGCCACTATTACCATTAATACAATAATTATTATACCATTAATGTCTAATTTATCCAACCAAATAAAAATATTGGAGTACAACTCTTTTACACTTGTTACATTGTAATTATAACCCAAAATATCTTGTAGTTTAGTTATGGTGATATCATTCTGTTCAAAATCGTTTACTTTAATTTCGTAATTGGCCACCTGTAAACTATCCCAATAATTTAAGCGTTGTATTTGTTTTAAATCAACAAAGGTTAGGTTATCGTCAAACTCAGCAAAACTGGTTTTAAAAATACCGCAAATTGTTAATGCTTTCGACCGTGGCTCGTACTTTATTATTTGCTGGTTAGCAATACTATCAAACACCTGATGCTGGCTAATAAAATAAATTTTTAATTTTTGGTTCAGTTTTAAATCCAACTTATCTGCTAAGCCCCTACTAATTAAAATTTGTTTGTTTAATTCATTATCATTAAAGTTGGGTAATGTGCCTTCTTGTAAATAGCTTTTTATAAAGCTAAAATCATATTCTTTAGTAACACCTTTTAAAATTACGCCTTCGTTTTGGGTTTTGGTTTTTAAAATGCCGTTCTTAAAAGCGGTTACCTGTATGTATTTAATAGTGGGTATTTGCTTTAATAGTTTTAATGTATCAGCACTAATTTTTATGGGCTCAGGTTCGTTACTTGCGTTTATGTTTACATTGCTAATAACGATGTGTGTTGTTAAACCAGTTATTTTATTAATAATTTCGTGCTTAAAGCCAAACACAATACTAAGTGTTAATAGCATTACCGAAACACCTAAAACTATACCAATTATACCTATCTTTACAATAGGTTTTGATATATTATTTTTACTTTCGCGGGGGTTAGTAATTTTATTAGCTATTAATTTTTCTACGCTCAAAAAAAATGAATTTATTTGGTAAAAATACTAATTTGATTTGCTTTACACTTAGCTTAGCCTTTTTATTTTCAACGCTTAAGGGGCAAGTAAAAATTAAAGAGTACAGTTCGGTAACAATTGGTGCACAACAATTTAAAAACTATTTACCAAAATTAAAAAGTAAACGCGTTGCCATTGTTACAAATATTACTGGCGTTATTGGCAACACAACCATTGTAGATACGTTATTATTATTAAGCGTAAACGTTAAAAAAATATTTGGTCCAGAACATGGCTTTAGAGGAAATACTGAAGCGGGAGATAAAGTAAACAGCAGTGTAGACAAAAAAACAGGTTTGCCCATAATTTCGTTGTACGGCGCTAACAAAAAACCCACCAAAGAACAGCTAAGCGATGTGGATATTGTAATTTACGACATACAAGATGTTGGCGTGCGTTTTTATACGTATATCTCAACCATGTGCTACGTTATGGAGGCATGTGCAGAAAACGGCAAAGAATTTATTGTATTGGATAGGCCCAACCCTAATGGTTTTTACATTGACGGACCTGTTTTAAAACCTGAATTTAAAAGTTTTTTAGGTTTACACCCTGTACCCATTGTATATGGGATGACCTGTGGCGAATATGCACAAATGGCAAATGCAGAAGGTTGGCTTAAAAACTCGGTAAAGTGTAAACTCTCAGTGGTTGCTTTAAAAAATTACGACAGATCGGCATCATATCATCTTCCAATAAAACCATCGCCTAATATTCCAAACAGCAATGCCGTATTGCTATACCCTAGTTTAGGTTTGTTTGAAGGAACCATTGTTAGTTTGGGAAGAGGAACAGAATTGCCTTTTCAGGTTATTGGGCACCCCAATTATACTGACACGGCTTTTAGTTTTATACCCTTACCTACAGAGTTAAGTAAAGAACCAAAATATGTAAATAAAAAGTGCTATGGCTTAAATTTAAGCGAGAGTAATTACTTAAGGCAACATCCTAAAAAAATTAATTTAGAGTGGCTACAAGCAATGTTACTTAATTTAAAGCGAGATGACTTTTTTGACAAAAATTTTAATTACCACATCGGAAATTCAGAACTACAACAGCAATTAAAATCTAAAACGAGTTTAAATGAAATTGAAAAAAGTTGGCAAAAGGATATTGAACTATTTAAAAAAATTAGAAAAAAATACTTGTTATACCTCGATTTTTAAAATTTAAAATTGGTTTGTTATAAAATTGTTAATATATTAACGTTATTCTAAATCTTAGACCTTAATTATGTAAATTTAGACTATATTTTTTTGTTATAAATAATTTAAAGCTATTATAAAAATGAAAGCAAACAATGTTTTAAAAAAAATAAAAAATCAACCAAAAAAAGCAACATTGTTTTTTGCATCAAAGATTGTAGGAAATAATCATACAAGCTTAACTGGATTGCATTGGTTTAAAGCAGTAGTAATAGTTGTTTCACTTGTTTCAACTATAAATATAAAAGCACAAGGCAATGCCCTAAATTTTAATGGAACAAATGATAATGTAACGCTTAGTTATAATGCCGCAATGGATTTTTCGCTAACTAGTAAATTTACTATTGAGGCTTGGTTTAAAACATTAAATACTACTGCGGTTTTATATTCTAATCATGTTGATGTAAGTCCTTTTGTTGGGCACGAAGTTGCCATTGTAAATAATAAACTTGTATTTGACCTTACCAACAATTACCTTAACAATGCTATACGAATAGAAACAATAAATTCTTTTAATGATGGTAATTGGCATCATTTTGCATGCGTATATAAAGGTATTCCGAATGCTGCTAATATTGATATTTATGTTGATGGTATTCTACAGCTTCAAAATGTAACCATCAACAATTTAACGGGTAGTCCAAATACGGGCAATGCGCCACACATCGGCTGCAGAAATAATACTACTTATTTTCTTACTGGTACCGTAGATGAATTAAGAGTATGGGGCAAAGCATTATGTAGCACCGAAATAACTGCAAGAAGAAACTGTGAGTTAGTAGGCAATGAACCAAATTTATTAGCCTATTATAATTTTAATCAGGGAATAGCCGGCGGTAGCAACCCTACCGTTACCTCCCTGCCTGATATTAGCGGTAATGCGATTACAGGTACGTTAACGACGTTTGCTTTAAACGGACTTACGTCGAATTGGATTGCTTCTACAGCTAGTGTTTCTGGTACATGCAACTATACCTTACCTGTTACCGTTAGCGGAAATACGTTAATGTGTATTGGTAGTTCAAATGTTCTTACTGCAAATGGAGCTACTTCATACACTTGGAGTACCGCTTCAAATAATACAACTATATCGGTTAGCCCTACCATAACCACATCTTATTCCGTTACTGGCACCAATACCATTACAGGTTGTTATAATACAGCTAGTTTAACCCAATCTGTTGCCCCTTTACCAACTATTACTGTAAATAGTGGTTCTATTTGTGCTGGTAGTTCATTTACTATGGTGCCAAGTGGGGCTATTACTTATACGTATAGCAATGGTAGTGCTATTGCTTCTCCAACTGCCAATGCAAATTATACTGTCACAGGTACCAATTCGTTAGGCTGTACAGGTAATGCTGCTATTTCTGCAGTTACTGTTAATGCTTTACCTACTGTTACGGTTAGCTCATCAACGTCAGGTACAATTTGTGCTGGTCAATCGGTGAGCTTAACTGCTAATGGTGCTGCTACTTATAGCTGGAATACAGGTGGGTCTGCTGCTGTAATTGTTGCTTCGCCTTCAGTTACAACAAGTTATACGGTTACAGGTACTGCTGCAAGTGGTTGTAAAAACACTGCTATTATCACACAAAGTGTTAGTGGTTGTGTTGGTATTCAAACAATTGCTAACCCATCATCTGCCGTTAGTGTTTATCCTAACCCTAGCACTGGTATTTTTATGGTTGAATTAGCGAATGGTTTAACTAAAGTAATTAACGTAACAGATATTACTGGTAGAATTATATTAACTACTACTTCATCATTAGATTTAGTAACTGTTAATATCACCACTTTATCAAATGGTATTTACTACATTAAAGTAATTAGCGATAATAAAGCTGAAGTTGCTAAAGTTGTAAAACACTAATTTAGCCGTTTGATTGACTGGTTAGGTAGTCTTTAATTTTTTTAAGTTATTCATTATAAAATTGTTATTAAATTAACATTATTCCGTATTTCTTTTTTTAGCTACACAAATTATCTTATTTTTGTTAAATAAATTTAAACCCATTTAAAAAAATGAAGACAAACACACTTTTAAAAAACATTAAAAATCAGTCCAAAAAAGCTGGATTGTATTTTGCATTAGTGCTTACAGGAGCATTGAGCGCTCAAACAACTTACACGTTTACTAGTGCAGGTGCTACTGGAAGATTTGGTCCATCTCAAGGACAAATTAACACGGCTTATGCTTTAACGAATTTAAACGGTTCGGTAGTAGCTACTAGTGGAATACAAACGTTTACAATTCCTGTAACAGGACCGTATAGAATTGATGCAACAGGTGCGAGTGGCGGAAATTTAATTTCAACCACATATCCATTTGGTACAGGTGCCCAAATGGCAGGCGATTTTACATTAACCGCTGGTACAGTGCTAAAAATAGTTGTTGGACAAAAAGGTGTTAACTCTCCCAATTCAAGCTGGGAAGGCGCTGGTGGCGGCGGTGGAAGCTTTGTAGCCACTAATGCTAATGTGCCTATGGTAGTAGCTGCTGGTGGTGCTGGTGGCGATGGTAATGGTAATTACCCTACAAGAACTAAAGCGGGCGGTTCAAGCACAACTGGTAATGCTGGTATTCAAGGTACTGCATTAAACCCACTTGCAAGTGGCGGTGGTGGGGGTTTTACCCTAAATGGTACAAATGGTAATGGTGGTGTTAATGGTGGCCAATCCTTTATAAATGGTGCTTTGGGCGGCCAATGTAATTATGGCGCAGCATTATCACATGGTGGTTTTGGTGGCGGCGCTGGTGGCGACTATTATACTATGGGCGGTGCTGGTGGCGGTTACCAAGGTGGTAACACCCAAGGCGGTTATTCTAATACGGATGGAGTATTTGCAGCTTTTAGTTATAATAATGGTGCTAATCAAATTAACGTATCGGGTGCAACTGTTACAAATTTAACACAACAAGTAGATGGTGTGGTTAAAATAATGTTGTTATGCTCTCCTGCAATTGCTCCAACACAAACAACCTCTACACAATCTATTTGTGATAATAATACCGCTTCGTTAAATGTTGTAAATACAAGTACAATTAACTGGTACGCAACTTTAACATCAACTACAAGTTTAGCTACAGGTGCTAGTTTTGTTACACCAACATTAAGCCCAGGTACTTATACGTATTATGCTGCAGCTACAAATACTTGTGCTCAAGGCCCTCGTACTGCAATTACTGTTACTGTAAATCCTAACCCAACAGTTACTGTTAACAATGCTACTGTTTGTGCAGGTCAATCGTACACAATGGTTCCTAGCGGAGCAAGTACTTATTCTTACTCTAACGGTTCGGCTGTTGCAACACCAACTGCAAATGCTAATTATACTGTAACCGGAACAAGTACATTAGGTTGTAGTTCTACAGCAATTAGTTCAGTTTCTGTAAATGCTGCTCCTTCAGTATCTGTAAATAGCGGTGCTATATGTGTTGGTAGTTCGTTTACAATGGTGCCAAGTGGCGCTATCTCTTATAGCTATAGTAATGGTGGTGCTGTTGCAACACCAACTGCAAATGCAAGTTATACTGTAACTGGTACAAACACCTTAGGTTGTACTGGTACAGCAATTTCTACAGTAACAGTTAATGCTATTCCAACCGTTAGTGCAAGTTCATCAATTTCAGGTTCTATATGTGCTGGTCAATCGGTTAGCTTAACTGCTAGCGGTGCTACTACATATAGCTGGAATACAGGTGCAACTACAGCTGTAATTGCAGTTAGTCCTAGCGTTACTACTACTTACACTATAAATGGTAGCTCAAACGGTTGTTCTAATGTTGCTACAATTACTCAAAATGTAAATAGCTGTGTTGGTATTCAAGCAAACGCTACTAAACAATTAGCAATTAGTGTTTATCCTAACCCAAGCAATGGTAACTTTACTGTTGAATTGGCAAATGGTTTAACTAAAGTAATTAACGTAACAGATATTACTGGTAGAATTGTTTTAACAACTTCATCAACTTCTGATAAAGTAAACGTTAATATCTCAAATTTAAGTAATGGTATTTACTACATTAAAGTAACCAGCGATAATAAAACTGAGGTTACTAAAGTTGTAAAACACTAATTTAATTTTCTAAATTTTAAAGCCGTTTCATTTAACTATGAAACGGCTTTTTTATTTACTTTTTAATGTCAAAAATTATCTTATATTTGTTTGATAATATTTAAACCCATTTAAAAAAATGAAGACAAACACACTTTTAAAAAACATTAAAAATCAATCCAAAAAAGCAGGATTGTATTTTGCATTAGTGCTTACAGGAGCATTAAATGCGCAGGTAACCTATACATTTACCAATGCTGGTGCTACTGGTACGGCAGGGCCAACTCAAACGCAAATTAATAGCGCTTACGCTTTAACTAACTTAAATGGACAAGTAGTATCAACTGCTGGTATTCAAACTTGGACAGTACCCACAACGGCATCTTATTCTATTTTAATTGCAGGTGCTGGTGCCGAAGGTGGAAGTGGCAGAATTGTGAGTTTAAACTATGCACTTACTGCGGGGCAGGTATTAAAAATATTAGTTGGCCAAATGGGTACTACAACACAACCTGGTACAGGTAGTGGTGGTGGTGGTGGAAGCTTTGTGTGTTTTAACAACAATACAATTATTGGAATAGCCGGTGGTGCTGGTGGATTTCAAAACGCTACCACGGCAGATCCTGCAAGTAATGGCACATCGGGCGGTGGAGTTGGCGGAAGTAATGGAAATGGCGGTACTGGTGGTACTAATGGACCAGGCGGTGCCGGAGCTGGATATAGCGGCAATGGGGCACTTGGTAGTGTAAATACAATTGCTTTTTCTTTTTTAAATGGCGGTCTTGGTGGTCAAGGCGGCGGTGGTTTTAATGGCTGCGACGGTGGATTTGGCGGCGGTGGCGGTGCCTTTTTAAATAATCTTGCTGGTATTTACTTACGTTCTGGCGCTGGTGGTGGCTATTCTGGTGGTGGCGGTAGCACGTATGGTGGAACTGCCTTTTCTAATGGTGGTGGTGCAGGCTCTCCAACTTTATCTCCTTCAGGTACAAGTTTAAATTACAATGTTGGTTTAAATGCAGGTCAGGGTTATGTTATCGTTACATTACTTTGCTCTCCAGCAGCAGCTCCAACACAAACAACCTCTACACAATCTATTTGTAATAATAATACCGCTTCGTTAAATGTTGTAAATACAAGTACAATTAACTGGTACGCAACTTTAACTTCAACTACAAGTTTAGCTACAGGTGCTAGTTTTGTTACACCAACATTAAGTACTGGTACTTATACGTATTATGCTGCAGCTACAAATACTTGTGCTCAAGGCCCCCGTACTGCAATTACTGTTACTGTAAATCCTAACCCAACAGTTACTGTTAACAATGCAACTGTTTGTGCAGGTCAATCATATACAATGGTTCCTAGCGGAGCAAGTACTTATTCTTACTCTAACGGCTCGGCTGTTGCTACACCAACTGCAAATGCTAATTATACTGTAACCGGAACAAGTACATTAGGTTGTAGTTCTACAGCTATTAGCTCAGCATTTGTAAATGCTGCTCCTTCAGTATCTGTAAATAGCGGTGCTATATGTGTTGGTAGTTCGTTTACAATGGTGCCAAGTGGCGCAAGCTCTTATAGCTATAGTAATGGTGGTGCTGTTGCAACACCAACTGCAAATGCAAGTTATACTGTAACTGGTACAAACACCTTAGGTTGTACTGGTACAGCAATTTCTACAGTAACAGTTAATGCAATTCCAACCGTTAGTGCAAGTTCATCAATTTCAGGTTCTATATGTGCAGGTCAATCGGTTAGCTTAACTGCTAGCGGTGCTACTACATATAGCTGGAATACAGGTGCAACTACAGCTGTAATTGCAGTTAGTCCTAGCGTTACTACTACTTACACTATAAATGGTAGCTCTAATGGTTGTTCTAATGTTGCTACAATTACTCAAAATGTAAATAGCTGTGTTGGTATTCAAACAAACGTTACAAAACAATTAGCAATTAGTGTTTATCCTAACCCAAGCAACGGTAACTTTACTGTTGAATTGGCAAATGGTTTAACTAAAGTAATTAACGTAACAGATATTACGGGTAGAATTGTTTTAACAACTTCATCAACTTCTGATAAAGTAAACGTTAATATCTCTACTTTATCAAATGGTATTTATTACATTAAAGTAACTAGCGATAATAAAGCTGAGGTTACTAAAGTTGTAAAACACTAATTTAACTTCCTAAATTTTAAAGCCGTTTCATTAATTATGAAACGGCTTTTTTATTAATTTTTTTTACAAAAATTATATTATATTTGTTTAACAATAACTAAACCCATCTAAAAAAATGAAGACAAACACACTTTTAAAAAACATTAAAAATCAGTCCAAAAAAGCAGGATTGTATTTTGCATTAGTGCTTACAGGAGCATTAAATGCTCAAGTAACCTATACGTTTACCAGTGCAGGGGCTACCGGAAGATTTGGTCCATCTCAAGGACAAATTAACACAGCTTACGCTTTAACTAATTTAAACGGTTCGGTAGTAGCTACTAGTGGTATACAAACGTTTACAATTCCTGTAACAGGACCTTACAGAATTGATGCAACGGGCGCGAGTGGTGGAAATATGGCTCCAACCTCACAACCATTTGGTACAGGTGCCCAAATGGCAGGTGATTTTACATTAACAGCCGGCACAGTACTAAAAATTGTTGTTGGACAAAAAGGCGTTAACACTCCCAATTCAAACTGGGAAGGCGGCGGCGGCGGTGGCGGAAGCTTCGTAGCTGATAATGCTAATGTGCCTATGGTAATAGCTGCTGGTGGTGCCGGTGGTGATGGTAGTGGTAATTACTCGTTAAGAACTAAAGCAGGTGGTTCAAGTATAACTGGTAATGCCGGTATTCAAGGTGCTGCATTAAACCCACTTGCAAGTGGTGCTGGTGGTGGGTTTACCTTAAATGGTCAAAATGGCGCTAATAGCACCGGTGGCCAATCCTTTATAAATGGTGCTGTGGGCGGCCAATGTAATTATGGCGCAGCAGTATCACATGGTGGTTTTGGTGGCGGCGCTGGCGGCGACTATTGGAGTATAGGTGGCGGCGCAGGCGGTTACCAAGGTGGTAATACGCAAGGTAATTATAATAACACGGATGGTGTATTTGCAGCTTTTAGTTATAATAATGGTGCTAATCAAATTAACGTATCGGGTGCAACTGTTACAAATTTAACACAACAAGTAGATGGTGTGGTTAAAATAATGTTGTTATGCTCTCCTGCATCTGCTCCAACACAAACTACTTCTACACAATCTATATGTAATAATAACACCGCTTCGTTAAATGTTGTAAATACAAGTACAATTAACTGGTACGCAACTTTAACATCAACTACAAGTTTAGCTACAGGTGCTAGTTTTGTTACACCAACATTAAGTACTGGTACTTATACGTATTATGCTGCAGCTACAAATACTTGTGCTCAAGGCCCTCGTACAGCAATTACTGTTACAGTAAGTCCTAACCCTACAATTACTGTTAACAATGCGACTGTTTGTGCTGGTCAATCATATACAATGGTTCCTAGCGGAGCAAGTACTTATTCTTACTCTAACGGTTCGGCTGTTGCTACACCAACTGCAAATAATACTTATACTGTAACTGGAACAAGTACATTAGGTTGTAGTTCTACAGCTATTAGTTCAGTTTCTGTAAATGCTGCTCCTTCAGTATCTGTAAATAGCGGTGCTATCTGTGCAGGTCAATCGTTTACAATGGTGCCAAGTGGCGCTATCTCTTATAGCTATAGTAATGGTGGTGCTGTTGCTACACCAACTGCAAATGCAAGTTATACTGTAACTGGTACAAACACCTTAGGTTGTACTGGTACAGCAATTTCTACAGTAACAGTTAATGCTATTCCAACCGTTAGTGCAAGTTCATCCATTTCAGGTTCTATATGTGCAGGTCAATCGGTTAGCTTAACTGCTAGCGGTGCTACTACATATAGCTGGAATACAGGTGCAACTACAGCTGTAATTGCAGTTAGTCCTAGCGTTACTACTACTTACACTATAAATGGTAGCTCAAACGGTTGTTCTAATGTTGCTACAATTACTCAAAATGTAAATAGCTGTGTTGGTATTCAAGCAAACGCTACTAAACAATTAGCAATTAGTGTTTATCCTAACCCAAGCAATGGTAACTTTACTGTTGAATTAGCGAATGGTTTAACTAAAGTAATTAACGTAACAGATATTACTGGTAGAATTGTTTTAACAGCTTCATCAACTTCTGATAAAGTAAACGTTAATATCTCAAATTTAAGTAATGGTATTTACTACATTAAAGTAACCAGCGATAATAAAACTGAGGTTACTAAAGTTGTAAAACACTAATTTAACTTCCTAAATTTTAAAGCCGTTTCATTAACTATGAAACGGCTTTTTTATTTACTTTTTAATGTCAAAAATTATATTATATTTGTTTGATAATAACTAAACCCATTTAAAAAAATGAAGACAAACACACTTTTAAAAAACATTAAAAATCAATCCAAAAAAGCAGGATTGTATTTTGCATTAGTGCTTACAGGAGCATTAAGCGCACAAACAACTTACACGTTTACCAGTGCAGGGGCTACCGGAAGATTTGGTCCATCTCAAGGACAAGTTAATACAGCTTATGCTTTAACTAATTTAAACGGTTCAGTAGTAGCAACTGGCGGCATACAAACGTTTACGATACCTGTTACAGGACCTTACAGAATTGATGCAACGGGCGCTAGTGGCGGAAATTTAGCTTCAACCTCAAATCCATTTGGTACAGGTGCGCAAATGGCAGGCGATTTTACATTAACAGCGGGCACCGTATTAAAAATAGTTGTTGGACAAAAAGGTGTTAACTCTCCCAATTCAAGCTGGGAAGGCGCTGGCGGCGGCGGTGGAAGCTTTGTAGCTACTAATGCTAATGTGCCTATGGTAGTAGCTGCCGGTGGTGCAGCTGGCGACGGTAATGGTAATTACTCGTTAAGAACTAAAGCAGGTGGTTCAAGCACAACCGGTAATGCTGGTATTCAAGGCATATCAAGTCCACTTGCAAGTGGTGGCGGTGGAGGCTTTAACATAAATGGTCAAAATGGTAATGTTGCCACTGGTGGACAATCTTTTATAAATGGGGCTGTGGGAGGCCTATGTAATTATGGCGCAGCATTATCACATGGTGGTTTTGGTGGCGGCGGTGGCGGCGACTATTGGAGTATGGGTGGCTGTGGTGGCGGTTACCAAGGTAGTAGCGTCCAAGGCGGCTACTCTAATACAGATGGTGTGTTTGCAGCTTTTAGTTATAATAATGGTGCTAATCAAACCAACGTATCGGGTGCAACTGTTACAAATTTAACACAACAAGTAGATGGTGTGGTTAAAATAATATTATTATGCTCTCCTGCAATTGCTCCAACACAAACAACCTCTACACAATCTATTTGTGATAATACTACCGCTTCGTTAAATGTTGTAAATACAAGCACAATTAACTGGTACGCAACTTTAACTTCAACTACAAGTATAGCTACAGGTGCTAGTTTTGTTACACCAACATTAAGTACTGGTACTTATACGTATTATGCTGCAGCTACAAATACTTGTGCTCAAGGCCCTCGTACCGCAATTACTGTTACTGTAAATCCTAATCCAACAGTTACTGTTAACAATGCTACTGTTTGTGCAGGTCAATCATATACAATGGTTCCTAGCGGTGCAAGTACTTATTCTTACTCTAACGGTTCGGCTGTTGCTACACCAACTGCAAATGCTAATTATACTGTAACCGGAACAAGTACATTAGGTTGTAGTTCTACAGCAATTAGTTCAGTTTCTGTAAATGCTGCTCCTTCAGTATCTGTAAATAGCGGTGCTATATGTGTTGGTAGTTCGTTTACAATGGTGCCAAGTGGCGCTATCTCTTATAGCTATAGTAATGGTGGTGCTGTTGCAACACCAACTGCAAATGCAAGTTATACTGTAACTGGTACAAACACCTTAGGTTGTACTGGTACAGCAATTTCTACAGTAACAGTTAATGCAATTCCAACCGTTAGTGCAAGTTCATCCATTTCAGGTTCTATATGTGCAGGTCAATCGGTTAGCTTAACTGCTAGCGGTGCTACTACATATAGCTGGAATACAGGTGCAACTACAGCTGTAATTGCAGTTAGTCCTAGCGTTACTACTACTTACACTATAAATGGTAGCTCAAACGGTTGTTCTAATGTTGCTACAATTACTCAAAATGTAAATAGCTGTGTTGGTATTCAAACAAACGCTACAAAACAATTAGCAATTAGTGTTTATCCTAACCCAAGCAACGGTAACTTTACTGTTGAATTGGCAAATGGTTTAACTAAAGTAATTAACGTAACAGATATTACGGGTAGAATTGTTTTAACAACTTCATCAACTTCTGATAAAGTAAACGTTAATATCTCAAATTTAAGTAATGGTATTTACTACATTAAAGTAACCAGCGATAATAAAGCTGAGGTTACTAAAGTTGTAAAACACTAATTTAACTTCCTAAATTTTAAAGCCGTTTCATTAACTATGAAACGGCTTTTTTTATGGTTATTACCGATTATATTTTAAACTCTTTTTTTACCAATTCCTTTTCGTCATTTTTTAATTCAATAGTATATTTTCCTTTGGCTAAGCCAGCTATAGGTATGTTTAAATTGTAGTTTTGATTCGCTCCTACCAACGTCCATTGTTTTATTATTTGACAAACCTCAATTCCTTTTTCATTTAAAACATGTAACGTTGTATAACACTCTTTATTATTATCAAAATTTAATTTGCCACGTAATAGCAAAGGAAACGTTTCCATGCCGCCAGTAGAGTAGTTTAATGTTTTAGTAATAAGTGTGTACCAAGGTATTGGCTCATTTTTTATGGTTGCCACTAAGTTTCTTAACGGAATAATTAATGAATCCTTAGCATCTGTTATGTTTGCAGTATTTTCATTGTCACTTATGGCCCAAATAGCATGTTGCTCAACCTGCGTATTAAAATGATTTGCACTTAAATAATTTGCTAATAACACTAATTTAATATCAGCCAATTTATTTACATCGTACTTTGCACCCCTACTTGGGCTACTATTATGCGCTTGACAGCAATACCCTTTGATATCAATATACTTATCTTCAAATTTTTTTAAAACAATGAGTTGTTCTTTTACAACTAATATATCTTGATTTTTTTCGTCGATAGAGTTTAATCGCCGACCGGCTTCAACGGTAATCATTAAACTATCAGGACTCAAATTTTTTAATTCCATTTTTATACAATAGCCTTGGTAACCACCTAAACTGTGTACTTTTGCCGAAACAATTTTTTTATCAATCGCTTGCTGTAAATTTAATTTTTGTTGTTTGGCCTGTAAGTTAAAACCTACAGATAATATGCCTACTACTATTATGAAACGAACCATTTTTTCCTCCTTTTAAATAAATAATGTAGTTTATTTGTTTTGGTTACAAAAATATTTTTTGTACTTTTCAAATTCTAAAATTTTGTTATGGATAGATTTAAAGGACTGATAGGAATTATAGTAATTTTTGGAATTGCCTTTTTATTATCTAATAATAAAAAACGCATTAACTACCGATTGGTATTAAGCGGTTTGGGCTTACAAATTTTAATTGCTGTGTTGGTTTTAAAGGTAGAGCCTATTACCCGCTTTTTTGCCATGTTAGGCAGAGGCATGGGTAAAATTGAACAGTTTGCAGCACAAGGTGCAAGTTTTGTATATGGAAATATTATTATAGATACGCATACCGCAAACGGTAACCAAGGCTTTGGCGCACCCCATACCTTTGTATTTGCATTTAGTGTAACAGCAACAATTATTTTAGTATGTGTGTTGGTTAGTATTTTATACCACATAGGCATTATGCAACGTATTGTAGCCGTAATTGCTCGTGCCATGAATTTTATTATGCGTGCGAGCGGGGCTGAGGCTTTAAGTAATATTGCCAGTGCCTTTGTTGGTCAGGTAGAGGCGCAAGTAATGATTCGCCCGTATTTACCAACCATGACAAAATCCGAATTACTCTCTTCAATGGCAGGCAGTATGGCGTGTATAGCAGGTGGTATTTTAATTGTGTATGTAAACATGGGTGCAAAAGCAGAATATCTTTTAACAGCTAGTTTAATGGCGGCTCCTGCAGCTTTAATCATGAGTAAAATTATTTATCCAGAAACCGAAGAATCGAAAACTAAAGGAAAAGTTACACTGGAAATAAAAAAAGAACATACTAATTTGATTGATGCAATTTCTCATGGTGCAGGAGACGGAATGAAAATTGCAATTAACGTAATAGCTATGCTAATTGGTTTTATTGCTTTAATTGCGTTTGTAAATTATTGTTTGGGTAAAATATATCCCGATCTTTCGTTAGATTATATTTTTGGAAAATTATTTTATCCGTTAGCTTGGTGCATGGGCGTACCAGATGCGGATGTACAACAAGTGGCAACTATTATGGGACAAAAACTAACCATTAACGAATTTGTAGCTTTTGATACGTTGACACATAAATTAGCGGCACCGCTTAGTCAAAAAGGGTTAGTAATTGTAAGTTTTGCCATTTGTGGTTTTGCTAATTTTAGTAGTGTAGGTATGCAAATTGGCGGTATTGGCGCTTTAGTGCCAGAGCGAAGAGCCGATTTAGCCAAGTTGGGAATTAGAGCATTAATTAGCGGAACACTCGCTTCTTACCTATCGGCGACAATAGCGGGGATGTTAATATAAAAGTTATAGTACTATTAATTTACGAATAGGCAAATCTCAAAAAACAAAAAAACCCTTCACATTTGCACGTAAAGGGTTTTAAAATTAAATAGGTGGAGAATATCGGATTCGAACCGATCACCTCTTCACTGCCAGCGAAGCGCTCTAGCCAAATGAGCTAATCCCCCATAAGTAATTAAAAATTTTAAATTATTAAAAGGCGAGGGCAAAAGTACTTATTTTTTTACAATAAAAAAACGTTTTGGTTTGTCCAAAACGTTTTGCGAAAAACAAAAAAACTAAAAATTTATTTTTCAACTTGAGTATCGCCTACATATATACCATTTTTGTAAACAGCAATGCGCGTTAATATTCCATTATCATTATAAAAATAAGCTTTACCAGTCATAAACTGATTGTTCTTAAAATCGCCGTCTTTAGTAATTTGTTTATTTTTATTATATAAAATATTTTGCCCATTTAAAACGGTTGCTACACCTTTTTTAGCAGAAGCATCGTTTACTTTCTCATCATCTTTTACAACTAATTTTGGCGCATTTTCAGCCGGATTATCAGATTTTGGAACAAATGGTTTCTTAGGTTGGTATTCTTTAATATTTGAAGGGTCAATGCCACCGTCTACAAAATTTTTCTCAGCTTTAATATCACCATTTTCGTAATATTCTTTTATAAGACCAGCTTCTTTGCCATTTGAAAAATTCCCCTCTATGGCTTTTTGACCGTTATCGTAATAATAAGTTTGCGCACCTTCGCGTTTTCCATTTGCATTAAATACAAATTCGTGTTGCACTTGTCCGTTATCGTAATACAATTTATAGTTACCTACCCAACGGCTGTTTTTCCAATTTCCTTCTTCACTAATTTTACCGTTTTCGTGAAACATTTGAGCATATCCATCAGGTCTACCATTATTAAATGTTAATTTGTTCTTCATATTCCCATTGCAGAAATATTCAATCCAAACATCTTTTTTACGGTTATCTAGGTATTTCCCTTCCTCTACTTTTGCTTCGGGGGCATAACAGGTACCAGGCTTATGTTTGCCCATAAGTATCCACTTGCCTTGTTTTTTGCCATCAACATCTATTTTGTTTATTGTATCGCCGTTATAAACTTCCGACGTTTGAGCTTTTAGAAAGCTAAATGCGTACAATATGCTAAGGGTTAATAAAAGTTTTTTCATGGTATGTTAATCAAAGTTATAAATAATTTATTTAACATTAAAACATTTTAGCTAAAAATTAGCTTTTCATCGATTAAAGTTTTTCTATATTTTATTACGAACAAAAGCCGTAAAGGTTGCAATACCTAAGCATTTTAGACGAAAGCGGATTTTAAATCGATAACTACCCAATATAGGGGTAATAAAAAAATTAGAGCACTTTGAAAATTACATGTTTCGTAATTTTTTTTATTTTTTTAAAAAAGGAAGCTTAACTACTTTTGCTTTTATGGCTTTGTCGCGAATAAGAACGTAAATTTCAGTATCAACTGTTGAAAATGCTGTGTTTACATAGCCCATACCAATAGCTTTATTAAGGCTTGGCGATTGTGTGCCAGAAGTAACTTTACCTATCACTTTACCGTCAACATCAGCTATTTGGTAATCGTGGCGCGGAATGCCACGGTCTAACATTTCGAACCCAACTAATTTTTTAGTAACGCCGTTTGTTTTTTGCGCTTCGATGGCAGTGCGGTTTGTAAAATCTTTTGTAAATTTTGTAATCCAACCTAATCCTGCCTCAATCGGGCTTGTGGTATCGTCAATATCGTTGCCATACAAACAAAAGCCCATTTCTAAACGCAGTGTATCGCGAGCGCCAAGCCCAATTGGTTTTATGTCAAATTCCTTACCCGCTTCAAAAATAGCGTTCCACATTTTTTCAGCATTTGCATTATCTACATAAATTTCAAAACCGCCAGCACCTGTGTAGCCTGTGTTTGAGATGATAACGTTATCAATTCCTGCCATTTTATCAATGCAAAAGGTGTAGTATTCCATTTTACTTAAATCTACCGAAGTTAATTTTTGCAATGCTAAAATAGCCTTTGGTCCTTGAACAGCTAATAGACTTGTATTGTCGCTCATATCCAGCATTTCAACGTCGTAGGTATTAAATTGTTTTATCCAGTTCCAATCTTTTTCAATGTTGCTGGCATTTACAATTAAATAGTACTCGTTGGCTTTGTAACGGTAAACCAATAAATCATCTACAATTCCACCATCTTTATTAGGCAAACATGTGTACTGTACCTTTCCGTCAGTTAGTTTTGATGCATCGTTACTGGTAACCTGTTGAATTAGGTCTAACACTTTTTCGCCTTTTAATCTAAATTCGCCCATGTGGCTTACGTCAAATACCCCAACGCCGCTACGAACAGTTAAATGTTCATCGTTTAAGCCCGAGTACGAAACAGGCATATTGTAGCCTGCAAATGGCACCATTTTGGCACCTAAAGAAATATGTTTGTTTGTTAAAGCTGTTGATTTCATATAGAATAAATTGAGAGCTAAATGTAGATAATTTAATTTGAAAATTACTAAAAAATAAACCACATAGAAATATAAAGAAGATAGTTTTAATACAATTGTTTGTCACTTCGAGTAGCCATCGGTATTGATGAGTGGGCGTATCGAGAAGTATTTAAAACAGTTCTCGATATGGCGAAAAGATGCACGCCTACTAGAACTGACGAAATTTTTTTCTCCGGAGCAAAAGACAGTTAATCTTCCAACATAAAAACAGCTTCACTAAATTCGTTAATAGCTTTGTTGTTTTTTTGAGATTTGGCTTGCTCTAACCCTAATTTAAAGTAGTGGAGTGCCTCGGTATTTTTTAATTGGGATTCGAATAATTTGCCTAATTGGTAAAAAGCGGGAATATAATTAACATTTATTTCGAGTGTTTTTTTAAATTGTAGTTCGGCGTCTTGCAAACTTAATTCGGCAACATACTCTAAACCTAACGTATAATTTAAAAACAAATCGTTGGGCTCGCTTTTCAGCATATTAATAATCATATCTATGCGACTTAGGCGTTCCATTCAGAAATTATAAATTTTAAATTAAAAAGGCATTACGCAGATGTAAACTGTTTTAAAAAACGCACATCGTTTTCAAAAAACAAGCGTAAATCTTTTATTTGATATTTTAGCATCGCAATTCGTTCGATACCCATGCCAAAAGCAAAACCGCTATATACAGTAGCATCTATGCCGCAATTAGTTAATACTTGAGGATCAACCATACCACAACCTAAAATTTCTACCCAACCAGTATACTTACAAACGTTGCAACCTTTGCCTTTACAAATAGTACAACTAATATCCATTTCGGCACTAGGCTCTGTAAAGGGGAAGTAGCTTGGGCGCAGACGAATTTTAGTATCTTCGCCAAATAACTCTTTCGTAAAAAATAAAAGTGTTTGTTTTAAATCAGCAAACGACACTTTTTCATCAATATACAAACCCTCCACCTGGTGAAACTGGCAATGGGCGCGAGCACTAATAGCCTCGTTACGATAAACTCTTCCCGGACTAATAGTACGAATGGGTGGTTTTTGGTGTTCCATAATATGCACTTGAACACTTGATGTTTGGGTACGTAACACCATTTCTGGATTTAAACTCACATAAAACGTATCCTGCATGTCGCGTGCTGGGTGGTTTTCGGGCGTATTTAATGCCGAAAAATTATGCCAATCGTCTTCAATTTCTCTGCCATCACTTACTGTAAAGCCAATTCGGCTAAAAATTTCTATAATTTGATTCTTTACTAATGATAAAGGATGACGGCTGCCATTTTGAAGCAATGGGGTTAAAGGTGTCGTTAAATCTATATTCTTTTTAGTATCGGTGTTTTGAACTTCATCAAACTGCTCTTTTAACGCATTTATTTTTTCTTGTGCTTTGTTTTTAAGTTCGTTTAGTTTTTGACCAACCTCTTTTTTTAATTCGTTAGGCACGTTTTTAAAATCGTCGAACAAGGCACTTACTTCACCTTTTTTACTTAACCATTTTATGCGTATTTCTTCAACCTGCTCTTTTGTAGTAATAACAGCAGTTTCAACTTCTACTAATAAACTATTTATTTTTTCAATCATTAAACTTGATTTTGTAGACAAAATTAATCAAATTTATAGTTTATTTAATGTTTAATAGTAAAGCCTTTATAGTTGTTTTTTTAATTTTAAATTTTTGCCTTAAAGCTCAATTAAAAAGCTTTGCGTTACACGAAGGTGATACCATAAATGCAATTGATAAAGATAGCCTTAAACAAGGGGTTTGGCGTAGCTTTTATACTTTAGGCAAGCTAAAAAATGAGGCTGTTTATAAAAACAATAAAAAACAGGGTATTGAAATTAGCTGGTATAGCAGTGGTTGCGTTAAACAGGAAATTTATTATAACAACGGGCAATTGGATGGGCCAGTAATTTATTATGATAAAAATTGCAAAAAAGAATTAATTGAAAATTACAAAAATGGTGTTAAAGAAGGTATAGAAATTACCTATTACGCCAATGGGCGCATAAAAGCAGAAGGGAATTACAAAAAGGGAAATTTAGATGGGGTATATAAAATATATAAAAAAAATGGAAAATTTGATTTTGAGAGCCGAACTGGTACCGAGGCTATTAGCTTTGATGCTAGTGTCGAGGATACTGCCACCAATAGTGTTTTTAAAGTATTGACACGAAACCCTAAATGGAAAAAAAACATTATTGTTACCGATTTAACATCGAGCATGTACCCCTATGCCAAACAAATAAATACATGGTTAAAATTACATTTTATGAAAGATACCGCACAACAGTATTTTGTATTTTTTAATGATGGCGATACTAAAAAAGATATTGATAAAAAAATAGGAGCAACTGGTGGTATTTATTTTTGTAAGGCTAAAACTTGCGACGACCTTGTAAATGCCATGAAACTAACAATAAAAAAGGGGCAAGGGGGCGATACTCCAGAGAATGTAATTGAGGCTATTTTAAGCGGAATAAAAAAAATACGTAAGCCCGATAACATTATTTTAATTGCCGATAATTGGGCAAAAGTACGCGATTTAAGTTTGGTAACCCGCGTAAAGATACCTGTGCGCGTAATACTTTGTGGTGTTTTTGAGGGAATGGAAATTAATACCGACTACTTAAATATTGCCTATAAAACGCGTGGTAGTATACATACCATTGAACAAGATATTACAGAGCTAATAAATCAAACAAGCGGTAAAAAATTTAATATAAATGGCTTTGATTATATTATTAAAAATGGCAGCATTAAAGCGAATTAAAATAGCTACTACTGCCAATGTTGCATTTTATATATATATCGGATTATTAAATTAAAAAAGGTTAGCAAATTTTGCTAACCTTTTTTAATTTAGTTTGTGTAAGTATTATTTTCCTTTCGGAGTAGTGCCGGGTGTTTTAGGGTTTTTTTGTGGTGCCGTAGTACCGTTTGTGCCTGGTATTGTGGCAAGTGGCATACTGTCTAGTTTCTTTTTTACTGTCATTAAAATATCATCCGATGCTTCGCTGTATAATACGTTACCAGTGCTTGTGTCTAATACATATTTATAACCTCCGTCTTTAGCCACAGCCTCAATACCTTTTTTAGCTTTTTCCATAATTGGAGCAGTTAATTCGCCATATTTACGTTGGTAATCTAATTGGGCTTGTTGTCTAAAATCCTCAATACGTTTTTGTAATTGATTTAAATCCTGTTGTTTGTTTTGTTTTACAGGCTCCGACATGGTAGGCTCTTTTTCTAAATAATCTTTGTACTTGGTTTCTAATTCAGTTTGCATACCTAAAACCTCGGCTTCAATACCTTTTAAATATGCTTGTGCAGCATCTTTAGCCGTTTTAGTTTCGGGCATCATGCTAACTAACGAGTCTAAGCTTAAATGCGCTATTTTTTGTGCTTTTGCAAATGTTAAGCAACCTATTGATGCAATAATTACTGCTACTTTTTTAACTGAATTTTTCATGTACTTTTTTAATTGTTGGTTTTTTATTTGTTTTTTGATTACTAATTGCTGTTGCTAAACGGCGAGTTATTTTTTATATCCTAAATAAACTAATACATCGTCACTTTTATCGTATTTTGTGTTGGCGTAAAGGATAGATACTTGTCCGCTTTTGTCTAAAACAAAGCCTAATGCACTTTTTTCAGCAACGGCTTTAATGGCATTAAACACTTTATCTTGTATTGGTTTTACCAATTCCTGACGTTTTTTATACAATTCGCCATCTACTCCAAAACGCTGTTTTTGAATGTCTTTTACTTCTTTTTCTTTATTAATAATTTCGTTTTCGCGTTTCTTTTTCATGTCTTCTGTTAAAAGAATAGCATCGGCTTGATATGCTTTGTATAATTTATCAATTTCGGTATATTTTGTTTCAATTTCTTTTTGCCATTGTATACTGGTTTTATCTAATTCGCTTTGAGCGGCTTTATATTCAGGTATTTGCCCTAAAATATAATCCGTATCAACATAGCCAAATTTAGCAGCCGTGTTTTGAGATTTGCTTAAAAAAGCAACGAAGGTAATTACGAATATTAAAATTATTTTTTTCATATATTATATTTTAAATTTAATCATAAAACGTGCCAAGATACGAATTATGATTTAATTAACAGAATTTGTGTTTTTTTGAATTTTTGGTTTGGGAATAGATGATAAATGCAATCGAAATTTAATTTTTAATAATCTCTTTTATGTCAGAAATTATTTTTTTTGCTAAATTTTCTGCAGTTGCAGCTGTTTGGCTTTCGCTATAAATTCTAATAATGGGCTCGGTATTACTTTTACGCAAATGCACCCATTCTTTATCAAACTCTATTTTTACACCATCAACTAAGTTAACCGGTTGTTTTTTGTATTTAGTTTTAATATCTGCCAAAACACTATCCACATTAATTTGCGGCGTTAATTCAATTTTATTTTTTGAAATATAATAGTTTGGGTACGATTTGCGCAACATACTTACCGATTTACCATATTTTGCAAGATGCGTTAAAAATATGGCAATGCCTACTAACGCGTCTCTACCATAATGTAATTCTGGTAAAATAATACCGCCATTGCCTTCGCCTCCAATTACGGCTTTGGTTTCTTTCATTAATTTTACAACGTTTACTTCTCCTACGGCCGATGCGGCATAGGAGCCTCCTTGCTTTTCTGTAATATCTCGTAAAGCACGGGTACTGCTTAAATTACTAACCGTATTGCCTTTTTTATTATGTTTTAAAACATAATCAGCAACAGCAACTAAAGTATATTCCTCGCCAAACATTTCACCATCTTCGCAAACAAATGCAAGACGGTCAACATCGGGGTCAACACTAATGCCTAAATGTGCTTTTTGTTTTAAAACGGTTTTACTTAAATCGGTTAAGTGTTCGGGCAAAGGTTCGGGGTTATGAGCAAAATTGCCCGAAACATCGTTATGAATAATGGTTACAGTTTTAACCCCTAATTTTTCTAATAATGCCGGTACGGCTATGCTTCCACTACTATTTATAGCATCAACCACAATAGTAAAATTTGCTTTTTCAATGGCTTTAATATCTACATAGGGCAAATCAACAATTTTTTTAATGTGGGTGTTTAAAAAATCTTTATTTACGGTATAGGTACCTAAATTATTTACCTCTGCATAATTAAAATTATTTTCGGCAGCAATTTGTAAAATATCTTTACCGTTTTGTTCACTAATAAATTCGCCTTTTTCGTTTAATAGTTTTAAGGCATTCCATTGTTTGGGGTTATGGCTGGCAGTTAAAATTATACCACCTCGGGCCTTTAATTCTGTTACTGCCATTTCAACAGTAGGTGTTGTGCTTAGTTCTAAATCAATAACATTTATGCCTAAACCAATAAGTGTGCCATTAACAATGCTATTTACCATTGCTCCGCTAATTCGAGCATCTCTGCCAATAACAATGGTAGTTTTTTGTTTTGTTTTATTGTTATTTAAAATCCAGGTTCCATAAGCGGAAGTAAATTTTACGATGTCTAAAGGTGTTAATCCATCGTCAGGTTTTCCTCCAATGGTACCCCTTATTCCAGATATACTTTTTATTAACGTCACGTTTTTATAATTTTTTTCAAATATACTTAAAGCATATAATTTAAACGTTTATTTATTACGTATTAATTGTTCATTTTTTATTAAATAATAATTAAAACACTTGCATATTATTGCGATTTTTGTTATATTGTTAAAATGCAAATTAAAGTAATTATAGTAGTAGTAGTATTTTTATTAGTTGGAAAAGTGTTTTCTATAAACACGCCTACTGTATTTACTAATTTAAAGTTAGATAGCATATTAATTGCAGAGGAAAAAGCAGAAGTCGCTTTTAATTTGCGCCCAAACCCTATTTTACATTTATTTAAGGCTAAACAAAAAAAGAATAAAAAATTAATTGCAGCAGCATTGGCTTTTCCATTACCTTTTGGTATTGTTGGTTTGCATCGTATTTATTTAGGCACGGCACCCTATGTACCCGTAGTTTATATTGGAACTATTGGTGGTGGTTTTGGTATTTTGCCATTTATAGATTTTTGTATCTTAATACTAGATAAAGATTTTGAACGTTATAATAACAACAATAAAGTCTTTATGTGGGTTAATGACGAACAAAAAAAACATGCTAAGTAAATGTGTGGCATTGCCGGAATAATTTTAAAACAAAACGTAAATTTTAATTTACTCGAAAAAATTAAAGCAATGAGTTACTCAATTGCTCATCGTGGGCCGGATGGCGAAGGGTTTTTAATAGCGGGTGAAAAAAGTGCTACTCCATATTTTGATACATTAAGCACAGACTATACGCAAAGTAACTTAGCGTATATTCCAAAACAACATATTTCTGCGTGTAATACAAATTCGTTTTTAGCGTTTGCGCACCGGCGATTATCTATTATTGATTTAAGCGAAACCGGGCACCAACCGATGTGTACGTTTGATGCTAAATTATGGATAACTTTTAATGGCGAAATATATAATTATATTGAATTAAAAGCCGAATTAAAAAATTTAGGGCATACTTTTTATACCAATGGCGATACAGAAATTATTTTAAATGCGTACAAACAGTGGGGGCAAAGTTGCGTAGCTAAATTTAATGGCATGTGGGCTTTTTGCATTTACGATGTAGAGAAACAACTCTGCTTTGCTAGCCGAGATAGGTTGGGTGTAAAGCCATTTTATTATATAGATAGTTTAACTTTTTTTGCTTTTGCAAGCGAGCAAAAAGCGTTTATAAAAAGTGACTTAATTTCGGCTAACATAAATCGGATAGCTTTACATAATTATTTAGTAAACGATTTAATAGAAAACGAAGCTCAAAACTTTTTTGAAAACGTAAATGAATTATTTCCAGGAAATAATTTACTATACGATTTAAAAACGAAGCAAATTACAATTCAAACCTATTACAAGTTACAAAACCATATTAATTTAAGTAACGATGATTTAAGCGAAGAGCAATTAATAGAAAAAATTAATTATACGTTTGAAAATGCTATTAAATTGCGCTTGCGAAGCGATGTACCGGTTGGCACTTGTCTAAGCGGTGGCATAGATAGTAGTGCATTGGCTGTAACCATGGCGCAATTTGTGAACCAACCTGTAAATTGTTTTACAGCTATTTTTAAAAACGAAAGCATTAACGAAGAGTTTTTTGCCGATTTGGTTTCGAAAAAAATTAACGGCAAACATTTTAAAGTAGAGCCCACTTTTGATGGGTTTTTAAACGAGGTAAATGATTTGATTTATGCCCAAGATGTACCTATTTGGAGCACCAGTACCTATGCTCAGCATAAAGTGATGCAATTGGCACAACAAAACAATATAAAGGTGGTGTTAGATGGACAAGGAGCGGATGAGCTGTTTGCCGGTTATCACCATCATTTTTTAGCAAAATGGAATGATATAATTTCTAAAAATAATTATCCAAAAGCGTTTAAAGAAATTAGAGTCTCAAAAAAAACAATAACACATCCGTTTTTATTTTTTGCTAAAGAAAGAATAAAGCAAAAAAATAATTTTAACACTAAATTATTGGGTGAACTATTTGATAGTCAATTTTTAAATGGTCAGCCTATAATAAATCAATCTGTTTATTTTAAAACGGTAAATGAGCAATTAGTAAGCGATATTTATGACACACGGTTAAAATCGTTTTTAAAGTGTGAAGATAGGTGCGGTATGTGGCATAGTGTAGAAAGCAGAACGCCTTTTGCAGATGATATAGAATTAATAAACTTATTGTTTTCATTCAACGGGAATAAAAAAATAAAAAATGGTGTTTCAAAATACTTGCTGCGCGAGGCGGTAAAAACAAAATTACCTCAGCAAATATATAACCGTTACGATAAAAAAGGCTTTGAGACCCCTATGCAAAAATGGATGGTGCAATTACTGCCGCAATTACTTTCGGAAATTAAAGAAGCTAAATTTGATTTTGTAAACTATTCTTTTTTTGATAAGGCGAATGTCTCGAGCCCACATCAAAGTAAATTATTATTCAAATTATTTGTGCTTAGCAGGTGGCAAAAGGTTTTTGCTTAAAGTCCATTTTTAATTATTACTAACTAAAGCTGTCTCAACTTCAAACGTACTGGCAGTAATGGATTGCCTATCTCTAAAATAGGAAACGCCACCCCAGTTAAAAATTTTCTTTTCATACACCCATACCTCTTCTGAACGAACGAGCACACGTTTTATGATTACAATTCCATTGCCTTCAATTATTTCTTCGGTAATACCCTCTTTGTATTTTAATAACAAATCGTTTATACGTTTATCGGTAATTTTTTTAGTTGTTTTTGCATCTGCAACTACAATGTTTAATTTAACATCTTTATTTTCAATAGGCGTTTTTGTTGCGGCAGTTGTTTGATTGGCCAACCGTTCCTCTAAATTCTTTTTTTCGATTGCAAGTTTCTCACTTTCAATAGTTGTGGCCTCTGTTTTTTGATTTGCTAATTTTTGTAATTGTTTTTGTTTTGCATCATTTTTTTGCAATGCTAGTAAAATAGCCTCTTTTTCGGCTTTTTTAATCAGCTTCATAGCGGCAATCATTTCTTTTAAGTATTCTTTATCGTATTCAATATTATCAATTTTAGCATTGTAATAGTACTTGTTAATAGGTTCATTAAATAACGAGTAATCAACGCCTTCGTAAAATTTAAATAAATCAATATTGGCTTCAAAAATCGGGAATCTGTCTTTTGCCTTATCGGCAGGTATACCAGTAGTACTTACGCTAAAATATTTTTGAACATAATTATCTTTAGAAACGGTAATAATATACTCGGCACCCAAAGGTAAATAAATGTTATAACTACCATCTTTATCTGTTTTAAAAGAGGTTAGTAGTTTTCCGTTTTGCAAAACTTGTATTATTGCTTCGGGTAAAATTTGATTATCGTTACTAATTCTCCCAACAAAATCTACAGTAACACCTTGAGCAATACTTTTTGAAAAGCCAAAAACTAAACACAAGGCTAAAAGCCAGTTTGAGAATTTCGAAGTATTTATATTTTTAGTTATCATTTTTTATTAACACAAAATTACACGCTTATTGATGAGTTATTAACATCTAATAAAAACATTATTAACAAGTGTTTGTTAATAGTGAATAACTTGTTTATTAACCGCCTGTTCGAAATTTAAATCGCAAATAATCAACAAACATGGTAGCGGTTATATATAATTAATTATTTTTACAAAAAAATATTTTAAAACTTAAATAGTATGAAGGTATCGATAATTGGAGCAGGAAATGTAGGCGCAACATGTGCCGAATATATTGCACTTAACAGCATTGCAAGCGAAGTGGTTATATTAGACATAAAAGAAAACTTTGCAGAAGGTAAAGCCTTAGATTTAATGCAAACAGCTACACTAAATGGCTTTAATACTAAAATTAGTGGTAGTACTAACGATTACTCAAAAACGGCAAATAGTAAAGTTGTTGTTGTTACCAGTGGTATACCACGTAAACCAGGCATGACACGCGAAGAGTTAATTGGCATTAATGCAGGTATTGTAAAAACAGTAACGGAAAATGTATTAAAGCATAGCCCCGAAGCAATTATAATAATAGTAAGTAATCCAATGGATACTATGACTTATTTAGCTCTAAAAGAAAGTAAATTACCGAAAAACCGCATTATTGGTATGGGTGGTATTTTAGATAGTGCCCGTTTTAAATGTTATTTATCGCAAGCGTTAAATGCGCCGGCAAGCGATATTAATGGCGTTGTAATTGGCGGACACGGCGATACAACTATGATTCCGTTGACGCGATTAGCGTCTTACACGGGCGTACCTGTATCTCAATTTTTAGATGCTGATGCCCTTAAAAAAGTAGCTGCCGATACAATGGTTGGTGGTGCCACATTAACTGGAATGTTGGGCACAAGCGCTTGGTACGCGCCAGGTGCATCTGTTGCTCAGTTAGTAAACAGTATTTTGAACGATCAAAAAAAATTATTCCCTTGCTGTGTGTTTTTAGATGGAGAGTACGGGCAAAAAGACATTTGCTTAGGCGTACCTGTAATTATTGGCGCTAATGGCTGGGAAAAAATTGTTGATTACAAATTAAATACTGATGAACAAGCTGCTTTTGCAAAAAGTGCAGATGCAGTTAGAGCTATGAATGCTGTATTAAGTGATATGAAAGCGGTTTAGTTATTTTTTATTACATTTACAATATACCTTTGGGTATAAAAATTACAGGATGAAAAAATTAAAATTAATTATATGTTGCGCATTTGTTGCTCAAATATGTTTAGCACAAGATAATATTATTACAAAAGGCAAAAATTATGTAAATATTTACTATGGTGTAAATGTATTTACCTCCTTTTATAAGGCTGTTGCAAGCAATGCATCTATTAATTTAAAAACCAGCACCCTTGGGCCGATAGGATTAGTGTATGAACATTTAGTGACAGAAAAAATTGGTATTGGTGTTGAGTTAGGTTACTCTTCTTATAAATTGACGTATAATGATGTTACTACTGATATTAATGGCAATTTATATACTTATGATTACACCTGGAATTTTAGTACCATACGCGCTATGGGTAGGGCTAACTTTCATTTTGCAAACTCTGATAAGTTTGACGCATACGGTTTAGTAAGTGCTGGGTATAGAACTACCACATTTAGTTTTTCTACCAATGATCCAAGTGGTAGCAAAGCTAGTTTTACAGGCTTTATTCCCTTTGGTATTAAGCCAGGAATTGGATTTAGATACTTTTTTACACCTAATGTTGGCATAAATGCCGAGCTTGCTATTGGCACGCCCATAATATGTGGTGGCTTAAGTTTTAAGTTTTAATGCTAGTTTAATATAATTTAAAAAAAAGCTTTCAAATTAGTTTGAAAGCTTTTTTTTTAAACCGCAAAGTAAAAGTTTATCTTTTAGCAAAAATCTGCCCCGTTGTACGCCCATTTAATGTAAATACTACCCCAAGTAAAACCACCACCAAAGCCCGATAAAATTAAATTATCGCCTTTTTTTAGCTGTTTTTCATAATCCCAAAGTAACAAAGGTATTGTGCCAGAAGTGGTATTACCATAACGTTCTATATTCATCATTACCTTATCGGTATTTAATCCCATACGGTTAGCAGTGGCTTCAATAATGCGTTTATTGGCCTGGTGCGCTACCAACCATGTTACATCGTTTGATGTTAAGTTGTTTTTCTCCATTATTTTAGCGCTAACTTCGGCCATATTGTATACAGCATGTTTAAACACCGATTGCCCCTCTTGATACACATAATGCATTTTATTAGTTACGGTGTCAATGCTGGCAGGGTTTAACGAGCCACCGGCTTTCATGTGTAAATGGGTGGCGCCATTTCCATCAGCATGTAAAATAAAATCCTGTATACCATACTCTTCTGTAGTTGGTTCTAATAATACCGCACCACAACCATCGCCAAAAATAACGCAGGTTGTTCTGTCGGTATAATCAATTATTCGGCTCATCATATCAGCGCCAACCACTACAATTTTTTTATATTTACCTGTTTCAATAAATTGCGAAGCCGTTGCTAAACCATAAATAAAACCGCTGCAAGCAGCCGATAAATCGTAACCCCAGGCATTTTTGGCGCCTATTTTAGCACAGATTAAATTTGAAGTAGATGGAAAAACCATATCCGGCGTAACAGTACCACAAATTAATAAATCAATTTCTTCGGGTTTTAAGCCACTTTTTTTGCATAATAAATTAACGGCCTCAACACCCATATCTGAAGTAGCTTTTTTTGGGTCATTTTCAATATGGCGTTGTTTAATACCTGTTCTGGTGGTAATCCACTCATCAGTAGTATCAATCATTTTTTCTAGATCAAAATTTGTAACAATGTTGTTGGGCAAAAACCCTGCTACGGCAGTTATAGAGGCTCTAATCATTTATTGAAATACAGTTTTAATTTTTTCGTCTAGTTTAGCATTTGCTATGTCTTTTGCTAAAAGTATCATATTTTTAAAAGCTAAGGGGCTTGATATGCCATGCCCAATTATAACATTACCATTAACACCCAATACAGGTGTTCCGCCATACACTTCATAATTGAATTTATCAAAGTACTCATCGCTTCCGTTACGTCTTTTTAAAATGGTATAAAATGCCTCTGCCGATTTTAAAAATACATTCCCCACAAAACCCTCGCAGACCACTACATCGGCTTTTTCGCTAAAAATATCGCGGCCCTCAATATTACCAACAAAATTAAAATCGCGACTATCTTTCATTAATCCGTAAGCGGCTTGGCTTACTAAATTCCCTTTTTCGGCTTCTTCGCCAATGTTTAGTAAACCTACTTTTGGGTTATCTATTTTAAATACTTCTTTAGCATAAACCGAGCCTAAAATGCCAAATTGATACAATACATCGGGCTTACAATCAGCATTGGTACCCACATCTAAGATAAGGCCAAAACTACCATTTTCTTTAGGAATTACGCCAGTAATGCAGGGGCGAATAACGCCTGGTATTGTTTTAATGGTAAACATACTACCTACAAGCATAGCGCCAGTATTACCCGAGCTGGCGAAGGCATTAATTGCACCTTCGCGCAAAAGTTTAAAACCTAAAAAAATACTGCTATTTGGTTTTTGCGAAAATGCTTTGGTGGGGTGTTCGCCCATTTCAATATTTTCGGTTGTATGTATGTATTCGAATTGATTTGCATCAATATTCCTTTCTGCAAAATAGTTTTTAGCATAATCCGAATCACCTATTAAAACTAAAATAGCATCGGCACCCAATTCACTTGCAGCCATCATAGCGCCTTCTAAGCAGTTATTCGGGGCAAAATCTCCTCCTAATATATCAAAACCTATTTTCATTTTAAATTAAGCTAAGTTTAAATTTAATAAAGCACAATTATACAATTTTAATGGATAAAAAGTAACATCTAAACATTAATTTATTAAAAGACTCTAAACAAATACACAGCCTACGCGATAAAAAACTTAAAAAATAATTTTAATTGCTAAGCAAATCGAAAATTAATTTCAATTTGAGCCCCATCGCTATTAGAAAATTTCGCTTCTCCGTCTAATTGATTGCTAAGTGTTTTAATAAGCGATATGCCTAATGACGTGTTATCGCTTTCAGGGTTAAAATTGCTTGGAAAACCAGCGCCATTGTCTTTAATTACTATTTTAATAGTTTGAATATTTTTTTTAACGCTAATTTGTAGTTTAGGGCTTGGATTTGTTGCAAAAGCATATTTTATGCTATTGGTAATAATTTCGTTTAAAATTAAGCCGTAAGGTATAAGTTCGGTGGTTGTTAATTCTATATTGTCATAACTTTCTTCTAGTTCTATTTTTTGAGTTTGTTTATAGGAATTAAATATTTCTAATACTAAAATACGGGTATAGTTTGCAATGTTTATGGTTTTAAAATCAGAATCTTTATACAACATTTTATGCACCAATGCCATACTCATTATTCTATTTTTACTTTCGGCAATAGCATTTTTAGCTTCAACGTTTGGTGTTGCATCTTCCTGTAAATTTAAAAGGCCAGATATAATAGCTAAATTATTTTTTACTCGATGATGCAATTCGGCTAATAGCGTTTCTTTTTGTATTAAAGTGGCGGTTAATTGTTTTTGAGATTTTTGTTGCTCGGTAAGGCTTGCTAGTATTTCCTTGTTTTGGTCGTGAATTAATTTACTAAGCAATATACTTACAAAAGCGGTAGAAAATATCGCAAAAATAATATTATAATTCCAAATTAATTTTATTTCTTGAGGTGAAAAGCTAGTGTTTCTTAAATTAGGTATTTCTATAAAAATACTTAGTAAAAACGACGTTAAACACATTAGTATGTGAGATGCAATGTATCTATCGAACTTGGCAGGATTGTTTAACAAAACTACACTAACTATAAAAGGAAAATAATAAAGGTAATTGCCAACGGTAACGGGATAATATTGCGAAATAAAAAAAACAGATAGGTTTATGTTAAACGTAAATATTAAAAACGATAGGGTTTGTTTTTTAATTTTATTTAAAACAAGTGAAAAAAAAGCTAAAGCTAAAAAACAAAGTTCGGCCCAAATTGGATAATTAGATTTTGTAAAAAAACCGTTTGTGGCGCCGGCTAATAAACTTAGGATTACAAAAATGTTTAAAATATTTAGTGTTTTTATTCGGCGCCTATCAATAAACGACTGCTCGCTACTAATACCATAATTTGTAATTGCGATAATTTTATTTTTTAGATCCAGATACATGGCTAAATATAGATTTAAAAAACTATTCAAAAAATAAAAAAGGCAGATTTTATAAAAAACCTGCCTTTGTAAAAAATAAAAAAATTATAATTAAGCCTTAACTGCTTTTTCCATTACAACTTTTCCTTTGTAATATAATTTTCCTTCAAACCAATGTGCGCGGTGCATTAAATGCGCTTCGCCTGTTGTTGAATCTTTTGAAATTGTCATTGATGGTGCTTTATACGTGGCGCGACGTGAACCTCTACGTGAGCGCGACAGTTTTCGTTTTGGATTTGGCATGGTTTTTTATGTTTTAATTTTTGTTATACTTTTTTAATTTACTCAGTTGTTCCCACATGGGGTTTGTTGTGTCTTTTTCTATCGAATTGGTACTTATTTCGTTTAGTTTAGTTAATGTGTCTTTATCGCACTCATATAATTTTGCGTCAATTTCGCAAGGTACACGGCGAGCCGGTATAGCAAGTATAATGTATTCGTAAATATACTGCGCTATGTTAACTTCTTCTACACCTTCAGGTATTACTATAATTTCGTCCGTACTTTCGTCAGGGTTACCATGTTTAATTACCAAACTTTCTTTTGATGAAATTGGAAAGTTAAAGTCTTTTAAGCATCTGTCGCACTCTGCACCAACTGTACCTGTAATTGTAAAATCTAAGTTTAATACATTGTTTTGCTTCACTAATACTGCTGTTACAACAATATCTGCTTTGCTAACTTCACTGTTTTCAATAGTTTTAAAGAACGCATCCTTAATATCAAATTCAAATTCGTGAATTCCAACAGGTAAACCTCCAAACTGTATTTTATATGGACTTTTACCCATTTTTTAAAAAGGACTGCAAATATACTACTTTTTTTATTATTAACAAATAATTGCGGTTTAAACAAAATATTAGGCAAAAAATTAGTATTTTTGCCCTCCAAAAATTTATTAAAATGAACATTACCAAACACGATATTGATAGCTTAAATGCCGAGATTACGATTGCAGTTACACCTGTTGACTACGATACACGCGTAAGCGAAGCCATTAAAAAAGTACAGCGCCAAGCAAGTATGCCGGGTTTTAGACCAGGCAAAGTGCCTATTGGCTTAATTAAAAAACAACATGGCACACAAATATTGGTAGATGAAGTAAATAAATTATTGCAAGACAGCATTTATAAATACATTGAAGAAAATAAAATCGAAATTTTAGGAAACCCCCTGCCTAAGGAACAAACAAAAGTTGATTTTGAAAAACAAACCGAATTCGAATTTACTTACCAACTTGGCTTAGCTCCGCAGTTTAATATTAGTTTAGACGATAAGCATAGTTTTACTTATAAAACGGTAAAAATTGACGATGAATTGGTAGATAAATATTTAAAAGATGTGCGTAGAAATTACGGAAAGCCTGTAAACCCAGAAGTAGCAGGCGAAAAAGATGTGGTTTTTGTTGACATCAATGAGTTAGACGAAACCGGAGCGATTAAACCAGGAGGAATTTATAAAAGCACTAGCGTTAGCTACGAACGCTTAACCAACGAAAATGCTAAAGCAAAAATTTTAGGCATTAAAAAAGAAGATAAAATTACAATTAACATTAACGAGTTATACGAAACTGCTGTTGATAAAAGCGTAAGCCTTGGTATTGAAAAAGAAGTGGCAGAAACTATTGATTGTATGTTACAGTTAACTGTAAAAAATATAGCTCGTTTAGAAGATGCCGAATTAAACCAAGAATTATTTGATAAAGTGTATGGCCAGGGTGTTGTAACAACCGAAGAAGAATTTAAAGACAAAATACGCAACGAGTTAGGCTTAATGTTTAACGCCGATGCCGACCGCTTTTTAAAAACCGAAGTAGAAACTAATTTAGTTAATAAACTAAATTTACAATTGCCCGATGCTTTTTTAAAGCGTTGGTTATTAGTAGTAAATGAAAAGCCCTTAACCCACGAAGAGTTAGAAAAAGATTACCCAAATTATACAAAAGCGATGCAGTGGCGTTTAATTGAAAATAAATTAATTAAAGATAACGACATTAAGGTAGATGCTAATGAAGCTGCCGAAGAGGCAAAATTATTTATAAGAGGCGAGTTTCAAAAATACGGACAAGTTCCTAATGAAGACGAAGTAACCAAAATTGCTAAAGATTTATTAAGTAAAGAGAAAGAAGCACAAAAAATATTTGAAAATATTTATAGTAAAAAAGTAATTGAGCTGATAAAACAAAAGTGCACTTTAGATGTAAAAGAAGTTAGCTACGACGATTTTTTTAAGAATAATTAAAATTATTTTTTATAAACTAGATTTATTGTTTATGGTAACACAATCGTCAGTTTGGCTTAATTTACATTTTAAAAACACGGTATGAATAAAAAAAAGCTAATTAGTGTAGTGTTTACGTTACTATTTTTTGGCTGTAGCCAAAAAGAAACTACAGAACAAAAAACGAGTGCCATGGATTTTAGCGATATAACAAAGAACCTCGCAGGAAGTAACGAAGCAAAAGAAGAAAGGTATTCTTTTTGTCGTTCTAATGTAATTATCATTTTGGCTGAGAAATTAATAGGCGATTCAAGTAAAATTAAGATACAGGATTTTGTAGATGATAAAGGGAGCTTTATTCCTGTTTTCACCTCAAAAGAAAAGTATAAAGAATCTTCTCAAGGAAATGAGCTTGGAAAAGAAATAATTGAGATCAACGCAATATTCATGCTTTCAGTAATGAATAAGAAAGATAGAATTCGTCTGAATCCGGGATTAAAGGACGAACAGGAATTTAAAGTAGAAGAATTAATTCAACATTTTAGTAAAGAAATAGAAGAAATTAATTCTAAACTAAAGAGTAAATAATCGCAATTCACTTTATTAATCTCACAAAAACAGTTAAAACCCATTTTTTTAAACATCCTTAACAGAAGATTTTTCTTGTGCTTTACATCATTTATGATATTTGATAAAAATATCAATGCATGAAAAAAATAGTATTTGTTGCAGGTTCGTTCTTTTTTACAACATTAGTTTTTGGTCAACGACAACAACAACAACAGCAAATACAGCAGCAATCTCTTAACAGAATTTCAAACTTAACTAATGTTTTAATTCAAAATGTTGGCAATTCAAATTTAAATATCAACGACAACAATAATGTTCGGGTAATATCAAATCCTAGGCCAAGACAACGCATTAACAGACCAAGGAAACGTAATATTTCATCCAATAAAATTAATATTAACAAAACGCCTATTATATTACAAAGAAGGATAGCCAGAAGACCTCCTCGCAGGCCGGTTGCAACTGCAAGCAATACATTTTCAAACAATCCTGTCGTTAATATAAATCCGTCCTTAAGTAATGGAGAATTAAAATCAAATCAAAATGTGGATAATAATTCCGACATTCAAATACAAAATTTTGTAAGCAATGTTTCTAAAGGTCCGCAAGTACAATCAGGTAATGGCAATAGTCAATTAGATTTTAATATTGATTTTTCTTTTAATTTAAAGAATACTGCTACGGTTAAATCTACCTCTTCTTATGCGGGGTCATCAGCGCACTATAAATCTCGATTTTTTACTAAAAAATTTGCAAAATTTAAACGTCGTTTTTTTGGAAAACTTGCTTCACATAAAAAAAGCAAACATCGAATTGATATTTGCTTTAAGTGGAAACGTTAATTTTTGCATATACATACTCGGACTATAACTTCTTTACTATTTATCCAAAATGTGCTTTTTTGTTTGCTACAATTTGTAAATAAATTATACTTTATAAAAAACAATTAATTTTTTATAAATTTTATTTTTTGATTATTCAATTCAATAAAATAAATGCCTTTTTGTAAATCAGAATTATTTATTTTAAACGAATAGCCCTCTACTTTTATTTCTTTAACCAAGATACCAAACATATTTATAATTTTTAAATCCTGTTTTAAATAGTCATCACTTGTTATGTTTATTAATTCGTTTGTGGGGTTTGGAAAAAGGTTTATCGAATTCTTTTTTTTTAACTCGTTAAACCCTGCGGTTCCACCGAAACATTGTAAATAGTAGTTTAAAGTAGAATCGATGTATGCAGGTTTTGTGTGAAAACCATCATGCCCTAAAGGCGAAGCCCCCTGAAAATATATTCCAACAGTTCCTCCATTTGATTGCACCCAGGTTTTTGCCATATTCATACCTTGACAACCTGATTGGCCAACATTCGGGTCATCAGCACCACAATACATGGCCCATTTTTTACCTGCATAAAAATTGTGACCACATCCGCAAGCCCCTGTATTTATTGAATTGTATAAAGGGTAAAGCGAATCGGGTTTACCGGCATTTGATAACATGGTACAAAAATAATTTTTACCAATACCTGCTTTGGTATCATAATAAGCAATTGCATACGACCTTGCAGAACCTCTGCTAAACCCATGATACATGGCTTTGTTAGATGGATATTTTATTCGTTTAAGAGCCGTATCAATATATGTATACAAAGTATCATCCGGAAAATAATCGTAAGGTGATTGAGATGCAGCACCCCTGTACCATTGCAAAGCAATAATGCCAATGCCTTTAGCTGCACAATATTGATACCAATTTTTATACTCAACCTGAGCCCTACCACTTGAACCATGAAGCGTAACAAGCATTGGGGTTAATGATGCAGTAGCACCCGGAGGAATGTATTTTAAGTAAAACGATTTTCCATCAGCAGTAGGTAATACTTGCGCATTATTATTTAATACAAATTGTCCCATCATAACATCGGCATTGTAACATTCATTATACAAGGCTTGGGCTACCGGCGGTAGACTTTGAGCATTTATTTTGTTTAAAGTAAATACCGAAAAGATGAATAGTAGTTTTTTCATAATGTTTTTTATTTGGTAGTTATTGAATAATTATTTTACCCTTTATAAAGTTATTTTTTGTTTGATAAAAATAAACACCTTTTTCCCAATTTTTCGAATTAATCGAAATTTCATTTGTAAAACTAGTTTCGTAAACTAATTCACCCAACATGTTATAAAATAATATTTTTTCTTCAACACCAATTTGAGAGGTTTTAATACTAAATGATTCCTTGGTTGGATTAGGATAAATTAATATGGAACTGTTTTTCTTGTTTTCCTGTAAGCCAGAAACGCCATTTATTTGATAAACATTAACTCGTGCTTGCCAATCTTTTTGATTAACAGGAAAAATGTATTTTTCAACATCAAAAGAAACATATAATGTATTGCCAACCTTCGTAATAAATGGTCTGTTGGCATTATAAGAAACGGAACTTGTAGTTGTTAAAACAGGATAAGAAGTGATTGTAGATGTTGAAACATTTACCCACGAAGCATTAAATATTCCTAAAAGTAAATTACCATGATTGTGAGCCCCTGTATGATAAGCTAAATAGTAATACTGTCCGTCCCAAACAACCCCTTGAGGCCATTGACCATTTGAAGATAATGTTGTTGTAGATATATAATTAAAATTAATATCATATTTATAAGCATATAAAGAGGCAATATTAAACTGGCTTGTAGTTTTATCTGCTATAACATAATAACTTGAGCTACCATTATCGAATATACAACTTCCACCCCAAGAGTAAGCCTTTTGCGAAAGCAATTTACTTGGAGCCAATGAATTTAAATTTAAATCATATTGATAAATATTAATATACGGGTCATAATTGATGGCGGGCGGTGTAACAGGAGGAGATGCACTGCTATCATGCATGGCGCCAATAATTAAACGGCCGTTGGCGTAATTCATTAATTGGTCTATATTATTATCGTGAGATAATAGTGTAATAGTTTTTGATGCGAGTGACGTAAAATCATCGTCATATTTTGTGAGTTTATATTTTAAAATACCTGATGTAGTGCTACCGAGTGCAGTTAAGTGATAATAAGTACTATCAACCATTACACATGCGAAATCACCTGAACTTGTCTGACCTGATAAAGTGCCTTTGTTTCCTGTAAAATTCATATTAATGTCATATTCTCTCCATGCGTAGTTTGAGAGTTGTCCGGATGGCGCTGTACTGCCGGCAGGGCGAGCAGCATATATAGAATAAAATTTATTACGAGGTGAGTGATAATAAATACGTGCAAAGGCACCAATAGTATCTGTAGTATTTGGCGTTAAAGAATAAGAGTTTACCAAAGTTACAGTTGGTGTTTGTGCTTTAGTTTGAAACACAAACACAAACAAAAATGTAAGTGAAAGCAATTTTTTCATTTTGTATTTAATTTTTTATAAATGTATATATACCAATTATGAAATATTTTAAAAATATACTAAAGGATAAAATGTGTATACAAAATTATAAGACTCTATATTTATTTATAAAAACACCAATTGAGACCATTTGTTTTTGCACTTTCCGCACTCAAATATTTCGTCTACTTCAGTAGTTACTATATGATAATTTTGTAAAGATCCGCTGATTAAAACTCTTTCTAACAAAGTAACAGTTGGTGCGCAGCAATTAGGGCACTCTTCCACAACCTCCATATTTAGTATTTCCTTTTCTGGCACATCGCCGTTGTTTGGTTTATTTTCCATAGCTAATTTATTCTTTAAAATAATGTTTTAAAAAGTCTTCTTTATAGGTATCGCCTAAGGGAATTTCTTTTTCGTTTATAAGGATGTTTGATTTGGTAATGGATGATATTTTCTCGATAGGAACGATATATGATTTATGAATTCTAAAAAATAAATTTTCCGGCAATTGGGTTTCAAAGGTTTTTAAATTTTGACGTGTAAGTATTGGTTTTGCTTGTGTTGTTGTATAAATTTTTACATAATCCTTTAAACCTTCAACATACAAAATATCTGCAAAAAATATTTTAAATGTTTGGTATTCTGATTTTACAATTATAAAACCATCGTTTTGTTTGTTATTGTTTTTTAAATTAAATAGCTCAATAGCTTTTATACTAGCAGTTTTAAACCGTTCAAATTCTATCGGTTTTAATAAATAGTCAATGGCACTTGCTTCAAAGCCACCTAATGCAAATTTTTCGTAAGCTGTAGTAAAAATTACCATTATGTTTTTAGGAATAATTTTAGCTAATTCAATACCCGTTGTACCTGGCATTTGAATATCTAAAAAAATTAAATCTATTTTTTGGTCTGCAATTATTTGTTGTGCAACACTTGCATTTTTACATGTAGCAACTAAATTAAATTGCTCTATTTTCGAAATATGTTTTGCAATGTATTCGAGTGCCAAAGGCTCATCGTCAACCGCTATGCACTTTAATTTTGTCATACCAACTCTAAGGTTAAATTTACAATATATAATTGGTTAGTAGAATTGATGGTTAATGTGTATTTATCTTTATAAACAATTTCCAATCGTTTTGTTACGTTGCTAAGCCCAATACCAGTGGTCTCATCTTTTTTTCCAAATGCTTTTTTATTTTGGGTAATTAAATTTAATCGATTTTCATTTACGTTAATAGCAATTTCAATTTCGTTTTTCCCTTCCCCAATACCGTGTTTAAATACATTCTCTATAAAATTTATTAAAATTAAAGGTTCTATAAGAAGGTGTTGTGTTTCGCCAATAATTTTAAAATTAAGTTTTGTGTCTTCGTTTAAACGTATTTTTTGCAAGTCTATATAACTGTTTATTAAATCCATTTCGGCACTTAACTCAATTTTATTTTGGGTGTTGTTGCTTAACATTGCTCGCATAATTTTTGATAACTTTATTACCGATTGCTCCGCCTTATCTGGGTTTATATGGATTAAAGCCGTAATGTTATTTAAAGTGTTAAACAAAAAATGAGGGTTTATTTGCAATCGTAAGTAATTTAATTCCGCTTTGGTTTTTTCTTCTAAGAGAATTTTTTTATTAATTGTATTTTCTATTTGATCGATGAGTAGTTTAAATGCAACGCTTACAGCAACTACTTGAATAATAGGTACAATAGGTTCTGAATAATGCTGAACAAAGGAGTAGTGCTTTAAAAAAAAGAATTTAAATGTATGAATTACAAAAAAAGTTGCTAATGCACTTAAAGCTATATAGGCAATATAACTGTTTAAATTTTTTTTGTATAAAACATGTGGAATTAGGCAATAATAATTAAAATAAAACAGTATTATATAAATTAAATGCTGAATGGTGTAGCTAAAAATAAAAGTTGCATTTATTTCTGGATGAGGATGGTTCCCAAAAAAAGGAACAGATATAAATAAAATCCAAAGTATAATTTGAAAAATAAAGGAAATTATTTTTGCAGTTTGCATTTATCTTATAAAAATACAATTGTTTTAATTTAATAGCTATTTTTTGTATATAACTAGCGGATAATTGTATACTTATACTATTAAAATAAACAGTTTTTATTTTTAAATTGCTTTCAAAACTGCTGCTTCAAGTAAAGTGATTTGTCCCGTATCTGCATTAATAGTTGCATTAGCCCCTATCGGAATGGTAAATTTATTTTCAATATGTCCTATCATAGTGCCATAAAATGCAGGTATACCAAGTGGTTTAATGTGTTGATGAATTACCTCATTAAACGTAAATGCTTTTAAAGGCTCCTCGGCAATACATTTAGCACATTTTCCAAAAACAAAACCACTAATAATATCTAAAATGCCACACAGTTTTAATTGCGTAAGCATTCTATCAATACTATAAGGCTCTTCTTTGGCCTCTTCTAAAAATAAAATTTTATTTTTAAAACTAGGCAAATAATCACTACCTATAATACCCGTTAGTACTGTTAGGTTTCCACCTATTAATTGCCCTGTTGCGATGCCTTTATTTATAGTAACGAGTTTATCTTCTGTTATAGGAATGTCTGGAAAAGTATAAGTGCAGCCTTTCATACATACATTTGTAAAAACTGTTTTTGTATAATTGTTCCAACCCGAGTTACCCACCGGACCGTGAAATGTAAACAAACCTGTTTTGGTTGTAATTGCAACTAAAAGCGAAGTTATATCACTAAAACCAATTATTATTTTAGGATTGTTTTTTATGCTTTCGTAATTAATTTTATCTAAAATACGTGCACAGCCCCAGCCACCTTTCATGCAAAAAATGGCTTTAATTGTTTTGTCTTCAAAAAAAGCAGTTAATTCATTAGCTCTTAATTCATCTGTTCCGGCAAAGTACCCAAATTTCTCATTTAAAGTTTTGCCTAATACTACTTTAAAACCTAAATATTTTAAAATATCTATAAACGATTCAACTTGTTTTTCGTCCCAAACTGCACCCGCTGGTGAAGTTATGGCTACTGTGTCTCCAGCTTTTAAAGCGTTTGGTTTTACGCTATTTTGTTGATATATTATATTAGTTGCAAAACTATTACTAGGGCTTATTAATGTAGCCCCCGTAATTAAGGCGGCTTGCTTTATGAAATTTCTTCTTTGGTTCATTTACAAATACTACGTTAAAAAAGTAGTTATCATTTTGTAACTATTTTGCATTTTATAGTTATACTATAAACAACTCACTGTTTAAAAGCAATTTATGTAATACATTTTACCTACAAATTTTAAAATAAATTCGTAAAACAAATAAAGTGTATGCTAAACTTCATCTTACAAATAAATAATGCGGTAGTTAATGCTGTTGCAGATACAGCTAAAACGCCTACCGTTACAGGTATACAAGCTACAACAGCAAGCCCCGAAGTTACCGAAACAAAAATCTCGTTATTCGATATGGTTGCCAAAGGCGGGCCAATTATGATTCCAATTGCGCTGTTGTTTTTAATAAGTCTTTATATTTTAATTACACGTTTATTAGTAATTAGTAAGGCTTCTAAAAAAAGTAATAATTTAGTGTTAAGCTTAAAAGAAATGATACACAGTGGTAATATTGCTAACGCAAAGCTCATGTGTAAAAATAATAATACACCCGAAAGCATAATGATAGAGCAAGGTGTAAGCCGCGTTGGGCAGCCTGTGCAAGAAATTAGAGAAGCGATGAATAAAAGCGGCAGCAACGAAATTGCCAAACTAGAGAAAAATTTAAATGTGCTAAATATTATTGGTCGCATTGCCCCAATGTTTGGTTTTATTGGAACTATTATTGGTGTAATTAAAATATTTTATATGATTTCGTTAGCAAAAACAGTAGAGATTGAAGTTATATCAAGTGGATTGTATCAAAAAATGATTACCAGTGCGGGCGGTTTAGTTGTTGGTGTATTTGCATTTGTTGGCTATCATTGGCTAAACTCAAGGATAGACAGATTATCTCACCGTATGGAAGATACTCAAATAGAGTTTTTAGATATGTTGAATGAACCAAGTAAATAATGTTAAATGCTAAATTTTAAATGTTGAATTAGTTTCATTTAAAATTTAGCATTCAAAATTTAAAATTTTTTAAAAATGGGCCTCAGAAAAAAACATAGAGAAGCAGAAGTAAGCACAGATTCGTTAAGCGACATCATGTTCTTTTTAATGCTGTTTTTTTTAATTATATCTACAATGGTTAGCCCAAATAGTATTAAAATTAATTTATCAAAATCTACTACTAATTCAACCTTAGATACCGAAAAAAAGCCAATACACTTGGCAGTTACAAAAGATAAAAAATATTACATAAATAATAAAGAAATTGACCCAGCAAATTTAGAAGCTGAAATTTCAAAATTCTCGAGCAAAGAAATTGAACCACCCTTATTTATGCACTTAGATAAAGATTTACCCATACAAGTTATTGCCGATGTTATGACAATAAGCATTAAATTAAAATGTAAACCCGTTTTAGCAACAGCACCTAATAAATAACTATACCCCAAACAGGGTTATTCAAACTATTTATAGAAAAACCTGTCAGGGGTAACGAAACTAAAAGAATAAAAAAACGTATAAACACCAAATGCAATTAACACAAACTGAAGAAAATAAAAACAGGGCCATTTCGGCAAGTATTACTCTACTAATATTTGGGTTGTTGCTTTTGTTTTTAATTTTATTTAATTTGGTTACTTCTAATCCCCCTTTTCCTGAAGGTGGAGGAGGTGGCGGGCAAGAGATGGCGCTAGGAATTATGGATGCCGGAAATGACAATGTTGAGTATGGTAACGTAGGAAAAGTTACCGATGTTGTAACCGAAACTGAAAAAAAGGAAGAGGTAATTACAGATCCAAATGCCGAGGTAATTAACGACCAAAAAAACACCCCCGAAGTAAAAGATAATAAAACGACCGTTATAACTCCTAAAAAAGTGGAAGTTGTGAAACCGTTAACAGAAGCAGAAAAATTAGCTTTAAAATTTAAAAAAAATAATGGCAAAAATGGTGGCGGAATTGGAAACAATGATAAGCCAGGAGAAAATGGCGACCCCAACGGCGATCCATTTAAAAATGGCAATGGCGGTCACGGTAATGGCAATGGCGGAGGTGAGGGAGATGATAAAGGCCCAGGAAGTGGCCCAGGACACGGCCCTGGTAGTGGCGGAAAAATTGGTATTTCGTTGGCCGGAAGGGCTGTGGTAAAACCACCCAAATTACCAACCGATACCAAAGAAGAAGGTAAAGTAGTTGTTGAAATTACAGTAGATAGCGAAGGTAATGTTATTGAAGCTAACCCAAACGGACGTGGTACAACTACTAGTAGCGCTCTTTTAAAAGCCAAAGCAAAACAAACAGCCTTAGCCACTAAATTTAATGTTGATGGAAAATTTGAAGAGCAAAAAGGTACCATCACCATTGTATTTGCTTTTGATTAATGGGAGAGCACTAAATAGTCTCCAACAACTCATGCCTATATTTATCTAAAATGCTTGATTTTGATAAAAAGCCCACGTAAATTTCATTTTCTACTACGGGTAAATTCCAATGTCCGGATTCTTCAAATTTATTCATAATCGAAAAAATATCTTCGTTTATATTTATTATCATGCTTGGCTTACGCATTAACTCTTTGGCAGTTACTTTATCATAAAGCTCCGAATTAAACATTTCTTCGCGAATATTATTTAAATAAATTAAACCAATAAGTTTGTTATTGTTTTTTACAATGGGGAAAACATTTCTTTTGGAATGTTTAATAATTTCAACAATATCGCGCAACGTAGCTTTAAAATGAATGGTAGAAAAATCAGTTTCAATTAGCGAGGCAATATCAATCTTACTTAAAATACTTGTATCTCTATTGTCTGAAACGACAGCACCTTTTTCTTTTAATTTCCGAATGTCTAGTGATTCGGGATGATAAAATTTTACTATTAAATAACTAAAAGAGGATACAATCATTAAAGGGATAATAAGTTCATAACCACCGGTAATTTCGGCAATTAAAAATATAGCGGTAAGTGGGGCGTGAAACACACCGCTTAAAATACCTGCCATTGCTACAATTGTAAAATTGCTAATATGTACGTTTTCAAAACCGAGCAAACCCAAAAACATTGAAAAGATAAATCCTAAATAGGCTCCAACAAATAAAGATGGGGCAAAATTCCCACCATTGCCACCACTACCCAAAGTAATAGCCGCTGCAACCGTTTTTAATAATAAAATAATTGTTATAAAAAGTAAAAAAATCCAGTTGTTGCTTATTAAGCCACCTATTAAACTGTCTTTATACAAATCATCTGCTTTAAATTGAGAAAGTGCTTTTATACTTTCGTAACCTTCGCCAAAAAGCGAAGGAAACAAAGCAAACAAAAACGCTAAAGAGATGCCGCCAATAAACCATTTTTTAAAACTTGATTTAATTTTTTTAAACCTAGTTTCTATTTTGTCGAAAAAATTTACATAATACAACGAGACAATACCGGCTAATAAACCAAGTATAATGTATAAAGGCACATTGTGATAATCAAAAGGTTGTTTTAGTTTAAAAAATAATAAATCACTTTCGTGTAAAATTATTTTAGACATTAAAGCTCCTGAGGCCGCCGCAATTAATAGGGGAATAAAAGCACCAATACTAATATCAACCAAAATAACTTCTAAGGCAAATAACACACCAGCAATTGGCGCATTAAAAGCACCGGCAATACCACCTGCGGCTCCTGCAGCTAATAAAAGCGTTCTATCTTTATAATTTAATTTATAGGTGCGTGCAAAGTTAGAGCCAATAGCCGCTCCAGTGCTTACAATTGGCGACTCTAAACCCGCCGAACCACCAAAACCAACTGTTAATGCACTTGTAATTACGTGCGAATACATTTGTTGAAAGGGTAAAAAGCTACTTTTTTTAGCAATAGCAAAAAGTATAGACGCATTTCCTCTATCTAATTGATTTTTGAAAAAGTACTTTATAATTAAAATAGTTAAGCCAATGCCTATAAATGGAAGAATTAAATAAAGATATTTAAAATTAAAGTCTAATAAATAACCCTCAACCAAATAGTGTTTAATCGAAAATACAAACAGTTTTAAAATTACAGCTGCAACACCGGCACTAATTCCTACCAAAATGCTCGAAAATATTAAAAACTGCTTTTCGTTGGTTTTTTCATGTATCCAATTAATGCTTTTTTCTATAAAGTTTGTGCGCTTCAATACTTAAAATTTAGTTATCTAAGTTATATTTTTTTTAAGTCTATTTCATTAATATTTCTTAACCATTTGTATATTACGTTATTCCTAAAAAATAACTATATTTGCGCCCTTAAAAAAACATATAAATGTCAGATATTCGTAATATTGCTATTATTGCCCACGTTGACCACGGTAAAACTACCTTGGTTGATAAAATCCTACACCAGTGTAATTTGTTTCGCGAGAACCAAGCCACCGGCGAACTTATTTTAGATAACAACGACCTTGAACGTGAGCGTGGTATTACCATTCTTGCAAAAAATGTATCTGTTCAATATAAAGGAACCAAAATTAACATTATTGATACTCCTGGTCACGCCGATTTTGGTGGCGAAGTAGAGCGTGTAATGAACATGGCCGATGGTGTTATTTTGTTAGTAGATGCCTTTGAAGGCCCTATGCCACAAACGCGTTTTGTGTTACAAAAAGCCATTGCAGCTGGTAAAAAAGCTATTTTAGTTATTAATAAAGTTGATAAACCAAATTGCCGCCCTGAAGAAGTGCACGATAATGTATTTGACCTATTTTTTAACCTAGATGCTACTGAAGATCAATTAGATTTTCCTACTGTATATGGCAGTAGCAAGCAAGGTTGGATGGGACCCGATTATAAAACACCAACTAAAGATGTAACTTATTTATTGGATACTATTATTGATAAAATTCCTTTAGCACCTGAGCGTGTTGGTACGCTTCAAATCCAAATTACGTCGTTAGATTATTCGTCGTTTATTGGACGTATAGCCGTTGGGCGTGTTTTTAGAGGGTTGATTAAAGAAAACATGCCGGTAAGTGTTGTAAAACGCGATGGCAGAATTCAAAAATCACGCATTAAAGAATTATATGTGTTTGATGGTTTAGGTAAAGTAAAAGTTACCGAAGTACAAACCGGAGATATTTGTGCTTTTACTGGCATTGAAGGTTTTGAAATTGGCGATACCGTTGCTGATTTTGAAAATCCTGAAGCGATGCCATTAATGCATATTGACGAGCCAACGATGAGCATGTTGTTTACAATTAACAACTCCCCATTTTTTGGTAAAGATGGTAAATATGTTACTTCTCGCCATTTACGCGACCGTTTGTTTAAAGAATTAGAAAAAAACTTAGCTATGCGTGTGGAAGAAACACCAAGTCCGGATTCGTATTTGGTATTTGGACGTGGTATTTTACACTTGTCAGTATTAATTGAGACCATGCGCCGTGAGGGGTATGAGTTACAATTAGGTCAACCGCAAGTTATCATTAAAGAAATTGATGGCGAAAAATGTGAACCGATTGAGGTATTAACCGTTGATGTGCCGCAAGAATCATCAAGCAAGGTAATTGATTTGGTTACCCAACGTAAGGGGAGTTTATTAATTATGGAGCCAAAAGGCGACTTAACACATATTGAATTTGAAATTCCAGCCCGTGGTATTATTGGCTTGCGTAACAACGTTTTAACTGCTACTGCCGGCGAAGCAATTATGGCACACCGTTTTAAAGCGTATGAGCCCTGGAAAGGTCCAATTCCAAGTCGTATTGCAGGTGTATTAATTAGTAAAGATAAAGGCACTGCTGTTGCGTATAGTATTGATAAATTACAAGATCGTGGTAAGTTTTTTGTGGAGGCTGGCGATGAAATTTATCCGGGAATGATTATTGGTGAGCACATTCGCCCTGATGATTTAGTGGTAAACATTTGTACCGAAAAACAATTAACCAACATGCGTGCCAGCGGTACTGACGAAAAAATGCGTATTGTACCAAAAATTAATTTTAGTTTAGAAGAAGCAATGGAATACATACAAGGCGACGAGTATGTAGAAATTACACCTGCTCACATTCGTTTACGTAAAATTTATTTAGATGAAAACGAACGCAAGCGTTTAGGTAAGGCTTTGTTGGCATAAAATAAAACGCACTTAAATAAAAAAACGCAACAATTAGTGTTGCGTTTTTTTATTTTTAAAATTTTAATAAAACTCCTTTTTTAAGGCATTTATTCCTTAAGTACTTTAATAAAGCTATTTACATTTTTATCAGATAAAAATTTAACAACATAAATGCCTTTAGCGTAGGCTGATAAATCAATGTTAACACTTTGCTTCTCATCAATAGTTGTAATTAAAATAAGTTGGCCTAAAGTATTTATAACAGATATTTGTCCACTATAATTTTTATTAAAATTAATAGTAATGTTTCCTATAGTTGGGTTTGGAAAAAGAGAGTATTGGCTATTGTCTGTAAACTTATTTTCATTTACCCCCTGAGCAATAGGCGTTGAGTTTTTATATAAACGAGATGTATGATCCATAAAATAGGCTACGGTATCAAAAGAATATAAACTCATGATATTATTTGTGCAGGTAGTTACCTGACTTAGCCAATTCGCACCAGAACTAATAGTTTTGGTTATATAACCATTATTTCCGCCAACATATCCCACACTATCATTTATAAAACGAATGCAGTTTAAAGTATTTGTTCCGGTTAACGTTAAATTCGTAAGCCAGTTATTTCCCCCATCTACAGTTTTTAGAATAGTGCCGTTTGAATACAAAACATACCCCGTATTTAGAGATGGAAAATGAAAAGATTTAATGGAGGCCACTGAATCAATTATTAAATTATTCCACAAAGCACCATAATTAGTAGTTTTTGCTAAATAGGTTTTCGATGCGTTGTTTCTCGACTTACATAACATATAACCAACGCTATCATTCACAAATTGCATTTTACCGGGGGCTTCATATACAACATTTGTATAAGTAGCTAAAGATGAGTTTGAAATATTATAAGAATAAAAAGTAAAAAAAGGAATATAGTTTTCCCACCTACCATAAGCGTAGTAAGCGTGATTTTTTGTTAAGCTTATATCCAATAAGGGTCTGAGGGTAGGACGATAACATACATTGGTGAATTGACCAGAGCCATTATGATTTAACCACCCTGCACCATAATTACTTGAACCAGTAAGACCGCATGAAGTTACACCAACATCAACTGCGAACGTATCTTTATTTCTTTCCGCACATCCAAATATGCCGAATGTAGCGTAATTGACAGGGCCAGCTCCTGCAACTCCTAATCCAGATGCTGAAGCAAGATCATCATTTGATTTAAAGTTATAAAAATCAACCCAATGTGAACCGCATTGGGTTATTGCAGAATAAAGTATGTTGCCATTACCAATTGGCTTAATAAAACTAAGACTAGGTGGCCATATGCCTCCATAATAAATAAAAGGAGGGGCAGGTAAAATATGCCACTGGGAAAAACAGTTTAGTTTAAAAATTAAAATAAAAAAAACAGTAAATGAAAAATTCATAATTATAAAGGTAAAAAAAATCTATAACAATTTGTATAAAACTATTTATGTTTTTTATTTGCTAAAAATTTACTTCTCATTAAAAGCCTCTTTTAAAAACAAGTAAACTAAAAGCGTTTGTAATAAATATCTCTACTATAATTATATTAAAATTATCAACTGCTTTCTATAGTATGTAAAATAGTAATACCTTTATTATATAAAAAAATTGTTTGCAACAACTAACGCCAGCTATAATTAAACTGCTTAAAATGGCTTATTCTGCCGAAAGAGCTGCCGCTTTTGCCTATCAAGGGCACGCAAAATCTGTTAAAAATAAACAAGAAAAAATAGCAATTAAACAAATTGAAGACGATGAGTGGAATCACAGAAAAGAAGTTTTAATGATAATGAACGAATACAATATTAAACCATCCTTATTTTACGAAATACGTTTTTATATAATTGGCAAAATAATAAGCTTTAGTTGCTTTGTTATTGGATGGTTTATGCCCTTTTATTTTGCTGGCAGATTAGAAAGTGGAAATGTGTGTGAGTATTTTAGATTAAAAATATGGTTTAGCGAACTGGGCATTACCAAGCACCACCAACTACTATACGATATGGGCATTAAAGAAAAAGAGCACGAAGTTTATTTTTACGATCAAATAAAAAATAGCAAATTATTACCCTTTTTTGAAAAATTTTTTAAATGGGGCGCTACCCAAAGCTTTAACAATATTGATTTAGACCAAAAACAGCCTCTCGAAAAATCGGATAATTATTGTAAAAAATAACAAAGCCCGTTTAAAAAATTAAACAGGCTTTATAAATTAAGTTTATATTAAAATTATTTAAAATTTACTTTTTCCAAAGGTTTTTTTCTTATCGCCAGTATAACCTTTGTCTTTATCTCTAAATCCACCTGATGATTTTTCCTTACTGAAACCGCCGCTACTTTTTTCGCTTGAGCCACTATCTCCTGTGCGTGGGCGTTTAAAACCGCCTTCGCGCTTTTCGCCTCCTTTGTAGCCACCGCCACCGCCACCATAGCTTTTGCGTTCGCCACCTTTGTAGCCACCGCCACCGCCGCCATAGCTTTTGCGTTCGCCGCCACCACCACGTTTCTCGCCACCGCCATCTTTCATGCGTCGGTTACTAACTTCTAAACTTATTTTACGTCCGTTAAATTCAACATCTTGCGAGTTGATGGCCATAAAATTATCTACAAATTTACTTTCAGTTTCAAAAAACGAGAAACTGCTTTTTACATCTACATTAAATACCATACGTGGGTGTAACTTAGCAGTATCACTCATAAAGTCTTTTAAACTATTTAAGTTAAAGCCATCCATTTGCCCCATATTAACAAAGAAACGAGTGGTTCGGCTACTTCCAAATGCTCCGTCGACACTGCCTTTGGCAATATTTAAATCGGGTGCATTTTGGTAATATTCATGGAAGCGGTTAAACTCCTCACTAATTACACGTTTTATTAATTCTTCTTTACTTAAGTCTTTTAACTCTTCATATATAGCGGGTAAAAAACTTTCTATTTCTACATCTTTTACTTCTACATTATGAAGTTTATGTACTAGGTTAAATAATTGTTTTTCGCAAACATCTAAACCGTTAGGTACTTCTTTTTTAACGAATTGTTTTTTAATCATTCGCTCAATATCTTTTATTCTACTTGTATCTTTTGGCGTAATAATAGCGATGGCAATACCGCTCTTTCCTGCACGGGCAGTACGACCTGTACGGTGTGTGTAATTTTCAACATCCTCAGGAAGATTATAATTAATAACGTGTGTTACATCGCTTACATCAATACCACGTGCTGCCACATCAGTAGCAACTAGCATTTGTAAGGTATGGCTACGGAAACGTTTCATTACAAAATCACGCTGAGACTGCGATAAATCGCCATGAAGCGCGTCGGCACTATATCCATCTTTAATTAAATTGTCGGCAACTTCTTGTGTTTCGGCTTTAGTACGGCAAAATACTATTCCAAAAATATCAGGATAATAATCAGCTACACGCTTTAAAGCCAAGTAACGGTCGCGCCCTTGTACTAAATAGTAAATATGTTCTAAATTATCGGCGCCTTCGTTTTTTTTGCCTGTAGTTAATTCTTTAGGATTGCTCATATAGTTTTTAGCTATACGATCCACCTCACGAGGCATAGTAGCACTAAACAACCAAGTATTTTTATCAGTAGGGGTCTCTTTTAAAATAATATCTAAATCATCTTTAAAGCCCATATTCAACATTTCATCGGCCTCATCTAAAATTACAACTTTAACAGTTTTAAGGCTAATAACTCTGCGTTCAATCATATCAATTAAACGGCCCGGTGTAGCAACAATAACCTGTACGCCACGTTTAATGTCTTTTATTTGCCCGTCGATACGTGCTCCGCCATAAATAGCAGTAACATTAAAACCACGCAAATACTTGCTGTAATTTTTAATATCGTTAGTAATTTGTACACACAATTCGCGGGTTGGTGCTAATATCAGTGCTTGTGTGTTTTTATCATCGCAATTAATTTGGCTCAACATTGGCAAACCAAAGGCTGCTGTTTTACCTGTACCTGTTTGCGCTAAAGCAACTAAATCAGTTTTTTGTTGGCTTAATAAAGGAATTGTTTGTTGTTGGATAGGTGTAGGCGATGTAAAGCCTAATTCGGTAACAGCTTTTAATAGGTCAGCGTTAAGACCAATTTCTTCAAATGTCATTTTTATAAATTTTAAATTAATACATTAAAGCTAAAAATACCTTGCTTTAATGCTTAATGCCGACAAAAATAGGCGAGGTGTTTTTACTTTAGGTTGCAAAGTTACAGTAATTAATCAAATTTCCTAAAGTTATTAACTTTTTTGGCCATTAATTAACAATTGTGTTATGTGAAATTTACCTTTTTTACGGTATCAGGTTTGATATAAAAATGCGGTAGCTTTAAATTGTGAATGATATGACCACAAACAAACCAAAATTTTTTGAAAACAATTGCCCATTGTCAGTTTTCGCCGATTGTTGTAAAAAGAAAAAAGACTGTTGTAAAAACTTTAAAAAAGGCGATCGATGTAAAAAATGCCCAGCAAGAAAATAATTTTAAACCGTCATAATTTCTTTCTCTTTCTGCTCAACATGCTTGTCAATTTTCGTTACGTGTAAATCCGTTAATGTTTGTATTTTAGTTTCGCTGTCCTTGGCTTCATCTTCCGGCAAACCGTCTTTTTGCAATTTTTTAATTTGCTCCATGGCATCTTTACGTAAATTACGAGTTGTTATTTTAGCATCTTCGCCTAAGCTTTTTGCTGTTTTACTCAAATCTCGGCGGCGCTCCTCTGTTAATGGGGGAACAACAATACGTATAATTACGCCGTCGTTTTGAGGGTTAAAGCCCAAATTAGCTGCCTGTATTGCTTTTTCAATTGGGGTTAACATACTTTTTTCCCAAGGTTGTATTACAAGGGTACGTGCATCTTGCGTATTAACGCTAGCGCAGTTGCTTATAGTTACTTTACTGCCGTAATAATCTACCATAACGTTCTCTAACATAACTGGGTTAGCTTTACCAGCCCTAACTTTTTGTAGTTCTAACTCTAAATGTGTAATCGCCTTTTCCATTAAGGATTTTGCATTATCTAAAACTGTTTTAACGTCGCTCATAATTTTTATTATTTAGTGCAAAAGTATCATTTACAGTGTAAATTAGCTAACAAAAGTTAAAAATCTATTTTTCAGGTATTTTATTTTGTTTAATTATTGTTGTTAATTGTTAAACAAGTTGTATCTTTGTTTAACTATTTTAATTTAAAGTTAAACAAAATGACAGCTATCGAATTTAACACCCGCATTTTAACAGAAAAAAATTCATTAAAGAATTTTGCATTAAGCCTAACACACAACCTTGATGACGCCTTAGATTTACTTCAGGACACCTACGTTAAGGCAATTACTTACCGTGATAAGTTTGAGGATAGCACCAACCTTAAGGCTTGGTTGTTTACAATAATGAAAAATACGTTTATTAATGCATACCACCGCAACAAAAAAACGAAGCAACTAATTAGTAAGGGCGATGATATTGCTATGAACCGTGCCTTTAAACAAAATACCTATAACCACAGCGATAGCCTAATTAATGCCAAAGAAATTATTAAAGAAATTGAACATTTAAACGACGATTACAAAGTGCCATTTACCCGTTATTATAACGGTTATAAATATGAAGAAATTGCGCAAGAGCTGCATCTACCTCTGGGAACTGTTAAAAGTAGAATTTTTTTGGCTAGAAAAATTTTAATGAAATCGTTACAATCTATGCGTAATTAATATTGTAATGCACTCAAACCAAAAACGGGTTACGACATTTGAATTGCAATTAAAAAATTGCGAACTTAGCCTTATTAGTAAGAAATAGAAAAATGCAAAAAGTAACCGTTACCGTTTTTTGGTTTAGAAGAGATTTGCGCCTTGATGATAATGCCGCCTTGTACTACGCATTAAAAGAAAACGAAAACGTACTACCCATTTTTATTTTTGATACTGATATTTTAAATAAGCTACAAGATAAAAACGATAGACGTGTTGATTTTATTCATCAGGCTCTTCAAAAAATAAACAACGAACTAAGATTGTTTCAATCATCACTGAGTGTTTTTTATAGCACACCTATTGAAGTTTTTAAAGCACTTATAAAAAAATATACAATAAAAAGTGTATACGTAAATGGCGATTATGAGCCCTATGCAATTAGTAGAGATGAGCAAATAAAACAACTACTTACCCAAAACACTGTTGATTTTAAAATTTATAAAGATCAATGTGTTTTTGAAAAAAACGAAGTGGTAAAAGATGATGGCAAACCCTATACTGTGTTTACACCCTATAGTCGAAAATGGAAAAAAACACTAACCCCTTATTATTACGAACCTTATAACAATAAAAAGTACTACACACATTTTTTAAAATTAAATCACGTGCCATTACCAGATTTGAAAAGTATGGGCTTTTTAAAAACACATATGGAGTTGCCTAGCAAACTAACGCTTAGCAACTTGTTACTTCAAAACTATCAATTACAAAGGGATATACCTTCGGTTAATGGCACTAGTAAGCTAAGCGTTCATTTACGTTTTGGCACCATTAGCATAAGGGCCTTAGTAAAAAAAAGCATACCAATAAGTGAAACGTGGTTAAACGAACTTATTTGGCGCGATTTTTATATGATGATTTTACATCATTTTCCATATGTTGTTGATGGCGCTTTTAAAAAAAATTACAATTTAATACCATGGCGCAATAACGAACACGAGTTTGCAAAGTGGTGCAGTGGCACAACGGGGTTTGCTATTGTTGATGCGGGGATGCGCGAACTGAATGCTACTGGTTTTATGCATAATAGAGTACGCATGATAGTGAGTAGTTTTTTAGTAAAAGATTTATTAATTGATTGGCGTTGGGGCGAAGCCTACTTTGCTCAGAAGTTAAACGATTTTGATTTAAGTGCTAACAACGGAGGCTGGCAATGGGCTGCAAGCAGCGGTTGCGACGCCGTGCCTTATTTTAGAATTTTCAACCCTACGGAACAACAAAAGCGTTTCGACCCACAATTTGCCTACATTAAAAAATGGATTCCAGAGTTTGGAACTGACGATTATCCACTTCCAATGCTTAATCATTCCGAGGCGCGAATTAGAGCAATTAGTGTATACAAAAATGCGTTAAATGAAAGCAAGCAGATAAATTTATTTTAAAAATTAATTGTAATACACTCTTTCTTGTTTTGTATTAACATCTACTACTACTAAAATAATTTTTAAATGGGTTTCTCTACATAAATAATTACGTATAAAGTGGCTTATTATTTCAAAATTTTTATCATTAACTACTTTACCTTTTTTTAGTTTTGTGCTATTCTCAAAATAATAAATGCTGTTGCTAAGTGCTATTAATAAAGGTTCGTAACCGGCCAAGCGGTTGGCTTTGTGTTTTGCAAGCAATTCGTTAAATACATCTTTTTTTATTTTGGCATTGTAGGCAATTAACCTGTAGTTTTTACTAGGTGGTGGTACAAACAAATTCCAGTTTTGATGAAAATAGGGGTAAGCATAAAACGACGCATAATAGCTTAGTTTTGAATTTGGTTTTTGCCCATTAAAACAATAAATCGCCACGCCTAAAAAATGTACTAAAAGGACACATAAGCCAATAATTAAAATAATTATTTTAGTAGTATATTTAATCTTTTAAAAAATTAATTAGTTATGAAGAGTAAAATTACAGTTTTATTTGCGGTTATTTATTTAGTTAGCTTTTCTCAAACAAAGCTGTTAACCATACAAGATGCCGTTTTAAAAGGGCGAACTACCCTTGCGCCAAAACGTTTGCAAAATTTAGTATTTGTTCCAAATTCTAATACCTACTCCTATAGTGATAACGGTATAATTTTTCAAAACGATAATGGTACTGCTAAAACAAAAAATAAAACTACACTTAGTAATTTAAACACTGCATTAAAATTAAACAATGGCGATACGCTTATCAACCTTCCTAACGTTGTTTGGCAAAACGATTTGCAGTTTACGTTTTTAACACCAAAAGGCGATGAGTTTTTATATTCGCCATCAACAGCAAGTGCTTCAAAAAAAGTAAAAGATGCTGTAATTGAAAATGCCGATAAATCTCCTACAGCCTTTGCATACGCCGTTCCTAGAGATAATAATTTATACATTATAACAGGTCCGGTTCAAACTCAAGTAACAACCGATGGTAATTATAATTTAGTTTATGGCACGGGAGATGTACATCGAAACGAATTTGGAATTAGTAAAGGGACCTTTTGGAGCCCCAAAGGAAATTTTTTAGCATTTTATAGAATGGATCAAAGTGATGTAGAGGATTACCCAGTTATTGATTGGAGTACTTATCCCGCAAAAAATAAAAACATAAAATATCCAATGGCTGGCAAAAAAAGCCACTATGTAAGTTTGGGCATTTACAATTTACAAAGTAAACAAACTGTGTATTTAAAAATAGATGTACCAAAAGATCAGTATTTAACTAACATTGCTTGGGCACCAGATGAAAAAAATATTTACGTAGCTGTTTTAAACCGTGCGCAAAACGATATGACATTAAACGAATACGATGTAACTTCAGGAAGTTTTATCCGCACTCTATTCGAAGAAAAAGATGAAAAGTATGTGGAGCCATTGCATCCAATGCAATTTTTAAAAACGAACCCAAATCAATTTATTTGGCAAAGCCGTCGCAATGGTTTTAATCATATTTATTTATACGATTTAAAAGGAAATCTAATTAAGCAATTAACAAGCGGTAATTGGGAAGTAAAAGATGTAAATGGTTTTGATGAAAAATGTGAGAACTTATTTTTTCATGCAAATGAGCAAAGCCCCGTTAACCAAGATTTTTACAGTGTTAATTTAAAAACAAATAAAATTACCCGTTTAACTACAGGCAACGGTTTTCATACATGTATATTAAATGATAAAAAAGAGTCTTTTATTGACAACTTCTCGTCGTGCAATACCCCCCGCGAAATAAAAATTGTAAATACAAAAACACTAAAAGGTGTAACTATTTTAAATGCCGAAAACCCGATTAAAGATTATCAATTAGGTAAGTGGAATTTGTTTACCATAAAAAATAATGAAGGGACCGATTTGTACTGCCGATTATTTAAGCCTGTAAATTTTGATAGCACAAAAAAATACCCAGTAATCGTTTATTTATACAATGGGCCGCACTCACAAATGGTTACCAATACCTGGCTGGCCGGTGGCGAGTTATGGTACCAATACATGGCACAAAAAGGGTTTATTGTTTTTACTTTAGATGGTAGAGGCACCTCTAACCGCGGCAAAGCATTTGAGCAAGCCATTCACAGGCAAATAGGCACTAGCGAAATGGAAGACCAAATAAGCGGAATTAACTATTTAAAAACATTACCTTATGTTGATGCTGGTAGATTAGGCGTACACGGTTGGAGTTACGGTGGGTTTATGACTACCAGTTTAATGACGCGGTACCCAGATGTTTTTAAAGTAGGTGTTTGTGGTGGTCCGGTAATTGATTGGAGCTATTACGAAATTATGTATGGCGAGCGTTATATGGATACGCCGCAAGAAAACCCAGAAGGATACGAAAAAAACAACACGCTTAATTATGTGGATAAATTAAAAGGGAAATTGTTAATGATACATGGCGCGCAAGACCCCGTTGTAGTATGGCAACACACCATGATGTATTTAAAAAAGGCTACAGAAAAAAATATACAGTTAGATTATTACGTTTATCCTGGGCACGAACACAATGTATTAGGTAAAGATAGAGCACACTTAATGGATAAAGTTTGTAATTATTTTATTGAAAATTTGTAGACTTTTTTATTAGGAGTAATGACTATCACCAAAAAAATTAGTTCTTCTTTTTAGTACTGTATTTTCCTTTTCGCCAGGCATCAATAAATTTTGCCCAAGCCAATGGGTTTAGTAACGATATACTGGGTTGTTGGCCAATTGTATATACCTTAGTATAATACGCCTGCATAACATATTTATAATTTTCGCTTGCACTAGCCCCTTGATTTCTTTCTAAATAGGTTAAGGCTTCACGTTGTAAATTTTTGTCCGCTCTATCGTAATCTGTATCATTTAAGTTTAGAGCCAAAAAGGCGCGTTTAAAATCCTCCTTGCTTGGCCAGGGATAAATATCTACTACTTTTAATTGTACCGTATCTTTTGTCAACAATTGTACGGCGTAATAATATTTTTGTTTTAAAGTATCGGCAATTTTATAGCTCCTATCTTTATGGCTCATCGAATAAAACTCAAGCACATCACCTGCATTTACTACTAAGTTAAAAAAACCATTAAAATCACTTACAACGCCCTTTTTAGTTCCTTTAACTAAAATCGATACAAACGGAACAGGCGAAGCATCGTCCTCATCTTGCACAACCCCCGAAAACTGAATTAAATTTGAGTTGTCGTTTTTTGTTGGCGTTACTGTTTGAGCTTTTATAAAAAAACTAATAATAACTAAACTAAATATGTATGTAATCTTTTTCAATTGTATAAAAGTAATTATTGTTTTTTTCAATCAACTTAGCATTAACATAATTTACAATACCTATTTTGTTTAAAACTTCTAAACAACTTTATATATAATACACAAAAAGCAAAATCTATTTTTATAAATTCAGACAGATTTTGGTTCATTTGTTAAAATTTTAACGATTTAGCCGAAAAACTACCCTCAAAATTTGTTTTTTAATTTTCTTTAACTAATTTAGCACCCTAACTTCACTGAGTAAAGGTGCAGTTTTAACTATTAAACGTAAAAAATGAAAAAACTTTTCACAAAAATTGCTATTGCAATAGTAGGTTTTACAAGTGTTGCCGTAGCCCAACAAGATCCTCAATTTACACAGTGGATGCACAATAAGCTAATTTACAACCCTGGTTATGCTGGTACTGGTGGCGCCATATGTGGTGTGGCTCAGTTTCGTCAACAATGGGTTAGTTTTGAGGGCGCTCCTCAATCAATTGCAGTAGCTGGTGATATGCGTTTAGCTGGCCTGCCTTTAGGTGTTGGTGTTAATGTTATTACTGATAAAATAGGACCAATGAAAACCTTATTTGCGAGAGTTGCAGGTTCATGGAATATTGATTTAAAACAAGGTACTTTAGGTATTGGATTAGATGCTGGTGTTTTACAGAAAAGTATTAATAGCGATTGGATAACACCTGAATCAGGTAAAATAGATCCTCGTATCCCTGGTAATTACGAAACATATAGCAACCCAAGCTTAAATAAGCTTACCTATGATTTAGGTTTTGGTGCATTTTACCAAATCCCAGGTAAATTTTATGTAGGTTTATCTTCAACGCACTTGCCTGCTCAAACAGTTGGTACTGGTAGCATCACTTTTGAAATGAGCCGTCACTACCATATAATGTCAGGTTACACGTTTCAAGTTAATAAATGGAACAAAATTACCCCAAATATTTATGTTAAATCAGATGTGGCGGCAACAGCCATTGATGCCAATTTAACATATATGTGGAGCGATATGATTTCGGTAGGTGCTACTTACCGTAATGCTGATGCTGCTTCTGTTTTACTTGGATATCAAAACACAACCCCAAAAGGGTTAACCTATAAAATAGGTTATTCTTACGACTTCACATTATCAAAAATTAAAGGTTACACTAGCGGAACGCACGAAATTATTCTTGGTTTTTGCTTAAGCCCAAAAGTTAAAAAAATTACTAGTTACGGCGACCCGCGTTTTTTAAATTAAAATTATTATTGCAACCTTTTAAATTAATTTACGTTTAAGCCACTTACAACTAACACAAAAAGTTATTAACAAAATAAAAACAATTGTAACTTTTTTTAATTAGTTGGTTATAAACTAAAAGAACAGATATGAAAAAACTCTTGGTATTAGCTTCATTTGTGGCACTTGTTACAGGTTGTAACAAAAAAGTCGGCGAGTTAATCGGCGTTGGAGGTCGTGATAAATGGTTTCAACCAGATCCTTATGGTACCTTATTTATTCCCATGGGCAGTTACCATATGGGTCCTGATGATGAAGAAGCTCCAATGGCACACACTACTAAAAATAAAATGGTTTCTGTGCAGGCATTTTATATTGATGATTCTGAAATTTCGAATAACGAATATCGCCAGTTTGTTTATTGGGTGCGCGATTCTATTGCACGTAAAATGTTAGCATTTGGCTCAAGCAGTTCGGCTGAAGATTATCAAATCTCTCAAGACGATTTCCTTTCTTTATGGCCAATTTATAAAGGCGATAATAACTTACAAGATCCATACATTAATTGGGATAGCAAAATTAAATGGGAAAGTGATGATGATGATTACCGTGCTGATTTACAACCCTTATATTTACCTGAAGGCGAGCGTTTTTATAATCGTAAAGAAATTGATGCCCGTAAATTAAATTATGAATATTATAGAATTGATATCCGTTTAGCAGCTAATAAGTCTAATCGTTTCCGTCCTCAAAAATCAGCGGATATTCAAGATGCAGCCCATGAGTACAAAAAAGGCGAATATATTAATGGTGTTACGCAAAATGATGGTCAAAATGGTGCAATGGGTTCTCCATCTAGTTTAGTAGGCGATCCAGCAAAAGATAGTAAAGTTTTAGGTACTTACAATGTGCAAGATCAAGTATCGGTTGGCCAAGGTAATTATGTTCCACGTGAGCGTAAAGGTGTTGACCGTTCAGTGTTTATTTTAAAAGATGTAATTAATGTTTATCCCGATACATTAGCTTGGGTGCATGATTACACGTATTCATTTAACGAACCATTAACAAATATGTATTTTTGGCACCCAGCTTACGACGAATATCCTGTGGTTGGTGTAACTTGGAAACAAGCGCGTGCTTTCAGTATTTGGCGCTCAAATTTATTGAATAACTTTTTAATTGGCACTGGGCAAACCATTGTAAACGATTTTCGTTTACCAACAGAAAGCGAGTGGGAATATGCTGCTCGTGGTGGGCTTCAAAAATCTCCTTATCCTTGGGGCGGTCCTTACATTCGCAACTCACGTGGTTGTTTTTTAGGGAACTTTAAGCCAATTAGAGGTTCTTATATTGACGATGGTGGTTTCCACTCAGTGTATGTATACTCTTATAACCCTAACGACTTTGGTTTATATTGCATGGCTGGTAACGTAAGCGAGTGGACAAGCAACGCGTTTGATGAATCAGCTTACGATTTTCAACACGACTTAAACCCAGATTATGTTTACGAAGCACAAGAAAAAGATGCAAATGTTTTAAAACGCAAAGTTATACGCGGTGGTAGCTGGAAAGATATTGGTTATTATTTACAGACAAGTGCTCGCACATACGAATATCAAGATACAGCAAAATGTTATTTAGGTTTCCGAAATGTAATGACTTTCTTAGGACGTTCTAAAAACGATGAGATAAACTAATAGAAGCAATCACGAAAAATAATACCAATACAAAAACAACACAAAAACACAAAATCAAAAAAACAACTAACTAAACAACAAAAAACACAAAACAGCTATGAGTAAATTAGGAAAAGTAAAAGGATTTAAAAGGTACTTGCATATTGCATCTTGCGTAGGAGCAGCCGTAGTAATTGTAGGAGCGTTATTTAAAATTATGCACTGGCCTGGTGCTTCTGCCGCCCTTATTGGTGGTCTTGGTACTGAAGCATTATTATTTTGTCTTTTTGCTGTCGATATTCCGCATGAGGAGGTTGATTGGACATTAGCTTACCCTGAATTAGCAGGTATGGGACATGAAGAAATTGAAGAAGAAACAAAACAAACTGGCTTACCAATAAGCAATCAATTAGATGCTTTATTAGCTGAGGCTAAAATTGGACCAGAATTAATCGAAAGTTTAGGTACTGGTATGCGTGCAATTGGCGATAACGCTAGTAAAATGGCTGATATTAGTAATGCAACTGTCGCAACTAATGAGTATGTTGATAATGTTAAAAAAGCGTCAAGTTCGGTATCTAATTTAGCAGATACTTATAAAAGTGCCGCAAACTCAATTCAAAGTTTAGCGGATAGCAATGATGCTGGTCACTCAATTGGCGATTCGTTAAATAAAGTTTCTAAAAACTTATCTGCTTTAAATGCAACTTATGAATTACAATTACAAGGTAGCAAAACACATTTAGATGCTACTACTAAATTCTACGATGGGTTACACGAATTAATGCAAAACTTACACGATTCGGTTGATGATACTAAAAAATACCGTCAAGAAATGAGTAGTTTATCAACTAACTTAACTGCCTTAAATACTATTTATGGTAATATGTTAAGTGCTATGAATTACAACAAGGCTTAATTTAGGTTTATTAAAAAGTATTATAAATAGTGTTTAACCACACATAAAACAAAATTATAAAATGGCAGGTGGAAAAGAAACCCCAAGGCAGAAGATGATTGGTATGATGTACTTAGTACTTACCGCACTTTTAGCGATGAATGTATCAAAACAAGTACTAAAGGGCTATGTTACTGTAAACGACAGTATTATGAAAAGCCGTAAAAACTTAGATGATAATAATAAACGTGTAACTGAAGCATTTAATCAAGCAATTGGTGGTAACCCGGGTGCTGCACCCTACTATGAAAAAGCTTTAGAAGCTCAAAAATTAATTAAAAGTACAATTGAGTACATTGATAAGTTAAAGGGTAAAGTTATCGAAGAAAATGAAGGCTTACCTGCTGGAAGCGGAGATACTACAACGATGGCTTGGGCATTAAAAAGTGGTAAAATTGATGGTTATGATCAACCGACCCACTTATTAATAGGACCAGAACCAAACGCGCCGGTTACAGGTGAGTTTAGTGCCAACGAACTAAAAGGAAAATTGGAAGGCTTGTGTAAAAACATGATTTCAATGATGGATAAAATGCAAACAGATCCTAAAACTAAATTATACCCTGCCGATTATGAGCAATTAAAGAAAAAAATAAAAAGCTTAGAGCCGGAAGCTAGTGGGGAAGAGGAAGATGGTATTAAAATGGGTTGGGAAGCTGAGAATTTTTACCATTTACCTGAAGGTGCTGTAATGTGTAACTTAAACAAAACGGCTGCCGACTTAAAAAGTTTAGAAGCTGAAATGTTAGGTGTATTTTCTAGTGCTAGTGGTAAATTAGCAATTAAGTTTGACCACATTGTGGCACGTGTTGTTGCTCCTTCTTCATACATTCAAGCAGGACAACCATATGAAGCTGCTATCTTCCTAGCAGCGTCTTCTTCTAAGTTAGGACAAGGTGATATGGAGATTTTATTAGGTGTTGACTCTGCTGCTGCTGCTGCTGGTTCAAAAGGATCTGAAATGGTTCCATTATTAAACGGTGAAGGTGCTTATAAAGCGGGTACAAGCGCTGAGGGAGATAAAGAATACAAAGGTGTTATTAAGTATAAAAACCCTGACGGTACTTTTAAATATTATCCATTTAACGGTGAATACAAGGTGGCAAAAGCTGCTGCTACTGTTAGCGCCGACCAAATGAATGTGTTTTATGCAGGTGTTCCAAACCCTGTTTCGGCAAGTGCCGCTGGTATTTCTCCTGCTGATATTTCGGTGTCGGCAAGTGGTGCTGGTGTACGTGTTAGCCCTAAAGGCGCTGGTAAATACGAGTTTAACTTTTCTGGTACTGGCGAATGTATGGTAACTGTAACAGCTAAAACAAAAGAAGGTAGTAAAGCTCAAGGCCCGCCTGTTAAATTCCGTGTAAAACCTTTACCAAAACCTGAAATTAAAGTAGGTGGTAAATTTGCCCCTGCAGAAATGAAAAAAGGTGAATTAAGTACTGTAGGTGCTTTAGGTGCTGGTGCAAACGGATTTGACTTTGCTGCAAACTACATCGTTCAATCTTATGAAGTAATTGGCAAAGTAAAAGGGAAAGTTATTATTGCTCCAGGTAATGGAAGCAGTTTAAGTGGCGAAGCTTTAACTATTTTTAAAGGTGCTGATGTTGGTTCAAAAATTTATGTTGATGCTAAAGTAAAAGGCCCAGATGGAAAAGTTAACTCTTCAACTGTAGGTATTAAAGTAGCACGATAATTTTTGTAACTGAATTTAGATTTTACGTTATAAAATAATATAAAAAATAAAAATATGAAGCGCATATCACATATTATTTTGGTTTTAATTGTTCTATTAGTGTCTAATAACATTAAGGCACAAGTAAGCATTTTTCAACCAGGCGACTACAAAGATGGTATTTACGACAAAGAAAATGCTGTTAACCGTCGCTTTATTCCTTACACACATTTGCGTGAAGCAGATGTAGCTTGGGAAAAAAGAACTTGGAGAAGAATTGATATGCGTGAAAAAGTTAACCAAGTTTTATATTATCCTACTGAAATAGTAGTAAGTAGAATTTCGTTTTTACAATTAATGACCAAATACATTTTATCTGGGCAAATTATGGCCTTCAGCGATGAAGAGTTTAATGTACCTTTTGAAAAATCGGTTATTAGAGATAAAATGGTTATTAAAGAGGATTCAACAGAGCAGGAACAATTTGATAAAGATGGTAACTCCTTCTTTTTAAAAGTTGCTGGTGCGGTTGATTCTACTTGGATGTATCAAAACTTTTCTACAATCGATGTAAAGGAAGATTGGTTTTTTGATAAACAAAAATCGGTTCTAGAAGTACGTATAATTGGCTTAGGTATTAACGCTACCTTAAAAGGAAAAGAAGATTTAGGCCCAGTAAATCAGTTTTGGGTGTACTTCCCGGCTTGTCGTCCGTTTTTTGCAAAGCACGAAGTATACAATACTAAAAACGATAGTGAACGACGTACTTTTGAAGATATATTTTGGAAACGCCAATTTGCAAGTACTGTTTATAAAGAAACAAACGTTTACGACAGAAATATTGACGGCTATTCAAAAGGATTAGATGCATTATTAGAAAGCGACCGTATTAAAATGGATATCTTTAAATGGGAGCACGATTTGTGGCATTTTTAAAAATGGTATAAAAATTAAAAAGCGTCTCGGGTTTAACGAGGCGCTTTTTTTTTAATGATTTATGTATCTTTATAACAAGTTTTTAATTATAAATAAAAAATACCGTGATAAAAAAAACACTCCCTTTACTGTTACTATTATTTATAATAACATCAACGGCTCAAACACAAATGTCTCCCGGAGCCTATACTAGCACAAATAAAAAAGCAATCAAATATTTAGAGGAAGGTAAGCTAGCTTTTGAACAAAAACGAGATGCTGACAGTGAAAAATATTTAAAAAAAGCATTAGAAGAAGATAAAAATTTTGTAGAAGCTGCCTTAGGTTTAGCCAATTTATATCAAGTAACAAATAGGCACAACGACGCTGTTACCTATTTCAATCAGGCTATATCAATTAATCCAAAATTTTTCCCAAATAGTTTTTATTATATAGCCTTATCACAACTAGAGTTAGGCAAATATCAAGATGCTAAAACTAACTTAGAAACCTTTATTAAATTAGAAAAAGTAAACCCCAATATTAAAGATAGGGCAACTGTTGAGTTAGTGAATGCTACTTTTGGGGCGGAAGCCGTAAAAAACCCTAAACCATTTAAACCCATAAATGTTGGTGCTGGCATAAATACAGCCAATGGAGAATATTTTCCAGCAATTACTGCCGATGGCAAACAATTTATGTTTACCCGCGGATTGCCTCGTAACGATGTTAAAGGCGCCTTTAACGAAGATTTTTTTGTAAGTGTAAAAACAAATTCTGTTTGGCAAACAGCCACGCCTATAAACGAAATTAATAGTTACGGAAACGAAGGAGCGCCAACACTAAGTGCCGATGGCAACATCATGTTTTTTGCTTCCTGTGCCGATGAGTTTAACGATTATGGAAGTCCCGATAGAAAAGGCTTAGGCAGTTGCGATATTTTTTATTCGCAAAAAGTAAATGGTAAATGGAGCAAACCCCGCAATGGCGGTACTGCCATAAATAGTGCCAATTGGGAAACGCAACCAAGTTTTAGTAGCGATGGTAAAACCTTATATTTTATAAAAGGGTATAGAGGACGAGGACCGCAGGCCAAAGATATTGATATTTATATGAGCGTAATTGGCGATGATGGTAAGTTTCAGACAGCCGTAAAATTGAATGCCAACGTAAACAGTAAAGGTAATGAGGAAAGTGTTTTTATTCATCCGGATAATATGACTTTGTATTTTGCCAGCGACGGATTTCCTGGAATGGGCGGTTCGGATATTTTTGTTAGTAGGCGACAAGCCAGTGGCGACTGGGGGCCTGCCGTGAATTTGGGTTATCCAATAAATACATATAAAGATGACAATAGTTTTTTAGTCGATCCGAGCGGACAATATGCCTATTTTGCAAGTGATAGAGAGGGGGGATATGGCGATTTAGATATTTATCAATTTGAATTACCACAAGAATTTAGACCAGAAAAAATTACCTATACAAAAGGAAAAATTTACAATGCAAAAACAAAAGAGCCTTTAGAAGCTACTTTTGAGTTATTTGATTTAGAAACGCAAAAACAAGTTACACAATCGTACTCTCAAAAAAATGGTGAGTTTTTTGTAACCCTTACCGCGAATAAAAACTATATGGTAAACGTAAATCGCCAAGGTTTTGCATTTTATAGCGACAATTTTAGTTTAAAAGGTAAAGCCACCGATTTTAATAAACCTTTTATTTTAGATATTCCTTTAGAGCCAATAGATACAGGAAGCGTAATTGAATTAAAAAATGTATTTTTTGACGTAGCAAAATGGGACTTAAAACCCGAAAGTAAAGCTGAATTGGATAAACTAATTGATTTTATTACAAAAAACCCAACTTTAAAAATTGAGTTTGGCGGGCATACCGATAGCGATGGCGATAAAAAATCGAATGTAACATTGTCTACCAATCGCGCAAAAGCGGTAGTAGATTATTTAGTAACCAATGGTAAAATTGGCGCTGGCCGTTTAACTTATAAAGGATACGGCGATACAAAGCCAAAAGTAAAAAATGATTCTCCAGAAAATAAAGCAAAAAATAGAAGAACGGAGTTTAAAGTAATTGGAAAATAATTATTGAAAAAGCAATTTAAAAATTTTATACCTTTAATAAAATAAAAATCTACATATGAAAAAAAATTACATTTTAGCGCTTTTAATTTCAGCTACTTTTTTAATTAAAGCACAAACGTTTCACAAAGGCGCTTTAATTACCGAGCTAAACACAGGTTTAGAAATATATAATACGGAGTTAAGGGTTAAGTATAAATATCCAAACTATTCAAGAGATACAACGCAAAAAGATAAAGCCGGAAATACGCATTTTGGTTTTGCCGGCGAATATGGATTACATAAACATTTTGGAATTGGTTTAAGATTTAAAGCAAATAAATATATTTCGTCTACCGATTCTGTAACTAAAACAAAACCAGAAGCTAAAACGAATGACATTGCTATTTTATTAAATTACCATCCGATTGTGTTACCAAAGTTTGATTTAGTTTTAGGAGCCGATATTGGTTATTCAACCTTTAAGTATAAGGCAAACGATAAAAACGATCTTATAATATCGGGTGGTGGGAGTTACTTTGCTTTGTATGTAAACCCACGCATTTATTTCGGACGGTTTGGAATTAACTTTAGATTGGCTGCACCTTTTGTTAATTATAATAACTTAACGACTAATAACTCAGATTTTAATCAATACATTGCTATTACAAAATGGAAAGGAAGTGGCTTTGGTATAGGCTTTGGCATACAATACCACTTTTTAAAAACTGTATCAGCGGTAACAAGTAAAGTTACTCCTTAGTAATCTATTTTATTTGGTTAAATTATAAATATTAAAACCCTGAAGGTTTAATAATGCTTCTATTATTATAATTAAAGGGAGTGTTAAATAAACTACTTTTTAAATTAATAGTTAAGAAATAACTTTTATTAACTCCAAAAGGTACCCAATCTATTCGCGCTTCCCAACATTTTAAGTTGCGGTAAATATTAATGCTAGTGTAGCTTAAGTTTTGGCGCGTAAAATCATAACCTGTTGTTACCCCTACTTTCCAATATTTAGTTGGCATTACGTCGGCTCGGCAACCTAAGGCGTGCGTAGGTTGAAGCCTTGTATTGTTAGCGTTGGTTAAAGATAAATTATAGTTTAAAGCAATGTTCCAAGGCAATTTTTCATTAGGATTTAAATCATTTTTCACACCTTTTTCTACACCATTACTTTGGTTTGGGGCCTGCCGTAATTTTTTTGCTGCTGCAATTTTATCGCTACTAATGTTTGTATTTACAGCAAAATTAGCATTTGTTAAACGGGCTAATTGCCCGGTTTGGTTGTATTGATATTTCGCAATATCTCTATTACTTACATTATCGTATACATAAGGATTAAAATTTGAGCTGGCCACCACATCAAAGTTTTTAAATAAAATAGTACGGGCACTTAATGTTATGGGTTGTAGCCTAAAACTATCAACCGCAAAATTATAGGCACTACTTAAACTTATATTTTGTAATAATGTTGATTTATTAAATACAAATCCTGTATCGGTTTTTTTACGCAGTTTCGCTTCAATATTATTACTTAAATTTAAACTTAATGCATTTTGTGCGCCTATTGCCGGGCCACCAAAAATGTTATTCTGAAAAATAGAATAGCGGTTAATGCCACCAATGGTGTTGGATTGCACGCTTTTCCAAAAACCGTATTGTTCTTTACCAAAATCGGGGCGATAGGTGTAACCAAACGTTGGGATTAATAAATGCCTAATTTGTTTTATTTTGCCTTTTTTAAAAGCATAATCAAAAAATACTTTCGTATTAAAAGCAGTTGTAAAATTTGCATCATAGCCTCCTACAAAACCATTTACTGTATCTGTTTTAATGGTGCTGGTATACGTTGTAACATCTGTAATGAACTGTTGGCGAATACTTTTAGTATACATAACTGAACTAAAATTTAAGGCGGGTGTTACGGTAATGTATTTTAATATATTAAAGTTAGTAGAAATGGGTAACGAATGCCTGATACCATAAGCCATTCGTTTTTCTAAATCGCCTTTAAAAATTGTAGAATCGTAACCCGTTAATGTATTGCGTGCTTCAAATAAATAGTTTATACCAATTTTATCAATTGCATTTTGCTTTACTGCATTTTGGCGCTTAAACGGGTAGAAACGATTTACATTATAGGTTAATTGTGGAAACGAAATGGATACTGCTTTTAATCCAATAGAACTTTGGCTATGCGTTGCATTTAAACTGAGCGTACTTAATTTAAACGATTTTGTAAAATTAATATTTGATTGAAAATTGTTTTGTAAAAACTGAGCCGAGTTTATTGAATTTAAACGATTATATGCTTGGTTATTTACGTAATTTACGTTGGCGCTAAAACGTATAGTAGGATTATTTTTGTTATCCTGAACGTGTAGCCATTTTATTTCGTAAGATTTTTGCTTGCTAAACTGTGCTGGAATATCTTTATCGCCAATATTAAATTTACTATACGCTAAATTAATGGCGCCATTGGCCTTGTAAAGTACATTATAATTATTGGCAGTTCGTAAGGCAAAACTACCATTTGTATAAATGTCGCCATTTATTATCATGTCGGTTTTATCATTTATTCCCCAATAAAAGCCACCGTTTCGCAAATTAAAACCCTGGCTTTGCGAGTTTCCAAAAGTAGGTATCAAAATACCATTATGTTGTTTTTTGGTATTCGGAAAAAAGCCAAATGGTAAACCCAAAGGTGTTGGTACCCCCCCAATTTCTAAATACATGGGCCCAGTAACTATCTTATCGTTAGGTATTATTTTTGCTTTAGTTGCTCTAAAAATGGTTCTTGCATCTTCATCTTGGCAGGGTAAACATTTCATGTTTTTTAACGAAATTACATTCGTACTATCTTTTTTAATTTGCTCGCCAAATACTAATAATTCGCCTTGGTGAGTAAAGGCATTATAAATTTTACCGCGTTTCGATTTTAAATTATACTTTATGGTATCGGCACGCATAGTTTGCTCGCCATCTTTAAAATCGGGTCTACCTGTGGGCTTACCTAAGCTGTCTGTTTTTCCAAATGCGGTTACTAAATTTTTGGTATAATCAATAATTATAAATTCCGACTCTAAATTCATTGTGGCATATTTAACTTTTGCCTTGCCATACAACATTACCTTGTTAATAGATGCTAAATAAACCACGCTATCTTGGGCACTATAATTTATGGGTTCTTCTAATGTTTCGTCGTTATTGCCTGTGTTTAGAGTATCTACAACCACTTTTTTTAAAGTATCAGGGGTGCTAATTTGTCCAAAACCCTGTGTAACGTTTAAAGATATTAACATTACAAAGAAGAAAACTACTTTACTATATGGGCGTTTTATCAAACCTAATAACTAATTTTATATGCAACTCACAAAGCTACAATACTTTAGCTTATAGCAAATGCTTTTGTAAAACAGAATGGTTAAAAAATTAAAATATTTACTTTTTTTAATTACAGCTATTTTTTTGGCAACATCATTTAGTTTATACAAAAAAAACAAAGTTGGCACCATAAAAACGATTGTAATTGATGCTGGGCATGGTGGAAAAGACCCAGGCTGTAACGGCGTTACACATAAAGAAAAAGATGTAGCATTAGCTGTAGCATTAAAATTGGGTAAATTAATAGAAGAACATTATAAAGATGTAAAAGTAATTTACACACGAACCACCGATGTATTTGTGCAGTTAGAAGACCGCGCCCAAATTGCAAACAAGGCAAAAGCCGATTTATTTATATCCATACACTGCAATGCTGCCGGAAAACCTGTTTATACAAAAAACCCAAAAACAGGAAAAAAACAAAAAAAAACATACAAAAATAAAAAAGGAAAAATTATGGTGGTTGAAAAACCTAACCCCGAACCCTTTGGCACGGAGACCTACGTTATGGGATTAAAAAACGAAGAAGGTAAAATGAAAGTAGCTACCCGCGAAAACTCTGCTATTTTTTTAGAAGATGATTACGAAAAAAAATACGAAGGCTTTGACCCAGATAGCCCCGAAAGCTACATTATAATGAGTAATTACACAAGCGCTTATGTTATACAAAGCGCCAATTTAGCCGTAAAATTGCAAGACGAATATACCAACAAAGCGGGTAGGATAAATAAAGGGGTACACCGCCAAAGTATTTGGGTGTTATGGCGTACAGCCATGCCAAGTATTTTAACCGAAATTGGGTATTTAACTAACCCCTTAGAAGAACAATTTTTAGGAAGCAAAGAGGGGCAGGATTATTTAGCAAAGGCTATTTTTAGAGGTTTTAGAAAATATAAAGACGAGATTGAGGGAACAAAAAAAGAATACAGCGACGATATTGAAAACCAAAAACCCCTAGAAAATGAAAATGTAAAAGCAGGGAACATACCGGGGCAACGCACTAAGGATCCTGATGAGGAAGAGGATGAAGAAGTGAAAAAGCAGGATGACAAGACGCAGGACACCAAGAAGCAAGATGATAAGCCAAAGGAAATGGTTGAAACTAACACATTAGATGGCACAAAAGAGATTAAAGAGAAAGATGCTACTGAAGGGATTAAGGGAATAAAAAGTGTTACGCTGAGCGGAGTCGAAGCGACTAAAGATAGTTTTAAAAAGGACAACAAGACACAAGATACTAAGATTAACACTAAAGAACAGGAAGATAGCGTGAGCGCAAAAAATATTGCGGAGAAATTTAAAGATAAAGAAGGGATAAAAAAGACGGAAGAGATTAAAGGGACAGAAAAGAAAGAAATTATTTTTAAAGTGCAATTTGCAAGTAGTGAGGTTGAGTTAAATTTAAAACAAGAAAAATTTAAAAAAATAATAGATGCAAATTACTACAAAGTAAAATCTATTTTAAAATACACCTCCGGTAATTTTGAAAATATTAAAGATGCCATCAATCACCAAAATATGTTGCGCGAAAATGGCTTAAAAGATTGTTTTGTAATAGCCTTAAAAAATGGTGAACGTTTTGATATTAATGAAGCGCGGAAGTTAGTGGGGCAGTAAAAAATCGATCACTGCTTCAAAAAACTCTTTTGGTTTTTCGGCATGCACCCAATGCCCAGCATCTAAAATTGTTTTAAACTCAACCTTAATAAATCGTTTTTCGAAATCTAATTTATCTTGTGCGTTAATGTAATTCGATTTTTCCCCATTAACAATTAATGTTTCTGTTGGGCTAGTAAAATCAGGAACAGCAACACCAATATTATCATACATTTCTGAAATTGTTTTTAAATTAAAACGCCAAGCCATTTGTTTTTTTTCTTCTAGTCCGCTTATAATGAATTCGTCATCCTTCCAATAAATATTTTTTAATAAAAATTGTTTGGTGCCAAAATCGTTTAAATAGTTGTTCATAACAGTTTCGGCTTCTTTTCGCGTTGTGAGGGTGTTAAAATCTACTGCGTGGAGGGCTTTTAAAACGTCGTTGTGATGAGGTTCGTAGGCTCTTGCGGCAATATCTGCTACAATTAATTTTGCAGCAATACCAGTATATTTTAACTCAAAGAATAAAACGGTCTTCCCTCCCATACTATGCCCTAATAAAATAGGGTTTTCTAAATTATGATTGTCAATAAACGTTTTTAAATCATCAGCCATTACTTCATAATCCCATTCGTCGCTATGTGGCGAAAGTCCATGGTTACGTTGATCTAAAGTAAATACATGAAACCCTTTTTCTGCAAAGTTTTTAGCAAGTGTATTCCAATTATCGCTTTGTCCAAATAAACCGTGAAGTATAATTAGGGGTGTTCCTGCGCCAAATTCTCTATACGCTAATTTCATTTTAATTGTCTTAAATAAAGTTGAACAGTATTTTCTAAACCTAAATACAAAGCATCACTAATTAAAGCGTGCCCAATGCTTACCTCTAATAAACTAGGAATGTTTTGTTTAAAGTATTTTAAATTCTCTAAACTTAAATCATGTCCTGCATTTATGCCTAAACTAAATTGTTCTGCGGCAGAGGCCGCTTCAACAAAAGGTTTGATAGCTTTTTCTTTTTCAGTAAAAAATAAACGGGCGTACTCTTCGGTATATAGTTCTATTCTATCTGTTCCTGTGTCTTTAGCGCCTTCAATTAGTTTTAAATTCGCATCCACAAAAATAGAAGTGCGAATGCCCTGTTCTTTAAAAAGAGCAATCATTTCTTTTAAATAATTTTTATGCACAATGGTATCCCAGCCGTGGTTACTAGTTAATTGTCCCTGTGTATCGGGCACTAAAGTAACTTGTTGAGGCTTTACCTCTAACACTAAATCCACAAATTTTTTTTCAAGCGGATTACCCTCAATATTAAATTCGGTTTTTAAAAGCGGTTTTAATTCTCTTACATCTTTATACGTAATATGCCGCTCATCGGGGCGAGGATGTACCGTAATGCCTTGGGCACCAAAGCGCTCAATATCTAATGCCGTTTTAATTAAGTTAGGAACATTGCCCCCACGGGCATTTCGAAGAGTGGCAATTTTATTAATATTAACGCTAAGTTTTGTCATAAGGTATTTAACTATATTTAATAAAATAGTGTAACACTAAGCTATAATTTACGTTATAAAACTAATTAAATTATTAGTATTTTTGATAAAAGAATATGTTAGTTGGCGATTTAATAACGGACGAGATTCCACCCTTAAAAATTACAGATACTGTAGAGATGGCTTTAGATTGGATGGAACAATTTAAAGTGTCGCATTTGCCCGTGGTAAATAACCGTGAACTAGTGGGACTTATTTCTGAAAACGATTTAATGGATTACGAACATCCCGAAGAAGTAATAAACACGAGCAAACTGCATTTTCTTCGTCCGGTATTGCACCATTATCAGCATACTTACGATTTAGTTAAATTAATGGGAAGCCTTAATTTAACACTTATTCCGGTTTTAGACGAAAACGAAAAATACAAAGGTTGTATTACATTAAAAGGGTTGGTTCAAAACTTAAGTAGCATGACGGCCGTACAAAATGCGGGTGGTGTTATTGTTTTAGAAATGAACATACACGATTATTCTGTAACTCAAATTGGCAATATTGTTGAAGGGAATGACTGCAAACTATTAAGTCTGCACGTATCTTCAGTGCCCGATAGTACAAGGATTGAAGTTACAATAAAAGTAAATCGCGAAGATTTATCAGGGCTGCTACAAACATTTAATCGTTATAATTATACGGTTAAAGCTGCTTTTCAAAATGGCGATTACTCTAAAAACATAAAAGATAAGTTAGATGAGTTTTTACACTTTCTTAATATCTAAATATCAATTATTACTTATTTTATTTTTTTGCATTAACGTTTTTTCTGCTCAAAGTGTTGATAGTACAGGTGTTTTTACTATAAACTCTATTTCTATTTTAGGTAACAGAAAAACAAAAGATAAAATTATTATACGCGAATTAGTAAAAAAACGAAACGATACACTAGATATAAAATTTTTAATACAAATTAAAAAACGAAGCGAGCAAAATATTTTTAATACTCTGCTTTTTATTTACGATACCATTTATCCAACTATAAATTACCAACTAAAGACAATCGATTTAAAAATTGTGGTTAAAGAACGTTGGTATGTTTTTCCGGTACCTATTGTTGAGGTACAAGACCGTAATTTTAATACATGGTGGCAAACAAAAGATTTGTTTCGCATAAACTATGGCTTTGTTGTTGGCTTAGAAAATTTTACCGGCCGTAAAGATAGATTTGTACTCTTGTTTCAACGTGGGTATTCTGAAAAATATGGGTTTAGCTATCAAAACCCATATATAAACAAAGCCCAAACCTTGGGATTAAATATGCTATATAGTTACAATAGAAACAACGAGGTAAACTATACTACTCAAAATAATTTACCGCAATTTGTACGCAATTACAAAAGGTATTTGCGTGCCGAGCACGAGGCAAAAATAGGTGTAACGCATCGCCCAAACCTGTATGAACAAACAACTATAGAGCTTCAATACAAAAACACAAAAATTGGAGATACGGTTGTAACGCTTAATCCAAATTACTTTAACGATGCAAAAAAACAAATTCACTATTTAAGTTTGCAATACCGCTATACCTTTGATAACCGGGATAATAAAGCCTACCCACTTAAAGGTTGGGCGTTTGATGGATATATTACAAAAGATGGTTTTAATTTAGAAGAAAATTCACCAATAAATAATATTTATGTCATTGCAAACATTAGAAAACACACCCCGTTAAAAAATAGATTTTACCTTGCCAATTTAATAAAAGTAAAGCAAAATAATGCCGATAAATTATCGTACAATTTTAACCGAGCCTTTGGATATAATGAATTGATAAGAGGTTACGAGTATTTTGTAATGGAAGGCCAGCGTTATTTTTTATCAAAAAACAGTTTACGCTACCAAATTGTAAAACCCAAAGTATTTCAACCTAAATTTTTACAGCAGGCTAAACAGTTTAATACCATACCATTTTACGCGTTTATAAATGTTTTTTTTGATGCAGGTTATGTAGACGATAAATTTTTTTATAAAAATAATTCTCTCGTTAATTCGTGGCAATACGGTTATGGCGTAGGTATAGATATGGTAACCTATTACGATGTAGTAGTACGGTTAGAATACAGTTTTAACAAGCAAATGCAATCGGGATTTTTTATCCACGCAACGGTCGGGTTTTAAACCCTTTGCAACTCAATTACCGTAATCTCGGGCCAAATACCCAGCCTACCAGGATAACCCAAAAAGCCTAAGCCTCTATTTACATATAGAAACTGCTCGCCTTGTTTGTATAAGCCTGCCCAATTTTTATAAAGGTATTGTATGGGACTCCATTTAAATCCCGGAATTTCGATACCAAACTGCATACCGTGCGTGTGCCCACTTAATGTTAAATCTATTTTTGGATACTCTAAAAGCACCTCCATATCCCAATGACTGGGATCGTGGCTCATCAGTATTTTAAAAGGATAGTTTTCCGCTCCACTATAGGCTTCTGTCATTTTACCATAGCGTGGAAAACGCATGTTTCCGCCCCAATTTTCAATTCCCAACAATCCAATTTCTGCACCGTCTTTTTTTATAGAAACGTGTTCATTCATCAATAATCGCCACCCGTATTCTTTTTGTTTTTCTTTTAATTTTTCTAAATTATTTCGCTTAGCATCTTTGCTTTCCCACTCCAAATAATCGCCATAATCATGATTCCCTAAAACAGAATAAACGCCATGTGGCGCCTTTAGGCTTTTAAATACATCATCAAATCCATCCAACTCCTTTGTTTCGTTATTTACAAGATCGCCAGTAAATAAAATTAAGTCGGCATTTTGTTCTGCAACTATTTTAAAAGCATTAGTTAATGCACTATCGTTAATAAACGATCCGTTATGTATGTCAGACAATTGCACAATTTTAAATCCATCAAATTCGGGTGGTAAATTAGGTGAAGGAACTTTAACTTTATGAACCTTGTATTTGTAAGCCCCTTTAACCATGCCATAGAGAAACCCTAAAGCAGGAATTACAGTAAATGTTACTGCTAGTTGACTCATAAATTTTAAGCGACTTATCCCTTGTGAAGCATCAATAACTTCTGTTTTTTTATGAAAGATTAAATGAAAAATCCATCTAAAAAGTCGTATTACATCATCAATAATTAAAAAACTACAGCCTAATAATTTACAAACCAATAAAATTAAAGCTACAGAAGAGAGGTACCTAAAAAATCCGGCCCAATTTGGTGGTGGGTAAAATAAAGAAACCAATCCTATCAAAATACTAAAAGCAGCAAAGCCATATGCTGTATAAAGAATGATGTTTTTTTTATTGAGACTAAAGCCTTGTACAAAGGTTTTTACAGCTTGTAAAAAATAAAATTCAACAAGTATAATGAGTATAAAAAAGATTAAAAACCGAATAAACATAAATTTTATTTAAACAACAAATTTACATATTATTAATCCGGATTTTTTTACAAACCAATGTTAATTAATTGCAAAAATCGGGGCATTATAGGGGTAATAAAGTGTAACTGATGTTTTTAGGATGCTAGGAATTAATCTGGTTTTAATAATGAATAAGCGCTTAAAATAAACGATAATGCAATGCAGAAAGAATCATTAGTGGTAATTTTTGCTAGCAATTAATGATCTTCATTAAATTCTTCAAAAGGGCTATCGCCTGTTTCTTCTGTTAATTCGTCTTCATCAAGGTGCTCATCTTCCCCTTCTTCGCCCTCAAGGCTATTTATATCATCTGCCTCAACGGCTTCTTCGCCGGTATCAATTACTTTATAAATTTCATCTTCCTCTTCATCAGCATTGTGTGTATCGTTTAATAAAGTTGCCATTAACAAATCGGGGCTTAGTTCATCTTTTGGGGCAATAATTTGTTTGTATTGTTTTGGAGCTGTACCAATGCTTTTAATGCAAACAGGATAATTTAGTTTTGGATTATCATCCACAATTTTTACCATTTCAATTAAAAATGCCCATTGAACTATTGCATCAAAAACATAATAAAAACGTTGATGAGGTTGTTCGATAAACTTAGCAATTTTTGTTTCGCCCATTAATTTTTTTGGGTCTACCTTTTTACGAATTTCCTCTTCATCCAAAGGTAAATCTTCTTTACGTAATGTAATTTCTTGATTTTTTCGCCAATAATCATCACTAACAAAAAAGGATGCGGCGTGTTTATTATCAAATTTTATAGCTTCCTGTATGGCAATATGAAATTGCTCAAATGTTTGAGAGGATTTAATATCAATATCTCTAGTAATATCTTCGTTTTCTTCAAAATAAACTCTAAATCGGTAAACAGCCATTTTCTTTGGGTAATAAGTTATTAGTTATAGGTTTTTTTTGATAATACTAAATTGCCTTCGATTGTCTTGTATTCTGCTTTTTAATTTCTTGTTTTATATATCTCCGATTTTGCTAAGCCTAATTTATTAAAAAAATGATTAAAGGATACGCCTAATACGCCCATACCATATTTTGCACTTCGCCTAAAATTAATGCTGCTTGCCTCAGGAAAATATTTAGTAGGGCAGGTTACTTCGGCAATATTAAAGCCAGCGTAAAATATTTGCGAAATCATTTGATTATCAAATACAAAATCGTCGCTATTGGCATGGTAATTAATTTTTTGAATAACCTCTTTACTAAAAGCACGGTAACCTGTATGATACTCAGATAGTTTTTGGTTTACTAATACATTTTGAGTAAAGGTAAGCATGCGATTAAATATATATTTATACAACGGCATGCCGCCTTTTAAGGCACCTTTGCCCAAAATACGGGAGCCAAAGGCTACAGGATATAAATCGTTTGCAATTAAATAACTTAAGCTATGAATTAATTTTGGTGTATATTGGTAATCGGGGTGTAGCATTATTACAATATCAGCCCCTAAAGCCATCGCTTTATCATAACAGGTTTTTTGATTGCCGCCGTAACCCTTATTTTTTTCGTGGGTAATAACATGTTTAATACCAATGTTTCGTGCCACTTCTGCAGTATTATCTTTACTACAATCATCAACCAACACCACATCATCTACAATATCAAAAGGAATTTCGTCGTAAGTTTTTTTTAAAGTGAGTGCGGCATTATAAGCAGGTAAAACTGCAATTATTTTTTTTCCATTAATCATAATAAGCAAAAATAATAATTTTACTTAATTTTTAACGTATTTATTAAATATTAGCTATTTTTTTTCTTTTAAAAGCGCCAGTGCAAAAAATACAATAAATGCACCTGCAATTATAATATACAAACAAATTATTAATTTACCATAAAAATTAAAACAACTTTTATTAAACGATTGGTAATTAAAAAAATGCTCTAATTTGAGCGCCGCCTAAATGCACGGTAGTTGTATTGGGGCTTTTGCGCCCATTGTAATTAATACTAATTTGAATGTTACTGTTTAAGTTTCGTTGGTAGCTTATTTCCCAAACAAAGTTTTGCCCTACATTTAGTGCATTTAGCATTTCGTAAGCTATTGGCGAATTTTGTAAATCGTTATATTTAATTTCAATGTAATCGGCACGCGCTGTTAGGCTCCCTTTTTCTGTTTGATTATATTTAATCTCTAAAGCATAGGTATTTAAATTTGCTTTTTGAAAGCCGGCTTCTATTTTATTTTCTTTTTGAGTGTATTTGTAAATAGTACTAATTCTAAAGCTGGTGTTAGGTTGATAGGTTATTTTTTGTTCACTTTCAAACCCCTCAATTAAAAAATTACGATTGCTAAATAATTGAGATTTATTACCCTTAAGCGTGTAAATACTATTACTAGCTATAGTCCAGGCTTTTAAAAAATTTAAACGCCATTTTATTTCGTGCGAAAACACATTTCTGTTTTCAATGCCATTTACTAATAATTGTTTTGATTGGTTATTGATGTATGTATAGTCTGCACCAAATACAGCCGATGTTTGATTAAAAAACACACTTGCCCTAACATTATTATTCTTTGAAATTAATAAACTATCGGCCGCGTTAAAAAAGGGGTTGTAGTTGTTTGCATCTTTATTATCAGAAGTTTTATTATCTTTTCTAAACACGGTTTGAAACACAAAACGGTTTGTAAATTTTCCCAACGCATTTTTCGGTTGTTTTAGTAACGATGATGGACGTAGCGTAGTTGAAATACTCACTTGATTTTGTAATACTTTTACATATTGGTTGGTTGGAGTGTATATACGTATAAACCTTGCTTGGTCTGAAAATTGAGCAATTTCAAATTCGTTTACTTCTTTAATATTATTTGCATTGTAATCTTTCCAAGCATATTGCCCTTGCCCTGGCGCAACTTCTAAATAATAAAATTCGCGTTTATTTTCAACACCATAACCGGTTTCGTAAAAAACACTTGCGGTTATTAATCCTTTAAAGTAGCGCGGATTATATTCTAAACGATTTAATAACGTATTATCGGGTTTTAAAAATGTACCAACCACATTTTTTAATTCTAATTTTCGATACGTTACCAAAACGGTAATTGGATTGTTTTTTATCGAATAAATACTGCTTTGCAAACCAACATTTTGCGCAAAAGTACTGTCTTTTAAACTCGTGCCATAGGCTAATTTATCGCGACGTTCTTTATAAAATAATTTAACTGCATTTTTACTGCTATCCGCATTACTAATACTGCCTTCCCATTCCCAAAACTGGTAAGCCCGCGCTAATAATTGTTTATCGATACTTTTTTTAAATAAATTGTTTTCAAACTCATCGCTATATGTAAATTTTAATTTGTTTATTTTTTGCGATACTAACGTTTTATGTCTGTAAAATTCAGTTAATTGTAAATTTAAATTATCTTGGGTGGTTAGGTAGCTTCCGCCATAAGAAACGGTATTTTTTTTACTTGCATATTTCGCCAGTACGTTATTTCTAATGCCTTGATAATTATTGCCCTCGTTAAATAAATTAGCATTGTATGTTAGTGCAGTGCCATTAGTTTTTATAATACCAATTTCGGCATTAGCAATATGCTGGTCATTGAGTAAAACAGCAGTTAAGGGGCGGTTCCAATCCCTGTCAAATTCAATACTTCTAAAGCGTTCTATTTGATTAAATTGTTTCTGCACAAACTCGTAATTTAAATTATAGATTAGTTTAGAGCTAACGCTTGTTAGCCCGTTAGATGTCTTTTCTGATTGTGTACTAACGGTTTGCAATTTAGTAAGTAACAGCGTTTGGTTTTTACTGCTAACTTTTATCCCCCCCCCTTCATCATTTCCTTTATTTTCAGTACTAAATTTATTAATATCGTTTTTAGTATAAACGCCCTCAACAGTAATCAAGTTATTTTGTGTAACACTATAATTTACTCCTCCTGTAAGCATTTGGGTTTGTTTAGGTGTTACCAAAGGAATCACGGGCTCGTAACTTCCTTGTGGAATACCTGCTATAGGGGCAGTCCACTTATAAACTCTGCCATTAGCAGTTGAACTAACCTGATTGTAACTGCCTTTATTAGCGCCCACATTACTAAATTTTAATCGGTATTTTGCACTATCTGGGTTTTGGCTATACACGTATATAGATGTATACAACACACTATTTACCGAAGTATCTTTCTTCCAATAAAACACATCGCTATTATTAAATACGGCCGTTTCGGCACCGCTAAACACAGCTTTATCTAAGGTATCTCCAACATTAATTAGTACATTTTTTTGTGCTTGTGTTAATGTTTGTTGTAATGGGCGATTTTTATTGTCCTGCTCACTAAAAAAATTTAAATAATAAGTTGCTTTTTTGCTTTGCACTTCTTCGCTAAACATAAATAAGGAGCGGGCATAATTACGTTCGGCATATTGAAATTCGGTAACAATACGTTTATCTTTTGTAATTAATTGGCGTGCAGTAAACGTTAATTCACCCGTATTATAATCAATAATGTAATCGTTTTCTTGTCCGCGTTGTAATAATTTTCCATCAATATAAATTTTTTCTGTACCGCTTAATATAATGATAAAAGGTTCGTTATTGGCACCCCTTAAACGGTATGGTCCTTGATTATTTTCAGTACCAAAAAATACCTGACGGCTAAATTTACCTCTCGAAACAGCACCTGCAATTTGTGTTTTAAATAAAAGTGGGCTTTTGCTAGTGCTATCTTTATATAAATTTTCTAAAAACACACCCTGTGCCCGTTTGTAAAAATTCATAAAATAGCCCGTTGTGGGCTTACTTAATTGATAATCGCCTACAACTAATTTTGTTGATGTAGTATTTAGTTGAATAAAAACCTTATCAAACTCTTGTAATTGAGCGGTGGTTCCATCTGCCTGAAAAGGTATATTGTTGTCTGTTGCCGCTAGCACCAAATCAATTTCGGGTGTTAACTTACCACTAACTTGTAAATTTAAATTTGAGTTTACAACTACATCTTGGTTATTGCCAAAGCTAATACCTCTGCTAATGTTTCCATTTTTTGATAAACCATCGTTTTGTAATAAATCATTTTGTTTTGTATTTGTATTATAGTATATATTATACGGATTGTTTGGACGCGATAAATCGGTGTATAAACTATTTGGGTTTTTATGATAAAAATTAGCCTCAAAATTGTAAGGAAAACGTTTATAGGAAACAATAGCACTATCTACAGCTTTAGTAAAAATTAAAGCATGTAGTTTATAGTTTATTTTTGGGAGGTGGTTGCTATCCAATTGCGGAAACGTTTTATAAACAACACTTCCGGGCACTATACTTAAACTATCTAAAATTAGGGTATCAGTACCAATTTTATAAAGTTTGCTTTGGGTAGTTTTGAATAGTTGTGCATTTCCTTTTAAGCCAAAAAGACAAATAATTATTACTATAAATAAACGTTTTAATAACACCATTTTATAACGCTACTAAAGGTAATAAATTGTAGATAATTGCATCATTCTAAAAATACATGTGCATTGAGAGGGTGTGCTGAGCAAGCGAAAAGCCCACAGCTTAGAGCAATAAAAGAGAAGATTTGTAACGGTCAGTCGCCGATTTCTCTTAGAGAGCCAACGTCTATATTATAAAGTTAAAGCTTAGCCTTTACCTCTACTAAATCGTAGCCTTCAATTATATCGCCTTGCTTAATATCGTTGTAGTTTTCAATATTTAAACCGCATTCGTAGCCTGTTGCTACTTCTTTTACGTCGTCTTTAAAGCGTTTAAGTGAGCCTAGACCGCCAGTATGCACCACAATGCCATCGCGGATAATACGTATTTTTGTATTACGCATTACTTTACCGTCTAACACATAGCAGCCAGCAATTGTACCCACTTTGGTAATATTAAATACTTCTCTAATTTCGATATTACATACAATTTTTTCAACGTATTCAGGCGCCAACATACCTTCCATCGCAGCCTTAATTTCGTTAATGGCATCGTAAATAATAGAGTATAAACGTATATCAATTTCTTCAACCTCGGCTAATTTACGAGCGCTAGTGCTTGGGCGTACTTGGAAACCAATGATAATGGCATTAGAGGCCGACGCTAATAATACGTCGCTTTCGCTAATGGCACCAACGGATTTGTGAATAATATTTACTGCAACTTTTTCGGTACTTAATTTTAATAACGAATCAGATAACGCTTCAATCGAACCATCCACATCGCCTTTTACAATAACGTTTAATTCTTTAAAATCGCCAATGGCTAAACGTCTTCCAATCTCATCTAATGTAATGTGTTTGTGTGTTCTTATTCCTTGCTCACGTTGTAATTGTAAACGTTTGGTCGCAATTTCGCGGGCTTCGCGTTCATCGCTCATTACATTAAATTTATCGCCTGCAGTTGGTGCACCTGTTAAGCCTAATACTTTTACAGGGTGCGATGGGCCAGCAGTTTTTACTTTTTGCCCGCGTTCGTTAAACATGGCACGTACACGGCCACTGTAGCCACCTGCCAACATTACATCACCAATTTTTAAAGTACCGCTTTGTACTAATATGGTTGCTACATAGCCACGTCCTTCTTCCATACTGGCTTCAATTACGCTACCTTGTGCATTTTTGTTTGGATTTGCTTTTAAATCCATCATATCAGCCTCTAATAATATTTTTTCTAATAGCAAATCTATGCCTAGTCCTTTTTTGGCTGATACTTCTTGGCATTGGTATTTACCGCCCCATTCTTCTACCAAAATATTCATAGCAGATAAGGCTTCGCGAATTTTATCGGGATTAGCACCCGGTTTATCAATTTTATTAATGGCAAAAATCATTGGTACGCCAGCGGCTTGGGCGTGGTTAATGGCCTCTTTTGTTTGAGGCATCACGCTGTCATCGGCCGCTACCACAATAATTGCAATATCGGTAACTTTAGCGCCACGGGCACGCATAGCGGTAAAGGCTTCGTGACCAGGGGTATCTAAAAATGTCATGTTTCTACCACTTCCATCGGCTAATTGTACGTTGTACGCACCTATATGTTGAGTAATACCACCAGCTTCGCCTGCTACAACAGTTGCTTTACGAATAAAATCTAACAACGATGTTTTACCGTGGTCAACGTGACCCATAACCGTTACAATTGGTGCACGACTTATTAGATCTTCGGGTTTATCTGCTTCTTCTTCTTTAATACTCTCAACTTCTTCCGCACTTGCAAAAGCAACTTTGTAGCCAAATTCTTCCGCTACAATGCTTATGGTTTCAGCATCTAAACGTTGGTTAATACTTACAAACAACCCCAAACTCATACACGTACTAATAATTTGAGTTACCTGCACATCCATCATTTGTGCTAATTGGTTGGCACTTACAAACTCGGCAACCGTTAGTGTTTTCTTATCTTCTTCTGCTATTACAGCACGTTCGGCCATTTTACCACGCACATCATCACGTTTATCTCTACGGTATTTAGATGTTTTTGATTTATTACCTTTAGTACTTAAGCGGGCTAAAGTTTCTTTTATTTGTTTTTGAATCTCTTCTTCCGTTAATTCGTGGCGAGGTTTAACTGGCGTATTATTATTAGTTCTGGGACCTTTATTAAATGGTGTATTACCACGTGGGGTACCGTATTTTTCTTTTTTACGCTCGTCGGCAATTTTGGTTTGTTCGGTACCTACTTTTTTAATTTCTTCTTGACTTAAACCACCTTTTTTAATACGTTTACGTTTTGTACGTGCATCGCCAATTTGCTTTTTAGCAACTTCTTTAACAACAGGTAACGTAATACTGCCTAAAATTTTTGGGCCTTCTAATTTTTCGTATTTGGTTTCAATGAATTCCGATTTTACCTCTTCAACAACCGGTGTTACAATAGCTTCAACAATTGGTTTTGCCTCAATAATTTTTTCTTCAATAATATCGGCTTTCTTGTTCCCCTTTGCCTTAACTGAGTTTGTAGAAGTTTCCTCAGCTTTTTTGGCAGCACTCTTTTTAGTTGGCTTAGTTTTTAAATTCATCGAATCTAAATCTAATTTGCCAATTACTTTTGGCCCATCTGCTACTTCAATTGTTTGTTTTGTTATTTCTTCAACCTTTGGGCTTTCTAATTCAACTTTAATTGTTTCCTTAACTTCCTCTGTTTTAGCTGTAATTGGTTTTGGGATTGTTAAATCTTTAATTATTATTTCATCAGCTTCAATCTCTTTTTGTTTTTTTAGTTTTATGTCGTCTAAAACAATTGTTTCGCGTTTTACTTTAATACTATTTTGCGAAACAGTTTCTGCTTCTTCGCGCGCTGATTTATCGCTTGAAAATTCTTTAAGCAATAGTTTGTATTCAGCATCGCCAATTTTTCCGTTTGGGTTACTGTCTACTTTAAGTCCTTTTGAGCCTAAAAATTCCACAATCTTTCCTAACGAAAGATTAAACTCTTTGGCTACTTTGCTTAATCGAAGTGTTGTTGTTCCTTCTGACATATTTTTGTTTTTCCTTCTTTTTTAATTTTTAAGTACATGGCTTTATTTTGGAAAGCCGCAAACCGTTAGTGCCTTTTGTTTCTTTTTGACTATGCAGATAACGCAGATTTTTTTAATATTTCTGTGAAATCTGTAGCTTAATGTTAATCTTCAAATTCAGATGCTAATACCTCACGCGCAGTAGCAATAGCTTCTTCGCTTAAGCCCGTTCTACGTATTAGTTCGGCATCGTTTAATTCTAATACTGATTTTGCAGTATCGCAACCAATAGCTTTTAATTTTTCAATTACGTCGCTATCAATTTCATCGGCAAATTCTTCTAAATCCACGTCTTCGGTATCGATATCTACATCGGTATCACGGAATACGTCAATTTCGTATCCTGTTAACTTACCTGCTAATTTAATATTGTAACCACCTTTGCCAATAGCTAAGCTAATTTGGTCGGGTTTTAAAAATACTTCCGCACGCTTCGTATCTTCGTTTAATTTAATAGTAGTGATTTTTGCAGGGCTTAACGAGCGTTGAATTAGTAACTGTGCATTAGTAGTATAATTAATAACATCAATATTTTCGTTTTTTAATTCGCGTACAATACCATGAATACGAGACCCTTTCATACCAACACAAGCACCTACTGGATCGATACGATCATCATAACTTTCAACAGCAACTTTTGCACGCTCGCCTGGTTCGCGTACAATTTTTTTAATGGTAATTAGTCCATCAAAAATTTCGGGCACTTCGGTTTCAAACAAACGCTCTAAAAATACTGGAGATGTACGTGAAACAATAATGCTCGGGGTACCATTTTTTAAATCGACTTTACTAACTACCGCTTTAACGGTGTCGCCTTTTTTAAAGAAGTCAGATGGAATTTGTTCGGTTTTCGGTAACAATAACTCGTTGCCTTCATCATCCATTAACATAATTTCTTTTTTCCAAACTTGGTAAACTTCGGCTGTAATAACGTCCCCAACCTTTTCCTTGTATTTGTTATAAATTTCAGATTTTTCTAATTCTAATATTTTTTGAACTAAGTTTTGACGTACTGATAATACAGCACGACGTCCAAAATCATCTAATTTTACACGCTCCGATAAATCTTCGCCAATTTCAAAATCGGGTTCAATTTTTTGCGCTTCGCTAAAACTAATGTGCTTATTTTCATCGTAATCAAACGAATCTTCGGCAAACTCATCATCCACTATTTTACGATTTTTATATATCTCAACATCACCTTTATCGGGGTTAACAATGATATCAAAATTTTTATCTGAGCCATATTTTTTAATAAGCATACTTCTAAACACATCTTCAATAATACTCATTAATGTAGCGCGATCAATATTTTTATCGTCTTTAAATAGCGAGAACGACTCTATCAGGTTTGCTGTACTTTCCATTGTTTGTTGTTAAAATTTAAGTTTAATTTTTGATTCTTTTATTTGATTGTAGGGTATTATGTGTTGTTTTGTTACTGTTATTTTGCCTTTCCCAATAGCTTTATCCTCTTTAATGCTATATTCCAATTTTAATTCATTTGGATTAAATTCAATAAGTGTGCCTTCGTATTTTGTGTCGTCATTCAATTTTATCTGAAAACCGCGCCCTAAGTGTTTAGCGTATTGCCTAATGTTTACAAGCGGTGTAGTAGCTCCATGCGAACTTACATCTAAACTAAAATCGTTTTTTTCGTTATCTAAATTTTTTTCTAAATAGCGGCTAGCAGCCACGCAATCGGCAATTGTTACACCAATATCACCATCTAAAAAAACATTTATTTCGTTGCTGCTACTTACTCTTACGCCTGTAACAAATACGGCACCATTGCCCAAATGTTCGTTTAATAATTTTAGTATGTACTCTTTTGTTATCAAATTTTTGTCAATAAAATAGGGGACTTTTTTGTCCCCCATCCACCAATTATATTATTTTGCGCTACAAATATAAGCATAATTTTATTTATAAAAAAATATAAATTTTTATACAAATAGTGCGCATTAGCCAACCTTTTATAGATTAGGGCCGTATAATATATAAGAAACAAAACTCCTGTATAAGCCTTGCGCTTAACATAATTAGTAGCAACGTTTATTTAGAGTAAACAAAAAGCACTTTTAATTTTTTTAAACCAAACAAATTTTTAAACCAATAAAAAAATATAAATATGAAAAAGACAACGTTTAAAGCATTTATAATCCTAATTGGATTGTTGCTTGCAGGAAATCTTGAAGCTAAAGCTTCAAACAATTTAGTTAAAGAAATTGCCGACTCAAAAGGTTTAGTAATAAGTGCCGCCATTATTTTTGGCATTTTATTAGTTTACTTTGTTGGTAAAATATTTATTAAAGAGGAAAAAGAGGAGCCAAAATATACTCGTAAGGTAAATTCCCACCGTCATCACCGACATATTGTAAAAAAAACAGCTTAATACAGAATTAACATATAAACTCCTAACCTATTAAAAATAATAGGTTTAGGTAGTTTTATGCTTTAAATATTAACTTTTTGTTAAAAAATTTATCTCAAAATATTATTTTAAATTTTGTTTTAACATTGTTATCTTTATTTTTGTGCAAAATTTAAAAACAATTAACAATGTCTGACATTTCAAACAAGGTAAAATCAATCATCGTAGATAAATTAGGTGTTGATGAAAAAGAAGTAACCCCAACTGCTAGTTTTACTAACGATTTAGGCGCTGATTCATTAGATACAGTAGAGTTAATTATGGAATTTGAAAAAGAATTCAATATTGCTATTCCTGACGAACAAGCCGAAAAAATTGGTACCGTAGGCGACGCTATTGCTTACATTGAAGCAAACGCTAAAGGATAATTTTATTTAAGATGCAATTAAAACGTGTAGTAGTTACAGGCTTAGGCGCTGTAACCCCTTTGGGCAATAACATAGATGATTATTGGAATAAACTTATTAATGGTGTAAGTGGCGCTGCTACTATTACTCGTTTTGATGCTTCTAAATTTAAAACACAATTTGCTTGTGAGGTAAAAAACTTTAATGTTGAAGATTATTTTGATAGAAAAGAAGCTCGCAAATTGGATGCCTATTCACAATATGGTATTGCAGCAAGTGTGCAAGCCTTTGAAGATAGTGGTTTAGGTGCCGAAGGAATTGATAGAAACGAAATTGGAGTAGTTTGGGGAAGCGGAATTGGAGGTTTAGATACCTTTCAAACCGAAACATTTGCTTTTGCTAAAGGTGATGGTACACCACGTTTTAATCCGTTTTTTATTCCAAAAATGATTGCTGACATATGCAGCGGTCACATTTCTATACGTTTTGGCTTACGCGGACCAAACTTTACAACAGTTTCTGCTTGTGCTTCATCTACCAATGCTTTAATTGATGCCTTTAATTACATTCGTTTAGGTAAGGCTAATGCTATTGTTAGTGGTGGAAGCGAAGCAGCAATTAACGAAAGTGGCGTAGGTGGTTTTAACGCTTGCCAAGCCATGAGTACTCGTAACGATAGTCCTGCAACAGCCAGCCGGCCTTATGATAAAGACCGCGACGGTTTTGTGTTAGGCGAAGGTGGTGGTGCTATTATTTTAGAGGAACTAGAACACGCGCTTGCACGTGGTGCAAAAATTTATGCGGAAATTATTGGTGGCGGCATGAGTGCTGATGCTCATCATATTACTGCACCGCATCCTGATGGATTGGGTGCAACATTAGTAATGCAGCGCGCCTTAAAAGATGCAGAAATTTTACCAACAGAAATTGACTATATTAATACCCATGGCACTAGTACACCCCTTGGAGATGGGGCCGAATTAAAAGCCATATTAAATATTTTTGGCGAACAAGCCTACAAATTAAATATTAGCTCTACCAAAAGTATGACCGGGCATTTATTAGGTGGTGCAGGCGCTATTGAAGGTATTGCTACTATTTTAGCTATTAAAAACGATATTATTCCTCCAACTATAAACCACGTTACTACTGATCCTGATATTGATCCTAAGTTAAATCTTACATTTAATGTTGCGCAAAAACGCATTGTAAACGCTGCTATTAGTAACACCTTTGGTTTTGGTGGACACAATGCCGCTGTAGTATTTAAAAAATTTAAACCGTAAACGTTTGGCTTTTAAAAATTTTTTGTCGCAATTTGGCACTTCAAAAGGCAAGGGCGATAAAGATTTTAAAAAATGGATAAAAAATACCACTGGTTTTTCACCAAAAAACACTACACTTTATAAACAAGCCTTTTTACACAGTAGTGTTATTCATAAGAAAGGCAATACATCGCCAAGCAACGAACGACTCGAGTTTTTGGGTGATGCTATTTTAGGCGCAATTATAGCCGAGCATCTATTTAAACTCTATCCGTTTAAAGACGAAGGCTTTTTAACACAATTAAGAAGTAAAATTGTAAACGGGCAGCACTTAAAAGAATTAGCATTAAAATTTGGCTTTAATGATTTTTTAAAAGCAAGTTTAAGCACTAACGAAAAAACAAAAAGTAGTGCTTATGGCGATGCCTTTGAGGCCTTTATTGGCGCAGTGTATGTAGATATTGGCTACGAAAAAACAAAAAAATTTGTGTTGCAACAAATAATTAAACCACACGTTGATGTAACCGAATTAGCAAGTACTAACGAAGATTACAAAAGCCAACTGCAAATTTACTGCCAAAAAAATAAACTAATTTTAGAATATAAATTACTGAGCGAAACTAGGCAAGGTGCTAATAAAATTTATGTAATACAAACTGTTATAAATAATGTCGAGTTTGTTACTTTTGAAAATTATAGTAAACGCATCGCCGAACAAAAAGCAGCACAATTGACTTTAGAGCAGTTACAAAAACAAAGTGGCTAAATATAATTTAAATACAAATAGCAATTATTTTGATTTTGTTTTAATTGGAATTAAGTGCTCCAATAATCAATATCAATTTATTAGCGCAATAAATGATGTTTTAAAAATCAATTTGTATTTACAAAGCATTGTGCCATTTAATTTAAAAGATGGAAAATTATTTGAATTTTCGCTATACTATTTTTGTGATGAAGAGTTGGGATTAGAATATACGATTATTGCAAACCAAAGTAATTTTGAAGGACCTAATATTAACTCATTAAGCGCTGATGATTTGTTTGCAAACACCGGCGTTGATGAAAGTGTACGCTTAATAAAAGAGCTACCTAAAACAGATTATTTTATCATTTTGAAAGGCGAAAATTTACACAATTATCAATTTAAGATAATTGATAAATTAAAAACCGTAAACGATTTTATTCAAGTACAGGCGATCGCTATTGAAGAATTACCAAGCAGAAAAAATTTGATGTTCTAAAGTTTTTTTCTTTTTTAAGTTCTACGAAATCCCACTATCGGTTTTAATTTATAGCGAACAAAAAAAAGGTTGCCCTTTTGTGACAACCTTTTTTTTTACAAATCCTACTAAAAAATTAATTTACTTACTTAAAGTAACATGTCCTGTTTTGTAATATTTTTTTCCGTCTAAGCCTTTGTAGGTTACTTTGTAGATGTATACATCGTTTTTACAATTTACACCTTTGTAAGTTCCGTTCCATCCGAATTTTTGGTCGTTAGAGCCAAAAAGTCTTTCTCCCCATCTGTCAAAAATATCCATTGTAACATCGCTTATAGAGTAACCTTTCACATAAAACACATCGTTTAAACCATCTTCGTTAGGTGTAAAAATATTAGGAATATAAACCCCAAAATCGGTAGTAATTTCAATACATACATCGTCTTTAGCCTTACAACCAAATTGGTTTACCGTTTCAATAACATAACAGCCAGAGCTAGTAGCGTTTATTTTGGTATTTGGGCAAACCGCACAAAATATACCTTGGCCATCAATCCATGTTAAGGTTCCAGTACCGGTTGCATTTAAAAACATAGGCTCGTCTAAATTAAAGATAGTATCGCGCCCTGCAAAAACAACAGGATTAGGATTTACCTGAACAGCCACAGTAGCCGTGTGCCCGCAAAAACCATTATTAGATACCAAAACAGAATAGATTGTAGTAGCATTAGGATTAGCAACCACCCCAGGTGTAGTGTTTTGATTTAAACTCACAGTAGGTGTCCAAGCATAGGTATTGCCCCCACCTGCTAGTAAATTTACTTTTTCGCCAGCACATATTACTTTATCAGCATTAATGCTAGGTGTAGTTTGAGGTACCACCACAATTGGCATTTGTTTAGTTTCAGAACAAACAACCGTACCAGCCATATTATAACTGGTTATAGTATAAGTAGTATTTACTAAAGGCGCTACAATTACAGCTGAGCCAGAGGTAGAAGAGATAGCGTAATTTGGCATCCAATTATAACCCTGTGCACCCGATGCATTTATACTAGTACTAGCGCCTTCACAAATTTCTTGATTAGGGCAACTAATAATAGCATCTGGATATTGCACTACATTTAAAGTTAAAGTAGTTACACCCGTACAAAACGAATTATTACCCAAAATAGTGTAAATAGTTGTTTGCGCAGGGTTAGCAATAACACCACTACCAGTTGTGAAATTTAAACCCGTAGAAGGCGACCAACTGTAACTATTGGCACCATTTGCCGTTAAGTTAACCGATTGACCATAACAAATATCCTTATTAGCAGCTGTTAAAACAGGATTTAAAATAAACGTAACCGTATGCACAGCAGTTGCTGTACAGGTGTTTATATCAGAAGCTGTTACGGTGTAGGTATAAATACCCCCATTTGCTTCAGAAATAGATGTTACAGATGTTAAAGCACCCGAAGACCATGCGTAACCATAAGCATTACCCGTACCACCCGAAGCTAAGCCGGTAAACGTAATAGAATTACCCATACACACCTGATCGGTGTTGGTAGAAATAGATACAGAAACAGTTGTAGGTTGAATTAAAGTAGTAGTACCTGTAAAAATACAGCCAATTGCATCTTGTAAGGCACAACTATAGGTGCCGGCAATTAAGCCACTTGCCACACTAGAGTTTTGTATAGGATTACTTGACCAAGTGTAGGTATAAGGCCCCGTGTTAGCAATAGGTATAGTAGCCACACTGGCAGTACCATTAGAGCCATTATTACAAGTAACCGAGGTGTTGGCTAAAGTTAAAAAAGCTTGTGCAGGTTGAATTAACGTAGTAGTACCTGTAAAAATACAACCAATAGCATCTTGCAAAGTACAACTGTAGGTGCCGGCAATTAAACCGTTTGCCTGACTAGAGTTTTGTATAGGATTGCTAGACCATGTGTAGGTATAAGGCCCTGTATTTGCAATAGGTATGGTAGCCACACTGGCAGTACCATTAGAGCCATTATTACAAGAGACAGAGGTATTGGCTAAGGTTAAAAAAGCTTGAGCTGGCTGAATAATATTAGTAGTGCCAAAATAGGTGCAACCCAAAGCATCGGTTACAGCACAAGTATAATTACCAATAGTTAAACTGTTAATTTGCACACTTGTTTGTGTATTAGACCAAAGGTAAGAATAAGGACCAGTAGAGGTACCTGTTATAGCACTAACACTAGCTGTACCATTAGATCCATTGTAACAACTAACCGAACTGTTTGCAACCGAAACCGTAAAAATACTAGGTACCGTTACCAATACAGTTCCTGAACTGGTACACGAAGGCGATACCGCCGTTAACGTATATATACCGTTTACGGCTGTTGAAAGGGTTTGTGCAGCACTGGTATTTAAAGGTGCGGTGTATCCTCCAGGCCCCGTCCACGAATACGTAATAGGGCTTGTGGTGTAACCCGATATGGCACCTAAGTTTAAAGAGGTGCTAATACCGGCAGTAACACAGGAGCTGGTTGCTACAGCTGTAACCGAACACACACAGTTAATATTAACTGTTTGTGTAATTACCGGACCGCAAGGGGCATTTATTTGAGCAAACAACGTATAATTACCGTTGGCTAAGCCTGAAGCAGTATTCGTTAATAAAGCACTGTTTAAAGTTTGGCTTACAATTACGTTGCTCGAATTGGTCCAAGAGTATGATGTAATAGGATTAACAATGTTGGTAGTTATTGTTGCCACCGCCATACCATTGTTATTACCTAAACAAGTGGGAGTAATAGACATTTGCAGTGTAGTACAAGTAGTACTATTGATAGCAGTGTAAACACCACCAAAGCCGCTGCCGCATACGTATAATAAATTAGCAGTTTCTGAATATTTTATATCGTAAATATACTTATTAGTAGTGGTTGCACCTGATGGAATAGAAGGTAAAGTCGTAAAGCCAGTACCGTTAAAATTAAACGATAAAATAACATTGTTACCCCCTAAATAAATATTATTACAAGCATCAACAGCAATGCCACCCTGGTACTTTACAGTATTACCCGGAATAGTAATAAATGCTATTTTTGTTCCAGTTGCTTTATTGTAGGCTGCCAAATTATATCCGTCGTAATAATATAAATAAGTGGCACTTGAAGCTAAGCTATTAAAGCCGTTTGAACAGCCTCCAGGTAATGCGCTACCAATGTAAGTATTTTTATTTCCGGCTTCAGAAAACGAATTATAAGTGCTTGGAACGTTCCAAACGTTACCATTGAAGGCAGCATTTGTTCGCATAATATTATTATTAACAACGGCTGCCCCTGCAAATACAAAAAATACAGTCCCTGATGGGTCAATGGCATGCGATACAACGTCTTGTCCAGCCGCTGGGTTTCCGGTAAAATTTTGAGCAACAATGGTATTATTATTTTGGTTAACAATTCCCGCAGAGGTATTGCCAGCAGTAGAGCCACCAATCCCGAAAATGCTTCCCGTGTTACAATAAAAACTCATGTCCCACATCTCTGTCCAAGTAACATTTGCCGTTGTAATAAAGTTATCATACAAGCCATTGGCATCAATTCTTACAATACGAATACCAATTGAGTTATTAAGACCCTCGCCTTCAAATGATTTGCCTGTAAATTTATCAACCACAAAATTACCTACAAATTTATAGGTAGGATAATCGCCTAAAGATGTCCAGCTTTGAGAAGGAACAACGCCGGCAAACGTCCAAATTAACGTACCTGCCGGAGAATATTTTGCAATTAAAAAAGGGCCAGATCCTCCAAAAACATAATAATTACCGGCATAATCAAAATCTACATCATAACCATAGTTGTTTGTGGCTAATGTAATGTTAGATACCCATGGGTCAATAACTAAGTCTTCACTTGTATTGTATCCATTAGGAAAATTAAAGCCTATGGTATTATCTGTTAAAACAAAACTGCTTTGAATAGTTGTGTTATTTTGAAAACTAATCGGAGCGTGTTCTGTAATATCATCAACAGGCGTTTTGACGATTACCTCCCCTTTTTTAATTGAAATGCCTTTTACATCGCCTGTGTATTTAATTTTAACATCGTTAATGTTAGCACCGGGATGTAAAATTACATTGTATTTTATACCATAACTTTTTTCGTTAGTAAACACGTACTCAATATCAATATGATTATAAACATTTTTGTAAGTAATTTTTTTGTAACAATCCGATTTTAGTTCTTTATCGCCAAATGAATGGTAAAAACTTTGTTTTTCACTTTCTTCAACACTCATATTTGGGTTGGCGTTTTCCCAGCTAACATTTACATAATATTTTTCGGATGGTTTTAGGCCGCCGGTTTTACCACGTTCCAACATTTCTCTTTGATGGTGCGTTAAAGGATAAACCTTTTCTAAAAAATAGGTTAATCCGGTAGATGAAAAATACACCTTTTCCGCTCCATTTACATATGCGTATTTAACGTTTTGTCCTTCTGGTATGTCCTTATTAAACTGTCCGTTATTTTTTATAAATACCCGTCGGCCAAAAACATCACCGCTAACTACAAATTTATTAGCTTTGTTTACTTGACCAAAAGCAACTAATTGTAAAATAAACGCTGCTAAAACTAAAATTCCTTTTTTCATATAAATATTATTTATGATACGTATAAAAATAACGTATATATATACACTTTGTACGTTAATTGCCTAAATTTAAAGACACTTTCACTCATTTTAATCGTGATTTTTGTTTAAAAATGGCGTTTTTGAATAAAAATTAGAACTTTGGGCAAAGTAACTAGGTAATAAATATTAATGCTAAATACCAAAAAACACATTAATTTTAAAGCAAAAAACAATGAATTATTTAATAAAAAATGCAACAGTAGTAAATGAAAATGAGATTGAAAATTATGACGTTTTAATTAAAGATGGTTTAATTTGTAAAATTGAAAAAAGCATAGATAATTTAAAAAATTATACTGAAATAAATGCCGATGGTTTGTATTTATTACCTGGAGCAATTGACGACCAAGTACACTTTAGAGAACCGGGCTTAACGCACAAAGGTGAAATTTATACTGAGGCAAAAGCTGCTGTTGCTGGAGGAATTACCAGCTTTATGGAAATGCCAAATACTAACCCACAAGCCGTTAGTATAGTAGAGTTAGAAAAAAAATATTTTCGGGCTTCCGAATGCTCGCTTGCAAATTATTCGTTTTTTATGGGCGGTACTAACATAAATATTGAAGAAACCTTAAAAGTAGATTATACAAAAGTATGCGGATTAAAAATTTTTATGGGCTCAAGTACCGGTGATATGTTGGTTGATAATGAAAAAACATTAGAAGATTTTTTTTCTAAATTAAATTGTATAATCGCTACTCATTGCGAGTACGACCCCTTAATAAAAGAAAATCAGGCGCGCATTTTAACCGAATATGGCGAAGATTTACCAGCCTATTTTCACCCTATTATTCGTAACGAAGAAGCCTGTTTTAAATCATCGGCTTTTGCTGTTGAGCTTGCGAAAAAACACAATACACGATTGCACGTATTACACATTTCTACAGCGAAAGAGCTAAGTTTATTTACTAATAAAGTACCTTTAAAACAAAAACGCATAACTGCCGAAGCTTGTATTCATCATTTATGGTTTAGCGATGATGATTATAAAACAAAAGGCAATTTTATTAAATGGAATCCGGCAATAAAAACACAATACGATCGTGACAAAATTTTTGAAGCTGTTTTAAATGATACAATTGACGTTATTGCTACAGACCACGCCCCGCATACTTTAGAAGAAAAAATGCAGCCGTATTTAAAGGCACCAAGTGGTGGACCGTTAGTGCAACACAGTATTTTAGCAATGTTGGATTTTTATCACGATGAAAAAATAAGCTTAGAAAAAATTGTACAAAAAATGAGTCATAATGTTGCCGACTTATTTAAAATTGAAAAGCGGGGTTATATTAAAGAGGGTTATTTTGCAGATTTAGTGTTGGTAAATCTTAACAAGCCACAAACCGTTAGTAAGCAAAATTTCCTATATAAATGCGGTTGGAGCCCTTTTGAAGGTCATACGTTTAAAAGCACAATAGAAAAAACATTTGTAAACGGAAATTTAGTTTACGACAATGGTATTTTTAATGAAACTAAAAAAGGTGAACGCCTACTGTTTTCTGTTTAAAACTCGCAATTTTTAGGTGTACGTGGAAAAGGAATAACGTCTCTGATATTTGTCATACCGCTAACAAATAACACTAAACGCTCAAAGCCCAAGCCAAATCCAGCATGTGGGCAAGTACCAAAACGGCGTGTATCTAAATACCAATCTAATTCATGCAACGGAATATTCATTTCGTTCATGCGTTTGGTTAATAAATCATAACGTTCTTCGCGTTGGCTGCCGCCAACGATTTCGCCAATACCTGGAAATAGAATATCCATTGCTCTAACGGTTTTGCCATCATCGTTTTGACGCATATAAAACGCTTTTATATTTTTTGGATAATCGGTTAAAATTACTGGTTTTTTAAAATGCTTTTCAACCAAGTAACGCTCGTGTTCACTTTGTAAATCAACACCCCATTCGTTTACTAAATATTGAAATTTCTTTTTCTTGTTATGGCTACTTTCTTTTAAAATATCAATGGCCTGTGTATAAGTAATTCGTTCAAAATTATTAGCTAAACAAAAGTTTAATTTTTCTAATAAGGTTAATTCACTTCGCTCGTTTTGTGGTTTTTGTTTTTCTTCTTCAACTAAACGCGTACTTAAAAATTCAATATCTTCCATACAATTTTCGAGTGCATAGTTAATAACGTATTTTAGCATTTGTTCGGCCAAATTCATATTATCATTTAAATCGGCAAAAGCCATTTCAGGCTCTATCATCCAAAACTCGGCAAGGTGGCGTGTTGTATTGCTATTTTCTGCTCTAAAAGTAGGTCCAAAGGTGTAAATATCGCCAAAAGCCATGGCGGCTAACTCTCCCTCTAATTGCCCAGAAACAGTAAGATTGGTTGGTTTTGCAAAAAAATCCTGTTTGTAATCAATTTCTCCATTTTCATTTAATGGTGGGTTTTTAATGTCAAAATTAGTTACGTGAAACATTTCGCCAGCACCTTCGGCATCATTACTCGTAATAATGGGCGTGTGCATGTACACAAAGTTTTTTTGTTGAAAAAACTGATGTACCGCAAAGGCTAAGGCGTTGCGCACTCTAAATACAGCGCCAAAAGTATTTGTTCTAAATCGTAAGTGAGCAATTTCGCGTAAAAATTCTAAGCTGTGTTTTTTGGGTTGTAGCGGAAATTTTTCACCATCGCTGTCGCCTAAAATTTCTAAGCTTGTAACTACAACCTCTACACTTTGGCCTTTTCCTTGCGAAGCAATTAGAGTGCCATTAACGCTAATACATGCGCCAGTTGTAATGCGCTTTAAAAGGCTATCTGCAGTGTTTTCAAAATCTACTACAACTTGTATATTATTATTTGTACTGCCGTCGTTTAAGGCAATAAATTGATTGTTGCGAAAAGTACGCACCCAACCTTTTACTAAAACAGGCTGGTTAGTTGGGGCAGTTGCTAATAATTCTTTTATTCTTATTCGTTGCATAATTTTTTAATAGATTACAAAAGTGCAAAAAAATAAATTAATGAAATAATTTGAAAGTTATAACGATGTATTTTATTAAATTCTGGTATAAGTTTATGAGCTATAAGGCTATTTCTGTCTATTAAAAAAGCCATTCATCTAAATAATAATATATAATAATAAAACAATTGTACTTTTGCACAATTATTTAAAAATTTAGAATATATAATGAAAAAAATTGCACTTATTTTAGTATCCATACTACTTTTAAATTTTAGTTCAAAAGCCGATGAAGGCATGTGGTTGCCACAATTATTAGGCGATAAAGTATATGCCGATATGGTAAAAAAAGGATTAAAATTAACTAAAGAACAACTTTTTAGTATAAATAAAAATAGCATTAAAGATGCCATTGTTTTATTTGGAGGAGGCTGTACCGCCGAAGTTGTAAGTAATCAAGGCTTGTTATTTACTAATCATCATTGTGGTTATGATAATATTGCGTCGGCAAGTTCGGTAGCGCATAATTATTTAAAAGATGGTTTTTGGGCAAAAACCAAACAAGAGGAAATTGCCTGCCCTGGATTAAGTGTGCAGTTTTTAATTAAATTAGAGGATGTAACAACGGTAGTACAAGAAAAACTAAAAAGTATTAAACCTGTTGAAATAGCTGCGAAATTGCCCGGTATTTTAAACGAATTAAGTGGCAAAGCAAGCGAAGGTACAGGTTATGAGGTTAGAATAAGTACCTTTTTTAAAGGCAATCAATTTTTACAATTTACCTACCAGCGCTATAAAGATGTGCGGTTAGTTGGAGCACCACCTGAAAGCATTGGCAAATTTGGTGGAGATACCGATAATTGGGAGTGGCCGCGCCATACAGGTGATTTTAGTATTTTTAGAGTGTATATGGGTAAAGATGGTAAGCCCGCAGAATATAAAGAAGAGAACATACCTTATGCGCCAAATTATTTTTTACCAGTGTCGATAAAAGGAATAAAAGATGGTGATTTTAGCATGATTTACGGTTATCCTGGCAGTACTAATCGTTACGAAACATCGTTTGGTATAAAATTGAAAGTTGACATAGAAAATCCTAATACTGTAAATTTGCGCGATGCTCGTCTTAAATTAATGTATACCGAAATGATTAAAGACCCAGCCGTAAAAATTCAACTTGCTGGTTATTATGCCGGCGTTGCTAATTATTGGAAATTCTTTGACGGCGAAAGCAAACAACTTATTAAACACAATGTAATTGGGCAAAAAGAAAAAGAAGAAGAGCTATTTACTAATTGGGCTAAAACAAAACCCGAATACGATAATTTATTTACAAAAATAAAAAACACGTACGATAACTGGCGTCCTTATGCAAAGCACAGAGTGTATATTAACGAAGGTATTTTAGGCTCACCACTATTAGCGTTTACTAATAATTTAAAGGCTCTAGATAATGTTTTATCAAACGGTGCTTCAAAACCAGAAGAAATTACAAAAATTACAAATGCTATAAAATTAGCTTACGACAAGTTTCTAAAAGGTGAAAATACTGTAAGCGATAAAAATATTTTAGCAATTGTTACAAAATTATTTTATAACGATATTGATGCCGAACAGCGGCCCCAAGCATTTTATAGCAATTTAAAAACAAACTATGGCGCTTTAGAAAATGATGAAACCTATACCAAATACGCTAAACAGGTTTTTGAAAATACATTTATTTTAAACAAAGATGCTTGGGCCAACTTTATCTCCAAGCCAGATACAGCAATACTTCATAAAGATATAGCTTATAAAACAGTGATGAGTTTTATTGATAATTATACGAAAAATTATGCTAAATTTTTTACGGAGTTTAATGCCAATAACTACGCCCTTAATAATTTGTATTTAAAAGGTATTTTAGAAATGCGTAACGATAAAAATATGTACCCAGATGCTAACCAAACGATGCGTATTAGTTACGGCAATGTAAAATCTTACAAACCAAGAGACGGCGTTGCTTATAAAGAAGTTTGTACTGTAAAAGGTATTTTAGAAAAATACAAGCCCAATGACTATGAATTTGATGTGCCTGCTAAGCTAGTAGAACTAATAAAAAATAAGGATTTTGGACAATACGTTGATAAACAAACTGGAGAAGTTGTAGTATCGTTTATCACAAATAATGATATAACAGGTGGCAATTCGGGCTCGCCGGTATTAAATGCAAAGGGCGAATTAATAGGCTTGGCTTTTGATGGAAATTACGAGGCCTTAAGTCATAAATTAGCTGTAGATAAAGAATTAAACCGCACCATCTGTTTAGATATTAGATATATGCTTTTTGTGGTTGATAAATTAGGCGGCGCAAAAAATATTATTGATGAGTTGAACCTCATTAAATAATGCTTTTTAGACATAGTTTTAAAAAAGAAAAGGCCATTTTACCTTTTAAAGATTTACAATTTTTTTACTCAACAGTAACACTTTTAGCCAAATTACGCGGTTGATCTACATTACAACCTCTCATTACGGCTATGTGATAGGATAATAATTGCCATGGTATAACCGAAATTATGGGAACCAACAATTCATCGGTTTCTGGTATTTCTATAACAAAATCGGCAATTTGTTTTACTTCTTTATCGCCGGATGTTACGGTGGCAATAACTTTACCCTTACGAGCTTTTACTTCTTGTATGTTACTTACAACCTTTTCGTAATTAGCACCTTTGGTGGCAATAACAAATACTGGCATTTCTTCATCAATTAAAGCAATGGGACCGTGTTTCATCTCTGCTGCTGGGTAACCCTCGGCGTGGATATAACTAATTTCCTTTAATTTTAACGCGCCTTCTAATGCAACTGGGAAAGACACGCCACGACCTAAATATAAGGCATTACGGCTGTCTTTATAGGTATAAGCAATTTCTTTTAATTGCGTATTTAATTTTAAAACGTCTTCAATTTTTTTTGGTAAAGCCTCTACTTCGTATAACAATTGGCGAAATCTGCTTTCGGTTAACGTGCCTCTAAAAACCGCTAAATCTAATGCTATTAAAGTTAAAACAGTAATTTGTGCAGTAAAGGCCTTTGTTGAAGCAACACCAATTTCAGGGCCGGCATGGGTATAACAGCCTCCATGCGAAGCGCGTGCAATAGAAGAACCCACAACATTACAAACTCCAATTACGGTTGCTCCTTTTGATTTTGCTAACTCAATAGCGGCTAGCGTATCTGCCGTTTCGCCACTTTGCGATACAGCAATTACAATATCATCAGAATATAAAACAGGGTTTCTATATCTAAATTCAGAGGCATATTCAACCTCAACCGGTATGCGACCCATTTCTTCAAATAAATATTCTGCTACCAAACAAGCATGCCAACTAGTGCCACAAGCAACAAATATAATTCGTTTCGCTTTTTCGAATTTCTTTTTGTGTTCATCAATACCACCCAATTTTATTTCGCCTGTTCGAGCATTTAAACGCCCACGCATACTATCCAATACTGAGCGGGGTTGCTCGTATATTTCTTTTAACATAAAATGGTCGTAGCCCCCTTTTTCAATCGATTCTAATTCTAGCGTTAATTCTTGTATAAATGGAGTAATTTTTTTGTCTTTTAAATTTCTTATTTTTAGTTCTTCGCCACGGCGTAAAGAGGCAACTTGCTCATCTTCTAAATAAACCACATTTTTTGTGTATTCAATAATAGGTGATGCATCTGAGGCAATAAAAAAATCATCGTCCCCAATTCCAATAACCATAGGGCTTCCTTTTTTTGCTGCCACTAAAACGTCGGGGTCGTTCTTATCCAATACAACAATGGCATAAGCGCCAATCACTTGTTTTAATGCGGTTTGCACGGCCACACTTAATTTACATTGTTCGTGTAACTGAATTTCTTCTATTAAATGAATTAAGACTTCGGTATCGGTTTGTGATAAAAATGTGTGTCCGCGTTTTGTTAAACCTTCTTTAATGGAGTTATAATTTTCGATAATGCCATTGTGTATCATTACCAAATTTTTGCTTTGTGAATAATGCGGGTGGGAGTTTACATCGTTTGGTTCGCCGTGTGTAGCCCAACGCGTATGGCCAATGCCAATGTTTCCACTCACGTCTTGTTGTTTTGCAAATTCTAATAAATCGCTAACTTTCCCTTTTTTTTTGTAAACGTTTAAATCGCCTTTTTTATTAATCATGGCTACACCGGCACTATCATAGCCTCGGTATTCTAAACGTTGCAAACCTTTCATTAAAATGGGGTAAGCCTCTCGGTTACCAATGTATCCTACTATTCCACACATAAAAATTAAATAAAATTAATAATTAAAGGTATAAAATTTTAACCAATCATTTGCAAAAAATTAATTTCTTTTGCGGTTAAAAAACGATGTTTGCTGCGTGGTAAATCTTTTTTGGTTAGTCCGGCAAATACTACACGGTCTAGTTTTTCCACGTCATAGCCTAAATGTTCAAAAATGCGGCGTACAATACGGTTTTTGCCACTGTGAATTTCGATTCCAATATCTTTTTTACCTTCGCCAACAAAAGCTAAATCGTCAGCTTTTACAAGACCATCTTCTAGCTTAATACCCTCGGTAATAGCAGTAAAATCGGCTGGTTTTAAACCTTTATTTAATGTAACGTGGTATACTTTTTTTACGTTGTGTTTAGGATGTGTTAATTTATCGGTAAGTTCGCCATCGTTGGTAAACAACAACAAACCGGTAGTGTTTCTATCTAATCTGCCAACCGGATAAAGGCGTTCTTTACAAGCGCCTGCAATTAACTCCATTACGGTGTGGCGTTCTTGTGGGTCGTCGGTGGTAGTTATATAATCTTTGGGTTTGTTTAATAGTAGATATACTTTGCGTTCGCTTTTTATTTTGGCATCGCCATAAGTAACGGTATCGCCCGGTTTTACCTTATAGCCCATTTCGGTAATAGGCACACCGTTTACTTTTACTGTACCGCCCGCAATTAATATATCAGCGTCGCGGCGAGAGGCAATACCTGAATTAGATAGATATTTATTTAAACGAATTAATCCATCTTTGTTTGTTGCATTTTTTTTGGTAGAAGAATTGGATTTTCCAAATTGGTTTTCCTCGTCTTTTTTTACATTTTTAACAAAAGCTTTACCTTCGGTAAAATCATCAAATTTTACGCGCCTATTTTGTTCTAAAAGTTCATCGCCATGAGGTTTGTGTTTGCGAAAAGATTTTTCACTGTCGTTATTAAATGGTTTTTTTGCGAACGGTTGTTTATCGCTAAAATCTTTTTTAAATGTTTTTTTATCGTCGCTATTATATGCTTTTTTATATGGTTTGTCAAATGATTTTTTTTCATCTGACTCAAAACTTTTTCGAGGTTTACCAGCAAAGTCTTTTTTGAAGGGTTTTTTCTCATCATCCCCAAACGATTTTTTGTATGGTTTGTCAAAGGATTTTTTATCGTCAGAGTTAAAAGTACGCTTTGGCTTATCACCAAAATCTTTTTTATACGGTTTACCAAAATTTTTCTTATCATCAGTGCCATACGTTTTTTTGTAAGGGCGGTCGTAGGTTTTTTTATCATCGGAACCAAAGCTACGACGAGGTTTATCGTCAAAAGTTTTTGGGTTTGTAGATCGGAAATCTTTATTTTTTGTAAACGAGCGTTTTGCTTTATAACCTTTTTTAGAAGAGGCGGTATCGTCGGTAGCTGTATTTTCGCCTTTTTTAAAAGTTTTACGCGGCCTGCCCTCGCCTTTTGGTTTAAACGATTTGTTTTTATCGCTTGATGATTTATTAAATTTTGCCATATACAAATATACTTACTTTAGGCTAGGATAAAACGCAGCTTCAATATGTTTTACAGTAGTAATGTTATTAATTATTAAAATGGATATAATGTCGAATCGGCATTCTAAATTGCAGTTTTTAGTAACCAAATAATTATGGGCCGCGCTAACTAAAAATTGCTGCTTTTTTTTATTTACAAAATCTTCGGGTTCTCCATAGGCATTACCAGTTCGCGCTTTAACTTCAATTATCGCAATAGTATTTGTTTTTTGTGCTATAAGATCGATTTCGTATTTTTTAAATCGCCAGTTACTTTCTAATATTACATAACCAGCATTTACTAAATGGGTTTTGGCAATTTCTTCGCCTTGTTTACCTAAATTATGTGAATTATTTTTCATTTTTGTTGGTTGTGATATAAAAATACATAATTTAGTATTCTTAATAATAATAAATTAAAAATGAAAAAACTACTATTAGCATCTGCAATTTTTTGTTCTACTTTAGTTAGTAACGCTCAAGGTTTTAAAGGAAGCATTGAATTTAAATATACTACTCAAAAGGATACAACTACAAATATTTATTTGGTTAAAGATAAATTGGTAAAATTAGACCAGTACGGAAAAAAATCGGGTAATGTAGAGGGCAGTTTTATTTTTGATTTAAATGATAACACTATAAAATTTGTTAATCCAAAACGTAAAGTATGGGGTATGCACAAAAGCGAAACACCTCCTATTATAAAAGGAACATGTGTTGTTACTAAAGGTGGATCGAAAAAAATACAAGGAACTAATTGTACAGAATACGTTGTAAAAAATACTGAAGAAAATACAACTATTACCTATTATGTTGCTACAGAAAAGTATACATTTTTTTTACCTGTAATTAAAATGTGGAATAGAAAAGATAAACAAAGTATTTATTTTAATAAAATTGAAGGTTTACCCGAAGGAAGTATGCCCTTGTTTAGCGAAGAAAAACTAATTAGTGATAATAAAACTGTTACCAAATTAGAGGTGGTAAAAATTGGAAAAACCGAACCTAGTGATGCTAGTTTAGAAGTGCCAGCTGGGTACAATAAATTTGACCAATAAGTTTAATCTTGTTTATAATAATAGTTGTAATAGGGATTAAAAATTTTTGTCGCTACTATTTAGCCTAATGTATTTTTAACCAAAATAAAATACTCAACTGTTTAAAAAATAAAATCCGAAAATTATCGTTTATTAGATTCTTTTAAATAAGTTTCAATAGCACCCGTCATACTTGGGTTTTGCGGATTGGGCGCGAAAATATCTAAACGAAAACCTAGTTCTTTTAGCTTAAGGGCTGCAGTGTGACCGAATGCAGCAATACGTGTACCACCTTGCTTAAAGTTAGGAAAGTTTTGCTTCAATGATTTTATTCCAGCAGGGGTAAAAAACACTAACAAATCGTTTTCGTTTAAGTTTTTTACATCGCTTAAATCGGCACTAACGGTTTTATAAAAAACACCTTTGGTATAATTGATTTTTAATTCATCTAAAAACTCTACAATTTGTTCTTTATGAACATCGCTAACGGGTAGTAAAAATTTTTCGTCTTTATTTTTACGAATAACGTCTACTAAATCGAGCATAGTACCATGTCCAAAAAATATTTTACGTTTACGATATTGAATGTATTTTTGAAGATAATAAGCTGTTTGTTCGTTAATGCAAAAAAACTTCATACTATCTGGCACTGTAACGCGCATTTCGTCACACATTCTAAAATAATGTACTACCGAAAGTTTACTTGTTAAAATTACTGCGCCATGTGCTAAAATTTCGATACGTTGTAATCTAAAGTCTTGTGAAGTTAATCCCTCTACCTTTATAAATTGACGAAAGTTTACATTTAAATTATATTTTTTTCCTAAATCTAAATACGGATTTTTATCTGTTTCTTGGGGCTTAGGCTGAGAAACTAAAAGTGTTTTAATTCTGTTTTTTGGAAAATTACTTACCTCTATTTTAGGAGGTGGTGGCAAGGTAATAATTGTTTTTTTAGAAGATTTGCGTGTACGCTTAATAGGAGCAACTTTAGCAATATCTTCCTTTTTTTCAATTTGTGTAATTACTTTTTTTTCTTTTTCGATTTTTTTCAATACCGCTTTAGGAACTATTTTTTTAGCAGTTTTACTTTTTATTAAGGCTAAAGGTTTTGGAGTGATAGTTTTAACTACTGCTTTTTTAGGAGCAGGTTTACTTTTAGCTTTTGGCAACGTTAATTTTAAAGCCTTTGTGTTTTTTTTTATAGTTTTCCCACTTTTGGTACTTACAGGTTTTACTATTTTTTTAACTACTTTTTTTTTAGCTAAAATTTTTTTTACCGCCATTAATTAAGTCGTGTTAAAATGTTTCTATAATAAATTTTACTATTACTAAAATAGGTAAAATTTCCAGAGTGCAAAGGTATGTAAAAGTTTGCAATATTCCTATTCTTTCGTCAAGCAAACTAAAAACAATACCCCTAAACCATTTTAAGATTATCGAAAATCCAATAATTACAAGAGAAATGGTAAGGAAAAGCAAGCTGTTAAATTTACTAAACTCAGCTAATACAATAAAAGGAAAGATAAATAAACCAAACGTTTGATTAATAATAAACGAGCAATAACTGTATTGATAAATTGGATTTTTAGTGCCGGTTACGAACATTAAAATTTTATTTGCAATAACTTTTATTAAAATTAATGTTATTAAAATTCCGAAAAAGAACAGAAATTGAAGAAAATGAGGTAAATGAGTTAAAATTAAATTATAATTAGCATTTAATTTATAAAATAAAAACGAAACATTAATAGCAAATAGTAGCGCTAAAATAATTGAATAAAATTTATAAGGGTTATAATCTTCGCGTAGAAGCTGATTCCAATTTTGAATGTTAAAAACAGATTGAACTATTTTTACTACTTTATTAAATGAAGTTGTTTTAATAACAACAATTAAAACAAAACAAATTAATAGTAAAAGTGATGGCCAAATTAATTCGTAATTAGCTTTTAATTGAGGCAGTAAGTTGTGTTTAGGTAATAGGTGATTATTAAATATGTGAAACGCAAAAAGTTTAATCACTTAATTATAATGCAAATGTTCGAGATATGCTAAATCCAAATTTTATTTGTCCATTTCCCCAACTATCTGTAGTTTGAGTAATATAATTATTTTCAATTAGACCACTGGCGTTTGTAAAAAACAAACTAAAAACATGTCCACCTGTTTCCATTTCAACACCAAAAGATAAAGGATTAAAAACGTTAGGATTATTTTGATAGAACGGTAGCGCATTATAGTAATAATCGCCAATCAAACAAACACGTTTAGTTAATTTTAAACGGGCACCAAAGCCAACACTTAAAAATCCATTTGCATCAGCGGCATCGTTTTTAGTATTTATACTTTCCTTAATAAAGTTACGGTACATGTAACTTGGTAAAACTTCAATAGAAAGCCATTTTGTAACGCGGCTTGCAATAATTAATTGTGTAAAATAATTAACACGGTGAGCTTCTTTTGTGTCAAAATCTTTAATAATACCGGTATAAATATTTTTTGTAGGTTTTGTAGTATAGCCCATACTTCCAAAAAAGGCAACAGACACAGGCATACTAAATGTGGTTGTTTGTTCTAAAAAACGCCATTTAACTGAGCCATCTACTAATGTATTTAATCTGCTACGCCCAATACCTACCGATAGATTATTTAAAATGCCATAATCTAAGCTGTTTCTAATATCACTAGCGTTATCAAAACCAAAACTAGTTTGCGCCGAAGTATTTAGGGCATCAGGCTGTGTGTTATCGTAAATATTGCCAAAGCGATGGCTAATACGATAGTCTAAATGATTTTTTTTTACGGTTTCGATCGTTTGCGCATTGCCAATTTTTAAAGTTTTAAAAGTAGCGTATACTTTTTGCGGCTTCGTATTTTTTGGTTCTTCAATTAAGCTCAATAAATCTTCTTGGGCATAAAATGAGGAACAACCGCAAATGAAAATAAAAAGAGATGTGATTTTAGTAAAAGGTGTCATACTTAAAAATATTAATTTGTAGTTATTTTTTTACGTAAAGTTCTAAAGTGCTTTTCACGTCGATGTCAACAATTTCAGCTATGTTTTTAACGTATAACGACGGTACTTTAATTTTATAATCAGCAACTTTAATTTTAAATTTAGTAGTAATACTAATTACGTTTCCTGTTTTTTTAAGAGTTCCTTCATACGTTTCGTCTCTTGTTACACCATGCATATCCATTTTACCAGTAACGGTTACTTTATAATCGCCATCCTTAGTATAATCAATAGTTTCATTAATTTTACCTTTAAATATAGCTTTTGGATATTTTTCTGTTTCCATATAATTTTCATTAAAATGCTCTTCCATCAACGCATTTTTAAATTTAAAATTTTGAACACTAAGTGCTACTTGTATATTGTTTGTTACACTGTTTAAAACAATCACCGCACCTTTGTTAGCAGCATCAATGTCTTCTAAAGGCGATTTTGAGTAAAATGTAACTAACGTTTCTTTAGCTGTAAAAATTTGGGCTTTTGCATTTACTATTGTAAAAACAATTAAACTAATAACTAATAATTTTTTCATGGTTTTTTTAAATATTATTAGTTCCAAATTTAAGAAAATATTTCAAAATTACAATCGTTTAAAAATTTATCTATTAATCTAGGAAAAGCAAAGTTGGTTAAAGCACTAATTGGAACACTTTTTGCAGATTTTTTATGCACTATTGACAATTTTAAACAATAAAACTTCGCATATAAATGTTGGTGACTTAAAATGTGTTTATACTGTTTCGAAATATATTTAATATCAAAGGCAGTGCCACACGTTTTTTTAATTTCTATATGCTTTAGTAAATTTGCCTCGGCAAACTCAGTTTCTGTTTCAATTAAAAAAAATTCGTATAATCCCAGCCAAATGTCGTTTTTAGAACGTTTATGAATAATAACATTACCTTTTTTATCAACTATAATTAAGTAGTTCAAATATCTATTTTTAATTTTTGTTTTCTTTTCTTTTACAGGGAGTAGTGCTACAAGATTATTATTAAATGCAACGCACTTTTTATTAAAAATACAGTTTTTGCAATTTGGATTTATTGGTTTACAATACTGAGAGCCAAACTCCATTATGGCTTGGTTGTGGATTGCTGGATTTTTTTTATCCAATAACTCGTCAGCTAATTTTTGAAATTGTTTTTTCCCAGTACCGGAATCTATTGGTGTTTCATCCCCAAATACTCTGCTTAATACTCTGTATACATTACCATCAACAACCGCATAAGGTAAATTGTAAGCAAAACTGGCAATGGCTGCCGCAGTATAATCTCCTATACCTTTTAACGCTTTAATAGCTTCATAACTGTTAGGAAATTTGCCTTTGTGTTTTTCAACAATACTTTTTGCCGAAGCCTGTAAATTCCGGGCGCGGGAATAATAGCCTAAGCCTTGCCAATCTTTTAAAACTTCATCTTCGTTGGCATTAGCCAAATGGTTTACCGTAGGATAATTTCTTACAAATTTTAGGTAATAATTTAGGCCCTGTGCAACTTGGGTTTGTTGTAAAATAATTTCGCTAAGCCAAATGTAATAAGGATTTGTTTCGTTACGCCAGGGTAATTCGCGTTTATTGGCTTTGTACCAAGTAGTAAGTTGTTTAGTAAACCAAGCCTCCATGTACTATGAATAACCAATTACTTCGCGAACTTGTTTTAATTTTTCGTTCGCTAATTGATTAGCTTTCGTTTCGCCTAAAGCTAATTCTTTCTCAAGAAATTCTGGATGGTTCATTAAGTAGTCGTAAGTTTTGCGTGGCTCTTTAAACTTATCAAGTATTAATTCCAATAAAGCTGTTTTGGCATGGCCATAACCAAAACCGCCTTTTAGGTAATTAGTGCGCATAGTTTCAACTTGTTCTTTGGCAGCAAGAAGCTCGTATAATTTAAACGTATTGTCTGTGCTAGGGTCTTTCGGGTCTTCTAAAGATTTGCTATCACTTACAATACTCATTACTACTTTTTTAAGGTCTTTTTCAGGTAAAAAAATATTAATAAAGTTGTTGTACGACTTGCTCATTTTTTGCCCATCAATTCCTGGCACAATCATTACACGACTGTCTGTAAGAACCTCAGGTACAACTAGAACTTCTTTGCCTACTTTAAAATTAAAAGCTCTGGCAATGTCAGCAGCAATTTCTAAATGTTGTATTTGGTCTTTTCCAACTGGAACAAAGTTGGCATCGTATAATAAAATATCTGCAGCCATTAAAACCGGGTAAGTAAATAATCCAGCATTAACATCACTTAATCTGTCGCTTTTATCTTTAAACGAATGAGCATTTGCCAGCATAGGAAAAGGCGTAAAACAGTTTAAATACCAAGTTAATTCGGTAACTTGTGGAACTCTGCTTTGGCGATAAAACAAATTTTTAGATGTGTCAAAATTAAAAGCCAACCAGGTAGCGGCAACAGCGTTTGTGCTTTGTTTTATAAAAGCTGCATCTTTAACAGAGGTTAACGTATGCAAATCGGCAATAAAAAAAAGGCTTTCGTTATTTTCTTTTTTACTTAATTCAATAGCGGGTAAAATGGCACCTAATATATTACCAAGGTGTGGTACGTTAGTACTTTGTATGCCAGTTAAAATTCTATTCATTACTAATTTTATTAAATGTAATCTGGTAAAGTTAAATAAAATATACTATTAAAATAATAAGTTAAACCACGTGCTATTTAAACTTGTTTTTATACCAAAAATGTAGTAGTTTTGGCTAAGTTAATTTTTAAAAAATTGTCCACTTTTTCTTTGCAATTCCACATTCAACATACATTTAAAATTATTAAAACCTAGAAAAAATAAAAACTATGTCAAATCCAAAGCCAAAAAAATCGTTGTTTCGTCGCATTATAAAGTGGAGTGGTATTTCGTTGTTACTAATTATTATTTTATTAATTGTTGCACCTTTTATTTTTAAAGACAAAATTGTTGCCATTGTTAAAGAACAGGCCAACAAAAATTTAAATGCAAAAGTAGATTTTGGCGAATTTGATTTAAGTATTTTTTCGTCTTTTCCTGATTTTAGATTTAAAATAAACAATGTAAGCGTTATTGGCGTTAACGATTTTAATGGCGATACCCTTGCATTTATTACGCAACTGAGTGCTGATATAAATTTAAAAAGTGTTATTAACGGTGGTCCGTATGGCATAAACTCGCTAATAATAGATAAACCTCGCATTTTTGGGACAGTGTTGCCTAATGGCAAAGCTAGTTGGGATATTGCAAAACAAGATAGTACTGAATCTGTAACTCCAGCAGATACAAGTAAATCAGAGCCATCTAAATTTGCACTGAAATTAAAGCAATTTAAAATTAACCAAGCCTATATTGTTTATGACGATCAAAAAGGCGGTATGTTTGGTAAGTTAGATAATTTAAATTATGAATTGAAAGGGGATTTTACACAAGACAATTTTGTGTTGAGTAATTTATTAGACATTGCGCAAACTACCTTTAAAATGGGTGGTGTAGCATATCTTAGTCAAGTAAATGTAAAGTTAAAAGCAGATGTAGACATGGATATGCCAAAAATGAAATTTACCTTTAAAGAAAACGAATTTAGTTTAAACGATTTAACATTAGGCTTTGATGGTTTTGTAGAAATGCCAGATACCAATATTAAGATGGATATTAAATTTAAAGCCAAACAAACGGAGTTTAAATCTATTTTGTCGCTAATTCCAAGTGTATATAGCAAAAGTTTTGCCGATGTAAAAACAGCTGGTAAACTAGCGCTCGATGGTTTTGCAAAAGGTACTTATAACGGTTCGCAACTTCCCGCATTTGGGGTTAATTTAGCCATAAACAATGCAATGTTTAAATACCCAAGTTTGCCAAAATCGGTTAATAATATTAATGTGGATGTGCACGTTAATAACCCCAATGGAGTATTAGATGCAACAACAATTGATGTGAATAAATTTCACGTAGAATTAGCCGGTAATCCATTAGATTTAACAGCACACGTTAAAACTCCAATTAGCGACCCAGGATTAATTGCCGAAATAAAAGGCACAATTAATTTAGCGTCTGTAAAAGAGTTTGTACCATTAGAAAAAACCGATGACTTAAGTGGTATTATTAAATCTGACATAAGTTTAGCTGGGCATATGAGCAGTATTGATAAAAAAGAATATGATAAATTTAAAGCAAGTGGTTCATTACAAATAGATAAAGTAAATTATAAAACCGCCAGCCTGCCATACGAAGTTCAATTAAATACCATGCTCTTAAATTTTACTACCCAGTTTGTTGAATTAAAAACCTTTGATGCAAAACTAGGTAAAAGCGATATTAATGCAAGTGGTAAAATTGATAATCTTTTACAATACATTTTTAAGGCCGATTTAATAAAAGGCTCGTTTGCAATTAACAGTAATTTAATGGATTTAAATGAATTAATGGCGTCTTCTTCAACAACCAATAACTCATCTCCAACAACTACAGCCACTCCAACAACAACTAATTCTACTCAAACATCTACAGCGTCGGGTGTTGCCGCAGTTCCTGCTAACATCGATTTTAATTTAGATGCTAAAATTGGCAAAGTAATTTATACCAATTTAGTTTTAGAAAATATGGTAGGTAATATTGTAGTGCGTAATCAAAAAGTAGATATGACTAATTTACGAATGAATACGATGCAAGGCGCATTAACTATAAACGGTTTTTACGAAACAACTAATATTAAAAAACCAACTATTGGTTTAAACCTAAAAGTTGATAATTTTGATATTCAGGAAACCTTTAAATCATTTAATACCGTGCAAAAGTTAGCTCCCGTTGGTCAATATGCTAAAGGTAAATTTACAGCAACATTAGAGAACTTTAACACATCGCTAAACGATAAAATGGAACCTGATTTAAATGCAGTAAAAGCAAACGGCGTTTTTAAAACCGACAAGGTAAGTGTAGGAGGATTTCCACCATTTGCTAAATTGGGCGATGCATTAAAAATTGAACAGCTAAAAAATATGGATATTAATAATTTGGTGGTTAATTATAAAATTGAAAACGGTAGAGTTGTAATGGCGCCGTTTGATACCAAAATAAATAACATCCCTGCAAACATTAGCGGTAGCACAGGTTTTGACCAAACCATAGATTATAAATGGAAAATGGCAATACCAAAAGCAATGTTTGGTGGCGCTGCAAATAGTGCCTTAACAGGTTTATTAGCGCAAGCCAATTCGTCGGCAGGTACAAATTTAACAGTAGGCGATAAAATAAATGTAACCGCGTTATTTGGTGGCACTGTAACTAAACCCGAAATTAAAACCAGTTTAAAAGACGATGCAAAAAGCGCTGTCGCAACCGTAACTACACAAGCCTTAAATGCAGGTATTGATAAAGCCAATGCCGAAGCACAAAAAATATTAGAAGACGCAAAAGCACAATGCGAAAAACAAAAAGCCGAAGCACAAGCCAACGCCGAAAAAAGTAAACAAGATGGTTATGCACAAGCAGACGCTTTAGTTGAACAAGCGGGAAATCCCATTGCAAAAATTGCAGCCAGAAAAGCAGCAGAAGCTGCTAAGAAAAAAGTAGATGAAAAAGTGCAGAAAATTTTGGATGATTCCGAGGCAAAATGTGTTAAATCCTTAGAAGAAGCAAAAATAAAAGCCGATGCGAAAGCGGCAGAAAGTAAGAAGTAAGCCATAATTTATCTACACGTATTCCCAATTTTTTTTAGGATTTAGGAGCTAGCTACTATATGGATTGCAAAAGAGTGATTAAAAGTTTCTTACGATTATAAAAAGTAGTTAGAGATGCTGTATTTTAGTAATAGTATCCTTAAATTCATTATAAATTTCATCTACAATGTCTGCAGCGGGTTTTATGCCTTTTATTATGGCACTTACTTGACCTATTTCTAGTTCGCCCTCGATTAAATCGCCTTCAAACATTCCTTTTTTAGCACGAGCTCGGCCTAATAATTCTGTTAGCTCTTCAACAGATGCCCCACGTTTTTCGGCATCGTTGACAGTATTAAAAAATTTATTTTTTAGTAAACGAACAGGGGTTAATTGTTTTAATGTTAGCTGCGTGTCGCCTTCGTTTGTTTCAATAATTGCATTTTTAAAGTTTTGATGCGCGCTACTTTCAGGCGTTGCTACAAACCTGCTACCTATTTGAACCGCATCGGCTCCTAAACAAAAGGCTGCTGCCATTTGTGCACCTGTAGCAATACCCCCTGCGGCAATTAAGGGCAAATTAATTGCTTTTTTTACTTGAGGAATTAAAACCAATGTCGTCGTTTCTTCTCTTCCATTATGCCCGCCGGCCTCAAAACCTTCTGCCACAATAGCATCTACACCAGCCTCTTGGCATTTAATAGCAAATTTTACACCGCTTACAACGTGCACTACAGTAATACCTTGTTGTTTTAAATGGCTTGTCCATGTTTTTGGATTACCAGCACTTGTAAATACAATTTTAACGCCTTCTTCAATAATTATTTTAATGTGTTCTTCAATATTTGGATAAAGCAATGGAACATTTACGCCAAAAGGTTTATTAGTTGCCGCCTTGCATTTTTGAATATGTGTTCTCAGCACATCTGGGTACATACTTCCAGAACCTATTAATCCTAAACCACCTGCGTTGCTTACGGCACTGGCAAGCTCCCAACCGCTACACCAAATCATACCCGCTTGTATTATTGGTTTTTCTATTTTAAATAATGTGCAAATATTATTATTAGTCATACGCTTAAAAATATTCAAATTTAAAGTCCACCCTCTTTAAGGCGCTCGGCATTTTCGGCAAATTGTAATTTATCAATCATTTCTTGTATATCGCCGTTTACAAAATTCTCTAAATCGTAAAGTGTTTCGTTTATTCGGTGGTCGGTAATACGGTTTTGAGGGTAATTATAGGTTCTAATTTTTGCACTTCTGTCGCCGGTAGTAACCATTGTTTTACGTTTTTTGGTTGTTTCTTCTAAACGTTTTTGGTATTCAATATCGTAAATTTTTGAGCGTAGCATGTTCATTGCCTTTTCTCTATTTCCTAATTGGTTACGTTCTGTTTGGCAAGTAACTACCAAACCTGTGGGTTTGTGGGTTAAAATAACTTTACTCTCTACTTTATTTACATTTTGCCCGCCAGCGCCACCGCTTCGAGCGGTTGCCATTTCAATATCACTCTCTTTTATATCCACATCTAATTCTTCTGCCTCAGGCAAAACAACTACACTGGCTGCACTTGTATGCACACGTCCTTGTGCCTCGGTAGCAGGCACCCGCTGTACGCGGTGTACACCGCTTTCAAATTTTAATATGCCATACGCACCCGGTGCGGTAACATTAAAAACTATTTCTTTATAACCGCCCATTGTGCCGGGGCTTACATCAACAATTTCTATTTTAAATTTTTTAGTTTCGCAATAACGGCTGTACATTTCAAATAAATTACCGGCAAAAATACTGGCTTCATCGCCCCCGGTGCCAGCACGTAATTCCATTACACAATTTTTAGCATCTTCAGGGTCTTTGGGAATTAGCATTAAACGAATTTGGTCTGTCAATTCGGTTTCACGCAAACGGTTTTCTTCTAATTCGGCCTTTGCCATGTCTAAAAAATCCTTATCTTTTTCGGTCGCAAGTATTTCTTTGGCACTTTCCATATCCGAAAGCACTTTTTTATACTCTTTTATTACCTCAACTACCAAACTCAGCTCCTTATATTCAATATTTAGTTTTTTAAATACTTTCATATCAGCAATAATGCTCGGGTCGGCCAACTTTAATTCCACATCTTTATAACGGCGTACTATTTCTTCTAATTTTTCTATCATAATTTTTAGAGGGGTAAATGTACTAAAAAATTAGGTTTTTTTAACTGAGTTTTTTAATATATATTTGGCTCAAATTTAAATTAATTGATATGAAAAAATGTTTACCCCTTTTATTTATTGTACTGTTTTTTAAAACACAAGCACAAGATTATTTAGGTTTACAAACTAGTAATTATGCTGGTGTTATTGGTGCAATTAGCAACCCAGCAAATATTGTTGATGGAAGAATGCGTTTTGATTTAGTTTTAGTTGGTACTAACGTAACGGCCGAAAACAATTATGTTGGCGTTAAACGCTCATCAATTAAAGGTGCTAAATTAGAGAAAGTAGCCGTAACAAATACAACTACTGGAGTAACTACTCAACAATACAGTGTTACAGGCGTTTCGCCATCGTGGGATAACCAAGATAGAAATTCACCAGATTATTACAAAAATAATTTTACAACTATAGAAAATACGAAAAATAAAAATGTTTATTCTTCTACCCGCGTTACGTTACCATCTTTTATGATACCAATTAATCGTAAAAATGCGTTGGCGTTTAATTGGAGTATTCGTAATTATGTAAATGTAGATGGTATATCGCCCGACTTAGCAAAATTAGGATTTGAAGAGTTTAAATACCCTAGCCTTTGGATTAAAGATTTGAATAATAAAAATCTTAATATTGCCCAAATGGCTTGGGCAGAATACGGGTTAACCTACGCTCGCGTGCTTAAAGACGATAACGAACATTATTTTAAAGCAGGTGTTACGGTTAAATTATTACAAGGCTTATCAGCGGCGTATATGTCTATTAAAAATTTAGATTACAGATTTCCTATTTTATCAAAAGATACCGTAACTATTTTAAGTTCAGATGTTGCTTATGGCCACTCTGATAATTTTGATTTTACACAAACCGATCCTAAAAATTACTACAAATTTCAATCGTATCCTGGTTTTGGATTTGATTTTGGGGGCGTGTACGAGTGGCGACCAAAATATGCCGATTATATATACGAAATGGACAATGTAAAAGGCTTATGGCGTAACGATAAAAACAAATACAAAGTAAAAGCAAGCTTTGCCGTTGTTGACATTGGCGGTATTCGCTTTAGAAAGGGTAGTTTATCAAACGATTTTACCGCTAATATTAATAATTGGAATTTAAAGCCAATTGATGTAAATGGTGTTTCTGGTTTTGATAGTTTATTAACTCAAACATTTGGAAGCAAACCAAGCGAAACTACTTTTAAAATGGCTTTACCAACTGCTATTAATGCCAATGTTGATTATAATATTTGGAAACCATTTTACATTAATGCTATGTTTAATATTACCAACCTTACACCTAATAAAACAACTAAGGTACACGAATATACAAACATTAGTATTGCACCTCGTTTCGATCATAAATGGTTTGGTGTAACCTTACCTTTTAGCTATAACACACTTTCCGCATCGCGTGGCGAAAAATTATTGTTTGGAACAATGTTGCGCTTAGGACCGTTAGTTATTGGAACAAACGATTTACCAATGCTAGTTAAAAAAGATGTGTACGGTGCTAATTTATACTTTATGTTAAAAGTACCTATTCCTTATGGCCGTCCACACGATAGAGATAAAGATAAGGTTAGTGATAAAAAAGATCTTTGTAAAGATGTACCAGGGGTTTGGGAATTTATGGGTTGTCCTGATAAAGATGGCGATCACATCCCTGATAAAGATGATAAGTGTCCGGATGTGGCTGGTGTTAAAGAATTACAAGGTTGCCCTGATAAGGATGGTGACGGTATTACCGACTTAGAAGATGCCTGTCCAGATGATAAAGGCCCATTAGAATTTAAAGGTTGCCCTGATAGAGATGGCGATAAAATTATTGACAAGTTAGACTCGTGTGTTGATGTAGCAGGTTTAGCCGAGTTTAATGGTTGCCCAGATAAAGATGGTGATGGAACGCCTGATAATAAAGACGCTTGCCCTGAAATATTTGGACCAAAAGAATACAAAGGTTGCCCTGATAAAGATGGCGATGGTACTTTAGATAAAGATGATAAATGCCCTGATGTAGCCGGACCAAAAGAAAATATTGGTTGCCCTTGGCCAGATACAGATAAAGATGGTATATTAGATAAAGACGATGCTTGCCCTACAGTGCCAGGTGTAATTGCTTACAAAGGCTGTCCACCACCACCACCAATGAAAGCAGCTGAGCAAAAAATTATCGAACGTGCATTTAAGAGCTTAGAGTTTGCAAGTGGAAAAGATATTATTAAAACAGTTTCTTACCCGTCGTTAACCGATTTAGCTAAATTATTAGTAATACACAAAGGCGATTGGAAACTTAAATTAAGTGGCCATACCGATAATCAAGGTAATGCTGATGCGAATATGTTATTATCGGAAAAACGTAGCAAGGCAGTAAAAGCGTTCTTAGCTAAGAAAGGTGTACCTGCCGATAATATTATTACAGAGTGGTTCGGACAAACAGTGCCAATAGATGATAATGCTACACCTAAAGGCCGTCAGAAAAACAGACGTGTTGAAATGAAAATTATTTTTAAAGAATAAGTTTCTATAAAAAATAAAAAGGCTGAATCGTAATTTGATTCAGCCTTTTTTTATTAGTGTTGTTAATATAATTGGTATTATTACCATACAATCTTTATTTTTGTTATCTCTCTAAATTAAATTTATGTACAAGCAATTACAACAACAACTACAAAACACGTTAGCAGAAATTGAACAGAACGGTTTGTTTAAAAAAGAACGCATTATTACTTCGCCAATGGACGCAGTTGTGCAGGTAAATGGTAAAGATGTTATTATATTTTGCGCCAATAATTATTTAGGTTTATCGAGCCACCCAAAAGTAATAGAGGGGGCTAAAAAAGCGTTAGATACACATGGCTTTGGAATGAGTAGTGTACGTTTTATTTGTGGCACTCAGGATATTCATAAAGAACTGGAAGCAAAAATTGCGACATTTTTAGGTACAGAAGATACCATTTTATATGCAGCGGCCTTTGATGCAAATGGCGGTGTGTTTGAACCTTTGTTTGATGAACAGGATGCTATTATTAGCGACGAATTAAATCATGCCAGTATCATTGACGGCGTACGTTTGTGCAAAGCACAACGTTACCGCTATAAAAATTGCGATATGGCCGATTTAGAAGAACAATTAATAAAAGCTCAAAGCCAACGCCACCGCATTATTGTAACAGATGGTGTGTTTAGTATGGATGGTTTTGTAGCACCTCTTGATAAAATTTGTGATTTGGCAGATAAATACAATGCGTTAGTAATGGTTGATGAATGCCATGCCAGTGGTTTTATAGGTAAAACTGGCCGCGGCACTATTGAAGCTAAAAATGTAATTGGCCGTGTAGATATAATTACTGGCACTTTAGGAAAAGCGTTAGGCGGTGCAATGGGTGGATTTACAAGTGGCAGAAAAGAAATTATTGAATTATTACGCCAACGCTCTCGCCCGTATTTGTTTAGCAATTCGTTAGCTCCAAGTATTGTTGGGGCGAGTTTGGCTGTATTTGATTTATTAAGTTCAACTACCGAGTTACGAGATAAATTAGAGTGGAACGTAGATTATTTTAAAAAAGGAATTAAAGCGGCCGGACTAGAAATTAAAGAGGGCGACAGTGCCATTGTGCCAGTAATGCTGTACGACGCTAAATTAGCACAAACCTTTGCTGCTAAATTATTAGACGAAGGCATTTATGTTATTGGATTTTTCTTTCCCGTAGTGCCAAAAGATAAAGCGCGAATTCGTGTACAATTAAGTGCAGCACACACTAAAGAACATTTGGATAAAGCCATTGCCGCTTTTGAAAAGGTAGCAAAAGAATTAGGCGTTATTAAGTAATACTAATGACTAGTAGTTATAAACTAACAAATTATAGTTTTTATTTTTTAGTTGTATTATTTTTAATAATTGTAATTGGCTACCTACCGCATAATGTTTTAAGTTATGATGTGTTTGGCTATTATATGTATTTGCCATTTAGTTTTAAGTACAATGATGTTACGCTTCAACATCAAGAAACACTAAATGATATTTTTAATACCTATCACCCTAGTGAAACATTTTATCAAGCTATAAAGTGGAGTAATACGGGTAATTGGGTAATGCGTTACCCCATTGGTTTATCAATAATTTATGCCCCATTTTATTTTATTGCCGATGTAATTACACCATTTACTAAATATCCGGCGGACGGTTTTTCAAAACCCTATCAACTAAGTGTTTTATACGGTTGCTTTTTATATACATTATTGGGTTTAAACTTTTTAAAAAAAATTCTCACCTCTTTTTTTAACGATAAAGTAGCAGCCTTAAGTTTAATATGTATCACACTTGGTACAAATTATTTTTTTCATGTTTGCTTTCATGGTCAGGGCGCTATGTCGCATAACATTTTATTTACGTTATATGTATTGGTACTGTATTTTACGCTAAGATGGCATCAGTGTTTTAAATTAAAATATGTTATTGCTTTAGCAATTAGTTGTGGATTAGCGGCATTATGTAGAGCAACAGAAATTATTTGTGTGCTTATTCCATTACTTTATAATGTTACAAATTGGCAAAGTTTTAAAAATAAATTGCGTTTACTTTTAGACTACAAAAAGCAATTACTAGTATTTTGTATATTACTTATAGGCATTGCTTTTATACAGTTTGGGTACTGGCAATACGTTTCGGGAAAGTTTTTAATAAACCCTTACGGTGCAAGTAATGCAGGCGAAGGTTTAGAATTATTGCACCCACATTTATTAGAAGTTTTATTAAGTTTTAGAAAAGGGTGGTTAATTTATACGCCACTAATGTTATTTACATTATTTGGTTTTAGGTATCTCTATAAAAACAATAAACTAGTATTTATGCCCATTTTTATTTATTTTATTATTAATTTTTATATCGTTGCCAGCTGGAGTTGTTGGTGGTACGGTGCTTGTTTTGGGGTAAGGTCTTTAATTCCAAGTTATGCTATATTAAGTATTCCATTAGGCTACTGTATACAAGGCATCTTTCAATCGAAATTTAAAATTATTTATTTAATACTAATAAGTGTATGTATCTCTTTAAATCTGTTTCAATCGTGGCAAATAAATAAAGGCATTTTAGACTCAACCAATATGTCAAGGAGTTATTATCTCTCCACTTTTTTTCAAACAACACCAGCTACTAATGACCAGAAAAAACTATTATTAACCGGTAAATTTGACAGTGGGATTGAAGTATTTACAAAAGAAGATTCATTAACACACCAACTTAATTTTGCTTCCTTTTTTAATTTCGAGAATAAACTTTTGGTGAGGGCGCAACCATTTTTAACCGATTCTTTTCAGCATTCAGGCAACTTTAGTTTAATTACAAACACCTTAAAACCAGTTTCTGATTCAATAGAAGTACAGTACAATAAAATTACAACTAAAAGATATGTTTGGATAAAAGCAAGTGTTTGGGTGTATTCAAAACTATCTGCCGATAGTTTAAAAGCCAATTTTATAATTGAAATGCTACACAACGGTTATATTTTTAAGCAAAAATTAATACCACTAACCAGTAAAAATTTTAAACCCAACTGCTGGAATAAATTGGAAGCGGATTATTTAGTGCCTGATGATTTAAGAAGTAAAAAAGATAAAATTAAAATACGTTTTTATAACAAAAGTAATTACAACATTTACGTAGATGACTTGCTTTTAAAATCGTATGAGCCTATTAACGATAAATCGGTGTTTTAGTTATCTATACGCCCGTTACTTTTCTTCATAACGTTCAATAATTGCTCTTACCAATTTGTGGCGTATTACATCCGTATTATCTAATGTAATAATGTCAATACCCTCTACATTTTTTAAAAGTCGCAAAGCCTGTATTAAACCACTGGCTTGTTTGCTTGGCAAATCTACTTGCGTCGGGTCACCAGTTACAATAAATTTAGCATTAGCCCCCATACGGGTTAAAAACATTTTCATTTGGCTTTCGGTAGTATTTTGGGCTTCATCTAAAATTACAAATGCGTTATCTAAAGTCCGTCCGCGCATAAATGCTAAAGGGGCAATTTGTATAATTCTGTTTTCTAAATATTGGTTTAATTTATCGCCAGGCACCATATCATTTAAGGCATCGTACAAGGGCTGCATATAAGGGTCTAGTTTTTCCTTTAAATCTCCTGGCAAAAAACCTAAATTTTCGCCAGCCTCAACTGCAGGGCGCGTTAAAATAATACGTTTTACCTCTTTGTTTTTTAATGCTTTTACTGCTAGGGCAACCGCGGTATAAGTTTTACCGGTTCCTGCAGGGCCAACCGCAAACAACATATCGTTTTTTAAAACGCTAGTTACCATTCGTCGTTGGTTATCCGTTTTGGCTTTAATTACCAAGCCATTGTTGCCAAACAAAATAACATCACTACCTAAGCTTTCTTCTTTTTGTTCTATTAAATTATCGCCCGTTAAACCCAATAAACGCTCAATAACGGTATCGGTTAACACACCACTTTTATGGTAATGTTCTACCAACATGTCTAACTTTTTTTCAAAACGGGCAATTTCTGTTTGTTCGCCCAGAACTTTTAACGAGTAACCGCGAGCAATTAATTTTAATTTAGGAAAATGCTTTTTTATTACATTTAATTTTACATCGTTAACGCCATAAATCTCAACGGGTTCAACGCTATCAAGGGTTATTAGTTTTTCTGTCATACAATACTGAAACAACACAGGATGTTGTAAAAAGTTTAATGTACTTTGTACAACGTAGTGGTTTATTGTTTATAATTTTGTTAATCTAACGGTAAGTATAACTAATTTATGGTTGTTTATTTTACTTATTTTTGAACAGATGAGCATTGTAACATTAACAACCGATTTAGGCTACCGCGACCCTTATTTGGCCATTGTTAAGGCAAAACTCATTTCTGCAAATTTAAATACCACTATTATTGATTTAAGTTGCGACATTAAAGATAATGCTATTGCCGATGCTGCTTTTATTTTAAAAAATGCGCTCCCTTATTTTCCCGAAAATGCCATACATTTAGTTGCTGTAAAATTTATTGTGGATAGTAGCGGGCTTAACAAAGACCAAAGCATTGATAATACTCGTTATTTAGTAACCTACTACAAAAACCAATACATTATTTGCCCCGATAACGGCTTATTTACGTTAATTGATAAAGAGTTTAACGAACCTGTTTATCAATTATTTTACGAAGGCGCTTCCAAACATAATTTTTTTTTAAAAGATATTTTTGTTGATGTCGCAAACCAATTAATACAAAATAACAATTTGCAAGACGTTAGTAGCTTAACCAACGATTATTACAAAGCCTACCAGTTTGAAAGTTATGTAAATGGTAATATTTTACGTGGCAAAGGCATTTATTTTGATGATTTTGGAAACATTATTACAAATGTTAATAAGCAACAGTTTATAGATGTAATTGGCAAAAAAAAATTTATGATAACTCTTCCAGGGAAGCGTATTGAAAAAATTAGCACTACCTACGACGAAGTAAAAATAGGGGCACCCTTAGCTATATTTAATAGCTTTGGTTATTTAGAAATTGCAATAAATGGCAAAAGTGCTTACAATATGCTTTGTCCGCGCGATATTGGTACCAAATTAGATTTTAATTTATTAATAGAATTTTATGATTAAGCGCATTGTAAAAATGAGTTTTAAGCCACAGCATATTGAGGATTTTAAAACAATTTTTAAAACCAATTGGCAACACATTAAAGGCTTTAAGGGTTGCCAGCATGTAGAATTATTACAAGATAAAAATAACCTGTCCGTTTTTTTTACATATAGCCTATGGGATAGTGAGGAGAGCATTGAAAACTATAGGAACTCCGACTTGTTTAATACCGTTTGGTTAGCTACCAAAGTGTTATTTAACGACAAGCCAGAGGCGTGGAGTGTAGAACAGGTGTTGGTTTAACTAACATCCTTGACAGGACTACACTTAGTTTTTGGAAATATTTTTGTGCTGGTATTACAACTTAAAACGCATTCCATCCCTGTGCTTTTAATTCATGCACTGTTCCAGCCTTTGCAACCATATTACAGCCTTTTGCAGCATTGGTGATGTGCCCAATAATAGTAAACTCCTTAACGTTTTTAATTTTTTCGTAATCAGCAATATCAACCGTAAATACTAATTCGTAATCTTCGCCGCCACTTAAAGCACATACGGTTGGGTCTAAATTAAATTCACGGGCCGTATCAAACGTTAGTTCATCTATGGGTATTTTCTCCTCGTACAACTCAACCCCTACGGCACTTTGGGAACAAATATGTAAAATTTCCGACGATAAACCATCACTCACGTCAATCATGGATGTAGGTTTAATATCCAGTTTTTTAAACAATTCAATAATATCTGCTCTTGGCTCAGGCTTTAATTGTCGTTCAATAATATAATCCTTACCAATTAAATCAGGCTGTATTTTTGGATTTTCAATAAATACGGCTTTTTCGCGTTCTAATATTTGTAAGCCCATGTATGCCCCACCCAAATCGCCGCTCACGCACAATAAATTACTTTCTTTGGCGCCATCTCTGTAAACAATGTCTTCTTTAGTAGCAGTGCCAATAGCAGTAATGCTAATTACTAGCCCGCCTTTATTGGTAGTGGTATCGCCGCCAATCAAATCAATATTGTATTTTTTACAAGCCAATAACATACCTGCGTATAATTCTTCAATCGCTTCTAAACTAAAACGGTTAGATATAGCTATAGAAACTAAAATTTGCTTTGGCGTGGCGTTCATGGCGCAAATGTCACTTAGGTTTACCGTAACACTTTTGTAACCCAAATGTTTTAATGGTACATAGGTTAAATCAAAATGTACACCTTCTACTAGCATATCGGTACTTATAACGGTTTGCAAGTTTGCATAGTTTAATATAGCTGCATCATCTCCAACGCCTTTAATGGTAGTATCTTGTTTAAGTTCTATATATTGTGTTAAATGTTTTATTAAGCCAAATTCGCCTAATTGCGAAAGTTCTGTGCGTTCTGTATTATCAAAATCCATTTTGTAAAGTTTTATTTATTAGGGTTGCTAATTCAATATCTTTTTCTGTAATCCCTCCCTCATCATGAGTGTTTAGTTCAATAGTAACTTTATTGTAAACGTTTGTCCAGTTGGGGTGGTGCTGTAAACGTTCCGCTTCAAAAGCTATTAATGTCATAAATGCAAAAGCGTGTGTAAACGATTTAAAAGTAATTTCTCTAAATAAACTCTTATTTTTTAATTCCCAAGTGGGTAGGGTAACCAAGGCTTCTGTTAATTGAGTTTCGCTATAAATCATAAACTAAAATAATTTATAACAAATATAAACGTAATTATTTACTAGGATACAAACAACTTGTTTTAAAATTATCTTTAATTAATATAGCGTGATAAATACCCTCGTTTAAAAAGTTTTGTTCGGGTGTAATGTTATTGTAACCCGCCTGTAATGTAATTTTTTTTAACATTAAATTTTTACCCAATACGTCAATAATTTGTAATTGATAATCGCCTTCGGTTTCAACTTTAGCAATTAAAAAATTACCGGTAGCCTCTTGCGAAATAAATAGTTTTGAAGTATTAATCGCACTATTTTCTTTTACCGAAATTAAGGTGGGCGAAACCAAAATATTTACCATTACCGGTAAATGGTCTGTCATGTTAAACAAAGCTTGGTTTACATTTGTAGGTACCGATGAGTTGGAAGGTGCATCAATAATTGATAAATTTAAATGGTTTCCATCATTTCCAACAACTTTATAAGTAGTTGGCAATATTTTCATTTTATTAGTGCCGTTAATTATCGGGCTATTTCCCAAAATGAAATCAAACCGATCATCTAAGCCCCCAGTAACGCCAAAACAGCATCCAGGGTTAGCAGTTGAGCGATTAGATTGAGTATGAATGTTTTTAAAAAACGCATTGTTATTCCATGTACCTACTTGGTTAATAGGGTCGTAAAATAAATGGGCGCAGTTAGTAGTCATTTTAACCCAGGCCGGTTCGGAATTGTCTTTTAGGTTAAAATCTCCTGCAAAAATTATATTTTTATTTTGTGGAATAGAAGAAATATTGTTGCAAAAAGTGGTTACTTCATTAAAACGTTGAGTGGCGTCGGTAGGGGTGATGGTAGTATTACTTCCCGCTTTTAAGTGGCTCATGTGTAAATACAACCAAGCTGTATCGCCCGGTGCAATTACACGGTAGACATAATACCGGCTTATATCTCTAAGCGTTGTTGTAATTTGTAACTGCGATTTTAAAGTTACTTTTGATGGTTTATAATACATGGTGTTATCGGTATCAAATCCATCGTAAAATGTAGCTCTTGAATAGGTTCCAACACTCGCTTTATTTAAAGCACTGTCTAACAAATATTTAGCAGAAGTAGTGTTATCTAATTCATCTACCAATAAAATATCGGGTTTAGCATAAGCAACAATGGTACGTAAATCTTTGTATCTGCCACTATTTCCATCGGTACTTTTATAAGTTAGGAGGCTGTATTCCATTACTTTAATGGTATCTTGACTAAACAATTTGCCTGATAGTAAGGATATAAAAACCAACAGAACTAAAATTTTATTGCGCATACGCCAAATATAATTAAAATTAATAGTAGTATTTTTGAAAAGTTAAACCAAAGCAAATACTTAAGAATTAATTAACCTTATGAATTACTGGCTAATAAAATCAGAACCATTTAAATACAGTTGGGAACAATTTAAAAAAGATAAAAAAACCGTTTGGGACGGTGTACGAAATTATGCTGCCCGAAACAATTTGCGCGATATGAAAAAAGGCGATTTAGCTTTTTTTTACCATAGTAACGAAGGCATGGAAATTGTTGGCATTGCCAAAGTTGTAAAAGAAAGCTACCAAGACCCAACTACAACCGAAACTGCGTGGTTAGTTGTAGAGTTTGCGCCACATAAGGACCTTAAAAAACCTGTTAAGTTAGAACAAATAAAAAAGGAAAGTAGTTTAGAAAAAATGGACTTGGTGCGCTTGGCGCGTTTAAGTGTGGGAAAGGTTACCGAATTGGAATTTGCTAAGATTTGTGATATGGGCGGACTATAATTTTTCTATTTACAAGCTAAACTCTCGATACTATGTTGTATATTTCGCTTATTATTTTGTTTAAGCTATGTTTACAATAGACACACACACGCACATTATTCCAAAACATATACCAGATTATAAAACAAAATTTGGATATGGCGATTTTATTCAACTACATCATCATGAAAAAAACAAAGCATGGATGATGCAGGGCGATGTAAAATTTAGGGAAATACAAGCTAATTGTTGGGATGCAGATACACGTATTAAAGAAATGGCAGATCACAAAGCGGATATGCAGGTAATTTGTACCATACCCGTTATGTTTAGTTACTGGGCAAAAGCTGTTGACTGTTTAGAAGTAAGTAAATTTTTAAATGATGATATTGCGACAACTGTGTCAAACTATTCAGATAAGTTTATTGGCCTAGCTACTGTACCTATGCAAGATACGGCATTGGCTGTAAAAGAATTAGAGCGCAGCATGGCAAATGGTTTTAAGGGTGTACAAATTGGCAGTAACATAAATAATTTAAATTTAAACGAAGTACAATTTGATGAATTTTTTGCAGCTTGCGAAAGATTAAATGCAGCCATTTTAATACACCCATGGCAAATGATGGGCCAAGAGCACATGGCAAAATATTGGTTGCCCTGGCTGGTGGGCATGCCTGCCGAAATTAGTCGTGCAATTTGCAGTTTTATTTTTGGTGGTATTTTTGAGAAATATAAAAATTTAAAAGTATGTTTTGCACATGGTGGTGGCTCGTTTTTACCAACTATTAGCCGTATTGAGCATGGTTGGAGCTGTAGACCGGATTTAGTAGCAATAGATAATCCGGTAAATCCAAAAAATTACTTAGGTAAATTTTGGGTAGATAGCCACGTGTGCGACCACAAAATGCTGCAGTATATTATTGATTTAGTTGGTGCAGATAAGGTGTTGCAGGGTAGTGATTATCCTTTTCCGTTAGGCGAAGCCATACCAGGCGAACTTGTTCGTACGGCGCCGATTGATAATTTTGAAAAAGAAATGATTTTAGGCCAGGCGGCAAAAAAATGGTTAGGTATTTAAATACATTTAGTGTAACCTAGGTGCTTCTGTCGCATGATAATGATTTAAATATGGTATTTTGATGACAAAAGTCATGTCTATAATTTGAGTTTAAACATAATTTCGCTTTAACAACTAAAAAATTAGAATATGAAAAATAATATGGGTGTTTGGATAGATGGAACTGAAGCGTTTGTAGTGAAACTTATTGACAATACGGTTAAGAAAATAAATTCAGATATTGAAAATAGAGTTCATCATCATGGTGAGGGAGACAAAGGTTCATTTGTTGGTGGAGGCCATCACATTAACAATGATAAAAAATTTGAAGAAAGAAAGCATCACGAAATGCATAACTACTTTAAAGAAGTGATTTCAGAACTAAAAGATGCGGACGATATTTATGTATTTGGCCCGGCCGAAATGAAATTTCATTTAAAAACTGAAATAGAGAAGGAAAAGCATTTAATTAATAAGTTATCATCTGTTGAACCAGCTGATAAGTTAACGGAACACCAGATTGTGGCGGCAGTTAAAGACTATTTTAAGCCTATAAAAAAATAATTAAAGAAGTTTTTCTATTTCTGAAAACTCTACAGGCTTTATTAAAACAGCGCAGTTTTCAATGTCGCTAACTTGTTGCTTAGTTAATTCGAGTAAATTACCCGTTGTAAAAATAATTTTATTATTAAAACCCTGTGCTCGTAAAGTTCTGGCTATGTCAATGCCGGTTAATGTTTCATTTAATTGTACATCCATTAAAACTAGTTGCGGGTTGAGATCTTTTGTTTTTGATATAGCCTCTGTAGAATTGGAAAATATAAATACCTCGTACCCTTTTTTAGATAATAAAATAGAAAAAACCGTTGCAATTATTTTTTGATCTTCAACAATAACTATTTTATTATTTTTCATTAAGAAAGATCTAGTGAAAGGGAAAAACGAGTTTTGGGTTTCTTTTCTAAACTTATTTCACCGTTTAATTGCTCAGTAAAAGTTTTAATAAGCGTTAACCCAGTTGAATTTGAATTTTCAAAATCTAATTCTTCAGGAAAAGCACCTTCACTTTCAGTTATTTTAAAGGTGGTTTCATTTGCCCTGTTTTTTATTTCAATAAAAATTTCGCCCTCTGCCTTATTTTTAAAGCTATGTTTTATTGAATTTGTAAATAACTCATTAAAAAGTAAACCAGCAGCAACGGCATTGTGCAATTGTAAAAAACCATCGTCACCTTCAATTGTAAGTTTATGAAAATTACTTCCCATAGAATTATTTATATCATTAAATAATTCCATTAAATATTCTTTAATACAAATCTTATCAATCGATTCATTTTGATACAGCATTTCGTGCAGCAAAGCGGTTGATTTAATACGAAGCCTACTTTCTCTGAGCGCTTTTACAGCCTCATCGTTATTAATATTAATTTCTTGTAGGTGAAGAATACTAGAAATAATTGCTAAGTTGTTTTTTAACCGATGATGTATTTCTGAAAGTAAAATTTCTTTATCGTGTAATGCTTTTTTTAATTCTATTTCATTATCAATTCTAGACGTTACATTTTTTGAAAATATTGATATTCCTTTAACTTCTTTATTCTCATCAAATATAGGGTTATAAGACGATTCAAAATAAATGTTTTTCCGAGACAAAGATTCAAAAGTTTCTGTATCAAAAACACGCTCACCGGTAAAAACTTTACCATAAATGATTTTTAAATGCGTATGTTTTTTAGGATCAATAAAATCAAGTATGTAATCGCCTTTTTTTAGTTGATAGTTGTAACCAGCCTTCACAAAGTTCGCCATTACTAAATTAAATTCTACAAGCCGTAAGTCTTTGTCAATTGATACGATCACATCCTCAGTATTATCAATAACAGAAACAAGCTGTTGGTGCTTTTCAATTAATTCTTTTTGAATATTAACGGTGTCAGTTATATTTTTAGTATTCCCTGCAAATCCAACAACTGCACCATTTTCATCAAAAATCGTAAAAATGGAAAGTGAAGCATTAAACGTACTGCCATCCTTTCTTCGTCTTAAAGCTTCGCCAGACCATTTACCGGTTTTAGCTAAGGTAGCCCATGATTCTGCAGGTATTTCCTTACCAGGCACGTCAAAAATACTAATGTGTTTTCCGTTTAATTCTTCTAATGAATAACCATGTAACTCAATCGCAACTTTATTGGCATAAGTAATTTCACAAGCGCTATTAGTCATAACAATCGAATCTAGATTGTTTTCTATTAGCTGCTCACTTATCTGAGAATTCAGTTTCATATAGTTAAATCCTAAGGGATAAACCTGTTATGTAAAAATAGGAAATATTTTTTGTTTAATCTTTATTGAACGCTTTTTAATAACAATTTTTACTTTACCAAAACTACACCTTTGTATCTTAATTTGCCGGTTGCTTTTTTATCGTTGCTTTTTAGGGTTACAACTCTATCTTGGCGGTCGTAAACGGTTTTGGTATCAAAAGTAATAATTACTTTTTCACTTTTGTTAGGGGCAATGGGTTGCTTTGGATATTCAACTGTGGTGCAGGAACAGCCAATTTCAACATCGTTAATTAGCAAAGGCTCGTTACCACTGTTTTTAATGCTGTATTCTATTTTTACAACTTCGCCTTTTTTTACAAAACCAAAGTTTTTTTTAGTATCGGCTATTTCTAACTTTGCTTGTGAATAAATACTTTTAAACGAAATAAGTGCCAGGCCAATCAAAAATGCTATTCTCATTTTATTAAATTTAGATAACGCTGCTTTTTATTATTTGAAAGCGTATTATTTAGGGTTAAAATGCTTAGGTGTAATTTGCAGTCTCAGTTACTCAGTGATTTATTCTTTTAATTAATTCTGTAGTGGAATAACCTTCTAAAAAAGGTATAGTAATTACGTCGCCACCGTTACTTTTTATTACCTCATATCCTACTATCTTTTCAACCTCGTAATCGTTGCCTTTTACCAAAACGTTTGGGTTTAAATACGTAATAAGTTCTAAAGGCGTTGCTTCGTTAAATAGTACAATCGCATCTACGCAACTTAAACCAGCCAACACGGCAGCGCGGTCTAGTTGGCTATTTATTGGTCGGTTAGGGGCTTTATCTAGTAATTTTACGGAGGCATCGGTATTTAAACCCAACACTAAAAAATTTCCTAAATCGCGAGCTTGGTTTAAATAATCTACATGGCCGGGGTGCAGTATATCAAAACAGCCATTGGTAAAAACTGTTTTTTTACCAACCATTTTTTTTATATTCACTAATCGTAAAGCATCTTCTTTACTAATTAATTTTTGTTTAAGCGCTTGGTAAAACCCCATTTTTTTTACGATTATAAATTGGTAAAATAATAAAACTTAGCAAGCCTAAAATTAAAATTAAAATTAATTGGCTAGTCCAGGCTAACCATGGTAACGCAAAAGCCCATTCTTCGCTTACGCTATACGTTGTAATTAATATGCCACTTATAATAGCTGGGTAAGCCCCCAAGCCACCGGGCGATAATATTACACCAAACGTTCCAAATAATAATAACGTTAAACAAGTTCCCTGCCCTAAATTTTCGGTGCCACTTAAAGCAAAAAAGCACATGTATAACGAGTAAAAGTAACACAGCCAAATTAAAATACTAAGAACAATAAAGTGCAAAGGTTTTTTCATGTTTCTAATAGAGCCAATGCCTTTGCCTAAACCTTTTATTATGTTTCCTAATTTGCCTTTTAAAAGGGCAATTACTTTTTTGCGTAAAAATAAAAACAGCGCAATTGCTAAAACAATAATTACAAAAAGTACAATTAATTTTGTGGGGTTATGCCCAATACCTGCTAGTTTTTGTTGTAGCGGGTTAAAAATTAAGCGACTTGCTAAGCCACTTAATTGTTTAAATTCAATTAATAGGGTTAAAACAAAAATGGCTAAAAATAAAATAAAATCAATTATACGCTCAGTAATTACTGTTCCAAGCGCCACTTCAAAAGGTACTTTATCGTATTTGGTAGCTAAGGTACAGCGGCTAATTTCGCCCATACGCGGTATGCCATAATTGGCTAAATACCCTATTAGCACATGGCAATTGGCATTTAGTAGCTTTGTTTTATAGCCAAGTGGTGCTAATAAATAGTTCCAACGGTATGCTCTTAGAAAATGGCTAATCCATGCAATAAGCATGCTCATTAATACCCAAAAATAGTTTGCGTTTTTAAATGCAGCAATTATTTCATTTTTTTTTGGCGCAACTTGTTTTAAAGTTAACCATATTAATAAAATTCCAACACCAAGTAAAATTACAAATTGAATAATAGATTTGGTGTTTTTTGTAGCCACTTTATTTAAGTTTATTTGTTTTGGTATCCGGAAAAATTACCCAAGGACGAAACCGTTTTGCTTCTTCAAAATCCATTGCAGCATAAGAAATTATTATAACAACATCGCCTAAGTTTACATGTTTTGCTGCTGGTCCGTTTAAACAAATTGTACCACTTCCACGAGCGCCCTTAATTACATATGTAACCAAACGTTGCCCGTTATTTTTGTTTAAAACATGTACTTGTTCATTTTCTATAAAATTGGCGGCATCCATTAAATCTTCGTCAATGGTAATGCTACCTATATAATCTAGCTCAGCTTGCGTAACGGTAACGCAATGCAATTTAGATTTCATTACTTGAATTTGCATACGGTGGTAAAGGTAAGGTTTTTATTTAATGGAAAATTCTATCTTTAATTTATAGTAATTTTTTTATAAAAATAAAATAGTTTCAATAAAAAAATACGCTTAATTTTAATGTTTAACAATTGAAAGAATAATGAGTGCGTTTGACGATGATGCTGAAGGAAGCAACGAACGAGAATTTGAACAAAATTTAAAACGTTTTGAAGATATGCTTGCCAACGGCGAGCCCCAGTTTTTTGATGCAGATGAATTAGAAGAGCTAATTGATTATTACCTGCAATGGTATAACTACGAAATGGCAAAAAAAGCCATTGATTTTGGCTTAGAACGATTTCCTTTTTCATCCATTATTAAAATTCGTTACGCACAATACTTATCCAGCCAACATTACACGCACGAGGCGCTTACGCTTTTAAACGAAGTTGAAGAAATTGAACAAGGTAATTTTGAGCTGTATATGGCCCGTGGCTATATATACAGCCAAATGGGGTTGGGCGAACAAGCTATCGAAAATTTTAAAAACGCCATTCCGCTTGCTGAATATAAAGACGAAGTGTATGTAGCCTTAGGTATCGAATTTTTAAACGAAGACAAGCCTTTAGACGCCCTTTATTACTTAAAAAAAGCCGTTAAGCTCAATCCGAAAAACGAAGTGGCTTTAAACGAATTATCGCTTTGTTATGATTTAACAGGCAAAAGCGATGAGGCTATTACGTTTTACGAAAGCTATATTGATAATAACCCCTATAGTTATTTTGCCTGGTTTAATTTAGGTTTAGCCTATAACCGCATTGGTTTGTTTGAAAAAGGCATTGAAGCCTATGATTTTGCAATTGCTATTAACGAACAATTTAGCTCGGCTTATTTTAATAAAGCCAACTCGTTAGCACAGTTGGAGCGTTACGAAGATGCCATTGAGGTATACAAAGAAACTTTTAAATACGAAGATATTGACCCCACTACGTATTACTACATTGGTGAGTGTTTTGAGAATTTAAACCGTTTTGAAGAAGCTTTGGTTAATTATAATAAGTGTGTTAAATTAGACCCTGCCAATGCGGATGCTTGGCTAGGTATTGGTGTTGTACTGGACGCCATGAACCGCATTACCGAAGGTATACACTATGTAAAAAAAGCGATAGAAATTAACCCTAACGAACCTGAATATTGGTATGTTTTTGCCGAAGTACAGCAAAAATTAGGCTTTAATGAAGAAGCAGCTATGGCTTACCAACGTGTAATTGAATTAGATTATACAGATTACGACTTGTGGTTAGATTATAGCGACTTACTTCAAAAAAGCGGTTATTATACAGATGCTATTGAAGCCTTGGCACAAGGTATTAAGCTGCATCCAACCGTTGCCGAATTGCACTATAGAATGGGCATTTTAATGATGTATAAAGAAAATAGAAAAGAAGCCAACGCTTATTTTATAAAAGGTTTAGAACTTAATTATAACTTGCATCAAGATATATTTGATTACGAGCCAATTTTACAAAACGATAAAGAACTGTTACATTTGATTTCTAATTATAAAAACTAAAATGCCAAATAACTATAACTTTTCCCTCTCTAATTTACCAAACCGAACATTTAAACCTCGTAAAGATGGCGTAACAATGGTTATGGATAAAGGCATTAGCCTTCGCCAAGCCGAAGATATGCTTAGTGCAAGTGCTGATTATATTGATTTTGTAAAATTAGGCTTTGGTACGTCTATTATTTCTAAAAACGTTAAGGAAAAAATTAAGCTCTACCAACAAGCAGGTATAAAAGTGTATGTTGGTGGCACCCTATTTGAAGCATTTATTGTACGAAATAAATTTGATGATTACCTAAAATACATTAACGATTTAGGATGCGACAGTGCTGAGGTAAGCGATGGAAGCGTAGAACTAAATCACGATAAAAAATGCGAATACATTTCTATACTTGCTAAAAACTTTACTGTACTTAGCGAAGTAGGCAGTAAAGAAGAGGGGGTTATTATCCACCCCGCACGTTGGATAAAAATGATGCAGGCCGAATTAGATGCAGGTGCTTTTAAAGTAATTGCCGAAGCTCGTGAAAGTGGTACAGTTGGTATTTTTCATAAAAATGGTAGTGCGCATACACTATTAATTAACCGCATTGTAAATAAAATAAAAATAGAAAACATTATTTGGGAAACGCCTCAAAAAAGCCAGCAAGTATATTTTTTAAAACTATTTGGCTGTAATGTAAATGTTGGTAATATCAGTGTAGATGATGTTATTCCTTTAGAAACCCTTCGAATTGGACTTAGAGGCGATACCTTTTTTACCTATTTACCTGAAGACATGAAAGTAGAATTAAATTAACCCTCTATTTATTTCCTATTAAGTAAACCCTATTCCTAATAAACTATGAAAGAAATAACTCCTCTCGAATTAAAAACATTAAAAGATACAAACGCCAATTTTCAATTAATTGATGTACGCGAAGATTACGAATTTGATGAAGCAAACATTAATGGCGAACTTATACCAATGGGCGAAGTAATGGATAATGTTGATAAAATTAGTAAAGATAAACAGGTTGTAGTTCATTGCCGCAGTGGTAAACGTAGTGCCACCGTAATTAGTGCTTTAGAAAGCCAATACGGTTACACAAACTTGTACAATTTAAAAGGCGGTATTTTAGCGTATTTAGAAGAAGTAAAATAATGATACCACTTACAGGGAGTTAAATAATGAAATTTTTAATTTTTAGGCCTTAATTTTTTAATTTATCAATTATGATTGAACTTTTTAAACACATTTTGCATTTAGATTTTGAATGGCTTTTTGCAAATTATAACACGGCCATTTATGTTGTTTTATTTTTAGTAATTTTTATCGAAACCGGGTTAGTTGCGATGCCCTTTTTACCTGGTGATTCGCTATTGTTTACCGCGGGTTTATTTGCGCGTAGCGGTATGTTAAATATGAGTTATGTACTAATATTATTATTTATAGCTGCTGTTTTGGGCGATAATTGTAACTATTGGATTGGCAGAAAAATAGGAATTAATATTTTTAATCTAAAACTAAAAGGTAAGCCATTGGTTAAAAAAGATTATTTAGATAAAACTCATCTTTTTTTTGAAAAACACGGTACTAAAGCTATAATTATGGCACGCTTTGTGCCTTTTGTGCGCACGTTTGCGCCTTTTGCAGCCGGTATTGGCAAAATGGATTACAAAAAATATGTTACGTTTGATGTACTTGGTGGTGCTTTATGGATTGGAAGTTTAACCACCGCTGGATATCTTTTAGGAGAAGTTGAAATTATTAGAAAACGGATAGATTTAGTATGTATAGGTATTATTTTGATTTCTGTACTTCCAATAATTGTTAGCTATTTAAAAAATAAAAAAACTACCTAACCTTTTTATTTTAACAATTCAGGTCTTCTTAATTTTGTGCGCTCAATGCTTTGTTCATGTCGCCATTTATCAATGTTAGCTGCATGACCACTTAAAACAATTTCGGGTACTTGCCAACCCTTATAGTCTGCTGGACGGGTATAAACAGGGGGGGCTAACAAATTATCTTGAAACGAATCGCTAAGGGCCGAAGTTTCGTCGTTTAAAACCCCTGGCACCAAACGCAAAATAGCATCGCTTAAAACGGCAGCGGGCAACTCTCCACCACTTAAAACATAATCGCCTATACTAATTTCTTTGGTAATTAAATGCTCACGCACGCGTTCGTCAACACCTTTATAATGCCCACATAAAATAATTATATTTTTTAAAAGCGAAAAATTATTACACAGTTTTTGATTTAATAGCTCGCCATCAGGGCTCATATATATTATTTCGTCATAGTTTCTCTCAGCCTTTAATTTTGAAATGCATTTATCAATAGGCTCAATCATTAATACCATTCCGGCGCCGCCGCCAAAAGCGTAATCATCTATTTGTTTTTGTTTGTTTTCAAGGGCGTAATCGCGTAAATTAATAAGGTTAACCTCCACCAAATTATTTGTAATAGCACGTTTTAAAATAGAATGATTAAAGGGGCTTTGCATTAAATCAGGTACTGCACTAATTATATCTATTCGCATAAAACAAAGGTAATAAATTAAAAATAAGTTAAAAAAGGTCCCAAAAGTAAATTTAATGTTAAATTAATATTATTTTAATGTGTTTTAATTGTTAATTTATTTATCTTTGTATCGAGAAACGAATGCATAGTTTCTGATTGTTTAATCTTTTAAAATTTATAATTATGAAAAAATTAGTGTTAAGTTTAGTAGCTTTAGTAGTAATTGGAGGCGTAAATGCGCAACAATTAAACGAAAAAGGTTTATATATTGATAGCGAAGGAGAGCTATTTACCGGAACAATTAGTTCGGTAAATAATAAAATAAAAAGCGAATTAGCCGTAAAAAATGGAAATATATCGGGTACTGCAAATTATTTTTATGACAGTGGCAATTTAATGGAAAGCGGTACTTTTGAAAATGGACAAAAAGACAAACAATGGACGTATTTTAGCGAAGGCGGGACCATATTAGCTACTGCTAATTATAGTTTAGGTAAAAAAACAGGCGCTTGGATAGTGTATGACCAAAGTGGTAAAAAACGTTTTGAAATGAATTATAACAATGGTAATAAAATTGGCGTTTGGACAAATTGGAACGAAAACGGCGATATTTTAAGCACTAAAAGTTATGCCACTACAAAATAGTTTTTATATAACTATTAAAATTAAAGTCCGATTAAATGTTAATCGGACTTTTTTATTTATTTTTAATAAAATATAAGAATGGACAAATCAATACAAAAACTAAATTTATTTGACACTATTATGATCGTATCAGGCAGTATGATTGGGTCGGGTATTTTTATTGTAAGTGCCGATATGATGCGTGTGTTAGGCTCTCCATTTTGGGTATTAATGTGTTGGGTAATTAGTGGGGTAATTACATTATTTGCAGCCTTAAGTTATGGCGAGTTAGCAGGGATGATGCCAAATGCAGGTGGCCAATTTATCTATTTAAAACGTGCTTATGGAAAACTAACTGCATTTGTATATGGCTGGACGGTGTTTACTGTAATACAAACCGGCGTTATTGCAGCAGTAGCCGTTGCATTTGCTAAATTTATGGCAGTATTTTGTAACGTGTTTGATGATAAAAATGTCGCTTTATCGCTTGGGGGTTTTACTATTTCAACCACGCAACTATTGGGCGTGGCTTCTATTTTATTTTTAACCTATTTAAATACGATGGGTATTAATAATGGTAAAATAATTCAACGTGTTTTTACAAGTACTAAAATTGTTGCCCTTTTAGCAGTTATTTTAATTGGGTGCTTTGCCGCCGGAAAGTTAAATTTTTGGAGTGCCAATATGCATTTGCCTTTTGGCGATGTAACTACTTTACATACGCCAAACAATTTTAGCTTTACCACGTTATTAAGTGCTTTAGGCGTGGCACTAATAGGGGCATTGTTTAGTAGCGATGCATGGAACAACGTAACTTTTATTGCTGGAGAAATTAAAAACCCACAAAAAAACATACCGCTTGGTTTGCTTATTGGCGTGTTGATTGTTACCGTTCTATACGTATTAGCCAATGTTGCTTATTTTATGTTACTGCCCGCTTTGGGTAACGATACCGCAACTGGGTTTTTAAAAGATGGGATAGCTTTTGCTCAAAACGATAGGGTTGGTACAGCCGCCATGGGTGCTGTTTTTGGCGATATTGCCGTATACTTAATGGCAGCATTAATTATTATTTCTACGTTTGGATGTAATAATGGCTTGATTCTTTCCGGGGCACGGTTGTTTCAAAGTATGGCAAAAGAAGGTTTGTTTTTTAAACGAGCTGGCGATTTAAATAAAAACAATGTTCCTGCAAAAGCCCTATGGATACAAGCTTTTTGGGCATCTGTATTGTGTTTAAGTGGTTCGTATGGTAGCTTGTTAGATTACTGCACCTTTGCATCGTTAGTATTTTACATTGTAACAATTTCTGCTATTTTTTATTTACGAAAAACAGAACCTAATACACCTCGCCCCTACAAAGCCTTTGGATATCCTATAATTCCTGCACTTTATATATTAATTGCTTCTGCTATTTGTGTCGATTTATTAATTTTTAAGCCTCAAAATACGTTTTTAGGGTTAGGAATTATGGCTTTGGGTGTTCCAATTTATTACAGCTTCCACAAAAAAAATGCAATTAATTAAATTAATACAAAATTATTTTGGATTTAATAAACAACAACGTAATGGTTTATTAATACTTTGTTGCATTAGTTTTTTGCTTTTATTGGTGCGTATTTTTTATCCTTACTTTATTGTCCCGAAAAAAATAGTAGTTAAAAATCTCCCATTAATTGAAAATAAAATTGATAGTGCTTACGAGCAATCAAAAAACAAATATTCTAAAAATGATTACACCGAAAAAATTAATAAAACCAAATTATTTGTTTTTAACCCAAACACTGTAAGCCTTTCGGAGCTAATAAAACTAGGCTTTAAAGAAAAAACTGCAGGTACATTTATAAAATTTAGAGAAAAAGGCTTTAAGTTTAAGCAAAAAGAAGACCTTAAAAAAATTTATGGTGTTAGCGATTATTTATATAATATGTTAGAGCCCTACATTTTAATTGATGCGGTAGGCAAAAACTCAGTAAGCAGTAGTGTTAACACCACTAACGATATAAATGCTAAAACTTATCCTGAAAAAAAATCGGCACCAAAAAAAATAATCGAACTTAATAGTTGTGATAGCCTTGCTTTATTAGATTTAAAGGGTATTGGTCCTTCATACGCCAAGCGTATTTTAAAATACAGAAGCATGATGGGTGGGTTCGTAAACGTTGAGCAACTAAAAGAAGTGTATGGATTTACCGACGAGTTATTTTTGGAAATTAAACCTTATATAAAAGTAGACGCATCGCTGATTAAGAAAATAAATATTAATACCGATGATTTTAAAACGATAAACAAACATCCTTATTTAACTTACGAATTAACCAAACTGATTTTTAATTTTAAACGTAAAGCACCAATTACAACAAACAATTTAAAAGAGGTACTAAACGACGATGAAACGTATGCTAAAATTGTTAATTATATTAATTTTAATTAATTTTTCAAAAACATAAAAATAGCATCGTAATAGCTTTTTGCAGCAGTGTATAAACGCTGGTTGGTAATAATGCCGTTTATTGTTTTGTCCATTTTCATTAAGGTTTCACATTCGTTTATATTGTCTTGGTAAAGCGCTTCGCCATAAACTAAGGGCGAGTTTATGATGCGGCATAAAATTAAATTCCTACAAAAAACGCCCTTGCTTGGCAAAGGTATACAGTTGTCTTTTAAATAATCGGCATCAAATTGCCCCGCCAATTCAATACCTAAATTTTTATTAAAATTTAATACGGTTTGTGTAGCTAATTTTTCAGATTGATTTAGTTGTTTGGTTAATAATAAGCGCAAAAAATGAATTTTTGTTTCGGGTTTGTCAAAATTACTTTCAGTAAAAGCGCCACCAATAAAGGCCATTGTGTAGTTTTTAGTAGTTGCTTTTGTCCATGGGGCATTTTTTTCGTCAACATTATAATGTATTATTAATGTAGCGTGGGGGTTAAATTGATTAATACTTTTGGCACGATTTGATAAATCAAAATCTCTAAAAAATTCCCAAAATAATTTGTAATCGTTTAACTTTATTAATTTGGTATAACGGTCTGCAGATAGCAAGTCGTTTGTTTTTAAACTGTCTAGCATGCGCTGTTTATGTAATTTTAACCAATTGCTATATGTACAATTAAACGATGTAAAATTATTTTGAGTTCGTGTTAAAAATACTGTAGCGCCTTGTTCTTCCAACAGCGCTTTTACTAATTGGGCGGTGTTAAAGGTTAACATACTTTCAAATAACTTAATAGTATCTAAAGGATTTTTAACACTATCCTTTACAAAATATAAAAATTTTTGTTCAATTTGTGCGTCCGATAAATTGGTTCCAAAATGCCCCGGGTCTATTGCAATTCTGTAGCCAAATAAAGTTTTTTGTTTTTTATTTTTCGATACCTTTTTAGTGTCGTCAATATAAATGTATAAACTATCTCGCTGACGTTTAGTATATTTTTTTGTACTTTTTAATTTTAATAGTTGTTCTTGTTGTTTAAACGAGTTGTTTTCAAAAAATTCAGAGAGCATTTCCAATTCGTGACTATAAATGGCAAATTCTTTTTTACCTTTTGCATCGTTAATGTAAATGGCATCCGATTCAAATGTTACCAGGTTGTTTAACGAACCTCTAAAATTTAAATACGTATCAAAACGCTGTTTACACTGCTTTATGCTTTGGGCATGACCAAATTGATAGAAAAAAACAGTTATGTAAACAAAATACTTCAATACATTAAACTTAGCCTAATTAAACATATTTTTTGTACTTTTAATTTTGTGTTATTAATACAACAATGTTAAAAGACGAGCAAATAAATAGAGTTTTAGAAAAAGAAATTAAATTTCATACATCCCGAAGTGGCGGAAAAGGAGGGCAAAACGTTAATAAGGTAGAAACGAAGGTTGAATTGGAGTTTGATGTTAAGAAAAGCAAAAGCTTATTGCCTGATCAAAAAGCAGTTATTTTAGAAAAGTATCCAAATTTAATTGATGAAACAAAAATTAAATTAGTTGGTAACAAGCACCGCACCCAATTGCAAAATAAAGAGGAAGCTCAAAAAAAACTAATTACTCTTTTAAATAAACTATTAAAACCAAAAGTAAAACGTTTACCCACAAAACCAAGTAAAACAAGCAAACTAAAAATTGCTGAAACAAAAAAGCATACAAGCGAACTAAAACAATTACGAAAAAAAATAATTTAGTTTTTGCTATTTAATTCGATCATATTTACTATTTTTTTACCTCTTGTATTTATATTGTATTGGTTAGTTCCAATTAAATTCCGAAATTATTTTTTATTACTTGCATCGTACTATTTTTATTACAGTTACAACCCATGGTTTTTATTATTACTAATAGGTACCTCAAGTTTTGATTACTGGTGCGCACAAAAAATTCAAAACACTACTTTAAAAAAAACATTTTTGGTACTTAGCGTCGTTTCTAATATTGGCGTACTTTTTATTTTTAAGTACTTTGTGTTTTTTTATAATTCTACCAACGAGATCTTAAATTTTAAATTTTCAATTTTAAATCAATTTATTATTCCGGCAGGTCTTTCGTTTTACACGTTTCAATCTCTAAGTTATACTATTGACGTATATAGGGGTAAATACAAAGCCAACGATACTTTGTTTGATTTTTTATTATACGTTTCGTTTTTTCCGCACATGGTAGCAGGTCCCATTGTTCGCCATAAAGATTTAATGCCTCAATTAAAAGTAGTAACTTATTTTAAACATATTAATTGGCAAGGCTTTGCCAAATTAGTTATTTGGGGTTATTTTAAAAAATTAGTTATTGCCGATAATTTAAATTTAATAGTAACACCTATTTTTAATAACGTAACAGCTTTTAATGGCTTCGAATTATTATTAGGTGGGTTTTTGTTTGTAATACAAGTGTATTGCGATTTTAGCGGTTATAGTGATATTGCAACAGGCGTAGCAAAATTATTTAATATTAATTTAAGTATGAATTGGCGACGACCTCTATTTTCAAAATCATTACACGAATTTTGGCAGCGTAACCATATAAGTATGACTACATGGTTTAGAGATTATTTGTACGTTAGTTTGGGTGGCAGTAGAGTAGGGTATACGCGTTGGTTGGTGAATATTTTTTTGGTGTTTTTAATAAGTGGTTTTTGGCATGGGGCTAACTTTACATTTGTAATATGGGGAGCAATGCATGGCTTTGTTTATATTTTAGAGATTTTAGTAAAGAAAAAATTTCCAAACGTAAAATTGCCAAAACCTTTTGGATGGCTGTATCTAATACTATTTCATACACTCTCATTAATAGCATTTAGGGCACTAGCGGTTTGCGACTTGGGCTATATTTATAGTACTATTTTTAGTTTTAAGGGTAATTATTTTTCAATCAGTAATTTATTTCTAGTTCAAGATAAATTTAGTTACATACTTATTTTATTTTTTATTTTTATTTTAATTTTAAAAGAATTAAACGAGGAGTACGCATTGATAAACTGTTATGCAAACTTGTATGCCTTTACAAAGCCGCTGTTATACATAGTTTTTATACTTCTAATTTTTGTTTTTGGAAATTTTAATGCCAACACCTTTATTTATTTTCAGTTTTGATAAAAAAAATTAGCGCATATTTTTTAATTATTACAGCCTGTTTGTTTGGGTTGCGGCACCTACACTATAAGGGTTTATTAATGCAAACGCAGGGTTACTATGCAAAATACAAAACGGCTTTTTTTGATAAAAATAATTACACTGTTCTGTTTTTAGGCTCATCAAGGGTGGAGATGCACTATAACCCACGCCAGTTTGACAGCCTGACACATCAAACTAGTTTTAATTTAAGCTTGGCAGGTGCAACACCACAAATAGCTTTTGCGGCGCTAAAGGCCTATTTATTAAATAGTAAGGCTCCACAGTATATTGTTTACGAAGTAGATTATCATTTTTTAAAATACAAGGCTACCGAAATAAAAGAGTTTAATAATTATTTCCCCTTTTTAAGCAATGCGGTTTTAAAAAGTGAGTTTAATAAATTGGATAGTCGTATGAATCATTTTTATTACAATCCCTTTTATTCTTTTCCTTATACTGGCTTTAAAAATATTAGTACGAGTTTACACGGGTGGTTTAATATTCCAAATAAAACAGATACGCTTTATTATAAAGGTTTTTTAAAAGAAGTGCTTCGCCCACATTTAAAATACACTGCAATAAGGCCTTACTACAGTTTTTTTAATGTAAGTGATAGAAGTTATTTAGATTCCATTATTCAGATCTGTAAACAAAATAAAACGCACCTTACGCTAGTAAGTTCACCTATTTTTGCGGGGGGTAAATTAGATATAGCCAATAAACCCCAAATTGTTAGTCAGTTACAAGCTATTGCATCCATTAATGAAATTAATTATTATGATTTATCGTCGTTACCTTTTTGTAACAATAGAAATTTGTTTATAGACCACTACCACTTAAATTACGACGGTGCTTTAAAATTTACTCCTTATTTAAGTAAAATATTTATTGAAAATAAATTTTAATTCTTTTTGTTTAAACACCAAACGTTAACTCAGTTTGGTTTTACTTTAAATTAATTAACTCGTTTGTTTTTAAAATTAAATCCATAAATAAAATTTTTGGATTCGCATTTCGCTCAATGTAATAGTAATTGTTGTTAAACTCCTCCACTAATTTTTCGTAATTTTTTTTATTTACAAATGGGGCAAATTTTTCTAAAAATTGTTTTTCGTTTCCACTTAACCTAATCAAATCTTTACTTCCATAATTAAACATTAAGCTATCTCTAAACACTTCTAGCCCGTATTGAAAAAACTGTTTTTGCTTTTCCCTTCCGCTACTTGCATTCTCGTCAATCCATTGCAAGGCTTTATTGGCATCAAATATTAAAGCCAAACGCATAAAGTTTTGGAAATTGCTAAGAAAAGAAACACTTTCCTCGTTATGTGTAAGTAAACTTAATGCTTCGGCATAATTGCCATTTGCCAGTATAGCGGTTTGCTTTGCTACCTCTTGGTTTGCGTTAAAATTTTGTATTAAGGCGTCAGTAATTTCGGCCTCGCTAATAGTGTAAAAGGGGATTGTTTGCACCCTCGAAATGATAGTTGCCAATAGTTTTTCGGGATTGTTTGTTACCAAAATAAAAATAGTTTGGTCGGGGGGTTCTTCTAATATTTTTAATAATTTGTTGGCAGCTTCGTTATTCATTTTTTCGGGTTGCCATATTAACATTAGTTTATACGAGCCTTCGTAGCTTGTATAACTTAATTTTTTTAAAATATCAGCAGCTTCTTCAACCGGAATAATAGGTTGTTTATTTTCGGCATTGAGCTCGTTAAACCAGTCGTTTAATGTAATATAGGGGTTTTGTAAAAATACTTCTCTAAACTCTTTTACAACGTCGTCGGTTTTTTTTATGTCTTTACTTTTGGCTATGGGCACCACTAGGTGCATATCTGGGTGAATTAATTTCGCAACTTTATTACAAGCGTTGCATTGACCACAAGCACCTACCTCAGTTTTATTAGTGCAAAACAAATGCTGAGCAAAAGCAAAGGCTGTAGGCAAATTGCCGCTTCCATCGCTACCGCTGAATAATAAAGCATGCGGTACACGGTTTTCGTTTACCATTTTAGCTAAACGGCCTTTGGCTTCGTTTTGTCCAACTATATTAATATAAAGCATTTGGGTAAAGATATAAAAAGAACACTATTTTAAAGTGTATTTATAAGCTAAATTACTCAACAATTACTTTTTTAGTGTGTGTAGATTTGTTGGTTATTAAACTAACTAAATACAAACCTTTGCTAAAATTTTTTAAATCAATAACCTGTGTATTAGAAGGCTGGTTTAATTCGTATACTATTCTGCCTATATTATCTCTAATAATTAATTGTTTTAACGTTTCGTACGTTGATTTAAAATTTACGTTAATACTCTCTTTTGCTGGGTTGGGAAAAACATCAAACAGAGCGGCAGAATTAGTGCTTTGTAATAATGTAGTTGTAATTTGATTGGCAATTAAATTTATATTATCTAAATAAATAACATTGCCATAATTTCCTCTGTTTTCAAAATAAAACATTACTTCGGGCATACCAACATAAGCGTTTAAATATACCGTATCAGTTCGCCATTGAGCGTTTGTTGGTATAAAAAAGCCAGTGTTATCTGGGGCAGTTGTTAACGATATATTTCCTTTAGCGTAAAGGGTTGTAAACGATTGTCCACAGTTTGTAGAAACACCAACTGCTAAAGAATCAAAATTGACATTGTCGTACCGGGCATAGGCTAAATCGAAGGTTAATTTTGGATTTATCACGCCTGTTAAATTAAAATTCTGAGTCACAATAGCGTCTCTTTTTCCTTGTTCGGCAAAATTATAGTTGTCAAAAAAACTACTTTCGTTGCTTAATCCAAATCCACCAACAGTACTACTTTTTTGCCATTCGATAGAGTTGTTTCCATCGTCAAATAAAGCCCAATTAGTTGGCGGGAAATTAGATGTTGAGAAACTTTCAGAAACGGGTAAAGGTTGGGCCATGGTAACATTTATATAAGCCGTTTGTGTTAAAATAGCAGTACCGTTATTATTTGTAGCACTTAAACTTACAGGGTAAAAACCTGGCGAAGCATAAGTAACCAAGGGGTTTGCTAAAGTTGATGTTGCGGGGCTGCCTCCAGTAAAAGTCCATTGTAAGGAAATAGGATTACCATAGCTTAAGTTAGTAAAACTCACGGTTGTGTTAGGGCAAATAGTTTGTTTATTAACCGTAAAATTTGGTACTGGTGCTTGTGATGTATTTATTGGCAATTCCCAAACACCACGCCCATAATAGCTTGCACGTAATACTGAAGCCGCATTGCCCGAATTATAAAAACTAAACTCAACTATATCTGCTATGGAAGGTAAGTTGTAAGTAATATTTTGCCACGATGCCATATTTATGTTCCTATAATAAACGGCCTTGGCTGTGCAAACATAAATACTTTCGTCGGTACTATATTCATCGTGATAAACACCAATAATATTTACACTACCTGCAATGCCTGTATTAAAATTTGTAAAGCTTTGCCCTTTATTTGTTGAACGGTACATTATGCCGCCACACGATAAATAAACAACGTTGCTATTAGTTGCTACAGATGTTATATGAGCTTGCACGTTAGTGCCCCCCGGCGTTGTGTAGGATGTAAAAGTAGGTGTTGAGGCAAATACATTATCGCACCGATAGATTTTATTGTTTAATGCTACTCCGTATAGCACCGACGAATCGGCAAATGATGAATGTAGTGCTGTTATCGAAGAACTGGTAACAGCGCCAATTTGATTCCATACAGGTGTAGGGCTTATAATAGCATTACATAAATAAATGTTTTGTAAAGCACAAAAAGCTTTATTAGGTATTTTTTTATTAAACTCTAAATTAATATTGTTACTTGCTGCAAAGGGCAAGTTATAACTGTTTTCCGAACCACTAACGGTTCTCCGGTTACCATTTTCGTAATAATAAACAGTATTAAAACTGTTGTACGAAAACAACATTTTACTTCCCCAATCACCACCTCTGTTTGTAAACCAAGTGGCATTATTTAAATACAACTCGCCGTTATCTTGTGTACCAATACTCATTATATTACGTTGTAATTTACTTTGTGCGGCGTGGTAAATTTCAGTAGCGCCAATTCCATCCGAACGATCTTGCCAAGTAATTCCTCCATCTCTGCTTAAAAAAACACCTCCGTCATTTACATTAAACAGCATATTAGTATAGTTTGGGTGCACTGCAATACCATGCATATCCGTATGGCAATCGGCATACCAATTGGTTAATTTGCTCCAGGCTACGCCACCGTTTGTACTTTTCCAAACACAATGTGCCACAACGAAAACGGTATTAGCATCGTTTGGGTCGGCTGTCATCCCAAAATTATAATCGCCTTGCCCTGGTGTAGAGGCATCGTAACCAACCAAACTTTGTGAAGCGTTATTATAAACAGTGGTAAAGCTGGTTCCAAAATCGGTTGATTTTAAAGTTAAACCTTCGTTTGTAATCATACTAAGGTATACTACGTTGGGACTTGCTTTACTAACTGCTAAACGCATGCCATTTCCATTATTGCCCGGCACTGTAACGCCGTTTGTTATTTGTTGCCAGGTAGCACCAAAATTTAACGAGCGCCATACCTGCGAAGAGGTAACGGCATAAACCGTGTCAGCACTATTGGGTTTTAAAACCATTGCTTTAAAATCGCCTCCTGTTTTTACCAAATTCCAGTTAGCTCCGGCATTTGTAGTTTTATAAATACCGTTATTGGTTGCAGCTATAATGTGTTGGTTATTTGTTGGGTTCATTAGTAATTCAATAATTAAACCGGTGCCTAAACCAGTGTTTGATAGTGCCCACGAAGTACCACCATTAATACTTTTCCAAACTCCAAAACCACCACCATAATAATTAGGGTCGCCACTACCTAAATATAAAATAGAGTTGTTCGTATTATCAATACAAATACTTGCGCATTCCATTTTTGGAAAATAATCTGTACCTACATTTACCCATGTAAAACCAGTATCATTACTTCGCCATAAACCCCCGGACGCGGAGGTGGCATATATTCTATTTGGAGTAATTGGGTCAAATTTTATTTGTGTGGTTCTGCCAATGCCATTAATTTGTCCGCTAGCGTTTGTAGGAAAATTAATGGGACCAACATGGCTCCAGCTAGCACCAGGTTGAGAGAATGAATTTAACACCAGAATTATGATACTACTAAAACTTAAAAAGTATTTCATTTTTTATCCTCCCATAATTTTAGTTGTTCTTCTTGGCTTAAAATATGTCCATCTTCTTGTACATAAGGCTTTACAGTAAATTTCCAATGTTCAAATTTTTTGCACTCTAAGCCATACTTTTTATATAGTTCTTTTTCGCGTCGTCTTTCTTTCATTTTCTTCCGGCTTTCCATTTGCTTTTCTTTATTATCTGAACCCTTTGTTTGCCCAATCGCTTCATTTTCATCCATCGGTTTTTGTTTGTTTTTCCAAAACGCATCATACGCGTTTATAGCGTCAAAATAGTTAACGTCGGGGTCTTTAATCATTTCTATCCAATAGGGGTATTTTTTATAATTTTTTTTAGTTGTAGTTTGCGCAGGGGCGCTAATACACAGTAGCGCTATCATTCCAAAAATTAAATTTTTCATATATCTTTCTAAAAACATCAGTATTTTATGTTTTAAAGTTATGAAAAAAATAAAATAAAACGTTTTAGTTTATTATTATTTCGTTTATAGGCCACAGATTGATTTTTTTTGCCATCAAAATTAGACTGATAAATGCGTCGTTGGTATTCCCACTTTATTAAGGGTAATACAGGCAATAATAAAATTAATTAATTATTAATTTTTGGACGAAGAGTAATTTACTTTTTTCTTGAATTGTAAAATTATAAACACCTTTACCTAATTCAGAAATAGTTATAGATGTAATTTTTTGATTTGTTTTTTGACTATAAACTAATTTCCCGTCTGCGTTATAAATATTAATGTGATAAGTTGTTTCGGGCTGTTTATCAAATTGCAAAGTGCATTTTTGTTTAGCGGGGTTTGGAAAAATTCGGGCCTTAAGCTGAGTACCAACTAATTCAGTAACTCCCACCGCTGGCGCTATTGTGCTGGTATCTGTTGAATTACCGAACGCATATTCTCCAAGTTTTAGGGAGTCAATTTCAATAAACCCTTCTTTATTACTATTTATTACTTTAGTAAAAGGATAAATTATTTTCCAATCGTCGGCTGCATTTGCACGGTAAAACAAGCGAATGCTATCGCCGTTTACAAGCGTTAAAAGTGTATCCATATAGCCATAAGTAGTGCTAATAGACTTATTTCCATCGTAGTTAAATCTAATTTTTGAAACAAATCCCGGCGATAAAATGCCTTCAATACGCCAATAATGTTGATTTGATAGTTTGTGATTTTGCGGGTTGTTTTTAAATGGATCTGGGCTTACATAATTATTTACTACCCGTATTAAACTTGAATCTATGCCTTTGTTTGAAATTTTTAAATATGCCTTTCCTAAAGCATAGCTAATATTTCCAGCATTTTTTATTGTTTTTGTATCACTGCTGGTTGCATCGCCAATTTTATGATCGTTATTAATGGCGCAATAGGCAGCACTAAAAGGAATGGACAAAGTATAAGTTGAGGTGGCGCCATTTACAACTATTTTTTTAATAACTTTTGTCCAATCTGATTTATAAAAACTTAGCTCTACAGGGGTGTTTGAATGTAACGTAGAAGCGCCATAAATTTTTTGTTTAATGCTAACTACTGCACTATAGTTGTTTGCGCTTTGTTGTATATATTTTATACTATCAATGGCAAAGTGCGACCAACCGCCACTTAACACCCAGTTATTAAAAAAATCAGTAAGGTTTTGTCCGCTACTGGCTTGAAACAAATTTCGCAACTCAGTACTATTTACACTTTTTAAAGCGTTTTGTGTCATAGCAAATTTACAAGCGTTAAAAAATGCAGTGTCGCCCATATAACTTCTTAAAGTGTGTGCCACATCGGCTCCTTTTTTATATACATGGTCGCCATATGTTAAGTTATGTGGTATGCCTGAAATGGCTCTAAATCCGCCCTCCTTTTTGTGAAGATTGTGTAATAAATCGTCGTGAATGGTTTTGTATTTAGATAAATAACTGGCTTTGCCATATTGCCACTCGGTAAACAAATAGCTACTATAAGTTGCCATGCCTTCGTTTATCCACATATCTTCTTGTGTTTCGCAGGTAATTAAATCGCCCCACCAATGGTGCGATAATTCATGAGCCATTAACTCTGCTTCATAATTTAAATTTCCGGCTACCGAACGCGGATAGGCAATATTAGTGGCATGCTCCATTGCTCCACTGTTAAAGGGAACTAAACAATAGCCAAACCTATTCCAAATATAGGGTCCAAAATAATTTTCAAAGCCATTAATGCAGCTTTTTAAATTTACAAAGCCAGCTTTCATAGCGCTTGTGTCGCTTGCCACTCCAACAAGGGTTATAGGCTTTGTGCCGTTTAGTGCATTAATTGTCCAGTTTACTTGGCGGTAATTAGCAACGGCAACACTTGCTAAATAAGTTGGTATTTCATCATTTAACATCCATTTACGGGTGCGTTTGTTTGCCGTAACAATGTCGGATATTAATTGCCCATTGCAAAAAGAGCGACGAGCAGAATCGTTGGTAATATTAAATTCGTATTTACTACGCTCCACAAAATTGTCGAAGCAAGGAAACCACACTCTGCCGTAATTATGTGGCTTGGCAGCAAAACCAACACCTAAATTGTAAGCATATTGCGCCCCTCCGGTATTATCAAAATAAAAACCGCCCCAACCGCTGGCATCTCCTTGTGGCTGACCGTGGTAATAAACCGTTATAATGGATGTATCAATAGCATTTTTTGGAGATAAAAAATTTACTTTTAAAATAGTATCGTTGTAAAAATAGGTTAGGGTAGATGTATTTTCTTTAACAGAATCGATCAGCAATTTTAGTAAATCGAATCGAATAAAATTGCGATTGTTTAGTTTTGGAGCAAATTTAATTTGGGTGTTACCTGCAATTAATTTTGTTGTAAAGTTTCCAATTTCTAAATTGATGGTATACTTTAAAATATTAAACGTATCACTTCGTAAATTTTCGGCACAGTAATATATAGGCGTTACCACGTTTGCATTTTTGCCATGTTGGCAAGAAAAGGTTTGAGCATTTAATTTGCATTGAATTAAAAGAAATGCAATAAAGCAAACGTAAATTTTTTTCATTAATTAAAATGTTGAGTTATAAATTTAAGAAAAAAAAAGTACAAATCAAAAAAAAGCCTCCACAAATTGGAGGCTGTTAGAAAAAAGAATTTATTATATTGTATTATTATCAACAAAAGGTGGTATAACAGTAGCATCATCTTTTTTCAAAAACTGTTGTTCTGGTTTATCGAAAGGTCGCTTCCCAAAAATTTCTTCTAAATCCTCTTTAAAAATTACTTCTTTTTCTAATAATTTTTCCGATAATGCTATTAATTTATCTTTATTACTAACTAGAATTTGTTTTGTTTTTACATAAGCAATATCAATCATTTTTTTAACTTCTTGATCAATAATTTTTGCAGTTTCTTCGCTATAAGGTTTACTAAAACTGTATTCGCTTTGTCCGCTGCTATCGTAATAGCTTATATTGCCAATTTTATCGTTTAAACCATAATACACAATACTGGCATAGGCTTGTCGCGTTATTTTTTCTAAATCACTTAAAGCACCTGTGCTTACTTTACCAAACACAATTTCTTCGGCGGCACGGCCACCAAGAGCGGCACACATTTCGTCCATAATTTGGTCGGCAGTAGTAATTTGGCGCTCTTCGGGTAAATACCAAGCTGCACCCAAACTGCGTCCGCGAGGCACAATGGTAACTTTTACCAACGGACTTGCGTGTTCTAACATCCAACTAACAGTGGCGTGGCCAGCTTCATGAAATGCAATCACACGTTTTTCGTGAGGAGTAATAATTTTGTTTTTCTTTTCTAAACCGGCAATAATTCTATCAACGGCATCTAAAAAATCTTGTTTAGTAACTGTTTTTTTATTGGTTCGTGCAGCAATTAAAGCGGCCTCGTTACAAATGTTAGCGATATCGGCACCACTAAATCCAGGCGTTTGGCGGGCTAAAAACTCAATGTCAACCGTTAAATCAATTTTAATTTTCTTTAAATGCACTTCAAAAATTTCTTTACGTTCGTTTAAGTCAGGCATATCTACATAAATCTGACGGTCGAAACGACCAGCACGCATTAAAGCTCTGTCTAAAATATCGGCACGGTTGGTAGCAGCCAAAATAATTACGCCACTGTTGGTTCCAAAACCATCCATTTCTGTCAATAATTGGTTTAAGGTATTTTCGCGCTCATCGTTTCCGCCGGCCGCCGCATTTTTGCCGCGGGCGCGACCTATTGCATCAATTTCGTCGATAAAAATAATACAAGGCGCTTTTTCTTTTGCTTGGCGAAACAAATCGCGAACTCTTGAAGCACCTACACCTACAAACATTTCTACAAAATCGCTACCGCTTAATGAAAAGAAAGGCACTTTGGCTTCGCCGGCTACAGCCTTTGCTAGCAACGTTTTACCAGTTCCCGGAGGACCAACTAACAACGCACCTTTTGGAATTTTTGCCCCTAAATCGGTATATTTTTTTGGATTTTTTAAGAAATCTACAATTTCCATTATTTCAAGTTTTGCGCCATCTAATCCCGCTACATCATTAAACGTAACGTTAACATTTGTGTTTTTATCAAATAACGTTGCTTTAGATTTTCCAATATTGAATATTTGTCCAGGGCCTCCACCACTGCCGCCACCACCCATACGGCGCATCATTACAATCCATAATACAACCATTATTAAAATTGGTAACAGCCATGGTAATTGGTCGGCCATAAAGTTACTTTCTTCTACACTTCGGGCAAACACTTGTTTTTCTTTAGGAATACCTGCATCAATTTGCACCTTTTGCATTTCCTGTAAAAAATTATCGACCGAGGGCACTGTAATAACAAAATGCGGTCCTTTATAATTTTTATCAGGAAAAATTGAAACACCTTTTGCATTTTTATATCGGTCGCATTTATAAGCACTATCTGGATTTATACTAATGCGAGCAATTGTTTTATTTACAATGGCCACATCAACAACATCGCCTTTTGCTAACATATTGTTATAAAATTCGCCTTGTGATTTTTCAACCAATCGTGAACTGATATTGTTGCCATAAAATACTATAAATAGTAGAACGGCGATTACAATGCCGTAAATCCAATAAAAATTATTGCCACCACCACCGCCTCCACCAAAGGCGGAGTTTTGTTTGCTGAATTTTTCTTTCATGCGCTCAAATTGCTTTTTGCGCTCATCTTCGGAATTATTGTTTGAAGAATTATTTTGTGGTTTTGGGTCGGTATTTTGTTCGTTGCTCATTTTCTTTGTTGTTATTGGTTGTTTGCTGTTAGTTGTTTGATTGTTTTTATCTAAAAACTTAAATCAAACACCTTATAACTAATACTTAACAACTATTAGTTATCAATTGTTGTAATTTCTGCGTCTCCCCAAAGGGCTTCAATATTGTAATATTCGCGAATATCTCGTAAAAAAATATGCGCAACGATATTAATGTAATCCACTAAAATCCACTCGCTGTTTTGGTGACCTTCGCTATGAAAGGCCTTTTCGCCCGAAAGTTTAAAAACTGTTTCCTCTAAACTATCTGCAATGGAGTTTACGTGTGTGTTACTATCTGCATCGCAAACAACAAAATAATCGGTTACTCTGTTTTCTAATTTTGTTAAATTCAAAATAGTAATATTTTTTGCTTTACGTTCTTGCATCCCTTCAACTATAGCATCTAATAAAGAAATGGTTTGTTCTTTAGTTGCTGTTTTTTTAGGGCGTTTACCAGATTTTTTCTTTTCGCTATTGGCAATAAAATTAGCTGCACGTTCCTCGCGCTCTTTATCAGTAATGCGTTTTTTTGCCGGTAATTTTTTTACGGCGGCTTTTTTAGGCGTAGCTTTTTTTATTTTTTTTATGGCTGTTTTAACAGTTTTTTTTACAGCTATTTTTTTTACAGGAGTTTTTGCCATTGATGCTATTTGTTGTTGTATATTTTATTAAGTTTACACTAATCAACAAATTTAATGTTTTTGCTTTAATGGAAACACTTTTTATTGGACGTAATCTTATTTTTTTACCTGAAGTAGGTAGTACCAATTCTTATGCCACAGAGCTGTTAAAGAACGTTAATGTTGCTGAAGGAACTGTTGTACATACTGCCAACCAAACGCAGGGTAAAGGGCAACGCGGAAATAGCTGGGAAACACAAATAGCAAGCAACTTAACGGTAAGTATTGTTTTAAAACCAACTTTTTTAGAATTAAAAAACCAATTTTTTTTATATCAAATTACAGCTTTGGCTTGTTATGACGTAATGGCTGAATTATTAGGCAATAGCCAATATGACATAAAAATAAAATGGCCAAATGACATATTGGTAAATGGTAAAAAAATTGCAGGGATATTAATTGAAAACATAATAACCCAATCGTTACTTAATTATAGCGTAGTTGGCGTTGGTATTAATGTAAATCAACCATTTTTTCATAAAAGTACTAATGCAACATCGTTACAAAAATTAACTACCACAGAGTTTGATTTGACGACTGTTTTAAACCTGCTGTGCAATTATTTAGAACACTACTATTTAAAATTAAGAAATAATAAGTTTAACGAAATTAGAACAAATTATTTACAAAATTTATACGGCTTAAATACTTGGCTAAATTTTGAAATATACACAGAGTTAAAAACCTGCATAGTAAAAGGTATTGACATTAAAGGTTTATTAGTTTTACAGGATAAAATGGGTAATGAAAATGCCTATGATTTAAAGGAAGTTAAATGGCTAATATAGAGACTGTTTGTTTTACTATTGTTTTGGTTTTTTTATATTTTTATTTTATTTGCTTGTTTAAATAATAATTTGTTATTTGGTGCAAAAGATATATTATGATTAGCACTGTAGATATTAAAATCAATAAAATTCAAAAATCGCGCGTTAGCGAATACGATGTAAATAACGTTCCGTTTGGAAAATGTTTTAGCGACCACATGTTGGTAGTAGAGTATGCTGATGGCAAATGGGGCAAGCCAGAAATTATGCCCTATGGCGATGTTCCGTTAAGTTATGCGATGAGTGCTTTACATTACGGCCAAGCAATTTTTGAAGGAATGAAGGCTTATAAAAATGATAAAGGTGAAGTTTCTTTATTTAGACCATTAGAGAATTTTAATCGCTTAAATAAAAGTGCTATTCGTATGGCAATGCCCGAAGTCCCAGAAGAAATTTTTATGGGTGGCTTAATTGAATTACTAAAATTAGATTCAGCCTGGGTTCCAACTAGTGAAACAGGTAGTTTGTATATTCGTCCGTTTTTAGTTGCAACCGATGAAGCCATTGGGGTTAAGGCGAGTGAAACCTATAAATTTATAATAATAACTTGCCCAGCTGGCAAATATTATAGCGAACCAATTAAAGTATTGGTAGAAACTAATTATTTTAGAGCAGTGCATGGCGGTGTGGGCTTTGTAAAAGCAGCTGGTAACTATGGTAGAAGTTTATATCCAACAAAATTAGCTCAGCAAAAAGGCTATCAGCAAGTAATTTGGACAGACAGTATTACCCATCAATATGTTGAAGAAAGCGGCACTATGAATTTAATGTTTGTAATTGGCGATACGGTTTTAACTCCAGCATTAGGCGATACTATTTTATCGGGCATTACTCGTAAATCTGTATTGGCATTGGCACACGAATGGGGTATGAAAGTTGAAGAACGTAAAATTAGTATACCCGAAATATTAACCGCACATGCAAACGGTACTTTGCAAGAAGCCTTTGGTTGCGGAACAGCTGCTACCATTGCACAAATTGTAACTATTGGCTACGAAGGCAAAGATTATGAGTTGCCGGCTGTTGAAACTCGTAAATTTTCGACAAAAGTAGATGAAACCTTGCGTAATATCCGTAAAGGGAAGGTTGAAGATACAATGAATTGGATGCTTAAAATTGCCTAACAGCAATGCTTGCCGAACTTTTACCTCATGTAATTCAACTTGCAAAAACCGTAGGAGAATTTATTCGTGCAGAAAAAGAAATTTTTTCTATTGATAAAATCGAAATAAAGGGGCTTAACGATTTGGTAAGTTATGTTGATAAAGCGGCTGAACAAAAAATTGTAGAAGCATTAAGTAAATTTCTTCCAGAAGCAGGTTTTATTGTTGAAGAAAATACACGTTCTGAAAAAAAAGACTATAATTGGATAGTTGATCCATTAGATGGAACTACAAATTTTATTCATGGCATACCCAGTTATGCCATAAGTATAGCTTTAGAATATAAAGGCAAAATTTTATTAGGTGTTGTATACGAAATTAGCCGAAACGAATGCTTTTATGCTATAAAAAATGGCGGTGCTTTTTTAAACGACAAGCCAATAAAAGTAACCGAAACAACTTTATTAAAAGACAGCTTAATTGCTACCGGTTTTCCGGTTTATAATTTTGAGAGAATACACCCTTTTTTTAAAACCTTAGAATATTTTATACGGAATACTCATGGCGTTAGGCGTATTGGTGCAGCGGCTGTAGATTTATGTTATGTGGCTTGCGGGCGCGTAGATGCTTTTTTTGAATACAATTTAAATGCTTGGGATGTTGCCGCAGGAGCGTTAATTGTGACAGAAGCTGGTGGTAAAATAGGTGATTTTAATGGTAACCAAAACTGGTTATTTGGTAAAGAAATTGTTGCAAGTAATGCACCGGTTTATAATGCTTTTTTTAAAGCGATTAATGATAATTTTAATAGATAGCCTAATTTTTTTATCCCCTTTTAAGCATTATTCTAAACGTTGTACCTTTATTTACTTCACTGCTTAAAACACTTATTTTGCCTCCGTGGTAGTTTTCAATAATGCGTTTACATAGGCTTAGTCCTAAGCCCCAGCCTCGTTTTTTTGTTGTAAAACCAGGTTCAAAAACTGTTTTGTGTTTTCGTTTTGGAATACCTTTTCCTGTATCTGTAATATCTACAAATATTCCTTCAGGTATGTCGATTAAAGATACTGTAATTGTACCTTTTCCATCCATTGCATCTACTGCATTTTTACAAATATTTTCAATAACCCATTCAAATAATGGTGTGCAAAGGTATGCTTGTAAATTTTCTTTTGGTAAATTAATTATGTAGTCTACATTTCGCGATGTTCGATTTTTTAAATAATTAACGGCATTAATTAATACTTCGTTTACATTTTCGTTTACTAATAGGGGTTGGGAGCCAATTTTACTAAATCGATCGGTTATCATTTCTAACCGTTTTACATCGTGTTGCATTTCGGTTACAATTGTTTCATCAACTCCTATACCGCGTAAATGCTCATTCCAAGCCATTAACGATGATAATGGCGTACCTAATTGATGAGCGGTTTCTTTACTCATACCCACCCAAACTTGGTCTTGCTCGGCTTTGCGGGCTGTGCTAAATAATATATAAGCAATTAATAAAAATAGACCAATCACGCCAAATTGTACATAAGGGTAATAGGTTAGTTGGGTTAATAATTTCGATTCGGCATAAAAAACATAATTGGTGGTATTTTCACCCAAATCTACCTCAATAGGCGTATTTTGTTTTGAAAGCTGCGCTAATTTTACTTCCAATTTTTGTTTTGTATTTACCTCGTTACTATCTATTTTTCCTAAATAAATTACAGTATCTTTTGAGGCGTTTGTAAAAATTACCGGCACTCCGGCAGAATTTACGGCAACTTCAGTAATAAACGATTTTATTAAACTATCAAATACCAACTTAATATTGCTAAACACCTTACTATCTTTATGATACAATTTTTGATAGCGTCCTTTATAATATTCAAATTCAATAGGAGCGTATAACTGTTTCATTAAGGTAAGCTGTTCTTGTAAATAAATTTTATCTCTCTCTTTGGCACTATCTAAATTTCGCCATTGTAAAATCACATCTTTTTCATCCGTTAAAATTACAGGCACGCTCGTGTTTTCTTGCAGAACAATTAAAGCAAAATTATCTATGCTTCCATTGCTGGTACTTATTTGTTTGGTGGCTTGCGCAAATAATTCGGCTTTTTTACGTTCTTCCGTTTTTATTTTTTCAAATAATTCGTTTGTAAATTTCACCAACTTAGCTCTTTTTTGTACGGCCTCGGCCCATAATTTGGCTTTTTGGCGTTCTTCAGCAGCAATGCGTTTTACCAAATCGTTGGTGTACCATAAAGATGCAATTACTATTAATAGAGCAAAGGCTGCTAATACTAATTTCCATTGTTGTTTTTTTGCGTAAATGTTCACTTAATAAATATAATTTTAATAACGCTAAAAATGTAATTTTATTTGTGGAAATAAAAAAAATCGTATCGGCAGTGCAGATACGATTTTTTTGAATTATTTTTTGTATTGGACTTTGCCAGTATTATTTTACTGTAACAGTTTTTTCAACGCCTTTACCTTCTTCTAACTTAATAATGCCAGTGCCTGAGTAGGTATAGCTACCCGTAGAAGCAGTTTTGGTAACGGCAATATCAAATATAGCAGGTAATTTAAATGTAAATTTTACCGTGCCTGCATCGTCTGTAATGCCTTCTGCCTTAACATCGGCGGTGTATTGTGTAGCTGAAGTAGTTTTTACGGTTGCATATAATTTTACTTTTGCGTTTGCTACATATCCTGCAGAGTCTACCACCACTACGGTTGCGTTACAATCGGTTTTTTTATCGCAACTTATACTCGTAAACGAAAATGTTGCTAAAAAAAAGGCTGAAATAATTAAAAATAAGTGTTTCATACGTGTAAATTATTGTTTTTTTGTCATATGTAATGCCAGTTTACTTATTTTTGCTTGTAATTTTGGTAAACATGGCAATTACCTAATAAATAAAAATTTAATATTATTACAAACATACAAAATATAATTTAAAAAATGAAATATACCCTACTATTAATGCTTGTAATACTACTTTTATTTAGTGGCACGGCACAAACATTGAGTAAAGAAACAATTATTATTGAAACCAACTTAGGTAGCATGCACGTAAAATTATATGAAGAAACGCCCTTGCACAAAGCTAATTTTTTAAAATTGGTAAAAGAAGGTGTGTTTGATTCGTTGCTTTTTCATAGGATAATTGCCAATTTTATGATACAAGGGGGTGATCCATTAAGTAAGTATGCTAAACCAGGGGATAGTTTGGGGCATGGCGATTTAAAATATACTATTCCTGCCGAAATTAACCCCAAATTAATACATACAAAAGGTAAGTTATGCGCAGCACGAGAAAGCGATGATATAAACCCGAAATTTGAATCGAGCGCCTCGCAATTTTACATTGTAATGGGTAAAAAACGCACTATGGAAGATTTAAAAAAATACGAAGACCGAATTAATAAAACACATTATACAAACTGCGCCCGTAATTTTTTAAAAACCAGTAATGGTAAGGCATTAAAAGACATTTACAACCGTTTAAAAATCGAAAATAAAGTAGATAGTGCCACCCTAATTAATAACACAATTGAGGATGAAATTAAAAAATTATATGTATTAAGCCCCGAATACAAATTTAACCAACAACAAATAGATGCTTACACAAGCATTGGTGGCACACCCCATTTAGATGGCACTTATACCGTTTTTGGCGAAGTAATTAAGGGCTTGGAATTAATTGATGTAATTGCAACCCTGCCAAAAGATAAACGAGACAGACCTTTAACAGACGTAAGAATGAAAATTTATCTAAAAAAACGTTAAAATAAATTATTAATTAAACTTGTTTATATTTACATCATCATACTAAAAAACAATTTAAAAAAACAATTATGAAAAAATTAATTTTATCGTTAGCCTTAGTAACCGGCTTAACAATGCTTACAAAAGCACAAGATTTACCAGCTAAACAGCCAACAAAAGAGCACAAAACACCAGAAGAGCATGCTAAACATGGGTCGGAGTGGGCAGCAAAAAACCTAGGCTTAGATGCCGCTCAAAAATCGAAGTGGGAAAGCGCCGCTTTAACCCGCATTAATGCAAATGCACCTTTGCGTGAAAAATTAAAAGGCTCAACTACACCCGATGAACGTAAGGCTACTCATAAAGAAATGAAAGCGAATATGGATAAATTTGATTCGGATGTTAACCTATTTTTAACAGCTGACCAAAAAGTAAAGTGGGAGAAAATTAAAGCTGATAAAAAAGCTAAACACAAAGGTAAAAAAGGTGGCGAAGAGGTTGATTTAGACCCAGAAAAATAATTTAAAATAAGTTTTTAAATTTAAATCCCGCTTATGGCGGGATTTTTTTTTATTTATTATTTAAAAAAACCCTTATTGCTTGAGTCTTAGAAGTAACATGTAACTTTTTATAAATGTTAGTGATGTGATTTCTGACAGTATTAGGACTAACATTCATTTTGCTTCCAATCTCTTTATATTCTAACCCTTCTACTAAAAATGTTAGCACTTCTTTTTCACGTTCGGTTAAATTATAATCTGTTTGATTTTCTTCGGCTTTCGTGCCAAGAATTTCAAGTTTTGAATTCATTAAAAGGTTAAGGGCTCGGCGGGCAATGCTTGGTGACATTGGCGCACCTTCGTCGTTAAGTAAATTAATAATTGCTTCTTTTATTTTTTCAACTGGTTCGTCTTTTAGCAAATATCCGTCTGCACCGGCCTTAATTGCATTAAATATTTTTTCGTCTTCGTCAAAAATTGTCAACATTAAATATTTTGAGTTTGGATAACGTTCCTTTCCTTTAAGCACGGCTTCTATTCCATTCATAACAGGCATATCAATGTCCATTAATATGACATCCGGCTCAATTACTTTTCTGGCCTCCATCATTTTTTCCAAAAAATCTTTTCCGTTTTCAGCCGTAAATAAAACACTGTAATTTTCAAAGGCATTGAGTCTTTGTTCAAGCGCAGTTCTTAAACTTTTTTTATCGTCAACAATTGCAACGTATGTCATGTCCTTCTTTTTCATTCAAAGTTGATGCTAAAATATTTCATTAAAAATAGTGCATCTATACTACTAAGGTATAAACAACGCCTTTATTTAATTTTGCTTTTAAATCTAATTTAATACCTACTTCATGTGCACGCGACTTAATATTTGACAAGCCAAAACCATCTCCATTTTGTTTTTTGATATCAAAACCAACACCGTTGTCACTTATCATTACAGTTATCTTTTCGTTAACATTAATATCCACTTTTAATTCAGCTGCCTTTGCATGTTTAAAAGCGTTATTAATAATTTCTTGGCAAATTCGATACAAATTTAGTCCTACCAAAGAATTTAATTCAACGTTCTTTTCTATTTGCTCGTTAAATATAATTTTAGTTTGGGTGTTTTTAAAAATATTTCTGGCGTATACTTTTAATTTATCAGAAAAATCATTTATTGCAATCGACTCATCATTTATAGCCCAAATAGTTTCACGCAAATTACTAATTACCCCTCGCACAGATTCATTAATGTTTTTTGAAAGTTCAATTCGTGTGTTCTTATCATCATTTGCAATTCCATCTAAAGAATATAACACATAAGATAACTGTCCTCCAACATTATCATGTAAATCACGAGATATTCTTTCTTTTTCCTTTTGTAAGGCCTGCGCCGTCTCCAATTCACGGTTTTTCTTTTTTAAATTTATCACACTCACCCTCCAAAATATTGTAATAATAATTAATAGAACACCAACCAGTAAACCGATAATTGTTTTGTTCTTAATTTCAATTTCTGATCTATTTAACTCGTCTTTTTGAAGCAACAATTTATTTTCTGTCTCTTTTTTTTCTGTTTCATACTTTGTTTGAACTTCTGCAATTTGTTTTGCGCTGTTTAAATTGTAAAACGAGTCATTTAGGGTTACAAATTTTGAAAATGCTTGTAAGGATGCATTATTTTGCCCAAGATTTAAATAACACTGTACTAAAATTTTTGTTGCCGTTTGTTGAATATCAATTTCGCCGGAAATTATTGCAAGTTTCTCTGATTCTAAATAATACTTCATTGCATTTTTGTAATCTTTTTGTTCAAAGTAAACAAAACCAATATTTCCTAAACTTGCAGCAATACCATCATCACTATTAATGGATTTCCGCTGGTTAATTGATTGTTGAAGAAATGCAATTGCTTTTTCATGTTCTTTTAAATGCATATAACATACGCCAAGGTTATTATTAATTTGAGCCAACTCGGTAATATTTTGTTTTGAATCAATTATTTGTAAAGCTTTGTTTAGCCAAACTAACGCATGGGGATATTTTTTTTGCCCAATAAAAACATTTCCCATATTGAGATAAACATTAATAATTCCTAAAGTATCCTTAAGTTTCTGTTTAATTGCCAACGATTTTTTTAAATAGTAGTTTGCTGATGCGTAATCTTTTTTATCATTTAATGCAACACCGATATTATTATAATCAATAGCAATTGCTTTTAAGTCTTTATTTTTTTCGTCGTATTTTAAGCATCTAAAAAAATAATTAATTGCATCTGCAAACTGCCCTGTTTTTAATGAAATTGAACCTATATTGTTTAGCGACTTAACAACTTCAAGACTATCGTTTAATACCTCATATTTTGTTAAAGATTTTTTAAAATAAGCTAAGGCACTATCTGTATTACCTTTATAATAATACACAACTCCTTTTTTCTTTAACAACTCTGCCTGTAATAATAAATACTGTGGGCTATTACAATTGTTTAAGCCTTTATTAAAAAAGAAAATAGCTGAGTCAAAACCATTATTGTACATATAATGTGTACCCAAACATGCATACGATTTTACTATGCCTTTTATGAATTTGTTTTTTTCGGAAATAGTTAGTGCTAGTTTGCCAAAAACGATAGCATCTCTAGAGTTTAATTTGATATATTCATTTGAAATTTGAGTGTATAAATTTATTTGAGAAGTATCACTAAGCTTTTGTTTCTGTAAAAGTGTTTTTAAACTATCTACCCTATTAGTTTGCGAAATCAAAAAAAAAGGAATGATTATAACAACTAACAAAAAGCAAAAATTTGTTTTATGTAACCTCATGTATCAAAGATAAAATAATTTAACAAATCAATCTTTCTTAACCTACTAGTACAAATGCACTATTTTACAGAATTAGTAAATAAAGCACCTTTGACCTATAAATAAAACTAAAAACGATGAAAACAAAATTTACTTTCAATTTTCTAATAGGTTTATTACTATTAGCAACAACAACCATTCACGCACAATTTCAATGGGCATTTAACCTTAATGGCGGTGGTATTTATGAAAAGGGCAAACGAATTGTTACAGACGCAAGCGGAAACGCCTACACCGCTGGAGAATTCGGTGGGAATATGGATTTTGATCCGGGTCCGGGTACATTTACTTTAGCCGGGGGAATAACTTCTTGTTTTCTGCAGAAAGTGGATCCAACGGGTAATTTTTTATGGGCCATAAAATATGGAGGTTATAGTGTTGAAGGCATTTCAAGAGACGCAAGCGGCAATTTACTACTATGTGGCTTATTTTCTGGAATAGCGGATTTTGACCCAGGACCTGGTACATTTACTTTGGCAGCAATTAACGGATCATCCTTACCAAACACATATGCTTTAAAATTAGACCCTAACGGCAATTTTTTATGGGCGGTAAGATATGGTGATTCAAATACATCTTCAAAAGATATTTCGAATGATGCAAGCGGAAATGTGTTTATAACAGGAGGTTATGCTAATGTTCAAGATTTTGATCCAAGTGTGGGAACATTTACAATGGGAGCTACCAATAATGTTTCTAGTTATGTGCTTAAGTTAGACGCATCCGGTAACTTTGTTTTGGCTAAAGATATCAGAAATGTTTCTATAGGAACAGCCTGTGCTTCACTTGGTATTGAGATAGATGGTTTAGGAAATATTATTACAACAGGTTATTTTAATGGGACAACCGATTTTGATCCAAGCGCAGCTTCATATACCTTGTCTTCAACCACGTTTGCCTATTATTCAATCTTTGTGCAGAAATTAGATGCTTCCGGAAACTTTTTGTGGGCAAAGGCTGTTGGAGGATCTTCGGTTACAAACTTAGCTTATGATGTTGCAATTGACGCATCAAATAATGTGTATACTACTGGCAGTTTTGGAAATACAGCTGATTTCGATCCAGGTGCAGGTGTTACCAATTTAACCGCAACAGGCACTTCTGATGCTTATGTTTGGAAATTAGATGCAAACGGTAATTTTCTATGGGCTAAGGGGATGGGAACAAATCCTTGGGCATTATGTCTTGATGCAGTTGGTGATGTATATTCTATAGCTTATGCATCGACAGGTGATGATGTTGATCCTGGAGCAGGAACATATACAGTAACAGGCTCTTATCTTCAAAAATTGGACGCTAGTGGAAATTTTGTTTGGGCAAGAGGATACGGTGTTTTTCCTTCATTTAATGACATTTCGGTAAATGGTAATGATGTATATTTTACAGGGCGCTACACGAGTACTGTAGATTTCGATCCAGATGCTCCCGTTTATAACCTAATTGGTAGTATGGCTGGCTACAATCTTTTTGTAAGCAAACTCGCATCCTACCCAGGTTCTTCAACCTCTATCGCAGAGATAGCTAAAACAAATATCTCCTATAAAGTATATCCTAATCCTGCAAAAAATATACTTACAATTTTACCCGAGAATTCATATTCGGGTAATGTAAATTTGTTTGATTACCAGGGCAAATTAATTTATTCGGAAAAATTTAATGAATCATTTCAAATTCCATTGAATTTAGGAAAATATAATAGTGGTATTTATTTCTTAAAACTAAACGATATTTCCACGAAAATTGTTATTGAGAATTAAATATTTAAATTAATAATGCTGTTTACTAAATCCCGCTTTTGCGGGATTTTTTTAAACATTTAATTGCCTATAAAACTCTGCCGTAATAATTGATGCAGCCACAGCGGCATTTAATGATTCGGTGCCATTATTACTGTGGCTTGGTATAGTAATAAGGTTATTTATTAATTTTAAATTTTCAATACTTATACCATTTGCCTCATTGCCAATTACAATTAACCCTGTTTTAAGTTGCTCTTCGTATAAATTTTTTCCATTTAAAACAGCACCGTAAATGTTTTTAACAGCATGTTGCTTTATTAATTCGTGTAAACTAATATACTCGCAATTTATTCGTAAAAATGCGCCCATCGAAGCTTGTATTACCTTGGGGTTGTAAAAATCACAACTTTGTTCCGAACAAAAAATAGTGCTAATACCAAACCAATTAGCCAATCTTAAAATAGTTCCAAAGTTGCCGGGGTCGCGTATATCATCTAAATACAAGCTAAAGTTGTTGCTGAAATTTAGATTGGCTTTAGGTTTATTAAAATAATTGCAAACGGCTAAAACTTTATTGGGGGTATTTTGCAGACTTATTTTATGTAATTCGGCATCGTTAACACCCGTGTATTTTATTTTATTTAGCGTTAATTTTTTTAAATGTAATTGTATAAAATCTTCATGGGCATACAATTCAAAAATGGCAGTGGGTTGGTAATTTATAAGTTCTTCAATAGTTTTTAGCCCTTCGGCTAAAAATAATTTATGTAAATCTCTATTTTTTTTTAAATGTAGGCTCTTAATGTTATTTATTTGATTTTTACTAATCATTTTTTAGCCTAAATTAGTACAATTTATTTAGCGAAGGTGCATTTATTTTTTAAAATACTATATTATAAAATTACTAAAAAATGGTTTTTGGCACTTACCATTTTTATGATTTTGTGCGCGTGTAATCCAACAAAAAAATTACTGCCAAATGAGTATTTATTAGATAAAGTTGAAGTAATTAATTATAAAGAAACTAATTTGCCTAAAGAAGGCTTTGAAGCCTTTATTCGCCAAAAACCAAATAGAACATTATTTCACATTCCTGGGCTTCACTTTTATGTATGTTGGTATAATTTATGGGATGTAGATAAAATTAGTCGCATTAAACAAAAACGAAATGTTAGGTACGACAGCATTAATGCGGAACGCATTAGAAAAATTGATATTAAAAATATAGAGCGCGAAAAACTAGGCAAAAAATTAAAAACGCCAAAGTTAAAAGATAAAGGTAGCCCCATCATACGTGAAAGTATTAGAGATATTGGAGAACCTGCTGTTGTATTTGATTCGGTTTCAACCGAGCAAACACGATCTCAATTAAGCAGGTATTTATTTAGCAAAGGTTATTTTAATAATTATGTTACCGATACGATTGTTTTTGAAAAACGTGCAAAGCAAGTAACTGTTAAGTATAAACTACACCCAAAAATGCCCTATAAGATAAATGCCATTACCTATAAAATGGACGATGAAAAATTAGGGGATTTAATTTTAAAAGACACCGTTAATAGCGTTTTAAAACGAGGTGTAAATTATGATATTGAAAAGTTTCAGAATGAACGGCAACGTATTACTGACTTTGCTTTAAATAATGGTTACTATTATTTTGAAAACGCCTATTTAAGTTTTGATATTGATTCTAACGCCACCAAACACACGGTTGATGTTCAATTACATTTAAAGAAGTTTTCAAAGGCATACAGTACCACTAACGATTCACTCATTTTTGCATATCATACAAAATATAAAATACAAAACGTATATATTATTACCGAACCCGTTGTTGGTAAAGTAACAGAAGCTGTTTTTAAAGATACTTTAAATGTTAAAAATAAAAGTATTAAGTATTTATTAAACAAACCTTTGCCTTATCGCCAAATATTAATTGCTAATTATATAGATATACACAGCGGACAACCCTTTAGAAAAGATACTGCTGAAATAACCTATAGGCAATTATTAGGCTTGGGTATTTTTAAAAATGTATCTATTCAGTTTTTTAAAAACACAGATTTTAGTAACCGTTTAGATTGCTACATTATTTGTAACCCACTAGTTAAGCAATCTGTTGCTGCCGAAACGGAAGGCACAAATACATCCGGGAATTTAGGAATTGATGGCAGTTTAGTTTATCAAAATAAAAATTTTTTTAAAGGTGGAGAATTAATAGAACTCAAGCTACAAGGCGCTATTGCTGCTCAAAAACAATTTAGTTCAGATAAAAACAATGGAAGTACTATAAACGATATCCCAAATACATTTAATACTATTCAATTTGGTCCCGAGCTTACGTTTGCAGTACCGCGAGCATTTTTCCCGTTTTCTTTACTTCCCTTTACAAAAGAACAATCACCACGTACTTTTGTAAAGTCTTCATTAAATTATCAAGCTCGCCCCGAATTTAGTAGGGTAATTACTTCTATCAGTTATGGTTTTAATTTCACATCAAATAAAGGTCGTTTGCGACATGATATTATACCTTTTGAAACATACCTTGTTAGAGCAAAATTAACTCCAACTTTTCAAGACAATCTCTCGGGGCTAGGCGATGCTTTTTTAACCAACTCTTTTCAAGATCATATAACAACACTTAGTAGATATGGTATAACATACAGTTCTAAAGAAAATTCAAACAAAAGTAGAAAAGCTGTAAGTTATTTAAAAATAAATTTACAATCATCGGGTAGTATTTTACGCAAATATTTTGAAACATCAGGCGCAAAACCAGATTCGCTTAACCGCTATTTAATTTTTAAAATACCATTTGCACAATTTTTACGTGCAGATATTGATTACCGTATTTATATTCCAATTCACCAAAGAAGTAGGGTGGTGTACAGAGTTGCTGGAGGTATTGGTAAGCCTTTAACTAATTTAAATGTTTTGCCTTATGAACAAAGTTTTTTTAGTGGGGGGCCAAACAGCATCCGAGCCTGGCGCGCACGCACGCTGGGCCCTGGCGGTTACGATCCAACAAATAGCAATACACGCTATGATAAAATTGGCGATATTTTATTGGAAGGAAATTTAGAATACCGTTTCCATATTATAAAATCTTTTAATGGGGCCTTGTTTGTTGACGCAGGGAACATTTGGCGATTAAATAAAGATCCGATAAAACCAAATGGCGAATTTATACCATTACAATTTTATAAAGAAATTGCCATTGGAAGTGGTATGGGCATTAGATGGGATTTAGATTTTTTTGTATTGCGTTTTGATTTGGCTACCCCTATTCGCGACCCAAAGTATGCAGAAAATGACAGATGGCGATATTATAAAAAACCTTGGAAAAATATTGTTATAAATTTTGGTATCGGTTATCCGTTTTAAGTTATTTAAACTTACATAAACCCAAGTTCCAATTGTGCTACTTCGCTCATCATTTCTTTTTCCCAAGTGGGCTCAAAGGTTAATTTTAAATCAACGGTAGTAATGTTTGGTAATAAAGCTAATTTGTTTTTAACATCCGCAGGCAAACTTTCTGCCACAGGGCAATTTGGCGATGTTAAGGTCATTACTACTTTTAAATTTCCATCATCGTCTAAATCCAATTCATAAATCAAACCTAGCTCCCAAACATCAACAGGTATTTCGGGGTCAAAACAGGTTTTAATTTCATCAATTACCCTTTGCATTAATTCGGTATTTTTTGTAATAATTATTGCTGGCATTTTTATTTACTTAAAGTTATAGCATCTTTTTTCATTCTATTAATCATACTTACCAATCCGTTGGCACGTGTAGGGCTTAGGTGTTCTTTCAACCCAATTTTATCAATAAATTCTAATTTAGCATTTATAACGTCTTGCGGCTTGTTGTTTGATAATACTCTAATCATTAACGCAACCATTCCTTTTGTAATGATAGCATCGGCATCGGCTGTAAAAATAATTTTAGCATCCTTTATTTCGGAATGCAACCAAACCAAACTTTGGCAACCTTTGATAATATTTTCGTCTGTTTTAAATTCTGGGTTAATTAATGGTAATGATTTTCCCAAGTCAATTAAATGTTCGTACTTACTCTCCCAATCGTCGCCAAACAATTCAAATTCCTCTATTATTTCATTTTCTATTTGTTCTATCGTCATTTATCAATTTCTCGCTAGGCTTCAACTACGCTCAGCCTGACCTTAATTAATTCAACATTGTTATTACTTTTTTTAATTTTTCAATAAAAAAATCTATTTCTTGTTTTGTATTATATACTGCAAATGAAATACGAACAGTGCCCTGTATGCCCAAACACTCCATTAAAGGCTGTGTACAATGATGCCCGGTGCGGACTGCAATGCCATATTTATCTAAAAGCGTACCAACATCAAAGGGGTGCTGATTTTTTATATTAAATGAAATAACACCAGCCTTTAATTCGCTTTCGCCATAAATAATTACTTCCGGAATTTGTTTTAATAACGTTTGTGCATGCTGAACTAACTCGTGTTCGTAAGTAAAAATAGTATCCATTCCTATTTCATCTACAAAACGAACGGCTTCTGCAAATCCTATTGCACCGGCAATATGAGGTGTGCCCGGCTCAAATCGTAAAGCGCCTTCGGCATATTCTGTTTTTTTAAAAGAAACTGTTTTAATTGTACCGCCGCCGGGTTTAGTTATTGGCAATTCGTTGAGCCACTTTTCGCTCATATACAATAATCCTATGCCCGTTGGGCCGTATATTTTATGGGCACTGCAAACAAAAAAGTCGACATCTAGTTTTTGTAAATCAACACTTGCATGTGGGGCAGATTGAGCGCCATCTAACACAATAATTAAATTGTGTTTTTTTGCGATTACTTTTATTTTTTCAATATCTGTAAATAAACCAAGTGTGTTAGAAACATGTGTAATTGCAATTACTTTTGTTTTTGGGGTGATTAATTTTTCTATTGCATCAATATCTAAACTTTGATTTTGTAATAACGGAATTACTTTTAAATGTCCGTTGTTATTCTCTGCCCACAATTGCCAAGGTAAAATGTTAGAGTGATGCTCATAGGTTGATAAGATAATTTCGTCACCATTTTGCAGAACGTTTTTTGATAGACCCTGCGCAATTATATTTATACTATCGGTTGTTCCGGCTGTAAAAATTAATTGTTGGGGATTGTTTACATTGAAATGTTGAGCAATTATTTTTCGAGCTTCTTCAAATAGTTCAGTCGCCCTTCTGCTTAAAGTGTGAACACCTCTGTGAATGTTGGAGTTTGAGGTTTTGTAAAAGTTAGAAATGGCATCAATTACTCTTAGTGGTTTTTGTGAAGTGGCGCCATTATCAAAATAAATTAAAGGATAACCATTAATTTTTTGATTAAGAATGGGGAATTGAGAACGTATAAGTTCGATGTCTGGCACTTAAACTAAATTTAATTTTTGATTTACCAACTCTTTTAAACTGTCTACCTTAATTTTATCTGTTACTTCGCTAGCAAATGCGTTCAGCAATAATTTTTTTGCACTCTCTTTTCCAATACCGCGCGCGTTTAAATAAAACATGGCTTCTTCTTCTATTTTGCCGGTGCTGGTGCCATGACTGCATTTTACATCATCGGCGTAAATTTCTAATTGGGGTTTTGTATTAATAGTACCATCGTCACTTAACAAAATATTTTTACTACTCTGATAGGCATTAGTTTTTTGTGCGTCTTTTCTAACAAATATTTTGCCATTAAATACTCCTGTGCTTTTATCGTCAATAATGCCTTTATACAACTCGTTGCTTTCACAATGAGGCATTTGATGATCCATTAAGGTATGATTATCAACAAGCTGCGAACCGCTAGTGATAAATAATCCGTTAAGATGTGCCTCACTGTTTGATGCTGCCAATACAACATTATGATTATTACGAACTAACTGTCCGCTGAGAGTTACAGTGGTATTATTATAAACTGAATTGCTAGAGATTTTTACTTGGTTGGTGCAAATCCCGAAACCGTTAGTGCCTTCATCCTGTATGGTGTAAGATTCTAACTTTGCATTTTCACCCACAAATTTTTCACTTACCAAATTGGTAAATACTTTTGTGGGACCAAAGTTTAGCTGATGTTCAATGATTGTAGCTTCTGCACCTTCTTTTAACTCAATTATGTTTCTTGGGTTTACAAAACTTTCAGAATCGGAGCTGTTGATGTAGAGTATGTGTATTGGTATTTGTAAGGCACAATTTTTTTCTACTAATAAATGAAATCCATTTCCAGAAAATGAAGTGTTTAAGGCAATAAACGCATCACTCTCCACATTTGCAATCGATGCAATTAATTTTTTACTTTCTGCCTCATCATTTGAAAAAGTGGCAATATGTAATCCTTTTAAAATAATTTTATCACTTAATGTTTCAGAATAATTTCCATTTATAACTACAAGCGTAATTGTATCTTCTAATTTGTATTTTGAAATTTCTTTAACGTCAATAAATTGCTGAGTAATATTCTTAAACTCCTTTTTAAGTATAGCATCAACATTACAGTATTTATAATCTTCGTGTTTATTTGTAGGAATTCCTTTTTCCTCTAAATAAAATAACGCTTTTGTAATCGCTAAATCGTTAATAAAATTAACTTTTCCGGCGCTTGAAGAAATTTTTTCAATAAGCAATTGGGCAGTATGTGTTTTTTCTGCTATCATTTTTAGTCCGCTAATTCAAATTGTTTTTTTATTTCGTCGTAGCCCTTCGCTTCTAATTCTAGTGCTAATTCTTTACCACCACTTTTCACAATTTTTCCTTTGTAAAGTATGTGGACGAAATCAGGAACGATGTGCTCTAACAAACGTTGATAGTGCGTTATAACGATATAGGCATTCTCTTTTGTTTTTAAGGTGTTCACACCATTTGCTACAATTCGCAAGGCATCAATGTCTAAGCCGCTATCCGTTTCGTCTAAAATACATAGCTTAGGATTTAACATCGCCATTTGAAAAATCTCGTTGCGTTTTTTCTCTCCGCCGCTAAAACCTTCATTCACGCTACGTCCAGTTAATTTACCATCTAATTCTACTAATTTTTGTTTTTCTTTTACTAATGCTAAAAAATCTTTAGCCGCCATTTCTTCCTCACCATGGTAGTGGCGAATTTCATTAACAGCGGTTTTTAAAAAATTAATATTACTAACGCCAGGTATTTCTACAGGATATTGAAAAGCTAAAAATAAACCTTCGCGCGCTCGGTCTTCGGGGCTTAACTCTAGTAAATTTTTACCATTAAATAGTACTTCGCCTTCTGTGACTTCGTAATCTGTTCTGCCCGCTAAAACGTTCGACAACGTTGATTTGCCAGAGCCGTTAGGTCCCATAATGGCATGTACTTCTCCTGCTTTTACTTCTAAATTTATTCCGTTTAAAATCTGTTTTCCATCAACAGATGCGTGTAAATTTTTAATGCTAATCATAATTATTTATATTTTATCCTACTGAACCCTCTAATGAAATTGCTAAAAGCTTTTGCGCTTCAACTGCAAACTCCATGGGTAATTTATTTAATACTTCTTTACAATAACCATTTACAATTAACGCAATGGCTTTTTCATTATCAATTCCACGTTGCTTGCAATAAAATAATTGGTCTTCGCCAATTTTACTAGTGGTTGCCTCATGTTCTACAATACCTGTTTTGTCCTTAATTTCGATATAAGGAAAAGTATGTGCGCCACATTTATCTCCCATTAACAAACTATCGCATTGGCTAAAGTTACGGGCATTGGTTGCTCCTTTGCGAACTTGTACCAAACCTCTATAACTATTGTTACTAAAGCCTGCGGAGATGCCCTTCGAAATAATTGTTGAGCGAGAATTTTTACCGATGTGAATCATTTTTGTGCCGGTATCTGCTTCTTGCATATTATTAGTAACAGCCACCGAATAAAATTCGCCCACCGAATTATTACCTTTTAAAATTACCGAAGGATACTTCCATGTAATGGCAGAGCCTGTTTCTACTTGCGTCCAACTTATTTTAGAATTATCTTCTAAACAAATGCCACGCTTTGTAACAAAATTATAAATTCCACCTTTGCCATTTTTATCGCCTGGATACCAGTTTTGAACGGTGCTGTATTTTACCTCTGCATCTTTATGAGCAATAATTTCAACAACAGCCGCGTGCAATTGATTTTCATCGCGTTGAGGCGCCGTACAGCCTTCTAAATAAGAAACATAAGACCCTTCGTCAGCAACAATCAACGTACGTTCAAACTGACCGGTACCACTAGAGTTGATACGGAAATATGTTGATAGTTCCATTGGGCTACGCACACCTTTTGGAATGTAACAAAATGAACCATCGCTAAAAACCGCTGCATTTAAAGCGGCATAATAATTATCGGTGTAAGGCACTACCATGCCCATGTATTTTTTAATTAAATCGGGGTGTTCCTGAACCGCTTCGCTAAACGAACAAAAAATAATTCCTTTTTCGGCAAGCGTTTCTCTGAATGTCGTTTTTACTGAAACACTGTCAAAAACAGCATCTACAGCTATGTTAGATTGCACGCCAGATAAACGTTTTTGTTCTTCTAGGCTAATACCAAGCTTAGCAAAGGTTTTTAAAATTTCGGGATCAACCTCGTCTAAACTTTTTAACTCGGGTTTAACTTTTGGTGCAGAATAATAACTAATGTTTTGAAAATCGATTTTTGGATAGGTGAGATGTGCCCAATTTTCGGGTTCTTTTAAGGTTAACCAATGGCGAAAAGCTTTTAAGCGATAGTCTAACATCCATTGCGGTTCGTTTTTCTTTTTAGATAAAGCGGTAACAACGGCCTCGTTTAAGCCAGGGGCAAAGGTTTCAGTATCGATATCGGTAATAAAACCCCACTCGTAATCCTTATTAATATGTTCTTGTAGTACTTCGTTTGCCATTTTTTCTAATTCAATATTTAAAATTCAATATTCAAAGTTTAAAAATTCTGATTGCTGCAGTTAATTTTGAATTTTAAACTTTGAACCTTTAAGTTCGGATTGTTTTAAATAATTAATAAACCCAGAAAGCATTTTACTAATTTGAGTAATTTTTTCATTTAAATTTATAAATTCATTTTCTGTAATAAAACCTAATTCTTTAATAATATATAGTTGTGCTCTTACTTCGCCAGCCGATCCCTTGGCATAACTTAAAAACTGAATAAACTCTTTATTTCCATTTCTTTCAAATCCTTCTGCAATATTTGATATGATTGAGATAGAAGCTCTTCGGATTTGGTCTTTAAATCCAAAATCTTTTTTTAAAAATTCGTTCTCGGTAATTTTGTAAATATTTACACAAAAATCTTTTGCTAAAATCCAAACATCTAAATCTTCAAATTTTTTTGCTACAGCCATTTGTCGTTTAATAGTTTTTAATCTTGAATTTTAAATCTTAAACCGAAAAACTCTCCCCACAGCCACAGGTTCTATTAGCATTAGGATTATTAAACACAAAACCTTTTCCATTTAAGCCACCAGTATATTCTAATTCGGTGCCAACCAAGTATAAAAAACTTTTTCTATCAACAACTATCTTAATGCCTTTGTCTTCAAACTCTTGATCGCCCTCTTTTTTAATATTATCAAATTCAAGTTTATAAGATAAGCCTGAACATCCGCCACCTTCAACTCCTACACGAATAAAAGAACCTTCGGGACGATTTTCTTCTTTCATTAAAGAAATAGCGTGGTTTTTTGCGTTTTCGCTAACTGTAATCATAATTTATATTTTTTTAAACTTAATTAGACTAATTCTAAATTCTGTACAAATATACCGTTTTTGCGGTACATAACAAGGATATAAACATTAAAATTTTAAAACTGTTTAAGTTAACTTAACATTAGTAAAGAATAAATGCAGAACTTTGCCAAAAATTAATTTCATCTATGAAAAAACTTATTTTATCGTTATTAATTGCAATTTCAACACTTGCAAATGCACAAAAATTAGACACATTAAACCTGTATTATTTAAATAACAGTCCATTTGCATATGAGGAAAAGGGTCAGGTTGTTGGTATTGAAGCGGATATTATTAGAGAATATGCCGCTTGGTTAAAAACTAAAAAAAACATTACTGTACAGTTAAACTTTAAAGGATTTACAAGTTTTGATGAATTATACGTTGCTGTAAAAAAAGGTGGTAATAAAGTAATTGGTTTAAGTTCGGTTACAATAAATGAAGAGCGTGAACAGGAAGTTGATTTTAGCCCAGCCTATTTAAAAAATACTACATTATTGGTAACCAATGGAAATGTACCAACCTTAAAAACAAAAAATAATGCCGAGGTTACAAAAACATTTGAAGGTTTATATGCTGTAAGCGTTGCCAATAGTACTTACGTTAGTTATTTAAATGAATTGAAAAAGACATACCTCCCTAACTTAAAAATTATTAATGTAAACAAAGTAACAGACATTACAGAAAAAATCGCAAATGATATTAAAACATTTGGGTATGTAGATGTGGTTAATTTTTGGTACTATATTAAAAATAACCCTACTAAATATTTAAAAATTCAAAAAGTGTTTAATACAAATAGCGAAAATTTTGGCTTTATTATGCCTAAAAATGGTTTAAATAAAAATTATGTTTCTGAGTTTTTTGAAAGTGGTTTTGGTTTTACGTCTACTAAAGCTTATCACCAAATTTTAGAAAAATATTTAAGTTACGAGGTGCTTCAATCGGTAGAAGTAGAAAACTAATCCGCATTGTTTATTAACATTTGTTTGCGTAAAACACTTTTCCTAATTTACAATTTAGCATATTATAATACCTAACTTAGGTAATTAATTGTGAAATTACTTTTTACTACATTTTTGTTTTTTATTAATTACAGTTTTTTTGTTGCTCAAACAAACGACACTGTAGTAGTAAATTATTATATACACCCACCCTTTTGTATAAAAGATAGTTCGCAAAACAAAGGCTTAGAAATTGATATTATTAATGAATATATATTATGGTTAAAGATTACTAAAAAACAAAATGTAATTGTAAAATACAAACCATTTACTGAGTTTAGTTCATTTTATGCAACTACTAAAACAGCTTCAAAAAATACGATAGGTTTAGGCGCAGTTACAATTACCCCCGATAAATTAAAAGAAATTGAGTTTACAACTGGCTATTTAAAAAACGTTGCTTTTTGCATTACAAACGGCAATGCCCCAGATATTAAAGCAAAAATTCCCGCAGAAATTGTAAAAACTTTAGGAAGCATGACGGCCCTAACTGTTACCAATAGCGCTTTAAGCAAACATGTTGCCGATTTAAAAAAAACGTACATTATAGATTTAAAAATTAAATACGAAGTATTACAAACAACTATTTTAGATGAAATTGCTAAAAACGTTTTAAGTTTTGGCTTTGTAGATGCCCTCGAGTTTTGGTTCTACTTAAAGGCAAACCCAAGTCGTTTTTTAAAAATGCAAAAAATATTAAATCAATCCAAAGAAGAATTCGGTTTTATATTACCAAAAGGTGGCTCACAAAAAGCATTATTTAATGAGTTTTTTACAACGTTTAAAGCTTCACGTAATTACCGAGCCATTTTAGAAAAATATATGGGTTCGTATATGACACAAAACATGGCAGTAAATTAAATAATAAAGGAATGATAGCCATTGATAACACATTAATTAGCGAAGATGTTTTAGAAAAAAAATTTGTATGCGACCTTAACGCTTGCAAAGGTGCCTGCTGCGTAGCAGGTGATAGCGGAGCGCCTTTAGATAAGGAGGAGTTGGCAATACTGGAATCTGTTTTCGACGATGTAAAGCCTTACATGGTAAAAAAAGGCATAAAAGCTATTGAAAAGCAGGGGCTTTACGTTATTGATGGTGATGGTGATTATACAACACCTTTGGTTAGCAAAGGAGCTGAATGCGCATTCGTTTTTTTTGATGATAAAAAAATTGCCAAATGCGCTATAGAGCAAGCGTATAACGATGGCAAAATAAAATGGCAAAAACCAATTAGTTGCCATTTATACCCAATTCGGATTAAGAAATTAAAAGATTACGATGCCGTAAACTATGATAAATGGGATGTTTGTAAGCCTGCGTGCGAATGTGGCAAAAAATTAAATGTGCCGGTTTACAAATTTTTAAAAACTCCTTTAATTCGTAAATATGGTAAAAATTGGTTTAAACAATTAGAACAAAGCGCCCAATTGTATTTAAAAGAATAATTTTAAACTACTATTACCAAACTAAAGTTACAAAGTGGCTTAAAATTCTTTCTAACTAATCAATCGGTTCCCACAATTGAATTTTATTTCCTTCAGGGTCTAAAATATGAACAAACTTTCCGTAATCGTATGTTTCAATTTTATCAACAATGGTTACGTTTTCCTTTTTTAATTCTTCAACCAATGCTTCTAAATTATCTACTCTATAGTTAATCATAAAGTCTTTTGTTGACGGTTCAAAATACTTTGTTTTTTCTGCAAATGTATTCCATTGAGTGAGTCCCTTTTTGGTACTGTCATCATTTTGTCGCCATTCAAAGCTAGTGCCATAGGGTGTTGTGTCAAACCCAAGGTGTGTTTTATACCATTCATTAATTGCTTTTGGGTCTTTGCATTTAAAAAAAATGCCCCCAATCCCTGTTACTTTTTTCATTTTTTTTGTATTTTTAGTTTGTGAAGTTATAATTGTTTTAAATGCAACGCCAAAGCAAAATGAAGTTGCAGTTATCAGGAATATTAAAATTGTTTTTTTCACTATGTATGTAATTTACTATTTTCTTAATTATTATTTGCATTTACGGGCGTTTTTCTTCTCAATATTAATGCGCTAATTAAAGTGATTAAAATTCCTACCGGAAGTATTTCCATGTACGTGTACATTGCAAATATAAAAGGATTGTGTTTATAATTGTAACTCGTGCTTTCTGTTTTCTTAATGGCTTCATCAAGCGCAGCAGCCGACATACCGCTTGCCTGCAGTTGTTTAATTTGCAATGCTGAGTACTTGTCCATAAAATCAGGCATAAAAAAATGGAACTCTACACCCCAAGTAATTACATAAAGAGTAGAGGCAATAAAACTAATCATAAAGCCAAGTAAAAAACCCTTACCAAATGTTAGAATTCCGCCATTTTGTTTATCGCGATAATTTTTAATACCCACAAATACAAAAGAAAATGCAACAGCCATGGCACTAAAGCCAATAATCATACTGCTGCTTCCACCATCCATATCGCCACTACTACAACCTATTAATGCCATAGAAATTCCCATAAATGTGGAAATAATTATTCCTGCAATGGTTCCAAATACTAAAATTGTTTTTTTCATTTTTTTCATAATTTTTATTTTTTAAAGCATGAAGCAAAATCACACTAATTATCGGAATCGCTTCGCTATTTGGTTAATATGCCACAAAAATAACTTCTGTTTTCTATTTTCTTCTCACACTTTCGAGTGATTTTGGCGTTAATTGCAGTTTTCACACTAAAGTAGTAGTTGTGTTAATTGATGATATTCAGGCGTTTAGCTTTTTCTATGGCTTGGGCGCGGCGTTTTACATCTAATTTCGAATAAATATTCGATGAGTGTGTTTTTACCGTATTTAAACTCACAAATAATTTGCCTGCAATCTCCTCATTACTTAAGCCAGTAACCATCAAATTTAATACGTCCAGTTCGCGCTTGCTTATGCCCAGTTTTTCTATCTCTTTTTGGTCAATTTCTGTTTGAGGGAAATTATTTATATACACTTCCTTTTCAACAATACGGGTTTCAACTTTTGGTTTTACCAACTTAAGTGCTAACCAAATGCCTAAAGCGGTAAATAAAATAGCAATTGCACCAACAAAAAAATCAAGTCGGTAATTAAAAATAATAAAATTTGCTTCTAGCCATTTAAGTAACACCAAAAAAATAGCCATAGAAAGACCATAGATTAAAACTTCATTACGTTTTGTGTTGGGTCGCATTTCGTTATAAAGTTAATATTTTACTAGTAAAAAAAAACAAAACACTAACTATGATGATACTTTTCGCCTTTTAAAATTGTAAAGGCTCGATACAATTGCTCTAAAAAAAACAGGCGTACCATTTGATGCGAAAATGTTAATTGCGATAAAGCTATTTTATAATTGGCACGTTTATATACTTCCTCCGAAAAACCAAAGGGTCCGCCAATTAAAAATACCACACGTTTTACTGAAGCATTTTGTTTTTGCAAAATAAACTTACTAAAACCCTCCGATGTAAATTCGTTTCCCTTTTCGTCTAACAAAACCAAATAATCATCTGCTAAAATTTGCAAAAATATCAACTTTCCTTCTTCTGTTTTTTGCTCATTTATAGTTCGTTGCCTTGTACTTTTTGGCACGTTAATTGTTGCAATCTCAAGTGTAGTATAGTTTTTTATTCGTTTTATATATGTTTCAATCCCTTCATTTAAATAACTATCTTGGGTTTTATCAATTTGAAGCAGTAGTATTTTCACTGCATAAAATTGCAAAAAAATAATTAACTTTGTATAAATGCAGTTTTCAATAAAAATATTTTTTTTTCTGTTTAGCTTTCTATTTTCAGCGGGCGATGTTACCGATGAAATTATAACTTCAATTAAACAAAGTAAAACAACTGAGTTAGTAAAATATTTTGACGAAAAAGTATCAATTAAAATTATAAATCAGGAGGATGTGTTGAGTAAACAACAAGCCGAAGCAAATATTAAATACTTTTTTGAGAAGCATGGTGTTAAAGCCTTTACCAATACTAAGACAAGTGTTGTAAATAATACCACACAATATATTACAGGAAATTTAGAAACCACTAATGGAAAATTTAAAGTATCTATTTTAGTGAGGCGAAGTTTAATTGCTCAATTTAGAATAGAAGCCGATAATGATTGATTTTATAAAATTACACAAAAACCATTTTAATTTCGAAAAATTTGTTTTAACTGCCTTGGCCGAAGATGTTGGTAATGGCGATCATACGGCACTGTCTACCATCCCTAAAAAACATGAAGGAAGAATGCAATTGTTGGTAAAAGAAGATGGCATTATCGCAGGTATTACTGCCGCAAAAAAAATTTTAAAAATTATTGATCCTTCAATAAAAATGACTGAATTGAAGGTGGATGGTGATATTGTAAAAAAAGGACATATTGTTTTTTATTTAGAAGGAAATACACAAAAACTTTTAACGGCCGAACGCATTATACTAAATGTAATGCAACGAATGAGTGGCATAGCTACTAAAACAAATTACCTGCAAAGTTTATGTAAAAGTACAGTTACCAAAGTAATTGATACACGTAAAACAACGCCAGGCTTTCGTTTTTTTGAAAAATGGGCAGTAGTAATTGGTGGAGGTGCTAATCACCGTTATGGTTTGTTTGATATGGTATTAATAAAAGATAACCATATTGATTTTGCTGGTGGAATTACAAATGCCATTGATGCCGCTAATAAATACTTAAAATCTAAAAAATTAAAACTCCCAATTGAAGTAGAGACAAGAACTTTAGACGACGTGAAAAAAGTGTTGGAGCACGGCAAAGTACAACGCATTATGCTCGATAATTTTACGGTTGAACAAACAGCAGAGGCTGTAAAGCTTATTAAAAATCAATTTGAAATCGAGTCTTCGGGAGGCATCACAGAAAGAAACATTGCTGGTTATGCCAAATGCTGTGTTGATTTTATTTCGGTAGGTGCACTAACACATCACATCAAGAGTTTGGATTTGAGTTTAAAGGCTGTAAGCTAAAATTAATTAGGTTTTCTAATAATATAATTTGTAAATTTTTGCTATTCAGTAAATTAATGGCATTTTTACGCTCTAAAAAATCATCTATGTTTTCAAAATTTATAGCTTTAATTGCATGTATTGCTCTATTAACCTTCTCTTGTCACAGCACAAAAAAATCAACCCAATCAATCGCTAACGAACCCGCTATACAGTTAGATACCTTAGAGGTACTGGCCAACGAAACACCAAAAAAACAGATTTACCAAGCCTCTAATTCTATTAATTTTGATATTATTAATACCCGCTTAGATGTAAGTTTTAATTGGACAAACTCGTACCTCAATGGTAAAGCCACCATTCAATTAAAGCCACATTTTTATCCCGCTAACTTACTGTGCTTAGATGCAAGAGGTATGGAAATTAGGGAAGTTGCGCTAATTGTTGAAACAACTGATAAGATGGCAAATCCTAACACTAAAGGCTCGCAAAACAACAACACATCTTTTAAACTACCATTAAAATACACCTATCAAAACGATTCGCTAAAAATAAATTTAGATAGAATGTATACGTCCGAAACTAAATTTAAAATTTTTATCGATTATATTTCAAAACCAAATGAGTTAAAGTTAGGCGGAAGCCGCGCCATTAATAGCGATAAGGGCTTATATTTTATTAATCCCGCTGGTTTAGATCCCTATAAAATGCCTCAAATATGGACTCAGGGGGAAACTCAGTCCAATTCAGCTTGGTTTCCAACCATTGATAGTCCTAATCAAAAAATGACACAAGATATTTTTATGACTGTTGAAAATCAATTCACCACCCTATCTAACGGTTTACTAGTTGAGAGTGTAAAACATAATGATAGCACCCGAACCGACCATTGGAAGCTGGACCAACCCCACGCGCCGTACCTTGCTATGATGGCAGTAGGGCGATTTAAAAAAGTAGTAGACGAACCCTGGAATGGAAAAGAAATTAGTTATTATGTTGAGAAAGAATTTGAACCACATGCCAAAGCTATTTTTGGCGACACAAAAGAAATGATAGAGTTTTATTCTAAAACCTTGGGTGTACCCTATGCTTGGCCTAAATACGCACAAATTGTGGTACGCGATTACGTTAGTGGCGCCATGGAAAACACAAGTGCCACACTGCATGGCGATTTTAGCGTTTACCAAACTACCCGCGAAATTATCGACTACAAAAAATCAAACTCCATTGTTTGTCACGAATTATTTCACCAATGGTTTGGAGACCTTGTTACGAGCGAAAGTTGGAGTAACCTTCCGCTAAACGAAAGTTTTGCTACTTATGGCGAATACATGTGGGAAGAATACAAATTTGGTCGCGATGCCGCTGATTATCATCATTACCAAAGCAAACAAGGTTATTTAAGAAATGATAAAGAAGTAAATTTAATTCGCTTTAATTACGATAACCGCGAAGATATGTTTGATGGCTTTAGTTATAACAAAGGCGGGCAGGTATTACACATGCTTCGCAAAGCCGTTGGAGATGATGCCTTTTATTCTTCTTTAAAAAATTATTTAGAAACCAATAAATTTAAAACAGGCGAAATACATCAGCTTCGTTTAGCATTTGAACAAACCACAGGTAAAGATATGAACTGGTTTTTTAACCAATGGTTTTTAAATAAAGGCAGACCCGTAATTAAAGTTACTCAAAACTATAACCCAGCAATAAGTGCTGTAGAATTAACAGTTGAGCAAAATCAGAATTTTAAAAATGTACCACTTTATACTTTGCCAATTGATATTGATGTGTATATAAATCCATCAAAACCAAACCGTACACGTATTGTTGTAACCGACGCCAAACAAACATTTACTATTGCAAGCCTAGTGCCTTTACTCGTAAATTTTGATGCTGAGCGCCAATTATTATGCGATTTAGAGTATAAAAAAACAAAACAAGAATACATTTTTCAATATAACTATGCACCACTTTACGAAGACCGTTTAGAAGCACTAAAAGAATTAGAAAAATACAAAACAGATGCCGAAGTGCAACAGTTATTTAAAGCTGTAGCGCAAAACGATACCTATTTTATTTTAAGAAATTATGCAATAGGCAAATTAGCCGAAGTTATAGAGGATAAAACAACACTTAAACCTTTGTTAATTACAATTTATAATTCTGATAAAAAAACAATAACCCGAGCAAAGGCTTTAAATACCTTAAATAAATTGTACTCAAATACCAGCGATATTAATGCACTAAACGAAAAAGCCTTAAGCGAAATGAGTTATGCCATTTGTGGCGAAGCGCTTGATGGCATTGGTAAAACGGATGTAAAATTAGCCATGCAAAAAGCAAAGGCATTTGAAAACGAATGTGGAGGCGATGTGCTGTTTACCATTGCTGAATTGTATGCAAACTATGGTAGCGACGATCAAATTGGTTTTTACCGAGCCAATTTAAAAAATGTAAATGGTTTTGAAATGCTTAGCTACTGTAGTTATTATGCTAAATGCGCTAAACGCTGCAGCAACTCTGTTTCAGCATTGGTGGCGGCACAAGATTTTGAGATAATTGCCAAAAATGGCAGCAAATTCACAAAATTTGCCGGCCAAAAAAGTTTAAAAGAATTAATGAATGTATGGGAACAAAAAGAAAAGACTGCAAAAACAACCAATACAAACCCGCAAGATTTAAAATTAATTAGCGAAACAAAAGATATTATATCCAAACAGTATAATTCCGTAAAGTAAATATGGCTAATGTTGTTAAATTCAATCATCGATAAAAATTACTTTTTAAACGACAAAAAATTTATTATTTAGAATCATTATAAATTAACCAAAAGGTTAAAAATATTTAAAATTTCGCGTCTTATTTATTCATATTCTGTTAAATTTGCCCTCGTTTTGTGTCATTAATTTGTCATAAAACAATAAACATACTGCGTAATTTCTCATTTTAATATGAAAAACCATATATCTCGTACTTCATTTAAAGCCCTGTTAATAACTATTTTAACGGTTTTTACACTCTCAACTTCACTAAAAGCCCAAGATGGCGAAAAATTATTTAAACAAAACTGTGCTACTTGCCATGCCTCTCACTCTGATGCTGTTGGCACTGGTCCAGGATTAAAAGGTGTTTTCGACAGAATACCTAAAGGCGACTGGATTACCAAATGGATAATAAATAACGAAGCTCTTATTAAAGCTGGCGACCCTTACGCTAAAAAAATTAAAGCCCAATACGGTGCTGCTATGACTGTGTTTGAAGGGCAAATTGATGCAAAAGGTGTTGATGCAATTGTTGCATTTTTAAAAGGTCCAGATCCTGCTTTAAAACAAGTTGCTTCAGGAACTACTACTGGCGGAGGCGCAGAAGCTACAGAAGAGCAAAAAGGCGGTATCGAACCTTTGTACCTAATTTTGGGTATTATTGTTATTTTAGCTATTTTAATTGGTGCTTTTCGTAGTGTACGCACTTCTATGCAAAATGCAGCTAACCGTATCGAAGGTAAAGCCGAAAACCCTGACATTACGTTCTATCAAGAAGTTAGAAATTGGATGGCTGGGCATCGTCGTTTAGTAGGTGTATTTATTATTATTATTGCCTTTGGTGGAATGAAATCGTGCTGGGATGCCTGCTACAAAATTGGTGTGTATTACGATTGGAAAACCCAAAAAGGCTACAAGCCAGAACAACCTATTAAATTCTCTCACAAATTACATGCTGGCGAAAACGAAATTGCCTGTCAGTATTGCCACAGTTCAGTTGAAAAATCACGTCACGCAGGTATTCCATCAGTAAACATTTGTATGAATTGCCACAAAGGCATTCAAAAAGGACCGCAATACGGTGAAAAAGAAATCGGCAAAATATACGCCGCCAGTGGTTTTGACCCTAAAACGGGTAAATACGATACCTCAAAAGAAAACCCTCTAAAATGGATAAAAGTTCACAATTTACCCGATCATGTTTATTTTAATCACTCACAACACGTTGTAGTTGGCCAAATAAAATGTGAGCAATGCCATGGTAATGTTAAAGAAATGACTGTTGCTGAGCAAAAAGCACCTTTAACGATGAAATGGTGTATTGAATGCCACCGCAAAACAGAAGTGGTAATGGAAGGTAATGCTTATTACGATCGCTTACACAAAGCATTAAAAGAAAAATATGCCGGTCAATACGATGTTAAATTTACAGTTGAAAAAATTGGTGGATTAGAGTGTGGTAAATGCCATTACTAAGGATTAAAAATTAAAAATTAATTAATGTCTATGTCAAAAAAATACTGGAAAGGCTTACCCGAACTACACAATAGCCCCGATTTTCAAGAGAAAGCAAAGAATGAATTTGCTCAACCTCTGCCAATGGATGAGTTTTTAAGTAGCGATGAAGCTGAGCAATCGGGTACTTCACGTCGCGACTTTTTAAAAGTAATGGGCTTTAGCACAGCGGCAGTTGCATTAGCTGCCTGCGAAACACCTGTTATTAAATCTATTCCCTACGTTGTAAAACCAGAAGAAGTTACACCTGGTGTAGCTAATTTTTATGCTTCTACGTTTTACGATGGTCACGATTACTCTTCTATTTTAGTTAAAACCCGCGAAGGTCGTCCTATTAAAATTGAAGGAAACGATTTATCAAAAGTTACGCATGGTGGAACTACTGCTCGTGTGCAAGCTTCTGTTTTAGGACTTTATGATGGCGCTCGATTGCGTGGCCCAATGCTTAAAGGCAAAGATGCAAGTTGGAAAAATGTAGATGATGCTGTTGCATCTTCTTTATCAGGTGGAACTGTTCGTATTTTAACGTCCACTATTATCTCTCCTTCTACAAAAGCTGTTGTTGCTGAGTTTACTTCAAAATATCCGAATACTAAGCACGTTACTTATGATGCTATTTCTTACAATGCTTTAACGCTTGCAAACAAAAATGTTTGGGGTAAAGCAGTTGTTTCTTCTTACGATTTTAGTAAAGCAAAAATCATCGTAGGTTTAGCTTGCGACTTTTTAGGTAATTGGTTAAACCCAACCGAATTTGCAAAACAATACGCCACAACACGTAAAGTTACTAAAGATAAACCCGAAATGAGTAAACACTACCATTTCGAATCTAACTTATCGTTAACCGGTGCAAATGCCGATGAGCGTTATATGGTAAAAGGGTCTGAGTTAGGTTCGGTGGCTGTTGCTTTATTTAACGAAGTGGCAAAAGAAACTGGTAATTCTAAAGTTTCAGGTAACGAAAAAATTTCTAACCCATTAGCGCAAAAAGCAATTGAAAAAGCGGCTGAGGCGTTAATGAAAAACAAAGGTCAATCCATTGTGGTTTCAGGCGTTAACGACGAAGGTGTTCAAACCTTAGTTAATGGAATTAATAAAATGTTAGACAATTACGGTAAAACTGTAGATGTAGAAAATCATTTTAACCTAAAACAAGGTAACGATAAAGAATTTGCTGAATTAATTAGTGAAATGAATTCAGGTAAAGTTAATGTGTTAATGACTTACGCTTGTAACCCTATTTACACAGCGCCAGCAAGTTTAAAATTCGCGGAAGCTTATAAAAAAGTAGCTACAAAGGTTGCATTTGCAAATGTGTTAGATGAAACAGCGCAAATGGCTGACGTTGTTTGTCCTGATCATCACTGGTTAGAATCGTGGAACGATGCTAATCCAAAACGCGGACATTATTCATTACAACAACCTACAATTAATCCTATTTTTGCTTCACCTCGTCACGAAGGTACGCGTCAGTTTCAAGACAGTATGTTAAAGTGGAGTGGTATAAAAGCCGATTATTTAGCCTATTTACAAGGTGTTTGGAATAACAGTATTTTTCCTAACCAAGGTAAACATGCTGATTTCCCTAGCTTTTGGGCCAATGCATTACACGATGGTGTGGTAAAAACATACGTTCATAAAGACGTGGTTGTTGCACCAATGGTTAAAGATTCTCTAGGTAAACCCGTTTTAGCAGGCGTTGCCACAATTATTAACGAATTGGTTGGAGACTCACTAATTAAACCTGAGGTTGAAGATAAAAAAGCCCCAGTTGCGGTTGTTGAAACATTGCCTACACCTGATTACAACAAAGCTGCTACAATGGCAACTGCAATAAAAGGCGGTGCTTTTGATTTAGTAGTTTACGAAAAAATTGGTTTAGGAAACGGTAATCATGCAAATAACCCATGGTTAATGGAATTGCCAGATCCTATCTCTAAAGTTACTTGGGATAATTATATTACCATGAGCCCTATTGATGTAAAAGCAATGGGTTTAAACGAAATGTTGCGTCAAGATACGCAAGGGTCGATGGTAGACGTAACCTTTAACGGCGTTAAAATTACCGCCCCTATGTTTCCTCAACCAGGTCAAGCACCTGGTACTATTGGTTTAGCATTAGGTTATGGCCGTAGCGCAGAATCTATGAAAGTAGCTAATGGTGTTGGTGTTAATGCATTTCAATTTTTAAACATAGTAAACGATACTATACAAAACGTAGCGGGTAATGTAACTGTTACCAAAGCCGAAGGTAAACACGATTTTGCTGCTACTCAAATTCAGCACACCATTATGGGTCGTGAGGAATATTTATTGCGTGAAGTATCATTACCAGAATATGCTGCTTTAGGTAAAGATGAGTGGAATCCAGCAACTGAACTTCCTGTTCATGGTGGTGGTAAAAAACACGTAAACGAGATAGATTTATGGGATGCACATCCACGTATGAATCATAAATGGGGATTAACCATTGATATGAATACATGTATTGGGTGTTCTGCTTGTGTTGTAGCTTGTACGAGCGAAAATAATGTTGCCGTAGTAGGTAAAAAAGAAGTAGCTAAAACACGTGATATGTTTTGGTTACGTATTGACCGTTATTACAGTTCGGATATGAACAAGGCTAAAGCCCATGAAGAACATATTGGTGGTAAACAAATGTACATTGAAATGGAAAATCCTTCGGCAAATCCTAAGGTAACGTTTCAACCAATGATGTGCCAACACTGTAACCACGCACCTTGCGAAACAGTTTGTCCGGTTTTAGCTACATCGCATAGTACCGAAGGTTTAAATATGATGACTTACAACCGTTGTATTGGTACACGTTACTGTGCCAATAACTGTCCGTTTAAAGTACGTCGATTTAACTGGTTTAATTATAACGCAAACGATTGGTTTGCCGATGTAAATCCTGCTCAACAAGAATTAGGACGCATGGTGTTAAACCCAGATGTGGTAGTTCGTAGTCGTGGGGTAATGGAAAAATGCTCAATGTGTACTCAACGTTTACAAGCAGGAAAATTAGTAGCTAAGAAAGCAGGTATGCCAATTGTAGACGGTTCTATAAAAACCGCTTGTCAACAGGCTTGCCCTACAAACGCTATTATGTTTGGCGACGTAAACGATGAAAAATCAGAAGTTGTAAAATGGCGCGAAGATGACCGTAATTACTTGTTATTAGAGGATGTAGGTGTAAAACCAACTGTATCTTATATGCTAAAAGTACGTAATCAAGAAGAAGCTATTTTAGAGAAAAAGGAAGTAGTAAGCGCTAAACACGAAGATAAAAAAGAAGCTCATTCAGAAGAAAAACATTCATAATTTAAGAATTAATTAAAACATACTATGCACGCAGAATCAGACATAAGGATACCACTGATATTAGGTAGCAAAAGTTACCGTCAAATATCTGATGATATTATTGCCCCAATTGAAGGTAAAGCCGCAAAAGGTTGGTACACATTAATTACGCTTTGTGCCCTTAGCTTTTTATGGGGTATAGGTTGCCTTGCATACACTATTGGTGTAGGTATTGGCGCTTGGGGAAGTAACAATGGGGTAGATTGGGCTTGGGACATTACCAACTTCGTTTGGTGGATTGGTATTGGTCACGCAGGTACCTTAATATCTGCAGTATTATTACTGTTCCGTCAAAAATGGCGTATGGCTATTAACCGTTCGGCAGAAGCCATGACGATTTTTGCTGTACTATGTGCCGCCATCTTCGTTACCCTTCACACAGGGCGTCCTTGGTTAGATTATATGTTATTTCCTTTACCAAATCAATTTGGTAGTTTGTGGCCCAACTTTAACTCACCATTATTATGGGACGTGTTTGCAGTATCAACATATGCAACAGTATCTATTGTATTTTGGTACATTGGTTTAATACCAGATTTTGGTATGATTCGCGACCGCGTAATTAAACCTTGGCAAAAGAAAATGTACAGCACCTTATCATTTGGTTGGGGTGGTAGCGCTCGTCACTGGAGCCGTTTTGAAGAAGTATCTTTAGTTTTAGCAGGTTTGTCAACCCCTTTAGTATTCTCGGTTCACTCTATTGTATCCTTCGACTTTGCTACCTCCGTAGTACCAGGTTGGCATACCACTATTTTCCCACCTTATTTCGTATCAGGTGCGGTATTCTCAGGTTTTGCAATGGTATTAACGTTAATGTTAGTAGTGCGTAAAATTTATAAATTAGAACATTATGTAACAATTAAGCACATTGAATACATGAACATTGTAATTATTGTTACCGGTTCAATTGTAGGTGTGGCTTATTTAACCGAGTTATTTGTAGCTTGGTACAGTGGTGTAGAATGGGAACAATACGCATTTTTAAATCGTGCAACGGGCCCTATGGCTTGGAGTTATTGGATTATGATGAGTTGCAACGTATTATCGCCACAATTATTTTGGTTTAAAAAAATACGCACCTCTATTTTAGCAACTTTTATTTTGTCCATTGTTGTAAATATTGGTATGTGGTTTGAACGTTTTGTAATTATTGTTCCTACATTATGCCGTACGTACTTGCCATCAACATGGAATACTTACACGCCTTCATTTATTGATATTGGAATTTTTGTTGGAACAATTGGGATGTTTGGTACCTTCTTCTTATTGTTCTCTCGTTATTTCCCTGTAATTGCGCAGGCAGAATTAAAAACAATATTAAAATCTAGTGGCGAACAACAAAAGAAAGATGCAGCACAACATGGGGCTCATCACTAATAATTTAAGATTTAAGAAGTTAGATATAAGATTTAAGAATACTGAATATTAAAATTAAAAATTAAATGGGACCAGCAATAGCAACAAATAAAAACATTATTCACGGCGTTTTTAACGATGAAGTACCCTTGTTAGAAGCCTGTAAAAAATTAAGAGCCGCAGGTATTCGCATAAAGGATGTTTTTACACCTATGCCAATTCACGGTATCGATGGCATTATTGGTGTGCCACGCACCCGCATCGCTATTTGCGCTTTTATTTATGGCATTACCGGTACGTCTTTAGCCACCCTAATGATGTGGTATATGATGATTAGTGATTGGCCAAACGATATTGGTGGTAAACCAAACTGGGCGTATTATTTTAATATTCCTGCATTTATTCCTATTACATTTGAAGCGACTGTATTTTGTGCCGCTCATGGCATGGCTTTAACTTATTTTTTACGTTGTTGGTTGGTGCCAGGTGCTAAAGCTAAAAACCCTGACCCCCGTACAACCGACGATAAATTTTTAATTTATTTAGAGTTAAACGACGAACAATCAAAAAAAGCAGAAGAAATATTAAAATCAAATGGTGCTGAAGAAATAAATCACAAAGGAACTTTTGTTGTTGAACCAGCTTACGTTTTAGACGAAACACATTAATTATTACAAATGAAAAAACACTATAAAAACATAAAATTTGTTGTTTGCGGCGCTTTAGCAGGGCTTATGATAGCAGGTTTTTCATCTTGTGGAAAAAAAGATGCAAATAGCCCTGGAGTGGAGTTTATGCCCGATATGTACCGTTCGCCATCGTTAGAGTATTATCAAATTCATACGGTTGATGGAGATACAATAAATAATGCCATGCAACCTGTAAAAGGTACCGTTGCACGGGGGTACATGCCTTATGGTTATGCAAATACCCTTGAAGGATACGAAGCCGCAGGTTTAAACTTAAAAAATCCTTTAGCCGAAAAGTCGCGTGAAGTATATGAGGCAGAGGGCGAAGTATTATATGGTAAATTTTGTGTTCACTGTCATGGCGCTACAGGTGCTGGAGATGGAAAAGTAGGTGCTAAATTACCTGGTCCTCCTCCGGCTTATAATGGAACTTTAAAAAACTTACCTGAAGGGAAAATGTTTCATACATTAACTTATGGCAAAGGCACAATGGGTTCGCATGCCAGCCAATTAACGCAAGAAGAGCGTTGGAAATTAGTGTATTTTGTGCAAAAATTGCAAGGACCAAAAGAAGTAGTTAGCGATAGTACAAAAGTTGAAGCTGCAAAACCAACAGGAAAATAATATTAATAAGATTTAACAGATACTAAAATATGAACACAGAAGAAAAATTACAGTTTACAGTCCCATCAAAAGCTAAAATGGCTTCGTTTATTTTAATGGGCATTGGTTTACTATCTATTATTTTAATGTTTGTAATGGACAAAGGAAACCACGAAGAGGGATATCATGCAGGTACACGCGCTTGGAGCAATGTATTTGCAGGTTCGTTCTTTTTTATGGCACTCTCATTGGCAGCAGCATTCTTTTTAGGTTTGCAATACGCTGCTGAAGCGGGTTGGAGTACAACTATTAAACGTGTAATTGAGGCAGTAACCATGTATTTACCGTATGGTTTGTGTTTTATGATGTTGTTATTCATTTTAGGGCAGTTTAATGTACACCATATTTATCATTGGATGACTCCAGGTATTGCAACTCCAGGACACGAAAACTACGACGAGGTTATTGCGGATAAAATTGGTTACTTTGGAATTTTTTGGTGGATACGCACCGTTTTATACATGGTAGGGTGGCTTTGGTTTACAATGAAATTGCGTAAGAACTCATTAGAGGCTGATAAATTAGACATTGATGTAAACAACAGCTACCATTGGAAAAACATTAAAATTGGTGCTTGGTTTATGGTATTATTTGCGGTAACAAGTTCTACATCAAGTTGGGATTGGTTAATGAGTATTGATACACACTGGTTCTCCACCTTATTTGGCTGGTACATTTTCTCAGGTATGTGGATAAGTGCCATTGTTGCTATTACTATTTTAGTTATTTGGTTAAAAAAAATTGGCTATTTAGAATTTGTAACCGAAAGTACTATACACGATATGGGTAAATGGATGTTTGCTATTTCGTTTTTATGGACGTATTTGTATTTCTCTCAGTTTATGTTAATTTGGTATGCCGATATTCCTGAAGAGGTTATCTATTTCCAAACACGTTGGGAAAGTTACAAAGCACTAATGTGGACGGTTTTATTTGTAAATTTTGCGTTCCCAATGGTAATGTTAATGAGCCGCGATTGTAAACGCAATTTTTTCTTCTTAATGTTTATTGGAACCATTATTTTTATTGGTCATTATTTAGATTTGATTATGATTGTAATGCCAGGTACAGTTGGGCATGCATGGACAGGCTTAAGCTGGATGGAATTTGGAAACTTTTTCTTCTTTTTAGGGTTATTTATTTATGTAGTGTTAAACGCTTTATCGAAAGCGCCATTGCGTGTAAAAAATCATCCATTTTTACAAGAAAGTTTGCACCACTCAATATAACAGAAATTGTAAATTAAAGATTATAAATTAAAGATTAAAACTGATATAAAATGAATTTTTTAGTACTGTTAACCATCGTTTTGCTAATAATTGCAGGGCACCAATTATTAAGAGTAATAGAATTGAGTCGTGGGTTAAAAAAAACCACTGAATGGCACGTAACTGATAGCGATAATAATATGATGGGTAAAGCCATGTTAGGTTTTATGGTTGTATTTTTTGCGTTTTTTATTTGGCAATGTATGCGCTGGAACGAGCGTGTTTTGCCAGGTGCAGCATCTGTACATGGTGAAAAAATTGATACGTTATGGGATTATAATATGTACTTAATCGTTTTTGTGTTTTTTGTAACTAATTTCTTTTTATTTTGGTTTGCTTATAAATACCGTGGCAACAAAAAAACAGTAGCTACTTATTTCCCACACGATAACCGGTTAGAAATGGCTTGGACAATAGTACCGGCAATTGTATTAGCTTTTGTAATTATTTTTGGTCTTAAATATTGGAACGAGATTACAGACACTGCCAACGATCCAAACAGGGTAACCATTGAGTTGTATGCAAAGCAGTTTGATTGGACAGCACGTTACACAGGTAAAGACGGAAAACTAGGACAAACCGATTACCGTCAAATTGGTGGTTCAAATAGCGTTGGACAAGATACGACAGATGCTTCAGGCTTTGACGATTTGATTGTTAAAAACGAATTTCACATACCTGTAGGACGCGAAATAGAGTTTAAAATGCGTAGCCGCGATGTCCTTCACAGCGCTTATATGCCACACTTTAGAGCGCAGATGAATTGCGTACCAGGTATGGTAACCGAATTTAAATTTGTGCCTACAAAAACTACGGCACAAATGCGAAAAGACCCTTATGTTGTAAGAATGATGGCAGGGATTAATAAACAACGCGCAAAGTTTAACAAGGAGCCAATTGAATTCGATTATTTATTGTTGTGTAACAAAATATGTGGTTCATCACACTATAGTATGCAAATGAATTTAGTAGTTGATACTGAGGCTGATTATAAAGCTTGGATTGCAAAACAAAAAGCATTTAAAACTGTTACTAAAGTGGTAGCAATTAAATAAAAAGATTAACTATAAAAATAAATAACATGGCAACTGTAACTACTTCCACCGCCTTAGAAAAAGAACATTTGGTTCATCACGACCACGTTCATGATCACGATGATCATCATGAAACATTTGTAACAAAGTACATTTTTTCGCAAGATCATAAAATGATATCTCGTCAGTTTTTAATTACTGCTATAGTAATGGCTGTAGTTGCTATGACTATGAGTATTATTTTTAGAATGCAATTGGCTTGGCCTGGTGAAAAATTTGCATTTGTAAACGCTTTGTTAGGAGATAAGTGGGCACCTGAAGGCATTTTAAATCCAAATATGTATTTAGCCCTAGTAACAATACATGGTACTATAATGGTGTTTTTTGTTTTAACAGGTGGCTTAAGTGGTACATTTAGTAATTTGTTAATTCCTTACCAAATTGGTGCACGCGATATGGCCTCAGGCTTTTTAAACATGTTGTCGTATTGGTTTTTCTTTTTATCAAGTGCGATTATGATGGCATCTTGTTTTATTGATGATGGCCCCGCTTCTGCTGGTTGGACAATTTACCCGCCACTTTCAGCCTTACCTGAAGCTATACCCGGTTCAAAATTAGGAATGACGATGTGGTTAATATCAATGACAATATTTGTTGTATCATCGTTATTAGGAAGTTTAAATTACATTGTAACTATTATTAATCTTCGTGTAAAGGGGATGACAATGACGCGTATGCCTTTAACCATTTGGGCATTTTTAATTACGGCTATTTTAGGTGTATTGTCTTTTCCTGTTTTAGTTTCTTGTGTGTTATTATTAATAATGGATAGAAGTTTTGGAACTTCTTTTTATTTATCTGACATTTATATTGGAGGACGCCCTTTAGATAACGTTGGTGGAAGCCCTATTTTATTTGAGCACTTATTTTGGTTTTTAGGACACCCAGAAGTTTACATCGTATTATTACCAGCGTTAGGTATAACATCTGAAGTTATTGCAACCAACTCTCGCAAACCAATTTTTGGTTATCGTGCCATGATTGGTTCGATGTTAGCTATTGGTTTCTTGTCGTTTATTGTATGGGGTCACCATATGTTTATGACGGGGATGAATCCATTTTTGGGTTCGGTGTTTGTATTTACAACCTTATTAATTGCTATTCCATCGGCGGTTAAAGCATTTAATTATATTACTACGCTATGGAAAGGTAATATTCGTTACACACCAGCTATGTTATTTAGTATTGGGCTAGTAAGTTCGTTTATTACTGGTGGTGTTACGGGTATTATTTTGGCCGATTCAACCTTGGACATTAACGTACACGATACTTACTTTGTTGTTGCTCACTTTCATATTGTAATGGGTTTAAGTGCCATTTTTGGGATGTTTGCCGGGGTTTACCACTGGTTTCCAAAATTGTTTTTACGTATGATGAACAAAAAATTAGGTTATGTGCATTTTTGGTTAACGTTTATAACTGCTTATGGTGTGTTTTTCCCTATGCACTTTTTAGGTTTAGCTGGCGTTCCGCGTCGTTATTACACTAACAGTAACTTCCCAATGTTTGATAATTTAGTAGATATTAATGAAATTGTAACCATTTGTGCCATTTTAGGTGCTTTATCGCAAGGTGTGTTTTTATTTAACTTCTTCTACAGTATTTTTAGAGGCGAAAAAGCACCACAAAACCCTTGGAATAGTAATACTTTAGAATGGACTAACCCTATGGCGCACATACATGGTAATTGGCCAGGTGCTATACCACATGTAGAGCGTTGGGCTTACGATTACAGTAAGCCTGGTGCTGAAAAAGATTTCATACCGCAAACGGTTCCTTTACAAGATGGTGAACATGATGGTGGCGGGCATTAAGAATTAAAATTTTAAAAACGAAAAAGCGTCTTGGATGAACCAAGACGCTTTTTGTTTTATATTATAGAGATAGTTTATTTAATTGATAGAGAAAATGAAAATTTGAAATTTAGCTTTTTTAAACCCTCACTCCAAATACAAGCACGTCGTCAATTTGGCTTAGTTCTTTTTTCCAATTTAAAAATGTATCGTTTAAAATTTGTTGCTGTTCCTGCATCTCTTTATCGAACATGCTAATGAGCAGTTGTTTAAAAGGCCCGTAAAAAAATTTAGTTTTGTTTGCGCCACCCTTTTGGTCAACGTACCCGTCAGAAAAAATGTATAAACAATCGCCTTTTTTTATATCTATTTCGTAATTGGTAAACAGCGAATTTTTAGCGTAAGAAAATCCTATTGATCTATTGTCGGCCTTGTACTCTGTAAGATTTCCGTCTCTGATTAGGTATAATGAATTGTGGGCACCTGCATATTCTAATTTTAAATTTATCAAATCAATTGCGCATAAAGCAATATCCATTCCATCCTTAACAGATTCAAAATCGCTGGTTTGTTTTAAGGTTTTAATTAAAGCGTTACTTAGTTCCGTTAATAAAAACGAAGGTTTATAATTAGTGTGTGCAGTAACTGTTTGTTCTAATAAATTATGCCCCATTATGCTCATAAAGGCACCAGGCACGCCATGTCCTGTGCAATCAACAGCTGCAAATAAAATTTTAGAATCGTTAATGTGTTTTACCCAATAAAAATCTCCACTCACAATGTTTTTGGGCTTAAAATAAATAAACGAATCTTTTAAATACGTTTTTAATAAAGGCTCTGACGGTAAAATGGCTAATTGAATGCGTTTGGCGTAATGAACGCTATCTACTATTTCTTGATGGCGGTACTCAACTTCGGTTTTTAATTTTTCTATTCGTTCTTTCTCTTTATGTATGGCAGTACTTTGTTCCCAAAGTTGTTTTACTTTGGTATCGTTTTCGTTTTTTTGCGTTTCGAGTACTGATTTTTGAGACAAAATTTCGTTTAATTGCTCCTCAACTTTCTTTTTTTCTTTATAAACTGTTTCAGACATAGCCCACATCTGTTTATTTTTTTCCTCGAGCTCTATTCTTAAAATATCTAGCTTTTGTTTTTCGAGTAATAATTGTTCTGCATTTAAATGTTCCATAATTAGCCTTGTTCGTTTATTTTATCAAATTGAACTTTAATTTCTAAAGCCATTAATTGCGAAGGGATAGAAACAGAAATAACTTTTGGAGCAGTAAATTGAGCGTTATTACTTTGCACGCTATCGTCGCCAATAAATAATAATTGCGATTTAGAAGCAGCACCACCTACTTTTTTCCAAATTTGTTGTACAAAAGGTAGAGCCCATTCAGTAGCATTTTTATAAAAAATAACAGAGAGCTTACTAACGTTCATTTGTTGCGAGGCAAATTCTTCATAATCAATGTCTGCATCTTGTACAATTTTTAATTTAGTAAATTTTAGAATGCCGGAAAGCATATTTTCAATTTTTACAGCTTCTGCATCATCTGTTTCGTTAAATATTAAAAATACATCGGTAGGTGTTGTATCAAATTTTTGTGTCGTTTGTTCTTCTAAAACTAATCTTACGTCTTCAACAAACTGTATTGCACTAGGCACGCGCGAAAGCGTCATATTAGTTGACAAGTGGTTTTGAATTTTATTTATAAAATTGGTTTTGTCACCACTTAATTTTGAGTAATTAAATTCGCTTGGCATCCAAATAAAAGTTTTAAAGCTTTCGTCTTCATTAATTCTCGCCCTCGCTTTTTCAAAAACGTATTCGTCGATGGGAATACCATTTATGTATTCAAAATCTTCATGACCAATATAATGGATAGAGCAGCTAGAGTTTTTAAAATGTTCGTCAATATCTCCAAGTATATTTTCGTAACTAAAATTTTGTTCACGATACGCATCTTGAAATGAAAATCCGGCTCTTTCAAGAGTTAAGAATAATGTCTTCTCTTCCTCTGTTTTGTCCCATTGTATAGCACTAAAAAATATTTTAACAGAAGGGGCACTATCCATAATAATCTATATTCTGTTTATTTTACTACATTAAATTTTCCTGTAGTAAGTAATTTGTTTTTTTTATCGTAAACATTAAAAAAATATACGCCATTGCTATATTGGTTAGTATTTATTAAAACTATGTAGTTAATGACTTTGTAAGAGTTAATGTATTTTCCCGAAACATCAAACAATTCAATTTTACTGGCTTCATCAAATGGTGTATTTATAGTAATAATATCGCTTGCTGGATTTGGAAATGTTTTTATTTTAGCATGATAAGAATTATTATACTCTTTTATACCAATAGGTGTTAGACCAGTAAATAAAACATCATCAACAAATAATTCACTACCTACTCTACCTATAGTGTTATTTTTGCTTGAGCCAAAAACAATTGCTGCCGTATCGGGTGTTGCGTTCGATCGGTAATCGAGGGTAATTTCGTAAAACGAATAATTACCATTTGGTTTTATATCTACTTTACCAGTGGCAATAGTATCTCTTCCTGTTGATGAATTGCGGTGCAAGGTAACAATTACTAAGCCGGTATCGGAACCTACAGGGACATATTTTGAATAAAAACCTAGTTTTTCTGAACGAGTAGTATAGGGCGAACCTATGCGATAAGAAGGTGGAGAAATAATAATTTTGCCATTAAATACTATACCAATCGTATCGGGCATAGTATTAATACCCAATTTATTTGAAAGGTAAACTGTTTTTACTTTAAGAGCATAATTGCCCGAATATTTATCAGTGCTCGTAGCTTTAAAAGCAGATTTAGGATTACCAAATGAGGCCAAAAAATTTAGTGTTTGCCAATTATCGGGTTCATCTTTTCCATTTACAACAGTCCAATTTTCAAAACCCCCATTGTTTTGCGAAAACAGATGGGCACAATTTATAATAACTAGAAGTGATGCAATAATTGTTTTTTTGAAGGTCATTTTGTTTTTTTGAAAAATTATATTTTAAATTATTTTATCACACTAAACTTACCAAAAGTAAGCGGTTTATTTTTTTTATCTAAAATTTTATAGTAATAATTATCATTTATATAATTCGTAATATTTATTTTGACTTCATTATTTTTAATTTTATAGGAGTTTATTAATCGTCCAACACCATCTGAAACTTCTATTTTATCGGCTTCTTCAATTTCAGCAGTAATAGTTAAAATATCCGATACAGGATTTGGGAATACTTTTACTTTTGACGCATTTATTTCATATTCTTCAACACCTACAAAATCAACAAATTTAACTTCATCAATAAATAATGAGTTGCCTACCCTTTTACCATTACTACTGTTACTAGCTTGAAAATAGATATTTGCAGAATCGGGCACAGAGCTAGATCTATAGTTGATAAAAATATCGTACCTTGTGTATATTGGATTTGGAGCAATATTAATTGTACCCGTTCCAATTGTATCTCTCCCGGTTGGTTTATTGCGATATAACACTAAGCCTGCATAACCATTATCGAAACCAACTGGAAGATATTTAGCATAAAACGATAGTTTTTGAGGACGATTCGTATAGGGCGAACCAATAGCATACGATGGAGGTGCAATTGTAATTTTACCATTAAAGGCAAAACCTACAGTATCCGGAAAAGTAGAAGTTATTTTTACAGGATAATGTTTTGACGTAATTTTTAATGAATAATTACCAGAATAAGCATCGGTACCGGTTGCTTTTGTAGCACAAATAGGGTTTCCAACGAAAATAGAAAATATATTAAATGTTTGCCAATCAACAGGTTCTTCGTATCCGTTTATCGTTGTCCAATTTTCGAAGCCACCATTGTTTTGGCTAAAAAGGGTACTCGTATTTATAAATACTATTAATGCTAGTATTGTTTTTTTTATTTGCATTTTACAATTTTCGAAAAGTAATAATAAAAATTATTTCTGTACACTAAACTTTCCATAAGTAAGTGGCTTATTTTTTTTATCTAATATTTTATAATAATAATTTCCATTTTTATAACTGTTAACATTTATTTTTACCGCGTAATTTTGAATTTTATAGTAACCAATTGTTCTCCCCAAGACATCAGTTACCTCTACGTTATTTGCTTCTTCAAAGTCGGCACTAATAGTTAGGATATCTGCCGATGGATTTGGAAATACGTTTATTTTTGATGCATATAACTCATTTTCTTTAAGGCCAACAAAATCTACTAGTAAAACATCATCAATAAATAATGCACTTCCAACTCTTCTACCAACCGAATCAGTGCTACTTGGTTTAAAATAAATATCTATAGAATCGGGGATGTTATTGTTACGGTAGTTTAAATTAATTTCGTAGTGGGTATAACTACCATTTGGTAGAATTTTATTTCTGTTGTAAGCTATAGTGTCTCTTCCTGTTGTGGTATTTCTGTGTAAAACAACTCCAATTAACCCAGTATCTAAGCCAACTGGAATATATTTTGCATACAAGGAAATTTTTTGGGGACGAGTAGTATACTGCGCACCACTTATAAAAGATGGAGGTGAAATAATGGCCTTTCCATTAAACGCATAACCAAAAGTATCTGGCAGTTGCGGAAGCAATTTAAATGGCAAATGAACCGAAACAATTTTTAACGCATAATTACCAGAGTATTTGTCGGTGCCACCAACTTTAAATGCCGATACTGGGTTACCAAAAAGTGATAATATATTTAATGTTTGCCAACTATCTGGCTCGTCTTTCCCATTTATTACAGTCCAATTTTCGAAGCCCCCATTATTTTGAGAATTAAAGATACTGGCATAGAAAATAAATAAAATTATAAATAGCTTTTTCATGTTTTAAACTTCTACTTTTTTTATTGTGCGTATATCCAAAAATCATTTACAGAATTTATACTATCGTTACCTAAACCAACATAGCCATTATTACCAATTGCAAATCCAGCGGCATAGGCTCTTTTTCCGCCAGGAAAAGAAGATTTTTTTGTCCATGGATTGCTTAATGATGGATCAAATTCCCACATGTCAGAATACAGATTAGTACCATTTAAACCAGCACAAATGTAGCCCTTATTATTTATTTTAAAGGCCACTGCTCCGTTTCTCGGAATGCCTGAAAATGGAGCAGTATATTTCCATTTTCCTTTAGGATTGCCATTTATATCGATACCATTACTATTATCTGACGGGTCATATTCCATAAATTTTGTGTCTATTACGCTTTGAAAAGAGCCTAAACCAAAATATCCTTTATTTGCGATAGAGAAGCCTACTGATGAGCTACGCGCTATTAACAAATCTGCTTTTTTGGTCCATGTCCCCAAACTACCTGATGATGGGTCAAACTCAAAAAAATCGGTAGTAGAATTTGCAGGTGCATTTATATAGGTGCCACCTCCAACATAGGCTTTATTGCCTATTGTAAAAGCAAAACAATTTGTACAAGCAATATTATAATCTAGTTTTTTAGTCCACAAATTTAAAGCAGGATCGTATTCCCAAAAATCAGCTAAATATCCTAATCCTGCAATTGTGCCACGACCGTTGCCTATGTAGCCTTTGTTGTTAATTGCAAATCCAACTGCATTTACTCTAGGTAAACCGCCTAAGTCAGCTTTTTGACTCCATGTGTTTTCGATGGGGTCGTATTCCCAAAAGTCATTGTATTTTACGTCGTTTTTAACATTTGTTCCCGTTCCAAAATATCCTTTATTGTTTATTGCAAATGCTACCCCTTCTTGCCTGGCTCCTCCTAAAAAATTAACAGCTTGACACCATTGATTACTAATACCGCCCTGTTTAACGTCTAAACACGATGTTTGGCTAACTTCTTTGTCGTTATTAGCCCTTACGCAAACCGCACCTATTTTTTTTCCGAAATTAACTGATATAGAAGTTGTGCCTTGCCCCGAAATTATTTTAGATCCCTCGGGTACCGTCCATAAATAATAATTTGATCCTTCAATAGGATTAATAAAATATGCAACATTGGTTTCGCCTGGGCAAACATTAGTTGAACCATAGATAGTACCTGGTGCATTGAGAACAGCAATTTTTTTACATGAAATAAAAAATAGTATAAGCAACATACATAAAAAAATAGTTTTGCAACTATTTTTATTTATTTTTTTGGTTATTTTAATTTTATTGCTCAAAAAAATGTAAAAAATTAGTATTTATTTTTTTTTATTAAATTTTTTAGTGTGTAGGAAATAGAAATACCACCTTCAAATTTATTCAATATTACAGAGTTATCAATGTAAAAATAGTCGTTTATCAGCATAGAATTACTAAATCGATTTGAAGTTTTTGTTAAGTTATTGGTTCCTTTGTAATAGCGAACGTCTACATAAAGTCCAAAATTTTTAAATTTAAAGCCAACACCAGCACCTACTAGCAACAAAAAATTATTTTTTGAACGCATAGAAAGTAAATCTATATCATTTTGAATAGAGGTAGTTTGCATTTGAGCACCAGTTAAATACGACGCGTTTGACTGACTTATTTGTGCATTGCCCCTGGATTTCACTAACCTTAAGTAGCTTAAACCCGCAGATGCATATGGAAAAATAGTTTTAGTGGTTAAAAAATATTTTTTTAAATAAAGTGGAAATTCAAAAAATTTCATTTTTTCCTTAAAATTCATTTCCCAATTTGTTTTACTAAAATTTCTGTTATATTCAATATTTAAGCCCGTAAATTCGGCATTTATAGAAAAGTTTTTTTTAAATTGATATTCAATCCAACCATAATACAACAATAAAGTTTTAGTTGTAATATAAGGAGCAGCATAATCAACGCCATCTAATAGAACGGAAAAAACTTTTGTGGTTTTAAAGTTTGGTTTTAATACCGTATTTCTAAGCCCAATCGACAGCATTGGTAAAACTGAAAACTTTTTGATATGGCGGTTAAAGTCTTCAGAATTATTGTCTTCTTTAAGTTCGTAAAAAGGATTTGTTTTAAATAATTTTATCGTGTTGTAATCAACTTCTATAAGGTTATCCGTTTCTATATTGCTTTTTACAAGCAATTCATAAATAACCTCTTGCTCTTTTTTAGTGTAACTGCAATTTTTTAATGACGTATTTAGTAATTGAACACAATTTTCAAATTCGCCAATATTGAAAAAATCTTCGGCTTGTTTTAATTGCTGTTTGCAATTAGTTTGCGCTTTACTATTTATAGTTATATATAAACTGAAAATAAAAAATATATAAAAATTACGGAACATTTATTATAAATTAATTTTACTAATGTACTAAAAATAGACTTACTAAGGCAGGCTTTCGCAAGTTTTTTGATAAGGTATATCCTCGCCAATGTAATAATTCCAACTTTGTTTACTTAAATTTGATTGTAGTAAATTACAAATATTAGAGACTAATTTGCTGCATGATGTTTCCCAAACGTGAATACTTTTATCATTTAAACTTGCTACAATTTTATTTTCGGCATTAAAAAGTAGGTATTTTACTTTTGCGGCATTATCCTTTATTTCACAAAAATTACTTTGTAAGTTACCACTTTCAAAATATGCTTTATAATTATAAAATTTTATTAATTTATCGGCTGATGACGTGGCAAGCATACTAAAATCGGCATTAAATGTGATGTTTTCAATAGCGCTTGCATGCGCTTTGTATTGTTTAATTTTTAAATTATTAAAATCGTTTGTGTTTAAATAAAGTTGTAGTAGCGTACCTTCTGATAAGCCTACTAATAATGCATTTTTTATGCTATTGTATGCTAAACACAAAGGCTTGGCATTTGCACTTTTATACAATTGTGTTGTTTGGTTTGTTTCAAAATCCCAGTATATAACTTTGCCGTCGGTTTGTGCAGCAATAATTGCTTTATTGTTATTTACAAAAACCAAAGCCTTTACTGTTCCTGTTGTTTTAAGTGTATTAAACGGTAAATTTGTTTCTGGTTTTATATTCCAAATAAGTAATAAGCTATCTTTTCCCGCCGTTGCTAGTTGCTGTTCATCGCTACTTATTACCGCGGCCCTTATTAGTCCTTTGTGTCCCTTAAACTCTTTAAAAGTTTGCTTGTTGTTTTTTGGGTTAATTTTATTTTTTGTATCCCACAAGCAAACTGTAAAATTTTCGTGCCCGGTAATTAAATTATTGTTCGATTGGTTAAAGTATAAGGTATTTATTGGGCTTCCGTATTCTATGCGTTCAATTACTGAACTTGTTCCAACTTCGTAATTTTGCGCATATATTTTTCCATCTAGGTCAACGGCATACAACACTTTGTTAATTTCGGTAAGCACTCTCATTTCACTGGGCGCATTAGCAATTATAGTGTGTTTATTATCATCTAAAATAGCATATGCGTTTTTTAAGCCGTCGTAAATGATAGGGTCGTCTTCTATCCCACCATTATCTTTGTTAAACTTATAGGCTTGAACTGCTAATTTTCCCATGAGTTGGTTATTGTTTTTATAAAGTGCCGATTTTAAGGTTAAGTTTTGAGCAATAGATAGTAATTTTAATTTTTGTGATTTTAGTTCGGATTGTTCGGCTTTTAATTTTTGTTGCTCTGCTTTTTGAGTTTGTTTTTCTGCATTAGTTTTTTCGTTATTTGCAAGTTTTGTTTGCTCTATCGCATTTAGTTTTTGTGCTTCAGCAACCAATTTTGCTGCAATAGCTTCTTGTTTTGATAGTTCGGCCTGAAGTTTTGCACTTACTGCCAATTTTTCGCTTTGTTGTGCAAGTTCTTTTAGTTTAACCGCAGAATCTTTTACTCTTACTGCTTCCTGCTCAGCGCTTAGCGCATATTTTCCAAAAACTAGGGCTTCTTGTGTTTTTTGGTTGGCAATAGTTTGTTGTTTTACGGCTTTGTTTCGTTCTATAAATGCCCACGATGTAAAACAAATTAACACACAAATTATTACTGCTGTAATTGCACGCATTATTTTTTGTCGGCGCTTAATGTTTGCTTGGCTGGCATCAATATAAAGTGTTGTTGTTTGTAAAAACTCAGTTGCCTCTTCGAGTTTTTGTTGTTTGGTAAGGTTGCTTAAGTCATATTTTGCAATTAAATAGGGATTGGGCTTTGTTGTTTCCATCCAGCTATTATAATAGTTAACCGAGCCAGTAGTTAATAAAAAGTCTTTTGATTGATTATTGCCTACCCATCGTTCTAGTTGCTTCGTAAGGTCGTTAATTATTAAAATAGTTTCTTGTTCTTTTTTTGTCCACTCGGTTAATTCAGTCCAATTACGAATTAAGGATTCGTGTGTTATATCTAAAATATCAGTATCTTTTAAAAACAAACTATCTTTTTCTGAGCTAATAAAAGGACGCAATAGGGTATTTTCCTTGTCTCTGTATATATTCACAAGACCTTCTAAAAGTTTATTCGAAAAATTATTTCCAATAATATTTTTTATTTCGGCAACACTTAATCGGTTCCTTACAGCTCTGTTATCATTTATTTTTGTTAAACAGGTAAAAATTTTTTTTAATAGTTCATGGGCTTCTTGCCTATTGATATCTTCGCCAATGTGTTTTTGACAATAACTCACCGAGGTTTCAAATAATTCGCGGGCATGCGCATTTAAAACATTGGTAAGGTTGGTGGTTTGGTTTTTCCACCCTGTAGTATGTTTAAATTCCGGTTCTTTTGTATACCAAATATCAAATTGGTTTTTTTGTTCAAGTGGCAATAAATCTTTATTAATACCCCCAACTTTTGCATAGTGTATTAAATCCATTTCGGGCGATGAATCTTCCATATGCGTTTTCCAAATACGGTTTAGTGCATGTTGTAAAATTGGTAATTGATCTTGCCCTTCGCCAAGCTCATTAATTAAACGTTCTACTAAACGGTTATTTATTTTATTGCCTGACAGTTTTGAGGGTTCAACAATGGCACGTTGAATTTCTTGCCGTTTTAATCGTGGAACAAAAAATTGACTGTAAACCATTAATTCAGGAAGGCCTTTAAAAACAGCGCAATCACCCACATAATCAGAACGCATGGTGCTTACAATATATATGGGTATATTTTGTTTTGCGGCAATTTTTGTTGTTTCAATAATTAAATTGATGAGCGTAATTGCCTGAATAGAAGGCTTACCCTTACTAAAATTTTCGGCATTGGTAAATAGCTCTTCAAACTGATCGATTAATATTAATAAATTGGCACTTCTATTTTTTAAATTTTGTTTTTCGTTAAAGTCGGCATTTTGATATGTTTCTGAGTCGTAGTCTAAATAAAAATTCGATTCTTTGTAAAGTTTTATTAGCGATGAAAAGCCATAACTCAACTCTTTTTCAACTTCATTTAAGTTATTTAAGTTTAGGTGTTCGGTAATGGCAATTGCAAGATTTGTTAGTGGGGAACGCTCGGGTTTTAAATCGGCAATTATCCAGTTATTAAATTTTGATTTGAAAAAACCAGCTCTTGAACGTGGAATTAATCCGGCATAAATTAAAGAGGATTTTCCATCGCCAGAAGCCCCTGTAACCATTAAATATTTTTTTTCTTGAAGCTGATTAATTATTTTGTCAATATGATCCTCTCTGCCTTTAAAAAAAATAGATTCATTTTCGTTAAAGGGACGTAAACCGGGATATGGACAAATTAAATTCAAACGATTTTGTTAAAAAAAATAGATCTTGCATTTGTGAAATGAAGAAAAAAAATTAGTAGTCAATAAACTGGAAATTTATATTAAACATTTCCGAAAACTCAGTTCCTGAATCTAACATGTCTTCATCTCTTTTATCATAAAACCATTGTATTTCAATTTTATGACCTTTTTCTATTAACGATTTAATGTTTTTAAACATATCAGCAATATATTTAGCCGAAGTGGAATTGAAGTACGTATATTTAAACACAAAAACAAAATTAAAATCTGTTGTTTGTTCTTTTTCTGTTAAGGTAGCATCTAAAGTTGCTATTAAATTAATTAAGGGTTTATAAAATGCACCTGCATTTTCGGGGCGCGATTCGCCAGAGATAGAAAATTTATTTTTTGTAACATCAAATTCCACATCGGGCGAGTCTTCGGTAGAATTTATAATCAGTTCATTCATAATTGTTATAATTTAAGAATTTATTTCGGCTTGAAAGAAATACAACGATGTGGTTGCAGAGTAGGGTTTAAAATGGTAACGAATTTTATTATCCGTTTTAATGGCAATATCTATAATTCCCAAGCCAGCCCCATTTTCGGAAACCCTTTCGGCCAAAATTTGTTCGCGGTAATTTGTTTTTAATTCTTCTTTACTTTGTTTTATAATACCATCTAACCGTTCTTTTAAAGGTAAAACATCAGTGTTAAGCATTGCATTGCATGTAATAATAGAGTAAGTATTTACACTTTTACAAAGTAGTAGCAATGATTTAATGTTGTTCTCATTGCCGTGCAATGCATGTCGGGTAACGTTTTCAACGCTTTCAACCAATACGTTATACACTTTTTTGTTAACGCCAAACGCTTCACCCAAATCATTTAATTCGGTTTTACTATTTAGTAATAAGGATGTGTTCATGGTATGGTCAAATCTCCCACAAAAAGCTAATAAAATATTAGTTTTGCCCATAACATCAAAAATTTCTATTGCATCTGTTAAATCTTTCAATGTAATTTATTTTAAAAATTAAACTAATACTCTAATAACAAATGTATAGATTTAATACTAAAAACTGAATTGTTTTACCTATTTCATAACCTTAATTTAACATCAGTTTTTTAGTTTAATTTTTAAACTGTCCAATTCGTTTAATAAAATTGTTGGAGGAACTATGCCTTTGTTTAATTTTAAAATTACCAAGTTACAACAACTTTCAGCATCACGTTTGGTTTTAAAATGATGATTGCCTGTAATAACAGGTATATACAACTGGCGAATATATACCTTATTATTTTTAAGGATTTGATACCCAAAAGCCGAGTCTGAAATAGTGATGATTTTAGTTGTAAACTCTACTATTTGTGTGGTAATAGGTGGATTTTCGATTTCGTTTTGAGAACAAGAACTTAAATAAAATAAGCAAACGCTAACTGTTATTTTTATAAATGAATTAGTAAAAAGATCCATATTAATAAGTACAAAGCTACTACATTTTAAATATTTTTAATACCTTAGTAAATTAAATTTAAACTATATAATATGAAAAAAATTTTCTTAAGTATTTTAATAACCCTATTTGCTTTTAAAACAATTAATGCACAATTAAGTTTAACAAAAGCGTTTAACGAGCCTTTAATAGGCGATACAAACAAAGCTTATTTGGTAGATACCGGTTCAGTAAATACTAAAACCATAAATGCCATTAGTGGTAATAATGTAGTTTGGGATTATTCAGCGCTTACGATAGTAAGCAATTCAATAAGTTCTACCCCATATACCTCTACAACATCTGTAGCATCTGCTTCCGATTTTCCAGGTGCAGATTATGTTCAAAATGGTTCTAATTTTTATAAATCCGTTGTAACGCCAACAACACAAATAGATTTAATGGGTACATCGTTAATAGGCGCTAAATTAAACTTTACCAATACAGCTGTGGTTTTTAAGTTTCCATTTACTTTTTCTAACAACTATACCGATCCTTTTAGCGGAACTGTTACCTTTACTTCTAATGGCAGTTTTTCGGGTAATATTACTGTAAATGCCGATGGGACCGGAACATTAAATATACCGGGCGGGCAGGTGTTTACAAATGTACTTAGGGTTAAAACAACCCAATCAACAACAGTAAATGGAATTATTACAACACCCTTTCCACTACCAATCGTTGTTAAAATTACAAATTACGATTATTACCACGCCTCTCAAAAATTTCCTGTATTTTCTGTAAGCTATAACTCAATTGCTGTTTTGGGCCCTACAGTTACTGGAACCGTGAGAGCTAACACAAAATCAACGGTTGTGGGTCTAAAAGAAAATATATTACAAAGCACTGATTTAACGCTTTATCCAAATCCAACAAATGCAATTTTGAATATTAGTGTAAGCGAATTATTAAAACCTAAACAGATAATAATTTACAATCAATTAGGTTCTGTTGTTTATGATAAAGAGTTTAGTTCCCAAATCGACATTTCGTATTTACTAACGGGTATTTATTTAGCCGAAATAAAAACTGAAAAAGGGATTATTAGAAAAAAAATAATTAAGCAGTAAATTTGGAGCGTTCTCGCATTATCTAGTCCTTTTAAAATTGAGGTTATGCTTTTATACTAAAAATGGCTTCCTAACAAAACCATCTCATTTTATTTTGATTAAATCTCTTTTATAGAAGTAAACAATCTAAAAGTTTATTTTCTTAAACACATATAACGCATTCTTTTTAAAAAACAAAAAAAGTAGAAGCTGATTAACCAACTTCTACTTCTATTACTATTCAAAAAGGAATTAAATTTTCTCGGCTAAAGGAAAATCAATTTCAAAACCCGTTAGGTTGTGTAAGTAATTACTAATAATTTTATCACCAACTACAATAATTACGTCAATCATGTTTGCTTCCGTGTAACCGGCGTTAAAAAATTCCTCTTTTACATCTTCCGAAACATTGGCACGGTTTTCAGCTACCGCTTTTGTAAATTTTGCTAAAGCATTTAATTTTGCATCAAAACTTGCTGAACCTTTACGGATTTCTAAAACTTGTTCATCGGTAAAACCGTGCATTTTGCCTAAAACAGTGTGTGCAGATTGGCAGTAACGACAGCCATTTACTTGGCTTGTAACAAGGTTTACAATTTCGCGTTCTTTACCGCTTAAAGTACTTTTACGACTTTGAAAGGCCACATAATCGCCTAAAGCAGTTTCGCTTTTTGAAAAATAAGCGTACAAGTTTGGCACCATACCTAAACCTTTTTTAAGGTTATCAAAAATAGTTTTGTTTGCATCTGATACTTCATCACGTGTTGGAATTGTGAAGGTTCTTTTTTCTAATGTTTTCATTTTAATTTGTTTTTAAATGTTAGTTGTCAATAGCGACGACACAAAGTTGCGTTGCTTTTGCACGAATTAAAATGAACTGGATTAGGAAATTTGGTTGAAGTAGTTCAAGTCTTTTTTGAAACACGTTTATTTCTAATTTTAGAGAGAAACTCGGTAGTCATCCCTAAATACGATGCCAATGCGTATTGTGGTACTTTTTGTACGATTTGTGGGTAAAGACTTACAAAGGTTTCATAGCGTTCTTCTGCTGATTGTGTTAAGTTACGCATAATACGGCGCAACATATAAGCAGCAGATCGCTCCGCCATAATTCTAAAAAACGTTTCGAATTTATGACTCGAACTTTTTAACTGTTGTTCCGTTTCAAAATCTACTTGTAAAATAATGCTGTCTTCTAAAGCCATTACAAACATGGTGGCAGGTTGTTGATAGATATAACTGTTGTAATCCGATATCCACCAATCTTTTATTGCAAATTGTATAGTATGGTCTTCGCCCTCATCACCAACTACGTAGGCTCTAAAACTACCTTCTAAAACAAAATTGCGGTGCTTAGCCACAAAGTTGGGTTGAATAATGAACTGTCGCTTTTTTACTTTGGTTATTTTAAAGGCATTTATAAGTATTGTCTCTTCCTCAGACGTAAGAGAAATTCTTTTTTTAATATGCTCTATTAAAGGTTGGTGTTCGTTCATTTTTTAATAATAATTATACAGTATTTCTACTACCCCATCTCAATCAACTTCTTTTCCAAGGCGTACATTTCATCGCGGAGCTTGGCTGCTTCCATAAAATTCATTTCTTTCGCGGCGCGCATCATAGCCGATTTTATTTTGCCAATTTGCTTTTTTAAATCGGCTTCGTTTTTATATTCTACTTCGGGTTCTGCGGCCATGCTTACCAATAATGGGTCGTCGTAAACCTTTACCAATTTACCACCAATGGTGACCGTGGTGCCGCTCATAGGCTGTGAGTTCGCTTTTTTACCGGCTTGTATTGGGGTTATGTTATTTTTAAAATTATGTTCTATTTGTTTTTTACGGCGGCGTTCAGTTTCTTCAATGGTATGTTTCATACTATCTGTAATTTTATCAGCATACATAATTACACGTCCGTTTACGTTACGTGCCGCCCTGCCTGTGGTTTGCACAAGGCTTGTTACGTTTCGCAAAAAACCTTCTTTATCAGCATCTAAAATAGCTACCAAACTTACTTCGGGTAAATCTAAACCTTCGCGCAATAAATTTATACCTACCAACACATCAAACATCCCAATGCGTAACTGACGTAAAATTTCAATACGCTCCAAAGTATCTACCTCACTGTGTATATAACGACAACGTACATTTAGTTTTATTAAATATTTGGTTAGTTCTTCCGCCATGCGTTTAGTAAGGGTTGTAACTAAAATGCGCTCGTCTTTTGCCGCTACTTTGTGTATTTCATCCAGCAAATCATCTACTTGTGTGTTACAAGGTCGCACTTCAATTATTGGGTCTAAAATACCTGTAGGACGAATTAACTGTTCCACTACAATCCCTTCCGCCTCTTGTAACTCAAACTGAGAAGGCGTTGCGCTGATATAGATGACTTGATTAATGAGCGAATAAAATTCTTCAAACTTTAGTGGACGATTATCCAAAGCTGATGGTAAGCGGAAACCATACTCTACTAAATTTTGTTTACGGCTTAAATCGCCACCAAACATAGCACGTACTTGTGGTAAGGTTACATGGCTTTCGTCTATCATCATTACATAATCGTTTGGGAAATAATCTAACAAACAAAAGGGACGGGTACCGGGTAATCTGCCGTCAAAATAACGGGAATAATTTTCAATACCGCTACAGTAACCTAATTCACGCATCATTTCTAAATCAAAGTTCACACGTTCTTCCAAACGTTTTGCTTCTAACACTTTGTCTTGTTGCCTGAAAAACTCAACTTGTTTTTTCATATCCTCCTCAATAAACACCATGGCTTTTTGCATGGTATCGGGCGCTGTGACAAATATGTTTGCGGGATAAATGGTAAACGATTCAAATTTATTAAGAACGTAATTATTAGCAGGGTCAAAGGTTTCAATGCTTTCTATCTCATCACCAAAAAAAGAAATGCGAGCACAATAATCAGTATAGGATAAATGAATATCCACCGTATCGCCTTTTACTCGAAAGGTGCCACGGGTAAAATCTCCCGTAGTGCGGCTGTACAACGATTGTACAAATTGATGCAATAATTTATTGCGAGAAACTTTTTGCCCAACGTGTATTGCAATTATATTTGCTTTAAAATCGCTGGGGTTACCCATACCATAAATGCAACTAACAGAACTTACCACAATAACGTCTCTGCGCCCTGATAATAAAGAAGACGTAGTGCTTAAACGCATTTTTTCAATTTCATCGTTAATGGCTAGATCTTTTTCTATGTATGTTCCAGTAGTTGGCAAGTAGGCTTCGGGTTGATAATAATCGTAATAACTCACAAAATATTCTACGGCATTTTCAGGAAAAAACTGTTTAAATTCTTGATATAATTGCGCTGCAAGAGTTTTGTTGTGACTTAATATTAAAGTTGGTTTATTTATTTGTTGAATGACGTTAGCTGCGGTAAACGTTTTTCCTGAACCTGTAACACCCAATAACACTTGATGTTTGGTGTTAGAATTAATGCCTGCTACTAATTGTTTAATGGCTTCGGGTTGATCGCCAGTAGGTGTAAATTCGGAAATAAGGTTGAAAGACATAGGATAAAGTTAAAGATTATTTTTTTTATTAATATAATTATCTCTTTACTTCATCTTAGTCGAAAAGTAGACAAAAGATAACTCTAAACAATTTTCACTTAACTTTTTCCTTGATGAAAAAGTTACAAAAAATCAAGACTGCATTAAATTTTGCTAAAGTCTAATTTGCATTAAAGCTTGATGATTTAAGCGCTTCGCGAGAAGCAAAAATCATCTTTCACACTTGCCCCAGCTTTTTAACGCAAATAGACTTTTAAGCAAAATTTAATGAGGTCGAACATCTGAACTATTTTATTAATTTAAATCTGAGTATTGCCTGTTCTTTAGTGCAATAATTAAAGTGCCACCACTCGCTGGAAATACCGTAAAAATTGCCATAGTGCATTACTTTTCGCAATAGCTTCCGATTTTCAGAAGCCGCTTTCGTAAGTTCTCCGGTTTTTAAAAATTGAAATTCATAAACGGGTTGGCTTAGTTTTTGAAAGGAATCGAAAGGTGAACCCATATCTAATACTTTGTTAGTTGAAATATCGATGATTGAAACATCAACGGCACAACCGTAATTATGCAAACTCTCTTCAAAAGGTGGTGCCAAATAATTGTATTTTAAATTGGGTTCAATTTTTAAACTGTCCCACATATATTGTTGAATATGAAAAGGACGAACAGCATCAAAAATAACTAAAGAATAATTAGGATTAATTTTCTTTAAATAAAATTGCGAATTACACAAATGATTGGCCACTTCGCACGGAAGATAAGCTTTTCTTAGTCCGTCGTATAAATTTTTATGTATAAAATTATTGGTGTCAGCGTATTTAAGGTTTATGTTTATTGAAGAATCCAAGGTTTTAATATCTGCCAAATCATACTGTTTGTAAAGGCTTTCTAAGTAAGAGGTATCGGCATCTATATTTTTCAGCGCTAATTTATTTTCTTCAATTACAATAACCTGATGTTTTATTAATAGCTTAGTTTCATTGCTATCAATGGTAGTACAGCTATTAAAAAATAGCAACAAAAAAACTAGCAAAAAATAAGTTTTAAAAACTCCCATCTAATTATTAAATTTAGTGCAAAATTAGCATAAATGCCTTCATTTGACATAGCCAGTAAACTCGATGCACAATTAATGGACAATGCCATTAACGTTGCTAAAAAAGATATTTTAAACCGTTGGGATTTTAGAGATACGAAAAGCACAGTTGAATTTAATAAAAAAGATTTGGTAGTAAATATTAGCACTGAAAACGATATGCGCTTAGAAGCTATTATTGATGCGCTTCACAGCCGTATGATAAAACAAGGGTTAGACCCAAGAGGTTTGGACGAAAGTAAAGAACATTATCCTAGTGGCCCTATGATTAAAAAAGACATAAAAGTACGACAAGGCGTTGAGAAAGAAGCGGCAAAAAAAATTATGAAAGACATAAAAGACAGTAAAATAAAAGTTACTGCTCAAATAATGGATGATATTATACGGGTAAGTAGTAAAAATATAAACGATTTACAGGCTGTGATTGCTATGTGCCGTAGAGGAGAATACGAAATACCTTTGCAGTTTATTAATATGAAATAATTTATGATTGTAAGAAGCAAAGCACCTTTACGAATTGGTTTAGCAGGTGGCGGAACAGATGTGAGTCCGTATTCTGATATATATGGTGGTGCCATTTTAAATGCCACCATAGATTTATATGCTTACGCTTCACTAGAACCATTAAACAATGGGACGATAGAATTTGTAATAGATGGAACTGCAAATACATTAAAAGTTAATGCAGATAAAGAATTACAACTGGTAGCAGGTTTTGAATTATTTATTGGCGTTTATAATCGTATTATTAAACAATTTAATTTAGAGCCTTTGTCGTTTCGTTTAACCTCGTTTATTGAAGCGCCGCAAGGCTCTGGCTTGGGAACATCATCAACAATTGTTGTTTCGTTACTTGGAGCGTTTGTTGAATGGTTAAACCTGCCCTTAGGTAAATACGATATTGCACATTTGGCTTACGAAATAGAACGAGTTGACTTAAATATGGCTGGTGGGAAGCAAGACCAATACGCAGCTACATTTGGCGGCATTAATTATTTGGAGTTTTTCGCAAACGATAAAGTGATAGTAAATCCTTTGCAATTAAAACCTGAAGTTATTAATGAATTAGAATTTAATTTATTATTGTATTTTACGGCAACACAGCGCCTTTCCGCCACTATTATTAACGAGCAAGTAAAAAACGTAAACGATAAAAATGAAAAAAGTATTGATGCCATGCACAATTTAAAAGAGCAGGCACATCAAATGAAAGATGCTTTATTAAAAGGCGAACTTAATAAAATTGGCGAAATTTTACATTTTGGGTGGCAAAATAAAAAACAAATGGCCAACAGCATATCTAATAATTTAATAGATACAATTTACACCAAAGCTATTGAAACTGGTGCTACGGGTGGGAAAATAAGCGGCGCTGGTGGCGGTGGTTTTATGTTTTTTTATTGCCCGGCTGTCACAAAAATTAAAGTAGCTAAAGCCATTGAGCAATTAGGTGGTAATGTACAATCGTTTAAGTTTACACAGCAAGGTTTGGTCACTTGGAGTATTTAGTTTTTACTATTTCATTTTTAAACGAATTTGTGTAATAATGCGTTTTGTGTAAAGCGGAAAATCGCCTTTCATCATCCAGCTGTAATAGCCTGGTTCGGCTGTAAATACTTCGGTTACTGGTTTATCTTTATGTTTGCCAAAGTTAAAAACTTCAATACCTTTTTCGTTATAGATTATTCTGCCTGCTAAATCGGCATTTTTTGTTTTAGCACTTAGTTCGCTTAGTTTGGTAATATCATTTACTATTGGAGTTATTTTGTTACCCTTGTCATCTTCTACTTCAGTAGCTTCGTATTTTTGTAATTGCGCTTTAAAAATTTCGTAAGTCGCCACAGTATCCGCTTCGGCAGTATGTGCATTTAAAAGCGGCTTATTGCAATAAAATCTATACGCAGCGCTTAAATTTCGGGGCTCCATGTAATGAAAAATATTTCCTACATCTACTAATCTTCGTCCTTGCAAGTCAAAATCTGCTTCGGCGCGCATAAACTCCTCCACTAAAACAGGTATATCAAATTTGTTAGAATTATAACCAGCAAAATCGCCGTTACCAATAAATTGTATTAATTCGGGCGATGCCTGTTTAAAGGTTGGAGCATCAAGTATGTCATTATCATAAATACCATGTATCTTTGAAACAACAGTTGGTATTGGCATTTCTGGATTTATTTTTAGCGTTTTAATTTCGGTTGTATTATCTACATTTACTTTTAGCAAACATATCTCAACTATACGGTCTTTACCTATAGTTAAGCCTGTGGTTTCAAGGTCAATAAATATGAGGGGTTTTGTTAGGTTGATGTTCATTTAGTATAAGTAGTTAAATTTTTTAATACGTCGTTTATTGAAATTGTAGTTTTTAAAAACGAATTTAATTTATGAATAACACCATCTAATAGTGAATCTGGACAACTTGCCCCGCTGGTGATTATAATTTTTACGGGAGATTTTTTTGGTAAAAAATTTGTTGTAGTTTTTAATAGTTTAGAATCATAATCAAAGTGATGTATCGTAAATTCATTTTCAATGTCTTTTTCAGAAGAAATAAAATAAGTAGGGAATTTGCGTTCGCACAATTCTACTAAATGGGAGGTATTGCTACTGTTGTAACCACCAATAACAATGGCTAAATCAGCATCTGTTTTTAGCAATCCATAGGTTGCATCTTGGTTTTCGTTGGTAGCATAGCACAAGGTGTCGTGTGTTTCCGCAAAATGATTTTTAATGTTTTCATCCCCAAATTTTTCAATAACAACAGATTTTAGATAATCTGTAATTTCAGCAGTTTCGGTTGCTAACATTGTTGTTTGATTAATAACGCCTAACTTATTAAAGTGTATGTTTATTTGCAAACCACTGGTATGTTTATTTTTGAATTCTTCATTAAATTGTTGTTGCGATTTTTTGCCTAAAATATAGTCGGCTAATTGTTTTGCTTCTTCTAAGTCTTTAATTACCACTACTGCCTCGCTATCTTTTTCACTTCGTGAAAAGGTAGAACGGGTTTCTTCGTGATTGTACTTGCCGTGAATAATAATAGTATGCTTTGTGTTACCGATTTGCTCCGATTTTTTCCAAACACGTTCTACAAAAGGGCAAGTAGTATTGTATTTTTCTGTTTTAATTCCTTTTTTATTTAGTAGTTCGATTAGATTTAAAGGTGCTCCAAATGCAGGAATCATTACAATATCGTTTGTCGTTACTTCATCAAATGAAATTAATTGATTGCCGTAAGTATCTTGCAAAAATTTTACGCCACGTTCTGTCAAATCCTTGTTCACTTCGGGGTTATGAATCATTTGACTTAATAAATAAATGTTTTTATCCGGATTTTCATCTAAGGCTTTGAAGGCAATTTCGATAGCATTTTCTACCCCAAAACAAAAACCAAAATAGCGAGCAATATAATAGTTTACTGAATCAAAATTTAATACAGTAGGACTGTTGTCTTTTTTGCGAGGGTCTTGTAATTTTCGGTATTGCTTTACTTGCGAGATAATTGGGCTTCGGTAAAATTCAGGTATGGTAAAGGCTTTCATTTTTTTAAATCAAAACAAATTTAGCTATTTTTTGTTGCGTGGGTGGTAACTTAAAATATTATCTCTTAGAAATTGTTTGTCTAAATGCGTATAAATTTCGGTAGTGGTAATGCTTTCGTGACCTAACATTTCTTGCACGGCTCGCAAGTCGGCGCCGCCCTCAACCAAATGTGTAGCAAAAGAATGTCGTAATGTATGTGGACTTAATTCTTTTTTAATACCTGCTTTTTCTGCTAAATTTTTAATTATATAAAAAACCATTACTCGCGATAAACATGTTCCTCGGCGGTTTAAGTACAACACATCTTCATTCCCTTTTTTTACAGCAATGTGGTTACGGTAATTTGTTAGGTAATTTTGTATTAATTTTTTGGCAGACTTACCAATTGGAACTAGTCGTTCTTTATTGCCTTTACCTGTAACTTTTATATAATCTTCGGGTAAATGTAAATCGCTAATTTTTAAGGTTGTTAATTCGCTAACTCGTAAACCGCAACTGTAAAGAGTTTCCAACATACTCAAATTACGTTCGCTTTCGGGTAGACTTTTATCAATACTATTTAAAAGTAAATCAATCTCTTCAACACTTAAATAGGTAGGTAATTTGCGGGTAATTTTTGGAGTTTCTAATAAATCGGCAGGACTATTTAGAATATCGTTTTCTAATACTAGAAATTTATAAAATGTTTTAATACCACTTATTATTCGGGCTTGGGTAGGGGCAGAGAAGCCAATTTCAGCTACCCATTCCACAAACTTTTGTAATTGTTTGTAAGTAAATTGTGTGGGGAGTTGATAGTTGGAAAAAGTTTCGGAATAGGTTTCTAATTTTTTTAAATCATCGGTATAAGCCTCAATCGAATTTTTAGAAAGCGATTTTTCTAATTGCAAATATTGTTTAAAGCGTATGTAATAGGTTTGCCAACTAGTCATTAAAAATCATTAACGTATCGGTATTATTGAAAAAAAATAAATTTTTATTAATTACTTTTAAGGAAGTTACCTTTAGTAAATTTTCCTTTAAATCTGCTTCTAAACCTAATAAATGGTCGGGACAACTCTGTTCTCCAGGGTTAATGGAAGTAAATTTGAATTTTGTTTTTTTAGATTTATAAACCAAATTAACAACGTTGCAAGAAGTAAAGCATTTAGCAGTTTTGTTTTTTGTATTTAAATTAATAGTTGCTTTATTAACTGCTAATGAGTTTTTTTGTTTACCGATAAAAATGGCCTTTAAATAATAATCTTTGCAGCAAATTACTTTAGAAGTTTGGGCATAAAAAAGATTAAAATTTACAATAAATACAATAAAAAAAAATGGTATTTTCATACTATGAAGTTAGCAATTATAAATGGCCCAAACTTAAATCTTTTAGGGCAAAGAGAAAAAGATATTTATGGGGATTTAAGTTTTGAAGATTTTTTTAATAAATTGAAACATAATTTTTATAAAGTAGAGTTTACTTTTTATCAAAGTAATATTGAGGGCGAATTAATAAACAAATTGCAAGAAGTAGGATTTACGTACGATGGCATTATTTTAAACGCAGGAGCTTATACACATACTTCTGTTGCGATTGCCGATGCTGTTGCCGCAATAACCACACCTGTTGTAGAAGTACACATTAGCAATATTTTTGCGCGAGAAGATTACCGCCATACCTCATATGTGGGGGCTAAATGCAAGGGCAGTATTAGCGGCTTTGGGCTACAAGGCTATGAATTGGCTATAAAAAGTTTTATACCGCATTAAAGTTTAGCTTTTAGTACTTTTTTAAGTACAAAGAACTCTAATCCTGTTTTATAATTTTACTTTCAAACGTAAAGCTATTAGTTTTTAACTTATAAAAATAAATACCCGAAGTAGTTTTAGTGCCTTTCATATCTTTGCCATCCCATTCCCAATCGTGAGAACCTTCAGTTTGTTTACCAAGGTTATACACACAAATTTTTCTACCTATTAAATCAGTAATTTCTACACTTACATCTGTTGATTTATTAAGTAAATACCTTAAGGTTACCGAATTAGTAAAGGGGTTTGGAAAAGCAAGTGCATTAACAATATCTGTAATTTTAGTGGTGTTTTCTTTAATGCCAAGTAAAGGATCGCTATTTATAATGGCATTAATATCTACCAGCTCATCGCCGGCTTGGTAATCTAAATACATCATCCCGTCAAATAACATTTCATCGTGTGTGCCTGTATTTGAATAAACTACTATAGGCGGGTTATTTGGATTGTTAGGGTTACTACTAGTATTATCATAATAGTGTTTTGAAAACAACCTATACCCTGCTGGTATCTTAACTAATTTTTTAAATGTATAATAGTCTTGCCATTCAAAATCCCATTTATTAATTCTAACTAAAGGAATGGTATCGATGCCAGGATTTACAGCATAGTAGATAATGCTTTTGCACAATAAGTGCGAGTGTGGCATTACAGCAAAGGCCGACAGTGAATTGGTTAGTGTTCCAGACGTAGGATAGTAAGCCGAATAAGGTGTTATGGCATTTGGCGGAATAAGCATTTGCCAGTTTTGCAAAGGTGTTGTTGAATAAATTTGTCTAACGCCTGTTTCGTTAAGTGGGTAAAAAAACAATCTAATTTTAGTGCTGTCCACTTGTCCAGCACTTCCTGCAGGGTAATGCATTTGTATTCTAATTTTTGAGCCAGCTTTTATTAACATACCAGCTTTAACAGGCGCCTGGCTAGGGAAAACGGTAGCTCTACTGCCTGGAGCATAAGTACCAAGACCGCTGCCTACAATATTGTAACAATTACCCGACAAGTCGCTAGTGGCATTTAAAGAGGTATCAGAAGTAATTACGGCATGATGCACGATGGCTTTATTACCCGGCACAACTTCATAAGCTCTAAGAATTCGATCTTGCGTTAAGCCGGATGGAATTGAAAAACAATAGTATTTATCCGTTGTTAAAGAACTACTAGTAAAAGTGCCTATTCCAACAATTAAATCGGGCGTACCAACTAATTGGTATTGCGATGAATAAACAGGCGCTGGCGGAGCCAAAGTCGTATCACCTTTTAAAGCACCAGTGCCAATCCAACTTAAAATTTTTGCTTTTTCGCTAGCGGTAATAATTCGCTCGTGTTGAAAACGACTGTATGTAGTATCTGCACTCCATGGTGGCATTCGATTTATATTTAAATCGTTTTGAATACTATTAACCATTATTTTAGTTTTGGCATAATCCATAAATGGATAGTTAGAAGCCCCTACATGATGGCAACTTGTACAGCGTGCATAAAAAATGCCTGCCACATCTTTATAAACTAATTGAGCTTTTAAATTGCAAACTAATAGCGCTAGCAAAAAGGTGAATAATATATTTTTATACATAATTTTTTATATTTGATTATAAAAATAACCATTTTTGTTTTATAAACAAAATAACTAATACTTATGGTTAGTTTCTAATTATATTAAAACGTTTAAAATAATTACATTAGCCCACAAATTTTATTATGTCAGTAAAATATAACAAACTATCACCCACTATTTTTGCATTGCTAAAGCAAATAGTTGGCGACGGATATATTACTTCAAACATAGAACAGTTGCAGAAATATGGCAAAGATGAAACCGAAGACCTAGTTTTTTTACCCGAAATAGTTGTAAAACCTCAAACCGTAGAACAGGTTGCCCAAATTGCAAAACTATGTAACTCTAATTTAATACCATTAACAACACGTGGTGCTGGCACCGGCTTAAGTGGAGGTGCGCTTCCAATTATGGGCGGTGTACTTTTAAGTATGGAAAAATTTAATAAAATTTTATCTATCGACGAACGAAATTTACAAGCTACAGTTGAACCTGGTGTAATTAATTACGTTTTTCAAGAGGAAGTAAAAAAATTGGGCTTGTTTTATCCACCAGACCCAGCTAGTTGGGGCAGTTGTAGTCTTGGAGGAAACATTGCCCATAGCAGCGGTGGCCCAAAAGCAGTAAAGTATGGTACCACCCGCGATTATGTGTTAAATTTAGAAGTAGTGTTGCCAAATGGCGAAATTATTTGGACAGGGGCAAACACCTTAAAATATAGCACTGGGTACAACCTCACGCATTTAATGGTTGGAAGCGAGGGTACTTTGGGCATTGTAACAAAAATTGTTTTTAAACTTATTCCATTACCTAAACACGATTTATTAATGCTAGTGCCGTTTAAAAATCCCGAAGATGCGTGTGAAGCTGTTGGGCAAGTTTTTAGGGCAGGGATTACACCAAGTGCCATGGAGTTTATGGAACGAGATGCGATAGATTGGAGCATTAAATTTGCTGGTGATGTTAACTTTGAAATTAAGCCCGAGTGGCAAGCTTTATTATTAATAGAGGTAGATGGAAATAATTTAGATTTGTTAATGCTAGATTGTGAAACGATTGGTGAAATTATGACAAAACGTAATTGCGATGAAATTTTATTTGCCGATAGTGCCGAACAAAAAAATGCACTTTGGAAAATCAGGAGAAAAGTAGGCGAGGCCGTTAAAAGTAACAGTGTTTATAAGGAAGAAGATACAGTAGTTCCAAGAGCTGAATTACCAAAGCTTTTAAAAGGTGTTAAGGCCATTGGTAATAAGTATGGTTTTAATTCGGTTTGTTATGGGCATGCCGGCGATGGCAATTTACATGTAAATATTATTAAGGGTGATTTAAGCGATGAAGTTTGGGAGAACGATTTGCCTAAAGGCATTACCGAAATTTTTGAATTGTGTAAAGTCTTGGGTGGCACTATTAGTGGAGAGCATGGTATTGGTTTGGTTCAAAAAAAATACCTGCCAATTGTTTTTAGCCCTTATCATTTAGAATTAATGAAAAATATAAAAAAAGTATTTGACCCAAACTTTATATTAAACCCTGGGAAAATAGTTGATTAAAAAACAGTGTTTTTTTTAAAAAGAAAATAATAAATTTGAAACCTAATAAAAAATTATGCAAAACGTATTAAAATCACTTGGATTAAAAGAAATAAATAATGGCTGTTCAACTGGTTTAAACTGGTTTGCGACAGGATCAGAAATAGAATCGTATAGCCCTGTTGATGGCAAATTAATTGGTAAAGTAAAAACTGGAACTAAGGCTGATTATTTAAAAATAGTATCTACCGCTAACGATGCATTTATAGTGTGGCGTCAAATTCCGGCACCAAAGCGTGGCGAGTATGTTCGCCAATTTGGTGACAAACTACGTGCTAAAAAAGCCGATTTGGGTAAATTAGTATCTTACGAAATGGGTAAATCGTACCAAGAAGGATTGGGCGAAGTACAAGAAATGATTGATATTTGCGATTTTGCAGTAGGTTTGTCGCGTCAATTATATGGCTTAACCATTCAAAGTGAGCGTGCAAACCACCGTATGATGGAGCAATGGCACCCATTAGGCATTGTGGGTATTATTTCGGCATTTAACTTTCCTGTTGCTGTTTGGGCCTGGAATACAGCCTTGGCTTGGATTTGTGGCAACGTATGTATTTGGAAGCCTTCCGAAAAAACGCCTCTGTGTTCGGTAGCTTGTCAACATATTTGGAATGAAGTAGCTAAAGAAAATAATTTGCCCGAAGGTATTTGTAGTTTAATTAATGGCGATGGAAGTATAGGCGAATTGCTAACTTCAGACACTAACGTTTCGCTAATTAGTGCAACAGGTAGCACCCGTATGGGCAGAATTGTAGGCGCAAAAGTGGCAGAACGGTTTGGAAAATCGATTTTAGAATTAGGTGGTAATAATGCTATCATTATAACCGAAAGCGCTGATTTAGATACCACCTTAATAGGTGCTGTTTTTGGTGCCGTAGGTACAGCGGGGCAGCGTTGCACCACGACACGTCGGTTAATTATTCACGAAACTATTTACAATACAGTAAAAGAAAAACTAATAAAAGCCTATGCTCAATTAAAAATTGGTAACCCTCTCGACGAAAAAAATCATGTAGGGCCATTGATTGACAAAGATGCAGTAAAAGGGTATTTAACAGCTTTAGAACGCGTAATAAGTGAGGGAGGAAAAATCATTGTATCGGGTGGTGTATTAGACGGAAAGGGTTACGAAAGTGGTTGCTATGTAAAACCAGCAATAGTTGAAGCAAATAATGATATGGAAATAGTACAGCACGAAACCTTTGCGCCTGTGTTGTATATCATGAAATACAAAACGTTAGAAGAAGCCATTTCGATTCAAAATAATGTACCACAAGGTTTGTCGAGTGCAATTATGACATTGAATATTCGCGAAGCCGAATTATTTTTAAGTTATGCTGGTAGCGATTGCGGAATTGCTAATGTAAATATTGGCACAAGTGGTGCCGAAATAGGTGGTGCTTTTGGTGGCGAAAAAGAAACTGGTGGTGGACGCGAAAGTGGTTCTGACAGCTGGAAGGCCTATATGCGTAGGCAAACAAATACCATAAACTATGGCAATACATTACCTTTAGCGCAAGGTATTAAATTTGATTTGGGCTAGTTAAACTTTAATTGCTAGTACACAAACATCGTCTTTTTGTTCGTTAGTGCCTTTCCAATTATTAAAAACAGTTAACAGCTCTGTTTTTTGGCGAGCCATTGGCTTATTATAAAGTGCTTTTAATTGAAGCATTAAATTTGTTTTTAGAAATTTTTTGTTTTCTTTGCCGCCTATTTGGTCAGCAAAGCCATCCGTGGTTAAGTATAATGTATCGCCAGTAGCTATGTTGGCTTCGTAGCAGTTAAAGCTATAATCGGGTAAATAACCAATTGAATATAAATCTACTTTTAACTCAACAATTTCATTATTATTTCCAATTAGAATAGAATTTTTAGCCCCTGCATAACTTAATTTATTGTTTAGTTTATCAATGCAAACTAACGACACATTCATTCCATTAGTAGATTTTTGCTGTGTTTTATCGGTATTAAAACTATTATAAATTTTGGTATTGGCTAAGTTTAAAAACTCGTTAACGCTAATATTTGGGTGCTTTTCTATTAATTGATTAAAAATGGTGCTGCATAATAAAGTCATTAATGCGCCCGGAACGCCGTGTCCTGTGCAATCGGCAACTGCAACGTATACCTTATTTGTTTGTGCATTAGAGTGTACCCAATAAAAATCACCACCTACAGCTTCTTTAGGCTGGTTAATAACAAAATAGCTGTTTAAATTCTTACTTAAAACCAATTCGTTATGTAGAATAGATTGTTGAATAACAGCGGCATAATCAATACTTTCTTGTATTAGATTAGTACGTTTAGTTAATTCGGTATTGGTTTTTAAAATTAACTGGTTTGCGTGTTCAATTATATTTTTTTGCTCTTGTAGTTCTATATTTGCTTTTTGTTTTATGCGAAAACGATTAATAAAAATAAATAAACTTATTAAAGATAAACCTGCAATAATTATTACTCCCAGCGTAATAATCTTATTTTGTTTTTGCTTAACGTCAAACGCTTTGTTTTTTGTATTTAATAAATTTATTTCAGCATCTTTTTTTTCGCTTTCGTATTTCATAAGTAGTTCTTTCGATTCTTTGTTGGATTGCATTTTATTTAACGTATCTTTTATGGAATTTGCTTTTTTATAATAATATAATGCGCTATCGGCTTGATTAAGTTTTGTGTAGCATTCGGATAGATTGGTGTATGTTATTTCTAAATTAGTTTGTTCGTTAATTAAAAATTGGCTAGGTGTAACATTAGTTAAGCCTAGCTTATAATAATAAATTGCTTTATTTATATTTAGTTTAGTAGATGTTAAGTCGCCCGACACGAGTGATGTTTTATTTTTAAATAAATTTCCTGATAGTGCATAGAAATTGCTAATTGTGACTTTATCAAGTGGTTTCGAATAGATAGCCATTAAATTTTGACATCTTTTTAACTTTGCTTCTGCTTCGTTAAATTGTTTTTTATTTAAAATTAAATAATCAATTAGTAAAACATTATCGCTTAAAAATAAAGCCGTGTCGCCAAACGTTGATAATGCAAAATTTGCCGATTCTGTAAAATAGCCAATACACGAATCGTTTTCTAAATTATAATAAGCAGCCGCCGTATAATGATATACTTGGCTTAATTCTTTAAATAATTTTTTTTGTTTAAATTCATCAACAAATGGCTTTAAAACGGCAAGCGATTTTCTGTATTGATTGGAGCGCTGGTATACACGGACCAAGCGTAAATCAACGGCAAATAAATTTGTTACACCGGATAATATAAAATATTTTTTAGCCTCTAAATAATAGTTTAGTGTTTTTTGAGTATCAGAATCTGTTGATTCATCACCCATTAGAATATAATATTTTGCATTTAAGCGATTATTATTACTAGGAAAATAGCTACTTAATTTTTTTATTAGAACGGTGTTTGAGTCCGTTCCGCTAACGGAATATAATCTGGCAAAACAATAGTATTTATTGATTAAATTTTCAACATACAGGGTGTCATTTTTTGCCAACCTAGCATATTTTTCAGCTTGGTTGTAGTAGGTTAATGCTTTCTCAAAATCACTTTTATTTACTAAAAAAATTCTGCCTAATTTAAAATAAATAAGTGCTTTTTTGCTGTTATTTTTTTCGGTAGATAATTGGGTTAAAAGGCTATCAGTATTGCTTTGTGATTGGCAATTTAAAATGTTTACAAAAAAAACAAAAAATATAAAAATTAAATACCTGCTAAGCATAAGTGCTAAATTTAATTAAAAAAGCTAAACTAAATTAAACTATAGGGCGATTTTATTATGCTTATTTAGGCTTTTGAATATTTACGCTTTCGAATATAAAACTGAATATAGGCAAAACCAATTACTAATAGTAAAGGCATAGCTACATTTATAAATTGCCATTTGGCACGTTGTAAATTAACTTTCTTTTTATCTAACAAACGTAATTTAATTTCGCGGGAACGTAATTGTAAAAGCCCTTCATCATCTAACAAATAATTTACACAATTTAATAAAAAGGTTTTATTAGCAAATTTTTGTTGGGTGTATTTATCATAACCTAATTCCATAATTTGCCCATTTTTTCTATTAAAATCGTTTCGGGCCACATCACCGTCGGCCACCACAATCATTTTTGTAGGTTTGCCTTTGTCAATGTATTTAAACAAACTATCGTTTAATAATTTTGCTGGAATGCGGTACTCAACAAAACTACTAAAACTACCTTCTAATAAACAAGCAATGGGTTGGTAACTGTTTGTAAACTGGCTTTCTTTAACCTGATACTGAACCATCGCTAACGCCAAACGTGCAGGTGTAGGTTGTGTTTTCGTGTAACGTGATGTTTTTAAAAGTATCGTTTTTTTAATGCCCTTTGCACTAACAGTATCTAAAGTACTTAAGTAATCGAATTTAATTAAATCTAAATTTTTTACGATGGGATGATTAATATCTGGTAATACAAGTGGGCTGTACAACCAAGGAAATTGCTGGAAATTAGGAGCAGAGCCTTTTTTAAAACCAACGTTGATGGGAATTTTTGCGCACTGTAAGTCTTTAACTAAAACGGGATTTAAACGTACACCGTATTTAAAAAGCATATCCTCAATATTTAATTCTTTATTTAAACCAATGCTATAGCCTCTCATATAAAGTGTATCCAGGTTAACATTTACTGGGTCAATTAACCACAAAACTTTTCCGCCACGCATAATATATTGGTCAATAATGTACTTGTCTTTATCGTTAAAAGTACTATCAGGTTGCGTAATTATTATGGCATTACTTTCTTGCAAAGCGTTTAGTTTGCCATTTATTACTGTGCGGTTTACATTGTAATATTCGCTTAACGAACGCATAAAGTCGTATTGATGCAAAGTATCTAATTCACTGTGCCCTTCAATAAACGTTACTTCCTGTTTTTTATCGCGTTGTAATTTTCTGATGGTGTTTGTTAACGAGTATTCAAGTTCCTGCACACTATTATTTATGCACTCTTCGGGCGCAATACCAATTTGGCGTTTAAAAATTTGCCACACGGCTTCTTTACCCTTATGGCTCACAATAGCACCAGGCCAAATTAATGTTTGCAACGTTTTTTCTTTTGTTTTTTCAACAACCTGTTCAGGTACTAGGCCTTTGTTATATAATTCTTTTTCAATATTTGCTGCTTCGTCTTTTGTTAATCCTTCGCCAGGTGTAATAAATTCGTATTGAATTTGATTGTTTGAATAGGCTCTAAACTCATCTAAAATTTCTTTGGTTTCGTTTTTTAAGCGCGAAAAACTTGGATTAAAGTTGCCTTGTAAATACACTTTAAAATTTACTTCGTCGTTTAAATTTTTTAGAAGTTTAATTGTTGATTCGGCAAGCGTATAGCGTTTTTCGGTCGTTAAATCAAATCGTTTAAATACAAATGAACCTATAAAATTTATTAAAATAATTATGGTAATTAGCATTACTAAAAAAGTAATGTCTCTTTTTTTTGTATTACTTGAATTTATATTTTTTTTAACTGTTACCATTTTCTGCTTTGTAAAACTAATTTGGTTAACAAATTAAAAATTGCAATAAGACTTATAAAATAAAGTGCATCTCTACTATCAATAACGCCACGGCTCATACTCGTGTAATGCTCCGTAATACCAAGGCTTTTAAACAATGTGTCGTATTTGCCAAATAGCCCGCTTTGTGCAATAAATTCAAAACCTATGTAACTAAAAAAGCAAAGGAGTAAGGCAATAATAAATGCAATAACTTGGTTCTCGGCAATGGCACTTGCAAAAATGCCAATAGAAACAAAGCCCGCACCTAAAAACAATAAGCCAATATAAGAGCCCCACATCCCACCTGTATCAATATTTCCTTTTGGATAGCCTAAATTATGAACACTGTAATAATAAATTAAAGTTGGTAATAAAGAGACAATAACCAATGTAAAGCCGGCAAAGTACTTAGCCAATACTATTTGTAAATCGGTTAAAGGACGGGTTAATAATAATTCAATGGTACCTGTTTTTTTTTCTTCAGAAAAAGAACGCATTGTAATGGCTGGAATTAAAAATAAATACACCCAGGGAGCAATAAAAAATAAGGAATCAATATTTGCAAATCCGTTATCAATAATATTTGAGCCACCACTTTCGCTTGGAATTATCCATAAAAAAACACCTATTAATGTAATAAATACACCGATGGTTATAAAGCCAATAAGTGAACTTAAAAAATTTCGTATTTCTTTTAAATAAAGTGTAAACATTTTAGCAAAAATACATTTTTAAACTGTTTTTTGGAAGATACTTATTAAGATTAGCTTGTTTAATAAATGGTGGCTAAAATCTCATCCACAGTTGTTCGAGTATTGCTAAGCCTTGGCACTTTATATTGTCCACCCAATTTATTGTTGGCTTTTAGCCAATTATAAAAAGTGTTTGTCGGCATTTTTTTCACTTCGGGCAAATGCAAAACAAAATTATTATAGCGTTTTGCTTCGTAGTCGCTATTTTGCTTTTTTAAATTTTCATCTAATGTGGCAACAAAAAATTCGAAATTATTTGGCTCGGTTTCAAACTCTATTAACCATTGATGAGCGCCAGAATTTTCGTTCATAAAAATAGGAGCAACAGTATAATCCTTTACTAAAGCATGCGTTTTTTCGCAAGCGATGGCAATGGCGGTTTCTGCATTATGAACCATTAATTCTTCGCCAAACACATTAATGTGTTGTTTTGTGCGCCCACTTATTTTAAAACGGTATGGATTTGTGGATGTAAACTGAATAACATCGCCTAATTGATAGCGCCACAAACCGGCATTGGTACTAATAATAATAGCGTAGTCGGTATTTATTTTTACATCTTCTAAACTTATACAATTGCTAAAATCATTTATCAGCCAGTTGTTTAATTCAATAAATTCGTAAAAAATGCCATAATCAAGCATTAATAAAAGTTCGTCACTTTTTAGTTGATCTTGTATTCCAAAAAAGCCCTCGCTTGCGCTATACAGTTGCAAGTAATTTAGTTTGTCGTTATTAAATAATTTTGTAAACTGTTCTTTATAGGGTGCAAAACTTACGCCACCATGAAAATAAACTTCTAAATTGGGCCAAACTTCTTTTATTGATTTTGCATTCTTTTTTTCTAAAATGCGTTTTAATAAAACCATCATCCAACTTGGCACACCTGCAAGGCTTACCACATTTTCATTCATCATAGTTAAAGCCATTTTCTCTAACTTACTTTCCCACTCATCCATTAAAGCTATGCGGGTATCAGGGGCTCTGAAAAAATCGGCCCACATAGGCAAGTTTTGAATAATAATGGCGCTTACATCGCCGTGGTAGCTTTGATGTTTGCCAAAAATATCTTCTTTAAAACTCCCGCCAAGCGCTAAATTTTTGCCAGTAAATAAGTGTGTTTCTGGGTTATTATAACAATGCAACGTTATCATATCCTTACCTGCATTGTAATGGCAGCCTTCTAAACTTTCTTCGCTAACCGGTAAAAATTTACTTTTATCGGTGGTGCCACTACTTTTAGCAAACCACTTAATATCGCTATGCCAAAGTAAATTTTGCTCGCCTCGGCGGGTTCGTTCAATAAAAGGTTTTAGGGTTTCATAATCATTTAAAGGAACCTGATTTTTAAATTGAGAATAGTTTTTAATAGAAGAAAAATCGTGTAGTTTACCATATTCGGTATTTTTTGCATCCTTAATTAAATTTAGTAAGCATTCGCTTTGCACATCTACCGGGTATTTTATAAATAGCTCAATTTGGTGCATGCGTTTTTTCATTAACCAACTAGCAATGGAATTTAGAATGGGCATAATTAAAAAACTAAAAATTAAATTAATTACTAAAACGGCACAAACGTTAAGCCAAGCATAAAGTTAAAGCGCATAGATGGGTTTTGTTCCCAGCGGTAATAACGCTGACTGGCAATGTTATTAAATCGAACAAAAAAACTTAACATTTTTGTATAACGGTATTCGGCTTCTAAATTTGCATCCACCCAACCTTGCAGTTGTTTAGGCTTTAAAGTTGTAGCAGCGTTATCTTGTACCTGCGATAATGCCCATTGTTTGCCCATAAAAAATAAGTCAGCTTTGACAATAATTTTACTTTGTAAATTATAAATACCGCTAAAAGTAATATCAAAATCAGGCTTGTGATAAGCGCGCGTTAAGGTTTTAGGTTTCCACAAATAATAGTTGCCTTTTGCAATTAAATTTAATTTTTCTTTGTATTGGTATTTTAATTGTCCGCTAATGGTTAGTAAAGTTGTGTTGTCATAATTCACACTGTAGCGGTTATAAATTTGATTTGTACCACCATAATTGGTTACAAAAAACTGCATACTATCGTGTTGGGCATAACTTACTTTTGTGTCGTAACTGGTGTTGCTGCTTAAATTGCCTTTTAAGCCCAGCAATACGTTATATTTAGTAATGGTATTTGTATAGCGTAAGGTTGTATCTACAAAAGGATTTAATTGCGTTAAACTTCTTAAACTGTTTTTTGTAACATTACCACCACTTACGCCAACATATGGAATGATAATGTTTTCGAACACATTATAGCTGGCATTAATAGTTGGAAAAACATAAAAACGGGTATTCGATTTAAAATTATCCATACTTGCAATTAACCCAATATTTGCTTGCCACGCACCACCCCTAGCTTCAAATGTGGGGTTTAAGGCTAATATTAAATTATTTAAGGTATCGTTACTTTGTTTGTGATTATAAAAATCGGTTAAGAAACTAACATTCAGCTTTTCTTTATTTATAAAAAACGAACCCGCCGCATCTAATTTGATATTATTTTCAGCCTCGCGGTTTAAATTTTGTAAATTATAAAATCCTAATTGTATGTTATGATTAATATGTGAGCTATCTGTATAATGGCTTTGTAATTGGAGTTTTGGGTTAATAAATTGATAACGCTGTTTGGTAAAATTATTCTCTAGTTTATTTAAGGTGGTATCAAAACCGTAATAATGAATAACGTTGCGTTCATAATTTATATCGCCACTTAGGGTATGTTTTTTATAAAATTGTTTTGCAAATATACTTGCTTCGTTATCGCTAAAGCCTCCGTAGCCAACATCTCTTAAATGTGGTGTGCCCGAAAAATGTTTTAAGTGAGCGCCATAATTATTTTCGCGGGAACGTGCGTTAGCAATCCAGAACTCACCATAAGGCATATTGTAAATTGGCCCATACCCTAATTTTAAAAGCGAATGGTAAAGTTTAGGTAAAGGTTCGTTTTGTAATTTGGCTGATTGTATTGGCTGAACGGTGTATTTTGGAAATAAAGGCGTGCTTACAATACCATATTTAGTAGTTTCAATACGTTTAACACTATCTTTTATTTCGGGTAAGTCGGCATATTTTACTGCGTCTTTGGTAGTTGGTACAAAGCTACTTGTTGCACTAAAATTTAAGTCGGTACCTGATGTTTGTGCAAATGACACTGTTACATAACTAAAAAATATAACTATAATTAATGTCCATTTTACCAAACGTTTTTGCTTAGCTGAAAGCAAAACAGTTAGATTGGGTGGATGTAATTGATATGTATTTGTTAATAGCATTTTTTAAATTATTTTGGTTGTTCGGGTGTTACAGTAGTTGTAGGTGTAGTAGCGTTATTTTTTTGCGATTCATCTAATAATTTATCAAATAAATCGCCATCTTTTTTTGTTTGATTAAATTCTACTTTCATATCCTTATTTTGTGTTTCTGGATTTGCAATAGTCCTTGCTTCTTGTTTAGATTTTAAATCGTTTAATCGTTTTTGAGCTTCGTCAATAAATTCTTGTTTAGGTTTACCATCAATAATGGTTTGTAAAATAAATTTGCCATTTACCTCATCGCCCTTGGCTATATATGCATCTGCTAATAATAGCATCCCTCTGTTATTCCAATCATCGTTACTGTATTCGTAACTAATTAATTTATTTATAGTTTTTTCTACTTCTTTGTAATCTTGTTTTGTAAACTGAATTTTAGCAATGTGGTAATAGGCTTCGGCTCCAGTAGTGTTTTTTGCAGATTTTGTAAGTGCTTTAAATTCAATCAAGGCGTCGTCCAAACGGTTTGTTTCGTAAAGCGATTTTGCTTTTATATATTTTGCTTCGCTTGTTTGTTGTGGCGATAATTTTTCGGTATTTAGTACTTTAATACATTCGGTTAAAGCAATTTCAAACTGATTGGTATAAAAGGCACTTCGCATTGCGCCAAATCTACCCGCACTTTTATTAGAAGGTGTTTCGGCAATGTCTTGTAATTGAATAAATAAAGGCAAGGCTTCTTTGTATTTTTTATCTTTGTAAAATAAATAAGATGTTTTTGCTAAAGAAACTTCGGTATAAATGCCACGAGGTTTTGCAATAATGTATTGGTAACCTACCAAGGCTTTTTCAAATTGACTTTTAGTATATAAACATTCAGCTAAATTAAATTGCGCTTCGCTACTATATTTACCGCTAGGGAATTTAGAAATATACGCTTCCCATTTTGGTATGGCTATATCACAATTTTTTTGAGTGTAAAATGCATCGTAAGCAGCGCTATAGGTTGCTTTTTCTAATTGATTCTCGGATAAAGGATTTCCAACCGAAGCAAAATATTTTTCTAAACCATCTATGTCGCCTTTGGCCTCAAATATTTTTTTAATCGCCTCTAAAACGTCTTTCGCTTCTTCGCTTTTGCTATCCAACTTTACATATTTATCATAGTATTCAAACGCTTTATCATCTTGTTTACGTGCATAATAAATATTGCCTAATTGCGCATAACAGTTAGCGGAAAACGATGAGTTGGGGTAATTTTTTAAAATTTTATTATAGTAAAGAACCGCATTTTCTTCGTCTTTTAAATTTTTTAAATAGGTATCTGCTATTTGATTTAGCGACGCGCTTAAGTAATTAGATGCTGGGTAGCGTGTTTCTATTTTTTTTAATTCCGTAATTTTTTCTTTGTAGTTTTTATTTAAACCATCACAAAGCGCTTTTTGAAAGAGGCAATAATCAACATCCGATTTATTGGAAGCAATAGCCGTTTCGTAATAATCTGAGCCTTGCAAAAAATCGCGGTTCATAAAATAGCAATCGGCTATGCGAATGGTGGCATCAGTAATCTTCGTTTCGTCGTATTTATTTTTGGTTAACAAAAATTTACGAAACGATACATTAGCTTCGGTATAATCTTTTTCTTCTTTGCGTTGAAAGTAGGCGTAACCAATGGCGTAATTACTTAAATCGTATTCCTTTAACTGTACTGCCCCATTGAGGGTTTGAAAGCTTTTCCATTTTTCAATAGCTGTTGAATAATCTTTACGGATGTAAGAAATTTCGGCTAACCAATATTGGTTTAATGCGTTTAAATGCAAATCGGAATTTTGCTGCTGCGATTTTTTAAATTGTTTTTCGGCATTATCCAAATCGCTGTTATTAAAATATTCAACCCCTTTAAAATAAATTAGTTTTTGGTAAGTTACTTTTAAAATAGGATCAATGCTTTCTAAAGCCTCCATACTCTTTATGGCTTGCTCATAATTTTTTGTGGTAGAATATACATTAATTAAGTAATTGTAACACTCGTCTTTTTTCGCAGAATTTGGGTACTCTTTTAAATACTTTTGAAACGCTTTTACTGCTTCGTTATATGGACTAAAATCTAATTCGTAGCTTAATTTAGCAAAACTAAATAGCGCATCTTCTGTAATTTTTTTATCAAAATTTAATTGATATGCGCTATAATAGGCATTTTTTGCCTTTAATTTTTCGTTTAATTTTAAATGGCAATCGGCCATATGATACCAAGCATTTTGTGCCAACGAATCTTTTGTGTCAACCGCTTTTTCAAAATTTTTAATGGCATTAACACAGTCGTTTGTTTTATAGTAACAATAGCCTAGGGCGTAACTGCCTTGTGGGTTAAGTCCTGTTCCAAGTTCTGTCTTTTTTAAATACGTTAAAGCATTGTTATAATCTTTTAAATTAAAATAGCTTTCGCCAATCATTCTGTTTATTTCGCCACTTTTTTGTACGTTAATACTATCGTCTAAAAGTTTTGGTGCTTCTACAACTACTTTGTCATATTTGCCTTGAATAAAATAAATTTGCGTAATATAATAAGGCACTACACTTCCAAACGTTTCGTTACCAACCAAACGGTTAAAACCTGCTAAGGCTGTTTCGTAGTTTTTTTCTTTATAAGCTACATGCGAATAATAATAGTTGGCAGGAAAAGCATATTTATTATCTACATCTTTAATTTCGTATAAATCGATTTTTGCTTTTGCGTCGTTATCTGTTTCAATATAACTGTAACCGCGTTTAAAATAGAGTTCGGATAATTGGTCTTTGTCTAATTTATAAATATCAACTTTTTCAAAATATTCAATTGTTTCTTTATATTTTTTTTTACGAAAATTAGTTCTACCTAAGTAAAAATTTGCATTATTCAATTTATTACTTTCGGGGTGCTTTAAAATAAATTGTTTCATTTGCCATTCGCCATCCTTATTAAATAATTCAATAGCGCAAGCTGCAGAATAATATTCGCCATCTGTTTTTAAAATAGAAACGGATGTTGTAGCAATAAAATCAATAAAGTTTTTTTGGGCTTGTACATACTGTTTTTTGTCAAACAAATCTAGGCCTTGTTTGTAAAACATATCTTTATCTATATAAATAGCCGTTTTTTGTGATTTACAAATAAAAGTAAACAAGCAACAAAAAATCAATAAACTACCTTTTAATTTATTAAACATTAATTTAAAATTTGAGTATAAATTATCTCAATAAATTTAGCTTGCTTTAGTTTATAATAAATTATTTACTTGTGCAGTTATTAACCCGCTTGTGTTGATATTGGTATTAATACAAACTCGATAAAAAGTTACAAATTATTATATTTATCGTTTAATACAAATTATGCAAAGTCTTATTAAATTTTCGGGAGTTACTATTTTTCAAGACGAGCGCCCAATTGTTGGAAACCTTAGTGTTGAAGTAAAACAAGGCGAGTTTATTTATTTATTAGGAAAAACTGGAAGCGGAAAAAGTAGTTTTTTAAAAACAATTTATGGCGATTTGGCTTTAAATAATGGCAGTGCTAATGTGTGTGGTTTTGATTTATTAAATTTAAAACCACGCGAAATCCCATTTTTAAGGCGAAAATTAGGCATTGTGTTTCAAGATTTTCAATTGCTTGGCGATAGAAGTATTTACGATAATTTAAAATTTGTAATGAAAGCTACAGGCTGGAAAGAGGAACCAAAAATAAAATCATGTATAATTAATGTACTAAAAAAAGTTAATCTAGAAGGTAAAGAAAACAAACAACCGCACGAGCTAAGTGGTGGCGAACAGCAACGTGTAAGTATTGCGCGTGCTTTGGTAAACAACCCTGAGTTAATATTAGCCGATGAACCTACAGGAAACTTAGATCCCCAAACCAGCGAAGAAATTTTGATACTCTTAAAACAAATTGCCGAAAGCGGCACAGCTGTTTTATTTGCCACACACGATATGTTAGTGTACAATAAGTTTAAAAGTAGAACGCTAGTGTTTGAAAACGGTAGGGTAGAGGATAGGGTTTAATTTTTCACTTCCACCTAACGAAAATAGACTGAACCACCACTACTATCTTTGCTTGCACCGGTAACTAATTTTAAAGTATTTGTTTTTTGTTGTAAACGCAAATAGCCTAAAAATGCAAAAATTAAAGCTTCTTTAAAATTTATTAAATTTTTATTAGGAATAATTAATTGGCAATTTGTTTTTTGTTTAATAGCAACAATTAATTGGTTATTGTAAGCGCCGCCGCCAGTAATTAAAATAGTTTTAATGCTGTTTTTATTTAAATTATTCGCAATTATGTGTGCAATATGTTCCACTGCGGTAGCCAATAAATTTTTAATATCGCTTTTATTTTCCTTAAATAGAGGTAAAATTGTTTTCTCAAACCACTCTCGCCCCAAACTTTTAGCGCCTACTTGTTGGTAAAAAGATAGGTTATTTAATTTTAAAAGCAATGCTTCATTTACCTTGCCTGCCTTTGCTAGGTTGCCATTTTTATCATACGCATGCCCCATTTTTTCGGCTAAGTAATTTAATAATAGGTTGGCTTCGCAAACATCGTAAGCTACCCTTTGCCCTTTTTTATTTTTAAACGAAATATTTGCAAAACCTCCAATATTTAAACAGGCTTCGTATTTATTAAACAGTAATTCGTCGCCAATAGGCACAAGTGGTGCGCCTTGTCCTCCAAGTGCTACATCTAAACTTCTAAAATCGCAAATAGTGGTGATGTTTGTTTTAGCGGCTATTGTTGCTCCACAGCCTATTTGTGTTGTAAAGCCTAGTTGCGGTTGATGAAAAACAGTATGGCCATGACTTGCGATAGCATCTACTTTTGCATCACTATCATTTAAAAATAAAACTACTTGTTTAGCTATAAAGTTTCCGTATAAGCTATTTAATGAGAAATACTCTTCGGCAGTTGCATTTTTTGCTCCATTTAATCTTTTCTTCCAACTACTTGTATAATTAATAGTTTGGGCTTTTATTATGTTAAAATGGTACTCGTTTTTGATTGTTTTAAACTCGCATAATGCTAAATCTAAGCCGTCAAGAGATGTACCACTCATAATACCTACAATTAATTGTTTATTTCCCATTTTTTATTTAAACAATAAGTTTTTTAGATTGTTGAAATCGTATATATTTGTACAAAACTACTATTAATCTTAAAACCTATATACTATGCACTTCGAATTATCTGAAGAACATTTAATGATTCAAAAAGCAGCACGCGAATTTGCTCAAAATGAATTAAAACCAGGCGTAATTGAGCGCGACGAACAACAAAAATTCCCGACCGAATTTATTAAAAAAATGGGCGAATTAGGTTTTATGGGAATGATGGTAGACCCGAAGTATGGCGGTGGCGGTATGGATGCTATTAGTTATGTGTTGGCAATGGAAGAAATTAGTAAGGTAGATGCCAGTTGTAGCGTAATTATGAGCGTAAACAATAGTTTGGTGTGTTGGGGCTTGGAACAATTTGGAACGGAAGAACAAAAACAAAAATACTTAGTGCCATTAGCCAAAGGCGAAATAATTGGAGCATTTTGCCTGAGCGAGCCAGAGGCAGGTAGCGATGCCACTTCACAAAAAACTACCGGCATCGATAAGGGGGATTATTATTTAGTAAACGGCACAAAAAACTGGATTACCAACGGTAATAGCGCATCGGTTTATTTAGTAATGGTACAAACTAATGTAGAGTTAGGACATAAAGGCATTAACTGTTTAATTATCGAAAAAGGAATGCCTGGTTTTGAGGTAGGACCAAAAGAAAATAAAATGGGCATTAGAGCCAGTGATACACATAGTTTAATGTTTACAGATGTAAAAGTTTCAAAAGCTAATAGAATAGGCGAAGAAGGTTTTGGTTTTAAATTTGCTATGAAAGTACTTACTGGTGGGCGTATTGGTATTGCCTCACAAGCACTAGGAATTGCAAGTGGAGCCTATGAATTAGCTTTGCAATACAGTAAAGAACGTAAAGCTTTTGGTAAAGAAATTAGTAAGCATCAAATTATTCAATTTAAGTTAGCCGATATGGCCACAAAAATTGAAGCCGCTCGATTATTAATTTACCGCAGTGCTTGGTTAAAAGATAACCATTTACCAATGGATAAAGAAAGTGCAATGGCAAAAGTATTTGCCAGCGAAACTGCCATGTGGGTAACTACCGAAGCCGTTCAAATACACGGTGGTTATGGTTATGTGAAAGAATATCATGTAGAGCGTTTAATGCGTGATGCAAAAATTACCCAAATTTATGAGGGTACTAGCGAGGTACAGCGTATTGTAATTTCGAGGCAGTTATTAAGTTAACTACTTATAACATTTTCCTTTTCCCGTTTTCAACCAAAAACAATTTTGCTTCAATTTGTTTTTTGTTCAGTAAAATTTGTATGCGCTCTGGGTGAGTATCAGTTATAAAAACTTGCCCAAAGCTATTACTGCTCACTAAATCTAATAATTTGGTAAAACGTTGTTCGTCAAGTTTGTCATAAATATCGTCTAACAACAATAAAGGTTTGGTTTTTTTTTGTTCTTTAATAAACTCAAATTGGGCTAGCTTAAGAGCTAATAAATAACTTTTTTGTTGCCCTTGGCTCGCAAATTTTTTTAAACTAAAATTGGCAATGGTAAACTCTAAATCGTCTTTATGCGGACCTACAGTTGTGTAACCAACGGCTCTATCTCTTGGTAAGGCATTTGCTAATGCTGTTTTAAAATCATTTTCTCCTAAACTATTTTGGTAATCTAGAGCTACGATTTCTTTACTCTCGCTAATAAACTGGTAGTAGTAATTAAATAAAGGTATAAACTGATTTAAAAACTGTAATCTAATTTCTAAAACAGTTTCTCCAAAAATAATTAATTGTTCGTCCCAAATTTCTAAAGCTTCAGTATCAAATGTGCGGGATTCGTAAAAATGTTTTAATAAGGCATTGCGCTGTTTTAATACATGGTTAAAATTTATAAGCTTATCTAAATAAATTTTATCGTATTGCGAAATAATTCCATCTAAAAACCGCCGGCGCACGTCACTACTTTCATAAATTAATTCTGAATCGCTTGGCGAAATCATTACGATAGGGAAAGCGCCAATGTGTTCGCTTAATCGCTCGTATTCTTTTTTATTTTTTTTAAATATTTTTTTTTGATTACGTTTTAAGCCACAATAAACTTCAACATCTTCATTAAATTTTTCAAACAGGCCCTGTAAAACAAAAAATGCTTCGCCATGTTTTATATTTTGGCTATCAATGGTGTTAAAATAACTTTTACAAAACGACAAATAATAAATAGCATCTAATAAATTGGTTTTACCCATGCCATTATTTCCAACAAAGCAGTTTATTTTTTCAGAAAATTGAGCCTCAAAATCTTCGTAATTTTTAAAATTTATGAGCGATAATTGCTTTAAATACATAATTTTGGTCAAAAATACGCTTATTTTACTCGTTTTAACACATTTTTAAGTAGATGTTGATTATAACAATATTTTTTGGTATCTTCGCAAACTAAATTTTTACAAAAAAATGGCTGATTTAAAAGAAGAAACTACTGTTGATAATAACGAAGAAATTAATCAAGTAGATGAAACGGTTGAAGAAACAAAAAAATCGATTGACCCAAGTTTAGAGGGAATTCAACTTTTTTATGAAAAAAATAAAAAAATGGTTACCTACGTTGGTGGAGGTTTGCTATTAATTATTGGAGCATTTTGCTTTTTTAAATTTTATTATATGCCTGCCCAAGAAGAAGAAGCAGCTAACGAAATATTTTGGGCACAAACGTTTTTTGAAAAAGACAGTTTTAACCTAGCCTTAAAAGGTGGTAACATGGTAGTTGCGGCCGAAGGCCAAAAACAAATGATGGGTTTTGAGCAAATTGCTGATACCTATGGCATGACAAAAAGTGGAAGTATAGCAAATTACTGCGCTGGTATTTGTTTATTGCGCACGGGTAAGTATGAACAAGCTATTGAATTTTTGGGCAAGTACGATGGTAACGACGAAATGGTTGCTCCTATTGCTATTGGAGCCATGGGCGATTGTAATATGGAACTAAATAAAGTAGATGAAGCAATTAATTACTATTTAAAAGCTGCCGAAAAAAGCCACAATAGTTTTACTACGCCTTATTACTTAAAAAAAGCAGGCTTTGCTTACGAGCAAAAAAATAATTTTACCGAAGCCTTAAATGTTTACGAACGTATTAAAACAGAATACAGCAAGAGCAACGAAGGTAAAGATGTAGAAAGAGATATTGCTAAAGTAAAAGCATTGGGTAATTTATAATTAGAATAAAATAAAATATCATTTTAAAAGTCTGCACGCATGCAGACTTTTTTAGTTTATAAAACACTACTAAAAAAATAAAAAAATTGTATATTTAATTTTTTAAATAAACATGAGCACAGCAGGAAATAATTTATCAATTGTAAAAGGCACTAAAATTGATTTGAATAAAAATTCAGATTATGTAGTTGGTATTATTTGGGCAGAGTGGAACACTGAAATAACAAGTGCCTTAAAAGATGGTGCCGTAAATACCTTACTTCAAAACGGTGTGTTAGCCAAAAACATTATAGTAAAAACCGTACCTGGTGCTTTTGAATTAACCCTAGGTGCACAATGGTTAGCAGAATATACCGAGGCCGAAGCTGTAATATGCATTGGCTGTGTAATACAAGGAGAAACCAAACATTTTGATTTTATATGCAGCGCCGTTGCACAAGGTATTAGTAATTTAAATAGCGAGTTTAGTATGCCTTTTGTATTTGGCGTTTTAACAACTGATAATTTGCAACAAGCTATTGATCGGGCTGGTGGCATACATGGCAATAAAGGTGATGAGGCGGCAATTACTGCACTAAAAATGTTAGCCTTAGAAGAAGATTTAATGCAAGAAGAATAATTAAGATTAATTTTAAAATAATCCGAACTTCCTAAATCCGCCTATTTTAATTAAACTTGTTTTAACAACTATTTTTTTATACATTCGGTATAAATTAAAAATTAACCCATGCATAAAATTTACAGTTTAATTAGTGTTTGTTTATTCATTAGCACATTTGTTTTTGCACAAACACCTTCGCCTAAAGATTGCTCAGTGGAATTATGGGCTACCGTTCAAACTGGTCCGCCAACCGTTACCTTAAATTGGGTGCCCAATGTTGGAACCACAAATTACGCAGTAGACAGAAAACCAAAAAACAGTAATACCTGGACAGCCTTAGCCGCCAGTTTACCCAGCACTACAACACAATATATTGATAATACTGTGGCGGTAGGTACCCACTACGAGTACAGGGTTACCAGAACCGCACAAACAGGCACATTAACCTATCCGGGCTATGGGTATTTAAATTCAGGAATAAACATACCGGAAGTAGAAAACAGAGGCAAATTAATTTTACTAATCGCAAATACATTTAGCACAACATTGGCGGCCGAAATTTTACGTTTACAAAATGATTTAGAAGGCGATGGCTGGGAGGTATTAACCAGTTACATAAGCACTACCACAGCAGTACCCGCTGTAAAAACACAAATTGTAAACACTTATAATTTAGACCCTACAAACACAAAAGCATTGTTTTTATTAGGACATATACCCGTGCCATACAGCGGAAACTTTGGGCCCGATGGACATGGAGACCACCAAGGCGCTTGGCCAGCGGATGTTTATTATGGCGATGTCAATGGAACATGGACAGACGTATCGGTAACCTCTACTACGGCTTCTCCTCCACGCACCCAAAATATTCCTGGCGATGGAAAATTTGATCAATCGTTAATTCCAAGTAATGTTGAATTACAAGTTGGTAGAGTGGATTTATACGGTATGCCTTCTTTTACTGCTACTGAAACGCAACTTTTACAAGCTTATTTGAATAAAGACCACGATTACCGTAAAAAAGTTTTTTCTACTATTAAGCGTGCTGTTATTGATGACAACTTTGGTTATTTTACGCCGGGAGAATCGTTTGCATCCAGTGGGTATAAAAACTTTGCGCCATTGGTAACGCCCACAAATGTTGTAACAACCGATTATTTTACAACCATGACGGGAAATAGCTATCAATGGAGTTATGGTTGCGGCGGCGGATGGTATCAAGGTGCTGGCGGAATTGGAAGTACTACCAATTTTGCGAGTTCAAATTTACAAGGTGTATTTACAATGCTGTTTGGAAGTTATTTTGGCGATTGGGATGTAAGCGATAATTTTTTACGAGCACCTTTATGCCAAGGCAAAACATTAACAAATGTTTGGGCAGGCAGGCCAAATTGGATGTTTCACCACATGGCTATGGGCGAAAATATTGGCTATAGCACACAATTAACGCAAAACAATACCACAACGTATTTTCCTTCGCCGTACACCATTAACTACGCACTTTTTAATGCCGTACACATTGCCCTAATGGGCGATCCAACTTTAAGAAACGATATTGTAGCCCCTGTTTCAAACGTGGTTGCTACCAAAGCCGGAAATAATTGTAACATTTCGTGGTCGGCATCTACCGAAACAACATTGGTAGGTTATAATATTTATATGAAAAATGATACCAATACCAGTTATGTAAAAATTAATACCTCCCCTATAACTGGTACAACCTATACGGATAATTGTTTGCTGTATCCGGGTATTTATAAATACATGGTGAGGGCTTTAAAATTAGAAACCACGCCAAGTGGTACGTATTACAACATGAGCGAAGGTATTGCAGATACTGCAAAAAACACAACTAATTTATCTATTTATGCACAATTTACAAATACGCTGATCGCAAACACAGTTTCGTTTAGTAATACCTCCATTAATGCCAATGTGTATGTTTGGTCATTTGGGAATGGCCTAACCAGCGCCTCTCCAAACCCCTCAACTACCTATACAGCAAATGGTACTTATACAGTTACCTTAATTGCATCAAACGCCTGTAATGCAGATACATCAACTACTGTAATTACTATTTTAACAGTTGGCTTAAACAAATTAAATTTAGATAATTCGTTTAATGTTTCGCCAAACCCTGCAAATACAAGTATTGTCATTAGTAACCAAGCTTGCGAAAACTGTTCGGTAGTTATATTTAATAATGAAGGTAAGCTGGTTTACCAACAACAAAACATAACTACTAATTTAAAAATAAACGTATCGGATTATAAGAAGGGCTTGTACTTAATTAAGTTAACCGATAAAGAGAATAGAAGCATAAGTAAAAAATTAATTATTGATTAATTTTTTGTTAGCATTAACAAAAAAGAGCATTTAGCTTTCATACCAAACACAATTTTTAATTGAGAGAAGAATAATTTAAATTGAGAATTTAATAGACAATGAGTAATTAAGTTTATTAAAAATTAAGCTAAGATGAAAAAGTTAATAATAGTATTATTTGCAGTAGCAAATACTTTATACGCGCAGCTAACACCTGTTTGTTTTACAACTTCAAGTAGCCCTAATGTGGGCACAAGCCCAAGAGCAATTGTTACAGCCGATTTTAATGGCGATGGCAATAAAGATATAGCTATAGCAAATTACAATTCAATCAATGTATCTATACTTTTAGGCTTGGGCACAGGTAGTTTTGCAACTGCAATAAATTACAGTGTTAGTTTAAATCCAAGCTCCATTACCGCAGCTGATTTTAACAACGACGGCAACATAGATTTAGTTACTGCTAATAATGGCACAAATACAATATCGGTATTATTAGGCATTGGTACAGGCAATTTTGCATCGGCGTTGAATTACAGTTTAACTGGCTATGGTTCAGGTGCTAATATTTTAACTTCTAGTGATTTTAATATGGATGGCAACACAGATTTAGCAGTAATGGGTATCGGAAATCTAGGTTTTATTTTATTGGGTGGTGGCAATGGTACTTTTACCGTTGGGTCTCAAATTGGTGCTCAAACCCCACAATCAATTATTACCGGCAACTTTAATAACGATAGTAATATTGATTTAGCTATTGGTACTGGTTATCTTGGTGGAGCTACAGTTTTATTAGGCTCGGGTACGGGTACGTTTACACAGTCTTCTATGGGTGGCACTGGTTTTGGTGTAACCTCAAAAGTATCTGCCGGCGATTTTAACAACGATGGTAATATGGATTTGGTTGCTGCAAATAGTGGTACACTTACAAATACGCTATTTTTAGGCAACGGTACCGGAACGTATACTAATAATTTAAATTTTTCGGGCCTATATTCAAGCGCCATTAATACTGGTGATTTTAATGGCGATGGTAAATTAGACGTTTCGATTATTGAAAATTTTAAACTGGGAATACTCTTAGGCTATGGTACAGGTTTATTTGGTTATACTGTTTATTATCCTGTTGGCTCAAACCCCACAGAAATAGCTACCGCCGATTTTAATAATGATGGAAAGTTAGATATAGCCGTTACAAATAGTGGTTCTGATAACGTAACCATATTAATAAATAGTAATAATGGTATATACCAAACAGTAAGTTTAACAACCTCTAACGCTTTAATATGTAGCGGACAAAGCGCAACTCTAACTGCAACAGGTGCTACAAGTTATAATTGGTATTCCACAAGTGCTACAACTAATACAATTGTTGTAAGCCCAGTGGCAACTGTTAATTATGTAGCAGTTGGCACAAGTACAAATGGTTGTAAAATTCCGGTTGCAATAACCCAAAGCGTTTCGGCTTGCTTAGGTATTAATGAAGTAACTACTAATTTTAGTAATTTTATTTTATACCCAAATCCAGCAAATGATATTTTGAATGTTGAATTATTAAATATACCTTCAGCAGGCTCAGCCACCGAAATTAAAATTTTAAATACTCTCGGGACAGTGCTTCAAACAAATAAACTACAACAACTAACAACTCAAATAAATATAAAGGAATTGTCAAATGGCATTTATTTTTTACAACTGTTTGATAACAGTAAATTAATTGGCATAACTAAAATTATAAAACAATGAAAAAATTAATACTGCTTAGTTTTGTTTTATTTTTTACAATTAATGCAAAAGCTCAAACGTTTGCTACACCAAATTCTCAGTGGTATTATAGCAGAATTGCCTTATTAGGCCCATCATACGCTCAAATAACTGTAGGCGGTACTGTTACAATAGCTTCAAAAATTTGCAGGCAATTAAACTATATAAACCAAACATTTAATTACCCTAATGGACCTATAAATACAACTTCCATAATCCCATATAGGTATATTTACGAAAATAATAAAGTTGTTTATTTATATAATCCAAACACAACTAATTTTGATACGTTATGCAACTATAATGCTGCTATTGGCAGTAAATGGTTATTGCCAGCAATTTATACAAATACATTTTTATCAACTTGCAACCGAACGCTACTAACGGTTATTGATACCGGGCGATCAACAATACAGGGCATAAGTTTAAAATGGATAAAAAGCAATGTAGATACAATATATGAACGTATCGGTTTTTTAACGCAATATTTCTTTCAATATGATAATTGCACAACTGCGTACGATTATAACGAGGGTGGTGGTTTAAGATGTTTTAGCGACAATCAGATACTAAATTATAATAGAACTAATAATACATGTTCTTACTTATACACTACAACTTCATTAAACAAACAACCATTAAACAACTACTTAAAAATTTATCCCAACCCTGCAAATGAAATTTTAAATGTTGATTTTGTCACGCTGAGCAGATTAGATGCGACTTATAAAATTGAAATTATAAATGCTTTGGGGCAAGTAATAAAAGAAGAAGAAATTACGTTTAAGGATAATAAAGCAACAATTAGTACAAAAGAATTAGCTAACGGGGTTTACGTGTTAACACTTCTCGATACGCCTCCTTCGTCTGCTACTCGAAGTGACAAAAATTTTGTAAGTAAGCGTTTTGTGGTAGCGAGGTAAAATTCTCTGCTAAATAAAAATTTTATTTACGCTACGTGCAAATGATTTAGTTTTGCATTTTTAAGTTTTTCTAAGGCGTAATCTAATGTAATGGTTAATTGTTTTGCTGGCTTTTCTTCGCTTGGTAGTGTATACATGATGTCTGTCATAATTGCCTCGCAAATACCACGCAAACCACGAGCGCCTAATTTAAATTCTAATGCTTTATCTACTATTAAATTTAAAACATCATCATCAACACTTAACTTACAACCTTCCATTTTAAATAAATGGATGTATTGTTTTATTAACGCATTTTTTGGTTCCGTTAAAATGCTACGCAAGGTTGCTCTGTCTAAAGGTTTTAAATAGGTAAGCACCGGTAAACGCCCGATTAATTCGGGTATTAAACCAAATGCTTTTAAGTCTTGTGGCGAAATATATTGTAATAAATTCGATTTATCAACCTCTTCGGCCACCACACTTGCTGAGTAGCCAACGGCTTGTGTATTTAAACGGTTGGCAATTTTTTTCTCAATGCCATCAAAAGCACCACCGCAAATAAATAAAATATTTTTAGTGTTTACTTGTATCATTTTTGCATCGGGGTGCTTGCGTCCGCCCTGTGGTGGCACATTTACAATGGTACCTTCCAGTAATTTAAGCATGGCTTGTTGCACGCCTTCGCCACTTACATCGCGGCTAATAGAAGGGTTATCACTTTTACGAGCAATTTTATCCAACTCATCTATAAATACAATTCCTTTTTCGGCGGCGGCTACATCATAATCGGCTGCTTGTAATAAGCGGGTTAAAATACTTTCCACATCCTCGCCTACATAGCCTGCTTCGGTAAGCACAGTAGCATCGGCAATACAAAAAGGGACGTTTAGCATTTTAGCAATTGTGCGGGCTAACAAGGTTTTGCCGGTACCGGTTTCGCCTACTAAAATTAAATTACTTTTGTCAATTTCAATTTCTTCGGTATTGTTTTTTGCAACGTGTGCAATGCGCTTAAAGTGATTGTAAACGGCAACACTTAATACTTTTTTTGCATCATCTTGCCCAATCACATACTCATCTAACTTTTGTTTAATGGCAGTTGGTTTTAAAAGTATAAGTGCTTGCTGTAATTGTTGTTTTTGATTACCTCCATTTTCTTCTTTTACAATAGAATAGGCTTGCGTAACACAACTATCGCAAATGTGTCCGTTTACGCCGGCAATTAAAATTTTGGTTTCTTTTTTATCGCGTCCACACATGGAGCAACGTAAAATTGTTTCTTTCGACATTGGATGAATTAGAGTATAAAGATATAAATTTTAAATGAATACATTATTGAAACAAAAATGTTTCAGTATCTGCATTGAACCGAAAATCCACACTCGTATTTAACAATGTTCTGCATATTAATGGTTATAAATTCTAAAAGGTGGTTGGGATTGCCTTAAAAAATAATTTAATTATATTTTGTATATTCGTTATTAAAACCATTTTGTTTATGAAACAATTACTTATAATTCTTTTCACAACTATATTATCATTTTCAATATCCGCTCAATCTTTTTTTACAAATAAAACTAAACGAGCACTTACATTTAAAGAAATTCAACAGCAATTTAATGCCTATAAAAAAGAAAATAAATTGTCTGATAGAAAACATTGGAAGCATTATAAGCGTTTTGAATCTGAATTAATCATGCATACGAATGGTGCGGGCGAGCCTGGTAATCCAAAAGAATATATTGAGGCCGCCATCGATATGGCCAATCAAAAACAACAATCTACTTCTGCTGCTCCATGGTTTCCTATCGGCCCAAATGCTGTTCCGGCAAATTTAACCGGATATATGGAGAACGGAATTGGAAGAATTAATTGTGTAGGGTTTCATCCTAGTTCTTCAAATACATTTTTTGTTGGCGTTGCTCAAGGCGGATTATGGAAAACTACAAACGGAGGAACTTCCTACACACCTTTAACTGACAATTTACCAATTACGCGTATTAGCGATATTTGCATCCATCCAACAACACCAAATACCATGTATATTTCGGTATGTGATTTTGAATATATTGGATTTGGATTATATTTAAATGGTCGCAAACGTCAAACCCATTACGGTTTAGGTGTATATAAAACAACGGATGGCGGGTCAACATGGAGTCCAACGGGATTAACCTTTCAACTTACAGATGGCGATGCTTCTTTAATTCGAAAAATAATTATAAATCCATCTAATACTAACGATTTATTAGCCTGTGGTGTAAGTGGGATGTACAAATCAACTAACGCGGGCACTACCTGGACAAAGCAATTAGATTCCTTGTTTTGGGATATGGTGCAAGATCCAATCAATCCAAATGTAGTGTATGCCGCCACTGGCTGGGTTGGTAATGCCAACGATGGGCATGCAGCTATTTACAAATCAACAAATTTTGGTAACTCGTGGACGATGTTAAGCACTGGAATCCCTTTTCAAGGAACAGTGCAACGCATTAAATTAGCAATTGCACCAAGCGATAATAATTATATCTATGCCTTATGTTGCGATGCTTCTTTTGGATTTCATGGAATATATCAAAGTACAAATGCAGGCACTACTTGGAATTTTAAACCCGCTGCATTAAATATTTTAGAAGCCGGCCAAGGTACGGGTTTTGGTGGCCAAGGTACTTACGATTTGGCGCTAACTGTAAACGCCACTAACAAGAACATAATTTATACAGGAGGAGTTAATCTTTGGGGCTCAACCGATGGTGGTACGACCTTTAATCCTAGCAATCACTGGACATTAAATTATGGGAATACAATACATGGAGACATACATTATATTGATAAACACCCATTAACAGGAGATATTTTTGTGTGCAGCGATGGAGGAATTTACAAAACAAGTAATTTACAAATTAATACCTGGGCAGGAAATTGGACCACAAATTGGACAAAAATGAATAATGGTTTACAAATCACTTCCTTTTACAGATTATCCAGTTCTAAAAACAATATTGGACGACTTGTTGCTGGAGCGCAAGACAATGCTACTTTTTACTTTAATGGTACAACGTGGAGTACTATTTTTGGAGGAGATGGGATGGATAATTATTTAGACCCATTAAACAACCAAGCTATAATTGGTTCGAGCCAATATGGTAATTTTTATTACAGCAACAATGGTGGTTTAAGTGGCACAAATGTGGGTTCAAATGTTGGATCTGAAAGTTGTGAATGGGTAACGCCTGTTGCTGCTGATTACAATAATCCCGGCATTGTTTATGTTGGAAATGAAAATGTAGTTAAATCAACTGATGGAGGACAAAATTGGTCGGCGCTTGGAACCATTTATACAAATACAACCTCTATGCAAAATACTGAAATTAGTGCTTTAGCTGTTGCCAATACAAATAGCAATGTAATTTATGCTACACGTCGCGTTCGTTACGAATACGGATTAAACGGAATAGTAATTAAATCAACAAATGGTGGCGCAACATTTACAAATATTACTAATAATTTACCCGACACGCTCTATTACACAGGTATTGAAGTAAGTGAAACAAATAGTAACGAAGCTGTTGTATGTATGGCTGGATTTGTAACAGGCTGTAAAGTTTTTAAGACTACAAATGGCGGCGCCAGTTGGACAAACATTAGCTATAACTTACCCAACTTGCCCGTAAACTGTATTAAATATGTGCCAATTAGTGGACAAATAATGGTTGCGACAGATATTGGCGTATATATTTTAAACCCATTGAGCACAAATTGGACAAGCTACAGCTTAGGCTTACCAAATGTAATTGTAAGTGATATTGAGTTTAATCAACCACTTAATAAAGTATATGTAAGCACATTTGGCCGCGGTATATGGGAAAGTAGCTTAAGCACCGTAACAGCGTTACAAACTAAAAGCGTATTACAAACAGTAAACTTTAATGCTTATCCAAGCATTAATAATGGTGAATTTGTGGTTGACTTGCCAACTATTGAAAGCAGTAATTTACTTGAAATAGTTGATGTAATGGGGCGTTTGGTTTATACTGCAAAACTTACTCAAAACAAAACGAACATAAAATTAAATGTGCCATCAGGTACCTACTATTTAAAATTAGAAAACAAAACTAATTTGGGCGTTAGAAAAATTGTAGTAGAGTAGTTTTTACAGATTATGGATGTTGTAAAATGAAAAATTACCACTTGTAATCTTTAACAACATCAACAAATAGTTTTACTTTTTCTTTATCTAAATCGGGGTATAAGCCATGCCCTAAATTGCAAATGTAATTTTGTTTTCCAAAGGCTTTGAGCATATTTTGCGTTTCGGTAATTATTGTTTTTTCATCTGCATATAGCAAACATGGGTCGGCATTGCCCTGTAGGGTTTTTCCGTTGCTAGAGGCGCGCGCGGTTGCAGGATTAATTGTCCAATCTAAACCAACGGTGCTACAACTTGTTTCAGAAATTTTTTGTACGGCATAGTGTGCGTCTTTTGCAAAAACGGTTACCGGCACTATTGGAGAAAGGGCGTCGCATATTTTAGAAATATAGGTTAACGAAAATTCGTAAAACATTTTTTCGCTTAAAACGCCTGCCCACGAATCAAATAGTTGTAATAAATCGGCACCAGCAGCTACTTGCCCTTTTAAATAATTAATAGTGCTTTGTGTAATTTTTTCTAATAATTGGTGCGCTAATTGAGGCTCGGTGTATAAAAATTGTTTGGCTTTGCTAAATGTTTTACTTCCGCTTCCTTCAACCATGTAGGCCAACAACGTCCAAGGTGCTCCAGCAAAACCTATTAATGGTACACGATTATCTAAGTTTTTTTTTGTTAGTTTAAGTGCCTGCATTACATAGTCTAAATCATCGGCCTCGGCAATTTTTAGCTTATCAATGTCTGCTTTGCATTTAATGGTATTTACAAAATTTGGTCCCTTCGCTTCAATCATTTGGTAGGGTAATCCCATGGCTTCGGGTATTACTAATATGTCGCTAAAAATTATGGCAGCATCAACGCCTAATATATCTACAGGCTGTATAGTAACCTCGGCTGCCAATTCAGGATTTTTTACAAATTCAACAAAATTTTTGGCTTTACTTCGTGTAGCTCTGTACTCTGGCAACACACGCCCTGCTTGACGCATTAGCCATACTGGCGCACGTTCTACTTCCAATCCTTTGGCTGCACGTAATAATAAATCGTTTTTTAACATAGGGCGTAAAGTTAGTGCTAATTGCTAAAATAACAATTTTTGAATTTGTAATATTACTAACCTAATTTTATTCACAAAACGTAGAAGCAATAAAATAGAGTTAATGGCGTTAAATTGTTTTAAAACAAACTATTTTTTTGTAACTTTAATACTTTATTATGCGTAATTATTTTATTGTTGTTTTATTGTTTATTACTGTTATTGCAAAGGCCCAATTTCGCAAATACAGTAACGAATTTTTAAATATTGGCGTTGGTGCGCGTGCCTTAGGTATGAGCAATGCAAACATTACTTCGGTAGAAGGGGTAAACTCAGGTTACTGGAATCCGGCCGGCTTACTAAAACAAAAAAGTGACTTAGAGGTTGGTTTAATGCATGCCGAGTACTTTGCCGGAATTGCTAAATACGATTATGTAGGTATGAGCAAACGTATTGATAGCAATAGTGTTGCCGGGATTTCGTTATTGCGTTTTGGCGTTGATAATATACCAAATACATTAGATTTGGTAGATGCCAATGGCAATGTAGATTATAGTCGTATTAGTACCTTTAACGCCGTTGATTTTGCGGCTATTTTAAGCTATGCTCGTAAAATACCTAAATTAAAAGGATTTGATGTAGGTGGAAATTTTAAAATTATACGCCGTAAGTTAGGTGCTTTTGGTGGCGCTTGGGGTTTTGGATTAGATGCAGGTACAATGTATAAATACCACGATTGGAAATTTGCCGCTATGGCCCGCGATATTACGGGTACGTTTAATGCTTGGAGTTATAATTTAAGTGATAAAGATATTGCCACATTTCAACAAACAGGTAACGAAATTCCATCCTCATCTATTGAAGTTACTGCCCCAAAATTAATTTTAGGAGCGGCTCGAACATTTTTATTTTGGAAAAATAAAATTTCTGTTTTAGGAGAAGTTAATTTAATTAACACGTTTGATGGTAAGCGTAATACGGTTATTAAAACGAAGTTATGGAGCTTAGAACCAGCATTTGGAGCTGAGGTTGGATATAAAGGGTTTGTGTATTTACGCGGTGGTATTGGCAACATTCAAAAACAATTAAACGATAAAGCAACACAGTATATTACTACCATGCAACCAAATTTTGGTGTTGGCATTAAATATAAAATTTTTAGTTTAGATTACGCCCTTACAGATATTGGCGACCGTTCTATAGCGTTATACTCTAATATCTTTTCACTTAAAATAGATTTTAATAAAAGTATGTTGAAGTGAGAAAATTGCGCTACATACTATTTTTTATAACACTTGCGTGTAGTTTAAAAGCGCAGTATGGCAATGAGTGGATAAATTATTCTCAAAAATATTTTAAGTTTCCGGTAACAAAAGAAGGAATTTATAGAATTGATTCTACAACATTAGCTCAGTATTTTAATTTAGGTGCTTTAAACCCTAAAAATTTTCAGTTGTTTTTTGGTGGAAAAGAACAACACCTATATATAAAAGGCGAAGTTGACAGTAAAATTAATACCAACGATTATTTAGAGTTTTATTTAAACCCTCAAAAAGTAAATATTGATTCGGCAATATACGCACACTTAAAATACTTGCCCAACCCCTATAAACCTTTATTTAACGATACTGTTTTTGCTTTTTTAACTTTAAATTCGTCTATTACAAATAAGCGTTTTACCCTTGAAACCGATACCACTTGGGCGAATTATTCAGCTGCTACTTATTTTTATTCCGAAAAAATATTTAATACTCCTTCTGGATATAATTTTGTTCAAGAATACGCGTATTCTACAAGCGACCCTCGTTACACACAGGCCGAAGGTTATGGCGTTTCTTTTGCAAAAGGCGCTAATATTACAACAAGCTTTGGAGCTTTAAATACTTACACTGTAGGTGCATTACCCTGCTATTTAACCCTTAATTTTTCGGGCAATAGTGTTGAGTATACGTCTTTCCTCGACCATCAATTAAAAACAAGCTACAACGATAATAACAATAATACTGTTCAATTAGCCGATACCACATTTAGGGGCTATATGCCCATTCGACAAACCTTTACACTTAATTCGCAAACGATTGGCAATGCTACAAATTTTCAACTCTCTTCCGTTTCCAATTCATCCTTTTCTGCATTTAATAACAGTACGCTGCTTCATTATATAAATTTTGTCTATCCGCAATCGTTAAATCTAAATAACCAAGCCTTTCAAAAATTATGGGTAGATGATAATTCAAACACCGCCAAAGGCTATTTTCAATTTATAAATTCCAACACCACATCGCCTAATGTATTACTTTACGATGTTACAAATGGCAAGCGTATTACCACTGTGGTTCAAGGAACAAATTTAAAGGCAATTATTCCCAACTCCGGAAGTAAAAAATTATGTGTGTTGGCATCCGAATCGCAAACTATTGCCATTACTACATTAAGCGTGGCTAATCAAAATAATTACTATACTAATTTTAAAAATAATTTAGCCAACAGACCTTATGTTATTATTTACCATAATGCTACTAAAAGTGGTGCAATGGATTATAAAACCTACCGCGAAAGCCCAAGTGGAGGCAGTTTTAATGTTATAACAGCAAATATTAACGAGTTGTACGAACAGTTTTCATATGGTATTAATAAACATCCCATTGCTATAAGAAACTTTGTAAAATATTTAAAAGATAGTTTGCCTACCGCGCCAAAATATGTGTTTTTAATTGGAAAAAGTATTAAAAATGAAGATTTGATACCCACCTATCAAACTCAAAATTTAATACCAACAATGGGCATTCCAAGCTCTGATAATTTATTAACCTCGGCATTATCGGCCACTAATACCAATTATTTTAGTCCTGAAATACCTATTGGGCGCATTGCTGCTTTAACCAATAGCGAAGTTGCTATTTACTTAACAAAAGTGCAACAGCATGAAAGCTCCGTGGCTGCTGAATGGAAAAAACGCGTTTTACATTTTGTTGGCGGAGATACAGAAAGCCTCACAACTATTTTAAGTAATTATATGAGCAGTTATGAGCAAATTATAAAAGATACGTTGTTTGGAGCCAACGTACAAACATTTAAAAAAAACACAACAGCACCCATTCAAATAACAGTAAGCGATAGTGTTACCAATGCAATAAATAATGGCGCCGCACTTATTAATTTTTTTGGACATGGCTCTGAACAGGGATTTGATCAAGCGATCGACGACCCCGAAGTATATAACAATACAGGTAAATATCCTTTTATTATCGCTAATTCTTGTTATTCGGGTAACATTCATATTTTCGGAAGACGTTCAGTAAGCGAGCGTTTTGTTTTTTCGAATCAGCGTGGCAGCATTGGTTTTTTGGCAGCTGCATCCTTAGGATTTGTTAGCACTTTAAATTTTTATACGTCTGAGTTTTATAAAGCAATTTCTAAAACAAAATACAATTTAGGTATTGGAGATATTGTTAAAGAAGCTACTATTCAAAACGCTACCATTATTGATTCGTTAGTGAGGTTTACGGGCTTAGATATGACGCTGCACGGCGACCCTGCCATAAAAATAACCAATGGTTTATTACCCGATTACGTTATAAAAAATAACGATGTTACGTTTGATACAAAAACCTATACCGACTCTATTGGCATTAAAATAAATTTTGTAAACATAGGCAGAGCCTTACGGGATTCTTTTTTTGTAAAAATTGAACGCGTTTTTCCAAATGGTGATTCATTAACGATATATAAAAAAGTAAATGCACCTTATTTTAAAGACAGTTTAAAATTGTATACACATTTGGATTTTAACCGTGGCGTAGGCTTAAATAAATTTAAAGTTGTTTTAGATAATTTTAATAAAACAACAGAAGTCACTAAAACAAACAACAGCACCAATGGCACTGTTGATTTATTTATTACAGGTGGTGATATTATTCCGGTTTACCCTTATAAGTATGCTATTGTTCCAAAAACAACTATCATTACCTTAAAGGCCAGCACTAGCGACCCCTTTGCACCATCTACTACCTATCGTTTTCAGTTTGATACCTGTGATAAATTTATTAATCCAATTCAAACTAAACTAATTACGAGTACAGGTGGTGTTTTAGAATGGACTGTAAATTTACCATTTGCCGATAGCACTGTTTATTTTTGGCGGGTAAGTAAGGATAGCATAAACCCAAGCAACAGTTTTTCTTGGCGCGAAAGCTCGTTTCAAACCATTGGTACCAAAAGAGGCTGGGGGCAAGCGCATTTTAATCAATTTAAAAACGATGGCTATCAATTTGTAAACTATAAAAAGCAATTACGCCAATTTGCATTTGAAAACACAAAGCACGCTATTGCTTGCAGAAATGGAATTTATCCGTCTATTTCAGATGTAAGCATTAATTTTTTCTATAATAATTTAACGTTATCCTATTGGGGATGTGCGCCCAACGGTTGGAATATTGCAGTATTTGATTCTATTAGTGGAAAGCCTGATAATGTTGTGAGTGTTAATTGGCCCAGTGCTGGCCCTGGCACCTACAGTAATTGTGTGTGTGTTGATAACCAAGTATTAAATGTTTATTCGTTTGGGCTAAATAACTACTGTGGTTTTACAAATTTTCAAACCTCATTAGAAAACTTTTTAAATGCAATACCAGTAAATAATTATGTGTTGGCCTATACCCATCAATATGCACAAAAACCTACTTATAGTAATTCGTTATTTAATGCTTTTGATGCTATTGGTGCCACTAACATTCGTACTACAAGTGATAGCCTCCCTTATATATTATTTGGAAGAAAAGGAATGACGGCGGGGCAAGGGCATGAGGTAGTTGGGGCTTTAAAATCATCTATCATTACCTTAAAAGATAGTATTACTACGCGTTGGAACAGTGGGTATATCGCCTCTGAAATAATTGGTCCCTCGTATAAATGGAATAGTTTGCATTGGCGCGTAAAAAGCCTTGATGCTGTTTTGGGTGATACCACTGTTTTAAAATTGGTTGGTATAAAAACAAATGGGCAAATAGATACTTTACAAACTTTTATACAAGATAGTAGCGATGTACTCGCATTATACAATTATGTGGATGCCAAAACCTACCCGTATTTAAAATTAGTTGCCTACATGCGAGATGTTGTAAAAACTACATCGCCTCAATTAAAGCGTTGGCAGGTGTTGTATGACGAAGCGCCAGAATGTGCCATAAACCCATTAAAAGGATTTGCAAGTATTAACGATACGTTGCAAGAAGGGGACGTAGTCACATTTAAGTTCCCTATTGAAAATATTGGTATTAAAAATTTTGAAGACAGCCTTGTAATAACCTATTGGATAGAAGATAATGCGCACATTAAACACCTTTTACCACAAAAATTAAAACCAAAATTATTTGCACCCGGGCAAGTAATTATTGATACTGTTAAAATAAACAGTTACGAGTACTTAGGAAATAATATTTTATGGATATATGTTAATCCAATTAGCAACTCAAAATATCAAAAAGAGCAGCATCAATTTAATAATTTAGGTAGGTATGCTTTTAAAGTAAATAAAGATATTACAAACCCTTTGCTTGATGTTACGTTTGATGGTATTCGTATTTTAAACGGGGACATTGTTTCGAGTAAACCCACTATTTTAATTACATTAAAAGACGAAAATCAATTTTTGGAATTAAATGATACCAGTGCCTTTACAGTATTTTTACAAGCACCTGGCCAAGCCCAAAAACGCGTTTATTTTTCAAATACGTTACAATTTACGCCAGCCAGTTTACCAAAAAATAGCTGTAGTATTTTGTATAACCCCACCTTATTGGTTGATGGAAAGTATACATTATTAGTACAAGCAAAAGACAGAAGCAGAAATACCAGCGGCTCGCAAGATTACCGCATACAATTTGAAATAAATAATAAACCTACCATAACAAACGTATTAAACTACCCCAATCCTTTTAGCACAAGCACCCGTTTTGTATTTACACTTACCGGTAGCGAAATACCCGAAGTATTTACAATACAAATAATGACCATTACAGGCAAAATAGTACGCGAAATTACACGCTCAGAATTAGGCTTTATACATATAGGACGTAATATAAGTGATTATGCTTGGGATGGAAAAGATAATTTTGGCGATAAATTGGCAAATGGTGTTTATTTATATAAAATAGTAACTAAATTAAATGGTTCGGATATTGAGAAAACAGGTACCGCAGCCGATAAATTTTTTGTAAAAGATTTTGGCAAAATGGTTTTAATGCGTTAACACCAGTTAAAAAATGTACTCGATTTTGTTTGGCCAAAAAGCAAAAAAAATAGCTACCTCTCGGTAAAAAAACTTATTTTTGAAAAAATTAAACTAATACCTTTAAGTATGTTAGATAAAATTGGAATAGCCAAACGCATTGCACACGAAGTAAAAGATGGCATGTTTGTAAACCTTGGCATTGGCATACCTACTTTAGTTGCCAACTATATCCCCGAAGGATTTAAAGTGGTATTGCAATCTGAAAATGGAGTATTAGGTATGGGTCCTTTTCCGTTTGAAGGAGAAGAAGATGCCGATTTAATAAATGCAGGTAAACAAACCATAACCTTACAAAAAGGAGCAAGTATTTTTGATAGTGCCATGAGCTTTGGTATGATACGCGCGCAAAAGGTAGACCTTACCATTTTAGGGGCTATGGAAGTAAGCGAAACCGGCGATATAGCTAATTGGAAAATACCTGGCAAAATGGTAAAAGGTATGGGTGGCGCAATGGATTTGGTGGCCAGTGCAAAAAATATTATTGTAGCCATGCAACAAGTAAACAAAGATGGGCAAAGTAAATTATTAACTAGATGCGACTTACCATTAACAGGTGTAAAATGTGTAAAACGCATAGTAACCGAATTTGGCGTATACGAAATTGCCCCACAGGGCGGCTTTATATTGTTAGAACGCGCCCCGGGCGTTAGTGTTGATGAAATAAGAAATGCAACTGCGGGTAAGTTAATTGTAGAAGGTGACGTGAAGGAGATGGTGGTTTAGTATTTTGGATTTTAGTATCAACATATTATTTAAACCCTTTTTTATAGTAATAAATTTTTTTAAAGCAAAGCCAACTATTGCTTTTGCTTTTGTTTGCCTTATAAATTTAATTACTAAACTCACAATTATTGATGTGGCAGATTTAAGTTTGAATGAAACAATAGCCATTCAAGAAGCAAATACCAACATATTCGGTACGTCAATAAATGAAATTGGATACTCCGTTTTCGAATTCGTTTACAAATTAATTTTATTTTTATGGTTAAAAGTTGTAGGTTTTTCTGTTTATGGAGTTAGAGCATTAGGGGCTTTATTACTAAGTGTAGCGGCCGGGATATTATACAAAAACATTTTTAAATATGTAAACTTTAGAGTGGCGGCATGGGTGTCGTTATTTTATTTCTTAAATAACATTTTTACTTTTTCAGCTCAAGATGTAAGCAGCAATGCGTTAATCGTTTTGTTGACTATCGTATCATCGTTTAGTTTTATTGAGTTATACTACACAAGAAATTTTAAAAATGCGATTAAATTGGGTGTTATTAATTGCTTATTATTTTACGTCAGCAACGCGTTCATTTGTTTATTTTTTATTCAATTAGTTTTGTTTTTAATAGTTTTTAAAACTAATTTAAAACTAATTTTAGTAAATATAGCGGTAGTGCTAGCAGGTTGTAATTACTGGCTTATAAGCTACTTTAGCGAAAACAACACGTTACTGAATCAATTTAATATTGGTATTAACGTAAAAAATTTAAGAAAAATTTTGCACCTAACTTTTACAGATTACTTTTTTTTCAATTTATTATTTATTTTCACATTAATAATTGTACTAAATGTTTATGTGAAAAAACTTAACAAAAAAATAAATCAAGAGGCCGGGCTTGTATATTTTTATTTCCTAATATCGTTTGTATTACTGTTTTTATTTGTGTTTAAATCAAAACTAATTTTAACCTATGATTTTGAAATTAAATCGCTTTTATTTTTTTCCCTTTCGTTAATTATTTTACTTGGCTTTATTTTTGGCTATCAAAATTTTAGTTCTAAAATTAATTTATTCGTTTTTAGTGTTGTGTTTTTTAGTTTTTTGCCCGCTATAAAATTAGGCGCAAAAAAAAATTGGCCTAGTAAAGCCATTGTAAATATTATTAATAATCGCCAGCACCCTAAAACAGCTATTCTTTGCGATAATTATTTGCCTTTTTTGTTTTATCTTAATATAAGTGATTTTAAAGATGGAAGTTTTAAAAATGATGGTTACAGGTATAAAAATTTAAGTAAAATTGAAAACAAAAAAAATTATACCCTTTCTAAAGAATTAATAGATAGTTATGACACTTTGTATATGTTAAATCAAAATAAATTTTTAGATTCAACTATTATTGCTCATTTAAATAAAAATAATTTTGTTGAGAGTAATCGTTACACATATTACGGCAATTATAAATTAAGTGTTTTTTACAAAAATTAAAAATTGAATTTAGCATTAACAATAATTACTAATGAATTAAAACAGGTTCGGTTTTACATCGTAGTAATTTTTGCTTTTGTGTATTGTCAATTATCGTTAGTAAATCATCAAAATTTTCATACCTATGCTTATGATTTAGGAATCTATAACAATAGCATTTATCAATATGGCCATTTAATTAACAATCCTCATCCATATGGGCATAATGCAGTTACCAATTTTTTAGGTGATCATTTTTCTTTATACACAATTATCTTATCCCCATTACATTATTTATTTGGAACCTATACTTTATTGTACGTGCAAATTGCTTCCATATTATTTGGCGGAGTGGGCATCTATAAATTAGTAAAAAATTGGCATCCCAATACCTATTTGCCCGAAATAGCTCTTTTTCATTTTTTTGCTTTTTATGGCATTTTTTCAGCCTTAAGTTTCGATTACCACGATAATGTGGTAGGCACCATGTTTGTGCCTTGGTTTATCTATTTCTTGCATATCAATAAATTAAAATGGGCAACACTTATGGCGGTGTTAATAGTTATTAGCAAAGAAAACATGCCGCTGTGGTTGTTTTCAATATGTTTGGGCTTAATTGTACTTTATAGAAACGACAAAAGACGTAGGGTTTATTTAACTATTGTTGGTGCAAGTTCTGTAGTGTATGCTTTAACAATTATAAACTGTGTTATGCCAGCCTTTGTACAACATGGGGCAAACGCTTCTCATGTTCAGTATTCCATATTTGGAGATTCTGTTTTAGAAACTATAATTTATAAAACGCGGTATATTATTACAGCAATGTTTACAAATGTAAGCGGTAGCACTTTTGATGATAATATAAAAGAAGAAACCTATATGTGTTTATTGTTAAGCGGCGGTTTATGTCTTTTGATTCGATTGGAGTATGCCATTATGTTAGTGTTTATAATTTTACAAAAAATGCTGAACGATGACGCCGGTAAATGGGGTATTAATGGTCATTACTCTGCAGAGTTAGCGCCCATTGTAATTATTGCATTTTATTCGACTTTAAATTATTTCGAAAACACAAAATTTAAATTAGTCATTAGTGTATTTTTTTGCTTACTTACCTATTCAACTACATTTACCAAAATGTTTATACGCGATTCGTATTGGTACAACGAAGAAAACGGGAATCTTTTTTCAAAATATCATTATCAGTCTTATTATAGTCATGCTGATGTTGAAAAGATTATCAAAATGATACCTGATGATGCCAACCTGAGTGCTCTAAGTTGTTTTGGCCCTCATGTGGCTTTTAGAAAAAATATTTATATGTTTCCGGACGTAACGAATGCTAATTATATTTTAGTAGCCGAATCGCCAAAAGATTATCCCTTGCAAGGAGACATTTTACATCTTGAAATAATGAAGTATAAAAACTCGCCCAACTGGCGGATGGATGCCGAAATAAATGGTATTTATTTATTTAAGAGATTAAAATAATTTTTATATAATAATGCTATCAACGGAACCATACAATTGATTTTATTATATTTACTTGTTTAAAGCCATAACTGAACAAATTATTTATTAATTAAATTGAAAATTAAACGTAGTATATTTTTATTAGTAAATAAAATTACTTTAATTAATGTTTTTACAATTATTTTATTTGGCTTTTTAGCAGGTTTATTTTGCGTTAACAATACCTATTTTCCTTCATCTGACTCTCCTGCACATTTCCATAATTCAAATTTGCTTAACGAATTTTTTAAAAGTAATAGCCTTATTCAACAAAACTTTAGTCTTACATCGTTTTTTACTCCAAATTTATTTTCAAATTATTTTTTAATGTTTCTTTTGAATATAATGACTATAAAGCATGCCATTTTCATTTTTCATTTTTTGTATTTTTTTACATTAATTTTTTCTTTTTATTATTTTCTTTATGCTTTAAAAATTCCACAAAAGATATTTTTAAGTCTTATAGCAGTATTATTTTACAATACGTTTTTATTTTCAATTGGCTTTTTAAATTTTTCTTATTCGATAATATTCTTAATTTTTTCCATTGCATATTACCACCATAAAATTATTTATGTTCGAAAAATACGAATTAGTCATGCTTGTGTTTTTTTTGTTTTTTTGTTATTTCTATATTACTCAAATGCCTTAAGTTTTATATTGTTTATAACGTACCTAATAGTTTTTGAAATTATAAAATTATGTGTATTGATTTCTAAAAAGCATAATAATTTTAAAACAGTATTTTTCAAGAATTTACTAGTTTATTTTTTTACAATTACACCGTTCTTAATAATGTTATTTTGTTTTAAAAGTAAAGTTGCAGGGCAAATAAATTTGCAAAAAAACGACCTTAATTTATATTTGAAAAACATTACTGATTTCACGTCGTTTGTTATTTATGTGCGCGAAACCGAAGTAGAGTTAACTAAATGGCTATTTTTGTCGGTTTCAGCTTTGTTTGGTTACTCTATAATAAGCCGTTTTTTTAAATCAAGCTCAAAAATCCATTCTACCGATGTGTTTTTATTTATATCCTTAATTAGTTTGTGTCTTTATTTTTTTGTTCCTGATAACTACAGTGTAGGTATGATGTCAACTAGATTACAATATTATTTTTACTTATTTTTGATTTTATGGCTAATAGTACAAAAAGCAAAATGGCCGAAGTTAATAGTAGTATTAATTTGTTGTATTTTATCAATTTATAAATACTATAAATATCAAAGCCCCATTATTTCAATACTCAACAACAACGCTGTTGAAATCGAAAATGCATCAATGTATATAAGCAAAAATTCAGTAGTACATAGTGTAAACCTCTCCGATAATTGGTGGGAAGCTCATTATTCCAACTATTTAGGGCTAGATAGGCCAATGGTCATTCTTGAAAATTATGAAGCCAGTGTTGGTTGGTTTCCTTTAAAATGGGATACCGAAAATAAACCAATTTACACATTTGGAGGTCAAAAAATAGTTAATGAAATTAATATTAACTTAAAAGAAAAAGAGGTAGATTATGTTTTTGTGTATGGAAATTTGCAAAAACTCAATAATGATACAACGTTATTAAATCGGTTAAATAGATCATACTATACATTGTATAATCCAAAAAATTCGTTTTTAAAATTGTACAAAAGAAGGTAAATCCCGAGCTATATTTAAAAATTTATACAAATGTTAATTATGAAATTTAATACTAATTTATTAAAACATTATTTTTCAAATTCAGAAAGTAACGCTACAAATCGTTTCCACAGTAATTTAATCAATAAAAACAACTCTTAACAGTATACCATTATGAATTACAGAATACAGGTAGACGGACTTAGGTTTTTTGCAATTATAAGTGTTTTGATTGGTCATTGGATGGCGTGGGAAACAAATAATCCTATTTTAAAACATACCCCTTGGGGCCATGGTGTGATTTTATTTTTCGTCATTAGTGGTTTTCTAATCACTTCAATATTATTAAAACAAAAACAAAAGATCGAAGAAAGGAAAACAAGTTTTGCCAAAGCAGTTAAAACATTTTATATCCGCCGTTTTTTTAGAATATTTCCTGTTTATTTTTTATTACTTTTTTATCTTTATTATATTAATTATCCAAAAACCCGCGAGCTTTTTATATGGATGGTTACCTACACCACAAACATTTATCAAGGCTTATCTAATGAGGCCATTGGCAATTTTACGCACTTTTGGTCTCTGGCGGTTGAGGAACAATTTTACATTTTCTGGCCGATCCTAATTTTTTTGGTTCCAAAAAAGCACTTAATGAAGTTTTTTGTCGGCACACTAATTGTTTCTTTTTTATCACGTTTAGGATGTGTTCTTCTTTATCCTGATAACTGGAGGCTTTCATCCTATTTTACGCCTAATTTACTTTTACCTCTTGTATTGGGCGCAATTTTGGCCTATATTAAAGAAGAACATGTGGTGAAATTTTATAATTTTTTCAAGGCGTCCTACGCAATTTTAGCACTAGTGGTTTATGGATTTATTTTTTATTATTTCGCCATTATCAGTAATAATGGGATTTTTAAACAATTATTTGATGAATATGTTTTTTCTATTGTTTGCGTTTTTTTTGTTGCTACAGCTGCTATTGATGGTTTTAGTTACCTATTTAAAATTGTGCTGGAAAATAAATTCGTTAATTACACCGGGAAAATCTCATATGGAATATATATCTATCATTTATTTATTCTCAATTTTTTCTGGGATGTTTTTACTAAGGAAACACGAATTACTACTGATTCCAAGCATACAGCCTGGTTTATGTATTTTTTGGTTTGTTATAGTATAGCAACCTTATCATTTTATGTTATTGAAAAACCCATCAATAAACTCAAAAATAAGTTTAACTATTAATAGTGCAAATTCCTAAAACACGCGAGACAAATAATTGATTACTTAAAAACACATAAGTTTCTTATTTTATTACGCGACGTATAAAAATCCATTTAACGTAAAATTTATTTATGATTAATTTTCAGTATCTAAAATAACAAACACCTTTATTTTTTACTTAAACCAGCCACTATACATTAAATAATTAGTAGCTATCCTATCAATTTCGCCACTAATTAATTCCTGGCTAATATCTTTTATTTTTTTGGCGGGTACGCCCGCAAAAATACAACCCGATGGTACAATTGTGCCTTCGGTAACTACCGCACCTGCGGCAATAATAGTGTTGTTGCCAATTTCGCAATTGTCCATCACAATGGCACCCATGCCTATTAATACATTATCATCTACCTTACAGCCATGCACAATAGCGTTATGCCCTATGGATACATTGTTTCCTAAACTAACGGTTGTTTTTTTGTAAGTGCAATGTAGCACCGCACCATCTTGTATGTTTACTTTATTACCAATGCGTATGCTGTTTACATCGCCACGTATAACGGCGTTAAACCATACACTGCATTCGTTACCCATTTGCACGTCGCCCACAATTGTTGCGTTAGGGGCAATAAAACAGTTGTCGCCAAAACTTGGCATGATGTTATTTACGGGTAAAATTGTTGGCATATTTATGAATTATATATCGTAAAATTAATATAATATTTTTCAATAGATAAAACCAAGATTAAGTAATTGGCTGTTATGTGTCAGTTCGCGTTAAAAAATGGGCCTCTTGTCTTTCACACAAGCTGGCCAAAATGTATACAATACATTTTTCCTTTATCGAGAACTATTCAGTTTAAACACTTCTCGATACGAAATGCACAGATACAGGCATTTCTACTCGAAGTGACGAACGTTGAATTATAAAACAAAGGATTCACTATTAATTTAACCTAAAATTAATACGGAATAAAAAATATTCCTTTATCTTTGCAACATAAAATGAATTTTACGCAAATTAATATTAACCATCGCTATCACACGTTACCGTGTATGTGTTGGTGTATTTGTGTTCGCTAATACCTTAGCTTTTTTTAAAAATTTATTTACTCCTTTTAAAATTTTATTATGTTACTACAAACAGATGTCCAAGAACAGATACTTGAAAAATTAAACGCTTTAATTGTTGTTTTAAACAATGATGGTAGTGCTGATTACATTAGCCAAAGCGCTGCACAATTATTAGGTTATCAACCTAACGACCTTATGGGCAATAACTGGTGGGAAGTTACCCGTTTTGGTAAACCTGAGGGCCGCCATACAAAAAATAAAATTTTGCAATTATTTAATAAAGGCATTGATACCACCGAAACCTTTGAGCACTTATTTAAAACAGCAACAGGCGCGCAAAAATGGATCCGCTGGAATGTGTCTTACCTCAACGATCTTCAACTAATTGGTGTGGGATACGACATAACTGAAAAAAAATTGGCTGAGCAAAAATTAGTACAATCAAATAAAAAATTGTTAGAAAAAAACAGTTCAATTACGGATAGTATTTTTTATGCGCAACGCATTCAGCAAAACAGTTTGCAAAGTGTAGATTATATAAATAACATTTTTAAAAACAATTTTGTATTGTATAAACCTAAAGATATTGTAAGCGGCGATTTTTATTTCTTTTATCAAGACGAAGAAACAAAATATGCCATAGCAGTGGATTGTACCGGTCATGGAGTGCCTGGCGCCATGATGAGCATGGTAGCAAATTCTATTATTAAAGAAGTGCTGTTGAATAAAAAATTAAAATCGCCTTCGCAAATTCTATACGAATTAGATAAGGAATTATTTAAAAGTATAAATTCGTACGGCGCTGAAATTAATAACGACGGCATGGATGTTGCTTTGGTATGCATTAACAAAAAAAGCAACCGATTGCATTTTGCTGGTGCATTTCGTCCCTTATTAATTGTACGAAATAACCAAGTAATAGAATTAAAAGCCAATCGTTATCCTTTGGGTTTTTATAAAGATGTAAATAAAGTGTTTGAGGAGCAGGTAATTTTATTACAGCCTAATGATACTATTTATATGTTTAGCGATGGCTATACCGATCAGTTCGGTGGCGAGCGCAACAAAAAATTAAATCGTAAAAATTTTAAAGAGCTGTTGTTAACCGTTGCCGAAATGCCAATGAACGAGCAGGAAGCCTTTCTAGAATACGCCTTTAACAATTGGAAACAAGATAACGAGCAAACAGATGATATACTTATTGTGGGTATTAAAGTATAAATAAAGCTCATTAAATTGTAAACAAAAAAAACTGTAATGGACATTGTTAAGTAATCAACGGCTTTCGGTACTTAAAATGTTGAAATCTTTGGGTAAATTACAGCTATTAATGAGCGAATAACTTTAGTACGTCAGTTTTTTTTTATATTATTGTGTCATACAATTTTGAAAAAATTAGTACTAATACTTTCTTTACTTTTTAGCTTAATCGGTAGCACTAGTTATTTTGCTCAATCGGGTGGGCGCAAGCGTGAACATAAAAACCAACGTGGTGGTGGCTCCATATTTAAACGAAGCCATAGTTCTGGTAATGCCGATAAATTTGCACGTGGTGCGGGCAGAAAAGGCCTTTTTGCACGTTTATTTAAAAAGGACCGCCCTTCGTGGGTATATCACCGTACAAAATCTGGCCGTTCTCAAAAACGCGAGACCCGCCATTTGTTTACGCGTTACAGAACCAAGGGCAGAATGTACAACGAACAAATTTTAGCCAAACAAAATTCCGATAGAGCGCGTAAACGTGTTAGAGGTAACGCGTCGTTTAACAAACGTAAATACGGCCATTAATTTTTTACCTTTACATAAACAATGCGCTTGCAATTCCGTCAGCATGTAATTTTCCTAAAGTAGTTAACGTATAAACGCCACTTTTTTCTGTAACAAAATTTTGTTTTGCTTTTAGTTCCGTTAAAAAATATTTTAAAATTGTTTCTCCAAATAGGTTTTTAATTTCGTTGCTATCACAGCCCCAAATAGTTCTTAAACGCGTTAAAATATATTCGTTATACCTATCTTTTAAAGTTAAATTTTCAATTTCAAAATAACTCGTATTTGTTTTAATGGCTTTAATGTATGAGCGTGTATTTTTTACTGTCCATTGGCGCGATTGGCCGTTAAACGAGTGTGCCGAAGGGCCTAAACCTAAGTATGCTACCTGTTTCCAGTAATTACTATTGTGTATCGCAAAATAATTTTCTTTTCCAAAATTAGAAATTTCGTACTGAATAAAATTTGATTTCTGCAACACATCAATCAACATTAAAAATTGTTCGCTGCTTAACGTATCATTAATGGCAGGCTCTACACCTTTTTTAAAATTGGTTCCTAAAACTGTTTTTTCCTCAATGGTTAAATTATAGGCCGAAATATGTTGGGCATTTAAATTTATAGCAGTTTGTAAAGTAGTTTGCCAACTTGCTAGTGTTTGAAATTTACTGCCATAAATTAAATCAATACTTATATTATTAAAACCAACTTCTTGCGCCATTTTTATACAATTAACCGATTCTTTGGCAGTATGCGCTCTATTCATCCATTTTAATTCTGCATCATTAAAACTTTGTAAGCCAATACTTAATCGGTTTATGCCTAATTTATGCCAGTTTGTTAAATTTTCGAGTGTAATGTCATCCGGATTTGCTTCAATGGTTATTTCACAGTCTTTTTCCCAAGTAAAATGTAAAGCCAATTTATTTAAAATTAGTGCTAATTCAGTATTACTAAGTAAACTTGGAGTGCCACCTCCAAAATAAATGCTTTTCAGCTGTTTAATGCTTAAATAATCACTTCTTAAGTCAATTTCACCAACAATACTTTCAATTAATGCGGTTTTAGTGTCCAAATTGGTACTAAAGTAAAAATCGCAGTAAGTACAGGCTTTTTTGCAAAATGGAATATGGATATAAATGCCCGACAAATTGACACAAAACTACAATTTAATACTAAAATGTTAATTTTTTTTAACCATTATAATAAATTTTATTATATTAGCGCCTTATAATCTTTATTTAGTATATGAAAAAAATAACTAAACTTACTTTTACAGCCATAGCTGTTGTTATGATTAGTGCTAATGGCTTCTCGCAAAAATTATTAAAAAAAGCCGATGCTACCTTTGATGCTCACCAGTATCACAAAGCAATAGAAATGTATAAGCAAGCATATGCAGGCGCAAAAAAAGAGCAAAAACCTACCATTATGTACAAATCGGGTATTGCTAGCCAAGAAATTAACGATTATAAAGCTGCAGAAACCTATTACCAAAAAGCAATTACTGCTAATTTTGACGATCCAACCGTATATTTACGCCTAGCTGAGGTATTAAAAGTTCAATTAAAATACCCTGAAGCAATAGTTGAATTTAACAACTACAAAGCTAAGGGCGGCGATGGAAAAAAAGCGGATTTAGGTGTTAAATCTTGCGAATTAGCACAGCAATGGAAAGATGCGCCACAACGCTATAAAATTGAGAATATGTCGCTTATTAACTCTAAAGAAAGTGATTTTTCGCCAAGCTTTAGTGATAAAAAATATCAAACATTAACGTTTACATCTCGTAGAGAAGGCGCTTTAGGTAGCCAAGAGTTAAATATTGGTACCAACCACTCAGATATATACGAAACTAAATTAGACCCAAAAAACGGTAAATGGTCAACGCCAACTATTTTACCTCCTGCTATTTCTACTCCTGTAAACGAAGCAACGGCGTGGGTTAGTAAAAAAGGCGATTTAATTTTCTTTACCCGTTGCCCAGAAGAAAGCAACAAACAAGCAAAATGCGGTGTTTATATGGCAAAAAAACAAGGTAGTACTTGGGGCGAAGCCACAAAATTACCTTTTAACAACGATACAGTGCAATTTGGTCACCCTTGTTTAAGTACCGACAGTAAAATATTATACTTTACGTCGCGTAAAAATGGTGGTTATGGTGGTTTAGATATTTGGTCGTGTACATTTGATGTAAAAGCAAATTCATGGGGACAACCTGTTAATGCAGGTCCTGCTGTAAATACTGAAGGTAACGAAATGTACCCTACATTATCAGATGATGGTAAAAAATTATATTTCTCTTCAGATTATCATCCAGGTATGGGTGGTTTAGATATATTTGTTGCTGAAGCAGGTGCTGATGGTAAATTTAATAAAGCTGTTGAAAATTTAAAATCGCCTATTAATTCGTCGTACGATGATTTCGGAATTATTTATGAAGGTAAAAAGCAACGTGGCTACTTTACAAGTAACCGTGAGGGTGGAAAAGGAAGTGATGATATTTGGAGTTTTAACTTGCCGCCGTTAAATTTTGCAGTTAAAGGTTTAGGTTTAAGTGCTGGTGGTGGTAGAACGGGTGCTGGTAAAGGCGAAACAGTTGAAAACGTTAAAATTAAAATTGTAGGTAGCGATGGTTCAATAAATGAATACAACACTACAAAAGATGGTAGCTACACTTTTAAATTAAAAGAAAAAAACACCTATACTATTACAACCGAGGCTGGTAAAGCATCAAAATCGGCTACTTTTGCTAAAGATGGTTACTTTAACTCAATTGATAAGCGCGTAATCACTACAGTTGGTTTAGGCGGTTCTAAAGATTTTATAGCTGATTTTGAATTAAAACCAGTTGAAAGAGAAATACGTATGCCTGCAGTATTATATGCTTTAGGTAGTGCTGATTTATTACCACAATCAAAAGATTCATTAAATTTCTTATACCAAACAATGATTGACAATCCAAACATTACTTGTCAATTAAACTCACATACAGATAGCCGTGGTGATGCTAAGAAAAATCAAGATTTATCGCAACGCCGTGCGCAAAGTTGTGTTGATTATTTAGTAAACGAAAAGAAAATTGCACCAGCGCGTTTAAGTGCTAAAGGTTTTGGTAAAACAATGTTATTAATTACTGATGACGTAATTAAAAATGCTAAAACTAAAGAAGAAAAAGAAGCGTTACACGCGTTAAATCGTAGAACTAACTTTAGTATTTTAAGTTTTGATTATGTTGACCCTAATGCTCCTAAAAAAGATCCAACTAAAACAACTAATCCTACTAAAAAGCCTGATGGCGAAGAGGACGAAGAATAATAGTATTTTAATATAATTTTAAAAAGACTACCCTAAAAAAGTAGTCTTTTTTATTTTTTCACGCTGAGCGAACTCGAAGCACACTATAAAAAAAAAACCTATTTTTGTAAATCAAAATCTAATATGTTACAACTCAATTATATTCGCCAAAACAAAGAAGATGTTTTAAAACGTCTGGCTATTAAAAATTTTAAAGATGCGGAATCGATTATTAATTCCGTTTTAGAAAAGGATACACAGCGCCGTTCCATTCAAAAAAATACAGATGATATAAAAGCTGAAGCGAATGCGTTTGCCAAACAAATTGGCGAATTAATGAAAGCTGGGAAAAAAGAAGAAGCAGACCAATTAAAAAGTAAAACGGCGGAATTAAAACAAAAAGAAAAAGAATTAGATGAAACTTTAGTTTTAATAGAAACCGAAATTCATAGCCTTTTAGTACAAGTACCAAACATACCAAACCTTACAGTACCTCCTGGTAAAACACCCGAAGATAATGTAACCATCTATGAGCACGGTACAAAACCAGTTTTGTATACAGGCAATGTGCCACATTGGGATTTAACCACCAAGTATAGTTTAATTGATTTTGAATTGGGCGTTAAAATTGCCGGGGCTGGTTTTCCAGTTTACAAAGGCAAGGGCGCTAGGTTGCAACGTGCATTAATAAACTTTTTTTTAGATAAAGCAACCGCACAAGGTTATTTAGAAGTGCAGCCTCCAATAGTTGTAAACGAAGATAGTGGTTACGGCACAGGGCAGTTGCCGGATAAAGAGGGACAAATGTATTTTATAGGCGAAGATAAATTATATTTAATACCTACAGCCGAAGTACCAATTACTAATCTATACCGCGATGTAATTTTAAAAGATAACGAGTTACCAATTAAAAATTGTGGCTACACGCCTTGTTTTAGAAGAGAAGCAGGAAGTTACGGTAAAGATGTGCGAGGTTTAAACCGCTTGCATCAATTTGATAAAGTAGAAATTGTTCAAATAGCGCATCCCGATAAAAGTTATATTATTCTAGAAGAAATGAAAGACTATGTGGCTGGTTTATTAAAAGAGTTAGAACTACCGTTTAGAATATTAAAACTATGTGGTGGCGACATGAGTTTTGGAAGTGCTTTAACGTATGATATGGAAGTGTGGAGTGCAGCCCAACAACGCTGGCTAGAAGTTAGCAGCGTTAGTAATTTTGAAACGTTTCAAACTAACCGTTTAAAATGCCGATTTAAAGATGCAGAGGGAAAAACACAACTAGCGCACAGTTTAAATGGCAGTGCTTTGGCTTTACCACGTATTGTTGCAGCTTTGTTAGAAAATAATCAAACCGAAAAAGGCATTGTGATTCCAAAAGTTTTACAACCTTATTGTGGGTTTGAAACGATTAATTAAGAGTTAAAATACATAGCTAAATAGAAGTTATTTAGACTGCAAGACTTTTAAATAGCAAAGCCTATTAAGTAGAATTTTGTTACAAACATGTATAAATTTTTTTTCATATTTTTTTGTAGTCTTTTAATTACATCCTGTAATTCAAACGATGCTATAACTAAAGAACTGAAATCATTAGATAGTATTAGTGGCGCACTTAACCAAAAGTTAATAGAGTTACAAAAAGTAGATACGCTAATTTTAGAAAAAGCGCTATCTAAATTTAACGATTACAAGCAGTTTATAAAACAAAATATAAACGATACCATAAGTAAAAAACAAGCAGATGCTTTACAACAATTTTATGTAAGTGGAAATAATTTAGAAGATTTTTTTATAAATCGAAAACTAATTATTTCACGTTCTAAATTAGTTAATTTGCAGTTGACAAAATTAAGTGGCGATGTAAAACAAAATACACTTGAGCAGCAACAACTATCTGAGTTTATTTTTGCCGAAAAAGAACAAGCCAACGATATAATTCAAAAAAGTGTTATACAGTTGCAATTATTTCAAAGTAAATTACAACAATTTAAAACCACCTTACCGTTGGTAGAAGAGCTAATAAAAGCGAATAACAATGGTGAATTACCAACCATTGTAAAAGATACAACCTCACTTTAATGGCAATTAATTTTTATAATGAAAACGTTAAATTTGTTTTAAAAAACAAAACCAAATTAAAAAATTGGATTAAATTAATTTCCGGTCTCGAAAAAAAAGTAGTGGGTGAACTAAATTTTGTTTTTACAAGTGATGAAGATCTTCTGCAAAAAAATATAGAATTTTTAAATCACACTACACTAACCGATATAATTACATTTGATTATACCGAAAAAAATATAATTAGTGGCGACATTTTTATAAGCATTGAGCGAGTAAAAGAAAATGCTACAAAATTTAAAATAAGCTTTAATGAGGAATTGAAACGAGTACTCATTCATGGTGTTTTACATTTGTGCGGCTATGGCGATAAAACTCAAAAATTAGCCATACAAATGCGTAAAAAAGAAAATTGGGCATTAAAAAAAGCGGAGGAATAATTTTTTATAATTACTGTCATAAAAATACCGTAAATTTATACTGCAAGTTGGTCTATCGCTGTAATTAATTTTACAGAGGAAAGTCCGGGCAACACAGGGCAATCCGCCATTTGAAAGAGTGGGTGCAAAACAGAAATGAATTGTAACAGAAAGTGCCACAGAAAGCAAGGTAGCCTTTAGCAATAAAGGTAATAGTGAAAATGTGAGGTAAGAGCTCACAAACTTAATTAGTAATAATTAGGTAGGGTAAACCTCGGATGTTGAAAGGCCAAATAGGTTATGGTAGTTAAGGCGGCTCGTCTTATCTCAATTTATTGAGAGCCATAATGGGTAGGTCGCAAAGATAAATGATAGATATATCCCGATTTATCGGGACGAAACAGAACCCGGCTTACAAACTTGCATAAAATATTAATTATGATCTGAATATGCTTATTCAAATCATTAGTATAAATTCAAATATAAAATCGATTAAGTAGTATCGGTTTCCCCAACACCAATTAGCTAAACAATTCTAATTCGAGATATTCGAATTTTTCTTGCACTTCCTTTTTATCAGGATTTTCCTTTTGGTTAGTTATCAATTTTGAAATTGCCCAGGCTTCCATTAAATATTCGTCTAAAGAAAAAATTAAATTGAAACGTTCGAATGATTATGCTAATACTTATATACGCACCCCAATCACAGTAACATCATCCACTTGTTCTAAATCACCAACCCAATCTGAGAATGTTTTTTCTAGTAATTGTTTTTGTTCGTGCATAGGTAAGTTTGCGTTTTTTGCTAAAAATTCCCTTAAGTTTTTACTCATAAACTTTTTGCCTTTTTCGCCACCAAACTGGTCGGGGAAGCCATCGGTTAAAGTATAAACAACATCACCTGTTTGTAATTGTATTTCTTGTTGGGTAAAACTAACACTATCTTTATCATGTTTACCAACCGGCATTTTATCGGGTTTTAGTTCGATGACTTCAATGTTGTCAGTTCGAGTAGAGCTTTGCTCGTATCGAGAACTGTTATCGGTTTTCACTTCTCGATACGCTCCTTCGTCGCTACTCGAAGTGACAGAGCGCACAATCCAAACAGGATTATTAGCAGCGGCAATAATTAGTTTGTTATTTGCAAAATCGTAAACTATTAAGCTTGCATCCATACCGTCTTTTCCACCTTGTTCGCTACCATCCTTTTTTAATCGTTCAATAATTGTTTTGCGAGTGGAGTTTAAAATTTCTAAAGGGTTTGTATTCGTTTCAATTGCTTTTTCTAAACTGGTAATGTTTAATAAACTCATAATAGCTCCAGGTACGCCATGCCCCGTGCTATCTGCGGTTACTAAGGCAAACATGCCATTATTAAGTGTAGCACTCCAATAAAAATCCCCGCTAACTACATCCTTTGGTTTAAACAGAACAAAGTAATCTTTCAAATTCGCTTCAAGGTGTTCTTTTGTTGCCAGAAAACTTTTTTGAATACGCTCTGCATAATTGATGCTGTCGGTAATTTCTTTATGTTTTTCTTCGATGATGTGTTTTTGTTCTCGGATATCCTCAGTGGCAATGTCTATTTTATATTCTAGTTCTTTTTGACGTTGCTTCAGTTTTTTAGTTTGTTGTTTTATAATTAAATAAACAATTCCTATTAGTGTTAAAGCATACAAGGTATACATCCGCCACGTTCTATACCAAGGTGGTAATACTTTGAAAGTGTAAGTTAACACTTCGCTCCACTGGTTATTACCATCGGGACCGGTGTATTGTGCTTTTAATTTAAAGGTGTAAGTGCCTTCGCTTATGTTACCAAAAGTTGCTTCACGCTTTTTTAATACGGGGCTCCAGGTTTTATCATAACCCTCCAACATGTATTGAAAGTTTAATAAATGGGAGCGCGATAATTGCACAGCATTAAACTCAAAGGTTACATTGTTATGCTCATAAGGCAACACTAAATTTTGCGGTATGGGATAAAATTTAGTAATGCCATCAAACTCTATACCTGCAAATTTTTTATGTAAAGTATCAAGCTCTTGTTGAGATAATAATTTGCCATAGGTAGTTATTTCCTGTTGTGATTGAGTAATACTATCGATGGCTTCGAGAGCCTCAGCCTCCGACGGTAATGAGTAGTAACAAATATTTTCTTCATTCAACTTTATCTTATATAAAACAGGTGTGGGTGGTTTTGGGTTGCGGTTTAGGGCATTAAAATCTATACGCACCAATGCGGTGGCATCACTGCCGGTGCCTGCCCAGTATATGCCTTTGCTATCTTGAAACAAACAATTTTGCCCTGCGTTTACATCTTTAACAGGGTAGCCGGTGGCGGAATTAAAGGTTTCTAAAACCAAATCGTAGTTTTTTAACTCTTCGTTACTTAGATTGTTTTGAAAAGGTACCTCAACTCTCCCCCCCTTGGGGGAGTTGGAGGGGGGAGTGAAAGAAAGCCCCACCGCAACTCCAAAGTTTGTTGCTATAATTATGTTCTTTCCATTCTTATCCATTACCACTTGCGTTACTGCATCATCTGGCAGCCCTTGCGCTGTTGTATAGTTAGTAAAGGATTTCCCATCGTAACGGCTTACACCACCGCCATCAGTACCGAACCAAAGGTTTCCGCTTTTATCTTCGGTAATACACCATATGGTATTATTTGCAAGCCCCTGCGCTGTTGTATAGTTAGTAAAGGATTTCCCATCGTAACGGCTTACACCACCGCCTTCAGTACCGAACCAAAGGTTTCCGCTTTTATCTTCGGTAATACTTCTAACCACATTATTTGCAAGCCCCTGCGCTGTTGTATAGTTAGTAAAGGATTTCCCATCGTAACGGCTTACACCACCGCCATAAGTACCGAACCAAAGGTTTCCGCTTTTATCTTCGGTAATACTCCATATGGTATTATTTGCAAGCCCCTGCGCTGTTGTATAGTTAGTAAAGGATTTCCCATCGTAACGGCTTACACCACCGCCATAAGTACCGAACCAAAGGTTTCCGCTTTTATCTTCGGTAATACTAACTACCACATTATTTGCAAGCCCCTGCGCTGTTGTATAGTTAGTAAAGGATTTCCCATCGTAACGGCTTACACCACCGCCTTCAGTACCGAACCAAAGGTTTCCGCTTTTATCTTCGGTAATACTAACTACCACATTATTTGCAAGCCCCTGCGCTGTTGTATAGTTAGTAAAGGATTTCCCATCGTAACAGCTTACACCACCGCCAGAAGTACCGAACCAAAGGTTTCCGCTTTTATCTTCGGTAATACACCATATGGTATTATTTGCAAGCCCCTGCGCTGTTGTATAGTTAGTAAAGGATTTCCCATCGTAACGGCTTACACCACCGCCATAAGTACCGAACCAAAGGTTTCCGCTTTTATCTTCGGTAATACTAACTACCACATTATTTGCAAGCCCCTGCGCTGTTGTATAGTTAGTAAAGGATTTCCCATCGTAACGGCTTACACCACCGCCATCAGTACCGAACCAAAGGTTTCCGCTTTTATCTTCGGTAATACTAACTACCACATTATTTGCAAGCCCCTGCGCTGTTGTATAGTTAGTAAAGGATTTCCCATCGTAACGGCTTACACCACCGCCTTCAGTACCGAACCAAAGGTTTCCGCTTTTATCTTCGGTAATACTAACTACCACATTATTTGCAAGCCCCTGCGCTGTTGTATAGTTAGTAAAGGATTTCCCATCGTAACGGCTTACACCACCGCCAGAAGTACCGAACCAAAGGTTTCCGCTTTTATCTTCGGTAATACTTCTAACCACATTATTTGCAAGCCCCTGCGCTGTTGTATAGTTAGTAAAGGATTTCCCATCGTAACGGCTTAAACCACCGCCATCAGTACCGAACCAAAGGTTTCCGCTTTTATCTTCGGTAATACTTCTAACCACATTATTTGCAAGCCCCTGCGCTGTTGTATAGTTAGTAAAGGATTTCCCATCGTAACGGCTTACACCACCGCCATAAGTACCGAACCAAAGGTTTCCGCTTTTATCTATAATACTGCAAGCAATGGCATCTAACGCAAGGCCATCGTTGGTGGTAAAATTGGTAAAATGGGGGAAGCCTTGTGCCTGGAGTGGATTAAAAGTATGAGTGAGCGGGGGGCTTGTAGCAACTTTAATAATTGGCTTGCCTGCAACAATAATAACCGGTTGTTTTAAGGTATCGGCATTCATTAAAATACCTTTGGCTTCAACTATGCTATTGTTGCTAAGTTGGTTTGTATGGTTATTAGTTTGCTTATTGCAAGCAAAGGCAAACAGAAATAGTAATATGCAAAATCCAATATATTTTGTCATCCTATAAAAATAACAAAATTATTAATCTTCCTACCCAATCAGAATTGAAAAAAACTATTCAAACATCCCTAATTCGGGATATTCGAATTTTTCTTGCACCTCAGGTTTATCAGGGTTTTCCTTTCGGTTAGTTATCAATTTTGAAATTGTCCAGGCTTCCATTAAATTTTCATCAAACGGCAGCATTAATTGTTCAATTTCATTTTGTTTTAAATCTTTGTCAATCCATTGTTGCTCCTTTTCTTTAGGAATAATTAAGGGCATGCGCATTTTTGAATTATGTATTTTAGCCATTAATGGGTTTGCCGAAGTAGTGATAATAGAATAGGTATTAAATATTTCGCCAGTATCTTTATTTACCCACGTGTTATAAATGCCACCAAACGCAAATGGCTCTCTATTTTGTAATTGTATAAAGTAGGGGTATTTATTTTTACCCATTGTGTGCCATTCATAAAAGCCATCCACTAAAACTAAACATCGTTTTGATGTTATTGAGTTTTTAAAAGAGGGCAGCGCAAATATGGTTTCACTTTTTGCATTTAATGTTTTTAAACTCATATCTTTTGCATCTTTTAATGTTTTGCAAAAATTCGGTATTAATCCCCAATTAAATGTTTGTATTAGTTCGGGTTCTTCTGCGGTTATTATTGGCGTTTTAGGATGCTCAAAACCATTTAATAGAAAATGAGGTTCAATTACAAGTCCTTTTTTTACTTTCGCTTTAAATCTATTCTCTAAGGTATTTATATCGCTTTTGGCGGAAGTGTTACTGCACATACTATTTTAGTTTAAAACTATTTTTTTTACGTTATTTTTCTTTAACCACCCTTTAATTAACATATCCGAATCGGGGTAATAATTTACATGCTTTATTATTTCTTTTAATTCGTTTGGGCTACTTAATTGCATTGTACTATCCAAATAGCCAAAGCCTTTGTAATTGCCGTTCTCTATTAAAATAATGGATTGCTCCTCTGGATTCCTACCCCTATCCATTAACACAAAATTTTGTTCTCGGTAAGTATTTTCTTCTAACAGTTTTTTGGCTCGTTTGTTGTATTCCTCAATTTCTTCTTCATCGTTACAAATACCATTACATTTTTTTATTTGGTGGTTAAAACAAACGGCGTCCTCACTCGTTAAACTACAATAACGTAAACACAGTTGGTAATCATCAATCCATTTTTCTATACGCTCCCTTGCACTTAAATAATTATTAAAAGATGTAATTGGTTTATCGGCTTCTTCAAATTCAACCAACTTAAAATTTACAATTCCTTTTTTATCTTTAAACCAAGTTATTGAATGTGTAAATACTTCGGCTTTACGCATACGGTTATATTTGGGTTTATGCTTTTTTATTTCTTCCGATTCTAAAAGCAAAGCAATTATTTCGCTCCCTGTTTTTACAAAATCTACATTGTATAAATCATTCAGCATTTTTTTACCCTTACTTTCTTTTGTATTAAAATGGCTTACGGCTCTGTTATACATATTGGTACTTTTACCAATGTAAATTATCGTCTGCTCCTTATCTAAAAAATAATATACGCCACACTCTTCGGGTATTTTATCTAAAATGTATTGTTTCATTTTATCAATTCGCCGTGTCATTAAAGCCTCAACGCCTTGATTTTTATATTGAGGATGGGTGCTTTTTAATTGTAGTATTAAATCAAATAATTTAGCAGTAGCAACCGCATCGCCCTCTGCTCTGTGCCTTGCCGAATTTTCAATACCTAAACTTTCGCATAATCTACCTAAACTATATGAAAACTTATTGGGTATAAATTTTCTACTTAATCTAACGGTACAAAGTGTATCGCGTTTATAGGCATAGCCTAATGATGCAAATTCTTCTTTAATAAAACCATAATCAAAACCTACATTATGGGCTACAAAAATAGTTCCTTCGGTTAGCTCAATTATTTTTTTGGCTATTTGTGCAAAGGTAGGAGCATCCTTAACCATATCGTTGGTAATGCCTGTTAAACTTGTAAAATAGGGGGAGATAAAACACTCAGGATTTATTAGCGTAGTAAATTTTTCTACCACTTGCAAACCATCGTGAACTAAAATGCAAATTTCTGTAATCCTGCCTTTACGGTATTCAAATTTACCCGCGCACGTCTCTATATCAATAATTGCAAACACTGTATTACAAAGTAAGTAGTTTTAAATGAAAGTTAATGCTACAAATTGTAGCAAAGTATAACCTTTAAAGTTCCAAACATGAAACAACGGAAAGCACGATTGTACACATGGATTTAAATAGTTTTTTATTTAAGCTGAAGGTTTACAAGACGCCAGGTTAATTGGCATGCCTGTAATTATTGGCGAAGAATTAGATAGTGGGATTTTGCTTCATGTTCTTACGAAGTCCGGAAATTTTGGGGACATAGTGTAGTGGGCTAAATCAAAAATAAAAAACCCTCATCTAATTGGTAGATAAGGGTTTATGTTTTTTCAAAGTGCTCCCACCTGGAATCGAACCAGGCACCTACTGATTATGAGTCAGTTGCTCTAACCGAATGAGCTATAGGAGCTAATTATTTGTTTAAATAATTTAGGGTGCAAAAATAGATATTTTACCCATATTTACAAAATAAAAATGACTGACATAAAAAATATAATTTTCGACCTTGGCGGTGTAATTATCAATCTTGATATTAAAAAAACAATCAGTGATTTTAATAGATTATGTAACGTAAATTTTGAAACGATTTATACCCAAGCCCAACAAACTGATCTATTTAATCGCTTTGATAAAGGACAACTATCTACCGAACAATTTATAAGTGAACTAAAATTAAAAATAAATTATAAAGGCAATGATAAAGAAATTTTAGATGCTTGGAATGCCATGATATTAGATATACCAGAGCATAGATTGGACACACTTGTTGAAGCAAAAAAAAATTATACTACTTTTTTATTAAGTAATACCTGCGAACCACATATTAAGATTTTTGAAAATGATTTGTATTTACAGCATGGAGTAAAGCATTTTGAAGACTATTTTGATAAACTTTATTACAGTTGCCGAATGGGTATGCGAAAACCTGATAAAGAAATTTTTGAATTTGTGTTAGCCGAAAACAATTTAATTGCAAGCCAAACTGTTTTTATTGATGATAGCATTCAACACGTTAGGAGTGCTGGCGAATGCGGTATAAATTCTTTTTTACTCGAAAAAAATATGGACGTAAATGAGTTGTTGGTTAAACTAAATTTATTGTAAAAGAACTCTATCATAATTCAATTTTCGTTAGCTGTCAGTTCGAGTAATTTTGTAGCGAAAGCGAAGAAATGTATCGAGAACTGATGAATACACATCTCGATAAACCTCCTATCGTCGGTTACTCGATGTGACACTACTTTATGTATTTAAGTGGACGAAATATGAAAGAGGTCTAACATTACTTTTTTGTTTTTTGCTTACTAACGTTTTGCGGTTTATCCTCTTTTTTTGGAGCAGTATCTGTAGTTTTGTTTTTATTAAAAAAGGCTTCAGTTTCTTTTTTAGTAGCAAGTTTGCCGTTTTTGTATAATTCTTTTTCGGTAACTGCTCCTTTTTCGTTTCGATAAAGCCAAGGACCATTTTTTTGTCCGTTTACATAATAGCCAGCAGCAACCTCTATACCGTTAGGAAAATAATAAACAACTCGACCTTCTAAATTTCCATTTACATAATTGCCTTCGCCTTTTAATTTTTTCCCGTCAAAATACTGTTTAAATTTGCCATGTTGCACATCTAATTTAAAATTTCGTTCTTCAGCAATGGCACCATTTGGCAAATAAACCAAGCTTAACCCATCTTTTTTTCCTAATACATAATTATCTTTAGAAAGTAAAACACCTTTATCATCATAAAATAACCAAATGCTATCTTTTATTTCGCTAATATATTTGCCTTCGCCCATTTTTTTACCTGTTGGATGAAATAATTTAGCATACGCAATTTTGCCTTCGTTTTTAAAATCCATAATCGCTTGTAACGAATCGTTGGCGTAATAGTATTTAAATTTCCCTATAGGTTTATTGTTTTTAAACTCACCTTCGTAAATTAATTTGTTTGTTTTTTCATCTTTCTTCTTCCAGTAGCCCTGTTTTTTGCCGCCAGCATCTGTAATTTGCGAAAAAATAAATAATGGTATGTTAAAAAAAAGAAATAGCGCTAACTTATTCATAAATGATATAATGTAATTTGTAATTAAAGATACAAGTTTAATGCCTAAAATTAATAAGGAATTATGGCAATACCAATTGAATAAGGATTTAAACCATTAACACCTTTATCTTTCTTAAACACTTCGCTAAAATAATAACTAGCAGTAAACGCCATATGTTCCCAACCTATTCTAAAATTAACGCCATAGCGCAAAGGGTTAATATTTTTTATATTATAAACTCTTATTTTTCCATCATTGTCTGCTATGCTTCTAAAATTACTAACAACATAACCTAATTTTATGCCTAAATGTATTTTAAATTGCCTGTCGGTTTTTGTTCGGTAGCGCAACTCTAATGGCACCTCTAAAATTTTTTGTGCAAAACGGTTTAGCGAGTAGGGGCGAGTAAAAGGTTGCATAGACGTTAAAAACGCATTACTTGTGCTATCTCTTTTATAAACAATATCAGCGTTGCTATGAAAATTATGGCTATATATACCAATACCATATCCAAAACTAAAAGCGGAATTTTTTATAGGTTTATCAAACAAAATACAAAAATTTACACCTATACTTTTATAGCTTTGCTTTATGCCGGCTGGTAAATTTAAAAAACCAGTATGGTTAATTTCTAAAATACATCTATCGTTTGGGTTCGATTTGTAATTTTTTAAATCAAACTCGTTTATTGTTTTTTTAATTTTATTAACGTTAAGGCTATCTTTTTTTTGTTGCGAAAAAAGTACAATAGGGGCAAATGCAAACAAAAAAATATATCTAAAAACAATCAAAAATTTTAATTTTAAATTGTAAATATAGTACTTTATTGATATTACTTTTTGCTCAAAAATTAAATTAAAAAATTCTAGTCGAGGTGTAAATTTTCGGATTATACTTGTTTAAATCGATTTAATATAGTAGTTTTATAACAATTAAACTTCTTTTTGTAACTTAATCAAAATTATATTTATTATGAGAAAACTATTTACACTTTTTTTAGCTTTATTTTTTACGTTAAATTTTATAGCACAAACAACCTCAGAATATTGGGTTAAAACTACGCCCGCAAATGTTTCGCCCAAGGGTAAACGTCAAATTGAACCACAAGCGTATTTACTTTTTAAATTAAATGGCACACTTTTAAAAACCACTTTGTTTAGTGCGCCAAGCGAAAAAACTGTAAAAATAAATGAAAGTAATTGTGTAATTAGTTTGCCATTACCGAATGGTACCTTTCAAAAATTTAAGGTAGTAGAAGCCTCCATTATGGAGCCTGGCTTAGCAGCACAATTTCCAAATTTTAAAACCTTTAGTGTAAAAGGTATTGACGACCCATATGCAAATGGTAAATTAGATTGGAATGAATTTGGTTTTCATGGGATGATAAGAAGCGTTAACGGCGATTTTTTTATCGACCCTTATTGTTTAGATAATACTACAGATTATATTACATACTATACTAAAGATTTTGTAAAAGATCCTTCGCAAGTTTTACCAGAGGTAGGTGTTATTAAATCAGAAGAAACGCCTAGCAAAACAACTCCTAAAAAAAAGGAGAAGAGGAAGCAAAAGTAAATAGTGCAAACCCACCAGCAACGTGTGTTGGCGCACAATTGCGCACTTATCGTTTGGCAGTGGCTTGTACGGGTGAATACGCAGTTGCGGCTACAGGCTCAGCTACACCAACAATGGCGCAAACCTTAGCAAAAATTATTACAAGCGTAAACAGGGTAGATGGCGTTTACGAAACAGAAGTTGCAGTACGCTTAGTTTTAGTAGCAACCGAAACAATGGTGGTATTTACAACTGCAAGTACAGATCCATTTAATGGAAATAACAATGCTAATGTACTTATTGGCGAAAGCCAATCGGTAATTTCGAGCACAATTGGTTCTGCTAATTACGATATAGGGCATACGTTTAGCACCGGAGGGGGTGGATTAGCAGGTTTAGGAGTGGTGTGCATAAATTCGCAAAAAGCAAGTGGTATTACCGGTAGCCCAAATCCTGTTGGCGATCCTTACGATATTGATTATGTTGCACATGAAATTGGGCATCAATTTGCAGGTAATCATACCTTTAATGCCACAACCAGTTCGTGTGGTGGTGGAAACCGTAATGCAAGTACAGCAGTTGAGCCAGGAAGTGGTGTTACCATTATGGCGTATGCTGGTATATGCGGTAGTACAAACGATTTGGCTCCAAACAGTATTGCTTACTTCCACGCCATTAGTTACGATGAAATTGTAAACTTTACAAATTTAAATAATGGCAACAGTTGCGCCGCTACTACTAGTACAGGTAATCAACCCCCGGTAGTAACAGGCTCGGGCAATTACATTGTTCCAAAATCTACTCCTTTTATTTTAACAGGAAGTGCTACAGACCCTGATGGAGATGCATTAACATACTCTTGGGAAGAAACCGAAGTTGGTACGGCAGGTAACTGGAATGCTAACGTTAAACCTTATTTTAGATCGTATAATCCGGTAACTGTTCCAAGCCGTTTGTTCCCTATTGCATCCGTTGTATTAAGCGGTAACTATGCAAGCGTAAAAGGTGAGTTTGTGCCAACCAGCGCACAAAATTTACAATTTAGATTAACAGCCCGCGATAATAAAATGGGAGGCGGTGGCGTTTGTTATGCTATTAACACGGTGTCGGTTACAAATGCAGGCCCTTTAAGTGTCACTTATCCCAATGTTCCCGGAATTATTTGGGCAATTGGTTCGCAACAAACTGTAACCTGGGATGTAAACGGTACGGATTTGACACCTATTTCTTGCGATTCGGTTAGGGTATTAATTTCATATAATAGTGGTAGCACCTATAGTGTGCTATTAAACTCAACGCCAAACGACGGAAGTGAATTAATAGCAGTGCCAACCTTAAGTAATAGCATTACCACTTGTCGCATTAAAGTTGAAAGTAAGGGTAATATTTTTTATGATATTAGTAATAATAATTTTACAATTGATATAAATGTTGGTATTAAGTCACAGTCGCAAAACAACGCAGTGGGCTTAAGTGTTTGGCCAAACCCGTTTAACAACCAATTTAACTTAAGCGCTTTAAATTTAAATAGCGAAAGTGCTACCCAATTAAAAATTGTAGATGTTTTAGGCAAAGTTATTTTACAAAGTACATACACTAAAAAAACTGAGTTACACGAAACCATAGATTTAACTAACTATAGCCAAGGCGTTTATTTTATTACCTTAATTAATAATAATAAACAAGCCGCTTATAGAGTTGTAAAAAATTAGGTAGCTTTCTGTTTGAAGATGCCTTAAACTCTGTATGGTAATTAGCCACCGAAATAAAAACAGTAAATAGTTTATTTATTTCTGTTTATTGTGGCTTTACTTTTTATGATGAGCTTTATAAAGGGTTTGGAGAAGTATACAAAAAGCTCCATTCCGGTTTAGCTTAATCAGAAAAACCAAAAAATTAGCCTGACTCTATCCGGAGAGCCTATATGTGTTAACTCAGTAGTTAAGAGACTAAAGCTATTCATTACATTTTCAGAAAAGGGTTCCATTTGTTTATGTTCGTTTGTCCAACCACCTGTGAAGTCATAGTTCATTAACTGTTGTAGGGTGATGCAAACAGGTTCTCCGTAACCGGAATCGGATGTTTTATTAAATTCTTCTTCTACTTGAACGGATACATCTGAGGGAAGGCCAAAATTTTCGCTGATCGGATTGCACCAAAATTCATCATCATTCCCTATACCGCAAAGAATAGCGGTAAATTCTCCTATCCTTGGCATTCCATATATTTTATGAGAAGGAATATAATGTAATAGTTCAAGGGGCTGAAAGCAGTAAAAACCCTCTTTTTTTGAAAAACCATTTATCCATTCATTATGAATTTGCCACGTGTTGTTTTCTAACTTTTCAATTGCAAATGCAATATCTCTTCCCATAATTAATAAATTATTTATGTTTATTAAATGTACAAAAATAGAAAGGATTGCAAGCTGGATAATTATTTTTATATTTATTTAAAGTAAAAAAGCAATTCAATCGTCTACCTAAAAAAGACGGGTAATTGCAAATGGAAATGGCTGAAACGGCAAAACAAAATATAGTGGGTACCATTGCGGAATATGGCAAACGTTTGTTTGGTTTTATTAGAAGCAAGGTGCGCAGCGAAGAAGATGCCGAAGATTTGTTGCAGGACGTGTGGTACCAGTTTAGCAACCTATCAAACATTAACGAAATTGAAAGTGTGAGCGGCTGGCTATACCAAGTTGCCAGAAATAAAGTTACCGATTTTTACCGCAAGAAAAAACCGACTGCTCTAGAAGATTACACCTACGAAAACGAAGATGGCCAACTCAACTTTAAAGAAATTCTGTTAGCCGATGAATCTGACCCAGCTTCTAAGCTGTTTAAAGACGTATTTTGGGAAGAATTAATGGCCGGCTTAGATGAATTGCCTGCCAACCAACGAGAGGTGTTTATTTTAAACGAACTGGAGGATATGACACTTCAAGACATTGCCGATAAAACCAACGAAAGCATTAAAACTATTATTAGCCGCAAAGGTTACGCCGTAAAACATTTGCGTAAACGCTTAAGTAATTTATATAACGAATTTAATAACAATTAAAATTTAAAATTATGTATAACTCAAACACATCAAAATGGAAGGGAAGAGGATTTTTCTTTTTTCTTTTCTTTATAGCCGGCATATTTGGCTTAGGCGCCATTATTACCTATTTATGGAATGCCATTTTACCACCACTCATCCACGTTTCTGAAATTACTTATTGGCAGTCGTTGGGCTTATTTGCTCTGTGCCGTATTTTGTTTGGCGGTTTCCGTTTTGGCGGAGGGCGTGGGTATCCTAAAAACAACCCTGCCTGGCGCGAAAAATATAGTAACATGAGCGAGGAAGAAAAAGCCGCCCTTAAAACCAAATGGAAAGAGCGTTGTGGGCCTTGGAAAGAAAATAAATAAGCTGATAAGGAACCCGGTAACATAGCCGGGTTTTTTATTTCCTGTCACTTCAAGTAGGAGAAGCCGAATCGAGAAGTGCTTCAAAACAGTTCTCGATACAGCGCAAGGAGGCAGCGCTTACTCGAACTGACATTTACCATTAAACCTTTCCGTCACTTCGAGTAGCTTTTGCCTGGCTCTTACAAAAGCGTATCGAGAAGTCTTTTAAAAATTCTCCATATAGCGCAAAGCGTCCGAGCTTACTCGAACTGACAATTACCTTTAAAACTTTCCGTCACTTCGAGTAGGCGAAGCCGTATCGAGAAGTGCTTCAAAACAGTTCTCGATACAGCGCAAAGAGGCCGCGCTTACTCGAACTGACATTTACTATTAACCCTTTTTGTCACTTCGAGTAGCTTATGCCTGGCTCTTACAAAAGCGTATCGAGAAGTCTTATAAAAATTCTCCATATAGCGTAAGTAGGCCGCGCTTAAACGAACTGACAAAAATTTTAAAAAATTTAAAGTAAAATTAAATCTGCTTCGTCTTCATTACAAAAGGAGACAATTCCATCAAAAAAATAATTTAAGCGCTTAAAGTATTTTCCAATTTGGTTCGTCTTCATTAAAAACAATAACAATTAATTTAAAAACAAAAACAATGAAAAGATCAATTTTTAAACCAATAGTATTTGGTATTCTGTTTGGAGCAGCGGCTTTTTTTGCACCATTTTTCCTAATTAAAATAGTGCTGTTTATGATGTTTATGAGTTTTATTTTCAGAATGTTTTGGTGGCGCAGTGGTGGCTGGCACAGAGGCATGCAATTTAAAAGCATTTATGCCGATAAAATAAGAAACATGAGCGAAGAAGAATACACCCAATTTAAAAATAAATTTAGCAATGGCGGTTATGGTCATAACTACCACCGCGGTTGCCACCAAAACTCTAATTGGGAAGATTGTAAAACCGAAAAAAAAGGCAAAGAGCAAAACACTGAAAATAAATAATTATTAATTAAAAAAATATAAGAAATGAAAAAAGGATCAAGATTTTTAATAGGGTTTGCAGCGGCAGCCCTCACCTTTGGCAGCTTAATGGCAGGCTTAGGAAAAGATAGATTTGCAAAACACTATGAAGGCAATAGATATCACCATAGTTGTTACCATCACCATCATTGCGATGCGGAGGGGGATTATGAGCCCACTCAAACAAACCAGGCAACGCCCAATAAATAAAAACAAAACCCTCGCTTAATTTAAGCGAGGGTTTTTATGTCTGTTAAATATATTCGAAATTTTTAGTTTGGCTTATTATTGCGACACTTGTCGCTAACGTTTGGCAGTTTTGCGTTAGGCAGGCTTTACAACACTCAATTGTTTTGCATACTTAGAAGTGTTCTTGGGCATGTTGTATTCAGCGGTTCGGGCTTTACTATTCATACACGTAAGGTTCATTATTAAAAGTCATTTTTCTTATATTTTTTATAACCCTTTTCATGTAGGCCTTCCAAAATATTTTTGTGAACAGCCAATTTAGCGGATATAATAAATCACTATTGGAATGCAAAGTATAAGTGTAATTCACTAAAATTTTGTTTTTTTCCATTTCAGTTGTGTGCCATTCTCCTACAAATTTTGAAAATCCAAACATTGCAAATTGAAAATCGTGCAGTTCAATTTTCCAGTAACTATTATCTATGCGTTCAGTTACGGTGTCAACAAAAGCCCATCCACCTTTTTGTGTTAAAGACTTAGCAACAAATATTTTTTTACTAAATCCTTGTTTACCCCAGTATTTATCATTGGTGCAGTGAGTTACTTTGGGCATAATTCCCATAAAGCCAGTATGAACTTTTGACACATCACAAAGTATAGGGGTTTTAAATGCTCTTTCTAAAGAACAATGGAATATAGTTGTAACTATAACTTTAGTTTTCACGAACCTGAAATTAGTCTAGTAGTTTTTTTTCATGTGGATTAATCTTCTCAATTAACAATATTTCTTTCTGCTATTAATCAAAATGCCGTTTTTATAAAACCGGTAATTGTACATTCAAAAAAATTAAAGAATTAAAAAAAACCCCGTCTAACTTAATAAACGGGGTTAATATCACTACAATTAAATTTTATAATTTATCAGCTTCAACAGCTGTGTTGTTATTTAATTTAAAATGTGTTAAGCCTGCTTTTTTGCATAACCCAACAAAATAAGCTTTGTCTTTAGCAGTTTTTAAAGATAAGGTGATGGCCGAAAAATCGCCCGTTACTTTACCGGCTGTACAGCTCTCAATATTTTTATCGGCACTTAAGGTTTTTACTATTTTGTCTAGTTCGGCAGTTGAACCTGCTTTATAAACTTCAAAATTAATTACAGTTGCCGAAGCAAAATATTTATTAGCATCGGCTGCTTCTGGATGTTTAATACAAACAGTTTTTGCAGGAAGGTCTAATAAATTAATGTTAATAGTATTAGTATTCGCTTTAGTAGTTAAACTAGTTGTTCCAACTAACAAAACCGAAAGGGCTACAATTTTTAATGTTTTCATGATTTTTTATTTTAGTATATCAAAAATAAACAAAAATAATGCCACAAACAATTTATTTTCGTTTTTTGGCAAAAAAATCGTTCAATAATTGCTCACATTCTTGTTTTAAAATACCACTTTCAATTTGTGTTTTTGGATGAAGTATGGTTTTTTCTAAGGTGGTAAATCCTTTTTTTAAATCGCTGGCTCCATATACAATTTTAGTAATTTGGCTCCAGCCCAAAGCCCCACCACACATTACGCAGGGTTCTAGGGTTACATATAGTGTACAATCGGTTAAATATTTTCCGCCCAAACTATTGGCAGCAGCTGTAATGGCTTGCATTTCGGCATGGGCTGTAACGTCGTTTAAACGCTGGGTTAAATTATAACCACGCGCAATTATTTTATTGTTGGCTACGATTATGGCTCCAACAGGTACTTCATTGGCATCAAATGCTTTTTGTGCTTCTTTTAAAGCCTCCTGCATAAAGTGAGTGGTAGTGTATTCTATCATTTTTATTAATTACAACTACACGTATTAGAACCTACAATCGTAATATCATTAATTTTTGTAATGGTATCGCAATCTAAAGCCACTAATTTAAAATTATACTGGTTGGCAAATTCTTTTTTTGGCTGTATGTAATATTCGCCGCAAGGCTCTTTGTGCACACTGGTTAAATCGTAATTTACTTCAAAATGACGCAATTGAATTTTTAATAAATAGTCGTTCATTACCAAACACTTTAATTTACATTTTGCTTTTTCGCTTAACTCAAAATGTTGAAAAACTAATTCCTGCATTTTATGTTCGTTAGGCGTAATACAACTACGCGTGCCAAACATGGCATAAATAATCATAATACCCATACCAAATCCAAAACCGTAAAATTTAAATCGTCGCCAAAAATTATTCATAAGGTAAAATTACAGTTTTAAATTAATATGGAATGCTGATTACGCTGAAAGTAGTAATCAATTATGATTTTTTTACCGGCAGAACTCATAATAATCTGTGTCATCAGTGTTCTATAAATTATTCAGTATTTCAGCCAATTGTTTGGTTAAATTTTTACGGCTGTAGCTGGCAATAGCCATATCGTTTCTATTTATTTTTTCGTTATTAAATAATTTTAAAATATTTTTTTCTAATGTATTTTCATCATCAAAATTACTTATTAAGCCTACTTGGGTTTCGTTCATAATTTTTGCTAAATCGCCATCTTCGGGGCCTATTGCTAAAACTGGCACATTGGCAATCATGTATTCAAAAAATTTTCCAGTTAAAATACCTTTTGCGTTTTTTGTGTTGTTTACCAACAGAAGTAATACCTTACTTTTTTGCTGTTCAACAATTACTTCGTTATGAGGCAAATAATCTATTTTATAAACGTATTTGGTTAAGCCAAATTTTTCCAATTGCTCTTTAACAAAAATATCTATTTTGCCAACTAGTTTAATTTGCAATTGTTTTTCAAAGTCTGTGTTTTGTTTTACGAGTTTGCTGAGCACTTTCCAAAGTACATCTGGATTTCTGTCTTTAACAAGGGTGCCGACGTGAGCAATACTAAATTTTGTATCTTTTGTTACAGCACTCCCACTTCGCTCCGTGTGACTATTTTTTAAATCCTCATCATCGTAACCGTTAGTTATTACCTTAAATTTATCTAAATTTTTTCCTCCTGAATTTTTAAAAATTGTCTCAAACTCATCACACATAGTTTGTCCAATACTTAGTACACAATCGGCATTTATAATTACACTTAATTCTTGTTTATGATGTTTTTTATCTGCCCATTTTGTAAGCATTAGTTTTTCGTAAAAATCAATGTTCGTCCAGGGATCTCTAAAATCGGCTATCCATTTTAAACTAGCGTTTTGTTTTTTTAATCCCAGAGCTATTAAATGCATGGTGTGTGGCGGACCACTGCTAATTATTTTTTGGATATTATTTTTTTGTATGTAATCGTTTAAATACTTTATACTCGGTTTTATCCAATATTTACGCGCATCAGGAATAAAAAAATTACCTCTAATCCACACACTTATTTGTTGTGTGAAACCAGTTTTTTTTGTTTCGTTTAAAAACGAGGCATTTATTTTATCGTCTTTTTTTCGGCCAATAAATTTTTTATAAATGCTATAAGGTTCCCAAATTGGAGTTTTTAAAATTGTAATATCCGCAGGAATATCTTTTTGCAAACTGTTATCAATTACGGGCATTTCGCCGTTAAGAGCAGTATACACAATAGGCTCGTAATTATACTCACGTAAATATTTAACAAACTTAAGCCAACGTTGTACGCCAGCACCACCACTTGGCGGCCAATAATAGGTTAGTATTAATACTTTTTGCATTTGGTGGTAAAGCTAAAAATAAATTAGCGTTTGTTACTTAAATATTAGTATATTATTAATTGTTCAAAACTCCAAAATTTTTATTTTATAAATAATTTTGCGTTATTTAAGGTTTCTAAACTAAAACTAACATTATACATATGAAGGTTGGCATTCCAGCGGAAATTTCCCCAAACGAACTAAGAGTTGCCGCAACTCCAAAAACAGTTAAACGCCTACAAAAGCAGGGCTTTGAAGTTCAAATCCAAAAAGGCGCCGGATTAAAAGCAAATTTTTCGGATAAAGAATTTGAAGAAGCTGGCGCTAAAATAGTTGCCACTGCTACCGAAATTTATGGACAATCCGATATTGTACTAAAGGTGAAAGAACCATCAATGGAAGAGGTGGATTTGATGCACGAAGGCTTGGTAATGTTGAGTTACCTTTGGCCAGCACAAAATCAGCCTTTATTACAAAAATTGGCCGATAAAAAAGTAAATGCCATTGCAATGGATGCGATTCCTCGTATTTCGAGAGCGCAAAAAATGGACGTGTTATCATCAATGGCAAACATTGCCGGGTACAGAGCTGTTATTGAAGGTTCGTACCATTTCGGTCGATTTTTAAACGGCCAAATTACTGCAGCTGGCAAAGTAGAACCTGCTAAGGTATTGGTAATTGGTGCCGGTGTGGCAGGTTTAGCAGCCATTGGTGCTGCCAACTCATTAGGTGCCATTGTTAGAGCTTTTGATACGCGTAAAGAAGTGGCAGAGCAAATTGAATCGATGGGGGCGCAATTTTTAACGGTTGAAATAAATGAAGATGGCGCAACATCATCAGGCTACTCAAAAGAAATGAGTAAAGAGTTTATTGAGGCCGAAATGAAACTGTTTTTAGAACAGGCGAAAGAAGTTGATATAGTAATTACTACTGCTCAAATACCCGGCAGGGCAGCGCCTAAACTATGGTTAGATTACCATGTAGAAGCTATGAAACCCGGTTCTGTAATAGTAGATTTAGCGGCCTCAACAGGAGGTAACTGTGCCTACACAAAAAACGGGGAAGTTTTTACAACCAACAATGGTGTTACTATCGTTGGTAAATTAAATCAATTACCAAGTCAGGCATCGCAACTGTATGGCAATAACTTATGCCATTTGTTAGATGATATGGGTAAAGCCGAAAAATGGAAAATTGATATGGAAGATGCCGTTGTATCGCGTGCTATGGTAACGCATAACGGTAAAATTAATTGGCCACCTGCGCCGCTTCCGGTGAGCCCTACAGCGGGAGGAAAAGTAAAAGTGGTTCCGCCAACTGCTGAGGAAGTAAAACTATCGGATGCAGAAAAATCAAAAAAGGCATCTGTCACTATGTTTATACAATTAGCTGTAGTTGGTGCGTTGTTGTTTTTAGTAGGCAAGTTTGCGCCACCTGAATTTATACAACATTTTACAGTATTTATTTTGGCGGTATTTGTAGGTTGGCAACTTATTACAAATGTGGCGCACAGTTTACACACGCCTTTAATGGCGGTAACCAATGCTATTAGTGGTATTATTGTTGTGGGTGGTTTATTGCAAACTACCGATGATATGATGAACCCCATGACCATACTTGCTTTTATAGCCATTTTGGTTGCAAGCATAAATATTGTTGGCGGATTTGTAGTTACACACCGTATGTTGAAAATGTTTAAAAAATAATTAAAAACAAATAGAGTAAAATTGAAATTATGTTTATCGCAAAAGAAATTCAAACAGCAGCCTACTTATTTGCAAGTATTCTGTTCATATTAAGTTTGGGGAGTTTATCCTCGCAAGAATCCGCAAAGCGCGGTGTGTTTTATGGCATTATTGGCATGGCCATCGCTATTTTAGCAACGGTACTTGGGCAAGGTGTTGCAGGACATATTTACATTGTTGCAGCCATTGCAATTGCATCGGTAATTGGTTTATTGTTAGCTCGTAAAGTAGAGATGACTTCTATGCCTCAGTTAGTTGCTATCCTTCACAGTTTTGTTGGATTAGCTGCTGTGTTGGTTGGTTTTGGTTCGTATTTAGATCCGCATACTGCTTCGCTGCAAGGGGCTGCACATACCATTCATTTGGTTGAAGTATTTATTGGTATTTTTATTGGTGCAATAACCTTTACGGGTTCTATTGTTGCTTGGGGAAAATTAGAAGGTAAAATAGGGAGCAAGGCATTAATGTATCCTGGCAGACACGCCGTAAATATTGTGTTAGTGTTAGCGTGTATTGTGTTGGGTGTTTTATTTGCGCAACAAGAGGGCACAGGCGGCATGTTGTATTTAGGCATTATGACTGCTATTGCTTGTTTTATTGGTGTAATGTTAGTAATGGCGATTGGCGGCGGCGATATGCCGGTGGTAGTTTCCATGTTAAATTCGTATTCGGGTTGGGCAGCATCTGCAGCAGGTTTTATGTTGGGTAACGATTTATTAATTGTAACAGGCGCTTTAGTGGGTAGTTCGGGAGCCATACTTTCCATTCACATGTGCCACGCTATGAACCGTTCGTTCTTCTCAGTTATTTTAGGAGGTTTTGGAACACCTGCAGCGAAAGGCGAAGCTAAAGCTATTGAAGGGGAAGTAACCGCATTAAATCACGAAGAAGTTGCGGCTTTATTAAAAGAAGCAAAATCAGTTGTTATTGTGCCAGGTTATGGGATGGCGGTCGCCAAAGCGCAATACCCTATTTACGATATGGTGCAAACTTTACAAAAAGCAGGGAAAAAAGTTAGGTTTGCAATACATCCAGTTGCCGGGCGTTTACCGGGCCACATGAATGTGTTATTAGCCGAAGCAAATGTACCTTACGATATTGTTTTAGAAATGGACGAAATAAACGACGATATGCCTAATACCGATGTGGTAATGGTTATTGGTGCTAATGATGTAGTAAACCCAAGTGCGCAAGATGATCCCGCAAGTTCTATATATGGTATGCCGGTAATTGAAGCTTGGAAAGCAGAGAAGGTAATTATTATGAAACGCTCTATGAGTGCAGGCTATTCGGGAGAAGATAATCCTTTGTTTTATAAACCAAATTCGGAAATGTTGTATGGCGATGCTAAGGCAAGTGTAGAGAAGATTTTAGGTTTTTTGAAAGCGTAATTTAATGCAGTAATGCAACGCAATTTTACTATTTAAAATAAACTTACATTGACGTTAAACTCAAAAATAGTAAAAATAGCTCTCCTTATTGTTACACTTGTTTATTGCTATTTCGAAACAAAATATCATCAAGATTTTGATATTTTTATTTTAGCGACGCAAGATTTTTTAAGCGGTGGAAACATTTATGTGAACACCTACGATAATGGCTTCCATTTTTTTTATGGTGCTATATTTTCAGTGTTACTTGCACCGCTTAGCTTTTTGCCAATACATGTAGCACGTTTTGTTTGGATAGTTTTAAATATTTTTGCCTTATTTAAAACATGGAAATTAATAACTGATTATTTAGAAAAAAGAGATTTTAGTGCTAAACAAATTTTATGGTTTAACGCTTTTTGCTTTATTTTTTCGGCAAAATTAGTGTTAGATAATTTTCATAATGGGCAGGTAACTATTTTTTTGCTGTTATTAATGTTGCAAGGTTTAAAACTAATAAACCAAAATAAAAATAGTGCAGGAGCGTGTTTAATTGCATTAGGAATCTCAATAAAGTTATTACCCTTAATCATTATTCCGTATTTATTTTTTAATAAGCAATTTAAAGCAGTAGCCTTAATCATTGTATTTTTTATTTTGTTTTTGGTGTTACCATCACTAATTGTAGGTTTTGAGCAAAACAATAGATTATTAACCGCATGGTGGCACTTGATTAATCCAACTACTACTGCAAATGTAATTGATACAGGCGAACCCGGCTTAAACGGATTAACAACATTAATACCAACTTTATTTATGGCCGATGTGCCCAGTAATGCTGAGTGTATTTTAAAACGAAATATTTTAAACTTAAACCCGCAAACAGTTGGTAGTATAATAAATGGTATAAGACTGTTATTGGTGGTATTTACCCTTTATTTTTTAAGGAGATTGCCTTTTAAAAAAGCAAAAACTAAACTACATAGTACTTGGGAGCTAAGTTATATTCTACTTTTAATCCCAATGATTTTCCCACACCAACAACACTATGCATTTTTATTGGCACTACCGGCTGTTATGTATTGTATATATTGGCTTTTCGTTCAACGCTTATTTATTAGTAAAGGCAAATTTTACCTACGGATAATTTTACTAAGCATAATTTATATTTGTTTTAATTTGCACTTACTTTTAGGTGAATTTAGAGAGTATTACGACCATTTTAAAATTATTAGTTATGGTTCAATACTTTTAGTGGCAGTGTTAGCAATGTGTACACCTAACGCTAAAATGCTAATAGCAGATATGGATAGGGTTTAACAAATTAATTTGGCATAAAACCGTTTTTAATTTTAAGCATATAAAAACAAGCAAAGAGGTTTAATAAAAAAAAATATTACAATGTTAAGCTATTTCCAAATAGCACTTCTATATGCAACTATTTTTTTTCCACTTTCAAAATCCATAACAATAGAAAATTTGTGTTTTAAAGAATCTAAAGGTTTTTGTATAAGCAATAAGCTGGTTTGATCCGAATGTCCATCGCGAAAATATATTCCTCGATAATTTAATTCATTTTTTAAGTGATTAACAGTTGTTTTACCATTTTGATAATAGAATATATCATTTAAGGTTATTCCTGCTAAGCGACCATTAAAAACTTTATCGCTATAAATATTGATATTGGTAATTTTATCTTTTAATCCTTTATACCCATTTTGAGGTTTAGTTAAAGCAAACAAAGAATTATTAAAATCAAAATAATTTTCAATATAAGCTATGTTTCTACCCTCAAAATCAAATCTAAAAAACGTAGTGTCTAATCGTATCGTATCATTCGATGAAATAAATTGGTTAGAATAATCATCTTTGCTTATGCTAATAATTAAATTATTTATTTCTGCAAATGGGTATTTGGGTTTAAAACAGGAAAAAGGAAATAAGCCTAGTAGAGCAAACAAAAATATTATTTTTTTAATTTTCACTATTTTAATAATTGATTATATTCACTCCACCTTACTGGTTGCATTTGCTAAATTTTTAACGCTTGTTATATCCATTTTTATGCTACCAATAATTACGTTGGCTTGGGCACGCATAATGGTGTGGTTTTTATCGTCGGTAATCCAAACGTTTAAGTCTTCTTCTTTTTTAAACACCCGTCCTTTTTGTACTATTGGTCTAAATTTTAAACAACGGTATTTTCCAATATCAGTTTCAATGGTTTCTTTACCAATATATTTAATTTTAAGTGGCCAAATTTCTTTATCTAAAAAACAATTTAGGCTAAATAGATCGCCTTCTTTGGCATTGCTTAAATCTAAATTACGGGCACTATAAAATGCGCTTACCATATCTTGCACACCAAGTGGTATGTCAAACTTTTCGCCGTCGCCCACATCCACTTTTTTGGTATAGTGGTTAAAGGCATAATTTTGGTTAAACTTATAGCCGCCTTCGTTTACGCTTCGTACAAACATCCATGGTAAAAGGGCATCTTTATCCATGTAGGTTTCGTAGCGATCGCGTACTTTAAAAAACCAATCGGCACTGCCTCTCGTGTAACCATTACAAACAATGTGATATACTTTTCGTCCGTTTACGTCTAACAAATCGGGTTTTACTTCTAAAACGGCAACGCCAGCGTTAAGTGCACCATAATGCATGCGGTAACTAAGTACTTCGCCTTCTTTAAAAGCTACATTTGTTTTTGAAGGCAATTGATCGAAGGTTTTTGCACTTTCAATGTTTTGAGAGATGACGTAGGTTTGTTCTGTTTTTTCTCCAGCCGAACATAAAGCCAACACGGCTATAACTGCCGAAGTTTTAATTGCAATATGTTTTATCGTTTTCATGATGTATTTATTGGTAACTGATATAAGGCAAATTACGTGCCAAGTTACAACATGTCATGCCTTAGAATTTGTTAATTAAAGATAACAATTCGTTTCGAGATTGCAAAAGACTGTTTTTAAGCGATTTGTTTTTTAAAATACGTGCCATACCCATTGTTTTAACTAAAAATGGATGATAATGTAAACTAAACCCAGCGCATAAAGCTAAAATTAAACAAATACCAATTGGCCAAAATACCGTTGGCGAAAACGCATAACTAATAAAAAACCACAGTAAATAATTTACTAAAAATAAAACTAAACTAGTCGCTATAATTACCGATGAATAAAACTCTTTGTTTTTTTTGACTATTTTTTTGGTAAGAATTTGTGTAAATACAAATGGCAAATAATTTCCCAATAGCCCTAATAAATATATTGGCGAAAAAATAAGTAGCGCTATAATTCTAAACATTAAAAATAGAGGTGTTACATATTTATTTTGGTTGGGATTAATTAACCAATCTTTTAACTGATATTTTTTTAATTGATTAAAATAAATTTTGCTTTTATTTTTAAATTCATCTAAAATTGTTTCATTTGCTTTATTTACTTTTTCTGTTATTTGTTGTGTTATTATAAAATCGTGTTCTAAATTTCTACGGCTTAATTGCTGTTCGGTAAACATATCGTTTTTGCACAGTTCTTCTATTGCAAATACAACCTCGTCGTATTCTTTATTATTTATATGCGTTATAAGCGCTTTCATTTTGGGTTCTAATACCTCCAAAAATTTATTGTTTGCTCGTGCCGCATTTTGTTTATACTCATCAATAAAATCTTTTACTAAAATAGGTTCACCAACATTATAAAAAACGTTACTTCTAAATTTACTAGGGTTACTGTAATTTATACCCACTGGCACAACAATTAAATCGTCGGTTTTTAAAAAATCGTAAGCGCCAAATACCATACGCGGCACGCCTTTTTTTAAGGGGCGTAATCGTCGCTCTTGTATGCACAAGCCTTCGGCAAATACAATTACTTTACCTTTGCGTTTTAATAGTTGGTTTACACGTTTATAACTCTCGTCATTTTTTTTAAGACCTTCTTTCCCTCCATCCTGAATTCTAAAAATGGGCACAATGCCTAATTGTTCAAAAAACCAATTTGCTAACCCGGGTTTAAACGCATCGCCACGTGCAAGGTATTTTAAACGAGTTGGGTAGGTTAAAAAATTAATCACTGTAGGGTCAGTAAAGGCATTGGGGTGATTCATAGCAATAATTACCGGACCTTTTACCTTTAAATTTTTAATATTTTTTCCTTGTATGCGTCTGTAAAATGTTGGTACAATAAACGACAACCAAAGCCCTAAAATTATATGAATCATAATTAATTTTCGACATAAAAATAAGTATATTTTTTATATAAATTTTTCAACAGATTGTTAGTAAAATTAACACATTTTATTGCCTAAAATCCCAATAAATTCGGTATATTTAAAGATTAAACAAAAAATTAAGAACCATAAAAAATTATGTCAGAATTAGTAGAAGATAAAGCAAATTACGGAGCAGACAACATTCAAGTTTTAGAAGGATTAGAAGCAGTTAGAAAACGCCCATCCATGTACATTGGCGATACAGGTTTTAAAGGTCTTCATCATTTAGTATATGAAGTTGTAGATAATTCAATTGACGAGGCACTTGCGGGGCATTGTAAGAATATTACCGTTACAATTTTAGAAAATAATTCGATTAAAGTAAAAGATGATGGACGTGGTATCCCCACAGGTATTCACCCAAAATTAGGCGTAAGTGCTTTAGAAGTGGTAATGACCGTATTGCACGCGGGCGGTAAGTTTGATAAAGACACTTATAAGGTTTCGGGCGGTTTACATGGTGTTGGCGTTAGTTGTGTTAATGCGCTTTCTGACCCATTAATAGCCGAGGTACACCGCGACGGTAAAATTACCATTCAAGAATTTAGAAAAGGAAAACCACAATATCCTGCAAAAGAAATTGGCGACACTACCGATAGAGGTACAACCGTTACCTTTACGCCCGACTTGAGTATTTTTACAACCGGCGAATACAATTACACCACTCTTGCCAATCGTATGCGCGAATTATCGTTCCTTAACAAAGGCATTAGCATTACGTTAATTGACGATAGACAAAAAGATGAACACGGCGTATCGTTTACTGAATTATTTTATAGTGAAGGCGGCTTGCGCGAGTTTGTAAAATACATTGATGGTGCAAAAGAAAAATTGATTGAAGAGCCTATTTATATTGAAAATAACACAGGTGCTATTCCGGTAGAAGTAGCGATGCTTTATAATACATCATACAGCGAAACCATTCAAAGTTATGTAAACAATATTAATACGCACGAAGGTGGAACCCATTTAAGTGGTTTTAGACGTGGTTTAACGCGTACTCTAAAAAATTATGCCGATAAAAACGGTTTACTTAAAAATGTAAAAATTGAAATTAGCGGAGATGATTTTAGAGAAGGATTAACCGCAGTAATTTCGGTTAAAGTGCAAGAGCCTCAATTTGAAGGGCAAACTAAAGGAAAACTAGGTAATAACGAAGCCATGGGCGCAGTAGACCAAGCCATTAGCGAAGCTTTACAAAATTATTTAGAAGAAAATCCAAAACAAGCCCGTACCATTGTTGATAAAGTAATATTGGCTGCAACTGCACGCCACGCTGCAAAAAAGGCCCGCGAGTTAGTACAACGTAAAAATGTGATGACTGGTACCGGCTTACCCGGTAAGTTAGCAGATTGCGCCAGTGGCGACCCTTTGCTGTGCGAACTATTTTTAGTAGAGGGTGATAGTGCCGGTGGAACTGCTAAACAAGGCCGTAATCGCGAGTTTCAAGCCATACTTCCTCTGCGCGGTAAAATTTTAAATGTTGAAAAAGCCTTAGAATATAAAATTTACGAAAACCAAGAGATTAAAAATATTTTTACCGCTTTGGGTGTATTTAGAGGTACAGCGCACGATGACCGTGCCTTGAATATTGAAAAATTACGTTACCACAAAGTAGTAATTATGTGTGATGCCGATGTGGATGGCTCGCACATTACTACTTTAATTCTAACCTTCTTTTTCCGCCATATGAAAGAGTTGGTAGAAAAGGGACACGTTTATATTGCAGCACCGCCTTTGTATTTAGTAAAAAAAGGCAAAGACCAACGCTATTGCTGGAACGATGAAGAGCGTGCCATAGCCGTAAAAGAAATGGCTGGCGAAAAAGCAGATAGCGTGAACATACAACGTTATAAAGGTTTGGGAGAAATGAATGCCGAACAATTATGGAGCACTACTTTAAACCCCGAATTTAGAACCTTACGCCAAGTAACGATTGATAGTGCTGCAGAAGCCGATAGAATTTTTAGCATGTTAATGGGCGACGAAGTTCCGCCACGTAGAGAATTTATAGAGAAAAATGCAAAGTATGCGAAGGTGGATTTGTAATTGAATTATAAACTACAAAATGCAATCAACAGCCAAAACACCAAATGAGTATATTGCCTCTCTGCCCGAAGAGAGGCAAAAGGCAATGACAGAATTACGTAACGTAATTAAAAAAAGTTTACCAAAGGGTTTTGATGAGGTGATGGCTTATGGCATGATTGGTTATGTAGTGCCACTAAAAAAATATCCCGATGGTTATCATTGTAATCCAAAATTACCATTGGGTTTTATAAATATTGCTTCACAAAAAAATTATATTGCCTTGCATCATTTGGGAATATACGGAAGCGATAAGTTATTAAATTGGTTTGTGGCCGAATATCCCAAACATTGCAAAACTAAATTAGATATGGGAAAGGGCTGTATTCGTTTTAAAAAAATGGATCAAATACCTTATAAATTAATTGGTGAATTGGCGTCAAAAATTACTGTTGAACAGTGGATTGAAGTTTATGAAAAGGCGTTGAGTACAAGGGAAAAAGAAAAGTAATTTATTTCTGTACTTTGTGCCTTTGTAGTTAAAAATTGATAGCTAACAAAACCATATTTATTTCTGCCTTAGATTGGGGCTTGGGGCACGCCACACGGTGTGTACCATTAATACGAAGTTTACAAAAAAATAATACAATTATCATAGGCGTTACACCTTTAACCCAGATAATTTTTAATGAGGAATTCCCTGAACTACAAACAGTAGACATTCCTTCTTATAATATTAAGTATTCAAAAAAAATTTCTATTAGTTTAAAACTATTTTTAGACGCACCCAAAATTTTAAATACTATAAAAAAGGAAAACAGACTTTTAGAAGAACTTATTAATAAACATAAAATTGACGTTGTAATAAGTGATAACCGTTTTGGTTTGCACTCAAAAAATGCACATTGTATTTTTATTACACACCAAGTATTTTTAAAAACAACTGTAGCAAACAAATTTGCTCAAAACATTAACAAAAAATACATTTTAAATTTTGATGAAGTTTGGATTCCGGATGAAGAAGTTGAGTCAAAAAGTTTAAGTGGGGAGTTATCTCATGGTACTCATTTTCATAAAAATGTAAAATATATTGGTGTATTAAGCCGATTGCAAAAAAATAATGCACCAGAAAAAATATACGATTATTTGTTTTTAATTTCTGGTCCTGAACCGCAACAAAGTATTTTTGCGAACTTATTAGCTCAAAAAACGTTGGACTATCCGAACTTAAAATTTGCAATGGTTAGCCCAAACCGAATAAAGAATGAAGCAAAGAATTTAGTTATTTTTGTTTCGCCCAAGGCAAAACAATTAAGCCAGGTAATTGAACAAAGCAAAAAAATTATTTGTCGCAGCGGCTATAGTACCTTAATGGATTTACAAAAATTACAAATAGAATTCAAAAATGTAATTCTTGTGCCCACACCAAGCCAAACAGAGCAAGAGTATTTGACAAATTATTCTAAAAATAAATTTGGTTGTACATCTGTTTTACAAGTTAATTTAAAAAATTATGAATTTTAAACAGCCTTTAAACGCCCCAAAAACTACATTTTTTTAAAAAGTATAAAATATAATTGTAAATTAATGTTAAAACTGTTAAATTGGTACAGTTAGTGCTTACCTTTAAATAATAAATTAACATTTATAAAAATTATGGAAACTGTTAAAACAAAAATTTTATTGGTTGAAGACGATCCAAGTTTGGGTCCTTTATTGTTGGATTATTTAGAAGCAAAAGGCTTTGAAGTTAAGCTGGCAGAAGATGGCAGCAAAGGCGGCGATGTTTTTTTTAAAGGTACCTTCGACTTGCTTTTATTGGACGTTATGATGCCTGTTAAAGATGGCATTACTTTAGCCAAAGAAATTAGGGTGGCAGATAAAAACGTGCCCATAATTTTTTTAACAGCCAAAAGTATGAAAGAAGATACTATTGAAGGGTTTAATGCTGGTGCAGATGATTATATAACCAAACCTTTTAGTATGGAAGAGTTAATGGCTCGAATTACAGCGGTATTAAGACGCAGTAATAAAGTACGGTCTACCGAAAGTGATGAGGTTAATTTTAAGGTTGGTATTTACCAATTTAATTCCGAAAAACAACTATTACAAACCAATGGGGTTGAACAAAAATTAACTACTAAAGAAAGTCAGTTATTGCGCCTTTTATGTGTTCATAAAAACGATGTGCTAGATAGAAATTTTGCTTTAAAATCGATTTGGCATGACGATAATTATTTTAACGGACGTAGTATGGACGTATATATAGCTAAACTACGTAAATATTTAAAAGACGATAGTAAAGTTGAAATTATTAATATACATGGTAAAGGATTTAAGCTATTGATTAACTCTTAATAAAAAATAAGAGTTTTGTAATACCAAGGCAATTTAATTAAAAAAACCGCTCTTTTTATAAAGGAGCGGTTTTTTTAATAGATACAAGTAGCACTTATTTTTTTGCTTTTTTGTTTTTTTCTTCGTCAAAAATTTCAACAGAAGCAGCATTAGTCATAGCTAATTTTACCTGTAGTTCTTTAACTTGTTTTTTTAAATCATAAACAGCTTTTTGTAATTCTTCAGTTTCTGATTTAAATACCAATGGGTAATTAGCAAACATACCTTCAAATTGTTTTTCAAAATGTTTTTTTACATCCATACTTAAATTTAAAGCATCGCCTTTTACTTTGCTAAATTCATCAGTAGCAAATAATTCAGTAAATAATTGCTCATTAACTTTTACCCACTCATTATACATTTCTTGTGCATTAGGCACTTGTGTTAAATTTGTAGGGTTGCTAAATTTCTCAGAGTATTCTTTTGCAATCTTTTCGATACTTTTTTGAGTCGTAGCTTGTAACTGTAATTGTAATTCAGCTTGTTTAAAGCTGTATTCAGCCATTTTATCCATTAAAGTAATAGTTGCTTCCATTTGTTCTTTTTCTTTGCCAGGAGTAGCAATCTTCATTAGTGGCTCAAAAGTTTTACCAAATACATTTTCCATTTTGCCATAAAAATCTTTAATGGTAGTTGTTGTGTCGTTGTTAAATAAGTTTGGAAACTCAGCACTCATTGATTTAATTTTTTCAAAATACTCTTTACTTAAGTTATTTTGATTTGTAAAAAAACCATGTAATTGTTTCATGCCGTTATCGTACACTTCTTTCATTGGTGCACCATTGTATACATTTCCAAACATTTGTTTAGTTAAGTTTGAGTAATGTTCAGGGGTAAAGTAATTTTTAAAAGCATCCATGTTAAACTGACCATTTTTCATAGCGTCAGCCATTGGTGCAAAAAATTGTTGCATGTTTGCAAACATTTGGTTGGCTTGAGCCATGTTTTTAAAAGTATCAGGGTTAAACGTACCGTTCATGTTTTTTGTCATACTGTCGTACGATGAGTTTAATGTACTCATCCAAGTATTGTAAATATTTGTATACGCATTATTCATTTGTCCAAAATTAGACATATAATCGTGTGCTGGTTTACCAAAATTATTATAGCTACTATAAATGCTTTGGTTAAAATCGGTTAGTTGTTTTGCGTAAGCCGATTGTTGGTTAAACCAATTTTTAAAAAACTCTTGTGGGTTCGCTCCGTTTGCATTATCAAACATGCTTGTGCTAGATTGTTGCATATTAGTTAAAATACTCATTTGCTTATCTAAAAACTCTTTGTAAATAGATTGCCCCTCGTGAGAAATGTTGCCATTACTAAATGCTGCTTGCATTTTTTTTGCTGAATCCATCCAATTGTTTAAGAAATTAGATTGGGTTTCCACCATACTGTCAATGAATGGATTTTGAGTTGTTGTTTTCATGGTTTTTGTTATTTATATGTTAAATTATTGTTAATCAGTTATTTATGCGTAAAGTGCTGATTTTCAAAAAATTAGCACTGCTTTTCAAAATACGGCACAAATATAGGGCTTTAATCGTACAAAACAAGGCTTTTATCGATAACAAATTGTTAAATTTAGTAAAAACGAAGGTTAACCGATTTAGTAGTTGCATTAAAATAAACAAAAAAACCTGCTATTTTGTAGCAGGTTTTTTCAGCTTCATTTGATAAAAGTTTAATTACTAACTATCACCTTTTTAACGGCTTTATAAGTTCCGTTGGTAACGCTAACAAAATAAATACCATTTGGTTTATCACTAATATTTATACTAATTACATTGCTACTCACATTTTCTAACGAATTGTTTGAAATTTCTTGCCCAATTGAATTATAAATTCTAACATTTATATTTTCTTCTTTAGGCATGGTAAATACTAAATTAAATATGCCATTATTTGGGTTTGGCATAATATTAATATTGCTGGTAAACTCATTTACATTTTCTTTAATTCCTACGATAGGGCGACAACTAACAATTGGCATAATAGCTAATTGCACTTTTGCACCACGATTATAGCGTAACGTTTTCCAATTATTGCCATAAGTTAAAAACCAACTGCTCGAATCGTTTAAGGTATTATATTTAGTATTACTAAATATTTTTATTGAATCGGATTGAGAATTATATGGCGTTTGAACAGACGCGAAAAAACCGTTTGTAGGTGTTGCAGATGCAGGCAGCGTAAATTTGAAAGGTATTATTTGTGTTGTGGTAAAGGTATAGCTTTGTGTACCACAATACGTAACGCTTTTAGGCTTAGGAGTAAAAGATGTTATAGAACCCAAACTGGCACTTGTTTGTGTTATGGGTTGATTTGGACCAGAGGCGGCTGTTCCCCCATACAATTTACAAAAAATTTGTGTCGAAAAAGTATTGGCTGTACATTTTGTGCCTAAACTATCAAACAGAACTATTACGTCTGTTACTTGAGGGTTAGGTGTATCACTATAACTACCAGCAGGGTAAAATTGCGCAAATTCTTTGTCCTTATAACAATTTGTGCCTGTTAAAAAGCCTGTATTAGTAGCGGTTTGGCAACCTAAAACTAATGTACTTACAGGTGCCGAATAGGTTTTTAACGTATCTGTTTTTCTAATTATTCGAATGGTATCTAAACAAACCGGACATTTAGTAACGTTGTTTATTGTTAATGAAAAAGTTGAGGTGGTAGTGGTGCTATTTACTGTTAATACTAAAGTATAATTACCTGCCGCTGTAAAAGTAACTGCTGGCGAAACAACTGTGTTACTTGCAACAAAAGAGCCCGTAGGAAATGCCGACCAGCTATAGGTTGGAGTTGTACCTGAAGACGTGTTAATAGGGTAAAATGCTTGCCCAACACATGGTTTCACTGGCAAACTAAACTCAGCAACTGCTGGACCTGGAGGAGGAGGAGGCGCTAAAGTACATAAGCCGTGTGTACCTAATAAACTACGGAAAGTACCCTGTGTCATCGCTGTTTGTGCACGTGTTTTTTGGTCGTTTGTAAACATATACATACAAAGGTCATCTGTATAATCCATAAAGTTCATTGTCATTTCGCCAGTGGTATTTCCAGTACAAACACCTAATTTATAAGGAAACGTTGGGCAACCAAAATTAGAATTTTGAGCGGGTGGTACATCAGCACAAAAATCATTGGCGCACGCGCCATCGCCCCAAACATGGCGTAACCCTAACCAATGGCCTAATTCATGTGTAACAGTTCTACCTTTGTGATAAGGTGGCACTGTTGCGCTTCCAATACTACCAAACGAAGTGTTTAAAATAACAACGCCATCAGTAGTAGACGAACCGCCACCGGTAACACCTGCTAAGCTTGTTCCAGCAGGGAATGTAGCATAGCCCAATAAGCCTCCACCCAATTGAAGTACCCACATATTACAATAACGCACAGGGTCCCAAATAGAAGCAGGTTTTATTGTGCCATCAATGTATGCAGTACTACTGTATGGCCCTGCTGTCCATCCTTTACTGTTTCTGTCAATTCTATCAATACCTGGTTCCGCTAAAACAGCACCTGTAGGGTCTTTAACTGCCAAACAAAAGCTAATTTGAAAATCGGCTTTTACTGGGGCAAAAACTCCAGGTGCATTTCCGTTATTTAATCCGGTTCCAGCAAAATCAGCATTTAAAGTATTTATTTGGTCAATTACCTGAGCCTGACTAATATTATCAGAAACTCCAACTGCTTGCCCATTATGTATAATATGGCAAACAACTGGAATAACCCAAGGAGCTGGGGCCATTTTCCCACTTTTTATTAATTCGTTTCTACGCACAACTTCTTTGTTAAACCAGTCGTTCCACTCTTTTGATGGTGTTGGTGTGCCGCATGTACGACCTTTTGAAAGATCAAAATTTGGTTGTGCATTAATGCTTAATAAACTTATAACGCAACAGCTTAATACTAGTAATTTTTTTATCATAAAAATGGGGTCTTTTAATTCAACTAATATATAACAAAAATGATTGCAAAAAAAACTTTTCACTCATTTGTTTATATTTATAGATAAATAATATAACGATTTTAACAACTAAACTTTAGTTTTGTAGCTAATTGCTATTAACTAACTGCTCTTAACTAATTATTAAATGAAATATAAGCGTATACTTTTAAAACTAAGTGGCGAAGCCTTAATGGGAAATAAGGGTTTTGGAATAGATCAAATACGATTAATGGAATATGCCAGCGAAATAAAAGCTGTATATGACGCTGGCTGCCAAGTAGCCATTGTTATTGGTGGTGGCAATATATTTAGAGGAATACAAGCTGAAGAAGGCGGTATGGATAGGGTGCATGGCGATTACATGGGCATGTTGGCGACTGTAATTAATAGCATGGCAATTCAAAGCGCTTTAGAGGGCTTAAAAGTACATACACGTTTACAAAGTGCTATTAAAATGGAGCAAATTTGCGAACCCTTTATTCGTAGAAAAGCAGTTCGTCATTTAGAAAAAGGCAGAGTCGTTATTTTTGGTGCAGGCACTGGTAACCCTTATTTTACAACCGATTCTGCCGCTGCACTAAGAGCCATAGAGATTGAAGCCGATGTAATTTTAAAAGGTACGCGTGTTGATGGAATTTATACCGCCGACCCTGAAAAAGATAAAACAGCTACTAAATACGAAACTATAAAGTTTGAAGAGGTATACGAAAAGGGCTTAGAAGTAATGGATATGACTGCTTTTACGCTTTGCAAAGAAAATAACTTGCCAATTATTGTATTTGATATGAATAAAAAAGGGAATTTATTTAATTTAATAAATGGCGATAAAGTAGGAACGCTAGTAGAAGTATAAAAATATCAATTTATTTATCCCTATTCTTAGTGACTAGTATCTAATAACTACTTAAAATGGAACATTACGATCTTATTGTTATTGGCGGCGGCCCTAGTGGTTATGCGGGTGCTATGCGTGCCATTGATTTTGGTAAAAAAGTGTTATTAGTTGAAAAAAGCAGAATAGGCGGTGCAGGCATTTATAATGGTGTTTTAACATCAAAAACACTTTGGGAACAAGCTCTTAAAGCACTTTCAATTAGAGAATTAATACCCGATTATTCTCCAAAATTCGAAGATATTTCTAAAGTTGTAAACGAGGCTGTTTTTGAGCGAAAAACGCAGGTAACTGTACATTTACAACTACTACAAAAAGAACAAAATCGTTTGTTTTATTACGAAAAAGGCTCGGCTAAATTAAAAGATAAACACACTGTCGTTATTAAAAAAGAAGATGGTAGCATCAAAACCGCAACTGCCGATTTTATTTTAATTGCAACCGGCAGTCGTCCTCGCATCCCAGCAAATATTAGTGTTGATGAAAAAACGATTGTAACCAGCGATGGTATTAAAAACTTACTTGAGCTTCCAAAAAGCATGGTAGTATTAGGAGCTGGCGTTATTGGTTGCGAATTTGCAACTATTTTTAGCAGTTTTGGTACCACTAAAGTTGCATTAATTGATAAAGCAGATCGCATTTTACCTTTTGAAGATAAAGATATTGCCGATGTTATTAAATTTAATTTAGAGGCCAATAATGCATACGTTCATCAAGGCGCATCGCTTAAACGTATGCAAATTATTAATAATAAGGTTGAATACGAATTGGAGTATAAAGATGGAGCTACCGAACTATTTACCGTTGACAAAGCGTTAATTTCTATTGGGCGCGTACCAAATATTGAAAATATTGGTTTAGAAGATGTTGGTATTAGGTTAAACGAACGGGGATGTGTTTGGGACGATGACACACAAACGAACATTAGTAATATTTATGTAGCAGGAGATGTTACAACGGAAGTGGCTCTTGTAAACGTTGGTGAGCGGGAGGCCCGTCATGCAGTAGTTAGAATGTTTGGACCAACAATAAAACCACTTTCCTATAAAAATATAAGTAGTATTATGTTTTTAAACCCCGAAGTGGCTGCAGTAGGAATGAACGAACAGGAGTGCATCGCAAAAGGTTTGCCTCACAAAGTTGTTAAGTTAGATTACAGCACTAATGCTCGCGCCATTGCCATGCGTAAAACGCAGGGTTTTTTTAAGATAATTGTTACCAACGATAGTGGTATGCGCATACTTGGCATGCGTGTTGTTGGAGAGCACGCCAGTAGTGCGATACAAGCTGTTGCGTATTTAATACATACTAACCAAGGTATAAGAGAGTTGGCAGACATGATGCATCCACACCCAAGTATTATTGAAGGCGTGCAGGAATGTTTACGAATGTTGTTGGGTAAATCTATTTACAAACCGTATATTTTTAAAGATAGGCTGAAATGTTACGTTTGCGAAAATGGCATTTGTACGCCTATTGAGAGTTTGGTTTAGTTTTTTTTTAATTAAGTGTAGTACACTATACTACCTTTTTTAAATTGAGTGTTTTTAATTTTAACAAAACACCTTTAACCATATATATAGTAGCAGTTAGCATTATTAAGTGCGAAATATCTTTGTAATTAAACCAATCGCTTATGGATAGTTTTAATGAATGGACTGCTATTGATGCAAAGGAAATTAAAATGCCAAATGCCACCCAGCCACTACCCACATGTTTTTTTAAGTAGCCTAAAAAATGAATAATTATTGAGAACGTTAGTACAATACCTGCGTGAATTTTTATGAGTAAAAAATTATTGTTTATAAAGGTTAAAATAAGTAATACAACTATCCAAACAATTACAAAATAATTAATGTATTTTTTTGGCTGTAGGTTATTTAGCGATAAATACGTGTAAGTTGCTTTAAAGCAATAATAAATAGCAATAAGCGAAATAGCATTCATTAAAAAAATTACAATGTTTGCAAACGGCACTCCTAATTGATAATGTGCACCATGCGCTATAGAACCCACCGAACTGCTTAACCCAATCAGTAAAAAAAATGTAGCCCATTCTTTTGCTAAACTATTTTTTAATATTTTTATTTTAAAAAACGAATAAAAACAAAATATAGTAATAAACGCGTTGGTTAAAATCGTTACAGGCTCAAAAATTTTAAAACCAAAAAATGGAAAGTATGTGTAGTCAAAGTTCAAAAAAAGTAGTTTGTAAAAACAGGTTGCAAAACTACAATTTATTATTAATTTTTTTAATAGGTTCTAATAAATATTCTAAACCATTTAATTTTATTTCGTACAAGGTTTGTAATTGCATACCTAATTTACCTTGCGGGAAGCCTTTACTATTATACCAACTTAAATAGTATTCGGGAATATCGCAAAGCGTAACGTTTTTATATTTGCCGTAAGGCATTTTTACAGTAACCAATTCTATTAAAATCGTTGATTGAGGTGAGTTTGTATCCATTTAAATAATATTAAACGGATTTACATTTGCCGAAACAATTTTACTAGCGTCGGTTTGTAACCAATTTTGTAATATATCTTTATAAATGCTTCTAAAATCTACACTGTATTTTAAATCGCCATTATCCAAATTTGTTAAGTCGGGTGCTGTGTTTACAATGCCTTTCTTTTTTAAATTTTTACCAAATAGAAATACGTTACCCGCTGTGCCGTGGTCAGTTCCAGCGCTGGCATTATCTTCTACACGTCTGCCAAATTCACTAAAGGTAAATACCAAGGTATCATCCCACTTATTTAATTCTTTTAAATTTTTTATAAAAGCACTAACCGCCTCGGCATATTGTTGTAATAATTTATTTTGTTTATCTACCTGCGCTACGTGCGTATCAAAGCCACTTAAACTAACATAATATACTTTAGTTGTTATTTCGCTACTAATAAAACCGGCAATGTTTTTTAATTGTTTGCCAATTTCGGTATCGGGATAAGTAGCAGTATTTGTAATGATTTTATTTTTTTCATACACATAATCCACACTGCTTTGTGTTTCAATAAGTGTTTTATAAAGATAACCTTGGTTGTCTTCATTCAATACCTCATCTTTTGTAACGCTTACCAAATCATTAAAATAAGGTGTTTTAACTTCTTTATATAAAAGATTAAGATTTTTAACTGCCAAACCATTTAATTTTTTTCCTTTTAATGCTAATGATAAATAATTGTCTACCTCAATGGCTTCATAAGAAAATTTACAAGAGCTGTCTAAATATCTACCCAGCCAACCAGTTTGTAAATATTCAGTACTCTCGCTAGCGGTATGCCAAATATCCATACTTCTAAAATGCGATCTATCAGGGTTTGGATAGCCGATAGAATTTACGATACTCATTTCACCGCCATCGTAAAATTCTTTTATAGGAAGAAGTGCATTATTTAGCGCTAAATCTTTTTCTAATAAGGTTACTTTATCTGCTTTTAAACCAATACGCGGACGTTTTTTAAAATATAAATCGTTGTTAAAAGGCACAATGGTATTTAACCAATCGTTACCACCCGAAAACTGAATAACGACTAAATTTTTTTGAGAAGATGTTAACCCTAACTTTTCCAACGGTTTTAAAAAACCGGGCAACATAAAGTAGCCGCTGGCGAGGGAACTTGTTTTTATAAAATTTCTTCTATTCATCATCTATTTTTTATTTTAATACGGAGGCTCAGAGTTATTGAGTGCACAGGGTTATTCTAATTTACAAATGTTACTATTAAACTCTTTGCCCTCTTTTTCTTATTTATATTCTGTGTTGAGTATTATGCTAAGCTATATTCTGGTATAGACACAATTTTTAAAATCATTTCTTTTTGACCCAATGTTGAATCGCTTTTAATTTTATTAATTACCTTTTGCGAGGGCTGTTTTAACAAATATATCTTTAAGAGTTTTTCAAAATCCAAATCTTTTGTTTCTTCTATAATTGGCGTCCAGTTAACTTCGGTTTCTAATTTTTTATTTGCGAAAATATTTTCTTTTAATTGACCATCGGGGTCATCCACCTTTTCTTCTACATCTAACATCCCATTGTTTAACAATGCCGATGGTAATTTCATACGCATTAATAAAGTGGAACTATCAATAAACGATTTGCCACCAGCCCACCCAGCAACATTCGGCGGAAAAAAAAGTTGCATGCCCAATACATTTTGCAAGCGAAACAGTAATTTTGTATTTGAATAGTTGATTGAAAATTGTCGCGATAACCCTACCAAATAGTCGATGGGCGACTTAATGTTGCAGCCCATATTTTCAGCATCAAAAAACCAAGAGCTTGTAACTATTTTTTTTAATAAAGCACCCGTGTTATATTGATTTTGATAATAAAAATCTGCCAATTGTTTTACACGCTCTTCGTTAACTTTTTCGTTAACGTAAAATTTATACATTTTTTTTGTAATAAAATAGGCCGTTTGCTTGTTGCTAATGAGCATATTGATGACATCTTCGCCACCAAAATTGCCTGTGCGGTTAAAAATTATTTTTTCGTCGGGGTCATGTTGTTTTTCGTGAAATTCAAATTCACGCGTTTCTTTATTAATGCCCCAACCAGTAAAAGCACGCGCTGCTTCTTTTATATCATTTTCGGTATAGTTTCCTCTCCCTAAAGTAAACAATTCCATAACCTCTCGGGCAAAATTTTCGTTAGGATGTTGTTTGCGATTTTGCTGATTGTTTAAATACAAAATCATAGCAGGACTTTTACTTACCTCCACCAACATATCTCTAAAGCTACCAAAAGCAAATTTTCTGTGAATATTGTTTAATTCCTGCATCATGTATGGGTCGCGAACACGGCAAGCAAAGTGATTATGCCAAAAAAGTGTTTGTTTTTCAACCAAAGCACTTTTTGTACTTATTAATTTTTTAATCCAAGTGATGTTAAGCTCTTCCAGTTTTTCATTTATTTGTTTTAAAATATCGCGTTTGCTCATCCCTTCTTCCATAGCATCTTTAACCCTTAAAACATCTTCTTTCTTAATGTCGTTTAGATAAGTTGGAATTGAAGAGCCAACTATTAATGCAACAACTATTTCGTTTAGTGATTTTTGCTGCAATGATTTTGCATCAGTAAAGGAAATGCCAAAGCCTAATCTACTGTAAATATGAAAAATTTGATGGAGTGGTGTAAGCATAATTTTTAGACGTAAAAATTGTTGGATGGTTTAAATTACAAATACTATTTAAATAAAATTAATTAGTTTATTAAACTATATAACAATAATTACAGCTTGTAGTAATAACAGGCCATCTACTACTATTAAATAAAAATAATTATTTTTTTTAGGATTAGAAATAATGGTTACGATGCAACTAATACAAAAAATTATATGTGTAGAAAGAATAAATTTATGAATCCATAAAACATCATTTAAAATCAAATAACAACTACATAAAATTAGGATTATAATTTTTGAATTTTTTAACCCAATTAAAACCGGAAAAGTATTTATGTTTTTTTCTTTATCGGTTACAACATCTCTAATGTCAAACAATATACATAAAGCACTAATAAAAAAAAATTGCCCTAATGTGTATAGCAGTATTTGTTGCGTTACAATAAAATTAAGAGGAATTAAAATGGCAATAACTACAAATACAAAACCTATTAAAAACGGCTTTAAAATACCGTACTTTTTTAATTGCAGTGGTGGTAAAAAATACAATAAGCTTAAACTGGCTAATAAGGAATAAACAATTAAATGGCTTTTGTTTTTAATAAAAAAATCCAATAAAAAATTAAAAGAAACGAGAAGTAATAAAACAATTAATGTAAAAATAAACTTACGGTTTCGGGCATACCAAAAATACTTTACATCGCCTTCTTGTTTTGAACTGTAGTATAAGCGTTGCAGGTTGTATAAACAAAATGTTGCGATAAAATTAATGAGTACATACTCGTGAATCAAAATTTCAGTTTCTAAAAAAATATAAGCTGTTTGTAAAGTAAGTGCTGCGCAGCAAACCGAAATAAACAAATTAGAATAAACTATAAAATCTAATACTTTTTTCATTCATGTTTTCAAAGCTACAATCGTTGCTTAACCGCTTCAAACAAAATTATGCCGGTTGCTACACCAACATTTAAAGAAGCCGTAGTGCCAGCCATTGGTATTTTAACCTGCATATCGCTGCGTTTTAAATACTCACCGCTAATTCCATTTTCCTCGCTACCCATAATAATGGCAGTAGGTTGTTTAAAATTAGCTTCGTAAAAAAAGTTATCGGTTTTTTCGTGGCAACTAATAATTTGCAAACCACTTTCTTTTAAATAATCAATAGTCGTTTTTAAATTATCTTCACGGCATACCTTTATTTTATGTAATGCACCTGCACTGGTTTTAATAGCATCTCCGTTTATTTGCGCTGCACCACGTGTTGGTATAATTATAAAATCTACCCCAGCGCACTCTGCACTACGGGCAATGGCTCCAAAGTTACGCACGTCTGTAATTCTATCTAAAATTAAAACTAACGGTATTTTTCCCTTCTCAAAAACGCTTGCTAGTAGTTCTTCAGCATTGTAATAGGTAATTTCTGTTAAGTAAGCAATTACACCTTGATGATTTTTATCGGTTAATCGTTTTAATTTTTCAGGAGGTACAAATTGAAAAGGTACGGTTGTTCCTTGCAATGCTTTTCTTAATTGGTGAAACAATTCGTTTGACAAACCCTTTTGCACTAATATTTTTTCAATATCTTTTCCAGCCTCTACAGCTTCAATAACAGCACGAGTACCAAAAATTAAATTTTGTTCTTCCATAATTCGTAAAGATATGGTTTTATATTATTTCTAATGAATTACTTAACGGCTAAGCCAACAAAGATAAATACAACATTTAAAACTAAATAAATTTGAATTAGGGCAAATTCGAGTTTATTTGTGCCTATACATAAATTACAATTTTCGTTTATCATTTAACATTTCTTTGTGTATCTTTGCGCTAAAATTTAGTTATGGATACAATGTACCGCAAAATTGAAGAGGCATTAGACACTATTCGCCCCTACTTAGAGGCAGATGGTGGCAATGTAAAGATTATAGACATTTCTAAAGAGTTTATTTTAAAGTTAGAATTAATTGGGGCGTGTAAAACCTGTAATATGAGTCATATGACTATGAAGGCTGGCATTGAAGAAACCATAAAGCGTGCTGTGCCCGAAATAAAAGAAATAATTGCTGTTAATCAATATATTGCCATCTAATACATTAACTAGTTTATGAAGTTAACCCAAAAGCTCTCTCAAAGCAAAAAAACACTTTTCTCCATCGAAATTTTACCGCCTTTAAAAGGAAAAAGTATTCAAAGTATTTACGATGGTATTGACCCCCTAATGGAGTTTAAACCAGCATTTGTTGATGTTACCTACCACCGCGAAGAATATATTTATAAAAAACGCGAAGGTGGTTATTTAGAAAAAGTAAGCATTCGTAAACGCCCCGGTACTGTTGGTATTTGTGCGGCTATAATGAATAAATACAATGTTGAAGCTGTACCACATATTATTTGTGGAGGCTTTACAAAAGAAGAAACCGAAAACGCTTTAATTGATTTACAATTTTTAGGGGTGGATAATGTATTAGCCCTGCGTGGCGACAGTATTAAAACAGAAGCTAGTTTTGTACCAGAGCCGGGTGGACACCCTTATGCCATTGATTTAGTAAAACAAATTGGCGAAATGAATAAGGCTAATTATTTAGATGACGAAATGAAAGATGCCGCTCCCACTAATTTTTGCATTGGTATTGCCGCCTATCCTGAGAAGCATTTCGAGGCACCAAATATGATTAGCGATATAAAGTATTTAAAAGCTAAGGTTGATGCAGGCGCCGAATATATTGTAACTCAAATGTTTTTTGATAATAAAAAATATTTTGATTTTGTAGATTTATGTAGAGCCAATAATATTAATGTACCTATTATTCCAGGATTAAAAATATTAAGTAGTAAAAAGCAAATTACAGCTTTACCTAAAATTTTTCATATTGATATTCCCCAACCATTTTACGAAGAACTTGAAACCTGTAAAGACGATAAGCAAATAAAAGAAGTTGGCATTAAATGGTGTATACAACAAAGTAAAGAGCTTGTAAAAGCCAATGTGCCTTGTTTGCATTTTTACACTATGGGTGCCAGCGAAGCTACAAAGGCGGTTGCAAGAGAAGTATTTTAAAATATAATGTTTAAGTTAATTTTAATATTATTTATTTTTGTTGGAACGAACCTATTTTCACAGGTTTCTAACGTTTCAGAAAAAATTTTAGAATTCTCTTTAAAAAATCTAGGAAAAAAAATTAATACCGGAGAATGCTGGGATTTGGCTGATGGCGCATTGAACTATGCTAAAGCGGATTGGGAAGCTCCCTTCAAATTTGGAACAAAATTGGAATACCCAAAACAAGACTTAAAGCCTGCTGATATTTTACAATTTACCAATATTAAACTAAAATTGCCTAACGGCAGTATGAGTTTTCCAAAACATACTGCTATTGTATATAAAACAAATGGTAAAAAAGTAACTTTGTTGCAACAAAACTTTAATAACAAACGATTCGTTGATACACTTACTATTAGTATGGATTGCATAAAAAGTGGCAAAGTTGAGGCTTTCAGACCAAAAGCAAAAGTTAGTTAATTATAATGTTCAACGTCATAATATTACTGCATCTTTGCTTTCTATTTTTTATGCTTAGCTTGTATGGTCAGAAACAATTACCCAATTGTTGTTTATCTTTTTCCAGAGCAAAGTGAAATGCCCGCCTGAAGGTTTTTCTTTTTTTAATTCCCATTTTCCAATGACATAAATACTTGTTTTCGATAATTGACTCGCTTCAAGAATTGTAAAGGTTAAAATTCCCATAGCTTCTTTATTTGGATAGTTTTTTATATAATTATCTAAAGTTTTTTGCCAACCATACGTAATACCTTTGCTTCCAATAAATTTAAGGCTGTCGCTTTTCCAATAATATTCCATAAAGCCTTTTACATCTCCTTTATTCCAAGCCTCTTCTTGAGTTTTCATATTTTCTCTAACAATCGTAACATTTTTTTGTGAAAAAGAATAAAGGGAAAAAGTCACAAAAAAAATAAATATCCATTTTTTCATATATGTAAAATTACAAAAATGTTATATCTTTGTCATCAGTTCTTTTACACACTTATTAAGAAAAGCTGAGGGATACGCCCGATGAAGCTTTACCAACCCTTAATGAGATGTTAAATTAAAAATGTTGAATGTTAAATGATAGCTCCATTTAACATTTATAATTTAAAATTTATCATTTCCCAGAGAAGGTGGGAATTCGTCTCAATTAACTGAGAAAAATAAGTAGAACAGATTTAATAATAATTATAAAACAAAAACATATAAATCTCTTCTGCAAATGCGGAAGAGATTTTTTTATTTATTTATATGAGTACAATACAACAAGAATTAGAAAAAAGAGTGTTAGTAATTGATGGGGCTATGGGCTCTATGATTCAACAGTATAAATTAACTGAAAAAGATTTCAGAGGGAAACGTTTTGCTGATTGGCATAAGGATTTACAAGGCAATAACGACCTATTATCCATTACTCAACCACAAATTATTAAAACTATTCATAAAGAATATTTAAAAGCAGGCGCAGATATCATAGAAACCAACACCTTTAGCGATACCACGATTGCCATGGCAGATTATGACATGCAAGAGTTTGTGTATGAATTAAATTTTGAATCCGCAAAAATTGCGAAAGAAGCTGTCACAGAATTTAAAACCGAATTCCCAGAATTTGTTGCCATACCTAAATTTGTTGCCGGAGCAATTGGTCCTACAAACCGTACTTTATCTCTGTCGCCAAATGTAAACGACCCAGGTTTTAGAGCCATTACCTTTGACGAATTAGTAGAAGCTTATACTGAACAAGTTCGCGGCTTAATTGATGGTGGTGCTGATTTATTGTTAATTGAAACCATTTTTGATACGCTTAATGCTAAAGCCGCATTATTCGCCATTCAAAACTATTGTCAAAAAATAGATAAAAAAATGCCAGTTATGGTTTCTGGAACTATTACAGATGCTAGTGGCAGAACTTTATCGGGACAAACTACCGAAGCCTTTTTAAATTCAGTTTCTCACGTCGATTTATTAAGCATTGGCTTAAACTGCGCCTTAGGTGCAAAAGATATGCGTCCATATTTAGAAGAGCTTTCTAATAAAGCACCTTTCTATGTGAGTGCATATCCAAACGCTGGCTTACCAAATCAGTTTGGTGAGTACGATCAAGATGCTCACGAAATGGGGCATCAAATTGAAGACTTTTTAAAAGCCGGATTTTTAAATATTGTTGGTGGTTGCTGCGGAACAACTCCTGCGCATATTAAACGTATTGCCGAAATTGCGAAAGATGCTAAGCCCCGCAAAAAGCCACAACCTGATACATTGATGCATTTAAGTGGATTAGAGCCATATACTTTAACACCTGAAAGCAATTTCTTAAATGTTGGTGAGCGAACAAATGTAACTGGTTCAAAAAAATTCTTACGATTAATTAAAGAAGGCAATTACGAAGAAGCTTTATCTATTGCCAAAGATCAGGTAGATGGAGGGGCTCAAGTAATTGACGTAAATATGGATGAAGGGATGTTAGATAGCGAACTAGCCATGACTACCTTCTTAAATTTAATTGCCTCTGAGCCAGATATTTCTCGTGTGCCAATTATGATTGATTCTAGTAAGTGGAGTGTGATTGAAGCGGGTTTAAAATGTGTTCAAGGAAAAGCGATAGTCAATTCTATTTCATTAAAAGAAGGCAAAGAAAAATTTATTGAACAAGCCAATAAAATAAAACAATACGGTGCAGCTATGATTGTTATGGCCTTTGATGAAGTTGGGCAAGCAGATACATTAGAACGTCGTAAAGTAATTTGCAAACGTGCTTATGACATTTTAGTGGATATAGTTCATTTCCCAGCTCAGGATATTATTTTTGACCCAAACATTTTCCCTGTAGCGACAGGCATGGAAGAACATCGTTTAAATGCTTTAGACTTTTTTAATTCAACCAAGTGGATTAAAGAAAATTTACCTTACGCCAAAGTTAGTGGTGGTGTAAGTAACGTATCTTTCTCTTTTAGAGGAAATGATCACGTTCGTGAAGCGATTCACAGTGCATTTTTATACCATGCTATTAAAAATGGAATGGATATGGGAATTGTTAATCCGGCCCAATTAGTAGTGTATGATGATATTGATAAAACGTTATTAGAATTAGTAGAAGACGTTTTATTAAACAGAAGAGATGACGCAACCGAGCGTTTAGTAGACCACGCAGAATCTTTAAAAGGTATTACTAAAGAGAAAACAGAAAAAGATGAAGCTTGGCGTAAAGGAACCGTTGAAGAGCGATTAAGCCATGCTCTAGTAAAAGGGTTAGTAGAATATATTGACGCAGATACAGAAGAAGCGCGCCAAAAATTAGGCAGACCTTTGTTTGTAATTGAGGGTCCGCTAATGGATGGTATGAATGTAGTTGGTGATTTATTTGGGCAAGGAAAAATGTTTTTACCGCAGGTTGTAAAAAGTGCCCGTGTGATGAAAAAAGCCGTTGCTTATTTAGAACCTTATTTACTAAAAGAAAAAGAAGACAATGCAAAAGCTGGTATTGTTGGCGATGGTAGAACGAATGCCGGAAGAATTTTAATGGCAACTGTTAAAGGCGACGTACATGATATTGGAAAAAATATTGTGGGCGTTGTGTTAGCTTGTAATAACTATGAAATAATCGATTTAGGTGTGATGGTGAGTTGCGATAAAATTTTAGAAGAGGCTAAGAAACATAATGTTGATATTATTGGATTAAGTGGTTTAATTACTCCATCATTAGATGAAATGGTTCACGTAGCAAAAGAAATGGAGCGTTTAAATTTTAAATTACCATTAATGATTGGGGGCGCTACAACTTCTAAAGTACATACTGCTGTTAAGATTGCACAAAATTATTCTGGCCCTGTTATTCACGTAAATGATGCGAGTAAATCTGTACCCGTAGCAAGTAGTTTAATTTCAAAAGAATTACGCGCTGCGTTCTTGGCTGATATCAATAAAGATTATGTGCGTGTGCGCGAACAAAATAAAAATGCGCAATCTCAAAACAAATTAATTTCGATGGCAGAAGCCAGAGAAAATAAATTTCCTATTAATTGGAGTAAAACAGAAATAGATAGACCAAATTTTATCGGAAACAAAGTATTTGATAATTACGATTTAAAAGAAATTGCTGAATACATTGATTGGACGCCTTTTTTTATTTCTTGGGAAATGAAAGGTTCTTATCCAAAAATATTAACTGACGCAACGCGTGGAACAGAAGCTACAAAATTATTTAATGATGCTCAAACTATGTTAGCCAAAATCATTTCCGAAAAATGGTTACAAGCAAGAGCTGTGATTGGTATTTATCCTGCCAATACTGTAAATGATGATGACACGGAAGTGTACGACGAAAAAGGAAATACAATAGCCACATTTCATTCATTGCGCCAGCAAAGTAAAAAGCCAGCCGGGCAATACAATATTGCTTTGTCTGATTTTGTTGCTCCGAAAGGTGTCACTTCGAGCGGAGTCGAGAAGAAAGATTACATTGGTTCATTTGCTTTAACTACCGGCATTGGCATTGATGCGCATGTTGCTCGTTTTGAAAAAGATCATGATGATTACAGTGCCATAATGTTAAAAGCTTTAGCAGATAGATTAGCTGAGGCCTTTGCTGAATTAATGCACAAAAAAGTACGTACTGAAATTTGGGGTTATGCAAAAAATGAAAATCTAAAAAATGAAGATTTAATTAAGGAAGAATACGCAGGTATTCGTCCCGCTCCAGGCTATCCTGCTCAACCAGATCATACCGAGAAAAATACCATTTGGAAATTATTAGACGTAGAAAAAAATACGGGAATTATTTTAACAGAGAGTTTAGCAATGGTTCCAACAGCTGCGGTGAGTGGTTTGTATTTTGCGCATCCTCAATCTCATTATTTTGGAATTGGTAAAATAAACAAAGAGCAGGTGAAAGATTACGCTAAACGTAAAGAGATGGATTTTGAAGTTGTAGAGCGTTGGTTGGGAAGCGTATTAAGTTATTAAGTATCAAAATTTATTGTATTTTTAAAATACAATTGAAGACTATTTTAAAATACTTATTACTATTTAATATTGCTTTTTTATATTTTAAAAGCTATTCTCAAAAAAGGAACATTGATTCTTTAATTAAATTAGCGCAAAGCTCTAATTTTGATTCCATTAAAATTCTCAACTATAATAGAGTTGCGGCCGCTTACATGGAATTAAGTGAGCTTCCCAAAGCAGATTCGATAAATGAAATACTGCTTTCTTTTAAAAACACAAAATTTAAAAATAAAGCTAATCTTCATTATTTTTTTAATAAAGGCTACCTATTCGAATTAAAGGGGCAATATACTAATGCTCTTGATTTTTACTTTAAATGCTTGCAACTGGCCGAACAAGAAAAAAACCTAGAGTTTCAAGGATTTACCTTTAATAGTATTGGTATTATTTATTTTTCTCAAAATGAATTAGACAAGGCACTTAGCTATTACTTAAAAGGTATTGAAATCGTTAAACAAACTCCAAGAAAAAAAAGCTTAGGAACTTTTTACAATAATGTTGGCAATATTTATTATACAAAAAAAGATTATAAAAAAGCGCTTAATTATTACAAAGAATTTTTTGAAATTGCAAAAACAAAAAAAGATGAACGCGCTTTATCCAATGCGTTTAACAACATTGGAAGTGTTTATTTACAAACAAACGAAAATGATAAGGCTCTAAAATGTTTTGAAGAAGCCTTAGAAATTCAAAAAAGGGTAGAAGATAAATTTGGCATTGCTTATTCTTATATAAATATTGGGCAGGTATATGAAAAAAAGAAGAACTATTTACTTGCCGAAAAAAATATTTCGAATGGTTTGTCACTATCAAAACAGATAAATTTTCCTGATGCTTTAAGAGATTCATATAATGCTTTAGCTGGTCTTTACGAAAATAAAAATGAGCCTTCTAAGGCGTTAAAATATTATAAACTATCCATTTCATTTCGTGACAGTCTTAGAAACGAAAGGCAATTAAAGGAAATTAATCAAAAAGAAATGGACAATGAACTCTTTAGAAAAGAGCTAATATTAAAAGCAGAGAACGAAAAGCAACAACTTCAGCATGATGAAAAGCAAAAACGAAATAAAATTTTAATCTTTGCAACATTTTTTGTTCTGATGCTAATTATAATCTTTTTAATTACAATTTATAATAGATATAAATTAACTCAAAATCAAAAAAAGGTTATAGAAGAAAAACAAAAAGAGATTTTGGATAGTATTCGTTATGCAAAACGTATACAACAAGCAATTTTACCCAACGAAAAGTATATTGATTCGAAAATCAATAAAAACAAATAACAATTACTTTGAAAATTGTTTGTCCAACTAATTTTTTTAACTTTTTGATAACTTATAATTGGCTGCGTTCAATGAGCTAACAATCGCAAAAGAACCAAAAGAAAGCAAAGAGCCGGCTTTTTAATTATTACTTGAACAATTCCTAAAAAAATTACTATGCCTGTATAGCGTTATGACCAAAAAGTGAAGGTGCCGAAGATGTACCTCAGGAATTAGTTGTAATTGTTTATCGCTATATTCATCACCCTATGGCATATACATTATAACATGTTGCCAAACGATAAGTCAATAAAATTCAGAATTAACAAATTTATATGTGCTGATTATCAGTTTTTTAAATAAAATAACTATATTTATAGTTATTAAACTATAAATATAGTTGTATGGACTAAACAAATCGTTTATATTTGTAAAAAAATATACCGAACATTATGAACGAATTAACCAAAGCAGAGGAACAAGTTATGCAAATTCTGTGGGAAAAAGAGAAAGCTTTTGTAAAAGATATTATTGATGAAATGCCCAAGCCAAAACCGGCTTATAATACGGTTTCAACAATCATACGAACCTTAGAACGAAAAAAATTTGTTAGTTACAAAAGCTACGGTGGTTCTCATCAATATTTTCCAACCGTTAAAAAAAGCGAATACACTAAATTGTTTATGAAGCGTGTTATTAATAATTACTTTGATAATTCTCTTCGTGAAATGGTGTCGTTTTTTTCAAAGGAAAATGATATGAACATTAACGAAGTAGATGAAGCCATTAAGCTAATGCAAGAAATTAAAAAACAAAAAAAACATGAATAATTTTATCATTTACTCAATAGAGACAGCGATATGCCTTACTCTATTTTATTTAGTATACTGGGTATTCTTAAAAAACGAAACCTTTTTTAAGTTGAACCGATTTTACTTATTGTTTTCGGTATTGATTTCTCTGTTAATGCCGCTCCTAAATATAAACATGTCAATTAATACGTGGCAAGATTCGTTTTTAGCCAAACACCTTGTATTGCCAATAGAACAGTACGAAGAAAATATTAACCATAACATTTACCACAAATATTTTCCGAAAAGAAATAGAATGTTGACCCATAGAAACAGTGCGGATAATGTTAAAGAAATCGAATCAACTACCGAGCAAACTGTTCCATTACAATCGCTGCAAGAAACTGACTCGAATAAAAATATTAATTGGCTAAAAATTATACTTATGGTTTATTTTGTTGGCGCGTCTTTTTTTCTAGTTCGATTTCTGGCTAATTTTGTTTGGATATTTCGTTATGTTTTAAAATACAAACCACAACAAATTTCAGGAATGAAGGTAATTCGATTTGAAAAAAACAGTTCACCTTTTTCCTTCTTAAATCATGTATTCATTAGCCAAAAGGAATATCCGGAAACAGATTTGAATAAAATAATAGCTCACGAAAAAGTACACATTCAACAAAAACACTCTATCGATCTTATACTTTTAGAATTATTATTGGTGTTTCAATGGTTTAATCCTTTTGTTTGGTTTTATAAACGTGCCATAAAAATCACACACGAGTATTTAGCAGACAATGGCACTTTAAATTCAGGAATTGATTTACCAAGTTATCAATACTCTTTACTGAATCAAGTTCTACACGAAAATAATTTTGAGATGGTGAGTAGTTATAACTTTTCAATTAAAAAAAGAATTAAAATGATGATGAAAAAAAGATCTCCAAAATTGGCTACCTTAAAATTAGCTATTGCTTTGCCAATAATTAGTTTTTTATTTCTAGCTTTTGCTTTTAAAATCAATACTTCTAAAAAAGAGCTTGTAAATAACCAAGGAAATGCATTTATACTAAATGGAGATACAACCATTAAAAAAGTAAATGTTTCTGTTGAGTATTTAAAGTTATTAGAAGGTGAGTACATTTCCACCAACGAACCTAATAGAGTAAGAAGAATTGTTTTTACCGAGCTTTTAGGGACATTGTTTGGTCACGACAATGGATACACTTACAAAATAATTCCGGTCGGTGATGGTAAGTTTATCAATCCTGATGATCATGCGACACTGGAATTCGATAGCAAAAATAAGAATGCGATAAGCTTATTACTTTTTGGAAAAATAAATTTAAATAAGGTGGATTACATAGCGAAAATTGATTTAAATAAGGTTGACGGAACTAATGGAAAAGAAGTTCGGAACAGATCGATGGCTTTAACATTAGCGAATAGGATGTTGAAAGATGGCATTCCCTCTGCACTTGCATTTTATAAAATTGCCAAAGACTCAAGCAATTATTTTCTTACTGAAATAGACATGAGTTATGCGGGATTTCAATTGATGGATAATAGCAAAGTGAAAGAAGCGGCAGCACTTCTTAAATTAGACACTGAATTATTCCCTGATTTCTATAATTCTTATGATAGTTATGGAGAGGCACTTTTAAAGTTAGGAGATAAAACCCAAGCGATAGAGAACTTTAAGAAATCGGTAAAATTAAATCCGGGCAGCAAAAATGGGTTGAAGAGATTAAAAGAATTAGGAGTAGACACTGATGAATTAGTAAAGCCTGTAAAAGTTCCGATTGATGAATTGAAAATTTTGGAAGGAGATTACCTTTCAACTAATCAGCCAAATTGGATGAGATGGATTAAATTTGTTGTGGAAGATGGAGTATTGGTTGGCAATGACAATGGCTACCGATACAAGTTGATTCCGATGGGGAACGGAAAGTTTATAAACCCGGATGATGGCGCATTATTGGTATTTGATACTAAGAACAAGAATGAAATAACCATGTTGCTTTTTGGTACAATTAATTTAAGAAAGGTTAAAAAGCCGGTGTTGCCTCCAATAAATCTTAAAAACTATTCTGGACTCTATATTCCTGCTAAAAAAGATACTATGCTTAAACCAATGGAAATAATTAATAGTATGAATAAATTATTTAGATTTATTGAAACGCCAAATGAACCTGCCAATACACCCAATAGAAATGTTGAATTAGAATCTGTAACAGACAATATTTTCTTTTATCCGGATGGAAGTGGCAGAAGTATTGAATTTACTTTAGATGATAAAAAGGAAGTTAGCGGTTGTATTTTAAGAAGACCTGATGGTACTTATACACTTTCAAAGAAAAAATAACTTTTACTTCAATTAAAAATATAGAAAAACTGTTACCGCAAGGTGACAGTTTTTTTGATATTTTCTCGGATTATTATATTATAAATGTGTTATTATCAAAAGTGGAATGAACTTTAAATACAAAAAGGTGTATTAACATAAATAAAGTTAAGAATAACATATTATTTTATAATTTATTGTAACTATTTTTAATTTAGCCGTTATACACAAAAATGAAAAAACGCTTACTCCTTTTAACCTTCACAAGTGTAAGCGGAATTTCCCTTTCACAAAATTTTATTAAAGGCTTAGTTGCCGATTCTACAAAAGCCCCAGTGCCGTTTTGTGCTATGGCTTTATATAATAACAAAGATAGTAGCCTAGTAAAAGGCAATATAAGTGATAGTGTCGGCTTTTTTAGATTCGAAAAAATAAAATCGGGAAATTATTTTATAAAATTCAGTGCCGCTGGTTATAAAATTGCAAGTACAGCAAGTTTTACCGTTGATTCTATTTCTCAACTAACCTTACCCCAGCAAATTTTAACCCAACAGGGGGTTAATCTTAAAGAAGTAGCGATATCTGTTTATAAACCCGCCATAGAATTTAAAAAGGGAATAGTTGTGATGAATGTTGAAGATGATATCATTGCAAAAGGCAATACTGTTTTGGAATTGCTAAAGCGAATTCCGGGAGTAATTGTAGATGCACAAAATAACATTACTATTAATGGGGCAGGTGGTGCACTTTTTATGATTGACGACCGTTTGCAGCAAATGCCTGCTGCTCAAGTAATAGATATGCTATCTGGCATGAGCGCCGATGCTGTTTCTAAAATTGAATTAATAAAAAACCCACCGGCGCGATACGATGCTGCAGGTACAGGTGGTTTAATTAATATTGTTACTAAACGTGCAAAAGTAAAAGGTTATAACGGTAATGTTGCTTTTGGTATTAGTCAAGGGCAAAAGATGCGTTTTGGCCCCAATGGTTCGTTTAATTATAAATCCAACAAGCTAAGCATATTTAGTAATTTAAGTTATGGTCATTGGGATGGTTTAAGTCATCAAAAACTCGAACGTAAAATTATTACCAATGGAAATACAGAAACCATTAACGCTTATGGAACTAACGAAAGTTGGCAAAGCGTATTTTCAGGCAGCGGCGGAATAGAGTATGATATTACTAAAAAAATGCTGATAGGATTTTATGTAAACGGCAATAAAAACGATGATCATTATTTAACCGATTACCAAACAGGAATTGGAAACAGCACCTATTTTAATTATGGAAAAGCGGTTTCATCTACTAAGGAAAAATACAATACAGGTTCGCCAAATTATAACCTAAGTTTATTGCAAAAAATTGATTCTACGGGGGGCCAAATAAAATTGGGCTTAGGTTACAATAATTATTTTGATAAAGTTGAAAAAATAATTGATAACCGATTTTACGATAGTAATGATGCCGAAATGACACCAGGTAGTAATTATAGCAGTTTGATGGATCGGACATTTAATGTATACACCGGGAAACTAGACCTTAATAAGACGTTTAAAAATAAACTTTCCCTCGAAACCGGATTAAAAGCCAACTTTGAAGATGATTATAATAACACGAAGTGGAATTTAAATAACCAATCTACCGGCTTTTTTATTGGCGACACAACGTTTTATAATAAGTACAGATTTAAACAACATATTTTGGCGGCCTACACAACGTTAGCCAGAAGTTGGGATAAAATTGGTTTTAGTGTTGGTTTGCGTGCCGAAGAAACAAATTACGATGCTAACTTTATGAGTTCGGGTTACCGTTTTAAACGCAATTATATAAAATTATTTCCTAGCGGTAGTTTAGATTTTAATTTAAATAAAAAAAATACAATTACAACGGCATACAGTTATCGTATCCGAAGACCTGAATATGATATGCTTAATCCGGTAAGGGTTTTTAACGATCAGTTAAACTACGGAGTTGGAAATCCCGAAATAAGACCACGGTATACCCACCATTTTAATGTTGACTATAATTATAACCAATTTATAACATTAAGTTTGGGTTACGACAAAACAAAAGATTTCACTTTTTATTATTCTTACACTCCAAATAATTCAAGAGTGAATATTGATACCCTTTCCAATTTACCAAAAATGGACAACGGCTATTTAAGTTTATCAGCGCAAAAAAGAATTAAGTGGTATAGTTTCCAAGCATACGCAGTTGGAATGTATCAGGCTTTTTTCGGACAACTTATAAATGAGGATGTAACTTCCCACACAGTCAATTATTATTTTAACCTGAACCAAGAATTTTATTTACCAAAAGATTTTAAAATTGCAATTTGGGGAGGACGTGGTTCGGAGTTTCAGCATGGTCCGCAAACTTACCATGCTCGTAGTGCCATTCACATTAGTGTAGATAAATCGTTTTTAAATAAAAAATTAAATATCACATTAGCGTTTCAAGACGTTTTATATAAAGATTATTTTTCTTATACTACAGCGTATTCTAATCAAAGTTCGTATTGGTACGATAGGATGGATACGCGCCGGGTGCGTTTAAGAGTTAGTTACCGCTTCGGTAAAATGCAAATTCAGCAACGCTTAAATACAGATAATGAACCTGGAATAAAAATGGGGAAATAATTAGAGCCTAACTTTGAATTTTGTATTCGATTGGATTACTTTGCGTTTGTTAAATAATATTTAATTTTAATTACTTTAGTATTCTTTATGTTTAATTATTTCAAATGAAAATAAAGCCCCTTGTAATACTCTTAATAATTTTTTTAGTTGATAACCTTAAATCACAAATATCCAATATCTTTAAAATACGTATAAAAACGCAAAAACCCACTACTAGAGTGGGTTTCATGGATTTTAACGAGGTCCCGAGCGGATTCGAACCGCTGTAGCAGCTTTTGCAGAGCTGAGCCTAGCCACTCGGCCACAGGACCTTAGAAGTTTATTAATTTAGTTAAATAATAAATTACATAACTAATTGTAATTAACGGATTGTAAAAGTACTATTTTTTTTGCAATTTGCCATTAAATTATAAAAATAATGCATTTTCAATCTAAATTGCCCAATGTGGGTACCACTATATTTTCAGTAATGAGCGCTTTGGCAAAAGAACACGCTGCTATTAATTTATCGCAAGGGTTTCCTGATTTTGAATGTGATAAAAAATTATTGGAGTTGGTGCAAAAATACATGAGTGCTGGCTTTAATCAGTATGCGCCAATGCAAGGCGTTATTCAGTTACGCGAACGCATAGCAGAAATTATTTTAAGTACTTATTCGGCTAAGTATCATCCAGATACTGAAATAACAATTACCGCAGGGGCCACACAAGGTATTTATACAGCTATTGCAGCATTTATAAATAAAGAGGATGAGGTTATAGTGTTTGAGCCCTGTTATGATTGTTACATTCCAGCAATTGAAGTCCACGGCGGGATTGCAGTTCCTATAGAATTGGACTATCCCGGTTTTAAAATTAATTGGGAAACGGTAAAACAAAAAATTAATAATAAAACCAAACTAATTATTATTAATTCACCGCATAACCCAAGTGGAACAACGCTTACGGAAAATGATTTATTAGAATTACAAAAGCTAATTATAGGAACAAATATTATAGTAATTAGCGATGAAGTTTATGAGCACATGGCCTTTGATGGCAAGCCCCACCAAAGTGCAGCACGTTATGATACCTTAAGACAACAATCCATTATCATCTCAAGCTTTGGTAAAACGGTGCACACCACAGGGTGGAAAATTGGCTATGTTGCAGCGCCAGTAGAACTGATGGTAGAGTTTAGAAAAGTACATCAGTTTTTAGTGTTTTGCGTTAACCATCCTTTTCAATTGGCACTAGCTGATTTTTTAGTTGACAAAAATAATTATTTAGGCCTATCAAAATTTTACGAAACGAAACGGAATTATTTCAGGCAATTAATTGCGCCCTCTCGTTTTATAGTAGAAGAATGCACAGGGACTTATTTTCAATTACTGAATTATAAAAATATTACCAATGAAAATGACACGGATTTTGCTATTCGCTTAACCAAAGAAAATAAATTGGCAAGTATTCCTTTATCTGTTTTTTATACTAATAAAACCGATAACAAATTACTGCGTTTTTGTTTTGCTAAAAAAAATGACACGCTGGAGAAGGCTGCGGAGGTAATAAATAAAATTTAATTTGTTTTTTTTCTTACAGTTCTTTGTTCAATCCGTTTTTCGTAGGTTTCGCCTTTAAAAATGCGGTGAACATAAATGCCTGGCGTATGGATGTGATCGGGGTTTAACTCGCCAATTTCTACTAATTCTTCTACTTCCGCAATGGTTATTTTGCCTGCCATAGCCATACTTTGATTAAAATTACGGGCGGTACTTTTAAAAATTAAATTACCGGCTGTATCGCCTTTCCAAGCTTTTACAATGGCAAAATCGGCTTCAAAAGCGTGTTCAATTAAATAATCTTTCGTTTCGCCATTATAAGTAATGCTTCTAACTTCTTTGCCAATAGCCACTTCGGTGCCAACGCCCGCAGGTGTCGGAAAAAAAGGAATGCCGTAACCAGCCATCATACAGCGCGTGGCTAATGTGCCTTGCGGAACAAGCTCCACTTCCAACTCCCCACTTAACATTTGGCGTTCAAATTCAGCATTTTCGCCTACATAACTACTAATCATTTTTTTAACCTGTTTGGTTTGTAACAATAAGCCCAAACCAAAATCATCAACACCTGCATTATTACTAACACAGGTTAAATTTTTTACACCCATTTTTACTAATTGGGCAATGCTGTTCTCCGGAATACCGCATAGGCCAAAACCGCCAACCAATAAAGTCATGCCATCTTTAATTCCTTTTGTTGCCTCTTCGGCATTTTTTACAACTCTGTTTATCATATAAAAAAATTAATTTTCAAATTCACTTACAGGTACTTCACCTTCTAGTGGTTTATCATCGTATTTACTGCAATCAATTTCTAAATTTGGATCTAAGTTTTTTGGGCGAGGAAAATCACCTCTTCCTACCTTTAATTTTTTATCGTCGTATACTTTTCTAAAAAATTTACCCCAAATGGGTAAAGCCATAGTTGCTCCTTGCCCATCGGCAATGCTGTTAAAATGTACACTTCTATCCTCGCCACCAACCCAAGCGCCTGCTACTAAATCAGGGGTTAAACCCATAAACCAGCCATCGGCATTGTGTTGTGTAGTACCTGTTTTACCTGCTATTTGATTAGTGAGTTTATATTTACTTCCGCGCAGTGCTGTACCAGTTCCGTATTGCACAACGCCTTGCATCAATTGTGTCATTACATATGCTTTTTCTTCGCTAAATACTTCGTCGCTATTAGGTATAAATTCTTCTAATACTTTTCCATTTTTATCTTCAATACGGGTAATAAATGTAGGTTGAATGTAAGTACCTTTATTTGCAAAAGTAGAATTTGCCCCCACCATTTCAAATACACTAATATCGGGCGTTCCCAAGCAAATGGAAGGCACTTCGGGTATTTCGGATGTAACGCCCAATCGCTTTACTAAATTAACAACGGCATGTGGACCATATTGTTTCATTACCCATGCAGTAACAAAATTTACCGATAATGCTAAGGCGCGTTTTAAAGTAATCATTTGGCCTGTACCTTTTAAACCATCGCTATTATCAGGGCACCAGTCTTTACCATCTGGAGTCGCAATACAGGTTCTAACATTTGGTACTTGGTAACAAGGGCTTAGGCCTTCTTGTATGGCCAAAGCATAAACAAAAGGCTTAAAGGTTGAGCCTACTTGGCGCTTACTTACTTTTACGTGGTCGTATTTAAAATGTTTGTGATTAATGCCACCCACCCAAGCCTTTACATAGCCTGTTTGTGGTTCCATAGCCATAAAGCCGGTTTGTAAAAACGATTTGTAATATTTAATGCTATCGTAAGGTGTCATTGTTGTGTCAATATCGCCACGAAGGCTATAAACACTCATTTGTACAGGTTTATAAAATGTTTCCAAAATTTTTTCGTGAGATAGGCCTTGTTTTTTTCCGGCACGGTATCGTTCACTGCGTTTCATTGAAGATTCCATTATGTTTTTAATTTCATCTTTATTTACATTCCAAGCAAAGGGAGCATTTTTTTTAGTTAAACATTCTTTACTAAACTTTTTTTGTAAATCGTGCATGGCCTCATATACCGATTCTTCAGCGTATTGCTGCATCCGCGAATCAAGGGTTGTATATATTTTTAATCCATCTTTGTAAATATTATAAGGTTCGTTAGTAGCGGGATTAATATGTTTTTCGCACCAGGCTTTTAAAAAGTTATCGCGTAAATATTCTCTAAAATAAGTTGCTAAACCGTCATTATGATCTTCAGGCCTAAAACTTAAACCCAAGGGTAATGTTTTTAAACTATCGTATTTTTGTTTAGATAAGTAACCATACTTTACCATTTGATTCATAACCACATTACGACGGTGCATAGCAGTATCGGGGTGGCGAATTGGGTTAAATAACGAGGGGTTTTTTGCCATACCAATTAGCATAGCCGCTTGTTCTAATTTTAAACTATCTTGCCCACGGTTAAAATAAATTTGTGCAGCCGATTTAACGCCTACCGCCAAATTTAAAAAATCGAACTTATTAAGGTAAAGGGCCATTATTTCATCTTTGGTGTAATATTTTTCGAGTTTGGTGGCTAAAATCCATTCTTTCATTTTACGAATAATAAGTTGCGGCTTACTTAATTTTTCGTTTCGCGGAAACATCATTTTTGCCAATTGCTGTGTAATTGTACTTCCACCACCTTTGCTACCACCGCTAAACGCACCTGATATAGCACGTCCTAGTGCCTTTATATCTACGCCACTGTGTTCGTAAAAACGAGCATCTTCGGTTGCTACTAGAGCTAGCACCAAATCGTTATCAATTTTATTAAAATTTACGTTAACGCGGTTTTCACTATAATATTTACCCAATACTTGCATATCGCCGCTATACACAACGGTTGCCAAATTATTTTTAGGATTTAATAACTCATCAACTTTTGGTAAAGATCCAAAAGTGCCAACATTAATTAAAAATATAAATATAAAAATGAATAAAAAAGGGCTCAATAATAGTATCCACAGCCATTTTATGTATTTGTTTGCTTTTTTCACCTGTATTAAAAAGTAAAAATAGCAAAAAGCAAAAGATTAAACCTATCTTAGTAACATATTTTATAAATAAAAGTGCAAAAAAGATTTAATGTTAGAGTTTACGGCTTATTAATTGATAACGGAGCTATACTCGCATCAGACGAATACATTAAAGGTAATAAAATTACCAAGTTTGTTGGCGGAGGAGTTGAATTTGGAGAAGGGCTGAAAGATGCATTAATACGGGAATTTAAAGAGGAATTGGATTTAGAGATAGAGGTAACAGAGCATTTTTATACTACCGATTTTTTTGTGTTATCAGCTTTTGATACTAATAGTCAAGTAATGAGTGTATATTATTATGTAAAACCCAGACAAGCTTTAACATTTAAAACAAGTACTAAAACGTTTGATTTTGTAAAAAAAGAAGGTGCGCAAAGCCTGCGTTGGATTAGTTTAAACGACTTAAAAGAAAATGACTTTACACTTATTATTGATAGAAAAGTTGTAGAATTGCTTTTAAAAACACTTTAAATAAAAAAAATCTGTTGGATTTTAAAACCCAACAGATTTATATTTTAATTTACTTACTTAACCAATTATTTTTTAGCGGCTGTTTTTGCAGGTGCGGCAGTTTTTGCAGCAGCAGCTGGTGTTGCAGCTTTAACCTCTTCAACGGCAACTACGTTACGGGTTGTTTGTACACTAATAACTGCAATGTTTTTTGGGTGTAATAACGTTAACCCGTCTACTTGAATATCGCCAGCAGCAATAGATTTACCAATAGCTAGTTTTTCAATATTTAATTCAATATTTTCTGGAATTTTTGAAATTAAACCTCTAACTTTTATTTTGCGTAATTTAATAACTAATTTACCACCGGCTTTAACACCCTCTGATTGGCCAATTGTTTTTACAGGAATTTGAACAGATACGGCTTTGTCATCACTAACCAATAAAAAATCGGCATGAATTAATTTATCTGAAATTTTGTGATACTGGGCTTCTTGTAAAATAGTACGGTATTTTTTACCGTCTACTTCAATTTCTACCAAATTTGTATCGGGTGTAAAAATAATGTTTTTAAATGCGCGTTCATCGGCACTAAAGTGAATCTGCTCACCTGCACCATAAATTACACAAGGCACATGTCCTTTTGTGCGTAATGCTTTTGCATCTACTTTTCCTACGTTCGCGCGTGGCGAACCGCTCAATTGTACTGTTTTCATTTTTTGTATTTTTTTTGTTTTTAGTGATTATTGGTCGTTGTCCGCGTCAACTTCAAATAATCGGTTATTTATTTTAAGCGGATATTATATTATAAAATTACTACTAATCGACTCATAATTTTGTACACTATTAATTACTTTAGCAAACAAATCGGCCACACTTAATACTTTAATCTTATCACTTTCTTGTTTTAAGGGTATAGTATCTGTTACAATTAACTCTGTTAATTTCGAATTATTAATATTATCATAGGCTTTACCCGAAAGCACAGGATGCGTACAAACAGCCCTCACACTTAGCGCGCCTTTGTCCATCATCATTTCTGCGGCTTTGCATAAAGTGCCACCCGTATCCACTAAATCATCTATCAAAACAATGTTTCTACCTTCAATTTCGCCAATGGCAGTCATACTGTCCACCTCATTGGCTTTTATACGTTGTTTGTAGCAAATTACCATTTCGGCTTTTAAATGTTTGGCGTAACTATTGGCACGCTTGCTACCGCCCATATCTGGCGCAGCAATGGTAAGGTTTGGTAAGTTTAACGAATTAAAATAAGGTAAAAATATAGTGGATGCATATAAATGATCTACCGGTACATTAAAAAAACCTTGTATTTGGTCGGCATGCAAATCCATCGTCATAACACGTGTTGCGCCTGCAACGGCTAACATATCAGCTACTAATTTTGCACCAATTGCTACACGGGGTTTGTCTTTTCTATCTTGCCTGGCATAACCAAAGTACGGTAAAACGGCTACAATATGCCTTGCACTCGCGCGTTTGGCAGCATCAATTAACAACAGCATTTCCATTAAATTATCGGCAGGTGGCATAGTGCTTTGTATGATATACACACTTTGCCCGCGAATACTTTCTTCGTAGGAAGCCTGTAACTCGCCGTCGCTAAAGCGGTAATGTTCTACTTTACCCAATGGCTGACCAAAAGCCTCAGCAATTTTTTTTGCTAAGGTTTCGGTTGCAATACCTGAAAATAATTTTACCTGTGATTCCATTTTTTTAAGGATTGCAAAGATAGTGAATTTTACGGGTTTTAGCAAGTTTTTTTTGGCAAATTGCAAAAGAAAGCATAGTTTTACAGCCCACTATAAAATGCCTTTGTGGCGGAATTGGTAGACGCGCTGGTCTCAAACACCAGTAACTTCACGGTTGTGTCGGTTCGAGTCCGACCGGAGGTACAGTTAAAGCACGAAAGGATCAAAGCAAAGCTTTGGTCCTTTTTTTGTTTTTGAGACGAGCCAAGCTATGCTTGAGCGAAGGCGTAAAAACAAAAAAAGTAAACACTGCGTAGCAGTTTTACTTTTGTATTTTCGTAACACCTCCAAACGGCCCGCTGCGAAGCAGCAATCCGACCGGAGGTACACAACCGGAAAACCAATGATAAAGCCTTAATTGTCAGGGGTTTTTGGTTCGATAATGTAGCTTCGAAATACGAAACTCTTTATTTTCAAGTCGTGAATGTTCGGGTCCGAAGGGGAGGAGAAGTTAAAGATTGATCAAAGAGATTAATTGGCAGACATTTTGTTATACTTATTTCGATATTCAATTGGTGTGAGCCCAGTAATTTTTTTAAAGATTGTCCTGAACGCTTTTGTATCAGTGTAACCAACATCAAACATAACTTCATTAATGTTTTTTCGACTTGTTTCAAAACTGCGTTTGGCAAACTCTATTTTCACCCGGTTAATGTATTCCAAGACCGAATTATTAGTAGCAACTTTAAAACGCCTTTCAAAACTTCTTCTTCCCAATTTTACTAAATCTGACAATTCATCAATGGTTATTTTTTCCTGAATATTGTTTTCAATAAAATCTTGTGCTTGTTTTATAATAACATCATTATGTGTTTTTTGACCTTTAAACATAGCGAAAGCTGACTGATTTTCTCGGTCAATATCAATTGCAAAATATTTAGAAGCTAAAATTGCCGTTTGCCTATCGGTATATTTTTCTACCAAATGCAACAATAAATTCCAGTATGAATTTGCACCACCACTTGAATATATGCGATGTTCTTCAGTAATTATGCTTCCGTCTATTACCTCTACTTTAGGAAACATTTCACGAAACTCATTTTGAAACCCCCAATGTGTAGAGCATTTTCTACCGTCAAGCAAACCCGTAGAAGCCAATAGAAATGCACCAACACAAAGCGAAGCTACTTCTGCACCGTTTTTGTATTGTTCACTTATCCAAGGTAACAATTTTTGGTTTTGCGCAATCGCACTTTTCATATCGCCAAACAACGCAGGAATTACAACTAAATCTGTTTTCTTAACATCATTCAAAAGTTGAGAGATATTTACTGAAAATAGCCCATCGTTCAATTTTACTTCTTTTTTTAAACCAACTAACTGCACATCAAACAATGGCTTTTTACCTGACGCAGCCATAAATTGATTGACTGCTGAAAACAAATATTGTGGATCGGCTATGGCTTGCAGAACCGAACTTTCAGGAACAAGAATGCTAACTCTTTTCATTTTATAGGATTTAATTGCTGCTTCAAAAGTAAAATAAATTTTGTCGTAAATCACCCTTTTGTTGTCATTTTTACACATTCGCTATTTTTACATAATGTTGCATATTTGCACTGTTGAATAAATAGAAACATTAAATACTTAAAAGATGAGCAATTCAAAAATCACAGTAAGTGCAACAATAAATGCACCAATATTAAAAGTATGGGATAGTTACACCAACCCCAAACATATTGTAAATTGGAACTTTGCCGACCCAAGTTGGCACTGCCCAAGTGCAGAAAATGATATGCGAATAGGTGGCACATACAAAGCAAGAATGGAAGCAAAAGATGGCAGTTTTGGCTTTGACTTTGAAGCAATTTATACAGGTATTAAAGAAGGGAAAGAATTTACTTATGAATTTGGAGGGAGAGTTGCAACAGTTCAATTCAAAGATTTGGGAAATCAAACAGAAGTAATAGTAACATTTGATCCTGAAAATGAAAATCCTTTAGAGATGCAAAAAGGCGGATGGCAAGCTATTTTAAACAACTTCAAAAATTATACTGAAACGAAATAAATGAAAAATCAAATGTATCCTTGTTTATGGTTTGATGGACAAGCCAAAGCAGCAGCAGAGTTTTACTGCTCCATTTTTAAAAACTCAAAAATTACCGCAGAAAACCCAATGGTAGTGCGATGGGAATTAAATGGCAATCAGTTTATGGGTTTAAACGGTGGTCCAAATTTTAAATTTAACGAAGCCGTTTCATTTGTATTGGAGTGTGAAACACAACAAGAGATAGATTACTATTGGAACGAATTGATTTCGAATGGAGGCGCTGAAAGCCAATGTGGATGGTGTAAAGACAAATATGGTGTATCATGGCAAGTTGTTCCAAGTATACTTGGTAAGTTAATGAGCGACCCTGAAAGAAGCCAAAGAGTAGTTGCAGCCTTTATGCTAATGAAAAAATTTGATATTCAAACTTTATTAAACGCTTAAAAAATGGCAATAAATAATTTTGAAATCGAAATTAATGCCTCCATAGAAAAAGTATGGGTAGCATTAACTAATTCTGCTGAGTTTGCTAAGTGGATGAAAAATGTTAAAGTACAAACCGACTGGAAACAAGGGTCTGAAATTACCTATACTTGTTTTGATGATAGTGGCAATGTAATGCAGTGGGAACGAATGGATATGATTTGGAGGGGTAACATTAAAATTATAGAGGAAAACAAAGAGCTTACTTGTGTGTATCCAAGCAAAAGTACTGGGCTAATAGAAGAAAGTTATTTTCTTGAAAAACTGAATGAACATAAAACCAAACTTAATCAAGTCCAAAGTTTAATCTCACAAGAAGTTGCTGACGGTTATAAAGAAGGAACATCACAAACACTTGAATTTTTAAAAATTCATTTAGAAAAAATCTAAAAATATGATACAAATTAATTCATACCTCACATTTAGTGGTAACTGCCGTGAAGCAATGACTTTTTACAAAGAATGTCTTGGCGGTGAACTCAATTTTCAAACAATTGGTGAATCACCATTGGCAGACAAGATGCCATCACAAATGAAAGATAGTATTTTACATTCCACGCTTAAAACCGAAAGTTTTGTTTTTATGGGTTCTGACATGACACCCGAAAACGGACTCATAAAAGGTAACGCAGTTTCTCTAATGCTTGATTGTAATAGTGAAGCAGATATTAGAATGTTTTTTGATAAACTTTCTGACGGAGGAACAATTAGGCACGCACTTGAAAAAACTTTTTGGGGCGCTTTGTTTGGTGACCTTACTGACAAGTTTGGGAACAATTGGATTTTAAATTTTAATAAAAATTAACCACTAAATACTTACGACAATGAAAAAAGATAAAATTATATTTTGGGTTGCGACAACAATTATCGCTTTATTTGAAGGAGTAATGCCTGCTTTTACTTCACAAACCGAATTGGCAAAAGAAGGAATTAGACATTTGGGTTATCCAGAGTATTTTGGAAACGCCCTAGTTGTTTTTAAAGTGTTAGGTGTATTGGCATTGGTTATTCCGCAAGTCTCTAAACGAATAAAAGAATGGGCTTATGCAGGTTTTGCGTTTGACTTTTTATTTGCCTCCATCAGTTATTTTGCGGTGGAAGGTATAGTGTTTTTTTCATTCTTCCCATTTATATTTTTGGGAATTTTAGCAGTTTCTTACATTTACAATCATAAATTAAAAAATAATAAAAAATTATAGAATTATGGCAAGTATCAATCCACACATTAATTTCAACGGAAATGCAGAAGAAGCATTTAATTTTTACAAATCGGTATTTGGCGGAGAGTTCGCAAAAATTATGCGTTTTAAAGATTTGGCAAGTGCTGAATTTCCGGTAACAGAAAATGAATCGAATAAAATAATGCACATTGCTTTACCTATAGGAAAAAACATTTTGATGGCGAATGATGTGCCTGAAATAATGGGGAGAACAAACGAAAACGAAAACAGAAGTAAAATTGCAATTAGTGCTGAAAGTAAAGAAGAAGCAGATAAATTATTTAACGGACTATCAGCCGGTGGACAAATTGAAATGCCAATTTCCGGCAGCCCTTGGGGTTCATACTTTGGAATGTTTAGAGACAAATATGGTATTGAATGGATGGTGGATTTTGACCCAAATTATAAAGGACAAATTTAAGTTATATGTTCTTGGATAAAAAAATTTAGTCTTGTTTCGTCAGGTGTCCGTACAAGTCCCAAATCCGAGCAAAGTCCCTTGTATCTTCTAGGATCTCGTTCATATTTGGTCTGGAAGGGGGTACAAATAAATAAGAAAGCCACTATCGTTGTGGCTTTCTTATTATTAAACAATTAAACATTCTTAAAATTTAATTTCCAATAATTGGTTTATCATCTAAATTTCGGGTATCTAACGCATCGCGTAACCCGTTACCAACAAGCATAAATGCTAAAACTAAAATCATAATGGCTATTCCGGGTATAAATGCTAAGTAGGCTTTATCCATTAAAATATAACCATGATGTGCGCTTGTCATTTCTCCCCAACTTGGTATAGGAGGTTGAGCGCCAATACCTAAAAAGCTTAGGCCGGCTTCTGTTAAAATTGCAAAAGCAAAATTACTTGCAGCCATAACTACAACTGGTCCCATAACGTTTGGTAAAATATGTCCAAAAATAATTCGCATGTTTTTAAACCCTAAAGCCCTTCCTGCTTCCACAAATTCTTTTTCTCTTATACTTAAAATTTGTCCACGCACAATGCGGGCTACATCTACCCACATAGTTAAGCCAACAGCAATAAATACTTGCATAATACCTTTACCTAAAACTAAAGTAATAGCAATTACCAATAATAAGGTGGGTATGCTCCACACTACATTAATTAACCACATAATTACAGAATCTAATCTACCTCTATAATAACCTGCAATAGCTCCTAATAAAATACCAATAAAAATAGAAATTATAACAGATACCAAGCCAACACTTAAACTAATGCGAGTACCAATTAATAAGCGGCTTAATAAGTCTCTTCCTAATAAATCGGTTCCTAAAATATATTTTTTTGTTATTATGTTTTCTTTTTGAATTTGTTTTTGAAGTTCTAAAATCGATTTTGTAATTTTTGTACTGTTTCCAATTTCGTAAAAAGAAAGCTGATGTTTTAAAGAGTCGAAAATAATCGGCGACTTACTATCAATGGCATAAACCACATCTGCTAAGTTAATTTTTGAAATAGTGCCTTTATTATTTTCGGTATTTCCCGTATATTCTTCTACCAAAATAAACTGATTTTTAAAAAAATAATTGTAAATAGTAAAGCCAGAAAATGGGTCGTTTTTTCCAAAAATCATATCACTTAAAAACGATTGTTTTTGAGGTTCTTCATTTTTTTTAACATGTAAAAATTTAGCTTTAAAACCAGGTTGTTTTATATGCAATTCTGGCTTTTGATCATTGGCATATGGTGTTGGGTCGGGTGTAATTAAATAACCTAAAACAGAAATTATACAAAATAAAACAATAATAATTAAACCGAACATGGATAATTTGTTTTTCTTAAATCGTCGCCACGTTTGTTGGCTTAGCGATTCAGACTCAAAATCTATAGATTTTTTTTTAAAAAACATTTTAATTTATTTCCATTTTGGTTTTATAAAAAGTGAAGCTGTTGCTATTATACCAACATATAAAGGGTAAATAAATCCTACTGGAAATACATACCAAATTAAACTTCTGTTTTTTAAAAAACGTTGAGCTAAAAATAACAATAAACTATCAATTAACAATTTAAAAAGTATAAAAATTAAGCCCAATTGGCTATTTTGAGGCATTAAAAAGCTAATTATTAGGCTAAACAACCAAATTACATTTACTAAAAAGCTTACAAAAGCAAGCACAGTATTGAGTTTATTGCTGTTATTTTTAAACTTAGATGCCCAACGTACTTTTTGTTTTATTAAATTACTAAATGAAAATGCAGGATAGGTATAAACTAAAGCACTTTCAGATTTTAAGTAATTAATTTTTACACCTTCAATTTTTTTAACATCTTCTAAAAACAAAACATCGTCGCCTGAGGCAATGTGTATGTGTTTAGTAAAGCCATTTACTTTTTCAAAAATAGATTTTGTAAAAATTAAATTTGCTCCATTACATAAAAATGCTTTCTTAAAGTATGCACTTCCACTGGCTAATACTGCTAATACATTATTTTCTATTGCTTGTAACGCCCATAATAATCCACTATTGTTTGCTAAAGCAATTGGTGCTATTATAAATTGTGCCTGTGTTTCTTTATAAAAATTACTTATTGTTTTTAGCCAAATAGTGGAGGTGGTAAACGTATCAGCGTCACGTAATACAATTAACTCCGTATTTACAAATTGCATAGCATAGGTTATACTTTGCTTTTTCCCTTTTTGGTTTTGGTTCGAAATTATTTTATAGTTTAATTTAGATTGTTTTAAAATATATTCAGCAACTTTTATGGTATTATCAGTACTTGCATCGTTTATTAAAATTAAATTTATTTTTTTCGCGTTATAATCTTGTTTAATAAGCGTACTCAAACAGCCTATAATGTTTTTTTCTTCATTTCGGGCACAAATAATAATTGTAACGGCCTCGTCATCAAAATTAGAAATAGAATAATAGGTTTCTGTCTTAATAAACCCAATTGAAAAATAAATTAGAAATATAAAATAGATTAATAAAATAAAAATAAATATAAAAAACACACTGGTCATTTTTTTTGCTTCGAAATTTTAAAATTAAAATTCTGTTTTATTAAAATAAAATAACCCGCAATACTTGGTACTACAATATTTAAAATCCATATTAAAATGCTTGCTAATGCCAATGCCGCGTTTGAAATGCCACAGTCTTTAAAAACAATTAAGGCCACGGCAGCTCTAATAGCCGCTTCTATAAAACTAATCATAGGTACAATACTTACAATTAAAAAATAGAGCCAAATTCCAAATACTATTTGTAACGAAAACGGACCTTGGTAAAATAAAAATAGTAACAAAAATAATTGCACCGAAAATACAAAATACCTTGCTGTCGAAAATGCAATTAATTTAAAAAGTTGCGATTTAGTTAACACATAGTTAAAACCAGAGTTTATATTTTTTTGTTTACTTATTTTTTTATAAACAAAGGCTAAAATTTTAGGGAGTTTAAATAAGCACAGCACAAAAAATCCAAACACAACAACGGCTAAAACACTTACTAAATAAGCTATCCAAACGTTATCAGCATTAAAATTTTTAAATTTAAAAAGTAAGGCTATTAAGCCAAACACTATGCTAATTGCTAATTGAAACATACCGCCAACAAAGTGTAATACTGCTATTTGCGAACGATTCTCTATTTTAAAAAAATATATTTTTGCAATAAATTCGGTAGCTCTTCCTGGTGCTAAATTACCCAAACATACACCGCTATATACCGATTGCATAGCCGTTTTAAAACTAATTTCTTCAACGGGTTGGGTTATTATTTTCCATTTGTAAGATTCTATTCCCCAATTTACAGGTATCAAAAGCAAGCACAGTATAAAGCAAACTACTCCCTTTACAGTAAATAAAATACTATATAAAATTGCTATTTTATCAGCAGTAAAATCAGCTTCTAGTTTATAATAAATTATTCCTAAACTTAAAACGCCAATTATAATCTTAACTAATGTGGTAACTATTTTTTTTGCCTCAAACAAATTAGGCTAAATTTACAGTAAATATGGCAGTGAATGATAGAATAATTTTAGGTATCGACCCCGGCACTATCGTTATGGGGTATGGTATAATTCACGTTCAAAATTCGGTAGTAAAACCAATAGGAATTGGCATAATTAAACTAGATAAATTGGAGGAACATGCCGATCGCCTTAAAAAAATATTTGAACGTACTGTCGCCATAATTGAAGAATACAAACCCGATGAATTAGCTATTGAAGCGCCTTTTTTTGGAAAAAATGTTCAATCGATGTTAAAGTTAGGTAGGGCACAAGGTGTAGCGATTGCCGCTGCTTTAAGTAAAAATGTTCCAATAACAGAATATTCTCCAAAGAAAATTAAAATGAGTATTACGGGTAACGGTAATGCCAGTAAAGAACAGGTGGCAGCGATGCTTCAACAAATTTTAGGTGTAAAGGCCGAACATGCTTTTTTAGATGCTACAGATGCTTTAGGTGCAGCACTTTGCCATTATTATCAAAACAAAAACGCAAGTAGCACGGGTAAATCTTACACAGGGTGGAAAGCTTTTTTAGTAGATAACCCTAAACGAAAGATATAAAAAGCAATCTTTTCTGAGCTACCACCACTAATACATTAACTGCACAAAGCCTTTAAATACTTGATTATCCTTATCGCCTAAGTTTAATAAGTAAAAATAAGTGGCCGGTGGTAACTTCTCGTTGCCGGTTTTTCCACTACTATTAGGTACACCTGTCCAGGTATTGTTATAGCCCTTAGTTTTGTATACTAAATTACCCCAACGGTTAAAAATAAATAATTCATTATCCGGAAAATAACCAATGTTTTTAATATCAAACACGTCGTTATGTCCGTCACCGTTAGGCGTTAATATTTCAGGCACCAAAACGGTAGCTATATTTACGTTTATTATAACATCAGCAGTGTCTCTGCATAATCCATTATCTATTACTAACAGCACAGTGTATGTGCCAACATTTACAAATGTATTTTCAGCATTATAAGTAGTACTTGTATTTCCATCGCCAAAAGTCCAATTTATGGAGTTGCCATTTACTAAACCTACACTTGTATTAGTAAATTGCACCGCCAATGGTGTTGGACCTGATAATGTAGAGGATGCAATACCTGCAACTAAATTATAATAATTAGCTGTAATTGGTGTTACACTGCTAGTGCAACCATTAATTACACCTTGCGCATAAAAGGTGTAAGTGCCAAAACTACCAAAGGTTGGCGTGTAAGTGTTTGAGTTTGCTTGTAAAAGGGGGCTTAACGATAAATCGCTATACCAATTTACGGCTACTCCGGTACCAAAGTTTGCCAATAACACTACATTTTGCCCAGCGCACGTTAAAGCATTATTACTACCTACCAAGCTTGGCGTTTGATTAATAGTAACATTCGTCGTTGCGCTATTTGTACAGCCATTAGCATCTGTAATAACAAGCGTATACGTACCTGCAACGTTGGTTTGCGCATTTGCAATGCTTGGGTTTTGGCTTGTTGAGGTAAAGCTATTTGGTCCACTCCAATTAAAAATGCTCGCATTTGAATTTCCTATTAAGTTTACGACATTACCCGTGCAAAAAAGAGTATTACTGGCACTTGCCGTTAGCGTCGTTAAACTATACACATTAACCGGCACCGTTAAATTAGCTTGGCAGTTATTTACATTTGTAACTGTTATTGTATAATTTCCACTGTTACTATTAGAAGAAGTGCTTAATGTTGGGTTTTGACTACTTGAAATAAAACCATTTGGACCTGACCAATTATACGTAGTAATACTATTGCCACTAGCCGTTAGTAATATAGCACTATTTGTACATACACTCGTAGTTAGTGCCGACGCATTAAATACGGGTAAATTGTTTACTTGAATGGCAACAGTACTAAAAGAACTACAGCCTGCTGAATTTTGAACGGATACAGAATACACGCCAGTACTTAAAGTACTAGTGATGGTTATGGTTGGGTTTTGAACAGTAGATATATAGCCATTTGGACCAGACCAAGTGTATGAATTACCACCTGAAGCATTTAAGTTTATAGGATTGCCTGTACATACCGCAGAACTGCTTGCAAAAGCAATTAACGCAGGATTTGCATTTACAGTTACGTTAATAGAAGTATTGCCACTACAGCCAGCAGTACTAACATTTAATAAATATAATCCAGAAGCAGTTGCTTGTGCATTTGTAATCGTAGGGTTTTGAACAGAAGAGGTAAAACCGTTAGGGCCCGACCAATTATAGGTGTTAGCTGTTGATGCGAATAAAAACACATTACTACCCGCACAATAATTGCTAAACGATGAACTGGCAACAGGTACCGGATTGTTAAGTACGGTAATGGTTACATTTGCTGCAGCGCCGCTACACCCGTTAGCCGATGCATAAACAGAGTAAATACCACTCATTAAATTTGTTGCACTAGGAATCGTAGGATTTTGTGTTGTAGTATTAAATCCCGACGGCCCACTCCAATTATATGTAGGTGGTGTAGAAAAACTTGAACTTGCAAACAAATTAATGGTACCGCCTGCGCATAAAGAATTACTTGTAGCACTTGCCGTTGGTGCCGGTGGAGCGCCTGGATTAATAATAGAGTAGGGTCCAAATGAGTTTAAGCAACCATTGCCTGTACCTAAAACCTGTAAATTATATGTGCCTGCCGGTTGCGAATTTAAATTAGCGCCATTTCCTACTACTGCGTTTAAGCCGTTGGTCCATGTATACGTAAACGGCCCACTACCAGTAACTATCACAGAGTTTATAGAGCCTGTACTACCACCACAATTACTTGGGGCAATAGTAGGAGTACTTGTTAATATAGGAATAGGCAAAACACTTAATGTACTAATAGCTGTATTTGTACAACCCGTAGATGGCGCTGTACCGGTTACAGTATAGCTTGTATTAACCGTTGGGCTAACGATGATACTTGGTCCGCTTGCGCCGGTACTCCAATTATATAAATTACCGCCACTTGCTGTTAATGTACTCGTTACATTTAAACAAACAGCACCCGAATTTACTGTAATATTTGGTAAAGCATTAACGCTTACTTGCGCAACAGCACTGTTAGTACATGAGTTAGCTGCTGTACCAATAACCGTATAATTTGTGGTAACACTAGGTGATATTGTTGTAGATGCCACAGTAGCACCATTACTCCATACATAACTTACCCCACCCGAACCACTAATGGTGCCGGTAGCACCAGCACAAATTGTAGTAGAGGTAGTATTAATAGTTGGCAAAGCGCTTACACCTATATTTACAGTGGCTGTTTTAGTGCAACCAAAACTATTGGTACCTGTAACCGTATAAATTGTAGCAGATGCTGGTGTTACTGTAATTACAGTATTTGTGGATGAAGTGCTCCAAGTATAAGTAATAGCACCACTTGCACTTAATGTGGCACTTGAACCAGAACAAATATTAGAGGATGAAGCGCTTAGGGTTGTTGTAGGTAAGGGATTCACAGTAACGGTAGTTACAGTACTATTTATACAACCCTGCGCGCTGGTACCAGTTAATGTGTAAGAGGTATTGGAGGATGGCGAAACACTAATGGTACTCGTTGTTGGACCTGTGTTCCAAGTATAAGTAGATGCACCACTACCTGATAATGTTGTAGTTTGTGTACCACAGGTTGTTATGGCATTTCCAGAATTTATTAAAACGTTTGGTAATGCATTTACTACAATTTGTTTCGTTAAGGTTTGTTTATAACCACAAACACCCCCTGCAATAAGCGTATAAGTTGTACTGCTTCCGGGACTAACAGTAATAGCAGATGTAGTTGCATTGCTTGGCAGCCATGTGTAACTACTTGCGCCTGTTGGCCCTGTTAATGTGCTGCTTCCACCCGGACAAATAGAATTGTTTGTGGCAGCAATATTTGCAAAATTTACGCCTGTTAATGCGGTTATCGTATAATTACATATATCACTGGCGTAGCCATCAATCATTAAATAATAACTGTTATTTACAATTAAGCTGTTTGCATTTAAAGTAAAAGTAGTGCTGTTTTCTTTAAAATCGCTTACGGGTACAAAGCTACAACAAGCAGCAGCAGCACTAAATATTTGCATTTGTAAACCGCCCGTAGGGTAATTGCCAACCCAACAGTTTGCAACACTAACTTTAAATGAAGCAGAAGTACTGGCGGCAGTAAATTTTATCCACGAATTATTATTTATTTGCACATCGTAATAAGGCGAACTCATGTTAGTAGGTTGACCAACACCCCAAACCCCACCTAAACCAAATTGCCCTCCAGAAGGGGCGCTACCTGGCACATAGGCATAAGTGCCAGAGGCTTCTGCATCACCTCGCATATTACAAGGTCTATCAATAGTATAAGCTGCACTAGTTGAACCTGAATAGCCATTTAAATCACAAATGTTTAATGCAGTACTACAATTGTCGTTAGTGGGCGATTGTACACAAATTCCAAACGACCCTTGCCCGGTAGCATAGGCAAAATAACGCAAGTATAACGTTGCACCAGGTGTTTGCCCAGTAGCAGCTATGTAAGGCAATAAATCGTTTCCGCTTCCTGGATAGGCAGTATAATCATCTGAACATGCAATTTGACTTAAAGAACTACAGTTAGGGCCACTATATAGTGCCATTACGCCGTCAGAAATATAGCCTGGACCCAAGTTAGGTTGAGGTGTTATATACACATTGCCACTTGCAGGCACTATAATTTTAAACCAAACGTCCTTTGTTCCAGCAGAAAAACCTCCCATAAATGGCGATGAGCCACCTGCACAACTTGCCGGTGCGGGCGCTAAGCCGGTGCCGGTTTGTGTTGCACCAACAGTACTAAATTGTAAATAATTGCAATCGCTTGTTACTGCTGGTAATTGTATGGCAGAGCAGGGATTATCGTTTGGTTGGCCGGCACCTATAGAGTTACCACTTACACATATTGTAAACGGGTAGCCACCGCTTGAGTAATAATCATATACGCGAATGTAATAAGTTGAACCTGGAACTAAACCAACCGCGGTAACACTTTCTACACCGGCAGTAAAGCCATTATCAGTACAACTGATAGAGTTTAAACTACCACACGAGCCACTAAATAACTCTAAAACGGCGTCCATATTGGCAGATGGCGTAACTTGTATCGTTTGTGTATAGTTGTTGGCGGTAAAGCTAAACCAAACATCATCATCGCTACTGCCGGCACAAGCCGCTTGAGATTGTGTGGCACCATAGGAATTAGCAGCTACGTTCACACAACCTGCATTTACTGATAAACCTGTGGCATTAACACAAGCATCATTAACTGGGGCGGGAGGCGCGTTTGTTAAACAGGTTGTAAAGTTTGACGAACCGCTTCCTGTACCATAATTATAAATTCGTATATAGTACGTAGCACTAATGGTTAAGCCACTTATTAAACTATTTTCTGTTCCTCCGTTAAATGTTGCATCTATACAAGCAATAGAAGTTAAACCTGTACAGTTTCCAGAAAAAACTTCAACCACTGCATCAAAACTTGCCGAACCAATTACTTGAATAGAATGGCTTGTAGCTGTTGCCACAAATTTATACCAAACATCATCATCAGCATTGCCCACACAACCTGCTAATGATTGTGTAGCGCCTAACGACGTGCCGTTATAGGGGGTGCTACATGTTGGGCTAACCGTTATAGTAGGCGCCGAAGCGCAATTGTCGTTTTGAGAAACTAAAAAATTAGTAAACAATAAGGCAATAAAAACAAATAGTATTTTTTTCATTTTATAAATTAGTTTTCAATAATAGTTAATTCTAAAGGGGTAAGATTATGTGCTATAAAAAGTTTTTTTAGCTGTGTAATATCAAAGCCTTTATTACCCCCTTCGTTATTTTCAATTTTTTCTTCAGTACTTAAAAACAGTTCGCCCGAATTGGATTCTGCCTTGTATTTTATCTTTGCATTTTTTGCAAAATTTAAGTTTAATACACTCGTCTCTAAATCAGTTTTTGATTGTGCGTTAAGCGCTCCATTAAATGTATAATGATAATTTTTATAGATGGTGGTTTGTGTTTTAGTTTGCGAAAACAAATTGAAATTAAAAAAGCAAAAACCAGTTAATAAAATAAGTTTAAAGGTGCTCATAATTTGTGTAAATTATTAGTAATTAATTATTTATAAAAGCACAAAAGTATGTAAAATATAGGTTTTAAAAACACTAAAATCTTTTATAATACAATAATATAATGTATTTTTAACCTAAAACGATTAAAAATTTTTGGATAACTAATTAGTAAATCAATTTAGTATGTATTTATTAGTTTTTTATATTTAGTTTACGTATGATTTTAGCCTGTAAAAAAAAACTAGCTTTTTTAGTTGTTGTAATATTTATGCAATTGCAGTTTCATGCAGTAAATAAAGATTCGTTATTTAACGTTATTAAAAGTACCACATCACAGGATAGTAGTAAATTTTATGCTTACTATGATTTAAGTTGGGAATATATTTATTCAGATGTTGATTCGGCTTATTTGTTGGCAAAAAAAGCCTTTGCACTGCTAAAAAAATGTAAGCTAATTAGAATGCAACCCAAAATTTCAAATTTATTGGGAGCCTGTTTTCAGGTAAAAGGCGATTATGTGCAAGCAATAGAATATTACCAGCAATCGTTAAATTATGGCGAGAAGACAAAAAATAACGAAACTATTTTAACTGCATATAGTAACATTGGCGCCTTGTATATACAGCTTAAACAATACACAATGGCAGAAGAGTATTTGCTAAAAGCATTGCCAACCGCCGAAAAAAATAACACAGGAACAAGTTTGCCAAGCATTTATAATAATTTAAGTTTAATTTATAATAATTCTAACAGTTATAAAAAAGCTTTAGAATATGGTACTAAAAGCCTAACACTTTATAAAAAACTAAACGACAAAAACGGAATTTGTTCAGCATCAGGAAGCATTGGAAATGCACATTTAAGTTTAAATGAATACGACAAAGCCTTAGAAAATTATATGACCTGTTATAATGTTGCTAATGAAATTGAAAACTACTTTGAAAAGGGCCGCGCCGCGCTAGATATTGGGGATATTTATACAAAAAAAAACAATCTAAAGGATGCGCTAATCTACCTTTTAATTTCTAAAAAAATTGGGATTGAAAACGAACACGACGAAACAACCTCAGATGCTTTATTACATTTATATAACGTGTATAAAAAACAAGGCGATAAAGTAAAAGCACTCGAAAATTACGAAGCCTATGTTGCATTAAAAGAAAAACTAGATGATAACTTGAGAAGTGCAGAAGTTGGTAAACGCGAAGTTGAATTTGAATTTAATAAGCGCACAGTGCGCGATAGTATTAAAAATGCAGAGCAAGCAAAATTAAAAGATTTACAATTAAAAGCAAATAAAGCGCAAATTGATAAAGATAAATTTTTTAAAATAGCATTGTCTATTGGTTTTGCATTAGTACTTATTTTTGGATTAATAATTTTTAACCGATTTAGAATTATTACCAAACAAAAACACATTATAGAAATTAAAGAACAGCAAACCCAAGAACAAAAAAACATTATTGAAAATAAAAATAAAGAAATTTTAGATTCGATAAATTATGCTCAGCGTATTCAACTAGGATTGTTAGCCAATGCCGAAATTTTAAATGCTAATTTAAAAACAGATAATTATTTTGTTTTATTTAAACCTAAAGACATTGTTAGCGGTGATTTTTATTGGACAACCGAAACAGAGGATTTGTTTTTCTTAGCGCTTTGTGATAGCACAGGACACGGCGTGCCTGGCGCGTTTATGAGCCTTTTAAACATGGCTTTTTTAAGTGAAGCTGTAAAAGAGAAAAGTATTTTTGAGCCTAATAAAGTGTTTGATTATGTGCGAAAGCGATTAATTGACACAATTAGTTCAGAAGGGCAACAAGATGGCTTTGATGGTATTTTATTATGTATAAATAAAACTACCAAAACTATTACGTATGCCGCCGCAAATAATGCGCCCGTTGTAATAACTGGCGCAACAACTAATGGCAACAGTACTATTAATCAATTGCCTTATAATAAAATGCCTGTTGGTAAGGGCGAAAATACAGATAACTTTACTTTACACGCACTTGATTTAAAAACTAATCAATTTTTGTATTTATATACCGATGGTTACCCCGACCAGTTTGGAGGACCAAATGGTAAAAAATTTAAACGCAATCAATTAGACAATTTATTATTAAGCATTCATCAGCAAGCTCCTAAGCAACAGCTAGAACTACTTAATAAACATTTTGTAGATTGGAAAGGTGATTTAGAACAGATAGACGATGTATGTATTATTGGGATAAAATTATAGTTCTCTATAGTTAGATATTAATACACCTAAATTTATTGTTGAAAGTGATGCAACTATTGTTGCACCATTAATTTTTGCCTGGGTGTTGGGTTGGTAATTCGGATTGTACCAAAAATCTATCTTTTAAACCTTCTATAAAGTTCTAATAATAATACACTAAATAAATTATAATTTAGTGTATTATTATGCCAGACCTATTTACTGAAAATACATCTAAAACAATAAGTTTGCCTAAAAACAGTAATCTTATTAATTATTCGGTATTAAAAGAGTTTTATTCACGTACACCCTTTAGAAGTTTTTCGATTAAATATGTGGTAGAGGGTTCTGAATTATATTCGGTAAACGGTACAAAATATAAAATTGAAAATAAGCAGTATTTATTAGCAAATAAATTTAGCGAAGGCTTTGTTGAAGTTGACAGCAAAAAGTCGGTAACTGGTATTTGTATTGATGTGGCCCCAGATATTTTATCGGAAGTGGTTGCAAGTTATTTAAAACCGGATACTTTAGGAAGTGATTTAAATTTAGATTCTTTTTTTAATACTCCGTCTTTTTTAGAAAATAAATACAAAGCACATCAAACCCATTTAGGTAACTATTTATTAAGTATTGAATCCGTTTTAAAAGAAAATCCTACCCAAGAATTAAGTTTTGATAAGGAATTTTATTATACCCTTTCCGAAAAAATTGTTGCCGATCATATACCGGTATTCAAACAATTTCAATCTATAAAAGCAATTAAATCTGAAACCAAAAAGGATTTATTGCGAAAGATATTTAAAGCAAGGGATTATATAGATATTTATTTTACGCATGATTTTACAATTGAAAAAGTTGCGAAAGAAATTGGGATGTCGGAATACCATTTTTTTAGATTATTTAAATTAGTTTATAAATTAAGCCCACATCAATATATTATAAAAAAGCGTTTAAATTATGCTAAAGACTTGTTAGTAAAAGACAGACCTTCTTTGTCAACTATTGCAATCTCATCTGGCTTCTCTGATATTTATTCTTTTAGTAAAGCTTTTAAAAAACAGTTTGGTTATTCGCCATCAACTTGTTTACATTAAAAATTAGCAGAATTTGACAAATTTTTTCAGGAATTAATATATAGTTTTGTTTAAAAGAAACTATTTCAATGCGTATTTTATTTATAGGGCTATACACCCTGCTAACACTCTTCGGCCACGCACAAAACATTAAACGTAGAGGCTCCTTAGGTGTAGGTTTGTATTATGTTTTAACAGATAGTATTTCTAAAGCATTAAAATTAAAAGATAATAATGGCGCCTTGATACAATTTGTTGTTCCAAAATCAACTGCTGATTTAATGGGACTCAAAATAAATGATTTTATCACAAAGGTTAATGATTCCCAAATAAATAATGCTGCTGACTTAATTTCTGTAGCTCGAAAATTTAAAGCGGATGAAGATTTAATTACAACAGTTATTAGAAATAATATAGAAGTTACGTTGAAAGGTAAAGTGCTTTCTAAGCCTTTTGAAGAAAGCCCAATTGCCAATATAATATATGGAGAATTTAAATTTGAAACTGGATATATTAGAACGCTTTATAAAAAGCCAAAAAATAAAAAAATCCTTGGTACGGTTTATTTTATTCATGGCATTTCTTGTTATTCATTAGATAATATGCAGCCGCTAGACCCTACCAAATTGGCTATCGACGCAATGATAGAAAAAGGATATGCAGTGTATAGTGTCGAAAAATCATGTGTTGGAGATAGTTATGGTTTAATGCCGTGTGCCGAAATGGGATTTGATAAGGAATTGGATATTTTTAAAGAAGGGTATAAGCAGTTGTTGAAAATGGCAGAAGTGGATACAAGTAATATTTTCGTTTTTGGACATTCCTTAGGAGGAGTAGTCGCTCCAATTATAGCCCAAGAATTTCATCCTAAGGGTGTGATAGTTTATGGAACTGTTCTAAAACCTTGGGGTGAATATTATCAAGAGAGTTTAGTTTTACAACCTTTGTATTATGGCGAAAATTTAAATGAACTTAATAAAAAATTAGAGGTAATGAAACCGACATTTAATGAGTTGTTTAAAACAAATACACCAGTTGAAGAGTTGATAAAAAACCCAATTCATTTACAAAATTTAAAAGATGGATTAGAATATAACGAGAGCACAAAATTGGCTGCCGCCGGAAGAACTCCGCAATTTCACAGAGAAATTAATGGGCATGATTTAGTGAAGGCATGGAAAAACGTGAACGCATATACCTTAGCTATATATGGCGGTTCAGATATTGCCGCAAATAACGATAAAGATCATAAGGCACTTGTAAAAATTGTTAACCAAGTACATCCAAAAAAAGGAACTTATTTATTTATGCCAAAAACCAATCATACTTTTCAGGAAGTAGGCACTATGGCCGAATTTATTAAAATGCAAGAAAAACCCACTGAATATGAAAAATATGCTTCACAACATTTTAATTATAAATTATTTGATAAAGTATGTGATTGGATGAATGATAAACTAAATAAAAAATTATAGATGGTGAAGAAAATAACTTTAATCGTAATTTTTATTTTTGGTATTCGTCTAGTATCTAACGCTCAATCTGTTTATAAATTAAGCGGGCACATATATGATTCAACTAAGGCCTTTGTTGAAGGAGCAATAGTATCCTTGCTTAAAGCTAATAATTCCAGTTTAGTAAAGACGATTTTTACCGAGGCAGATGGTGGTTTTGAATTTGAAATTGCAAAGGAAGATTCATTTAAAGTGCTTGTAAATCAATTAGGCTACAAAAAATATATAAGCACTGTTATAGTAATTGATACTTTTAAAAAGACGATTAATTTACCAATTACGTTAATTAACGATGAAGGTAAAAAATTAGAAGAAGTTACTATTGTAACAAAGTTACCTTTTGTAGAAAGGAAGGCTGATAGAACAATTGTAAACCCTGATGCTCTTATTTCATCAGCGGGTATGACTGCTTTAGACGTGTTATCGAAATCTCCTGGGGTTATGGTTGATCAAAATGGTGTCATTAAATTAAAAGGTAAGTCGGGCGTTATAGTTTATATTGATGATAAACCTACTTATTTAACGGGTAGTGAACTTGAAAGTTACTTGCGCTCGTTACCCGCCAGCGCAATAAAACAAATAGAATTAATGACCAACCCTCCGGCTCAATATGAAGCGGCTGGTAATGCAGGTATTATAAATATTAGAACAAAACGTAATAAATTAAAGGGCATAAATGGCAATTTCAGTTTAAATTATGGGCAAGGGATTTATGGAATATAGGGGATATTTAGAATAGTATTTAACAAACAAGTACTACAAAAAAGCCGAAAACGTCCGCTAATAGTACATTACAGCCGTTTTAAAGCGTTTAAAACAGGCTAACCAAAGTTTGATAGAATCGTCTTTTTGGGTACATTTATGGTTAATTTTTAGCCTAAAAACAGCCAAAAAAGCCGATAATAAGGTTAATTTTAACGCAAAAAGTACATTATGGTTAGCCTGTTTTTGTAATTATGGTTAGCCTGTGAGGCTAACCATAATTTGTTATGAAAACTCGATTATGAGGCTAACCATAATTTTAACAGTTAAAATAATCAGAGGCTAACCATAATTTTAAAACGCACTCTAAAAAGGCAAATTTTACACTTTTTTGTTTATAAATTTTTAGTGTAAGCGATTGAATAATAGTATATTAAATTGTAATTTAGAGCCAAAAAGCTAAAAAAACCCGCTATGTCGAGAAATACTGAATTAAGAAACGAACGAAATACAAATATTATTAAAGATTACAGCAAACTCGAAGCCGAAGTTATTGACCCAAAAGCAAAAACCCCAGTACAAAAGTATAGGCATGAAGCTATTTTAGCCATTTTAAGCCAAAAATATTACCTAACGCCAGGAACAGTTCAAAATATAGTAACTGGTCACGCATAATGGGCTTAAATAGCTTATAAATAATAAAAAACTATTCTTTATCGTTAAGTAAATCTTTAATTTCGTCTCTGAAATATTTAGATTTTATAGTACCCACAAACTGGTCTAATAATTTGGCGTACTTAATAATTTCATTAATTTTTTCAGGATTTGCCTGCAATATTTCATCGGGTTTTTTACCTTCAATTAATCCATTTTGCATAATACTGTATGGCTTATCGTAAACTGCCTTATGCACCTTCATTATTTGAGGGAAAGATAACTCAAAATCGCTAATAATCTGCGCATAAAGTATTCCGTCTAAATTACGACCTAATGCCTGTTTAAATGCGTTTTCCCAGTTTATGCTATCATTATAACGAACAGCGCTGTTTGAGTTCTTAATGGGTAAATTATCTATAAGATTATTGTGGCTTTCCGTTGCGCTTTCTTCTTGCAGTAGTTCTGATAATTTCATTCCTAAAGCCTCACTAATCCTGCGACCCATCGCAAGAGACAGACCTTTTCTTTCGGTTTCAATATCGCTTAAATGGCTTTGTGAAGAACCAATAATTTTCGCAAAATTCTTTTGAGTGATTTTTTTTTCTCTTCTTAAATTCTGAATCCTTTGACCAATTGGAATTTTTTTGTCCATAATACTGCAAATTTAGGAAACTTACTACCCAAACAAATAAATTTAACAATTCATTCTTATTGATTTTCAATTAAATACTAAAAAAGCTAATAAATATTGCTAAATAATTTCTATATTGGTTTTAAATAACTACATTTGCATATAAATATCGCAAAATACAATATTATGCTAAGCATAGAAGAATTACAAGAAATAAAAAACCGTTTGCCTCAAGGCGCTTTAACAAATATAGCTAAAAAAGCTAATGTAAGCTACCATACTGTTCAAAAATTTTTCAACGGTAAATCAGAAAACGTAAAAGTTTCAAACGCATTAATTTCAGAATACAATGAAATTATGGCATCTAAAGCAAAACTTAAAGAACTAACAATGCACTAAGCAATGTTTATACGGATTGCAAATAGCGTTTATTTAGAGGTTGAAGACCTTGAGCAGTTCGGAATTAATCGAAGTGTTGCATCTGCAAATATTAGCTATTACAGCAAGCAACGCAATGCAGGTAAGTTTTTAAAATACTGGCTAACGGTTGAAAGTCAATTGCTGGGTAATAAAAAAATTATTAAGTATAACAGTTTGCCATCCTTGTATTTTAAAAAATTCAACCTACCAACCGAAGCCGAATTAAAGCAAAGCGAAAAGCTAATTAGTATAGCAGATTATCTGCAAATACAGGAACTTAAAAAGAGAAATGCAACGCTTAAATTATTCCAAAAGCTAATTAAAACACCTGGTTTTTGGAATGCAGAAACTCACGAAGAAATTAAATACTCGCATGGTTTATAACATAGACGATAACATTTACTTAGAGGTTGAAGACCTTGAAAAATATGGCATAAGTCGTGCAAGCATAAAAGTTGCAGTTAATCATTTTAATAATCAACGTAAAAACGGCTCGGCTTCCAATAACTGGATTACGTTACAACACCCAACGCACGGTAAAAAGAAACTAATTAAATACAACACTATTTCACAATCATACTTCATAAAAAACAATTTACCAAGCGAAGACGAACTAAAACAAAACCTATCAGTTTTGAGTTTCCAAAAACTTGAAAGCGAAAAAACTAATGCCAACACACTATTACAAGTTGAATTACAAAACTGTGTATACAAAACCTACTTAGAATATTTTCCTAGATTACTTGAGGATTTTACACGAAATAGCCCATTTGATGGATATAAGCGCAACAAAACCAAAGCATCACAATACGCTCGCCAGCAGGCAGTATTTCAATACTTAATTGATAACATTGATTTATCAAATACAAACGCCGTTTCAACGGCGTTTAATTCCTATTTAAACCTAAAATTAGAATACTCATGCACAAACTTTACTTCGTTTAAACGCAAGTTAGTAAAAGTAGAGGCAAATGGCTTAGAAGCAATAATTAATAAATTAAATGGCAAGCCCTCAAATAGAAAAAAGCTAACGCCCGCCATAGTAGCAATTATTGAGGGTATGTTTTGCGACCCTCACAAATACACAGCGAAGCAAATTAAATTAAAAGTTGACGATTATACCGCTAAAAATAATTTATCCGAAATTTCATTATCTGTAATAAAAAATTACTTGCGTAACCCCGAAGTAAAAAACAGGTGCGCCGAAAAAAGGCACGGCGTTAAGTACGCAAACGATAATGTTTTATCATACACACCACTTAAAAAAGCTTTATACGCAGGCGATGTTTGGCACATAGACGGCACACCAATACAATTTGTTTGTATTGATAATAACGGTAAAAAAATACGATTAAACTTAATGCTTGTTTTAGATGTGTATTCGGGCAAAATTGTTGGCTTTAGTGTTTCGCGGTCAGAGGATATTTATGCCTATGTAAATGCCTTGCACATGGCTGTTAATCTTTGCGGACACTTACCAAACGAAATTGTAACCGATAACTTTTCGTCAACAAAAACTGAGCAATGGAAAACAATAATTGACCGTGCAAATATTTCGGGTGTAATTATACGAAGCACAGGAGTAGGAAACCCAACAGGCAAAGCAAATATAGAACGTGCGGTTAAATCTTCACAATACTATTTTAAATTACTGCCCGGCTTCTCAGGTTTTGGCGTAAAAAGCAGAAACATAAACGAGCAGGCAAACCCCGACTTTGGCCACCAGCATTATAATAATACCAGCCAAATATTTAATATACATGAAATGACAAAATCGGTACACGAAATTATTAATATGTATAATGCTGATGAAACCAGTAATAGAAATTGCCCAAATAGACTGTATTTAGAAAGCGAAAAGCCAAACGTAAAAAACATTGATGCTATTGCTACAAGCCTTTTGTTTTGGAAAGAAAAAACAATTAAAGTGGCTCGTTCAATGGTTAAAATAACTGTTCAAAAAACAGAGTTTATTTACGAGATATACGATAACGATTTAAAAAACAAACTCAACGCCACATCTGTAATTGTTAGATACGACGAGGCGGATATGTCAAACATACATTTATTTGAACCCGAAACAAACATTTTTATTTGTGAGTGTAGAACGGTATTGAAACCGCACCAAGCCGCCGCAAATCAAACAGAATACGATAAACAGTTGCTTTTACAACACGATGCTAAAAAGAAAAGCCATAGGTTACACAATCAAAACCGTAGCGAAGAAATACAAGAAGCTGGGCGTGCCGAAATGGGCGAATATGATATACACGAAGAAACGCCGTTTAGTTTATTAAAAAAGCACATAAACGATAGTGAGTTTAACGAAATTAATAAAACGCTTGCTTTAGACGCTACAATAGACCATAGTATGATTAGGGAGCGAGTGCCAGTAGAGGCAAATAAAAGCTATTTAAACGCTAATAAAATGCCAATTAATAAGGCTTTAAATGATACAATAACAAATAAAAAACCCTCACTAGAAATTTATAAACCCACTGAAGAAACCGAATAATAATTTAATCTCAAAAACAACATGACAGACACCAGCAAACATTTAGAAACCAAAAACGCAGTAAATAATTTTATACTGGACAAAGGAATTAGTAAAACGAAGCTCGCCAAAGATATTGGCATTAGTGGCTCAACACTTAGCAACCTCGAAGCCGAACGCTTTGAACTTGTTAGTGAAGAAATGATATTGATAATATCAAACTATTTAAACCGTCTTAAGCCCGAATGGAATTTAATAATAACAACAAACTTTCAAGCGTTGCATAAAATATGTAACGATGCAAAGCGAAATAGCAAAATGGTTGGCGTTATTGGTTATACTGGTGCAGGTAAAACAACCGCTTTAAATGAGTATTACCGAACTAAAAAAAATGTGTTTTTAGTTACCTGTAAAAAAAGTATGAAGCCTCGCCAATTTTTTGAAAAGCTATTAAAGCAATTAGGGGTTAATTATACTGGTAGTATTTACGATATGATTGAAAAAACATCTGAATTATTAAATAGCAAGAACAACCCTTTGTTAATTATTGATGAGGCGGGCAAATTATCGCCAGCGTTATTGCTTTACCTACACGATTTAAGAGATAATACAATTAACAGTTCAGGTATTGTTTTAGCGGGCGTAGATTACTTTAAAAACAATTTAATTAAGGCTGTTACCAAACAAAAAGAGGGAATGCCAGAGCTGTTTAGTAGAATTGTTACGTGGTACGAATTGAGAGCAATTAACAGAGCAGAAATTACAGCAATATGTAAAGCGAACGGCTTAGAAGACGAGGCGGTAATTACAGAGCTTTTAAAAGGCGAAAACAAGGTTAAGGACTTTAGAGAGCTTGAAAACGCTATAATTAATTACCAGCAATTACAAGCCGAAAATGAGGCATAAAAAACTAACCACAGCATGAAACCTACAGTAAAAAAAAATAAAAAACAACAAGCCATTGAAGAAATTGAAATAGACGTTTTTAAGCGACTTCAACTTTATTTAGGCATTAGTCAACAGCAACACCACGAAATGCTTTTTAACTCAGGAATAAAGTATTTAGAATGCAGAAATAGAAACCCTGAATACATCAAAGCCGTTATTCATAAAAAATGGTTTTGGAGCTGGTACAAAGAGCAGTATTTTTTCTTAGATGCCGTTTTTGTTGCTTATGGATATAAAGAACATTTTGAGCGAAAAAACAAAACCGAACTAATGAAGCATTATGTTGAGATGCACGAAAAAATAGGGTTTGACAGCGAAATAAACGCCCTTTTAAAATCAGTTGAAACAAGCACAAACACTAAAACTACAAATATAAAAAATCTCAAAAACACTTAAAAACCATGAACGAATTAATAGTAAAACCACAAAGCAAAAACATCGAAGATTGCTTAAGCGAAGCCGATGTTTGTATAAAATTAGAAGTACTAAACAAAGACTTAACAGTTAGCACTACTACAACCTTTATAAATACAAAGGAACACAGGGCAAATGTTACGAGCAAATTTGATATAACCGAATTTATTAACGCCTATTTATGCACAATTGCAAGGAAAGACGATGCGGCATTAGGTTATAAATCAACAGCTTATTTGCGTGATGAAAAAGAAGGTTGGAAACAATGGGTTAACTGGTCAGCGCAACATAATAACCGTACTGAAAAGATAAACTAACAATGGGTAAAACAATAAGCATAGATGCGTTATTAAATCGTAAGTACCAAACTTACGATATAGCACCCGATTGGATTTCTGCCATTGGCTTACCCGAACGAAATTTTCGTATGCTTGTTTTTGGACATCCAGGCAATGGCAAAACTACCTTTGTTTTAAAGCTATGCAAAGAGTTAACAAAGCACGGTAAAGTTTATTATAACAGCATTGAGCAGGGCGAGGGCAAAAGCTTACAAGACGTAGTTAGTTTAGTTGATTTTACAGATGCCAACAAAAACAACATGAAGTTTGGTGATAGAGATAGTTATGATGAAATGCTTGAAAAGTTAAATGATAATAGAGCAAAATTTGTAGTAATTGATAGCCTGCATTATATGAATTTAACCACAGGGCAATACAAACAAATGGTTGCTAAGTACCCTAAAATAGCTTTTATAATTATTGCTTGGGAGGGTTCGGGAGGCAAGCCTAAGGGCGAATTTGCAAAAGCAATTCACTTTATGGTTGATGTTAAAACACACGTTAAAAATGGCACAGCATACACCCAAAGCCGTTTTGGAGCAACTAAACCTTATCACATATTTTAACATGGAAACATTAGAAATAAAAAACGCTCATCAACTTGTTAATTATGAAGATTTGTTTAGCAAATTAAGCGCTCAATTTGGTGGCAAGTTTAACGCTTTGGTTTATTTTAACGAAGATGAGGAAAGCATATTTAATTTTTATAAATCACTTTTAAAAACATCTGCCCATACATCAAAAATATATATTAATACTAACGGAATAAGCGCCTTTAGTTCGCCAAGAAAATGTAATCGATTTTTTAATTTATCGCCTAAGCATACGCCAAATTTAAGATATGAAACATCTGCTAAAATGATAGATAGATTAAAAGTTGAACACTACGACTTTGTTGTAGTTGATGATTTACATAGGGTTAGATTTAGTGATTTACAATTTCACAATACAACAAAAATTCACAAAACAACAACTTTTATTTTTATAATAAGAAACAACAACATTTTAAAAAACATTAAGCCGAATTTTCCGAAAAAAAAACAAACACAAGTAACAATTTATATTGGAAACCATAAAAACAAACCAATCTATAAAATCACAAATCAAAATAATACAATATAAAAATGAAAACAGAAGCAAACCGAATAAACATGATTAGCCTTACAGGTCAATCAAACTCTATTTTAGAAAAAATAGAACAAATGCGCCAACATTATGCTGGCAGAAACAAAAGCGATAAAACAACAACTGGCGCACTTAGTAAAGAAATCATGAGTAAAAACAATGAAAAGCTAAAAGAGCCGGCTAAAAATTTGGCAAGGCAATTAATGTTAGCAAACCGCTTCAACTTGCAAACCAAAAACGCTTATAACGAATTAGCTGAAAATGAAGGCGAAATAGTTTTTAAACTTTTGTGCGCAAACGCTTTAAGTATTGGTGCAAAAAACTTGTATATGAAGCACTCGCCAATTATGGAAGAATTGCGTTTATCTTACCCAGCATTTTGCAAATTTATTTTACGATTAGCTATTGCTAAAAACGACAACAAAAGCTTGTTTAATCGTGCTGAAGATAGACTAATATGGCAAGTAAAACGTTTAATAGAGTATGCGTTACAGGATAAAATAATTACTAATGAAGAAAGTGAACTGTATTTAGATATTGCCGAATGGGATAGCAATAATTTTGAATTGGTTGAAAAGGATATTTTAAACAAGGTTATTGATTGGAACTACGGCCAATTTAAAAATACTGCACCTAACGTATTATTGTTTATAAAATCATATTATCCTACTTGGTACGATACAATAATGCAGCCACATATCGACGAGGCAAAAACACGAATTAAAAATACCTAATAGTAACATAAATCATAAACAATATAAAAACCAAAACCAAAACAAATGGAAACAAAAACAATAGGAATAAACACAGATGCAGTGAATAATTGCGAACAAACAATAAGAACGTATACCTACCACTTTGAGAATATAAAAGCGGTTTATGATACCTTAGGTTTGCGACCTTTGGAAACAAAAGACATTCAAAAACTTATGTGGGGCGAAAAATTTATTAAAGAACTCATGCTGCAACAGGTTGATAAAGAAAAAATGAAAATCGGCGGGATAAAGTTAAGCGATGAAAAAATTTTGCAATTGCTTGACTTGCCCAAAGGAACTGATAAGTTTAATAAGTTAGTAAATGAATTTTTATTAATTCAAAAAGAACAACAACACCGAATAAGCACCGTTTTTTTAAGCGATTTTGAAATTGTTAACGGCATTATTTGTTTTCCGAATTACGAGGAAAAAATAGAACTACGTAACACATGGCTTACCTCAAACGAAAGACAAAACGAGGTTTTAGACATTTTAAACGAAGTTATTAAATTGCTTAATAGCACGTCTTACGACTTATCAATACAAAGACTGTATGCTGAAAATGCTATTTGGAAAGCAAACGGAACATACACTTTAAACCCGAATTTTATTAGACGCATTCAGGCTTATCACTAAACCTTAAATATTATGCCAAAAAAGAAAATATCAATAGGCGAAAGGGTTAACGCATACAAATATGTGTTACCTGCTTTCACTGTAAAGGAAATTAAAACTTTGCTTACCGCTGGGCAAATTGAAAGCTCTGTAATAAGTGTTAGATGGGTAAATAAAAAGCGTTTAAATGTCTCTGAAACGATATTTAAAAGGCACGTTTGCAACTTTAAAACTTGCCCTGAATTACAGATTGAATTTAATTGTAGCAGTCGAAAAATTAATGATGCGCTTAACGAAGTCAGGCGCACATTAATTGACGAAATTATGAAGGATGTTGAAGCTGGGATTTTAAAGGAGTTTTGGAAACCCGCAAAAAAAAAGCCCCGTAAAATATATAAAAAACATAATACGCTAAAAGATTGGGAGCACCACAAAAACAATATTTGACATTGTTATAAACACACTAATAAAAAAGCCCCTTTTGCACCGTACCTTTACAATACGGTTTATTGATTAAACATTAACTAAAATAAAATAAAAATGAATGAAGAAAGAATTAAATATTGGAAACAAAAGCACCCTGAGGGCGTGTTTTTAATAAATGCAATACACCCAACTAATAAAACTGAACATTTTGCGCTTATTCGTAACCCTAACAATACAGATTACATTTTAGCAGTTGGAGTACAAGAAAAAAACGGAAATTTTAGTGAAAGTATTTTTAATAACTGCGCCTTAGAATTTGACCCATTAATAAAACAAGACCAAGCATTGTCATTGGGTATTTATGAATCAATACTTGAATTAGTAAGAAGAGAAAGAAACCTATAAACACATTAAAAAATGAGTCAGAAAATTACAGAGTGGAGATTAAAAATGACTGGCAATGTTGATGCCATGATGTCCAAATTTGGGTCAAGTGCTGATAAATTAAGCGGCAAATTTGGTTCGCTACAAAACAAAATATCCTCAACAAAATTTCAAAATTTTGCAAGTCAAGTACCTATTTTAAATAATGGCATGAACCTAATGGGTAATAGTGCAATGTTGGCAGGGGCAGGAATTGCGGTAGTAGGAACAGCATTATTCAAAAGTGCTAAGCTAAGTATGGAGTATGAAAAGGGGATGGCAAAGATTAATGCTACAACACAATCAACGGCCCCTGAACTCGCCAAAATGAAAGCTGAGTTAATGGCAATTGGCGAAAGTAGTGGCGGTAATTTTGAGCGCATACCTCAAGCGTACGAAAAAATAAACTCTGTTTTAAACGATGCTTCAGTTTCTATGAGCGTTCTAAAAATAGCCAACAAGGGCGCTCAAGCAGGCTTTGTTGATATTGATGTTGCGGCAGGTGCTTTGGCACAAACTATGAGTATTTTAGGTAAACAGGGCAATGCTTCGGACATAATGGACACCATGCTTGGTGCTAAAAAAGCGGGTGCAGCAGAGTTTCAAGATTTTGCAAATTATCTACCATCATTAATTGCTTCGGGTAAAAACTTAGGTATGGCTTATAAGGATATTGCTGGCTCATTCTCATTTTTAACTACAAACTTTAGTGGAGCTGATAGTGCAATGTATATGCAAAATGTTATGACGGCATTAGGCAAAAGTGCTATTACTGGTAAAGATGGTTTGGCTGGAAAAGGTATTAATGTTTTTAATAAAGATGGAAGTATACGAGATCTTGATGCTATTATGGGTGATTTAAGTTCTAAAATGAAGAATATGACCGACAAACAAAAATCTGCTTTTTTAGAGTCAGTAGGTTTAAAGGATTCGCAAGCAAAAATAGGATTTAGTGCTTTTATTGCTGGAGCTGAGAAACATAAAAAAATAGTAGGTGAGGTAAAAAACTCTGTTGGTGAGTTACAAAGAGCGTATGAGGCTACTGCCAATACAGCTCGCACTTGGGGCGATATTAGCGACCAAATAAAAAGCTGGGGTGTTAGTATTGGCGATTTTGTTTTACCTGTGGTTGATAAATTAGTAACAAGCATAACCGCATCTGGTCGAGCAATGAAACAATTTTTTAGTGGCTCAATGTTTGAAAAGCGTAAATTTCAAGGTTATGATGACGAGGAGGCGCTGAATTTTAAAAAACAAAACGCTGCGCAAGTTGCTATGCGTGAAGCAAAGCGTTCTTTTGCCACTAAATACGGAGAGGCAGCGTTAAGCGGCGGAAACTTTAATACAGAACAAAGAGCGTTTTATGACTCAAAATACAATAAGGGCTTTGCGGACATTATGGGTATCGAATACAAACAAAAGCACATCCCAAAAGACGCAGCAAAAAAAGTAGAAGGTATTTTTGATGACCCTGAAGAAAAAGCATCAAAAAAAGGTAAAAGTTCAAACTCGCATATTAAAAGCGGTATTGATGGCATTAGTGGTGGTGGTAAAATGGTGCGCAATGTTACTGTAAACTTTAACAAAGCATTAATTGAAAAATTTGAAATAAAAGCGGCGACAGTAAAAGAAAGCGGCGCCGAACTTGTGCGAAATATAGAAGATTTATTATTGCGCGCCGTTAATGGTGCTGAATTAAGTCTAACTAATGAATAGTAAAGTAATGGTTAAAGGTCGTTTAAAAGGCTCTTAAATTGCAATTAAAAACATAAAAAGCCTTGCCGCTTTTTACATAAAACACAATAGAACACGTAGGTTAAAGTCTCACATCAAAAGCCCCGATTAATAGTCGAGGCTTTTTTTTATTAACACAAAAAATAAAAAATTAAAATCGGTACTATTCTAAATAACTTTTGTTAAAATCGAGCAGTTTTTTTCGTACTATTCTAAATAACTTTTATTAAAAAATACCTTACTTTTGTGTACTATTCTAAATATCTTTTTTATGTTTTGGTACTTTTCTAAAAAACTTTTTGTACTTTTCTAAATGTCGATTATAGGAAGAAGCACAGATAATTTTAATTTAAATTATAACACAAAAAAATTATCTGTTTTTTCAAACTTAAGTTATGTCTTAGGAACGCGATATCAAGATTTAACAATAAGTAGACGTTATAAAAATGCTGATTTATCAACCAAGTCTATTTTTACTCAAAACACAATTATAAGGAGGTTTAGCGAAGCCTATTCTGCAAGAATTGGTTGCGATTATTATATAAATTCTAAAACTACAATAGGTTTTACAACCAAAGGCCTTTTAAATCCAGCGTCGGTTGGAAAATATAATTTTGCTAAGGTGCTTGATTCAGCAGAGATTATAAACAGTTATGTCATTGCTGATAATAAAGAAACAAGCCTTTTTAAAAATGGGGCACTAAATTTAAATCTACGTCATCAATTCGATTCAACCGGTAAATCTATTACGGTAGATGCTGATTACGTTTCTTATTCAACAAACATAAATCAAACGTTCAATAATTATGTTGATTTACCAACAGTAGGTAATATTTATTACGACCAACAAACCGGCAAACTACCTTCTATTATTGATATTTTTGCTATAAAGTCCGATTACTCTCAGCCTTTAAAACGCAACGCGAAAATTGAAGCAGGATTAAAATCAAGTTATACAAAAACAGATAATGATGCCGTTTATGATAAAACGTTGAATGGTATTACTGAGGTAAACTATAGTTTGAGTAACCATTTTTTATATAGCGAATTTATTAATGCGGCTTACGTAAATTATTCTAAAAGTTTTTCTAGACTTGATATTCAAAGTGGTTTGCGTTTTGAATCCACAAATTTATTAGGCCAACAATTAGGCAATATTGTAAATGTAGCATCTGAATTTAAACGCGATTACACTAATTTATTTCCGACTCTTTTTTTGTCTTATAAACTAGATTCAAATGCTAATAACGTAATGGCTTTTTCTTACGGAAAAAGAATAGACCGCGCATTTTATAAAGATTTGAATCCATTTGTAAGTCCTTTAGATAAATTTACTTTTTATGGTGGCAACCCTTATTTAAAGCCAACTTTCGCAAATAATCTTTCGGTGTCATACAGTTTTAAAAGTTTTTTTTCCACTGCTTTTAGTTATAACAATACAATTGATAAAATTCAAGAAACAATTGAAATTAATAACGGCATTTATTACAGTAGACCTGGAAATATTGGTAGTAGCCAGAGTTATAATATTTCAATTGAAGGAGCATTACCAATTAAAAAGTGGTTAACTACCATGTTTTATTCTGAGCTGGTTTATGCAGAATATAAAAGTAAATTATACACCGAAACTTTAAATTCTAAAGGGACGTATTGGTTTATAAACATTAATAATAGTATAGTTTTAAAGAAGGGTTGGAGTGCCGAAATAAGTGGAGAGTATCTTTCGAACGTCATTGACTCTCAGTTTGCTTTTGGTGACTACGGACAGGGAACTATTGGGGTTCAGAAAAAGATATTAAAAGATAAGGGTAGTTTAAAGTTAAGTGTTAGTGACGTTTTATACAGCCTTAAAATTAGAGGGGTTATAAATAATTTGTACTTAACCGATGCCAATTGGAATAGCAAATACGACAGCAGATTTGTTGCAGTAACATTCTCTTATAGATTTGGGAAAAACACAAACACTAAACCAAAATATAATTCTCAAGGCTCTGAAAGCGAGCAAAAACGTGTAAAAGCTTCCTAACAATAAAACAAATATTATGAAAACAAAAAAAATACTAATTGCATTAAGCATTTTAATTTTAGGATTAAAAAATCAATTAACCGCACAAATAGACATCCAATGCGGTCAGCAACAAGTAATGGATAATTGGTTTAAATCGCATCCAGAAGATAAATTAAAATTTGAGGAGAATCAAAAGGCAATAGCTTTAAATGAAAACCAACACAAAACACATCAATCAACAAGTAGTGTCGCTAATTACACTATACCAGTTGTGTTTCATATTTTGCATACTGGCGGGGCAGAAAATATAAGTGATACTCAAGTTTTAGATCAAATTAATATTTTAAACCGCGATTATCAAAAACAAAATGCGGATACAGTTAATGTTGTCCCATCGTATACTAATAATATTGCCAAAGTAAATTTTGCATTTAAATTGGCTACTATCGATCCGAGCGGAAATTGTACAAATGGTATAATTAGGCATTACGATTCAAATTCATATACGTGGCCTTTATCGGTTGGTAATTTTTCGCAATATGCTTATACTTGGCCGTCAAATAAATATCTTAATATATATGTTGTTGGTAATATAGTTGGATTAGATGGTGCTTACACTATTTTACCTGGTACCCCAATACCATTAACTGCGGATGTTATTGTTACAGAGCATTATGTTACCGGTTCTATTGGCACTGCCAATGTTGCTAACTCGCGCGTATTAACGCATGAAGTAGGCCATTGGTTTAATTTGCAGCACACTTGGGGAAGCTCAAATCAACCCGGCGTTGCCTGCGGAGATGATTTAGTAAATGATACCCCTATAACAAAAGGTTTTTCGGTATGTAGTACAGCCAATTCGGACGTTTGCAATCCTGGCATTTTTGAAAATGTTCAAAACTATATGGACTATTCACCTTGTAAAATAATGTTTACCAGCGGACAAGCAGCCAGAATGTTAACTTCAATTACAAATGCTATAAATGGAAGAAATAATTTATCAAGCCCTACCAATTTATTAGCAACCGGTGTAACGTCTAGTACAACTAATTGCATTCCAATTGTTGAAGTGTCCGCAACAACAAAGTCAATTTGTGTAGGGTCTTCATCAACTGTTTTTTCATATACCTCTAATGCAAATGTTACTTCTTATTTATGGACAGCCAATAATGGAGCCGTAGTTTCCAACTCAACCTCTGCCAATGCTTCTGTCTTATTAACTAGTGTTGGAAATTCGACTGTAATTTGCATGGCAATTAACTCTAATGGGAATGATACCGCAATGATAGTGCTAACGGGAATAAATAGTGCAGTTCAAGTAAGCGGTACTTATAATGAGAGTTTTGAGGCAATTGCCTTACCTAATAATTGGACTGTTTTAAATTCTTCTACTCCAAGTTCGCTTTGGACCATTACCAATGTTTCAGGCTCTGACGGCACACAAAGTTTGTTTGTTAATGCTGAAAGTGCAAATGGTGGTTCAGAAGAAATTTTACAAACACCATCTTACGATTTTTTAAATAATCAAGGTAGTACATTTTCTTTTAAATATGCTTACGCCCGTCAAAGCTCTACTCATAATGATGTTTTTAAAGTACAAGCAAGTAAAGATTGTGGTGGAACTTGGACGGATATCTATGTGCCTAATATGTTAACATTAGCAAATGGTTCAGGTGGCATTTCCTCCACCTTATTTGTGCCTACAAATTTGCAGTGGAAATATTACGACATTACCCAACAAAGCGCTTATTTTCCTGTCTTTTTAAATGAAAGTAATGTGATTTTTAGATTTTATTTTAAGGAAGATGTAGTAGGCTTTGGAAATAGAATTTATTTAGACGAAATAAATTTTAATTCGCCTGTTGGTATAAATGAGTTTACAAAATCAATTGCACTAAATGTTTATCCTATACCAACGAAATCATCGTTAGAAGTAAACTTTACACTAAGTAAATCGGCAAAAGTAAATTATTATATAACCAATATCGCAGGTATTAAATTAATTGAGTCAAATGAAATGTTATACAACGAAGGATTTAATAAAGTGCTTATTAATAATTTAAATCAATTCAGTTCTGGGGTCTACTTTTTAAATGTTAGTATCAATGGTATTACAACTGTAAAGAAAATAATACTGGAATAGAATCGCAATCATAAATACCTGTTTCTATTGCAAAAATGGCCTGTGCGAGTTTGTAGGTGATAATAGGTAAAGGTTTCTTAAATTAGATAGATGTTCTCAATTAAGATTTTATAGTAGTGTATTGGAAGCAAATATCCGTGACCATGCGAACTACTACACTTATTTTATACCTATCGTTAAAAATGATTGGAATAAAACCGACAGTATAAAAGCATTTTACCATTAACGGAGGACGAGTTAAACGAGTTAGTTAGAAACGTTAATGGCGGCACAATTAAAATACCAGTGGTTTTACGAAACGTATTGCGCGAGGAAATAGATGAAGAAATATTGACTGAATTTAAAAGTAAATTAAAAACAGTACCAAATTTGGTTTTATTAGAATATGGCAGCCAATTTAATTTTGCCCTATGGTTAAGTGAAATTGTTTTTTTATTATCAATAATGCGTTCATTTGCAATATGGGATAAATATAAAGATTGAAAAAAATTATGTAGAATCAAACTCTTAAGCCAATTACCAGCATATCATCGATTTGTGAATTTGTTCCTTTCCATTCTTCCATAGTTGTTTTTAAAATGGATTGTTGTTGCTGGCAGGGTTTATTTGAGATAGATATAAATAATTCCTTTAGTTTGGGAGTCATAAATTTTCGGTTAGCTAATCCTCCTTTTTGGTCGGGGTAACCATCCGAAAATAAGTAGATGCAGTCGTTAGTTTCTAATTTAAATTCGTCTTCAAACACGGTTTGGTTTTGTAACGAACCAATTGAGAATGAATTACTTTTTAGCTCAATTAACTCATTATTTCTTACAACATACAAAGGTTGTTTGGCACAAGCGTAAATTATAGACTTGCTTCGTTTATTATAACTAAATAAACTTAAAGCCATACCATCCACATTTGAAGAGAAGTCTTCATCCGTTTTTGTTTTTTGTTTTATAAAATTATCTAAGTAACGCAAAACATTTGCAGGTGAGAGATTTGTTTGCTCGCCGTAAGCACTATCTAAACTATTATGTCCTAAAACACTCATTAGGGCGCCCGGTACGCCATGCCCTGTGCAGTCGGCAAGGGCCACAATTATGCCATTGTCAGTTTCAAGCATCCAATAAAAATCGCCGCTTACTATATCTTTTGGTTGATAAAATATAAACCAATCTGCAAAATAATTAGCTAATTTTTTTTGATTGGGCAACATACTATCCTGTATTTTTTTAGCATAATTAATACTATCGGTAATCTGCTGGTTTTTAGTTTCGAGTAGTAAATTTTGAGAAGCAATTTCGGTTTTTTGAGTCTCAAGCAAATTATTTGTTGACTGTAAATTTTTTGTGTATTTATTTTTTTGTTTTAAATTGTAAAACACAAAAATTAAAAACACTACAGCAAACAGTAACGAAATAACAACTATAATATTAAACTGTTTTTGCTTTTCAATTTTATTACCCGAAATAATTTTTTCCTTATTTAATACATCAATTTCTAAATTCTTTTTTTCTGTTTCGTATGTCACCAATTGTTTGTTATAGTTTTCAGTATTTTGTTTCTTTTGGAGACTATCATAATAGCTCATTCCTAATTTATAATTTAAGTAGGCATTTTTATAATCGTTATTGCTTTCATAAATAACATTAATTATATCTAAAGAAGTTTTAATGCCCGGCATAAAATTTGTTTCTTTTGCATAGTCGTATGCTTTTGTAGCAAAACGCAAGGCTTCGTCTTTTCTTTTTAAATCATAATAAATAGAAGCTATATTATTTAAGGTGCCAATGTAGTTTGGGCGATCGTTTATTTTTAAACATAAATCTGCTATTTCAGTATGGTATTTAAGACTTTCGTTTTTATTTCCTTTTCTCGAAAAAATCGTGGCAATTCCCATTTTTAATCTAATTAATATATCTATATCATTTAATGGTTGTGAAATAGTTTGCGCTTTAAAGTAATAATGTAATGCACTATCTAAATTCGTTTCAGCTAAAGGATAATAATTTTCGAGGTTTAAATATATATCGCCTTTTGACATTAATGCAATGCAAAATCCTGTATTATCTTTAATTAATTTTTTAAAGTATAATGCTTTATCAAGGTACATCATTACGTTTTTTTTATCTCCGGTGTTTTGATATTGTGCCGCCAACTCTAAGTATAAGTTACTAAATTCTAAAGTGTCTTTTCTATTTTCCGTAATTTTTAAAGCTTTTATAAAATAATAAACGGTACTATCCCTATTTAAGGTATATAAAAAACCATTAGCCATACCTTTGTAATAGTTGGCTAAATAATAGCCATTATAGTTTAAACTACATACAGGTTTTGCCTTCGCTAAATAGTAAAAAGCACTATCATAAAATCCAGTGCTGTTATAAATAGCGGCATGATTTAATAATGATTTTATTTCACCTTTTTTAAACCCTAAACGTTTTGAATTGGCTAATGTTATCCTATAAAATTTAAGTGCTTTTTTTGGTTCGCCCGAAACTAAAAGTTTAAACCCTAAACCTAAAACAGTATTTATTTCGTTGGTATCACTCAAATTGGTTTTAGCCAACATATTATCAATTGTAATACTATTAAACTCTACATTGGTTGAGGTTTTTATAGACTGTGAATGTAAAATAGATTGAAATAAAAAAACAAATAAAATAATCGTTTTAATTATCTTGGTTTTATTACATACATAGTAAAAGCTAAATTTCATCAGTATTAAAAATAACCAATTAAATAGTTTCTATTATTATCTTATAGTTAATTTTTAGTTCATTCGCATTGCAATAATTCCCTTTTTTATTTCCTAATCTTTACCTAAATTAACGCTCTAAATTTTTTACTATGTCAACAACACCCGAAGGCCGCCAAATTATTTTTAGTATGGTGAATGTTTCTAAAATTCATCCACCTCAAAAACAAGTTTTAAAAGATATTTATATTTCGTTTTACTATGGCGCTAAAATTGGTGTTTTAGGTTTAAACGGCTCTGGTAAATCAACCCTACTGCGAATTATAGCGGGTATGGATAAAGATTACATTGGCGAAATTCATCAATCGCCTGGCTATAGCATTGGTATGTTGGAGCAAGAACCTAAATTAGACGAAACCAAAACTGTAATTGAAATTGTGCGTGAAGGCGCTCAAAAACATGTTGATATTTTAGCTGAGTTTGAAGAAGTAAACAACAAATTTGGCGACGAAGAAATTTTAAACGATCCCGATAAAATGGATAAACTCATCAATCGCCAAGCACAATTGCAGGAGTTGATAGACCAATACGATTTATGGAATTTAGATAACCGTTTGGAACGTGCTATGGACGCCCTCCGATGCCCAGAAAGCGATACGCCTGTAAATATTTTATCGGGTGGTGAGCGCCGCCGTGTTGCTCTTTGCCGTTTATTATTGCAAGAACCTGATATTTTGTTATTAGATGAGCCTACCAATCACTTAGATGCCGAGAGTGTAGATTGGCTAGAACAACACTTACAAGCTTACAAAGGCACTATTATTGCCGTAACCCACGACCGTTACTTTTTAGATAACGTAGCGGGTTGGATTTTAGAATTAGACCGTGGCGAAGGTATACCTTGGAAAGGAAATTACAGCAGTTGGTTAGAGCAAAAAGGTGCACGTTTAAAACAAGAAGAAAAAACGGAAAGTAAACGTCAAAAAAACTTAGCCCGTGAGTTAGACTGGGTGCGACAAGGTGTGAAAGGACGTGGAGTAAAACAAAAAGCACGTTTAAGTAATTACGAAAAAATGATGGGCGAAGATGTGAAAACGAAGGAAGAAAATTTAGAGATTTTTATTCCTAACGGTCCGCGACTTGGTAATGAGGTTATTGAAGCATTAAATGTATCAAAAGGCTTTGGTGATAGATTGTTGTACGAGAATTTAAATTTTAAATTACCACCAGCCGGAATTGTTGGTATTATTGGGCCAAATGGCGCCGGTAAAACTACTTTGTTTAAAATGATTATGGGGCTTGAAAAACCCAACACCGGCGAATTTAAAGTAGGCCCTACCGTAAAAATAAGTTACGTTGATCAAACCCATAAAGATATTGACCCAAATAAAACTGTGTTTGACGTACTTAGCGGCGGTCTAGAAAATTTAGTATTTGAAGGAAAATCCATTAATGCCCGTGCTTACATTAGCCGTTTTAATTTTAGTGGTAACGACCAAAGTAAAAAATGTAGCGTGTTATCTGGTGGAGAGCGAAACCGTTTGCATTTGGCGTTGGCATTAAAAGAAGGTGGTAACGTGTTGCTTTTAGATGAGCCTACCAACGATTTGGATGTTAATACATTACGCGCATTAGAAGAGGGTTTAGAAAATTTTGCAGGCTGCGCTGTTATTATTAGCCACGATAGATGGTTTTTAGACCGCGTGTGTACACATATTTTAGCCTTTGAAGATAACAGCAGTGTGTATTATTTTGAAGGTGGTTATAGCGAATACGAAGAAAACCGCAAAAAACGTTTAGGCAATGCAGAACCTAAACGACCAAGATATAAAAAGTTGGCAATGTAGTTTATAAATAGTGTTTATCAATTAAGTAATTTGTAACATAATCTGTTACACCATTTTCTAAAGTAGTAAATGGTTTTTTGTAGCCCGCATTTATTAATTTTTGCATATTAGCTTGGGTAAAATATTGATATTTATCCCTTATATCTATTGGTGTATCAATAAAATCAATATCCTCAGGTATATTTAAAGCTTTAAACGTAGCTTTTGCCAAATCTAAAAATGGACGGGCAATTCCACTTCCTAAATTGTAAATGCCATTTTTTGGTTTGTTGATGTATAAAAACCAAATAACCTCAATTACGTCTTTTACATAAACAAAATCGCGGAGTTGGCCGCCATCTGCATAATTAGGATTGTGTGATTTAAATAATTTTACTTTATTGGTTTGTTTAATTTGATTAAACGCATGTAAAATTACCGAAGCCATTCTGCCTTTGTGATATTCGTTTGGCCCGTAAACATTAAAGAATTTTAAGCCTTGCCAGTTAGGCGGACACGTTTTTTGAGCAACAGCCCATTTATCAAATTCATTTTTACTATCACCATAAGGGTTTAAAGGCTTTAGTGCATTTAATTTTGTTTCATCGTCATCGTATCCACATTCGCCTAAACCGTAGGTTGCCGCACTTGATGCATAAATAAGTGGAATGGCATTGTTAGTACAAATTTGCCAAATAGTTTTTGTATAATTTAAATTTAACGCGTTTAAAAGTTCAACATTAAATTCGGTAGTATCTGTACGCGCACCAATATGTATTACTTGTTTAATAATATTAGCATGCTTATCAAACCAATCAATAAAATGTTTGCGTTCAACTTTTTGATAAAATGTTTTTAAATTATAATTGGGTTCTTTTTCAGCGATACTAAAGTCGTCAACCAAAATTAATTCGGTTAAACCTTCGGCATTTAATTTAGATATTAAGCAACTTGCAATAAAACCAGCTGCGCCTGTAATTACAATCATAGTGTAAAAATAAGAATAAAGTGTAAGTTTTGTTTTGCTTTTTAGCAATTATTATAGATATTAGTTTAATAATTAAAAAATGGAAGTAAAACGTGTATTTGATATTTTAGATAAGTTACAGGCTAACTCAACTAAAACAGATATTTTAAATAGTAAAGAATATCTCGCTGGAGAAAAAGCAAGCAAAAAGTGGGTAAACCATAGTGTAACCAATTTTATTTCAAACACACAGTATGTAGCAAGTGCCTTGCTAAAGTTTAACTTAAAGCCCAACGATGTTATTGCAATAATGGCTACTAATTGCCCCCAGTGGAATTTTGTAGATTATGGGGCACAGCAAGTTGGAATTGTAACAGCGCCTATTTACCCTACTATTAGTGCTTCTGATTTAAAATTTATTTTAAACCATAGCGAAGCCAAACTAATTTTTATTTCAGATAAATCTATCTATCAAAAATTGGCAGAAATGGAAGATGAGTTGCCTCATTTAAAAATGGTAATTAGTTTTAATGCTATTGATGGGGTAAAACAGTTTACCGAATTTTTAGAAATAGGGAAACTAAATATGGCCTTGGATGCCATTGCAACGATAAAAGCTAGCATTGCCGAAAACGATTTATATACTATCCTTTACACATCAGGTACTACAGGCAATCCAAAAGGCGTTATGATTTCGCATAAAAACATGGTAAGTAATGTGGTTGTGTGCCAATATTTAGCACCGTTTAAACCCACTTGGCGTGCCTTAAGTTTTTTACCATTAAACCATGTTTACGAACGTTTTTTAAATACATTGTATTTATTTCACGGTGTTAGTATTTATTATGCCGAAAATTTTGAAACCATTGGCGATAATTGTAGAGAAATTCATCCGCAAATATTTGTAGCTGTACCAAGGGTAATAGAGCGTGTATTAGAAAAAATTTCTTCTGCCGGCGATAAGTTAACAGGTTTTAAAAAATATATTTTTGATTTAAGTATGCGCTTGGCCGAGCGTTATGAATTGAACGGAGCAAACGGAGTATGGTACGAAATGCAACGAAAAGTATGCGATGTTTTAGTTTATAATAAATGGCGCGCTGCTGTTGGCGGGCAAATAGTTTGCATTGTAAGTGGCGGAGCAGCTCTAAATAGCAGATTAGAACGTATTTTTAGTTGTGCTAAATTAACAATGCTGCAAGGCTACGGACTTACCGAAACCTGTGTAGTGGTTTCTGTTAATAGTTTTGGCAAAAACAATATTATGTTTGGTACGGTGGGGCAGGTAGTTGAAAACAGTGAGGTTAAAATTGCAGAAGAAGATGGCGAAATTTTAATGCGAGGCCCCAGCTTAATGCTTGGCTACTATAAAAATCCCGAGGCAACCAAAGAGGCCATCGATGTTGAAGGTTGGTTTCATACAGGTGATGTGGGTGTATTTATAGATAATAAATTTTTAAAAATTACCGATCGCAAAAAAGAAATTTTTAAAAGTAGTGCGGGTAAATATATTTCGCCGGTAATGCTCGAAAATAAATTAAAAGAAAATAAATTTGTAGAGCAATGTATGGTGGTTGGAGAAGAGCAAAAATTTGTATCGGCACTTATTATACCATCGTTTGCAAATTTTAAAGACTATTGTGCTAATAATAATATAGAATGGGTGAATAATGCCGCTATGGTGCAACACCCAGATTTAAAAAAAATAATTACCACTCACGTTAAAGAAATAAATGCATTACTAGCGCCACACGAACAATTAAAACGGTGCGAATTAATTAATGCTATTTGGACAGTTGAAGGGGGCGAAATTACGCCAAAACTAAGTTTAAAACGAAAGGTTATAAAAGAAAAGCATATTGAAATTATTAATAAAATATTTTCGATGGATTGAAACGCTTCGTTAAAATTAAATATAAACTCAGTTATAGTAAATGCCAATATGTTTTAGTTGGAGCTTAACGGTTTGCGGAGTTGCTCAGTGCGGTTTTTGAAACGGTTTTCTACTGAATAGCTAGTAACAAAGCTAATTGTTTTTTAGTCTTTTTGCAAAATGAAAATTAAGTAATTGTCTACGGCTTTTTTAAAAAGCTTTGTTGTCTGTCAAACTGTTTACTTGGCGTTTGTTAGGCAAGGTTGTACTTTCTTTACGCTATTTCTTGTCTGTCCTAAGTTTAGCTAGCATTGTCGTTATTTCTCGTGTTACAAGTTCAGGCTGGTCGTCGTGAATGAAATGACCTGCATTGTCTGTAAAGATTAGTTTTATATTGGGGTTTATTTTTAAATAAGATTTGACAAGTTCAACTTTTATTTTAACCTCTTCTGCATTATATTTTATGTCGGTTATTTTGTTTGATGCAATTAAAGTGATTGGAATTGATAGTGGAAAGCCTTTTTCCGAAACATCAGCAGAATCATTTTTGAAAGTACTTATAAATTCATTCCTAATAGTCTTCGTATAATTAATGCTGTCCGTACAAAATGACTCATAGTATTTGTCAAATTCGATTTTTTCTATTTCAGATCTTAATTGCCTTTTTAACCATTTATGCTCAGGAATTGCAGGTTCAATTAAAACTAAGCCTTTTACTTTGTCTGCATATTTGTCGGCAAAATAGCGAGCAATAAGTCCACCCCTTGAATGTCCTACCACGAGAAAAGGCTTATTTAGCCCAATTGCATCAAGAAGTTCTTTTAATTCACTTGAAATGTTTGCCAGAGTCCTTTCATTATTGTATGACTCAGAATTTCCAATTCCCGCTCTGTCGTAACAGATTACTCTATTAGTTTTCGATAACTTATTTTGTATTGCTTCAAAGTCGTCCATTGTTGGACCAAGACCAGTAATGAAAACAATAGCGGGTTCTCCATTTCCTTTGCTAAGGTAGTATTGTTTTTTACCCCTAATTTCAACGAATTTTTGTTTGTCGTTATTTGGTTTGACGATAAATGAAAAACAAATGAATGAAAATATAATTAAATATCGTGTCATTTTACAATTGTGCCTAACGGTTTACTGCTTGGGTTCGGCGGGTTAAAGAACCGTCAAACCGTCAACCAACCGAAAACTTAATTTAAAGATACAAAACTTTTTCTTTTTTGCTTTATGAAAATAAAAGTCCCGACTTGTCCTGAGCGAAGTCGAAGGCAGGGGCAAAAGTAAAGCAAAAAAACAACCCGTAAACTCCGTTGACGCAACTGCCCCGTGTTAGGTGCTGTGTTAGTGTCCAGATAATGGAAGCTCTAATTCTTTTGTCAATTTGGTTTTGGCGTCTTTGAAGTCGACGATTTTTAAACTAAATACAAGACTCTCCAATGCTTCAATAATGTCTTTGTCCCAATTAGGTGGTGGAGTTAGATTACTGTCGTTATATTGTTTGCGAACTAAATTTATTAATTCAGTCACTGTAATTTGTCCGTTTGCGTCAAGATATATTTCTTGTGACCAAAACCCAAAAGTCAACATTTTTGGGCTTCCGTCAACTTTGTCCGTCACATATATTTCTTTTTCATTTAGCCAGTCCCACGGCTTTGTCCTAATAAAATATTTGTCACGATTATCATAACTGCAAATAAATTCTTTGCTGTCAGCCGAGTTTCTATTTTGAAATAATTTTTTCAGCATGTCGTCCGCACATTGCGCCTAACTAATAGATAGGTGAACAAATAAACATTTACAAACGTTTTTAGGTATTTGTAAACGTTTAAAATTACATTTAATGTTGATGCCCGTGTGGCCCATGTATGTGCCCGTGGTCTAACTCTTCTTCAGTAGCTTCTCTTACATCCAATATTTCGCCAATAAAATGTAAATCGTAACCCGCTAATGGGTGGTTAAAATCCATGGTTACTATCGTATCGTCAATACTAATTACTTTGCCTACCAATACATTTCCTTCAGCATCATTCATTTCAATATCTTCGCCAACTTTAATGCGCTTGCTATCAAATTCGCCATCAACCACAAACGATTGTTTGTCTATTTTAGCAACATATTCTTCATCATAAATACCATAGGCTTTTTCGGCTTCAATTTTAAAATCAAATTTATCGCCTTTTTGTTTTTCGTTTAAGTTGGCTTCAAAATCGGGCAATACACCGCCAAAACCATATAAAAAAACAAAGGGTTGTTCTACGCTTGTTTGTTCTACCAATTCTTCGGGTTGGTTATCTTTACTTGCCGATAAATAATAGTTTACTGTTACGGCTTTGTCTTCTGATATTTTCATTATTTTTAGTTTTAATAAATCTTAACAAGGTTAATATTTAGGATTAATAATCTTTTAAGTGCTGTTGATTTTTATTATTTGCACGAAAGTATTTAATTTAATTTAAATCTTTTAAATTTTTTTCTAACAGAAACACAAATTTTTCGCGACTTAAATTGGCATTTATTTCGCCTGCTAAGGTTAAGCTTACAGCCCCAGTTTGTTCGCTTACAGATATTGCGATGGCATCGGTATTTTCGGTAATTCCCACCGCTGCTCTGTGGCGCATGCCATAATGTGCCGGAAAATTTTCTTTTTCGGTAACCGGCAAAACACAGCGGGCCGCCACTAATCGATTGTCTTCAATTATAACAGCGCCATCGTGCAGAGGCGAGTTTTTATAAAAAATATTCTCTAACATTCGGCTGGTTAAAGCGCTATCGATGGTATCTCCGGTGTTTATGTAAAACTTTAAATCCGACTTGCGCGAAATAATAATTAATGCCCCCGTTTTGGATGCACTCATTGAAAAGCAGGCATTGGTAACGGCTTCTATATCTAAATAAATTTGGTGTGTTTGGCTTGTATTAAATTTTAGTTTTAATAATGATTTAATATTTTGTTTTCTTAAAAAATCGTTAGAGCCAATGTATAATAAAAATTTACGTATTTCCTGCTGAAAGACAATCATTACAGCAATTACACCCACATTTACAAATTTCCCAATAATGGAACTTAGCAATTTTAAATCAAATGCTTTAATAATCATATAGGCAACATAAATAAGCGCAAGCCCAATAAAAATATTTACGGCTGAGGTGCCTTTTACTAGGTTGTATGCCAAATACAACATTATGGCAACTAACAAAATGTCTATTCCATCTGTTATGCCAAAAGTTATAAAATATAAAAACAATACGTGCATTAGTTGGGTGTAATTTCGCTATTTTTTTATATAAATCTAAGTATAATGTTATTGACTTAAATGCAATTTATTTCTTATAAATGATAAAATTATTTACTTCATTTTCTTTTCTAGCAGTAGGGGTTTGTTTACCGCCCGTTAATTCAGATACTTTATCAATAACATAAAATTTTAATTCTGATATTTTTATCTGTTTATCATTATCTAAATCAGCTTCGTTACTCTTTATGCCCTTTAAAATAGAATAGGTAAAAACACCGTTGTTCCATTCTTTTGATTCTAACGCAAACTCGTTTCCACCTGCTGCAGATATAATGGTTGCACCCGATCCTTTTGATACATCAGAGAATAAGGCTTGCATGTATGCAAATGAATTTTTTAATCCTGCTTTTGGTTTTAAAGAAAATTCTCCGCCTTTCACTGTCACTTTTGCTGCATCAGGATTTCCGTTATTAGATACTACTTCAACTCCTTCTTTGTCTACTTCACCTGAATGACATGCATCAATTAACACCAAACGATTGCGTGATGAGACTTTGTTTAACATATTTTCTATTTCTTCATAAGGTAAACCTGTGGCAGAAGGTTCTTCGAAATTAACGCCATTGGTAGCAATAAAGTAGTCTAATTTTGTATCCAGTAACCCGTGGCTTGAAATATAAATGATTACTTGGTCATCAATTTTTGATTTTTCTAATATTTTTGATGAAGAAATAATATTTTCTTTCGTAGCCATTGAATCTTGTATAAAAACAACTTCCACTTTGCCAAATTGGGCATCTGTTTTCATCATATTTATAAAGTCTGTTGCATCTTTTACAGGGAAAGTTAAATTGTGCTTTGCCTCCTTAAATTTTGAAACGCCTACTGCGAAAATGTACAAATCGGGTTTAGCTGCTGCAGGTTTTATATAATCTATTTGAAAGCTTTCTTTTGGACTTTCGAGACCTTTATCATTTATAACACAAACGTCAATCTGGTTTTTACCATTTGAAAGTTCAAAATTTATTTCTTTTGTCAATGCTTTGGTTTTTTCGGATGTTACGTCCATTCCTTTAACGCCATAAAGGGGCACGTTATTAATAAAAACGTTTATTCTGTTAATGTTAGAAGACTCGTCTTTTGCCTTAAGTTTAAATTTTATTTTTCCACCTGTTTGAGTGATGCTTTCTTTTCCTTCTACTTCTGCTTCGGGCAAACTTAATGTACCGCTTAACATTTCTTCCGTAAATCCTAAGCGCTTTATGCGCTTTTTCCAGGCTTGTTTATACATGGCTACCAATAATTTAGGTGAGCCTAATTTTTCCATAACAATATCAGGTCGATTCAAAACAATATCGAACTGATCGAAACGGTACAACTTGTTTTTGTACCTAAAACAAATACCTTCATAATTTCCTTTTGAACATTTGTAGTAATAATCGGGGGAATGGATAATGTATTCCTCAGGCCCTGTCATGCATATAAAAGTACCCTTTTCTTTACACTGATTAATATCCCAAGATTTTGCAGCACCATCTGCGCTTGCACTATATAAAATGCTTCCGTCATTGTTCCAAGAAAGATAGTCAACTGTATTATGATGACCTGTTAAAGTGCATTTTATTTTTTTAGAGTCCCAGTCGATTAATTTTATGTAAAAATCATCGCCAAAACTTACGCCCGAACCTACCGCTAATGTTTTCCCATCTTTACTAAAATTGGCATTACTAATAAAATTTTGCGATTCTAAATCTAAAGCACCTTTTTCTTCTCCGCTTAAATAATCAATGATATGAAGTTTAGCGGAATTTTCATATTCAAAATTATTATCTGCTACCAAAGCCTGTGTAGTTCCGGGAACAAAAGCAAGCAGTTTATTCATGTCGTAGTCTACTTTTTTTTGCGGAATTGTTTTGCCGGTTTTAAAATCTTTTACTTCAAGGTTATTTCTACCAACCCCTATTAAATATTTATTGTCGGGGCTGGAATATGTATTAATACCAAAACTGTTGTGATCAACTTCGTATTTTGCAATCTGTGTATAGTTTTTTGTTTCATATATTTGAATGCCATCTTTTAGTGGATTAGAAGTATTTGTAAGGCAAGCAACTAAGTAATTTCCATCATCACTTAATATAACTTTATGTACAAAATTTAGTTTCAGTTGTTTTTCTTTTTCAAAATCAGTAGTGTTAAAAACGGTTATTCCTTCATTTGGTGTATAGGCGGCGGCCTTATTGGCGTTTTTACTGAATGCAGAAAAATAAGAAGGAATGTTTTTAATAATACTGCCATCTTTTAGGTTCCAAAAACGAATACCTGAACTGGTACTGTTTAAAATTGGTGTGCACAAATACTTATTGTCATTTACTAAAGCTAAACCATTTACCATTTTAAATTCGCCTTCAAGCATTCCGTATCTTTTACCGTTTTCAATATTATATATTATGGAAGCGTATTTTGTAGTAAATACTTTTTTCTTAGATTCGGTTATCATACCATTAACAACTAATAGTTTATTATCGGGGCTAAAGGCAACGGCATTTAAACCCTGGCACATGGCGTAGTCTTTGGTAAAATCGGGAGTTCTTGTGAACTCATTTATTTTTAGAATTTCTTTTCCCGATTCAACATCATACACAATTAATTTATTAAACATGCCGGCGGCCACTAATTTTTTTCCGTCGTTACTAAACGAAAGTGTTTTAAGAAGATCGGTTGCCGGAAACGGCATTTTGACTTTTACTGTTTGCTTTGTTAAATCGAAAACAACAATTTCAGAATTACCGAATAGAGCACAAACATTTGTTTTATGGTTGTAATACATGTTCGATTGGAGCATTTCGTTTCCGTTATACTTTATTTCTTTTAATGGATCTCCACCATTAATAGAGTATACAACAACCCCTTTATTGTCATCGTTTGTTGAAACGTATTCCTTATTCGATTGCAAAAAACAAAACGGATTTCTTTTTGAATCGATTGCCCTGTTTAGAATTTTACCCGATGGTATTTCGTATAAGGAAATAGAATCGTTATCGGTATAAACAAGAATGGTATTGTTATTTGAGGATAAGGAAAATGGTTTATTAATATTGACCGATTTAAATGAATGTAATTTTTTTCCAGATAGGGCGTCCCAGAAAATAATATGACCCATGTGCTCCATACTTACTAAATATTTTCCGTCGGAAGTATATTTTATTTGGTCAACGGCACTGGTATGCCCAAAAAGTGTTCTAAACTCCTGTTTTAAAGCTACGTCCCATATTTTAATGGACTGGTCTTCTGCCCCAGTTGCAATATATTTGCCGGAAGGATGGAAATCAATAGCAGTAATATTTAGTAAATGTCCATTTGTTATAACCAGTTCGGGGTTTTCCTGGCTTAAAATTATTTTAGAGATAAATAATAAAAAAATAAAGATATAATTTTTCATGTTTTATATAAATTAAAAACGCGTATTAAATATAATACGCGTTTTGATTGATTAAATTAATTTTTAGTTTTCTTTGGCATATAAAGCCCAACCGGTAACTCTTTCGTTGGCATCTATCATAAAAATAATTTTTGTTTTTTCGTAAACATAAAAATTACTTTGTGCCCCACTAACAATACGCGTAGGAGAACCGTAAAGGTCTTTTACAGATGACGCTTTGGCGCCAATTACAACACCCCTGCCTGATTTTCCTCTGTACCATTGCGTAGTAATAATAAAATTATCAAGACCTTTTGGGTAAGAATACGTTTTTACTTTAATGGCGGTATAATCCGCCTCGTGCTTTGAGTATATTTTTATAGCCGGACGTTTGTCATTTTGTTTTTTAATTTCCAGTTCTTCTGCACTTTCTAAAGCAGCATCAATTAAACTTGGCTCAATGTCGCCAATGCTCTCTTCGGTTGATGACGTTTTTTCTTCAGATTTTTTTGGAGTACCAAACAATTTTCCAAAAAATCCGGGAGTGGAAACGGCATTTAAATTTAATTCTGCCATACCTTTATTTCCATCCTTGCCTTTGTTAAATTCGGTTTTTGCATCACTTGTTTTATTTGAATTTGCAAGTGCTATGCCTTTCGCAATATGCGCATTTCCTATAACAATCGGTTCTCCGCTTGCTTCTGCCATAGTAATTGCCTTTGCAGCCATACCTACCGCCAATTCATGGTCGCCTTGTAAATCGCTAACCATAGCAGAATTCACATAAGCTACGGCATAGTCTTTATCCATCTGCATTGCAATTTGAAACATTTCTTTTGCTTCGTTTAACATGCGTTTAATTTTTTCTTCTTTGTCTTCGGTCATTCCTTTTTGTCCGGCATTATCTAAGCGTGTATCCAAATCCAAAGTGAAAGGATACGCATATTTTATTTTCACAGGATCAGATAATTTTAAAGCTTCACGCGCTAAGCAAACTCCAGCATTGTTATATAACTCACGGCTAGGAAAAGTTGCGATTACATGGTCATAGCAAGATGCGGCACGCTCAAAATCATCTGTAACTACAAGTAAATTTCCGGCTTCGAAAACAGCAATTAATTTCTCCAGTAATTTTTTTGAATTTTCACCAATTTTCTTTCTTTCCTGTAGGGTAGGGTAGCCGTTTGTAACTTCGGGAATTTTAGCAGCTTTGTATAATTTTGTGAAGAACTCAGGTCCTAAATTTAAAGTTTTATAGCCCGCCATGTATCCAAATAAGCCGCCATAATAATCGGCTTGTGCCTCACATTCAGTTTTACGAGTAGGTGTTAATTTTAACTTATAAATTTTTGCGGCCACTTCAAGATCTTCGTTTGCTGTACCAAAAGCCATACCCCAACCGTGGTCTTTAAAAAAATGCGCCAATTCATGGCCAAGCACCATGGCTAAAGCATCTAGTGAATCTGCACCAAACTCTTTACACAAATCGTAAATACCTTCTCCTAAATTAATAGTATTATCTAATGGACTATAATACGCATTATAGTATGGCTTACTGTAATTATAAATCATGTTAAATGTTGGAGCTTTGCGGCTGTCTTTTGCTGTAGCGGCTATTTTATCATAAACAGCTTTACTTACTTTGTACTTGTACGCGTTTTTTTCAGCTGAAAAAGAAGTATTTGAAATTGCGAAAAACAAAATAATTAAAAGGCATTGGTTTAGTTTTTTCATATGTATATTTTTATTGTTTTTAATTCGTCATATGGAATACGCCATCTTCTTTGGTGTTTGTTTGCAACAAACTTTTTGATAGTGGCTATTTCATAATAGTAATTTTTTAATAAGTCTTAAAAGTATTAAAATTTACTAAGGTTATCTAAAAAAATAAAACTTTTTTAAAAAACAAAAATTAAACTTAATTTTGGATATTGATCTCTTTAAGCCTTGATTTATGCGTCCACTACCTCAAACCTTCCCACCCTATTTTGAAAAATACATTTCTCTTATAAAAGAAGACAATGTTATAAATGCTTTACAAAATAATTTATCGAAAGTTATGAATATGGTTTCTGAAATTCCGGCAAATAAAGAAGACTTCGCTTATGCGGACGGAAAATGGACAATAAAGCAAGTCGTTCAGCATATTATAGATACAGAAAGAATTTTAAGTTATAGAGCCCTGCGTTTTGCGCGTAAAGACCCTCAGCAACCTTTAGCCTTTGACGAAAATGTATATGCATTTAATTCAAACGTAAACAAAAAAAGTTTAGCAGATATAGTTGAAGAATTTGTAACCGTTCGTGCTGCAACTCTTTCGTTATACAAAAGTTTTAACGAGGAAGCATTATTAGAAACTGGTACTACCACTATGGGTCAGGCTTCTGTTTTAGCAATAGGTTTCTTTATCTGCGGACATGGTTTACATCATTTAAACGTTATTAAAGAAAGATATTTGTTAGAAAATTAGGTAAACGTTCTATGTTCTACTTTATTTAACTCTTCTTTATTTAACGATTTAAAATATTCATAGGTAATTTTTAAACCTTCGGCCCGGTTTACTTTTGGTTCCCAGTTTAAAATGGCTTTTGCTTTGGTAATATCGGGTTTACGTTGTTTTGGATCGTCTTTTGGTAAAGGCAACGAAATTAATTTTTGATTAGCACCCGTTAATTTTAAAATTTCATCCGCAAAATCTTTAATGCTAATCTCATCTGGGTTACCAACGTTTACAGGTAAATGATAATCACTCATCAACAAACGATAAATACCTTCTACTAAATCATCTACATAACAAAAGCTACGGGTTTGACTGCCATCACCAAACATCGTTAAATCTTCGCCACGTAATGCTTGACCAATAAAAGCAGGTAATACACGTCCATCATTTAGTCGCATGCGAGGTCCGTAGGTATTAAAAATTCGGATTATTCGTGTTTCTAAACCATGGTAGTCGTGATAAGCCATTGTCATTGCTTCCATAAAACGTTTGGCTTCGTCGTAACAACCACGCGGGCCAACAGGGTTTACATTGCCCCAATAATCTTCGGTTTGTGGATGAACGTGTGGGTCGCCATACACTTCACTTGTAGATGCAACTAATACGCGGGCATTTTTTACTTTTGCTAAACCCAATACATTGTGTGTTCCTAACGAGGATACCTTCAACGTTTGAATAGGAATTTTTAAATAATCAATGGGGCTTGCAGGCGAAGCAAAATGCAAAATGTAATCTAATTGTCCTGGCACGTGTATGAATTTAGAAACATCATGATGATAAAATTCAAACTCTTTTAATTTAAAAAGATGTTCAATGTTTTTTAAATCGCCAGTAATTAAATTGTCCATTGCAACAACTTGCATTCCTTCCTTAATAAATCGGTCGCATAAGTGAGAGCCTAAAAAGCCTGCTGCACCTGTAATTAAAATTCTTTTTTGAGCCATAATTATTTTTTTGTTTGAGGTTTCAATTTAAAGCCTCACGATTGTTATTTACGTTTTGACTACGCGCAGTAGGTGAAACACTAATTTGTTCTTACCCCAATACAATAATAATCAAAACCTATTTGCTTCATATCTTTGTAATCAAAAATATTTCTGCCATCAAAAATTACTTTGTTGTTTAAGCGTTTACTCAGTTCATCAAAATCTGGTGACCTAAATTCGGGCCACTCCGTTACAATTAATAAAGCATCGGCTTTGTTTAAAGTATCGTACATGTCTGTGCTATACGAAATAGTGTCACCCAACATACGTTGGGCTTCGTGCATGGCCACTGGATCGTATGCTACCACGCTTGCACCCGCTTTTAATATTTTTTCGATTATCACTAAACTGGGGGCTTCGCGCATATCATCGGTTTTTGGTTTAAAGGATAAGCCCCAAAGTGCAAACGTTTTTCCTTGTAAATTATTATTAAAATGTGTGCGTACTTTATTAAAAAGAACTTCTTTTTGTAAATCGTTCACTTCCTCAACGGCATTTAAAATGCGCATGTTGTAATTTTTTTCTTTAGCTGTTTTTATTAGCGCTTTTACATCTTTAGGAAAACAACTTCCGCCATAACCAACACCAGGATAAATAAATTTATGACCTATTCTTCCATCACTGCCAATACCTTTTCGAACCATGTTAACATCGGCGCCCATAATTTCACATAGGTTAGCAATGTCGTTCATAAAACTAATTTTTGTAGCAAGCATTGAATTGGCTGCGTACTTTGTCATTTCGGCACTCGGAATATCCATAAATATAATAGGATGCCCGTTCATTAAAAATGGTTTGTATAATTTGCGCATGGTTTCTTCTGCCACGGGATGATCGACGCCCACAACAATTCTGTCGGGTTTCATAAAATCATCAATGGCAGCACCCTCTTTTAAAAATTCGGGATTGGAAGAAATGTAGTAATCTATTTTCGCGCCGCGTTTATCTAATTCTGTTTGCACGGCTTTGCGAACTTTTTCGGCTGTAGTTACTGGTACAGTTGATTTTGTTACTATTACCAAAGGTTTTTTCATGTGCTCGCCAATAGAGGCAGCAACAGCTAAAACATATTTAAGATCAGCCGAGCCGTCTTCGTCGGGTGGTGTACCAACTGCAATAAATGCAACGTCTGAATCAGTAATATTTTCTGCTAACGACGTAGAAAAGTGTAAACGGTTCTTTTGCACATTTCTTAAAACCATTTCTTCTAAACCGGGTTCATATATGGGAAGAATACCATTTTTAAGATTATCTATTTTTCTTGCATCAATATCAACACAGGTAACATTTACTCCAACTTCCGCAAAACAAGTTCCTGTAACTAAACCTACATATCCTGTTCCAATTACTGTAATCTTCATATTTTTATTTTCTAATTAACTAATTCTAATAAGTTAGTGCAAATGTACTTTAAGGTTTCTTCATCCATTTCGGTATGCATAGGAAGCGATAGAACAGTGGCACATAATTTTTCTGTCACTGGAAAATCGGCATCAATAAAGCGATTGCTTTTGTATGCATTTTGTTTGTGTAAAGGAATTGGATAATAAATCATAGCAGGTATACCACGTTCACTTAATTGCTCACGTAGTTTTTCTCTATTCACGCCAATTAATTGTAACGTATATTGGTGAAATACATGTGTTGAATTTTTTACTCTAACTGGAGTTACTAATTTTGGATGATTGGCCAATGCTTTGTCATAGTAGTCTGCAGCTTTATTTCTGGCGCGTGCATATTCATCTAAATGTTTTAATTTTACTTTTAAAACAGCTGCCTGTATGGTATCTAAACGCGAGTTAACGCCTAACACATCGTGCACATACTGCACACTTTGTCCATGGTGGGCAATCATTTTTAACTTTTTTGCAAGCTCATCAACGTTCGTATAGATTGCGCCGCCATCACCATAACAGCCTAAATTTTTACTTGGAAAAAACGACGTACAGCCAATGGTTCCTATTGTTCCGGCTTTGGCTTTTGTTCCATTAGCAAATGTATAATCTGAGCCAATCGCTTGTGCCACATCTTCAATTACATACAAATTATGTTTTTTTGCTAAAGCCATAATACGCTCCATATCGGCACATTGTCCGAATAAATGTACAGGTACAATGGCTTTTGTTTTTGGTGTAATTGCTTTTTCAATGGCTTCAATATTAATATCAAATGTATCTTCGTAAACATCTACTAAAACGGGTGTAAGCCCTAATAAACCTATAACTTCAGCAGTTGCTACATAGGTAAAACTGGCGGTAATAACTTCATCGCCCGGTTTTAAACCTAAAGCCATCATTGCTATTTGTAATGCATCTGTTCCATTGGCACATGGAATAACGTACTTTACATTAAGGTATTTTTGTAAGTCTGCTTGAAACTCTTTAACCGCAGGGCCATTAATAAAAGCAGTAGTATTTAATACTTCGGCAATTCCAGCGTCTACGTCATTTTTAATTTTTTCGTATTGACCTTTTAGGTCAACCATTTGAATTTTTTTTGTTGTAACCATTCCAATAATTCTTTTGCTAAGGTAATTAAAATTACAATTCGTTTAATTAAAAAAAGGTTGCATGGCATCTATAAACCACTCAGGTAGTTTACACATTTTTTTAGAGTTTTTATCTATAAAAACGAGAGTTACTTTACCGGTGTTTAATAATTCTTTTTTTGAGTTGTAACATTCGTAATCAAACACTATTCTAACCCCAGTAGGTATATGTTTTAGTGTAGTTACAACAGTAATTTCGTCGTCGTAATACGCAGGTTTTTTATACGAAATAGTGTATTCAATAACCGGCATTAAAATACCACGATTTTCAACATCTTTGTAGGTAAAGCCCAAAAGGCGCATAGCGTCTACTCTGCCTACTTCATAATACTGCGCATATACGCCATAGTAGGCGTAACCCATTTGGTCGGTTTCGCCATATCTAACTCGTAATTTTGTTTCTGATCGTATCATATTAATTAGTATGTAAATCTAATATTAATTATTTGTACAAAAGTTTTTTTGTGTTGTAAGTTTTATACTTTTGTTTTTAGTATGATAAAACTTTGCAAATCTTTTATTTTTATTTTTTTATGGTTTACATTAAGTTGCAGTAAACATTTTGTGCCGCAAAAGAATGAAACCGCTCATTATTCATTAAAAGAATATAATGATAATGACCTAATTACAAATAGGCTTTCAGTTTATAAATTTAAAGTAGATTCGGCTACAAATACTGTAATTGCAAGTTCTACCGATTTTGTTACTAAAGACGGAGCCAATTGTGCCTTAGGTAATTTTTGTTGCGATGCTTTGTATTTTGGTGCAAAAAATTTTTTTAAAAATGATAGTGTTGATCTAGTAATTTTAAACAGAGGTGGCCTAAGAATAAATTTACCCAAAGGCGATATCAAAGTAGGGACTATTTTTGAATTAATGCCTTTTGAAAATGAATTAGTTTTGGTTACTATTAAAGGTGAAAAATTATGGGAGGTATTGCCATCATTGGCAGACAAGCCACATCCGTTTTTAGGAATGAAAGTGAATATTAATTCAAAAAAAGAAGTTTCAGCCACTGTAAAAAATTTGCCTATTGAAAAAGATAGAAATTACACTATTGTTACAAGCGATTATTTAGCTTATGGTGGTGATGGTTTTGCTTTTTTAAAAAACCCAGTAGACCTTAAAAAATCTAATTTAAAAATTAGAGATGTGTTTATTAATTACTGTAAATTTTTAACTGATAACAAAAAACAAATTATTCCTTATACTGATGAGCGATTACAAATTTCAAAATAGGCGTGAGTTTATAAAATATAGTTTAGGCACAGGTATTGCCATTGCTGGGCTTTCGAGTAAGGCACAAAACTGTTTATTAGACGAAAAAGGTTTTACCAAACTTACTATTTTGTATACGAACGATCAACACAGCCGCATTGAACCTTTTCCCGAAAACGATGCAAAATTTGCAAATGAGGGTGGATTTTCAAAACGCGCTTCGTTAATTGAAAAATTAAGAACCGAGCAAAAAAATATTTTATTACTCGACGCTGGCGATATTTTTCAAGGCACACCTTACTTTAATTATTATCATGGCGAGATAGAATATAAATTAATGAGTTTAATGGGCTATGACGCTGTAACCTTTGGTAATCATGATTTTGATATGGGTTGCGAAAATTTATTAAAACAACAACCTCACGCAAACTTCGATTTTATTAATTGCAATTATAATTTTGACGACACGGTTTTAGCAAACAATAAAAAAATTACTCCCTATAAAATTTATAAAAAAAATAATTTAAAAATTGGTGTATTGGGTGTAAGTATTGATTTGGAGAACTTAGTAGATAAACGTTTTACAAAAGGTATAAAATACAATAATCCTGTTGAAGAAGCTAATAAAATTTCTTCTATTTTAAAAAAAGAAAAAAAATGCGATTACGTAATTTGTTTATCCCACTTGGGTTATAAATATGCCGATTCAAAAATTAGCGATATAACGTTTGCTTCGCAAACAAAAAATATTGATTTAATTATTGGTGGCCACACGCACACTTTTTTAGAAAAGCCCGATAGCATTAAGAATGTTGAAGGGCATGAGGTTCAAATTACCCAAGTGGGTTGGGCAGGTATTTGGCTGGGTAAAATTGAAATTATGTTTACACCAATAAACAAAAAAATCTTACAAAGCAACACCAATCATAAAATAATATAGGATAGAGTAAAAAAAATTAATCTACCAAATAAAAAAAAATATTTTTTTTGTTTTTTTATTTGGCTTTATTGTTGCAAAAACAAATAATCGCACTATATTTACAAACACTATTTTGTTAATTCTCACAAACAGCATATTATTAAAAACTATTTAAAACAATGATGAAGGAAAAAACGGCAGAGCAAATTTGGAACGATTGCATAGAGATTGTAAAAGATAATGTAAGCGCGCAAAATTTTAAAACTTGGTTTGAACCCATAAAAGCAATAAAAATAAATAACAATGTCTTAACCATTCAAGTTCCTTCACAATTTTTTTACGAATGGTTAGAAGAACATTATATTACACTTATAAAAAAAGTAATAAAAAAAGAACTAGGTGCTGATGGTAAATTAGAATACAATATCATAATGGATAATGCTTCGGGTAAAACTGAAACACCTATTTCGGTAAAATTGCCAAACATAAACACCAATTTAAAAAACCCGCATGTAAATATGCCAATTGATGTTAGTAATAGCTCAATTCGCAATCCGTTTGTAATTCCAGGGTTAAAAAAAGTACAAGTAGAGTCGCAATTAAATCCTAATTATAGTTTTGATAATTATGTAGAAGGAGATTGTAACCGTTTAGCGCGTAGTGCTGGTTATGCTGTGGCTCAAAAACCGGGTGGTAATGCTTTTAATCCTTTATTATTATATGGTGGTGTAGGTTTAGGTAAAACGCACTTAGCACAAGCTATTGGTATTGAGGTAAAGAAAAATCACCCAAATAAAACGGTATTGTATGTTCAATCTGAAAAATTTATTACACAGTTTATAGAGGCTACAAAAAATAATAATACAAATGATTTTATTCATTTTTATCAAATGATTGATGTATTAATTATTGATGATGTTCAGTATTTTGCAGGTAAAGAAAAAACACAAGATTCTTTTTTCCATATTTTTAACCACTTACACCAGTTAGGTAAACAAATTATTTTAACAGCCGATCGCGCACCAGTTGATATTCAAGGTATTGAACAACGTTTATTATCTCGTTTTAAATGGGGATTAAGTGCCGATTTACAAGCTCCTGGCTTAGAAACACGTATTGCTATTTTAGATAAAAAGGTTTATAATGAAGGTATTCAATTGCCAAAGGAAGTAAACGAATATTTAGCGTACAGCATAACATCAAACGTTCGCGAATTAGAAGGCGCTTTAATTTCGTTATTAGCGCAAAGTAGCTTAAACAAAAAATTAATCACTTTGGAATTGGCCAAAACAATGATTGATAAATTTGTGAAAAGTACTGCACGCGAAGTAAGTATTGATTACATTCAGAAAGTGGTGTGCGATTACTTTGATTTAGCTATTGACACAATGAAATCAAAAACGCGTAAACGCGAAGTTGTTCAAGCGCGCCAAATAGCTATGTTTTTTGCTAAAAGTATGACAAAATCGAGCCTAGCTACTATTGGTATGCACTGCGGTGGTAAAGATCACGCTACTGTTTTACATGCTTGCCGTACTGTGAATAATTTAATGGATACCGATAAACGCTTTAAAGCTTATATTGAAGAATTAGAAAAGAAAATTAGCATTAGTAATTAATTTTTTAATAAAACTTTATATTAAACCTCAATCGTAAATGATTGAGGTTTTTTTTATAAATTAATTTACGCCTTTTCAATTTTTATTATTTAGCTTATATTTGTTTTATGCAGTTCGTTTTAAAACTTTTAATGTGTTTATTTATTTTTTCAACAGTACCAACAGTTGCTCAAAATAACGAAATGTTTAAGCAAAAACGTGAGCGCAAACGTACTTGGAGAAAGTGGCGAAGTAATAAAAATTCTTACAACCCATATTTAGAAAAAAGTGCTAAAAATAAACCGAGTGCGCGAATGGCAAAAGGCAATAGAAAAGAGTTAAGAATTCAGAAACGAAGAGCAAGAAGGCAAATGCGACACAATAAAAAAACAGTTAATAGTTAAGTAAAAACAGAACAGAATAAATCGCAACAAGAGGATACAAAGTTATACTTACTAAAAAACGCTGTATGCTCAAAAGATTTGTATCACTTAGTAAAAAAAAATAAAATATGAGCAATAACATTAAAATAGAATCGAGTAAAGCACCAGAGCCAGTGGGCTTGTATCCACACGCTCGTAAAGTTGGTAATTTATTATTTTTAAGTGGGGTGGGGCCACGAGAGCGAGGCACTAAAAAAATACCTGGTGTTGAATTAGATGCCAATGGGCAAATTATAAGTTACGATATAGCTACGCAATGTCACAGTGTGTTTAAAAATATTAAATATATTTTGGAAGACAGCGGTAGCAGTTGGCAAAATATTATTGATGTAACTGTATTTTTAACTAATATGAAAGATGATTTTGCCATTTACAATAAAATTTGGGCAGACTATTTTAAAGATAACTTGCCCTGCCGTACCACTATTGAAATTAATAAACTACCCACACCCATTGCTATTGAGTTAAAAGTAATTGCGCTTATATAGTTGTTTAACCAAAATAGTTAACAACAAAAACGCTATCTTAATAACTGTTTTGTATCTTTTTTATAAAAATATTTATTCCTACATAAGAATGATTATCTTCATAGAGTAATTATTGAAAGTGTAAAAATAAGAGGTTCAATTTTTTTTACATAAAAAAACTGAAAGGAACACCCACACGTGTGGTAATAAACTAATCTATTGTTAAATTAATAAGCCACCCAACTGCCGAAAATGTATTAAAGTACATTAAAGCAAATTACCCAAACAGTTCGGTAAGAACGGTTTAATAAGTTTTAGATTTTTTAGTTAACAACAAACTTCTAAAAAAAGTAAAAACAGAAAAAGACATTATGCGGTACGACGCCGTTTTATCTAATCAACATCATTTGTATTGTGCCGAAACCAACTGTATTTGAGACTACGAAGACCAAAAACTTAACACGATCAATAATGCTTATTTTAAAAACAAAAAAATAAAAAACTTTAGGGTTCAAGATATTAAACTTCAAACAATAGGTACATTTAATACTAAAAGCAAATAAAAACAACTATGAGCAACTCAAACGAAAGCAAATGCCCTTTTCCACACGGACAAATGAAAAACGCCGTAAGCAACGGCACTTCAAATAAAGATTGGTGGCCAAACCGATTAAATTTAGGAATTCTGCGTCAGCACTCTAGCCTGTCAGATCCAATGGACAAAAATTTTAATTATGCGGAAGCATTTAAAACATTGGATTTAAAAGCAATAAAAAAAGATATTTTTGATTTAATGACCACTTCGCAAGATTGGTGGCCTGCCGATTATGGACATTACGGCCCTTTGTTTATACGTATGGCTTGGCATAGCGCTGGTACCTATCGTATTTCGGATGGGCGTGGTGGTGCAGGAACAGGTAATCAACGTTTTGCACCTATTAATAGTTGGCCAGATAATGGCAATTTAGACAAAGCCCGTTTTTTACTTTGGCCTATTAAACAAAAATATGGCACTAAAATTTCGTGGGCCGATTTAATGATTTTAGCAGGTAACTGCGCTTTAGAATCTATGGGCTTTAAAACCTTTGGATATGCTGGTGGTCGTGAAGATATTTGGGAACCTGAACAAGATATTAATTGGGGTAACGAAACAGAGTGGTTAGGCGATAAACGATACAGTGGCGATAGAGAATTAGAGAAACCTTTAGCCGCCGTACAAATGGGATTAATTTATGTAAACCCTCAAGGGCCTAATGGAAATCCTGATCCGTTGGCGTCGGCAAAAGACATTAGAGAAACCTTTGCCCGTATGGCAATGAACGATGAAGAGACAGTTGCATTAGTTGCGGGTGGACATACTTTTGGTAAAGCGCACGGCGCTGCAAGTGAAAGTCATGTTGGTCGCGAACCTGAAGGTGAAAGCATAGAACACATGGGAATGGGATGGATAAATAGTTTTGGGACAGGTAAAGGTGGCGACGCAATTACCAGTGGAATAGAAGGGGCCTGGAAACCCAACCCTACCACTTGGGATAATGGCTATTTTGCAACCTTATTTAAGTACGATTGGAAATTATCTAAAAGTCCTGCTGGCGCCCATCAATGGACACCAACTGACGAAAGCGCAACCGCAACAGTGGTAGATGCACACGATGCTAAAAAATTTCATGCACCAATGATGACCACAGCAGACTTGGCACTGAAAATAGACCCGATTTACGGACTTATATCAAAACGTTTCTTTGAAAACTTTGATCAGTTTGCCGATGCTTTTGCAAGAGCTTGGTTTAAACTAACGCATCGTGATATGGGACCTCTTGCACGTTATTTGGGCGCAGAAGTTCCTAAAGAAGTTTTAATTTGGCAAGACCCTGTTCCTGCAGGAAATAAAGATTTAACCGATGCCGATATAGCTGCATTAAAAGATAAAATTAGTGCAAGTGGTTTAACAATTGCGCAGTTAGTTTCTACGGCCTGGGCTTCGGCTTCTACATTTCGTGGTTCGGATAAACGAGGTGGTGCTAATGGTGCTCGTATTCGTTTAGAGCCTCAAGTTAATTGGGAAGTAAATAATCCAACACAATTAAAAACAGTATTAGCAGCTTACGAAAAAATACAGAAAGAATTTGCCAAAACTATTTCAATGGCAGATTTAATTGTATTGGGTGGATGTGTGGCCATTGAAAAGGCAGCTAAAAATGCAGAACAAACTATTTCTGTTCCATTTACGCCTGGCAGAGGCGATGCCACTTTAGAGCAAACCGATGTAGCATCATTTGCAGTATTAGAACCAAAAGCAGATGGATTTAGAAATTATAAAAATGCTAAATGCACATCGGTTACCGAAGAACTATTAATTGATAAAGCGCAACTATTAAACTTAACTACTGTAGAAATGACTGTTTTAGTAGGTGGTATGCGTGTATTAAATACCAACTATAATAGCTCAAAGCACGGTGTGTTTACCAAAAATACCGAAGCGCTTACGAATGATTTTTTCACTAATATCTTAGATATAAGTACAACATGGAAAGCAACAAACGATGCGGGTGAAGTATTTGTAGGATCGGATCGCATAAGTGGAGAACCAAAATGGACTGCCACAAGAGCAGATTTAATCTTTGGTTCAAACTCTGAATTACGCGCCATTGCCGAGATTTATGCTTGCAACGATTCTAAAGCAAAATTTGTAAAAGATTTTGTTGCTGCATGGAATAAAGTAATGAATTTAGATAGATTTTAATTTATTGTTTTATCTGAAAAAAATTAAGAAGTAAGGCTTACGCAATTTGTAACCACTTTTTAATAGTAGATTAAACTGCTAACAAGCTAATTAATTTAGGTTTCTAAAAATTGTATTAACCCTGCAAAATTTTTTAAAATCTTGCAGGTTTTTTGCCGTTTAGTATTAAATAGTAGTAATTGTAAACACGCTAATTTTGTACCAATTTATTATTTACTTTTGCATGGCTTTTAAAATGGCGCTATGCAGTTTGAATTAACAACCGATATTTTAGATACTTTAAAAGAGGCTATTGAGCAAAAAAATCAATCGTTTTTAAAAGAACAATTGCACGATTTGTATGCGCAAGATATTGCCATTATTATTAACCAATTAAACATTGAAGAGGCGTCATACCTATACGAATTATTAGACGATGATTTTGCCCCCGATGTTTTATTAGAATTAGACGATGATACCCGCGAAAGTTTATTAGCTACTTTTAGTAGTAAAGAAATTGCCGAACAGCTGGATAATATGGATAGCGATGACGCTGCCGATGTTATTTCAGAATTGCCCGAAAATATTCAAGATGAGGTTTTATCGCACATTGAAAATATTGAACAAGCGAGTGATATTGCTGAATTAATTAATTACGACGAGGGTACTGCCGGATCTCTAATGGCAAAGGAATTGGTGAGCGTGTATGCCTTTGAAACCGTTACCCAATGTATTGAAGAAATTAGAAAGCAAACGGATAACGTAGAGGTAATGTATGCAGTATACGTAGTTGATAATGATGAGCGCTTAATAGGCATGCTTTCTTTAAAAAAATTAATTATTTCGCATCCTTTGGCGACTGTTGAAGAAATTTACGAACCCGATATTCAATATGTAAGAACAAATACAACTAGTGAAGAGGTTGCCGAATTTATGCAGAAATACGACTTGGTTGTTTTGCCTGTTGTTGACCAACTGGGGCGGCTAATGGGGCGCATTACTATTGATGATGTGGTGGACGTGATAAAGGAAACTGCCGACGAAAACATTCAGCGTATGAGTGGTATTAGTGATGATGTTGACAGTAATGATAAATTATGGGTATTGGCAAAAGCACGTATACCTTGGTTAATAGTTGGTATGTGTGGGGGTATTGTGGGTTCGCGTATTATTGGCACTTACGAAGAGCAAATTAAAATTCATCCTGAAATGGCTTATTTTATTCCATTAATTGGTGCTATGGGCGGTAATGTGGGGGTGCAAAGCAGTTCTATAATTGTACAGGGTTTGGCAAACAACTCCTTATTAGGAGATAAAATTGCTCCAAAATTAATAAAAGAATTAGGTGTGGGAATGATTAACGGATTAATTTGCTCATCTATAATTTGGTTGTATGCGTTTTTAATTGAAGATTGGAAATTGGCAGCTACGGTAAGTATTGCTTTATTAACAGTAATTTTGTGTGCTTCGTTTTTAGGTACTTTTGTGCCTTTAACGTTAAACCGCTTTAAAATAAATCCTGCGCTTGCAACGGGGCCTTTTGTTACTACTTTAAATGATATAATTGGTATTACAATTTATTTCTTAACAGGCAGATTGCTTTATTCGTTTTTTTAAACACATTAAAATTTATTTTTTTTAGCTATAAAAATCAAATGTGTATTCGTTGTATTGTCCGATTTAGTATAATTTATTCGAATTACATTTTTTAATTCAAAATGAGTTTGAAGGAGTAATTTTTTAAAAAAATCTTCATTATAATAATATACGTAGCATTTATCGCCACTGCTCCCAAATTCATAACCTGAATTAAAGTAATCGCCTTCAATAACACTAAAATAAAATACACCATTGTAGTTTAGTAATGCACTGCAGTCGTTTACGAGTTTATTACAGTCTTGTTCTGCTAAATACGGCATACAAAAACCACACATAATGGCATCGTATGTAGCGGTAATTTTATCAATCTCTCTGCAATCCATACTATTAAAATTAGCAGTAGGGTTAGTGTGTTGTGCCAATTGTATCATGTTTGGTGCTACGTCAATAGCATCAATTTTAAAATCGGGTCGTTTTAACAGCAAATACTTTGTTATGTTTCCGGGCCCGCAACCTATTTCAAAAATTTTAGGATTTTGTTTTTCAATTAAATTACAAAATAGATCATAGGTGTCGTTGTATAAATCTAAGTCCATAAAATTATCCTGATATAATTTTGCGATCTTATTCCAAGTATCAAACGTTATTTTATAGCTATCCAAAAAAAATTAAAAATAATTGTTTTTTATTTTATAAAATCCACCATTTTACTAATTACTTTTTTACTCATGTGGTTGGTCTGCATCATGGTTTCTGGAGTCGCCATTCCAATTCCAGTAAAATACATATGATCTAAATCTTCAAACCAAGTTGCTTTAAAATTTAACTTACCGTTCATCGCTTCTACCCATAAATCATAATCTTTTTTAGTAACGTTATAATCGCGCCCACCCTGTAGCAGCTGCATTGGAATAGTTAAGGTTTTTGCAACTTCTAATACTTTATAATTTCTATCTAACAACCAATACTTTGGTTTGGCGCCAAAGGGCAATATCACTTTACTTTTTAAATTTAAATCTGGCTTTAATGCATTTTTAACCTGCCATTTTAGGGCGTTATTCATTTTTTCTTCTTCCTCACTTACCTTTCCATCAATATTACTTAAATAATCTAATTGTTCGGGTATTATTTCTAGCAACGGACGGGCCGGCGCGGCCAATAAAACCAAACCTTTTACCTTACATTTTTTCGCCATTAAAGGGGCACATAGCGCTCCTTGGCTGTGTCCGGCAATAAATACTTTTGCACTGTCAACTTCTTTTTGCTGTTTTAAAAAAGCAACGGCAGCAACCGCATCGTCAATGGTTTCGCTGTAATAATCCATACTATCAATAGGAAAAGGATTATTGGTTTGATACACATAGGTGCGTTTATCATAGGCTAACACCGTAATGCCTTGTTGCACCAAGCCTAAAGCCATTTCTAAATAAATTTTATTTTTACCAATGCTTCCATTTCGGTCGTGCGGACCACTACCGTGCACTAAAACAACCGCCGCAGTTTTTTTTGCATTGTTTGGTATATAAAGGCTTCCAGGCAGTTTTATAAACGAATTTGTTTCAACTAAAACTTCCTTGCGTGTATAATTTACATTAGTTATTGCTTCGGGTTTATAAAACCATTGGGTGCTAAACGTATCAATTGTAAAACGATTAATAGATTGTGCTTGATCAAATAATAAATACCACAAAAATTTGCCTTTGGCCACTTTAATGCTAGTGCAAGTTGCCATTTTGCAACCTTGGGTATCCACTTCGGTGCGTTCAATAGCAACAATAGGCCCATATGCTTTAATAAAATCATTTATGGTTTTATCGGCTTGTGCTTCAATTATTTTTCCATAAAAAGTGCTGTCAAAAAATTTTTGATTTTTATTATATTCCCCGCGCTTTACTGCGCCAATAAATTTTTTTGTAAGTTTTTTATAGGGATTTACTTCCTCATCTTGAGCCTTAAGTGATACAACATTTAAAATTATAAAAAATGCTATTAAAGTATATCGTAGTTTTATCATCTTATTTTTTATTAAATTTATTTCCCCAAATTTACACATTGCGTGATACCTAAAGTAACTGTTGATAAAATAATTGAAACTGCCCGAGTAGAAGAAGTGCTTGGCGATTTTATTACGTTTAAAAAACGTGGGGTTAATCTTTTGGGGTTATGCCCTTTTCATGGCGAAAAAACGCCTTCGTTTACCGTAAGCCCTGTTAAAGGTATTTACAAGTGTTTTGGTTGCGGCAAGGCTGGCAACTCTGTAAATTTTATTATGGAGCACCTGCAATTAAGCTATCCAGAGGCGTTAAAATGGTTGGCAAATAAATATGGTATTGAAGTTGTTGAGCGTGAAATAACACCCCAAGAAAAAGAAAAACAAACCGAACGTGAAAGTATGCTCATTGTGATGCAATATGCACAACGCTATTTTACGGAGGTAATGAATACTACCGACTTAGGGAAGTCTATTGGTTTAGGCTATTTTAAACAACGTGAGTTAAGTGATGCTATCATACAAAAATTTCAATTAGGCTACAGCTTAGAAGAACGTAATGCCTTTACCCAAGCCGCCGTTAAAGCAGGCTATCAGCCAAAATACTTAGCCAAAACAGGTATGAGTATTTTAAGTAATAAATATGTAGAGGGTGCCGAAATTACAGTAGCTGATGTGTTTGACCGTTACGCAGGGCGGGTAATGTTTCCAATACAAGATGATGGCGGGCGTGTGGTAGCCTTTGGCGGACGCACACTTACCAACGATAAAAAAATTGCAAAATACATCAATAGCCCCGAAACAGATATTTACAATAAAAGTAAAATTTTGTACGGTTTATGGTTAGGTAAAAAAGCCATACAGCAAAACGATAACTGCTACTTAGTAGAGGGTTATATGGATGTAATTGCTATGCACCAAGCGGGTATTGAAAATGTAGTGGCAAGTAGTGGCACATCGTTAACAGTCGAACAAATAAAATCCATTCATCGTTTTACCAAAAACATTGTAGTGTTATACGATGGCGATGAAGCCGGACAAAAAGCCAGCAACAGAGCTATCCCACTTTTATTGGAAGAGGGAATGAATGTACGTCTTTTGTTTTTTCCGGATAATGATGACCCGGATAGCTTCAGTAGAAAAGTAACAAACGAAGAATTTAAAAATTACATACAAGCTAATTCTGAAGATTTTTTAATTTTTAAGGCCAAAAAATTAACTACCGAAACCAAAAACGATCCCATAAAAAAAGCCCATGTTATTAAGGATATTGTAGAAAGTATTTCTATAATTCCCGATAATATTATACGTAGTATTTATGTAAAAGAATGTGCTAATATTATGGAGTTAGAGGAATCTATTCTTCAGCAAGAAGTAAATAAAATTAGGAGGAAGACAGGGAGTAAAGGGTCTGAAGGGAAGCAAGAGACAAGACAGACGAGAGGGACAGAAGAGATTAAAGGGATTGAAGAGAATGTCACCCTGAGCGAAGTCGAAGGGAAAATTGAGGAAACAGAAGTACTTAGTTTTGATGCGGAGGAAAAAGAACTGCTGCGATTGCTTTTAGCTTTTGGTAATGCTTATGTTACTATTGAGGCCGAAAATGAAGAGTTAGAAAAATACGATTTAGAAATTACTTTAGGCGAATACATTTTTTTTGAATTAATGCGCGACGAAATTAGTTTTGAAAACCCAATGTATACTCAAATTTATGAGGAGTACGTAAATGAGTTAAGTAACCAACGTTTACCCGATTTAAAATACTTTTCAAATCATCAAAACCCACTTATTAGTAGTTTTGTAATTAATCACGTACATTCAAATTACGAATTAAGTAAAAAGTGGAAATTAAATGGAATATTTGTTCCGGAAGAAATACACCTATTAAAAAAACTAACCCAAACTACGTTATTTAGTTACAAAGCACGGAAATTAAACCAGTTTATTAGCGAAAGCCAACAATTATTAAAAGTAGCTGAGTACGATAAAGTAGAATTAATTTTACAAGAAATTATACATTTAGAAAAACACAAAAGCCGTGTAAATAAACTATTGGGGCGAGTTATTATTAAATAATTTTTTATTAAATTTAAAACAATGATTAGTAAACGTAATTTTATAAAATCGCTTTTAGCTACAGCCACTTTGCCATTAACCTTAAAAGCAAAAAATGTAGTAGATACATTACCTAACAATTGGCTACAACAAGAATTTGATGATTTTTGGCTAAAGATTCGTAGTGATTATAGGTTAAAACCCAACTATATTAATTTAGAAAACGGTTATTATAGTATGATGAGCGAACCCGTATTGGAAGCTTATTTAAAAGACGTTCGAATGATAAATTACGAGGCGTCGTATTACATGCGCACCGTGCAATTTGATAACAAACAAAAAAGTAAAGAGCGTTTGGCCGAACTATTGGGTTGTAACAAAGACGAATTAATTATTACACGAAATACAACGGAGTCGTTAGATACCGTTATTTCGAGTTTTGATTGGAAGGCAGGTGATGAAGCCGTAATGGCAGAACAAGATTATGGTAGCATGTTGGATATGTTTAAACAACAAGCTAAGCGTTATGGCATGGTTAATAAAATTATTTCATTGCCTATAAATCCAAAAACAGATGATGAAATTGTTGAGCTTTACGCGAAAGCCATCACACCAAAAACAAAATTGCTGATGGTTTGCCACATGGTAAATATTACTGGGCATATTTTGCCGGTGAAAAAAATATGCGACATGGCGCATAGCAAAGGCGTTGAAGTAATGGTAGACGGTGCACACAGTGTTGCTCAATTTGATTTTAAAATAAGCGATTTAAATTGCGATTATTTTGGAAGCAGTTTACATAAATGGTTGGGTGTGCCTTTAGGTGTGGGCATACTTTATGTAAGAAAAGAAAAAATAAAAAAAACCTGGCCACTGTATGCGGATTATAGTTTTGCAGAAGATGATATTCGTAAATTAAACCACACGGGTACAACACCTGTAGCTACCGATATTGCATTAAATCATGCCATTGATTACCATAACGCTATTGGCATAAAGCGAAAAGAGGAACGGCTACGCTTTTTACAAAGTTATTGGACAAGCAAACTAAAAGATACTAAAAAAATATATCTAAATACACCCACTGATTTAAATCGAAGTTGCGCTATTGCCAACGTTGGTATTGAAGGCATTGCACCTGCTGATTTAGCAAAAATATTATTAGAAAAATATAAAATATGGACAGTTGCCATCAATTCTGCTAACGTAAAAGGTGTGCGCATAACACCTCACTTGTACACAACTACAGCTGAGTTAGATGCACTTGTGGCGGCATTAAAGCAGATGGCATCTGTGTAATTTGCATTGTACTTTATTATTATCTTCTATAATATAAAACACCATTACTTACTTACAACCACCTTTTTAATTATTTCTTCATTAGCTAATTTAAGTTTCACAAAATAAATGCCATTGTTAAATTGTTCAATATTTATAATGGATTGTTGGGCTGAAGTACTTGTTTTAAAAACAATTTGACTTAAGGTATTAACTACAGTTACATCTAATTGTTTTAAATCGGGGTTGTATAAATTAAACTGTCCGTTGCTCGGGTTTGGGCTTAGTAAAATATTATCTGCAAAAATGGTTGTTTGTTTTATACCTACTGAATTTAATGGTAAGGTTCTAATCAACATATCGTCAAAATAAAAACCATCTTTGTTTACATTAAAATTAGAAGTGAATGTAAAACGTATCTTAATGTTTTGTCCGATATAACTTGATAAATCAATGTCTTCTTTTACCCAACCATCTTGAAAGCCATCATAAACGGGTGCTGTACCGCCAAACGACGCCGGTGATGTTTCGTATTTGGCACATAAAGGTGTAAAGCTGCTACCATTATTTGTACTAATTAATATTTGTGCCTTATCGCTATTTTTTTCAATCTCAAAACGCGTATAATATTGTAAATGGGCATAAATAGCGTTACTTAAATTAACCTGATTATTTAATGTAATTGATTTGTTGGCGTTGGCAGCGTATAAACCGCTGGGACTATCTGTAATGCTGGTAGGCGGGCTTACAAACTTTGTTGTGCTTAAGCCCCAAGTGCCACTGGTAGTGTAGCTGGTTGAGGTAGAGTTACCACCTTCAGAAAATACAGTTGTTGGCATGCCATAAATTTTTGTAACGGTGTCGCTTCTTGTAAAAGCACCACTGTTTACAGTAATTAAATATTTTATGGTTTGCCCAACAGTCAGGCCTGTATTTAACGTATAGGCAATCGAATCGTTTACTTTTTGGTTGGCTGTTAAGCCCGAATAAATTTTTGGCGTACCCACTGAATTTATGTCGTTACCCACAGGTGTTATAGAAACCGTAAATGTGTTTGCATTTAAACTTAAGCGTTGCATGTTAAATTTTAAATACCCATTGGTGTATAAAAATTTGTCGTGCATATCTTTTGCAACACCATTGTTTATTGCCAACTTAACTAAATTTAAATTTTGCATAAAAGTAGTTTTACAAATATCTAAAATACGCGATGATGCAGGCCAAAACCCATCAACTGACGAACCCGCTTCGGGAGTCATAGATAAAATTTTGGGTTTACTTGTTTGTTCCCCATACATCCAATCGTCGCTATCGCCGTTAGTAACGTATGCAACGGTTTGGTCGCCGGTGCCATATAAAAATCGACTATCTTCGGTTAACAGTACGCTCCAATTAACAAATGTAGCACTATCGGGTGTGTAAATACTAGGTAAATAGCCCCATGGGTAAATTAATAAATTGCTATAGGTGTGGGCATTTAAAGCGGTAACAAATTGTCTTGTGTTACAAAAATTTCGCATTGCTTGGGTTTCAGGTTCGCTAAAAGCCGCAGTACCTCTATATGTATCACTACTGGATGTGGGTGACGAACCTACATTATCATAGCCCCAATTATAACCATAGTTTCTATTTAAATCTACTCCAAAGGTGCCACCGCCATTTACTTTACGATTTTTTCGCCACATACCGCCGCCATTAGGATTGGTGGTTTGGTTATACACATAGCCATCGGGATTAACGCAAGGAACAAAATACATTTCACTATTATCTACTATTCCTTTAATATCAGAATTGGTAGCATAGTTTTCTAAAAGATACCACATGTAAAATATAAGTTGCGATAAGCTAGCAGCTTCGCGCGCATGATGAAGCGACGAGTATAAAACTTCTGGTTCGTTTTCATCTACATTTGGATTATCGCTTATTTTTACTTGCCAAATATTACGACCTTCAATACTTTGCGGGCTTAGGGCTTGTTTTACAGAAATAATATTTGGATACAATAACGCCATACTATCCAAAATTTGTTGCATTTCAACAAATGTAAAATAGCCACCCATGCTCCCCAAATGAAAATTAGTAGGTTTTACAATGCCAGAAGCGTTACATACAGCTGCAGCCGCCGTTTTTGATTGCAAATCAGCTTTATTACGGAGTTCGTAAAATGTAGCTACATCGTAAATTAATAGTTTATGTTTTACTTTATTTTGTTTTAAAATCTGTAGCTCAGCGTCGCTAATTTCGGCCACTATGCCTTCTTCATTAGCATCGCTATGGTCAATAGTAATACCTAATTGCAACAATTGTTTGGCGAGTTGCTCATTCCCCATCATTAGTACTTTATGATATTTTTGCGTTTGTGCACTACTGTTTAATGTCGTAAGAAATGCAATTAATAAGATTATTTTTTTCATTCTATTTTGTTTTTGGTTTAAATCAGACTTAGCTTTCGCAGTTTTTTATAGTGTTGGTTACTTTTTCTATTTTTTTAATTGTTGTATTTATAGTTCCATTTTTAAATTATAAAATATAAAGCCCCACATATCGCTGTATTCATCAATTTGTTTAGAGGTTGGTTTACCCGCCCCATGCCCGGCATTTACGTCAATACGAATTAACATAGGATTAGGTCCATCGTTTTTTTCTTGTAACGTAGCAGCAAACTTAAAGGAGTGCGCAGGCACAACTCTATCGTCGTGGTCGCCTGTTAATATTAAGGTAGCTGGGTACGATTTTTTAGCCACATTGTGTAAAGGCGAATATTTTATTAAGCAATTAAATTCTGCGTTAACTTCGCTGTTTCCATAATCTACACTCCAAGCCCTTCCAATAGTAAATAAATGAAAGCGCAACATATCTAACACACCAACGGTTGGTATAGCCACTTTACATATGTCAGGTCGTTGGGTCATAACGGCACCAATAAGCAAGCCACCGTTGCTTCGGCCATGTATAGCAATTTTAGCATATGACGTAAATTTTTTAGAAACTAAATAGTCGCATCCTGCAATAAAATCATCAAACACATTTTGTTTATAACACTTAGTTCCAGCTTTATGCCAATCTTCACCATACTCTCCGCCGCCTCGCATATTTATAACACAATAGATGCCGCCTGCTTCTAAAAAAACAGTTTTATCAATTCCAAAGCCCGGCGTAATAGAAATATTAAAGCCACCGTAGCCATATACAAATGCTGGGGTGTTTTCGTTCATTACCAAACCTTTTTTGTGTGTAATAAACATGGGTATTTTTGTGCCGTCTTTGCTTTTAAAAAACAGTTGTTCGGTTATATAATTATCCGAATTAAATTTAGTAGTCGGTTTAAAAATCAGTTTACTTTGCCATGTTTTGCAATCTAAATAGTAGTTCTGCTCAGGGGCATTAAATTGGGCAATACTGTAAGTAGCAAAGTTGTAAGTGTAATCGGTATTAAAACTATTTAATTTGCAAAGCCCAGGCAATTTAATTTCTTTTTCAAAAGCACCGCCAAGGCTGTAACACATTAGTTTTGATGTTACATCTTGCAAATAATTAGCAATTATTTTTTTGTTGCTCAAGCGCACACCTTCTAATAAATTATTAGTTTCGGGTAAAATGGTTTGCCAATTTGTTTTTTCATAGCTATCCATCGTAAATTGTACTAATTTATATTTAGGCGCATTGTAGTTGGTGCGCATATAAAAAGTACTTCCAATGTTATCAATAATTGCATTTTCGTTGTCAAAATCATTAGCAATTGTTATAAACTGCGAATTTTCTTTGGTTAAGTCTTTTAATAGTAATTTATCACCACTGGTGCTTTGGCTAATGTACAGTGCTAAGTAATTTTCATCATCAGTAACATTGGCACCAAAATTATAATCGGCATGTATTTTATCTTCATATACCAACACATCTTTACTCTGCATGGTACCTAATTGGTGATAATATACTTTGTGAAATTGATTTTTTTGAGACAGGGCACTTGCAGTAGGAGCATCGTAACGGCTATAATAAATACCATTCCCCTTCCAACTCATACCACTAAACTTTACCCATTTAAGTGTATCAGATAAATCTTTTTTTGTAGCAACGTCTTTAAAATGAATCTCCACCCAATCGCTACCTGCTTTTGAAATGCCATAGGCTAAGGTTTTTCCATTTTTCGAAATTTCTATTCCGTTTAATGATACTGTTCCATCAGCAGATAAGGTGTTGGGATCTAATAAAACCTGTCCTTTGTCTTCAATTGTTTTTTTTATGTAAAATACACTTTGGTTTTGTAGGCCATTGTTTTTATAGCAAAAAAATGAATTCCCCTTTTTAAAGGGTGCGCTTTCTTTATTAAAATTCCATAGGTCGGTTAAGCGCGCCTTAATTTTAGTTATTTGCGAAATTTTACTAAAATAGTTTTGACTACATTGATTTTGAGCATTAACCCAAGCAGCTGTTTCGGCACTTTTATCCTCCTCTAACCATCGGTAGGGGTCATCTATTTTTGTATCAAAATAAGTATCGGTTACAACTTGTTTTTTTGTTGTTGGGTAATTAAATGTGTTTTGAGCCATTACTGTATTTATAGAAACAGAAAAAGTGCTTATGGTAATTAAAAAAGTTAATGCTTTCATTTTCAATACTACTGTGTTGATATTTAAATAAACTAGCCTTAAAATAGCTAATTTACAGCTCTACATTTGTAAATATAAATGATTAAAGTTAAAAAGCCAATTCATAAATACAATATATTTTATAAGGCAATAATTTGGGTTTTTTTGGTTTTTTTGTCGTTTAAAACAAATGGGCAAGTGCCACCATTACAGCCTAATTCCTATAGCAGTTTGTATGCGAGCGAAGCCTTAGAGCAAATGTATGAATTTAGAATTCCCGCAAGCGTTATTCTAGCCCAAGCTATATTTGAAAGCAGCAGTGGAAATAGCACCTTAGCAAAAAAATCTAACAATCATTTTGGCATAAAATGTCATGTTGAATGGGGTGGAGATACAATAACGCATACAGATGATACTTTAAATGAATGTTTTAGAAAATATGTTTCGGTTGAAGATTCGTATATCGACCATAGTTTGTTTTTAAAATCGCGGAGTAGATATGCCCATTTGTTTAATTTACCTCTATCCGATTACAAAGGCTGGTGTTATGGACTAAAAAATGCAGGCTATGCAACCTATACATGCTATGCCGAAGAACTAATTAAAATTATTGAGTTAAATAATTTGTTTGAATTAGATAGGGTAGAACGTGCAGAATTAGCGCCAACTAAAAATTTAAATGATTTTACTATTAAAACAAACTCATGTATTGATATTTTTAATATGTATACGAATCAGTGTAATTTCGATTTATTATTTTCGAACGAAAAGGATGTTTTACTACAGAGCGTAAATATGCTGATTGACCAGCTAGAGGAAGAAGAAGAATTAGAAAGTTTTGATATTGTTACAGGTAATTAATCTACCATATGTTTACCTGATTTTACATTTTTTATTTTTCTAACAAATATTAACAACCAAAGTCAAATAATTTAAAAATACTTTCGTTTGTAATTTTATAATTTTTATATTCAACCAATTATTTTATGGGAAACATTATTTTTTTAATATTAGTACTGGCCTCGTTTTTTGGCTTAAGTAAATTATTTGCAAAAGCAGGTATAGAAAGTTGGAAAGGCTTTATCCCTTTTTATAATTTTTATTGTTTATCAAAACTATTAGATAAGCCTTGGTGGTGGTGCATTATTATGGCTGTGCCGGGTGTAAATATTTTAATGTATGGTGTATATGGTTTTAACGTGGCCCGCGCATTTAACAAACCAAGCAATAACGATTTAATTTTTGCATCCTTTTTACCCTATATTTTTTTTGTAAAATTAGGGTTCGACGATACTGCAAAGTTTGTAGGTTTAAGCAAGTTTAAAATAGAACCAAGTAAATTAATTAAAAACTGGATAGACCCAATTGTATTTGCAATAATTGCTGCCTCTATTATTCGCGGCTATTTTATCGAAGCATTTACAATTCCTACTTCTTCGTTAGAAAAAAGTTTAATGGTGGGCGATTTTTTATTTGTAAATAAATTTGCCTACGGCCCAAAAATTCCGCAAACGCCTTTAGCTTTTCCATTTGCACATCATACCCTACCATTAAGCGAAACTAAAAAATCCTACTTAGAGTGGATTAAACTGCCATACATGCGTTTGCCGGGTTTTGGCTCCGTAAAAAATAACGACATAGTGGTGTTTAACTATCCTGATGGCGATACTGTTTTATTAAACATGCAGGATATGAGCTACTATGGCGTAGTTAGATTACTTGCTTATTATAGTGAGCAAGAAGCAAAAAAAGCTGGTAATGCGCAACCCAAAGAGTTTTATAAACGTCAGGCATTTGATTTTTTACATAACCCCGATAATATAAACCCTTTTAATGGCAAGCCGGTTGGTAATATTGCAGCAAGGCCGGTTGATAAAAGAGAACATTATGTAAAACGTTGTGTAGCAATTGCAGGCGATAATTTAGAAATAAAAAATAGCGAAATTTATATAAATAATACGCTGCAGCCTATGCCTAAAATGGCGCAGCACTTTTATTTGGTAAAATGTAAGGGCAGAGTTTTTGGTGACGAAATAACACTCAGTAACGGGAGGACATCTTTATCAAATAGTACTTTGTTGGATGAGTTAGATATTTATGCGAGCGAAGTTGGTATTGAAGCCGAAAGTAAAGACAGCATTGTTTATCGTTTAAACATGCCAGCAACGGTTGCTCAAAAGGTAAAGCAATTGGCAGGTGTAATTTCGGTTACTAAAAAATTGGATGAAAAAGGAAAAATAGAAATTTCTATCTTCCCTCATAATCCATCATACGCCTGGAATAACGATAATTTTGGACCATTATTAATTCCAAAACAAGGTTTAACGCTCCCAATTGATACCCACAATATTTGTTTGTACGAAAAAGTATTAAATACCTATGATGATGGTATTCATCAATTAACTAAACAAGGCGCCCAAGTGCTATACGATGGCAAGCCCATAACAAGCTACACATTTAAACAAAATTATTACTTTATGATGGGTGATAATCGTCACAACAGTGCCGATAGCCGTAGTTGGGGTTTAGTGCCATTTGACCACATAGTTGGTTCGCCATTTTTTGTTTGGTTTAGTATGAAGTATGCCGAAAATAATCCGGTTAGCGGTAAATCAGTATTGAAATCATTAACTAAAAATAGTAAAGAAGGCAAATTCCGTTGGGAACGCTTTTTGTGTTATGTTGATGATGGTAACTTGCACTCTATAAAAATTCCGTTTATAATTGGTGTATTGGGTATTTGGGGCTTTAACAAATGGAATAATCGCCGTAAATTAAAGTTAGCAAAAGAGAAAAAATAAATTTAAAATTTACTTTACGCAACAATAAAATAATTTTCTTTGCCCTATCGCCTCTGAAAAGAGTGGGGAGAAGCAAGAAAAAACACATTATTTTTTTAGTAGCTTTGAGGTAAAAGCCAAGTAGCTTTCTCTAAAAAGACTTCCCATTAATCGTGCCATCAGTAAAACATATATTTGCTTATATTAAACAACTAAAATGGTTTTTTAGTGCCAGCGTTGCTCTACTATTATTTATTGGTACAAAATTTTTTTTATATGATATTGTAAAAGTAAATGCAAACGATATGCAACGTACATTTAATAAGGACGATGTTGTTTTAATTAAAAAATTTGCCAACACCTATAAAATTAATGATGTTGTATATTTAAAATACCCAGTACAAGATAGTGTTAATACTACTTATTTTATCCAACGAATAATTGCAACTGCGGGAGACAGTATAGAAATTATAAATAAATTAATTTTTGTAAATGGTGTAGCCTTAAATGATACATTAACATGTAACCACAACTATTATGTAAAAACCGAAAAGTATAACATGGATAGCAATTTTATAGTTCAATATCAATTAACCGAAGGTGGTTTAATTGGTAACAAAAACGATTATAATTTTTCTCTTACTGCAAAACAAGCCGATAATTTAAGTAAAAATGAATTCATAGAAAAAGTAGAATTAAAAAGTTTAAGTAAAAATAACTTTGATATTAATTGCTTTCCTTATTCATTATATTATCCTTGGAACAAGGATAATTATGGCAAATTATACATCCCTAAAAAAAACGATACCTTACTGTTAGATTCAATAAACATTAACATATACAAAACAATTATTGAACGCTACGAAAACAATGTCCTAACTGTGAGCAATGATAGTGTTTTTATAAATAATACTTATTTAAAAAACTATATTGTAAAGCAAAATTATTATTTTGTTATGGGCGATAATCGCGATAATGCAAACGATAGCCGAGTTTGGGGCTTTTTGCCGCAAAAAAACATTATCGGTAAAGTACAAACAATTATAAAAAAAGCCAAGCAATGACCGTATTATTAAGCACGGCTTATTGGCCCAACTTGCATTATTTTTACTATATTTTTAATGCCGAAACTATTATAGTTGAAAAATACGAACATTACCAAAAACAAAGTTATAGAAACCGAACACAAATTTTAACGGCTAATGGTGTTTTAAATCTATCTATTCCCGTTTTAAATGCAAACAAACAACTAATTACGGATGTTGAAATTGGTTATGCGGAAAACTGGCAAAAACAACATTGGCGGGCAATTGAAAGCGCCTATAAAAACTCGCCCTATTTTGAATTTTTTGAAACAGACATAAAGCAATTTTATAGCACTAAATTCGATAATTTATTTGATTACAATTTAAAACAATTGCATCTAATATTAAAATTATTAAAACAATCAAAAGAAATTAATTTTACAGAGGTTTTTAAAATGGATATAAACCCTACTAGCGATTTACGGCAAACTATCCATCCAAAAATAAATTTTAAAAACGACGAATTGGTTAAACAAATATTAACAAAAACCTACTACCAAACCTTTGAAACAAAATTTGAGTTTAACCCTAATTTAAGCATATTAGATGCTTTGTTTAATTTAGGCCTTGAAAGTTATGATATATTAAAAACTTAAAAAATCCTTAACACAAAATGTTAAAAATTAGTTTTAAATTAAAAAATGTTGTAACTTAGCCCATAACTAAAAAAAATAAATTTATTATGATTAAAAAATTACTTTCAGTTGTTGCCTTATCTATTGCAACTTCAGGTGCTGTAAATGCACAATCTCAATTTGTTGCTCAGCCAGCTGAGTTTAATCCAAACAATACAAGTTTTAATGAAGCTAACTCAGCTTACAGTCAAAAAACTGCTGCTGCTTTAGTTTCAGATACACTTTGGTATTTTTATAAAAAACATATCTACCGCAATCCATCTACAAGTACTGGCTTTTATGCTTACACTTCTCCACAAACTGGAACTTTTGCTGTAACGCACATGGGATCTCGTTTTAATAATAGCGGTACAGTTGTTGTTAGTGGTTTAGAAGGTATTGCAGCACGTAAAGCATCTTCTGCAAATGCTACAGTTACGGCAAAATTATATTTATGTAATGTTGTCGCTAACGTTCCTGTGTTTCCGCCATTAGATTCAGTTACTGCCGCAATGACAGGAACTGCCGGCGTATTTATTGGTGGTAATTTTTTACAACCAAAAATTGTTACAGGTGATTTTGCAGTTTTAATTCGTGCGAATTATGTTTTAGGAGATACCATTAGACCTTATTTAAACAATGCAAATACTGCATCATCAACAACAACTTTAACTGCTTGTAAATATGGCGAAGGTTTTGGTTTTGTGAGATATAGTGGAACATTTACGACTACAACAGGTTTTTTCACAAACCTTCCAACTGTTGGTGCTACCTCTGATGTTGAGTTTATGGTTGCTCCTCGTGTATCTTACAGTTTAGTTACTAATCATTCAGTTACTCAACCAACTGTTTGTACAAACACGCCTTTAAGCTATTCAAATACCACTTCTGCATGGGCCACTAATCGCCAATTTAACTACAATCAGTTTTACCCATACTGGACTCCTTATAGCAACACAGTTACGGTTCCACCAACTCCTAATCAAATTTATACTTGGAATTTTGGAGATGGTTCAGCAGTAAGTAATGTTGTAAGTCCTTCAAAGACCTATACAGCAGCCGGTGCATTTAATGGCACTTTAACAACTAATGTTGTAAAATTATCAGCAGCAAACTCTCTTTCAGTATTAGCGACAGTGCAAACCGACGTTAAAAACTGGGCAATTACTTCATCAATCTGTTCATTAGGGTTAAAAAATACCGCTTTAAACGCTGGTATTTCGGTTTATCCTAATCCTGCAATTAATGGTAAAATTACTATTGCAAATTTAGAAGGTGCAAACACAATTACTGTTTATAATTTATTAGGTTCAGTTATTTCAACTCAAAGCACTACTAACTCAAATTTTACAATTGATCTAAGCAACCAAGCTGCTGGCAATTATTTTGTGAGAATTACTGATAGCAATAGCTCTACAAAAACAGTAAAAGTTATTAATTAATAATTAAATTTAACAAGTTTTATTAAAAACCTCGCTCAGGCGGGGTTTTTTTTATTTATAAAAATGTATTTTTACAATCTTGTTATTTTTGAAACATAAAGTTTTATATCTTTTTTTAGCGATAAGCCTATCTTTTGCATCCTGCGATAAATTTAATAAACTTTTAAAAAGTACGGATTACGAGCTAAAATTAACAAAAGCCAAAGAGTATTTTGACAAAGAACATTACATCAAAGCATCGCAACTTTATGAAGAATTAATACCCGTTGTGAAAGGAACAGAAAAAGCCGAAGAGGTGTATTACTATTATACCTGGAGCGAATATAACCTTGGCGATTACATTTTAAGTCAATACCATTTTAAAAATTTTACGCGTCAGTTTCCAGCCAGTAAACATGCAGAAGAATGTTACTATATGAATGCCTATTGCTACTATTTAACGTCGTCAAATTATAAACTCGACCAAACCAGTACTAAAAATGCCATTAAAGAATTTCAATCGTTTGTAGATATTTATAACGAAAGTCCTAGAATTGATACCTGTAACATAATGATTGATAAGTTGCACAGTAAATTAGAAAAAAAAGACTATGAAATTGTAAAACAATATTATAAACTTAGCGATTGGAAAGCTGCTATTGTTGCCACAAAAAATTTTATAAAAGAATACCCAAGTAGTGAGTTAAACGACGAGATGTATTATATGATGATTGATTCGTACTACACCTTAGCAATACACAGTATACAACAAAAAAAGGAAGAACGGCTTGATGGCGCTATTGAAAATTATTTAAAATTTGTTGATTTATACCCAAAAAGTACGTACCTTAGCGGCGCAGAAAATATATATAATAGCTGTAAACGATTAAAAAATAAATTATAATAACATGGATTTTAAAAAAACAAACGCCGAACAAAGTATTGTAACCCGCGATATTCGTAGATTTGATGGAGTAACTGGTAACATTTACGAAGCTATTTCTATAATGAGCAAGCGTGCTAACCAAATTAGTTCCGAATTAAAAGAAGAACTTACAGGCAAATTACAAGAGTTTAGTAGCCATACTGATAATTTAGAAGAAGTTTTTGAAAACCGCGAACAAATTGAAATATCTAAACATTACGAAAAATTACCAAAGCCAGCGTTAATTTCTATTCAAGAATTTTTAGAAGATAAAGTTTATTTTCGTAATCCATTAAGAGATGTAATTAGTTAACAAAAAATAAAATGTCCTTAAAAAGGCAGTCTCGGCTTAGCCAAGGCTGCCTTTTTGTATTAAATGTTAAACAATAAAAAAATACTTTTAGGTATAACAGGTGGTATTGCGGCATATAAATGCGCACATTTAGTGCGCTTATTAGTAAAACAAGGAGCCGAAGTAAAAGTAATAATTACAAAAGCTGCAACGGAGTTTATTACGCCGCAAACCCTTTCTGTACTTAGTAAAAATACCGTTATTACCGATTTTTTTGATGCTAATTACAATTGGAATAACCATGTAAAGTTAGCCCAATGGGCAGATGTGTTTGTTATTGCGCCACTTACAGCAAATACCTTGGCTAAAATGGCTAACGGTTTGTGCGATTCGGTTTTATTAGCAACTTACTTATCATTAAAAACCAAAACCATTGTTGCTCCGGCAATGGATTTGGAAATGTATCAACACCCAACAACGCAACAAAATTTACAAAAATTAGTAAGTTTTGGAAACCTTATTATTCCTGCCGAAACAGGTGAATTGGCAAGTGGCTTATTTGGAGAAGGTCGTATGGCCGAACCCGAAAATATTATTGTATTTTTGCAACAGTATTATTCACAAAATTTGCCATTAAGTGGTAAAAAGGCACTGGTAAATGCAGGCCCCACCTATGAGGCTATTGACCCTGTACGTTATATCGGCAATAGAAGTAGTGGTAAAATGGGTATTGCCATTGCAACCAGGCTTAGTTTAATGGGTGCTGAGGTTACCTTGATATTAGGGCCAAGTGCAGAAGAAATTACTGATTCTAGTATACATGTAATTAGAGTTGAAAGCGCAGAGCAAATGCTAAACGCTTGCTTGGAAAATTTTAATAATAAAAACATAGTCGTGTGTAGTGCGGCTGTTGCTGATTACAAGCCTGAACACACAAACGCACAAAAAATTAAAAAAAAGGATGAAACATTACGTCTTAATTTAATAAAAACAGTGGATATCGCAGCGCAATTGGGCAAACAAAAAACCACTCAGTGTTTAATTGGTTTTGCGTTAGAAACCGAAAACCTAGTAGAATATGCTACTGATAAGCTAAAAAATAAGAATTTAGACATAATTATTGCTAACACAACTTCAACTGAAAATACTGTTTTTGGTTCAGATACCAATGAAATCACAATTATTGATAAACACAATAAAATAACTAATTTTGAGTTAAATACCAAACTCGTAGTAGCAAACCACATTGTAAATTATATTATTGAATTTATACGTCCACAAACTCAGTAAAAAAATGAAAACTAAAATATATACACTCCTATTATTAATTGTGTTTGCTGGCAACTTTTTTTCACAAGAACTAAATTGTCAGGTAAATATTAATACTACACAAATACAAGGTACTACTGAAAAACAAATTTTTGATCAATTGCAAAAGTCAATTTTTGAGTTTATGAATAACACAAAATGGACAAAAGATAATTTTGGATCGCAAGAGAAAATTGATTGTACATTTTTAATTGTTATAAAGCAAAAAATTAGCGACGATGAATATTCTGCATCTATTCAAGTACAAAGTCGTCGCCCAGTATACAAAAGCTCCTATTTTACACCAATATTTAATTACGAAGACGATAATTTTCAATTTAAATTCCAACAGTTTTCGCAGTTAGAATTTCAACTCACTACTTTTCAAAACAACTTAACTTCGGTGTTGGCATATTATGCTTATGTTGTTTTGGCAAATGATTATGATACTTTTTCACCATTGGGAGGTACTGAGAATTGGCAAAAAGCGCAACTAATTGTTAATAATGCTCAATCAGCTGCCGAAAAAGGGTGGCGAAGCAGTGAGAGCAATAAAAATCGCTATTGGTTAGTAGAAAATACGTTACAGCCATTGTTTAAAGGCATTAGAGATTGCCAATACCAATTAAGCAAAAATGGCTTAGATATTATGTGGGAAAAAACGGACGAAGGCAGATTAAATGTTTTAAAAGCGTTAGAATTGCTAAAACCTGTTTATGCGGCACGTCCAGCATCGTTTAATATGCAATTATTTTTTAATGCTAAAGCCGATGAAATGGTAAATATTTTTAAAGGAGGCTTACCCGAAGAAAAAACAAAAGCTACAGAATTGTTGATGCTTGTAGATCCAGCACATACAAACAAATATTTAAAAATTCAAGAAAGTGGTGGCGGTGGAAGCGGTAAGTAGTTTATAAGCCTACCCAAGCTTTTATAGTTTGTTTTTGTTTTTCTGTTAGAGTGTCTTTAAATTTTATTTGGTTTTTATGTATGGTTTTTATTTTTTTTGCTTGTGCTTTTAATAGTTTAACCTTGTATTTACCAACTTTTCTTTTAGGTCGATAAACTTCAAAGGCCATTGCATCCCCTTCTTTTACTGATTCAAAATAGTTTTGGAACACCTGTTTTAAGTCAGTTAATTTTAACTCTTTGCCATTAAATTTATTTAATTCGTCTCCTACTTTAAAGCCCAACGCTTTACCAACTTCATCTAAATTTGTTGTATTGATAACTATTAAACGCTGGGTTTCTTTGTTGTAATCTAAATCAACGCCACCAATACCAAAATCATAAGTAATGCCTTCTTTTTCAAAACTTAGCCCAATTCTATTTAAAATGTCGCCCATAGGCAAAGGTATGTGCCCGCCAACATGTTTTCGTAAAAAAGCACCTATTTCAGGAAAGGTAAATTTTTCAATATCATTAAATAAATCAGCATCATTAAACGATTTATTTTTACCATATTTTGTGGCTAAATCTTTCATTAAATTTTGAGTACCATATTTTCCTTCACTTAAATCTCGCAGTAAAATATCTAAACACATGCCTATTACTGCACCTTTTTCATACACATTGTTGTATTGAGGATGAATTTTATCTAATAATACATTTTTACTCATCCATGTAAAACTCATGGTGTCATTAAACTGTTCAACACTATTTTCGTATTTATTAAGCATAGTGTTTAGTAGTTTTTCTAAATCGGTAATTCCACCTTTTGCTTGTGCGTGATGGGCTGCATATTCTGTCATACCCTCATATAGCCATAAATGCTCGCTCATGGTCGGGTTATTAAAATCAAAATCACCAATTTGTGTTGCATGAATATTTAAGGGCGTTACAATGTGAAAAAATTCGTGGGCAGACACATCTCGAATTTCTTGTTTTAAATCTGTACTGTCCATTTCTCCTAATACATAAAAAGAAGAATAAGAGTGTTCTAAGGCACCACTGGCACCCGAAATAGTGGGTTTATCAATAAAGTAAAATATAAATGCATATTTATTAACAGGTAATTCTCCGCCCAAATAATCGCGTTGTGCAAATAACAATTCTTTTAAGGTATTTGCTATATAATTGGCGCTAACCTTTTTGTTTGGCGAATAACAACCCACTAAAACAGTTGTATTTCCAACCAGGACACTTGCGGTATCGGGTAACGAATACATAATTGGAGAATCTACTAAATCGTGATAATCAAAAACGGTAATTACATCTTTTGTTTCAGATAATTTAATATTTGATAATCCAGTAACTGGATAAAACCCTTTTGGTTTTTCAAACTCTAAAACAAAATTTTTTTTAGTTAAATTTTTAATGTACCCAAACATGCTATGGGTATTAATTGAAAAATTTTTATTGTCTTCAAAATTAGTGCCACCGGGTTCAAAAACAAACTTTTCTTTGGTATTTGGTAAATCTGTTCTATCCCATGTATCATCTACAGTATACGTTATTTTATCAATTTCATTAGCGGGTGTTAGTTTGTAAGTGTTTACATCAATTTTTGTAATTATTATTTTTTTTCCGTTCTTACCAGTTGCATTAAAGTTGCTGATAAATCTTCCAAAATTATACACTTCATAAGTGCCTGGTACCATTGCCGGAAAGCAAAATTCAATTTCGTTTTGAGATAAAGTAGGAGGGCTTAACGTAATCGCTATTTTATCGTTGTTAACTTTTGTAAGATTGATAGAATAATAATAATTTTCGTCGGCAACAATTTGCAATGTAATTAGTAATGCAATTAAAATTAAAATATTTTTCATTTTATATATTTTTGGTTAATGCTATTTATTTTACAATTAGGTTAAAATTTTTCCAACGGTATTTTATAAATAAAATTGTAAACGTTACTGCTGTCATACAAAACCATAAAACAATTTCAGCAGCTGGATCATCGGCTTTTGCTTCAAAAATAGAATATGATTTAATAACTGAATGAGGTTGAGTAACCAAAATACTACTGACAATATTATTTGCAAAATGTATGCCAAACGCTAATTCAATGCCTTCGTCTAGTAAAGTTAAAACACCCATAAATAATGCAAAACCAACATAGTAGCTAAACATTATACCCATACCATATTGGCGTACTTCGGGGTTACTCATATGTGCAGCACCAAATATAAGTGATGTTAATATGACTGGTATAATTCCATTTTTAAATAGTTGTGATAGCCCTTGTAATAAATAACCTCTAAAAACAACTTCTTCAACCCCTGTTTGCAGAGGCATAAACACTATCATTATTAATAACGAAATTATAAAACCACTTGCATTAAAATTAAAAGTTAAACTTTGTGGCTCAATAATATAGTTTACAAGCACAGCAAATACAAGCATAGATGCCCATACCGTAAATGAAAACCAAAAACGTTTAAATCTAAATTTCTCAAATCCAGTTAATACGCTTGTTAATGTTTTTTTGTGAATTACTTTTAATCCAATTAAAAAACCGCCAAAAGCAAATACAAACATGCCAAACAATAATAATAAAATTATATTTCTATCAATATGTAAAGCATCGCTATCAAAAATAATAGAATTGTTTTCTAAAATTTGCTCCATACTAATTCCATTAGTTTTAGCTAACGTAACTAAAGGAACAGCAATTATAGCCTGGTAACCAACATAACCAATAATTAACAAAGTAATTGTAAAAATATACATCCACCCTTTATTAAAACCACTAGTAAGGCCTGATAATAAATATAAATTATTAAAAGGTAATTTCGATTTTAAATTGGTGTCATTTGGTTCCATTAAATAAATTGCCAAAAAATTAGTTTCGTATTTTATTATTATTTTTGGCGATTATAAAAGTATTTAATTTAATTACAATAAGCAATTATGTTGTTTTATTTTAAGCAATTACCCATAATATTACTGGTAGTTTTATTTACAAAGTGCTCAAACACAGCTAAAGTAAAATCGTTATTAACCGAAGTTGAATTGGGCGAAGCTTTATTTTTTGATACTATTTTGTCGCGCGATAGCACTATAAGTTGCGCCAGTTGTCACAAACCTGAGTTTGCATTTGCCGATACGGTGGCGTTTAGTATCGGTGTTTATAATCAAAAAACAGATAGAAATACACCAAGCGCAATGAATATGGTTGATAGAAATTTTTATTTTTTTGATGGCAGAGCCGAAACATTAGAAGAGCAGGCTTTAGGCCCGATTGAAAGTAGAGTTGAAATGGATTTGCCAATTAGTTTAGCCGTAAGGCGATTAATAAAAAGCGAAAAATATAGAAATGCTTTTTTATCAATATATGGTTTAATGCCAAGCCGCGATTTATTGGCAAAAGCTATTGCAGCGTATGAAAAAACTTTAGAAACAAGTAATACCACTTTTGACGATTACTTAAATGATATTGATACACTTCACTTTACGGAAAGTGCAAAACGCGGGCTAACACTTTTTAATAACAAAGGGAGGTGTTTTGATTGCCATTTTGGTAGTGATTTTACGGGTAATGACCAATTTAGAAACATTGGATTGTATAATGCAAAAAATTTAAACGACCCCGGAAGATTTAAAATAACACAAAACATAAAAGATTTAGGTTTATTTAAGATTTCTGGTTTGCGAAATATTGCCAAAACTGCGCCTTATATGCATAATGGTATGTTTAAAACATTAAAAGAAGTAATAAACTACTATAACCAACCCGATAAGTTTGTAAATAACAGTATCAATAGAGATACAATTTTAAACAAACCACTAAATTTAACCGAATTAGAAAAAGAAGATTTAGAAAATTTTTTATTGAGTTTAAGTGATAAACGATTTAAAAACTAACCACTATTTTATTAACTTTAAAATTATTATTAAACATTTATTATTATTATTTTTGAAAAAACAAATTGTTATTAACAGCTATGAGAACTATTGAATTTAGAGAAGCTTTACGCGAAGCAATGAGCGAGGAAATGCGACGTGACCAAACCATTTTTTTAATGGGCGAGGAAGTAGCAGAATATAATGGTGCTTACAAAGTAAGTAAAGGTATGTTAGCTGAATTTGGAGAAAAACGTGTGATTGATACACCTATTGCCGAACTGGGTTTTGCAGGTATTGGCGTTGGATCAGCTTGTAACGGGTTACGCCCAATAATTGAGTTTATGACTTTTAATTTTAGTTTGGTGGCTATCGATCAAATTATAAATAGCGCTGCAAAAATTTACAGTATGAGTGGTGGGCAATACAATTGCCCTATCGTTTTCCGCGGGCCAACTGCTAGTGCAGGTATGTTGAGTTCACAACACTCTCAAGCGTTCGAAAATTGGTTTGCAAATTGTCCGGGTTTAAAAGTAATTGTGCCGAGCAATCCTTATGATGCAAAAGGACTTTTAAAAAGTGCCATTCGCGATAATGATCCTGTTATTTTTATGGAAAGCGAACAAATGTATGGCGATAAAGGTGAAGTGCCCGAGGAAGAATATATAATACCAATTGGTGTTGCCGATATTAAAAAACAAGGCTCGGATGTAACCATTGTTAGCTTTGGAAAAATATTAAAAGTTGCTATGGCTGCTGCAAAGGAATTAGAAGCAGAAGGTATTAATGCCGAAGTAATAGATTTAAGAACGGTTCGCCCAATTGATTATGATACCGTTATTAATTCGGTTAAAAAAACAAACCGTTTAGTAATTGTCGAAGAGGCTTGGCCATTGGCTAGTATCTCATCTGAAATCACATTTAAAGTTCAAAAAGAGGCCTTTGATTATTTAGATGCGCCTATTTTACGAATCACTACTGCCGATACGCCATTGCCTTATGCACCAACTTTAATTGAAGCAAGTTTGCCAAATGTTGCTAAAGTAATTAAAGCGGTTAAAGAAGTAATGTACGTTAGTAAATAATTGATTTACCTAACTTATAACGATGCTCCTGGTGGTATATACAACAGCCAAGTAATTGATGTTGTTAAGTATTTAAACGCTATTCAAAATAAGGAAAAGGTTAAACTGGTTGCTTTAATTTCCATTCGAGGTTTTAAAGACAACAAACAAAAAATAAAATCTCAATTACCTCAAAGTAGTGTTATTCCTATGTTTCCAAAAGCCGGTTTGTGGCGTTGGAATGTGATTCAATTGTTTTTTTTGTGTCTATTGTCATCACATAAACAAATTATTGCACGAGGAGCTTTTGCAACTAATTTAGGTTTGACATTAAAAAAAATAGGTTTAATTAAAAAAGTAGTGTTTGATGCACGAGGCGCATATCATGCCGAGTTGACGGAGTATAAAGTGATTGATGATACAAAAGTAATTTCACAAATTAAAGGTATTGAGAATAAAGCTATTCATAATTCCGACTATCGACTAGCAGTTTCAGAAGCTTTGGTTAGTTACTGGAAAAAGAATTATAACTATCAATCCCAAAATCATGTTGTAATTCCCTGCACATTAAGTGCAAATTTTATTTTTGAATTTCCATCTTTAGACGAATTAAAAAACTTAAAACAAAAAAATAATTTTTCAGAGAACGACATTATTTTAGTTTATTCAGGTTCTTCGGCAGGATGGCAGTCGTTTGATTTGTTAGAAGAATGGCTATTAAAAGCATTTGAAAAAAATGAGAATTTAAAATTAGTGATGCTAACCAATCACCCTCCTGAAAAATCAGGTTTTTTTGATAAGTACAAGGAACGTATTTTTACGAAATGGTTGCAACCCAATCAGGTAAAAAACATGTTATTAGTTGCCGATTATGGCTTGATGTACCGCGAGAATACTATAACCAATCAAGTGGCTTCGCCCGTAAAATTTGCTGAGTATTTAAGTTGTGGTTTGCAAATTATTACTTCCGATAATTTAGGAGATTTTTCTGATTTTGTGAAAACTAAAAATTGTGGATTTGTATTGCCAATTCAAATTGATTTTAAACAAATAGATTATTTAATAAAAAAACAAAATCATAATTTGGCTATGCAGTTTTTAATTAAAGAAAATTACAAAAATAACTACTTAAAATTACTGGCATGCGAATAGCCTTAATTACAGATGGAATATGGCCTTACGTATTAGGAGGCATGCAAAAGCATTCGTATTATTTATGCAAGTATTTGGCACAAAAAGAGGTATACGTGGATTTGGTGCATTACAACGCCAGTAATTACGACATCAATAAACTGGAATTTTTCACCGATGAAGAAAAAAAATACATCACTCCAATTATTGTAAACTTTCCTAAAGGCTTGCCTTTTCCAGGTCACTACATTTATAAGTCTTACAAACACTCAAAATTAATTTTTCAGGCACTTAAAAACAATCTTAAAACCTACGATTTTATTTATACCAAAGGTTTTACGGGTTGGTATTTAATAAATCAAAAAAAAGCAGCAAAAGTAAATTGTAATAAAATTGGTGTAAAATTTCATGGCTATGAAATGTTTCAAAAGCCGCCAAATTTTAAAATTAAATTACAGCATATTTTTTTATTACGACGTCCGGTAAAAAAAATATCTCAGAATGCAGATGTGGTTTTTAGTTATGGTGGAAAAATTACAGACATTATTAAATCAATAGGTGTTAATGCTTCAAAAATTATTGAGTTACCTTCAGGCGTTGAGTCTTCAATTTTAGCGAGTGAAATAATGCCAACTGGAGAAAAAATTAAATTTTTATTTTTAGGTCGCTATGAGCGTCGCAAAGGTGTTGAGGAATTGAATCTGGCAATAACAAATTTAAAAGACCAAAACTTCGAATTTCATTTTATAGGGCCAATTCCTGAAGAGAAGAAATTGCAGAACAAAAATGTTATTTATCAAAATGAAATCCGCGACAAACAAATTTTAAATTCTCTAATAAAAAAATGCGATGTTTTGGTTTGCCCGAGTTGGAGCGAAGGGATGCCCAATGTTATTTTAGAAGCCATGGCAAATGGCTTGACAATTTTAGCAACAAACGTGGGTGCTATAAACGTTTTGGTAAACGATAAAACGGGTTGGCTAATTGAGGAATGCACTGTAGCCATTATTGAAAAAAATTTAGTTAGAATAATTAGTACGCCATCTTTAGAGATTGATGTTATAAAAGAAAATGCTTTAACAACCATTAAACAAAATTTTGTTTGGGAAAAGTTAATTTCAAAATTAGTAAATGATATAAAAACAATAGTTTAATACTTAAAAATGACCTATCAACAAACACTTGATTATCTTTTTGAACGTTTACCTATGTATCAACGCATTGGTGCAGCAGCTTATAAAGCCGATTTAAACAACACCTATAAAATAGTTGAACAATTAAATCATCCACATAAAAAAATAAAATGTATACATGTGGCAGGCACAAACGGTAAAGGTAGCAGTAGTCATATGTTAGCTGCTGTTTTACAACAAGCAGGATACAAAACGGGTTTATACACCTCGCCTCACTTAATTGATTTTAGAGAGCGCATAAAAATAAATGGCAAGCTTATCTCAAAAAAATATATCATTAATTTTGTAGAAAAGTATAAATTAGAATTTGAAAAAATTGAACCAAGTTTTTTTGAATGGACAGTTGGCTTGGCCTTTGATTATTTTGCCAATCAAAATGTGGACATAGCAGTAATTGAAGTGGGCTTGGGGGGTAGGTTAGATTCTACAAACGTTATAACGCCTTTAGTATCACTTATTACAAACATTAGTTACGACCACACGAATTTATTAGGAAACACATTACAAAAAATTGCATTCGAAAAAGCGGGTATTATAAAATCGAATACGCCTATAGTTATTAGCCAAACACAAGAAGCAACAAAAACAGTATTTAATGCTTTTGCAAAAAAGCAAAAAGCACCCATTCAATTTGCTGATAAAAACTATAGCATTAAGGCTTACAATTTTAGAGGTAATTTTTTAGTTACTTCTATCTTTGATAAAAAGCATAATAAAACAAATAAGTACGAATTAGATTTAAAAGGTACTTACCAATTAAAAAATAGTTTAGGTGTTTTAAATACACTTGAAATACTAAAAACACAGGGTTTCCCTATACCTCAAAAAGTAATTAAAAAAGCCCTAAAAAATGTTTGTGAACTAACCGGTTTTAATGGGCGTTGGCAACAAATAAGTAAAAAACCTTTAATTATAGCCGATACTGGGCATAACGAAGATGGTATAAAACAAGTAGTGGAAAACTTATTGCGTTTAAAGTATAACAAGTTACACATAGTGTTGGGTGCTGTTAATGATAAGGATATTACAAAAATTTTAAGTCTTTTACCTAAAACTGCTGCCTATTATTTTGTTAAAGCAAATGTACCAAGGGCTTTAAACGAAAATGATTTAGAACGTTTGGCTATAAAATTTAAACTAAATGGCATAGCTTACCCTACTGTAAAACAAGGCTTAATGGCTGCAAAAAAAGCGTATAAAAAAAATGATTTAATTTTTGTTGGTGGCAGTACTTTTGTAGTAGCTGATGCTTTAGCCAATTAATTTTTTATTGATTCTATAGCCTTTGCCTTTTTGAGATTGAATAATACGTTTCCCAAACAACTGCCTGATATTATAAATATGTACATCTATAATACGTTTGCTTGATACCGACTCATCTTTCCAAATTAAAATTGCAATTTCGGGCTTAGTAAAAAATTTTTCAGGTGTGCTAAATAATAGTTGAAAAACTTTAAACTCTTTTCGGGGTAAATGAACGGGTTCGCCATTTCTTACCACTGTGTAACGTTCCTCGTCAATTAAAATATCTTTACTTGGCAATGGTAATTCTATCTTTTGTTTTCGTTTTAATAAATTTTTTAAAAACAATAACATTACTGCAGGTTTGTAATGGAAGTTTATAAAACCATCAACACCACTATTAAAGGCTAACTCTTGTACAAAATCATCCTGCTTTTCAGAATAAATAATTATAAACGGTTCTGATGCTAATTTTTTTTGTTTTAATTCTTTTGTAAATGTAACTGCATCGTTAGGGGATAAATCTAAATTTATAAATACTACATCTACTGGTTCATTTTCTAAATACTCAGTGGCTTCTAACTCATTATTAAAAACGTTTATATTAATATAGCTAGTTTTCAATACGTCAATTGTTTTAAACAATTGGTTAACTGAATTGTCAATAAATAAAATACAAAAGGAATTATTAATACTCATAACCAGTAGGTAAAGTTTGGTTATTAAGTTTAAGTATATGGCAAATTAATGTTAATTAAATATTATGATACAATAAATTTTAAAATTAAAAAAATAGACGTACAATAAAAAAGCTCTGATTTTTTCAGAGCTTTAATTTTTTAGTGATGTTCTTCTGTAGCATGTTCTTCGCCTTTTGCTTCGTGGTGTTCACCACTGCCTCCATGATGCCCGGCTTTTAAATCTTCTTGTTGCTGAATAAATAATTTATCAACTCGTGATACATTTGTTGGTTTACCTGCATAAGTACCTTCAGTTAATACAATAAATATAGTATAAGCCATAAAAATAAAATAAGGCATTAATACAATGTATTTAAAAAATTTAACCTCATGACCTAAGTGCATAAACCATAATACAATAGCTGCAGCTTTAACTAAAGTTAAGCCAATAAATAACACTTTTAACCAAGTGGTGCCACTCCAGCCATTGCCGGGTGCCATTGAACCAATAATTAATTCGAAAATTGTAATGGCAAGCATTATCCAAAACACATTCCATAAAGTGCGACGCGACTTTTTTCCATAAGCCTCATCGTGGTTACTCATTTTTTCGTACTGTGGGTAGTTATCGTTAAATTCCATATAAAACTAAGATTTAAGTTATTTGATTTCGGTTGTTAGAGAATTATAGAAGGTAGAAGAATGTAAATACAAACACCCACACCAAATCTACAAAGTGCCAATATAAACCAACTTTTTCAACCATTTCGTAATGCCCACGCTTTTCGTAGGTGCCTTTTAACACATTCATAAAAATAATAAAATTAATGACCACCCCGCTAAATACGTGAGTACCGTGAAAACCTGTAATAAAGAAAAAGTAATTTGCAAACTGGGGCACGCCGTACTCATTTGTAACCATATTAGCACCATGATACACTTGTTGCACATAGGCTTGTTTACCCATATCCCATACGTTACGTAAAGCGCCTTCCTCAGTTCCAATTATAAAATGATACCACTCCCAAGCTTGTGAGCCAACAAACATCGCTCCACCAACAATTGTCCAAAACATCCAAACAGTAACGCCTCTTCTATCCATTCGGTGTCCAGCCTCTACCGCTAAAACCATAGTAACCGACGACATAATTAAAATAAACGTCATTAAACCTACATATGCAAGCGGCAAATGTTGTTCAACAAATGGAAAGTGAGTAAAAACGTGTTCTGCTTTTGGCCAAACATCAGCATATTTATGGCGAATAAAGCCATACGACGTTAATAAACCCCCAAAGGTTAAAGCATCAGAAATTAGGAAAAACCACATCATCATTTTTCCGTAACTTACTTTAAACGGCGATCCTCCGCCGCCCCAGGCTTCTTTTGTGCTAACTTCTACTGAATGAGACATATACTAAACTGTTAAATAAGATTAAATTCTGCGTACAATATTAACGATAAAAATATAAAAACAAAAATAAATATACCCATAAAATGTCTAAAAAGTGCCAATAAATGGCTGTTAGTTCAATTCCCTGATAATTAGAGCTTGAATATTTTTTCAACAGCGTTTTTGTTAATGAAACGGTAAGGGCAATTAGGCCCCCAATCATATGAAATAAATGTACGAGTGCAATTAAATATAAAAAAGAGCCCGAAGCGTTGCTTTGTTTGCCCATAAAGTAAATACCCTGCGCAGTAAGTTCTTTCCAGCCAGCAAATTGTGCACAAAAAAAGCCAATACCAAGGGCTAGGGTAATAAATAAACTTAGCGCAGTTAATTTTAGATTATTTTTTTTAATGGCACGTTGTGCTACAAACATAGTTAAACTGCTGGTAATGATAAGGGCGGTGCTTATTAAAATAATATCGGGCAGTTTAAAAACTAACCAATTGCCATTATCTGCTCTAACTACATAAGCACTTGTTAAGCCAGCAAAAAGCATTACAATGCTTACAATGCCAATATACAATAGAGGTTTGGCGGCTTTTCGCTCTGCCAATTTAATTTCGGCTTTGCGGTATTTTCTGTTTTCTGATTTTAGAGTTTCTTCCACTTTTATTAAAATTTAAATTTTTGTCATTAATGCTAATTGCACTACTGGTAGGTAAACCAACGTACTGAAAAAAAGTTTTTTAGCGTGTGCATCGCTAGGTAATTTATAAAAAATGTAGGCTTGAAATAGAAGCGATATGCCGGCTACAACACAAACTAAAGTGCTATAAATACCCACTTGCAGAAACACAAAAGGTAAAATACTTGTAATTAATAAAAATACTGAATACAATAAAATTTGAAATTTGGAAGCCTCATCCTTACCGCCTTTTGAGGGCAGAAGATAAAAATCGGCTTTGGCATAGTCATCGTTATTAAACCAAGCCAATGCCCAAAAATGTGGAAATTGCCATACAAATTGAATGGTAAATAACAAAACCGCAAAAAAAGTAACATGGCCAAACCCCTCGGTTGTTGCCACTGCTCCTATTAACGTTGGTAATGCCCCCGGAAAAGCACCTACAAATACTGATAAGGGTGTAATGCGTTTTAGCGGTGTATACACTACGGCATATAAAATAATAGAAATAAAACCTAGAATGCCACATAGGGGGTTAGTATAAACCCATAATAAAATAGTACCACCAATGCCAAAAAGGGTACAAAAAATAAAAGCCTCTGTGGAGGATAAAACGCCTGTTGGCATAGGGCGGTTTTTGGTGCGATCCATTAATTTGTCTAAATCTTTCTCTATAATTTGGTTAAAGCCATTAGCAGCAGATGTTACCAAAATGCCACCTAAACTAAGAGCTATAACTTGATACCAATTAATGGCACTAGCAACAGTAAAATAAGTGATTACGGCACTAAATACTACCAAAGCACCTAACCTAAACTTGGTAAGTTTTAAATAACCCGAAATTTTTGAGTAGTGAGATGTATTAATTGTAGCTGTTTTCAAAAACAGTACAAATTTACTTTAATTTTTTTCTATTTTTGAAGGATTAATAGCAATTAAACTAAAAATTTGATTTTAGTTTAATTGCTGGTAGTTTACAACTCGCCCAAAGCGCCGCCAATAGTAAAGTGAAATTGACCTTTACCATTTCCAACACCCGGATTTCCAGGAATATTATCAAAGCCCCAACCGTAATCAATACCTAATAAACCAAACATCGGTAAAAACACCCGCAAACCAAAACCTGCGCTACGTTTTACCTGAAAGGGATTAAAGGCCTTAAAATTCGTCCATGTGTTACCTGCCTCCGCAAATCCTAAAACAAATATGGTAGCCTGTGGGTTTAAACTAATAGGGTAACGTAACTCCATCGTATAACGCGCACAAATTGGGTCGCCGCCGTTACTCGAAACCGAATTATCAGGATACCCACGCAACGCAATAATTTCGCGCGCCACAAAATTTTGAAATCCACTAATACCACTTCCGCCTAAATAAAAACGTTCAAATGGCGAAAAGCCAACTTTTTTATTATAATAACCTAAAAAGCCATAGCCAACTTTAGTGCGTAATACAAGGTTACGGGCTTCTTTACCCTCAGTGCCTTTTTTGTTAGTTAGTTGTGTAAACCACTCGGCTGTAATTTTATATTTCTGGTATTCAATAAAATGGTAACGCTGTTGGGCAGTTAAAACAGAATAATCTTTGCCATCAAATTTTGAATAAGGTGGTGTAAATTGGCCATGAAACACAAAATTAGAACCAGTTTTTGGGTAGATTTGCTGGTCTACAGAATTACGAGAAATATTAATTCCTAAATTAATATCGTTGGCATATCCTGTACTAAATATAGGAAAAGCAGCATACTTGTGTAAATCGTAATAATTATAATTTAAATTAGTATACAAACTAAAATAATTATCGGGCCATTGTAAACGTTTACCAAAACCAAGGGAACCTCCTATAATACTTAAGCTATTTCTATCTGGGTTTAAAACTTTAAGGCCTGTTTCGGCATCGGTTGTAAACTTTTTTAAACCATTACTAAATAACGAGTGAAAGGCAGAGAACGTTAATGAGTTTGGCTTTTTACCGCCTAACCAAGGTTCTGTAAACGAAAAATTATACGATTGGTAATAAATACCATTTGTTTGAGCCCTAAGGCTTAAACGCTGCCCATCGCCACTTGGTAGCGGGCGCCAAGCCTGTTTGTTAAAAATGTTTTTAGCCGAAAAATTATTAAAGGTAACGCCCAACGTACCAATAATACCAATGCCCCTACTGCCCGATTGACCAGAGGTTGCGTAGTTGTTTCTACCACCCCAGCCGCCACTTAATTCAATTTGGTCGCTTGGTTTTTCTTCTACGGTGTACTCTATGTCCACTGTTCCGTCTGCCGGATTTGGAGTGGGTACTACATTTAATTTTTCAGGGTCAAAATAACCTAACTGAGATAACTCGCGTTGTGTTCTAATAATATCGGAACGGCGAAACAACTGCCCCGGTTTGGTTCTAATTTCGCGATACACTACGTGGTCGTTAGTTTTATCGTTACCTTTTATAGTAACTTTATTTATAGTGGCTTGCCTACCTTCGTAAATTAAAATATCAAAATCAATGGTGTCGTTATGTATATTGCTTTCTTGTGGGTTTACCTGAAAAAACAAATAACCATCGTCTTGGTAAAGGCTACTTATATCAAAACCGTTGGGGTTCATAAACAATTTTTGTTCTAACTTACTTTGGTCATACACATCACCAGGTTGTATATTTAATACGGTATCTAATTGTCCGCTACGGTATTTACTATTGCCAAACCAATTAAATTTACCAAAATAATATTTGTGTCCTTCGTCAATAGTCACATCAATGGCCACTCTTTCAGGGCTAACAAAATAAGTAGTATCTTTTATTATGCGCGCATCGCGATAGCCCTTACTATTATATTTTGCTACAATACTTGGCAAATCTTTTTGTAAATTTTCTTCTAAGTATTTACCCGAATTAAAGGGGTTGTACCATCTAAAAGGTTTACTATCGCTTAGTTTACGGCGCAATTTACCATCACTCATTATGGTATTGCCTATAATATTTACGTCTTGTATACGTACTTTTTTGCCTTTATCAACAGTAATGGTAACAATGGTATGCGGTAATTTTGTGGCGGTGTCGCGCACTTGTGTAATACTAACGTTGTTATGATAATACCCTTTTTCTAAATAAAAATCGTGTACGGTATTTTTAATTGTTCCGAGCATATAATCTGTTACCACACGCTCTTTTAATAAACGAATTTTGTTACGAATGTCATCGGCATCGCTTTTTTTAACCCCGCCCCTAAAAGAAAATTTAGAGAGACGTGGACGTTCAACTACCTTTATTATTAAAAAAATATCGTTTCCAATAATTTTATCTTGTAGTATTTGAATATCTTCAAAAATACTCTGTTTCCATAAGCCTTTAACAGCATCGGTAATTTTATCTCCCGGAATTGTAATTTCATCACCCTCGGTTAAACCAGATAATAATGAAATAACATTTTTATCGGTAAAGTTTGCACCTTCAATTTTAATTGGTGCCAAACGGTACTTTTTTGGAGCTTTTATTTGTTCTAAAAACAAGCTATCGTTTGTTTGTGCTATTAGCTTAGTACCTAAAACTAAAAGTAAAAAAAGTAGGGTTTTAAATTTTATCATTTTTAGTTGTTGCTAATTTGTTCGCTGGTTTTGCCAAAACGGCGCTCCCTATTTTGATACGAAAGTATTGCTTTAAAGAAATCGTTTTTTCTAAAATCGGGCCAAAGTGTATCGGTAAAATAAAATTCGGCATAGGCCAACTGCCACAATAAAAAGTTACTAATTCGGTGCTCGCCACTGGTGCGTATCATTAATTCAGGGTCAGGGAAAACAGCAGTAGTTAAATGTTTATTAATTAGGTTAGAATTAATATCTTTTAAATTAATAGTTCCGTTTTGCAATTGAGTAGCAATTTGTTTTACAGCATTTACAATTTCCCACTTACTGCTATAACTTAAAGCTAAAATAAGATTTACTGTGCTATTGTTGGCAGTTATATTAATTGATTCTTGTAATTCGGCTTGGCAACTTTCGGGCAAACTTGTTATGTCGCCTATCGCATGCAACTTAACTCCTTTTTTATTAAGGTTAGGTGTTTCCATGCTAATTGTAGCCACTAGTAATTCCATCAGCGCATCAACTTCGTCTTTTGGGCGGTTCCAGTTTTCGGTGCTAAAAGCATAGAGTGTAAGGTATTTTACACCAATTTCGCCACAAGCCTCTACAATTTCGCGCACAGAATTTACTCCCTCGTGATGTCCAAAAATACGATCCTCGCCATGCTGTTTTGCCCAACGTCCGTTACCATCCATTATTATAGCAACGTGTAGCGGAATGTTTGTTTTATCTATTTTTTGCTTTATATCCATAAGCCAAAAAAGGCATTGGCAAATATAGTAAAATAGCTTAAGGGATAATGTTAAGGGCAATCGTTTCACTATTTTTAACTTATTAAGGTGCTACTTATATAAACTTTTAAGCGACAGGTGCTATTACCTAACTTATTAAAAGCCAAATCTTAATAAGTTTATTTTATCATATTAAAAACACGAATTTTTTACCTAATCTTTATAAGTACTAATTTGTAGTGCTTTACCTATGCTTAAATTAAAATTTTATTGGATGTTGCTTATGTTTGTATTTGCTTTAAATACTGCACTAACAGCGCAAACAAAAACTGAATTAGAAGAAAAAGCATACATTGCCTTAAACGATGGCGACTACGAAAGTGCTTACAAACAATTTGATAATTTAAACGCAAAATATCCTAAAGAAGAAGATTATAAAATAAAATTAGGTATTTGTTGTTTACGTTATCCTGAAAGAAAAGACAGAGCAATTGAGATTTTTCAGGGTTTAAAAAAATCAAAAACCATAGATGCTGATTATTATTTAGGGAAAGCCTATCACCTTAATTATAAGTTTAACGAAGCCAAGCCTCTATTAACTTCTTTTATTGATAGAGTAAGTAAAAAAGCAACAAAAGAAGATAAAGAACTAATTAAAGATGCTGAATTAATTTTAAAAAATTGTGAAAATGGTATACTACTTATTAATAATAAAGTTATAGCAAATGTAAAAAATATTGGAGCCCCAATAAATACGGATGAAGACCAATACGTACCTGCTATTACTACCGACGAGTCGGTTATGATATATACGTATCGTGGTAAAAACAGTGTTGGTGGAAAGTTAAATACTAATTTACAACCCGATTTAAAAGATGGACAGTATTTAGAAGATGTTTACATTACACGTCGTAATTCTGATTCAACATGGTCTACGCCAAAAAGTATTGCTTCTGTAAATACAAATGGAAATGATGCCTCCATTTCAATTTCGCCCGATGGCACAACTTTATTTACATTTTTTAGTACTAATACAAACCCAGGTGATATTTATGTAAGTAAATTGAATGGTACTGAATTTTCAAAACCAGTAGCGTTAAATTCAAATATTAATACATCAAATTATTGGGAGGGTTCTTGTACTATTTCGGCAGATGGTAAATATTTATATTTTGCAAGCGAACGACCGGGTGGCTTAGGTGGCCGCGATATTTGGGTAAGCGAATTAGTAAAAGGCGATTGGGGGCCTGCTACCAACATGGGCCCACAAATAAATACACCTTATGACGATGACGCCCCTTTTATTCACCCAGATGGAATTACATTATTTTTAAGTTCAAAAGGGCATCAAAGTATTGGTGGTTACGATATTATGTTTTCGTTTAAAAAAGACAATCAATGGTTAGAACCCAAAAGTATGGGATTACCTTTAAATACAACGGAAGACGACCGCTATTATGTAATTAATTCAAGAGGCGATAAGGGGTATTTTAGCAGTAACCGTGCTGGCTCGGGTGGTATAGGTAAACAAGATATTTATTACGTTACCCCTGGTATTTTGGGCGATAAACCTGTTATTGCTTTATTAAAAGGTGTAGTTTATGGCGATGATAAGCCCATAGAAGCAGTAATTGAAGTATATAAAGTCATATCAAAACAAAACTTATCAAGAGAGGAATTGGAGACTTTAAATAATAATGATATTAATAGCAACGGTAAAATTAAAATAGGTCCATTTAATTCCAATTCAGAAACCGGAAAATACTTATTTGCCCTAAGCCCTGGTTTGTCGTACAAAGTAGTTGTTAGTGCGCCAGGTTTTGAAAATGTGGAAGAAGACGTTGATTTAGAAAATTTGAGTAAATTTATTGAGACCAATAAGGATTTTTATTTATACAGCCAAAAACAAACAACAGTTGTAGTAATAGATACGGCTAAAAAACAAACAGTAGTTACAAACACTGTAACAAAAAATGTGCCATGTAACGAGGGCAGTTTACCCAATTTTGAACCACTTAAAGGTAAATCGTTAAACGATATCGCCAACTACACTCAATTATTAAACATGGCTGGTAATTACTGCGCATCTAAATTAGTGTTTAAAGTGCAAATTGCAGCATACCGCAATCCTTCTAATTATAAATACAACCACTTAAATCAATTTGGTAAGCCCGAAATTGTAAACTACCCCGATGGGATAACCCGCTTTACCCAATTAGAATTTAAAACCCTAAAAGACGCCGAAGTGCAACGCCAAAAAGCAATTGCCAAGGGGCAAAAAGATGCTTGGGTGGTAGCGTTTATTGATGGTAAGCGCTATACTTTAGAAGAGTTAATTATGCTCGATTTTTTCGGAAAAACGGTTAATTAAAAGGCAAACAGGCACCTAAATAATTTTAATTTTCAAGATTTTTAGGCATTAAATATTGGTAATTTCTGCCAATTAGTCTATATTTATATCGTGGCACAGTATGTGAAACCTTCTTATCCACTATTAAATATTCTAATGATATACTTTAACGATAACAACGATATTGAACTAAATCAAGCCATAGACGACGACGCCGATTTTATACCACTTTTAAGCGCTGAAGATGAGGACAACATGCAGAATGAAAAATTACCCGACATTCTGCCAATTTTACCACTTCGTAACACTGTTTTATTTCCAGGAGTTGTAATACCCATTACTGTAGGGCGCGATAAATCTATACAGCTTATTAAAGATTATAACAAAGGCGATAAAACCATTGGTGTTGTTGCGCAAACTAGCGATAGTATAGAAGACCCTACTGTTGACGATTTACATAAAACAGGCACAGTGGCTTTTATTATAAAAATGTTGCGCATGCCAAATGGCGATACTACTATAATTATTCAAGGTAAAAAACGTTTTAAAATAACCGAATTTATTCAAACAGAGCCCTATCACAAAGCTAGAGTGGTAGCGTTTGACGATAACCGTCCGCCAAAAAGCGATAAAGAATTTCAGGCAATTATCTCTAACTTAAAAGAAACCTCGCAACAAATAGTAAAGCTATCGCCTAATATTCCGAGTGATGCCGGTTTTGCCATTAATAATATAGATAGTCCAACTTTTTTGGTAAATTTTATTAGTAATAATATGAATGCCAAAACTGACGACAAACAAAAAATGTTAGAGGTTCCTAATTTAAAGGAACGCAGTATGTTGGTATTAGAGTATTTGAACAAAGAGTTTCAAATGTTAGAGTTGCGAAATCAAATTCAAAATAAAACAAAACACGATTTAGACAAACAGCAACGCGATTATTTTTTAAACCAGCAAATAAAAACAATACAGGAAGAATTAGGGGATGGAAATTTTGAGCAGGAAATAAATAGCTTTAAAGAGAAAGCAAAAACAAAAAAATGGAGCGACGAGGTTCAAACTATTTTTGATAAACAGATTGCAAAATTGCAAAGGATGAATTCGCACGCAGCCGAGCATGGTATACAAACCAATTACATTGAGCTCTTATTAGAATTGCCTTGGAACGAAATTAGTGTTGATAATTTTGATTTAATACATGCACAAAGTATTTTAGATGAAGACCATTTCGGTTTAGAGAAAGTTAAAGAACGTATTATAGAACACCTAGCCGTTTTAAAATTAAAAGGCAATTTAAAATCGCCTATTATTTGTTTGTATGGTCCTCCGGGCGTTGGTAAAACCAGTTTAGGTAAAAGTATTGCCAAGGCCTTAAACCGCAAGTATGTGCGTATGAGTTTAGGAGGCTTAAAAGACGAAAGCGAAATTAGAGGGCACCGCAAAACATACATTGGCGCCATGCCTGGGCGTATATTACAAAATCTTAAAAAAGTACAAAGTAGTAACCCTGTATTTATTTTAGATGAGATTGATAAAATTGGTAGCGATTATCAGGGTAATCCGTCTTCTGCGCTTCTAGAAGTGTTAGACCCTGAACAAAACAGCACTTTTTACGATAATTTTTTAGAGCTGGATTACGATCTTAGCAAAATTATGTTTATTGCTACTTGCAATAATCTCTCTACCATACATCCCGCTTTACGTGACAGAATGGAAATTATTGAAGTAAACGGCTACACCGTTGAAGAAAAATTGATGATTGCTAAAAATCATTTATTACCTAAACAAGTTGAAGAAAGCGGTTTAAAAAAACAACAATTAAAACTAAACGATAAAGTATTAGAATACATTATTGAAAATTACACAGCCGAAAGTGGTGTGCGTAATTTAGAAAAAAAATTAGGTAAAATTGCACGTAACATGGCGGTGCATATTGCCAAAGAAGAGGTTTTACCGAAAATTACTGAAGACGAGATTTTGAAAATATTAGGCCCCTCGCACTTAAAAAACAAATACCAAGGCAACGATATTGTAGGTGTGGTAACGGGTTTAGCATGGACACAAGTGGGTGGCGATATTTTATTTATTGAAACCAGTTTAAGCAAAAGCAAAGCTGGCAAGCTAACCCTAACCGGTAATTTGGGCGACGTAATGAAAGAAAGCGCTGTGCTGGCATTGGAGTATTTAAAAGCGCATCCGCACTTAATTAATTTAACCGCCGAAGAAATTGAACAACACAATGTACATATACACGTGCCCGAAGGCGCTACCCCAAAAGACGGACCAAGTGCTGGTATTGCGATGTTGACCTCTTTAGCCAGTGCCTTTACATTGCGCAAAGTTAAAAAAGCCTTAGCGATGACTGGCGAAATTACCCTACGTGGAAAAGTATTACCCGTGGGTGGTATTAAAGAAAAATTATTAGCCGCCAAACGTGCCGGCATTAAAGAAGTTATTTTATGTGCTGACAATAAAAAAGATGTAGACGATATTAAACCCGAGTATTTAAAAGGCCTTACTTTTAATTATGTAGAGCGAATGGAAGAGGTGTTGAAATTGGCTTTGTTGAAATAAATATGTTTCTTATTAATTAAAACGTAATTAAAAATAAAGTGCCTTTTTGCACCTTAATTTCTATTTTTCCATCCAGTTGATGTACTAACGAATTAATTAATTGTAAGCCCAACGAATCAGGATCTTTGGTATTTATATTTTTAGGCATCCCAATTCCATTATCAGAAACTTTAAGAACGCACTTGTTTTTTTGTTCAGGGTTATTAATTACTTCAATACTTATTTTTCCGTTTTGTTTCTCAAGGAAGGCGTACTTATAAGCATTGGAGAGTAATTCATTAATAATAATGCCGCATGGAATGGCTTTGTTAATGTCAAAATAATCGTTGCTTACATTTACTTTTAATTCAATTTTGATATTGTTTTTAATGTTATAGGTTTGAGATATGAATGAAATTAATTCGTTTAGATATTCCTTAATATTAAGAGTAGAAAGGTTTTTAGAGCTATAAAGTAATTCATGAATAATAGCCATTGATTTTATTCGACCAATGCTTTCAATGTATTTTTCTTTAGCGGTTTTATCTTCAATTTTATCTGCTTGTAAATTTAAAAGACTAGAAATAATTTGTAAATTATTTTTCACGCGATGATGAATTTCTTTTAGCAACACTTCCTTTTCAACTAAGGATGATTTTATTTTTTCATCAATTTTTTTTCGCTCTAAAAAAGCTGGAATATTTACGTCGGTTATTTTACCTAATTTTTTAGTTTGCTTAAGATATTGGTCTATTTTATGGGGCGGAGCCATAATAAATGTACAGTTTTTATCACCTTTGGCTTTGCAAGTTATTTCAACTGAGGTTAATGTTACACCAAAACTTGCTTCGCACCAACCGCTTGAATAGCCTGAATTCATAATGCAAACAGGAGAGGTTGATTTTTTACCCGCTCTCAACCAGCTATCTGCCTCAAAAGAATAAGGATGATTGTATTTTAAATAAAAGTTTTCATCAGGACTAGGTTTACTTTCTTTTAAAATATCTACAAAAGCCCAACCAGAATGCGCAAAATGAACCGGGCCTGCAGAAAGTTTGCTGATGGGGTCTTTTAACCCCATTTTTTTATGAAAATTCTTTGCATCCTCTATTCCTAACATGTGCGCCAAATCAAATAAAATATTTTTACCAATATTTAGCGCTTCCTCTTTTCCTCTGTCACGGTAAAAGTGAGATATAGAGTTTAAAAACTCTAGAGATAAGGCAGAAGCGCGAACCAAAATATAACGTTCGCCATTAATATCAATACTGCCTTTTGACGGTGTTAAACGTAGTGATTCAAAGTAATCGCCAACAGTTTTTTGTGCAGTATCGAAAAGAGGCTGCATCTCCTTTGGAACTTTAACAGTAGAGCCTTTTAAAAAGCTGAGTTTGCTTTTTTTGAGTTTTGTATTCTCTCGCTTTAATCTAAAAATTTCAGCTTTCAACTGCTGTATGTTGGTGAGATCTTTTTTCATAAATGGGTTTAAAAGGTCAGAGCAAGTGCAGTAGAAATGTATATTAAAATTAATTAATTTTTATTAATGTACAATCTAATAGAGCTTTATTAAAATTTAAAATTATTCCTTAAATTGCCTAAAATAGAATGAGTATTTATTATGAACAAATTAAGGTACTATTTTATTGGCGAAATATTAGACAAAACCGACGATGCGTTTGAACACGCCAAAGCAATATTGCTATTACGTTTCTCATTTATGTTTTGCATTGTCTTTCTTCTCCCTATAATTTCTGATTTAATATTAGGTTATGATAAAGCGTTTATTATTCACACAATTGCAGTAATAATATTATTTGCATTTCCATTTGTTATAAAATTTTTAAAAAATACCGAAAATTCGATAAATCTCTTTTTTTCTATTTCGTTTATAATTTCAGGTTTAATTTTTATGATGATAAAACCTGAAGATCTAAATCCTATTGGTATTTCGTGGACTTGCTTTTTCTTGGTATTAAGTGCTATTTTACAAAGAGGAAGAATGAGATTATTGTTTTGTGGTTTTTTAAATTGGCTACCGTTGTTTTATGTGGTTTTAAATCACAAACTTAATGGCGCATTAACTTGGAATTTTATTTTGCAAGAAGGTGCAGATAATCCTCCAATTTTATTATCCTTAATCCCTATGGCACTAACAATATATGCGGCTTGGGCTAATACCATCACCGTAGAGCAGGCTCGGAAAACAATTACACATCAAAAAAAATTAATTGACGAAAAAAATAAAGATATTATTGATAGTATCGTTTATGCTAAACGTATTCAAAATTCGTTATTGCCAACTAATAAATACATAACTAAGTCTATTAATAGACTTAAAGAGAAATAAAATAACCTATAACGGAATTTTTTGTTTTTTAAATTTCAATTGCTGAGTTTTTTTTTTTTGGAAATTATTTTACTTTGGTTTACTATTCTTTTTATGATTATTCTTTTTTGAAAAATTAGTAAAACAGCGACCTATATTCAAATACTTTACTTAATTTGGATTAGCTTTGCAAGTATATTAACAGTAAGCATTTGGTATTTGAACAAGTGATTTATTTTTAAGATGTAATTTTATTAAATCGAATTTAAGCATTGAAAACAATAATAGTAACAGGAGCCAATAGCGGGCTTGGATTATGGACTTCAAAACTTCTTTTGGATTTGAACTTTCGTGTTGTTATGGCTTGCCGAGATGTAGACAAAGCAATCAATGCAATAAATAATTTCGAAGGTTTCGACAAAACTAAAGCCTTTGAAATAAAAAAAATTGATTTAGCTGATTTTGATAGTATTAAAAAATTCGTTGAAGATCTTTCGCTCCAAGAATCTATTTATGGAATCAGTTGTAATGCAGGCATATCTTATGAAGGGCAGTTTAGATATACAAAAAATGGCATAGAAGAAACTTTTGGCGTAAATCACCTTGGACATTTTTTACTTACAAACTTATTGCTTGAAAAGTTTAAGGTTGAAAGGATTGTAATGGTGGCCAGTGAATTACATAACCCAAAAAACAAATCTCCTTTTGCAAAGGCAAATTTTAAAAGTATAAATGATTTAGCATATCCAACAGTTGACTCAGATTCACCTCTTAAAAAACAAACACAAGCCTTCTATGCCAACTCAAAACTATGTAATGTGCTTTTCACATATGAACTTAATCGAAGAATTGAGAAAAGAAAGTTGCCTTATAAAATATTAGTAAATGCTATTAATCCAGGCCTAATGTTAACAACAAATTTAGGCAGGACCCACAAACATGGAGAAAATTTTTCACGTAAATTATTTGATTTAATATTTAAACTATTTGGCATGTCTGACAAGCCGGAAAGCTCAGCCAAAGCAGTTATTAATTTATTAACTGAAGTTAACGACAGCGGAAAATACTATGATAAGGATAAAAAAGTTAAATCTTCTGTTGATAGTTACAATTTACGTATGGCGGAAGAACTTTGGCTAGGCAGTGAAAAGTTAATTGGATCAACATTCCTTAACGACCCAACATAAATTAAAAAACTGTCCCTAACAACGTTTTTTCTACCATTATTTGTTTGTTAATGCTCAAATTTTTCATAGGGCATAGAAAAAACCGGTTTAGTCGGCAAAAGCTAGCAATAAATGGTAATTGTATTGGGCATTAAACGCTTTTTTTTGATTAACAACTACTATATAAGCCAATTAATGCATTTACAAACGTTTGCCATTCGTATTTTTTCTTTTCTAATTTTACGTTTTCGGTAAATTGTCTTTCTTTTCCGTTCTCAAAATAATCACAAATTTTTTCGGCAATTTTTTCAGCATTTGTTTCAACTACATAGCCGCAGGTATTGTTAGGAACTATTTCAGCTAAACCTCCCACATTTGTTACTAACATTGGTTTTTCGTAATAATAGCCAATCATAGTAACGCCACTGTTTGTCGCGTTTCTATATGTTTGAGCGACTAAATTACTGGCGCAAAAATAATAACGCACGTCTTCGTTGGCAATAAATGTATCGTGTAAAATAACGCTGTTTTGTAAATTATGTTTTGCAATTAAATCCAGATAAGGTTGTTTGTCTTCATAAAACTCGCCGGCAATTAGTAATTTAATAGTTTGTTGTTTTATTTTTTCGCTTGCCATTGCCTCCAATAAAATATCTAAGCCCTTGTAATGTCTTATTAACCCAAAAAATAAAATAATTTTATCGTCTTTATTTAACTGTAATTTCTCTCGTGCATCGTTTAGTGATACTTTTTCTCCGTATGTTTCGTACATAGGGTGAGGGCTATACACCTTGTTTGTAGTATTAGTAAATTTTGAAATATCGTTTAGTACTGTTTTACTCATAGCAATAAAGCCATGGCAATTTTTTACAAAGTAGTTTGTAAATGGCTTATCTCCAAAGCGTTTTTCATGCGGTATAATATTATCTGTTAATGCTAATACTTTTGTTTTTGATTTTACAAGTCTGGCTATAGTGCCTAAACTTGGTCCAAAAAAAGGCAACCAGTAACGAAACAGGATAAAATCGGGCTTTTGTTTTTTAATAAACCTAGCTACCTTAAACCAATTAAAAGGGTTTATGGTGTTTATAAGTGTATGTATTTTTAAGTGCTTGGGAGCGTTGCCATTTGTTTCGAACTGACTTGAACCCGGAAATAAAAAATTTGGATATTGAAGCGAGTAGGATATTAATTGAGCATCGTGCCCAGCTTTAATTAATTCTTCACACAAATTTTCGTTAAATTTTGCTGGTCCGCCACGCAAAGGGTAGGCCGGACCAATAATAAATATTTTTAGTTTTTTAGATACCACCAAAGTTTAGTTTCGTAAATTTACATTAATAAGCTTTTGCAAAAAAATATATCAATAATAAATAATTATCTTTATTAAAATTATTATGTTTAAAAAAATCTGTTTTCTGTTTTTTTTACTTTATTGTGCTGGTATTTATAGCCAAACAGTTACTACTGATTTAGTTTATAAAGTAAGTAAGCCGGCAATCGTAAATAAAAAAACGCCAGTGTTAATTATGTTACATGGCTATGGCAGTAACGAAACTGATTTGTTTGATATTTCAAAATCGATAGACGAACGTTATATTATATTTAGTATTAGAGCGCCTTTTACATTAAAAGAAGGTAGTTTTTGCTGGTTTAATTTAGAGTTTTTGCCCGAAAATAAATTTAAGCGTAATTATTTGGAAGCTATAGAAAGCCGAAAAAAATTATTTAGTTTTATAAGTAGTGCTTGTAAAAATTTTAATGTGGATAGTTCGCAGGTTTTTTTAATGGGTTTTAGCCAAGGTGCTATTATGGCCTATGATATAGCACTGGCAAATCCCTCAAAGATAAAAGGTGTTGTTGCTTTAAGTGGTTTATTGTTAGATGAAACAAAAACACTAAAAACAGATTGGACAAAAGCCGTAAATATAAAATTTTTTATTGCGCATGGTTATTCAGATAACGTAATTAAAATTGCTGAGGCCGACAAAGTAAACGATTTTTTAAAATTGAAAAAAGTGATTGATGTTACATATAAAAATTACGAAATGCCACATGCTATAATGGGCAACGAATTAAATGACATAAAACAATGGCTTAAAAAAGTTATTAAATAAAATTTTTTCATCTTAAACTATGCAACTTTATTCAATAAACGCAGGACATTTTAAATTAGATGGTGGTGCAATGTTTGGCGTAGTGCCCAAGAGTATTTGGCACAAGCTTAATCCCGCAGACGATAGTAACATGTGCAGTTGGGCATTACGCTGTTTATTAATACAAAACGGTAATCGCTTAATTTTAATAGACACTGGTATGGGGTCTAAACAAACTGATAAGTTTTTTGGCTACTATTATTTACATGGTAACGATAGTTTAGAAAAATCACTTAATAAATATGGTTTTACTAGCGACGACATTACCGATGTTGTTTTAACACACTTGCATTTTGACCACTGTGGTGGCGCTATAAAATTTAATAGTGAAACAAATGCCTTTCAACCTAGTTTTAAAAACGCAGTCTATTACAGTAATAGAAAACATTGGGATTGGGCAATAAACCCAAACCCACGCGAAAAAGCAAGTTTTTTAAAAGAAAACATTTTACCTATACAAGAAAGTGGGCAATTAAAATTTATTGACGAAACAACTGAGTTAATAAAGGACCTTAATTTTATTGAGGTAAACGGACATACAGAGGCCATGCTGTTACCAATTATTAATTATAAAAACAGTACCATTGCCTATATGGCTGATTTAATACCAAGTACAGGGCATTTACCGATACCGTATATTATGGCCTATGATATGAGGCCTTTACAAACGTTAAACGAAAAACAAATTATTTTAAACAAGGCTATTGAAAATAATTGGACTTTGTTTTTTGAACATGACCCCCTAATTGAGTGTGTTACACTTGAACGAACAGATAGGGGCATAGTGAAAAAAGACACCTTCTTACTTGAGAGCATTTAATTTTTTTTGGTATTAAGAAGCGTTAGTAAGAATTCCAAACAAAAAGTAATTTAAAAATTATTCAAATTAAATTGTGTAAAACTAGTTTTAAGCAGTGTAAAAAAACATTAGCTTTAAGTTAATTTTATAAAATGCACAAGCCTTGGCACAGTTTACTATTTGCAATTATCGTGTTTATAGCTTTTGGCTTATTGAGTTTTTTGTTTCCAAAAAATGGAATTGCTTTAAGTACTACTGCAAGTTTAAATTTCCCATCCTTAGCATCGTTATTTGAAACAAATACTGAAAAAAAAGACATCTCAAAACTAATTGCTCAATTAGATAATATTGATACACTTATCAATTTAAATGATACTTTAAAAACCAAAACGGATAGTGTTCTAACAAAAGATACTGTTAAACATTTAATTACAGCCTTACAATATAAAAATAAAGCCGTTTTAGCTAATTTTTTTGAAGCTTTATCTCATCTAAAATCAAATCCAAAATCTATACGCGTTTTACACTACGGCGATAGCCAAATAGAGGGAGATAGAATAACGGATTATCTACGTTTAAAATTACAATCACTTTTTGGAGGCAGTGGTGTAGGTTTGATTTCTTTGGTGCCAGTTGCGCCAAGTATTTCAACTAAAGTAACGTATAACTCTAACTGGGATAGGTACGGTATTTTTGTTTCCAAAGATAAACGCGTAAAACATAATAACTATGGCGTTTTAGCGGGTTTTAACAGATTTGCAAACTATAAAAACGTTAATGATTCAAGCAACACAATTAATTCTGAAGTTAAAATTACTACTACAAAATTAGGTGGTAGTAATACAACTGCTTATAAAAAATTGAAATTGTTTTATGGTGGTTCGCAAACAAAAACCTGGTGCGAATTTTATGACGGTCCGGCACTAGTTTCCGCTGATAGTTTAGAGGCTGGAGGATTTCTATTATTAAAAGAATATAATGTTGGGCAAGGCTCTTTAACACATCAATTTAAATTTAAAGGTAAAGATAGCCCAGATTTTTACGGAGTTTCATTAGAGTCGGACAACGGTGTGTTGGTTGATAATATTGGCTTACGTGGCAGCAGTGGTACTTTTTTTCATCAAATAAATTTTGCGCAACTAAAACAGTTTTATGATTATTTAAATGTAAAACTGGTTATACTTCAATTTGGCGGTAATGTAATGCCTGGTATTAAAAGCGAAAAAATGGCTACTAATTATGCTAATTACTTGCGGAATCAAATTAGTATAGTAAAAAAAGCCGCGCCAAATGCGAGTATTATTTTTATTGGTCCGGCGGATATGAGTGTAAAAGAGGGAACAGACTATGTAACGCATCCATATTTAGAAGCCACCCGCGACGCTATTAAAAAAGTAGCATTAGAAAGCGATTGCGCTTTTTTTGACATGTATGATTGCATGGGTGGCAAAAATAGTATGCCTGTTTGGGTAGAGGAAAAAATTGCAGCCACTGATTATATTCATTTTAGTCCGCAAGGGGCTAGGAAAATTGCCACTCTGTTTTATGCCTCTTTAATAAACGAATATAATTCCTACTTAAAAAATAAATAATTGAAATCTATAAAACACATATTTATTTTTGTTATACTATTTTGCTTTCATAGTCTATTTTCGCAAGTAGATTTTGGGAAATATTCGTTTATGAATTACAATGTTAATCATTTGTATTTTTCAAAAGATAGTTCGGCATTTTTAAAATTGTATAAAAAAATAAATGAGTTAACAACCTCTGCAAAAAAAAATAAAACTATCAGTATTGCGCATATTGGTGGTTCACACGTACAGGGAGGCACTTGGAGTAATTCCTTTTTAAGCAGTTTGCAAAATGAGTTTAAAACTACAGGCGGTGGCTTTTTTGTGTTTCCTTATAAAATTGCAAAAACAAATAGTCAGCCTTACTCATCGTCGTTTACAAACGGTAAATGGAAAGCCTGTAGATGTGTAACCAAAGGCTTTTGTTTACCATTAGGAATGAACGGTTTAAGTATTAAAACCAACGACAGTGCCAATTATTTTGGTATAACTGTTACTCAAAAGGCAGTTTGTAAAAGTTTTAACACCATTAAAGTGTATCATAATTTTAACGAGAATTTTTATTTTGACATTTCAAAAAAACACTATTTGAAGGCAGAAGTAATTGAAAGAAAAGAATTAGGCTATACGCAATTTAACCTCGAAATGCCTATAGATTCTATAAGCTTTGAGTTGGTAAGAAAAGATACTACGCAAAAAGATTTTATTATTTATGGTTTTAGTTTAGAAAATAATTTAAGTTCGGGTTTTTACTTAGCGGGTTTGGGTGCTAATGGCGCATCTAGTAATTCATTTTTAAAATGTACCTATTTTGAAGAACAATTAAAATCTATTCATCCTGATTTGGTAATAATTTCTTTGGGGGTAAACGATACACAGGCCAAAGGTTTTGAAAAACAAGAATACATTGAACACTACGATAGTTTAATTTTAGCAGTTAAAAAAGCAAGACCAGATGTAGCAATTATACTTACAACTACTACCGATAATTTTATTAAGCGTCGAACATCAAATAAACGAACAATATCGGCACACGCAGCTATGTTTGAGTTAATGCAAAAACACCACGTGGCAGTTTGGGATATGTTTGAATTTATGGGCGGTTTTAAGTCGATGATGAAATGGACAAAAGCGGGTTTAGGCGCTAAAGATAGGGTTCATTTTGCTCCAAAAGGCTATACCATATTAGGATACTATATGTTTGAAGCACTAATAAAATCGTATTACATTAATTCTAAAAAATAAATAAAATAGAATTTTTTAAAAACATATTTGCCTACCAACAAGATAAACCTATTTTGTTTACACATTTATTCTTTTGGGCGTTTTTTATGTTGGTACTTGCTGTTTACGCCTTTGTATATAAACAAAATAAATTACGAACCCTTTTTTTATTAGCCGTAAGTTTATTTTTTTATTTTAAAACAAGTGGGTTATTTATTCTTCTTCTCCTATTTACAATTTTTAGCGACTACACTTTAGGAAAATTAATACATAAAAATACTGACCAACAAAAACGTAAATTATTTTTAACCATAAGTGTTGTTTTAAATCTTTCGTTCTTATGTTTTTTTAAATACGCCTATTTTTTTACCGAAAGCTATAATCAAGTTGTAGGGAGCGATATTAAGTTTTTTAATTATTTTGCTCAATTTTCAAATTCGATTTTAAATACCACATTCAGTGTTGGTAAGGTTTTACCGGCTATTGGCGTTTCGTTTTTTACGTTTCAGTCGTTAAGTTATACTATTGATTTATATCGTAATAAAATACAACCGGTAAAATCAATTTTCGATTATGGTTTTTTTGTTTGTTTTTTTCCGCATTTGGTTGCTGGCCCAATAGTAAAAGCAAACGAGTTTGTACATCAAATTTATCAGCCGTATAAACTTAGTAAGTTTGAATTTGGCATGGCTTTGTTTTGGATTATAAATGGCTTCTGTAAAAAAATTGTTGCCGACTATATTGCCGTAAATTTTATCGATCGTATTTTTGATAGCCCCAGTTATTACAGTGGTATAGAAGTTGTGATTGGTGTTTTTGGCTACTCACTTCAAATTTATATGGATTTTAGTGGCTACACCGATATGGCAATTGGTTTGGCATTAATTTTAGGTTACCGGTTAAAAACAAATTTTAACTCGCCATACAAAGCAACAAGTACAAGCGAATTTTGGAAGCGTTGGCACATTTCGCTGTCTAGTTGGTTGCAAGAATATTTATATATTCCTTTGGGTGGCAATAAATCAGGTGGAATTGGCTCTTATGTTGCAATTTCTGTTATTTGCTTATTTATGGTTTTATTAAGTGGAAAATTGTGGCTGTTATTTGTATTATTAATTATTGCTGCAGTGTTAATTTGTTGTGCATTATTATTTAAAAATATAAAACAAAGTATAAATACGAATATTAATTTAATGGTTACAATGTTGCTTGGCGGGCTTTGGCATGGCAGTAGTTGGTTGTTTTTAATTTGGGGTGGTTTAAATGGAATAGGTTTAGTGATTCATAAATTTTGGAAAAACATCTCGCCATTTAAAAATACAAATTCGTTGGGAATTAAATTTATATTAATGCTAGTAACCCTTACGTTTATAAGCTTTACCCGTATTTTTTTTAGAAGTGATAGTTTGGAAACCGTAAATACAATTTTTTTTAGAATGAGCCATCATTTAGGTTTAGATGTGTTTTTTGATATATTAGTAGGTTATAAAACTGTATTTGCCATTATGTTTTTAGGTTATTTAATTCATTGGATACCCGAGAATTATAAAATAAATTACCGACATTGGTTTGCAAAACAGCCGTTACCTGTTATGGGTGCAATTATTATAGTTGCTGTATTTACAATGTACCAATTAATGAGCGGGGAAATGCAACCTTTTATTTATTTTCAGTTTTAATTTTGTTAGAAAAGCAAAATCATATTTATTTTAAAGGATTAAATGCATTACGTTTTTTTGCCGCATTAGCTGTAATTATAACGCATATTGAATTAATAAAAGGGCAAATGAGTTGCCAAAGTTTGTATTACAAAAATAAACTAATTATGGAGTTGGGCGAGTTAGGAGTCGTTTTCTTTTTTGTGTTAAGTGGTTTTTTAATTACCTATTTATTGCTTTCAGAAAAGGAACAATCAGGATCCATTGATGTTAAAAAATTTTATTTACGGCGAATATTACGCATTTGGCCCCTTTATTTTTTAGTAACAGCGTTAGGTTTTTTTGTTTTACCACATTTGAATTTCATAAACAATAATTATTTGTCGCCATTTAATGGCTATAGCTATATTTTAAATTTAATGTTATTTATTTTTATGTTGCCCAACATTGCGTTTGTGTTTTTTAAGCCTATGCCCCATATTGGTCAAACGTGGAGTATTGGTATTGAAGAGCAATTTTATATTGTTTGGCCATGGTTGGTAAAAAATTCAAAAAATATTTTAAAAACTTTAATAATTGTCATCTCCGTCTTATTTTTAATAAAAGTAGTTGTATTGTTTTTATATAAAACAAATTTCGAAAATGCTATATTTAAAAATTTGAAAGAAATTATTGCCATGTTAAAAATAGAGAGTATGGCTATTGGTGGCATTGGAGCATGGATGGTGTTTAATAAAAAATATTATACTAAACTTTTAAGTAACGTTGTTTTAATTTTAGCTTTAACTTTAGTTATAGTTTTAATTTATTTTACACCCGATGTTATACAGGACGCTATTTTTTTGGCATACTCGGTTTTGTTCTTAATAATTATTTTAAATGTTTCATTAAATAAAAATTGTTTTTTAAAATTAGAAAATAAATTATTTGTTTTTTTAGGCAATTTGTCATACGGTATTTATATGTACCATATGATTGTAATTGCTTTATTGGTAGGGGCTTTAAAGCAATTTAATTTTGAGGTAAATAATTCAATTGGTTCTCAACTTATTATTTACAGTACAAGTATTATTGCAACTATTTTAATTTCGTGGTTATCATATACTTTTTTTGAAAAGCCATTTTTAAAATTAAAACATAAGTTTACAGTTATTAAAAGTGGTAGTTTTTAGATATTGTCAGTTCGAGTAGAAAATTCTGACTTTTTGAATTTTCGTATCGAGAACTATTTAAAATACATCTCGATACACATTTTTAAGAGGCATACAAGAGCTACTCGAAGTGACGGGTATTTAAGTAAAATAATTTTCAATTTTAAGTTTTAATTCTTAATTTTAGTTTATGATAACACGACCATTTAATTTTAAGAAGTGGATAGACGAAAACCGTCATCTTTTAAAACCTCCTGTTAATAATAAAGTAGTGTATAAGGATACTGAATTTATTATAATGGTAGTGGGTGGACCAAATTCACGTAAAGATTATCATTATAACGAGAGTGAAGAATTTTTTTATCAATTGGAGGGCGATATCGTTGTTCAAATTCAAGAAAACGGAAAATCTGTAGAAGTTGAAATTAAAGAAGGTGATATTTTTTTATTACCTCCAAAAGTGCCTCATAATCCTCGTCGTTTTAAAAATACAATTGGTTTAGTAATTGAGCGCACCCGAAAACAAGGCGAAAAAGATGGTTTATTGTGGTTTTGCGAAAGTTGTAATCACTCCCTACATGAAGCTTATTTCACTTTAACTGACATTGCAAATCAGTTTCAAGTAGAATTTAAACGTTTTTATGAAAATGAAGAATTACGAACGTGTAAAAGTTGCGGCACAATAATGCAACCGCCACCTGTTATTTCTTAATTAAAACTTTAATATACAATAAAATTTCGTCAAGTTACCAAAGCTACCCAGATGTAACGACGCTATCTTTGCATATTTGTTTTTTGCGAAATTATAGAAGATAATGCTAAAGAATTATTTTATTAATCCGCACGCAGATGTTTAAATACCTAAAATGCAGAAATCTCCTAATTAGAAACTGAACTAGCTTAGGTAAAGGAAACTTTAAATAAATTAACTATGGAGTTATTGGGTTAGTGTGCGTTGCATTTTTTATTCTACCCATTACACAACTGGCATAACTTTTTAATTGTAATAACAAACCATTTTCCTCTGTTGCCTCAGGGTATCCTAAAGAATGTAGCTCTTTTACAAACTCTTCTCTTGGCAATTTACCATTGTGGTTTATAGTTACTGAATCTTCATCATGGTTTACAATAACTCCCAATACGCCATTCATTTCTAACAATTTACGTTTGATTGTACTTTCGCAACCACCGCATTTTAAATTGGCAATTATGATTTTTTCGGTTTCCATAGCATCTATATTTATACTACAAAATTAAGGCATACCAAAAGTAACTTCATGACTTAGATCTTATAAAAGACTGAATAAAATCAGCTAAGAAATTACGCTTATAAATTACCTTTGTTGTTTCTACAAACACCAATTAATTTCTTTTTTACCCTTACTTTTTAAATAAGTATTTGTTTTCGAAAAATGTTTGCTGCCAAAAAAAGCCCCACGTGCTAAAGGAGACGGATGTGCCGCTTCTAGCACCAAGTGTTTTTGGTTATCAATTAATTCCTTCTTTGCGCGTGCATAATTGCCCCACAATAAAAACACTACATTTTCTTTTCTATCTGAAATTAATTTGATTACTGTATCTGTAAATTGTTCCCAACCCTTTTTTTGGTGACTGCCCGCAGTGTTTTGCCTTACTGTTAAGGTAGCGTTTAACAAAAATACACCCTGCTTTGCCCAATGCTCCAAATTACCCGTTAGTGGCATAGCGCAACCGAAATCTTCCCCAACTTCTTTAAAAATATTTTTTAAACTGGGTGGAAAACGAACGCCATCATTTACCGAAAAACAAAAACCATTTGCCTGCCCCGGGCCGTGGTATGGGTCTTGACCAAGTAGCACAACTTTTACTTCATCAAAAGGTGTAAAATTAAATGCGGAAAAAACTAAATTAGATGGTGGATACACAACATACTTTGAATTTTCATCTACCAAAAAATTATTTAACTGAATAAAATAATCTTTTTGAAACTCTCCTAAAAGCAAGGCTTTCCAGCTATCGTGTATGTGTGGATTGATCATTGAAACATTCTTTTAAATATAAAGTTTAATAAATTTATTTTATTCACCCTTTTTTAAAGTGCCTTAATTACATTAGTATCGTCCTCTTTTAAAATAGATTTAATTTTATCCTTACTAATTTCTTTTTTAAATTTCCCGTTTTTATATTTGTCAATTAATATTACATCACCATTTTTGTTGTAATGATAAACCAGTCCATCTGGCTTACCATCTTTTAAATTTATTAGTGCTGATATGGAATCTTTTCCTCCATATATCCTTAATTCGCCTTGTGGTTTACCCGCTATACAATTACCTTCTCGTTCTAATTCTCCTTTTTCATTATATCCTTTAAAAACACCGTTAAGCGGTTCACCATTTTCAGTATAACACATTCGTTCACCAAACATTTTACCTTTTTTATAGTATGATTTATATTTTACGTTTCCGCTATCAAAATAATATATTGATGGACCTTCTTTTTTGCCATTTTTAATATAAATTTCGTGATACTTACGCCCGCTTGGATAATAAAAAATACCTTTTCCATTAGGCTTGCCATTTTTATAATTATACTCGCTTCGTTTAACTCCATCTTCGTAAAAGCCAGTATTTATGCTATCAGGTTTATTGTCTTTAAAATATCGTATTGCTAGTACATTGCCATTTTGGTAATAATCGGTACACAAACCATTTAAAAGTCCGTTTTTAAAGTTATATTTTCGTAAAATTTTACCATTATCGTAATAGGCTTCGCCACTGCCAATAGGCTTGTTTTCTGTGTACGAAGTGATTGATTTTACCGCTCCGTTTTTATAGTAGGTAGTTTGCACACCATTTAATAATCCGTTTTTAAAATTATATTCTGATGCTATTTTGCCTTCTCCTTTATAATACGTTATTTTTTTAGTTGTAAGGTTGTTGGTTTTATATTCTATCGATTCTATTTTATTGGGATACTCGTAAAAATTGGTATCAATTTTTGTTTTGTTTTGAGCGATACAATAATTGAATAGAATAAGAATATATATGAATAAAAATTGTTTCATGGAATTAAAAATAAGCAATCTTAAAACAAATTCAAAGGCAACCTATTTTAAAATCCTATAAATATACACATCCAGCCCCGACCAAGTAGTTTGTTTCTCGCGAATTAAACCATTTTTATCGGCAACCCGTTGAGATTTTTTATTGTTAACTGCAATTATGGAGGTTACGGAATCCGTCAACTTATTTTGGAATGCATAATCAATAAACAGTTTGGCGGCTTCGGTGGCATAGCCTTGTCCCCAATTTTGTTTAAAAATATGATAGCCCACTTCGATTTCAGTTTTATCATCAATGGTTTGTTTTAAAAGACCACACTGACCAATAAACTCATTGGTATTTTTATCTATTAATACTTGTAAACCAAATTGATGATCGGCATAACGGTTTAATTGTTTGTTTACCCAATGCGTTGCCCGCTCCTCAACAGAATTAAAACCTAAGTTAGGAAGAAACGCTGTTGCCTCGTCATCTCTAAAAAAATTAGCCCAGGTTGTCACATCGTCACTACTTAATTTACGTGTTAGTAATCGTTTGCTTTCTAAATTATCTTGATAGGTGTAGTTGGGCATAAAATTTCGTAATAGTCTTCAGTTTTATTGTTTATTAGAGCCAAGAAATCTATAATTATCTGAACGGAATTATTTCTTCTTCTTGAGTATAATGACTTATAATAAAATCATACTTAAAAGATTCCTTTGTTTTATTGAGCAAATCAAATATATTTAATTTGTTAGAAATAGTCAATGCATTTCCAAGAACGATATTAGTTATTTCAATTTGAGGAAAAATATTAAATATTTTGTCTTCTTCTAACCCGATACTTTGTTTTAGATTTCGTTCCAATAATTCATGGCGACCCTTAAGAAAAAGTTTATTGAAATATTTCACTTCGTCTCTACTATTAATGTCTTTGTATATTGTTTCAAGATCGTGTTCTTTATATTTGGATTTATCCCTCCGCAATAACAATCGAACCTCATTTTCAATATTATATTTTTTTGCTTTATGAAGTGATTCTAACTCCATAATTAATTTTAATATCTCTGAAGGAAACATTTTAGCTCTTGGATGATAGTTCAAAATAAGCTCTTTCAATTGTATTAAAGGGGCAAGATTATCCCTTCCATATAATACTTTTCCTATTATGAATGTATATGGATCAGGTTTTGTCAATTTGAATCTTATGCAAACTCCGTTATTTTTCTTAGCATAAGCCTCCCACATAAAAGGATTTGTAATTGTTTTCTCAGAATACTCAGACATTGAGAAACAAAAAACGTTTTCTTTAAGTTGTTCCAATTCAGATTCGTTAAATTGAAATAATGGTTCGTCTTCAAAAACCTTCGCACCATATATCAACTCATGCTTATCAATAAGATTCCCAAACTCTGACATCCTAATATAGCCAACTGACAAGATTGCAAATAAGCTTTGTAAATCAGTAAAATGAATGTAATCATTTTTACCATCATAGAAATATGGAGAATCCTTTAATAAATTTTCTGTCGAAATCTTACTTTCAAAAGTTGTAGGAATATGATCTGGGCTTCCAAAAACAAAATTTTGCGCTGAACGAGCATGCGGGAGTACTTTATTAAGTACTTCCGAATAAAACGATTGCACATGAGAAGATATGTTTTCCCATTTATCTTCTCCCTCCTTCATTTTATTTTAAATCAATTAAACGAACATAATAACAAAAAAATTACTTCGCGTAGCCTGTAGCTCTTGTTTCTCTGATCACAGTTACCTTCACTTGCCCTGGGTAGGTCATTTCGGTTTGAATGCGTTGTGAGATATTAAATGCCAATTCTTCGGTTTGTTTGTCGTTTACTTTATCACTGCTTACAATTACACGCACTTCGCGGCCTGCTTGTATGGCGTAGGTTTTCTCTACTCCATCGTAACTTTGTGCTAAGGCTTCTAGGTCTTTTAATCGTTTCATGTACTGCTCTGCAATCTCACGGCGTGCACCCGGGCGAGCACCGCTAATGGCATCACACACTTGTATAATGGGCGCATACAACGTATTCATTTCAATTTCATCGTGGTGAGCACCAATGGCATTACATACTTCGGGTTTTTCTTTGTACTGTTCTGCCAACTTCATACCTAATAAAGCATGTGGCAATTCCGGTTCGTTATCAGGTACTTTACCAATATCGTGTAACAGACCAGCACGTTTTGCTACTTTAGGGTTTAAGCCCATTTCGCTCGCCATAATACCGCACAGGTTAGCAACTTCGCGGCTATGTTGTAATAAGTTTTGTCCGTAAGATGAACGGTATTTCATACGCCCCACCATACGAATTAATTCTGGGTGCAAGCCATGAATACCCAAATCAATACAAGTACGTTTACCGGTTTCGATAATTTCTTCTTCCAGCATTTTTTTGGTTTTTTCAACCACTTCTTCAATACGCGCCGGGTGTATACGCCCGTCAGTAACCAATTGATGTAAAGCCAAACGGCAAATTTCGCGACGGATTGAATCGAAACACGAAAGAGTAATGGCATCCGGTGTATCGTCTACAATAATCTCTACACCAGTCGCCGCCTCTAAAGCACGGATGTTACGCCCTTCACGACCAATGATACGGCCTTTGGTTTCATCCCCTTCAATATGAAATACAGAAATACTGTTTTCAACAGCAACTTCTGTTGCCACACGTTGTATGGTTTGTATTACGATGCGCTTGGCTTCTTTATTAGCAGTTAACTTGGCTTCGTCCATTATATCTTTAATGTGCGCCATAGCCTGAGTTTTGGCTTCGTTTTTAATGCTTTCTACTAATTGTAGTTTGGCTTCATCGGCTTTAAGCCCACTAATTTTTTCCAACAATTCTACTTGTTTACGGTGGCCTTTTTCAACCTCTTCCAAACGCTGCTTGTAGGTTTCAATTTGTTGTGTGGCTTGTATTTTTAGTTCTTCGCCTTCTTTATTTTTTCGGTTGGCGTCTTCTAATTTTTTGTTTAAATCGCCTTCTTTTTGTTTTAATTTATTTTCGGTAGTAGCAATGGCTGTGTTTTTTTCTTGCACCGATTTTTCGTGTTCGGTTTTTAATTGCAAAAATTTTTCTTTTGCTTGCAATATCTTTTCCTGTTTAATGGCTTCCGATTTTACTTCGGCTTCTTTAATTAGGTTTTCTTTTTCTTTACCTGCGCTGGCATTTAAACGGCTACCAGCAATCATAAACCCTACTACTACACCCGCTATTAATGCAACTGCAATGAATACTATTGTTAAAATCATTTTTCGTTTCCTCCTTTTTGACACTTAAAAAATCTAATTTTTAGAGATGTCTTTCTTTTTAATTATTAATAAATAAAAACGCACAATGCTAAAAAACGAAAAATCGTTTAAAAGAATTGTGCGTGTAATTAATTAAAATATATTTTAATATTTCTCCCTTGGGCTGCCCTTAGGGTTCATTAAAAATATTTTAATTTATAAAATTGACTACTAATCGTTGATGTTAGTGATGTTTTGCTGATGTTGTTTTAACATAAGTTCTACATCTTGTAACACTTTTTTTAAATTGCTTAATTCCATTTGTGCTGTGTTGGCTTGTTTGTACAATTGCGATACTAACTGCAACATTACCATACTTAACACATCTTTTTTATCTTTAATTGCGTATGTTTTTTCAAACTCGGCAATTTTTGTATTTATTAAATTAACAGCCTCTACAATGTTAGCTTCGTCATCAGCATTTACCTTTAGGGGTATAACGCTTCCGGCTATTTCAACTTTTATGTTTACTTCACTCATTTAAAGAGGGCGTTAAATTAAGCACTTAACAACGCTATGCACTTATCAATTTCACGCACCAAATCGTTTATTTGGTTTTTCATTTGAGATTTTTCTTGTTTCTCAACTGTTGAACCGTTTGCTAAAATAATGTTTTTTCTGTGATTATTCAAATCTGTTACATTAATATTTTGACTATCAATATTTTGCGATAATTCGCCTACCACATCGTTCATTTTTAACAATTGATTTGCCATCTGCTCTTTTTCGTCTAATAAACTTAAACGTTGGTGGCTAAGTTCGTCAATTTGTAAAAATAGGCGGTCAATAAAGGCATCTTGTTCTTCTGCTTTGGTAGATGATTTTAAGTTTTCAATTTCGGTTTCGTAAGAGGAAATTTTAGAATTTAAATCGTCAACCGAATTATTTAAAGTTCCAATTGTTGAATGTAATAAGTTAATTTCAGACAATAGTGTATGTTTTTCGTTTGTTAACGAATCAAAATTATGTTGAAGCGACGTTAACTGTTCGTTTGATTGAGAATTGAATTGTAACTGATTTTGAAGATTTTCTAATTCAGATTTTAATTGTTCTACTTCAAACTTTAAAGCCGAATTGTTGCCTTGTAGATTTGTAAGTTCAAAATTTTTGGTAGATAAAGTTTCTTTTAATTCTTCGGCTCGGGCGATACTTTGAACGGATAAATCGTTTAATTCAGCTTTTAGTAATTCTATTTCCGATTCTTGTGCTTCAACTTTATCTTGTGCTAAATCTATTTCGTTTATTAAACTCGAGTTTTCTACTAATAATTTTTGAAATTCAATTTCTTGATTCGAAATAGTTTTCAGCGATTCACTTTCAAAATTAGATTTAAAATTCTCAAACTCAAGTTGTTTTTCTAAAAGGCTTTGTTTGGTTGTATGTTCTAATTCAGCTTTAAAATTTTCGAATACAGTTTTGGTGCTTAAAATGGCCTGACTAGTTGAACTTTCTAATTCAGATTTTTGTGTTTCAAACTCAATTTCGTTTGTGTAAATTGTAGATTTTAATTCATCAACTTGTAATGTTAAAGCAGCAATTTGTTGTAACGAATTTGTTAGTTCTTCAGTTGTAGTTTCTAATTGTGTTTCGGTTTCTGCTAATAAATTGGTTGTGTTTTCAAATAAGCTACCTAAGGTTTGTAATTCGGCATTTAAGTTCTCTATTTGTAAATTAAGTTGATTTACCTGCTCAGAACTTGATAATGAACTATTTTGTTTAAAGGTTTCAAACTCTAAATTTAAATTCACAAAACGCTCGCCTTCATTTTTTAAATACTGCTGTGTATTTAATAATTGAGTGGATAAATCTTCAACGGTCGAATTTTGAGAATCAATATGAATAATTAATTCTTTAACTTTTTCTTTAAAATGGTCGCCTTCTAATTGGGCTTTACTTAGTTCTTCGGTTAATTTTGTATTTGATAAATTAGAATGAATTAAAGTATTGCTTAACTTTTCTTCGTAGTTGCTTGTTAAATTTTGTAGTTGTAAAATGTTGTTTTCTGTTAATTCAGATAATTGGCTCTCAAACGACAAGTTCAAATCTGAAATAGTAGTTTGGTGCAAGGCTTTTAATTCGCTGATTTGAGATTGGTAGGATTCGTTTATCTCACTTGTGGAAGATGAAGTAAAACTTTTTAATTCATTTAATTGAGCCTCGTAATTAGCAACTAAATCAGTTTCTTTAGTGGCAAATTCGTTTGTAATTAAATCTATCTGTAAATTATAATTAGTAGTTAACGTATTGTTTTGATCAACTAATTGTAATTTTAAACTGCTTATCTCGTTTTTATAACCATATTCTAAACTCTCTAATTGTTGAGCATAACTTTCTTCTAATTTAGCAATTGCAAAATTATGCGAATTAGTAAGGGTATTAATTTGCTCGCTGTTAGATGATGTTAAGTTGGAAATTTGAGAAGAATAATCGTTTTTTAGAAAAGTAACTTCCTGTTGATGCGAATTTTTTAATGAGATTATTTCTTCTTGATGATTAAATGTAATGCTTTGTTCTTTATCTGCCCACTCGGCTGATAAAAGATTCACTCTGTTTTCAAACTCTTCTTTTAAGCCGCTTTCTTTATAGTGCGTGTTGCTTCTTAATTCATTTATTTGAGTAGTATATTCCGCTTTAACGTTGTTTAATTCATTTGCAGCTTCATTTTTAATCCCTTCAATTTTTAATTCATAATCAGAAGCAATAGAGTTTAATTCATTTCTTAAACCTTCAATTTCAGATAAACGTGTATCTATTTCATTTTGTTTTTCTTGTAATTGTTCTTTGATAGAAGAACGCAATTCTTTAAACGAAGTTAATTCAGCTTTATAATTAGTATTATCACGTTCAACTACTGTTAATTTAGTGTTTAATACATCAATGGTTACTTGAAGGCGTTTGCAATCTTCTTCACGCATTATAAGTTGATTGCGATAGTCTCCCAGCGAACGCTTAAGATCGGTAAATTCTTTTCGTAAGGCAACATCGTTATCTAACACTTGTTGTAATTCTAACTTTATATTTTCTGCATTCATAATTATTTTTTGTTTTTCACAAATAAGAAAGATATAATTCCTATTAATAAATTTGTGTTTATATTTTTATAAAAATAGGTAAGTTATTGAGGCATAAAGTAGTAGTATTTTGTTTTAAACAAACAAGCTAATGTTAATTAAAGTAAAGGTTATTAAAGCTAAATTGTTAATTACTTGTTAACGAAAAAAATATGAGAAAAGGCTTAATTTTTAGTAGGTAAATGCCTACATATTTTGTTTTAGATAACAGGCGATTTAATAAATAAAATAATTTGCACATTAAAATAAAAGCACTACATTTGCACCCCAATTTTAAAGGAAAAAGCAATTATAGTATTTAATTTAATTTTTTTTTAAAATAAATTTGGAGAAATGGAAAAGAGTTTATACTTTTGCCCCCCCAAAGTGAGAGGATGAGAATTAAGATTGGGAAAAACGTTCTAAAATAGTAGGGTTATTAAGGTTAAGATGATTTAGGAGATAGTTTAAAAAAACTAGAGACTAAACATTAAAAACTAGAATATATTTACGTTCATTGACAGATTGGAAAGAATAATTAAGATAGCAAATGGTAATCGCTATATAAAGTACGCAAGTATGATATATAGAAGTATATAAAGAATATCACAAAACTTTAAAATAGAGTTATAAATTTATTTGTAGCTTTATGGATAAGCCCTTGAGGGATGTCGCAAAAGACATAACAAAAGATTTCCTAAAATAAGATAAAAAATGAAATGAGCGTTAGCAAATTTTAGATCTGTAGTGATACAGTTTTAATTTTAAGGGAATCAAACTTTTTTTACAATGGAGAGTTTGATCCTGGCTCAGGATGAACGCTAGCGGCAGGCTTAATACATGCAAGTCGAGGGGCAGCACGATAGCAATATTGGTGGCGACCGGCGCACGGGTGCGTAACACGTATACAATCTACCTATAACAGGGGGATAGCCCGAAGAAATTCGGATTAATACCCCATAATAGTATTGTCGGCATCGACGATATTTGAAAGCTCCGGCGGTTATTGATGAGTATGCGGTCTATTAGCTTGTTGGTGAGGTAACGGCTCACCAAGGCTACGATAGATAGGGGATCTGAGAGGACTACCCCCCACACTGGTACTGAGACACGGACCAGACTCCTACGGGAGGCAGCAGTAAGGAATATTGGACAATGCTCGCAAGAGTGATCCAGCCATGCCGCGTGCAGGAAGAATGCCCTATGGGTAGTAAACTGCTTTTGAACTAGAGAAAACCCCAGTACGTGTACTGGGCTGATAGTATAGTTAGAATAAGCATCGGCTAACTTCGTGCCAGCAGCCGCGGTAAGACGAAGGATGCAAGCGTTATCCGGATTCATTGGGTTTAAAGGGAGCGTAGGTGGACTTATAAGTCAGTGGTGAAATCTCCGAGCTTAACTCGGAAATTGCCATTGATACTGTAGGTCTTGAGTACAGTTGCTGTGGGCGGAATATGACATGTAGTGGTGAAATACATAGAGATGTCATAGAACACCGATTGCGAAGGCAGCTCACAAAGCTGTAACTGACACTGAGGCTCGAAAGTGCGGGGATCAAACAGGATTAGATACCCTGGTAGTCCGCACCGTAAACGATGATTACTCGCTGCTAGGGGGCAACCTTTAGTGGCTTAGCGAAAGCGATAAGTAATCCACCTGGGGAGTACGCCGGCAACGGTGAAACTCAAAGGAATTGACGGGGGCCCGCACAAGCGGAGGAGCATGTGGTTTAATTCGATGATACGCGAGGAACCTTACCAGGGCTTGAAAGTTAAGGAATGATTGTGAAAGCAGTCAGTCAGCAATGACCTAAAACTAGGTGCTGCATGGCTGTCGTCAGCTCGTGCCGTGAGGTGTTGGGTTAAGTCCCGCAACGAGCGCAACCCCTACCATTAGTTGCCAGCGAGTCATGTCGGGGACTCTAATGGAACTGCCCGTGCAAACGGTGAGGAAGGTGGGGATGACGTCAAGTCATCACGGCCCTTACGTCCTGGGCTACACACGTGCTACAATGGCTATTACAGAGGGTCGCTACACAGCAATGTGATGCAAATCTTCAAAAATAGTCTCAGTTCGGATTGGGGTCTGCAACTCGACCCCATGAAGCTGGATTCGCTAGTAATCGCGCATCAGCAATGGCGCGGTGAATACGTTCCCGGGCCTTGTACACACCGCCCGTCAAGCCATGAAAGTTGGGGGTATTTAAAGTCGGTAGCCGCAAGGCGCCGCCTAGAGTAAAACCGATAATTGGGGCTAAGTCGTAACAAGGTAGCCGTACCGGAAGGTGCGGCTGGAACACCTCCTTTCTGGAGCCATCCCTCATTACAAGGGTTTTGATGTTCATACACTAATTTGTAATTTATTTACAAATTGTTCGATATCATTTGTTATCTTATTTATTCTATTCAATCTAACACATTACACCCAAAAAAAGAGCCGGGGTAAGGCTTAAAGCCACTGAAGGCAAGGATAGTTTTTTAGTTGTAAGTTTTTAGTTTTTAATAAAATTTTATTAAAAACTCATCACTCATCACTAAACACTAATTACAGTCCCGTAGCTCAGTTGGTTAGAGCACTACACTGATAATGTAGGGGTCAGCGGTTCAAATCCGCTCGGGACTACAACGCTGAAAAGCGACGCTTTTAATTTGGGGGATTAGCTCAGCTGGCTAGAGCACCTGCCTTGCACGCAGGGGGTCAACGGTTCGAATCCGTTATTCTCCACCAAAGCCAGTTTACTGGTTACGTTCATTGACATATTGATAAAAAGACACGAAACGTCAATGTTTTATTATTCTGTAAAGAAGAAATAAAATGTTGTACAACAGATAGACTCCTTAATTTAGAAATAAGTTAAGAAGCTATATAAAAAAGTGGACAGAAACCACGTTAAAAAACAAACATCTTTGGTATGCGAAGCAAAAGTTGCATACCATCTAGCTGTATAAATGGAGGATTTTCTACACAAGGTATTTATACCGAAGTGTAATGTATCTGAAGAAATACAGCTTAAACGAAGAAAGTAATTAAGGGCGCATGGAGGATGCCTTGGGTCTTAGAGGCGAAGAAGGACGTGATAAGCTGCGATAAGCTTGGGGGATTGGCAAATACGAATTGATCCCAAGATTTCCGAATGGGGCAACCCACCCGCAAGGGTACCCGCAAGGGAGCAAACCTGCTGAACTGAAACATCTAAGTAAGCAGAGGAGAAGAAAATAACATATGATTCCGCAAGTAGTGGCGAGCGAACGCGGATTAGCCCAAACCAGAGTAATTACGGTTACTTTGGGGTTGTAGGACTACAATGTGGACTTAAAGTTTATAAAAGAACAGGTTTGGAAAGGCCGACCAAAGAGGGTGATAGTCCCGTATTTGAAATAAATTTTATACCTAGTAGTATCCTGAGTACTGCGGGGTCGGAGACGCCCTGTAGGAATTTGCCGGCACCATCCGGTAAGGCTAAATACTCCTAAGACACCGATAGTGAACTAGTACTGTGAAGGAAAGGTGAAAAGAACCGCGAACAGCGGAGTGAAATAGAACCTGAAACCGTGCGCTTACAAGCGGTTGGAGCCCTTTTTGGGGTGACAGCGTGCCTTTTGCATAATGAGCCTACGAGTTGCTCTTTACTGGCAAGGTTAAGAACTTAAGGTTCGTGAACCGAAGCGAAAGCGAGTCTGAATAGGGCGCATAGTCAGTAGAGGCAGACGCGAAACCTTGTGATCTACCCATGGTCAGGATGAAGTTGACTTAACCGTCAATGGAGGTCCGAACCGATAAGCGTTGAAAAGCTTCCGGATGAACTGTGGGTAGGGGTGAAAGGCTAATCAAACTGGGAAATAGCTCGTACTCCCCGAAATGTCTTTAGGGACAGCGTAGAGGTTAAGTTTAATAGAGGTAGAGCTACTGATTGGATGCGGGGGAAGCGATTCCTACCAAGTCCTGACAAACTCCGAATGCTATTAAATATACTCTGCAGTGAGCCGCTGGGTGCTAAGGTCCAGCGACGAGAGAGGGAGAACTCAGACCAACAGCTAAGGTCCCAAAATCTAGTCTAAGTTGATATAACGTGGTCCGACTGCATTGACAGCCAGGATGTTTGCTTGGAAGCAGCCATTCATTTAAAGAGTGCGTAACAGCTCACTGGTCGAGCGGTTGGGCGTGGATGATACTCGGGCATCAAGACTAGTACCGAAGCTTTGGATTTACATGAATAATGTATCTGGTAGGGGAGCATTCTAATTGCGTTGAAGGAGTTGCGTGAGCGCTACTGGAGCGGTTAGAAAAGCAAATGTAGGCATAAGTAACGATAAAATAGGCGAGAAACCTATTCGCCGATAGACTAAGGTTTCCTGAACAACGATAATCGGTTCAGGGTTAGTCGGGACCTAAGATGAAGCCGAAGGGCGTAATCGATGGACAACTGGTTAATATTCCAGTACTAATACCACTGCGATGGAGGGACGAAGGCGTGTAAGTACAGCGAACTGACGGAATAGTTCGTTTAAGTGCGTAGGTTTAGGGGGTGTAGGCAAATCCGCATCTCTTCTGAAACATGAAAGTACCTTGAGTCGTCAGACAAGAGGATTGTACCCAAACATACTTCCAAGAAAAACTTCTAAGCTTCAGGTGAGTATTACTCGTACCGGAAACCGACACAGGTAGTCGAGTAGAATATACTAAGGCGCTCGAGTGATCCGTGGCTAAGGAACTAGGCAAATTAACCCCGTAACTTCGGGAGAAGGGGTGCCAGCAGCAATGCTGGCCGCAGAGAAATGGCGGTGGCGACTGTTTAACAAAAACACAGGGCTTTGCAAAAACGAAAGTTGAAGTATAAGGCCTGACACCTGCCCGGTGCTGGAAGGTTAAGAGGAGAGGTCATCGCAAGAGAAGCTTTGAATTGAAGCCCCAGTAAACGGCGGCCGTAACTATAACGGTCCTAAGGTAGCGAAATTCCTTGTCGGGTAAGTTCCGACCTGCACGAATGGTGTAACGATCTCCGCTCTGTCTCAGCCACGAGCTCGGTGAAATTGTGGTATCAGTGAAGACGCTGATTACCCGCAACGGGACGGAAAGACCCCATGCACCTTTACTATAGTTTAACATTGATTTCGGGTAAATGATGTGTAGGATAGGTGGGAGGCTTTGAAGCAGTGGCGCTAGCCATTGTGGAGCCAACGTTGAAATACCACCCTTTATTTACTTGGAGTCTAACTCTGCAAAGAGGACATTGTTTGATGGGTAGTTTGACTGGGGTGGTCGCCTCCGAAAGGGTATCGGAGGCTTTCAAAGGTTCGCTCAGTACGCTTGGTAACCGTACGTAGAGTGCAATAGCATAAGCGAGCTTGACTGTGAGGCCGACAAGCCAAGCAGGTACGAAAGTAGGATATAGTGATCCGGTGGTTCCGCATGGAAGGGCCATCGCTCATAGGATAAAAGGTACGCTGGGGATAACAGGCTGATCCCTCCCAAGAGCTCATATCGACGGGGGGGTTTGGCACCTCGATGTCGGCTCGTCACATCCTGGGGCTGGAGAAGGTCCCAAGGGTTCGGCTGTTCGCCGATTAAAGTGGCACGCGAGCTGGGTTCAGAACGTCGTGAGACAGTTCGGTCCCTATCTGTTGTGGGCGTTAGTAAATTGAGGGGCGCTGACTCTAGTACGAGAGGACCGAGTCGGACAAGCCGCTAGTGTACCTGTTGTTTCGCCAGAAGCACCGCAGGGTAGCTATGCTTGGATGAGATAAGCGCTGAAAGCATCTAAGTGCGAAACTCACCTCAAGATAAGTTTACTTTATAAGGATCGTTGTAGACTACAACGTTGATAGGCTACAGATGTAAAGGCAGTAATGTCACAGTCGAGTAGTACTAATTGTCCGTAAGCTTTCTAAAAACAGTACTGAGTAGTAAATTTATTTACTACTCAGTGCGAAACTGTTTCGTGTCTTTTTTTTCAATATTGTTTTTTTGAAATCTTGAATTTTAAATGAATTTTCATATAAAATTTATAATTTCTATCCCTTTATGGTGTCTATTGCGGCGGGGATCACCTCTTCCCATTCCGAACAGAGAAGTTAAGCCCGCCTGCGCAGATGGTACTTGGCCTAAAGCCCGGGAGAGTATGTCGATGCCAATTTTAAAGAAATCCTCACTAGTTATAGTGGGGATTTTTTTTTGACCTTTTTTTTTAACTTAATCAAAAAGCCTTACTAGTAATAGTGAGGCTTTTGGCGTTTTTAGAGTTTAGTGATTAATTGTAGGGTGCGTAATAATTACAGGTCACGCATTTCTGAATGCAATTTTATATAAATTTCTCCTAGCCCTTTATACAATTCGTTATAAAACGTTCTTTCATGAAAAACAGTAATAAACAAACCGTTTACTTTTTTTATTTCGTTGGCTAATTTTAATAAAGAGTTTAAAACATCATTTGGAGGAACGTTGTTATAAATTAAATAAGCTCCATCCATAGCACAAAAGGGTACAAATATTAATTCTGATTTTTGTTCAGTATGAAAATTATAATAATAAAAAGGATGCGAAGTACCCGCCCTAAAACCAACTTCAGAAGCAAAACCCATCGTAAAATCAGCTATAATACCATTTTTAAATAATTGATCTGGTGTAGTTTTAATATTAAACCGTAAATAATGTTGACGGGAAATAATAACCTTTTGGTCTAAGGTTTTTGAGAAATCGGAAAACTCATGCTGCAACATTTTTTCATTTGTAGAAGAGTTATACGAAGGGTGTATACCAATGATAGCTTTTTTAGCAGATAGTAGTTTAAAAATTTCTTTAAAAGCAGATGAGTTTGGGTTTACCGTTCTATCATACTTAGTACCAGTTTTAAATAAAAAAAAATAGAGTAGGGGAATATTATTTTGTAAACAAAATTCGGATATAGAGTCATAAATATCAAAAGGGTCTTTTTGTTTGCCTCTTAAAACATTTAAACGTGTACTTAATAGTTTGTAATTTGAGTTTAAAATATCTTTACAAATTGCACCTAGGGTTCTAACAAAACCCTTATGTTTAAAGGCAAATAGGTTATCTACATCAATGGTACTAATGGCTTTAAATTGTTTTTTAGGAAATAAAAGGTTCGGATAAAAATTTTGTAATTCTGTTTTAAATTCCTCGAGCCATAGTTCAACTACCGGTTTTAAATGAAATTGATGTTGAAACAAAATACTGTTTTTGGCTTCAAAACGCTGGTGTGTATCGGCATCAAACGATTGCCATTCCTCTAATCTACTAATAAAATAAAAGACGGCCGAAAAAATATCGAAATGAAAATCAGTCGTTTTTTTTTCAAAAAAATAGATTAAATCGTTTTTAAAAAAAGGACTTGGTTTTACTTCTGTAATTGTATTTTCGAAAAGCAAACCGAAAGGTGCGATTTGAAAAGTATTACCTAGGAGTTGATTGGAATAATTTATCTTATAATGCGTTGAATTATTAAAATCATCTATTGAGTTGGTAATGTTGTAGTTTGTTTTTAAAACGGTGTTAAAAATAAATTCGCAAACATAATTTAAACGCTCTGTTTTATTATCACAATAAATAATAACAGTTGCGGCGTTTGCCTCAACATTTAGGTTTAGCAATTTATGTAAACCATCTTTTATTATCATTTTAAATTCACTAAGGCTTGTAAAATACGCTCCGTTGCATTACCGTCCCACATTTTTGGAATTTCACCTTTTTTATAAGTGCCGTTTTCAATAGATAGAATATGTTTTTGTATTTCGTTTAAATCAAAAGGCAGTAAGGTATTTGAGCCAATATCAACGGTTACAGGGCGTTCGGTATTTGGACGAAGTGTTAAGCAAGGTTTTTGTAAAAAGGTACTCTCTTCTTGTATACCACCACTATCCGTTAAAATAAAGGCACAGTATTTTACCAATTTTTGAAAAGCAAAATAATCTAAAGGTTCGGTACAAATTAAATTTTTATTGTTTTCAAATACACTATATAAACCAAATTGTTTTGCATTTTTTATGGTACGTGGGTGTATAGGAAAAACTAATTTATATTTTTTTGTAATTTCGCTTATTAACGCTACCAGCTTTCTAAATTCACTTTCTACATCTACTGTAGCCGGACGATGCATCGTCATTAATACGTAAGGCGACGTATCGATTTTTAAATCGTTTAAAATTGAAGATGAGTTAATTTCATTTTTAAAAGCAACCATTGTATCAATCATGGAATTGCCAACAAAGTGAATTGCACTTTTAGGTTTACCTTCTTTTAGTAAATAATTTTCGCCGCTAGGTTCTGTTATAAAAAATACATCACTCAATTCATCTGTTAGCAAACGGTTAAATTCTTCGGGCATGCTGCGATCAAAACTACGCAAACCCGCTTCTATATGTCCTAATTTAATACTGTGCTTATTAGCAAATAAAGCACCTGCTAAAGTAGAATTTACATCGCCAGGTACTAAGAGAATATCAGGTTTTCCAATTTCATCTATTAAATCTTCGAGCTTAATTAAAATATCAGCAATTTGTTTATTAGGAGAAGCGGGAACAATGTTTAAAAAATAATCGGGTATTAAATTAAACTGACGAAAAAAAACATCCGCCATTTTTTCATCGTAATGCTGGCCAGTATGAATAATAGTAATTTTTAAATTTGGAAATTTTAGTGAAGCCACTTTTTTAAATTGTGTAACCTTAATAAAATTAGGGCGAGTACCTATTAAAATGTAAATGCTATTAATCATTAATTAATTTTTACTAAATATAAATAAAAAATAAGAAGGTTCTTTATTTGAAAATTTTTTAAATAAAAAATTTAGAAAGTGTAAATAAAACATCGAAAAAATAGAAAAGTATTTTAATTCAGGTCGTCCATAAACATTAGCAAAACAAAGTTTTTTTGAAATTAAAAATTTGTAACCAATGTCTTCGGTATATTTAATAAAATCGTCGTGGTTTAGCTGTAAATTATTTACTGTTGGATTTTTAGAATTAAAATTTAAATAATTTATACTATTTATATTAGGAATTATAACGTATAATTTACCGTTTTGGGATAAAGTAGTTTTAATGTCTTTAAGTATAGTTTGCGGTTGTGGTAAAAGAAAAATAGAATTGATTAGGCAAAAGGCATCTACATTACTAATTTCAGAAGTTAAAGTTGCAATATCTTTCTGAAAAAAAAATATTTTCTTAGAGTAATTATTTTTTGCATACTGAATAGATTTTTGGGAACTATCGGCCCCAATAATTTTACAATTTATTTTTTTAAAAAATAGTTGAGTAGTTTCGCCATTGCCACACGGCGCATCAACAAGTAAAGAAATGGGTTGATTAATATGATTTATAATTGATGCTGCAAAATCTTTTTGTGGATAAGAATAACGACTTAAAAATGTTATTAATAACTGTTTCATTAAAACAAAGCAATTAGTTTTTTTTAAATTTTACAAAATTTAAATTAAACTTTGGCTTTAAATTTGCATTATTTGAGCCTGCTAAAACCACTCTATTTATAAAATTATCGCGCCTTGTTGTGTATACTTTATTGGCATCGGCAACAACTACGTAAAAGCCATAATTTTTTATTTTACCTCTAACAATAGCTTGCACATGGCGTGCTATATTAAAGACATAACGTTGCTTATCACTATCATAATCACCACCATATCTTGCAAAATCTGTAGAATTTAGCTGGTCTAATGCATAATTTTCTCTGCTTAAAGAGTCAATCGCTAATAATGCTAATTTTGGTGGGGCTGCGTAATTTGTACCACTTAAAAATGAAGGGTCTACATTTAAAATTAATTCTGCTCTGTTAATTGCTAGGTTAACAGTGTCGTTATAACGTTTTAAATAATTTAAATTTGGTATGTAGAGTTTTAAACGTGTACCACCCATGCCTTTTAAATATAAATTTTGTTTGCCCAAAGTGGTATCGATATTAAAATATTGCAACTGTAAATTAAAATTACTACTGCCACTGCCATTAGCACTGGGTTGGTACAAGCTCGTATTAAACCTTACGGCCGTGTTCCCCGAAAAATTAAATTTAAAAAATTTATAATCTTTTACGGCACTTGGTAGGCCATTTGTATAATTTAAGTAAAAACCACTTGCAGCATCGTCTAAATTAAACTTAGCAATAATACCTTTTGTATTATTGGAGTTTAAATTACTAGCGTTTGACGTAATATAAAACCCTTTGTACTTATCAATAAAAGTAGCATTGTTTACCAAATATTGTGGGTTATTTAAAATTGAATTTGCGAAATTATCATCAATAGGAATGCGTAAAACAAATACCCCATTAAAAATGCTATAACCAACAGTACCACCACCAATTGGTGTGTTTTTATTGTAAAGCGAATCATTTGTTGTGTAATATACTTTAGTAGTGCTTAATGTTGATGTAATTGGAAATACAGAGTAGGTTAAGTGCGTAGCACTATCGCCTACAAAATCGGAGTTAATTGGAACGGCAAAAATTAACTCGGCACTAACTAAATTTGCGTCTGAGCCAAATGATACGTTGGTTAAATTAATATTTGCATTACAATATAAACCTATATCCGTTCTTCCAAAAACAGGGTCTTGATTGCTACCTATATATTTATAGCCATCATTAAATGAAGCAATTGGAATCGTATATTTTGTTGTAAAAGCAAAAATGCTAGATGTATCGGTAAAACTAGTGTTTAAAGCATCACTTTCGGGCTGAACATCTGCGCCTAGGATACTGTGGTCTTTTTTACAATTCATTAAAATTAAAATGCAAAAAAAAGAAAATGTTATGAGTTTACTGTTTTTCAAATTGGTTTATTAAGAGAGTAAATATAGCCAATTAATAACGGTTATTTTGTTTAATAAATGTGAAAAAAACTAAAAATATAAATTGATTGCTACTTTTTTTGTATATTAATTAATAAATTTACCAAAACAAAAATTAGAGCAATGAAAATTTTAATTACAGGGGGTGCAGGTTTTATAGGTTCGCATGTGGTACGTTTATTTGTAAACAAATATCCCAATTATACGATTCATAATTTAGATAAACTTACCTATGCAGGTAACTTAGCTAATTTAACAGATATAGAAAATAAACCTAACTACAAATTTGTAAAAGGTGATATTGTGGATGCTAAATTTATTGATGACTTATTTACAAAAGAAAAGTACAATGCTGTTATTCATTTAGCTGCTGAAAGCCACGTAGATAGAAGTATTACTAATCCTTTGGAGTTTGTGATGACCAATGTAATAGGAACCGTAAATCTATTAAATGCTGCAAAAACGTTGTATAAAAATGATATAGCAGGCTTTCAAAAATTTTATCATGTAAGTACAGATGAAGTTTATGGCGCTTTAGGTGATACAGGTATGTTTACTGAAGCAACCAGTTACGATCCTCATAGCCCTTATTCTGCAAGTAAGGCAAGTAGCGACCATTTTGTACGAGCCTACCACGATACGTATGGGTTACCTGTAGTTATTTCTAACTGTAGTAACAATTATGGGCCTAATCATTTCCCAGAAAAATTAATTCCATTATGTATTAATAATATAAAAAATAGTAAGCCTTTACCTATTTATGGCAAAGGAGAAAATGTACGCGATTGGTTATTTGTGGAGGACCACGCCACTGCTATTGATACGGTTTTTCACAACGCAAAATTGGGAAGTACTTATAATATTGGCGGACATAACGAATGGACAAATATTGATGTTATACGTTTGCTTTGTCGATTAATGGATAAAAAATTAAATAGAGCCGAAGGTACAAACGAACAGCTAATTACTTTTGTGAAAGACCGAGCAGGACACGATTTGCGTTATGCCATAGATGCAAGCAAATTGAAAAACGATTTGGGTTGGGTGCCTAGTGTAACCTTTGAGCAAGGCTTGGAACGCACCGTAGACTGGTATTTAAACAATAACGAGTGGTTAGAAAATGTTACTTCGGGTAATTACGCTAATTATTATAAGGAACAGTATGCAGGGTAATTAATAGCCAAAATTTTTCAATCGGGTATCGTTACTACGCCAATCTTTATCTACTTTAACAAACAGTTCTAAATAAATTTGTTTTTTAAAAAATACCTCTAAATCTTTACGCGCTTGTGTGCCCACTCTTTTTAGGGCAGAGCCTTTATCGCCAATAATGATGCCTTTTTGGCTATCGCGCTCTACTAAAATATCGGCTTGAATTTTAATAATTTTTTCTTCTTCTTTAAAAGAGTTTACCACAATTTCAACACTGTAAGGAATTTCTTTTTTATAATTTAATAATATTTTTTCGCGAATAATTTCGCAAACAAAAAAACGTTCGGGCTTGTCGGTAAACTCTGCTTTATCATAAAATGCATTTCCCTCGGGAAGAAGGTTTACAATGCGATTCATAATCGAATCAATATTAAATTTTAATAAAGCGGAAATGGGTAAAATTTCGGCATTTGGTAGTTTCAGTTTCCACTGTTGTACTTTTTCTTCAATTTTTTCTTGTGTAGCAACATCTATTTTGTTTAATAATAATAAAATAGGTGTTTTTGTTTTTTGTAACTTTAGTAAGTACGATTCTTCAAGTTGTATGTCCTCAAAAATATCGGTAATTAATAAAAAAACATCCGCGTCGTTTAAGGCAGTAATAACAAATTGCATCATTTTTTCTTGCAATTTGTAAACGGGTTTCATTATGCCCGGTGTATCGCTAAACACAATTTGGTAATCTTCGCCACTAACAATGCCCATAATTCTGTGGCGTGTGGTTTGGGCTTTAGACGTAATAATACTTAAACGCTCTCCTACCAAGGCATTCATAAGGGTTGATTTGCCTACGTTGGGGCAACCAATAATGTTAACGAAGCCTGCTTTATGCACAATTTTAATGTTAATAAGATTTATTTGGATTACAAAGAAAGTAAATATATCTTTGCACTCCAATTAAAAAAGCAATTACCTAAAAATATAGTGCGGGATAGAGCAGGGGTAGCTCGTTGGGCTCATAACCCAAAGGTCGTTGGTTCGAATCCATCTCCCGCTACCAACAAAACCCTTCAGCTTTGCTGAAGGGTTTTTTATTTTTCAGACTGAGCTTCAAACTAGTTTAAAAGTGAAGGATGAAAAATAAAAAACAAGACTCGCGAAGTGAGACTGGTTTTGTTGAGTTCCAGCCTTTCAACCTTGGATCAGTGTGCTAATCCATCTTTCGCTACCATTAAAAAAAGATAGCTAAATCGGCTCTCTTTTTGTTTTTATAAATCCTTGAAATACGGCTAATACTAATTCACAGCAATTTAATATTATCAAAGGGGTCAAACTCAAATTGTTAATTGTACTAAGCTCTTTCTCTAATGTGGCCTAATAAAATCGAAATAATTGAGATTTAAACGTGGTTTACCATATTTTTTAAGTCTTGCTTTTCATGTAAAGGTACTAATTAGTTAAATTTCTCCTAAAACAGTTTGAGAGCCTTTAACCACATCACCAATTTTTACATTTAATTTTGTGCCAATTGGTAAAAATAAATCTACCCTCGATCCAAATTTTATAAAGCCCATTTGCTGGCATTGCGTGGCTACATCACCTTGTTTGCAATACCATACTATCCTACGCGCTAAGGCCCCAGCAATTTGGCGGAATAATATTTCGGTGCCTTTAGCGTGTTTTACTACAACAGTAGTACGTTCATTATCTGTACTGCTTTTTGGTTCCCAAGCCGCTAAAAATTTACCGGCATGGTATTTAAAAAAATTTACATTACCTGCAATTGGGTAGCGGTTAATATGTACGTTTAGCGGGCTCATAAAAATACTCACCTGTAAACGCTTGTCTTTAAAATACTCGCTCTCAGTGGTTTCTTCAATTACAACTACTTTTCCATCTGCCGGAGCAATAATTAAATTTTCGCCTAAAGTAAATTTACGCGCTGGGTCTCTAAAAAACTGAAGGATGATTATAATTAAAAATCCGCTTAATAGATATGCAAATAAATGTGCAATAAAAAAAGTTGGAAAAAAATAGTGTGCAATGAAAGTAATAATGGCACTAAAAACTAAAACTATTGCTAAACTGGCGTAGCCTTCTTTATGGAATTTCATTTTAAAACTTGGGTTTCTTTTTATTTATCCTTATAAATTACCATATTAATAATTCCTTTTTTAGGGCTTGAATTATCGCTTAAGGAAACAACAAAAGGTTTTCGTTGCCCCTCAAAACAATTATACACAACATAGCCTTTATCTTCTGTTGGGTTAGGTAATTTGTTTGCGTAATAATCTTTTAAATCGCAAAATAAATAAGAGGTTAATTCTAAATCGTTACTATTAATTTGAAGGTTAATTTCCTCTAAACTATTGTTATCTAACGTATAGTCTATCGAGTAGTTGGTAAGGCTATCTACTTTATATTCAAAATACAAATGATTTGCCGACTCTTCAATAGGAGTAACCGTTTCAACACTTTTAATACTATCCAGCGTGCTATTAAGGTTTATACCTCTAAAAACACCTTTTTTTGATTTCACAATTTGATCGAGTAGGGGATGAAATCCTTCAAAAACCCTTGTAGGTGTTTTTATTTCTTCTTTCTTATCTTGACGACAGGCGGAGAAAGCAACACTGCTAATTACTACTATTAAAATTATTTTTAAACTTTTTACCAATTAAAATTTTTTTATTAAAAGTAAATAATAATTTTTTAACTATAACCACAAAGGCTACAAGTAATTAACACTATTTTGTTTTTATTAACTAATAACATAGTTGCATTTACAAATTCCCCGTTCGGCCGCCATCTACAGGTACGTTAATACCATTAATATAAGCAGCGGCAGGGCTTGCTAAAAAAGCTACAGCATTGGCCACTTCGTTAGGTTCGGCAAAACGCCCTAAGGGTATTTCGCTAAGCATTTCTTTTGTAATGGCATCGTTACTATGGTTAGTTTTTAGGGCTTTATTTTCAATAATACTGTTTAAACGTTGCGTAGCGGTTGCGCCTGGTAAAACGTTATTTACAGTAATACCAAATTTTCCTAATTCGTTGGCCAGCGTTTTTGCCCAATTGGCAACCGCTGCACGTATTGTATTGCTTACGCCTAAATTTGGCAACGGTAATTTTACGGAAGTAGAAATAATATTAATAATTCGTCCATACCCATTATTTTTCATGCCTTCAATACAAGCCTGCGCTAAAATGTGGTTACAAATTAAATGGTTGTTAAAAGCACTAACAAATTCTTCAGGCTTAGCATTTGCGATTGGTCCTGATGGCGGACCACCGGTATTATTTACTAAAATATTTACCGGACCTGAGCGTTGTATAAACTGTTCAACCAATTCTTTTAACTTTTGAGGTTCGTTAAAATCAACGCATAAATACGAGTGCAGTTGGCTACCATTCGTTGCCAATTCGCTTTTAGTTTGTTTTAAACTTTGTTCGTTACGGGCCACCAAAGTTACATTGGCACCCATTGATGCTAATTCTAATGCAACTGCTTTTCCAATGCCCTGTGTACTGCCACAAACCAAAGCGCGTTTATTTTTTAAATCTAAGTTCATAATTTTTTATTTTAAGTTTTTCGAAATTCGTCTTGTAATTGGTACCCATATCCTGCGGCCAACATCCTCAGCTAAACGAATACAAATATCATCATTTAATAATTTAGTTCTGTATTGGGTGTGGTCTTTATTTGAACCTGTAATTAAATCACCCAAATCGCGGTTGTTTTTTACTTTTTCAGACCGGCTTTTTATGTTAGAACAATCCATGAGATGTTTGGTTTTATTTTTTGTGTTTACAATAGCTATTTGTGCGTTGCATTCCACAGTATTTAATTCTAATTGCTGCCCGTTGTAGGGAGATTTGGAATCGTTAATTGTTTCTAATTTACTACTTTCTATTATTTCTAAATTTTTAATCGTTAAAGTAAAATCGGCATTTTCATCGTTAAATTTAAAAGTAACATTTTTAGTTGTATTAGCTTCTGATTCAAAATTTTTTAAAAAGGCGGTTGTAATTTCTTCAGTAGAATGAATATTAACATATTTAATATATGAAGCGTTTTGTTTAATAGAAGCCGAAAATGTACCCATTAATGAAACGGTTACTGGTTTTTTAATTTCTTTTTTAAAAACGGTACAGGTTACAAAAAAAAGGGTGAGTGCAATTAAAAAAGTAGTTCGAAAAAAAAGTTTCATAATTAAAGTAAAAATACAAAATTTATGAAATAAAAAAATTCGCCTTACAAAAAGCGAATTTTTTATAATTGGAATAAAAAAATTTAATTAGTAATGATTTTTTTAGTTGTTTGTTGTTGCGTTTCGGTGTTGCCAACTTCAAAATAATATAAGTCTTTTTGTATATTTAAGTCAACATCAAAAAAATTAAATTCGTTTTTAATTTTTTCATTTTATAGCATAGTGTTAAAAAAATTAGTTTACATTTTCTCCTTTAGCTTGCGCTCTAATTATTTTATGAAGTTTATGTTGGCTTCTGGGTTCAGTGCCTGCTAACACTGCTTGCACGTCTACGTGTGTACTTTTAATTCTGCGCCATTTTTTTGTTATTCCATCAGGTATACAGCCAAGGCCACCCGTAAAAATTATATCTAAAAATAAAATGCCACCATTTACCTTTGTACTGCGTTTAACTTCTGCTTTTTTTCCACCACTTTCTAAAACTAAGGTGTGGTGTTTTTGTTTTTTTGAAACGTTTACACCACTTGCATAGTAAATGGTTGTAGCATTTGTCCCTTTTGCTTTTGCTGATGCAAATACTTGCTCAATTGGTAATTCAACGCCATTTTCGGTTACTTTTAAATCTTTTGGCGGGCTTACTAAAACTAAAGGCGTAGTACTTTTTGTAAATAAAGTAGCGCAACTACTTAATAGATTGGTTATGCCAATGGCTATTAACACTACACAAATTGACTTTACTGATTTTTTCATAATTTTTTATTTTTTTTGGGGGGTTAAATATGTTTCAAAATTAGTTTGATCGTCAGTTTAAAACAATCCCCAAATAGTAGTAATTAATTATCAATGGATATCAAAGAATAAAAAACCCTTTTAAAGTTTAAAACGTTAAAAGGGTTATTAAATAATTTAATATTGTAATTTATTTTTTGTAAATTTTATTAAGGGCTTCGGTACGAGAATTTACCTGAAGTTTTTCATATATATTGCGAATATGAGTACGCACCGTTTCGTTGCTTACAAATAATAAGTCGGCAATTTCTTTATAACGCAAACCTTTTGAAAGTAAATTTAGAATTTCTTTTTCGCGGTTGGATAATTTTTCGAGTTCTGTATTTTCGGTTATTTCGTTAAACGATGATACTACTTTACGCGCAATGTGGCTGCTCATGGGTGAGCCACCGTTATGGGCTTCAGTAATAGCATCCAATAATTTAGATGGCTGAATGGTTTTTACCAGATAGCCTATGGCTCCGGCTTTTAAGGCTTTAAATACATTATCCGTGTCTTCAAACGAGGTGCAAATTAAAAAATTGATGGTTGGGCATTTTGGTTTTAAAATTTCAATGCACTCAATTCCACTTTTGCCCGGCAAATTAATGTCTGTTAGTGCAACATCTACATTACTATTTGGAAGGTTTTGTATGGCTTCCTCTGCCGAAGAATAAACGTTTTCGCAAATAAAATCTTCGCTGTTTTTTAAAAGATTGTATAAACTCTCTCTAATTTCTTTTTCGTCTTCAATAATTGCAACGTTTATTTTTTTCATTTTGCTAAATTATATATTGATGCAATTATAGTTGTACCCAAAAAGTAGTAATTTTAAAGTGGGGTCGAAATATATAGTGAGGTTCCATTGCCAGATTTAGAATCAATTTTAAAATTTCCGTTAAGTTGTTTAATTCTGTAGGCCATATTTTTTAATCCATTACCATCTGTTTTGGTCAGCACTGTTCCAGTACCATTATCACAAATTTCGATATTAAAATTAGTGTCGACTACCATCGTAATTTTTACTAATGTGGCTTTTGAATGTTTTACGATATTATTTAAAGCCTCTTTTACAACCATAAATATATTTCTATTAAATTCTTTCGATATTTCAATGAGTGGTAGTGTATTGGGAAAATCATATTTTACCTCAATACCAAAGTCTTCTAAAAATTGGCTAGAGTGTTCTCTAATTCTGGCAACTAAATTTTCGAGTGAAGCGTTATCCGGGTTCATTAACCATATTAAATCGCGCATATTTTCAACTAAGCTATTTGATGTTTCGGCAATTGAATTGAGTGAACCAACAGATACATTTTTTTCTTTTTGTGCTAGTTCGCTCATAAAACGTATTTTAGTTAATCCACTACCTAGCTCATCGTGTATATCTTTAGCTATGCGCTGTCTCTCTTCTATTTCTGTACTTTTAACTAACTTTTCGCTTTTTAATTGTTGTTTTAAAATCAAATTTTTACGATAAATAAAGCCAACAAAAATTAAAGTAAAACAAATCATTATTAAAAATAAAATGGCGTAACTTTTTTGTTTAGACGCTAATTCATCCGTTTTATTTTTTTGAACTAATAACTTATTGTTTGTTACTAATTTTTCGTTTTGATATTTTGTATCTAATTCCAAAATAGAACTTTTAAGATTTAAGTTCATTAAAGAGTCTTTAAGGATTTGATATTTTTCTAAATTATTGTAGGCCTCTTTATAATTATTTTTAGAATAAAACGTGGTAGCTAAGCCTAAATAGCTTTGGCGTTGCCATTGAATATTACCAATTTTTTGGCTTAATAACAAAGATTGGTGATAGGCCTCGTTTGCTAAATTCGTTTTTTGTTGCGACTCATAAATTGCAGCTAAGTTTATATAGTTTATTAAATTATTATTTTGATTTCCAATAGCATTATTTAGTTGGATAGATGAATTTATATGATAAATCGCATCTTCAAATTTTAATAAATCTTTTAATAATGCAGCGTAGTTAGCGTGAAAATAAGCAACGACATAGTTATCGTTAACCTTATTTATAATGGAGTCAGCCCGATCGAAAAATAATTGAGAGGTTTTAAATTCTTTAAGTTTATAATAGGTATTTGCAATATTAATATATGAGGATAAAACTCCCTTATAATCATTAGTTCGTTGCCTAATTTTTAATGCTTTAAAATTATATTCTAACGATTTCGAATAATTTTCTTGACGATCAAACGCGGTACTAATGTTGTTTAAAACAACTGTTAAGGTGGTAGAATCTTTAAGTTTTTCAGCTAAATTTAGGGCTAAAAAAAAGTATTTAATTTCTTTTTCATACTGCCCTATATTTTTATACGCACTGCCGATATTATTGTAGGATTTCATTAAGCCTTTAGTATCATTTAACTGTGTCCGTACTTTAATTGCTTTTGAATGATAGAGAACAGATTTTTCAAAATCAGAATTGACTGTATAGTATGCTCCTAAAGTATTGTAGGTATCGCTTAATGAATTTAAATTTTTACTCCGCTCAGCAATGTGCAAAGATTGTGTAATGTACTTATTCGCTAATGCCTTATTGTTAAACATATATTCCCACACCAAATCGTTTAATAATTTTATTTTTATTGAATCGTTTAATGTAGATTTAATTACTTTTTCGATGCTATCATTGTTAGAAGCCAAACAACTGTTGTTAAGTAGAAGTATAGTGGTAACTATTAGTAAATATTTTTTTAAGTACATTTGTTATTTAATTTCTATTTCATCTACAAAAATAAATGCGCCATCGCCTTTACCCTGATGCCATTCGGGTAATTTTCCAAAATTTTTAGCAACGATTTTTACATAGCGTGTGTTTATTTTTTTCTGTAATTGCTTTTCGAATTTTTTTAATTGTGTTACTTCATCTGTTGCTTTAATGTTATTATTAATAGTTCCAGCTAAAATAAAATTTTTATTATCGGTTGATGTGTAAAAGTTAACCTCTGTTGGCATGAGTATCCATGAGCGTGAATCTTGTAGGCAATTTAAACTAAGGTATGAGATCTTTTGTTCCGCTTTTAAATCAACCACACATTCAAAATCTTGGTATTGAAAACCTAACCAATTTCCTTTTCGCCAATCCAATTCGCCACTAAGTCCATCAATTAAAGAGCTTGCTCCATTGGCGCTGTATTGTGTGTTTGTTGTTGATGTAATAATTACATCGTAATTATATTTTAATTTATAAAATTTGGCTTCTGTAATTACACAACTATCATTCGTATTATAAATTTTTGCCTTAATAATGGCGTTCGAATTTATTTTAAATGGCTGGGTATAAACAGCGGAAGATTTGGTAGGTTCACTTCCGTCAATAGTGTAAACAATTGTTTGTGGGGTATAATTTATAGCATTAATACTAATTTCTAAGTCTGTTTTAAATACTTGCGAAGCAGCATTTATAATTGGCGATGGAATGATAGTATGGGTTATTATACGTGAAGGCGGTAAATTTTTAATTCCAGATCTTCCATAATTATTTGAGGTATCGTTTTTATTTAAAAAATTATAAGTTAGTTTTCCGCCATTTTGTATTTGGTTGTGATGGATAACGGAGCGAAACAGTTTTTTAGTGTTCCATTCATACCCAGATACAATTTGGTTTTCAAGTGGTTTGTTTTCGATGGTAAAACTGGCAGTATCTTCGAAATTAATTTTTATATTTTTAAAAATAGGTTGACTTAATACATATACCGGTAAACCAGGGCAAACCGGGTAAAAGCCCATCGCACTAAATACATACCAAGCACTCATTTGTCCACAATCTTCGTTACCAATTAATCCATCGGGTGTGTTTTTATAAAATTGATTGCAGATTTTTTGTGTTAAATTAATTGTTTTTTGAGGTTTACCGACGTAATTGTACAAATAGGCCATGTGATGGCTGGGTTCGTTACCATGCGCGTATTGCCCAATTAAACCAGTAACGTCTGCTTGATCGCGTCCACTTGTTTTTTGGTTGGTAGTAAATAATTCGTCTAATTTATTTTCAAAATTTTGTTTCCCTCCGTGTAATTTAATTAAGCCTTCAATGTCTTGTGGCACGTAAAACGAGTATTGCCAGCTATTTGCTTCAGTAAAATAATTATTAATTTCGTTTGGGTAAAACGGGTATAACCAATTTCCATTTTTACGAGGGCGCATGTTGCCCGTACTTACATCAAATAAATTTTTGTATGATTGGGCCAGTTGGGTGTAATACTTTACATCGTTTGGTTTATTTAATTTTTGTGCTAATTGAGCTATACACCAATCATCGTATGCATATTCTAAACTTTTACTTACACTTTCGTTTTCATCATCAATTTGTAAAAAGCGCTTTTTATTAAAGGTGGGTATGCCAAAATTAGAATACGAGGCACTTGCTTTAAGGGCTTCATATATCTGCAAACTATCAAAGCCTGAAATGCCTTTAACCATAGCATCGGTAATAACCGATACCGCATGAAATCCAATCATACAATCTGTTTCGTTGGCTGAAAGCTCCCAAATAGGTAAACGTTTACTTTGTTGGTATTGATTTAAAAAAGTATTTATAAAATCACCTGTACGTTTTCGTTCTAACAATGTAAACAATGGATGTAAAGCACGATAGGTATCCCACAAACTAAACACAGAATAGTTGGAGAAATTTTGTGCTTTGTGTATTTTATTGTCACGGCCACGGTAGGCACTATCAACATCCATACTTAACGAAGGGTGTATAAAGCAGTGGTATAAGGCCGTATAAAAAGTAGTTAATTTTTTTTTGTCATCATCCTGCACTTCTATTTTTGATAATTGTTTGTTCCAAATACTATCTGCCTGATGTTTATATTTTTCAAAGTTGAAATGTGGGGCTTCGGTAAATAAATTTTTTAATGCGCCTTCAGTATTTACTAAAGATAGACCAACTTTTACTACTAATGGTTTATTATCTGAGTTGTTAAATTCAAAATAAGCACCTTCAGCATTTTCTTTAGGCTGTAATTTTGGTTTAAATTTTTTATTTATTGCAAATTCCATTTTAGTAAATGGTTTACTAAATTTAATAACGAAATAAACATACTGTTCTGTTGCCCAAGCTTTACTAATTCTAAAACCACTAATCGTAAGGCTATCAACAATAGTTAAATTACAATTTAATGTTTTATCACGATGTAATAAATCTACTATTAAATTTACTTTTGGTGTTTTAGGGAACGTATATTTATGAATACCCGTTCTTAGGGTAGTTGTTAATTCGGCATTTATTTTATCTTTTTGTAAAAATACCTGGTAATAGCCTGCACTTGCTTTTTCGTTTTGATGCGAAAATTTTGACGAATATAGTTTGTTATCCATAGTAGGTTGCCCTAATAGTGGCATTAGTAAAATGTCGCCCCAATCGCTAACGCCAGTACCACTAAGATGTGTATGGCTGAAGCCGTAAACAACACTATCGCTATAATGATAGCCGCTACAGCCATCCCAGCTTCCATCAACTCTGCTGTCAGGGCTTAATTGCACCATGCCAAACGGCAAAACAGCACCCGGAAACGTGTGCCCATGACCACCTGTTCCAATAAATGGATTTACATATTGTGAAAGATTTTGTTGAGAAAAACTACAAAGTATCGTGCACGCCAGGATTAAAACTAAAGTTATTTTTTTGGAAAGGTTCATACGTTTTAGGAAATAAAAATACAATTATTTGATTTAAAGATAAAGTTGATTTTTGTAAATACTAATACGCTAATCGATTTTAATTCCAATCAAAAGCATATCGTCAATTTGCTCAACAGAACCTTTCCAATTTTCAATTGTATTTTCAATTTTAATTTTTTGCTCATTTAAAGGCAACTTTGCTATTCGTAATAAAATATTTTTTAAACCTCGCGATGTTATTTTTTTGTTTTCTGGCCCGCCAAATTGGTCGCAAACGCCATCTGTTAATGTGTAAACAATGTCACCACTCCGTAAATCAATTGTTTGTGTAGTAAACGATACTGTTTCTTTATCGTGCCTTCCAACTGGCATTTTATCGGGTTTAAACTCCAATAACTCAAAACTGCCATCACTACTAATTAATGGTGTTTTGCCACTATGCAAGGCTGTTTCCGAAGAAGAAGGATTGCTAGGATTTACTTTCCTAATTATCCATACAGGATTGTTGGCAGCAGCTAATAAAAGTTTTTTATTTTTTAAATCAAAACATACTACACTACAATCCATTCCATCTTTTCCGCCTTCAACGCTTCCATCTTGCGAAAGTGAAAGAATAATACGTTGTCGCACATGGTTTAATATTTTTGCGGGGTCAGATAAGTTCCTTTCGTTAATGGCTTCATTAAGATAACTAATACACAGTAAACTCATAAATGCTCCCGGTACCCCGTGTCCCGTGCAATCAGCGGTAATTAAAGTAAATACATCGTTATTAATTGGTGTAGCCCAATAAAAATCGCCACTTACAATATCTTTTGGTTGATAGAAGACAAAATAATTAGCATTAAAGGTTGTGCTAAATAATTTATCGCTTGCTAATAAAGCTCGCTGTATACGTTTAGCATAGTTTATACTATCAACAATTTCTTTTTGTTTTTCTTCTACAATTTCTTTTTGGTGTACAATTTCAGAGGTACGCTCAACTACTGTTTGCTCTAACAATTTTCGTTGGGCAACCAATTTGCGGGTACGCATGTTAGTGTATAAAATTATTATTGCAACTAATACTAAAACATATAAGGTATATGCCCACCAAGTAAGCCACCACGGCGGGTTAACGGTAAAAGAATATTCAATCACATTGCTCCAAGTGTTTGAAACGCCAACAGTTCTAACTTTAAATGTATAACGTCCTGGGGGTAAACTACTGTAAAATACTTTATTTTCAAACGTGGCTGGACTCCAATCTCTATCCAAACCGTCTAACATATATTGGTACTTAATTTTTTCGGGAGCTGCCCAGTCAATGCCACTAAAATTAAAGGTAACATGGTTTAAACTACTTGGTAATATTAAGTTTTTGGGGTAGTTATAAAATGCTTCAACACTGTCAAAGCTCATTTTTGTTAAATCTTTTTTATTTAAGTCGCCAATAATATGATGTTCTTTTTTTTCTTTTAAAATGGAGAGCGCATTAAAATCAACAAAGGTTTGTTCAATTTCAATGTTGTTTAATTGTATGGAAGGGGTATGGTTATTTAAATTAAACGAATTTAAATCTAAATGTAAAAGTGCTTTGCCACTGCCCCACCAAGCACTATTTTTACTATCGATGTAGGAACTATTTGCAAAAAAGTTATTCGCTTTTAAACCGTTAACAGTTGTGTAAATAAATAATTTGTTAGCCTGTGAAGTATCATTAATTAAGCAACATAAGCCTTTTTGGGTAGCAATCCATTTGTTGTGTTTTTTATCTTCCATCATGGACTGAACCGAATTATTTATTAACCCATTTTTTTCGGAATAATAACTAAATTTTGGTGTAGCCTCATTTATTTGATTTTTTGGTAAAATACAAATACCATTATTTTTAGTTCCAAAGCCAATGTTTCCATCGGCATCTACTAATAGTGTATTTACTATATTATCGCATAAGCCTTGTACAATTGAATAATTATAAAAACTATTTTTATTAAACTTACTTACACCATCACCATCCGAGCCTAACCAAATATTTCCTTCTTTATCCTGGGCAATACTAACAATGTAATTTCCGCACAACCCACTTTCGCTAGTGTATTTTTTAAAGGTAGTGCCATCAAACGTACACGCACCAGCATCATCAAAGCCAAACCATAAATTGCCATCTTTATCGCAATACGAGCTTAAAATATAATCGCTATTTAAACCTTGTTCGGTGGTATAATTGTAAAATTGTTTGCCATCGTATTTAATAGCGCCGTTGCCGTCGGTTCCAAACCACAAATTCCCATTTTTATCTTTAACGGCCGTTTTAAAATTTTTTGTTGGCAAACCTTGTTGTTCGTTAAAATGTACAAAAGATGTGCCTGTATATTTTATAATACCATTGCCATAGGTTGCAAACCAAAGATTTTTTTCATTGTCTTCGCAAATGGCTCTAATGGTGCTACTTCCAAGGCCTTCGTTTTGAGCATAGTTTAAAAATAATTTATCGTTATACTTGCATACGCCGCCGCCATAAGTACCTATCCAAATATTTTCGGCATCATCTTCATAAATTGCGGATATGTTTTTATTAGTTAAACCTTGGTTTGCGTTTAAGGTAGTAATTGTTCTACCATTAAATTTATTTACCCCGTTATAGTAGGTGCCAAACCACATATTGCCAGCTTTATCCTGCATAATGGCCGTAATGCAATTATCGCTTAAGCCTTGTTCTTTGCCATAAATTGTAAATAATTTGCCGTCAAATTTGTTTACACCGCCATCATCGGTTCCAAACCAAAGATTGCCGTCTTTATCCATAAATGATGATAAAACAATGTCGTAGCTTAAGCCTTCGTTAGTACCGTAATGTGTAAACGATGCACCACCAAACCTGCAAATGCCTCCTCCAGTCGTACTAAACCATAGTGCGCCGTTTTTGTCTTGAATAATACTGCGAATATTATTATTGCTTAAACCTTGTTTTTCGGAATATTGTATTAATTCTTTACCATCATATTTACAGACTCCAGAACCGTTGGTTCCCAACCAAATATTTTTTTGCTTATCTTCAAAAATAGAAGTTACAGTGTTGTTGGGAAATCCTTCCTCCTCGGTTAAATGTACAAATGATGTACCGTCATAAAAGCAGGCTCCTCCGCCCTCGGTACCAAACCAAATATAGCCTTTGCTATCTTCTATAATAGCTAAAATATTATTGCTTGATAAACCATGTTTTACTGTAAAATTTGTAAAGGATTTACCATCGTATTTGCAAAGCCCAGAACCGTTAGTACCAAACCACAAATTACCATTTTTATCTTTTATAATACATCTAATAAAAGACGAACTTATACCTTGTTCGGCATCTAAATATTGTAAATAACAGTTGGCAGCATCTTTAAAACGAGGTTCCAACGCAGGTATTGGTTGTGGCTGCTTACAGAGTATTTTTTTATATTTTAAAATTATTTTTTGAGGGAGTGCAAAGGTATCGTTACCAGGGGTTTGAGACTGAATTTTGTTTGAAACTTGAACTACTTCAGGAATACCAACATTAACAATATTCGTATTGGTAGCAAAGCTTAGTGGATTAGAAATTGGTATATTTTTTGGTGTACCTGCCGATACAATTACAACACTAGCTTGTTTAACCTCAACAGGTTTAGTATTTATTAAATATGATGCGCTTAAAGAATCGTTAGTCTGTAAATTAGTATCGTTTAAAGAAGTTGTACTTGTGGTACAGGAATAAAAACATAATTCAATAAATATAACAAGGTAAACGAAAGACTTCATTATAGTTTAATAATTAATTAAAAGTTTAAGTTACAATTAAAATAATACTTTTAACAAATTTAATTAAACTAAAGCTTTAATACTAAAAAAACAAAGTCAATTTTAGTTCATTTTAATTGTTTGGCTTCTGTCTGGTCCTACTGAAACAATTGAAATTGGGGTATTTACCGCTTTTTCAATATACAAAATATAATCCAATAATTCTTGGGGTAATTTGGTTTTAGTATCTATTTGTGTTAAATCTTTATTCCACCCTTGTAACGATGTGGTTATGGGGGTTAAATATTTCGCATCAATATTATATGGTAAGTAGTCAATTACTTTTCCGTTATGGTTATAATGTGTGCATATTTCAATAGTTTCAAAATCGCTCAACACATCTGCTTTCATCATCATTAATTCGGTAACGCCATTAACCATTATAGCATATTTTAATGCTGGAATATCCAACCAACCTGTTCTGCGTGCCCTTCCGGTTGTACTTCCAAACTCTTTACCAATTTGACGAATTTTTTCGCCTGTTTCATTTTCTAATTCTGTAGGAAACGGACCGCTACCAACGCGCGTACAATATGCTTTAAAGATGCCAATTACGTTGCCAATTTTATTTGGTGCAATTCCTAAACCATTGCATGCACCTGCGCATATAGTGTTGCTACTGGTTACAAATGGGTACGACCCAAAATCAATGTCTAATAAACTACCCTGCGCTCCTTCGGCTAGTATTTTTTTGCCACTTAGCATGGCAGTATTTAAATAATGTTCGGTGTCAACAAACTGCAGTTTTTTAAGGCTTTCAATAGCCTCGAACCAAGTAGGCTCTAATTCTGCTAAATTGTAATCGAAATTGTAAAACGATAACAATTGTTTGTGTTTTTCAACAAGTGTGTTATATTTTTCTTTAAACTCGTTGGTTTCAATGTCACCAATACGCAACCCGTTACGGCCAGTCTTATCCATATACGTGGGACCTATTCCTTTTAAAGTAGAGCCTATTTTGTTTTTACCTTTAGCGGCTTCGCTGGCGGCATCAATTAAACGATGTGTAGGCAAAATTAAGTGAGCACGTTTGCTTATTAGTAATTTTGAAGTAACGTCAACTCCTAAACTTAAAAGTGCATCTATTTCTTTTTTAAATATTACAGGATCTATAACAACACCATTTCCAACAATGTTTATTGCTGTGGGATGGAATATACCGCTTGGAATAGTATGTAAAACATGTTTTATGCCATTAAACTCTAAGGTATGCCCAGCATTTGGTCCACCTTGAAAGCGAGCAATAATATCGTAGTTAGGTGTTAAAACGTCAACAATTTTTCCTTTACCTTCATCGCCCCACTGCAATCCTAAAAGTACATCTGCTTTATTTATCATATAAAAAAATTAGACAACAAATTTATTATAAAACATAGGGCTATACACTTATTTTAATAACTTTTTAAAAATAAAAAACCCTTTGGTAATACCAAAGGGCTTATAAAAAAATACTAGGAGATAAATTTAGCCTAAATACTGTTGTAGTAATTTGCTACGACTACTGTGGCGTAAACGACGAATTGCCTTTTCTTTAATTTGACGAACACGTTCGCGGGTCAAATCAAATTTATCACCAATTTCTTCAAGTGTTAATCCATGGTTTAAGCCAATGCCAAAAAATAGTTTAACTACGTCGCGTTCGCGTTCTGTTAGTGTACTTAATGCACGGTCAATTTCTTTACTTAAACTTTCGTTCATTAAACCGGTATCGGCTTTAGGCGAGTCTAAATTTACTAACACATCTAATAAGCTACTTTCTTCGCCATTAGCAAAAGGTGCATCCATGCTTACATGGCGACCACTCACTTTCATCGTGTCGCTTACTTTATCAATGGGTAAATCTAAAATTTCGGCTAATTCTTCAGCACTTGGTTCGCGTTCAAATTCTTGCTCTAATTTACTATAGGCTTTATTAATTTTATTTAAAGATCCTACTTGATTTAATGGTAAGCGAACGATACGGCTTTGCTCTGCTAATGCTTGAAGAATGGATTGACGAATCCACCAAACGGCATAAGAAATAAATTTAAAACCACGTGTTTCGTCAAAACGACGAGCAGCTTTAATTAAACCTAAATTACCTTCGTTAATTAAATCGGGAAGGCTTAAGCCTTGGTTTTGGTATTGTTTTGCAACCGACACCACGAAACGTAAATTGGCACGGGTTAGTTTTTCGAGGGCGCTTTGGTCGCCATCTTTAATTTTTTTCGCTAAAACAACCTCTTCTTCTGCAGTTATTAATTCTTCGCGACCAATTTCCTGTAAATATTTATCTAAAGACGCACTTTCGCGATTGGTAATGGATTTGGTAATTTTTAGCTGTCTCATTCTAATAAAAAGGTTAAGAGTGTAAAAGTACAGAAAATTACTGAATTTTTAAAAGAAAGTTGCTAAATAATAACAATTTTAGATTAAATTTTTAATAAATCTCTGTATTTATCCTTTATAAACTTATATTTTAAACAAATGTTTAATTTCTTAGGTGTTAATATTATTTAAAAGATTAAGCAACCATGCTTGCGCCTCATCGTATTTAGTAAAAGCTTTTAATGGATAAATTGATTTATTTATTTTAGTATAAGACAATAATAATAATCTTTGAGATAGGCTTTTAATTACAAACGCCCTTGCTAAAATTGGCGCATGGGGTTCAATCGCCCTAATAAACTTTCTAGCTTCGGTTGTTATATCAATAAATTCGTTTCCATCAATTAATAACGGATGTTGTTTTAATATTGCTATTTTTATAAGCGCATTATGATTTAATTTATGTTCTTCAACACCAATTATAACATTTGGTAAAAAGGAATAATGAATGACAGAATTGCTTAGTAAACGCAATTTTAATGTTGGCGTAATAATTTCGTTTATTATTTCCGAATCTTTGTAAAACAATTACAACTTATTTTTTGCTGTCGTCTTTTTTACCATCGTTTTTATCAACAGTATCTTTCTTGGCATTTCTATCCATAATGCCATCTAATAATTGTAATCCAAGCAATCCGTTAATAGGACCGTTTTGACCATCGCCACCACCTGTAATTAATACCTCTGGTATTATTTTTATTTTTTCTTTACCTATTTGTTCGGTTACTTTTAATTTGGTAAAATTATCGCCACCCATCGCCTCAACCGATAATTTGTAAGACTCAGCATTTGATTTACCAATCGCTAAAATTTTCGCAGCTTCAGCCATACCTGTTACACTAATTTTTTCTGCCTCTGCATTTGCTAAAGCTTTAATTTTTTCTGCCTCTGCATTTGCTGTTACTTTTGTTTTTTCGGCATCAGCGCTAGCAATAATTTTTAATCTGTCTGCTTCAGCTACCGATGATATTTTTACGCCACTTGCTTCACCTGTTGCTTTTTTAACGGCTGCATCAGCAATACGTTCTGCAATCAATACACCTTGATCTGCTTTTACAATTTCTTTTTGCATATCCGCCACGGCAGTTTCTTTTTCTAAAGCTTGGCGAGTAACTTCGGCGCGTTTCTGTGTTTCAAAGGTTGTATTTTGTTCTTCAGCAATTTTACGATCGGTTAATGTTTTCATTAAGCTTTCCGGCGGCACAATATCTCCAATTAAAGTATCAACGCCATTAACGTTATACTCTTCTAACACTTCGCTAATGCGTTTTTTGGCGGCATCTTGTCTTTCTTTGCGGGAACTTAAAAAAGCAATCACATCGCTATCTTGGGCAGAGTTTCTGAAATAGTTGCCTATTGTTGGTTCCAATACTTGACCAACTAAATTCATCATACTACCAAATCGTGCAATTACTTTTGGCGCTTCGGTTGTTGGAATATGAATAATTTGGGATACGTCTAAATTAAAAGGGAAACCATCTTTAGAACGAACAGTAATTGTACTTAAATTTTTATCTAATTGATGAGACTCGCTTCGTGCATTTGCCCAGTTTAAAACTAGGTTAGTGGTAGGCACTAATTCTACTTTCATAATAAAAGTGTTGATTGGGTATTTACCCGGACCTAATGGCTCTGCCCAAACCCCTTTTTCGCCTTTACTTACAATATTTCCATGTTTAAATGTAACGCCGCTTAAATCTTTACCTTCTTTACCCACATAACTAATCACTACGCCAACATAACCAATAGGTATCTCCATCATTTTAATTTGTTCTACTGAAACAAACCATGGGTTAATGTAGTACGAACCAGCTAGTATAACTTGTGGTTGTAAACCTTTATTACCGCCACTTTTTAAAAAGGTATCCGCATCTTGAAAATTATTATGACCCTGAACTTCTTTACCAGCAATGCTTCCTTCTTCAATTGGCATCCCATCTAAGGTTGTAATAATACCCACCATATTTTCGTTAATGGTAAACATATCTACTGTGAAAATTTCAAAAACAAAGGTATTTATACGATAAGTACCTGCTGTAATATAGGCGCTTTGGCGTCCTTTACTACCACCTTTTGTTAGGAATGTAACTGAATCTTGAAAACCATCGCACTCAACTTTACGAGCTAGAATAAAACCAGTTTCTAATTCCTTACCGTCTTTTGCAACAATTAAACCAATTTTGCCCTGAGGAATAACAGTTAATGCTTGTTGTGTAATTTCGTATTGCCAAATCCATTTCCAGAAATATATACCTGGCGCTAAACTTTGTGCTTGAAATCCAGCTTCACCTTCTACCGCAATAATTCTGCCTGGAGGTAATTCTGATTTTCCAAATAAAACAAATTTTTTGGTAACTAAACCTATTTTATCTTCGGGTATAATTATTACACCAAATATTCTGAAAATAAGTTTATAAAATAAAATTAATAAAATGGGAATTATTACCCACCAGTATTGCATTATGTATTGCATATATGTAGTTTTAAATTGAAACTAAATATATAAAAAGAGTTTATGGAGTAATTAACAAAGTATTAACCATTATGAAGTATTTAGAAAAAATTAAAAAGCGAGCTAATACCGATAACTAACTGTGAGTATTCTGTCTCTCTAATTTTTAATAATTTTACTACGGTAAACAGGATTAGTACTTTCGTTTATTTGAATAAAATAAATGCCTTTGGCAAATTGGCTGGTATTTATTTTTTCAATATCAGAGCCTATGGTTTGTTTTAAAATTAATTTACCTAAAGCGTCTGTTACAATTAAATTTAATACCGAATGACCATTTGAACTAACAATAAAATAATCAATAGCCGGATTTGGATATAATATTATTGAGGCACCATTTGCAACGGTTTTAATGCCGGTACAAATTGAAACAGAAATATTTACACTATCCATTGCGGTACATCCATTTACATCTGTATAGGTATAATTCGAATAATAATTTCCGGCTCCAATACTTGGGTCGAAAAAATTACCCGTTACACCAGTGCCACCGTATAAACCGCCACTTGGACTACCGTTTAATGTAACTAAACCGTCATTTAAACAAGCTAATGTTTGTGTTGCATTAACTGTTACAATAGGTAATTGATTTACTACTACGTTTGCAACCGAAGCTGATGTACAAAAATTACTAGTGCCATAAACTGTATACGTGGTATTAATTGTAGGATTATCAGAAATAGTTCCAGTAGTTTGACCTGAACTCCAAGAATACGAATTAGCACCACTAGCGGTTAAATTAGCTACTTGACCATTACAAATAGTTGTTGAGTTAACCGATACGGTTGGTAGATTATTAACTGTAACAGTTGTAGTTGTTGATGCGTTACAATTTATACCATTGCTTCCTGATACTGTGTAAACTGATGTTGTAATTGGGCTAACATTTATTGACGAGGCATTTGAGCCCGTTGACCAAGTATAAGTGGCTGCAGAACTTACAGTTAAATTAACACTTTGTCCTGAACAAATTGTTGGCGCATTAACTGACAAAACAGGTATTGCATTAACTGTAGCTGTTACTGGCACGGCCAAACTTGTACAGCTATTTTTTTGTACTTGCCAATTATAAAAGAAATAATAATAACCTCCGCCTGCACTTGAGCCTGTAACATTTACTAAACTGGAAATGTTGTATGGGTATACAGCACCTGCACTATTACGGTATAAATTTATGGCTGAACCTGTTGCCAAACCAAGTCTATAGCCTGTGCCGGGTGTTAAGGCAAAATTAAGTGTTACGGTACTGATACCTACGGGCACATTAACTACCGTGCTAGTAATTGTTACATTGGAAGAGTTTTTTAGATCAATGGTTCTATTGCCAGCAGTGCTGGCATACACCACTACCGATTTTAAGGTAGATCCCTGTACTACATCAAAAATTTGATATTGCCCAGCTGTATTGTAATTTGCACCTGCTCCAATATTAGTGTTTGTGGCTGCTCCAAATACTGGCGCATTAGTTAATGTGTTTACAACATAATACGTTGTGTTGTTACTTAGATTTGGAGTTACATAACTATTTCCTACTGTTAAAGGTACGCCTGTTGGTGTAGGTGAAGCATACCAATATAATTGACTACCACCACTTGCGGATAAAGAGACAGTACCATTGCCACATATAGTGGCACCAACCGTTGTTGGATTATTAGGGATATTAATTACAATATACGCTGGTTTAGTAATAGAATCAACGGCCGATAAACAACCGTTTGCTTTTAATTTAACTGTGTAAGTACCAGCTGCCGTGTACGTATAAACAGGGTTAGTTGAGGTTGAAACGCCACCATCGCCAAAATTCCATGTGTATGTAGCGCCGTTTAAAGTTGTATTATTAAAATTTACACTCGCAGGCAAGGAACAAAATGTAGTAGCATTTGCGGTAAAGTTAGAGGCAACTGTATTGCTGTATGCAGGGCCAACACCCACAGCGTACCAAGCGTTTGTAGTTTGCACTACTTCGTTACTACAATTTCCGAAAATATCTTTTGCTGCTTGTATCGCATAACCCCTAGCGGCCATATAATTAGTTGAAGGCGTAAAATATACAGTTAATGCTCTAAAAGCAATTTGTGCAGCTGATGCTTTGCTAATTCCAACTACATTATACGCATTATTAATATCATTTGTACCAGTGCCACCTTGGGCTAATAAGTAAAACCAAAAATTACTTACACCGCTATTTGTATGTACGCCACCATTATCAGCGGTACCTGTATACCAATAAGTTCCAAGGTAGGTGTCAGGGTCTGAAAATAAATTTGGGTTACTCATATTCCTAATACCTTGGTTACCTGGTGTCATATCCTGCCCTATCTTCCAATCCCAATTTAAAGGGCGACCGTAATTTTCAATCAAGGTTCCAAAAATGTCTGAAAAACTTTCATTTAAAGCTCCCGATTCGTTGCTATAAGTCAAGTTGCCAGTGTTAGAGGTGAGGCCATGTGTAATTTCATGTCCACAAACGTCTAATGCGGTTAAAATAGTAAAAACTGATCCATTTCCATCACCATAAGTCATACGCGTGCCATCCCAAAAGGCATTGTTATAATTAGTACTGTAATGAACATAGCTGAGTAATTTATACCCCGCATTATCAATACTGTTTCTGCTATGGGCAGATAAATAATAATCATACGTTTTTTCGGCACCCCAATGCGCATCGGTTGCCGCTTGATCAACGCCAGTGGTTGTCCAGTTTGTTGTAGCATTCGTAAAATCTGTAGCACTATACGTCGTCGTATTTTGCATGTTGTAGGTTTCAATTCCAAGACCTCTTGCGGCTTCGCGCAATCGATAGCTATTAGCACCATTATTATCCACCGTAAAAGTTTGTGTTCCGCTATATTTTGTATTAGCAGTAGCGGGTACATCAATATCACAAATTAAATTTTGCTCATCTAAAATTGCACCTGTTTGTGCATCAACAATTACATTGGCTTTATACAAAGGCTCTTCGGCATAAATTGTAAATTTGTAAGCAAAATGATTTGTTAACTCTTTTGATGCATATTGTTTTGTAAATACTATTAAATTTCCTTTAGGTAAGTAGCTAAAATCAGGTTGGTTTAGCACCTGTTTCATATGCAATTCCTCAGCTTTATTTTGCCATTTGTATTTTTTAGCGTTTACTTTTTTTAGAGCAATTAACAAAGCTTTTTCTTCTGAAAGTGATACTGAATTGCTTGGTTTTTGTGTAGCAAATAAATCGCCATTAATAGAAATTACCTTTCCATTACGCATGTGCACGTTAATAATAGAATTATCAATAGCTATATTTTTATAAATAATTTGGTATTTGCTATGCTGAAAGCCTAAAGGATCAGTTTCCTTTTTTATTTTTTTTACTGTTACATCCTTTGTGTTTAGCACAGTGGTATTTAAAAAATCTTCAACCAACGATTCGTTTACACTAAAATTTTCTTTAAGTTTAATAAAATTAATTTGGTTGTTGCTATTGTAGCTATAATCACTGGCAATACTGATTAATTTAGTATTGTTTTGGGCAGTTGTTAAAGTGCTAGTAATTAATGTTAAAGCAACGATGGATTTTAAATAAAATAATTTCATGATATTATATAGTTGGAATTAAAAAAATAAATGTAAGTGAAATTAAAAAATTACTTTTAATAAAGCAAATTTAGATTCCATAAGTAGATAACTTAATTTATAAAATACAATTTTTTTACATTAACTTTAATAAAATTAGTTTTATCGCACTTAAATCAATCATAATTTATACGGATGGTAGTTGTCATAAACAATTGTTAATTGGCGCTTGGGCAAGTATAATTTTTATTGGCAATGAAAAAATTTCGTTAAGTGGAATAGCGTTTGATACTACCCATAACCGCATGGAATTGCAAGCGGTAATAGAAGCTATAACTTATTTAGACGACAATAATATTACAGAGTTTGCAATTAAAGTGCATTCGGATAGCCAGTACGTGGTAAATTTAATTAATAGGCAACAAAAACTAACCAGTCAAAACTTTATTACTAAAAAAGGCACACTTATTCAGAATTTCGATTTGGTTAAAATTTTATTAAATCAAATAAATACCCATAACATTGAATTTATAAAAGTGGCGGCTCATACAAAAAATGGAGATTTATTTAATAAAGAGGTCGATTTAATAGTTCGCAAATTAGTGCGCGAAAAAGTAAATGAAAATTAGCATGACTAAATTTAAAATGTTTGAAAAATCTATAAACCCAATTTCTTTTTTAAGTCTATATTTTTTGAAATATTTTTTGTAATTGTTTTTTTGTAATTTTCTTTTTGTAAGTTGTAATCTGCTTGCAGCACGTCTATGGCTTCTAATTGAGTTGTATTTGGTTTGGACTCCATGTAACAAAAATTGCCATACAGCGATGATATTTTTTCGCGTAAGCGTTCCTCATCGGCAAAAATAGAGGTTTTTTTAGTGGCTATTAACTCGGCTTTTACTTTTTGCAAATCGTTGTAAAATACTTGTGCATTTTTATTTTTTGAATAGGCTATACTGTCTTCTTTTAATCCCTTCTGAATAACATTTATACTATCAACTGTATTATTTACTTGGTTATAAAGGGTTTGTAGCTGTAAAGCTTTGTTGTACACCAATAATCTATCATCAGAACTTAAATCTTTATTTTTTTCATCATGAATGCATTTCACAACACCGGTATGTTCCTTGTCGTTAATCTTTATTTTAATGGTATAATTGCCTGGTAATACCATTGGAGCAGTAAACCCAGCGCCATCCATTTTTGTGCTTCCTTGAGCTACTTTTGGCGGCATACCTCTTAAATTCCAATTAATCATATTTATACCTTTGCGAACAGTACCAGGCAAAGATTGAATTAAATTGTTTTTTTCGTCATAAATTTCAACCGTAACTTTGCCAGAACTTAAACGTTGTTTTAAGTAATAATTTATGCTTGGTGTTTCCGAAGGGTTGCCAACGGTCCAATCGCCAGACACTTCGGGGCCTCCCCAGCCAAATTTACCATTATTTAATGTAATGTCTGGCACTGGAAACAAATAAAATTCTTGCTCCCATATTTCTTTAGTTAAATTGCGTAATGGCCTAATGTCGTCTAAAATAATAATACCTCGACCGTGTGTTGCTAAAATTAAATCGTGTGTTTTAGGGTGTATTTGAATATCGCGCACCAATGCATATTCCGGTATATTGTTTTTCATTCTAAACCAAGTTTGACCAGCATCAACTGTTGCAAATAAACCCATTTCTGTACCCAAAAACAATAAATTTTTATTTTCAACATCTTCTTTTATTTTATGCGCGAAGCCAGTAAATTCAGTACTGTTAATCCGTTTAAAAGTTTTTCCTAAATCGGTAGTTTTTGCCAAATAAGTGCTATGATCGCCATACATATGGTTTTCAAAGGTTACATATACCGTGTTTTTATCAAATTGGGACGGTTGTATACTACTTACCCAAGCTTGTTTTGCTATTCCACATTTTGCAACGTTTAAGCTAACATTCGTCCAAGTAGTTCCAGCATCACTTGATATCTGAAGGTTACCATCGTCAGTACCAGCAAAAATTAAGTTCTCATCCAAAGGCGATTCTGCAATTGTGAAAATTGTACAATGATTTTCGGCAGAAGTATTATCTGCACTTAAGCCACCACTTTCTTCTTGTTCTTGTTTCTTTTTATCGTTAGTAGTTAAATCAGGAGAAATACGTTTCCAGTTTCTGCCTTGGTCAGTAGACTTGTAAAGGTATTGTGCGCCTACATATAGATTTTTTGGATTTTTGCTACCTGTTACTATCGGCGTATTCCAATTCCAGCGCAGTTTTTCTTCTTTACTCGTTTTTTGTGGTTGAATATTCTCTGATTTTGCCGTAGTTAAATCTACACGCGCCATATTGCCCCCTTGATATTCAGAGTAAACAGTTTTTCCATCTATATCTGGCACTGTCCAAAATCCATCTCCACCTCCAACACGTTTCCAATTGCCATTGCCAATACCACCAGGTGCTGCACTTGGGGCTGCCCAACTGCCATTGTCTTGTAAACCGCCATACACGTTATAAGGCTCTTGCATATCGTAAGCTACATGGTAAAACTGCCCAACAGGTAAAGCATGGTTAAAACGCCATGTAATTCCTTTATCAATACTCACGTATGTTCCACCATCTGTGCCTAAATGCATGATATTGGTATTTGCCGGATTTATCCATAAGGCGTGCATATCACTGTGTATCCATCCTCCATCGTTACTAGCCTCAGTAAAAGAGTACCCGCCATCGCTACTGTAAGAAAATTGAAAGGCCGGGCGATAAACGCGTTTTGGGTCTTTTGGGTCAATAACAATCGTACTAAAATAAAACGGACGTGCAACTGTATTCATTGTTGCACTTTGGTTTTTCCATGATTCACCACCATCTGATGAAATATATAATCCTGTTTTTGCACTCTCTACAATTGCAATCATTTGTTTTGGATCACTTGGAGCAAGAGTCATAGCAATACGTCCAAAGGGCTTAGGAGGCAAGCCATTTGTTATTTCTTTCCAAGTTTTTCCGCCATCAATAGATTTGTATAAGCCACTGGTTGTTCCACCAGAATTAAAACTAAATGGCTGACGGCGAAATTGCCACATAGATGCAAATAAAATATCGGGATTGGTTGGATCTATTAATAAATCGGCACAACCCGTTTTATCATCTATGTAAAAAATTTTAGTCCATGATTCGCCTGCATCTGTTGATTTGTATAAGCCACGGTGTTTACTATTACTCCATAATGCACCTGGGGCGGCAACGTAAATAATATCCGAATTAGCTGGATGTATTACAACTTTTGAAATATGCTCTGTGCTATCTAAACCAATTTTTTTCCAGTTATCGCCACCATCACTTGTTTTGTAAATGCCATTACCAATGGATACAGAATTACGCATATTACTTTCGCCGGTAGCAACATATACCACAGACGGATTTTTTTGATCAATTGCCAATGCGCCAATAGATTGGCAATACTTATCAAACTTTGGCTTATAAGAAGCGCCAGCATTAGTCGATTTCCAAACACCACCACCAGCAGTACCAATGTAAAGGGTTTTTCCCTCATCGCTATTTACGCCTTCAATAGCCGTTATACGACCACTCATGGTGCCTGGGCCTAATTGGCGAGCTTCCATAACGCTAAACATAGATGAGGTTACCGGAGATTGAGCTATTGCAATAGACGAAACAAATGCCACAGCAAGAACAGAGATTTTGTTCATTGTTTTAGTTTAATTTAGTGATAAATTTATTTTGCAATTTTAAAAATAGACTCATCTATTTTTGGATTAATTTCTAAGGCAGTTACTTCCATTTCGCCCCAACTACTTGCTACGTTAAATGGGTAAACTATGCCACAATCTTGTTTTTTGTAATTACTAAAGCTAGAAGATTCTTCGTATTCTTTGCCATCTTTAGTGTTTTTTGAAGTTTGTTTAATAACATAATAGGTAGCCGGATCTAAAAAGTAAGTTGTTTCTTTTTTTTCTTTATTAGTCATTTTAAACTTATAACACTCTGTGCCATCCACATCATCTTTGCCCAAATAATCTAATTTTTTGCCAAGTTCTTTATACGTTAAAAAGTCAGGTAAAATACTTAATTCGTCTTGTGATTTTTTTACATCGTCAGGCGTTAGAGGCTCTGGCTTTGTTTGCCCCCCAAAAGGCATAAAATTCCAGCCTTCAGTTGTAGTAAGTATATTATAACCATTCATTCCCATTAAAGCTATATCATTTCGCATCGCTTTTTTATCAACTTGCACTAAGGTTATTTTTACATCAGCTCCTTGGGCTTTCATGCTGCCTGAGGTTTTAATACTTTTTACTTTAGCCCAGTTATCTTTGCCACCAATAGCATCAATATGTTTCTTTATAATTTCATCTTGAGTTTGCGCAAAGCAACCTACTGTTAACAAGCTAATGATAAGAGTTGAGATTAGTTTTTTCATGTTTAAAATTTTGGTTTATCAAAAGTAATATTATTATAACACATTGCTTATTAAATAGTACAAACGGCTTTTATTCTATGTTAAATTATGTTTAATTTCTTAAATGATTTGCAAAGCTTGTATAAATTATTGCCGGAATTATTATAAAAAACAGCGTTAATGAAATTCCTTGTCAATACAAGTAATATTCAGTTAAATCGACGTTGGCAAAAAACAAATTAAATTATCCCCTTCTGCGTTCTAATAAAATCATCATCATTAAACCCAAAACAATACGAGCCTCTTCGCCGTTTTCAAACTCGTTTAATTTTGTAATTTCAAATTTTCTGCCAAAAAACGATGGTTGTTTTTTAAGTCTAACAACGTGGGTTCCGTTTGGGCGAGTAACAATATACGACGGATTGAATAAATAGCCGGTTAAAATTCCTAAAATTGGAATCTCGTGTAAAAAGGCATCCCCTAATTTTACCCAAGCATTTTCCTCTTGTATTAATAAATCCTGATTTTGTTTGTCGTCATAAATTTCATAGCGCGCCTTCCAAACCGATTTCCAGCCTTTGCGGGCAATTCTGCCAACGTCTTGTCCTTTTTCGTTTGTAAAGGTATATGTGGCGGAAAAATCTATCCATTTATTGGCATTAATGCTAAATAGTTTGTTCACTTTAGTTTCATCACTAAAAACTCCAATTTCATCTATCAGCTTAAACATTTTTTGTTTAACATATGCTATCGTTGCGCCTGACGCATCTATTGCCGTAAAATCATTTGATAAAGTTGTAATTTTGAACTGAAAATGCAGGGGGAATTTTAAATTTTGCATAATTATAGTTTTAATTGCTGTTTTATGTCTTCGGTAATTTGCAAAACTGCGGGACACACTAACGTATTTTTAAAAGTTAACGTTAATATCTGTTGCATTTTTTTACGTTTGGTATGTGGGTATTCTTTACAAGCAGTTGGCCTGTCGTTATAAATACCGCAATAATTATCTGGACCCAAAAAAGGGCAAGGGGATTGTTTTAAAACGTAGTCTTTATCTTCGTCAATTCTTAAATAGGTATCTATAAATTCACCCTGTTTTAATTTTACCGCTTTGGCTGCGCGCTCGATATCGCGTTGATAAAAAATAGGAGACGTGGTTTTACAACAATTGGCACAAGTCAAACAATCAATTTTTTCAAATACAGTTTCGTGAGCGATATGAAATAAATTATCTAAATTTTTCGGTGATTTTAACTTTAAACGGCGGTAAAAATTTTCGTTTTCTTTTTTTAAGGCTTGAGTTTTTTTGTTAAAGTCGTTGATATTCACGGTTAGGCATGCAAAAAATAAAGGAGGTTTTTTAGACCCTCCTTTATCGTTTTTTTTAAATTATTCGGCTTTTTTAGTTGCTGCTTTTTTTGGTGCAGATTTTTTAGGCTCAACTTTTTCAGTTTTAGCTTTGTTTGCAGCAGTTTTTTTAGCAGCAGCCTTTTTTTTAGGGCGAGCTACACCTGTACTGCCAATATGGATTTTTCCACGTTTTGTTTTTTTATCTCCTTTTCCCATAATTTATTTTTGTTTATTGCATAAAAGTAAAGAATTATATTTACCAAACAAATTGTAAAATAATTAAGTTACGAAAACAAAAATTAAGAAATCTGTTATTTTAAAAAACAATTACAAAACAACCCCTATTTTGGATTTGAAGCAAACCTTTAATAAACAAGAGCGCCTTTGTAGCAAAAAACAAATGGAATTACTTTTTAGTAAAGGGAAATCAAGTTTCGGACATCCACTTAAATTTATTTTTATGCAGGTAGAAACTGATTTGCAGTTTCCGGCACAGGCATTGTTTGTAGTGCCAAAACGGCAATTTAAAAAGGCGCACGATAGAAATAAGTTGAAACGCAGGATGCGAGAGGCATACAGGTTGAACAAGCTTAATTTTTACCAACAACTTACTACAGCAAATATAAAGGTGATATGTGCTTTTATATATGTTGGAAAAAAACAAGAAGAATACACAATCATTGAAAAAGCAATCAAGCAAAATTTAAATTCAATAAATTAAAAAACCATGATTAATATTTTAGATAAAGAAACACTGTTTTATATCATTGATAAATTTAAGGATAATGTTAAGCCGCAATTTGGCCAATTAACTCCTCAGCATGTTTTGGAGCATTTGATGATGTCGTTACAATTGTCAACTGGTAAAAAGCAAATCGAATTCAAAGGCGATCAGGAGTTGGCCGAAAAAGTAAAAGCTAATTTAATTTACACTGATGCCGAAATACCACAAGGGGTTAAGAATCCTTTATTAACGGATGAGTTGCCTGTACTAAAATTTGAAACAATTGAAATTGCAAAACAAGAATTAAAAAATGAATTAGAGTATTTTTATAATTTTAGATTTCAGAACCCTACTTCAGAATTCATTCATCCTAGAATGAATACGTTAAATATGTACGAGTGGACAATAATGCACAACAAACATTTTGCTCATCATTTAAAGCAATACGATTTACTTCAAAAATTTTTAAATAAAACAAATGATAAGTCAACCTTTGGTGAGGATGATTACTATAAAAAATAATTAAAAAATGAGCTATATAATTTCTGGAATACAACAAGTAGGCATTGGCGTTGCCAATGTTAACGAGGGCTTTAAATGGTATAACAAGCACTTTGGTATGGATATTCAAATATTTGAAGAAGCAGCCGAAGCCAATTTAATGTTGCCCTACACAGGTGGTAAACCACACAAACGCCATGCTATTTTGGCTATTAATTTAAAAGGCGGTGGTGGTTTCGAAATTTGGCAATACACCAGTCGTACGCCGCAACCGGCGGTATTTAAACCACAATTGGGTGATTTAGGATTATTTTGTGCTAAAATAAAAAGTGAAAATATTACTGAATCTTTCAATTATTTAAAATCACAAAATGTAAAATTGTTGGGAGAAATTTCTGCTAACCCAGTTGGTAAAAAACATTTTTTTATAGAAGATGCCTTTGGCAATTTATTTGAAATTATTGAAGACGAAACATGGTTTGGCAAGGGCTTAAAGTCAACTGGCGGACCAATTGGGATGATTATTGGTGTTAGCAATATCCAAGACTCTATTAATTTTTACAATAAGGTTTTGGGCTACGATAAAATTCTTCACCAATCAGAAAATAGTTTTGCTGATATTTCAGTATTACCGGGAGGCAGTGTGACTTGCAAACGTGCTATTTTAACTCATAGTCAAAAGCGTTTAGGACCGTTTAGTAATTTATTTGGCAATAGTTACATTGAATTGGTGGAAGCAAAAAATTATACGCCTCGAAAAATTTTCGAAAACCGCTTTTGGGGCGATTTGGGTTTTATACACTTATGCTTTGATATAAAAAACATGAAGGCTTTACAACAAAATTGTGAGGCAAATGGGCATCCTTTTACTGTAGACGGTGGTGCAGGTTTTGAAATGGGAGAAGCCGCAGGACATTTTACCTATATTGAAGATCCGGATGGAGCACTGATCGAGTTTGTGGAGACAAAAAAAATGCCAATTATGAAGAAATTAGGTTGGTATTTGGACTTAACCAAACGTCCTGCAGAAAAACCTTTACCTAATTGGATGTTGAAAGCGTTGAAGTTTAATAGAAGGAAAATTTAATGGAATTGGATTTTAGGGAAATTACGCCACAAGATAAAGCGCAACTTAAAAGTTTAGGAATAATGTCTTATGGACAATACTCTAAAATTTTAACGCTAGATAATTGGGAAATACTGAAGGGGTTTTTACACGATGAAGAAAAACTAACTGAACTTATTAATAAATCGAAAGGGTTTGCTTGTATTGATAATAAAGAAATTATTGGTATGGCTTATATTATTTCAAGCGGAAACCCATCGGATATTTTTAAATCTGAATGGTCGTATATTAGAATGGTTGGAGTAAATCCAAAATATCAAGGGTTGGGAATTGCAAAAACTTTAACAAAAATGTGTGTTGATTATGCCAAAATAACAAATGAAAAAACTATTGCCTTACACACATCTGAATTTATGGATGCAGCAAGACATATTTACGAAAAATTAGGATTTAAAATATTACAAGAGATTGAACCAAGATTTGGTAAGAGGTATTGGCTTTATACACTAGATTTAACTTAATAAAATATCAGTCAAATTTTTCTTTAATCAAATCGATAACGCCTTGTAACTTATAATCTTTTTCAATCCAATTTATTTTTATACTTTCTTTTTCTAACTTATTAAACCAGGTTTGTTGGCGTTTGGCAAATTGGAATATGTATGTTTGTAGTTGCTCTGTCAATTCTTGTTTTGTGACATTTTTCAATAAATAAAGCGACACAAATTTATATTCTAATCCTAAAAATTGTAGACGTTCATGAGTAATTCCTTTTTGCAACAACCCTTCAACCTCTTCAATTAAACCGTTATCTAGTCTGAATAAAAGGCGTTTGCTAATTAATTTTTTTCGTTCTTCAATATTTGTTTTAAGTCCAATGTAAAGGGGTTTATAAGGCAAATCCGTTTTTTGAATTTTGTTTTTAGAAAGATACTCCGCAATTTCAATACCTCTTATTATTCGCTTTTTAGAATTTACATCAACATGTTGAATCCCTTCTTTTGGAAAAGTATTGAGTTTAATGAGTAATTCTTCTTTTGTTTTTTGTTCTAACAAACTTCGTAAATCAAGATTTTCTTTTATTTGAGTAAACGAAAAATCTTTATGCAACGCATCAATGTATAAGCCAGTGCCGCCGCAGATAATTGGCAATTTATTTCTCTCTGTTATTGAATTAAAAGAATTTTTTAATTGCTCGCAAAATTGATGTAAAAAAAATTGTTCTTCCGGTTCGCAAATATCAATGAGATGATAATTTATTTTTTGCGAGTTGATTGTATATTCTTCTATATCTTTTCCGGTACCAATATTTAAATGTTTGTATACCTGACGCGAATCGGCACTAATAATTTCTCCGTTTAATTGATAGGCTATGTTACAGGCTAATTTTGTTTTACCACTGGCTGTTGTGCCTATTACTGATATGCAATTAAAATTATTTTGCAAACACTAAAAAATACGCTTTAAATTACTAATAGTGGCTGGGGTTTTAAACACCATCGGGAATTTCTCTACTTTAACTGAACTGTTATCCAAACCAAAAGCTTTTGCTTCGGTTAAACTGAAGCGTTTTAAAATGGCATAAGCTTCTAAAATTATTTTTTCGTAGAATGGTAAATCATTATCGTAGCTTAAATATTTCTCAATCACAACAAATTTAAAGTCGCCACTAATGTTGTTACGTTGCAAAGACTCGTAACGGCTTGTAATGTCAACTTCTTTATTTTGAACTAAATCTTCAACAACTTTTCTAAACATTAAATTTATTTTTGGAGCTACTCTAAATCCTAATTTAAAATCAACGCGAATAATATCATCTTCAGCAATATGGTTTACTTTATAATCCATTCTGTACGGTTCGTCTACTACATCCACGTGAACAAACCAGTATATATCTGCTTTTTTAGGGCGACGCTGTAAAATAGAGTGAATAATTTTTTGTTCAATTAAACGATTATCATTTACGGAAGTTAAATACACTAAATGTGTAGCATATTTCGGAATTGATTCATCGCGACTTAAATCAATTAAAAATTGTTGATAATCGTCTAACTTAACAACATCAACATATCGCTGCCGGATTTTTTTGGCGAGAAACCAAATGGTCATAACCAACATTAATGAGCCTGCAATTAACAGTGTAATCCATCCGCCGTGTGAAAATTTATTAAGGTTGGCATAAAAAAACGAAAGTTCGATAATGGCATAAATACTAATAACGAATATGATAAAAATTTTATTATAACGTTTAAGATGCAAATAAAAGTTCAACAAAATAGTTGTCATTATCGTACATAAAACAATGGCCAAACCATAAGCAGCACTCATGTTACTCGATTCTTTAAAATATAACACTACTGCAATACACCCAATTAATAATAATGTATTAATAGAAGGGATATATAATTGACCTTTTAATTCACTTGGGTATTTTACGCGCACTTTTGGCCAAAGATTTAAACGAATGGCTTCATTTATTAACGTAAACGAACCAGAGATTAAAGCTTGAGAAGCAATTACTGCAGCAACAGTTGCAATAACTATCCCAACAATTAAGAAATTTTGGGGCATAATTAAGAAGAAAGGATTACCATACTGCCCGCCTAATTCTGTTAGTGTTTTTCCTTCATGTGAAATAAGCCAAGCGCCTTGACCAAAATAATTAAGTACTAGCATAGTCTTTACGAATATCCAAGAAATTCGTATATTTTGTTTTCCGCAATGTCCTAAATCACTATACAATGCTTCTGCACCTGTAGTACATAAAAAAACAGCACCTAAAATTAAAATACCTTCGTGATGGGTACTTAATAACTTGTAGGTATAATAAGGGTTTAAAGCCCCAACAATATTCCAATCGGTTATTAGATTACCAAAGCCTAAAATTCCCAACATTCCAAACCAAATAAACATTAAGGGGCCAAAAGCTCTTCCAACAAATTTTGTTCCAAATCGCTGTATTACAAATAAACCAACCAAAATGCCAATTACAATTGGCACAGTATTAATTTTAGGATACATCATTCTTAGTCCTTCAACTGCTGAGGCAACAGAAATTGGTGGGGTTATAATACCATCTGCCAATAATGCACAGCCCCCAATAATTCCGGGAACGAGTAACCATTTAAATTTACAACGTTTTACTAAGGTATATAATGAAAAAATACCACCCTCGCCTTTATTGTCAGCTCTGAGAGTTAGTATAACATATTTAAAAGTCGTCTGTAAAGTTAAAGTCCAAAAAATAGCGGAAATTGCGCCTTTTACCAAATCTGCATTTATGGGCTCGTTACCAACAATTTCTTTTAAAACATATAGTGGCGATGTACCAATATCGCCATAAATAATGCCAAGTGTTACAATTAATCCGCCTACAGTAATTTTATTTAGGCCTTCATGATGATGATTTCCCATTAGGGTATATTTAAAAACGATGTTAAAATTAATATAAATAAACACACTAATACCATAATTACGACTAATAAGTTATTACCACACTTCGTTAATTAAAAAATCTATACTAAGTATAGTTTTTTATCGATGAATGATTTTTGATTGAATTTTTAACTTATTTTGTTAAATTTACATTCTATTTTAAACCCAAAAATGGATAAATTTTCATACATAGGCACCAGCGATGTAAATGCTATAGAGCAACTATTTACACAATACACCAACGATGCAAATTCGGTAGATAAAAGTTGGCAAGATTTTTTTAAAGGATTTGAATTTGCAAAGCAAGATTATTCATCAGCCTCTAACGGTGCAATTCCCGAAAATGTTACTAAAGAATTTAAAGTAATAAACTTAATTAACGGTTACCGTAATCGTGGACATTTATTTACACGCACAAATCCCGTTCGTCAGCGACGCACTTATACCCCTACCTTAGCTTTAGAAAATTTTGAGCTTTCGGATAAAGATTTAGAAACTGTTTTTCAGGCAGGGAGCCAATTAGGTATTGGTGCTGCAAAATTAAAGGATATAATTTTGTTTTTAGAAACTACTTATTGTGGTAGTATTGGCGTTGAATACGCTTTTTTAAGAAACCCCGAAGAAACAAAATGGTTGCAAGATCGTATTGAAAAATCAAAAAATATTCCAACGTTTACAAAAGACGAAAAAAAAGTTATTCTTAATAAACTAATTGAAGCTGTTACATTCGAAAATTTTTTAGCTACAAAGTTTGTAGGTCAAAAACGTTTTTCTTTAGAGGGTGGCGAATCTTTTTTGCCAGCTTTGGATACCTTAATGGAACATGGCGTAAAATTAGGTATAGAAGATTATGTAATAGGTATGGCTCACCGCGGACGCTTAAATGTGTTAGCAAACATAATGAACAAGCCTACCAAAGATATTTTTACTGAATTTGAGGGTCGCCCGAGCGAAGACAGTGTTTTTGACGGTGACGTAAAATACCACATGGGTTACAGTAGCGATATTAAAAGCGATTCGGGTAAACAAGTACATATTTCGTTAACACCAAATCCTTCGCACCTCGAAACCGTTGCACCAGTTGTAGGTGGTATTACACGTGCTAAAATAGATATACGCCACAAGGGCGATAACAAAAAAGCCTGTTCCATTTCTATTCATGGCGATGGAGCAATTGCCGCGCAAGGTATCGTTTACGAAGTGTTGCAAATGAGCCAGTTAGATGGCTATAAAACCGGTGGGACTGTACATTTCATTATCAATAATCAAGTAAGTTTTACAACTAATTTTATTGACGCACGTTCGTCTATTTATTGCACCGACGTAGCCAAAGTGGTGTTGTCGCCTGTATTTCACGTAAATGGTGATGATGTGGAAGCACTTTGTTTGGTTGCAAAATTAGCGATGGACTACCGTCAAACTTTTGGTAAAGATGTGTTTATTGATGTGTTATGTTACCGAAAATATGGACATAATGAAGGTGATGAACCCCGTTTTACACAACCTCTGTTGTATAAAGAAATTGCGAAACATCCCAACCCAAAAGAGGTATATGCCAAAAAATTGGTTGACGAAAAAACATTTACCGACGATGAAATAAAAAGTTTAGAAAAAGAATTTAAAAATGAGTTAGAACAAAATTTAGACGAAGCGCGTAAAACCGAAAAAGCAAAAATGACTTCGTTTTTACAGGGCAGTTGGAATAATATTAAAATGGCTACACCTACTGATTTTGATGTTTCGCCAAACACATCTATTGATGCAAAATTGTTTTTAGAACTAGCAACCAAATCTTCTCAATTACCAAAAGATAAAAAGTTTTTCAATAAAATAGAAAAACTATTTAACGATCGTCAAAATATGATTAGTAACAATACGTATGATTGGGCAATGGGCGAGTTGTTAGGGTATGCTAGTTTAATGCACGAAGGACACAATGTGCGTTTTAGCGGGCAAGATGTTGAGCGAGGAACATTCTCGCATCGCCATGCCGTTGTTAAGGTTGAGGATAGTGAAGAAGAATATACACCACTTAATAACATTGGTACTACAGGTAAATTAGAAATTTACAACTCCTTACTTTCAGAATATGGGGTATTGGGTTTTGAATATGGTTATGCTTATGCTGCACCAAATACTTTAACTATTTGGGAAGCGCAATTTGGCGATTTTTTTAACGGTGCGCAGATTATTATTGATCAATATTTATCTTCCTCAGAGTATAAATGGCGTCGTATGAATGGATTAGTAGTATTGTTGCCGCACGGTTATGAAGGGCAGGGGCCAGAGCATAGCAGTGCCCGTTTGGAACGTTTTTTACAAATGTGTGCCGAAAACAATATGCAAATTGTAAATGCTACAACACCGGCGCAGCAGTTTCATGTACTACGCCGCCAATTAAAACGTGAATTTAGGAAACCGTTAATTTGTTTTACACCAAAAAAGTTATTGCGTTACCCAACCTGTGTTTCAACAGTTGATGATTTTACAAAATCAAATTTTAAGGAGGTGTTAGACGACGCTAATGTAAATGCAAAAGTTGTTAAACGTATTGCCTTATGCAGCGGTAAAATTTATTACGATTTAATTGAACAACGTGAAAAAGAAGGCGTAACTGATATAGCATTTATTCGTTTAGAGCAACTATATCCATTTCCGCACAAACAATTGCAAACTATTTTAGATAAATATAAAAATGCAAATGAGTTTTTATATATACAGGAAGAAAGCGAAAATATGGGGGCTTGGCGTTTTGTAGATCATAATTTGCGTAAGCTTAATTTAAAATATATTGGTAGAGATGAGGCAGCAAGCCCTGCTACAGGATTTAGCAAACGTCATAATGCTGAGAATGATGAAATAATGGCAAATGTATTTACAAAGGTATTGGTAAAATAAAAAATTATAATTTAAAAATTAAAACTTAATTTATGGCAATAGTAGAATTAAAAGTACCAAGTCCGGGTGAATCAATTACTGAAGTAGTGATTGCACGTTGGGTAAAAAATACAGGCGACGTTGTTGAAAAAGATGAGGTATTAGCTGAAATTGATTCAGACAAAGCAACACTAACTTTAAATGCAGAAGAAAGTGGCAAAATAGAAGTATTAGCTGCCGAAGGAGATACTGTAAAAGTAGGCCAGGTGGTAGTGAAAATTGATACTTCGGTAAAACCGGAGGCTAAAAAAGAAGTTGTTGCAGAAAAGAAAGAAGTTGTTGCGGAAAAAACCGCGGAACCAAAAGTTGAAGCTAAAAAAGTGGTTTCGACAAGCTCAACCTCTGAAAATAAAACATACGCAACAGGTACACCTAGTATTGCGGCAGCAAAAATAATGGCTGAAAATAATGTTTCATCCAATCAATTAAATGGTACTGGTAAAGATGGACGCATTACTAAACAAGATGTTTTGGCAGCTTTATCTAATGGCTTGCCAAACGTGCAACAGGTTTTAAGCAATACTTGGAAGGGCGGAAGAGAGAAAGATCGTGCTAAAATGACTTCGCTTCGTAAAACGGTTGCAAAACGTTTGGTGGCTGTAAAAAATGAAACAGCGATGTTGACGACTTTTAACGAAATAGACATGAGTGCTATTTACGATATCCGTGCTCGTTACAAAGATAAATTTAAAGAAGTTTATGGAACCAACGTAGGTTTTATGAGCTTTTTCACGAAGGCTGTAACAGAAGCTTTGTATCATTTCCCTGCTGTTAATGGTATGATTGATGGCGAAGAATTAGTGTATAATAAATATTGTGATATTGGTATTGCCGTTAGTGCGCCAAAAGGATTAATGGTTCCGGTATTGCGTAATGCAGAATTAATGAGCTTAGCTGAAATTGAAAAAGGAATTAAAGATCTTGCAATTAAAGCGCGCGACGGTAAATTATCTATCCCTGATATGGAAGGTGGTACATTTACTATTACTAACGGTGGTGTGTTTGGCAGTATGATGAGTACTCCAATTATTAACCCCCCACAAAGTGCTATTTTAGGTATGCACAATGTAGTAGAGCGTCCAATGGCCGTTAATGGTCAGGTTGTTATTCGTCCAATGATGTACGTTGCTTTAAGTTACGACCACCGTATTATTGACGGACGTGAAAGCGTTGGTTTTTTAGTGAAGGTAAAAGAAATGTTAGAAAACCCAAGTCGCATTTTATTTGGCGGTAAATTGCCAGAGGAAGTGTTATTGGGATTGTAAAATAACCATATGAAACGTATAGCAGAATACCGAAAATTATTTAATATAGTCAAGGAAACCGAATTGGCAGAATTAAAACTTATTTATAGGAACTTAATAAAAGAACACCATCCTGATAAATTTACAGATGATGAATTAAAAGCGCAAGCCGAATTAAAAAGTAAAACTATTATTGAAGGGTATCATTTTTTAGTAAGTATTTCGCCCGAAACACACGCCGCCACAAAAGAGGATTATATATTAACCACAACAACGTCTGCCATTGATGATTACCAATACAAAGGGCAAACATTAAAAGTAACTTTTACAGATGGCAGTAAATACGAGTACTTTGGCGTAAATGTAAATACCTACAACAAATTAATTAATTCAGGTAACCTTGCGCGTTTTGCCAGGCGACATATTTTTGATAACTATATTTATAGAAATGTGTTTAAGCCAAATGCTGTAGTGCTTTAGCGGATAAAATTCTGGTACAAAAACTCAAGATTAACAAGATAGCCCTATTCATTTAAATCCCAAACGTCGTAAATTTTTATTCTTAAATGTTTGATAACACAACGATTATAGAACGCTGTTTTATTTCTTAAACATATTCTAAATTACTTTTTGATTTATTGTTTAAAGTGATATTATTAAAAATAAAAATTGTATTTTTAATAAACAATACTAATTCTATGAGCTTAAAATCACCCGTATCATTTAGCAATTTTGATGTCCCAAGAACCATTTCAACTGGCTTAAAACTTGCTATATTTTTTAAGAATCCATTGGCTGCAATAGGAACAGTCTTTTTCTTCTTTGGTTTAATTTTCCCGATTGTATTTGGTTCAATGGCTGATTTTAAATCTGCTTTTTCATTTAGCGATAATGACCCGGTTATAAGTGGTGTGGTAGTTAATAAAGTGGGCACCAGCAGTTCAGAAAATAAACATAAAATTTATGACTATTCATATCAATATACAGTGGAAGGCAAAGCATATTCAGGACATTCTTTTTCTACCTCTCAAGAAACTGAAAGTGGAGACACAATTAATGTAAAGTATGTTGCTAAACAACCCCAACTTTCGCGCATTGAAGGTATGCGGGCGGCTCCGTTTGGCATTTGGATTTTACTGCTTACTTCAATATTTCCAATGATAGGATTAACGTTTGTTATAGTCTCTTTAAAAAAAGCTAAAAGAAATATTTATTTAATCCAAAATGGTATACTCACTAGCGGTAAAGTTATTAAGAAGGAGCCGACTAATACTAGAATTAATAATCAAACAGTTTACAAAGTTTTCTTTCAGTATAAATCTCAGGATGGAAATATTCATGAGGCTATGAACAAAAGTCACATAACCTACAATCTAGGCGATGAAGAAAAAGAGCCTTTAGTGTACGATTGTCAAAATCCATCAAAAGCGGTGCTTTTGGATACATTACCAAAAAAAATTCGAGCAATGATTAGTGGAGGTGATCTGTTACGAGTTTAGTTTTAATTAATAGTATACACTAGTTCTAATTATTTTACAGTTTTAAGCAATTTACCATACCGCTGGTCCACACTTCTCATTTTTGGTTGTAAGGTTTATCCCACATTCTTTTTTTATTTGTTATGTAGAACGTATTATTATGTCTGGTATTTTTATTTGGTTGGGCGTATAAACAAAAAAATAATTTTCATACCCAATGCTAGCAATTCTTGCAAGCATTATATGCATTAGGTTATGCGGGCATAATCATTTTAGTGTTTATCCTTGCCATTAAAACGAATAAATGCCGTTTTGTTAGTAAGGAGCATTTGCTGTACATCTCCGCGAGTTGTGGTATCAGTTAGAGCCAATGTCATAGTATTTGTATATAAATAATTGCATCGGTAGTATATTAATTTAAGGAATTATAAGCTAAATGGCTTAACATTATAAATATAGGTATCATTGATTAAATTATTTGATAGATGTTAATTTTTGTTTAATAATTAAATATAATTGATATATCAATTATATTTGTATCAATAATTTATTTGAAATGGAAAAATTAGATGAAGTACTCTTTTATACCCTAGAAAAATCTATAAAGATTTACCGAAAATTTGCCCAAAACCAGATTCTCCAAAGTGGTCATGACATTACGGTGGATCAATGGCTTGTTTTAAAAACGTTACAAGAGAAAAAAAATCTTTCACAAAAACAAATTGCTGAATTGGTATTTAAGGACATTGCTTCAATAACTAGAATAATTGAACTGTTAGTCAAGAAAAAATATGTGAAGCGAAAAATTGACACTAGCGATAGACGTAAATCCGAATTAGAAATTACGGAAATAGGCAATAAAACAATCGAAAGCATTTACCCAATTGTAATTGAAAATAGAAAACAAGCACTTACAGGTTTAACGAGCGTTGAGATAAAAAAATTGAAAGCACAATTAGAAAAATTAATAGCTAACTGTAAATAAAAAAATTAAGATGAAAACATTAACTTACATTATTGCTTTAGGCGCCTTATTAAAAAGTGTGAATGGCTTTGCGCAGTGTGCTAATAAAATCACAGACAAACAAATAGCGGATATTAATAAATTAGTAGAGGATTTATCAAGTAAAGATAAGTTTTCGGGAACAGTACTTATTGCAAAAGAAAACAATATAATCTATCAAAAAGCAATTGGCTTTTCTGATAAAGAAAATAATCACAAGAGTAACATCAACACAAAGTTTAATCTTGCTTCTATGAATAAGATGTTTACTGGCATTGCTATTGCTCAATTAGTAGAGCAAAACAAACTGTTATATAGCGATAAGGTTCTCAAGTATTTACCTAATCTTCCGGAAAAAATATTTGGAAAAATTACCGTTGAACAATTACTTACCCATACTTCTGGCACTGGCGATATATTTAGAATTCCTAAGTTTATGGAAATAAAGGATACCGCTAAAACTATTGAAACATACGTGGATTTAGGTATTAACGAACAACTGTTGTTTGAGCCTGGAACTAAGTTTCATTATAGTAATTATGGTTATATTTTATTGGGGGCTGTTATTGAGAAAATATCAAAAATGACTTATTTTAATTATGTGAAAAAGAATATTTTTTCAGTAGCAAAAATGAAAAATACAGATAGCTATGAAACAGATAAAACTAATAAAAATATGGCAATAGGTTATGCCTCACCACCAACCATGCCTCACCAAGTGCCTAAAGCAGAGGATGAAAAAATAGTAAGAGAACCAAATACGCAATTTATTGAAGTAAAAGGAACTTCTGCTGGAGGTGGTTATTCTACAGCTATTGACCTACACAAATTTGCACAGGCTTTAATGGCAGGAAAATTACTTTCAATAAAATGTACAGATACTATTACCAAAGGCAGAATAATAATGCCATCCCCGCCAATGTTACATAATACTAAACCAATGCCCGAGAGAAAATATGGTTTCGGTTTTGGAGAAGTTTATAAAAATAATATCCGAATTATAGGGCACAATGGCGGAGCTCCTGGAGTAGAGGGGCAGGTGGATATTTATCCCGATTTAGGCTATACGGTGATTGTATTATCTAACTATGATAGATCAATATTACCTATCATTAATTTTATTGAAGAAACGATAACTGTAAAACCTTAACTAAAATAATCTAAAATGAAAAAGAAAATATTTTTTATAATCGAGTTTTTATCGGTAGCTGCTATATTTGGTCAAAAAAGTAATCAAATTCAAATTCCATTTACAATGGATAGAAATTTGATTATAATTAAAGCAAAATTAACTAACATCGGAACTCAGAACTTTGTATTTGATACAGGCACCGAAGGTATTATGTTAATAGATAGCTTAGCTAGCCAATATAAAATTTCAGGCCAAGATACTATTGAAACTCCCAAAGGAGAAATACGCACGCTAGAAAAAGTACTTATACCAGAGATAGTCTTTGATGGCTTGGCGCTAAAAAATAAAAATGCTATTAAAATGCCCCAACAAATGCTTTTTTCTAATAAAGCGGTTGGAATAATTGGTATGCAAACATTTTTGGGCTATATGATGACATTAGATTACAAAAACAATAAAATAATTTTAGAAAAAGGTAGTTTAATAGGTAAACCAAACATTATTCCAATAAACCTTGACCATATTTTAGAAGCAAATGTAAAACTAAACAACAAAGAGGTCTTAGCTCATTTTGATTGTGGTGGAGCTGGCTATATATCTGTTCCAAAAGGATGGGATAGTACATATAAAATAAAAGGAGAACCCGTTTTAATGGGCAAAGGACGAACACCAATGGGAGATTTTGATGTTTATAAGGCCGATTTAGATGGAGATATAGATATTGGAAATTATAAAATTTCTAACCCAAAAATTAATTTGGTAACAGGCGACTTTTTCTATGGAATAAATTTCGGGTATGGATTTTTTAAAGAACACTTAATTACTATTGATACCAAAAATAAATTAATGCAAATTAAATCGTAATTATTAACCTTAAACAAACGACTATAGAATAAATCGTACAATATAATTTTAAGGATTTGTAAATGCCCGAAGTGAACGGATTTGAAGCCATAGAATATATTCGCAATACATTTGAAAGACACTTATTATAGCCTCAACAACTGACTTAACTAAGGTTGATTCAAAAAAGGTAGTTGTGCGGATTGTAAAACAAAAATTTACCGGTTTGGTTTTTCCCGAAAAACTAAAATTTGATGTAAATGAGTATCAAACAAAAAATATGCGGGGGATTGTTTATAAAACTTGCAGCAAAACCAATGCTTTTGGGACAAAAAAAAGTGGGACAGAAAATAAAAATTTATCTCTGTCCCACTTGGTGATCCCGCTGGGAAGAAGCGTATTTGTTGAGATTCTTTAATACCAACGGTTTGAGATAGCCCTATCTTTAAGGGACACAAAAGGGACACAAATTTTTTATTTATTGTAAAGGTAACTTTAAAGCTAAAAACCTAAATCAAAAAACACTTTGCTCGAAATTATTTTATACCCTTTTTGAGATTCACTCAATTTAGCCTAACAATTTTGCATTTTTGAGGCGTTTTGAATGGCTAAATTTTAATAACCTGTTAATGAGGTTATTATGATTTATTTTTACCAAATTTTCAAACTAAATCGGAAGTGCCTAGTAATGTACCAATAGATTTTTACTCATGGCCAAATTTAGCACCTATTATTTTTTAAAAACAACAAAGAAGAATGCCGCTGGTGAAGCACCCCTGTATGCTCGCCTTACTTTAGACTATAACAGTAAGGAAGTATCCTTAAAAGAAAAAGTGAAAATTTCGGATTGGGATACATTAACTAGAAAATATAAAGGCAACTCAATTACTGCTCAAACAGTAAATAATAAAATATCTCTTTTTGAAGCGGAAATTCAAAAAAGAAAAATCTTTTTAGAGGTAACTGAAAACTTAACGATTGATAGTTTAATTCAGCCCGAGCAGGATGATCATCAGCGGACGCTGCTGAAAGGTTTTGAGGAGTTTTTATCGTTTAAGCAAAAGGCTATTGGTATTGATCTAGACATTAAAAGACATAGCAGGTATAAAGATGTGGACTTAAAATTGAAGCTATTCTTAGAATACAATCGGCTAACACCAAATTTTAAAATAGCTAAAATCGACATGCAGTTTATTGAAGAATTTAGATTTTTCTTATCAAACAGTAAAAATGCAGAAGGCCATGTGATCTACAAATTAGGCCACAACGCAAAAATGGGTATTTTAAAGATATTAAAATCTTACTTAAAGTTTTGTGAGAATAAAAAGTGGCTAAAGCTCTCCCCAATGACCGAATACAAAACGGCAGAAGTGTTTGTCGAGCGAGTTTACTTAACCGAAGAAGAAATATTTAAATTATTGAAACTGGATATTGACAAATCACCTGAATTAAAGAAACCATTACTGTATTTTTTATTTGGTTGTTTTACTGGACTAAGTTATATCGATATTGCAACAATAAAAAAGGAGAATATAATTGATCTAAATGGTAAAACGTGGATTGAAATTTATCGTAAAAAAACTAAGAATAAATCGCGAATACCATTCTTAGAAATTACAGAAAGAATATTAGAAAAAATTAAACAGCTTAATAATGATTCGGATTACTTGTTCCCAAAAATATCCAATTCAAAATTAAACCAATACCTAAAAATTATAGCTGAGAGAGCTGATATAACAAAGGTTTTAACCTGTCATGTTTCCAGACACACATTTAGTACACTTGCATTAGAGAAGGGTATGTCATTAGAGAGTGTCGCAATGGCTCTTGGCCATAAAGATATAAGAACCACACAGATTTATGCTAAAATGACCGATAAAAAGATTGGTAATGAGATGGCGGTAATGGAGAAAAACATTAATTTTATGTTTAGAGTAGATTAGAAATAGTTATGTAAAGTATTCTAATTTTATGCATTTATAATCCACTAAATAATTCCAACAAAACCATGGAAAAAAAAGAAAAGAAAGCTCTTAAGAAAACAAAAGGTGAAGTGCAAACTCGACAAGTAGAATGGGGCTATCTTCCGCTAAGAAGCCCTGAATTTTTAAGCTCTAAATATTTGAAAAAATTCGAAAAACTTCAAGAAGATTTTAGTGGTAAATTAAATATTTCTGTTGCTTTCTCAAGCAGGGAGAATCTTAATTATATTAATTTAATCCAAGATCAGTTTAATTATTTATCTTTCCTATTTAGCGGTCAAAAAGAAAAATTAGAAGATAATTATTTTGGGGTTGAGGGCGGATTTACATATTCAGCTATAGAATTAAAAAAAACATATTGGAATTTTACAAATAATAGAAATGAAGCATTTCTGCAAGGTGATGAAGATCAACTTGAGAACTTAGCGAAAATTTTTGCTCTTAATGATTATTTACTCTTTATTCAAGAGACCCGTGATAGTGTTTATGCAGCATCAGTTATGGTATTCAACGAAAATAGAATATTTTTAAAGCTTGATAAAAACGTTAATGAATTTGTGGAATACTTGTACAATAAATTGAGTCGTAGTAATTATATTACAGGTACATATGAAGTATTTAGAAATAGGTTTATAGTTGAGAAATATCAAAATGACAAAATTACATGGCTGGGATCAGAAAGAGAACTAATAAGTTTTATATTAAACTTAGACAAATTGGATGTCATTAAGTGTAATAGAAAATATGCTGAAATAATTTGTTCAAATTTTAGAAATAATAAACTATTAAATTTTAAATCTGAACAAATAAGAATTACTAACAACAAAATTGGTAAGTATAAATATCCTGATATAATATCCTTGGCAAAAGAAATAAAAGTCGAATTCGATATATTTAAAAAAATGTGATTATGTTCGCATTATTACACTTATTTCAGTTACCATAAATCTTTTGTAATCTAACGTTACCCATTCTTTAGTGCATAGCAGCTAATTTTACTGAAAATTAAAAAACTATGCTAAAACTAAAACAAAATGATTATTTCTTCGCTTACATAATCAATAAAGATGGAAGCGACATTCCCAAAAACACACATTTAACCCTGCAGTATTTTTATAGGGATTTTTCTATTAACAATTCAACTGAGGATAATGGTTGTGTGAAATTCTTAATACCTATTGGTAAGTTTAGCGAATTCCTTCATCAAGTCGAAGAGTTTTATAAAACACTTCCAATGCAAAGCACGTTTTTAGAGCTAAAAATACCTTATCTGAAATCTTCGATAATCTTTTATAGTTATAATTATAAATCGTTAGACGGTAGCTTTGAAACTTTGACTAATCCAGTAGATGAAGATACATTGAACGATGAATGGCTGAAATTCCAATCTGAAATGGATGCAAAAAGCGCATAAAACATGGAAGTCAACCTAGCTACATATGCAGATATACTTGATCTGAAGGCAGACCTTAAAATGGTAATGGAGTTGTTAAATAAAATAACAACTCCAACCATATCAAAAGAAGGAATACCAGAAGGTTGGGTAAAAACAAAGGTAGCAATGAAGGCGCTTAATTGTAGCGACGCTACACTCAGAAAGTGGCGTGCAACAAACCAAATTAAACATAAGAAGATTGGTGGCACCTGCTTCTATTTTATAAACAATCATAACGAATAAAAAATAGAAAAAACAACAAAACTATGTGTTTTAAGTGTCTGTCCGTAATAGGATAGCAGTTAAAAAAAGTATGTACTGTAAGTATAAGAACAACGCATTTTCACAGTCCGTCCGTCATTAACAACAATAAAAACAAAACAAAACCATGAATCAAATCGTAAAAAAAACAGATCAACAGTTAATACTGGAAATCGACCAGTTTGCAAAAAGCAAACTAAACCAATCAAAAGAGCAAATTTACCTACTGCTACTCTATTTGATTACAGGTGCTAAATTACTTAGCATAGACATAAAAATAATTTACCAATTTATAGTCAGAAACTATTACGCGGAAATTGAACAGAAAAATGGGCTGATAGACCTTTGCACGTACATCTATGATGATGCCAAACTAAAAATAAAACGAACACCAAGTGACAAAAACATCGAGTATTGTTTGAACGATCATTTTACACCATTTATGCTTTCACGATTAGAAGATACCGATCGTAATGCTACCAATTTTCTCCGTGCAGGTAAATTTTATAAGGGTAGTAAATTGTATAAGATGCATGTAAATACTTCTATTCTAGACAAAGAGTTAATAGACGCAATTTTTTCTATACGTTATGAATACTATTATAAGCAATACGGGATTAATAATGGTGGCTATTTAACTGCTGGGGAAAACATTTTGTCGGATAAAATTTCTATTTATCAAAATATAGTTACTGATGAATACCACTACATTATTAAAAACGGGGATGGTAGCAAACATAGTTTAAATATTTACATTTTAGAAAAACTATTATCTGATCAAGGATACAACTTTAAAAATGGCCAAGCGCAAACATATTTAAAATCTGCTAACATTACTAAGTTTGATCCAATTAAAAATTATTTTGATTCGCTAAATAAATGGGATGGTGCAGATTATATTAGTAATCTATGTGATTACATATCAATGCCCGACACTGATAAGGAAATGTTTAGGAGTATTTTTAAAAAATTTCTTGTTAAATGTATTTCATGTGCATTAGGTTTTTCGGTTAACAGACATGTTTTAGTCCTTTGTGGTAAGAAACAAGAAAGTGGAAAATCAACATTTTTACGTTGGTTATGCCCACCCGACTTAGAAGCATACTATTCCGAAACGCCAATAAGAGGTAATACAGATGATCATTTAAGGTTAAACAGAACATTTTTTTACAATTTAGAAGAGTTGCAATCACTTTCAAAAAGTGATATAAATGCTCTAAAGGCATACATTTCTACCAAAGATACCAATGAACGTGTCCCTTACGATAGAATATCCTTATCTCGACCAAGAAGAACTAATTTTATAGCCTCTACAAACAGAGAAACCTTTTTAACGGACGAAAGTGGCAACACGCGTTGGTTAGTTTTTTTAGTTACTAAATTTAATTTTGACTATAAAACCCAAATTAATATTAATGACGTTTGGGGACAAGCTTATAGCCTATACCTTGATAATTACGATTTTGAGTTAAGTGAAGCCGAACACAAATGGCAAGAGTTTAGTAATAAAAAATTTGAAGTTCATTATATTGAACACGATTTAATTTCACAAAACTTCAGAGTTCCAACCACCAAAAATGATTGTGGTATGTTTTTTACTAACGCACAGTTAATATCAATTTTACAGACAAATAATAAAACTGGCATTAATATAAGAGAAAATATATTCGGTAGAGCTATGGTAGCTTTAGGATACAAAGAAGCTAGAAAAACAGTTAAGGGTAAGTCTCATCGCGGATATTATGTTTCTAGCGATTCAATAGAAAAAGAAGTTGCTGAAAGAACAAAAAAGGAAACTCTAATAAACTTTATGTCTGCAATTTTCGACGGTGAAGATTTTGAGGAACATTATGGTTTTCCAACAGAAGCTACAGGTGCAAGTGTTTTAACAATAGACAGTATGACCGAAGAGCAAATTAGAGAGGCCGAAACGTTTCTTTTTGCAGATGATGATACTAATGTATTTGAAATTGATGAACGCTTTGGTTACCAAACAATAACAGCAGAGGAATTATTTGGTAAAGACTAAATAATTCTTGGTAAAAAACAATACTAAAAAGCCTCCAACAACTGGGGGCTTTTTTGCTATATAAAAATAAAAATTTATATTTTTATGAAAATCCAAATACCCAGTAATTTTGATGTCAGTATTTTATACGACATGCAATTATCAAAAAATCAAATTGACCAAGTTTACTATCTTTTACATTTAGTAAACGACCTTCCCATTAGGATTAAAAATAGCAGTACAGATGGCTTTACGCATCTAAATAGTACGATATTACAAACGCTAATGCGCAATTATAGTTTATACTTAAGAAGATTAGTTGCCTTAGAAGTTTTAGATTGTGATAACATTTGTCAACCTAATGAAAAATCTACTGGTTTTAGATTTACAGATAAATATTGTGGCGGGTTACGAGAAGTCGAATTAAACGACAAAAAGCTTATTAGTCGCATTCATAAACGTAACAATCAAAGCGAAAAATACCCTGCATTGAAGGCTTGGTTTAATGAAAAATTAAAATTAGAAATCCCAATTGATCAATTAACAAAATTAAACCAAGAAGTTCGTTTCCAAAAACTAATGTTTGAAAACAGAGATTTCTTTTTTGTTGTGGATGAAAAAGGCCAAAGATTACATACCAATATTAGTAATTTAAGTAAAGAGTTAAGACCTTATGTTACTTATAATGGCCAACGACTTTGTAATATTGATATTGTTAATTCACAACCTTTTTTTTCATTAGCGATTCTTCACTCTTCATTTTATGAAAAGGATAATGAATGTAGTATTTCAATATATCCAAAATTAAATAAAAACCTTCTCCAACATAAAATCTCTCTTATGTTAGGCGTTTTAGAAAATGGTAATATTGATATTGAGCAATATAAAAAAATAGTATTAGATGGCCTGCTTTATGAGTATTTAGAAAATTGCTTTAAATGTTATTTAAATAAACAAGTAGTGACAAGAAAGGAAATTAAAGAGATGGTTTTTAGTGTTTTATTTTCATCAAATTACTATAACACAAGTGAAGCAAAACAATATTTTAAATATTTGTTTCCAAATGTGATGAAGATATTTGAAATTATGAAGCAACGGGAGCATAATAAATTAGCCATTCTTTTACAACGTATTGAATCTTCACTTATACTTGATAAGGTTTGTGCTAGGGTAACAAAGGAACGCCCTAGAATGCCAGTTTTCACTATTCACGATAGCGTTGCGACTACAATTGGCAATGAAGATTATGTACGTGATGTTATGTCAGAAGAATGTCAAAAATTTATTGAACTTACACCTCAAATTAAAATTGAGCTTTGGTAGCACAAGGTATTCTGTTTTTCATCTCTTTTACAGGTATCAAACCTTAAAAAAAAGAAAAATGGAAACAAAAACAAAAAAATTGAGCGATACGCAAGAATTAATCTTAGCGTGTTTAAAGAAAAAAGATGGCCTAAGTTCTAAAGAGATTGCCGAACAAACAAAACAGCCTGCTGTAGTTGTATCTAATGCAATCAAATCATTAATTAAAATTAAGTACGTAAAGGAAACTAAAACAAAAGAAGGCGTTACCTTGTCGTATTTACCTCCACCTGTAGCAAAAGAAAAATCAGAGACTAAAACTGAGAAGGTAGAAAAACCAAAGAGTACACATTCAAGCTACATGAAACGTGATACTACCAAATATGAATTAGATGGTAATGGAGCTATTTTGGGTAAAGGCCGTTTTGTGTTGGAAGTGGTTAGAAAATTCATTGCTGAAAACAAACCAACATTAGCGCAATTGGAAGAGCAATTCCCCAAAGCATTACAAAAAGGAATGGGTGTGTTTTTAAAACTGGCTGACATTAAGAAGAAAGAAATAGAAGTTCGGTACTTTTTAGGTGATAAAGAAACCTTTACAACTTCTGATGGTGTAAAAATTGCAGTAACAAGGGAGTTTGGGAAATCAAATACTCCATTGGTTGCGGATTTAGCCGTTAAAAAATTAAAGTATAAAGTTAAAGTTCACAATTAAATCTCTTATTATTAAAGGTAGCATGGTAATGTGCTACCTTTTTTATGATTTATTTAGAAAAGGATTATTAGGGTAGGATTTAGTATGCTAAAAAATAATAAAACTATTATCCTATATAAAATCTCTCTTATGTTAGGCGTTTTTGAAAACGACCATAATACAATTAAATGACACAAAAGATTAGTTCACACTTAAAACTTTGCGGTATGTATTTCTATAAAATCATCACAACACTTACAAAGGATCAAATTAACGACCGATTTATGGGTTTATCATTAGAGCAACAACGAGAGGCCTTTTTTATTGAAGAACTCATTATAGCATCTATTGAATTGTACTACCCAACTGGTACAGTAGCCTTTTATGTGTTAGCTGAAAACTCGGCACATAGACTATTTAGCTTTTATGATGAATTTATAGATTATTATAAATATAATTTAACCATAGATGCTTTAAATAGCTTTTACCGTTGCTCTGATAAAGAAATAAAGAGGATTGTAGCAAATGAAGGATTCCAAGAGATGCTGAAAGGCTTTATTTTAAATAATGCGGATCAGGATATTGTCTTAGATAAAATATTACAGTTTGGGATGGAATCATTAAACCCTATCGACTATGATATTTTATCACAAAGTGGGTCAAAATAATCATCAGCCATTATTTAATCATAGAAAGGTCGCAAATGCTACCTTTTTATTTTGAGTGTACTGGTACAAATTAATCTAATAATAAAAATGAACCATCAAATGAGAAATCGCATATGTTTATTTATTCGTGTTTCAACACAAAAACAGGATTATGATCGTCAAATTTTAGAACTTAATAATTATTGCCAAAGCCATGGATATATTATTACAAAAACTATCGCAACAAAAATAACTGGAAGTAAAACACAGAGCGATAGGCCGGACATTTTAGAATTACTTAATTCTGCAAAAAAGAAAGAATTTGATAAAGTATTAGTTACGGAAATAAGTAGGATTGGCCGAAACGCAAAGGACATAAGAAATACAATAGATCAATTACATTCCAATAAAGTTGGAATCATTTTTAAGAATCTGGGTGTAGAAAGTATCAACGAAGATGGAGAAGAGAGCCTTGTTACAAATATTATCATTGCCATTTATGCAGAGCTTGCACAAGAAGAAAAGAAGATATTGATTGAAAGAATTAAATCAGGATTAGCATCGGCTAAAGCTAAAGGTAAACAATTAGGTAGACCAGAAGGAAAAGAAACGAAAGATGAATTCACTAAAAAATACTCAAAGGCTATTAAAGATGTTAAAGACGGCATCTCCATACGAAAGGTTATGAAAATTCATACAATTAGTAAAGGAACTGTTTTGAAGATTAAGAAATCGCTCAAATCTATTTCTTAAAGTCGTAAATTTTCGCAACACACTTAAACTTAATCTGTTTTGATTACAATAATGAAAAATTATACCGTATTACCTTTTAGAACAGAATTTAAAAAACCTTTCAAAGGGTTAAGTATTTCTGCATTCAAATCCCATAGTGGTATCGTTCCATAATCCACCCTATTTATTCGCTACCATTTTATTTATCTTCTTTTAAACCTAATTTACCTGATGCGTCAAGGGTTACCGTCCAATTATGTTTTCCTCTACCCGGTATTTTACCTGAACCTGCAATTATTCCACTTGATGTCCTTCCATCAATACTAAAATGTCCTTTGTCAATAGATTTATATTCTGTTAAGGCACCTATTTGAATATTTGCATAAGTTGCATCGCCAATAGCTATAGAAGTAACAACTTGTGTATAATCATTTTTAAACCTAATCTTATGATCTGGTTTTGCACACGAAACAAATAAAAATAAAATTAAGATTATGTAAATTAGTTTTTGCAAATTTTTAATACTATGGGTAAACATACGCTTAAGGTCTTTTGATTTTGTGTTTACTTTTCGTTAGTAACTTCATAGTTTATATCTCTCTTAAATAGTGATAATATAAATATAAAATGCCTATTTCTAAAATAACTGAAAATAAAATATTCAAAAACAAATGGATTTTCCTATAAATAACAAACGCATTAAAAATTATTGTTATTAAAATAGAAAAAAGAACCATAAAATCAATATACCAATAAATTTCTTTATAGAGATTGTTTAATTTTATTTCTGAATTTGGAATAATATTGTCTTTTTTAAATGTGATACTATCTGGAAACATTTTTGAATTATTTTTAATTGAATATTGTTGTATTATCCTATTTACTGGGAAATAATTCTGGTAATTAGCGTCACGATATGTTTTATAATACATTAAAAACGTTATAATTACAACAATAATTATAATCAAGATATAATAAAGTTTTAAAAATAGTTTTATCATTTTATATATTTCACAAGTTCAAATAATGTTATCCAATCTAAAAAAGCACTTGTACTGATATTAATAAAATAGCCCTTTGTTACCCAACCAATTTGATAAGACGGGTCTATCGACATTTTAATAACTATTTTTGTGGCTAGTTTTCGTTAATAACTTCATTTAATCCCTATTTCGATATCGGTATTTGTTAAACACAATAAATTTCACTTTTTTATTATCATCATAATTTAAAATAACTTCAAATTCCTTTTTGTGAACTATATAATGTATTAAATAACCTTTAAATGCTATTCTGCTACTATGATTAAAATTAGACTCTTTACTAACTAATTTATTTGTAGACAACTTATTTATAACAATAATTGAATCCATCGCGCGTTTTAATATTAATGAATCCTCCCAGTTTTGATTATGGGATTCAAGTATATAAACAGATACAGAACCTTTTTTTGGAATATAATCTTTTAAGTTGTATTTATATTTTTTTAGAAACGAATTACATTTCTCAATCTTAAAATCATTTATAAAATAAAACTTACTACATGATGAAAATGCAAACGTTAAACTAATAATAAATATTATTTTTTTTTCTAGTGCCATATAAATAATGTGAAGTACAATTGAAATCCGGTAGGGCTTCCAATTCTATTAATACCATTTGGAATAGCATATTGCGAATTATATAATTTATTTCCAGAAATTGACCTGTTATAAGTAGAACTTGATGGTAAATTTTTAGCTTGTGAGTTACTTAGTGTATAAACATTATTCCAACCATAAACCTTATAACCAATATTTGTCATTTTTGCTTCTACTGGGATGCCTGACATATCCGTGGGGCCGAAATATTCGTTACCAATTCCCAGTCTTGTATGTGTATGAGCCTCAAATGATGCATTGCCCGGTTTTGTATAGCCTACCATATCTGCATTACCGAGAAAATCACCACTATGTAAACCACTTATTCCCCCATCAGATGTTTCATACCAAGCATATTCAGTTTCCCAAAATTGCGATCTGCCAACAGCTGCTTGAACCCTTCTATAAGCTCCATATTTAAGCCCACTAGATCCTCTGCTATAATTTGAAGCCATTTGTACTTCATAAATTCCAGCACTTAATACACCACTAATTACTGCACTTTGTAATACTTCGCTTGGCGAACCACCATTTAAAGCCGTAGCGATACCTCCCCCAGTTGCACCTCCTAAAAATGCACCTAAAGTTCCCCCAACGCCACTTGCAACTACAGATGCCGCTGCACCTGAAACCGCACCTTTCCATATACCATCACCCACATCTGTACCGTCGATATATGCGTTTAGCCCCCCACTAAAACCTCCACTCAATGCTCCACCAGTTGCTGCGGCAACAAAAGATGCACCTGCAAAAGAACCACCTGCAATTAAACCACCAACACCTGCACTTAAAACTGTTGATGCAATAATAACTTGAGTTTTAGCGGAAGCCTGAGCATACACAAAGGCAATATCTGCCGCTTGTTGCGCATTACCGCTAATATTAGGATTGAAATTACTCCCCATATTTTGGGCATGGAATAAACCACTAAAAAAATTACCAAAAGCGCCGTGTAAATCCTCAAATAAATTGCCACTTGGGTCAGTATAATTTAAGGGGTTATTTAAACAGTACGCATATCTATTAAAATTTTGTATATTATTAGGTGACTGTACGTAATTATCAGGTTGTATAAAGCGCCCTATAATAGGGTCGTAAACCCTACCATTCATATTTATTAAACCAAATTCATCAATATGCTCGTGCATTGTAAAGCCTCGTATCATAAACTGAGGCTGGTTAATGCCTGTGTAACTCCAATTGCTAGGATTACGTCTGCGTCCCCAAGCATCAAAGGCATATTCTTCTACAATTCCTTGAGTATTATTTGTTAACAATATTGGGCTACCCAAGTGGTCAGTTAATGTATAAAGCATTTGTTGTGCCCCATTGTTATTGTAGTTTATTGCGCATAAGCCTGTTGGTGCGATAATGTAATTCCATTCTTTATAACCGCTACTAGTTTCCTGCCTATCGTGGTTTTGGGCATAATAGCGTGTTAATTGGTTTACGCTTCCAACACTGTAATCCATTTTTAGACGTTGGTAGTCTGTACCATAAGTAAAATCCATTTGTTTGTTAGTACCCATCTCGGTTATCTGGCTAACGTTATCAAAGTCAGTATAGGTAACATTTAATGTATTTGGGTTAATGTTAGGCGAGGGGTTATCTATCTGCACCAAATTAAATGGCTTTGCAGTATTGGTATATTTTAAATCGCCTGCATCGTCTTTATGAGTGATGTTACCTAAAATATCAAAAGCAGTATTATTCGTTTGTAATACACTACTATTAACTACATCAAGTTGTTGGGCTTGTGTTAATCTATCAATTACATCAAAATTATAGTTTTCTTTTAACGCTATATTGGTTAAATAATTTGAAAATTTACGATAAGTTAAATTTCCTGTTAAACTGTTAAAACTATATTCTTGCTTAAAAACAGAACTATTACCATAGTTTATTTCTGTTAAATTATTTAGGTCATCATAAGTTGTTTTGGTGTTTATGCCATTGCCATAATTGTATTCTTTAATTCTACCCAAAGCATCTTGGTTTACTAATTGCCAAAGTGGGTTATTGTTATCATCAGTAATCAAGTTTAAATAGCCATAAGCGTTGTAATTGGTCTTTGTAGCAAATCCATTTGGGTAAGTTTCACTAATAATTCTGCCATATTTATCTAAAGTATAATTAGTTTTAAAAATTCGGTTACCTATTGTTTCTTTTTCTTCAATCACTCTGTTTAAATTATCGTACTTAAATTGGGTAACAGAATTAGGTCCCACTATATTGTCTATCATTTCTAATCCATTTCCACCTGTAATATAATTATAAGTTTGAGTTCCGCTCGTACCACCTGCTTTTGTTACTAATCTACCTAATACATCGTAATCGTAATTAAATGTGCCAATAGGGCTTACACTCGTCAGTAGTTCGCCAATTGTATTGTAAAAATAACTAGTTGTACCTGCGCTTGGGTCAATCATTTGGGATTGTTGCCCTAAATTATTATAATTGAACGTATGTACAATGTTTTGTGATGTATTAATACTGTTGGTTAACGTAATTGTTTTTGGTTTACCTGTACTGCTATATCCATAATTTGCATTTTGCTGCTGCCCTGTATAAATATTTTGAGTAGCAACTACTTGCCCGGCTGCGTTTGTTTTTTTAACAACCTGTTGGTTTTTTTGGTTTGCCTGTGTAACACTTGATTGATTGTATGCACTTTGGCTACTAGGAGTATTGTATGTAATTTGACTATATATATTAGTTGATGTTGAAGAAGTACCATTTACCAATTTTGTTGTTTTTACACTAGGTCGATAATAAATTGTTTCATAGTCAATAACTTCCTTTAAATATTTCAATTGATTGGGATAGTGTGGCTGGGTTATTTCAATTACCTCTCCTCGTGGGTATGTAAAATTATTTACATCGCTATATTTAGTATCTTGTATTATTACCTGCCCAGCAAAATCTTGCGATTCCGCCCTTAATTTCAATCCCCTGCCCGTAAAATAGGTTTTAGCATAGCCTGTACCTTCAACTTCAGTTTTTACTGAAAATATGCCCATAGCAAAGGTTGAGTAAGTTCCTAGCAAATTATCCCAAGCATAGGTAACTTTATTAATGGCTCCGTTAGGTAAAATTGTTTTCACAGACCTGCCCAAACCATCGTAAAAATATTGAGTGGTTAAACCTGTAATATCTTTGCTTGTTAATACATTTCCATATCTAGAATCATAAGTGTATTCAGAAAAATCGCCCAAGGCATTTGTTTTCTTAGTTACAAAACGTCCTGTTGGGTCGTAAACTACGTAAGAAGTTCTACCAGGCAAATCACCAGCCGATATTTCGACTTTGGTTGCCGAACCAAATTGGTTGAACAGACTAAAATTTACCGTTAACATTTTACTGCCAAAAGTAGGGTCATTTATTACAGAGGTTAAATAACCAAGAGTGGGGTCGTAGGTATAATTTGTGGTTCGAGAATAAGGAGCATCGCTAGTTTGTGTGTTAGCATTCGTTTCACTTGAAATTTTATAATAACCCTTATTTAAAACATAACTATAACTGGAATTTGTGGTTTTAATCGTTCCTTGCCCTGGCCAGCCGTAAGTGCTTGTTTTACTAACTAAACTCCCATTATTGTTTAAATTATAACTTAAATTAGTAATGACGTGAGTTGAATTTAAAAAGTCGAAGGCTTCGTTTTGGTCAACACTAATAAAATAACCTTTAGTGTAACGAGGTGTAAGCGAAATTACATTTGTGTTTTTAGCAATTAAATTAGAATTGTTAATATTATAAACATATATACTATTAATGTTAAGTGATTCGTTAAATTTACCATCGATAGTTTCAGTACTTAATCCAATATTATATGTTGTGTTAAAAATAGTTTTACTAATACTACCTATTTTATTGCCCAAGTCCAGCATTGTTACAGACTCAAAGCCTAAAAAACCTCTACCCATAGAATGATAGATCGCATCTGCATAAATATATTTTTTCTCTCTATATATTTGCTTATTAAATCCATCATAATTTGTTACTCTATTTACACAATATAAATTTGGTTTATAATTGTAAAGAGGACTATTATAGAATGTAGTTGATTGGTTTTTATATGTTTCTACTTTTGTTCCCGGTGTAACAAATATACCTGTGTTTATATTACTATAATTAATTTCAATGTCGTCTCTCAAAGGGTTTTTAATTAAGGTTATACTTTGCTTCGGTAAACTATTTACATTGTTCGCAATTATTCTGTCTTGGGTTGGAGAGTTGAATGAGGCTATATCAACAATACCATCTCCATTATAATCTGCTTTTATTTGATAGCCGGTAGTAATTGTTACTGGGATATCCCAACCCCCAGTGTAAGTTATTCCATCCTGTTCGATATATCCATTGTACCAATAATTTATTTTGGTAGTTGTCCAATTACCTGAATAACTTGCCCCTTTTATTATCATATTTCCCAAAGAGTAGTAAGTAAAATAATTACTTATAGGGCTATTATTTGCTTGAACAGAATTATCTGTAATAGTAATATCCGTTTTGCCGTCACCATTAATGTCCACTATATTTAGGTCATAATTTAGTGCGTTTGAACTTGTTAAAGGCGTAAATGTATTTATTTGGGATTGTGGAAGAAAACTTAACCCGTTTCCATATCTTACATACATTGTAGAGAAATTGTTATTCAAGTAAATTAAATCGAACAAGCCATCACCATTAAAGTCGCCAATAGTTGTTGTTCGGAGCAAGTTTTTACCCAATGAAAATGTAAAATTTAACGTAGTAGAATATATTTGAGAGAAGGATTGTGTAAAGCCAGAAGTAGTTATAGTTATTACCTTTAATTGAATAACATTCGGAGTGGAGTGGTCTAATATAATAAAATCAGCTACCCCATCATTATTAAATCTTATAGGTCTAACAATTGTACTATTAGTTGTAATAGGATAAACAATATTACCTAAAGAAGTAGTGAGATTTATTTGTGAAGGGTCTATTCTTAAAACGTCATTAGTACCATCGCCGTCATAATCTCTAACATCATACATAAATACACTTGGTTTAAAATTTCTATCGTATTGCGGTATGTTAAATACACCTAAACTAGTATTAAGGTTAGGAATTAAAGTAGTTTTAATAATCTTATAACTATCTGACATATTACCACCTACATCATTACCACTCATTACACTATAAACCTCTTGCTTATTATCAAAATCTAAATCTAATACATTAGAAGCTAATACCGAAGTAGCACCTGTAAAATTGTTTGGAATATCAGACACTTGACTGAATTGAATATTACTATTGGTTGTACTACCATAATTGTTTTTAAAATCGTTTCGCAAAATTTTAATTCTACCATTTGAATTTGGGTAAATACAAGCAAAGTCAGTAAAACCATCTCCATTAAAATCGGCAGGGATTGGGTTTAAATCATTATAATCTGAAGTGTTAGTGAATATTTGCATATTCTGAAAATCGTTAGAACCACCATATTCCTCTGGATTTTGCCAACAAAAGAAAGTAGGGTTTAATTCATTATTATCTGAATCGACTTCCTTAACTGAGGCAAGATAAGTCCCTTTTAACCACTGATAATCAAATATGTATTTTCTTACTAAACTATTGTCAGCAAAAGATAAAATTGATTTTAATAGTTTAGAACTATTAAAAGTTATTCCATTAATATAATACGTAGTTTTTTCTGCTAAATCAATATATTCAAACTTAACAATATTAGTAGGTGCAATACTACCATTACCAGTATATTCAATTTTATCAATTAATATTTCACCGTTTGTATTTATGTAATAATACTTTATATAATTACCAAACTCATCTGTTAATTTATTAATATACCAAGCTAAAACGTTGTTGTTGCCCACACCTTTATGTTGTGAGTCTGTTGTATTTCCATATTCAATTGTATTTCCCTTTTTATCTTTAACAGTAAATGAAATAGGCCCCGTACCTTGAGTTCCATTAGATGTTATAGTGAAAAAATTTTCATTTTCGGTATAATATGTGGTGCTGGGATTGCCATAAATACCCGAAAGCGAAAATAACCTGTTACCGTCAAAGCTAAATACATCCTGCGCATTAAGTTGTATACCTTCAGATTTACCATCGTGCATTATTGTTTTACCAGTTCTATTGATTGATGATAAGCCGATTAAATTCCAACCATTACCCATTAAACCTAACCCCGATTGGCTATTATAAGCAACAGATAAATTAGGTTGAATACCTTTTGTTCCGGGAGAAACAACAATTGGAATTACATAATTTGCAGCACCTGATGCAGACACATTAAAAGTTCCGTTTGTTTCGCCTACAGGTTTATTTGAATCAAAAACAGTATTGGTACAGCCATCAGGGTCAGGATTAATACCAGAACCTAAATAACTTGAGCTTACAAAAGTAGGATTTGTGCCTAAACTTAAATTTAATAAATTTGATGCCCCACCACTCGTAAAACCATATTTAAAACCGGGTTGTAAATTTATTTTTGTGATAGCTCTTGTATAACTATCCACACTCAAGTTAGGAGGGTTAACTGTTGGTGCCGGAAAAGTTATAGTAGTCGGGTTTTGAGCTTTAACCAAACCAATTAACAGACTTAAAAATAGCGTTAAAATAAAATGTTTTCTTATCATAAAAATATTTTAGTTGGTTACAACAATTTTATAAGTGCTTTTTTGCTTTTTACTATAAATAATTTCTAAAAGGTAGATGCCATTTTTTAAATCGCTGACATCTACTGTTTTTGTATCGCCAGTATAAGTCGTGGTTTTTAATAACTGCCCCGTACTTGTACTAATAATTACCTTAGCCTCATTACAATTTTCGGGTAGCTTACCTTCAATAGTTACGTAGTTTTGGGCAGGGTTAGGGTAAATTTTAAAATTTAAGGGTGGAGCAACTTCGCTACTGTCTTGTGGGTTATTGGGATTGATAAACCTTGCGCCAGGTGCAGGAATTATTACTTGTATCTTCCTCTGAATCATATTACCCGCAGCATCGTATGTAAATACAATGCTAGTTTGGGCTTTTGTTTTATATATCAAACAAAGTAGAAATAAATTTATAAAAATTAGTTTTTTCATTTTGTAAAACGTTTATGTTATTAAAATTAATTTTTACTTTTTTTCCTCTAAGGCTTTTAAACGTTTTTCAACTTCTTCATTTTGCTTTTGAAGTTGAATATTATACAACATTAACTCTTCAATAGTTTGTTGTTGTTTTAATAATAAATCGGTTACGTTTACACCATTTTTTTCGTAGTACTCGCCTTTTTCAAAATTTGGTAAATGCTTGTTTTTATTAATATAAGATTCTACTTCGTTTAAAGGCTTTAGTTTGTAATCTTTAGCAAATACATAATCGGGAAAGTTTTGAACTAAATTTATTTCTACCTCACGAGCATATACTTTACCATCTTTGTTTACAGTGAATAAATCTCTACCACTGCCACTATTTGCAGACATATCTCTTATAGTAAAAACACGTGGTACTAATGAACCATATGGTTGAGGCATGGTGTTTGGAGTATAGATGTCAATTTCGGTATAGCCATTGTTATAAACATTAAATACATCTTTTGGTGCTGTTGTAACGTTATTATTTATTACTGATAATCCTAAAGCATTATTACCAGTTGCAAGTATTTTTGTTTTTCCATTATAATCTATGGTTAATAAATCGTTTATAGCACCTGCTGTAGTAGCTGTACTGTTACCATTTTTAAATCTGAATTGAGGCCCTCCATTTGATTGATTAGAATTTATAAAAAAACTTAAATCACCGGCTGGGTCATCTTCAACCGAAATACCTCTTCTACTTGGTACACGGTCGTTACCCACAATTTCAAAACCACTATAACCATTGTATTGATTTATACCAGCACCATTATTAGCAAATAATACATCACCATTTACGGTTAATAGTTTGTTAGCGCTTAAAAATTGACCTTCACCAATTTGGGTTACGCCATTTGCTTTTACTCTAAATTCGGTTTGATTAGTGTTTTTATTATATACATCAATAACATTTTTATTAGGATCGGTTTTTATTAATAACCCATCTTCATTCCAAGCATCAATAGTTAAACGTGTACTTGGCACATCTGTACCCATACCTATGCGGTTATTGTCTGCCATAAATAATATATTATTATTGGCATTTGTGCTGGCAAAGGGTTTCCAAAAATTTAAGCCTGCGTTGGGCGCACCTGTTCCTCCCGTGTATTCAATACCCCAATCGCCATAAGGACTTGTCGGTCCACCAAACACTAGCATGGGGCCACCAAAAGTATTACCACCCGTTAAACGCAAAGCACCTTGGTCAAATTTATATTCGGGGCCACCTGTATTACTTATAATTTTTGAACCAAAACTTACGGTTCCATCTGTTTGAAACCAAACTCGCTTTGAATTATTTGCTTTTAAAATAAAATCGTAATTGTTACAAGTACCCACTTCTGCATCATTTACACTTCCTCCTATAATACTAAAAGGCAAAAAATTATCTCCACCCCAACTCCATTGTGGAGAACCAATTACACAACCAGCTGCGGGCATTCCTTTAAACACATTTCCTGTATTATCAACAAACAATGGTGCTGAAGTTGAAGTGCCACTTAAAGCAGATAATTTTAAAGTCCCACTAATTTTTGCATTCCCTAAAACATCCAATGGCTCAGTTGGTGTAATTACACCTATGCCTAACTTACTTGTAGCAGGTAAATAAATATCGTTACCTGTATTGCCAAAAGTAGTTGCTGCCACAGGTAAGTTTTGCCAAGTGCCATTGCTGCCTAAAAACTGTCCGACTGTACCTTGCGGTAGTGCTAATAAGTTACCATTAACATCGGTTGTAACTACCCTTGTACCTGTGCCTGCAAAGTTTACTAAACGTAAATTACCACTTGCATCTAACACCATTTTTAAAGTATTGTTAGTTGTAAAATTTATGGGCTGGGCGTTTGTAGTACCAAATATATCAGTACTGCCAGGCGTATTGCCGTTTGTGCGCCACCAATTTTGCGATTGGGCGAAGCCCGCTATTGAAACTACACTTAGAATTAAAGTTGAGATTAGTTTTTTCATAATTTGGTGTTTTTGTTCAACTAATCTATAACAATTTTTAACAAAAATCAAATTTTGAATAATAATTTTTAATTATATTAAGATTAAGAAACTTAGAGATAGTTAAGATTTGGTTGTTAAATAACATACATATGAGATCATTAAAAGCCAAAATGAATGTAAAAATATGGCTCTAAGGAATTCTTTATCAATAATTGAAAATCTATGCGCATAACTAATTTTCATGTTACGAGATGATACATTCAAATTTTGACACGAGTATTAAACACTTAAAGCTTAGCGACTAATTAAAACGGACAGAAATAAAATGAAAAACAACTCCGGAAAATAAACGTTTTTTAAGCAAATTAAACCTATCATATTCGCTCCAAAACGCTTATGCTAGTTCGCCAATATAAAACCAATAGAATTCAAATTCGACACGCCTCAGATGCTTATATGTTAATTTGTGACGTATTTAAAAAGGTACAGCTAATTGATAGGGACAAAGAACACTTTTATGTTATTGGGTTAAAAACTAACAATTATGTGCGTTTTGTTGATTTGATAAGCATTGGCTCATTAACATACACATTGGCTTATGGTCGAGAGATCTTTAGAGTGCCAATTTTAAAGCCTGTATCAGGTATTATCTTAGCACATAACCACCCAAGTGGCAACAAACAGCCAAGTAAAGCAGATAAAGAATTAACTGAAAAGATGGTAATGTTAGGCAAAGCTTTAGATATTCATGTGTTGGATCACATCATTTTTACTGAAAATTATGGCTTTTACAGTTTTACCGAAAACAACGATTTGCATAAAACTACCCCATAATAATAATGATTTTTGCCAATTTCAACTTAAATAGGCTCAATTAGCATCTTTTGCCTGTAAATGTAATTAGCCCAACCTTCAATTGTCATGTTTCTTTCCAAGTCCTCGTAAGGCATATCAACTTTAAAAGCTTCTTCGGCCTTAATGATAATATTTACACAATCATAATCGGCTTGGTAAAAGGCGCCATCAAATTCATTTTTGTAATCAGAACCTAATCGTTTCTTTTGTTCTTTATGGCCTAATTCAACAATACTGCTGATGGTTTGGTTTTCGTTTATCAAATCCACATTTAAATCTAATACCGAAGCGCAAATATTTTTTATACGCAATAGGTATGATAATTTTCTAAGTTTATCCAAACGTGTAAGAGTTTGGCCATTTATTAGCGTGGTTTCAAACACCTCATAATCGGGTACAATTTTTTCAAATAAGGCCACAACAGATGCTTTTGCTTTTGAATGGTAGATGTATAGAGAATGCGTATGTATGCTAAAATGAAGGAGAATGTCTTTTGAAAGAAATACAATTCTAAAATAAGGATCCATTTCTTTTCTTACCAAATCATAAATATTATGTTGCACCTCATTCTTATTTAAATCTGGATTGGCAACAAAAAACTTAATTAGAAATTCTTTTGTATCAAACTCCCAAAACTCAGCCATTTCGGGCAGGCTATTGTTTAACTGGTAGAATAAGGATAGGGGACTAATACCATTTCTTAATTCCTGTTCATCAAATTTGATGTTGGTTACATCAAAATTGGTATCTATAAAATTTCTAAATTCATTCATCATAAAATATATATTCTTAGCCAGTTACAGTATTTAAAAAGATCTGTATGAAACAGGTTTAAGGAATTGTACACTATTATTTTTACTTTACCTCTAATACGCTGAAATAGAATAAGACTTTTTTCTTCATCAATAATACTTATGTCGTGTAAATCAATAAACTGATATTCTTCTTTCAATTCGCTACTTAAAAAACTTTCAAATGATGCGTGTTTTTGAAACGATAGAATATTACAATCTAAAAACTGAATAAGACTTACATCATATTTCTTAATAAACAAACATTCTACATTTGAGTTTTTATTTTCAATAAAATTAAAAAGCACATTTGCATTATCTTTTTCAATATTCATTTGCATATGGTTTAATTGTCTTTTTTAGTAACCATTCATAAACCAATTGGCCAGTTGGTTTAAATTTCAATTTGGTACTTTTTGGTAAAGGATATAAGCAAATCTCAAATTGGGTAATTATGAATGCAGTGATTGCTTCAATAGTTTTTGATACCTCATTTATTTGAAGAATAATATACTTTACCTCTAAATCGTATTCGTCTATCATTTCAGTTCGTTTGAATAAACCCATTGGATCGGTATTCAATAAAATTTCTCGTAACTCAAAAAATTGATCTGCGTAAAAATCTCTTACATCATTTGTTTTAATTTTTTCTATTTCGTGTTCTCTCACTTTTATTTTTTATTAAAATCGTTTTGAATAATTTTAGGGAGGTTTAATTATTAACCCAAGCATTTGTATGGGTTTGCAAATAAGGCGCTCCAAAAGCTAAAAATGCATATAACGGACTGATTTTATAATATCGGGGATTGGTTTAATAGCCATAAGCTTAATGTTTTGTAGCTAAAAGTTAAAATTGTGAATTCTACTATCTTAATTTTATACCAATGCAAAAGCCCCTTTTTGAGGGGCTTTAAGTTGTTTGTTATTAGTCGTTTATTTACTTTCGAGTTAATTCAAAATTCTTTTTACTCTTGCCATTGTTTGATTTCCATTCGCCCTTTAATTTACTTGTGTTTTTGTCAAAGTTAAACGTAAATACACCGTCCCATTTATCGTCTCCAGGTTCGTTTAAAGTAAATGAATTACCAGTTTTAGTTCCAGTTAAATTTCTTTTATTCCCTTTAACTTCATCATAGCCTTTTACATTTCCGTCGTTTCCAATTGTTTCAATATTAATAGTTAATTGATCTTTACCGAAGGAACCTGTCCATAATCCGGTTATTTCAGAAGGAGAAGTGTTTGGCTTTTCAACAGTAGCGTTTTTATCAACATCAGTAGTATTGTTTTCAATAAAACCATAGTTACTATTTGCTAATTTTTGCGGAGCAATGTAATTTCTTTTCTTTTTTTCAAACGACTGCACATTTTCAACTGAACCCTCTATAATTTCAACACTAACGCCATTACTTAAATTACTTAGCGTGCCAACTACGTCAACGATATTATAAAGGTAATGATAGTCCCCTAATGCACTGTTACCGTCGCTATTTGCATCAGCTGTGGAAGACTTTAAATTAGTAGCATTTTCAGGGCTAGAAATTTTAACTGTTACATTTAGTATTTTTGGTTTTTTGTGTAAATCACAGGCGTTTAATTCCTTATCGTTAATAAAATAGCGATGTATATCTTTCCACGTTCTTGACGTACATTCACTTATAGAATCTCCGTTAGTTGTGTAGGCGTATAAATCTAACCTTCTATCAGAATCAACAGTATAACTCCTATTTAAAACTAAATTTTTAAGTTTAATTTTTTTACCAAAATATTTAGACTTAAAAACAGCAACGTCTGATCGCATCTGATTCATGAACTCCCAACTTTCGACTTCAATGTAATCCTTTGCTACCTCCGTAGTTTCAACTGTTGTAGATTTTTCGGGTTTTGAATCTCCACAAGCGTTAAAGATTACCACACTTAAAATTAAAAATACTTTTTTCATAATGTTTACTTAGTTTTTGATAAATTTTTATTTGGTTTTAGTATTATATTTAACCTCATTAGGATTAAATAATAAGGTTTCAGTAAAATTGATTGAAAAACCTATACAACTTACCTGTAAGCAGATTATTATTTTTCTTACATTTTGTGATACAAGCCCATTCTCTATCAATTCTCTCTTTTTTTAGTAAATCTTATCGTTTATGTTCCCATTCCTAATTAGCATTTAACACAAAATTATGAAATTCATTTTGGATACACAAATGTATCCAACTGTTTTTTTATATAAAGCGACTTTTGTATGTGAAGAATTTGGCAGATATAAAAACATTTGGAACCCATCTGAGGAAAATCAGGGAGGAAAATGATTTGAGCCAACAGCAACTCGCTGATATGGCAGACATCGCCAAAATCACAATTCAAAGAATAGAGAATGCGAAGTATACAGTAACGCTAGACGTGATGGTCTCAATAGCAAAGGCTTTGAATATTCCAATGAAAGATCTTGTAAACTTTAAATTGAAAAAATAATTAGGTCTTCTCAGTTACAGATAGTATTGTGATAAAAAATACTGATTATATTAGATGTAAAGAAAACTCTATCATGGCAAAAAAGAAAACAGCAGAAAAAAAATCTGCGCCAAAAAAGATTGTAAATAATACTACTAAAAAAACAGTTAAGAAAATACCGACCAAAAAAAAGGCGGCTGCAAAACCAATTAAAGCAAAGAAAAAAGAAGCAGTTATAAGTTCGTCAAATGTCAAGGAACGAACATCAAGGTCGAATTTTGAACTTGTAATGACACCTTGGGTATGTGTACCGACAGGAGGACCAACTGACAATGGTCACGATTACAATGTTCAAATTATTTCGCCAAAGGGGCTTAAGGACTATAAATCTGATGGAAAATTCTTTTTAGTTCAACTTAAATCTCAAGAAAAACTAACTATCAAAGAGGGATTTGTTACGCCTCACCCTGTTGAAACAATAAAAATACGGCAATGGTATAACTCATCATCTCAATTACCTTTTATGTTTGTGGTGAATGATTTAGTTAAAAATAATTTCTATTATACGTGGATTGATGAAGAATTTATCTCTTCGTTAGAAAGAACATCACCCTTCTGGATTAAACAAGAAACAGTAAGTTTTAAAATTCCAATAAGTCATAAGGTAACAAAGGAAGTGCAAGAAACTATCCGAGAATATGTATTTAACTACAAGCAAATAACAAAAAAACTACTAGAACCTGGTGTGTTTTTTGACATGAAAGAGAAAGTAACTGAGGCTATAAATATTTATTATGAGCTAGTGAAAATGACTCCTTACGATTCGGTGAAAGAGGATGTAGAGAAACTAAAAAGTGACCTTCAAAATGCTGTTTACAGAATAGCAATAACTGGATTATCGAGAGTAGGGAAAAGCAGTCTTATTAATAATCTTTTAAAAAGACCAGATATCTCACCAGCCGATGTTTGGCAAACAACGGGAGTACCAATATTGATACAGCCTGGGAGAGAAGAAAAATTGCAGATTAACTTTATTGATCCAAGAAAACAATCCGAAGTGCATGATTATAGTTCCGAGCTAATTAAACAATATGCTGCTCGGGAATATAATGAGGATAATTATAAAGGAGTTCGGGACGTAAGCGTTTTTATTTCATCTACACAGTTAGAACGAGGTGTAATGTTCTACGACATACCTGGTTTAAACGATCCAAATGATGCAATTTTGGACTACGCGTATCATACTTCCGATTGTGCAAATGCAATTATATATATAATCGATGGAGCTGGTGTAGCATCGGGAAGTTTTATTTTTAGCAATGAAATAAAAAAGCAGATTGAAAGGTTTTCTAAGAAAGACAGAGTTTTTTTGGTGATAAATAAAGTGGATAGGTTAACTCCTGATGAATTGAGCGGTTTACAAAAGGAAATTGATAGAAATTTAGATAAATATAATTTGAGGGATTTGGTGGCGGAGAAAATATATTACTTGGCAATAGACCCAAAGCTTACCGATAACTTGGAAAGACTTAAAGATAGTATCTCAACACCTGCGGAATTGGAGAAAGACCTTTGGGCGTTTATGTTAACAGAAAATAAAGTGGGTTTTTTTAAGTTGTATTCTTTGATGAGAGAGTTACAGCAGTCTTCTAAAAATTTAGAGGGCATAATAAGAACAAGGTCGTTAGACGCAAAAGGTAAAAAACAGTTAGATGTTGCAATGACCGCAGTCAACAAGAAAGTTCCAGAACTACAGACTTATATTCACAGTCAACAAAAAAGAATTAATAAGATTGTTAAAAATAATTTAGAATTAAGAAAAAATGGAATCATAGAAGGTTTGGAAGATTTTTTAGATAAGGCAAGCAATATGCCAACTGATGAAGCCATAACAGATTTTTTAGTTACAAACGGTCATACTGCAGTTGGTAGTACAAAAGCAGATGTTGAGAATGAGTTGAGTTACATGAAAGATTATATTGATAACTGGATTGAAGACAACCTAAAGCAGGTTCGTGAAATTATAGCACTAGATAGTCAGAACGTGGGTTATTCACTTAAAGAGGTGGAAGAAATTAAGCTGCCAGCATTTGATTTTTCCTCTGCTTGGGGAACTGGTATCCTTGCGGCAATTGCAGGATTTATTATTAATCCGGTAATAGGTAGCTTTGGAATTGGATTAGGTATAGGAGGAGCGTTACTGGACCTTATTTTTGGAACAGAAAGACGTAAAGAAAAACGGATTCGAAAACTAACTCAGAGGGCTAGAACTCAATACGGAAAAGCATTTACAGATGTTGAACTGAGCTTTAATGCTGCGGTAAATGAACAAATTAGTACAATGATACAATATGTAAATAGAAAACTAAAATTGTACTTTGGTGATATCGATAAGCAGATCAATAGTTATAAACTGGATAAAAACTTTGACTACCTGGCATTTGAAAGTAATTCGAAAGAGAAAATTACTGAAATAAATAAAAACCTGACTCAAGTTTGGGAAGAATTGCAGATGTATTTGGTTGTAATTAGACCTATGAATTAAAAGATTTTGACTTGAAACTAGATAGATCGAAAACAAGCTCTATTATTTTTTAAGGTCAGCATCCGGTAATGCAACTCCTCGATCCTTTACTTTTCTTAAAACTATTCGCTCCCTAAGTTTAAATTCAAAATCTTCTAATTCTATCGTTTGTACTATCTTATTTCCAACTTCCTCACTCGATGCTTTTGGAAAATATTTATTTATAGCATTATCAAAATGTGCTAATGATTCCCACATTCCTATATTTATGTATGTGGTGTAATTGGGATTTTCTAAAGTGAATGTATGAAATTTAGGGTCGAAAGTATTTTTATCTGGAGTTGTTAAAATTTCCCTATATAGCCCTATATCATTTTCGATTGTCATTTTTTGCCAATGCTTTTCAAAATCGAGCTCACGACTTTTTTTAATTAACCAATGTACTAAAATAACTTCCATATATACTTCTTACTATGTTATTGCTTTCAAATTTTTTTCACAATCTGCATCAGAGAAAAGATAGTCATAGTATGCTTTTTCAATAATTGAACTCTCTTGCAAATGAAATGGTTTAAGTCCATTGTATATTTCAGTGCGAAAACCATTAAAATCAAATCCAGCTGTTCCTTTTTTCTTTTTGTAAAGTATTACAACTTGTTCATACCATACCTTTTTATATCTTTCCTTTATTTTATTCCTGTATCTATCTTTAATATCAAATATTGCATTCCAAGATTCTATTTCTTCTTTATAGACAGGGGGGCCATCGAGCTTAACTTGCCAGGTATTATCCTTCTCTAAACTAGCTACTTTGCCATCTATTGAAACCAAAATATCTGGTTTAAGTAAATCATTATAAGGATAAAAAACTTTTCTCCTTTTCCATTTTGTTTTTGACTCACGCAAATAAAGTGTGTCTTTTTGCGATTTATATTTTTGGTTGCAGTGGCCACACATAATAACTAAATTTCTAAAATTAACGCTATTGAATGGGTATTTACCTTTTGACAACCAATGATCATAATCATCCTTTCTCCCATCTTTACCATCATCTTTAGATAATAATGGCATTAAACCACAAAATGGACAAATAATATTTGATCCATTTTTTTTTCTGAATTTAATAAAATGATCAATCTGCGAATCATATACATTTTTGCTTATTATTTCTGTATACAAATCAGCAAAAAAAGATTTAACAACTTCTTTAAAATCTTTATACTCTGATCCTAATTCTGAATATTTAAGTGGGGCTTTATAACCATTACATAACGATAAAATTGAATTATTTGTTTTAAAAGCCTTGTAAATAAATTTTTGTTCATCATCGCCCAATGCTTTAAATTCTTTATAAATTGACTTCATTGGAGTAAGCAATAATGTATTCTTAGCCCTTGCCAAATCAATAAAATCAGTATGAATTACACTTAAACTGAATTGTTTACTTTTTCTTTTATACATTTCATCAAAGAAAAATTCAATATACTTATGAAGCTTTCCAATACTATGGCCTTTTAAATATTTGTATGGATAAATCACTATTTATTCTCAGAATCTCTAATTAAACCATTTAAATAACTATACAATTCGAATTTTTCTACCGATTCGCCTAACAAAAGAACTTTAGACTTAAACTCTTCAATAGTTGCTTTTGCACTTTGATTTAATAACTCAATTCCTTCAATTTGTGTCCTAAGAGTTTCGATATAATCGTTTGACATTTCTGATATTGTTTCTGACTTATCGAAGGCTTCTCCTAATAATACAGAAAAAGAAGTACCATAGGTTTTTACACCAATTAGGTTTGCCTTTGGTGTACTATCAACCTTAGTAAATTTCCAAACTTTAGAATCATGACTATCGGAAAGTATAAATGGTGAATGGGTTGAAAGTACCATTTCTACTGGGTTCTCTTCTCTAAGTAAATTATTATCTTTAGCGATTTTATGTTCTGCTTTTTCAACATTATTCAAAGTGTTTATTAATTTAGAACGCCACTTAGGATTAAAATGAGTTTCCGGTTCATCTAAAATAAAAACCGTTTTATTTTGATTCATAATCATAAAGGTTCCTATAATATGAGTAAATTGATGCTCTCCATCGGAAAGATTATGGTAATTAATTGAATCATTACTACCAGCCTTTTTTACCTGTAAACCTTCTATTCTAAATAACAATTGATCAGAAGCAAGTCGTGGTAAAAAATTAGAAATGTTGAGACCTCTACCAGTATTCCTTACTATCTCTTTTTTATCGGCAGGTATCTTGTAAATATTCAGTAAATTAAGTTGATGAAAAAAACTGTAAAGGTTATATGTATCGCCCCAAAAATGTTTAAAGGCACTTTTCATAGAAGGAGTTACTTTAAAATCTAGAGTTAAGATTTGTTTTTCATCACCAGTAGTTAAATCTTTTACTATATCTTGTTTTTGAGTTGTAGAAATCTGTTTCAGGAATTTTAATTTATTTTTAAAGAAATCGGTAATATCAGCCTTTTCAATATTTGATTGCGCATCTGGATTTATATCTATGTAATTTCCATATTCAATAACTATTCTAAAAGAATCTAGTTCGCTAATCTCTACTGTATTTTCTAAAACTGAAAGTTTATCCGGATGTTGCAATAGATAATTTGCAACAACAATTGCAGCATTAGACTCATAATTCATATAAAATAATTTTCCATCTTCAAAACTATCTAATACATCTTCTTGTAATCTGCTTTGATACTCGTGGAAATAATGAAACTGCATTTTTAAAAATGGACTACTAATTAATTCATTCATTCCAGAAGAATAACCGATTATTTTATTTGGCAAAACTAATTTTTGCTTAGCCTTTAATTCCCTTTTAGTATCACCAGTTTTTTGAAGTTTAATTTGATTTTTTTTGCTGTCAATTAAAAAGTACGTTGGATCTGAACCATCTGTTTTTTTTATTATTTTAACATGACGAGAACTATCGCTCCAATTAAAATTAGCTTCATTCCATTTTTCAAATGTATCGTTCCAGGTTAAATTAAATTTATATTCTATTTCAAATCCAAATTCTTTTTTAGATAAAAGGCTTTCAGCAGGATATTCTAATAATAACGAATCAAGATAATAGAATATTTCGCATAATAATTCCATCCAATTTGACTTTCCGGTTCCATTTTTCCCCACAATACATATTGGACTTACTAATTGATCAGGTAAGGTAACGTCAGAAAATTTCATTTCAAAGTCTTTTTTGAGACTCCTAAAATCACTAAGTAATTTTATTCTGACTAATTGCATCTCTATAAAGTAAGTTTGAATGAAATATGTGAATCATCAATGTTTTTTTCCGCGTCACGATTTTTGTCAATTTCGAAAACTTGAGTTAAAAAAGATTTACCATCTTCTTTTGGATCAAGTAATGCAAAAACAACATCTTTTAATCCTATTTTATTTTCTGACCTTACGAATTCATAGGTGTTTTGAATACCATACTCAGATATTTTTTTATCCAATTCCAAGAATGTAAAATCTTTATCTCTAAATTCAGTAAGTATCAGTTCGGAAATTTCAGGAAACGTATTATTTATGTTGTTTAATATATCACGCTGTTCAGATTTTGCTTCTATATAATCTACTACTTGATCATCAATACTAAACGCTAAAGAATTCATTTTTAGTTTACCTGTAAATGCTCTTTGAGATAATACATCAAACAAATCATTGGATTCATTTAATTTACGTTCTACTATTGTCTTTGTCGCCGCTATCTTATCCAGTATTTTTTCGAATTTATTTTGAAGACTAATAGGGGGTAGTTTTAACACTAAATTTTTAATTACAGTAAGATTAATGCCTCCCATTATTGCACCTCTGCTTTTACTTTTAATTTGATTAATAATTTCCGGATTGGAATGAAGTGTAAACGAAATAAAGAATGGATTCGCTAATGTTTCATCTATGGTAATTGCTGCTAAGTGTTTTGTATTTATTGCTAAAGGTATTTCAGTAGGTATTACACATGACCTACCTATTGTAGCCATTATAGTAATCACTACGTCTCTTGGATAAACAGTATAGCGCTTTAGCTTTTTATATTTTTCTGTCGTAATAAATCTATTTTCACCCCAAGTAAAATAATTTTCTACGGCGTTATCAATTCCTAAAACTTTAACATCCCCAGACTTTGAAAATTCACTATGTAATAAATCGCTTCCAAAAGGTCCCGTTCTCATTCCACCTTTAGACTTGTTAGTTAGCGTATCTAATTTTACCGGCTGCCATTTTTTGTACCCTTTAGCATTGATTCCAAATAAGGAAAAATAAATACTTTGTTCCAAGGCAAAAAGCTGTTTTGATAATACTATTGAATGTTTTCTGATTTTTTGTGCTTTATCCAATACCTTGACAATCTTGTTCTGTTCGCCAAAAGAAGGTAAGGGAATACCTAAATTAGAAATATATGATTTAGAAATGTGTTTTAAACCCGCACCCCTAAATCCCGCTTCCAAAATATTCATGTTGCCCATTATATAGTAATATATATATTTGGCATTAAATAAATGATTCTTATCAATAGGCTGTAAAACTAAACAATCGGTAGAGACCGAAAAACTGCTTTTAATATAATGAATACTTGGTTTTCCTCCTGTTCCAAAAATCAAATGCTCTCCTTGAAATTGGAAAGTATCTATATATTTTCCTTGAATACTACTTGAAGTGAAAAACGGATATTCTCCTTCTTCTTTACCTTCACCAGCTTTCAAGTGTGAACCCTCCCTAAAATGGAACAGATCGTTCAATCTTACTTTTTTCATTTTAGCATTTTATTTAAGTCCTGAATTTCTTTTAGGATATCCCTTTCTAATTTTTCAATTGTCTTTAAAATAGTTTTTGGAGCAGCGTAATCCTTTTCTATATACTCAAATTCTTTATATGTATTAATACTTAAGTCATATGAATTTTTTTCTATGTCCTTAATAGGAACATAAAAATGTGTTGCTGTTTTGTTATTTTTTTCTTTTGGATTTCTATTTTTCCAATCATCAAGAAGATTACGTAACGGGTATTCCCCTTTAACTCTTTTTCTATCATCACTCAAAGAATATCCATCTGATTTCATATCATAAAACCAAACATTTTGTGTAGGAGTGCCTTTAGTAAATATTAAAATAGCAGTGCTTACGCCAGCATACGGCCTAAACACTCCGCTCGGCATGGAAATAACCGCTTTTAAATCGCAATTCTCCAAAAGCATTTTACGTACACTTTTATGAGCAGCACTAGATCCGAATAAAACACCGTCAGGTATAATAACCCCAGCCCTACCATTCTTTCTTAGAGATTTAATAATTCTTTCAATAAAAAGTAATTCCGTTTTTGATGCAAGTTTTCCTATTTGCAAACTAGGATTAATATCTTCAACATCTATGCTTCCTTTAAATGGTGGATTTGCTAGCATAACATCATAAATGTTTTCCTCCTTATATCGTTTTGAAAGAGTATCCATATATTCTATATTAGGATTAGTAATGCCATGCATCATTAGATTCATTAACCCTATACGAACCATATTTACATCGATATCGAAACCATAAAAAGTTTTTTCATCAAGTATCTTTCTTTGAGAGTTTGTTAGCTTATCTCCTTTTGTTCCTTTTCTTATTCCATCTCCTTCATTCTCTATATCATCAGATATGAATTTAGGACTCGTATAGTCTCTTAAAATATGATGATATGCTCCTAGAAGAAATCCTCCTGTGCCTGAAGCGGGATCCGCAATTTTGTCATTTAATTTCGGGTCAACCAATTCACAAATAAGCTGTATGATATGGCGAGGCGTCCTAAATTGACCATTTTTGCCAGAAATTGATAACTGATTTAATAGATACTCATAGATATCACCTTGAGTATCCTGAAATTCTTGCCCTCCTTCTACTTCTTTTTCTATTTCTGAATATATTTCTTCTATAGATTCGACTGCGCTCTTTAAAAGAGATGCTTTTGGGATACCAAAATAAGCATTTTTCATATGCCTACTAAATGGTTCATCCTTACCATTTAATTCTTTAATGAAACGAAAAACTTTAGTTTCAATATGCTTACGCATTTTTTCAAATTCCGCAATTTCCTGGTCTTTATTTTTTGAATTACGAGGATGAAGAACTTTCACCTTAGTAAAAACAGACCACCTTAAATTGGTTGGCCTTCCTGAAAAAATAGATTTATAACCTTTGATCTCTTTCATTTTTCTCTCATCCATTTTATCTAATCTACGGATGAATAACAAATATGAAATTTGCTCTATTGCAGTAGCAGGATTTGTAAGCCCTCCACTCCAAAGAGTGTCCCATAATTTATTTATTTTTGATTTAAGATTACTATTTGAAAGCATATTTTTATTTATTGCGTTTTTTCGAAACTATTAATTCTTTAACATCTATGATTAATATATCAGCTATTTGATTTAAGATTTCCAAGCTAGGTTGTCTTCTATTTTGTGCATAAGCATTTACCATATTATAACTTTTTCCAAGTTGTTCAGCTAACCATACTTGCTTAATTCCTTTCTCTACTAATACTGCTTTGATACGATTCATCTATGGAAGTTAGATTTGTAAAAATAATCTTTTGAATGAGAAAACATATCAAATTATGAGATATTTTTAATATCCTAATTGTGAACATTATAACTCTCTTAATAATGGTACCTTAAACCGAATCTTTCAATAAAAATTCGCCTTTTACCAACATGAGAAGACCAAAATTATTAATATTATTTTCGACTCCCAAATCATCAAAGCAAATAGGTTTAATGGAGGATCTAGGGGCTAAGTTCTAACCTATTTTTGACAGATTTATATTTATTGGAGCACAATTTTCAAATATTGTGCCAAACAAAAACTTATGTAAGGATGTCATAATTTTATCTCCAAATAAAATTTGATGTTAAAGTTAAGGTTTTCGATTCTCGCCAATCTATTGGCAATTACAAAGAGATAGTAGCTAATACTTAGACGAAACGCCGCAAATTTAATGTTTTCAAAAAAGTTTTTAGCATAATGAAAAACGTATGCTGTTCGGATAATACTTACCTACCTGCACTCAGAGTTATACGTTTTCTGGCTTAAATTGCGTGTCCCTTTTGATTTTTCTTTTTGGGACACAAATAGGACACTAAAAATATGAGGTATTTAGCTGTAAATTGATGTAAAAACAAAAGCCCAATTTATTCAATTGGGCTTTCCTACTTTAAAATTTCTGAAAAAGAAGGAGTTGTTTTGCTTCCAACTCCTTCTATCAGTGATCCCGCTGGGATTCGAACCCAGGACCCCTACATTAAAAGTGTAATGCTCTACCAGCTGAGCTACGGAATCATTACATTTTATCGCAGGAACCGTTCTAATAAATCAGAACATTTCGTGTGCGGGCCCAATTTTTAAAATCGGAGTGCAAATATACTAGCAATTTTATCAAACGCAAAATAAATTTTACTCTTTTTTTACTTATTATTGCTTAAGTTTTTTAATTAGTTACAATTATTGAGTTTAAATATGTTTAAAACAATTGAAATAAAGCTACTGACAGGTTTTTGTACCATTGCTTTTGGCGAAACTATTGAAAACGTTAAAAAAAGTGTTGGCGAACCCGAAGAAATTCAGCAATTAACCGATGATATTTTGTTTACCTCTTCAACTGTTTACCATTACTGGGATTCGGGCTATTCACTTTTTTTTGATAATAATAAAAACAATACCTTTTGTAGTGTTGAATTAGATAATAAGGACGCTATATTATTTAATACTAAAGTTTTTTCGCTTAAAGAAAAAGAATTAATAGCGTTAATGAAAACTAATGGTTATAAATTATGCGACACCGAAACGCACGAATGGGGCGAAAAACGACTAAGTTTTGACGAAGCCGGTTTGGATTGTTATTTTGAGAACCAAAAAATGGTGTCGATAAATTTTGGCGTTATTGATACCGACAAAAATTTCTTTTATTACCCTAATTAATTGTAACTTTACCTAACTATATAAAATATACTATGCCTGGAACTGAGCTATTTGGCGCCGAAGAGCGCAAAGAAATTGAAGATGTATTAAGCACCGGAATAATGTTTCGTTTTAACCACGACGCACAACGCAATAATTTTTGGAAGGCCAAAGATTTTGAAACAGAAGCTAAAAAAATAACGGGAGCAACATATGCGCTAGCGGTGTCTAATGGTTCTGCCGCTATTTTGGCAGCCTTAGCAGCAAGTGGTATTGGTACCGGCGACGAAGTTATTTGCCCGCCTTTTACATATATTGCAACCATTGAGGCCGTTTTAATGTTAGGGGCATTGCCCGTTTTTGCTGAGATTGACGAAACCCTATGTTTAAGCGCCGAAGGTATTAAAAAAGCTATTACTTCTAAAACAAAAGCAGTTTGTTTGGTACACATGTGTGGTGGTAATGCTAATATGGATGAAATTATGACTGTTATAAAACAACATAATTTAATTTTGGTAGAAGATGCTGGTCAAGCGTTTGCAGCTTCTTACAAAGGTATTTCAGTAGGTTTATTTGGGAAAGCTGGTGCATATAGTTTCGACTTTTTTAAAATTGCAACCGCAGGTGAAGGCGGTATTTTGGTTACAAACGATGAAACAACTTATAAATTAGCAGATAGTTATTGCGACCATGGGCACGACCATATTGGCAGTAACCGAGGGATGGAAAACCATCCCATTATTGGGTTTAATTACCGTATTAGCGAATTACATGCTGCTGTTGGTGCTGCACAAACTCGAAAAGTGCCGTTTATAAAAGAAAAAAACTTAAAACACAAAGCCTTTTTACAAAATCAATTATCAAAAATTGAAGGCGTTAGTTTTTCAAAATTAGGAGATAATAATGGCGATAGCGGTACTTTTTTAAATATTTTAATGCCAGATACAGATGCGGCCAAACGTACGGTTGACGAATTTAATAAAGCGGGTGTAAGTGGTTTTAATTATTGGTTTACAAATATGTACCATTTTATTAACCAATGGCAACATATTAAAGATTTAAAAACTGCTAGTAAATTACCAATACAAGTATTAGGTGCACCGCAAGATTATAATAATTTTCAGTTGCCAAAAACACAAGAAGTTGTTGGGCGTTTAATTTCGTTTGGTATTCGTTGCACTTGGACGGATGAAGAGTTAAAAACACTGTCGGATAAAATTTCTAATTGTATTAAAAAAGCATTACAAACTGTAAGTGTTTAGTTTAAAAAAGCGTTCAAGGTTTCTTGAAAAAAAATAAATATCTTTGAGGGTTTGCATAAATTTTGAAAACAAAACTCAATGCCTTGCAAAAAAAGTTACAACAACTTCCAGTAGAAGTTATTGTAAGTGATAATCAAATTTTAATAAATTACAAGCAACACACATTAAACTTAACTTTTTCATATGATGCTCTGCCAAGCACAAATAGCACTGTGCTTCCGCCCGATTATCTCATCACAAATCCCGATAAGATTTTTTATTTAATTCAATCAAAACTACAGCTAAATAAAACGGTATATGCGCGCAATTGCCAACTAAAAAAAATTGACAGAACTATTACAGCTAATTTTTTAGATACCTATCATTTTTTAAATAGCGCCAACAGCGCCTTTAATTATGGCTTATTTTATAGAGATGAATTATTATGCATAGCCAGCTTTAGTAAAGGAAGAAAAATGAATCGTTTACGCGAACACCAACGTAGTTTTGAATTGATACGTTTTTGCACTAAAGGAGGAACTACTGTTACCGGAGGTTTAAGTAAATTACTAAAGCATTTTTGTGATGAAAAAAATGCAGGCGACATTATGACCTATATTGATAAACAAATTAGTGACGGTAAATCCTTTTTAAAAGCGGGGTTTAAATTGCATAGCGAAACGGGCCCAACTATTTTTTTAATTAATAAAAAAATAGTTGAACGTATTGCTTTAAAAAACAAAAATGAAATTTTTGACGAGACATTATTTTACAGAACAGAAAATTTAGGGAATTTAAAATTGGTTTATACGCCTTGAGTTAAATTATTTATACCCCTAATTCCTTTTTCAGTTCGTCAACACCATTAACGGCGGTTTGCTTAATGTGTTTTAGGCCTTTTATATAATCTAAATTAATATCGTTAGGATCTATTAACCATTTGGGGGTATGGGCACTTACGTAACTTACTAAGCCTGCTGCCGGGTATACATTTAGCGAAGTGCCAATAACAACAAACAATTCTGCTTGTTCCGCAATAGTGTATGCATTTTCCATTTCGGGAACCATCTCACCAAACCATACAATATGTGGGCGCAGTTGCGAACCTTTTTCACAAAAATCACCAATTGAAATATCTGGTTTTTTTAAAGCGTACGTTAAATGTTCGTGATTTGAGCTGCGCGCTTTCATAATTTCGCCATGTAGGTGTAAAACTTTTTTACTGCCGGCACGTTCGTGCAAATCATCTACATTTTGGGTTACAATATGGACATCAAATTTTTTTTGTAAGTCTGCTAAAAACAAATGCATAGCATTTGGTTGTGCCTGAATAACCTGCTTGCGGCGTTGGTTGTAAAACTCTAAAACTAATTCTTTATTTTTATGCCATGCTTCGGGTGTTGCTACGTCTTCAATCTTATGTTCTTCCCACAAGCCACCACTGTCACGAAAGGTTTTTATACCACTCTCTGCGCTAACACCTGCTCCTGTAAAAACAACCAATCGTTTTTTAGACATAATAGTTTACAAATTTTCTTTTACGAATTTTAAAATTTTAGAATAGACGTGCAAACGTGTTAAACCACCACTAATACCATGACTTTTATTGGGATAAATCATAAAATCAAATGTAATATTATTTTTTACTAATGCTGCTGCCAACTCCATACTATTTTGCAAATGCACATTATCATCGGCACTACCATGAATTAATAAAAATTTACCTTTGATGTTCTTCACAAAATTAGTTGGACTATTATCTTCGTATCCACTTTTGTTATCTTGTGGTTTACGTAAAAAACGTTCTGTGTAAATATTATCATAATATTTCCAATTAGTAACAGGTGCAACAGCAACAGCTGCTTTAATTACATCAGCACCTTTGCTAATCATTAATGATGCCATATAACCACCATAACTCCAGCCTTGGAAACCAATACGTGTTTTATCAACATAAGGTAAATTGCCTAAATAGTTTGCTGTTTCAATTTGGTCTTGTACTTCTAATTTACCTAATTGCATATACGTACTATGTTTAAATTCGCGCCCCCGCCCCGGTGTGCCACGCCCATCAACACATACAACCATATAACCTTCTTGATTTAAAAGATTATGCCAAGCATATTCAAAAGCATCAAAATTATTATTACATTCAGTAACGCCAGGGCCATTGTATGCATACATGTACACTGGATATTTTTTCGTAGAATCAAAATTGTGTGGTTTCATCATAAAACCATTTAATTCGATGTTTTGGTTAGTTTTAAATTTAAAAAATGTTCGCGGCGATAAGGTGTAATTTTTTAGCTTATTTTTCAAATCGGCATTGTCTTCTAAAACTTTAATTGTTTTCCCTTTTATATCGCATAGTTCATAAACGGGTGGAGTATTGGCGTTGCTATAACTCGAAATGTAATATTTAAAACCAGGTGTAAATTCAAAATTGGTAAACCCGTCTTTAGTGGATAAACGTTTTTTGTCTTTTCCATTTAATTTAATGCTATACACATCCCTATTAATAGCACCATTTTCGGTACTAATGTAATAAAGTGTATTTGTTGCTTCATCATATCCTTTAAACTCAGTTACATCAAAATTTCCTGTAGTAATTTGGTTAATTAATTTTCCGGTAATATCATAATAATATAAATGGTTGTAATTATCACCTTCGTGGCTAATAATAAAACCTTTATTTTCTACAAAGGTTAAATCGTCTGTTATATCAATATAAGTTTTAGCTTCGTTAGTAAATACAGTTACGCCTTTGCCACTTAAGGCATCTGTAAAAATTAAATCTAATTTGTTTTGTAAACGATTTAAGCGTTGTATAGAAAGTACCATAGGATTATTTGTAAATTGAATGCGTGGAATATAAATATCCTTGTCTTTTCCAATATCGGCCATTATGGTATTACGCGAACTTAATTGAAATATATGAACAGTAACTTCCGAATTATCTTCGCCTGCTTTAGGGTATTTAAATGTAGTTTTATCGGGGTATAAATTGCCATTATACAAATCCATGCTGTATTCTTTAACATTTGTTTCATCAAATTTTACATAGGCTAAATATTGGCTATTGCTGCTCCAATCATAATAATCAGCTTTGCTAAACTCTTCCTCGTATACCCAATCTCCCCAGCCGTTTTTAATTTTATTGTTCTTACCATCATTTGTAACTTCGGTTTCGCTATTGCTTTCTAAATTTTTAATATAAATATTGTTTTCGCGTATAAAAGCAATTTGTTTGCCATTTGGCGCAAATAGTGGAAAAAATTGTTTGCCTTTATCACATAATTGGACTGTTTTTTTTGTAGCAATATCATATATATAATAATTAGCCTTTGGCGAACGGCGATAAACGTTTTCCATACCTTCGTATAACAATAATTTATCTTCATTAGGGCTAAATTGGTAACTGGCTATATCAATGTATTTATTATTAAATCTTATATCAGTAGCCGTCACTAATTCTTTTATTTTTTTGCCCGATTTAATTTCGTATTGGCACAACACTTTTTGCCCAGCAAGCTCTTCAATATCTACATAATGTAATCCATCATTCATAACATTGAAGCCTTCAGCAGATTTTGGCAAAAAGGCATATTTTACCCAAATATCTTCTAAAGTAATTTTTTGCTGACCTAAAAATAGAGTAGGAATAAATAAAAAAAAGAGAATAAACTTTCGCATAAAAAATATAAATTAATGACGTGAATTTAAGGAATTAACATTGTTTTGGCAATAATTATTTATTAAAATTAATTTATGCATAGTTTACGCTCGTAACTTGGTTGCATAGATTGTGTAAATATATATTCATCACAAATTAGCAATAGATTAAGTTATTGTTTAAATACTTTATTTGTTGAAGGTTTAGGACTTAATTATAAACTTTTTACAGATATAGAACTATTTAAAGCAACAGATAATATTAAGATTAATTATAGCGAGATTGCAATTGAAAACTGTTTACAAATTAAACCCCACAGCATTTTATTTGATTTTGGAATTAAAGATTATTTGGTAGAAGTAAATTCGCACCCACAATTTGAAAAGTTATTTTTTAAAACCTCAACTACGCAAATACCTTTTGATGTATTTGGCGCTAGTTTTTGGCTACTAACACGCTACGAAGAATATTTACCTCACAAAATAGATCAGCATAATCGTTTTAATTTTAAATCGAGTTTAGCCTATCAATATAATTTTATTGGTAAAGCCTTAATAAACGATTGGTTAAATGAATTAAAATTAATACTACTAAACATAAATGCAACATTAATATTTAAAACAAACAATTATAGTTTCTTAGCAAGTATTGACGTAGATAATGTATACAAATATAAATACAAAGGTTTTGTGCGTTCAATGGCAGGCTATATGGTGGATTTATATAATAAAAATTTTAAATCTATTTTACAACGTACACATGTTATTTTACAAAAAAGTGCCGACCCCTTTGACTGTTATAATTTTTTAATTGACATTCACAAAACCGAAAATATAAATAGTATTTATTTTTTTTTGTTGGGCGATTATGGCATAAATGATAAAAACCATTCCGCAACTAATCTACATTTTCAAACACTAATAAAAGCTATTGCGGATTATAGTATGGTAGGTATACATCCTTCTTACGGTTCAAAAAAAAGTTTACAACAACTAAAAATAGAAGTAAATAGGCTGTCTGCAATTACCCATAAAACGATACGAAAAAGCCGTCAACATTTTTCGGTTTTAAATTTTCCTCAAACCTATAAAGCACTTTTGCAAGCAGGTATTCTCGAAGATTATAGCATGGGTTATACTAATTACAATGGCTTTAGAGCTTCTTTTTGCCTGCCGTACAAATGGTATAATTTAGATGATGAGCAAACTACACCACTGGTAGTTTACCCTTTTTGCATTGCCGAAAACACCTTAATTTATTATGCCAGTAAAGAAAATAAAGAATTAATGGAATTAGCACTGCCATTAATTAACGAAGTTAAAAAACACAATGGCCAACTAATTTCTATTTTTCATAACGACACGTTTTCTAAAGAAATGGAAAGTTTTTACAAAGAGTTTTTAATCCAGTGTAAAGTTTAAATTATTCAATCAATTATAAAAACATAAAAAAAGCAGATGGTAATTGTCCATCTGCTTTTAATTAAAAAATATAAAATTAATTTACAATTAATTTACGACTTACTTTAGCACCATTTACACTTAAGTTAACAAAGTAAATTCCTTTTGATAAAGTATTGTTTTTGTTTAATGTCATTGATTGTTCGCCAGCAGCAAAATTAGTATTCGTAGCAGGTAATACTTCTTTACCCAACACATCTAATACACTTACTGTAACAGCACTAGCATCATTCAAGCTAAATTTAAGTGTTGCTTCGCCATTGGTTGGATTAGGCAATAAATTAAACTTAATACTTTTTGCTAATTGATTAATGCCTAATGGCATTGTTGGATCGCTAAAGTCAACTGCATCTATAAATAGACGGTTTCCATTTCCATTATTTGGATCTTCTTGGAAATTAAAACGTACTAAAACACTTGCCGATGTTGTATAAAGGTCCCCAAACCAATTTGGCGCATTGTTTGATACATCATAAAACTTCCATTGGTTTGATGTTGGTGTAAATGGATTGCTTGAAATACCACCAGATAATGACGCCATTGTAGACGCACTAAAGATAAATATATCTTTCCATGTGCCGCCACAATCTAAACTACCTTGTAATTTTAAAACATCTGCTTGCGTGGTTGATTGGCGAGCGTAGGCATATTTAAAACTAAATACATTATTTGGATTGTTTACAACATCCATCATTGGCATTTGTAAAATGTCGATTTGGCCGGCACTACTTTGGGTGCCATCTAAAAACATAGAGCTATTACCAGCAATACCTGCAACACCTGTTTGATCCCAAGCAACACCACTTTGGTTAATTACAAGCCAATTTGGAGGAATTACATTTGCAGTTTCAAAACTTTCGAAGTAAGGCCCCGTAATAGAAGCAGCACCATTAAGCACGGTAACAACTTTTGTAACGGAATTATTACCTTGGTTATTGCTAACATTTAAAGTAACGTTTACACTACCAATATTTGGAAAATTAATGGCAGTAATAGACGCATTAGGTGAAGTAATAATTGCACCATTGTTTGCTGTCCATGTGTAACCTGTTACAGCAGCGTTATACGAAAAATCTTTCATTGTTAATGAATTACCCGAACAAACAGTATAACCACCGGTTGTAGATAAAAAATTAGCAATTGGTGCACAAGTGCCTAAACCATTAACATCAGTAGCTACTAAATTACCATTACTCCATAAATTGTTTCTACCACTTGTAGGGGATTGCAGTGCATTACGCATACGTGTTGTTTGTCCACTTGTAAAGTTTTTTGGACAGCTTGAATAATCCATGATGTTTTCAACATTTTGATAATACGACGGGTTACCAGAAGTACAAATAATAGTAGAGTTAGTATTTGTTGCCGGGCAGGTACTAAAGTTACCTTTTGTATCAGGTGTATCGCTTACGCCATCACCACCAGACTGTGATCCACACGTAACACCAGGATTATTTGTATTACCAAAAGTATGAGATAAATTTAACCAATGCCCAACTTCATGTGATAAGGAACGCGCATTTAACCCACTTAAAAAGCTATAATTGTAAACAATTGCATCTTGGTCGGCACCACTACCCCAAGTACCAGGTAAAAAAGTGTAACCAATTACAGTGCCATTTTGATTAACAGCAGCAACAATATCTTTTACTATAATAATATTTAAATATTTTGTAGGGTTCCAAGTAATACCTGTATACAAATAGCTAAATGCGTTACTGGGGTTTCTGTCCCATACTGTGCGGGTATCATACTTGTGCACAATACCATTGGTACAATTGCCGTTAGGGTCTTTTTTAGCTAACATAAATTTTATATCGCTGTTTATATAGAGCGCTTTAAAATCGGGGTAAATCGAGTTAAAGTCAGAACCCGCAGCCGCATAATCACTATTCATTTGTGCTAATGCTGCAATACATTGCGCATCAGTAATATTTTCGGCACCACCTGTATGTAATATGTGAAATACCACTGGAACAGTGTATTGCACAGCTGCCACCTTGTTTTGAGATTTGTTTGCTAAAATAGTTGCTTGGTAATCAAGTTCAAATTTAGCTTGTTTTTTTTCGTATTCAATCTTTGCTTGCGGGTTGCTGGCAAAGTATTGGTTCATTGCATCAACGGTAACGCAAGGTTGAATTTGTGAATAACCAACCAAAGAAGAGAACAGGGCTATGCCTATTGTAAATTTAGATAATTGTTTTTTCATTTTTTTGCTTATTAATTGATTGTTTGATTTATAATAGTGGAGATTTTTTTTAATTATTTTTGTGTTGGGTTATTTTTATTAGTTGCTAATTGATTCATTGCCATCATATCTTTCATGGTTTTTTGCATACCATCAACGCTTCCATCTAAAAATATTACGTTTCCTTTTCCTTCTTGTGCAAAGTTTTTAACCGCTTCTGTCCACATACTAAAAATAATTAAAGACGAGTCTAAATTAGCATCTTCCATTTCTTTAGCGGCACCAGCCATACCTTTTGCCACTTCTTGTCTAAATAAAGCTATACCTTGCCCTTTTAGTTGCGATGCATCTTTTTCTGCTTGCGCCGATATTTTAATAAAATTACCTTCAGCTTCTGCTGCTTTTGTTTTCGTTATTAACAATGCTTGCCCTTCGTTTTCAGCTGCTGCTTTTAAGTTATTGCTAGCCACAACTTTGGCCATGCTTCGCATAACTTCTTCGTCAAATGTAATATCGTTTAATTGCAAGTCTATTAAATGGTAGCCCCAATCTTCTAAAGTTTTGTCCAATTGTTCTTTTACAGCCTCAACAATTTCTCTGCGCGTAGTTAAAACTTCTGCTTGCTTTTTTGTAGCAACAAAAGCACGTACCGAACCTTCCACCGATCGCACTAAAGCTTGCATAAAGTTTTTTTCATCAACAAATTTAAACACCACATTTTTAATAGTCTCATCGTCACTATTTATAACAGAGTATAACAACATGGCTGTAAAATTTACGTTGGCCTGATCTACCGTTACTGCCTGAAAACCTAATTCGGCACTACGGTTTTGAACCGAAATTTTTTTAAATACTTTTTCAATAAAAGGAATTTTTAAATTTAAACCAGGTCTTAAAATTCTGCTAAATTTCCCAAAAATAGTCGTAATAGCTAACGTGCCTTGCTGAACAGATACAAAGGATAATAGTATTATTAATAGTAAAAAAACAATAATTATGATAAATCCAACACCAGGCATACGTTATTTATTTATATTTGTATAAAGGTATAAAAATTAATTTATAAAACAAAATACCAATTTTTTATGGCTAATAGCACTTATAAATGGTCGTTTTTATGGTTAGTTTTGTTTTCGTCCAGCTTTTTCGCGCAGGAGGTAAAACCTAAACCAGAGGAGGATACTCTTCCAAAACAGCAAAAACTATATAATCAAGCATGTAAACTAATCGATTCGGCTAAATACAAAGATGCATTACCCTTATTAAAAAAGGCTATTAAATTAAAGCCTGATTATTGGCAAGCTTTAAACAAAAGTGCGTATGCAAAGATTCAACTAAAAGAATATAAGGACGCAGAAAAAGAGTTATCTAAATCAGAATTAATTCTTCCACAAAATTTTGAAACTTTAAAATTAAAAGGTATTAACTTTTTTTTAAATAATAAATTTAAAGAAAGTAAAGGTGCAATTGATACCGCAGTAAGTATTGCTGTTGATGACAAAATTGAAGATGCAGAATTGTTTTATTATCAGGCGCAATTGATGTACAAAGGTAAAAGCTATAAATCGGCCTTAGGAGCTTGTGACAATGCTACTGAAATTAATAAAAAATACTTAGAAGTAATATTACTCAAAGCTGAAATTCGCTTTACAATGAAAGATTATAATTATGCTATTAAAGAGCTTAATGAAGCAATTAAATTAATGAAGCCAGAAAAGCCAGATTATAATGCATATAAATTACGGGCTAAAAGTAAATTTGAAGTTAAAGATTTTAAAGGTGCTATTACTGATTGGACTGTTTACCTTGATGGCAACCCTGGCGAAGAAGATGCTTTAGTAGCCCGCGCAGCTAATAAAATTAATGTAAACGACAATTCAGGTGCAATAGTAGATTTAGATGAAGCTATAAAAAAAAATAATAAAAATCCAGTAAGTTATTGCTATAGGGGTGTTGCAAAAGGTGGCAATAAAAATAATACTGAAGCTTTAAAAGATTTAGATTATGCCATAAAACTTAAGTTTGATTATGGTGCAGCATACGTAAATAGAGCGGCCATTAAAATGGCGAGCAAAGATAAACACGGTGCTTGCGATGATTTAAAAAAAGCAGATGGCTTAGGCGATGAGTTAGCCTTAAAATTATCTGAACAATATTGCAAATAAAATTCATTTATTTTATTACGCGTCTTCATTATATAAATTTTAAATTAATAATTCAACTAGGTTTACAACATAAGTGATAAATTAAACTTTTATAGTATTATTACGTCTTTAAAGCTATGGCTAATAAATATGGTTGGTTACTTTTTTTTAGCATTGGTATGTTTGTTTGTATCGGGCAAACTAATATTAAAAATAATAGCCAATTAAAATTAGATTCGATTGTAGAAAAATTTAAAAAAGATTCGGCACACCTATACCGTTTCCAAAAAGTACGGCCTTATTTAGCGTTTGATAATAGAAACTCATTTATTAAAAATGTGCCAGTAAATATCAGGGGCATTCAGTTGGGCGTAATTTTATTTGAAAGAAATACAGTAGGCATTGGATTTTATGGCATAAATTCACGCACGTCTAAAAATGTAAAAACAAATATAGACGCAAAAGAGGCTTTAACAACTTTACAATTAAAGTATTTTACCCTATTTTATCAATATGCTGTAATAGACAAAAAATACATTGAGTTAGAAGTGCCCCTTGAAATAGGCATCGGTAGCTATAGTGTTAAAACCATTTCGCAATTAGACAATACATTATTACAAGATAAAAAAGGTGGACTAATTCCCATAGGATTTGGCTTAAATTTTATTTTAAAGCCAATTAAGCAACTTGGCATATCTACAATGATAGGCTATAGAGTAGTTGCCGAACATAACCCAACTTTAAATTTTAATGGATTTTATTATTCTTTAGGCTTAGCTATTGATGTTAGGCAAATAGTTAGAGATATAAACTTCTATGGGTTTAAAAGGCCTAAGTATCGTAAGGCAATTAAGAACTTATATTAATTAACATAATTATAAATTAGCTTGCACTAAACTTTAAAAAAACTTAATTTTATACTATGCAAGTACAACAAATTTATACAAACTGTTTAGCACAAGGCGCGTATTATATTTCTCATAATGGCGAAGCTGCAATTATTGACCCATTGCGCGAAACTCAGCCTTATTTAGATTTATTAAAACAAAATAACACTACTTTAAAATACATTTTCGAAACACATTTTCATGCTGATTTTGTGAGTGGCCACCTTGATTTAGCCAGAGCAACAGGAGCACAAATTGTTTTTGGACCAAATGCGCAAACAACTTACAAAAGCTATAATGCAACAGATAACGAAGAATTTAAAATAGGAGGCCTAACGCTAAAAGCATTGCACACTCCGGGACACACACTTGAAAGCACTACCTATTTATTATTGGACGAAACAAACGCACCTCAGTGTATTTTTACTGGCGATACACTTTTTATTGGGGATGTGGGTAGGCCCGATTTGGCTATAAAGTCTAACCTCACGCAAGATGATTTGGCAGGTATGCTTTACGAAAGTATACGAACAAAAATAATGCCCTTACCTGACAATGTTATTATTTATCCTGCACATGGCGCCGGTAGTGCTTGTGGAAAAAACATGAGTAAGGAAACCTCTGATACTTTAGGTAACCAAAAAAAAGTAAACTATGCCTTACAACCTATTTCTAAAAAAGAATTTATCGCAGAATTAACAACTGGAATATTGCCTGCCCCGCAGTATTTTGCTAAAAATGCAAACCTAAATAAAAACGGATATACCAGTTTTAACGATGTAATGCAAAAAGGTGCAAAGTCACAAACCGTTAGTGAATTTGAAAAAATTAGTAACGAACAAAAACCTGTAATTCTAGATGTAAGAACAGCAACAGAGTTTTCGCAAGGACATATTCCAAACGCTCTATTTATAGGTATCGATGGGCAATTTGCCCCCTGGGTAGGCACTTTAATTTCAGATATTAATCAGCCCATACTTATTGTAGCGCCTGTCGGTAGAGAAGAGGAAGCTGTTATGCGATTGTCGCGTGTGGGTTACGATAACTGTTTAGGGTATTTACAAGGCGGATTTGAGAGTTGGAAAAACGAAAATAAACCGGTTTCAGGCGTTGAAAATATGGATGCCGAAAGTTTCTCAAAAATATATTCTGACAAAATTTGCACTTTAGATGTACGTAAACCCAATGAATTTAGCGGCGGACACTTGGCTTTGGCCGAAAGCAACCCACTTGATTTTATTAACGATTGGAAAGATAATTTAGATAAAACAAAACCCTATTACATTCATTGTGCAGGCGGTTTGCGCAGTATGATTGCTGCTTCGATTTTAAAAGCAAATGGTTATCAGCATTTAATAAATATTGAAGGTGGTTATGGCGCGTTAAGTAAAACCGTACTCGAAAACACTATTGTAAAAGACTAAAGCGCTATGGATTTAATAATCAACTTCTAAATCAAAACGTTTTTTTAATTCTAACAGCGCAGGGTTTTTTTCTGTCATAGCCTTAAAAATATCCATTGGCTTATAAGCTTTAACTTGGTTTGTGCTTTCTAGTAAATCAACTTCTAAGCCAACCAAGTTATTCTGTAATAATTTACGTAACTCATCTAAAAAACTTTGTTTTGAATTTTGCAACTGTTCGCGCTGCGTTTCGTTATTTATACTTAATTTAATTATATTGTTATTAAACGATAAAGTAGCAGAAGTTAAGGTGAGCGCTAAGTGTCGCGAGCCTGCCTTTTCTTTAAGTTGGGCAAAAGTTAAAAGGGCAGTTTTCACGTCCTCTAATGTTAATGTTTTATTTATATATTCTGTAATTACCTCGTCCTGCAAATCTACTTTATTAGAAATGGTAGTTTGACTTGTTTTTTTTAAATCGTTTAAACTAAAGTCTGATTTTATATTTAGGTTATTAAAAGCAACACTTGGCTTTGTTGCAAATTTAATTTCAGGCTCTTGTAATGTATCTATTTTTTGAATTATTTGCTGGTTTGCTGATGTTGAATTTTTATCAGCGGTGGTTTGTTCGATTAACTCATTTTTTTTTTCCGCATCTAACGGTGCGGTTAAAAAAGTTAATTGCATTAGTGCCATTTCAACAAGCAAGCGTTGGTTTTTTGCGCTTTTATAATTTACGTCTGTTTTGCTAATTAAGGCTAACGCTTTTAATAAAAAATTTAAATTACATTTTTGTGATTGCTCCACATAACGCATTTTTAAAGATTCACTTACTTCTAGTAATGATGTTGTTAGAGCGTCTTTACTCACTAAAATATTACGTAAATGTTCGCCTAAACCTATTAAAAAATTGTGCGCATCAAACCCTTGTGAAAGAATTTCGTTAAAGGTTAGCATTATGGTTGGCAAACCTTGCTCTAAAAACGCGTCAACTATTTTAAAATAATAGTCGTAATCTAAAACATGCAAGTTTTCAACAACCTGTTTATAAGTTAAATGATTGCCAGTAAATGCTACCATTTGATCAAAAATGGAACAGGCGTCGCGTAAACCCCCATCTGCTTTTTGAGCAATGATGTGTAACGCTTCTTGCTCAAAACTTACGTTTTCTTCCTTCGCCATAAAGGCCAAATGCCCGCTAATGTCTTCGGTTTTTATACGATTAAAATTAAAAACTTGGCAACGGGATAATATGGTTGGAATAATTTTATGCTTTTCTGTAGTAGCTAAAATAAATTTAGCGTGTTTTGGTGGTTCTTCTAATGTTTTTAAAAAAGCATTAAAGGCAGCGGTACTAAGCATGTGTACCTCATCAATAATGTAAACTTTATATTCACCTAATTGTGGCGCAAAACGTACTTGGTCTACTAAATTACGAATATCTTCAACCGAGTTGTTGCTTGCAGCATCTAATTCATATACGTTTAAAGATGCGCCAGAATTAAATGATAAGCATGATTCGCAGGCATCACAAGCCTCGCCGTTAGTTGAAATCGACGTACAGTTTATAGTTTTGGCAAAAATACGAGCACATGTTGTTTTCCCAACACCTCGTGGGCCACAAAATAGATAAGCCTGTGCTAACTGATTATTTACAATGGCATTTTTTAAAGTATTGGTAATATGGCTTTGCCCAACAACTGTATTAAAAAGTTGAGGGCGGTATTTGCGTGCCGATACAATAAAGTTTTCCATTTGCTAAAAGATAAAATTACATTATTTAAAAGTTTAATTTTAATTTAATTATTAAAAAAAAATTAGAAGTTATTAAACCTTTACCAATCTTTGTTGTTAAAATTGAAATTAATGATTGAAGGTAGCCTTTGAATTAGTAAATGGATAGTTTTTTTAAAATCGGTTTAGTAACTTTACGCTATAATATTTAGAACTCTCTTTTTTTATGAATTTTTTAAAAAATATAAAGCAGTTGCAGTTAAGCTGTTTTTTTATACTTTTTGTTTTATTTTTCATAAGTATCTCATCTTCGTTTGCCCAAGGTAATAATACATGTGCCAATGCGCAGCCATTCTGTACCGGCAGTACTGTAAACTACCCTGCGCAAACAAATGCCGGTAGTGCCCAAGTTGGGCCAAATTATGGTTGTTTAGGTTCTCAACCCAACCCAGCATGGTTCTCTTTGCAAATTTTAACGGCAGGCCCTATTATCCTTCAAATGTCTGCTGGTAATGATATCGATTTTATTTGCTATGGACCTTTTCCGAATTTAACCGGTAATTGCAATAATTTAACTGGTCCTAATACTGTTGGCTGTAGCTATTCTGGCTCAAATGTTGAAACATGTACAATTGCAAATGCTTTACCCGGACAAAACTATCTAATACTAATAACAAATTATTCAAATGTTGTGCAAAACATTACGTTTACTCAAACAAATTCTAATGCTCCCGGTGCTGGTACAACAAATTGCGGTATTTTATGCAATTTTACTGCTACCGCTTCGGGCACACTTTGTAGCACCAAAACAGCTACTTTTGCTGTTACCACTGGTACAAATATTTTAAGTGTAACTTGGAATGGCCCAAATGGATTTAGTTCGCTAATTGGTAACACAAGCATACCAAATATAACAACTTTGGCAAGCGGTGTTTATACAGCTATAGCAACAACAACTGGTACAAATCCTGCTACAAATACATGTGTGGTTACAAAAACAATTACCGTTATCCCAACCCCAACACCTATAGTAACAGGTGCTACGGTGTGTGCTGGAAGCCCAATTAATTTGACTTCGAATTTTATTGCAAATACAAATTATAATTGGAGCGGGCCAAATGCTTTCAGTTCTAACACACAAAATCCTGTAATTCCAAATGCAAGTACCTTAATGACTGGGCCCTATAATCTAACAGTGACTACTTCTGTTGGTAATTGCACCAATACCGCAGTTGCAAATGTCAGCGTCATTTCCTCTCCATCCCCGAGCCTAACAAGTAACTCCCCCATTTGTGCTGCCAACACGTTGAGTTTAACAGGAGGTGGTGGCGGCACTTATAGTTGGTTGGGCCCCAACGGCTTTGCGAGTGTATTGCAAAACCCTAATATAAGCAATGCCACTACTTTAAATTCAGGCAATTATACCTTAACGGTAACAGGAGTAGGAGGATGTACCGCCTCTGTAACCTCGTCTATTACCATTAACCCAACACCTACAATAGCCACCACGGGGGCAACAGTATGTGCGGGCAATACAATAAACTTAACGGCCACTAGTTTGGTAGGTTCGGTATATAACTGGAGTGGTCCCAATGGCTTTAGCAGTGTGCAACAAAACCCGAGTATTGTATCATCTACCACCTTAATGAGTGGCACTTATAGCTTGTTGGTAACCAGCGCGTCGGGTTGCACCAATACAGCGGTAGCCAACGTAAGTGTAATAACCTTACCAACACCAAGCCTATCAAGCAACTCCCCGGTATGCGCTACCAAAACATTAAATTTAACTGCAAGCGGTGCTACCACCTATAGTTGGCTAGGCCCTAATGGCTTTACCTCTACCTTACAAAATCCAAGCATTACCAACGTAAGTATATTAGCAACTGGTGTTTATACCCTAATAGGCACTTCGGGTACCTGTTCGGCCAGCACAACAGCTAACATTACTATAAATGCCTTGCCAACCCCTAATATAGTAAGCAATAGCCCAGTATGCCAGGCGCAAACATTAAACTTACAAGGAAGTGGTGGTGTAAGTTACGCTTGGACTGGCCCTAATGGATTTACAAGTACCCTACAAAACCCAAGTATTAGCAATGCCCAATTGGTAAATGGCGGTACGTATAGTTTAACCGTAACAGCCGCCAATACCTGCTCAAACACAACCAATGCTTTAATAACAGTAAATGCTACCCCACCAGCCTTGGCAACAGGCTCTACAGTATGTGCGGGGCAAAACTTAGCTTTAACAGCAAACATATTGGCAGGTGCTACCTATGCCTGGAGCGGACCGAACGGCTTTACCTCCAACTTACAAAACCCGGTAATAACCAATGCCCAATTAAGTGCCACAGGCGCTTATAATTTAATAGTAACCAGTTCGGTAGGATGTACCAATACAGCAGTAACCAATGCTTCGGTAATAGCCTTACCTATACCTATTTTAGGAAGCAATAGCCCAGTATGTGCTACCAAAACCTTAAACTTAACCGGTAATGGCGGTAACAGCTATGCATGGGTGGGCCCAAATAACTTTACAAGTATCCAACAAAACCCAATAATAAATAACGTTACCACTTTGGGCAGTGGTATGTATACTTTAGTAGCAACAGTAGGTAACTGCTCGGCAGCCGTTACAGCCTCTATTACCATAAATGCCCTGCCAACGCCTATAGCTGCCAACACTGGCTCTGTTTGCGAAACAAAATCGCTTACCCTAACCTCCAATGGGGGAACAAGCTATAGCTGGACAGGGCCAAACAACTTTACCTCTAACCAACAAAACCCGGTAATAAACGCAACAGCCTTATCCCAATCGGGAGTTTATGTGGTGGTAGTAACGGATGTAAATGGCTGTGTAAACAATGCACAAACCACGGTATTAATAAACCCTAACCCCAGTGTAATAGCCAGTGGCGGTATTTATTGTGTGGGTAACAGCGCCAGTGTAACAGCTAATGGTGGCAGTGTTTATAATTGGAGTGGACCTAATGGCTTTACATCTAACTTACAATCGCCCCAATTGGGTAATGCTACCTTTTTGTTAGCCGGTAATTACGTTGTATTAGTAACAGCAGCTAACACTTGTACGAGTATAAACTCTGCCTCGGTAGGGGTGGTACAATTGGTACAACCAACAATAAGCAACAATGGTCCTATTTGTGTAAACCAACAACTTAGTTTTACAAGTAGCGGGGGCTATATTTACAGTTGGGTAGGGCCAAATAACTTTGTAAGCAACCAAGCTAACCCAAGTATAATAGCAGACGATATGGGCTATGCCGGAACTTACATGCTAACCGTAGCCGATAACAACGGCTGTAGTAACTCAGTAAGTACACAAGTTGTAATAAACCCATTACCAACAGGAGAACTCATCAGCTCATCTACCAAAAACTGTGTACCTTTTTGTGCTAACTTTAGTGTAACCAGTACTAACAGTAATTTACAAGCCACTACGTGGATAAACACCAATGGCGGCACAGTAACGGGCAATGTATTAAGCAGATGTTTTACCACAGCAGGCGATTATAACTTTAAAGCAAGTTATACCGATAATAATGGCTGTACCAACACCAGTAGTTTTGTGGCAACAGCTTACCCATTGCCAGTAGCCGATTTTAACTTTACACCCGAAAAACCAATAGAAGCTATAGACGAGGTTTACTTTACCGATGCTACGACTATAGGCGGGCCAGCCACACAATGGACTTGGTGGTTTATGAATAACAGCACCATCCGTTTACAACAAAACCCAACCTTTTTATTTGAAAACCCGGGTACTTACCCAGTAGCTTTGGTAGTAAAAAACAAATGGGGTTGTGCCGATACGGTAGTAAAAAACATAACCATAAACGAAGATTTTGCTATTTATTTACCCAATACCTTTACGCCTAATGATGATGGCATCAACGATGTGTTTGCACCAAAGGGTTTAGGGGTAGTAAAATACACCATGACGATATACGACCGTTGGGGTGAAAAACTATTTACCACCAACGATTTTACTAAAGGTTGGGATGGCACCTACAAAGGTGTAAACTGCAAAAACGATGTGTATGTTTACAAAATGAGCTACTACAACAACCAAGATAAAAAAATTGATAAAACCGGACATGTGACGATTAGTAGGTAGATATTATTGTTGCAAAAGTACAAGAGGCTGAGAAATTACCAAAAATGCCTCAATGCAAATAAAAACTATTTCCCTAGACTAAATGAGTTTCCAAAAAAAAAGCGCTTATTTTAAATGACCTGATAAAAAATAAGATAGTTGTTAAAACATTTAATAGAAAACACAGTAACATACTATCGACGTCGGATAACTTGTTATATTAAAACTTTAATTCTTCACAATCCTCTTATTTATGACCCCATTACTTGTATTTACTCTTACAAAATAAATGCCTGTAGGTAAGTTTGTAAAATCTAATTGTAAAGCAACGCTTGTAAGTTGATTAATAATAGGCTTTACAAGGCTTCCAACAGCACTATAAACCTGTACAAAATTAGTTTTTGTAAACTCACTATTAAATAATGAAATAGAAATTAACGAATTAAAAGGGTTTGGAGCAACAATTACCGTATTGTTATTCAAATCATTTTTATTTAGCCCCGTACCAATTGCAATAGGCACAGAACACATATTGGGTGTACCCCACCCACGTGAGTTGTTAGGCGTTAAAGAAAACGTTGCTGTTTTTCGTAAGGTGTCAATTACTTTAAAACAATTAAAATTTGGATGTGCTTGCCAAAAGCAAGCCATAGCACCTGCCAATATTGGAGTTGCAAACGACGTGCCATTAGCCGAGCCACAAGAGCCAGTTGTACTTGGGTAACTAACCCATGAACCGCCTCCTCTTGCCACTAAGTCGGGTTTTATTCGCCCGTCGGCAGTTGGCCCCAAAGAACTAAATCCGGTTACGTTGCTTAAGGTATCAATGGCACCTACTGTGCATATACTGTCTGCGTCGGCTGGTATACCTATTTTAAACCACGCGCTTCCGTTGCCGTTACCGGCAGCGTTAAGCACCAACATACCTTTTCGGGCTGCTAAATTAGCTGCAATGCTCATCGGGGCGGTTTTGCCATTTAAAGTTGCAAAGGTGTGGTTTTGTGAGGCGTTATCAAATTCGGTATAACCTAAAGAAGTAGTGAGTACATCTGCACCAACACTATCCGCAAATTCTGCACCGCGAATCCAATTGTATTCCTCGCTAATCGTTTCTGTGCCTACATCTTCGGTACGCAATAACCAATAGTCGGCTCTTGGCGCTGAGCCCATAATTAAGTTTGGCTTTATGGCTGCCATGCAGGATAGAACCATGGCACCATGTTGGTCGTCTTCGTATACGCTTGTACCACCGGTTACAAAATCGCGAGTGCCCAATATACCACCTCTGTTTCGTAAACTATCAAACACAGGGTTAACATCTACTTTTTCAAAACCATCATCTAGCACGGCAATCGTCATTCCTTGTCCTCTATAACCTAATGCGTGAATACAATCCACATTTAACTGCTTATTTTGCCAGTACGAACGTCCGTAATTATAGGTAGCTGAAGAAACACTTTTTAAATTCTGATCCTCAACTGATTCCTCTTTATTAATAATTGGCAAATTAATTTTATATCTGTTTACTTGCCCCGAGCTGGATACAAATGAAAACGAATTAATTGTAGTAAGCACTGATGCTGAAGGAACGCTAATAACAACTCCGTTTATCCACTTTGAAACATATAAAACTGTAACATTATTTACAGCATCTACCTGCGCAACATAAGAGGGGGTAACCGGCAAATCGGTAGTGTTTATAGGTATGTTGTACGTTGTGCGTCTTAAAATAGATTTTGACGTCAAAAATGCAGAAGGGTTTCCAATGGTATAAGGTGTACCGGTTTTATTTGAAAATTTAACCCAATATTTTAGTTGAGCATTCGAATTTGTTGCCATTGCTAAAAAACAAAGCATTACTAATTTGCTAATTTTATTCATAACCATAATTTATTAATTTCTGTTTGTATATAACACCTTTTTCTATTCTATCTAAAATGTTAACTCCCATTACTACTGTATTTGAGGTTACATCACTTATTTCGCGATACACCAATCCAACACCCTTAGCATATTTTTCAGAATAGTTTTTGTACGAAATTTCGGTAGGTAAAAAATACTGTTTTACTAATAACGTTTTATCCAAAGTCTTTCCATTAATGGTTTCCGTTTTATCAATGTAGTCATACGTATATTGCCACTCGCCAATAGTGTTTTGCACATTGCCATTCCAAGTAGCGTTTTGTTGAATTGGAAAAATTAATTTCGTGTACCTAACATTGCCTTCAACTACCTGAATGCTTTTATTTGTAGCATTTACCAACCACACTTCTTTTACTGTATAAGGAATGCTGTCATAGGGTTTAGTAGCATTGTATTTTTTTATATAACGTTCTAATCGTATGGCAGGTTTGCCTTCATTATCGGTAAAGCTATCTGCAATTTTTTCTTTAATTCTGTATTTATAATATACAACTGATTTTGGAAGTTCAACGTAAACGGTACTATCCACATCGTATTCCACAAATTTTCCTTTAGCAGTGGGGTAATACTCTAAACCCAATAGGGTTTCGCTTACAACCGTTTTTTTCTTTATGCAACAAAAAAAAGTTAAACAAAAAACTAAAAAAATTATTTTAAATAAAAATTTCACTTACATAAAAGTAGAAAAAAAACAAATACCTTTTTAATAATAATGTTATGCTTTATTTATTTTGAATAAAACATTAACAAACAATAGGCATTAATTACTTTATCATTTGTAATTTAGCGATTAAATTAAATACTATGCAACGCAATTTTATCGAAAAAAATTTTACCATTACAACGTGGCAATTATTACAACCTTATTTTAATAATTTGCAAAAACGAACCCATAATTCTTTAGAAGAATTAGAACTTTTTATAAAAGATTATAACGAATTAGGTGCTGTAATAAGCGAAAATATGGCATGGCGATATATAAAAATGACCTGCGATACGACCAATACCCAACTCAGAGATAGCTTTAATGATTTTGTACAAAACATTGAGCCAAATATTGCGCCCTTATCCAATGCGTTAAATAAAATAATAACGGAGTCGCCTTTCGCAAATCAACTTACTAAAACAGGTTACACTATTTTTTTAAGAAATATAAAAAATACAATTAGTTTATTTAGAGAAGAAAACATACCATTAAATACCAAATTGCAAGAATTAGAGCAGCAATTTGGCGAAATAAACGGCAAGCAAAACATTGAACACAATGGTGAAAAAATTACCATGCAAAAAGCATCTGTATTTTTAAAAGATTTAAATCGAGCGGTGCGTGAAGAAGTGTATACAAAAGTACAAAATCGTAGGGCTATAGATGAAGAAGCATTAAATGATTTATACACGCAACTTATTCAATTGCGCCACCAAATAGCGTTAAACACAGGTTTTGCAAACTTTAGAGATTTTAAGCACCAAGCATTAGGACGTTTTGATTATACCGTACAAGATTGCTTGAATTTTCACGAAGCTGTAAAACTGCATGCTGTGCCTTTAATTAAAGATCACGATTTACATCGCAAGCATAAACTACAATTGGATGATTATCGCCCTTGGGATACGGCAGTTGATGAGGAAAATTTATCACCCTTAAAGCCATTTGAAACAGCACAAGAATTAATTGAGAAAACCATTTTATGTTTTAATAAAATAGATACTTATTTTGGCGACTGCATTGCAACCATGCATAAAATGGGTCGGTTAGATTTAGAAAGTCGTTTAGGCAAAGCACCTGGTGGCTATCAATACCCACTTTACGAAACGGATGTGCCATTTATTTTTATGAATTCGGTTGGTTTGCACCGCGATTTAACAACAATGGTGCACGAAGGTGGCCATGCCATCCATTCGTTTTTAGATATAAATTTAGAGTTGGTAGATTTTAAATCGCCACCCAGCGAAGTTGCCGAACTGGCAAGTATGAGTATGGAGCTAATAAGTATGGAACATTGGGATGTTTTTTTTAATAACGAAGCTGAGTTAAAACGTGCCAAGCGCCAACAATTAGAGAGCGTGATGGATACGCTCCCTTGGATTGCAGCTATTGATAAATTTCAACATTGGGTATATGAAAACCCAAAACACACAGTAGAAGAACGAAACACGACTTGGGTAAAAATTGCCACCGATTTTGGAGGTGGTGTTGTAAATTATACTGGATTAGAAGCTAATTTAAAACGCAAATGGCAAGTGCAACTACACTTATTTGAAGTGCCATTTTATTACATTGAGTATGGTTTTGCGCAATTAGGGGCCATAGCCGTTTGGAGAAATTATAAAATTAATCCCCAACAAGCAATTGCAGATTACAAAGCGGCATTAGCATTGGGCTACACAAAATCAATACCCGAAATTTACAAAACAGCTGGCATAAAGTTTGATTTTAGCCCAAACTATATTAAAGAACTAATGGATTTTGTAAAGGAAGAATATCAAAAATTGGTTTAATAACTATGTGTTATGGTTGTAAATTTTGATAAAAGGAAATGAGATAATTATTAATTAATTCAGAAGAAATATCACTTTCAAAACCGCGGCTTAAAACATATTGCATTAATTTATACGTTAATTTTTGCCTGTTTTTTTCGGAAGTTAATTTTATTTTTTTTTCAATTAATTTAGTTAATGTTTTAGTATAATTCGTTTCATCAATGTTTTGTAACGTTTTTTTAATAAGATAATCGCTTACTTTATGTTTACGTAACTCTATTTTAATTTTTATCCTACCCCAATGTTTTATATTAAATTTTCCGCTTACAAAAGCAAAGGCAAACCTTTCTTCATTTAAATAATTTTCTTCAATTAATAATGATATTATTTGTTCAACATCTTCACTAAATAATCCATACTCAAATAATTTCTGACGCGTTTCAAATTGCGAACGTTCTTGATAGGCACACCAATTTTTAATTTTATGATGTGCCATCTCCGGCGATAGTTTTAATTTATAAGATTTGTTTTCCAAAAAAATATTAAACACCAAATTGGGTTAAGTGATGGTCGAGATGCTTATAAAACATGTTGTTCCACTCTGTTTTATTTAAAACACCAAACGAGTGTGATTCTTTTCCATCAAAATGTGTTTCGCCTAATTGTTGTGTTTTTGTGATGTAATTGATTAACCGATTTTTTTCTTTTTCAAAATCTTTAGTTTCTAAAATAATAAACGATGGCGCTGTTCTACTATTTTGTTTATAAGGTGCTTCGTTTACAACTATTTTTTTCACAAACAGTTTAAGCATAATTTTAGCAAAACCCTTTGGCTTTGGATGGTTGCTTTCGTAAATCATTTCATAAGTAATATTACAATGTGCTAACATCTGTGCGACGTTCATTTTGCCCCAATTGGCGTTGGTTTGAGGTGTTAATTTGTTAATGCGGGAAATAACTTCAGCAGTATCGTTTTGGTTAAATATGTTTTTCATTTTGTTTTATTTTAGAGATAATAATTGTTCTTCTATACTTTTTATTTTAATTAATGCGTCACTTTCTTTTTTTCGTTCGATGGCAAGTACTTCGGGTTTGGCGTTAGCAACAAATTTTTCGTTACCCAGTTTTTTCATTACGCTTTCTAAAAAACCTTTGTTGTATTCTAACTCTTTAACTAAACGCTGTTTTTCTTCTTCTGGATTTATTGTTGTGGAAAGAGGAATAAAAAATTCAGTCGTTTTTATTTGGAATGAAAATGCACCTTCAATTTTTATGGTGGTATAATTAAACGATGAAAGATTTGCAAGCTTCACAACCAAATCATCAAAATAACTTTTAGAGGCGTTTGATTTTTCAATTACTTCTAATTTTTCTTTAGGTGATAATTGTTTTTGCGCACGAACATTTCTTACCATCGTAACCAACTCTTTTACGACCTCAAATTCTACTAACTGTTTACCATCTAATGCTACCAATTGTTTTGGCCATTCAGCTATAATAATGCAATCTTTATCATTGCGTTCTTTTAATAAATGCCAAATTTCTTCAGTAATAAAAGGCATCCAAGGATGCATCGTTTTCAATAAAGACTCTAGAAAATTAATTGTTGCATCGTATGTAATTTTATCAATTGGTTGCGAAACACCATCAATAAAATCAGGTTTTATCGCTTCTAAATACCAAGCACAAAAATCATCCCACACCAGTTTATAAGTAGCCATCAACGCATCACTCATTCTATATTTTGAGTAGTGGTCGTTAATTATTTCTAACTGCTCACTTAATTTATTTTCGAACCAGGAGATGGCCGCCTTTGATGAGTCAGGGGCTTCGACAGGCTCAGCTACCGTAAAGCCTTGTATCAATCTAAACGCATTCCAAACTTTATTTGCAAAATTTCGGCCTTGTTCGCAATAACTTTCATCAAACATTAAATCGTTACCGGCGGGCGAACACAATAACATACCTACACGCACACCATCTGCACCATACTTTTCAATCAATTCTAGAGGGTCGGGACTATTTCCTAAACTCTTGCTCATTTTACGCCCGAGTTTATCGCGCACAATTCCTGTTAAATAAACATTGGTAAATGGCTTTAATCCGGTGTATTCTTTTCCAGCAATAATCATACGCGCTACCCAAAAAAATAAAATTTCGGGCGCAGTCACTAAGTCGTTGGTTGGATAATAATATTTTAAATCTGCATTCGCATTTTCAAATCCGTTTTTTATGACGTTGGCGTCAAAAACAGTTAAAGGCCAAAGCCATGATGAGAACCATGTATCTAATACATCTTCGTCTTGTTTAACTCCTTCAATTTTTAATTCTTCATTTTTAAGTTTTAATTTCTGAATTGCCTCTTCTTTTGTTTTTGCAACCACTGTATTTCCTTGTCCATCATACCAAGCCGGAATGCGCTGTCCCCACCACAACTGGCGGCTAATACACCAATCGTGTACATTTTCCATCCAATGCTTATATGTATTAATAAATTTTTCAGGAATTAATTTTACATCATTATTTAAAACTGCATCTAATGCCGGCTTGCTCACATCTTGCATTTTTAAAAACCATTGCATGCTTAAACGTGGTTCAATAACAGCATCGGTGCGTTCGCTATGCCCAACTTTATTTTTAATGGTTTCAATTTTTAAAACAAAACCTTGCTCCTGCAAATCTTTAACGATTTGTTTACGACATGCAAATCTATCCATGCCAATATAAATTTGAGCAGCTTCACTAATTTTTCCATCTTGTGTTAAACCATCAATGGTTGGCAGTTTATGTTTTTGTCCTAAATTAAAGTCGTTGATATCATGCGCCGGTGTTACTTTTAAAGCACCCGTTCCAAAAGCAGCATCCACATAGTCGTCAAAAATAATTGGTACAGCTTTATTGATTAAAGGAATGATTACTTTTTTTCCTTTTAGGTGTGCATATCGTTCGTCAGTAGGATTAACACACACGGCAGTATCTGCCATAATTGTTTCAGGACGTGTAGTTGCTATGGTTACAAAACCATCTTCGTTTTCGATTTTGTAATTTATGTAAACTAATTGTCCGTCTTTTTCTTTATAAATAACCTCCTCATCACTAACTGCGGTAAGCCCTTGAGGGTCCCAGTTAACCATCCGCACACCGCGATATATTTGGCCTTTGTTGTACAAATCAATAAATACGTCTATTACTGCTTCGCTCATATCGGGATCCATTGTGAATTTTGTTCTATCCCAATCGCAACTTGCGCCTAATTTTTTAAGCTGTTCTAAAATAATACCGCCGTATTTTTCTTTCCAATCCCAAGCGTGTTTTAAAAATTCTTCGCGCGATAAATCTTTTTTATTAATTCCTTTTTCTTTTAATAGAGCAACAACTTTTGCTTCTGTTGCAATACTTGCATGATCTGTACCCGGAACCCAACAGGCATTAAAACCTAACATGCGTGCACGGCGAATTAAAACATCCTGAATAGTATTATTTAACATATGACCCATATGCAACACGCCTGTAACATTAGGCGGGGGAATAACAATAGTATAGGGTTTACGATTATCGGGTGTTGATTTAAAAAACTGATTTTTTAACCAAAAGGGGTACCATTTTGCTTCGGCTTCTGCAGAATTATATGTTTTAGCAATCTCCATTGTTAAATAAGTAAAAAATATTTTGTTAAATTTCGCAAAAATAATGAAAGTATAGTAGTTGTGTACTATCTTTATGGCACGATATTAGTATTATATTTACAAACAAAATAATTTTAACCAATAAATCAAAAAACACATGAAAAAGTTAATTTTTACTTTAGGATTAGTAGCAGGTTTAGCTACATTAAATTTTGCACAAGAAGGTCACAGTGCAGGTGATGGTCATAACCACGGTACTGCTGCTGCAACCGAAACATTAGCACCAGCAAGTTTAGCTGACATTAAGTTAGAGAAAACTACGCATGATTATGGTACTATTAAAAAAGGTGATAATGGTGAGTGTGAATTTAAATTTACAAATAATGGTAAAGAGCCATTAGTAATTACTAATTGTATGGGAAGTTGCGGTTGTACAGTACCGCAGTGCCCTAAAGAACCAATTTTACCAGGTAAAAGTAGCGTTATTAAAGTAAAATACGATACACAACGTGTAGGTGGTATTTACAAAACAGTTACTGTTAACTCAAACGCAAAAAGCGGTGTGCAAACTTTAACTATTAAAGGTACCATTGAAGATAAGCCAGTAGAAGAAGCTTTTCCTGCAAACCCAACTCCAAAAGGAGCTCCTGTTGAGAAGAAAGGTTAATAGAACTGAAAATTAATAAAGCCTTGTTTAACTATATTTTTAAGTAAACAAGGCTTTTTTATAAATAAAAAAAATAGAAATGAAAAAAATTTTATCCATAGTAGTTATGTTGTTTGCGTTTAGTTATATTTCAAACGCTCAAACTAGTGTAGTACCCAATGCTGACCCAAACGCTGCCGATATTAAGTTTGAAAGCGAAGTATTAGATTATGGTACTATTGAATGGGATGCCAATGGTTTGCGTGAGTTTAAAATTACCAATGTTGGTAAATCGCCATTAACCATTACTTCGGTTACTGGAGAATGCGGTTGTACTGCTACAACTATTGATGGAAAACCAGGTTGGCCACAAGAACCTATTTTGCCAGGTAAAAGTGGAGTTATTAAAGTAAAATACGATACCCATCGCGAAGGTAGATTTGAAAAAAATGTTACTGTTACAAGTAATGCAAAATTAAGCACAGTGAAAGTGCGTATTAAAGGCGAAGTTAAAGCTAAGCCCGTTAGCGAAGGGAATTAATTTTTTTTATAAAAAACTTAAATAGAAAAAGGTTATACAATTTTGTATAACCTTTTTTTGTTTGTTTTTTTAATTATTTAGGCAAATTTTTTCTCAAACTCCTGCATTACCTCTACTAAGACGTTAACGCTTGATAGAGGTAAAGCATTATAAAGCGACGCACGGTAACCTCCCACATCACGGTGCCCACGTATGCCACTAATGTTTGCTTCTTTCCATAATTTATCAAACTCAGGCTCTAACTCTGGTTTGTTGGTTAAGAAGCAAACATTCATATTACTTCTATCTTCTTTTTCGGTAGTTCCAAAAAACAAAGTATTTCTATCAATTTCGTTATATATTGTATCTGCTTTTTGTTGATTTATTTTTTCTATCCAAGCTACACCGCCGTTTTTCTTTAGCCATTGTAGGGTTAATAAAGTAACATAAATTGGAAATACAGGTGGAGTATTATACATGCTCCCTCCTTTAATATGTACTTGATAATCTAACATAGACAACATTTTACGACCCGTTTTGCCAAGTGCATCTTTTTTTACCATTACCATAGTGCTGCCAGCAGGCCCCATGTTTTTTTGCGCGCCGGCATATATCAAGTTAAAATCACTTGCATTAATTTTTCGGCTAAAAATATCCGAACTCATATCGCACACTAAAGGAATTGGGCTTTTTGGAAATTCTTTTAACTGAGTACCATAAATTGTGTTGTTACTGGTAATATGTAAGTAATCAGCGTCCGTTGGTATGGCATAACCTTTAGGAATGTAGGTGTATTTTTTGTCTTCGCTACTTGCAATAACGTTAGTATTACCAATAATTTTAGCTTCTTTAATTGCTTTACTTGCCCAAACACCAGTATTTACATAAGCTGCAGTACCATTTTCACGTAGTAAATTATAAGGAACCATAGCAAATTGTAAACTTGCACCACCGCCTAAATACATTACTTCGTAATCGTTACCCACTTCAAATAATTCTTTTACAATGCTCTGCGATTCGGCAATAACAGCTTCGTAATTTTTACTTCGGTGGCTAATTTCCAATAATGATAAGTTCATATTATCGAAGTTAATACAGGCTTCAGAGGCTTGTTTTAAGACTTCTTCAGGTAAAATTCCAGGGCCGGCGCTAAAGTTGTGTGGTTTATTCATAGTTATTGAGGTTAGTTAATAGCAAATAATTTTTGGTTTTTAGATGTCAGCTTTTCTTAGCTTTTAATCAGCACTAAATTTACAAATTGTTTTTTAATCGTAAATTAACTTTAATACATTATTCGATAAAGTAATTATTAAGCTATTATTTTCAGATTTTTGAATAGTTTCTATTCCTGAAAAAATGAGTTGGCCTTTATGATTAATTAAGGTTTTTTCGGACGAATTTACAAGGTAATAATGTTTACTTATTTTCTCAATTTCGAATTCAGAAGTGTAAATTTCTTTTCCTGTTGTTGACAAAAGGTAAGTTTTGTTTTTTAAATTAACAATGGCTAAACTATCTTTAAAATCTTGCGCTTGTTGGTATTTATAAGGTACAACAATATTTAATTTTCTGTCTAAAAAGCCATACTTATTTTTACGTTTTACTCTTATTAAATTGTTTGAAGCAAAATTAATTTCGTCGTAGGTGCCAAAATCAATACTTATTTTCCCATTAAAATCGGCAAATGCTTGTTGTTTACTTCTATTACTTTCAGTAGTGCCCGAATTTTTTATTAGTTTTAGTAGGTAGCCATTTGTATAAAAGTCGATGGGTTTTTCTTTTATAAAATCGAATGTAATTGTGCTTAAAAAACAAGTAGAGTTACCATTATAAAAACCATAAAAATTATCTTTTATAAGTAAATAAATATTATTTTTTGCTTTAATAATTTGGTCGAATTGTGGATTTAGAATAACAGAATCGAAACTATTAATTAAGCCAAATTTATTATTTTGTTTAATAATTGCAATATTGTCATCGCCCATATCCGAAATCCAGTCGTAATGTGGCTTATAAATAAATCCATTTTTTGAAACAAAACCATATTTGCCATTTTCGATATAGTAAGCAAAATCATTTTTAAAGTCGCCTAATTTTTCAAATTTTGGCTCGCTTATGGTTTGGGCATAATTATTCAAAATGCCATATTTATTTTGTTTTTTAAAAACATAATAGTTGTTTGATAATTCATTTATTTCATCAAAAGTTTCTGAAATAATTTGCCCTTGCCTGTTAATAAACAACCACTTATTATTTTGTTTAACTGGGGCTATGCCATTATTAAAAATATAGGCTTCAGTAAAAAACTGATTAAATACGTTTTTATTATTTTTATTTATAAAAAATACCGAATCGTTTTTGGTAACAACCGAAAGTCCTTCTACAAAAGGGGTTACAGCATCGTAAATTGCAGGAATACTAATTGTGGCGGAGGTATCAATAAATCCAAAATAATCGTTTTTTTGAAAAGAAAATAGTTGTATTTTATTTAATTCCAATTCGCTTAACAACGAGTTTTTTAACGGGCAATTGGGATGGTTGATTAAAAAAACTTCTAATTCGGAATTTGTAAAGGCCTTTACGGATAATGAAAACAACAACTTCCAAGCTTCCATATTTTGTGGGGCACTAGGGTAATTATTTACAAAGTATGTTAAACCTGTTTTTGAAGATTGGTTTTTATAGATTTGAAATAATTTTTCGTAAGCACTTTGTTGCATATTGTTTTTTGGATATTTTTTTAAAAAATATATGTACTCTTCAGGTTGGTCGTTTTTTGTAGTTTCGCTATAAATTTGTTGTTCCATTAATAAAATTGCTTCGTGCGTAAATTCACTTTGCGGATGGGTGTTTATGAAGAACAGAGTTGTTTGAGATAGGTTTTTTGAAAGAACTAAATTAAACTCTAATTCGTCGCGAAAATAAATTGCTTTGTTTAAAATAGAGTAATTTGCTAAATAATTTTGTGTTAAAAATTTATTATATGTAATAACAGTGTTAGTTTTTTTTAGATTATCTAATGATTTATTGGCAACAGAGTCGATAAGTTTTAAAATTTCTAAACTATCAATTTTATAGTTAAAAAGCAGTTTTGGTTTTTGTTTAAAAATAAATGTAGTATAGCTTAAATTAATGTATTTGCTTGCACTATCTAAATTAAAAAAGGGGTTATCGTTTCTAAAATAAATTGTAGCCAAGCCATAAGCGGCATAGGAGTTTATATTTTTTTTGTTTAATTTATAAAATAGTTGTTTTGCTTTAAAATAATCAAATTCGTTAAGCGATTTATAAGCCGAATTTAAAGAGGTTGAATGTAACTTAAAGGAACTAATGAATAGTAACAAAAATATTACAAAATACTTTGGTGATTTTTTTAAAAAGTAATTAAACATCAAAAAAACAATTGTAAAACTAAAATTAGCAATCAAGTAATTAACAATTGGCTAAGTTTACTATTTTTTTATATTTATTGAGCTTTAATATTGTAAATTTGTAAACAATAATGTTTTCTACCGGTAAAATAGTTTTTAGTATAATTTTTATAGCAGGCTTTGTAATTGCATTAATTTGGAGTTACAAAAAAGATCAAGTTGTTAATAAGATTCATTTTAAAAAACCCTACTTAGTGCTAGCAGGTCTTTTGCTATTTTTTACTTTACTTTTTGTAATTGTTAAATCTCGTAAATACTTCTGATAAAGTTGCATTTTTAATAGATAAAATGTATATATTTGCATATAAATTAAAAAATAATACATGAAACTACTCTTATCATTAACTTCAGCATTTTTAATTAACACGTATGTTAATTCTGCTTCTTTAGTTGTAGAGGGAAAGTACCAAAACAAAAATGTTTTTGTTCAAAACGAGTTGGGCAATAGCGGTGTAGGTTTTTGCGCACAAGAAATTAAGGTAAATGGTAAAATTACTACAGACGAAACAAACTCAAGTGCTTTTGAAATTGATTTGGCATCGTTGCAATTGAAGTATGGCGAAAGCGTTACCATCGAAATTATTCATAAAGACGGTTGCACTCCTAAGGTGTTAAACATGGATGATTTAAAACCAAAACCAACGTTTGAGGTTTTGACGATGAATGTTTCTCCAGCCGGTATTTTAAAATGGACAACTAAAAATGAAACAGGCTCTTTACCATACATAGTTGAGCAATTTAAATGGAATAAATGGATTCCAATTGGCGAAGTTGACGGTGTTGGCTCTCCTGATAATCACGATTATTCTTTTAAAGTTACAATGCACAGTGGCGAAAACAAATACCGTGTAAAACAAAAAGGGCTAAACTCAACTACAAAAAATTCGCAAGAAGTTACTTTAAAATCAATTATTGATAAGCCATCGTTTGCCATGCTTAAAAATGGTGCAGGTGTTGATTTTAGTGCCGAAACAAGTTATGAACTTTTTGATGCCTATGGAATTGTTGTAAAAAAAGGCTACGGTAAACAAATAAAGATAGATAATTTACCCAAAGGAAACTATTATATGTGTTATGATAATATTATAACCGAATTTAAAAAGTAGTTTTTTACACTGCTATTTTAAACCTTCTTTGAAACAAAGAAGGTTTTTTTATTGTAAAAATTTTGTCCTTTTCTATCTAGATATAAAAATACATCTTACCTTTAAAGTCTAATTAATAATTTTACTAAACCTTAAAACTATGCCTAAAGGAATTTATAAAGTACCCACTCCCATAAACGAACCAATAAAACAATATAGCGCAATAAGTGCCGAACGAAAAGAGTTAAAAACTATGCTTGCTAATTTGCGTAGTGTAGAATTGGATATACCCATGTATATCGGTACGGAAGAAGTTCGCAGTAATGTTGTTGTAAGATTGCATCCACCACATGATCATCAACATACATTGGGGCAATTTCATAAAAGTGATAAAAGCCACGTTACTCAAGCAATTAACGCTGCAATGGCAGCTAAAGAGCAATGGCAAAATTTAAGTTGGGAACATCGTGCTTCTATCTTTTTAAAAGCGGCCGATTTAATTGCAGGCCCTTACCGTGCTAAATTAAACGCTGCTACTATGTTAGGGCAAAGTAAAAATGCGTATCAAGCAGAGATTGATAGTGCTTGCGAGATCATAGATTTTCTAAGGTTTAACGTAAGCTATATGTCTGAGATTTATAGCGAACAACCGGTATCAGGCCCCGGCGTGTGGAACAGATTAGAATGGCGACCATTAGAAGGATTTATTTATGCTTTAACGCCATTTAATTTTACAGCAATCGCTGGTAATTTACCTACAAGTTGTGCTATGATGGGTAACGTTGTAGTATGGAAACCTAGCAATACTCAAGTATACAGCGCTAATGTATTAATGGAAATATTTAAAAAAGCAGGTGTACCGGATGGTGTTATTAATTTAATTTACCCAAGTGGTCCAGATGCTGCCGAAGTAATTTTTAATCACAGAGATTTTAGTGGCATACATTTTACCGGAAGTACCGAAGTGTTTCAAACCATTTGGCAAACAATTGGTAATAATATTCACAAATACAAATCGTATCCTCGTATTGTTGGCGAAACAGGTGGTAAAGATTTTATTATGGCGCACAAAAGTGCAGATGTAAATGTGTTGGCAACAGCTATTTCGCGTGGTGCATTTGAATACCAAGGGCAAAAATGTTCGGCCTGTTCGCGAGCGTATATTCCATCTAACTTATGGGATGAAACAAAAAAGTTAGTACTTGCCGATTTAAAATCGATGAAAATGGGCGGTACTGAAGATTTTACAAATTTTATTAACGCTGTAATTGACGAAAAAAGTTTTGATAAATTAGCCAAATACATTGATGCGGCTAAAAAAGATACGTCGGTTGAAATAATTGCCGGTGGCAATTATGATAAGACAAAAGGTTATTTTATTGAACCTACTATTATTTTAGCCAAAGACCCAAAATATGTTACCATGTGTGAAGAATTATTTGGTCCGGTATTAACTATTTTTGTTTACGACGATACCAAATTTGAAGAAACTTTAGAATTGGTAGATTCAACTTCTATTTACGCTTTAACAGGTGCTATTATTGCACAAGACCGTTACGCCATTGAGTTAGCCACCAAAAAATTAAGCAACGCCGCAGGTAACTTTTATATTAATGATAAATGTACCGGTGCAGTAGTTGGTCAACAACCATTTGGTGGTGCCCGTGGCAGTGGAACTAATGATAAAGCAGGTGCAAAAATAAATTTATTACGTTGGGTTAGTCCGCGTACAATAAAAGAAGTATTTGTGCCACCTACAGATTACAGATATGCTTTTTTAGAGAATGATGTTTAACTGGTGTGAAATTCATTACTGAAATACTCCTAAAATCTCAAATCCAAAAAGATACTACTAACCGTAAAAAGCAATTTTTAAGTTGGGATGCTATTCAAAAGATTGCGATTATTATTGATAACAAAACTGCTGTAAATAAAAGTGTTATTGATAAATTTTGCGCAGATAGCAAAAAATTTATTGAAATTTATTACATTGAATTGAACGCCAAACAGCCAACTTTTGGCGATTGGCAATGCTTTACTACTAAGCAAAAAACTATTTTTAAATTGCCAAAATCAAATACTTTAAACGAACTAAAAAATAAAAAATTTGATTGTGTAATTAATACCTGCTCGGAAAATAATTTGTTTTCAGTTTCTATACAATCTGCCCTCCAAGCATCTTTAAAATGTGGTGATAGTAACATTTATAATCAAACCGATTTAATAATTTTAAAAGCGCAAAATTCAAATAATATTGACTATTTAAACGATGTGCTGCGCTATTTAAAAATGATTAAGTAAAAATTAAATTTTTTAATTTAAAAATTAGTGCCGTTATTTAATGATGTAAATAATTATCAAAATGAAAAATTACCTTATTTTAATATTTGCTGTTGCAATTTTATTCTCCTGCAATTCTGATTCAAAAAATAAAGAAAACGAGGCTACTCCGGATAATAAAGATGCGAAATTTAATACCTATAAAGAGCAATTTATTCTATCGCTTTGGAAACTATACCCCAATTGGGCTAGCAGTCAGGGCTTTCATAATTATGATAGTGTATTGATTATTCCTAACCAGCAACAGCGTGATTTAGAAATAGCATTTTCAAAAAATAATTTAGACTCCTTAAAAAATTACCCTTTAACCAGCTTATCAACTAATAATAAAACCGATTATTACATGATAGAAAATCAATTAAAAAGTATAGAATGGAGTATTACTAATTTTAAATCGTACGAATGGAACCCCAGTGATTATAATGTGTGTGGCAGTTTTGCAGAAATACTAAACAATAATTACGATACGCTGCCTATGCGTTTGCATAATTTTTATTTAAAAATGCAAAATATTAAAGCCTTTTACGAAGCAGCCAAAATGCAAATTAAAAATCCAACAAAAGAACACACCGAACTTGCAATCGAACAAAATTTGGGTGGAATTTCGGTTTTTGAAAAAGATTTGACGGATGCTTTAAATAAAGATAATCCAAAAAAAGAAATACGCGACGCTTTTATTAGTAGCGCTAAAGTAGCTGTTGAGGCTATTAAAGATTACGTAAATTGGTTAAAGAATTTAAAGAACGAAACGCCTCGTAGTTTTAGGTTAGGTAAAGAATTGTATGCGCTAAAATTCGAATATGATATTCAATCGGGCTACAGTGCTGAAGAAATTTATGCCAAAGCATTAGAGCATAAGACAGAGTTGCACGAAAAAATGTTTGATTTAACCAAACAACTATGGCAAACGTATTTTCCAAAACAAAAAATGCCCGATAGTAATTTGGTTGCTATTAAGCAAATGATTGATGTTTTATCATTGCATCACGTTAAAGCCGATTCGTTTCAATTAGCCATCGAACAGCAAATTCCTGTTTTAATAAATTTTATAAAAAAGAAAAATATAATTTTTATCGATTCTACAAAACCATTAGTGGTTCGTAAAGAGCCGGCTTATATGGCAGGCTTAGCGGGGGCGTCTATTTCATCGCCAGGGCCGTATGATAAAAATGGAAACACGTATTACAATGTGGGAAGTTTTGGTGGATGGGATAAAGCCCGAATTGAAAGTTACTTGAGGGAATACAACCATTACATTTTGCAAATACTAAATATTCATGAAGCTATACCAGGGCACTACACCCAGTTAATATACGCCAACCAATCGCCTAGCATCATTAAAGCTATTTTTGGAAATGGCGCTATGGTAGAGGGTTGGGCGGTTTACACTGAACGTATGATGTTAGAGTATGGATACCCGAATTTAAATTCAAATGAAAGCAGCAAAGAAATGTGGTTGATGTATTACAAATGGAATTTACGAACAACGTGCAATACAATTTTAGATTATGGCGTTCACGTAACTAATTTGAGTAGAGAAGATGGTATTAAACTATTAACAAAAGAGGCCTTTCAACAACAAGCAGAAGCAGAAGGTAAATGGCGAAGGGTAAGTTTAAGTCAAGTACAATTATGTAGCTATTTTACTGGTTATACAGAAATTTATAATTTTAGAGAAGAGTTAAAAAAACAACAAGGGGATAAATTTAATTTAAAACAATTTCACGAACAGTTTTTAAGTTATGGCAGTGCGCCTGTAAAATATATTAAAGAACTAATAAAGAAGTAATTTTATAAAATGCCTTCGTCAGCAAAACTAAAATAGGCAAGGTCGCCAATAATAATATGGTCAATTAGTTTTACATCAAACACCGATAAAGCTTGTTTAATTTTTTGGGTTATTATTTTATCCTCATTGCTTGGCATTAAATTTCCGCTAGGATGATTGTGTGCAATAACTATAGCCGATGCATTATTTTCAATAGCTGTTTTGCATATTAAACGTACATCAACCACTGTGCCACTAATACCTCCTTTACTAATAAACTCGTGTTTTACAACCTGTTTTCGCACATTTAAAATTAGTATCCAAAATTCTTCATGTGGCAAATCACTTAATCGCGTATTAAAAAATTTATAAGCATCCTTACTCGATTGAATCGTTATTTTTTCGTCAACACCAAAATCATTTCGTCGTTTAGCTAACTCAAAAGCAGCGGCAATGTTAATTGCTTTTACAGTGCCAACGCCTTTAAATTTTTTTAAATCGTTTACACTTAATTTTGCTAGTTCGTTTATACTAAATTTATGTTGCGAAAGCATATATTGCGCCAATTGTACCGCTGTTTGTGTTCTATTACCCGACCCTAAAATAATAGCCAGCAATTCTGCATCACTTAAGTTTTGTTTACCTAAGGCTAATAATTTTTCACGAGGTCGGTCGTCTTCAGCTAATTCTTTTAAGGATAAATGTGTTGCCTCTTCGCTCATTAATTATAAAAATACTAAAAAAATTAATTAATTTTAAACAAAATTAGTTTAAATAAATAATGATAAAGAAACTAAGTGTAGTAGGCGTTTTAGGTGCAGTTGGCGTGGCGTTGGGAGCATTAGGTGCACACACGCTAAAAAATAAAATTTCAACCGGTTTGATAACGCCCGACCAAGTAAATGGATTTGACACAGCTGTTAAATATCAAATGTACCATGTTTTAGCCATGTTAGCTATTGTTATTTTAAGCCAAAGTTTTACTCACAAGTTTTTAAAATGGGCATTTAATTTTTTTTTAGCAGGTATAATTTGTTTTAGTGGCTCATTGTACTTTTTATGCACCCGCAATTTGTTTAATGCCGATTGGTTAAAAGTTTTGGGCCCAATAACACCCATTGGAGGCGTTTTATTTATTGCAGGTTGGATGTGTTTGGCTTTTTCGCTGGCTAAAAATTCAACACGGAGTTAATGAGAAATAGCGTACAACAATTTAAAAATAAACTTCATCGAAATCAAAAAATCTGTGTCGTTCTGTGTTAAAAATAATTTGCATTCCCAACAATAATTAGCATATTTACACACCAAAAACAAATATATGAAATACAAACACATCCTAAAAAGTACACTTATTTTTATAAGCACTTTTTTAATTATTAATTCGGCTGCCTGCCAAACAAAAGCAAAATCGCAAAAAGGCACAAAAGCTAAAATTGCAACCTGCGCGGCTAAAATAGAGTTTAATAGTGCCGGCAACGGTATAGATCATAAAACTTTTGAAGAAATAAAAGCAATGGTTGAAGCTAAGAAAGTAAAATATACTGAAACGCGCAAAGGTAAAGAGGGCGAAACGCAATGGTGTTTACCACTTACCGAATTAAAAGATGCCGATAAAACTGCTTTTATTGAACAGTTGAAAAAAACGGCTTCATCTGGGCAATTTGTCTCAGTATCAACTAATTAACATAAATAATACACACTATAAATTGTGCAAAAAACGGGCTTTTTAAGTCCGTTTTTTTTTGTACTTTTGCCAGCACTAACTAAACACGTATTATAGATAATGAACGAAATTGGATTAAGAGCAGATGATGCTTCAGTTGCTCAATTAGGGCTTGCTAATGTAGATATGGCAAATTGGAATCTTTACCCTAGCGAATTGGTAGAAGATTGTATTGTTTTAAATCAAGGGAACCTTACCGATACTGGCGCTTTAGCCATTGATACTGGTGAATTTACAGGCCGCTCACCTAAAGACAAATTTGTTGTGTACGATGATACAACTAAAGATAGCGTTTGGTGGGGTGATGTAAATAATAAATACGATGCGGATAAATTTGATACTTTGTATAATCGAATGACTGCGTATTTGGGCGGAAAAGAAATTTGGGTGCGGGATGCCTATGTTTGTGCCGACCCTAAATACCGCTTAAATATTCGCATTGTAAACGAATTTCCGTGGGGTAATTTATTTGCTTACAACCTATTTTTACGTCCAACTACTGCCGAATTAGAAACTTTTAAGCACGAATGGACAATTATAAATGCACCAGGTTTTAAGGCCGACCCAAAAATTGATGGCACACGCCAACACAATTTTGCAATTTTAAACTTTACTAAAAAAATAATTTTAATTGGTGGCACTGGCTATACAGGCGAAATTAAAAAAGGCATATTTGCTGTTTTAAATTATATTCTTCCTCACCAAAAAGGGGTATTGCCAATGCACTGTTCTGCAAACATTGGTAAAAATGGAGATACAGCTATCTTTTTTGGTCTATCGGGTACCGGCAAAACTACGCTAAGTGCCGATCCAAACCGTAAGCTAATTGGCGATGATGAGCATGGCTGGAGCGATACAGGCGTATTTAACTTTGAAGGCGGCTGTTATGCAAAATGTGTAGATTTAAGTGCTGAAAAAGAACCGCAAATATTTAATGCTATTAAATTTGGTTCGCTATTAGAAAATATTGAGTATGTGGATGGTACAACAACGGTTGACTATACAAATATTTCAAAAACCGAAAACACACGTGTTAGTTATCCAGCGCATTATATTGATAACGCTGTAACTCCTGCTGTGGGAGACGTGCCAAAAAATATTTTCTTTTTAACCTGCGATGCTTATGGTATTTTACCACCAATTAGCAAATTAACACCTGCACAAGCAATGTATCATTTTATTAGTGGTTATACAGCTAAAGTTGCAGGAACAGAGATGGGAATTACTGAACCAACTTTAACCTTTAGCGCTTGTTTTGGTAAAGTGTTTTTACCATTGCACCCTACAAAATATGCCGAATTATTAGGCGAGAAATTAAAGAAAAACAATGTAAACGTTTGGCTGCTAAACACAGGTTGGGTTGGTGGTAAGTACGGCGTTGGTAGTCGTATTAAATTAGCCTACACACGTTCGTTAATTACAGCGGCATTAAACGGAGAATTAGATAACGTAGAATACGGGACAACACCTTACTTTAAACTTAATTTCCCAAAAACGTGCCCAAATGTGCCTTCAGAAATATTAGAGCCCAAAAATGCTTGGAAAGATAAAGACGCATTTAATCAAACAGCACAACAATTAGCAACTTCGTTTGTAAAAAATTTCGACCAATATGCAAGTGCTGCTAATGCAGAAATATTAGCAGCCGCGCCAAAGGTTGAAGTTACAGTATAAAATTGTTATTTGTTTTTTATTTGAAACCGAATTTATAAAAAAGTATAAATTCGGTTTTTTAATTTATCACTAATTTTTATTATTAAGTATTATTAATTAATTTTAATAATTATTATGAGTCTATTCCCCAAGCTAAAAAAACACTTCTACTTATTAATTATTGCAACGGCCATTTTTATTGGTTCTGCCTATACACCCGACTACTTTGAAATTAGTAAAAACTTAGATATTTTTAATTCGATTTATAATGAAATAAATAAATCGTATGTAGATGATACAAAACCAGGTCAGTTAATGAAAACAGGTATTGACGCTATGCTAAATTCGTTAGACCCCTACACCGTTTATTACACCGAAAATGATATAGAAGATTATAAATTTTTAAATACTGGTGAGTATGGTGGCATTGGTACAGCTGTAGTTGATATCGATAATAAATTAATTATTGCCGAACCGCTAGAAGGTTTTGCGGCATTTAAATCAGGCTTGCGGGCTGGTGACCAAATTGTAGGAATAAATAACATTAATGTTGAAGGTAAACGCAGCGAAGAAATTAGCAGTTTATTAAAAGGACAAGCTGGTACACCAATTAGTTTAAAAATTTTAAAACCAAATCAAAAAACACCTATTGATGTAAATTTAATGCGCGAAGAAATTAAAACAAAATCGGTGCCTTATTTTGGAATGTTGCCAAACAATCAAACTGGTTACATTAAACTCACTGGTTTTACTGATAACTGCAGTGTAGAAGTAAAAGAAGCCCTATTAAACTTAAAAAGTAAAGGTTGTAAAAATTTAATTTTAGATTTAAGAGGCAATTTAGGTGGGTTGTTACACGAAGCCGTTAATATTGTTAATTTTTTTATAGATAAAGGACAGGAAGTTGTATTTACAAAAGGAAAAGTAACAGAGTGGGATAAAACATATTTAGCTGTAAATTCTCCAATAGATACACAAATGCCATTAGTTGTTTTAGTTGACGAAAATTCGGCTTCTGCATCTGAAATTGTAAGTGGTGCTTTACAGGATTTAGACAGGGCTTTAATAATTGGTAAGCGTACATTTGGTAAGGGACTAGTGCAGCAAACCCGCGATATTGTTTACAATGCAAAAATAAAAATAACGGTAGCAAAATATTATATTCCTAGCGGGCGCTGTGTTCAAGCATTAGATTATAGTGCTAAAGATGAAGAAGGGAGAGTAGAAAAAGTACCAGATAGTTTAATTACTGCTTTTAAAACAAAAGCAGGTAGAATAGTTTATGATGGAGCTGGCATTATGCCTGATATAAAAACAACCGACGACAGATATAGTATGGCGTTGGCCAGCTTAATAAATAAGTTTTTTATTTTTAATTATGCTACCACTTATTGTGTCAAACACCCACAAATAAATAGTATTAAAGATTTTGAATTAAGCGACGCGGAGTATAACGATTTTTTAAATTACTTAGCTGGTAAAGATTATAACTATAAAACAAAAAGCGAATTTGAATTAGACGATCTTAAAAAAAATGCAATCGAAGAAAAATATTATAATGACGTAAAGAACGAATTTGATGCCTTAGTAGCTAAAATGAATGTCAATAAAAAAGATGATTTAGTAAAAAATAAAGTCGAAATAAAAAGATATTTAGAGGATGAAATTATTTCACGGTATTATTTTCAAAAAGGAAGAATTGAGTTTAGCTTAAAACAAGATGATGATGTTAAAGAAACCCTTCGTTTGTTAGATGATGCTAATAAAATAAAAATTTTACTCACCACATCTGAAAAAGCTACTAAACCTTTTAATATACAAAAGAAATTTTAAATTGAACTTAGTAACAGGCGCCACAGGAATTTTAGGAAGCACCGTTGTTTTAAAATTATTACAACAAAATTTGCCCGTAGTAGCTTGTAAACAAAAAACAAGCGATTTAAAAAATGTAGAAAAATTATTTTCGTACTACACTACAAATTATAAAAATTTATTTACTAAAATTAAATGGGTAAACGTAGATGTACTCGATATTTTTTCCATAGAAGAAGCATTGGAGGGAATTGACACAGTATACCATTGTGCCGGTTTTGTTTCATTTAATAAAAAAGATAAAAACCATTTATTTAACGTAAACGAAAAAGGCACAGCAAATCTTGTAAATGCGTGTTTACATAAAAAAATAAATGCGCTTTGCCATGTAAGTTCTATAGCAACACTAAACAATTTAGATTATAAACATACAATAAACGAAACCGTTTTTTGGAAAACATCGGGCAAAGAAAGTGACTATGCCATTAGCAAGTATAAGGGCGAATGCGAGGTTTGGCGAGGTATTGAAGAAGGTTTAAATGCGGTAATTGTAAATCCAGGTGTAATATTGTCGCCTGGTTTTTGGAATCAAAGTAGTTCAAAATTGTTTTCAACGTGTTACAAAGGTAATAAATTTTATACACAAGGTATGGCTGGTTATGTATCCGCTTCTGATGTTGCAGATGTAATGATACAGTTAATTAATAAACGTTTGTTTTCTAACCGTTATATTGTAATCGAAAATAATTACAGCATACAATCTATTTTTACCTTAATACAAACACAATTTAATAGGCCCATTCCATCCATAAAAGCAGGTAAGTTTTTATTACAATTAGCGTTAATTGTTAACGTTATTATATCAAAAATCACTAATAAATCACCTTTAATTTCAAAAAGTTTAATTCAAGCAGCATTAAATACACAAGTATCTTCAAATGCCAAAATTTTAAACGATTTAGACTTCACATTTCAACCTATAAATCAGGTAATTAGCCTTATTTGTACCCAATATCTAAGTGATAAAACTACTCAAACCACAAGTGGTTAATTTTCAGGCATTTAAAATGTGGTTTCATCGATAATTTTTTGCATTTTATAAGTTAATTAATTACTTTAGTCTATTATTTTATAAAATATAAGTAAGTATGCATATTGCAATTGCGGGAAACATTGGGTCGGGAAAAACCACTTTAACATCATTATTGGCTAAACATTACAAGTGGCATGCACATTACGAGGATGCAGACGATAACCCCTATTTAAACGATTTTTATGAAGATATGCAACGTTGGTCGTTTAACTTGCAAGTGTATTTTTTAAATAACCGTTTTAATCAAATTTTGGAAATTCGTAAAGGAAAGCACACTGTTGTACAAGATAGAACCATATACGAAGATGCTTATATTTTTGCTCCAAACTTACACGCCATGGGTTTAATGACCTCGCGCGATTACGATAATTATTTTAATTTATTTAAATTAATGGATGGCTTAGTTAAAGCTCCTGATTTAATTATTTATTTAAGAGCTAGTGTACCAACTCTTGTAAAACAAATACAAAAACGTGGCCGCGATTACGAAAACAGCATTCGTTTAGATTATTTAAAACGCTTAAACGAGCGTTACGAAGCCTGGAGCACAAGTTACGAAGGAGGAAAAATTTTAGTAGTAGATGTAGATGATATCAACTTTAGCGAAAGTAAAGAAGATTTAGGCAAAGTATTAAGAATGATTGACGCACAACTAAACGGATTATTTAAATAGTGAGCATTACGCTAAATAAAGAAGACCAATTTTTTGACTTACATTTCGAGAAACAAATCGAGAGTGTAAATACAAATGGAGTATTGATTTTAGCATACGATGGTGTATTAAATACCGAAACTATTTCAAAATTAGAAGGAACTATTGAAGAAAAAATATTAGAAAATAACTTGCCAAAAATGGTAGTTAAAAAAGTATTTTTTATTTGTGTAGAAGCCTTGCAGAATATGCTTATTCATGGGCACAAAGATGATAACGGAGCGCAGCATAATTTTTTTATTTTGTATATTTCAAACAATGCCGTAAAAATTACTACTGCTAATTTAATTTACAATACTGCAATTCAAAAGCTTTCAAAGGATATCAATAGAATAAACTCATTTACCGACCCTGCCGAATTAAAAGCCTATTATTTAGAACACTTAGAAAATAACGAATTAAGCGATAAAGGTGGCGCAGGTTTAGGTTTTATTACAATTGGAATGAAAAGTGGCAATAAATTAAACGTACATTTTAACGAGATTAATGACAAGCGTTCGTTATTTTTATTAGAAGTAACCATTAATATAGAATAGCGCAACATGGCGCAAGTGCAAGCCTCTACCGTATTATTTTTGGCTTCGTGGTATCCTACACCCATAAATAAAAGCCATGGTATTTTTATAAAAAACCACGCTTTAGCTTTAAGTAAATTTACAAATGTTGTAGTTGTGTACGCTTATCCAAACCAACAAACGGTAAAGTTTCAGATGCAAACACATGTTGTAAATCAAACTTTTACAGAATATACTGTTGCTTATAGAAAAGTAAATTCAAAACTTCCTTTAATTTCGAGCCTACAAAAATTTACGCGATTTAAAAAAGCATACAAATTGCTTTTACAAACCTTAATTAATAACAAAATAAATGTTACTGCCATTCAATTAAACGTAGTGTACCCAGCAGCAATTTGTTTAAATATATTTAAAAAACACTATAAGGTTAAACATACTATTGTTGAACATTGGAGTGGTTACCTACCCGAAGACGGCAATTATAAAGGTTTTTTAACTAAATATTTTACTAAAAAAGTTTTTAAGAATGTTTGTAAAATATTTTACGTATCGGAGCTTCAAAAACATGCCATGAAAATGCATGGACTTGATGTTAACTATCAATTAATTTATAATGTTGTAAATGCTGATATTTTTAAACCTAACCAAAAATTAAAATCTACTGTACCATTGTTTTTGCACGTTTCAACTTTAGATAAGGATCAAAAAAATATTTCGGGTACTTTATTATCGCTGCAAAAATTGCAAGCAAAGGGTTATAGTTTTAACTCTATTTTTGTTGGCGGAAACGATGAAACTAAAAAATATTATGAGCAGGAAGCACAGCAACTAAATATAAATAAAATAAATTTTGTGGGTCATAAAACACAACAACAAATTGCGGAATTAATGCAGCAATCCCACGCTTTAATTTTATTTAGTAATTACGAAAATATGCCAGTAGTAGTTTTAGAAGCGCTTGCCTGCGGCTTACCAATATTTGCAAGTAGCGTAGGGCAATTACCTTTTTTTATAACGGATGATTTTGGGAAATTGGTAGAAGTAGGAGATGAACATCAATTAACACAAAACTTACAAGATTTTTTAGATAAGAAATTAGAATTTAATGGCACTAAGATGGTAGATTTTATTGCAAAGCATGCCACTCCAGAAATAGTTGGAAAACAATTGGCAGAAGAGTACGCTAAAAATTATTGAGCCAATTTATTTCCTTTTTTAATAGGTTTAAGGTATTCTCCTCTGCTGAATTTTTTTCAGGTTTAAAATCATATTCCCAACTTGCAAATTTTGGAAGGCTCATTAAAATACTCTCAACCCTGCCATTAGTTTGTAAGCCAAATTGTGTGCCTTTATCGTATACCAAATTAAATTCAACATATCTTCCTCTGCGCAATAGTTGCCATTGCTTATTTTTTTCGGTAAACGTTTTATTTTTATTACGATTAATTAATTCGGTATAAATGGGCGCAAAGCGTTCGCCTACATTTTTCCAAAATTCAAAATTTTGTTCAAAGCTCATTTCATTATCAGAATTTAATCTGTCAAAAAAAATGCCGCCTATACCACGCGTTTCATTACGATGATTTATAAAAAAATAATCATCAGCCCATTTTTTAAATTTTGAATAATAATTTAAATTGTGTTTATCGCACACTTTTTTTAACTCATTATGAAAAAAACGGGCATCATCTTCACACACATAATGTGGCGTTAAATCAATACCACCACCCAACCATTTTGTTCCATTATTCATTTCAAAATAACGGATGTTCATGTGTATAATTGGAACCATAGGGTTTTTAGGATGAATAACTATGGAAACACCGGTTGCATAAAATTGCGCTTTATCAGGCTTAGAATCATTTACACTATGTTCTTTTTCTTTAAATAAAAAATCGGGGGCATCGCCATAAACCGCACTAAATAATACGCCACCTTTTTCTATTACACTTCCTTCGTTAAGTATACGTGTAATACCTCCACCACCTTCTTTGCGTTCCCAGTGTTCATTAGTAAATTTTCCGCTACCGTCAGCCGTTTCTAGGGCTTTGCAAATTTGTGTTTGTAAATTTTTTAACCAATCAGAAATGATTTCTTTAGTTATTTCCATCCCGTTTTATACAATTGGTAATTGTTATAATTAAAAATGTACACACCCCTATTATCAAACCCGGTTGTGTTATCGGGGCGGGTAAATTTAAAACGTAAGTAACCCGTTTCGGCACTTAGGTTATTAAGGTTATTTATAAAATTGGGTCCCTGTTGTTTTAAATTATTTAAATAATACAAGGCGATGTCAAATCCAATAAAATAATACTCGCTAGGGTAGGTGCCTTGTTGAGCTTTATAACTATCAATTATTTGATTGTATACCGTTGTATTTACAATATTGTATTGGTGCGGAAAAGTATAATGCAGTTGGTTTAAGTATTCCTGATCTATGTTATCATAAACAGTTGTATTTTGCCAACCACAAAGTGTTATATCTTTTTTATCGGCATAAACTGCCAATTGGGTCGTAAAATCTGCTATAAATACTTCGTTGTTACTTAACGAAACTATTAGGTTTTTAACTCCGCTTTTATAATTTGCTTTTACACCAGCTAAACCTTTTGCCATTGTTACAGTGTCTTTAGCCGATTTGCCCAATAGCTTTTGTTTTTCGTTGTAATACTTTTTAAACGCTTTTACATACGAAACTTCTTTCGCGTCTTTTTCGTAAGGTAACATCAAAATTATATTTGTGTTTTGAGTAACTAATGAGTCGATACAATAATCTGCTAAACTTTCTAATAAAGTAAATTGCGATGGGTTAATTTTTGAAGCATAATTATTATTATACAACATTTTATTTTGTTGTGTAATGGGCGATATTATTGGAATACCCAATTCTTTTGCTTTTTGCGAAATTACTTTAAAGCCGTTAGCATATAGCGGACCAAATACAAAATCAGTCTGTTTAAATTTTGTATCGTTAGCTAATTGGCTAAGTTTTAACGAATCTTTATCATCAATGTCGTAAAGTTCAATGTTTACCTCAAAATCTTTCGCTGTTAAAGAGTCAACGCAACGCTTAAATCCTAAATAAAAATCAATTGCTAATGCCGGAATTTTTGGGAAATTTAATTTATTTTTTACTAAATCATTTAATTCAATAGTATTAGTTTGGTCTAATTTAAATGGTAGTATTAACGCAACTGTGTAGCTTGTTTTTTTAGGTTTAGTAATTATTTTTACAAATCCGCTATCTAATTTTGCTTCAATAGTTTTAATATCTATTGGATTTTTAATGGTAACACCTGTTGGTTTAGGTTCTATTGCAATTAATTGGCCCTCTTTAATACTACTTGTAAAATTTGGATTGATTTGGGTTAATTCTTTTTCTGTTTTGTTGTATTTTTTTAAAATAGAGTACAAGGTTTCGCTTTTGGCAACCTTATGGCAATAAAATCTAGCGGTATCGATTGCAGAGGCTGTTAAAATAGTTGCTGTGGCGGTATTTGTGGTAGTCGTTTGCGTATTAACAGTTGTTGTTGAGGTAAATGGTATTTTAAGTTCTTGTCCGGTTTTTGTACCCGATTTTGTTTCAGGATTTAGTTTATAAATATCATCTAAACTTACGGCATATAACTTTGCAATAGAATACAAACTTTGCGATTTTTCAATTTTATGAATGTATAATTTTTTACCTTCAATAGTTTGAATGTTTGTTGACTTAGTTTGTGAAAGCAGAAAGCAGGACACAAAACACAAGACGCAAGACAGAGTGTGTTTATTTATTAATTTAATTATCATTTATTTATAATTTTTAATCTTTAATTTTTAATTAAAAATTATTCCCACTCAATAGTAGCCGGAGGTTTAGAGCTAATATCGTAAACAACACGGTTTACGCCTTTTACTTTGTTTATTATTTCGTTGCTTATTTTTGCTAAAAACTCGTAAGGTAAATGACACCAATCGGCAGTCATACCATCAGTACTGCTTACTGCACGCAAGGCAACAACATTTTCATACGTGCGCTCGTCGCCCATTACTCCCACACTTTGTATTGGTAAAAATATAGCACCAGCTTGCCAAACATCTTTATATAAATTATGTGATTTTAATCCGTCAATAAAAATAGCATCTACCTCTTGTATAATAGCAATTTTTTCAGGGGTAATATCGCCCAAAATACGAATAGCTAAACCTGGCCCGGGGAAGGGATGGCGATTTAAAATGTTTTCGTCTAAGCCCAACTCTTTTCCTACTTTTCGCACTTCGTCTTTAAACAAACTACGCAAAGGCTCCACTACTTGCAATTTCATATAATCGGGCAAACCACCTACGTTGTGATGAGATTTAATAGTAGCCGAAGGTCCTTTAACGGAAACGCTTTCAATTACATCTGGATAAATAGTGCCTTGCGCTAAAAATTTCGCATCGGTAATTAATTTGCTTTCTTCATCAAATACATCAATAAAAGCTTTGCCAATGGCTTTACGCTTTTTTTCAGGGTCGGTTACTTTATCTAATGCCGTGTAAAATATTTTTTTTGCATTAACGCCTTTTACGTTCAAACCCATGTGTTTGTATGATTCTAACACATTTTCAAATTCATTTTTACGCAACAAACCGTTATCTACAAAAATACAATGTAGGTTTTTACCAATGGCTTTATGCAACAACATGGCAGCAACACTGCTATCAACACCGCCACTTAACCCTAAAATTACTTTATCACTCCCAATGGTATTTTTTAAAGAGGTTATAGTAGTATCAATAAACGAAGTGGGTGTCCAATCGCCCTTGCATTTGCAAATATCGAATACGAAATTTTTAAACAATTGTAAGCCTTCGGTACTATGTGTTACTTCGGGATGAAATTGAATGCCAAAGGTTGTTTCATTTTCAATGGTAAAAGCAGCACATTTTACGTCGTGTGTGCTCGCTATAATTTTAAAATTTGGTGGTGTAGTTAAAATAGTATCTGCATGGCTCATCCACACTTGGGAATTTTGTGATACATTTTTTAATAGCACATTCTTACTATCTACAAAATCTAAGTTAGCTCTACCATACTCGCGGGAGTTAGATTTTCCAACTTCACCGCCATTAAAATGTGCCAAAAACTGCGCGCCATAACACACACCCAACAAGGGTAATTTGCCTTTTATGCCATCTAAATTTGGACGAAGTGGATTTTCTTCTCTTACAGAATGAGGGCTACCACTTAAAATAACACCCATTATGTTGGGAGTAATTGCTGGAATTTTGTTGTAAGGATGAATTTCGCAATAAACGTTTAATTCCCTTAAACGGCGGGCAATTAGTTGGGTGTATTGAGAACCAAAATCAAGAATTAAAATTTGTTGTTGCGACATAAATTCGTCTAATTTACTATTTTATGGCAAGGTGTAAAAACAAAAAAATATTTTTTTGTTTTTTTAAATAATAGTGTATATTTGCAACCTCAATTTTTGGGCAAATCGGGGCGTAGCGTAGTCCGGTATCGCGCCTGCTTTGGGAGCAGGAGGTCGTCAGTTCGAATCTGGCCGCCCCGACATAAAAAAAGCCTTGTGTTAAACAAGGCTTTTTTTTGTTAAAAACAGTTTTGATTCGAATTTATTTTTTTAGAATAGAATTTACTTTAAGCCTTTTTGCTTCTTTTAAACGGGTATGAAGTATCCACTCAATTTGACCATTAACACTACGAAAATCATCAGCAGCCCATTTTTCAATGGCTTTCATGGTTTCTGAATCAATTCGTAATGCAAATGATTTTTTTTCGGACATATTTTTATTGATTTAATGTGCCAGTGTTTATTACTGGTTTTGTTTCACTATCTCCGCAAAGTACAACCATTAAATTGCTCACCATCGTTGCTTTCCTGTCTTCATCAAACTCAATAATTTCTTTATCTGCTAAAAGTTTTAAAGCACTTTCTACCATACCAACAGCGCCTTCAACAATTTTGTGACGGGCAGCTACAACAGCAGAGGCTTGTTGTCGGCGCAACATCGAATGTGCAATTTCAGGGGCGTAGGCTAAATAGCCTATTCGCGATTCTACTACTTCTATACCTGCAATTTCTAAGCGTTGGGTAACCTCGTGTTCAAGTGCTTTGTTTACATCATCAAAATTTGTGCTTAATGTTACTGTAGCTCTTTCATCTTCAAAATGGTCGTATGGAAAAGAGCCAGCCAGTTTTCTAACAGCTGAATCCGTTTGAATTTTAATAAAGTTCACATAATTATCTACTTCAAACGTCGCTTTAAAGGTGTCACTAACTTTCCAAACTAAAATAACGCTAATCATAATTGGGTTTCCCATTTTGTCATTTACTTTTATTTTATCGCTTTCAAAGTTCCTGGCACGTAACGACATACTTGTTCTACTATATAATGGATTAACAAAAAACAAGCCATTTTGCTTAATGCTACCTTTGTAGGCCCCAAATAATAAGAGAATTTTTGAGTTATTTGGACTTATAACAATAATACCCTTCGTTAAAAGAATAAATAGGGGTAGTAAGGCAAGCCATATTAAGTCGTGGCTTGAAGTAAGTCCTAGAACCATTATAACTCCAATTACTAATAAAATTATAACTGCCACATATCCATTAAAAGGTGTTATTGTTTTTTCTGTTTTCATAAATTTAATATTTAAATGATATCATATTGATATTACAAATATAAGCAATTAGTTAATACCAAAACAATTTTTTTTAAAGACTAAATAAAAGGTAGATAACTGGGAAATGGTATTACAGTTCATTATAAAAAAACAACAACTCATTTGTTTTTTATTTTCGTTAACGATAAGATAGATTAGTTTTAACGAACCTAAATTGAGCAATTTTAAATAGATAAAATGCTTACGGTGAAATAGAATAAAGATAATCTCGCAATACCATATAACAAACAAAAATTATTTAATATGACCTACATTATAGAAAATTTAAAAAATAGAAACGAAACGTTATTCCTTTTCGGCTTAATATGTCTAATATCAGCCATTACTTTTTTTATTTTAGCAAAAACTACTTCAACGGAGGTAATGGGAGTGAATGCCTGGTACAAGCCTTTTAAATTTGCTTTATCCACCTTATTTTATGCATGGGCTATGGCATGGTTTTGTAGTTATTTACCTGCTACATTTAATATAAAATTATTTAACTGGACTGTAATTATACTGCTAGGGTTTGAGGTTGCTTACATTGCATTTCAAGCAGGAAAAGGGCAATTATCGCATTACAATATAAGCACTGCTGTCTATGCAACGTTATATTCGTTAATGGCTATTGCAGCAACTATTGTAACTCTGTATACGGCATATGTAGGTGTTTTATTTTGTACAAGTGCTTTTCCAAATTTACCAACCTATTATGTTTGGAGTATTAGATTTGGTATTTTTTTATTTGTGATATTTGCCTTGGAGGGTTTTGTGATGGGTTCACGTATGTCGCACACTATTGGCGGGCCAGACGGAAACCACGGCATACCGATTTTAAACTGGAGTAAAAAATTTGGTGACCCAAGAATAGCTCATTTTATTGGCATGCATGCGCTACAGGTATTACCACTACTATCCTTTTACATTTTAAAAAACACTAAGCTAACTATTGGCATTGGTATTTTATATTTTGCATTAGCAATATTTACACTTCTACAGGCTCTAAAAGGCAAACCACTTTTCAAAACAAAAGAAAGTAATTCCTCAATTTACAATTCAACTAACAAAAAAAACAACTCATAGGTTTTTACTTAATTTTACTTTAATGATGTTTTAGTTTTGACGAAAAATTAATATAACATGAAAAAAATCACAACGTTTACATTATTTATTTTGTTTGTATATACTAACAAAATTTTCTCACAAAACAATACGCAAACAGTTAAGGGCACTGTTATTGATAAACAAGCGCAAATAGGGCTTCCTGGTGTTAACGTTGTTTTGCTAAATACTAATCCTTTAAAAGCAGGAGTTACTGATGCTAATGGTAAATTTAAAATTGCGGATGTAACTCCAGGTCGTTACGATATTAAAATAAATTTTATTGGTTATAAAGAAGTAGTAATGCCAAACGTAGTGGTAACATCTGGTAAAGAAGTAAGTTTAGATGTTGGTATGGAAGAAAGCGTTAGCAGTTTAAATGAAATTGAAGTTACGGCTTCGAAAAAAAATGAAACAAACAACGAGTTAACCTCAGTTAGTGGCAGATCTTTTAGCATGGAAGAGGTAAATCGTTATGCCGGTGGTCGCAGCGACCCTGCGCGTTTAGCGGCCAATTTTGCAGGAGTGAGTTCTCCCGATGACAGCAGAAACGATATTGTTATTCGCGGTAACTCTCCTAGTGGTGTTCTGTGGCGTATTGAAGGATTAAATATCCCTAATCCAAATCACTTTAGCACTGTAGGCAGCACAGGTGGCCCTGTAAGTGCCATTAATACAAATGTTTTAAAAAATTCAGATTTTTTCACTTCTGCTTTTCCTTCTGAATACGGTAACGCTAATGCAGGTGTATTTGATTTAGGTTTTAGAAATGGGAATGCAGATAAGCGTGAACACACCATTCAACTCGGCGCTTTAACAGGCCTAGAGGCAATGACCGAAGGCCCCATTAATAAAGAGAAGGGTTCTTCTTATTTAATTGCTTACCGTTATTCGTTTACTGGTTTTGCACAAGCATTGGGTTTAAATATTGGTACAACGGCTACACCGTTTTATCAAGACCTTTCGTTTAAATTTAATAGTGGTACCAGCAAATTAGGAAAGTTTACTCTGTTTGGATTAGGCGCAAAAAGTAAAATAGACTTTTCGCATAATAAAATTGATAGCACCGATTTGTTTGCCGACCCAACTGCCGACAGTTATTTTACTAGTGATATTGGTTTAATTGGCTTAAAACATTTTATTAGAGTTAATGATAAATCATATTTTAATACAATAATTGGAGCTACTTATTCTGCTTCTGATTTTAATCAAGATTCAATTTCTAAATTAGATTCAAAACCAAAACGTGTATTAGAAAATAAAGCCACACGTTATAATTATTCGGTTAATACATCATTTAATTCAAAAATAAATTCTAAATTATTTTTTAAAATAGGAGCTATAGGAGAATTGATAAATTTAGATTTAAATTATAGAGATAGGTCTGGTTCGTCTGATTGGCTTCAAATTTGGGACTATAAAGATAAAACAACTTTATTACAAGGTTATGCACATGCAAAATATAACTTTACGGATAAGTTAAATTTAAATGTTGGGGTCCACTCACAATTTTTAACTTTAAATAATTCGTGGAGTGTTGAACCGCGCTTAGGCTTAAAATACCAATTGAATCAAAAAAATACTATCAGCGCTGGTTATGGTTTACACAGCCAAATGCAGGCTATTGATGTGTATTTTTACCGTCAAATTCAAGCCGATGGTTCATACAATCAATCCAACAAAAATTTAGATTTTACGCGTAGTCAGCATTTTGTTTTAGGTTACGATTTATTACCGGCAAAAAGTTGGCGAATAAAAACCGAAGTCTATTATCAATATTTATTTAATGTTCCTGTAAATAATTACGCCAGTAGTTATTCTATATTAAATTCAGGCGCAAGCTTTAATCCGTTCGACCAAAGTAATTTGGTAAATAAAGGCACAGGTGATAATTATGGTTTAGAGTTGACTATTGAAAAATTTTATAGTAAAGGGTATTACGGTTTAATTACCGGCACACTATACGAAAGCAAGTACAAAGGCAGTAACGGTAAGGAATACAACACAGCCTTTAATGGAAATTATGTGTATAATATTTTAGTAGGGAAAGAATTTAAATTAGGAAAAGCAAAACGCAACTCGTTTACTATTGATTTAAAAATGACCCAAGCTGGTGGTAGACATTACACGCCAATAGATGTAGAGGCTTCGAAATTAGCAAAACAAGAGGTTTTAAAAGGTGATGATTTTGCATACACTGCACGCAATCCGGATTTTTTTAGACTGGATTTTAAATCGGGTTTTACCTTTAACAGCAAAAAGTCTAAATTATCGCAGTCCATTTATTTTGATATTCAAAATGTAACCAATAACAAAAATGTGTTTGCACAACGCTATAATCCTATTACCAATAACGTAAATACCTCTTATCAAATTGGCTTGTTTCCGAACTTTGTATATAAAATTCAGTTTTAGTAAAAAATAAAGTATTTTTAAACTATAAACTAAAAAAATTAAAAATGAAACAAACAATTTTAGGCGCAGGTGGTGCCATAGGTGTTGAGTTGGCAAAAGCCCTCGCCACTTATACAAATGAAATTAAGTTAGTAAGTCGCAATCCAAAAAAAATAAATGCCTCAGATAGTTTATTTTCCGCTAACCTTTCTAACCGAGAAGAAGTATTTAAAGCTGTAGAAGGTAGCGAAATAGTTTATGTAACTATAGGCTTCGACTACATTACAAAACTATGGCAACAACAATGGCCACCATTAATAAAAAATGTTATTGATGCATGCATACAACATAATGCAAAACTTGTATTTTTTGATAACGTATATGCAATTGGAGGAAATAATGTAAATCATATTACTGAAGAATCACCCATTAGTCCTAGTAGCCTCAAAGGACAAGTAAGGGCTGAAGTGGACACATTAATTTTAAATGCAATTGAAAAAAAGAAGTTAAATGCAATTATTGCTCGTTCTGCCGATTTTTTTGGTGGTGTAAAAGACAAAAGTATTTTAATGAATTTAATTTACGATAATTTATTAAAAGGTAAAAAAGCACAATGGTTTTGCAATGCAAAAGTAGTGCATAGCACCAGTTATACCCCTGATTTGGCAAAGGGCACAGCAATACTTGGAAATATGCCTGATGCTTTTAATCAAATTTGGAATTTACCAACCGATTCACAAAAAATAACCGGTGAAGATTGGATTAATTTATTTGCATCAGAAATGCAAACCCAAAATAAATATCAAGTACTGCCATCTTGGGGCTTAAAAGCATTGGGTTTGTTTGTTCCAATTTTAAAAGAGATGTACGAAATGCGTTATCAATACGATAGGGATTATTTTTTTGATAGTACTAAATTCAATAAACGATTTAATTACTCCCCAACAAGCAACGCGCTCGCAGTTAAGCAAACTGTTGCACAATTAAAAAACAAGTAAATAGCATAATTGAAAATTACAATTAAACATATTCTAAAAAGTAAGTATTTATACATTGTTATAATTGGCATCATTATTTCATTTTTGCTTCATGCTATTGCCCCTATTGAAAATAGTAATAAAATCGATTTTGGTTTTTATTATAGTATAATACTTTGTATTTTAATTACACTTGTTATTTGGGAGGGAAGTTTGTTTATTGATAAAAGGATGAATGCTAGATTTCCGTGGGATAAAAAACCGGTAAAACGAGCCATTTCGCAAAGCATAATTGGTATCGTTTTTAGTGTATCTATTATTTTTATTGGCACTTCTTTGTTTGATTATTTTATATGTCATTTTCCTAAAGACTCCAAAAATAAAATGGGTATTGCGGGCTTAGTAGTCGGCACTTTAGTAACTCTTATTTTAATGGCAACTCAAATTGGCACTTACTTTTTTATTAATTGGAAAACCTCGTTAACAGATGTTGAAAAATACAAAAAAGAAAGCGTTGAAGCACAATTAGAAAATTTAAAAAGTCAGGTCAATCCACATTTTTTGTTTAATAATTTAAGTGTTTTATCTTCTTTAGTTTATAAGGATCAAGACAAAGCGGTTGATTTCATAAATCAATTTTCAAAAGTGTATCGGTATATTTTAGATAATAAAAGTAAAGAGTTAATTGAATTAGAAACAGAATTAAAATTTATTGAATCGTATTGTTATCTATTAAAAATTCGGTTTGGAGAAGGCTTGCAATTCAAAATAAATATTTCTTCCGAAAAACAACAACATCTGTTACCGCCCATGGCATTGCAACTGTTAATTGAAAACACCATCAAACATAATGAAACGTCATTGGATATGCCCTTACATGTTGATATTTATACTAAAGACGATTACTTAATCGTTTCTAACAATTTACAAGTTCGAACATTAAACGAAGAAAGTTCGCGAACTGGTTTAAAAAACATCATGTCGCGTTACCGTCATTACACCAAAATGGAAGTGCATATTCATACTTCCGAAAAAATATTTGAAGTTAAATTGCCACTTTTAAAAAGTTTATGAACGTAATAATTATAGAAGACGAGCAACTCTCTGCCGAGCATTTAACAACCCTTTTAAAAAAGGTTAATAAAGATATAACAGTTGTTGGCTTAGCAGATTCTGTAAAAAAATCCGTTAAATTACTTTCTGAAAATTCTCAAGTCGATTTATTATTTGTTGATATTCATTTAGCAGATGGTTTAAGTTTTGATATTTTTTCTAAAATTTCTATTGATACTCCAATTATATTTACGACTGCTTATAATGAATATGCAATAAAAGCCTTTAAAGTAAATAGTATCGATTATCTATTAAAACCAATAGGTGTAGAAGATTTGAGAACTGCCATTCAAAAATTTGAAAAACTAAAACCTACATCGGTACAAAAAATTAATGCCGAAAAAATCGATACTGCTTTTAACATTATTAATAAGCAATTTAAAAACCGATTTATGGTAAAAATGGGCGACACTATTTCGTCTATTAAAACCGAAGATATATCCTATTTTATTGCCGAAGATGGTATTGTTTTGTTAGTTACAAAATTAGGGAAGCGTTATCCAATTGATTATACGCTTGATCAGTTAGAACAATTAATTGACGTAAGTCTTTTTTTTAGAATTAATCGAAAAGTTTTAATTCAAATTGATGCCGTAAAAAAAGTAAGTTCCTATTTTAATAGTCGTTATAAAATCTCTACAGATTTTTTACAAGAAGATGACGGTATTGTTAGTAGAGAACGAGTAAATGACTTTAAATTGTGGTTAGACAAATAAAAATTAATTGCCAATATAAAATTTACTTTTGTCTTTTATCAATATGTTACAATAATTTAAGGGGTATTTCAATTTTTATGATGTTGTGTTTTGCAAATTTAAGTGGTGGTATCTGAGATTTGCTATTCTGAGCAATGGGGGGTAAAACCAAAAAAAATAAGGCAATTTTTGAAAGTTTTTTTCTTATAAGACTACACTAGGCAGTTTAAATATCTGAAAATTTAATGGTACAAAACATAAGTAGGTGAAAATATATTTTAGCTTTTTTTTAATCTATTTAATTGTTTTGAAATATATTTCTCTGAGGTAATCATTGCCTTCTGAATCCTTTGCGCATAATTAATGCTATCTAAAACTGCCTTTTGTTTATCTTCAATTATCAAGTTTTTCTCTTCTACCAATTGCTTTTGAGCTTCTATAATTTTTTTCTGTTTATTTGTTATTTGCAGCCTATTAAAAATAAAAATTGCAAACACTATTACTAAAATTAGTCCAACACTAATTGAAGTTGTTATAATCTTTTGCTTTTGAGCACGTTCATTCGAAACTAATAATTCTTTATCGCTTACGGCTTTGTCAATTGCCTTTTGCTTTTCATACTCAAATTGAATTTGCTCTTTAATGGTAGCTTTTGTGTTTTCGGTACTCATAATACTATCGCGCATTTCAATGAACAATTGGTAATACTTTAGAGCATTTTGCCAATTACCAGTTTTCGATTCAATATCATAAAGCGAATGGGCTGGCACTTTAATATGTGTTGGAAATCCTAACTCTTTTCCCAATGCCAATGCTTTTAAAGCATAATTCTTTGCATCAACATAATTTTTCTCAACAATATACGTTTCGGATATGTTGCCCATTGCCACACACATACCTTTTTTATTATTTATTTTAGTTTGAATGTGTAAACTTTTATTAAAATAATTTAATGCCATTTTATTATTTCCCGATTTTCTGTAAATCGACCCTAAATTATTGTAAACAAAAGCAATGTGCGCAGAATCGTTACTCCTGCTGTAATAGTTTATAGATTTTAAAAAATAAAATTTAGCCAGCGCTGTGTCTTGCATATCATAATAACCAATTCCTAAATTCGAATAGCATTGTCCAATCCCAATATTATCTTTACTTTTTATCCTTATTGCTAAACTCCTTTTTAAAAATTCAATGCTATTTAAATACATTCCCTGTTCGGAATAAACACCAGCTATATTATTATAAACTAAAGATATATTAACTAGGCTATTTATTTTTTTCTCAATTTCTAACGATGAATTATAAAACTTTAAAGCGGTATTAAAATCTCCTTTACCATGGGCAATCAGTCCCCTATTACTAAGGCCATTTGATAAATGTGTAAAATAAAAAGTATCCAATTTGTTCGTTGGATTTGTAATACCTTTTAAATGCGATTGTGCAATTGCAATTAATTGATCGTTATATTTTGGCCAAATATTATCGTCATGCTCGTCTTCTATTAATGTAAACAAAATATTACAGCGCACGGTATCATGCGGTGCTCGTTTCAAAATATTTGCAATTGAATCTTCTTTCTGACAAAAAAGACTTGTCTTTGTAGCCAAAAGAAATAAGAAAATTATTTTAAAGTTTATTTTCAATCTAAAAAATTATCATTTAAACTTAGTAATTTTTGTTGACTTTTTATTGCACCTTTTACTTTTGGTTTACAAATACTAAAACACTATATTTAACAAAATGGATGAGGAACAACCACAAAAACCACGGCGCATTCGCTACAAGGGTACACACCCAAAAGCTTTTAAGGAAAAATACAAAGAATTGCAACCTGAACACTATGCAGAGGATATAGAAAAAGTAAAACTGCAAGGCCGCACCCCGGCAGGCATGCACCGTTCTATTTGTGTAACCGAAATTGTGGAGTTTCTTAAAATTGTTCCTGGACAAACCGGATTAGATGCCACTTTAGGTTATGGTGGACACAGTTTGGAAATTTTGAAATGTTTATCTCCCGGTGGACATTTATATGCCACCGATGTTGATCCCTTTGAATTGCCCCGCACACAAAAACGTTTGGCTGACTTAGGTTACGGAGAAGACGTTTTGGTAATTAAAAAAATGAATTTTTCGGGTATTGATTTAATTGCTGCCGAAGCCGGACCTTTAAATTTTGTATTGGCCGATTTAGGTGTTTCATCCATGCAAATTGATAATCCCGAAAGAGGTTTTTCCTTTAAAGTAGATGGTCCTTTGGATTTACGATTAAACCCAAAAAGTGGTAAATCGGCAGCAATGCTTTTAAAAACAATTTCGCAAAACGATTTGGAAGAGCTACTTGAACAAAATGCCGATGAACTGCATAATGAAGCCATTGCCAAAGCCATTAAAGTTAGTTTTGCAAAAGGAAATGATGTAGTTACAACAAAACAATTGCAAGAAATTATAAAAGAAGCCTTGTGTTATTTACCGCACGCGATGCAAAAAGAAGAAGTGAAAAAAGCCTGCCAACGTTGTTTTCAAGCATTGCGAATAGCCGTAAATGATGAATTTGGTGCCTTGGAAAGTTTTTTAGAAAAATTACCCGATGCGTTGGCCTCTGGTGGACGCGTGGCCATCCTCTCTTTTCATTCCGGCGAAGACCGCCGTGTAAAAAAATCGTTTCAAAGTCTTTTTCGTTTAGGTATTTATAGTGAGGTTGCCTCCGATGTTATTCGTGCATCTGCTGCAGAATGCAACACCAATCCCCGCGCACGTTCAGCAAAGTTACGTTGGGCTATAAAAGCATAATTATTCTACTAAAATTATTATTAATTTTGCTGTAGATGATTGAAACTGAAGAACAAGTTGAAATAAAAACCCTTGAAAGCGAAGAGCGACAAACCATTGTGCATTGCCGTTGCAATGGCGAGGGAAGCGAAGCCTACCGTATTTGGAGCAGCACTTATTTAGTGGAGCACGGTAGTGATAGAAGAGCGAAATTAATTACTGCTTTTAATATTTCGTTTGCACCGCAGTGGACCTTAAACGATGGCAGAGGCTTTACACTTATTTTTGAAGGCTTAAGCAGAGGGTGTAAATCATTTGATTTGATGGAAGTAATTCCGCAAGCGGGCGGTTTTGAAGTGTTTAATATTCAAAGAAATAATATGGATGTGTATCAGGTAAGTTTTTAATTTCTTTTTTAACTGATAAATCTCATATTCAAATACCATAAAATGCATTTGGCATTCTTTTCAATTATGTTATCTTTATAAAAACAAATTATTTATTATGGAACATTTTGGAGATAACGTTATTTCTTTTTTTAAGAAAGCAAGTACTAAATTAGAAGAACTACAAGTACAAGCGGCTTTGGGCAAAGCTGAGTTAGGCGACAAGTTTGAGGAAGTTAAAAAAGAAACCCGCGAACAATACCAACACTTTAAATCTCAAATTAATGCTACCATAGATAGGGATAAGGAAAAATGGCAGCACCTTAAGGCTAAAGTTGAACATTTAGATTTGCAATTATCTTTAGGGAAAGCCGAAACAGACGAAGTTCTTGCAGAGCAAAAAAAGAATTTGAAAATGGCTTTTCAAGATGTGAAGGATTTAATTCAAAAAGATTAAACAATAACAGTTTATTGTCTTTGGTAAAGCCCGGTTAAAGTGCCACTCGAAATAACATGACCCGACATTGAATCCAATAACATTTTTTTGTCGGTTGAAGAAGGAAGATTTAGTTCGGTGTTTAATGCAAATACTTTAAAATTAAAAGTGTGTACGCCGTTAGGTTGACAAGGCCCGTAATATTTATTTTGTCCGTGGGTATTTTTACCCACCATACCCGGACTACTATTTTCCTTTATTTTTCCGGTTGGCGGAATATTCCACATAACCCAATGTGTAAACTCGCCATTGGGCGACTCAGTATCATCCATAATTAAAGCAAGGCTTTTGGTTCCTTTTGGAATATTCTCTATTGTTAAATCAGGATTTACATTTAATCCATCGCAGGTATATTTAAAAGGGATGTAATGCTTGTTGGCAAATATTGAATTTTTTACCACCAGGTCTTTATTTCCTATAAAAAGTAAAAGAAAAAAAACTATTATTTTCATACTTAAAAAAATTTACACGATTAAAACTGCTATATCCACTCGATATAATTAACAGAATGAATTACGCTAAATCTTTGTAAATTTTAAATGATATTCGTTTCACTAATTTGTGATAAAAATCATTAACTTGTTTTTGTCTCCAGCGTTCCATCGGCATATTTTGCAAACCGTGTTTTTTCTTTTGCATGCACTTGGTCGTATTTAGGCCAAGGCCAGCCACCAAATTGGGTTTTATGATAATCTTCAAAGGCTTCGTTTATTTCTTGCTTGGTATTCATAACAAACGGACCGTATTGCATTACAGGTTCGCCAATGGGTTTGCCTTGCAGCATTAAAATACTTACCGGCTCATTACCTGCTTTAAGTTCTACATCCATATCTGCTTTTAATTCAATGGCGGTGTATTTATCAATGGTAGTGCCTGCAACAGTTAAGCTGCTTCCTTCGTAAAAATAAATAGTACGGTTTATGCCTGCCGACGCTTTTGGCAACGTAAACTGTGCCCCTGCTTCCAGTTTCATATTCCAAATAGCCACTTCGTTTTTTGGATCTGCTGCCCACGAATCTGGCGGCGGCACTGGCGCTACCGAATTTCCTATTTTTCCGGCAATCACTTCTACTACTGTTTTTTTATTAGCTGCATCTGTATTCACATGATTGGCAATGGCTTCTTTCCAAAACATTTTAAAATGAGGTTCTACCATTTTATTCTTCTTTGGCAGGTTTAACCAAATTTGAAACAGCTCCATGGTATTCTCTTTATCGCTATGCACTAACGGAAACATTTCGGAGTGTTGCACGCCTTTGCCTGCGGTCATCCACTGCACATCGCCATTACCATAACGTCCGGAAGCTCCCATCGAATCGGCATGATCTACAATTCCTTTTCGCACAACTGTTACGGTTTCAAAACCACGGTGCGGGTGACCCGGAAAACCCGGAACCGCTTTGCCATGGTACATTCTAAAACCATCTTTAATAATAAAATCATCGCCCATATGGCGACCGCTAAAATATTTTTCATCGGGACCCATTTGCGCATTACCTGCGGGGAAATAATCTTCGTGATGCACACAAAATAAAAAAGGGTCGGCGGTTTCCCATTGAAAACCTAAGGGCTTGGTATTTAATATTGGATTCATTGTTGGTTTTGAATTTTTATACGATTTTTTAAACGATTCAGAAAAGGACACTGCCGGCATAGCCACCGCAGAAGCCAAAGCAACTAAAGAGCGTGTTAAAAAATTACGACGTGGTAATGGATTGCTCATGGTTTAAATGTAATGAGGTTTGTATTTCAAAAATAATAAATAGGTTTTAAGAATAGCGTTAAATAATAACATAAAATAGCAAAATTTGTTTCACCAAAACTGCCATTATTTAAATTTTTTGTTTTATTATTGATATACTAAATAAAAACTCTTAACTCAAATATTAAGTAAGCAATGAGTGAAATAAAAGACATAACAACTGCCTTAGTTAAATTTCGGGATGAACGCGACTGGGCTCAATTTCACGATACTAAAAACTTGGCCGTTGCTTTATCTATTGAAGCAGCTGAATTAAATGAATTATTTCTTTGGAAAGACGTAAAGGAGAGTGAATCAGTTGATAAAGAAAAAATAAAAGAAGAATTAGCTGATGTTTTTGCCTATGCCTTTTTATTAGCAGAGAAGCAAGGATTAGATGTAAAGCAAATTGTACTGGATAAAATTAAACGTAATGGAGAAAAATATCCTGTGGACAAAGCCAAAGGTTCGGCTAAAAAATACAATGAATTATGAATTCATCTTTTGAATTATCAATTGAAGTTTCTGAACTGTATGATTTTAACAAACAATCATTACCTAAAATCGAACAAAATATTTGGGTAAAAAACCAATGGCCTCTAGTCTATTTTATACAAAACGAAACTCAACGTATAGCCTATGTTGGGGAATCTACAAATGCACATAGCAGAATTAAAAACCATTTAGCAAATCCTAAAAAGGCAAATGTTTTTAATAAAATATCAATCATCGGTAGCGACAAATTTAATAAGTCAGCTACCTTAGATATTGAGTCTCATTTAATACAATACATTACTTCTGAAGGCACTTATGAATTGCAGAATGGCAACTATGGTTTAATCAATCATAACTACTATCAACAAGATTTATATAAAGATTTATTCAAGGAAATTTGGAATAAATTAATCGAAAAAAAGATTGTCACAAAATCACTTTCTGAAATTGAAAACTCAGAACTTTTTAAATACTCTCCCTATAAATCTTTAAACGAAGATCAATATAAATCTGTGCTTGAAATACTAGATGGGTTGTGTGTCAAAAAGTCGAATAGTATTTTTATTAAAGGAAGCGCAGGAACAGGAAAAACTATTCTGGCAACGTATCTAATTAAACTTTTGACATCTGACATTAGTGATTCTAATTTTGAAGACTTTAATGATGATGAACTAAGAGAAATAAATTACATAAAAGAATTTCAAGAAAAATACCCAAAGGCTAAAATTGGTTTGGTAATAGCTATGACTTCTCTTAGAGAATCATTAGAAAGTGTTTTCAAAAAAATACCAGGCTTAAAAGCATCAATGATTGTAAACCCTTCCGATACATTTAAACTAAAAGAAAAATATGATCTATTGATTGTTGACGAGGCACACCGATTAAGACAATACAAGAATATCAGTTGGATGGGGGCATTTCGAAAGAATAATCAAAAATTAGGATTAGATGATTCAGGTAATGAGTTAGATTGGATTATTGCCAATAGTAAAAATCAAATTTTCTTTTACGACTCTGCACAATCTGTTAAGCCATCTGATATTAATGAAGAAAAATTTAATTCCTTATTGAATAAGGACAATGTTTTAAAACTTGAACTTACATCTCAAATGAGAGTGCAAGGAGGCAATAATTATATAAAATTTGTTGACGAATTACTACACGTTAAATTAAACACTTCGTTTAAATATTCGACTCCAAATTATGAATTACTGGTTTTTGATTCTTTAGCTGACTTATATAGTGAGTTAGAAAATCGTGAAAAACTAAACGGGTTATGCAGATTAATCGCTGGATATTCTTGGCCATGGGCGTCCAAAGAAAATAAAAACGCCATTGATATTGAAATTGATGGATTACAATTTCAATGGAATCAAACAGACAAAGATTGGATTAACTCACCAAATGCTTTTAAGGAAATAGGATGTATTCATACCACACAAGGTTATGATTTAAATTACACTGGCGTTATTTTTGGGAAAGAAATCACTTATAATATAGAAAAAAATGTAATCGAAATTAATCCAAAGCTCTATTTTGACATCAATGGAAAAAAAGGAATTACTAATCAAGATGATTTAAAAAAGTACATTATCAATATTTATAAAACAATTATGTATCGTGGTATTAAAGGTACATTTATCTATGCTTGTGATGAAAATCTGCGAGAGTATTTAAAACAACATATACCCGTATATAAAAATGAAGTGCTTCCTTTTAGAATATTAAAATTTGAAGAAGTAAAGCCCTATGTAAATTCCGTTCCTTTAGTTGACATATATGCTGCGGCAGGTAATTTCAGTGATTTACAAATCCATTCGAATTTCGATTGGATTGAATTACCCTTTAATATTTCAATAAAAAAAGGATATTTTGTTTGTAAGGTAAAAGGAGAATCAATGAATAAAAAAATTCCAAATGGATCTTATTGTTTATTCAAACAAGATGAAGGAGGAAGTAGAAACGGAAAAATTATTTTAGCTGAACATTTTTCAATTCAAGATTCAGACTTTGGAGCAGGATATACTGTTAAAGAATATCATAGTACAAAAAATATTGAAATTGATAATTGGGAACATAAATCGATAACTCTTAAGCCATTGTCAAGTAATAATGAATACAAAGAAATTAATATTTCCAATGACCAATTGAATTCATTTAAAATCTTAGGAATATTTGAAAGAGTTTTATAAGGTACCAAAATTACCTTTTTAGCAATAAGAGCAATGTTGAGATTTTTATTTCAAACAAGCAAAATACTCCCACGTTAATTGTATTTAGTATTTAAAAGTCGCATTTTTCGATGAAAGACATAAACAACATCGATATTCTTTTAAACAAATTTATACTTGGTTAAGCGTTGTTCTCCAAACTTAATTAAGAGTTGTTGGTCTACTGCCCATTTCAAATCTCTGCTGGCAGTGGGGGCTGATATATTTTTAAAGTTTAATAAGTAGTCTTTTCTACTAAAGGTGGCTTTACCTATTTTTTCTTTAAATAATTGTATTCTATCTGTGGCATGTAAGGTTTTATTTTGAGATTGTAACACCTCGTTTAAGGCTTCCAAAATAATGGCTAACATAAACTCTATAAAGGGCGTGGAGTTGCCCTTTTTATCTGACTCTGAAAGTTTGGCGTAATATTTTTTTTGCTGTTGCTTTATTAAATGTTCTATGGGCAAATATTCAAAAACCGGATAGTGTTTCATTAATAAAAGCGTTTGCCACAATCTTCCCATGCGTCCATTACCATCCATAAAAGGATGTATAAATTCAAATTCGTAATGAAACACACAACTTTTTATAAGCGTTAACTCTTTGTCTTTTTTTACATATTCAAAAAGATTGTTTAATAATCCTTTTACCATGCTTCCGTTTGGTGCAAGGTGTTCTACTTTTGAACCCTTTACAATACCAACGTTTTTTGTTCTTAATTTCCCCGCATTATCAATTAGTTTATGCATCAAAATAGCATGTGTCTTTTGTAAATCTTTTAATTGGTAAGGATTAAACAAATGAAGTTTATCATACACTTTAATAGCATTTTGAACTTCTAGAATGTCTTTTTTTGGTGCAATAACACGTTTGTTTTCCAGTAAGGCCGTTATCTGTTCTTCGCTAAGTGTGTTGCCCTCTATCTCTAAAGACGATTGAATGGTTTTAATACGGTTCTTTTTGCGTAATTCGGTAACCGGTTTGTATAAGTGAGTAGCGTTTATCTCTCCTATTTTCTCCGAAATAGAAGCAACTAAGGTCATTATTCTATCTGTTATAGTATAAGGGGGTCGCATAAATGATAGTATCATTTGATACTATCAAATATAAACATTTATTTGCCGATACAAAATTTTGTAAAGATAGAATCTAGCAAATCTTCGTTCGTAACGCTACCTGTAATAAGACCTAATTCATCTAAGGCATAGCGTATATCCAAAGCCAATAAATCGCCAACAATATTATTGCTGATGCCTTCACTTACTTTTAATAAGGCGGTTTGTGCACGTTTTAACGAGTTGGCGTGGCGGGCATTGGTTACAATGGTATCGGTAGCATCAATGGTGCGGGTATCAAACAGGTTTACTAATTTTTGTTTGAGCGCGTCCATATTTTTATGCTCCTTGGCAGAGATGTAAATAATATCGGGGTAATCGCAAAACTCTTCTTTTAAATCTTTAATATCTTCCACATCAATTTTATTGGCCACAATTACCAATTGCGAGGTGCCAATGTAATCTTTTAACAATTCAATTTCTAATTTTAAATCGCCACTGCTTATTTCGTGGCTATCAAACAAATAAATAACAATTGCTGATTTTTTAATCACTTCAAAAGCCTTGTTCACTCCTATTTGTTCAATCACATCGCTGGTGGTTCGTAAACCTGCTGTATCAATAAATCGAAACAAAACACCATCAATAATTATTTCGTCTTCAATGGTATCGCGTGTGGTGCCAGGTATTTCGCTCACAATGGCCCTATCATCATCTAACAACACATTTAGCAAAGTAGATTTTCCGGCATTGGGTTTACCCACAATAGCCACGGGTATACCATTTTTAATCACATTACCCACTTCAAAACTATTGATGAGTTTTTGAATCACATTAGTAATGGTAGTAATCAAGGTTTTTAAATCGGTACGGTTAGCAAACTCTACATCCTCTTCACTAAAATCCAACTCCAATTCAATCAACGAGGCAAAGCTGATTAAGTTATCGCGTAATGTTTTAATTTTGCTGCTAAAGCCTCCGCGCATTTGTTGCATAGCCACTTGGTGCGAGAGCGCTGAATTGCTTGCAATTAAATCAGCCACCGCTTCGGCCTGACTTAAATCTAATTTCCCATTTAAAAATGCACGCATGGTAAACTCACCGGGGTTAGCCATGCGAGCGCCCTTGCTTAAAAATAATTGTAATAATTGTTGTTGTATAAAAATAGAACCGTGGCAACTTACCTCCACACTTTCTTGCCCTGTATACGAATGTGATTCTTTAAAAATGGTTACCAATACCTCATCAATCACCACATCGTTTTGCATCATCAATCCAAAATGTGCGGTGTGCGTGGCTTTATTTGCTAAAGATTTTTTTTTGAAATTTATAGTATAAAAAAAAGTCTCTACAATTTCAATTGCTTTTGGTCCGCTTAAACGAATAACGGCAATGGCAGCACTGCCGTGCGCTGTTGCTAGAGCAACTATTGTATCGTTAGATAGTGAAATAGTCATGTCATTTAAATATTACTACATAGATACATAGTTTTATTAAAAAATACTATAAAATAATAAGTTGTCATGTCACATCGAGTAACCGACGCAAGGAGGTGTATCGAGATGTGATTTCCAAAACAGCTCTCGATACATTTTTAAGCTACCGCTAAAAAATTACTCGAACTGACACTATTTTTTTAGGAACAAAACTCTGTCACATCGAGTAACCGACGCAAGGAGGTGTATCGAGATGTGTTACCCTAAACAGTTCTCGATACATTTTTAAGCTACCGCTAAAAAATTACTCGAACTGACATTTTTTTTTTAGGAACAAGACTCTGTCACATCGAGTAACCGACGCAAGGAGGTGTATCGAGATGTGTTACCCTAAACAGTTCTCGATACATTTTTAAGCTACCGCTAAAAAATTACTCGAACTGACATTATTTTTTTAGGAACAAGACTCTGTCACATCGAGTAACCGACGTAAGGAGGTGTATCGAGATGTGTTACCCTAAACAGTTCTCGGTACATTTCTTCGCTACCGCTCCGAAATTACTCGAACTGACACTATTTTTTTAGGAACAAAACTCTGTCACATCGAGTAACCGACGCAAGGAGGTGTATCGAGATGTGATTTAAAAACAGTTCTCGATACATTTCTTTGCTAACGCTCCGAAATTACTCGAACTAACAGTACTACTTTTTCCCCTTTTGAGGTTTTGCTTCAGGCACCTTAACAATAAAGCCTGTTACTTTAAATTCAGAACGGCGGTTAACAGCCATCTCGTCTTCGCTGCATTTACTTTCTACTTTTCCTTCGCAAGCACAAGCGTTTAACAATTTACTTTCGCCGTAACCTTTACCTTTTACACGGGTTTTAGCAATGCCTTTGCTAATTAAATACGCAGCACTTGATTTGGCACGTTTATCAGATAAAGCTAAGTTTGCCTTAGCAGCACCAATACAATCGGTATGCGAACTTAATTCAATAATAATATCCGGATTATCTTTCATTAACTGAACTAATTTATCTAGTTCTAAACCTGCATCGGCACGGATGTTAAACTTACCTTGATCAAAATAAATATTATCTACTTTAATAGATTTACCAACCACAATTTTTTGCGTGTAAATGTTTTTTACTAAATCACTATCTTTTCTAATAAAAAATTTTTCGGTATTACTAAAATAATCTGGTCTTTTTTCTGATCCAATAAATAAGGGTAAGTTTACAGGTAAGTTAGTAACGCCATAATTACCGGTAGAATCTGTAATCGATTCTAAATATTTATTTCCATTTTCATCGTAAATAGCAACTTTAACGCCTGATATAGGTAAATTTGTTTCTTTATCAATCACTTTTCCTTTAATTGATTTTTGTGATTTTTGCGACATCGCAATTGTTATAATACTATCTGTTACCTCAATGGTTTTATTAAAAAATTTCGGTTTATAATCACTAGCATTTGCTATTACATTAATTTCTTTAGTTGGTTTAACTCTAAACGTAAAGTAGGCTGAGCTATCTAATTTTTCGTCGTAGGTTGCAATTGGGGTAGTAAGCGTAAATGTTGTTGAGATAGGCGCATTTGTTAACGAATCGATAAACTTAATTTTTACATCAAACGATTTTGGTTTGTTGTTTACAAAATAAAAAATATCATCATCTTTAGAGTTGTTTTTGCGGTTACTACTTAAATAACCCGTTTTGCCATTTTTATTTACAAATACACCAAAGTCGTCATACTGTGTATTAATAGTTGCCCCCGAATTTTCGGCTTCGTAAAACGAATTGGTTTTGGTATTTGGGTCAGCAAAAAAAACATCCAATCCACCTAATCCAGGGCGTGTATCGCTTGCAAAAAACAAAATGCCTTCAGCAGTTATAAAAGGAAAAACTTCGTTACCTGATGTGTTAATTTCTGGACCTACATTTTTGGGTTTACCCCAGGCACCTTGTTCCCATTCACATACAAAAATATCATTTCCGCCGAGTGTGCCGGGCATATTACTTGTAAAATATAATTTTTTGCCATCCTTACTAATACTTGGTTGCATACAGTCGTATTCGGTTGAGTTATATAAAAATGGTAAAATTTCGGGATGCACATCGCCAAACATATTTAACCGCGAATAAAATAGCTGAAGTGTATAATTCGCTTTTTTATTTTTTGCTTTTTTCATGTCAGCTTTGGAAGCCGATTTTGTATAATAAAAAAGCGAATCGTCGGGTGTAATACAAACTGCACCATTCATTTTTTTAGATTGAATTTGTTTGTTGAAAATAAGTGGTTTTAAAAAATGAAGTGAATCTTTTTTTTCTACAGATTTAATACGGTAAAATTTATCTTTGTTGCCACCATTTAAAAGACTGGCAAGGGTTCTTTTTTGTATTTCAGAAATGTAGATTAATTCGGTTTTTGTAACATATGGACTAAATTCAGACTTGTCGGTATTTAAACCTTTAATTTCTATTATTTTACATAAGGCTGAATCTTCGTAAAAAACGTTGGCATTGCCAAAAGATTTTGCCCAATTAGCCACTTCCTTATTAGAACTAGTTAACAAGGCTGATGCTATTTTTTTTGCCTCATCGGTTCTATTGTTAGCTACCAAACATTTTGCATACGCTGCTTTGTCAGCATCGGTTGCGGCACTATTATCTATTACAATAGGCCAATAGTCGATAGCTTTATTTGGGTTATTAATTTTTGTGTAGCAAATAGCTGTTTGGCGAGAAGCATAAAAATCTTTTGCATTTGTTTTTAAAAAATCTTCATAAGCCTCAGCCGCTTTAGCAAATTCAGATTTAATAAATAATTTATCGGCATTTATTAATTTAACATTAACTTCTTGCGAAAAAGTAAAGTTTAAATTGCAAAATAAAATTAAAAACAGGAGGTATATTTTTTTTATCATAGAATTGTTAAGTCGTTAAAAATAAAGTGAGTTAGTATAATTTGAGTAACGTGGATTATTATAGTTTTTACTTTTATATTTTACAATATAATTTAGCATAAGCTCGTGGCTTCCACCATTGTATTTTTGTAATTTACTAAGCGAAAAATCGTAGCTGTAGCCCAATTTAAATTGAGCATTTACCTTACAGCCAATAATGGCGGCAGCATCTGCATTATACCGGTAAGCAGCACCCACCCAAAACACTTCTTTTAGTAGGGCATGTAAATTAATTTCGGGTTGAACAGGTGCACCCTGTGCAGCTTTAATCATGAGGGTAGGCTTTAATTTTACGTTATCGTTTAAGCTAAATACATAACCAGTAGTTAAATAATAGGAGATGTTACTTGCAGCAAATTTAGTGTTTACTGAATTACCATACGAAGTATTTAACAACATTCGAGGCGCAGAAAAACCGAAATACCAATTTTTTGTATAATAATATAACCCTGCACCAACATTTGGACCAAATAATAGGGGTGTACTTTGTATAAAGTTATTATCGTTGGCTTGTATTGTGGTAACTTGGCTCAAGCGCTCTGTAAAACCGGTAGCACCTGCTTGCAAACCAAAACAAAATTTACCAGGTCCTGCCTTAATTCTATAAGCAACATTTAGCATGGCCATATTTCGATACATTACGCCAATGCTTTCGTTCATAAAATTAATGCCAATACCCAATTTATCTTTTACTACGGGTGTATGTGCATTAAATGTAACATTAGTGGGTGCACCCGCAAAGCCAACCCATTGCTTTCGCACCAAAGCTGTTGTGCTCAAGGCTTCGTGCGAACCCGCATAAGCAGGATTAATAAAACTTTCGTTATACATGTATTGTGTAAATTGCGTATCAAATTGTGCTTTTGCTAACACGGCAACAAAACTAAATATTAGTATTAGTATTTTATTCATTATTATTAATATTTAATAGTAATATAACCTGTAATTGGTTTATCGTTAGCATTTAATTTTAAAATATAAAAATAGGTTCCCACGGGTACTTTATTGCCTGGTAATAACCCACCTACATTTGGCGCTCCGCCCCAATAATCCAAACTACTATATGCTTTTTTTGTGTATACGGTATTTCCCCAACGATTAAAAATTTGTAATTCATTATCTGGGTAACTTTCTAATCCTTGTATCGCAAAAAAATCGTTAATATTATCCCCGTCTGGAGAAAATCCAGTTGGAACGAGTAAGTCGCCAATTAAAACGATTGGGGTTGGCGATGTTTCGTCGGCAATGCCATTGTTGTTTATGTCGGGATTATAACCATCAACAGACGTATCTGTTAACAACCCAGATGTGGCCGTGGCAGTTGCAAAAACAAAATTCGTAAATTGTGTTTGGTTGCTTGGTCTAACAATTAAATCAATTGTAATTACGGAGCTGTCTTTTGCTATTAATGTATTTGACGGTGCAAAAACCAAGTTTGTAACCGTATTACCATCAAATAAAGGGTTAACAATAAAATTGCCAAGTAGAGTAGTTTTGTTGGTTACAGTAAAGGTTGTTGGTGCAGGAAATGTGGTGTTTAAATTTTCGATTAAACTAATATTTGTTAACGTAGAATTGCCATAGTTTACAGCCTTAATTCTAAACGTAAGCGCATAATCGGTGTTGTTTATTTTCGTTTTTTGTGTAAGCGCTTTGCTAATGCCAATATTAGTAAAACAATTAATAGTTACAACCGTTAGTGTATCGCTCGTATTTTTACAACCAAAACCATCTACTAATTGTACAAAATATTTGCCAGGAGTTTTTACCATTAAGGTAGTTGTTGCCAGTGTAGTTAACGATGGAATTGCGGCCCAGGTGTAGTTACTTGTTGACGCAGAATTAATAACGATGCTATCATTTGGGCATAGGCTATAGGTGCCATTAGGAGCCACAGAGCCCGTAGGTAAAGGAATTACATTTACAGATATTAAGGCAGAATCTTTACAACCTAAATCATTTAAAGCTGTTAATTTTACAGTAAATGTATTGGCGGTAGAGTAGGTGTGTGGCGCAACACTTGGGTTACTTGCAGGAAAAGGTGCTACGAAATTTCCAGACTGAACAACGTTTGGAGAACCATCACCAAAATTATATGTAAACGAAACAATGGTATTGGTTGCAAATGCAGTAGTATTGTTTAATAGATTAATGGCATTACCCAAACAAACAGTTGTAGCAGTTGTAAAACTTACAGCAGGACAAATTTTTAAAGGTGCAATTGCAAAATGTCCCATTTGCGTAAATTTTGCATTTTGAGTAATAGAACTATTAACAGTGCCCGACGTAGCAACAAATATTGGAAATAAATCTTTAATATAATCCCAGGCTGTACTTGGTGTTGTAATCCGTTTTGCAATGGTGTGTGCAGTGGAGGGCGTATAATCGTTTGTATTGTAATTTAAATTAATTTGTGGGTTTGTAAAATTAGCAGCCCCCCCGTCATTTATAAACCAATACGATTGTGGAACCCAAGTGCTAGAAATAGGTGCATTAATAGAAAATGTGGGTGCGCCAGTTCCAAAATATTCGGCTTCATAAGTTGTTAAATTATTATTAGTTTGATTTAAACTTAAGTTAATAAATCGATTACCGATGGCTTTTTTACCAATTGGTAAATTAAGCGTAAAAGAGCCAATACTTGTTCGCTCGGCCTTTAACGGGCCATCTACAAATGATGTAGGCGTTCCTAAATTACTTATACAACTTTCTTTTAATAAAATTGTACTTAGGGCAGTAGTAGTTATTACACCGTCATTACATATTAAACTGTCTTTTAATTCAAAGCCGGCATCAACATATAAAGTATCGGCCAAACCCTGCATACTTAACGTATTTATTGTAGGGCTAGAAACACCGATATAATGAACGGTTTTACTTACTCTATTTCGTTCGTTATAATACCCCGGTAAAATTTCAACAGTTAAAATAGTACTGCCAGATACGGTATCATGTCCTTCTTGTATGTATTGTCGATTTCCAAAATTTGGCGATTTTTCATCTACTATTAGGTAGCTTAAATCTCCCTGATAACCAATAGGAGCTAGATCGCCCGTTTTTTGTACAAAAGGACTATAATCAATACTACCTGTAGGTTTTAAAGGATTTATAATTGTAAAATGAGGGTTAATTACAGGGAAAGCTGCTATTGGAGTAGCCGATAAAGTTAAAACAACATTTGTAACGGATGCTACACTCGAAAATCCAAAATAGGAGTTGGATGCATCTATGGTTGAATTTATGTTTAAGGATCTTAAGGCATATTTACACGTGTAAAAACCATTTTGTTGTGCAATTATACTTGCTGTTAGTGCTGGGTAAACCCTATTCGCATCAAAGTAGTCCGATATTGGCGCAGTTGCACCTGTAAATGCGGGTATTTGTTGCACCTGAATACCAATTTCGCAATTAATAAACTTATTGCGCATTAATTTATGTTGTGTTCCTTCTACAACAATTCCAATAGCGTCAAATAACGTATCAGGCACTTGCCCGCTATAGGGCGCGGCAGCCCAATTTGTAACATCTGTGGCAGTAAATGGAGGATTGGTTACGTTTGTATTTAAAACTCTAAAGCCATTAATTTCATTTTCAATTAAAACAATTCCCTTAGCAGTAAGTGTGCCCGAGCCTCCTGCAAGATTTTGATCACGATTAGAAATGGCAATGCCAGTAATATCCCTGCGTTGAATAGATGGAGAACTTAACGTTATTAAATTGCGGTTTACAGCAAAACTTCCTGCGCCGCTTAAATTACCATTACCAAAACACGATTTTAATTCTATTGAACTAAATTGATTATCTGTTAAAACATTATCTTCAACTAAGCCACTATTAAAGCCGTGTAAAGCAATAGCAGGTGCAGTAGTGTTTAGAATAGTACAATTTTTTATTTTAATAAATTTATTTAATAAGGTAGTTGAAGGTGAGTTAAAATCAATACCTACTAATTTATTTGAATTAAATTGAGAGTTTAAAACGAAGGATGAATCAACAGTTAAGCCTTGAATTAAAATGCCGCGAGCGATTGCACTGCCGTCGTTAAAGTTTAATATAGAATTATTAATTTTAAAATAATTTAAAAGTGCTACTGAGTTTAATCGCATGCCATTACTAAAATTATTTGTAATGTTTAGGCTATCAAATAATGTAGTTAAGGTATTTCCTCCAGCAGCAGCGGTGTGAAGAATACCTGTATCGTAATTAATAACAGATAGGCTTCGTAAATGAAAGGTAATATTGGCAACAAATGTAAACCCTGCACCTCCTAAAGTACTTTTATTACCTCCATCAAATATTGTTAGGGTATTGCCAGCACCAAAAATGTATATACTTTTAGGTACAACTACTTTTTCGCTGTAAGTCCCAGCGTCCACACAAATAGTATCAAACGGTCCAGCAACACTTAATGCAAAATTTACGGTTGCAAAGGGCTGTGTAAATGCGCCTGTGTTAGCATTATTACCAGCTATAGACGTTGGTGTGTAATAATCACCAACATTAGAAGCGTCATCTACATACCATCTTATCGAAAATGAGTTACAAGCAAAAAAAATAAATAAAATTGCTAAATAATTGCGCTTCATATATTATTGTTGTGTTAAAACAATCGTTCTATAAAGTAAATATACAAAAAAACATTAATAATTTGTTAAGTAATTTCTCTTTTCATTATACTGTTTTCTATAAATAACGCTATTAATTCGTGTTTTCCCACCAAGTAGTATAGTTTTGGCTATCATCGTTCCAATACGTGGCTTCGCCAATCATAGGTGTTAATAGTGCCATGTTTTTTTCAGTAGCAGATGTAACGACTCGTTTTATAGAATCGTCCCAATTGTGCATTGCTAAAGCAAATTTTGCCCAATGTACTGGTAATAATTTTTGTGCTTTTAAATCTATTGCTGCTTGCACTGTTTCTTCGGGCATTGTATGAATGTATTTCCAATAGGCGTTATATTGCCCACACTCTAATATTACCAAATTAAACGGACCAAATTCGTTTCCAATTTCTTTAAAGTGGGTGTCGTAACCACTATCGCCACCAATAACTATTTTTTGCGAAGGTGTTATTAAAACAAAGCTACTCCACAATGATTGTGCACGTTTAAATCCTCGGCCTGAAAAATGGCGAGCCGTTTTTGTAACCACTTTAAAGCCTTGTTCCAAAAGGGTTACATCATTCCATTGTGTTTCTGTAATTATAGTTTTATCAAAACGCCAACGTTCTAAATGTTGGCCAACCCCCAAACTCGTTATAATTTTTTTAATTTTTGGCTTTAGTGATAACAGTGTTTTATAGTCCAAATGATCCCAATGGTCGTGGGTTAAAAACAAATAATCAATTTCAGGAATATCATCAGTTGTATACACATCGCTCCCTGCAAAACTTTTGGTAGTAAAACTTACAGGCGATGCGGCACCACTTAAAACAGGATCTACCAAAAAACGTTTTCCATCTATTTGCATAAAATAGCTCGAATGCCCAAACCACACCAATACGTTTTTAGTTTTATCTAAGGCATGTAAGTTTGTTTTTTGAGAAGGCAAATTTATTTTGGGTTTTATATTTGGATTTTTCGCAAAAAAGAATTCTCTCATTACCTTAGCCATACTTACACCTTCTGTTAAATCGGGGGTGTGGCTAAGGTTTTCAAACTTACCATTTTTATAATGTGGCGATTGTTTTATACGCTCTAAACGCTCACCTCTTGGTATTTTGCCGAACTTTGGATGTTGTAAAAACAGTAATATACCTACTATACCTGCAAAAATTAGTATAAATGAAATTATCATAAAAAATTATTTCATTAAACTTAACATTAATTTATCAAACATCCTGTCGGATAAAACACGGCGTAAAAACAAAATTAATTTTGCGCCACCGCCTGTTGCATAACGTGTTTTAGGGCTATTACTTAAAATAGATTTTATTATTGTTTTGGCAACTACTATCGGTTGGTCGCCACGTTTATCGGCATTGGCCAGCATATTAAAGTGTTTTTGAGCTAATGTTTTATAGGCTGTTTGCCCCGATACCTTCATCAAGTTAGTACGGGCAATTGCATTCCACTCTGTTAAAATGGCTCCTGGCTCAATAATTACAACATCAATATTGAATTGTTTTAATTCCATGCGTAAGCTGTCGCTTAAGCCCTCTACCGCATATTTAGTAGCGTGATACCATGCGCCATGAGGCTCGCCAAGTTTTCCGCCAATAGAAGAAATATTAATAATTTTGCCCGATTGTTGTTTTCGCATATACGGTAAAACCAATTGTGTTAATCGCGCTAAACCAAAAATATTAACTTCAAACTGGTATTTGGCTTCGGAAAGGGGCACATCTTCTAATGCGCCATACGAGCCGTAGCCAGCGTTGTTTACCAACACATCTATTCTGCCCTCTGTTTTTATAATTTGATTTATACCGCTTACCATTGCAGTTTCCTCGGTTACATCCATTGCTACTAATTTTACACCTATTTGCGCCAAATCGTTCATTTTATCTAGTCTACGCGACGCGCCATATACAATGTATCCATTTGCAATTAATAGTTTTGCGGTTTCTTTTCCGATGCCCGATGAGGCACCTGTAATTAATGCTACTTTTTTCACTTCTATTTTTTCCATTTTTTATGTTTTTAAATTTTTGATTGACTACTCACTCTATTTTTAGGTTAAATTTTTTTAATACTTTATCATTTTCCAAATCAAATCAAACGATTCGTTAATTATTTTTTTAGTTTTAATAACAGATAAATTGGCCGTTGTTAAATATTGATACACGCCAAACGTATGCGACGACACCAGGGTAAATAACAACTCAACAGGTAATTCCTTTAAGTGTTTTTTCTTTATTCCTTTAGCTAATAAATCAATATGATGTTGGGTTTGTTGCGCAATTACCTCGTTTTTAACTAACGAAATAAAAGGCGATGAATGAAACTGTTGTATAAAATTAAACTCTGTTTTATTTGCTAAAGCCCATTTTAATGTTTCGTTAAAAATGGTTTTTAATGTGTTTTCGTAACCCATAGATTCGTCAATTTCGCTATACATACAAGCGCCCAAACGCGTTTTTATGTCCACATACAGTGCAATAATTAACTCTTCTTTTGTTTTGTAATAATGAAAAATAGTACCGTTAGCAACACCAGCCTCCTGTGCTATTTTACTGGTGGGCGTGCCATGAAAACCATGCTCTACAAACAATTTTAAAGCAGCAACTAATATATCGTTTTTTTTGTCCAATTTTATAGTGACTGACTAATCACTCTACAAATGTAAAAAGATTTTTTTAAACAGTTAGCATTAATTTTTGTTAAAATACTTGGCTAATTTCTTTTTTAATATATTCAAGTGCTACTTCGCTAGGTAAACGTTTATCTAAATTAGCTGTTATGTTTAATACCATCATTGCTAAATCATTACTATTGCTATCGTGAGGCACTTTGGTTGCACTAATATTTACTAACTTTATAACTTCTTCTTTTCCGTTTTTTACTAACTCCCACGCATTATGACTTAAATAAATTTGTTGCGAAATATTATGTTCATATTCACTTTTAATTGCTTTAATTAATTCTTGATGCAGTACATGAGATGTCATACCATGTTTGTTAACTCTTACTACTAATGTATTTGGATGAATACGCTCTAAAAAAATAACAACACGCTCGTAAGCTTGAATCTTTAATGGAGTAATACTGGATTGGCTTGCTTTTTTTAATTCAAAATCTCGTCTATTTTGTTCGTTTGTTAAAAAGCGCTGCACTAAAAAGTAAGTAGCTGCAAAAACAACGCCTGCGGGTAATATTATTTTTAAAATGTCAATTAATGCTTCCATAGTTTGGTTTGTTTGGCTCTAATTTCGATATTTTTAATAAATTAAACTATATTTATAACAAAATAAACAAATTTGGTTACAAATTATGGAATTTTAGCTCCCTCACCATCTTATTACAAAACAAGTATATGTCAATTAAAAAAATAGCAGTTTTAGTATTAGCGTTTTGCGGCTCAATAGCATTAAGTTTAGGCTTTATTATTAAATTAAAAGATAAAAAAAATATGGTGTTATTTGGAAAGTACGACAATTACGAAAAATTATGGAACCGCATAGATAGCTGCGAAGGAAAAGGATTAACCGAAAGTGCCTCAAAAATAGTTGACGAAATTTACAGCCGTGCTAAAACCGAAAACAATGCGCCACAGTTTGTAAAAGCTGTAATTTTTAAAATGAAATATGCGCAATACAAAGAAGAATTTAGTCAAGAAAAAAATATTAACGATTTAACTAAAGAGGTTTCCCAATCTAAGTTTCCGATTAAGCCCGTACTCCAAAGTCTTTTGGCCGACGCTTATTGGCAATATTATCAACAAAATCGTTGGAAATTTTATAACCGTAGCCAAACCGTTTCGTTTAATAAAGAAGACATAGCCACTTGGGATTTAAAAGCTTTAGTAAACGGTTGCATTACTAATTTTAAAGAATCGTTACAACAAACTGAAGATTTAAAAGCAACAAAATTAGAATTGTTTGATGATATTATTGTTAAAGGTACTTCTGAAAGCCGTCAATGGCGCCCAACACTTTACGATTTTTTAGCACACCGTGCTTTAGATTTTTTTAAAAACAGCGAAGCCGATGTGACTAAAGCAGCACAGCAGTTTGTTATAAATGATGATGCGTATTTAAAGCCTTATCCGGAATTTTTAAAACTCCAGATTATTAAGCCACAAGATAGTTTAGAACTAAAATATTACGCTGTTAATTTATTACAAGACCTTTACAGTTTTAATTTAAATACTCAAAATTTAACAGCCGTTTTAGATTTAGAATTTGAACGTTTAGATTTTATAAACACCTATTCTAAAAATGAATTGAAAGATAGTTTGTATTTACAAACTTTAAATTGGATAGAAAAACAATTTGCCCAAAGCCCTCGGTTAGCCGAAGTAAAATATAAAGTGGCAGAGTGGCATTTATCAAAATCTAGTCTTTATAAACCATTAAATTCTGAAGATTATAAAGATTACAAAGTAAAAGCACATACGTTGTGTACTCAAATTGTGCAACAGCACCCAAACACACGCGGCGCACAATTAGCACAAAATGCGATAAATACAATCGAAACAAAAGCCATACAAGTTCAAGCAGAGCAAATTAATGATTTAAACCAGCCAAACCGTGTGTTGGTAAACTATACCAACATTACTAAACTGTATTTTAAATTGGTTAAAACCGATTATTTTACAATGCGTAACTATCAAAATAAATTGTATGGCGAAAAATTGTTAAATAAATTATTAACCTTACCAACCGTTTTGAGCTTTGAACAAGACTTACCAAACGATAAAGATTTTAATCCACATTCGGTAGAAATAAAAGTGCCATCTGCAGAAGCTGGCTACTATATTCTTTTAGCAAGTACTAATGCTAATTTTACTCAAAAAGAAAGTAGTATTACTTATCAAAATTACGTGGTAAGTAATTTAGCAACTTTAAATAAACGAACAAAAGATGGCGCATACGATTTTTATGTGTTGAACCGCACAACCGGCAAATCTATTGCAAATGCTACAATTCAAGTGTGGCATAACAAATACAATTACAAAATTAGTGAGTACGAATTTAAAAAAGGTAATCAATTTACTACTAACGATAAGGGTTACGCCTCTGTAAAAGGCAGTGTAAATAACGACGAATACAATTTTTTTGTAGAAATAAAGAGTGGAAACGATAATTTAATAACAAACGATAATTTTTATTCATATAAGGATTATGATGATTATCAAACTCAAATTCAAACCTCTATTTTTACGGATAGAGCCATTTACCGTCCTGGCCAAACTGTTTATTTTAAAGCTATTGTTTTAAATACCAGCAAAAAAAATAAGGCAGAAATAATACCAAATCATCCAACACAATTAATTTTTTACGATGTTAATTATCAGAAAATATCCGAACAAACTTTAATCACAAACGAGTACGGCACAGTATCGGGTCAGTTTACTGCACCGCAGGGTGTTTTAACCGGACAAATGACGATTACAGATGGCTACGGTACTGCCTCTTTTTCAGTTGAAGAATATAAACGTCCAAAATTTGAAACTCATTTTGATACCTTAAAAGGCAGCTATAAACTAAACGATGATGTTACCGTTAAAGGTATTGCTAAAGCATATGCAGGTAACGTGATTGATGGCGCAGATGTAAAGTACCGAGTAGCCCGCACTGTAAACTACCCCTATTGGTGGTATTGGTATCGCCCTTACTATTCGCAAAGTACCGAAGTAGAAATTACAAACGGAGAATTAAAAACAAATGAAAAAGGGGAGTATGAAATTAAATTTAAAGCCTTGCCCGACCCAACAATTAATAAAAAGGAAAATCCAAATTATACTTACCAAATTTTTGCAGATGTTACCGATATTAATGGTGAAACACAAAGTACTCAAACTTATTTTACTGTCGGTTACCAGGCAATTCAATTAACCGTAAACATTCCTGAAATTGTTAATACACTAGATTTACCAAAAATTTCAATTTATACACAGAATTTAAATGGCATTGAAGAAAATACGACTGGTACTTTAACTGTTTACAAGTTGACACAGCCCGATAAAGTATTTCGTAAGCGTTTGTGGGCGCAACCCGACAAGCATTTATATAGTAAGGAAGAATATTATAAACTATTTCCAAACGACTTGTTTGCCGACGAAACCAATAAATACAAATGGGAAAAAGGCAAAGTGGCTTTCACAAAAGCTTTTGATACGAAGAAAGATAAAAACGTTATTTATAGTGAATTTAAAACTTTACCGCAAGGAGCTTATGTTATTGAGGGATTGTGTAAAGATAAATTTGGAGCTGAAGTAAAATCAATAAATTATATTACTATTTATAATCCAACAAGTAGCGAATTGCCATTAAAATTAGCTATTTGGGACTTACCAATAAAAATAACTTGCGAACCTTTAGAAACCGCAAAATTTATTATTGCTAGTAGTTACGCCGATGTAAACCTTATTTATGAGGTAGAAAGTGAAATAAACACTGAGCAACAATTAACTACTACTTCATTAAAACCTTTTGAAATCCCTGTGGTAGAAGCTAACCGTGGTGGCATAATTGCAAACGCACATTTTGTGAAATTTGGTAGAATTTATACTTCCCGACAAAATATTTACGTGCCTTTTAGTAATAAAGAATTAAGTATTGAGTATGCTACGTTTCGCAATAAATTATTACCTGGTCAGCAAGAAGAATGGAAACTAACTATTAAAAATAAAAAAGGCGATAAAGTTGCTGCCGAAATGTTAGCAGCAATGTATGATGCCAGCTTAGATGCCTTTAAACCCAACTATTGGAGCTTTAACCCCTATAACTCGTTTTACAGCAAATATTATTGGGGACATAGTTTAGAAGACCAAACCAGCTCACAAGTTTTTAATAATTACCACTATAAATATGTTTCGGTAAATACAATTAGTTACGATTACCTAAATATGTTTGGTTTAAATTATTATAATTACTATGGCTATGGAGTAGGTGGTGGGCATTATAGATCTCGTAAAGGAAATAACGAACGGGAATATGAAAGCGACGAAATGGCAAAATCTGAAGTAATGGCAAGTGCGCCTATGGAAGAAAAATCAATGGATAAAGATGCTCAACCTGCAAAAAAATCTATTTCTAAAAATAAAGCAGATGATGGGGTTTTGGGAGACGTTACAACTTCAACTGGTGGCGTTAAACAAGCAGAAGATGGGAAAGATAGTAGAGACGGGCAATCGAAAGGATTAGGTGGCGTTCAAACCCGTAAAAATTTTAATGAAACGGCCTTCTTTTTCCCACAACTACAAACAAATGAAAATGGTGAGGTTGTAATTAAATTCACAATTCCTGAAAGCCTCACCAAATGGAGGTTTATGGGTTTTGCTCATACTAAAAATTTAAGTTACGCGCAAACTCAAAACGAAGTGGTTACTCAAAAAGAATTAATGGTACAACCCAATGCACCACGCTTTTTAAGAGAAAATGACAAACTTACGTTTATTAGTAAAGTAGTTAATTTAAGTGATAAAGAATTAAGCGGCGAAGCTGAATTAAAATTATACGATGCTTTAACAGAGAAAGAAATTTCTACAAAAATGATTGAAGCCGTTAGTGGAAATTTTCCATCAATCGGTAGTCGTAACTTTAAAGTAGCCAAAGGTCAAAGCACTTCTATTGAGTGGAACTTAATGGTACCCGAAGGTTACCAAGCCGTAAAATATAAAATAGTAGCAAAAGCCGGCACTTATAGTGATGGTGAAGAAATGGCAATTCCGGTATTAACTAACCGCATGTTGGTAACAGAAAGTATGCCTTTGCCAATTCGTGGCAATCAAACAAAGAGTTTTCGTTTACTAAATTTATTAATCAAAACAATAATTCTACTACGTTAAAAAATCATGCTTATACATTAGAGTTTACAGCTAATCCTGCCTGGTATGCTGTGCAAAGCTTGCCGTATTTAATGGAGTATCCATACGAATGTAACGAACAAACTTTTGCGCGTTATTATTCAAATGCGTTAGCGAGTTATGTTGCAAATTCTAAACCAAAAATTAAACAAATTTTTGAGTCATGGAAAATGAATAGCCCCGAAACGTTTTTATCTAACTTGGAAAAAAACCAAGAATTAAAAGCAGTTGTGTTAGAAGAAACACCGTGGGTATTACAATCTAAAAACGAAAGCGAAAATAAAAAGCGTGTTGGTTTGTTATTCGATTTAAATAAAATGAGTAACGAATTAAATTCGGCATTTATTAAATTAGAAAAAGCGCAAACTTCAAATGGCGGCTGGCCTTGGTTTAAAGGTGCGCCCGAAGATTGGTATATGACCCAATATATTGCCACTGGTTTTGCCCATTTACAAAAATTAGGTGTGGTTGACTTTAATAAAGATGCCAAACTAAAAAATATGGTAGAAAAAGCAGTATTGTTTTGCGATAATAAATTGCAACAAGATTATGAATACATGAAACGTTACGATAAAGATTATTTAAAACATAATCATTTAGGCTACACACAAATTCAATTCTTGTACATGCGCAGTTATTTTAAAGAGTTGAAAATAAACTCACGCAATAATGAGAGCGTTGAGTATTATAAAAAACAATCAGCTAAATATTGGTTGGATAATAGCCGTTATATGCAAGGGATGATTGCCTTATACAGCAATCGTTACAATGATAAAAAAACGGCCACTGATATTATGAAATCGTTAAAAGAAAACGCGTTAAACAACGAGGAAATGGGAATGTACTGGAAAGAAAACTACGGTGGTTACTACTGGTACCAGGCACCTATTGAAATGCAAGCCTTAATGATTGAAGCCTTTGACGAAGTTAGTGCGGATTTAAAAGCAGTTGACGATTTGAAAACTTGGCTAATAAAAAGTAAACAAACGCAAAATTGGGGAACTACGCGCGCCACTACTGAAGCTGTTTACGCTTTGTTGTTAAGGGGTACCGACTGGCTAAGCACCGAGCCAAATGTTGAAATTAATTTAGGCGATATAAAAATTGACCCTAAACCAGACACCGATTTAAAAGTAGAAGCAGGCACAGGTTACTTTAAAAAAACATTTACCGGCAGTGATATTAAACCAAGCATGGGTAATGTAAAAGTAGTGAAAAAAGACGCCGGAGTAAGTTGGGGAAGTGTATATTGGCAATACTTCGAGCAGTTAGATAAAATTACACCGCACGAAACGCCTTTAAAATTATCTAAGAAATTATTTATACAAACTAATACTGCAAGTGGTCCGGTAATTACACCAATTAGCGCCACTAATGTTTTAAAAGTTGGCGATAAAATAAAAGTACGTATCGAATTAAAAGTAGATAGAGACATGGAATACGTGCATTTAAAAGATATGCGTGCCAGCGGTTTCGAACCTACAAATGTGTTTAGTGGTTACCGTTACCAAGACGGATTGGGATACTACGAAGCTACAAAAGATGCTTCTACTAATTTTTTTATTTCGTATTTACCAAAAGGAACTTATGTGTTTGAATATCTTTTGGTGGTGAGTCATAGCGGTAATTTTAGCAACGGCATTAGCAGTATACAATGTATGTATGCTCCTGAATTTACGAGCCATAGTGAGGGAATTAGAGTAAGTGTACAAGGCAAATAATTAGTTCGTCATTGCGAGCAACGCGAAGCAATCTTAAACAAGATATTAGATTGGTTCGTCGCCGAAAAAAGCACTTGCAATGACGGACATATTTCATCGCAAACAAAGGAAATCATTTAAGATAATTTATTTAGAATTTAGAATTTTGACTAGTTCATTAACCTTATCATTTAGTTTAGGTAAGTTTCTAAATAACACATAACTACGTTTATATTCGCCAATATTAAAAGATGGTGAGCCTTGCACGGTCTCGTTTTCTTTTTCAATACTTGCTGCAATACCACTTTGGCCTGCAATTTTTACCCCATCAGCAATTTTAATATGCCCCACAATACCCACTTGTGCAGCAATCATACAATTTTTTCCAACTTTCGTGCTTCCTGCAACACCTGATAAACCTGCAATTACAGTATTTTCTCCAACTTCTACATTATGTGCAATTTGTACTAAATTATCTAATTTAACACCTCGTCTTAAAATAGTACTTCCTAATGTTGCCCTGTCTATTGAAGCGTTAGAGCCAATTTCAACATAATCTTCAATAACTACATTGCCAATTTGCGGCACTTTAACAAACGTTTCGCCACTTGTGTTAGGAGCAAAACCAAACCCATCGGAGCCAATCACGGTGCCGGAATGTACAGTGCAATTTTTGCCAATTATGCAGTCGTAATATACTTTTACACCCGAAAATAAAGTGGTGTTGTCGTTAATGGTGCAATTATCGCCAATATAAACATGTGGGTATACTTTTACATTATTGCCAATTTTAACATTTTCACCAATATAAGCAAAAGCGCCAACGTAACAATTAGCGCCTAAATTAGCTGTTTGATGAACGTAACTTGGCTGTTCAATACCTGTTTTTGATCCTTTCATTTCAGTGTATAATTCTAACAATTTTGCAAAAGCTTCATAGGCATTTTCAACCCTTATTAAAGTACAGGTTGGTTTTATTGGTTTGTCTAATACAAAAGTTTTATTTACAATAACAATACTGGCATCGGTAGTGTAAATGTAATTGTTGTATTTAGGGTTTGATAAAAAGGAAAGTGTTTTTGGCAGTCCCTCTTCAATTTTAGAAAGATTGTTAACGGATGTATTTTCGTTACCTTCAATTGTACCATTTAAAAGTTGCGAAATCTGAAGTGCTGTAAATTCCATAATAATGTTGTAGTTAGTTCTTAGTTAAAAAATTACAAGTAATAGTTTTATAAATTTAATATTTTATTTTTTTAGAAAGCGTATGTGTTGGTTTTTCAACAAATATATAAATAACGTAGGACGAAATAATAGTTGCTAATAAACCAGCTAAAATTACCATTGGTTTTTGCCATACTTGCACAAATTTATGACTTAAAACGTTTACAACGGCTGCACCAATAATGGTATGAAATAAATAGAACGAATACGATATTGTCCCAAAAAAATTTAATGTTTTATTAGAATAATTTTTAAAAAAATGAATTGTACAAATAGCAACTGTTGCAATTATAGCATCCGTAAAGCCAATTTTTAAACACGTTACTATAATGGCAACTATTAAAACAGTAATAAACTCCAATACTTTTGTTTTGTTTAAAAAAAATAAACAGAAATTACAGCCTATTAAAAATAAAGGGGCGTACATTAAAAAAAAATTGGGGTTATCAAAAATAAAGGGCATAATTAAAAAACAAATGTAAAATAGCAATCGACCAATAAACTGATTTTTAATAACTAGTAAAATTAGTATACTAATTATTAAATAGTATTGAAATTCGATGGCTAGCGTCCAAAATACTTCGTTTAACCATTTGTATTTATTTAAATAAAATGGTATTAAATACCCTAAATGTAAAGTAATTTGAGAAATTGAAATGTCTTTTAAATTGTGTTTTATCGCTAAAATTAATAAGGAAGTAATAATTGCGATAATATAAGTTGGTTCAATTCTTATAATTCGTTTTAAAAAAAAAGTAGGGAACTTTAATAGGCTATAGTTTGATTTTAATAACGAAAGCGGAATCACTATCCCAGAAATAACAAAAAACAATTGTACGCCATAATATCCAAACGTAACTATTTTTAAAGTGGTTGCATCGTTAATATAATTTACCGTGCCACAAACAAAATGAAATAAACAAACAGAAAGTGCAGCAATGCCTCTTAAATTATTAATAATTGGTATTTGAAAATTATCTTTCACTTTGTTTAATAACCTCAATAAGTTTTAGCTTTTCATTTTGCCAATTCAAATCTGCAACAAGTTTTAAAGTGTTTGTTTTGTATAGTAAATAATTATCATCATTTAAAAGTTCATTAATTTTTTTTGCAATATGTTGTGGGGTATGATTTTCAATAAACGTACCTATTGCATATTTTGTTATAATTGCTTCAATTTCGGGTAAGCGACTTGATAGTATTGGTAAATGAGCATGGGCATAATCAAAAATTTTATTGGGTAAGCTATAAAAATAATTTAGATTGGTATTTTTATCAATGGTAATACCCATATCAGCATTAAAGGTGTAATGCATTAAATCAACTTTTGGCAATTTGTCAATTAAGTGTATTTTGTTTTGCAGTTGCTTTTGTTTAATTTTTTGAATTAAAATTTCCCATACATCTCCACTTCCAATAATTAATAAAAGTACACCATCTACAAATTCCATTGCATCCACTAATTCTTCCGAACCCCTATCAATATTAATGCCGGCTCCTTGTAAAATTATTATTTTTTTATCTAAAGGTAAATTTAATTGTTGCTTAGTTTTTGCAACAAAATGTTCAGGTGTATTTGGTATGTTCCTTACAGTTTTAAACTTTACCGCGTAGTTCTTTTCAAAAATTTTAGCAATACTATCATTTACGGTTATGCAGTTTTTTAATCTTGGTACAATTCTCTTTTCAAGTCCTAACCAAATTTTGCGTTTAATGGGCGAGTTTAATAATTCGGGTACTTCGCAAAATAATTCGTGGCTATCATATATTAAGGGAATACGTTTTAGCTTTGAAATTAAATAATTTGGCAAAAGTGTATCTAGATCATTAGCAATTAATAAATCGCTATTTGTAAAAAGTAATTTAAAAAATAACCTAATGTTAAAAAACACGTAAAATAATGGACCACTTTTATACAGTAAATTCATTCTTTGCGCTTTAAAATCCCAATTCGGTATAGGCAACGAATTTGGCAATTTTCGTCCAATTAAAACAACGGTGTAATTACATTCAATTAAAGTTAAACAGGTTTTATTTACACGGATATCCGTTACTAAGTCGTTAATTACACTTACAGTTGCTATTTTTTTTGTTGTAAACAAACAGGTTGTTGATATTGGTTTAAATATAGAAATTTTATAGCTAATTATTTACTTATTTTTGTTTGATATGTTACAAATTAAGCAATTCGTTAATTTAAAACCCTATAATACATTTGGTATTGAGGCTTTGTGTAATTATTTTACTGAAATTGATTCGGAAAATGATTTTTTAGATTTAATGAAAACAGATGTTTATAAAACGAATACAAAATTGATTTTGGGAGGTGGAAGCAATGTTTTATTTACAAAAAACGTTGATGGAATAGTAATTAAAAATAATATTAAAGGTATTTTTATAACTGATGAAACGTTGGAAGATGTTATCATTAAAGCAAATGCTGGCGAAGTTTGGCACGATTTGGTTGTCTGGAGCATTAATAGAAATTATTATGGTTTAGAAAATTTATCATTGATACCAGGGTGTGTTGGCGCCAGCCCAATGCAAAACATAGGTGCCTATGGTGTAGAAATTAAAGATGTGTTTTATGAACTAGAGGCATTGGATGTTGAGAGTGGCATTAAAAGAAGTTTTAATTTAAGTGAATGTAATTTCGGTTACAGAGAAAGCGTATTTAAACATCAATTTAAAAATAAGTATTTTATAACTTCGGTTAGTTTTAAGTTAAAAAAACAGGCAGCAATAAATACGTCTTATGGAGCTATTAATAGTGAGTTGGAAAAAATGGAAATTAAAAACCCAACAATTAAAGATGTATCAACTGCCGTAATTAATATTAGAGAAAGTAAACTGCCAAACCCTAAAATTACAGGTAATGCAGGCAGTTTTTTTAAGAACCCAGAGGTAAGCAAAGAACTGTATTTGAATTTAAAATCTACTTTTGAAAATATAGTTGCCTATCCCTTACCAAATGGTAACTATAAATTGGCAGCAGGTTGGTTAATAGAGTACTGCGGCTTAAAAGGCTATGAAATAGATGGTGCCGCTGTGCATACAAAACAAGCCTTGGTTTTAATTAATAAAAATAATTGTAGTGGTAATGCCATTTATCAACTTTCTACCTATGTATTACAAAAAGTATTTAATACATTTGGCGTAACGCTTGAAAGGGAAGTAAACATCGTTTAATGTTAGCATTAATAATTGATATAGGTATTTTTTTAAATTTGTTTTTTACAAGTTATGTGTTTTTTAAAGATCCCTTTGAGTTTTACTTTTCGTATATTCCTATTGTAATCCTGCTACCAATTTTTATTTTAAAATTTAAGTTTCACGCACAAAATTTATATATTTTGTTACCACTGTTAGTTGTTGGTGTTTTTAATATTGCAATAGACAATAATACAATAGCAAAATTTTTAAAAATTTATTTAAACATTGCTGTGAGTTTAATTTTTTATCAATATGTAATGCAGTATTATGAGTTTAATGTAAAGCGTATTTTTAAAATGTATTTAAATGTGTCTTTTTTTGTTTGTTTATTTGGTTTAATACAATTATTATCTTACTGGATAGGGTTTACATATGGTTATAAATGGAATGATTTTTTACCACTTAATAAGTGGAATATATCTTTAGGTGGATTAGGAATAAGGATTAACAGTGTATTTAGTGAGCCCTCCTATCTTGGAGCATATATTTCCCCAGCTTTTTTTATTTCTATTTACCAGTTAATTAAACGTGAAAATTTATTTTTTTCCTTAAAAAGAAGTTTAATAATTATTGTTTGTTATTTGTTTACTTTTTCAAGTGTTGCTTACTTAGGTATATTTTTTGCGGTAGTTTTATTAACTTTAAATTATGGAGCAATTCGCTATTTTTTAATTGCAATACCGTTAGTGTTTTTTTTATTTTTTATTGCCTATAACAACACGAAAGAATTTAAAGATAGGGTAGATGGAATAAACGATCTTTTTTTTGAAAATATTTTAGATGGCGAAATTGCTAAAGGGGAATCTAAGTTTGCAAAAAGAGATAGAATTAAATATTTTTTACATCACGTGCACGGCTCAGCATTTGTGTTTTATAATAATTACAATGCTGCAAAGCAAAATTTTTTCGAAAATCCAGTATTTGGTACAGGTTTGGGTTCGCACGAATTTGCTTACGAAAAATATAATTTAAGTCAAAAAATTGGAGGTGTATATGAATTTAATACCACTGATGCAAACTCTATGTTTTTAAGAACAGTATCTGAAGCTGGTTTAATTGGGGTTGCTTTTTTAATGCTATTTATTTTTAAATATTTTGTTGCCCGCGACTTAAATAATAGAGAAATTGATGACTATTGGCTTATTAGTAACGCTTTATTGGTATTAATTTTACTACAGTGTGCAAGGCAAGGTAATTATACGTATAACGGTTTTTTTCTGTACGGTTGGATGTATTATTATAATAGATTCAATTATAATGCATATGCTGAAACGTTAGTAAAAAAAGCCTAAATGACAGTTCTGTTTTTATATACTGAAATTGCCGACTATTTTTTAAATTGTTGCAAAGAATTATCACAAAACAACGATGTTAATGTTATTAGATGGGCTGTAAATAAAGAAGCTCCATTTAAATTTAATATTCCCGACAACATAAAAATTTATGAGAAAAATAATTATAATTTCCATCAATTAAAACAATTAATTGTTTCTATAAATCCAGATATTATAATTTGTAGTGGTTGGATTGATAAAGATTATTTAAAACTAACTAAATCTTACTTTAATAAAATACCAACTGTTATTGCATGTGATACTCATTATACAGGCTCTTTAAAACAAAAAATAGCAATTGTTTTAAGTCGATTCTATTTACTTAAAATTTTTTCAAACGCCTGGGTGCCAGGTAGCGCTCAGTTTAATTATGTGAAAAAATTAGGTTTTAAATCTGTTTCTATTAAAACAGGGTTTTATTGTTGCGATTTAAATAGATTTAATGCTGTTCACTTAAATTCAATTGAAACTAAAAAAAATAATTTCCCAAAACGTTTTTTATATGTGGGGAGATATTACGATTTTAAAGGCATTACAGAACTTTGGGATGCTTTTATTAAATTACAAAATCAACACATAAACGATTGGGAGTTGTGGTGTTTAGGCACAGGGAGCATTGATCCTATCAATCATCCTAAAATTAAACATTTTGGTTTTGTTCAACCAGCTGATTTAGAGCCCATTTTACAACAATGTGGCGTTTTTATTTTGCCTAGTAAATTTGAGCCTTGGGGTGTTGTTGTACAAGAGTATGCTGCATCTGGTTTCCCATTAATTTTAAGTAAAGCTGTAGGAGCAAAAGAAATTTTTTTAGAAGAAAATAAAAACGGATATTTATTTAGTCATACAAATAAAGATGAACTATATAATAGCTTAAAAAAAATTATTGATTTAAATTTGGAACAGTTAATTTCAATGGCAAATCATAGCAATACTTTAGCTCAAAAAATTACAGTAAATCAATGGTGTAACTCATTAACGGAATTTAAAAATGATTTTAGGAAAAAATAAAATACTGGTTACCGGTGGTGCCGGAAACGTTGGTAGTGCTCTGGTTAAAAAACTTATTCAAAATAAAGATAATTATGTTGTAATCGTAGATAATCTTTCAACGGGTTTTATCTCCAAACTGCCTTCCCAAGAAAATACTAATTGGAAATTTATTAATGCGGATGTAAATAATTACGCAGATATTTCTACTATCATGCATTCTTACAATTTTCACTATGTGTTTCATTACGCTGCGGTTGTGGGGGTTCAGCGCACGCAAAACAATCCTATTTCAGTTTTAAACGATATTGATGGTATAAAAAATATTTTAAGTCTTTCTAAAAATTCGTCTGTTAACCATGTATATTTTGCTTCTAGCAGCGAAGTATACGGCGAACCCGTTCAATTGCCTCAACATGAAGTGGATACGCCATTAAATTCACGTGTACCGTATGCCGTAGTAAAAAATGTTGGCGAATGTTTTTTTAGAAGCTATTGGCAAGCCTATCATTTACCTTACACTATTTTTCGTTTTTTTAATACCTATGGTCCCAATCAAAGTACCGACTTTGTGATTGCTCGTTTTTTAGCGGCAGCTTTAAAAAATAACGACATAACAATATATGGCGATGGTTCTCAAACACGCACGTTTACATATGTTGACGATAATGTTGAAGTATGTACTAAAATTTATGAAGAAAAATTACTGGTAAACGACGTTATAAATATTGGAAATGAAGAACTCCTTACTATAAAACAATTGGCGGAACTAATTATAAAAATCACTAATTCAACTTCTAAACTTGTGTTTTTACCGCCTTTAAAAGATGGCGATATGACTCGTCGTCAGCCCGACAATACTAAGATGAAAGAAATATTAAATAAAAAATTAATTACGGTTGAAGAAGGAATTAAATTAATGATTAATAGCAAACAATTTTTAAAGTCAATCGATTTATAATTTTTTATGTGCGGTATAAACGGCTTTATTTCTAAATCATTTTCAAGCGAACAAAAAATACAAATTGTTCAAAAAATGAATATGCGTTTAGCCCACAGAGGACCAGACAATGATAGTGTTTGGAGTAATGAATTAATTAGCTTAGGACATCGCCGCTTGTCAATTATTGATTTGAGTACTGAAAGTAATCAGCCCTTTGTTTCAAACGATAAACGTTATATAATAGTTTATAATGGCGAATTATATAACTATAAAGACTTAAAATTAGAACTGCAGAGAAGTGCACATGGGTCGGAAACAACACCTTATTTTTTTAAAACCAATAGCGATACCGAAGTTATTTTGGCTGCCTACATACGCTGGGGAAGCGGATGTTTGCAGTATTTTAATGGTATGTACGCTTTTGCAATTTTTGATACAGAATTAAATAAATTGTTTATAGCACGCGATAGAGTGGGAGTAAAGCCACTTTATTATTATTATGGCGATGAAGGCTTTGTGTTTTCGAGTGAAGTACGTCCAATAATTCATTCAACAATAAAAACATTCTCTATAAATAGAAATGTATTAGCCGAATATGTAATGTATCAAACAGTTTTTGCACCTAATACCATTGTAAAAGGATTAAAGATGTTGATGCCTGGGCATTATTTGGAGTATAGTGATTCAAAAGCAACGATCACTCAGTATTACGATATTAATAAAATTTCATCAGCGAGCACTAATTTAAATTATACTCAAATTTGTAATAAAGTCAATGAACTGTTAACCCATTCTATACAACAGCGGTTAGTTGCTGATGTTCCTTTTGGTGCTTTTCTTTCAGGTGGAATAGACTCGAGTGCTGTAGTAGGATTGATGAGTAAAGTAAGTTCCGAGAAAATACAAACCTTTACTATTAATTTTGATGAAAGTGAATTTTCGGAAAGTAAATACGCACAGTTAATTGCTAAAAAATTTAACACAGAGCATCATGAAATAGTACTAACACCTAGCGATTTTTTAAAACAATTACCCGAAGCCTTAGATGCCATTGACCACCCCACAGGTGATGGACCAAATACCTATATCGTAAGTAAAGCAACAAAAAAAGCGGGTATTACCATGGCTTTAAGTGGCATTGGTGGCGATGAAGTATTTGCAGGTTACGATGTATTTAAACGGATGGCCGAGCTTCAAAAAAAAGCTTGGTTAAATGTTGTACCCCAATTTGGAAGAAAAATTACTGGCGCAATTATTCAGCAGAAAAATAAATCAATTAGCGGCAATAAAATTGCGGAATTGTTAAGCGAAGAAAAAATAAACTTCAATTCAGCGTATCCACTCAGTAGAAGTATTTTTACTAAAAAAGAATTAAGCGGTTTATTAAAAGATACTAATGCCTTTAACCAAGTTGAAAATATAATTTCCTTAATCCCGCAACATAAAAACTATTTATTAACTGCCGTAAGTCTGGCTGAGATGAATACCTATTTACAAAATATTTTACTGCGCGATACCGACCAAATGAGCATGGCTGTTGCTTTAGAGGTGCGCGAACCTTTTTTGGATTATAAGTTAATTGATTTTGTATTAAGTGTAAACGACGAACATAAATATCCACACACGCCTAAAAAATTATTAGTAGATAGTTTAGGCGATTTATTACCAAACGAAGTTGTAAATCGCCCAAAAATGGGATTTACACTACCTTGGCAAACGTGGTTAAAAAATGATTTAAAAACATTTTGCGAAAAAAATATTTTAGAATTTAGTAATTATGATTTTTGCATAAAACAAAACGTTCAAAATTTATGGCAGCGTTTTTTAAATAACGATAAAACTGTAACTTGGAGTCGTATTTGGCACTTAGTAGTGTTAAATAATTGGATAAAACAACATAAATTAGAGAACTAAAATGACCATTTCATAATTCACAAATTTCTTTATTCTAACTAAGGCAGGTAGGTGGGAGAGGTAATTAAAAACTGAATTATGAAAAAGATATTTAAAAATTAAATTTTGAGCAAACCTAAAATAGCCATATTAATTGATTGGTATTTGCCTGGTACAAAGGCAGGAGGACCAGTTCGCTCAATTTATTCTTTGGTAAATCTACTTAAAACAGATTTTAATTTCTACATTATTACTACAAATAAAGATTTAAAATCAAAAGAGGAATATCCAAACATAAAACCAAACGAGTTATTTACAGAAGATGGTATAAACTATTTTTATTTTGATGCTAAGTTTTTAACATCAAAAAACATGTTCAACTTATTAAATCAAATTAGTCCTAATTTAATTTACTTAAATAGTTTTTGGTCGTTTAATTTTTCAGTTAATATTATTAAACTTAGACATAATATATTTAAGAAAACGCCAATTATACTGGCTCCCCGAGGCATGCTAAGTAAGGGTGCTATGAGCCTTAAATCATTTAAAAAAAATATATTTATAACGCTTTCGCGCAATTTGGGTTGGCATAAAAATATTGTTTTTCATGCTACAAACGAACAAGAAAAAAACGATATTTTATTGCGATTTAAAACCGAGAAGGTAAAAATCGCCCCTAATGTAAATGTAGCAGTGCCACTTTTGGTAAATAAAATTAAACAAGTTAATCATGTAAATTTATTTTTTTTATCACGTATTTCGCCAGTAAAAAATTTGCATTTCGCATTACAACTGTTACAATTTATACCATCTGATTATACTGTTAGTTACGATATTTTTGGTAACGTTGAAGACGAAAATTACTGGAACAGTTGCTTGAAAATTATAACTGAGCTTCCACAAAATATTACCGTAACGTATAAAGGTGAGTTGCAATTCAATCAGGTTCAAAATACAATTTGCAATTATCATTTTTTATTTTTACCTACACTAAACGAAAACTTTGGTCATTCTATTGTTGAAAGTTTATTGAGTGGGTGCCCTATTATTATTAGCGATCAAACCCCATGGAATGATTGCGAGAAAAATAAAGCAGGCTTTGCTTTGTCTTTAGATAATAAACAAAATTTTATCGAAAAAATTATTAATTGTGCAAAGCTAACACAACAAGAGTATAATCAAACAAGTAAATCTGCAATAGACTATATTACCAACAAATTAAATTTAACCGAAAATATTAACACCTATAAAAACTTATTTATGAGTTCACTCACAACCGATTTGTCAACTTTTAATAACTATTGGTATAAACCCGGGGGTACTTTATTTAAGCGTACCATGTGGTATATTATTAGTAAGTTTTATTTTAAATCTTCATTTCCTTTTTATGGCTTTAAGCGTTTTTTATTACGGTTATTTGGTGCAAAAATTGGTAAAGGCTTAATTATTAAACCACATGTATCTATAAAGTATCCTTGGAAATTAGTCATTGGCGACCATGTGTGGATTGGAGAAAATGTGTGGATAGATAATTTAGCACCGGTTACAATTAAAAGCCATGCTTGTATTTCGCAAGGAGCTATGCTTTTGTGCGGTAATCATAATTATAAACGTACAACGTTTGACTTAATGGTGGGTAGTATTACCATTGAAGAGGGTGCTTGGGCAGGTGCCCAAACCGTAATTTGCCCGGGTGTTCGAATGGGCAGCCACAGTTTACTAACGGTTGGAAGCGTTGCTACTAATAGCTTAGAAGAGTTTTGGATTTACCAAGGTAACCCAGCGCAAAAATTAAAAAAACGTGTAATAAAGGCATAGTTTTAAATCTTTAATTTATAATCTTTAATTTTTAATTTTTCAAACAATGGCGAATATTTTCGAATTTAATGGCTACAAGCCGGTAATTGACAGAACAGCTTTTATTCATCCAAATGCAACTGTAACGGGCAATGTAATAATAGGCAAAGATGTATATATTGGGCCTGGAGCCGCCATTCGTGGTGATTGGGGACAAATAATAATTGAGGATGGTTGTAATGTGCAAGAAAACTGTACCATACATATGTTTCCGGGCACCACGGTGTTATTAAAACAAGGTGCGCATGTGGGGCACGGCGCCATTATACATGGAGCTACTTTGGGCAAAAACTGTTTGATAGGAATGAATAGTGTTATTATGGATGATGTAGAAGTTGGAGACGAGTGTATTGTTGGCGCACTTTGTTTTGTGCCTGCCGAAACAAAAATTGAAAAACGAAAAGTGGTGGTAGGTAATCCTGCAAAAATAGTAAAAGATGTAAGTGATGAAATGATTGCTTGGAAAACCAAAGGCACTGCCTTATACCAAAAATTACCAGCCGATTGTTATGCGACTTTAAAACCCTGTGAACCTTTAAGACGTGTTCCAGCGTTTATGCCTGACCAGCAAAAAGAATATAAGATTTGGAAAAAAGCAAAAGAAAAATAATTTTTAAGTAGTTTTTCTTGACCAACAATTCGTATAAAAACACTTTTTAATTTCATTTTTTTTTCGTTAATTTAAAATTCTAATAAATAATTTATGGCAAAAAAGAATAACGAAGTTAAAGACAAAAAAGTAAAGTCAATCTTAAATCCTAACTCAACAAAATTTCTGTATGAGTATTTAAATACTACTTCACCTACTGGTTTTGAAAGTGCAGGACAAAAAGTGTGGTTAAATTATTTAAAACCTTATATTGACGAACATTTTGTAGATACTTACGGAACTGCAGTTGGCGTTATTAATCCCACCGCTGAGTATAAAGTTGTTATTGAAGCCCATGCCGATGAAATTAGCTGGTTTGTACATTATATTACAAAAGATGGTTTTATTTACCTTTGTCGCAATGGGGGTAGCGATCATCAAATTGCGCCCAGTAAACGTGTAAACATACATACCGAAAAAGGCATTGTTAAGGCCGTATTTGGCTGGCCTGCCATACATGTGCGCGAACCGGGTAAAGAAGAAACCCCAACGCTTAAAAATATTTTTTTAGATTTGGGATGCAAGAATGAAAAGGAGGTTGAGGAGTTAGGAGTACACGTTGGTTGCGTAGTTACATACGAAGATGAATTAATGGAATTAAATAATCGTTATTATACCGGCCGCGCTTTAGATAATCGTATTGGCGGCTTTATGATTGCAGAAGTAGCGCGTTTATTAAAAGAAAATAAAGATAAATTGCCGTTTGGCTTATACATTGTAAATTCGGTGCAAGAAGAAGTTGGCTTAAACGGAGCTACAATGATTGCTCGAAAAATAAAACCTAATGTTGCCATAGTTACCGATGTTTGCCACGATACACAAACACCAATGATGAATAAAATTATGAGCGGTGATTTGGCTTGTGGCAAGGGTCCTGTGCTGAGCTATGCGCCGGCTGTACAAAATAATTTATTAAAATTAATTATTGATGCGGCTACAAAAAATAAAATTTCATTTCAGCGTTTAGCGGCTGCACGTGTAACCGGAACAGATACAGATGCATTTGCATTTTCGGCAGATGGCGTTGCATCAGCATTAATATCTTTACCTTTGCGCTACATGCATACAACTGTTGAAAGTGTTAATAAACAAGATGTTGAAGAGGTTATAAAATTAATTTACCACTCATTAAAACAATTAAAAAATAACCAAGATTTTAAATACATAAAATAATTTTTAATTTTTAGTGATTAGTTTTTAATGAAAATTAATTACGATAATTGTATTAAATGTTAAAAGCTATTTACTAAAAAATTTTGTAAAAATGGCAGTATTAGGTTCATTAATAAAAGGTGCTATTAATTTTCGTTCGCGCATACCTGCCCGGAAAAATGTTTATAAGCAACAAATTAAGCAATTACAAAAATTGCTTACTAAAGCACAATATACGTCATTTGGAACAACTTATGGTTTTAGCGAAATTTTATTACAAGAAGATCCTATAAAACTATTTCAACAAAAGGTACCTATTTACGATTACCAAAGTATTTTTGATTCGTGGTGGCACCGTGCTTTAAAGGGCGAAAGAGACGTGTGCTGGCCCGGAAAAATAAATTATTTTGCTTTAAGTTCGGGTACTTCGGAGGCTTCAAGTAAGCACATTCCCGTTACAAAAGATTTTTTAAAAGCCATTCAAAAAGGTACAATGAAACAAATTGTAGCAACCAAACATTTTAATTTTGAAAAAGAGCAATATGAAACTGAAATTTTGTTTGTAGGTGGAAGTACCAATTTAAATTTTAATGGTAATTATTTTAGTGGCGATTTAAGTGGCATCACGACAGGTACACAGCCACGTTGGTTTCAAAATTTCACGTTGCCAGGCCCTGATATTCGTTCGCTTACAAATTGGGAAAGTAAATTAAAAGAAATTGTTGATAATGCCAAATCGTGGAACGTTGGCTTTATTTGTGGCGTACCTGCTTGGATACAAATAGTGTTTGAACGTATTATTAAACAATATAACGTAAAAACCATACACGATATTTGGCCAAATTTAGCGGTATACGTGCACGGTGGTGTTGCCATTCATCCTTATAAACAAAGTATAGACGCATTATGTGCCAAGCCAATAATTTATTTAGATACATACATGGCAAGCGAGGGTTTTTTTGCATATCAAGAAAGACCAAATGCGCAACAAGCAATGAAATTAATGACAGACAATAAATTGTTTTTTGAATTTGTGCCCTTTAACGAAGAAAATTTTGACGATGATGGAAATATAAAACCCAAGGCTACAGCATTATCAATTTCAGAAGTAGAAGTGAGTAAAGAATACGCCCTTTTAATTAGTAACAGTGCTGGAGCGTGGCGTTATTTAGTAGGCGATACCATAAAGTTTACTCATCTAAAACGTTGCGAGATTATTATTACAGGTAGAACAAAACATTTTTTAAGTTTGTGTGGCGAACATTTAAGTGTTGACAACATGAACCAGGCAATTAAACTTACGTCTGCCGATTTAGGAATTAATATTAATGAATTTTGTGTAGTCGGTCAACCGTATCAGGGCTTATTTGCTCACCATTGGTATGTTGGCACAGATAAAGTAATTGACGCGTCTATCATTAAACATAAAATAGACGAACATTTAAAATTATTAAATGATGATTATGCGGTTGAACGAACTCACGCCATCAAAGAAATAATTGTAACTGTATTGCCTAACCAAACCTTTATTGAATTTTTAGCAAGTAAAAATAAATTGGGTGGGCAAAGTAAATTCCCACGTGTATTGAAAGGCAAACATTTAAATGAATGGTTGGCATTTTTAGAAACAAAAAAATAATATAAATTGATTTTAAGTTTAATATCTCAAACCTTATTAATTGTTTTATTCCTAACTTTTTCGTTTGGCCCGGCATTTTTTGCACTCATTAATATTGGTATAAAATATGGTTATCGAGCGGGTTCTATACTTGCAGTTGGTATAGTAATTAGCGATTTTTTATTATGCATTATTGTAATTTTATTAGTGCATTATGGTGCAACAAATTTAATTCAAGATGAAAAAAATCAGCGCTTTATGGGCATTTTAGCGGGTATTTTGCTTATTATATTTGGGGCTTTGTATTTTAGAAAACCGCTTGTAAAAAGTACCGACGACGAAATTATAATTAAACAACCTTCAGCTAACGTAATGTTATTGAAAGGCTTTTTTTTAAATATTCTAAATCCTGCGGTATGGGTAATTTGGCTAACCAACGTAACGGCAGTTAGTAAAACGCTAAACTATTCCGTATTTAAGATGATACTTTATTTTGGAATTACTTTGGGTTTGGTGTTGTTAGTTGAATTTGGAAAAATAGCAGCTTCAACCAAACTAAAACAATTTTTAACTGATAAGATTATGCTTGCAATAAATAGAATTACTGGTGCTTTGTTAATTGTTTTTGGCTTAGTACTTATTTACAATCATTATTTTACAAAATTAATGTTATGACGGAGCAAGAGCTTTTGGTTTTAAAAAAGAGAATTGAAGATACTACTACTTTTCCGAGCGTTTATATGTTTAAGTTTATCGTTCAAAGTAACAATCGCTCCATTGCACTATTAGAAAACTTGTTTGATGCAGACGCAGACATACACATTAAAGAAAGTGTTAATGGAAAATATACGAGCATTACCTCAAAAGTTGTAGTGGTTGGCGTTGATGAGATTATTTCGGTTTATAAAAGTGCATCGCAAATTGAAGGGGTTATATTTTTGTAATTAATAGTACCAATATGCAAACTAGTATCGCCTCTAATACAATTGATGTAACGATCAACCATTTTGGCGCCGAGCTTTGCAGCATAAAAGATAAAAATGAAACGGAATTTATTTGGCAAGCAGGTGTGGAATGGAAGAGGCACGCGCCCATTTTATTTCCGATTGTAGGTAAATTAAAGAACGATTCTTTTAGTTATAATGCTGTAAATTTTCAACTTTCACAACATGGGTTTGCGCGCGATTGTATTTTTAATTTAATTTTTTCGAACGAGTTTAGCTGTACTTTTGAATTAGTATCGTCTCCCCAAACAAAAAATAACTATCCCTTCGATTTTGTTTTTCAAGTTAATTATCTTCTAATCGAAAATAAACTTACTATAACGTATTCTGTAACAAATACCTCTCAAAACCAAATGTATTTTAGCGTTGGCGCACATCCAGCTTTTAGTTGTGAACTTAACGGTAATGATACACTTAATGATTATTACTTAAAGTTTGAAAAATCGAATTTTTTACTTTCCGAATTAAATAATGGTATAAGAACAATTGACAAATCAAAACTAACTATATATAAAAATAAATTATTACTTTCTCCTGATTGGTTTGATAACGATGCATTGGTGTTTGAAAATTCGCAAATTAATAAAGTAACTTTATGTTCGCTTATCGGCAATCAAAAAATTACTTTGGAATGTAAGGATTGGCCATACTTTGGCATCTGGACTAAAAAAAATTGCGATAAATTTATTTGCCTTGAGCCTTGGCATGGAATTGCAGACAGTGAAATGACGGATGGAACTCTCGAGACCAAAAATGGTATAATCTCTCTAGACTCACAAGGTAATTTTAGTTGCAATTATTCAATCACGCTAAATTCTTAATGCCTTCTTGTGCGCTTAGTGCCTTAGTGGTTATTTTCTTTGATTACCATTTCTTTTAATGTAAATTTGCAACCAATTAATGGCTTTTTTCGGTAACACAAAAAATAAAAATTCGGCAGAAGGCGAAATGCCTTTTTTAGGGCATTTAGAAGCATTACGTTGGCATTTGGTAAGAAGCGCAGCGGTTGTTGTAATCTTTGGTATTGCTGCATTCTGCTTAAATGATTTTTTATTTGATAGTGTTATTTTTGGCCCTTTGCAACAAAGTTTTATCTCTTATAAAGTGTTATGTGATTTAGGCCATAAACTTAATGTTGGTGACGTGATGTGCATGACCGTTAAAACCCCTCATTTACAAACATTAGGTGCGTCTGAACAGTTTTTTAATCACATGTGGATAGCATTTTTATGTGGTTTAATTTTAGCCTTCCCATTTATTTTATGGGAATTGTGGAAGTTTGTTCGCCCAGCCTTAAAAGATAAAGAATTGGGGCCTGTAAAAATATTTGTTGTAATTGCCTTTATTTTGTTTTTAATTGGAATATTTTTTGGGTACTTTTTATTATTTCCAATGAGTTACAATTTTTTAATTAATTATCAAGTTTCTTCAAGCGGAATAGTTCAAACGAATAATACCTTCGATGATTATATTTCTTTATTTTCTACCATGACAATTGTTTCGGGTATTATTTTTGAAATGCCAATTTTGGTTTATTTTTTAACCCGTTTAACACTTTTAACCCCACAGTTTATGCGTAAATACCGTAAACATGCTGTAATTGTAATTCTAATTGCTGCAGCCATTATTACTCCCAGCCCAGATGTTACCTCGCAAATGGTAGTAGCAATTCCAATGTATTTATTGTACGAAATAAGTGTATTTGTTTCAGCAGCAGTTATTAAAAAACACAAACTAGCAGATTAATTTTATGAGTAATAAACTAACCGAGTTTAACGAGTACCGTAACAAAACAAACGATTTAATTTTAAGTAAAGATAATTTAGTATTAAAACGTTTGTTTAATTTAGATAGTAATACCTACGCCGATGGTGCGTTGCCAGTAAAAACAAAAGAACTATTAGGTTTGGTAGCGAGTATGGTGTTGCGTTGTGATGATTGTATTACCTATCATTTAATAAAGTGTAAAGAACAGAACTGTAGTACCGAAGAAATTTATGAAACTTTTGCCGTTGCAAATATTGTTGGTGGAACAATTGTTATACCGCATACCCGCCGTGCAGCAGAATTTTGGGAAACCCTATAATATAAGTTGTGTTTTCATTTTTATTTTATATAAATTATATAAAAATATTTTTAGTAGCTTTAAATCTCAGTTCTTATTAAACATTAAACTTTATACTAAAAAAAAAACCAACTAATGAATAGACAAGAATTAATTGCACAAATAAAATTAAAAAAAAGCTTTTTATGCGTTGGCTTAGACCCCGACGTTACCAAAATACCAAAGCATATTATTGACGACGAAGAAGATTCGATTTATTTATTTAATACAAAAATTATTGACGCTACAGCTCCGTATTGTGTGGCATTTAAACCAAATACTGCCTTTTACGAAGCGTACGGTTTAAGTGGCATTACGAGCCTTGAACGCACTTTAAAATATATAAAAATTAACTATCCAAATCATTTTTTAATTGCTGATGCCAAACGTGGCGACATAGGTAATACAAGTGCCATGTATGCCAGAGCTTTTTTTAAACGTTTAAATTGCGATGCAATTACTGTTGCCCCATATATGGGTAGCGATTCGGTAAAACCATTTTTAGAATTTGAAAATAAATGGGCTATTGTATTAGGTTTAACTAGTAACGAAGGTGCTGCAGATTTTCAATTGCAAAAAATTAATGGCACCGAAGTGTACTTAAAGGTTATTGAAACTTGTGCTAGTTGGGGTACAGAACATAATATGATGTTTGTAATAGGTGCTACAAAAGCCACCATGATGCAAGACGTAAGAAAACTGGCGCCCAACCATTTTTTATTAGTGCCAGGCGTGGGTGCACAAGGTGGAAGTTTGGACGACGTATGTAAATTTGGTTTATTAAAAAACGATATTGGCCTATTAGTAAACTCAAGTCGAGCTATTATATATGCAAGCAACGGTTTAAATTTTGCAGAAAGTGCAGCAGAAGAAGCACAAAAAATAGCTAAACAAATGGAAGCTTTTGTTATTTAGTTTTAATAAATCAAACCAGTTTATAATTATAAAATATTAAATTAAAGTAACCCTATTCTTTTACAATCTTTAAACTTTGGGAAGCGCCTTCTTTGCCATTTACTTTTAAGTAATAAATACCATTTGCTATCGAAGCAATGTTTACTTTAAATTCAGTTTTATCTTTTGCAAAATCGGCAGTTTGTTTTAATACTAATTTTCCCTCATTATTAAATAATTCAATCGTTACAGCCATATTTTTTACTGTGTTCATTTTTAAAGTAATCCTATCACTAGCGGGGTTAGGGTAAACACTAAAACTAGTGCCATTTTGTTTTAGTTCAACAATACCCACACAGGCAATTACTTCTACACGTAGGGTATCTGTTTTACTGCAACCACTATCGTATCCGGTAACGGTATAAGTAAAATTACTATTTGTAGAGTAGGTAGCGGTTGAACCGATGCCTCCACCATTGCTCCATACATAATCAACAGCGCCCGAAACAGAAGCTGTAAAAGCCACACCTGCACAAACCGTTAGGCTATTTACCGACAAAACGACGTTTGGCTTTGGTAAATTAGTAACGTGCACTGTGTCTTTTGCAATGCAACCAAAATTTGACCCTGTTACAGTATAAGTCATGTCTCCATTCGGAATGTAGGTTGCCGAAGAGTTAAATCCACCGCTATAACTCCAAGTATAAGTAGTTGCACCCGAAGCATTAAGTGTAAATGGATCTTGGTCGCAAACAGTTAAACTATTTATAGACAAGGTTAAGGAAGGTAACGTATAAACCGACATCGTTTGGGTATAAACAGCTCCAGAGCCAAAACTATTGCCTACTATGTGAGAAATTGAATAAACACCAGGGTTAGCAAAAGTTACCGTAGGGTTCTGCGAACTAAGGGTATTAAATGTAACACCACTAGTTGGTGTTATTGTCCAACTCCAACTATTTGGTGTATTACTCGAATTATCTACAAACGTTTTTGGCTGCCCAACACATATGCTACCATAGTATGTAAAGTTAGTAACGGGCGCAGCGGTAACAGGCACAACATCTGCCTCATAAACACCTCTACCATAAGTAGCAGCATAAATTTTACCGGGTGCAGCAGGCGTCATTTCCATATCCATAATAGCAACATTTGGTAAACCGGCATTATATAACGTCCATGTACTTGATGAATTATCCTTATAGTAAATACCCACATCCATTCCAATATAAATACGGTCGTTTGAACCTGGCTCGTATACAGAGCAATTAGCAGGTAAGTTAGGTAAATTACTTGAAATATTCATCCAAGTTGCACCACCATCAAGTGTTTGAAACACTTTGTTTCCGGCCGAGTAACCACTTACAGTTACCCAAGCTGTGTTTGGGTCATTAGGGTCAATTGTAACAAACGACAGCGTACCACCACTTACATTCTGTGTAATATTCGTCCATGTTATTCCACCGTCAACAGTTTTTCGGATGGCGGTAGGGTGTAAAACATAAATTACTTGATTATTGGAAGGAGCAATTGCAAATTCAATAATTGATCCTCCTCCACCTGTATTGCCCAATTGCGTCCAGCTGGTGCCCAAATTAGTTGATTTAAACATGGTGTTTCTACCGGCGTACAATACATTTGCTGCTATTGGGTCTTGTTTCCAAGGTGTCACCCAATCCCCAGTTCCAGTAAGTCCAGTAGTAATTGCCGTCCAATTTGCTCCACCGTTAGTCGATCTATTAAAACTTCCATTATACTGTTCTGCAAACATCGTATTATCATTAGTTCTATCAATAAAACAATCCATACCGTCACCCGATAAACTGGCAATATAGTTGGCTCCATTTTTAATGTTACTTCCATTATCTTGATGCCCGGTAATCCACACGTTCGGGGTAAGGCTCGACAAACCAATTTTATATATTTGAGCTATGTTACGCTGACCTGTAATATCATTCCATACACTACCATTATATGTATATATACCGCCGTCATTAGTTGAAAATAGTGTACCCGATGTAGTGTACTCTAATTCATGAATGTCAGCATGTATGTATGGTGATGGGCTATTCCAACAGCCAATAACCGACCAGTTTGCGGCTCCGTCTATGGATCTCCAAACATTAACGCCTCCTACAACCACTTCGTTTGAGTTTGTAGGCGAAGCAGCAATTGCCAAATCGTACCAGCCTTGGCCTGTGCCAGTTGAATTGCCTGCACACGAATTTCCAATAATATTAGGAGTAGTTGATTTTGTTGTAAAGGTAACGCCATCGTCTGTTGATTGATAAACACCCAGAAATTGACTGTCACTACTTCTACTTGCTAACACATAAACGCATGATGGGTTATTTGGAGTTAAAGCAATTTGCATTCTATTACTTGCCGATACAGTTGTAAGTGTTGCTGCAGCAAATGTAACCCCATTATTTGTTGATTTATAAAAGGTAGTGCCGGTCGCATAAACAACAGATGAGTTACCTATTTTAAATTTTAAATCCCAACAATTTAAACCATTAACCACTGTAAAAGAGGTGCCACCATTAGTACTGCGATAAATACCAACATTTGTTGCTACCATAACTATTGACGTATTGGAAGGGTCTATTATAACTTTGTGAATAACACGCGTTAAACTAACCGAAAACGTTAAGCCAGTTAATGTCCAAGTATTGCCACCATCTATTGTTTTATACAAACCATCAGAGCCAACAGGGTACGCAGACAGTATATCATCTCCTCCACCTGTGCCCATATACATAATGTTTGGATTGGTAGGATCGATTGCTAAGTCAGAAACTGCCTGAACTGGTAAGTTATCTGTAATTACCGCCCAAGTTGTACCTCCATCTGTAGTTTTCCACAAGCCACCGCCTGCCGAACCTGCAAAAATTATTAAAGGATTAGTTGGGTGAAAAGTTACAAAATTATCGCGCCCTGCTTTGCGAGGCAAACCAAAAACTAAACCACTTGGCGCGCCCATTGGCCCTACTGGCACCCAAGTAGTTGATTGTACCGAATTAGTATTTGAAAATTTATTAGCACCACCATTTGGGTTTATATTATTTTTAACTAAAAAATCGGCATAATTTTTTGACGTTTGGCTTAAAACTGAAAGGTTACCCGATGGGTAAACACGGGGCTTTACAAAATGCTCCCAACGTTTAAAGGCTTTGTAGCCAGTACTTTTTATAGTGATATCCTTATCGCTAAAATACTTATAAAATTCTTTTTGAATTTCGTATAAATTAGCATCGGGTTTATTTGCTTTTTCAATCCAATCTTGTGAAATTAAATTATTTATGAAAAACAAAAACGTAAGGGATAATATGATTTTTTTCATTCTTATGTTATTTTAATGATAAATGTACAAAAAATTGTTTTAATAATTTTATTTTTAAAATATTTCTCAATATTTTAAAACACGTTTACAGATATCAAATTTTCTGTTAAATTTGTCATTCAACTAAATTAAGGCTTATGGCTAAAACTGCAACCGAAAAAAAATCCGAGTCAAAATTAAAGTTCACCAAAGAAAACTATCTTAAATGGTACGAATCAATGCTATTGATGCGCAAGTTTGAAGAGAAAACCGGACAAGTTTATGTTCAACAAAAAATAAAAGGTTTTTGCCATTTGTACATTGGGCAAGAAGCTATAGTAGCAGGAACAGTTAGCGCCACCAAATTAGGCGATAAACATATCACTGCATACCGTGATCATGCGCATCCTATTGGTTTAGGCTTGCACCCAAAATATGTAATGGCCGAAATGTATGCTAAAATTACTGGCTGTAGCAAAGGCAAAGGTGGTAGTATGCACATTTTTAGTAAAGAACATGGCTTTGTTGGAGGGCATGGTATTGTGGGTGGACAGGTACCATTAGGTGCTGGTATTGCCTTTGCTGAAAAATATAATGGAACCGATAACGTTTGCGTTTGTTCTATGGGCGATGGTGCTGTGCGCCAAGGCGCCTTACACGAAGCCTTTAATATGGCAATGACTTGGAAATTACCTGTAGTATTTATTGTTGAAAATAATATGTACGCCATGGGGACTTCGGTTGAACGCACCAGTAATGTACACGACCTTTGGAAATTAGGTTTAGCTTATGATATGCCGAGTAAACCTGTTGACGGTTTAACTGTTGAAGCGGTGCACGAAGCAATGGAAGAAGCTGTTGCAAGAGCGCGCAGAGGTGATGGACCAACGTTTTTAGAAATGAAAACATACCGATACAAAGGACATAGTATGAGTGACGCACAAACTTATCGTACTAAAGATGAAGTAAAAGAATATCAAGAACAAGATCCAATTTTAAAAGTAATAGCTACGTTACAGGCAAATAAATGGATTACCGAAGAAGAAATTGAAGCTACCGAAGCCCGCGTAAAAGTTTTGGTTGACGAGAGCGTAAAATTTGCTGAAGATAGTCCTTATCCTGAAGTTGAAGAGTTATACAAAGACGTTTACTCTGAACCTAATTATCCATTTATTAAAGAATAATTTTAAATCTATAATTTCCAAGCTATGGCTGAAATAGTAAGAATGCCCAAACTAAGTGATACCATGACAGATGGTGTAATTGCTAAATGGCACAAAAAAGTAGGTGATAAAGTTAAAAGTGGTGAACTATTAGCTGATATTGAAACAGACAAGGCTACTATGGAATTTGAATCGTTTCAAGATGGCGTTTTGTTACACATTGGTGTTCAAGAAAAAGAAGCTGTTCCGGTAGATTCTATTATTGCTATTTTAGGAACTCAGGGCGAAGATATTTCTGCGTTATTAAATGGTGCTTCCGGTGGCGCTCAGAAGACTGAAGAAAAAACTGTCACTTCGAGCAAAGTCGAAGCACAAAAGCAACCAGCAACTCAATCGTCGATACCAGAAGGCGTTGAGGTAGTTCGTATGCCCAAATTAAGCGATACCATGACTGAGGGTGTGATTGAAAAATGGCACAAAAAAGTTGGCGATAAAGTGAAGAGTGGTGAATTATTGGCGGATATTGCTACTGACAAAGCCACAATGGAATTTGAATCGTTTCAAGATGGCGTTTTATTACACATTGGTATTGAAGAAGGAAAATCCATTCCGGTTGACAGCGTTATCGCTATTTTAGGAAAAGGTGGCGAAGATGTAAATGCAATTTTAAGTTCATTAAGCCAAAAGCCCGTTGCTGTTACTCCTGTTGTAAACGAAACCGAAAATTCAAAAAAAAACAATTCGGTTGGTTTAACAAGTTCAGAAAATGGTTCAGGTAATGGCCGCATAAAAGCCTCTCCTCTTGCAAAAGCATTAGCTAAAGAAAAAAATATTGATTTAACTAAGGTAAAAGGTACTGCAGACAACGGCCGAATTACGAAAGCTGATATTGAAAATTACAAGGAAGGGGCTTCAACAGGTTCAGCTACGGCTAAGTCGCAAAACGTTAGTACAGTAGCTATAGGAACAGAGAGCTTTACCGACGAACCAGTTTCGCAAATGCGCAAAGTAATTGCCAAACGTTTATTAGAAAGCAAAAACGGAGCACCCCATTTTTATTTAAACATTGAGTGCGATATGGATAATGCCATTGCCGCTCGTAATGCTATCAATGCTATTCCTGATACAAAAATATCCTTTAACGATTTTGTTATAAAGGCTTGCGCTGCTGCCTTAAAAAAACATCCGCGCGTAAACACTAGCTGGCTAGGCGATAAAATTCGCACCTATTCGCACATACACATTGGCATGGCTGTAGCTATTGAAGATGGTTTATTAGTGCCAGTTATACGTTTTGCCGACCAAAAATCACTATCACAAATTGGTGCCGAAGCGAAAGATTTAGGCAAACGCGCCAAAGATAAAAAATTACAACCGGCAGACTGGGAAGGGAATACCTTTACTGTATCTAACTTGGGGATGTTTGGCATAGAATCCTTTACATCTATTATCAATAGCCCTGAAAGCTGTATACTAAGTGTAGGAGCAATACGCCAAGTACCTGTTGTGAAAAACAACGCTGTAGTGCCAGGCAACATGATGAAACTATCTTTAGCTTGCGACCATAGAACTGTTGACGGAGCTACTGGTGCTGCCTTTTTACAAACATTAAAAGGCTTTATTGAGAACCCGGTTACGATGTTGGTTTAGTTTTTCTCCTTAAAAAAAATTAAATCATGCTTAAAAGAATTTTCTTATTTTTCGTTTTTTCTATTTTTACAAGCACAGTTGTAAATGCACAATTAGGTAATCCCCTGGGCGGTCCTCCAAGTCATGCGCAATGGAAAACGTCAACAAAAAAAATAAATGATTGTGAATATGATTTAATTTTCACGGTTACTTTAGAAAAAGGATGGCATACCTTTTCAATCGTTAAAATAAAAGGCGCAGAGAAAGAAGTTTTTACAACTGAAATTGCGTTTGAAAAAAATAAAGATTACAGTCTTGTTGGTAGTTTAACAGAAACTACGCCAACCACAGAATACGATGCAACGATAAAGAAAAACGTATTGTTGCATTATAACAATGCTGTGTTTACACAACGAATTAAATTAAACAGCACTAACAATGTAAAAATTACTGGCGAATATGAATACCAAGTGTGTAAAGGCGTTTGCCAAAAACCACCTTACGAACAATTTACTTTTGATTTAAAAGGAACTGCAGCTTGTGTAGGTAAAAAGTAGTTTGCTTGTAACAAAGTAGAATTATTTCAAATATATTTTCAAAAAATAGATTAAAGAAAAAATCACTATTATTTTTGTGCAGTCCTATAAAAGTAAAAAGCTACAAACGAAAAAATGATGTTCGGTATCCAAATGGCTAACATTGGCGGGGCAATATCGGTGGTAGCAATGGTTTTAAAAATGTACAAAAACATAATGTAGATACAACTTAAAAGTAAACCCAAGGCAATTTGTAATCCAACACCGCCTCTAACTTTGCGAGAGGATACAGACACGGCAATTATGGTTAAAATGAATGTAGCAAAGGGAAAAGCCGTTCGTTTATACTGCTCTACTTCAAAAAACGCAATCATGTTTGAGCCTTTTAATCGTTCGCGAATAATGTAATCTTTTAACTCAAAATAATTCATGGCTTCTATTTTACTCTCGTAACGCCACATATCGTTGGGCGAAAAGGGTATTTTTAATTTTTTTGTTGCATAAAACGTGTTCGTTTGTTTAAAAATCGGTTTTTGATTTTTAAGTGTGTCTAGTCTATCTTGTTCGGTAATTTTGCGTTCGTAAACATTGGTTAATAACCACTCCGATGTAAGGCTATCCCATTTCATAATATCGGCAGATAAAAAATAAATTTGTTTGTTATTTACGATGTCTTCAATACTTGGTTTGTAGCCTGTACTAATTCTATTATCATAACTTTGTAAATATAAAATACGGTTAGCTCCAATTTTTCTATGAATGTTGTGTTCCTCGCTACTATAACCGCCATTTATCCACTTATCTTCAAATCCAATTTTTATTTTAAACACTTTGGGTAAAATAATATGATTAAGCACCAATGATGAAAATCCTATAATAAAAGCACCCATTAAATAAGGGCGCAAAATGCGTTTAAAACTGGTGCCACTACTCAAAATAGCAATAAATTCAGACTGGTGTGCCATTTTGGAAGTGAAAAAAATAACGGCTATAAACGTAAAAAGCGGACTAAAATAATTACCATAATAAGGTATAAACATTAAATAATAATCAAAAATAATTTCTTTTAAGGGTATGTTGCTTTTAGTAAATGTTGGTAGTTTATCTTTAATGTCAAATACAATAAAAATTAGCAAAATTAAAGTAATAGAAAACAGAAAGGTTTTTAAAAACTTACCTAAAATATATTTATCTAATTTTTTTAAAAACATAAAAATTGTAAACGTCTTTTATTTTTTATTATTCTTTAACTGTAAACTCCGCTTTTTCCCCAGCGTTTAATTTACCTAGTTCAACAACATCTACTTTTGTACGGCGTAATTTTTCCACTTCGTAACCCAATGTTTTACACATTTTTCTAATCTGCCTGTTTTTACCTTCTTTAAGCGTAACTTTTATCCACTTATCTTGAACAATTTCGCACGTACATGGCTTAGTTACATGATAGCCAATATTTACACCTTTAGTAAACAACTGTATAAAATTTTCATCGGGCGTTTTATCTAATTGTACTAAATACTCTTTTTCTTTTTCAAATTTAGGGTTGGTAATATTTTCTACCCACTTGCCATTATTACTTAATATTAGCAAACCTTCCGATTGCTTATCTAATCGGCCGGCAATTGATAAATTTTTATACTCAGTAAAAAAGTCGGATAAATTATTCTCTATTGTTTTACTTAATGTACTTTCGTATCCAATAGGTTTATAAAATTTAATGTAGACAAACTCTTTTTTGGGGCGAACAATTTTTCCATCTAATTTAATTTCAGAAAAATCATTTAAAAAAACATTATCTTTTATTGCTATGGCATCAATTTCAACTATACCTTTTTCTATAGCCGTTTGAGCCTCTTCGTTAGTTAGTTTTAAACTGTGCACCAAATAGTATTTTATTCTTCGATAAAAACTCATAATTATAAAAATTTAATGTTTTAAGACTGTAAAATAAGTAAATTTGTGGGAGTGGAAGAAATTATTTCGATAGCGCACATAAAAAAAACCTACAAAATTGGCGATGAGGTTATTAATGCATTAAAAGATGTATCGTTAAAAATTAATAAAAACGAATATGTTGCACTAATGGGACCATCGGGAAGCGGCAAATCTACTTTAATGAATATGTTGGGTTGTTTGGATAGCCCTACAAGTGGCGACTATATTTTAAATAATTTATCGGTCGCTAAAATGACAGATAATCAATTAGCCGAAGTACGCAACAAAGAAATTGGTTTTGTTTTTCAAACATTTAATTTATTGCCACGTGCCACAACACTCGAGAATGTGGCTTTACCGCTAGTATATGCTGGGTTTAGTAAAGAGGCGAGAGATAAACGCGCTAAAGAAGTTTTAGAACAAGTGGGTTTAGGTAATAGAATGAGTCATAAGCCAAACGAGTTAAGTGGTGGGCAGCGTCAACGCGTAGCCATTGCCAGAGCTTTGGTAAACAAGCCAGCGATAATATTAGCTGACGAACCCACCGGAAATTTAGATAGTAAAACATCGGTAGAAATTATGGGTTTATTTGAAGAGATTCAAAAAAATGGCAATACTATTATATTAGTAACACACGAAGAAGATATAGCTCTACACGCTCATAGAATTATTAGATTAAAAGATGGCTTGGTAGAAACGGATTTACCAAATCAAAAAATTATTACCTATAAAAATAGAGTTGAATTATTTAATTAAATATTAAATACATTTATACAATGATAAACGTTGCCATTTTTGCAAGCGGAGAAGGAACCAATGCCGAAAATTTATTTACTTATTTTGCTACAGATACACGTATAAAAATAAAATTAGTAATAACTAATAAAGACGATGCCGGTATTATTGCGCGAGCCGCAAAACATAAAAAAACGGTTCAAATTGTTAGCAAACAAGCGCTAGAAAATTACACCCTACAGTTAATTGAATTTTTACAAGTTGAAAAAATTGACTTAATTGTTTTAGCAGGTTTTTTATTAAAAATACCTACTGCTTTTGTACACGCCTTTCCAAATAAAATAATTAATATACATCCATCTTTGCTTCCAAAATATGGTGGCCAAGGTATGTATGGAAATAAGGTGCATACGGAAGTACTAAAAAATAAAGAAACCGAAAGTGGTATTACGATACATTTTGTAAACGAAGAATATGATAAAGGGCAAATAATTTTACAGGCAAAATGCGGTATTGAGCCTAACGAAACCATTGAAACATTGCAGGTTAAAATAAAAAAATTAGAGTTTGATTATTTACCAAAAGCTATTGAAGGTTTTTTAAAATAATCGAACTCAGATAACAATGATTGCTGAGATTTAATTTTTTTTTGTGATTATGTATAAAAACTTTGCCAACTTTGTGAAAAAAATATAGAGTATGAAAATAATTTGTATAGGGCGCAATTACGCCGAACATGCTAAAGAGATGAAAGCAGATTTACCAACGGAACCTGTATTTTTTATGAAACCCGATACTGCTTTACTAAAGGATGAACGTTTTTATTTGCCAAATTTTACGCACGATTTGCATCACGAAATTGAACTTGTTTTAAAAATAAGTAAAGCCGGTAAGCATATAGAAGAACAATTTGCCCATAAGTATTATAACGAAATTGGCTTAGGAATTGACTTTACTGCCCGCGATGTACAAGCAAAATGTAAAGAAAAAGGTTTGCCATGGGAAAAAGCAAAGGCCTTTGATAACAGTGCGCCTATCGGTAATTTTGTTTCTGTTGCTGGAATTGATTTAAATAACATAGTGTTTGAATTAAAAATAAATGGCATAAGTAAACAACTTGGTAACTCAAAAGATTTAATTTTTAGCTTTAATAAAATAATAAGTTACGTATCGCAGTTTGTGAGTTTAAAAGTAGGTGACTTAATTTATACAGGCACGCCCGAAGGTGTTGGCCAAGTGATAATTGGCGATAAATTAGAAGGTTTTTTTAACGGGCAGAGTTTTTTAAAATTAAATGTTTTGTAAATTTTAAAACAGATTTATTATTCATTTTTTTCAATCACTTCAAATTTACATTCCCTACTTTCTCCTTCGCTATCAGTAATAATTAATAAGTGCTTGCCTGCACTAGGTAAAACACTTAACTGATGGTATTTTTGAGTTGACCCAACATACCCGCCATCCAAATGCCAAAAAAGAGTGGCGTTGTTATTTTTATGTGTTGCTTTAAAAATACAGCTTGTTCGTTTTCCACTTTGGTCAATAGGTATATAAATTTTGTAACCTTCGCGCGGGTAAATAATATCTAATTGATGAATACTTATTTCGCTCATACAATTTGGCAAGTAATTAGGCAAAGGTTTGTAAAACAAACTATGCTGTTTAAAAAAATATTCTTGCGTTGGGTTTACAACAAACCAAGCTACTTGTTGCATTTTATTGACCTCGTAGCAATTACTATTAACTCTATATTGTTTTGTTTCATCTAAATTTATTAATTTATGGAAAGGGCATTCATTTGTTTTTTCGCCTCCTATTTTTACATCTTGTAAACTAACATTTGGGCAAATACTATTTGCCTTAAACCCACTTTGCTTACATACTTTTAGTTTTACAAAATCGCTTGTTGGTTTTGTAAACCAAGTTTTTTGAGATAAAATATTAAAAATAGAAAACAATAAAGGTGCCGCTGCCGACGTGCCAGTTAAATCAGGTCTTCCTTCTCCGTCTGCATTACCAACCCAAATTGCAACTGTATATTTTGCATTTAATCCTACTGCCCAAGCATCTCTAAAGCCAAAGCTGGTGCCGGTTTTCCAAGCTATTTTATTTTTACTTAAAAATTGCATCCAACCAATGTAATCTTGTGGTCGTAATAACTCCGTCATGGCATTAAGCGTACTCCAAATACTTGCGGCGTTTAATAAATCGTTCGATTGCGTTGCTTTTGTTTTTTTATAATTTATATTTTTTAAATAGGTTAACGAGTGGTAATTGTCTGCAGCATATTTATTTCGTATGTTATTATAGGTAATTAGGCATCTACCCATCGATGCGAAAGCCGAACAAACATCCCATAAAGTTGCTTCGCCACCACCTAAGATTAGTGATAGCCCGTAATGTGTTGTTGGTTTTGTAAATGTTTTAAAGCCTAATTGTTTTAAGCGAAAATGGAATTTTTCGGCACCATACTCCTTTAGCATTTTTACAGCAGGTACGTTTAACGACCTTGCTAATGCTTGGTTTGCAGGTACTAGTCCATCGTAACTTAAATTAAAATTTTTTGGGCTGTACGAACCAATTTGAGTTGGTACATCTTCTAATAACGATGCAGGTAAAATTTTATTTTCGTTAAGCATAAAGGCATATAAAAAGGGTTTTAATATGCTACCCGTGCTACGTGGCGAGTTGGCCACATCAACAAAATTTTGATGTTCGTTTTTTAATGAAAAACTATTACCAACATATGCTAATACGTTTCCAGTTTCGGTTTCTGCAACTATAGCGCAGGCATTATTTATTTGATTTGCGCTTAAATTTTGAATGTGTTTATTTAATAAATCGTTTACTTGTAGTTGCAAATTTTTAATAATAGTACTGTTAAATGATTTTGCGCTTCCATTTTCAGCAATACAACGACTTAATAAATGTGGTGCAATTTGCGGAATTGGAAAGGGTTTGTTGGGTAACTGTTCTTGCAAGGATAATTGATAGGTTGATTTGTCGATTATTTTTTTAGTGAATAATTTTTTTAACAAACGGTTGCGCTTTTTTAATAAAGCTGTTTGATTTTTACCAGGATAAATTAACGAAGGAGAGTTGGGTAACACTGCCAATAATGCACTTTCGGCCCAGGTTAATTTTTCAGCACTTCGGCCAAAATACCTCCAAGCAGCCGCCTGTAAGCCAACTACATTGCTGCCAAACGGGGCATTGCTTGCATATAAATTTAGTATGGATGATTTTTTATACGATAATTCTATGCGTATTGCTAATAAAATTTCTACTATTTTTTGAAAATAAGTTCGTTTTTTATTATGCCGCATCATACGCGCCACTTGCATGGTTAGTGTGCTTCCACCACTTTTTATTTTGCCCGAACCAGCATTACGTTTTATAGATTTTAAAATGGAAATAGGATTAAAACCCGGATGTTTGTAAAAAAATTCATCTTCAAAGGTGGTAATACATTTTATAAATTTTAAAGGTACACTATCGCTTTTAGGAAAGCGCCATTGCCCATCTGCGGCTATTTGAGCAGCTATTAATTGATGTGTTTCGTCAACTAAAACAGTGCTGCAAGGGCTTTTAAATAATTGCTTTGGTAACCAATGCCAATAACTAAACACTAAAATAAAAAGTATAAAAAATTTTATTTTATGTTTCAGGATGTATAAAATTATTTTTAAATCTTTTATACCTTTCAAAATTTAGTTGCTTTTTTTATTATAAAAAAAGCTGTTTAAAATTATATAATTTTAAACAGCTTTTAAAAAATAATATTTACGAGTAATTAAATAGAACCAACTACGTGCATTAGTTTTTCTACTTGGCTTTGCCACAATAATTTAGAAGAATCTTTTTCGTTATTATTTTCCGCAAAATCAGTAATCATTAGCGATACGTCATTTGTTAAATCATCGTGTTGTAATCTAAATTCAAAAAAACTTCCATCAGTTTTATCTACCCATTGGTAACGTACCAACTGGTTATCGATTGTTTTTAAAAGGCGAGCTTGTTGCATTTGCCCATCCCAAATAAACGTATATATACCATTACGAATATTTACATCGTCGCAAAACCACTCAGATAAACCGCTTTGTGTGTATAAAAATTCATATAATAAATCGGCAGAAGCACGTATAACAAATTCTAATTCAAATTTACCATTTGGTTCTTTTTCTGGTTTAATTGAATAGGATTCTGTTTTTTTAATTGGATTAGTAATGGCACTTGAAATGGAGGCAATTTTAGTTAAAGAAATTTCGTTTTCTTTTTTGATTGGTATTGTATTATTTAACGCTATTACATCATTATTAGGTATAATTTCTTTCTTTTTCTTGGTAGTGCTTAGTTCAGGTTTGCTCAAAGCAGGTGTAAACGTATCAACTTTCTTTTCAATTACACTGTCTTTTTTTGCTGTTACAGTTTTAATAGATATTGACTTTTGTACTTTTTTAGAACTGTTACTTATGGTTTTAGGTTTTTTAATAGCACTTACAATGGCTTTTTTTACCACTGCTTTTTTAGCCGGGTTTGGACGGGCTATTTTTTTTACGTCTTTTTTAGCAGGTTTAACAGTAACTTTTTTCGATTTGGAAGTTATGCTTGCTTTTTGAGCACTAGTTTTTGTTAGTACTTTTGTTTTTATTGGATTTGTTTTACTACTTTTTTTGATTGTAGGCTTATTAATAGTTTTGGATACTTTAACAGGCTTTTTAGTAGCAATTTTTTTCACCTCGTTTTTCTTTACTATCTTTTTTGGTGTATTTTTTGCAACTTTATTTTTTACCAAAGTTTTATTAACTTTATTCTTTTTTGCATCTTTCGATGCTTTTTTATCATTCTTTTTTACAGACGAAACCTTATTTTTTTTCGACATAACTCTATAATTTTTTGTGAAATGTATATAAAATAAATTATAGTACCAAACCAATTATCCTATTTTAGGTAAAAGTGTTAAAATTAAAGAAGCAGTTATTCTTTTAAATTATCTAAAACCGCAAAAAAATAGATGTTTTTTCTGAATTTTGAGCTAAAAACATCTCGAATGTATTAAAATTTTCACATTTTGGGTTATTATTATGTTTCTATAAAAAATTAAAAAAATACATATTGTTTTTAAAAAAGTAAATTAATACATTTGCACCCCATAAAAAATGGCGGGGTAGCTCAGCTGGTTAGAGCACAGGATTCATAACCCTGAGGTCTCGGGTTCGAGTCCCGATCCCGCTACAAGCAAAATAAAAGCCATTCTATTTCTTTAGGTGGCTTTTTTTATTGAAAAATAAAATCAGTTACTTGGTTTCTAATTGAGGTTATCAGAGTTTATTTTTTCATAAAAAGGTTAAATCGCCTCTGTATTTAAAAATGGTGTACCATATTATAAAACACTTAATATTTTCTTAACGTTAAATTGTTTTTTAGGTTTTATGCATTTTGATATAAATAGGACCTTTGCGTAAACTATAAAAATATACGATGAAAAATAATTATTTAAAAAAAGTAAGTGCTAAAGGCCTTTTTATTAGTGCTTGTGCACTAATTTCGATTAATAGTGCTTACGGGCAATTTACAAATGGTAATATTACTGTTTTACAAATTGGCGACGGTGTTGCTACACTGACAAACACAGGTAACCCAATTGTTTTAAGAGAATATTCTCCTCTTGGCATCCCTGCTTATACATTAGCGATACCAACAGGTAGTAATGCTTTACTAAATAGTGGTACTGCTACTTCAGAAGGTGCTTTAAGCTTATCGGCTAATGGTAACTTTTTGGTTTTTGCCGGATATAATGCGGCTTTTCCTAATGGAACTGCTGTTGCCAGCTCTGCTTCTAGCTTAATAGCAAGGGGCGTTGGTATGGTTAATGCGGCAGGTAGCTATTCATTGGCTGCTACAAGCAACACCTTCTTTAGTGGAAATAATATTAGAAGCGCAACATCCAATGGAACAGGTAATTTTTGGGCTGCAGGTGCAAACGAGGGTACAAATTATTTTGGCAACCTAAATACTCCAGCTACAATTCAAAATACCTTAACTAATACGCGTTGTATTTCTATTAATACAGGTAGTCTTTATTTTTCAACTGGTACTGGCACACCAGGTATTTATGCCATTCCTTTAGGTGTTACAGCTGGGCCAGCGCCGGTACAAGTAGTTAATGCTACAGCTACAGGTACAACTGCAAGTCCTTATGCTTTTTATACTAATCCAGCTAATACAATCATGTATATTGCAGATGATAGAAGTTTTGCTAACGGTGGTGGTATTCAAAAATGGATAAACAATGGTGCTTGGACATATACTTACACTATTGCAACAGGTACAGTAGGTGCAAGAGGTGTTATTGCTAATTTTGCCAACTCAATACCAATTATTTACGCTACAACTACCGAAAGTTCGGCTAATCGATTAGTTGCCATTGCTGACGTTGGTGCATTGTCAACTGCTACTACGGTTGCAACGTCTGTTACTAACACTATTTTTAGAGGTGTAGCATTTTCGCCTAGCGTAAGTTGTGTTGCCCCAACGGTTTCAGTAACATCATCAATAAGTAATACAATTTGTTCAGGCCAGTCAGTTACACTTACGGCTAGCGGAGCAACAACCTATTCTTGGAATACAGGTGCTGTTACTTCAAGCATTACTGTTACCCCAACTGTTACTACAACATACACGGCAACAGGTACAAATTCATGTAGTTCTGCTAATAGTTCAATAACACAAACGGTAGTAATTTGTAATGGAATTAAATCACTTGCTTCTACAGATTTAATTAAATTTTACCCAAACCCTGCTAACGATGTTTTAAACGTAAGTTTCGATGTGCAAGGTAAAAATTACGCAGTTACTATTATTGACGCGTTAGGCAAAGTAGTTTTTGCATCAACTACCGATAAAAATTATAGTATTAATACTTCTAATTTTACAAGTGGTATTTATATTTTAAAAGTAAAAACCGCTAACAACGAGCAAAGTAATTATAAGTTTATTAAAAACTAAAAATACGTTTAACAAAAAAAGCTGCCTTTTAAAAATGGCAGCTTTTTTTGTTTATATAACTGTTAAAAAATCTAAAACTATAATTAGTATATTTAAACATTGGTACATTTGTTGTAATACCAAATAACATGATAAAAAAAACTTTAATTATAGCACTTAGTTTTGTAACGGCATTAAATTATGCTCAAAAACAAACTGAAAAACCATTTAATTTTAAGATTGATGGTACAATTAGGAATTATACAGGTAAAACTATTTATGTGCACCATAAATGGGACGATAAAGACATAAGCGATTCGGCTAAAGTTACAAACGGTAAGTTTTCGTTTAACTTAAAAAGTATCGACCCAAACATGTATTGGTTTACAACCACCAATAATATTACGGCACAACCTAATTTTATCTTTTTTGCCGATGCAAGCCCAGTAAAAGCTACCTTAATTGGCGATTCAATTGCTTACTCTAAAGTAGAAGGTGGCCAAACTCAAAAAGATTATTTAGAATACCGCCAGTTAATAAACAATTTTGTATTGCAACAACAGCAAATGCAAGCCGATTATAATACCGCCAACCAAACGGGCGATTTTAATAAAATGAATGCCATTAAAGAACAGTACCAAACTTTAAATGTTAGTTTTATTTCTGGCTTAAAAGGTTTTGTAAAAACACATCCAAAAAGTGCCGTAAGTGGTTTTGTAATTTATAACGATTTAAAAGATCCAAACATACCTATGACAGATGTTATGGAAGCTTTAAGTTATGTTGATAAAAGTATCGAAAACACTAAATTTATTAAGTTAGCACAAGCACGCGTAGACGCTGTAAAAGGCACCATGATTGGTTATCAGGCAAATAATTTTACGCAAAATACACCCGAGGGTAAACCAATTAAACTGAGCGACTACAAAGGAAAAAAAATGGTGTTGGTTGATTTTTGGGCAAGTTGGTGTGGCCCCTGCCGAATGGAAAATCCAAATGTTGTGGCCGCTTATAATAAATATAAAGGCAAAGGATTTACAGTTTTAGGCGTTTCATTCGACCAAGACAAAGAAAAATGGATAGGCGCTATAGCTAAAGATAATCTAACCTGGGATCATGTAAGTGATTTAAAGGGTTGGGGTAACGAAGCTGGCAAGTTGTATAGTATCACCGGCATTCCGGCCAATGTGTTAGTAGATATTGATGGTAAAATTATTGGTAAAAATCTCCGTGGCGCAGAATTAGATGCAAAGCTGGAAGAGTTTTTAAATAATAAAAAGTAAATTTCGATTTACTCCCCACTTTTTTAAATATCATCTGTCTTAAATCATCAATAAATTGCTAAATTCGTCAAAATTTTAAAAAAATATATGAACACACGTAAAATTATTGCAATAGCAATCACATCTGTAATTTGTTTTACTTCAAAAGCGCAAGAACCTTATGTAATGAAGATAAATGAAAAGCAAATTTCTAAAGCAGAATTTGAAGCCGTTTATCGTAAAAACAATGGTAAAGAAGTAAATAATAACAACAAATCCGTTAACGAATATGTTGATTTGTTTTCATTATTTAAAAGTAAAGTATTTGAAGCCGAAAGCATGGGTTTAGATACATTAACCTCTTTTAAAACAGAATTAGCAGGTTACCGCCGCCAATTAGCAGCCCCTTATTTAACAGATAAAAACACAAACGAAAATTTACTAACAGAAACCTACGAACGCATGAAAAGCGAAGTGAGGGCCAGCCACATTTTGTTTAAAGTTGACGAAACTGCCCTTCCAAAAGATACTTTAGAAGCGTGGACGCGTGCAAACATTACCCGAAATGCTATCCTAGGTAAATTACCATCGGTTGCCGAAATTGCAAACTATGATAAATTATTAAAAAATACACAAGAAGTAGCTAAAACCTTAAGAGGAAAAGATAGCGGTATTTATAAGGCTAAATTTAATTCGGTTAAAAATTTAGCCGATTATTATAAAAATGCCACCGATAAATTCCAAGACATTGCGCCAAAAACAAGCGATGACCCAAGTGCATTAGATAACAAAGGCGATTTAAATTATTTTACAGCAATGAGTATGGTTTACCCATTCGAAAATGCTGCTTATAACACTAAAGTGGGCGACATAAGCCCAATAATACGCACAAAATTCGGCTATCATATTTTAAAGGTTTACGATAAACGCGCTTACCGTGGCGAAATAACAGTGTCGCACATTATGGTAAAATTTTCGAAAGACGCTAACGATGCCGATATTACAACTGCAAAAAATAAAATTGATGAAATTTATGCTAAGCTTAAAGGCGGCGGTAATTTTGAACAATTAGCTGCGCAATTTAGCGACGATAAACAAACGAGCGATAGAGGCGGGCAACTGCAACCCTTTAAAAGTGGCCGTTTACCAAAAACATTTGAAGATGCAGCCTTTAACTTAAAAGCAAATAACGATTATAGCGAACCAATTAGAACACCTTACGGTTGGCACATCATTAAACGTAACGATTTAAAATTACTGCCCCCGTTTAGCGAAATTAAAAACGACTTAAAAACTCAGGTAGGAAGGGATAGCCGATCGCAAATGGGACGCGTAGCCTTAATTGACCGAGTGAAAAAAGAAAATAACTTTAAAGAAAATTTAAAAAATAGAGATGAGTTGTGTAAATCAATTGATACAACCTATTTAACAGCTACTTGGAATGCAACTAAAATAGCTAAATTGGGTAATAAAGAAATTTTTAATTTAGCTGGTAAATCATACACACAAAACGATTTTGCTAAATTTTTAGAAACGCAAATTACCTTCAGAAGCCCTACCGATGTTAACGAATTAACAAAAGGCATGTACAAAACATGGGTTGATGAAAGCGTGGTAAATTACGAAGATACCCAATTAGAAAAAAAATATGTAGACTTTAGAAATTTATTACGTGAATACAGAGATGGCATTTTATTATTTGACCTTACCGACCAAAAAGTGTGGAGCAAAGCAGTAAAAGATAGCACGGGTTTAAAAGAGTATTACGAAAAAAATAAAAACAATTTTATGTGGGATGAGCGTGCAGACGTTACAACTTACAAGTGTTTAGACGATAAAATAGCGAAAGAATTGCGTAAACTTTTAAAAGCTAATAAAACTGAAAAAGATATTTTAACAACATTAAATAAAACATCGCAATTAAACGTAGCTGTTGAAAATGTAACCTATTTAAAAGGCGAAAATAAAAATGTAGATGCTAATTGGAAACAAGGCGTTGCCGAAAAAGACATTAAAGACGATAAAGAAAATAAAATATTAGTTTTAGTTGTTAATAAAATTTCGCCAAAAGCACCTAAAACGTTGCCCGAGTGCCGTGGTTTAGTAACTGCCGATTATCAAAATTATTTAGAAAAAGAATGGTTAGCTTATTTAAAAAATAAATATAAAGTAACTATAAATAAAGAAGTATTAGATACTATTAAGTAGTTTTTTAATACGTAACAAATTAATTTGAAACAATTAGCTCGGGTTTTTAACCCGAGCTTTTTTTTATATTTGTAAAAACAGTACAACACGTGTCAATTAACCAAAAAACAAAAAACGAAGATTTACAACGTTTAAGCGTCCCTCAATTTTTATCTACAAACAAACAGCCCATTGTAATTGTGTTGGATAATGTAAGAAGTTTAAACAATGTAGGTTCGGTATTTAGAACAGCAGATGCTTTTTTAATTGAAGAGATTATGCTGTGTGGCGTTACGGGCACTCCACCAAATAAAGAAATAGAAAAAACGGCACTGGGAGCCACTAATACGGTAAAATGGCAGCATTACGCCACCACACAAATGGCTTTAGATAAATTAAAACAAAGTAATTTTACTGTTTATGCTGTTGAACAAGCTAAAACTAAAATTTGGTTAAACCAATTTACTGCTACCCAACAAAAAATAGCTTTAGTATTTGGCAACGAAGTATATGGTGTTGACCAAGAAATTATTAATAATTGCGATGGTGTAATAGAAATACCGCAATTGGGTACAAAACATTCCTTAAACATTTCGGTAAGCGTAGGCATTACTTTATGGGAACTACTTAGGTCAAATATAACTTTGTAAAATTGTGGTTCCACAAATACTTTCACAAAATTGTTATAATTAGGATTACTACGCCCTTATAAAATTTTTCGTAAAAGTCTTTTTGCATTAAAAAGTGAAAGCTTTGTGCGAAAGATGATTTTTGCCTCTCGCGAAGCGCTTAAATCATCAGGCTTTAATGCAAAATAGACTTTAGCAAAATTTTATGAAGGCTTGATTTTTTTTGTTACTTTTTTTGATCAAGCAAAAAAAGTAAGCGAAATTACTCAGAAAAGGACTTTTGAGCATCAACTATCTATATTTCCTTTTATTCCAAAAATATTAAAAAGATAAAATTTAGCGAAGCAAGCAACCCTCCCTAATTAAAACCTCCCATTCACTCAATAGCCTATTTAACCTCTTGTTTGTTTAAAATTTGTTTGTTACCTTTACAATAACTAAAAAACTTAGTTTAATTAAAAACTAATAAAATGAAAAAATATTTTATAGCAGTAGCAGGTTTAGCACTTACTTTAACGTTGGTATTTGTTGCTTGCACAAAGAAAAAAGACAACGGCGCCGTTACACCTACTTATAAAGAAGATGCAAATGGCTCAGGTGGTAACCCCATTAAAAACGACGTTACTGTTACCGGGCAAACAAATACAGTAACAAATCAAGCTAGCCAAAATTCAAGTATTAATACAAGTGTGGGTGGTTTTGCTTTTTCAAATTGCGCTTCTACTAATAGTTTATCCTTAAAAGCCATTAATGGTGCCGTTAATGTTACCATTAATTTTGCGTCTCCACCCACATCGGGTACTTATCAGGTAAGTTCGAGTGTTGGAGGTAACTTATGTACGGTAGTGGTAAATAATGCACCTAACCAACCAAGCGGTGTAGTATGGTATGGTAAAACAGGTAGTGTGAGTATAACCACTTCTTCAACAAACATATCAGCAGTTTTAAATTCTGTACAATGTGTTCAATCAAATTTTCAATTTCCTCAAGTTACGGTTACTGGTAATATGAGTTGTAATTAATAAAACTTTTAGTGTGATTAAAAAAGCGTTTCGGGTTTCTGAAACGCTTTTTTGTTAATTAGAATGCAGAGTTTTAAGGTTCATATTTACTAATGGCTTTGTTTTGGTAAAATCGTTTGTCAAAAATTAATATATGTTTTCTTTTAATAGTGTTTATATGTTTTTCATGTAAACGAAAACGCCATGCCGATATTACTGGTAGAGTTGTAGATATTAATTCGGGAGAAGGTATTGGTGGTTGCGAAATATCTCTTTTATCTAATTTCAAAAATCCTAAACCAGGTAAATACCAACCTTGTAATTGCGAAACGTATTCAACTACAACCTCATCAGATGGTAGTTTTAAATTTGATTATGTTACATTTAAAAAACCTTTAATGAAAGGGTCTTTCGGCATTCAAAAACTTTATGTACCAATTAATTTACCAGAAATTAGTAGCGATAATATTAAATACCTTGGTAGAACAAAACTAAATTATGAAATCAACGCACTATGCTTTTGTAGAATTAAGTTAAAATTTACAAGTTCAATTAGTGGTAGCTCAAACATTACGCATACCATCCGTTACACCCATCCAAATCCAATAGTTCAAAGCTATTATAAAAGCACATATTATTATAAACCCGATTATTCTAGTTATTGGTATTACGAACCTGCTTACCCAAACGGTAATTTTATAATAAATTCAAATGCTTACGATGCCTCTAATAATTTATTAAAAAGCCAAATTGATACTATTAAAAACTTACCTTGCGCAAGTACTATAGATTATACTATTACTGTTCAATGATATATTTTACATTTATGATTTAAAACAAAAAAGCGTGTTGGTTTTTGACCAACACGCTTTTTTAATTTTATTAATACAATTATTTAATTAACGATACGTGCCCTGTTAAATCGTGGTTTTTATGAAACACATCTTGTACCTGTGCTTTCCAAACATACACATCTTGTTTAATAGGTTCGCTGCTGTTTTTGGTATTGCCGTCCCAGGCATTTTCAATATCATTTGTCTCAAATAATAGGTGTCCCCAACGGTCGTAAATTTGTATGTTAAATTTGGTAATACCCACGCCTTTTGCAAAAAATCCATCATTTACGCCATCGCCATTTGGTGTAAACGTGTTAGGTATATAAATTACAAACGATGGTTTAATTTTTATAGGGTTCGAAACCGTATCGGCACAACCAAATTGATTTTGCACCACCTGAAAAATTATGGGCGAAATGGTAGTAATGTTATTTAACGTATGGTTAAAATTTGCCGTTGCAAAACTACTGCCATCGTTAATATAATAATTAGTAATACTTGCACCTGTTGCATTCGTAGATACGGAAATGTTCGGCTCGTTTTCATCTACTTCCTCAGGCTCTACTTTAAATGCGGCAATTGGTTTTGGGTACACCACCACATAATTGGGTTGGTTTAGGGTAGTAATACAGCCACTATCGCTTACTAATTTTAAAGTGATGTTATAATTGCCTGTGCCATAACAATGTGTTGGGTTTTTTGTGTAATCGGGCAGACTGCCATCGCCAAATTGCCATTGTGTGGTAACAATACTGCCTGTAGCGATGCTTGAATTATTTGTAAACTTAACACATAAAGTAGGGCAACCAATTTTGTTTTGTGCTGTAAAAACGGCTTGTGGTTTTGGGTTTACATACACCGATTTTGAAAACACATTGGTGCAACCATATTGCGTTTGAATTTCTAATTTTACTAAATAGGTGCCATTGGCAGTATACGTTAAACTAGGGCTTGCAAAAATATTATCGGTAATATTATCGCCGTTAAAATCCCATTGGTTACTGGTAATTGCGCCATCAGCACTGGTTGATAGGTTTGTAAAGGTGGTAACATCGCCTAAACAACTTGGTTTTGTTGTAAAATAGGCCACTGGGTTTGCGTGCACAATTACAGCATTAATTTTTGCCGAAGCGCATTGAAAATTACTAAAGGCTTGTAACTTGCAACTAAAATTGCCATAATTAGGGTAAACTTTGCTTGGGTTTACGGTTAGGGTGTCGTCCCAAATACCATCGTTTTCAAAATCCCAACGCCATTTAGTTATTACGCCCCCGTTAATTATAGTTGAATTATTAAATTGTGTGGTTTGGTTTTTGCAAGCAATGTTCGAACTAAAGTTAACGTTCGGTAAGCTATGTACAATCACTGTAGTTGCATACATTGCATTACAGTTAAAATTAGAAGTGGCAGTTAATTGTACTGAATATGTACCGGCGCTAGCATAATTTACCAGTGGGTTACTTTGGCTAGATTGCGTATTGTTTCCAAAATTCCAAGTATAATTGGTTATGGTATTTCCGTTTACGATGCTACTTAAATTTGTAAATGTGGCTGCACCGCCATAACAACCACCTACTGCAGTAAAAGATGCGGTTGGGTTTGAGTGTACAATAATGTTAGCGGTGGCAGAACTAATGCAATTATTATTACTAACGGCTTGCAGGTTGGCAATATAATTGCCTGCAGTTGGATAAATAAACGTAGGACTTTGCAAAGTGCTATTTGGTGAGCCATTATTATCAAAATCCCAAACCCAACTAGTAATAGTTCCATTTGCAATACTGCTTAAATTGGTAAAAGTAGACGGGTTGCCAAAACATACTGGGTTTGCGTTAAAATTTAATATAGGCATTGGATAAAGTACAACCGTATTTGTGGCAGTTGCTATGCAACCTTGGTTACTTGTGGCAGATAAGGTTATGCTATACGTACCTGCTGTTGAATAATTAAACGAAGGGTTTGTTTGAGTAGAGGTATTACCTGTGCCAAAGTTCCAGTTATAATTGGTAATTAATCCGGTTGAAATGCTACTGGTATTAGTAAAATTTACAGCGGTACTTAAGCACGAATTAGGACATAAGAAATTTACGTTTGGTACCGGATATATGGCAATGTTTTGTTTTGTAGAATCGCTACAGCCATTATTGGATGTTGCTATTAAACTAACAGTATAATTACCAGCGTTTGGAAAGTTTATTACAGGGTTTTGTTGTGTACTGCTTGAAAAACCAAAATTCCAGTTGTAGTTGGATATAGATCCGCTACTGATGCTTGATGTATTTGTAAAAGTAAATTGTTGTGCGCAAGCATTGGCATTTAAACTATTAAAACTAACTACGGGTGAAGCAAAATTACTTAAGGTATACGTAAATTCTGGTCCTGTGCAGCCGGTTAGCAAAGTTGTTTGGCAAGTATAAACACCAATTGCACTGGCATTAATGCATTGATTTGTATTATTTACAATACCCGGGCCATTCCAAACATAAGTGCCTAAACCATTTGGGGCACAATAGTTTTTTGTTGCCCCTGCGCAAACAGTATCGCTTGTACCTTTTACAAAAGCTGCACAAATACCATCAATATAAGCGTATCCGAAATGACCACCCAAAGCACAATCGTAGGTTGTAAAACGAATGGTTACATTTTGGCCAATAAAGTTAGTTAAATCAACCACCACACTCGACCATGGCTTATAAATTACACCCGGTTGCGATGAATTTAAAAAGCCTGGAATGTTACCACCAGCGGCTACATTATAAAATGTACAAGGTATTTGCACATTATTACTATCTATCATTTCTATTTGAAAAGCAGGCTGCTGTGCTGGGCTATGGCCAGGATCTTGAAATACAACGGCATATTTGTAAGTAAAATTTGCATTTGCAGGGCTTACTAAAAATGTTTGCTCAATTCTATCGGCTTCGCCACCATTAACGTTATCTCCTAAACGTAATGAAAAGCTTCCACCAGGTGCAACAACAGGAAACCCACCCAAAGGATCGGCGCCAGTGCCAGAAGTAACCAATTGCTGTCCACCAGGGTTAAGGCAACAGCCTAAGGGATTAAATAGGGGATGAAAGCCCGAAGTAGCGGCCCATCCGTTAAAATTACCATTTTCAAAATCAATATTAATACAGCCACCAGCCAATACTGTATTTTGGTTTGGATTGTTTAGTTTAAAATTAGGTGTGCTGTTGTTGTGATTTGTGTGCGCGTGGCACTTTTGCTGCGAAGAAATAAATTCTTTTTTTTCGAGAGGGTTTAAATGCAGCTTTTCAGAATAGGCATTCCAAAAGGATAAATTAAATGGTACAGTTACATCATTGGCAACTGTTTTGTTTGTTTGTGCATAGTTTATTGCTTGAATAACTATACCAAACACGGCGGTTAGGTAAATTTTGGTTTTCATAGCTTGGAGATTTTAAATTTGTGTGTGGTTTCATTTTTTTTAGTGTTGATTTGTTTTTAATGTTAAAAAATATTTAGTTTTAAAATTTAATTTACCAGGCCTTAACTACTGTTGTTATTAGGGTTTCGAGTATAAAGTGTTTTATAATTCTATTATACGCTAACAAAATTAAAAGGTTATATAAAATTATAAAAGGTTACAAAGATTTAGATAAACAACTGATAAAATATCCTTAAACATGGTTTAGGATAGCTTAAACGGTTTTCTGTTTATAGATTTGCGTTAGATATAACGCGATAGTTGTAAAGTTTTAAATAAAAAATAAAAACAAACTAAAAAATATGCTTTTCGGCATGGTAACTTGAGCGAACCAAAGGGCCACTCTCAACAAATTTAAAGTTTTTATTCAGGGCGTATTCTCTATATTTTTTAAATTCATCGGGATGTACAAAACGAGCCACTGGTAGGTGTTTTGGTGTTGGTTGTAAATATTGCCCAATAGTTAAAACATCGCATTTAACAGCCACTAAATCATCAATAGTTTCGTAAATTTCTTCTTCGGTTTCGCCAAGTCCAACCATTAAACCACATTTTGTTTTAACGCCTGCTTCATCCAATCGTTTTAAAACCTCCATGCTTCTATCGTACTTAGCCTGTATGCGCACTTGTGCTGTTAAGCGTCTTACAGTTTCAATGTTATGCGAAACGATATCTGGCTTAACTTCAATTATGCGTTGCAGGTTTTCCCACTTACCAGCAAAATCGGGTATTAAACACTCAAATTTTGTTTCGGGGCTAATTTCTCTAATAGCTTTAATTGTTTCGGCCCAAATAATGGAGCCACCATCTTTTAAATCGTCTCTGTCTACACTTGTAATTACGCAATGTTTTACGCCCATTAGTTTTACCGAATTTGCAATACGCTTGGGTTCATCCCAATCTGCCGGTAAAGGCCTGCCGGTAGCAACAGCACAAAAGCCGCAACTGCGTGTACAAATATTTCCTAAAATCATAAACGTGGCTGTGCCGGCACCCCAGCATTCGCCCATATTTGGGCAATTGCCGCTTTCGCAAATGGTATGTAATTTGTGTTGGCTAACGATGCCTCGTACTTTTACATATTCAGCACCGGTTGGTAATTTTACACGTAACCAATCGGGTTTTTTTAGTTTGGGAGTTTCAGTAGTAAGTTCCATTTCAAAATTGCTTTATCAAAAGCTTCTATTTATTTATTCGTGTTTATTTGTAAATAAGTTAAGTACTAAATCCACTTTTTACCAAATACAAATCCTATATGAAACGTAATAATTAAATTTTCGCGAGGGTTACGAGCCATAATTGGCAAGGCTTTAGGGAAATAATCAATAGATATTCCAGTTTCAATGGCTCTAATTAAATTAGTATACGAGGCATATTCAAAACTTAAATTACATTTACCACTTACTCCAGGATAGATTTTTATTTCGGACAAGCCATCGCTATATTTACCTCGCCCCATAACACTATCTGCTGTAAAATCAGCTTCGTTAAATTTTGCTAAAGGAGGGTCGGCAATGGCACTACTAGAACGATTAGTTGCAATTTGATAATAGTAGGGTTTCGCTAATGCTAAAACTGGCCCTAACGAATACGAAAACCTTACTTCAATGGCTTTTAAATCAGCTTTAGCAAACAAAGTATTTTGAAAACCAACAGCACCTCTTAACAACATCACACTATTTAATTTGCCATATATAAAACGTTTATTGTTTTGTGCGTCACCTTTTACTTTTATTTCTTTTTGCGATTTTAACGACTGTAAATCTATTTCGTAAAACGACCGTGTTTTTGCCGTAATATGTTTTCCTCTGCGATACAAAAAACCGAATCCCCTGGTATTGGCGTAGGGTTTGCAACTTGCATCGTTACGGTATAAAATATTTAATGTAGTTCCGTCTTCGTCGCCTGCACCTAATAAATTTTGTTGTGCAAAGCTTGTTAATGAAACAAAAAATAAAAATAAATTAAAAAATATAAAGCGCGCTAACATTACAACAAAATTAATACATTTAGGTTAATAAAACTACCTTTGTACCAATAAAATAGTAATATGGCAACAAGTAAAATAATTTATTTAGGGAACTTAAGAACAGAGGCAACTCATATACAAAGTGGTAACACTTTAATTACCGATGCGCCAACCGATAATAATGGAAAAGGGGAGGCCTTTTCGCCAACGGATTTAATGGCAACGAGTCTAGCAAATTGTATGCTTACTGTTATGGGAATAAAAGCCCAAACCGAGGGCATGACTTTAATTGACGGAACTCAAGCTGAAGTAACAAAAATTATGTATGCCGAGCCCAGAAGAGTAGGAGAGATACATGTAAAACTAATATTTCCAAAAAATAATTTTAGCGATAAAGAAAAAAAAATATACGAAAACACTGCGTATACTTGTCCAGTGGCCAAAAGCTTGCATCCAGATTTGAAACAAGTGTTGGAGTTTGTTTGGTAGTGGTTAACCGCAAAGCATGCAAATTAGGCGCAAAGAAAAATTAAACGAAATAAAAAACTTGGCGAATTTTGTGTAAATCTTAGTGTCCTTAGTGGTTAAATTTATTTGTAACTTCGCCACTTAAATTTTATAAAAATGATTTCGGTTAATGGCGTTACGGTTAGTTTTGGTGGCTACAATTTGTTTGATAACATCTCTTTTTTAATAAATCCTAAAGATCGTATAGGTTTAGCAGGAAAAAATGGTGCGGGTAAAAGTACCATGTTAAAATTATTGGCTGGCGAACAAAACCCCACAAAAGGTGATATTGCAGTACCAAAAGAATGTAAAATTGGCTATCTGCCTCAGGATATGATCCATCAACATGGACGAACTGTTTTTGAGGAAACAGCTAGTGCCTTTGCCGAAATAATTAAATTAGAATTAAGAATTGAAGAAGTAAATAAAGAATTAGAAACCCGCACCGATTACGAAAGCGATGCCTATATGAAAATTATAGAAGAACAAACAGAAATTTATTCGCGTTTGGATATGATTGGGGCAAGTAATAAAGATGCTGAGGTAGAAAAAATATTAAAAGGTTTAGGTTTTGAACGCAAAGATTTTAATCGCCAAACTGCAGAATTTAGTGGTGGTTGGCGTATGCGTATTGAATTAGCAAAACTCTTACTGCAAAAACCAGATATTTTATTGCTGGATGAGCCTACCAATCACTTAGATATTGAAGCTATTTTATGGTTAGAAGTTTTTATGGAAACTTACCCCGGTTCGGTAATGTTAATTAGCCACGATAAAACTTTTTTAGATACTGTTACATCTCGCACCATCGAAATTTCAAATCAAAAAATATACGATTACAAAACTAATTACAGTAATTATTTGCGTTTACGTTTGGAGCGTATTGAGCAACAAGAAAATGCTGCCAAAAACCAACAACGTATCATTAATCAGTATGAAACGTTGATTGACAAAAACCGCGCTAAGGCCAGCAAAGCTGCCTTCGCTCAATCGCTTATAAAAAAATTAGATAAAATGGAGATTATTGAAGTAGATGATATGGATACAGCTTCAATGAACTTTCGTTTTCCGGCGCCTGCACATAGCGGTAAAATTGTAATAACAGTAGAGGACGCAGGGAAAGTGTATGGCGAAAAACGGATTTTTAAAGACGCAACATTTATTATAACTAAAGGCGAAAAAATTGGATTGGTAGGGCGTAACGGCGAAGGCAAAAGTACTATGATGAAAATGATTGCCAAGAAAGTAGACCATGAGGGATTGATACAATTAGGGCATAGTGTGTTAATGGGTTATTTTGAGCAAGACCAGGAAGAAAAGCTAGACCCTAAAAAAACAGTGTTTGAAACCATTGACGAAGCTGCTGTAGGCGAAGTACGTAAGCAGGTACGTGGCTTGTTAGGTTCGTTTTTATTTAGAGGCGATGATATTGATAAAAAAGTACAGGTACTAAGTGGGGGGGAGCGAGGACGTTTAGCACTTTGTAAATTATTGTTAGAGCCTTACAACTTATTATTAATGGATGAGCCAACTAATCACTTAGATATACGTTCGAAAGATATTTTAAAAAAGGCATTAATAGATTATGAAGGGACTGTAGTAATGGTAAGCCACGACAGGGATTTTATGAAAGGTATTTGTAACCGCTTGTTTGAATTTAGAGATGGCCATGTAAAAGAGTATTTATGCGACATTGAAGAATTTATGCAAATACGAAAGGTAGAGCGATTAAACGAGTTAGATTTAGATAAATCCGGAAGTAAAGCTGAAGTAAAAGAGATAAGTAAAGTAACAACGCCTAAGCCTGAGGTTATAGCAAACGATGCTGAAAAAAAACAACTTCAAAACAAATTAAAAAAAATTGAAGAAACGATTGGAAAATTAGAGTCTGAAATAAAGATCTGCGATACCCAGTTATCAAATCCGAGCGAGTATGAAAAATTAGTAAACGATAAAAACTTTTTTGATAATTATACTAAATTAAAATTAAGTTTAGACGTAGAGATGAAAAATTGGGAAGACTTAAGCGAAAAATTAGTTTAAAAGGACGATGTACACGCTCAATTTAAGTGAGTGTTAACCCTTCATTTATAACATCTTTAATAGGTAAGTAAGTATTTTGTAAAGCTATGTTGTTAATTTCATTTTGGTTAAACCATTTTACTTCAGTAATATTTTCATTAGTTTGCGGCGTTAATAACCCGGTGTAATCGCTTGTCATCAAATACCAAAACGTTTGCTTAAGTGCAAAGTTTTTTTTGTAGGGATAAATATGAAAAGTAGAATTTAATTGTTTTGTAATCGTTAAATTTTTAATGCCGCATTCCTCTTCACATTCCCTTATAGCAGCGTGTTCTTCTGTTTCTGCCTTATCTAATTTTCCTTTCGGTAAATCCCATTTATCTAAACGATAAATAAATAAAAACTCATTATCTTTTTTAATAAATCCTCCAGCAGCTTCGATATATGAACATTGTTTTTTAAAATAATTCAATACCTCATCAAAGTATATGGTGTTTATTTTAATTTTTGTTGTTTCTTTTTCATCTAAAAATAATTTTTCAATTTCTTTTAAATCGTTCGTATCAATTTTTAAATAAACCTTAATTTGCTGATTGTTTGATGGTTGCACATTACCAATAAAAAAATCCAAAAACTTATTATTAAAATATATTTTTTTGTTCATAAAATGTTTCAATTACAGTTAAAACAAAATCTATTTTTGCCCCATGACATCGTTTGACGACCCAGAGCATAAAGTTGCAGAATTTTTATTACAAATAAAAGCTATTAAATTACAACCCGAAAATCCTTTTACTTGGGCAAGCGGCTGGAAATCGCCCATCTATTGTGATAATAGAAAGACCTTATCCTATCCAACTATTCGTACTTACATTCGTCAACAGTTTGTTGAAACCATAAACCAACATTATGCGCGGCCCGATGTAATTGCTGGGGTAGCAACAGGCGGAATAGCGCAAGGAGCTTTAGTAGCACAAGAAATGGGGTTGCCATTTATTTATGTGAGAAGCGAAGCAAAAAAACATGGTTTAACAAATATGATTGAGGGAGATGTAGAAAGTGGACAAAACGTAGTTGTAATTGAAGATTTAATTAGTACTGGTGGAAGTAGTTTAAAAGCAGTGGAAGCCTTGCGAGAAAAAGGATGTGTTGTAAAAGGTATGGCCGCTATTTTCACCTATGGTTTTGAGGAGGCGGATAAAAATTTTAAAGCTGCCAAGTGTATTTTAAAAACGTTAACTAATTACGACACCTTAATTAATCAGGCTTTAAACAAACAGTTTATAGCTGAAAAAGATGTTGAAAGTTTAAAACAATGGCGTTTAAACCCTGCTAATTGGGGTCAAAATTAAGCATAAGCAATGGCAGAATTTACGCTTACAAGCAATATAAATAAAACGCAATCTACTTTAAAAAAACTGTTTGAATTTTTAAGTGATTTTAAAAATTTTAATAGCATTTTGCCTAACGATAAGGTTGAAAACTTTGTTTACACAGATACGCAATGTTCTTTTTCAATTAAAGGCATAACGCCTATGACCGTTAAGATAGTTGAAAAAACACCTTATCAATTTATAAGCTTTTCGAGCGAAGGCTTGGCTAAATTTAATTTTAGTTTAAAAGTGTATTTTATTGGAGAAGAAGATAAAAGTGGCGAGTGTAAAATTGATATGGTGGGTAATTTAAATCCTATTATAAGGTCTATGGCCGAAAAATCGTTGCAAAATTTAATTAATACAATGAGCTTAAAGTTAGCAGAATTAACTTAAATTTTTATTCAAATTTTTTTAAATCTGTTTTTTCGCCGTCAAATACAGCATAGGAATTATAGTTTATCCATTCGCCTAAATTAATGTACATAGCTTTATTATCTACATTTAATTCAAGTGGTAAATGTCGGTGTCCAAAAATAAAATAATCTATTTTATTATTTTTTAAATACTCACGGCAATATAAAAATAACCATTCATTTTCTTGCCCTAAAAATTTTTCATCGCTAGTTCCGGTATTTATACGGCTTCGTTTACTGCTTTTTTTTGCGATATAAAATGCTAAATTGGGATGTAAACGAGAATATAACCATTTACTAATTGGACTGGTAAATATTTTTTTTAAAAATTTATAGCCCCTGTCTCCAGGCCCTAAACCATCGCCATGACCAATTAAAAATATTTTATTATTAAATGTTTTTGTGATGGGTTGATGATGAATTTGAACATTTAACTCCTGTTTAAAATAATCTTTCATCCATAAATCGTGGTTACCAGTAAAAAAATGAACAGGAATTCCAGAATCTGTAATTTCGGCTATTTTGCCTAATAAACGGGTTTGACCTTTGGGAATGGTGTATTTGTATTCATACCAAAAATCAAAAATATCACCAACCAAATAAATTTCTTCAGCGTCGTGTTTAATTGTATCTAACCATTTGCAAATTAATTTTTCGCGCGCCAAACTTATCTCAAGCGTTGGCACACCTAAATGAAAATCGGAGGCAAAATATATTTTTTTGTTTGTCAATTTTTATTTTAAAATAAATTATTTTTTATAAAATCTTTCGGTACTAATTTATGAATATTTAGCGTAAAACGAACTCTATCCACTCCGTTAATATTGTTGGTTTCTAAGGCAGTTTTAATATCCTTGCTATAAGTAATAGGAATATAAATATCAATAATATCTTTCCACAAAGTAACGTTTACACCAGCACAATAAAGCACCTTATCGTTATATAAACTTCGGCCATCGGCTGTACCTACATCTAAAAATAATTTTATTGGTAATACGTAAACTTGTGGCGATTTAATATTTATTGCCGTAATCCAATTTGAGCTATTGCCCACAATTGAATATACTTTAAAGGCTCCGTCCACATCTGTAAATTGTGTGAAGCCTAAACCAACTTGTTCATTTCTTGCTATGTAATTAGTATTAAATAAGTAGTCGTCGGAGCCACTATAGCCTCGCATTCTAAAACGATAGTAACCACGTGCATCCTCGGTGCCGTATAAAAATGTGCCAGCAAATGCTCTTATATCGAAATAATATTTTGGTGCCAAAATAATTTTATAATTAAAAGTGGCAGATACTTTGCCCATATTTTTTGCTTGTTGCAGGTTTACCATTAAGCTGAATGGATTAATAACACGTTTATTTACTAACGAATAGTTAAGTTGATTGATGTAAGAGCAGACGGTTTTTTTAATAGGTCCTAATACGGCGAAAGATTCATATTTTCCAAAATCTACACTGTCTAATTTTAAAAAACTATTAGACAAAATAATATGTTGGGATATTGGGCTGGTGGCTTTTTTCTTTTTGATTTCAAAATCAACGTATGGATTAATTTTGACATAATTTAGATATACATTTTTAAAATCATTTGTAGGATTATTAACGTTGTAGGGCTTGGCATTAATAAAATCATAAGCAAAAGATTTCACTTTAGTGCCAAACGTAATTTGTTGAAATACTTTGCGTGGATAGGTATTTAAATTAAATTCGGCAAAACCCGTTGGTGTTTTGGTATTAAATGCCAACAATGGAGTTACGCTATATTCAAAACGTTTTTGGTAAAAGCTATAATTGTGTAAAGCAATACCTAACATAAACCCATTGTAAAAATTAGCACCCATAATTGGTACATAATTTAATTGGGCTTTAGCAGGGTTTTCTATTTTGGTAATAAAATTTAATTGTAAGGGTTTTGTTTTTTTAAATATCCCGTGTGCTTTACAAAAATTGTTTTTTCGGTTAATGTCGGGCATTTTATCTGCCCCGTCTATTTTAAAATAATCTACTTCGGCAATAGGAAACTCTAATTGTTTGTTGCCTTTAAAACCACTATACCAAATTAAAGCAACAGGTTTGTTATTTTTAAAGCCCGTAATATTAATTGGAGTTAACGAATTGGTTTTGTTTTTTACAAAAATTTTAAAACTACCATCTTCATTAAGTTTTACGTTTTTTAATTTATAATTTATTTTATGATCTGAAGTAATTAAATTTTCAATAAACCAACTCAAATCAATGCCGCTAAAGTAGCTTAATGTCTTTGCTAAATCATTTGGTGTTGGGTGTTTAAATTTAAACTGCTCGTAATAAAATTGCATGGCTTTATCAAGGGCTTCTTCGCCCATATAATCCATTAAATAATCAAAGGCAACGGGTGTTTTACTATAAACAATGCTACCGTAATTAAATTCGGTAAAATCCTGTGAGGCCGTATTTATTGGCTGGTCTGTTCGTGCTTTTGCACTCATAAAATAAGCCACTTCTTTTTCTTTGTAATAGGGTAATTTATTTAAGCCAAATAATTTAAAGGTACTATCTCGCCCTGCATAATCACTTAATTTTCGGGTTGGGTATTTTGCCCGCATATAACGCATTTCGTAAAAAGAATTTATGCCCTCGTCCATTGCCGGAAAATCGCGTTCGTTGCTACCTAAAATGCCATAAAACCAATTATGGCCCACCTCGTGTGCGATGGTAATATCTAAATCAAAAGTGTTACTCATATCACCAATAACAGTAATGTTAGGATATTCCATGCCGCCACCTGCCATAATGGTGCCATCTACTGCTGTAACATGATTATACGGATAATCGCCATTTAAATACGAGTAAAAGACAGTCGATTCATTTACGTAGGTTATTGCATCTTTCCATAATTCGAAATTTTTATTTGTGAAAAATATCCAGGTGTCTATTATTTTTTTGGTGTTTGGTAATTCTATTTGGTCGTGCAACGCGTTAAAGCGCTTATCGGCAAACCAAGCAAAATCGTGAACTCTAAATTGTTTAAAGCGGATGGTTTTAAATTCAGCATCGGATATTGGAAATTGCATTTCATCAGCCCTATAATCTTTGCTATCTAGGCGATACAATGTCCGTTTTACATTTTCGTTTAAAAACTCATCTTCGGCGTCGCTGTCAATTCTATCGCCGGTTGCACTTAACACATAATTCTTAGGGAGCGAAATACTCACGTCAAAACTACCAAACTCGCTAAAAAATTCGCCTTGATCTAAATAGGGCATTTGATGCCAGCCAGTATTATCAAACACAGCTGGCTTTGGATACCATTGAGTAATAAAATAAGCTTGCTTATCATGCCCCAATCGCGAGAATTTTGCATCAGGAATTTTTACAAAAAAAGGTGTCGTAATTTTTATGGTGTCAAATAATTTTAAAGGCTCGTTTAAAATAAGTTTACAAATGTCGATGTGCTCTGGGTCAAATTCCCACTTAATTTGTTTGCCGTTTACTTTAAAATTTAGGCTATCTATAAAACCGCGTTCTTCGGGTTTTGAAAAATAGAGTTTTGTTTTGCCGTGTTCTAATAACTGCTTAGCCAATGCCGTTTGATTATTTTTATAGGCATTGGGCCATAAGTGAAAATAAATATAGCTTAACGGGTTTGTAGAATTATTTATGTATTCAATTTCTTCAAATGCTGAAAGCGTATGTTCATTGTCATTTAATGTTACTTTAATTTTATAGTTTACTTCTTGTTGAAAATACGGTTGTTGGGCATTAGTTACAAATGAAAAACTAAAAATTAAAAATACAAGTAATATGTAGTGTTTAAGTAATTCCAATTTTTTACGATTTATTTTAACCACACAACGTCTTTTGTAAACACAGACCTTTGAGGTTCCTCAAAATTTTTCGATAAGCCTTAAAGGTCTTCACTAATATAACGTTAAGACGCGAATTTTTTTTACAAGGATTTGCCAGCCAAAGCATTTTCTACTGCTTTTTCTAACTCTTCTCCCCTTAAATTTTTACCAATTATTTTACCATCTTTATCTAATAAAACAGTGTATGGTATACCTTGAACACCATATTGCTTCGCCGGCAAACAATCCCATTGCTTTAAGTCACTCACTTGCGGCCAAGTTATACCATCTTTTTTTATGGCTTCTACCCAACGGTCTCTATCTTGGTCTAAACTAACACCGTAAATTTCAAAGCCTTTGTTTTTAAATTTGGCATAAGCCTTAACAACGTTTGGCATTTCTTTGCGGCAAGGACCACACCAACTTGCCCAAAAATCAATTAACACCACTTTCCCTTTAAACGATGAAAGTGCAATGTTAGTTCCATCGGGCGATGGTAAATCAATTTCTGGAGCCTGTTGCCCCTGTGTGGTGGCTAACATTTTATCTACTATATCATGAAACATCTTTACATTTGCGTCGCGAGGGTATTTTGCAGATAATCCTTTATCTAAAGCTTTGTAAACGTCTACAAATTTTTCAGGATCCATACCCTGAATGGCCATTAGTGATGAGTACATAGTTGCGTTTTCGGTAATTTTTTTTGTTAAAACAATATTGTACGGGGCAACAATAGCTTCGTAAGGAGTTTGAAAAGTGTTGCTCAACGAATCTACTTGTTTATTATTTAATTTTTTTTCTTGAACAACGGTTTGAAACACTTGATTTAAAGAATCTAATTGAATTTTATTTTTTTTAGCAATAGTGTTATATTCTAAAAATAATTTAGTTTCCGCCGAACCTTCAACTTTATACGAATTCCCTAAATCTTTAATACTGCCTGTAACTTTCACTTTATCGGCACTGTCTAAAACAAGCATGGCAAAATTTTGTGGACTTGTTTTTAGTCGATAAAAACCAATTTTTGGCGTGTAGTTTTTAAACTCAAAATTACCCTTATCGTCAATCACAGCACTGTCAATTAATACAGGTTGTGGATTGGTTAGTTTTTCTAAATAAATAGTTTCACCTTTTGTATCGGTTAAAGTACCTGTTAATTCAAAAGAACCTCCTTTTTTTGTATCGCCACAAGAAGTTAATAAGGCTATTGTAGATAAAGATATAAGTAGCTGTTTCATTATTTATGTTTTTTTTTTGGTAGTTAAAGTACGTAATAATTTACTAAACTATGCAAAGATAGAATGAATATATGAGCTTAGAAAGTAATTTTAACCATTAAAAAGTTAATCTGGGTTTTAAACAACAAATACAAATTATGTTTAATAATTATAATTTTTTAATAAACGCTGTGTAAGCTTTAATCTTAAATTTGTTAGAGTTTATTTTAGTATGCAAAAAATTATAATTTCTATTTTTATTATTTTAATTTCTAGCGTGGCTTTAGCGCAAGATGATGAAAACCCGAGTTCAAAATTATGTAACGATAATATTGATAAAAAAGCTTTAAAGCTATACGAAAAGGCACTCGACAAAAAAAAATACAAAAAGCCTGAACGTATTGATTTTTTATTAAAATGTCTTGAAATTGAACCCGATTTTGCTGAAGCTAATTTATATTTGGCGCAGGAAATGGTAGTGCGCGCTAAATTAGAAAATTTATCATTTAAACCCTTGTTGCCTTACTATTACAAAGCGATTGCCAGTTGCCCGCAAATACACAGCAGCCCGTACTATTACATTGGTTTTATTTATTACGAAGAACTTAAAAACGATAGCGCAGTTAAATACTTAAAAAAGTTTAATGATTTTAAAGACGACGACGTAAAAAAATTTGATAAGGATTATGAAGCCGAAATTTATCAATCTAAAATGATGGTAAAGTCTGCTAAAAAAGAAAGCGCCTTAAAAAAAAATGTACCGTTTGACCCCAAGGTTGTAAAAGGAGTTTCTACAGATCGAGATGAATATTTAGCGTACATTTCTCCCGATGACAAAAGCTGTTTTTACGTTCGCCGCATGCCAATTAAAGACCCTAATAAAGTATATACCAGCGATAAAGAAAAAGAGGTGTTTATGGTTAGCAAACGCGATAAAACCGGGTTGTTTAATGCAGGTAGCCCAATGGCCTCGCCATTTAATGAAACGGAAGATAATCAGGGTGGATGTAGTATTTCAATTGATAATAGGCATTTGTATTTTGCCATGCAACGCCAAGAGGGAGGTTTGCAGCCAAACGTAGATATTTACATTACAGATTTTGCCGATGATAATTGGAGCGAAATTAGAAAATTAAGTACCAGTGTAAATGACCCAAAATATTGGGATAGCCAGCCCACGATTGCTTCTGACGGTGTAACACTTTATTTTGCAAGTGATAGACCTGGAGGTTTTGGAGGGATAGATTTATATGTAACTAAAAAAGACCCAAAAACAGGACAATGGAGTGTACCACAAAATTTAGGGCCAAAAATAAATACCAAGGGCGATGAAAAAACCCCTTTTATACATAGCGATAGCGAAACGCTTTATTTCAGTAGCACGGGGCATTATGGCTTTGGTGGTTATGATATTTTTTATGTTAGAAAAGATGATAAGGGCGAGTGGTTAGAGCCTGAAAATATTGGGTCGCCAATTAATGGCACAACAGATGATACCGGTTTTTTTGTAAGCACAGATACTAAAACTGGCTATTTTTTTAGTTTTAACGAAGGTAAAGTGAGTGGCAAGGGCATTGGGCGTTATGATTTGTTTAATTTTGATTTGTATCCGGAGGCCAGGCCGCAAACAGTTGCTTTTATATCCGGTGCTGTTAAGGATAAAGAAGGCAATGCTGTATCGGGTGCAATAGTAGAAATTAAAAACACTGTAACAAAAGAAAAAACCTATGCTGTAGTTGATAGTGCCAGTGGGCAATACATGGCTGCCGTTAATACAAAAAACAAACACGATATTTTAATTACTGTTAAAAAAGATAGTATGGCTTTTAGTTCAAAAATTGTCAGCACAAAAGATTTGAGTTATAACGGACCCCAAAAAGAAATTAAATTAGAAATTAGCAAAGCTACTCCTGGTAAAAGTTTTATTATAAATAATATTTATTACAATACTAACAGTGCCGAATTAACCAAAGAAAGCCTTATAGTGCTCGAAGCATTTAGCAATTATTTAAAAGAAAATGCAGACATAAAAATAGAAATACAGGGGCATACGGATAATGTAGGTAACCCAAAGGATAATGAAGCTTTAAGTAGTAATCGTGCTAACTCTATTAAGTTTATTTTAGAAGAATTAGGGGTTGATAGCAAACGTATTTTTGCTAAAGGATATGGTGCATTAAAACCTATAGTTCCTAATACTACTGAGGATGGAAGAGCTAAAAATAGAAGAACAGAATTTATGATTATTGAGTAATTTCTTTACTTTTACAAAAATTACACTATTTACCTATGAAGTTTAACTTATTTTTAATATCCGTATTTTGTTTGTTTATAACCGCCAAAGCTCAAAAAATTAAAATTGAGTTAGAGTTTAAATACAAACAACCTTATTGTGGTAGTGCAAAGCCTACAGCAGATATGATTGCAGAAGCAGATAAAGAAAAGCCATTGGACAATCAAAAATTTTATGTGTACCAAAACGACAAATGTATTGATACTATAAAAACAAATGATTTAGGAACGGTTATTATTAAATATTTGCCAGGCACTTATTTTTTATTTGAACCATGGAAACAGTTTAAAAAAACGCCAGATGCCTCGCCAATTAGCGATTTTAATAAAACCTGCTTAGCAAAAGAATGGTTAAAGCCAAATTATAAAATTACCATAAACAACGAAACCGATTTTAAAATGGATTATTACGAGATTAGCGCTAGTCGGTGTGCACACCAATTAGCCTGTTTAAAAGTTAGGCATTTGCCGTCTATTATAAAACGAAAGTAATTTTAAAAGTTGATTATAAAAAAAGCTACCATTTTCTGGTAGCTTTTTTTGAAAGTACTAAAAATTACATTTTATACCTTAAGCTAATTATGAAATTTCTTCCGGGTGCGTTAATTCCACTCGCAAAAGTTCGGTATCTGTTATCAGTTAGGTTTTCGCAGGCTGCATTTAAACGGAAGTTTTTAGTAATATTTACGCCCAAACGTATATTTAAAGTAAACCAAGCAGGCATTCCATTTACGGTAGCATATGGTAAATTATCTTCTCCACTTGGACTGTAATCTGATAAAGATTTTTTACCGTTATAACGTATAAAAAATTCTCCATCTACTTGTTTTGCTTTGTATATTAAACTTGTTTGACCAAATACTGGGGCAATATGATCTAATGGAATTACCGTATCGTTTTTTGTATCGGTATATCTACCATAGGTATAATTTAAAACACTTTTAAATGATATATTTTGGTTAAAGTCAAATTGTACACCAGCTGAAAAGCCCATGATATAAGCATTATCAGCATTTTGAGTAGCTTGAACTTTACTTTTAACGCCTTGGTAGGTTGCAGAATCGCTACCATTAAATTTAAAATCTCTTACAACTAATGCATTTGTTAGGCTAGTATAAAAACCTGTTACATCAAATTTATATTTTCCTTGTACTACTTTATTAATTCCAATTTCAAAATTATAAGAGTACTCTGGTTTTAAGTTTTGATTAGGTACAATAACAATACCACCCGTACCTTCAAAAACTTTTGTCATGTCATCTACATTTGGCGCTCTAAAACCTGTACTTGTAGATAAACTAACCTTATAATCATTTTCTGATTTCCATGTAAAACCTAAACAGCCAGTAACAGCTTGATTATTTTGTTTCGCATCATCAAATGGTAAACGCGTAGCTTTAAAAGTTGTATCAACAAATTTTGCACTTAAATTAGTATTGGTAAATCTGAGGCCATCAGTAATTACAAAATTTTTATTTACTTCCCAGGCATGCGAAAGGTAAAAAGCAATAGTGTTCATTTTACTTCCCCCATCAGGGTAACGTGTTTGGGCTTTACCTTCACTTCCATTTATAATATTAACAGTGTCTGCTTGTGATTTTACATCGTTTGTGGTAAATTCTAAGCCATATCTAAGTTCATGCTCTTCTTTTATTGTTTTATAAGCATCGATGTTGGCCGATAATACTGTTACATCTTCGCGTTGTGTTGTTCTTGCAGTTTTTTGCCAACGGCGGTTAATTCTATCTTGATCAATTTTTTGATAGGCTAAGATTACTTTTAGATTATCAGTAATCGCCGTTTTTTTATCAAAATTTAAAGTGTAAGCACCTAACAAACGTTTTTGCGGGCCGTAGCCATTTTCAGCAAATTTAAATTTGCCGCCACTATAATCTCCATTTAACCTATCGTAACGTGGTAAAAAACTAGAAGCGCCATATTGAAAATTTAGATTGTGAGTTAAATGCTCTCCAGTTTTAATATTAAAACGTTGCATAAAATCCATTTGAGAATAAGCGCTTCCTTTTTGTAAATTATTGTTTGAATTCACAGTCATGGTATCGCGATTGTTTATTCTTTCTTGATAATACGCTCTATCCCATGTGTTTGAATAACCAGTTAATTTAGTTGCCCCGCTCATTACGTCTCCAAAATCTGAATATGTAATGTTTGTTAAAGACGCGAATTTTTTCCATCCTAAATTAAAATCTAAATGCCCCGTTTTTTCGTTTACAGCACTACCATATCTTACCATGGCATTGGTTTTTACTAGCATTTTATCATCTGAGCTAAATTGCGCGTTTTTTGTGTAAAAATGCATAACTCCACCTAATGCGTCACTACCGTATATGGTAGATGATGGTCCAAATACGACCTCTGTTCGTTCGAGCATATTTGGATCGATTGTCATAACGTCTTGCAGATGCCCCCCACGGTAAATAGCATTGTTTAAGCGAACACCGTCTATAACCATTAAAACTTTGTTAGCCTCAAACCCTCGCATACTTGGGCTTCCGCCACCAGCTTGACTTTTTTGAAGAAATAATTGCCCTGTATTTTGGAGCATATCGCCACTAGTAGCAGGATTCGAAAATTCTATGTCTTTTTGTTTAATTATTTCTAAACTATAAGGCACATCAATTTTATGCTCTGATTTACGATTGGCGGATAAAATAATTTCATCTAGTATTACCGATTTAGCTGTCATAAAAATAGTTTCATCAGCAATATTAGTTAGCATTATTTTTTTTGTATTGTAACCAAATTGGTAAATTAATATAGAATCATTTTTATTTAATGTAGAAACATCGGCTTTGCCTTTGATATCGGTTTTAACCAATATTTTATTTATATCCTGAATAATTACGTTTTGTAATGGCTCTTGTGTTGAGTTATCGCGTATTGAAATAATTTGTGAATAGCAGCTTGCTGAAATACAGCTTACTATTGTAAATAGTTTAATTTTTTTCATTTTTAAGAAATAGTTGTGTTAATAAAATTTATTATGTGAATTTTTAGCAATTACGATTTATAACATCAAAAAAATGTTATATTAATTTCTAAGTCTTAATGACTTGAATAGAAATTTATTAAAAAATTAAACCAAAAAGTTTGGTGGAGGAGTATTTTTAGATAAAAAAATTGATTTTATACTGAATAGGTAATTAGTATAAACAGACAAACAGTATTGGTTTGATTGAAAATTAGTAGAGTTATCAGAGTTTTTTAAAAATTTAAAAGCTAAAAATTGTTTTATTATTTTTAGAGGGCTATTAGAAGATTTTGTTGAATTTAATTCATAGCTTAAAGCAAATTGCTTTTTTATTTCTTGTTCTTGAGTATCGGAAATAACAGTTAGTTCTATTTTATTATTGTTTGAGATAATAGAAATAATGTCGTACAAAATCCCATCTATAATAATTTCTTTATTCTTGTCTTCCCAAATTATAGTTTTGGAGTTAGTATAAAGTTGCGATGAATCAATTAAAATTTTTGTACTGTTTAAATGTTTGTGTTCTTTTTTAACGTATGATTGGTAATTGTTTTGGTAAGATGATAAATAACTGCGATAAATAATAAAACTACCTGTACTTAAAACAGTAATTAAAATAAAGCTAAAAAGTATTACAATTTTTTTCAACTTTATAAATGTAATTTAATTTAATTGCATACCAAAATAAATTATGGGAATTATAAAACTTGCTAAGTAAAAAAGTAAAATGAATATTTGCTTTAAAATACTTAAGTTATAGATTAAATTTACTTGTAATATTGATGAAATATGTTTTATGATAATAGGCTCAATAATGCTGTATTGATAAACGCCAGGCTTTACACTAATGTATTTTTTTGGAAAAGAAAACAGCAAACAATCTCTAATTAGCCAATAATCTTTATCAGGTAGAGTAGGGTAATCGGTAAAATAATTAATATGTTCTTGTTTTAAATAATCGCGTATTTTTTGATGTTTATTTTCGTTCATTAATTCAAATGCAATAAAAACCGGAATTATTATCATTAAAGGGCTTTGCAACAAAAGGCACAGTGCAACCAAACCCATTATGGATATTATTCCGAAGGCAATTCGCACTGCAAAGTTTTGTTTAAAAAATAACGTTTCAATTAATCTTCCACCATCTAAGGGATAAAAAGGTAAACAGTTTAATAAATTAATAACTAAAAACACATTGCTCAACATTTTTACAGTTTCGTTTTGCAAATCTCTATTAATAAAAAATAAAATACTTCCAATAACAATACCTGGTATGGGACCTGCTAATATAATAGTGCTTAATTGTGTTTGACTTACGTTTTGTTTTTTACCGGTTGTAAAAGCGCCTAAAAGCGGCAATATAAAAATTTTAACATTACTGTAATTAAACATTTTCATGGCTAAAAAATGTCCCATTTCGTGTATAATAATTACAACTAAAATTGCTGCAATGTATACAATGGGTTGGTTAAATAACGCATAAAACAACAATGCATATATACCTAAGCTAATAATGGAGCGACGTAAAGCATTTTGTTTTTTTTCAATAATTAAAGGCTTTGGCGGGTACAAGCCATCGTGCGAAGAATTAAAATTTGGTTGCTCGTTATTTATAAAATCTTCCACTAATTGGTTTCTAATTTAGGTTTTAGGCGCAATTGAAACAACAAATATACACAACTTGCAAATAAAAAAAACGCACCTGTTTGATGTAAGGCACCCATTATTATAGGAACATTGTATATAAGCGTTAATATACCTAAGATAAATTGAATAGTAACGCCAAAAATTAATAAACTAATACCTAAATTTTGCTGTTTGCTTAATTTTAATTTAGTTGATTTATGCCATATTACACACATTAAAATTACGATTATTAGCGCCAAAATACGGTGCACAAATTGGATGCCGCTGGCATTTTCAAAAATATTTTCAAATAAAGTTGGTTTCATATACACTTGTTCTGCTACCCAGCTATCGCCCATTTTTGGCCAAGTATTAAAAATATGTCCGGGGCGAATTTTTGCAGCATTTCCTTCAACATATCCAGCAGTAAAAGCACCAAAAATAAGTTGAATAATTAGTACGCAAAAAAACAGAATACTTAACTTTGTAAGATGTTTTCCTTGATTATTATTTTCATTTTTTTCATCAAAAATTAATTTTAAGGCAAACCAAAAGGTAAAGGCAAATAATGTAAATGCGCTCATTAAATGTGTTGCTAAGCGGAAATGGCTCACGGCCGGTTGTTTTTGCAAACCACTGTATACCATCCACCAGCCAATTACAGCTTGCATAGCTCCCATAACAAATAGTAAAGCAAAACGCCCAAACATGTGTTTTTTTATTTTCTTCTTTACTAAAAAATAAACAAAACCAATTGCAAAGGTGTACATCATAATTCTACCAATCATTCGGTGAATATATTCCCACAAAAAAATAGGTTTAAACTCTTGTAGAGTCATAGTAGCATTAATTTTTAAAAACTCGGGGCTTTGTTGGTATTTTTCAAAACGTTGTTGCCACATTTGATCATTTAAGGGCGGCACCGAACCCATAAAACTCCAATCGGTAATGCTTAACCCAGAATGCGTTAAGCGGGTTAAACCACCAACTACTACCATTATATAAATTAACAAACACCCTATTAAAAGCCAGTAAATAATAGGTTTATACGGCGATTTAGAAATTAATTCCATTAAATATTTTAACAAATTTAAAGCTAATTTGTTTAATTATTAGCCAATGTTATAATAAAGTTAACAGATTACCCCTATTTTTTTAATTAAACTAAAAGGCTTATCTTTGAATAATCTATAAAAAGAGTTATTTGCGAATGAAAAGAAACTACTTATTGGGTATTTTATTTATTACAATTAACTGTAATTTATTTGCGCAAACTTTTACCCGGCCGGGTGATTGGAAAAAGCTAAGAAAAGAAATATTTATTACAGGTGGTGGTGCCAATTTTTTGGGCGACTTAGGTGGAAGAGACCGTGCTGGAACAGATTATAGCCCGGTAGATTTGGAGTTTGCCTTAACTAAAACGGCTTTCGGCATTGGTTACCGGTACAAATTATTAAAGCAACTAAACTTAACTTCTAAATTTAGTTATTTAAAAGTTAAAGGCGATGACAAAAAAACGAAAGACATTTATCGCAATAATCGAAACTTAAACTTTCAATCAAATATTTTCGAATTGAGCGCAAGGTTAGAATTTGGTTTTGAATCTGGGCATCATGGCAATAGGTACGGCATTAAAAAAACGTTCGGCAGGCGCATGAAAGCAAGTACAAACTCGTTCTTTTTCTTTGCCGGAATTGGTGGATTTTATTTTAACCCAAAATCGTTAAATGGAGGTGTTGCACTTCAGGATTTACATACCGAAGGACAGGGCTTACCAGGTGGCGCAAAACCTTATTCAAGGTACAGTGTATCTTTTCCTTTGGGTTTTTTTTATAAGTATACTATTGATAAAAAATTTAGCATTGGGATTGAGTTTTCTTTAAGAAAAACATTAACCGATTATATTGATGATGTGAGTACCGTTTATTACGATAAACAATTACTAACCAATGCCTATGGTCCAGTAGCTGCTGCATATGCTGACCCAAGTTTAGGTAACATACCTGGCGCAACAGAACCAAGCGCTGATGGAACTGGGGCTCAACGTGGCGATTTACAAAAAGATTCGTATATGACGGTAGAACTTACCATTGGCTATGTTATTAAAGAACAGCGTAAACGCGCCCGATTAAGAAGTAAATTTTAGTCTTTGTAAATTCCAATGTAAACATCTTGGTTTTGTTTTATACTGGCACGGTACATACCTTCCGAATTAAATGGTAATTCAATATTTCCCTTTGCATCTAAAGCTATTAGGCCGCCTTCGCCACCTATTTTAACTAATTTCTGTTGCACTACAATTTCACAGGCTTCTTTTAACGTTAAGTTTTTATATTCTATTAAACACGAAATATCGTAAGCTACTACCGAACGAATGAAAAATTCGCCATGCCCGGTACACGATATGGCGCAGGTATTATTATTAGCGTAAGTACCAGCACCAATAATGGCAGTATCTCCAACTCTCCCGTGTTTTTTATTAGTCATGCCGCCGGTACTTGTTCCAGCAGCTAAATTGCCATTTACATCTAATGCCACACAGCCTACTGTTCCAAATTTTTTTTCGGAAGTATGATCCAAAATAATGGTATCGCTTTCTTTCGCTTGTTGTAATTGGTTATAACGCAATTGAACAAAAAAATAGTCATCGGGCATAAATTGGGCATTTATTTTTTTTGCAAATTCTTCAGCACCAATTCCTGCCATAAAAACATGCTCCGATTTTTCCATTACCGCCCGAGCTAAATTAATGGGGTTTTTGATATTTTTAACTCCGGCAATTGCCCCAGCCATTAATAATTTACCTTCCATTATCGACGCGTCCATTTCGTTTTTACCTTTATTTGTAAAAACAGCACCTTTGCCGGCATTAAATAATGGATTGTCTTCTAAATTTATTATAGCTGCTTCTACAGCATCTAAAGCAGTACCACCTGCTTTTAAAATAGTTTCTCCAGCTGTTATGGCAGTTTGCAAGCCGTTTTTATAGTCTAATTCTTGTTGCGAGGTTATACTCGATTTTAATATGGTGCCTGCTCCGCCGTGAATAGCTATTGCGTATGGGTTCATTGTTTATAGTATTTAAATGTAGGTTAGTTAAATGTAGCACTTTTTTTTAGTTTTTTTTAATTTTTATAAAGTGTATACAAACAGGATATATTAGCTCTATCTTGCCAATTATTTATATTATATTTTAATACCCATTCGGGATATAAAGTATAAATGCGCTTGTGTTTATATTTACCTAATATATTACCTAATTTAGATGAATTTGTGTAAACAAAAAACGAATCTTGACTACTATTTACAATATAATTATTTATATCATCTTCAGTTTTAAAAATAATTTCATTTATCTCTTTAGGTTTATAAAAGTTGGCGTGTAGATTGTCCGATAAGCCAAATAAATAAACTTGTAAGCATAATACGGTTGTTTTTTTAGGTATGTTATTGTAAGCAAAATTATAATAAGGCACCGTTTCGTGAGCTGGTAAAAAAGTTCGGTAAGTAAGCATTATAATATTAAAAACCATTAAAAATTTAAACCCAAACCTAAAAATTTTTGTACTGTTATATTTTTGAATGTAATAATCTGCTCCAATTGAGGCTAAGAATATAAATATAAAGCACATTGGAAATAAAAAACGCATTTCTTTATGGCCAATAATAAAATGCCCAATTAAAAAAGGAATTAATACAAAGGTAAATACATGTTGCTTTTTAAGTATAATACCTTTGCCTAAAAACCAAAATAGCACCAAGCTAAGCGGCGGAATTACCATTACTATAAATAATTCAAAGTATTTCCACCAAGGGTCGGTGCCAAAACTAGCGGCTACATTTTGAATAATGTTAACATTAAAATAATTGTAAGGCGTAAAAACCCAAGTGCCATAAAACCACCTATCAATACAAATGCATACTGCCATTGTAATACTGGCAACAAAAATTAACGCTGACCAATTTTGCCATTTAACTTTTTTAATAAATAATAGCCAACAGCCTAAGCCCAAAATAGCAAATGCCATTTGAAATCTAAAAAAGAATGAGATGCCAAGCAAAAGCCCAATGCTAAAAAAGGACACTGTGTTTTTTGTGTTAGTGCTATAGGGCTTCAAAAGTAAATAAATGGCCCATAAAAAGCTAATAGCGGCAGCATTTTCAGACGAAAACCGAACGTTTATGTATGGAATAAACCATAAAAAAAAACTTAATAAGATAAATAGTTTTTTGCCCTGGTCAGTAAAAAAGTTTGCTACAAGTATTAAAATTAATTTACTAATAATTAGCCACGATAAAAAAGCCATTAATAGCCTGAGAGAAAAAGCAATAATAAATGGGTTGTAAATGCCTACAGCGTTAAAAATAGTTGTGAAACAGTAACTAATAAAGGGTTGTAAGGCTGGTCGTATTTGTGCTCCAAATTCCCATGGTAATTCGGATGAGGGGCTATTGCCTAATTTATAATTACTAAATTCTAATATTTGAAAGTGCTCATCGGGGTGATGAAAGCCGACACTAAACCAAGCTGTGATTACAAATAAAAATAAGCTCCATTTAAAGTATGTTGAGTAGGTAGATTTAAAAATTTCTTTCATTGTTTATAGTGCGGCAATAAATTTTAAGTGTAAGTTGTTGGATGTACGTCCTTGATTTTCTATTTTTATTTTTTCTTTAAGCGATTTAAGTTTGATGAAATGTATTTTTGAGTTGGCATTAACGCATGTTGAATGCGGCTGGCATACTGCATACTTTGATGAATTTCTTTATTTTTTTCGTTAATAATTCCGTTTTGTGACGATAATAGTTTGTTTGTTTGGTGTTTTTGTTTATTGCTTTTAAATAAAAAATATAAAATTATTAAAACTAAAATTCCAAAAATAATTAGCCCTAAAATAATGTAAGAATTGTGTTTATTTTTTACAGTTTGTAATTGGTTTTTTAATAGTAATTCATTTAATTCTTTATCTTTTTTTTCGAGCTTGTAATCGCTTTCTTTTTGTAAAAGGTTTTGGTTAAATGTTTTTTCGTTTATTGAATCGGATAAATCTTTATATTTTAAGCTGTATTCAAAGGCTTTTTCAAAGTTTTTTTGTTTTTGGTAAAGTGTATAATAAATTTTATAGGTATCTAAACGAATGGTTTCTAAAGAGGGTTGAGAAAGATATTTGGAATAAGATTGTAATACATCTAGTGCTTTCTGAGTGGAGTCTAAATTTACATAAGAACTTGCCAAAACACAAGCGTTAGCCACATAACTAAAGTCGTCGCTGTCTTTTAATGCCTCGGCACAGCCTTTTAAACTAATTTTTTTCGCATTTATGAAGTCATTATTGTCCTGATAGTATTGTGCTAAGTTGGCATAAGTTGCTGATAAGGTATTTTTAAATGTGGAATTTAATTGCAAAGAGATGCACTTATAATAATACTTTAAACTCGAATCGCTTGCATATTTATATTTGTCTTTAAATACATAATAATAGCCTCCAAATGCAATATATAAATTACAAATTTGATCAGTGTCGTTTAATTTAGAACTTATTTTTAAAGCATCGTACAAATAGTTTACGTTTTTAAATTGCTTTAGTTGCAAGCATTTAATCCATCCGATATTGTACTTGCAACTGGCAATAATGGCATCATCGTTTAACGAATCGCCAATACGAAGTTGTTTTAAATAAAACTCCATAGCAGTTTTAAAATTATTTCCATACCAATAGGCGTTGGCTAATCTTTCATAAATTTTTGATTGAGATTTTGGGTTATTTGCTCGTTTGATTAAAGGCAACGCTCTGTTGTAATAATAAATAGCAGAATCTAAATTGGTTTTTGAAAAAATTAAAACAAACTTGCTAAATGTTTTTAAGCTATCTAGTGCCGTTGTATCGCTTTTTAATTTGATACGTAATTTTTTTTTGTATTCAATGTCCTCACTAACTTCTGCCAAAATTAAATTAAATGAAAATACTAAAAAGAGTAATGTATATTTTAAAATTATTTTTGCCAATTTATTTTTTAATTAATCTACTTAAATTAGTTATTATATATTTTTCACTAGGCATTAACGCGTTTTGTATGCGGCTAGCATACTTCATACTTTGTTGTATTTCTTTATTTTTTTCGTTAATAATTTCGTTTTGAGATGATAACAATATATTTGTTTGTTGTTTTTGTTTGTTGCTTTTAGATAAAAAGTATAAAATAATTACCACTAAAATTCCAAAAATAATAAGGCCAATAATAATATAGGAATTTTGTTTGTTTTTAACAGTTTGTAATTGGTTTTTTAATCGAAGTTCGCTAAAGGCTTTGTCTTTTTGCTCAAGTTTATAGTCGTTTTCTTTTTGCAATAGGTTTTGGTTAAAGGTCTCCTCATTAATTGAATCGGATAATGCTTTATGTCTTAAGCTGTAATTGTAAGCGAATTCATAGTTTTTTTCTTTCGCATAAATTTTCATTAAAATAAAATACGCTACTAATCGAGAAGAATTTAAGGAAGCGCTTGTGTAGTGTGCATTTAATTCAAGCAGCAGTTGTTTACTTTTTGAAATTGAATCAATACAAAAATAACAGTCAGCTAATACAACGGTGCTAAAAACTAAGTTATATTCATCGTTTGTTCTTTTTGAAATTGAAATGCCTCTTAAACTATATTCTTTAGCTTTTAAGTAATCTTTTTTTTGTACAAAAAACGATGCAATATTTGAATAACTTCCTGCCTCATTATCTTTATATTTTGAATTACTAATAAGATTAATGTTTTTGGAATAGTATTTAATGCAAGAGTCGTTTGCGTATTTAAAATACGAATTTAAGTCTTTATAAAAGTTACCCAGCGCATCGTATACTTGTATGATAAAGTTAGTATCTTTTTTGCTTTCGAAAATTTTTAAGGCATCGTATAAATAAAATACTTGGTTGGTTTGACGCATTTGAATTGTTTTAATCCAGCCAATATTGTATTTACTTTTTGCAATTATATAGTCATCTTTTAATGAGTCACCAATTCGTAACCCTTTTATGTAATAATCCATAGCCGATTTAAAATTGCCTGCAAACCAATACGCATCGCCCATAATTTCAATAAAATTTGCTTCAACAAGCGCTAATTTCTCGCGCTTATACATAGAAGAAACTAAGGTGTAATATTTTTCTGTTTTTTTTAAATCGAGTTTGTATAATAAGATAATTAAACTGTTATAGGTCCTAATACTATCTTTGGTAGTAGTAGCAATTTTTAATTTGTTTAATAGTGAATCCTCTGGACTTAGGGAATTTTTTGAATTGCCAAGTTTTGGAATAAAAACTAAAAGAATAAAAAAATATTTTAAAAAATATAGTTTCAACTTATTTGCTACAACTATTATTATATACTTTTTTTACTTCGGGGTTTTCTAACACTTGAAAAGTCATAAACGGTTCGCCGAACAATTTACAGTATCTGTTTTGGTTTTTATTTTTTGCAATTTCTAATGCGCGCGCAAAGGTACGGCTATAATATTTTTCTTGCACACGACTTGCTGAGGCAATATACATAAATACTAAATTTTCGTTTACGTCGACTTTACTTAAATAAGGTTCCAATAAGGTAGCAGAATATCTGAAATCTTTTGCTCTGCTAAATACATAGGATAGCTTTAAAGCATTTTGCCAGCTAGCATCTTTTATGTTATAAAACGATTTTATACGAGCTATACAGGCATCAATTTGTGCATCTGCTTTTTCAGAGGTATCAACACTTTCCATAATTTTAAATTGCCATTCAATATTTAAACCATTTACTAAATTACTGTCCAATTTGCCATACAAACCATCAATTGTTTGTTGCACTTTTGCTTGGTGTTCGGCATTGCCAGCATTGGTATCTAATTTTAATTGACAAAAAACTTTATTATAAATTAATACAGGATTTGATGGCTCATATTTTAATAAACGGTTAAAGGTTTCATCGTCCTCCTCCTCAATGGAGTTGTTTTGCTGAAATTTATAATATACCCTATTATTTATTAAAGGTACGTTATAAGACGTTTCTTCAACCCTTAAACTATCTAAACTACTCCCCGGATATTTGTTTTCTGCTATGCGTTTTCCTACAAACTCCATAATTTTAAAAGCTTGGTTAAAGTTGTTTGCTTTTAAAGCACGCTCAAAACTAACCTTTGCAAATTGTTGTTCTTTTGGCCCTGTAACGTCGTAAGTAATATCCATTACAATTTGTGCAAACCGTTCTTTTGCTAAAATAGGTTCTAGTTCTTTTTGTAAATTATCATCAGCATTTATTTTTGCAATAGCTTTGTGTTTACCTAAGCTTACTAAGCTGGCATATTTTCCATCTTCATTTTCGAGCATAAATAAACCCCAGCTATCTTTGGTTTCAATAGTTGGGCGAATTTTATTTTTTTGAAAACTTTGTAAAATACTCACAACACTTTCGCCCCGTTTGCGTTGTAGTTTTGCATTGGCAACCGAGTCGCCTTCAATACTCGAATAAGCGTATATAAATAAACCATCAATTAAAAAATCGGGTTCGTTTAGGGCTTTTATAAAAGGCTGTATATCTTCTTGCTTATATTCCGATTTGTTTTTTTCGAACGGAATGGTAAAGTTAATAATTGAGCTTTCGTTTTTGGGCTCAAAAGGAGGTTTTAAACCGGTTGAGTTTTTTGAAGGTAACAAACCAATTGGCGTATTGCTTTCAATTTTTCCAGTTTCGTAATAGCCTCGTGTAATAGTTTTACATACTTTTTTATCCTGTACTACTATTAAATTTAACTCGTAGTCACCTGTAATTTTTGGATTAAATTTTCCTATTTCTACTTCAATGCCTTTAATTTTTTTACGTGCTTTTTTGTCAGGGGTTTTTAAAAGAATATTTTTTTTAAAAAATTTATCGCGGTATACAACGTTGCTCATTACGCCTTTGTTGTAAAGGTTATTATCAACAATATTATAATCGGCAGGTATGTACTGGCTTTTCTGAATCACATCTACTGCTAATCCATCGGTTGATTTTTTTAATATGCGTCGTAACTCTCGCGAATTAGAGTATTTTAAAAATATTTTATTACCACTTACATACAATCCTTTTTGTAATACATCGTAGTTTCGCCATCTTTCGCAGGTTTTACATTTCCGAGCATCTGGACCTTGAAGTTTTTTGGATTTTGAATTAAAAGGAACGCTTAATTGTTTTTTATAAATTACACCGCCATTATTAATATCGTAACCACCAAATACAGCGCTTACAAAAACTTTCTTACCATCTTCAGATAAAGCGCAGGATAAACCAACCAATGTAAATTTTGGATTGGTTACTACTACTAAATTCTTCGCATTACTTTCCCATCTATTATAAATTGTTTTTGCAACCTCGTCTACCGAGTAATCTTCTTTACCTTTGCTAATGGCGGCTTTCATCGTAATTTCTTCGCCACGTTTGGTTGCACCCGCTTTTTTTAGATGTTTTAGAGTTTGTTTGGGTTCAATTTTATCTTTGGTTTTGTCTACCATAATATCCGTGCTTAAATCGCCCGAAAATTGCAACATTTCACTCATTTCTAATGTGTCAAGCCCTTTTTCAATTCTAAAGCGATTCAACTCCTTTAATAAAGCCTTAGACAATTCATCTACCTTAAAATTTTGGTTACTATTAGTTTTTTTATTTTTTTGAGAAAATAAATTAGTACACATTATCAAAAATAAAAAAGGTAAAAAAAGCTTGCCCATACGTAAAAAATATATTTATAAAATGAAAAATAGGAAATAATCATCAATCCCACAAAAAAATTAACAAATAATGATTACATCAAACACGATAAATGTAAAGATTAAACGAACATATGGCCAACTAAATTTAATTTTTTTATACTTGCCCAATTGTTTTTTTAAAGCAAACCCAAAAATAATTGTTAATATACTATAAAACGCCCCACTATAAGGGTTAAAAACCTTTAATAATAATATAACATTTTGTTACAATCTTTATTCTAATTTTGCATAGCTTATTATTTTAAAATGAAGTTTTTTTTATCTCTCTGTTTAATTAGTTTTTCTATATCCTTTTATGCCCAATTTCCGGGTGGTGGTGGAGGCAATAAAGATATGATGAAGGTAATGAAAGATATTAAAGGACGCGTTTATGGCAAATTAATTGATTCTAAAACTAAAAAACCGGTTGAGTTTGCTTCGGTTGTTGTGCTTTGGTATAACAAAGATAGTGTAATAGGTGGTGTATTAACATTAGAAAATGGTGATTTTAGTATTGATAATTTACCAGCTATGGGAGGTTTTAGATTTAGGGCTACTCAAATTGGTTATAAAACGTTGGAGCAAAAAATATACATTCAAGCACCCAATAAATTAGAGCAAGATTTAGGAAATTTAAAGTTTGAAGTAGATGAAAAACTATTAAATGAAGTAGAGGTTACTACTCAAAAAAGTACTTTTCAAATGGGCGTAGATCGAAAAATTTACAACGTAGATAAGGACTTATCGGTAAAAGGAGGGACAGGAATAGACGTTTTAAAAAATATTCCAACTATTACGGTTGATGCCGACGGCAACGCCACGCTGCGCGAAAAAAATGTACAACTTTATGTTGACGGTAGGCCAACTACCCTTACTATGGCGCAAATTCCTGCCGATCAAATCGAACGTGTTGAAGTTATTTCAAATCCATCGGTTAAATTTGAAGCTGCAGCTACTGGAGGAATTGTTAATGTGGTTTTAAAAAAGAATTTAAAACCAGGTTACAATGGAATGGTAATGGCAAATATAGGTACTGGCGATAGATACGGTGTTACTGCGAACATTAATGTACGCGAAAATCCTTGGAATTTTTCACTAATGTATTCATTAAACATTACTAATAGTAATAAAGTTCTTGGTAAAACAGAAAGAACTGATTTTTTTGGTAATAATATCCAATCCTATTCAAATCAAAATAGTTCAACTATTAATAAAAATGCTTTTAATTTTGCGAGAGCCTCGATTGATTACAATATTAATAACCGCAATATGATTACCTTTGCTGGAAATTATGTAATGGGTGCTATGGGTGGCGTTGATACTCAAAGTTTAACTCAATCAAGTAATACGTCTACAGATTTAATTACAGGCGATAGATTAAACCAACAAGGTTCTAAATTTAACAACTACACAGCGCAATTATTATATAAAAAAACGTATCCAAAAGCTGGTCAAGAGTTAACCATTGATGGAAATTACAATTTAAGTGTGGCCACAAATAGTTTTAATTTTAATGCAAATAATTATTTAAACAATAACATTATACCGTTTAATCCCATAATTACCAAAAACAATGGCGGAACAAATAGCATGCAATACGTGTTGCAAATGGATTATGTAAATCCACTTTCGGATACAAAAAAAATAGAATTCGGTATGCGTTCGTATTACAAACAATCTAATTTTGTAAATAATGTTGATTCCTTTAGCTATGCCACTAACGATTTTAAAAAAGATACTACACAAAGTAATAATTATTTGATTGATGATATGATTAATGCTGCTTACATTAATTATAGTGCAAAAACTATTTGGGGTATTGGTTTCATGACTGGTTTGCGTTTTGAACATACTTATTACGCTGGGGCTTTAAAAGATAAACCATTAAAATTTTCATACCAATACCCCGTTGATGGAAATACGTTGATTAACGCTTTATTTCCAGGATTGTATTTAAGTAAAAAAGTAAATTCTAAACACGAGCTTCAGCTGAACGTATCACGAAAAATTGAACGCCCTAATTTTTTTCAAGCAATGCCTTTTATTATGTTTAGCGATAAATTTAATTACCGAATTGGGAACATAGAATTACGTCCCGAATTTATAAATATAGCCGAGCTTAATTATAATTTAGTATTTGGTAAGGGCAATTGGCTTACATCGGGTTATACGCGATACGAGCAGCAACCTATTACCAATGTTGCTTACCCTTCGTCATCAAACCCAAGTGTAACGGTTAATACTTTTGTAAATGGAAAAGACAGTTGGCGTTATGGTTTTGAAAACACATTGAAATTAAACATTACAAAAAATTTTAATACAACTTTAAATGTGGATGTATTTTATGTGCTTTTAAACAGCGGCCAAATTGGTAATTTACCAGTTACAACCACTCAGGGCTGGAGCTACAAAGGTAAAATAGCCTTAAATTATACTTTACCTTGGAACATACAATTTCAGGTAAATGGAAACTACCAAGCTGCAAAAGTTATTATTAATGGACGTACTGTGCCAAATTATTTTATGGATGTAAGCTTAAATAAAATGCTAAAAGCAAAATGGATTTTTAATTTGGCTTTAAGCGATGCGTTTAATACTAAAACTTATGGATCTCATACAACGAACGATTTTTTCGATCAAACAATTTATCGCCGAAGAGAATCACGTTTTTTACGATTTAGCGTAACCTATTTATTTGGTAAGTTTGATACAAGTATTTTGAAGCGTTTTGGTGGTAAAAATAAAAATAGTACACAACAAACCGGCCAAGAGGGAGGCGATTTTTAAATTATTAATTTTTTAACATTTAGTGCTTTAAAAATTTACAATAATTTTATATCTTTACTTAAAGGAATAAAACTATAATCTTTAAAAAATTAAAACTATGAAAAAAAACAAAGTAATTTATGTACTAAGTGCTTTGGTATTAACCTTTGGTTTGGCCTTTACAAGTTGTAAAAAAAAGAAAGCCTTTAAAGAAGAAGATGGGCAAGCCTCTACAGATAATCGAAATGTTCAAACAGAAAATGATAACGCCACAAATGAGATAAACTCCGAGGTTGGTAATAACACCTTGTTGCATGGCAGAAGTGCTTCATCAAATGGTATTAATGCCTTACATTCTGCTTTAGGCATTTCTGCTACTGGTTATTCAGTGGATGTTACAAATGCAAATATTGGGTCTATTCAAATTAATTACGATGGTACTACTGTTAGTAATCGCACCAGAACGGGTTCAATTAAACTAACAATTTTAGATTACGTAAACGGCAAGCGTTGGAAACAAGCCGGCTGTATTTTAAAAGTTGATTATTTAAATTACAAAGTTGCACGTGCATCAGATGGCAAAAGTGTTGAGTTAAACGGAACCCAAAATATTACGAATGAAACCGGTGGTAGCTGGTGGGAATTGTTAATTGTAAAAACGCAACCAAGTATAGCTACGTCAGTTACTGGCACCAATTTAAATGTAAAGTTTGATGGGGATAAAACGGCAACTTATAATATTAACCGCAAATTTACATATACTCTACCTAATGGAATTTTAACCTGTACTGGCGAAGGTGTCGGTTCATCAGATGGCCTTAGCAATTTAGAAAATTATGGCATTACTCGCGATGGCGACTCATTTACAAGTCAAGTAAGTACACCCATTGTTTGGAATTGGACGTGTGGCTGGTGGGCGCCAACGCAAGGGGCTGTTAATATTAAAGTGGTAGATAAAGATTTTGATTTAAAGGTGACTTTTAGTGTGGATAAAAATGGCAATGGTGTAAGCGCCGCTGCAAATTCGTGCCCTTATGGTTGGAAAGTAGAATGGACGCACAAAAAGAAAACTAACAAAAAAATATTTGGTTACATTTAGTTTTTAAATCCAATTTAAAGTTAAAGCAAATTCATAAAAAAAGCCTCTCAAAATTTTTCGAGAGGCTTTTTATTTTTATAAATATTGTCTTAACCAAAAGCATTAAATCCGGTAACATCCATACCCGTAATTAATAAATGGATATCGTGTGTGCCTTCGTAGGTAATAACACTTTCTAAGTTCATCATGTGGCGCATAATTGGGTACTCGCCAGTAATACCCATGCCACCATGAATTTGGCGTGCTTCGCGGGCAATTACCAACGCCATATTTACGTTATTACGTTTTGCCATACTAATTTGTGCAGGGCTTGCGCGGTGTTCGTTTTTTAAAACACCTAAACGCCACGTTAATAGTTGTGCTTTGGTAATTTCGGTAATCATTTCGGCTAATTTTTTTTGTGTTAATTGAAATGCACCAATGGGTTTACCAAATTGAATTCGCTCTTTACTGTAACGTAGGGCACTGTCGTAACAATCCATTGCAGCGCCAATTACACCCCAAGCTATACCAAAACGGGCAGAGTTTAAACAGCCCAAAGGCCCTTTTAAACCCTTTATATTTGGGAAAATATTTTCTTTGGGAACTAACACATTATCAAATACTAACTCGCCGGTAGCACTGGCTCGTAAACTCCATTTGCCATGTGTTTCGGGGGTGGTAAAGCCTTTCATGCCTCTTTCAACTATAATACCTCTAATTTCTCCAGCCTCATCTTTTGCCCAAACAACGGCAATATCTGCAAAAGGTGAATTGGAAATCCACATTTTAGCACCGTTTAGTACTACATTTTTCCCGTCGCCTGCATCTTTAAAATTAGTTAACATACCGCTTGGGTTACTGCCGTGATCAGGCTCGGTTAAACCAAAGCAACCCATTAAATCACCCGTTGCTAATTTTGGTAAATATTTTTTCTTTTGCTCTTCGCTACCATAAGTATAAATTGGAAACATTACTAACGAACTTTGCACCGAAGCTGTTGAACGCAAACCACTATCGCCACGCTCTAATTCTTGCATAATTAAACCGTAACTAATTTGGTCTAGGCCAGCACCACCATATTCTGCTGGTATATATGGCCCAAATGCGCCAATTTCGGCTAGGCCTTTTATCCATTGTTTTGGAAAAGTGGTAGTTTGGCAAGCTTCTTCAACAATTGGCGTTACCTCTTTTTTTACCCATGCACGCGCCGTTTCGCGTATTAGTTTATGTTCGTCGCTTAATAGTTCATCCATTAAGTAATAATCGTGTGCTTGAAAATTATCTGAAGCCATGTTTTGTTTTTTAGTGGTACAAATTTAATAATAAAACAGAATTAGCAAAGGAATGTTTAGGGGATGAGAAATGAGGAAAAAAAATACGATTAATTTTGTATATTTGGTTAAAAAGAGCCTATGAAAAAAATTATTATTTTATTTTTAGCTGTACTTTTTAGCACAAACTATTTTTCGCAAACCTATTACAAAATGCTTGACAAGGATACCACTACTTGGCAGCACTTTAATTGTTATATTCCAGTGAGACTTGCTGACAATGCAGCTAATTATTTCCCCCTTGATCGTCCCTTGGTTGCTTTAGACAGCATTACTATAAATGCGAATTTATATAAAAAAATATATTATTTGTCGTCATACGGACTCAATTACGCTGGGAAAACGTTGGTGGGATATATACGTGAAGATACAGTTGCAAAGAGGGTATTTTATAGAGAAACAATGGGCTCCACAGATTATTTATTATACGATTTTAGTTTAACTATTGGTGATTCAACATTATTAACTTTTATAAATGGGAATTCCAATAACGGTTATTATAGATTAGATTCAATAAAAATCAAAAATGAACGTTGTGGAGCAAGAAGGCATTTTTACATGCGAAAACATATAAATAATACGAATCCAAATCAAAATTACATAGATTGGGTAGAGAGTATCGGTGCAACACTCCACTCTTTATATCTATATGCAAGCCCTGCAGGCGGCATTTGCCAATTTGTTTGGTATAATAGTTCAACCTGTAAGCATTATTGGCCAGTAGGTTTAGCTTGTAAACATAACAATTTAAAAAAGCAATATCAAAGTTGCACATTTGCCATTGCTTCGATGATTAGCTGCATAAATAAATACGATTCTTGTAATTATTTTAATATCTGCTCAGGTTTAAAAGATAATGATTACAATAAAAGTGTCAGTGTTCACCCTAATCCCACTAATAATAATTGTATAGTAACTTTAGATGCAGATGTAACGGAACTTAGTTCTGGTTATATAAGCGATATTACCGGTAAAAAAATTATGATTGTTGGACAAAAAAATAGTTTTATAAACGATACTCAATTTGAAATAAATACAAAAAATTTAAAAGATGGGATTTATTTTTTAATACTTAATTCCTCCACCTACATTTATAAAAAACAGTTGATTATTAGTCATTAAAAAATAAAATACACTAGACATAGCTTTGTTATGGGGATATGAAGTTATTGTTCGATAACACCCGTTACTAAAAATGAATTTGAAATTTTAATCACCCTTTACAAAAAACTAACTTTTTTTTGAGTTATAAACGCGCGTAAATAATTGGCTTTCGCTTAAAAAACGGAACCAAACAAAGCCTGTTACTTTTAATATATTTGTACTTATTAGTTTTACATAAGCAGTATATGTTTTGTCGGTTTTAGGCACATAAATTGTGCCTCCGTTCCATTCGTTTTTATCGTAAACAAAATTTTTCATCACCACCATATTTATCCAATGTTTTTCATTATCGGGTAAAGGTTTACCTCTATCATTTAAATTTTCTACCCATAGTGTTTTTGCGTAATATTTACCATTTTCCTTATAGCAACGAATAAGCACTTCTTTTTTTAAATCTTCCCAATCGCCTACAATTGCATCTGCTTGATTAGTTTGAGATGAACTAATTTTTATAATAAATAATGTAAAAAATATAAAAATTTTTAAGTGCATATTTTATAAACAAAGGTATTTATTTCCAAACAAGTATTACCATGCCAATTAATATAAAGCCCGCGCCTATCAGTAATTTTGGACTGAGGGGTTCCTTTAATAACCAAAAAGATAATACAAGTGTAAGAATAATGCTTCCTTTATCAATAGCTGCAACGTATGATACAGAGCCAATTTTCATAGCTCGGTAATAAAAAATCCAACTTAAAGTAGTTGTAACACCGGATAGAATTAAAAATAAAATTGTTTTTGATGTGAGCGAAGATAAATCTCTACTTGATTTCCAAGCCAACGCATTAAGGCATACTAACAAAAAAACAACGGCAGTGCGAATTGCTAAACCTAAATCAGAATTAATATTTTTAATTCCGAACTTTGCAAGTACAGAGGTTAGCCCTGCAAAAAAAGTGGCTAATAACGCGTATATTAACCATTGTGGCAAATTAATTTGTTTTTATAAATGTTTTATAAATTACTTCTTTATCGGTATTAATTATAAAAATATAACGGCCCACGCTTAAGTTTTGGGTGTTTATTTTTAAATCTACAATATCGCCATCAATTTTTTGCCCCAAGTAATTAATAATTTCAACTGATTTTACAGTTTTGTTAGTAAGTATATTTACAAAATTTGTGGCTGGGTTTGGAAACAATACAAGTGAATAATTATTTTGCGACTGTTCCGTTATGGCAGTTGCAGGCAGCGCACCTTGCGCCAGCCAAACCATTGTATTAATTAATAATTTTTGATGATTACCTGAAGCATCAGTAAAATAACCATTGTATAGTACATCATTCGGGTCGCCGGTAGCATCATCTAATGGCGAACTATCGGCAATGGCTGCAACTTTTCCTTTAAAAAAACGTGCATGCGCAACTAAAATATCGGTATTACTGCTTGTGTTACTGGTTTTAAAAACATCACCAACAACACTGGGGTTTTGTGTAGTATTGATAGAAATACGTGTACCGCCAGCCCATTTTACTTGGGTTACAGTACCACCAGGCCCATGTGTAAGGCTATCAAGGGGATTTGCAGAGACAAAGCTATATGTGCCCGAAAAATTACTATTATTAGAATTAGCGCTGGTAGTATCAAATTGCATACCAAACGGATTATTGCTTTGTACCGAATTGTTGTTCATTAAATCTGTCCATATTTGCGGTGAATCCCAACCATCAAAATTTCTGTCGGATACACGGTGATCGGCTACCATTAATAAACTACCGCCATTTTTTACAAAATTCATGATGGCTGTTTTTTCAGAAGCAGTAAATACGATGTTGGGTTCGCACACGACATATATTTTGTAATTAGACAAATCTTGTGGGTTGCTCGAATTACTATAAGTAATTGCTACATTATATGGTAAAGATTCTACTAGATAGCCTTTTTTAGCCATGTCAATAGCCAATGCAGAAATTCCTCCAGACCAGTAAGTTTCAGGGGTACTTGCAGTAACACCCGATTGTGCGGGGGTAGGAAAACGCTGTGCATTTGATTGTTGCCCGGTTGGAGTAACAATACCTGCGTTACTTATATATAAATTCCAAACATCTGCATCTATAACCCAATCCGCATTCCCTGCACTTTCGGCTTTTTTATTGTCGAATAAAATTTTTACTTGAGCATTGTTTTGAATGAACAATGTAGTAAATAAGAAAAAGATAAATTGTTTTTTCATTGTTTAAATATAGGGGTTGAATTCTGTATTAAATCTATTGGTTTACTAATTTACTAAGGTAATTATTTATTTAATCAATTTTTCGAATATCATATGTGGGTTAAAGTATCGATAAATCGATTAAAGAGAGTCTTAATTTTACTTTTATGGTCGATTAAACTTTTTTAGGCAATGAACGTCAAAAAGAAATAAAAACCCAAAAACAAGAATATAGTATGAAAACAAAATTTAAATTATTAGCGGCTTTAGCAGTAACTGTAGCTTTAACAAGTTGTAAAAAGCCCGATGCGGGTCCGGCGGGGCCTACAGGTTCTCAAGGTCCAGGCGGCCCAGTTTTAACTGGTAACTTAAAGGGTTACATTACACATTATGATGTAAGTGGCGTAAAAATGTTAACCAATTTAAGTGGAGATACTGTTAAAATTGACGGCACCAGCAATATTGCAGTAACAGATGCCAACGGAATGTATGTTTTTAATGGATTAACAACAGGAAATTATAATTTAACTATAAACAAAAGTAGTTTTGGCTCAACAAAAGTCCAAAGCATTCCGTTTGCTGGTGGGGGAGATTTGTACCGCAATGCTAATTTATCGAGGATACCAACTACAAATGTAACATCAGCTACTGCAATTACTGCAACTATTTTATCAATTAATAATATTACTGTTAGCGGAACTATTACACCGCAACCATTCGTACAAACGGTAATTATTTTTGTTGGGAATCCAGGATCTACAAGTGTAAGTGGTAATTCGGGTAGTAACATTACAGCCTACACTCAAAACGTTACTCCAAATGCTACTACTTTTAGTAAAAATATTCCAACTTACGAATTTTATGATTTAGGATATGCATCTGGAAACGTCGCCAATTTTGCTGCTTATATGGTTGGGTCAAATACAAATGCTTCAACTTATGTTGATATAACAAATAATAGAACAGTATATACTGCTATAAGTGCTGCTCCGGCAACAGCTAGTGTTATGTTACAATAGTTGGTTTAAATTTTAATTTAAAAAAGAACAATTACTTAGGCAGTTGTTCTTTTTATTTTTCAATATCTTTTCGGATAGTAGAAACTGATATTATAACTCCTTATTTACACCAATCCCAAATAAAGCAAAATCGTATTTAATTGGGTCGTTTGCATCAAATGTTTTTAAAACAGAGGTAATTTCTTCTACAGCTTGCCAATCGTTTTGAGAGCGGGTTAATAATTTTAATTTTCTGCTTACATTTCCGGTATGTACATCTAATGGTAAATGCAATTCTGCTGGAGAAATAGTTTTCCAAATGCCAAAATCTACGCCAATATTATCTGTTCTAACCATCCAACGTAAAAACATACATAGTCGTTTGGCACTTGATTTTTTATCTGGATTAGAGATGTGTTTTTCGGTTCGGTGCAGATGTTTTGGTTGTAAGAAAAGGTTTCTAAAGTGTGTAATATTCTGCTTTAAGTTTGTAGGAGTATTATGATTAAAAGCAGCTTCTAAGCCATTATGTTTTGTATAAATAGTATTAAGTGCTTTAATAAAAAATAAACAATCGATGCCATTAAAGGTGCGGTGCACAAAATTTTGAAATGGTTTTAGATCATTTTTACTATGATTTAAAATAAATTGATGCGGACTAAAATCCATGTACTGCATTAATTTATTACCATTGTTTAGTATTGATTTTCTATTGCCCCACGCAATTGTAGCTGCTAAAAAAGCAGCAATTTCTATATCTTCTTTTTTTGTAAATAAATGTGGTATGCAAATTGGGTCATTTTCAATAAAAGACGTGTTATTGTATTTGTAATAACGTTCGTTTAAAAAGTCGTTTAGTTCAGTTAAATTATAATTTATTTGGGATTTAATTTTGTTTGCCATTGTTTAAATAAACATTTCCTTGTCGCCAATAATCAACCGCTGTATACCATGGTTCTTTAAAAAATTGACTTCGTTCTAAAATATAATCGTTTTGCGTAAACGGATTTTTTGAATGGTAAAATGTAAAACGAATAGCAGCCGGGTTTGACTCAACTCCATAAACCCATATTTCGCGGGTATCGCTTATGTATTTATTTGTAGGTTCGCCAAAAATAATATATATCATGCCCCTATCTGTTTTCCAGCCTTGTGTGTAGCCTGTGTAATATTTATTAGCTTCTTTTACTCTGCCATAGTAGCGTTTTAAAAGTTGTTTGGCCCGCTCGTTGCTACCGCCAATATTAACCCAAAATTTATCTATAGATGCTTTTTTATCTTCTGCATTTTTACAGTCTTCATATTCGGTTTTACTCATTATGTAGCGGGTACAATTTATCATTTCTTCGCTATTACTAACTCCAGGAAACGATTTATCAAAGCTATAGAGGGTTAGCCCATCGTTAGAAGAATTGGTTGTTTTTATGTGATAAAAACCCAAATGAGGAATGGTTAACGAAAACGCATTGCCGCTTACGTTTAAATTAAAAGTACTATCGGGTTTGTATTTTAATTGGTCAGATTCTTTAAGCGAAAAAGGTGGTAATGGGGTGCTAAATTGTTTAAAAAAACAATCAATAGTTACGTTATATATTGAAGGGTTATTAAACTCAATACTTACATTGTCGTTAGGTAAAAAATAAGGTTTAAAGGCAATTTTATTATTTAGCCTTATTAAAAAGTTTTGATTACTTAATTTGTTTTGTTTATCAATAAAAATAGTTTGGGTATATTTTGTTTTTTTGTTTATATCAAAAACAATTATTTCTAAATAATAATTAAAATTTGTTTTTGCTTTTAAATTAAAGCTCGAAAAAAGAGCTTTAACGTCTACATTTTCGGAAGCCCTATCAATAATAATATAACTACTACTATCACTAATTTTTTTTGAATTTTGTTCCGTGACTAACTTATACATTACTTTTACCTCTGAATAAAAAGCAGTGGTTGTATCGGGGCGTTTGTATATTAAGTTTTCGTTAACAATTTGCAAGTAGCAGGTTGTTACCGAATCGTTGGTGTTATAAGCAACAGCATTAACTTCTAATAAATCGCTATCGGGGTTGATTAAACTTTTAGTTGGCTTAGCTGTGTACTGCCGTTTTTGAGTTTGACAGGCAAATACTAAAAAAACTAAAATTGATATTTTTAAAAATAAGTTTTTCACACTATACAAAGTTAAGTAATTAAATTATCTTTGTTTTATGCAATTAAAGTTAAACATTTGGCGCATTTTTGGTTTTTGCGCTATTATATTATTTGCAGTTCTGTTTTTTAAAATAGTTATTTATTTAACTATTTCATTGGTTTTATTTTTAGTAGGTAACCCAATTACAAATACGCTAGAAAAAATAAAAATAAAAAATAAAAAATTACCTGATAGTATTGCTGCATTAATTACTTTATTTTTAATTATAGGCATTTTTACGAGTTTATTTTTATTAATAATTCCGCCACTTGCAACTGAAGTTGATTTTTTATCGCAATTAAATTTTTACGACGTGTTTCACAATTGTTTAGCGCAATTCCCTTCTATCAAAGCCTTACTTTTAAATTTTGGAACGGAAGATGACCTAAAAAATAATATCACAACTCAATTTTCAACCTTTGCAAATACAACTAATATTACTGATATTCTAAATAACGTTACAAAATATATTGGCACACTAGTTGGTGGTATATTTTGTGTATTGTTTATTACTTTTTTTTTATTAAAAGACGAACAATTGGTTAGACAAAGTTTATTAACGATTACACCAAAAGGTACCGAAGGACCAATGGGCGAAATACTAAAAAGAAGTAAAAAAATGTTGAGTAAATACTTTGCCGCCTTATTTATTGATATGTTAATTGTTGGAGGCGTTGCCTTTTTAATACTTAGTATTTTAGGTATCAAAAATGCTTTAATTATAGCCTTTATAGCAGGTATTTTAAACATAATTCCCTACATAGGTTCGGCGGTAACTATGGTAGTAGCCATATTTTTAGGTGTAAGTGGTTGCATTAGTTCTGGGAGTTATGAGTTAATAGGACCAACTATTAATAAAATATTTTTTACATTATTAAGTATTAATTTAATTGATGGATTTATAATTCAACCTTTTATTTTTTCGAATTCGGTTAAAGCACATCCTTTAGAAATATTTATTGTAACCCTGATGGCTGCTACTATTGGTGGTATTTTTGGAATGGTAGTGGCATTACCTGTATATACGTTAATACGTATTGTTGCAAAAGAATTTTTAACGCATTTAAAATTTTTCAAACGTATTTCTGATACAATTGATGAATAAAAAAAACACCCATTAACTTTTAAAGCTAACAGGTGTTTTGTATATTTTTAAAAATTATTGTACTACAATTTTCTGAACACCTTCTTGCCTGTTTCCCTTTAAATGAATGTAATAAACACCACTTTTTAAGGTAGACAAATCAATTTTTTCGTTATAAACACCAGGTGACTTATTGCCAATGGCGATTTCTTTTACTTTTTGCCCTAGGGTATTGTAAATACTAGCGTTGTAATTTTCTTCTTGACTTAAAACAAAATATAATTCAACCTCGTTATTTACAACCGGATTTGGATAAATACTAAAATTAGCATCCTTTTTGCTTTCTTTTATGCCAGCTAATACCATGTTATTAATTGTGCCAGATGTGCTATTGCTGGTAGTAGTAGTTGTGCCAGTATTACTTGTTTGAGTATCGGAACCCACACTTAATAAAGCAAATTTACTTACGGAACTTAAAAATAAATATTGAGTAGTAGTAGAAGTAAATGTACCAAATGAACCGTAATTTACAATAGATTTTAATTGGAGTTTTACTCTTAATACGTTTGGGAAACTACTGCCAGGCGTGTTGAGTGTACCAGTTCCATCTCCTGTTGTTGTTACAGTTCCCATTTGAGAAACAGGAATTGAATTTGTTGTGTATGACGTTGAATAAGTATCTGTAGTTATATTGCCATATGTAAATGGAAAAGTAACATAGGTTAAAGGATTTTGATATACTATTGTTTCTGTAGCGTTTGTAGTACCATAAATGGTAAGCCCTGTAGAGCCTGAAGACATTGTAAAATCAGTCCCGTTGTCAGTTTGCGCTATTGTAGCTGCAGGAAATAAGCTAGAATTAGGAGCAGATGATTTTGCTACATATGTAGATGAAACAGCAGTAACGGTTGATGGAATTGATACGCCTGTGTAATTCCAAATTTGGTTAATGCCCGATGCAGTTGCTGCAGGGATAGTAGCAGGATTAAGCTCCCAAGTTGTTTCTATGTCGCCAATACTTGGGCTAGACACTGATGTTAATGTATATTGGGCATGACCAATATACATACTTAAACATAATGTAATAGTTGTGTAAAGTTTTTTCATATTTTTAGTTTTAATGGTTTGTACATCTAAAATACGATTTTTTTTTCGATATAAAATAAAAAACCCACTCAACATCGCATTGAGTGGGTTTAAGTATTAAGTTTTAAATTATTTATTTTATTTTAAATGCTGCTTTTACTTTAGTAACATAATCTAATTTTTCCCAAGTAAATAATTCTACTTTCATCGTTTTTGTTTTACCATCAGGCGATTTAAATGTTTTTGTTACTACTTCATTTTTACGTCCCATGTGTCCGTATGCTGCTGTTTCGCTATAAATTGGAGTACGTAACTTAAAACGTTGTTCAATAAAGTAGGGGCGCATGTCAAATACTTTTTCAACTATTTTAGCAATTTCGCCATCGGTTAGTTTTACTTTTGCGGTACCATACGTATCAATAAAAATACCCATAGGTTGTGCAACACCAATTGCATAACTTACTTGAACTAAAACTTCGCTACAAACACCTGCCGCTACTAAATTTTTTGCAATATGGCGAGTAGCATAAGCAGCCGAACGATCTACTTTACTTGGGTCTTTTCCAGAGAAAGCGCCACCACCGTGAGCACCTTTTCCACCATAGGTATCAACAATAATTTTACGACCTGTTAAACCAGTATCGCCATGTGGGCCACCAATTACAAATTTTCCGGTTGGATTAATATGGTAGTTTATTTTATTATTAAATAAGTGAGCATATTTTGGATACTTCTTTTTAACGCGAGGAATTAAAATGTCAACAATATCTTTTTTAATTTTTGCTAACATTTTTGGTTCGGCATCAAAATCATCATGTTGCGTAGAAACCACAATGGCATCAATACGTACAGGTACGTTATCATCACTATACTCTAAGGTAACCTGCGATTTTGCATCGGGACGTAAATACTTAATTTCTTTATTTTCTCTACGTAAAGCAGCTAATTCTAATAAAATACCATGCGCTAAATCTAAAGCCAAAGGCATATAGTTTGCAGTTTCGTTGGTAGCATAACCAAACATCATACCTTGGTCACCTGCACCTTGTTCCTCTTTTTTCTTTTTATCAACCCCTTGATTAATATCAGATGATTGTTCGTGAATGGCAGATAAAATACCGCAAGAGTTGGCTTCGAACATATATTCAGATTTGGTGTAGCCAATTTTGCGAATTACTTCGCGGGCAATTTCTTGCACATCTAAATACGCTTTTGACTTTACTTCACCGGCCAAAATAACTTGTCCAGTTGTTACTAAAGTTTCGCAAGCTACTTTTGAGTTTGGATCGAAGGCTAAAAAATTATCAATTAATGCATCCGAAATTTGATCGGCTACTTTGTCTGGGTGCCCTTCTGACACTGATTCTGATGTAAATAAATATCCCATACGGATTTAAGAAATTAGATTGTTGATTTTAAATTTAATTAATTTTTTGAATTTCAAATGTAAGGTTATGATTGGAATAAACAAATAAAAAAGTGTATAAGTTTAGAAAGTAAATTAGTTTAGAAAATTTTAATGTAAATCGTTACTAAATACCGATTTTACGTCATCTCTTAAATTATATCTACTGCTCATTACTTCACCATAAGCGCCAGTACTTCTTATAGCAATTAAATCGCCACGGTTGGTTAAAGGTAAGTTTACTGCTTTACCAAAACAGTCACTACTTTCGCAAATAGGACCAACAATATCATACTTATGAATTGTAATTTTAGATTGTTGATTGGCACTAATGTTCTCAATTTTATGATAGGCTTGATAAAGTGCTGGCCGGATAAGCTCTGTCATGCCAGCATCTAAAATTGCAAAGTTTGTATTAATGCCGTTTTTAATATACAGCACGCGACTCATTAAACTACCGCATTGGGCAATAACACAGCGTCCTAACTCAAAGTGAATATTTTGAGACGGATGTAATTCTAAAAACTCTTTAAACACATTAAAATAACTCACAAAATCAACAACAGCTTGCGTATCGGGTTCTTTATAATTTATGCCTAAGCCACCACCTAAATTTATATGAGGCAACAAATACCCTTTTTGTATAAACCACTTGTTAATTTCGTTTACACGTATACATAAATTTTTAAAAGGTGTTAAATCTTGTATTTGCGAACCGATATGGAAGTGAAGTCCAATTAAACTTATGTTTGAAAGATTTTTTAGTTCGGCCAAAACCTTATCAAACTCGTAAGGATTAATACCAAATTTATTTTCTTCTAAACCTGTGGTAATGTATTTGTGCGTGTAAGCATCTACATTTGGATTAATCCGTAGTGCAACATTAGCCGTTTTATTTTTGGCAATAGCTAATTCATTAATTACTTGCAATTCGTGAATACTTTCTACATTAAAGCAAAAAACATCATGGTCTAAAGCATAATTAATTTCTTTATCGCTTTTGCCAACACCAGCAAATACAATATGTTCAGATTTAAAATCACATTCAATAGCGCGTTTTACTTCGTTACCACTTACGCAATCGGCACCAAAACCTGCTTGTTTTATTAATTTTAATAGGGTAGGGTGGGCATTTGCTTTTAAAGCATAATGAATGTGATAATGCGAAGGCGCCGCTTTTTTTATTGCATCAATTGTTTTTTGGAGTATAGTTGTATCGTAGTAATAGAAAGGCGTTTCGATACTACTAAACTTCTGTATGTGTTGTTGGGTAAACATCAAATATTATTATTTACCACAGTTGCAAGGTGGGCTAAAATAAATGCGTGTGTGCGGTAATTGTGCTTGTAAATTATCTTGCTGTGTTTGGGCAATAAGTATCGCGCGTAAATCCATAGATTTTAGTGTAGTTAATTTTTTTATCGATTCGGGGAATGTATCTAAATTATTACTCCACAAATCGGCATACTCTATTTTTTTTAAATTACCAAATGAATACGGTAATTTATAAATTTCGTTTTGATTAAGATTTAAATATTTAAGCGACTCTAAGTTGCCAAAATTAGTAGGTAACGTTTCTAAACCTGTTTTGCTAACAATTAAATATTGTAAATTTTTAAATTGCGTAATAGAGTCGGGCAATTCTTTAATGCTATTTTTACTTAAATCTAAATATTGCAAGTTTTTAAATTTATACAATTCGCGCGGAAATTCTTTAAACTTTTTTTTACGAAGTGTTAGTTTAATAACATTATCTGGGTCTTTAAGAGCTTCCGTTAAATCCGTGTATTCTTGGTAGCTAGCTAATGTAATAGAGTCTAATAAAGCTACTTGTGCAATTAAAATGCGACTTAAAAATATAAATAGTATTATTAATTTATAATTTTTCATTTATAATTATCAATTATTTTCAAGCAAGTTTGTTTATCTAAATGTAATTGCTCAATTAATTCGTTTAAGTTATTAAATTTTTGTTCATCTCTGATGCGTTTAACAAATTTTATTTTTATGCGTTTATTATAAATAGTTTTATTAAAATCAAAAATATTAACTTCTAATTTTACGCTTAAATCATCTGTTATGGTGGGATTAGTTCCAACATTCATCATTCCAAAATAATTAGTGTTTTCAAAAACTATTTCAACAAAATACACCCCAATTTTTGGAATCAATTTGTCTGCATCGTCTAATTTTAAATTTGCAGTAGGGAAGCCTATGGTATTGCCTAGTTGTTTACCTTTTACAACTTGTGCATTAATAAAAAAATGATGCCCTAAAAAATCAGTTGCCAATTCTATATGTCCCTCATCAATAGCGTGTCTTATTTTACTACTACTAATGTTTATAGAATCAATATCTTTTGCACTAATTTCTTCCACCGTAAAATTATATTTTGTTGCAAAATGTTTAAGGGTATCAATTGTTCCCTCGCGGTTTTTACCAAATTTATGGTCATAGCCAATTACTAGATGGCTTACGTTTAATTGCTTTACTAAAATTGTCTCGATGTATTCTTCAGCCTCTAATTGCGAAAAAGCAATGTCAAAAGGATATACAACTGTAACATCGATATTATTTTTTTTTAGAAGTTCTAATTTTTCGTCAACGAGGGTAATTAGTTTTAAATCGGTTTGATTTGGAAATAGAACTTTACGAGGATGGGGATGAAACGTTAAAACAACAGTTGTTAAATTTAATTTTTGTTTTAGTTCTATTAACCTATTTAAAATTTTTTGATGCCCTAAGTGAACTCCATCAAAGGTACCAATGGTTACTATGCTTGGTTTTTCAATCCTAAAATTTTTGGTATGTTGTATAGTTAGCATTTTTTTACACCTAAAAACCCCTGACAGAGCATCTAATTTTTTGACATTAACCCTGTCAGGGGTATAAAAAAATTAATTATACGCGGGCAAGTAACCGTAATTTTTCCCAAATTCTAACATTTGCTCAGTAAAGTTTTTTGGATATTCAATTTTAACATCAATTACTTTTTCGCCCTCCATTACTGGTATTAATTTAGGCTGCATAAAACCTTGATAAGGTGCCATTCCTAAACTTTTATAACGGGCTAAAACTTCTTTATGTAGTTTAGGGTCTACTTTTACCCCATAATTTTCTATTAAATCTTTGCCTGCCTTATAATCACCTTCTGATTTTATACGCTGAATTTCTTTCAATAATTCGCCAAATAAAACTTTAAGTTTACTATAATCGTTTATTACAAAATACGTTTTTCCGTTTTCAAATTTCTGTTCAATTACATTTTCTTTTTTACCTTTTTCAAAAGCCCAAGCTGCCACCATTTGGCGGTTGCGCATGTGCGCTTCTTCTACTTGTTTACCTTCTTTTATACGCGATAGTTGTATTATTAAGCCCTTGGTAATGTATTCATCATAAGCAGCTTTACCATAATCTAAAGTGGGCATTACGCCTAAATCTACTAATTTTTGGTCGTATAAATAATACAACGCAACTAAATCAGCTCTTCCTTCTTCTAATGCACTGGCATAATTTTTTAAGGTTTCGTTAGGTTGCCCAACGCCTTTGTTTATTTGTCCGCTGGCGTGTCCAATTACTTCGTGCATATCGGTATGTAATTTATCTGCTAAACCAGCGTACGCAGTAACGTTTTTTTTAGTTTCAGCGTTATAATAAAATTCGTTTACTACACTACCACCTGCTGCTTGGTCGTAGGCTTCAACAATATTACCTAAGTTAACAGATTTACTTCCATGTGTTTCACGTATCCATTCGTTATTTGGTAAATTAATTCCAATGGGAGTAATTGGACCCGAATCGCCACTCTCAACCACCGCATTAATAACTTTTGCAGAAATTCCTTTTACATTTTTCTTTTTATGTTCGGCCATTATTGGCGAATTATCTTCAAACCATTGTGCGTTGGCACCAATATTAGCAATTCGCTTACTGGCTTCAAAATCACGAACGGAAACAACAGATTCGAACGCACCTTTTTTACCCATAGGGTCTGAATACACCTCAATAAAACCATTTACAACGTCTACTGCACTTTCGGTATCTTTTGCCCAAGCGATGTTGTATTCGTCAAAATCAATAATAGAGCCTGATTTGTAAAATTTTACTAATTTTTCTAAAGCATCTTTTTGATTTGCATTTTCGGCAACCGTAATAGCTTTTTCGAGCCAAAACACAATTTTTTCGATAGACTGGGTATAAAAGCCACCTACTTTATATACCTTTTCAATTAATTTTCCGTTTTCTTTTACAAGCTTGCTATTAATGCCATACATCGGTTGTTGCATGCTATTTTTGTCAATCATGGCGGTATAAAAATCGGTTACTTCTTGTTGTGTAACACCTTCGTAAAAATTAACTGCGCTCGATTTTACTAAATCACTTTTTGAATCTAAACTCACTTTTTTTGGAGCAATTTTTAAATCAAAAATTACTGGTGTAATAAATTTAATAAAATCAGCTTTGGTTTGGTTTGCCTGCAAAGGTAATTGCGTATCGTCTACTTCGTTAATTCTATCAGCAAAATAAGATTGGCTGCACTCGGGTATAAATTTATCGTTACTAAAATGATGGTGTACGCCACTGTGGTATAAAAATTGTTTGGTATACAGCATAAATTTTTTATACTCTTCAGTTTCAACATCGCCTTTGTAATTCGTAACAATAGCTTCTAAGGTTTTACGAACAGCCAAATTATATTTATAATTTTGGTCGTATATCATATCTCGCCCGCACAATGCCGCTTCATATAAATAATATAATAATGTTTTGGTTTGAAGATTTAGTTTATCAAAATCTTTTACTTCGTATCTAAGGATTCGAAGATCGGCAAATTGTTCAGATACATATTCAAATTTTTCGTCGGTTGGCAAAGGCATAATGCACTCTATTGTATCTTTTTTAGGTTTAGTTTCAACGTTTGCTAATTCGTTATCATTCGAATGACAAGCTGCTAACACAAATGAAAGGCTTGCAATTTTTAAGTATAGGTTCATATAGTATATTAAGACTACAAGGATACTATTTATTTAATTTTTTTGCAAAGATTAAATTAAATAAAAAGCCCCCCTTGGCATAACCAAGGAGGGCTTTAAATAAACTGTTTTATAATTATTGTTTTATAACTTTAGTAACCTCAGTTTTATTATTACTTATTACTTTAATGTAATAAATACCATTTGATAAATTTGAGATATTAACGTTTACTTTATCAGCCGCCGAAGAGGTTGTTAATACCACTCTACCAGAAACATCAGTAACACTAATTGCTTTATTTAAACCATTTGCAAATTCAATAGTAAAAATACCATTGTTAGGGTTTGGATATAAAGATAAAGCATTGTTAGCATTAGATAAATTTAAAATACCCGTACAAGGGCTAACATTTTGTGTAATAACAGCATTGTTTTTACAACCATTTGCATTAGTACCTGTAACAGTATAACTTGTAGTTACTGTCGGGTTAATTGCAATTACAGCTGTAGTGGCAGTTGTATTCCAACTATAAGTACTTGCACCATTTGCAGTTAAACTTGCACTTTGTCCAACACAAATTAAACTATTGCTAGAAGAAACACTTACAGTAGGTAAAGCATTTACTGTTACACTCGAAATTGCAGTATTTGCACTTACACAACCTGCAGTATTAGTACCCGTTACACTATAGCTAGCATTAGCTGTTGGTGTTGCAACAGCGCTACCATTACTAAATGTATATGTATTAGCACCACTTGGCACCATTGTAAACGAAGTACCTGCACAAATAGTACCACTGTTTACTGTGATTGATGGATTAGTTGATACGGTAAGCGCTAAAGTAGCAGTAGCTGTACAACCACCTAAAGTATTTGTACCAACAACAGTGTATATTGTAGTAACCGTAGGAGAAACGCTAATTGACGTTGTTGTAGCACCAGTATTCCACGAATAAGTGCTAGCACCGCTAGCTGTTAATACAGTTGTAGCTGTACCACAAGTTAAGGTATTACCAGTTAATGCTGTATTAGCTGCTGGATTAACTGTAACAGAAATAACAGAAGTCGAAAGACCGCAAGTACTTGTTCCTACTACTGTATAAGTAGCATTAGCAGTTGGTGTAACAACAATGTTTGCAGAAGTAGCACCCGTGTTCCAAGTATAAGTAGTTGCACCGCTTGCTGTTAAAGATACAGAGTTACCACTACAAATTGCAGAACTTGAAGCCGAAGCCGTTGTAACGGCGCTATTTGCATAGGTAAGGGTAATTTGACCGTTTCCAGTTTGAAAACTTTGAGTAGTACTAGCTGATAATAATGTTCCTAAAAATGAAGAACCACCAGCACCACCGCCACCACCAACACCACTACCATTTGAAGCAGAACCGCCACCGCCGCCACCGTAGTAGCCACCGCCACCGCCAGCACCTGCAACGTCTTGTGTACCACCTGCACCATTACCACCAACGCCTAAAACGCCAGCTGTACCAGAAAGTCCACCGCTATCACCAGGGCCACCGGCACCACCGGCTGAAGATGTTCCTGGAAATCCACCATTTATTCCACTTCCAGGATAGCTAAAGCCACAGTTTCCTGCCGCAACACCTGATATCCCTGTTAAGCCACCAGAGGCACCACCGCTACCACCACAACCACAAGGTATACAAGAACCATTACAATAATCTCTACCGCTACCGCCGCCACCACCAGCAACAACAACACGGTTTACTAATGCAGTACCACCAATACGAATATCAGAAGCTCCACCGCCACCAGCAGCAAAACCACCTAAACAACCGCCACCAGCAGTAGAAAGTCCACCTTGACCACCACCGTTAAAGCCTCCGTTGCCATTTACGTTACCAGCACCACCAACAAAAATATTTAAAACTTGCCCGGGTGTAACAGTTAATACACCTTGTGCTCTTCCGCCTAATCCGCCAACTGCGTTACTAATTAAGACGTCAGTAGAGTTAGCGCCTGCACCACCTCTTAAGTCCACGGTAATCGAGTTAACGCAACTAGGTACAGTAAATGTTTGCATTGAACCGGTGGCCGTAAAGGTTTGCACCGTTTGAGCGATAGCAAAGGACGAAGCCAATGCTAAAGCTAATGTTGTAAGTTTTTTTGTCATAATTTTTTTATATAGATTTAAGCGAAAATAGTAATTTTTTTATAATTCTCACATATATCTGTAAAAAATCGTACTAATTAGTTAATTGTTAATTATTTCTTAATATTGGCTTTGGTTAATGAATAAAATTTTAAAATTTTTCGGTTAAAAAAATTAAAATGAATTTAAAAAATTTAAGTTTAATAGTATTATTATTTAGTACAACTGCTTTTGCACAACTAACTCAACTCGTTAAAGGTAAAGTAGTAGATAAGGTTACAGGCATAGGCTTACCCGGGGCAATAGTGCAATTAAAAAACTTACAAACTCAAAAATTAATAACAATAGCCGACAATAATGGTAATTATAAATTAACAAATGTACCTGTTGGCAGGCAATCGTTTTTATTTACCTATACGGGTTATAAACCTATACCAGTAAACGATGTAATTGTTACTTCGGGCAAAGAAATAATTTTAAATATAGAGATGGAAGAAAGTACCATTGCTATGGCTGAAGTAGAAATAAAAGCTAATAAAGACACAGATGTTGTGAACACTATGCAACAAATGAATATGAAATCGTTTAGCATAGAAGAAACAGAACGCTATGCTGGCTCGCGCCAAGACCCTGCACGTATGGCACAAAATTTTGCAGGAGTACAAGGCACTAACGACAGTCGTAACGATATTGTTGTAAGAGGAAATAGTCCTGCGGGTTTATTGTGGCGATTGGAAGACATTGATATCCCCAACCCGAATCATTTTGCAGTAGCAGGTTCGGCCGGTGGACCAACTGCAATTATAAATAACAAGTATTTATCAAACAGCGAGTTTTATACAGGTGCCTTTCCTGCTAACTATGGCAATGCTTTGGGCGGCGTATTTGATTTAAAAATGCGAAATGGCAATAACGAAAAACACGAGCGTACCTTTCAGTTTGGATTGCTAGGCACAGAATTATCGTTGGAAGGGCCGTTAAACAAGAAAAAAGGGAGTAGTTATTTAATTAATTACAGATACTCTACTTTAGATTTACTATCGTTTCTAAAAATTAATTTGGGTACAAGTGCTGTGCCACAATATCAAGATGGTGCTGTTCGTCTAAATTTTCCTACACAAAAAGCAGGTGTATTTTCGATAACGGGCATTGGTGGCGCTAGCACCATTAAAATTATTTTGAGCAATATTAGCAAACGCCCTAAAGAGTTATATGGCGATCAAAACAAAGATCAATATTTTAATTCAAAAATGGGATTTGGAACGATTAACAATGTATATGCTTTAAATAGCCGAACAGTTATGAAAACAAGCTTAGCCTATGGGGTTCAGACTTTAGATGTGAGTCATTTTTTAGTTTTAAGAAATAAAGATTTTGTGCCAAAAGATACTTTACCAAAAATTTTAGGCTACAATTTTTACGAAGGTAAAACAACATTAGCTTGGTACATTAAAAGTAAATTAAATGCTAAAAATAGTATTAAAGCCGGGCTTTTTGCAAACCGTTTTGATGTGAATTTTTTTGATGAAGTAAAAATAAATTCAATATATGATACCATTGCAAAAGTAATAGAAGATAAACCTTACAAAACGCGTATCAACACACAAACAAGTTTTTATTTATTGCAACCATACATTAGTTTTGTGCATAAGTTTAATGAGCAATTTAGTTTTAATACTGGTATTTTTTCGCAATACTTAACATTAAATAATAAGTATACTGTTGAACCTCGCGCTAGTGTGCGTTATCAGTTTAAACAAAATCAAGTATTAAGTTTAGCATATGGTTTACACAGCCAAATGCAGGCTACGTATCTTTATTTTGCTGTACCCGATAGTATAGTAACTAATAACACGTTAATTTATAATACCGATAAAAAATTAAGTAATAAGGATTTAGATTTTACAAAAAGTCAGCACCTTGTTTTGGGGTATGATTATTTTTTAACTAATTTTTTTAAAATTAAAACCGAACTGTATTACCAATATTTGTGGAATGTGCCAGTTTATGTTGTTCCCTCAAGCGTATCTACTTTAAACAGGGGAGCAACGTTTAACAGGTTTTTCCCAATGTACTCCATGCAAAATAATGGCACGGGTTATAATTATGGATTAGAGTTAACCTTAGAAAAACTATTTCATAAACATTATTTTTTTATGTTTAGTGGTAGTTTGTTTGATAGTAAATATACTGCTAGCAATGGTAAAACAGCCAATACCGATTTTAATGGTAACTATATGCTAAATGCTTTAGGCGGATTTGAATTTACAGTTGGTAAAAACAAAAAAGATATTTTAAGTTTTAGCACCAAATTTACGTATGGAGGTGGCAAACGCTATTCGCCGGTAAACATTGCGAAAAGTAATGCTATTATGGATGTTGTGGCACAAGATGACAAAGTAAATACACTACAATTTCCGGCATATAATCGATTAGATTTGAGAATTTCATATAAAATAAATGGTAAAAAAGTAGGTACCGAAATAGCTTTAGATTTTGTAAATTTGCTTAACACCAAAAATATTTTGGCCTTAAGTTATGCCCCAGACCCCGCCAACCTGCAAGCTGACCCATTAATTAAAAACTATCAATTAGGCTTTTTACCTTTATTTTATGTAAAGTTTGATTTTTAAAACTTATAACCAAACCCTAATGAAAACGTACTAATTAATTGAACTCTAGGTCCGTTAATGTCGTTTTTATTATCGTACTTTCCATCTTGATTCCAATCGTATTTGGTAATAATATCATTATCGTATAACATTTGTGATATAATATTTGCCGTAAAGTACTTATTTATTTTAAAGGTTAAAAGGTTATTAAATACAACGTCAATATTCTGAGGATTATTAGCGTAGTTTGAAAATAAATCTAAATAAGAGTCTAGGTTTACATTTTTAAAAATATCTTTTTTAAACTTTAAAATTACCCTGCCTCCAAATTCGTATCTAATTTTTTTGCCACGGGTTATAATCGTATCGCCTGCTACATTTGTTTTTGCCTTTTCAACGCCAAAAGCACCGGCATCAGCCAAGTATTGGCGGTTTACTATGGTAATTTTACCTGCAGCAGGTGCAAACGTTGCCGAAAAATAATTTGTAGGTTTAAAATCTAAACCAATAGCTAATTGTATGTATGCAGGTGAGCAAAAATCAGATGTTGCTTTGCCCGAAATAGAATCGCCAATATAGGTGTAAGCTGGCGCAAATTGTGTTCTAAAATCGGCTTGTGCTACATAAAACCAATATTTGCCAAAGGCATCTACGTTATATTTTGATAGGGCAAAAAGTTGGTCAATATTTTTGCGGAACAGTTTTACATCGCCTGGTTTTATTACACCGTATTGAGCATCTATTTTACTTAGCCATGTATGTTTACCTTTTTTGTATTCGGCTTGGGCATTTAAAATACTATTTATGGCAACATTATTTTGCCCTCCACCTTGCCAATTGCTCAGTGCTGTTTGGCTGGCATTTAAACCAAAAAATCCCGAAGTTTTCCAAGACGTATCTTTTGGGGTTACTGTTGACGTTTCTTGAGATAAAACAATACAAGAAACAGAAAGTAATAGTGTAGTAAACAGTTTTTTCATTTTTTTATTTTTTTGAAGCGCAAAAATAAAAAATATTTACTATTAACTAACTATATTTTAAACTTTGACTACACTTTCTTTTTTATTTAAAAAAAGTCCCAAGCCTAATGTCAATAAAACTAATAAGGAGCCTATCATGGCAATGGTAGAAGCTGTTTTGTAGGTTTGTGGCTCAAACTTAAATTCTATTTTATGTTTGCCGGCTGGGATGTTTAAGCCCCGTAAAACATAGTTTACATTGGCGTGTGGTTTTAATTGACCATCAATGTAGGCATTCCAACCCTTTGGGTAATATATTTCGGAAAATACAGCAAAACCTTCGTCTGCACTATTGCTTTCATATACTAAGTCATTTGGTTTGTAGTTTAGCAATTTAATAGTTCCGTTAGCATTGTAATTCGTTTTTAAGCCCAACTCACTTTGGTATTTTTGGTTTACAACGGCTTGCGTTTTTGTATTTATGTGGTATAAACCAACAATTTCGCTATCGGCGCTGGTTACTATTTTTAAGTTTGAAATAAACCAAGCATTGCCGTTAGCTTGTTTATTTGGCAACGGCATTTCTGTGCGGGTTTCACCACCGCCAGGAATAATAAAGTATTTAGTATTTAGCATATTTAACACTTGTAATTGCCCCATTAAATCGTTTAGTAAACTATCACTAGCAAAAGCTTTCCCAGCATTTTTTCTAAATAAACCAATGTCGCCACCACCATCATCGCGTTGAAGGTGGAAATCGATTAACTCTGCATAGCGTTTTAGTTTGGCACCATGATAGCCACCAATTGATTTATGGTAATAAGATGTTTGCGCATCATTAAACGTACTTACTGTTAAGTTTAAAACACGGTAGTCTAAACTTGGATCTTTTAAAATTTCTTCGTCGGCTGGTGTTTTTGCAACTACGCTTTGTATATTTTGTTCCTTAGTTATAAACGATTTGTCGTTTACATAACGGGCATCTACAGTCCATAAGTCGATGACAATAAATAAGCCAATGGCAGCAAAAAACAATTCTTTTTTTAATTTATTAGTAAAATATAAAAATAAAGTACCAAAACCTAAAACAATAAAAATTAACGAGCGTAATGCATCGGCTTTAAAAATAGCTTTGCGGGCAATTTCTGTTTGTGCCATTATTTCGGTAATTACGGGACGTACTTGGGCTTCGGGGTTACCCGCTTGCACAGCTTGTTGCACCATTTGTTCTTCCTCTCCACTGGCTGTAAAAGAATTAAACATATCGGGCATTAACCAACTAATTAAACAAAAACCACCTACAATACTTACTGAAAAAATTATAATTTTTTTTAAACTAATTTCTTTTTTAATTAGGCTTAGTTTTATTTTTTCGTCCCAATTTTTAATTTTTATAGCTTCGTTAATCGCTAATATTGCCAGTAAGGGAAGGGTTAATTCGGCAATAACCATTATCATAGCAACGGCTCTAAATTTATTATAGCCAGGCACATAATTCATAAATAGGTTGGTTAAGCCCATAAAATTACTGCCCCAACCTAAAGCAACGGTTAAAAGCGTAGCAAAAAATATGGGCCATTTAATTGGGTTTTTAATTACAAACATTCCTAAAACAGAAAGCAAAATAATAATTGCACCTATATAAACTGGGCCACTGGTAAATGGCTGGTTGCCAAAATAGGCATAGCTACTTGCTACTTGCTGACGGTAATCGGGATTTACTTTTTTTAAGGCATCGGGGTAGATGTTGCCAATTGGGGTGCTTCCACCACCTTTATAGTCAGGGATTAAAAAGGTAAATGTTTCGCCTATACCGTAACTCCACTGCGTGGCATAATTTTTATCTAAACCACTGGTTTTAACATTATCGTTAGGTTGTAAATTAGAATTAATAGTTAATTCGGTTTTACCACGTGTGCTGTATTTTCCATACTCATTTGTCGTCATTAAATTACCTGCATTGGGTAATATTCCAATTAAAGTAGCTACTACAAAAAATGCAGTAGCTTTAAAAAATACAGGTAATTGTTTTTGTTTTAAAGCTGTAAAAAAATAACCTGCTATTACAAAACCAATTAAAATATAGCCGTAATAGGATATTTGAACGTGGTTAGTATTTAATTCCATAGCTGTAAACAAAGTAGTAACAGCTAAACCAAGCCCGTGTTTACCTCTAAACAATAAAATAACACCTCCTAATAAAGCTGGTAAATAACCCAAGGCATTGGCTTTTGAATTATGCCCGGCTTCTAAAATTATAAAAAAGTAAGAACTTAGTCCGTAAGCTAAGCCACCAATTAAAGCCAGCCAAGGGTTTACATTTAAACAGAGTAATAAAATAAAAAAGCCCAAAAAATATAAAAAAACATAACCTGCAGGTAGCGGTATAAATAATTTAAATACATTATCTAGTTTTGCAATCCAGTTACTTGGGTAAGCGGTAGATATTTGGTAGGCAGGCATGCCACCAAACATAGAATTAGTCCATAAAGGTTCAGCTTTATTTTCAGCACGGTAATCAACAATTTCTTTACTCATGCCTTTGTGGCGCGATATATCATCTTGCTTTAAAACCTTGCCGCTAAGCAGGGGTTTAAAATAAATTAAGGTAACAATAGCAAAAATTACTATCGCAGCTACATAAGGAATGTATTTTTTATAGTTAATCATAAATAAAATTAAACGATAAATATATTAATTTATTGTGGCTATTATTTGTTTTTTAATTTGATTATTTACACAAATTTATAGTGTTAAACCTATTGTTTTTTATATTTTTGTAATCCTTTTTTTTAAATATGGATATTACAAATTTTTACGCCCACCCCAGTGCATTTATTGACGACGGTTGTACCATAGGCGAGGGCACTAAAATATGGCATTTTAGCCACATAATGGCAAATTGCACGTTAGGTAACAATTGTAATATTGGGCAAAACGTAGTAATATCGCCACAGGTAATATTGGGAAAAAACGTAAAAGTTCAAAATAATGTGTCGATATATACGGGTGTAACCTGCGATGATGATGTGTTTTTAGGTCCGAGTATGGTGTTTACCAATGTTACAAATCCACGCAGTGCTATAAATCGTAAAAACGAATATGCAAAAACGCACGTTGGCAAAGGTGCTACAATTGGTGCTAATGCAACCATCGTATGTGGACATGATATTGGGGAATTTGCATTTATTGGAGCAGGTGCAGTAGTTACTAAAACAGTTGCTGCTTATGCATTGGTAGTAGGTAACCCAAGCCGTCAAATAGGTTGGATGAGCGAATTTGGACATCGTTTAGAATTTGATAAAGACGGTTATGCCACTTGCAAAGAAAGCGGAGAGAAATATAAACTGCATAATAACATTGTTACAAAGTATGAATAAAATAAAATTTGCCGTTATTGGGCAAGGACATATTGGTAAACGCCACGCCGAAATGGTTCGCCGTAACACAAATTGCGAGTTGGTTGCGGTTTGTGATGTTCAACCAAAAGAAAACTTAGGTTTAGAAAATTTGCAAGAAAAATTTTATCATTCGATTGATGAATTATTAAGTAACCATAATGATATTGATGTAATTAATGTTTGTACCCCAAACGGTTTACATGCCGAGCATGCTTTAAAAGCCTTAGAAAATAATATACATGTTGTGGTTGAAAAACCAATGGCATTAAGTAAAGCCGATTGCGAAAAAATAATTTATTCAGCCTTATCGCATAGCAAAACTGTTTTTTGTGTAATGCAAAACCGCTACTCACCCCCAAGTGTATGGCTTAAAGAAATAGTTGAGAAAAAAATTATTGGTGATATTTATATGGTGCAGTTAAATTGCTACTGGAATCGCGACGAGCGATATTATAAAAAAGGCGGCTGGAAAGGCACACAAGATTTAGATGGTGGAACACTGTTTACGCAATTTAGCCATTGGGTGGATATTATGTATTGGGTGTTTGGAGATATTACCAACATACAAGCCAAGTTTGCTGATTTTAATCATCAAACATCTACCGCATTTGAAGACAGTGGTTTTGTAAGTTTCGATTTTGTAAATGGTGGCATGGGTAGCATTAATTATAGTACAGCTGTGTATGATAAAAATTTAGAATCATCGCTTACAATTATTGGTAGCAAAGGCAGCGTAAAGGTTGGTGGGCAATATATGGACCAGATTGACGTATGTAATATTAAAGATTACACAATGCCTGTTTTGGAACAAACTAATCCTGCAAACGATTACGGAGCTTATAAAGGCTCTGCAAACAATCATCACAACGTTATTGAAAATGTTGTGGATACTATTACTGGAAAAAATAAAATTACAACAAATGCACTAGAGGGTTTAAAGGTTGTAGATATAATTGAGCGTATTTATGCTTTGAGACCTGCATCAGTATTTAAAAATTGAAAACTAAATATTAAAATAACCTTACAAACTAATTAACTTTAACCTCTAAAGTTCATGAAATTACTTACAACTATATTAATTTTAATATTACTAAACCTTATGGGAAGTTGCCAAAAAGGAGAAATTCCAGGTAATAACGAAAAATACATAGGTACTTGGCGCGATATAAATAATAGCCAAACAGATACGCGAATACTAGTAATTAATCCTGATGCTAAAGCTGAATTTAATGAAAATACCACTAACGGAATTGCTTATAAAAGTTCAAGCGTTAAAGGTTATATTTACTTTGAAGGTTATGATTTTAGAATTGGGTCAAAACGTATTGGCAAAAAATTTAAAACAACAGTTCCACCAAAAAGAGTTACAATTACACTTTCACCCTATAAATACTATTATATTGCTAATTTTAATGGCGTAGATTATAAAAAAGATTAATTTAAAATACATCAAAACTTTTAAAACCAACTAACTTTCTAAACTATCAAAACTTATAATATGGGAATTCACAAAGATATTATCGACAAAAAAAAATCAATAGCAGTTATTGGTTTGGGTTATGTAGGTTTACCTATTGCTTTAGCTTTTGCCAAAAAAGTAAAAGTAATCGGCTTCGACATTAACGAAAAACGTGTGGCGATGATGCAAAAAGGCATAGACCCAAGTAACGAACTTACCAAAAAAGATTTTGAAAATAGCGAGATTAGCTTTACCCATAAATTAGACGATTTAAAAAAAGCCCACTTCTTTATTATTGCAGTACCAACGCCTATTGATGAACATAACTTGCCTGACCTTAAACCGTTAATAGGTTCAAGTACTACTGTTGGTAAAGTACTTAAAAAAGGCGATTATGTGGTTTACGAAAGCACCGTCTATCCGGGTTGCACAGAAGACGATTGCATTCCAATTTTAGAACAACATAGCAAACTTAAATTTGTAAAAGATTTTAAAGTAGGTTATTCGCCCGAACGCATAAATCCGGGCGATAAAGAACATACTATTACCAAAATATTAAAAATTGTAAGCGGTTGCGATAAAGAAAGTTTGGAAGAAATTAGTAAAGTATACGAGATTATTGTAGAGCCGGGAACTCACAAAGCCTCATCTATAAAGGTTGCCGAAGCAGCTAAAATTATCGAAAATACACAACGTGATGTAAATATTGCATTGATGAACGAACTCTCAATTATCTTTAATAAAATGAATATTAATACATACGACGTGCTTGAAGCTGCAGGTACAAAATGGAATTTTTTAAAATTCTCACCTGGTTTAGTTGGAGGGCATTGTATAGGTGTTGATCCTTACTATTTAACCTACAAAGCCGAAAGTTTAGGATATCATGCGCGAGTAATTAATAGTGGGCGTTACGTAAACGATAGCATGGGTTTTTATGTTGCAAAAACGTGCGTTAAAAAAATTATTGCTGCCGGAAAAAATATTTCAAAATCAAAGGTATTGGTTATGGGCGCTACCTTTAAAGAAGATGTTAGCGATATACGAAACAGTAAAGTAGCAGACATTGTAAAAGAATTAAAAAGTTTTGGTGTAAAGGTAGAAATTGTAGACCCACATGCTGATAGCGATGAACTAAAACACGAGTACGGTTTTGGGTTAAATAAATTAGCAAAAGGTTATGATGGCGTTATTGTTGCTGTTAACCATAAAGAGTACAAAGCCTTAGATGAAAGGTTTTTTAAAACAATACTCTCTAACAAAGGTGTTTTGGTTGATGTAAAAGGCTTATATAAAAATAAAATTAAAAATTTTACCTACTGGAGTTTGTAATTTTTTACCTAACCGTATTAATAATTAGTAAATACAAATTTAATTTATAATTTTAAGGCAAATTTAAACGCTTACAAAAACAATTTACCGATGAACCAAACAGATATTAATAATCAAACACCAATTGATAATGGTAATAATTTTAATCAAAATTTTGGCGGACAAAAGCCATTACCCAATAGTGTAGGTGTTTTAGTTTTAGGTATTTGCTCAATCGTGTTGTGCTGGTGTTATGGTATTTTAGCAATTATTTTAGGTATAGTTTCATTGGTGTTGGCTAGTGGTGCGCAAAAATTATATGACGAAAATCCAAATTTATACACGTTAGCGTCGTATAAAAATATGAAAGCAGGAAAAGTGTGTGCAATCATAGGATTGTGTTTAGGCACTCTTTTTATTATATACGTAATTGTAATGTTTGCCATAATTGGAACTGCTGCATTTAGCTTAGCAAAATTTGGAATGCAACATTAATAGTATTGGTATTATTGATTTTTTGGAGCGCAACTTGTTTGCGTGTACCATTAAAAGCTTAACCGGCTTAGACTGCCCAGGTTGTGGCATGCAAAGGGCTTTTATTGCACTTTTAAAAGGCGATTTTGTACAAAGTTTTAACTATAATGCCAGCTTACTACCATTTTTAACTACTATATTTTTTACAATTTTACATTTAATTTTTAGTTATAAAAATGGTGCCCGAGCAATTATAGTTTTATTTAGTTTTACTGTGGCAATAATGTTAGTGCAGTTTATAATAAAGCTAATATTACTGTATAGCTAGTTAATTCTACTACTACGTTTTTTTATTTCAGTTAAAAGTTTTTGCTCGTCATTATTTTTATTCTTTATATGAATAAAACTCCCTTCTCCAATTTCAGAAATTTCTTTTAAGCTTCTAATGGCTTCTTTGTCATTACCAACTGCTATAGTGCTTAATATTATTTTTTTTGTAAGTTGGTTGGCTTTCCATTTTTTTTGGTCATCGGGGTAAAATCTAAACTTGCCGTCTGTTGCTAAAAATAATTGATTGTTACCTTCGTTTATAAAATGTTTTTGAGCTAAAGCTTGGCTAAACAAAATAGCTTTGTTCCCTTTGGTTAAACCTTTAGCGGTTAAATTAGTTATTAAATTGTGTAGTGTTGCTTTATCCGCACCACTTGTATTTTCCTTTACAATTTTTACACTATCGGCGTAGGTTACAAAGGTAACTTGGTCAATATCCCTTAAGGCATCAATTAAAACATGTAATGCTTTCTTCATTACAGGAAATTTTAATGAATCTTTCATCGAACTGCTAACATCTACTAAAAATAAAATATTATTGGGTTTATATTCTAAAAGTGATAATTCATCGGGTAAAGTTGTTGGTTGTTGAATAGTGGTTGTATTAGTACCAATGCCCAACTTAGGATTAACGACTGCTGACTTAGGACTGTTTGAATCAGGTAGTTTGTTACTTATGTCTCGTGGTTCTTTACTTTCGGAAACAACTATGGGTTGGTTTGTAGCTTTGATGGTTGTGCTTTTTCTGTTGCCAAAATAAAAACAGGCCATTTTATCGTTGGTATTAATTTTGTTGATACTTCCGCTAATAGTTAATTCATAGGGTGTGTTTTGATCACTGGTAATTAAGCTAATTTTTTGTTTAAACTTACCTGTTCGTTGAGGTGTAAACGTTATTTGTAAAAGGCAAGTATCACCAATTTGCAATGTTTTTTTTGAAGAGAATATTTTTAAATCTTTATCAGCATCTGCTCGCAATAAAAATATTTTCTTATCGCTTTCGTTTTTTAAAATTACATCTCCTTTTATTTCGTAGGCTTCAGCAATAGTTCCTAAATCTGTGTCTTTATTTAAAAAGGCAAGTTGGGCATTCGAAAATACTGAGCATAAAAGGAAAAGGAAAATTAATTTTTTCATACTTTTTATAATCAAAAATGATGCCTAAGTTAAAAAGTAATTTTTTGTTACTTGGTTTAATTATAATTAATAAATTTTAACTCATAAATTGTTCATAAAACCTGTAACCAAATAGCTATTGTTGCATTACAACATTTAATTTTATAAAATGCGCCAACTTGTACTTTTGTTATTTTTTATTTTTAAGCTTAATTGTTTTTCCCAATTAAAGCAAGAGTTTTACGATGCACAACAAACAAAATTAAAATCTGAAACCGATTACTATAAAGGTATGCCAAATGGCGCGTATATTGAATTTTATAAAAGTGGAAATGTTAGTAGGAAAGGTTTTTATAATTATGGTAAGCAAGATAGTATATGGGTTGTTTTTTATGAAGATGGTTCTAAAAAAGCAATAGAGCGATTCTTTAAAGGTAAAAAATGGGGTACTAATTCTTATTTTTATAAATCGGGTAAACTAGCACAACTTACACGCTACATAAATGATTTACCAGATAGCACCTGGACTGCTTTTTATGAAGACGGCAAAATAAAAAGTTTAGAGCCCTTTGTTAATGGAAAAAAAGAAGGCGAATGGTTGTATTATTTTGAAAATGGACAAATAGAAAGTAAAGGTATTTTTGAAAAAGACAAACGCAATGGTAAAGTAGAAACATTTTTTAAGTCCGGCAAACTGGCGTCTATTCAATACTATTGCAATGGTAAACCTTGTCACCAATGGGAAGAATATTATGAAAATAATCAAAAAAAGTTTGTAAAAGAGTATAAAGACAGCACTTTATACTTAATTGATTTGTGGGATAACAAAGGCAAACAATTAGTAAGCAATGGCAATGGAAGTATTACTGCTGATTACGATAATGGAATAATTAGGGCAATGGGTGCCTATAAAAATGGACTGCAAGATAGCACTTGGCGATTTTTTCATCCCAATGGCGAGTTAGATTATGAAGCTAATTATCAAGCTAATAGTTTAAACGGATATTATTCATCGTACTTTCAAAATCATAAAATAAAAAGCGAAGGTAATTTTACAAATAATAAAAAAAATGGTGTTTGGAAATTTTATACATCCGACGGTAAGCCGGAAATGATAGGCACTTTAAAAGATAATTTACGAGATGATAAATGGACTTACTATTATAGTAATGGTAAAGTTGAAAGTGAAGGCTATTATTTAAACGATAAACAAACTGCAACTTGGTTTTATTTTTACAGAGGTGGAGAAAAGTGGCGGCAAGGCGACTTTGAAAATGGCATAAAGACAGGGATTTGGACTACTTGGTTTGAAAACGGAAAAAAACTACAAGAAGGCCCTTATAAAAACGGTAAATCTAATGGATTGTGGATTAGTTGGTGTGAAAATGGTACCAAAAAAGATGAAGGTAATTTTAAAGACGATCAGTTGGTGGATTTGTGGCAAGGTTGGTTTTGTAATGGAAAACCAAATTATATTGGTACCTATAATGCAAAAGGAAAAAAAGCGGGTAAATGGAGTTATTACTACGAAAGTGGTCAGCAACGCGAAATTTGCAGCTATATAAATGGCATTAAGCACGGTAATTATACACAATGGTTTGAAAGAGGAAATTTTGTTGATACAAAGGGAAAATACCGAAAAGGGCATCAAAATGGAGAGTGGACTTATTATTACGAAACAGGTGGTATCAATCGCATTCAACATTTTAAAAACGGTAAATTAAATGGCAAAAGCGTTTCTTATTATACGAATGCCAAATTACAAAGTGTTTGTAATTATAGTATAGTTAAGGAACGTCGTAAGGGCAAAGTACAAAGTGTACCCGATGGAGAGTGGATTTTTTACGACAAAAACGGTAAAGAAATGAATAGAATAGTGTATGAAAATGGAGTAAAGAAATAAAAAAATAATCGTTATATTTGACGCAATTATTGTATGATTAAACTATCAAATAACATATTTTTATTTTTAATTCTGAGTTTTTTATTTTCATGTGGTGGAAAAGATAAAACGGATGAAACAACAATCATAGATGATGAAAATACAAAAAAGTCTGTAACCGAAACCAAGTTAAATGCTCAAAATGTTTTTAACAGCTCTCCGGATAGGCTACAAATTTTAAAGTTGATTGATGAAAATAAAATTGAATACAATGGCGACCTTTTAAATAATCCAAGCGCTTTAAAAAAATATACTTTAGAGTTTTATAAAGCAATTAATTTAGGTATTTATGGCACTGATTTAAGCATAGCCAATACCTTTGAGGAGACCCAAGAAAGTTTAGTGTTTTTAAAATGTGTTAACTCATTAGCATCAACAATTGGTGTTAGTGGCGCATTTGATCAAAAAATGTTTGACAGAATGGAAGCAAATAAAAGTAATAAAGATTCAACTTTAGAAATTATTACGGGTGCTTTTAAAAAATCAGACGAAATTTTAAAAAACGATGGTAGAATGGCTACTTCAGCAATAATTTTAGCTGGTAGTTGGATTGAGGGTTTATACGTGGGTTGTAATATAGCCAACACTTTGAATACTGAAAGTTTGGTAAAAGCTATTTTTAAACAACAGGAATCTTTAAAAAACTTAATTATTTTACTAGAAGCCTCTAATCTAGAAGAATCAGCTCAGTTTTTAGTTTTAGATTTAAAAAAGATTCAATTTGCTTTTAAGGCACAGGAAAATGCAACTAAAATTGATAAAAATGCTATTAAAGACATTACTGAAAAAATTTCTGCTTTACGTAGTAAATTAGTATCTGGCTCCTAAAATTTGCAGCTTTGTCCTTGCAATCGCCAGTTATAACAGCAAAATAAAATTTATTTAAAAATTATTTGGATATGTAAAAATTATTTACATAACTTTGTAAACGATTAAATCACAAACTGTGCTTTAATTTATTAAGATGCAACGAGAGAATAGGCTCAATGACTTGCAGGCAACCAACTAAAAGTTCGCTACATGTGAATTGGAAAACCGGTGCTAAATCCTACCTCTGATGAGAGTAAGAGGAAAAATAAATTAAAAATGATAATAATGAAAAAAGCACAATTCCAAAGTCAAAACAAAAATCTAAACACTCATTTGGGTGTAATTAATTTTTTAACATCATCTGCAACGCTTTGTTGCTGTTGTTGTATGCGCTAGTGTTTATTAAACTTAGTGTTTAAATTTTACTTGGCTAATGCCAGGTAATTAAGTGTTTGATTAATTCTAATCAAATAAAAAAATCAAAATTAAAATTATTAATTCGTTCGGTATCGAACAAAAAAATTATATAAAATGAAAAATAATAATACAAAAACTACAACTAAAAATTTATTAATAGATACAAATTATATCGATTCATTAAAATTTGAAGCCGATTATGCACAAAAAGTAAAAGGTGGGCATCTGCCTTATTACATCAGCATTGAAAAAATAGAACGTTTAGTTAGCCCAATAAATTTTTTGTCGAGTAACGAAAAACAAAATTTAGTTAAATCAAATTTCATTAGTAAAAATTAAAAAATATGTCGTTACAAACATTTGTATATTCTCAGAAATTTAAATTAGAAAGTGGTGAGGAGCTACCGGATTTAGAAGTTGGCTATCACACGTTTGGAAAATTAAATAATAATAAAGATAATGTCGTTTGGGTTTGTCATGCACTTACAGCTAATAGCAATGTGGTTGACTGGTGGCAAGGTTTGTTTGGCGATAATTGTTTATTTAATCCTCAAGATTATTTTATCGTTTGTGCAAATAATTTGGGCTCAACCTACGGCACCACAGGCGCACTTTCGCAAAATAAATACACACATCAGCAATGGTTTAGTCATTTCCCACACATCACCATTCGCGATATGGTAAACGCCCATGAATTATTACGCCAACATTTAAATATTGAGAATATAAATACAATTATTGGCGGTTCGCAGGGTGCACAACAAGTTATGGAATGGAATATTTTAAATCCGCAATTATTTAAGCATACGATTTTAATTGCAACAAATGCAAAGCATTCAGCTTGGGGTGTTGCATTTAACGAAAGCCAGCGTTTAGCGATTAAAGCGGATAGAACCTACTATGCGAATACTATTACCGGTGGACAAAAAGGCTTGGCTGTTGCACGAAGTATTGCTTTATTAAGTTATAGGAATTATGAAACGTATAGCGAATCGCAAAACGAAAAAGATAATTTTAAAGTAAATGATTTTAATGCAGCCAGTTACCAACGTTACCAAGGCGAAAAATTAATTAATCGATTTAATGCATATTCGTACATTACACTTTTAAATGCAATGGATTCGCATAATGTAGGGCGAGGAAAATATTCAATTGAAAGTGCTCTACAAACAATAACTGCTAAGACATTGGTTGTTGGTATTAGCAGTGATATATTATTTCCGCCACAAGAACAAATGTATTTATCGCATCATATTAAAAATAGTTATTTAAAAATAATTGATTCGTTATATGGGCACGATGGTTTTTTATTAGAAACTATACAGCTAACTCAAATTATTTCGGAATTTTTAAAAGAAAATAAAATTATAAATAGTAATGCTACTCGTAGCAAAATGGAATCAAACTAATAAACAAATAAAAAAAGCAAAAATGGCAAAAAAATTAAAAATAGGATTGTTTGGATTTGGCTGTGTTGGGCAAGGCCTATACTATGTATTAAATAACAGCACGGGCTTTAAAGCAGATATTGTTAAAATTGGTGTAAAAGATAAAACTAAAAAACGTACAGTTTCAAAAAGTTTAATTACTTACGACAAAAATGAGATTCTAAATAATCCCGAAATTGATGTTATAGTTGAGTTAATAGACGACGCCGCCGAAGCATTTAAAATTGTAAGCGAAGCGCTAAAAAAAGGCAAACATGTGGTAACAGCTAATAAGAAAATGTTGGCATTGCATTTGCAAGAGTTATACGAATTGCAATTGGTGCATAATGTGTCGCTTTTGTACGAAGCGTCTGCTTGTGGTAGCATTCCTATTATTAGAAGTTTAGAAGAATATTTTGATAACGAGGAGCTAGAAAAGGTTACCGGTATTTTTAATGGTACAACCAATTATATTTTAACAAAAACAATTAACGAAAACTTATCCTACCCTGTTGCATTAAAGCAGGCGCAGGAGAAAGGCTTTGCCGAAACCGATCCAACAAATGATGTTGAAGGGTTTGACGCAAAGTATAAAGCCATTATTATATCTTTACATGCTTTCGGTTTAATAATTAAGGCCGATGAGGTATTAAATATTGGCATTACAACCTTACACGAAAACGACATCAAATATGCTTCTGAAAAAGGCTATAAAATTAAACTAACACCCATTATTCAACGCTTGCCAAATAATAAAGTAAGCGTCTTTGTCGCACCGCGGTTTATAAAGGATACTAACCAATTATTTAATGTAGATAATGAGTTTAATGGTGTTATTGTTGAAGGTAAATTTAGTGGCGAACAATTTTTGCAGGGCAGGGGTGCAGGTAGCTACCCAACCGGAGCAGCTGTTTTATCTGACATTTCAGCCCTTTCACATGGTTATAAATACGAGTTTAAAAAACATGTTCAAAAACATGCCGAAGGCTTTACAAATAATGTTATTGTAGATATTTATTTACGATATAACTCAAATACTGATTTAGAAAAATTAAAATTTACCGAAGTTTTAGAAAAATATACAGGCGCTAATTATAACTATATAGTGGGGAAAATAAATTTACAGACTCTAATAGCTGAACGCAATTATATTTTAAAAAATAAACTTTTTGTGTCGCTGGTTAACGATGCTGTTACTTTAAGCGAAAGCAATTTAAAAACAAAAATAAATTTACAAAAACAATTAATTAATAACTAAAAACAAACAAGTATGTCTTTACGATTAGGCGATACCGCTCCCGATTTTGTAGCAGAATCAAGCGAAGGTAAAATTAATTTTTACGAATTTTTAGGAACAAGTTGGGGTGTATTATTTTCGCATCCAGCCGATTTTACACCAGTATGTACAACCGAATTAGGTAGCGTTGCAAAATTAAAAACCGAATTTGATAAACGCAATGTAAAAGTAATTGCGTTAAGTGTTGATTCAGTTGCCTCGCACACCGAATGGATAAAAGATATTAACCAAACGCAAAATACCTCGGTAAACTTTCCAATTATTGCCGACCCAATTTTTGAAGTATCAAAGCTTTACGATTTTGTGCATCCTAATGCTTCCGATAAATTTACAGTTCGGTCAGTGGTTATCATTAGCCCCGATAAAAAAGTGAAATTATTAATTACCTACCCGGCGTCAACAGGTCGAAATTTTGATGAAATTTTGCGCGTAATTGATTCGCTTCAACTCACTGCAAATTATAGCGTGGCAACCCCTGCCAATTGGCAACAAGGGCAAGATGTGGTGGTTATTCCCTCTATAAAAACGGAAGATATTCCTGCAAAATTCCCTAAAGGCTTTACGGAGGTAAAACCTTATTTACGCACTACACCTCAACCAAATTTATAAAATGGAAAATTTTAAAAGTCTTAGTTGCCCAATAAGTGGTGTTAAAGTAAACGAAAATGTTGTACGTACTATTTCTTTATTGGTACTCGTTTTAACCACACTATCAATTTATTTTAATTATTACTTTATTACGCTTTTTTTAATTTTCGATTTTGCTTCAAGGGCTTTTTTAAATAAAAACTACAGCGTATTAAAATTAGTTTCAATAAAAGCAAACAAGCTATTATCTTTAGCTCCTGTTTTGGTTGATGAGGCGCCAAAAAAATTTGCAGCGCAAATGGGTTTTGCTTTCGTTAATATTATTTTTGTATTACAATACTTTGATTTTACAAGTACTGCTCAATATTTCGGTGTTTTATTAATAATTTGTGCTATTTTAGAAAGTTTTTTTGCTTTTTGTGTAGGGTGTTTGATTTATCAATTAATTAAAAAATAAAAAAATGAAAAAATTATATTTAGGAGAAAATGGACCAGAAGTATCGTCTGTAATTTATAGCTTTTGGCGTGCTATGCAAGATCCTGATGGTATATCATACGAGACAATAAAAAGTAAATTGATAGCCTGTTTAAATTTAGGTATAACCACATTTGACCATGCCGATAATTATGGCGATTATAGAGTTGAGGAACTGTTTGGCAAAGCTTTAAAAGAAGTTTCGGTAAAACGCGAAGATATTGTTCTTTCAACAAAATGTGGTATCAATTTAGTAAGTAATGCAAGACCTAATTATAAAATTAGGCATTACGATAGCTCGCCCGATTATATTATTAAAAGTGTTGAGCAATCGTTACAGAATTTACAAACCGATTATATTGATATTTTATTATTGCATCACCCCGATCCTTTAATGGATGCTGATGAAACAGCCTCAGTACTCACTACATTGGTTAACAAAGGTCTTGTTAAATATGTTGGTGTAGCTGATTTTACAGTACATCAGCATCAATTACTACAGTCGCGGTTAAGTATTCCAATTATTACCAATCATCTCGAGTTTAATTTATTAAACACAAAGCCTTTAACCAATGGTACAATTGATTTTATTAAACAACAATACAGCAGACCTTTGGCTTGGGCACCCTTAGCAGGAGGTAAATTGCTAGATGATAATGATGCTTCAACATTTAATATTCGTAGTACATTAAAACGTATTGCTTTAGACTACGCTATTAACGAAGAGCAATTAGCGATTGCCTGGCTGTTAAAAGTTGGCGCATTGCCAATTGTAGGAACTAATAGTTTACAACGTATTAAAAATGCAACAAGTGCCGTTGATATTAATTTAGATAAACAACATTGGTTCGAAATTTATTTTGCAGCAACAAATAATAATTAACAAGTTTAATTTACACACCTAAAAGTAAGTACATTTAAAAATTATAAACTATAAATGAAAATTTCTATTAAACGTATAAACAACGATTTTAAAATGGAAGCTTTAAACCAAGAAGGCAATAAACTAATAATGGACGCATCGGAAGAAATTGGCGGACAGAACTCTGGTTTTAGACCCATGCAGTTACTATTAGCTGCTGTTGGGGGGTGTAGTGCTATAGATATAATCAATATATTAAAAAAACAAAAACAAATAATTGAACACTTTGATGTTGAAGTAGATGGTGAGAGAGAAAAAATAGAGGACTATTCTTTATTTAAAACTATTTGTTTGCATTTTAAGGTAAAAGGAAATGTTGATTACGATAGAGTTGAAAAAGCAATACAACTTTCGTTAAATAAATATTGCTCCGTTTCAAAAACGCTGGAGCCAACAGCAAAAATAACATACAAACTAACTTTAAACTAGTTAAATAGTGTTGTTTGCTTTATTTTACAAACCAACATTAAAGCAGGTTTAAGACTTAAAAATTATGGAAAATAAAAAATTTGAAACCAAAGCTATTCGTGCGCAAATGCAGCGTAGCGATAACAATGAGCATTCGGCTCCTTTATATTTAACAAGTAGTTTTATTTTTGATACGGCTGATGAAATGCGTGCTGCTTTTAACGATGAAAGTGATGATTTTATTTACTCACGCTACAGTAATCCAAATACTGATGAATTTGTAAATAAAGTATGCTTATTAGAAGGTGCAGAAGCTGGTGTATCCATGGCTTCGGGTATGGCAGCCATTTACACCACATTTATGACACTCTTAAAATCTGGCGATCATTTAATTTCGTGCTCATCTGTTTTTGGTGCAACACATGCCATTTTTACAAAATACTTCCCAAAAATAAACATTACGCATTCTTATTTCAATACCAATAATGTTGACGAGCTAGAAAAATTAATTACACCCCAAACAAAATTCATTTATCTCGAAACGCCAACAAATCCAGCCATTGATATAATTGACCTTGATTTTGTATCAGGCATTGCAAGAAAAAATAATTTATTATTAATTGTAGATAACTGTTTTGCAACACCTTATTTGCAAAACCCAATTAAATTTGGTGCAGATCTTGTACTACATTCAGCTACTAAATATATGGATGGACAAGGTAGGGTTCTCGGCGGGGTAGTGGTTGGCCAAAAAGAATTAATTAACCAAATTTATTTGTTTGGTAGATTAACAGGCCCATCCATGAGTCCATTTAATGCTTGGACGCTTAGTAAAAGTTTAGAAACCTTAGCCATACGAATGGATAGGCATTGCGATAATGCGTTATTTATTGCTCAAAACCTAGAAAAACATCCGGCAATAGAAAATGTGAGTTACCCATTTTTAAAATCGCACCCGCAGTATTCAATTGCAATAAAGCAAATGAAAGCCGGTGGAGGCATTATTACAATTACGCTTAAAGGAGGGCATGCAAAAGCTCAGAAATTTTTAGACGCATTAAAAATGATAAAAATATCACCAAATTTAGGTGATAGCAGAACTATCGCTACGCACCCCGCTTCCTCTACACACTGTAAATTAAGCGAAGAAGAGCGTTTAGCAGTTGGCATTACGCAAGGTTTAGTGAGATTATCGATCGGGTTAGAAAATAAAGATGATATTTTGCTTGACATTAAAGATGCCCTAAAAGAGTAAAAATTTATATTTAGTATCTACATTTTTCTTAAAATTAAAATAAACGTTGTAACTATGTGGTAATTTGTACCATTGGATAAAAATATTTGAAAACGAAACAGAGTTTGAAAATTACATTCAGCCAAATACGTTTGTAGTTTTTAATTTAAAAAGCGAAAAAATTTGTATTACACGTACTAACCAAGGTTTTTTTGCGGTGCAAGATAAATGCCCCCATAACGGCGCCAGCTTAAGCAAAGGCTATTGCACCAAACAAAACGAAATTGTTTGTCCTTTACACCGTTATGCTTTTAATTTAAAAGATGGTAAAGCAACTTCCGGTGGTGCTTTTGCACTAAAAACCTATCCAATTCAAATAAATACAACGGGCGTTTATGTGGGAATAAAAGCTAAGTGGTGGGAGAGCTAAACATAAACTTATCGTCTTATTTTTTGTTAATGTTTATTAACTTTACTATCTTAATTTCGTCTCTAAATGCAAATTTCAACTTTAAACTCTTGGTTGCCAACGCAATCTCAACCCTTAATTATTGCCGGACCTTGTGGTGCCGAAAGCTATGAACAGGTTATTGAAACCGCAAAACAATTAAGCCAATTAAATAAAATTAGTTTGTTTAGATCGGGGGTATGGAAACCTCGAACTCGCCCGAATGCTTTTGAGGGTAGGGGCGAAGAAGCATTAAAATGGTTACAAGAAGTACAAAAACAGTTTAATTTAAAAACAACGGTAGAGGTTGCCAATGCACAACATACCGAATTAGCCTTAAAATATAAGGTAGATGTTTTATGGATTGGGGCACGTACTACTGTAAATCCATTTAGTGTGCAAGAAATTGCCGATGTTTTAAAAGGTGTAAACATTCCTGTAATGATTAAAAATCCTGTAAATGCAGATGTTCAATTATGGTTAGGCGCTATAGAACGTATTAGCAATGCCGGTATCACTAATATTGCGGCAATACATCGAGGTTTCCATTTTTATGGAAAAAATAAATACCGCAATATTCCACTGTGGCAATTGCCCATTGAGTTAAAAACTATCTTACCACAATTACCTATCATTTGCGATCCAAGCCATATTTGTGGTAATACCGAGTTAATACCTCAAGTGGCCCAAAAAGCACTAGATTTGGGAATGGATGGTTTAATGATTGAATCGCACTATAATCCTAAAGTAGCCTTAAGTGATGCTGCACAACAATTAACGCCAAACGAATTAAATTCGTTAATTACTAAATTGGTTATAAGAAATACCGCCACTAGTAATACAGAGGCTATTAATCAATTGGAACAATTGCGCAACGTTATAGATGAAATTGATGAGGAATTACTAATGATTTTAAAAAAGCGAAATCAAGTGATTGAGCAAATTGGTATTTATAAAAAGCAAAATGATATTACTATTTTTCAATTAAAACGTTGGCAAACCATTTTAAAAAAACGTGCACAAGACGCACAAAAATTAGGTATAAGTGTTAGTTATGTTGAAAAGATATGCCAATTGTTGCACGACGAAAGTATTAAAATTCAAAATGAAGTAATGAATACTTAGAAGTGTTTTCTTTAATAGTTTAATTAGCTACTTGTTTTTTGTAGAATTTAATTTATCAAGTTCGTCTGCTTTTAGTTTAGCAGAACTAATGGCATCTTTTTCAAACACAAAGGTATTAGGCGCAAGGTTGCTTTCTGACGAACGAAATACCACTTCTTTATTTTTTAAAAGTGTATAATCCCAGGTATTATTTTTAAGTAATTCGGTTTGTATAGTATAGTTGTTTTTTAATACAATTTGTTGTGTTTTAGTTTCAGTTTTTGGTTTAGCTTCTTGTGCTTTCACATCGTTAAACGATAAAAAGGCAATGGCAATAAAAAGTAATGAGGTTTTCATATGTGTGTTTTTTTAGTTGTAATACGAATGTACAAAAAAATAACTATCTATTGTTTTTTGTAAACCAAATTTATCATTTGTTCGTTTTTACGATAAATATCAATAAATTTTTGTAGTTTATTTTTATCATCCACCATGGCGGTGTAATACCTAACATACAAAGGTAAAGGCTTCCTCATGTTTATTTGTTTTTGTATAGGGCGAGCGAAATAAACATTTAATGTATCGTAAGGAATTTTTAAGGTATCTTCTCTAATTAAAAAACGCGCTAGTTCTGTAAATTTTTCTAAACGAATACAGCCGTGGCTTTGGTAACGGTAAAAAGTTTTAAAATAGCGTTTGCTATTGGTATCGTGTAAATAAACACCAAATTTATTATTAAAATTAAATTTACAAATACCTAAACTGTTTTCGTTGCCAATGCGTTGCCTAAATTTAACTGGTAAATAACCCTTATTAAATTTTTTCCAGTTTAGTTTACCAAGGTTAGTTACAATTTCGCCTTTGCTATTAATAACTTCAAAGTTTTTTTTATGAAGGTAATTTGTATCGCGTTGCACCATTGGTAAAATTTCTTTCCAGGCAATGGAATAAGGGACACTCCAATAAGGATAAATTAACATATAATTTATCTTACTTTTTAAAGTCGGTGTTTGGTTTTCCGGTTTGCCAACCACCACTCTGCTATTTAAAACCAAGGTGTCTTCTTTATGCTTTTTGTCCCATTCCCACACATTTAGTTCGGCAGAGGGGATGTTTACAATGGCGTATTTTTCGGCGTATTTACTGGGTTCCCAGCGCCAATGTTCTAAGGCCATTTCCATTTGTCGAATGGTGGTTTCTTTGTCCATGGCTAAGGCTTGTTTGGTGTATTTACCCAACTTGCCATCTGGCTCTAAATTAAACTGATGTTGAAATAATTTAATGGCTTTCGACAATTTTAAGCTATCGTTTAGCGGTAAAGAATCATTATAAAATCCTGTATTGATGAGCCGTTCTTTTAACTTAGTTTTTGCATTTAAGCTATCGGTTTTAAACGAAATACTGTCCCAGTTTAGTTTTTCGTTTTCTTTAATATAATTTACCAATGCGTGTTTTAAAAAATGATAGCCTTGATGTTTGGGTTCTAAAGAATCAAAGGCTTTATATATATTTTTTGTTTGTAGGCCCATTCTTAAAATATCAACCCAGTTGCTATCTAATTTTTTTGGATTCCATTCCAATAAAATAGTGTCGGCACTAAACCTGCCTTTATTTAAGTGGGCACCAAATTTTAAATACGCATCGGTAAATAATACTTCGGCAGTAGCAATGGCAGAAGCATTATAAGCCCCATCTTTATCATTGTAAAAAGTACTGCTTAATTGCTGTAAAGTTTTAAAATGATAATCGTTTGCATACAAGCCGTAATTTCGAGCATTTTTTATTACGGAAAATAAACTATCGCCTAAAGCACTTAATTTACCCTTGTCTGAAAACAATAAATCAGATGTTGGTTTTAGTTTTTCAAAAAAAGGAAAGGTAATTAATGAATCGTTATTTAAAATGAATATACTATCGTTTTTATTATTAGCATATAGTTCCGATACTAGTTTTAAAACTTCAGCATTTACATCTTGGGCTATTTTTACCTCTACCTTTTCAATTTCTTTATTTGTTTCGTTAGAACACGAAATCAAATAAAAATAAAAAACTATAATGGCAATTTTTTTCAAAAAAAAAACGATGTGTTAAATCTTGGTCAAAGATGCAAAATTAATTTTAATACAAAATGAAATATTATTTAGTATTATATTACTCGGCATTTCAATCTTCTAAGGGCAGTTTTTCTTTTGCTATAGTATTTTCCATTTTTACTTTTGTTCAAATTGTTTGTCCCATTTTGGTTTAAGTTTAATAAAAAAGTATGCCCCAAGCCCCATAACTAAAGCTGTCCCAATTCCTGCGATATTATAAAAAACGCTATTTGGCTTACCACTTTCTACTACTATTTTAGGCATTCTTACTAATGTTTCTGATACAAACGCTCCGTAAATGCCCATAATACTCCAATACATAAAACTAAAATGAAGCGATTTGTAATTCTTGGTTGGTCGTTTTGTAAAAATTGGTATAAGGCCACAGATAAGAGTTAAGCCGCTTACTATTGCTGTCCAGTGAAATATTCCCCAAGTTCCAAAAAGTCTGTAAGTCATAAAGGCGGTTGTTAAAACTACCAACATTGCTAAAGTATAAAGCTTACCAATAATTTTGTGTTTTGAGGTACCCTTTGGTAAAATTAAAACAAATGTTGCAAGTAAAAGAGCAATAATAGAAGCAATAAAGTGTATTAGCCCTGTATAGCTTGTTATAAAATTCCCAAAATTCATATTATTTTACTTTTTTTAATGTTTGATTATTTCGTCTTTGTTTCATATATACACTAACTGCTAACTTTAGCTTGTAAAAAACTAGTATAATCATTTTTTAATCGAATGTATACTAATACAATTTAAAAGGTAGTAACTCCAGTAAATGCCGTTATAACAACTTGGTATAATATAATCCCCGACCAATTATTGCTTCATTGTTAATTTTATAACTACCAGAAGCTTCATTAAAAATCCAAGTTAATTTATATTTTTTTAAAACTATTGAATTAAATTTAATAAACGATAAGGTAGTATGTGGATAATAAATTAGTTTGTCGGTATATTGTTTGGGAATTGGTCCAGGTCCATTGTCTGATAATAATGATTTTTGAATTGTAATTAAATCTTTATCGTTTTCATTAAACGTCATTCTATTAAAAAGGATAAAATTTGCACCAATTTTAAGTAAGTTTTCTAAAAACTCATAGGGTTTTGATGTGTAATGTAAAGTACAGGAACTGTAAATAAAATCTATTATTGGCAAATTATTCAAGTTATCTACAAATGTCAATTCGTTAGTTTCAATTTTTTTTGATTTGGCTGATAAAACCACCTGTGGGGTTTCTACAACAATCCATTTTAAATGAAATGTTTCTGGCAAAAATCTTTTTATTTCAAAAAAATGTGCACCACAAGCTCCGCCAAAATCAAGTATTGTTAGGGATTTTAAAGAGTTGGTAATGCGAATATTATTTATGGCAGCTAAAAGAAATACATTAGTTGCGTTCAAAGTATTAGGTTGCTTTATTAAACTGTCTCTATATATTATAGTTTTGTCGGCTATCATATTACATAATTCAATGTTTTGATAGTCTCCTGTTACACATTTAGTTTGTGCAGATTCATAGCTATCAAATACTTCTTCAAGTATACTTTTGTCTTTCTCTTTACGCAAAATTTTGTTTCTTGTTTTGAGAATAATGGGCGGAATAAAATCTTTAATGTTCATATTTTGTTATCTGTTTTTTTTAATAGTAAATAATAGTTTAGGGGCTTAGGGAAGCTCAGATTTTGAATCTATCTCATCCTAAAAAAATTACACTTCAGAATAGAGTAGTTCTTTTTTACTTTTCTCTTTTTATATTATTTTTTTCGTATTCGCTTAAAACCCTGTTAATATATTTATCTGTTGGCAAAAGTGAGGTTTGAATTCGTTTTGCATAGTGAATGCTGTCGATAATATCTTTTTGTTTTTCTTCAATTGTTTTTTTCTGTTCTTCGGTTTCTTTGTTTTTGATTTCAATTAATTGTTTTTGTTTTCGAGTAGTGTTTAACGTTATAAATACAAAAACGGCAAAAGCTATTACTAACAGTAAGCCAATAAATATTGAATAAATAACGATTTGCTGTATACGATTTTTTTCATCAGAAATAGCTTGTTGTTTTTCCAATTCACTTTTATGTTCAGCATTGGCTACAGCTTCTTTTTTTTCATAATCGTATTGTAACTGTTTTTTAAGGGATGCTTTTCGTGTTTCCGTATTATTAATGCTATCACGCATTTGTATTTCCAATTCATACAAATCATAAGCCTCTTTAAATTTATTTTGCTTTTTATAAATTTTTTTAAGTAAAGTAGCAGCATTTTTAATACTTTCAGGATAGCCTAATTCTTTAGCTATTTGGACGCTACGTTTAGCATAATCAAAAGCTTCATCAAATTTCCCTTGTTTTATTAAAATAGCCCCAATGTTCTTTAAAGAGTAAGTAATTCCATTTTTATCTTGAATTTCTTCATGAATTTTTAAACTTTTACGATAATACTCTAAAGCTATTGGATTATTACCCTGATTACCATAAATAGCGCCAATGTTGTTTAAAGATAGTGCAACTCCTCTTTTGTTCTTAATTTCTTCTTGAATTTTTAAACTTTTTTGATAGAATTCTAAAGCTTTAGGTATATCGCCCTGAGTTTTATAAATAGCTCCAATGTTGTTTAAAGAGAATGCAATTCCATTTTTATCATTAATTTCTTCTTGAATTTTTAAACTTTTACGGTAATACTCTAAAGCTTTTGGTTTATCGCCTTGATTAACATAAATAGCGCCAATGTTGTTTAAAGACATTGCAATTCCCCTTTTGTCTTTAATTTCTTCTTTAATTTTTAAACTTTTATGGTAGGTTTCTAAAGCTTTAAGGATGTTGCCCTGATTATTATAAATAGCCCCAATGTTATGTAAAGAGATTGCAATTCCCCTTTTATCTTTAATTTCTTCTTGGATTTTTAAACTTTTAAAGTGATACTCTAATGCTTTAGTTACATTGCCTTGTTTTTGGGCAATAAAACCCATATTGTTAATTGCGTTTGCGAGTTGTTTTAAATAAAAATTCTTTAGGGTTTTGGTAGGAGCGATAGAGGCACAATTTTCAGATAGTTTTAGTAACTGTTCATTATATAAGGGCCATTCTTCGTCATCTGCCGTTTCAGAAAGTTCATTTAAAATATTGCAACGTGTTGTATCGTGTTTTGCGTTTTTAAGAGCAAGTTTAAGGGATTCAATTTTATTTTGTTGAGCAATTACAAGTGTTGAATAAAAAAAGGTTGTTAGTGCGAAAAAAAAATATTTTACTGTTGTTCTCAATCCGTTTCTTGTTTAAACATTTAGCAACAACTTATACATTAACATTATCCAGTTAAATAAAACTAATTTAATTATAGTTTTACTATTTTAACAACTCCATTGCTTCTTGAATAGAAATTATTTCGTTTTTAAATGTGGCAATTATAAAACCTTCTGTAAAGCCTTTGTTTTCTAACTCTTTTCGGTAATTTTCGGCGGCATCGTATTTGTTAAAGCTACCTGCGGTATACCGTATGCTACCACTGGCTGTAGTTTGTTTTTCTTTGGTGGTTAAATCCTTTACTTTTTCGTCCATTGCTTTTTCGGCAAAGGCTTTTTTAAGTGGCCCTAATTGTATTTTAAATAGTACTAATTTTTTATCAACCGAACTAAACATTTTTTCCTCATTTAAATCTTCTTTAAACGATTTATCAACTGTGGCTTTTGATTGGTTTAATGGGATACGTTTACCTTCTTTATAGGCTGTAACAAAGGCATCGCTATAACCTTGTATTACTAAATCGGCTCGTATTGCGGCTGCCTGTTCAATTGTTTTATAACCTTTGGTTACATATCTATAAATACTTTCGCCTGTTTTAAGCTCTAAAATACCTGTGCTTGTATTAAATACATTTGTCGAAATTTTATTTTTAAATGCACCTAATTGTACACGGTATACAATTTCATCTTTTCCAAATTTTTCAATAATTTCTTCTGGAGCATTATTTGCCGTGTTGGTTGAATTTGTTGCACTATTAGTTGATGTATTTGTTGAGTTATTTGTTCCCATTAACTCATCTTCTTTTTCTTTTTTCAATAAAGCCTCTAATTCAGCATCGCTTATTTTTTGTATGCTTTTACCTTTAACCTTTGATACACCTGCGCTTTTATTACCTTCTGTTCTAAATTCGTCTCTCCTCTTCATAGCTGTGCTTACTTTTTTGTATTCGCCAGAAGTATATACAACTGTTGTTCCATCTGGTAGAGTAGAAGATTTAATATCACCGATACTCAATAAAAATGCCAACTCATCGGAAGGTATTGCACCTTCATAGCGAATTAATTCCACCGTATAAAGATCTTTATCCGAATTAAAATTCGTTTTTTTACCCGCTAAATCGAATATATTACCAACTATTTCGGTAGTTTTATCAACGCCGGTGCTATCATTCATATACTGGTTATACCACGCTTGCCAATACTCATCTGTTTGTCCAACGCCTTTTTCGTTAACAGGTATTCCAAAGGCTGTAGTTAACTCATCGTCTCTATAGTTTGGTATGCCATCTTTATCGTCATCTAAAGGGCAACCTTTAGCATCTACTTTAACACCTTCGGGCGTTCCCTGGCAGTCGTCTTTTAAATCGGGTACACCATCTTTATCACTATCGGTATTATCAAAGGCTAACCAAAAAGCATCGTTTAAGGTGTCTTTAGGCGTTTTTTGTTTAGCCTTCGTTTTACTAATTAAATCGTACTGCACTGCAAACGATGTGTATGTAAATTTATCTTTATGTAATTTACCAATTACATTTTGAGAGGTTATGCCATCAATATAGGTGGTGTTTGTAAAAAATAGTTGAAAATTTAATTTAAAATCAATTCTATCTGTTACTTGCATAATGGCACCAGCGCCTAATGGTATAGCCCACGAACGCTCGGGGTATTTGCCATTCGTTTTTTCGTTACGGATACGAACATCGGTTTCGTAGGTATAATCACGTTTTAAATCTTTAGCAAATTGGGCATCAGCGCTACCTTCGGCTTTGTCTTTTATGCTGCCATCACTCCAATAAAAATACGTATTTCCGTTTTTATCTTTTAAATCGGTTTTACTTAAAAATTCAAAGCCACAAATACCAAGACTTACAAATGGGCGTACGGTATATTTATCTGGAATAAAGTTTCCAAAGTCGTATAACAAATTTAAACCTCCTGCTCTAATTTCAGACTGAAAATTTTCGTTACGGGTACTGGTGTATTCGTTAGCACCCAATTTACCAAACATAACGTTAAAATTTAACTGTAAGTAACGGTTTAAGCGTTGCGAAACATTTAAATCAAAAGCTGGGCGTGCAGTTAATGGCGATTGAAATTTTTTATTGTAAATATTACCGTAATACCCTAATCTACCAGCACCTAAAGCTATTTTAGGTTTTAATTTTTGGTCAATTCTGTTTACAGTGTCTAATAATTTTACTTTATTTTCTTCAAGTTCGGCGGCCGAATGGTACAAACCGTCGGCATAAACTGTTTGTGTTGGTATTACAATTGGGTTTAATATATTATATAACGAATCGCCTACAAACGGAGTTCCTTTATTAATATCTTGTGGTTCTTTTTCGTTTATATAATATTGCAATAATTCTTCCGGCGTTAATTTATTTAACGCAGCTGTATCTATTTGAGAGCTAATAGATAATGAAAAAAGAAATAAAACTAAAAGTATTAGTTTTTGCATATAAATAATAACAAGGTAAAAATAGTAAAAAAAAACTATTTAAACCACTTTTGATTGCTAATCATCAATGCTTCTTGCACCGTTATACGTTTTGCTCCGTTGTAAGCTACAACAAATGCACCATTTATAGCATTTTTAGTTTTAACAGACTCTCTGCCATCGCGAGCAGCTTGGTACTCGGCATAATTTCCAATCATAAATTTCGAAAATCCACCTTGAAATTCGCTTTTAATTGGCTCTTTGATGTTAAATACTTGTGCTAACGCATTAGAGGTAATACCACTGTTAGAAAATGCACCTATTTGAACTTTATAATTTACACTTCCATCTTTTACATCAATTTTTTGTGTTGAGGTAGTGTTGGCGTTTGTTTGGTTATTTGTATTATCAGTGAGTGTTTCTGTAGGAGTGGCTTTTACTGAAGTGCTAGTGCTAGTTGTTGCCACTTCAGTTTTTGTTTCTACAGCTGTAACAGTAGGTGTTTTTATATCAAGAGTGGGCGTTGTGTTTGCAACAACTGCTGCACTCACAAAATTAATACTTTCGGGTTGCAATTTGTATTTTTTACTTTGATTTTCTTCTAAAAAAGAATATTCGCCATTTAAAATGATAACATTGGTGGTACTACTAATTAGGGTGTACGCTATTTCTAACTCTTCTTTTTCTGGCACAGTTACCCACACGTATTTTAATTTACCATCGGCTACAGAAAAAGAAGCACCATCCGTTTTAGAGGATTTTGCAGTTAAGTTTTCTGGTAAATCATCGCTATATCTGGCAAATCCTTTTGTGTTACCTTTTTTAATTTTAATAGTAACTAAATACTCGGTATCTGAAATTTTTTGTAGTGTGCGTTGCGAGGTAACATTAGCAGTCGGCTCAGCATTTGATGATTTTGGAACAGTAGTTTCTGCAGGTGTTGTGGTTGTAACTTGGTTTGCCGAATTTCCAGTTGTAATTTCAACGGGAGTCATTTCAACAACTTGTTTTACATTATTTTCAACGTACGAATATTTTCCACCTACTGTTTTTACACCACTTATTTCGGCCGATGCAATAAGGTTTGCCTTTATTATAATGTCACTTTCGGTTGGTAAACTGCTCCATACCCATTTTGCAAGCCCATCAGAATATGAGAAGTTAGAACCCTTGTTATCCACTTCTGTTATAGATAAGCCTTCGGGTAAATCTAATTGTAACTTTGCAAAACCGCCTATACTACCTTTAGAAACTTTAATTTCTATTGCTACTGTTTGCCCGGGCTTAATACTTGTTGGAATGGTGTTGGTGATAGTGATAGCGCCATCTGTAGAAAATAAACTATAAATAAAAACAGTTAAGGCATTAATAGTGATAAATAAGTATTTTAGCATGTTACTAAATTATACTTAGTAAATGCTTAAAAATTAGCCTAATACATAGTTTTAATAACAGTGCATTGTTAATTTAGATTTTTATTCAATTATTTTGTTTTCTATTAATTGGTGTAATTGCAGTTTTTGGTTATTATAAATTGCAATTATAAAAGCATCTTTGATATTATTTTTTTGAACAATTTTTAATAATGCTAAGGCTTCATTATAGGTCGTGTAATTACCCATCGTAAATCGGGTAATTCGGTCGGGGTCAGTTTGTCGGATAATTTTTGGCAAGCCAATAGCCAAATTGTAACTAAAATTTTCAAATAATTTAAATGCACCTACTTGTACCTTAAAAGTTAAATTTTCTTTAGTGCTATTACCAAATTTTTCGGCAAATTGTTGTTTGTCAAAACTTGGTTTTGTACTATTAATACTTGTTTTTAGCTCGCTAATTTTTTTGTCGTAAGCGGGGCTAATAAAATCGGCAAAAACATTTAATACTAAAAACGAATCTATTCCCTCTGTAGTAATATCAATTATTTGAGGAGGAAAAGGATTAACTTTTATAATAATCTCATAGTTATCTCCAGCCGAGAGATTAGATAAAAATTTACCGCTTTGCTTATTTGAAGTTAGTTGAATATTAAATCGTTTATTTTTTAACAAAGAGTGTATTTCTATATCGGCTTCGGTTGGTTTATTATCAACAGTTACAAAACCCTCTAATTGAAGTAAAGACACAGGCTTGTTTGGTATACCGGGCTCAACACTATAAATGTCTTGTTGGCCTTTGCCGCCTTGTTTGTAAGACGAGTAGTAGCCTTTTTTACCATCTGCACGTACGGTAAAATATTTATCGTCATTGTCAGTATTAATTGGCGGGCCTAAATTATAAGGCGTTTGCCATTCGCCATTTTTAATATCGCTTCTAAATACATCATAACCACCTATGCTATTTGCATTATTCGACGAAAAAAACATAATTCTACCATCGGCTGTTACAAAGGGCGCGTCTTCGTCAAATTTAGTATTAATGGTTGGTCCTAGGTTTTTAATAGCGCCCCAAGTATTTTCGGTTAATTTTTCTGCGCTATATAAATCTTTTCCGCCAAAGCCGCCTTTGCGTTCGCTTACAAAAATTATTTTATTTTCGTTCGGTAAAAAACAAGCGCTTCCTTCCCAAGCACTCGTATTTAAACCAAGTTGTAATATTGGCTTTGTCCAAACATTGCCAATTAGCTTACTTAAATACAAATCGCCATTACCAGAGGCAAGGTTTTTATAAACAAATAACTGTGTGCCATCAAAACTTAAACTTACAGCAGCATCGTGGCGGGTGGTATTTAGTTTATCAATCCCCTTTGGGTTACTCCACGTGGTATCGTTTATCTTTTCAGATATAAAAATATCTTCAAAAAACAATTCGGTGTTAAGCACTGTAAATAATTTTTTCTTTTTAATAATTTGTTCAGCTCCTTTGGTGTGCTCACCTCTGTAAGTAAAAACCATTACGTTTTCATTGCTAGGTATTAACGGACAATACTCCGCTTCGGCTGTATTAATTGGTTTACCAATGTTTTTTATTTTTACTATATTCTGTTTGTTTTTAAACGAGTTTAAATTGATGCATTGTTTTATTCTAAAATTAATTTCTTTAATATAGTCGGTTTGTTTTATAAACCGTGCTTCTTCTTTTTTTAATTCAATTTCGTAATTACTAATAGCACTACCAATACTATCATTTTTCTGATAGGCATAGGCTAAATAAAAATAATAGCCATCAATTTTATCGGCGTTTTGCTTGGCACTTAATATTAATGGGATAGCTTTTTCATGTGCCTCAACATCATAACAACAACAAACACCCAATATGTAATTTAAAAATATATTATTTGAATAGGTTTTTGTAATTTTTTCTAATGGTAAAACTGCTTCAACAAAATGCTCTTGTTCAATTTTTAGTTTACATTTATTAAAGCTAATTAGGTCGCTGTCGTTTAGCCCATTAATTGCGTTTTCATATAAAAACGGATTAATCTGTGCAAAAGCTGAACTTAATTTTATTACAAATAGTATTAGTATAATTTTTTTAAACATGTATTTAAGTATTAAAAATACATATAAAATGCGACTCGATTTTTGTTTTTTAATATATTTTATCATTAAATGATAAACATTAAAATGCTGGTATTTTAGTACATTTGTTTAATGAAAACTACCGAATGGTTTAAAGATTGGTTTAATTCGCCCTACTATCATTTACTTTATAACAATAGAGATGAGAATGAGGCCAGCTTATTTATTGATAATTTATGTAATTATTTAAATTTAGGTAAACAATCAAAAATATGGGATTTAGCCTGTGGTAAGGGCCGATACTCCATAGCACTTAATAAAAAAAACTTTACCGTTGTAGGAACAGACTTATCAAAAAAAAGTATAATTGAAGCAACTAAACACACAAACTCTACGCTAGACTTTTTTGAGCACGATATGCGATCCCCCTTTAGAAGTAACTATTTTGATGCAGTGGTTAATTTGTTTACGAGTATTGGCTACTTTAAAAATTTTAACGATAATTTTTTAGTATTTAAAAATGTGGCGCAATCACTAAAACCAAATGGTTTTTTTGTGATTGATTTTTTTAATGCAAACAAAGTATGTAGGTCGATAAAGCCGAATTATGTTGAAAAAAGAGAAGATATTGAATTTGAAATCACAAAAAAAATAATAAATAACGAAATTCATAAACGTATTGAATTTACAGCAAATGATAAACATTATTTTTTTGAAGAAACAGTGTCTTTATTAGTTAAATCTGATTTTGAAAATTTTGCAAATGCTTGTAATTTAAAACTGATGACTACTTTTGGCAATTATAATTTGGATGAGTTTAATTCTGAAACATCGGATCGTTTAATTTTAATTTTTAAAAAATAATTTTTGTTTGAATTCACTTTATGCAATACTTGGCTTAACAGCCCCTATTTTGATCTCAGGTAGTTTGGCATTATTTATTAAAATTAATCAAACTAATTTACGTTTATTGTTAGCATTAAGTGCCGCGTATTTATTTTCCATATCTATAATGCATTTATTGCCGGAGGCATTTGCACAGCAAGAAGTTAAACAAATTGGTTTATACATTGTGCTTGGTTTTTGTTTACAATTGGTAATTGATACGTTTAGTACAGGTATAGAACATGGTCATGTTCACCTACACAGTAGCAGTTGCAAAACGCATTTGCCTTATGGTATTTTAGTAGGATTAATGTTGCACTCTTTTCTAGAGGGCCTACCAATCTACAATGCTAATGCAAGTTCTGTTAATAATTCTGTTAACTACCAATTAATTTTAGGCCTGGCAATTCATAATATTCCAATATCTATAGCATTTATATCGTTGTTACGCGAACATAATTCCAATAAACGAAAAATATTTTTATTACTCATTCTTTTTTCAATTATGACGCCGCTAGGGTATCTGGCGAGTTATGCCTTACATACTTTTGGTTTAACCTCTTATCAATATTTTAGCCAAATTGCTTTTGCATTAGTAATAGGTATATTTTTACACATTTCAACAGCTATCCTATTTGAAACGAGCGAGCATCATAAATACAATTATGCAAAAGTAGCAATGATGGCTTTAGGAATAATTTTAGCATATTTAATTAGCTAATGCAACAACTAACTTTTTTTGTAGATGTAATTGTTCCACTAGGAGTGCCTAATAAGTACACTTACCGAGTTCCTGTTGAATTTAATGCAGAAATAGAAATTGGTAAACGCGTTTTAGTGCAGTTTGGAAAAGTAAAAATTTATACTGGAATTATTTATGCGATTCATAACTCCGCGCCTAAGGCTTACGAAGCAAAATACATCGATGCAGTTTTAGACGATTTTCCAATAGTAACACAAACGCAATTAAATTTTTGGGATTGGATTAGTTTTTATTATTGTGCCAATCCGGGAGACGTTATGAATGCTGCCTTGCCAAGTGGATTGAAATTAAGCAGTGCCTCACACATCCAATTAAACGCCCAATTTAATTTTGAAGAAACTGCTCACTCGTTTTTTACTGAACGCGAACATAAAGTATTAGATGCCCTACATGCTTCACCAAACATGAGTTTTGATGATGTAATCGTTTTGTTAGGTATTAAGTCAATACAACCCATTATCAATAATTTGTTAAAGAAAAATGCTATTATAATCTATGAAGAGGTAAAAGATAAATATAAACCCAAGTTCCAATCATTCATAAAATTAAAAGAGGAATATATTAACGAACAAAAACTAAGTGAACTTTTAACGCAGCTCGAAAAAAAAGCATTTAAACAAGCCGAAGTAATTTTATATTTTTTAACCCAACTAAAATCATCTAACGAAAAATTAGATGGTTGGTTAAAAAAAACAGAACTTCTAAAAAAGGTTGATACTACAGCTATTACAGCATTAGTAAAAAAAAATATTTTAATAGAGGAGCAATTTGAAGTTGGTAGATTGTTGTTCGAAAAAAGCAACGCTACCTCAAAAAAACTAAGCGAAAAGCAAACCTTAGCTTATCATAAAATTAACGAGTCGTTTGGTACAAACAAACCTGTTTTTTTACACGGTGTTACCGGCAGTGGCAAAACCGAAATTTATATCGAATTAATTAAAGATGTTTTAAAACAAAACAAACAAACACTTTTTTTAATTCCAGAAATTGCATTAACTACTCAGTTAATTACGAGGCTGCGTGCTGTTTTTGGGGAACTGGTAGGCGTTTACCATTCACGCTTTAGCGAAAACGAACGGGTGGAGATTTGGAATAATATTTTAAATCAAAACGCAGAACTTGAAACTAGTAAAAAGGAATATAAAATAATATTAGGTGCGCGTTCCAGTTTATTTTTACCATTTAAAAATTTAGGTTTAATAATTGTAGATGAAGAGCATGATAATTCGTTTAAACAGCAAAATCCTAGTCCACGTTATAATGCCCGCGATGGCGCTTTGTATTTAGCACACTTACATAAAGCTGCAATTTTGTTGGGTAGCGCTACACCAAGTTTAGAAACATTTTATAACACGCAACAAAACAAATACACTTTAGTTGAAATAAAACAACAATTTGTGCAAAGCGGCGGCACCCTAATAGAATTATGCGACGTAAAACACTACGAACAAAATCAAGAAATGAAAGCGTGTTTAACGCCACCGTTGTTTAATGCTATTACGGTTGCGCTCGAAAAAAAACAACAAATTATTTTGTTTCAAAACCGTAGAGGTTTTGCGCCTTATACCGAATGCAAACAATGTGCCCACGTACCTCACTGCGTGCAATGCGATGTAAGTTTAATTTATCACAAACATTCTCAAAAACTTACTTGCCATTATTGTGGTTACACTATTACACCTCCAAAGGTATGCAGTGCTTGTGGTAGCAACCAGTTGCACTTTAAAGGAATGGGTACCGAAAAAATTGAAGAAGATATTGAAATACTTTTCCCAAAAGCAAAAGTGGCACGCATGGATTTAGACAGCACACGCAGTAAATACGCTTACAAGCAACTCATTGATGATTTTGAAAGTGGTGCTATTGATATTTTAATAGGCACGCAAATGGTTACAAAAGGTTTAGATTTTAATAATGTGAGTGTGGTAGGTGTTTTAAATGCGGATAGTAGTTTAAATTTTCCAGATTTTAGAAGTTTTGAAAAAGCCTTTCAATTAATAACCCAAGTGCGGGGTAGGGCAGGGCGAAGTGTTGACAAAGGAAAAGTGTTTGTACAAACCACCCAACCGCAACACACCGTTATTAAACACATACAAGAAAACACACAAGCTAGTTTTTATACTGAAACCTTGAACGATAGACATCAACACAATTACCCACCCTTTAGCCGTTTGTTTGAATTAAGTGTAATAAGTAAAGATGTAAACGAGGTAAACCATTTAGCGCAAGAATTAGTTATGTTGTTAAAACCAACATTTGATAAAAATTTATTGGGACCAGAATTTCCACTCGTATCAAAAATTAAAAACCAATACCATAAATGTATTTTAATTAAAACTGCTCGGCAAGATTCACCACAAAAAACACGTGAAATTATATACGAAGCGCTAACACAATTACAAAACTCTTATAAAAATTGGAGATATAGGGTGCAGATTGATGTAGACCCAGTATAGCAAAACATAACAATAATTTAATGCTTTTGTATTATATATAATTGAAAACTAAAATTATATTTAATACAATTAAATTTAAAAATATGTTATTTGAAAAATCATTTATTATTTTGATTTGTAATAATCTAAAAAATAGCGTGCTATTTTTTACTTTAGTATTTGCTAATGCTCACCTATTTTCTCAAACAAAAAAAATTGATTCCCTTAAGTTAGTTTTACAAACTGCCAAACACGATACCACCAGAATTGAAGCTCTCAATAAATGGGCTAATCTTTTACTTAGCAACAATCCAAACGAGGCAATCCAGCTTTTTACTAAATCACAATTACTGGCCGAAAAAAACATAGCATTAAATCCTGCAAAGATAACTGAAGAAACAGTTATCCTACTTGATAAGAATAAAGATCAGCCTGAAGGAAAACGCTCTTTTATAAAATATATATTTTTTAGAAAACTTGGCAGCGCAAATAGTGGCTTAGGCAATGCATTTTACTATAAGGGCCAAAGTGATTCCGCTTTTAAATATCACAACAAAAGTTTGCAAGTATTTATTTTGCTTAAATATGAAAAGGGAATCGCAGCAGCCTATTCTAACCTAGGCCTAACTAATCTTAACATTGGGAAAATTGATGAAGCATTTTATTTTTTTAAGCAAAGTTTAAAAATTAATAAGGCCTTGGATAATAAAATTGGTATTGCATATTCTTTACATAATATCGCCAATATATATAATCGTCAGGGGCAAATTAAAGAAGCGTTAAATTATTATACCCAAAGCTTAAAAATAAAAGAAAATTTAGGCGATAAACTTGCGGCTGCAAATACCTTAAATAATATAGCTAACATATATACCGAACAAGACCAAGTTGAAGAAGCCTTGAATTATTTTAACCGTAGTTTAAAAATCCGGAAAGAAATTAATGATAAAAAAGGAACTGCTTTATGCTATAATAATATTGGAATTATTTTTAGAAAACAGTTAAAGTTAAATGAAGCATTGGATTATTATCTAATTAGCTTAAATATTAGTAAAGAAATTGATGATAAATATCTTACGGCAACATTACTAGGCAATATTGGTAACATTTATTTTGACCAGAAGAAATTAGAAAAAGCATTAGACTATTCTATGCAAAATTTAATTCTGGCGGAGAAAATAAAAGATAAACTCGGAATTGCAACCGCCTGCCATAATATTGCGAATGCATATTTATTTAAAGAAAAATTAAATGATGCAATAAAATATGGTTCCAAAAGTTTACAGATTTCTAATGAATTGGGAAATCCAAAACGCATAAAAGAAGCAGCCGACATCCTAAAAACTGTTTTTCAAAAACAAAATAACCCAACTAAAGCGTTAGAGATGTTTGAGCTCTCGATAAAAATGCGCGACAGTATTAATAACGACAACAATCGTAATGCAAGTTACAAATCAAAGCTTCAATATGACTACGCGAAAAAAACTTTGGCAGATAGCATTAAGTTGGCCGACGAAAAAAAAATCACATTCGCTAAGTTGGCCGAAAACAGGGCGAAATTAAAACAAGAAAAAACTCAAAAAATTGTCCTTTATATTATTGCAGGTTTTTTAATTCTTTTCGCTGGAATTTTGTTTTATAATTATCGTCGTAAAAACCAATCAAATAAATTACTAGAGTTTCAAAAAATACAAATTGAACAAAAAAATCAACAATTAGAACTTCAAAAAAACAATATTAGTACTCAAAAAAGATTGTTGGAAATTAAAAACAACCAAATTACCGATAGCATTGAGTATGCAGAAAAAATACAGGGAACAATGCTACCTAATACAGATGTTTTAAAAAATTACTTTACCGAGGCATTTATTTACTACCAACCCAAAGATATTGTAAGTGGCGATTTTTATTGGTTAAAAGAGCTAGAACAATCAACAATAGCTATTGCAGCAGCCGATTGTACTGGCCATGGAGTACCTGGTGCATTAATGAGTGTATTAGGCCATAACGGTTTAGATAGTGCGTATGCCCAATTAACAAACACCCAACCAACAGAGGTGGTAAAGCATTTAGATACTTACTTTAAACAAAAAACAAGCGCTAAAAATAACATTACTACCAATGTTGATGGCATGGCACTAAGTCTAATTAATTACAATAAACAGGCGCAATTAATTACTTATACCACTGCCAATCATTCTATTTATTTTGTTAGAGATAATCAACTTACCGAACTAAAGAGTAATAATTTTTCAATCGGATCGTTACAAAACCAAGATATAAACCATGGAACGTTACAGGTACAAAAAAATGATATGGTTTATTTATTTACCGATGGTTATGCGGATCAAAAAGGTGGCCCGCAAAACAGAAAGTATATGACTAAAAAATTAAAAGAAACCTTTATAAAAATAGCCAATTTAGCTGCCACCGACCAGCAATATATTTTAAAGACGGAAATGGATACATGGAAAGGTACTAATAACCAGGTAGACGATATGCTGATATTAGGCGTAAGGATATAATTATTTTGATAAAATCAGAATCACACATTTTTTTATATCTTTCCACCACTTTATTAAACAATTAGTTACATATCTATTTATTTTTTTGCTTTATTTTGTTAAAGCACAACAAACTACAATTTATACCCAAACAACTTTTAATAAAGCCGGCATAAACCCTGCCGCAAGTGGTACCGATATTAATCAAAAAATATATTATACGTTTGGGGTGGCTCGCCCATTAATCGCATTTGATAACGCACCTAAACAAAATTTTGCAAATTTATCGTTTACAATCCGCCCTCCACGTAGCTACCATTATTGGCAAAATATAGGTTTTTATGTAGAGGCCGACCAAAGTGGTATTATTACAAATCACAGTATTTATGGTAGTTATACATTTCATTTATTGGTAAGTTCAAACCTTGTAGCGTCGTTTGGTGTGTTTGCTGGCGCAAGAAAGTTTTTAATAAACACTGCTTTATTAGACGCTAACGACCCAATCGTTCAAAAAACAAATTTTAAAGCCTATGCCTATCCCGACATTATTCCTGGCTTTAGGCTGTCCAATAAAAAATTCTTTTTTGAAATTAGTGCTAAGCAAATAACGGCTATTCAGCAAAAAGATATAATTAGTAAAAACGCAAAACAAATTGGTGGCCCATCGTATTTATTTGCTAACTTATTTTTATCCTATGGTAAATTTATTCCAATAAACAACGATTTTGTTTTATTGCCATCTATAACATTAAATAGTCCGTTAATTGCAGTTCCCAATGTTGATGCAAATATGATGTTATACTATAATAATTTATTCGGTGCAGGCGTCAGTTTACGAAATACAAATTTTTTAAGCGTAATTTTTCAATTAAAAATTTTAAAAAATTTGGCAGTGGGCGTGGCGTATTCCAAAACCGTAAATAAATTATATAGTGTTGCACCAAATGGTTTCGAAATTATGGTAGGTGTAACACCAATGGGATTAAATACTAAATTTACAGGCAATAAATCAATAGCACGATGTCCGGTTTTAGAATTTTAACGAAAAAGCAATGAAAAAAATAATTTTATTTTTACTACTTTTTATTGGCAATTTATATTTTGCGCAATTAAATTTTTATAAAATTAACTTAACGGCAAGCTATAAAACAACGCTCTCAAAACTCGATTCGTGCTTTAATGCCAATTATTTTAAAGACAGTTCGCTTTATTATAAGGGATTGGTGTTGTTAAAAAATAACCAAATAGTTGAAGCTAAAAAAGCGGATGCCGAATTATTGAAATTATTTCCGGAGTTTAATGAAGCTCATTATTTAAAAGGCTTAATTTATTTTTCTGAAAAAAATTACATGAGTGCAATTGATGAATTTAGCCTTGTGGTTTTAAAAAATGGTAGACATTTAAAAGCATTGTATAACCGCTCTACAGCGTTGGGATTGTTAGAAAATTACCGAAAAGCTATTGAGGATTTGGATGCTTGCATCGCTTTAAAACCGATGTATTCGCAAGCTTATTATTCGCGCGCCTATTGGCAGGAATATTTAGGAAACCACGCCGCAGCCATAAAAGATTATGAAAACACCATTAATATTGATCCAAAAAATTACGATGCTTATTTAGGATTAGCTTATATTTATCAAAATCAAAAAAATAAAGTCAAATCTTGCGAAGTTATTACAAATGCTATAAAATCAGGTTCCCAAATTGCGGAAGATTTGAAAGACAATTTTTGTAAATAAAAAAAACAAATGAAACTAAGAATAGGGGATAAGGTTCGTTTTTTAAACGAGATTGGCGAAGGCATTGTTTCGCAAATAAAAGATAAAAACACGGTGCTTGTTGAAATGCAGGATGGTTTTGAAATACCTTTTTTAGCCAGCCAATTAGTGCCTATTCATACCGAATTAATTATTGATAAAGACGCCGAAAATATTGAACTTAATCATGATGCTCACTTAACAGATGCCATTTATTTTATAATTGAACCCGACCATGAATTATTTAGTTTAATAAGCGATTACAAAATTTATTTATTTAATGCTTCAAGTTTTAATTTGTTGTATTCATATTCAATAAAAGACGATGATTATTTTCAAACCTTAAAACATGGCGAGGTAGGATCGTACCAAAAAGTATTTTTAAAACAAGTTAAAATTCAATTTTTTGCCGATTACAATTACCACAAAATAGACTGCGTTTTATTTAAAAACACGCATTTTAAAGCACAATTGCCGGTTGCCGAAGTAATAAATATATCGCCTAAAGTTATAAACGAGGCAAAAGCGATTAAACACGATGAATTTAAATTCCCTGTGTATGGCTTTTTACTAAAAGACGAATTTATTTTTCAAAACCAGATACAGCAAGAGTTAAGTTTAGTGGATATTGCTAAACTTAAAAGTATAAAAGAATTTAACTCTAAAACAAAAACGTCCAAGTCAAATAAAGAGTATTTAAAATCGTTAGAAAAAGAAATTGATTTACATATTGAAGAATTAATAGAAAACACAAGTGGGTTAAGTAATTACGATATGCTAAACATTCAATTAGAAAAATTTGAAAAAGAATTAGACGAAGCCGTTGCAAAGCATATGAAAAAACTAATTTTTATACACGGGGTTGGCAATGGGCGTTTAAAACAAGAAATTATTAACCGCCTTAAATTTATTAAAGGCGTTACCTACCACGATGCGTCTTACAAGGAATATGGCTTTGGTGCTACACAGGTAAATATTATTTAAGAACTAAAATGCAAAAACTTGCAAAACAAAGTACTTTATTGTATATTTGGTTATCTTAAAAAATATGAGATTAATTTTTTCTATACTGTTGTTTTTGTTAGTTTCAGAAGGCTTACCACAAAAAAGAAAAATTATTACCCCAAACGTTCACCCAGGATTAAGATTTACAGAAAATAAGGGGCAATGGACAGATAAGATTAACTACATGGTGCGCATGAGTAATGGCAACATTTATCTTGAAAAAAACAAATTAACTTACTTTTTATTTGATTATGAAAAATTTAAAACATTTCACACGGGAGGTATTGGACGTTACGGAAATTCAGAAATAAAAGCACATGCTTATGAAGTGGAGTTTGTATACTGTCAAAAAAACATAACTACGTTATCAAAAGATCGATTGCCCTATTACGAAAATTATTTTATAGGGAATGACTCTAAAAGTTGGAAATCGGAGGTTTTAAATTTTAAAAGAGTTGTTTATCCAAATATTTATCCTGAAATTGATTTTGAATTCTTAACAAACGACCGTCAATTAAAATACAACTTTTACGTTAAACCCGGAGCTGATTACCATACGATTCAGTTAAAATACAACGGAGTAAATAATTTAAAAGTTTCAGATGGAAATTTGATTATTGAAACCTCAATTGGAAAAGTTGTGGAGGAAAAACCCATTGCTCTGCAATCCATAAATGGTCAAACAGTTGAAATACCTTGTAAGTATAAATTGGTGGATAATGTTGTTAGTTTTGAAGTAATTGGTAGCTATAATAAAAATTTTCCATTAATAATTGATCCTACTTTGGTTTTTGCTGCACAAAGTGGCAGTACAGCTGATAACTTTGGAATGACTGCCACTTACGATGCTCAGGGAAATTTATATACAGGTGGTACCATTTTTAATTTGGGGTATCCAACGACTATTGGTGCCTATTCTACTATTTTTAATGGGCCAAATGGGGGCACCGATGTGGTCATCACAAAATATAATTCTGTGGGTAACGCGCAATTATACTCTACTTATTTAGGAGGTAATGGCTCGGAAGTGGTAAGTAGTTTAATTGTAAGCGCTAATAACGAATTACTTTTATACGGCTCTACAGGTTCTTCTAATTTCCCTATACCAATATCTGGTGCTTACGACAACTCATTTAATGGCGGTAATTTGCTTTCATTTACTTTTAACGGTACAACTTTTAATAACGGAACAGATATTTATGTGAGCAAATTTAATACTGCGGGTACAACACTTCTAGCATCAACCTATGTAGGTGGTTCAGATAACGACGGTGTTAACCACGTTAATGTGTTAAGTAATTACAACGCCTTATTTACAACCGCTTGCCCAAATTTACAAATTGGTAATTTTAATTTAACTGAATATAAACCCGATTCATTGCAATACAATTATGGCGATCAATTTAGAGGAGAGATACAATTAGATAAGTTTGGAAATGTATATATTGCAAGCTCTACACGTTCACCTAACTTCCCCACTGTAAATGCTTTTGATAATACCCTAGGTGGAAAACAAGATGCAGTTGTATTCAAGCTAAATTCGAGTTTAACAAACTTAATGTGGTCAAACTATTTGGGTGGAAGTGGTAATGATGCTGGTTATTCACTTATTGTAACCGACTCTTTACATACCTATGTTACAGGTGGAACATTTAGTACAAATTTTCCCGTTCAAACAGGCGGATATAGTACTGTTTACAATGGTGGAAAAGCAGATGGTTATATCGTTAAAATTAATCCTGCTGGAAATGCAATTTTAAAAGGAACCTATGTAGGAACGCCTAGTTACGATCAATCTTATTTCGTTCAAAAAGATAAATCGAATAATATTTATGTATACGGTCAATCGCAAGGCATTATGCCAACAGTGGGTGCCGTGTATAGTAACCCTAATTCTCATCAGTTTATTACACGTTTTGATAACCAACTTTCAAATATAAATTTGGCAACAGTTGTTGGCAGTGGGCAAGCTTCAGTAGATATTTCTCCATCGGCTTTTTCGGTTGATAATTGTGGTAATATATACATATCAGGCTGGGGAGGAAATATCACAAATACCTTGCAGTTAAGTGGTATGCCTACTACCACAAATGCAATTTATGCTACTCCACCAAATGGGTTTGATTTTTATTTATTAGCACTTTCGCAAAATATGGCGGGTTTATTATATGGCACCTATTTTGGTGGCAATTGTAGTCAAGAACACGTTGATGGCGGTACATCTCGTTTTGACCCCGCAGGAAAAATTTATCAATCTGTTTGCGCAGGTTGCGGTGGTAATGATGATTTTCCAGTTCCAAATGGTAAATGGCCTTGCGGTATAATTACCCCTTGCCCACCTGGTCCAAATCTAAATTCAAATTGTAATAATGGTGTTTTTAAAATTGACTTTCAATTACAGGTTGCAGTTTCTACAATAAATACAAATACCCTTTCGGGATGCGCACCATTAACTATTAGTTTTACAAATGCCACTGCTCCTACAGGGACATTAGCAACATTTATTTGGTATTTGGGTAATGGGCAAACTACTACTACAAATATTAATCCTACAGTAACCTATACAAATCCTGGTACCTACACGGTATCACTCGTTGTAAACGATAACACTACCTGTAATGTAAAAGACAGCGCTGTTACTTTTATAACGGTTTACCCTAGGCCTACAGCCAATTTTTCATTAACAACAGGCTCTTGTTCAAATACCATAACTACAATTAATGGTTCTACAGGTAATTTTGGCTCAAATCCTTATACTTGGAATTTTGGTAATAGCAGCCCCACCAGTAGCTTAACCTCTCCTTCGTATACCTATCCTACAACCGGCAGTTATACTGTTTCGCTCTCGGTAGTTGATTTGAATGGGTGTACAAGTATTGCTACCAACACAGTTACAATATTTAATTTTATTCCGGGTATAGTAAACAGTTCAACCATCTGCCAAGGCTATTCTACGCCTATTAACGCCAGCGGTGGCACTAGTTATACGTGGAGTCCTCCACCAACCCTAAGTAACCCCAACAGTGCTTCGCCAATTGCCACGCCAAGCGTTACTACTATTTATAGCGTACAAATTGATAATAATAGTCCTGGATATACCTGCTCTAAAACCTTAACGACACAAGTTACCGTTTACCCCAAACCAAATGCCGATTTTACATTTACCACTAACCCCTGTGGTGGCGGTGTAAATTATTTTGATTTGTCAACTGCGACTATTACTGCTTGGCAATGGACCCTCTCAACAATCCTTACCAGTACGGTACAAAATCCTTACAATTTTTATTATAACGGCGGCACACATAGTATTACACTCATCGTTACTAATACCTATGGCTGCAAAGATACAGCTACCAAAATAATTACTGTAGTTGTACCCCCAGCTGTTGCTGTAACGGGCGGTAATATTTGTAAAGGTGGCTATGCACCATTGAGCGCAACGGGAGGTATAAGTTACTTGTGGTCGCCAGGCGCTAGTTTAAATTTAGATTACATACCTTACCCAACAGCATCGCCTTCTGTTACTACCCAGTACTCGGTAGTAATTACAACCTCTAATAGCTGCGTGTTTTTGCTTACTACAAATGTAATTGTAAGTGAAATTTCTACAACACCCATATCGGCAAATGCAGTGCCACCAAGTATTGTACAGGGCAACACAAGCACCCTAACGTATTTTGGCGACCCCGGTGCTTTTGTGCAATGGAGTCCAAATAACCATATTGTGCCTACAACCGGTTACAGTGTGATAGCCACACCTGATAGAAGTACAACGTATACGATTACAATTACGAAGGGGCCTTGCAAGGAAAACTTATTAGTATATGTTGAAGTTAATTTAAATGGTTGTATAGAAACAGACGTGTTTGTGCCAAATACCTTTACGCCAAATGGTGATGGAAACAATGACATATTATATGTAAGAGGTTTAAAAGTAAGCGAAGTTTATTTTGCCGTATATAACCGTTGGGGCGAATTAGTTTGGGAAACAAACGATAAAACAAAAGGCTGGGATGGTATTTATAAAGGCAAACCTGCTGATGTGGGTGTGTTTGGTTGGTACTTAAAAGTAAAATGTTTTGATGGACAAGACAATTTTAAAAAAGGAAATGTAACCTTGATCCGTTAAAAATTTCAAACTCTTTTAAATGAAATTTAAATAGGCTCTTAATTGAAAAAACTATTTTTAAGTATTTTAATTTTATTTAATTCAAGTGGGTTTTCTCAGACCGATGCAGCTTTAATACTTAGCAATTATATTAAATTTAAAAGCATATCTGGTAACGAAAAACCTGCTGCACAGTATATTGAAGGGGTATGTAAACAGTTGGGTTTTTACGTGACTCATTTTTCAACTAGCGATTCCAGTTACAACTTTTGCGCTTCACTGCTTCCTTTTGAAAAAAAATTACCTTCTGTTTTATTTATTAATCACATAGATGTGGTGCCAGCCGGAGACACTTCTAACTGGTACAAAACAGCCTTTGGTGGAGAAATAAGTAACGATACTATTTATGGCAGAGGTGCAATAGATATGAAGGGTTTGGCGGTGATGCAACTAATGGCATTAAAAAAAATAAAAGAAACAGCAAAAATAGATTCATTAAAAAACAACTTTATAATTCTGTTTTTATCGGGTGAGGAAACAGGAGGTAAAAATGGTGCGGAAAAAATAATTGTACCAAAAATTTTAAGCCAATTAAATCCAGTGGTTATTTTTGGTGAAGGCGGTGGAGGACTTACCAATATTATACCAAACAAACCAAATGAATTATGTTTTTTTATTTCGAACGCTGAAAAAAAAAGTATTTGGTTAAAGTTAGAAGCTAAAGTAAAAACTAACGGACATGGTTCGGTTCACAGCAGCAAAACGGCGCATAAAATTTTATTAAAAGCCATTAATAAGATTGAAACTACAGAAGAGCGCATTGTTATTGATAAAAGCACCAAACAAACGTTTAAACATCTTGGCGCAATTATGGGTGGGTACAAGGGCTTTGTTATTAAACACATTAATTGGTGGATTTTTAAACCCATACGCAGAAAAATTTTTAACGACAATGAGGCATTGAAAGTACTGGTAACTAATTCGTATCAATTAACACAAATTCAAAATCCTGAAAAGGGTTCAGTAAATCAAGTGGCACAAAGTGCTGTGGCCTATTACGATTGTAGATTGCTGCCCAATAAATCTGAAAAACCATTGTTATTAAAATTAATGTTTCGCATTTTAGACCCACGTATAAAATTAACGATAGTAGATGAGTCGCCAACAGCCGAGCCAACAAAATTAGACGAATATTATACTAATATGAAGAAGGCTGTGCAAACTGTTTTCCCAGTAGCAAAAGTTATTCCTGTTTTATTTCCGGCAACTACCGACAATAGTTATTTTAGAAGTGTTAATGTACCTGCCTTTGGTTTATTACCTTTTCAACTAAATAAGGATATGATAGAAAGTGTGCACGCCGCAAACGAAAAACTACCGATTAAAGCACTAAACGACGGGATAAATGTTTATGTTGAGTTTTTAAAATTTTATTGTAATTAAACGCTAATTATTTTTTGATTTTGAAACCAAACCAAAATCGTATTTTAATTTAACAATGCGCATACTTTTATTAATACCATCACGAATAATAAATGAATTTAGTAAGCCATTAGAGCTATCTGATACATAACTTACTTCTTTTAAAAGCACTTCGTTTTTATATTGCTTTTCGGTATATAATTCTTTATTTGCATCAAATTCGTAAGTGCGTTTTAGTGTAACATCGTTATTTGCATTACCTTTAAATTGTGCCGTTTCTAGGCGGCTATTTTTATAAGTAAAATTTTGTTCTTGCACAATCCAACTGGCGGCGGTGTAATTTTCAAATATCATTTTTTTATTACCCAAACTATCGTAATTGGTTATTTGTTCTTTATAAGATCTATTTTCGTTATTTAAAAAAGTACATTTTAGCTGACCGCTACTAAACTTTTGGTATTGAAAACTATCTTCGCTTAATAAAACCTGGTTTCCTAAAATAAATAGAGACTTATCTTTGCTGTTGTTGGTTTCTTTAAAACGCAATTCCTTGGTTAGCTGGTTGCTTGTATTGTAGCGGTAATAACGACTTTCGTAATAATTTGCGCCATCGTGGTAACGTTTTAAGCGTAATAAATTGTTTTGGTAAAAATAGGATGTACTAATTGTATCATATAAGTAGTCGTTTATGGTATAGGTTGTACCATTACTAATTTTCCGTTTGCGTTTATAAACTGCTCCTGTTGTAATTTGTCGTTCAACGGTTTTTACAATGGTGGTATAATAATAACGCGTTAAAAGTCCGTTCGTATCAAACTCATAGGTTTCAATTAAATTTTTATCTACTACAGTTTCAAAGTCTTTTTTGTCTACAATTTCAAAAATAATTTTTTTTATGTTTTTGTTTTTTATAACCTCAGGATTAAAGTTATGTTGCTTTTCAAAGGCAGTTTCGGTAGTAGGCAACAATACTTGGGAGTAAAAATTAAATGGCAAAAACAACACAAGCGTAAGCAAAGCTTTAAAAAATAGAATTATGTAATTTTTAGTTTTCAATTAGCTTTAAAGCCTCTTCAACCGCTTCCGTTGGTAGTTTACAGGTATTGTTTTGGCAAACATAAATTAATGTTTTAGTAGCAATACATCTGTCTTTTACCAAAGGCAAGTTACCTTCGTTTTGGCTTACAGCTAAAATCGTATTAATTAGGCCATGTTTATATAACTCGTGTAGTTTTGTATTAACATTGTTACCAACAATTGCAACTTCTTTAAATGGATAGGTTAAATGTAACCCTAAACAGCCCCAATTGCTATAACCTGCGCCATAATGGATTAAATCATCCGTTACTAAATTTAACATTAATTGCGATTTTTGTAGCCACTCTTTTTTATCAAAATAAGTACCTAAGTAAAATAAATTAAGTGCCATTTGCGAGTTAGAAGCCGGAATAACATTATCGCTGGTTTCGGTAGTACGCGCAATTAATGCTGTACTTAAATTACCGGTATAGAACAAAAATTCACTATCGGGGTTTTTAAATTGTGTTAATGTAAGCTCGCATAAATTATGGGCTTGGGTTAAATAATTTTCATCTGCTGTAATTAAATAGCAATTTATTAAGGCTTCAATTGTAAAGGCATAATCATCTAAAAAACCATCAATTTTACTTTGCCCATTTTTGTAAGTGCGAAGTAATTGTCCGTTTGGTTTGCTTAATTGAGTAGATATAAATTGGATACTTTTTAGCGCAATAGTCTTGTAATTTTCATCGCCAAAGGTTAAATAAGCTTTAGCAAATGCACTACACATTAATGCGCTCCAACTGGTTAGCGTTTTATCGTCTAAGCCAGGCTTTATTCGTGTTTCAGCTATTTTTAATAAACTAGTTTTACAACTATTTATTTTCTCTTCTAACTCATTTAACGATAAATTATATTTGGTTAATAGTTCGGCGGTATTATTACTTCGCATTAAAATATAATTACTATGTTCCCAATAGCCTAAATCGTTTACGTTATAATATTCGGCAAATAACTCAAAATTTTCGCCCAAATAATCTTGCAAATCTAATTTGTTCCACACATAATATTTGCCTTCTTCGCCCTCACTATCGGCATCGTAGGCACTATAAAAATAACCTTCAGTAGCGTACCACTCGTGTTCAATAAAACGCAGCGTTTCAAAAACGGTTTGTTTATACAACTTATTTTTAGTAAGTGTATATGCTTCGGTATATAAACTTACTAATTGTGCATTATCATACAGCATTTTTTCAAAGTGCGGCACTTTCCACAACGTATCCGTGCTATAACGGCTAAAACCACCGCGCAATTGATCATAAATACCACCTTGCGCCATTTTTGTTAAGGTTAAGTTTACGTGATTTAAAAGATCGTTATCGCCTTCTATAATAGCATAACGCAACAAAAACTGATAATTACTTGGTAACGGAAATTTTGGCGCTTTGTTGGGCCCGCCTTCTTTGTTATCTAGTCTTTTTTTCCAATTGGTAACGGCATTTTGCAAAACCGCTTTATCAAGTTTATGTTCCGTTTGTTTTTGGGTGGTAATTAACTCTGCTTGTTTTATGCCATTGGTAAGGTTTTGGGCATATTCAACAATTTTTTGTGGGTCGCTTTTATTTAAATCAGATAAATTTTTTAAAATACCTTTCCAATGTTGTTTTTGAAAATAAGTACCGCCGTAAATGGGTTTTCCATCGGGCAAGGTAAAGCAGTTTAATGGCCAGCCGCCTTGCCCTGTCATTAATTGCACGGCCTGCATGTATAACATATCAACATCCGTGCGTTCCTCTCTATCTACTTTTATATTTATAAAGTTTTCATTCATCAATTGCGCCACTTCGGCATCTTCAAAACTTTCGTGTTCCATTACGTGGCACCAATGGCACGCACTGTAGCCAATACTAATTAATACTAATTTATTTTCGATTTTAGCTTTTTCAAAGGCATCATCGCTAAACGCCACCCAATTTACTGGGTTGTAGGCGTGTTGTAATAAATAAGGACTTGTTTCGGTTATTAAACTATTAGGGGTTTTGTTGATGGTCATAACGGAAATTATAAATTAAAAATTTTAAAATAAAGCTTAATTATTACACAAATTTAGTGTTGATTTTTTATGCAAACCTTTATTTATTATTAACTTTGAGACAAATTATGAAAAAAATTTATTGGATTATAATTAGTGGTGTTGTTATTATTTCAGTTGTGGTAGGATTGAAATTTTTTAACGGTAATAAACCTTTAGAGGTTTATACGCAAAAAGCAAGTATTCGCCAAATTATTGAGGTGGTAAGTGCTACCGGTAAAATACAACCCGAAACTGAATTAAAAATTACTAGCGATGTAAGTGGCGAAATTACTGAAATGCTTGTAAAAGAAGGTGATCAGGTAAAAAAAGGCGCTTTGCTTTGTCGTATTAAACCCGATTTATATGTGAGTGCTTTTGAACGGGTAAATGCAAGTGTAAATACTACAAAAGCAAATTTAAATTCGGCTAAAGCACAGTTAGACCAAGCAAAAGCCAGTTTGCTAAACAGCGAAGCGGTTTTTAACCGAAATAAAAAATTGTTCGAGCAAAATGCTATTTCGCAGCAAGAATTTGATGCAGCCAAGGCCCAATTTGAGGGCGCTAAAGCAAATGTTAGTTCGTTAGAAGCAAGTGTAAATGCCAGCCAATACAGTATAGTTGGCAGCGAAGCGTCGTTAAAAGAAGCAAATACTAATTTAGAAAAAACTTTTATTTATGCACCGGTTGATGCTACGGTTTCTAAATTAAGCTCGCGCAAGGGCGAACGTGTGGTAGGTGTTAGTGGTATGGCCGGCACCGAAATTTTGCGTTTGGCAAACTTAAACGAAATGGAAGTAAGTGTAGAGGTTAATGAAAACGATATTATTAAAGTTCATAAAAACGACACAGCACTAATTGAGGTGGATGCTTATATGGATAAAAAATTTAAAGGTATTGTTACTGAAATTGCAAATTCCTCTAATTCAAACGGTATTTCGGTTGACCAGGTAACTAATTTTACCGTAAAAATTAGATTGGTGCGTGAATCGTATGCCTACTTAATTGACGAAAAAAATCCAGTACCGTTTCGTCCAGGAATGAGCGCCAGTGTGGATATACAAACGCGCCGCGTGGTTAACGCTATTGCAATTCCTATTCAAGCCGTTACAACACGTAATAAAGATTCGCTGCAAACGCTAAGCGAATTTGACGAACCACAAATTCAAGTAAAAAACGAAAACGAGGATAAAGAAAAGGAACAACTTAAAAGTGATGAAAAAATAAAAGAATACATATTTGTGTTAAGCAATGGCACATCAAAACAAATAGAAGTAACCACAGGCATACAGGATAATGATTTTATTCAAATACTAACCGGTGTAAAAAATAACGAAGAAATTATTTGTGGCCCTTACAGTGCAGTTTCTAAAATTTTAAAAGAAGGAACAAAAGTGGCCATTGTTAAAAAAGAAGATTTATACAAAACCGATAAATAATTGGCTTTTATTTTAAATATTGAAAGCGCTACAACTGTTTGTTCCGTTAGTATTTCTGAAAACGATAATTTAATTGCACTTAAGGAAATTGATAACGGTTATACACACGCCGAAAATTTGCATGTATTTATTGATGAACTTTTAAAACAAACTAACTTAAAGCCTCAGCAGTTAAGTGCTGTGGCTGTAAGTAAAGGCCCTGGGTCATACACCGGGTTACGCATTGGTGTAAGTGCAGCTAAAGGTTTGTGTTATGCTTTAAACATTCCATTAATTAGTATAAATACCTTGCAAGTGCTAACAAATGGTAGTGGCACTAAAGAAGAAACTAATTTTTATTGCCCTATGTTAGATGCCCGTAGAATGGAGGTTTACACTGCTGTTTACGACTCAAATTTAAACGAAGTGGCAGCTACCGAAGCTTTAATAGTGGATGAACTAAGTATTAAAAAATATAAAAATTACACTAACATTTATTTTTTTGGCGATGGCATGTTAAAGTGTAAAGAACTATTAAGTGTATTGCCAAATGCCAATTTTATTAATGATATTAAACCATCTGCAAAAAGTATGGTAAAGCTTTCGTATTTAAAATATATAAATAAACAATACGAAGATTTAATTTATTTTGAACCTTTTTATTTAAAAGATTTTATGATTGTTACAAAGAGTAAGTAACGCCGAAGCAATTTTATTATTTTGCCTTAAACTTATTAATTGCATTAACCGTAAATTCGCTTAAAACAAGGGTACCACTCATTTCTGCTCTTTCTATTAATAAGGTATCCCAATTTTCGGTACCCTGCCACATAATTTTTTTAAGCATGCTCATTGCTTGTGGGTTACTTGCTGCCAAACGTTGGGCTAAAACATCAATGGCTTTATCCATATCACTAACAGTTTCAAACAAATCGGTGTACAAGCCTTTTTGGTTGCCCCATTCGGCACTGCGCCACTCTGTAGCATTAATAGTTAATTCGCAAAAAGCGGCTTTTCCAATTTTGCGTTCTACGGCTGGGCCCACCACAAAAGGACCTATGCCTACGGCTAATTCGCTTAATTTACACGATGCACCCTGCACGGCAAAACAATAATCGGCACTGCTGGCTATGCCTACACCACCACCCACGGCTTTGCCCTGCACCCTGGCAATTATAAATTTTGGTGCTTTACGCATCGCATTTATAACGGCAGAAAATCCCGAAAAGAATTTTTTTCCGGTTTCTAAATCTTTAATCGCAATTAATTCATCAAAACTGGCGCCGGCGCAAAAGGCTTTTTCGCCCTCGCTTTTTAAAATTATAACTTTTACATTGGTATCTGCACCCAACTTTTCTATTTCGAGTGCTAAATTACTAAGTTGTTGCCCCGGCATACTGTTACTTTGAGGATGAAAAAAAGTAATGGTGCCAATTCCGTTTTTTAGTTCTGATGTTACAAAAGCCTGTTGCATAAAATTTAATTTTTAGCACAAAAATAGCAATAAATTAATCTTGGCTTTTTACTTAGTAAAAAAATATACCTACATTAGTATTGCTAAAATTAAATATTATGGAAATAGATGCACTAAAAGAAATGGTTGATTTAACCCAAAAAGCAATTAAAAGCTACGAAACACTTAATCAGGTTAAAGAAGTTAATATTGCCATTACCCCAAAAACAGCTGTTTACAACGAAGATAAATTAACCCTTTACCGTTACAATCGAGATACTGATGCTACTTACAAAACGCCTGTACTTATAGTTTACGCTTTGGTAAATACCTATAAAATGTTAGATATACAGCCCGACCGTAGCTATATTAAAAAATTATTAGATTCGGGTTTAGATGTGTATTTAATAGATTGGGGCTTTCCAACTAAGGGCGACCGTTTTTTAAGTATGGACGATTATGTAAACGGTTACATAAATAATTGTGTTGATTTTATTCGCAAAAAAAACCGAGTTGAAAAAATAAATATTTTAAGCATTTGCCAAGGTGGCACCTTAAGCGTAATTTACTCATCGCTTTACCCCAATAAAATAAAAAATTTAGTAACGCACGTTACACCTATTGATTTTAGTACAAACGACGGACTTTTGTTTAAATGGAGTCGTGATATGGATTTTGATAAATTAGTAGAAGCCAACCATGGCCTAATACCCGGCGATTTTTTAAACCAAGGCTTTGATTTATTAAAGCCGATGATGAAAGTACAAAAACAACAAGCACTTAATAGCAGTTTAGAAGACGAAACAAAGTTGCTGAGTTTTTTACGCATGGAAAAATGGATTGCCGAAAGCCCCGACCAAGCCGGCGAGTGTTTTAGGCAATTTATGAAAGAGTTGTACCAACAAAATAAATTGGTAAAAGGCGAGTTAGAAGTGGGCGGTAAAAAAGTAAACTTAAAAAACTTAACCTCACCATTATTAAATATTTACGCTACCGAAGACCATTTAGTACCCCCTGCAGCCACCATGCCATTAAACGATTACGTTGGCAGCGAAGATAAAGAATTATATGGCTTTAAAGGTGGGCACATTGGTGTGTTTGTGGGTGGTAAATCGCAAAAAGAACTGGCACCAGCAGTAACGCAGTGGTTAAAGAAAAGAGATTAGTAAAAATATAATTTTATAGCTGGGCGTGCCCCTGCCCCTAAATTACACCCAAGCAGGGTCGGGCTTTACGCTGCAAGTCCTCGGCGTTCGTTCCTCACGCCTGTGGGCTTTTCGCTGCAATCCCTCACGCTAACAACACGTTTTTGGTTTTCGTTACAAAAAAAATATTGCTACAAATAATAGCAATACAGTGCTTTATTTGGTAGTAAATTTACCCAATGAATTTACCCTTAATTACACTTAAAGCCGCAAGCCATAATGCCATCCCCATTGTACAAGTACTTTTTGAAAAAGATAATAAAATTTTAGAATTGCTACGCAGTTTTAAAACCTTGCGCTGGAGTAAAACCATGGCTTGTTGGTATTTACCCTACGAAAATGAGTTAAAGCACAAATTATTTAATGCAGTGCAAGGCAAAGCCTGGTTAGATTACACTGCGCTAAACCAAACGTTAACGCTTGCACCTGTTGAAATTAAAACGCCAAACTATACGGCTAAACCTAATACAGAAAAAACAGGTTCTACTAATTTACCTGCTTTAACTGCCGAGGGCGAGCAAAAACTACAACAATTAAAAAACTGGCTTAATTCCAAACGCTATAGCCAAAGCACCATTGGCACGTATACCGATGCTTTAAAAACATTTTTGAGGTTTTACTGTCATAAAAGCATTTCTGAAATTACCAATGAGGATATTATTACATTTAATAACGAGTATATTTTAAAACAAAAACTTTCATCCTCGTTTCAAAACCAAGTGGTAAACGCCATAAAGTTGTTTATAAGAATTATTGAAAACAAACATTTAAACCCAGAGTTGATACACAGGCCAAAGCGACCAAAACAATTGCCAAATGTTTTAAGTAAGGAGGAGGTAAAATTGATTTTAAATGCCCATAACAATATAAAACATAAAGCCATGTTAAGTTTAATTTATAGTTGTGGCCTAAGGTGTGGCGAACTGTTAAATTTAAAGCAAGAACATGTTGATAGTAAACGTGGTGTATTAATAATAAAACAATCAAAAGGTAGAAAAGATAGAATTGCACCGCTTAGCAATAAAATAATTGAACTGCTTCGTGAATATTATAGTGCATGTAAGCCCGAAAAGTATTTGTTTGAGGGGCAAAATGTAGGCGAGCCTTATGATGAACGGAGTTTACAAAACGTTTTAAAACAATCGCTTCAAAAAACAAAAATTATAAAACCAGTAAGTTTGCATTGGTTGCGCCATAGCTATGCCACGCATTTATTAGAAAACGGAACTGACCTACGATATATACAAGAAATATTGGGACATAGCAGCAGTAAAACCACCGAAATATATACCCATGTTAGCACAAAAAACATTCAAAAAATAGTTTCGCCTTTTGATTATTTATAAAACCACTAAAAATTTTATACATTTAAACAATGAGTAATATTAAATTATTTGAAAGCAAAAAAATACGTTCCGTTTGGAACGAAACAGAAAAGAGCTGGTATTTTGTAGTGGAAGATGTTATTGCTGTTTTAACGGATAGTAACGACCCTAAACAATAGGTAAAACGTATGAGAAAGCGTGATCTTGAACTTGCTAAAGGGTGGGTACAATTTGTACCTACCCTTTTAGTAGAAACCACAGGAGGCAAACAAAAAATGGGTTGTGCCAATACAAAAGGGTTATTGCGGATAATTCAGTCCATTCCTTCGCCAAAGGCTGAACCCTTTAAATTATGGTTAGCGCAAGTGGGCTCGGATAGACTGGACGAGATACAAAACCCCGAACTGGCCGCACAACGTACCCGAGAGCTATATAAACAAAAAGGCTATAGCGATGATTGGATTGAAAAACGTATGCGAAGTATTGCTATTAGAGAAGAATTAACAGATTCTTGGAAGAAAAGTGGTGTAAAAGAAAATGTAGAATATGCTATTTTAACTGCCGAAATTTCGAAGGCCACTTTTGGAGTAACACCAAAAGATCATAAAAACATTAAGGGTTTAAAAAATCAGAATTTAAGTGATCACATGAGCGACCTTGAGCTCATTTTTTCTATGCTTGGAGAGGCTTCTACGCAAGCCATTGTGCAAACAAAACAGCCAAAAGGATTTATTGAAAACAAAAAAGTAGCTAAACAAGGCGGTAATGTTGCCGGAAATGCTCGAAAAGAATTAGAAGAAAAAACAGGCAAAAAGGTAGTTACAAAAGAGAATTATTTAGAATTAGGGCAATCGGCTAAAAAGAAGTTAAAATGAATTATATTTACGAAAGCATACAAGCCACTTTATGGCGGTTATCTACCCAATTTAGGTATTATACCCGCCATTTTATGGCGGGTATAAGCTAGTTATAACTCATTGCCGCGGACGACGTCTCCGAAGACAACGACATAAAAAAATGAAAAACATTAAGACAAGAACGATATTTAGAGTCCTTTCCATTTTATCATATTGTTTCATAATGCTGAACGGGCAAATGATTGCTGTACCGTTTATTTTATTTATTGTTTTTACGATGTTTGGCTCAGAAGGCAGTCAGACAGCAGCTACATCTATAGCTAGTTTTGTTGGACTGCTATTACTACTTTATTTACTTAGGTTTAAAAAATCAAGACGCATTATATTCATTGAACTTGTTGTTTTTATTCTGCTTTGCGCTCCTTTAATTGACAGACTTACTTCGGTCCCAATCGAACTATTCAATTACTCACTCTTCATTATTCCTGTCATTAGTTTTTTGACCTGTTATATTATATCAATAATATTTTCCCTCAAGGACATAAAAAGTAATTCGGCAGACAAACGATGAAAACGGATAAAGAAATACTAATCATCGAACCGGCTGTCGGCTATATGCTAAAGGTTTTAAAATCCGGTAAAACAATAACTCATTTTAAAGCCGAGTTCGGACACATTAGGCATGGCAACTATTTTGACTTCCTTAATTTAGTGCAAGGGCCTATTCCACCAATGACAACATACTATAATGGTATTGTAACTAATGACAATACACCGCGCAAAACTGACTGCGACTTTGGGCTCTTGTTAAAGTCAGGACCCTCGTTAATGATCTTTTTTAAAAGTTGCACTGAGGTGTATGGACACATTTTAGACAACGACGTTCCAGACAATATCTACCGTAAAGCAGTTCTTTTCGAAATAAGCTTGAGAATGCACGCCAATAATGACGGACTACTCGGTGAAAGAGAAGACTTAGTTAATGTCATTAATAAACTGTGCGCTCACAAAAATATTTCGCAGACCGACAATGACGAACTTCAGAAAGGTCGAGTGTTTATTAATATGATAAAGCATTATAAAAATCAATTTCCTACTTGGTCAGACGGAATTTCGGCGTTTAATAGAGCATACGAAATAATTGAAAAACTCGAATTCACAATCATTTAACAATACTCTGCGGACACGTGAGCGTTGCGCAACTGTGTGGCGGCAACGAGTTATAACAGCACCTACCAGTAATGCGGGCGGACATCAAAGCTTTTGCAAACAAGGTCGCTTCGCGAAAGACAATTATTTTCGCTTTGCAAAAGTCCATGAACATAGTATCTTTGTTAAAAGCATTTCGGTAGACAACGGTTTCAAACCGCACTACTTGTAGCTGCAAAACGTTAGGTGCAAGTGGCGGACAGACATTCCGTAAGACAAAAGTTACATATGCCGACAGAAAAACAAAATATTCGACGACCAAAAAAATTAGCTGACGACGACCAAATTGACTTTACTAAACCAACTCGTATGGACAAAACTGGTTTTTATCTATTAGTAATCTGCGGACTTTTAGTTTTAATAGGTGGTATCGACATGACATTCTCGGGTAGTATTAGTTCTGGTTGGTCATCAGGCGGACGTTTTACTGCGGGTAGACAAGGTTCAATAACTGGTCCGACCGCAATTTTTTTCGGACTTATTTTATTATCAATCCCAATTTACGGACAAGTAAAAAAATATTTTAAAAATAAAAAAAATGCTTAACCAATGTAAGCAGACACGTCAACTTGACGTATCTGTGTGCCGTCACCAGACACCTAACAGCCAACTGGCGTAATTTTTTGCGTGTTAACGCTCAAATACATAACTTGGACAAGCAAAAAACTCACGCCAGTTGGCGATCCGTTAGTACCAATAGCGGGACGAATGGCAAAGACGATGATTATGACTTTAAAAATTTTAAAATATTTTCTCGTCCTATCCATCCTTACAATTGGATGCGAAAAGACGCCTTTTGACTACAGAAATAAATTTTGCGGATTATATGACTTCAGGTATACGGCAATTTCTTGGACCAGTACAAATGGTTATTATTCTGCTATTGATGGTACTTATTCCGGCAAAGTATTTTACGACAAAAAAGCCAGTCCCGACCAAATAATCATAAATTTTACAGACAGTAGAACTGTTATTTTTGCGATCGACCGACAGGGAAAAGCAACAGGGTGCGGGGGCAGTGGACAGTTTGAAAAAAGAAAGGCAGTTACGTTTCAATATGAAACTTCAAGTTGTCCTGGTGGTGGACACGGTGGAGGCACTAATTACACTGTTACCGGGACACGAAAATGAGCTACAAGAAATCTAGGTAACCACTACTGGCACTAACACGGGGCAATTGCGTCAGCGGGGTTGACGGGTAGTTTTTTGCTTTGCTTTTGCCCCTTCGGGACTTTTATTTTCGTAAAGCAAAAAAGAAAAAGTTTTGTATCTTTAATTTTAGTTTTCGGTTGGTAGACAGTTTGACGGTTATTTAACCCGCCGAACGCAAGCCCCGAAACCGTTATAAGTAATGCGCCCACTGACGGACATAAAATAACGGTAAGACAAGAACAGCATTCACTTTTCTAAATTCTCGACATTTCAAGACCTCGCCAGACACCGAAACGGTTTTTAGTTATTTTCTTCCCACCGCACGTTTCGGGTTTGACAAACCCGTTTTGGCTATCACTAATTTAGCACATTTGTTTTTGCGAAAAGACAGGCAAAAAACAAATAAGCTAAATTCCTACCGCACACAAATAGGCGTGCTTCGCACTTTTTTTGCGCGTGCTCTTGACGCGCCAAAATGCGCGCCACAGGCGTATGGTATTTTAAAATAAATCCGATAAACCATATTCATTCAATTAAACCACCAACAACCTTATCTATGGAATGCGATGTTATATATGTCAGTACATCTAAGTCGCTAGGATAATGAAAAAATTTAAAAAGACTGATAGAAAAATTACAATTACCCTTTAAATTCGATAACACAAGTTGTACCCTCTGATGATGAAGTAACACTCAATCGCCCCTTATTTAGCATGGTTACACGATCCTTAATAGAATTTAGGCCTAAAGATTTTTTCGACATGGCTAAATCAAAATCAAATCCTACACCATTATCAATTACTTTTAATGAATATGCTAAATCTTTAACTTCAAAGTAAACCGAAACTCTAGTTGCTGATGAATGTTTTAGTATGTTTGTGACTTGTTCTTGTATTATGCGATAAATATTAATTGAAATATCTTTTTGAATATTGCTAACATTTTCATCAATACTGTATGAATATTTGATGCCTGAATTTATAAAACTGCTTTCAACCAAATCGATTATTGCTCCTTGCAAGCCAATTTTTTCTATAATAACCGGGTATAAATTAAGACTTAGACTTCGTACATCTGTAATAATATTATCTATCAATTCTTTTTTATTTGGCTGACTTTTTAAAACAATTAAACTATGACCAATGCTATCGTGAAGGTTTTTGGAAATGAGATTCCTTTCCCTTTCCTGCGTGGCAACTATTATTTCCAATTGCTTTTTAAGTCTTAGCTCTCTGTATTTAACAAAAATGTATATTAAACTTAATGAAAACAAAATTTCTAATATAATAAACCACCATCGTAACCAAAGTACTTTAGGTATTTGGAAATTAAGTTTTAGAACGGAGGAACTGTAACCGTAATTGTTACTACAATATACTTCAAAACGATAGTCGCCGGCAGATAAATTAGTAAATTTCATAATGTTGTTATTTAAAAGTACACGCCATATAGTATCTAAACCAATAAGTCGGTAATAATAATTTTTTATGCCTGAAGTATAAACTTGACTGCTTGAAAATTCAAACAGAAGTGAATTTTGATTAGGTTTAAGGGAGTAATTTCCATTATAAAATTGTGCTATTTTTTGGGGACTTAATGTATCATTATTTACTATTATATTGGATATATTTACTTTTGAAGGTGTTTGTTTAAAAATCAGTTTTTGAGGATTAAAAGCTAAAGCCCCGTACGAAGTAGCGATAAATACATCTTCTGAATTTTGATGAGAACTTTTTACCTCGGAGAAATAAACGTCTTTCAATCCAAGCTCTGAGCCAAAGCGTACAGAACTTTTATTTTTTGGATCAAATCGTATTAACTCACTTTTCAATGCTATCCAAAGTATGTTGTTATTATCCTCAGTAATACTGTAAATAATATCCTCCTTACCTAAACCTAACGAATTACCAATAAATTCAAATTTCCCAGTTTTATATTCAAATTTTATTAAATTTTTTTGTCTGCCAGTAAACCAAATATTGCTTCGATAATCTACAGTAAAGAAAAAATACACCGAATCCGGTAGATTTGTTATAGCTAAAGTATTTCCGTATGTTTTATATTTTTTTTTTGAAATATTTATTATATGAAAGATTAATCGGTTTTGGCTAAATACCCAATTAGCAGAATCGAGTTGAAACAGAATGGGATTTTCAATGTTATTGTATTTTCCTTTGCCTGCGGGAATTTCAATTGAATCACGAATACTATTTTTTTTGGCATTTATTGTAAAAAACAATAAATTATCGTTTTTATTATTTCGCTTAATAGCAGCCGCATATTTTAAATCGTTTGAATATTTTATCGCATCCACATTTCGATATACTTTTGATTTTATATTTCTTCCGTTAACTTTTTCATACTCTAAAACATTATCCGATTCGCCTGCTTTTACCAAAATATTTTTTTCTTGATCCAATACCCAACCGACATTTAAAGGATTGTTGGGGCTAATTTTTTCATCAATTTCAATTCCTAGCATTTCCTTTTCTGTATTTATCCAAGTAAATTCTTCCTTATCCGTTTTATAAATGGTAAATCCATTTCCGTGTGAAAAATAAATTGTTTTTCCATCTTTTGATTCTGAAATAAAGTGAATAGCAGTTTGGCCTTGTGCTTTATTAAATTTTTGTGCATTTAATTGTTCGTTTGTTATAAATTTAAATTGTTGTAAAATAGGGCTGTAAATACTTATACTACCACCATCTGTGCCAACCCATATATTTCCAAACTCGTCAACAAAAAAACTGCGAATTCGATTGCTTGTTATTGATCGTTCATAGTTTAAAACATGGGTAATATAAGTGCAATTTTTAGTTTTCAAATCAACCTCCATTATCCCTCCAACCTCGTTTCCTACCCATAGTTTGTGGTCATTTAGCGGAGTAATGCAAACTGGTTTTTCGTATTTACCAAATCCGTACTCTTTAGTTGGCTTATTCAATTGTCCGGTCAGTCGATACATAGTTTTATTGGCTAAATCAATAAATACTAATCCCACAAAAGTCCCCACCCATAAGTTTTCGTCATTATCCAAATAAATAACATTTACAATTTTTAAAGCCTCAGTTATATTGTGTTTTTCTTGAGGGCTTTCAAATTTAAATTCATCGAAATTAAAGCGGCTAAATTTATTTGTTTTAGGGTTAAATGTTTGGAGCGTATTATTAAAATTATTTCCTTCCCAAGTGCCAACATAAAATACCCCATCTTTTCTTCTGGCAATGTAAGAAACATTAATACTCGATAAACTGTCGTTAGCCATATAGCTTGGTTGCCAGCTCTTAAATGTTTCAGTATTTGGATTAAAATAACTTAAGCCTCCGCCCCACAAAGCCATCCATAAGCCGCCGGTTTTGTCTTCTATAATATTTGCAAAAGAGCCCCCTGGGTAAGATGTTTTATTTTTTAAATTTGGATAATAGTGAGTAAACTTTTCGGTTACTGGGTCAAATCTACTTATATAATCCCCTCTATAAGCAATCCAAATAAAGTTTTTTGAATCTATAAAAATTTTTGAAACTTGTAATGCTAGTATGCCGCTCGAGTCTTTCGTATTACTAAAAATTTTGGAATTGTAGCCGTTATATTTTACTAAGCCCTTTTCTGACGCTAACCAGATATTACCATCTTTATCTTTTGCAATTGATCGTACTGTATTAACAGTTAAACCATCACTTGAATTTATTTGATCGAATAGTATATCATTGTTGATTTGAGCATTAAGTGATAATCCCCAATATAAAAGTATTACTATAAAATTTAATGTGTATTTACTCATTCAACTAATTAAATAAAAATAGCTTATTTTTTGCTCTCTATGCCTACTGAAAAAATTTTTTCAATTGTTAACTTATTTTCTAATGCAAATTTTAAGAGCGAGTTTTTTTCGCCAGAAAGATCGAGTTTTGCAGAAATATTGTATCGGTGGTTTTCTACCGTTTTCGGCGATATAAAAAGTTTATCCGCTATTTCTTTGTTTGGTAATGATTGGGATATTAGTTTAAGTAAGTTTATTTCGGTTTTGGAAAGACTTTCTAATAAATTACTCATTAAATCTTGATTAAAAAGGCTATTTGTACTTATTTTATTTTGACGATATGATCCTCCTTGATTGTTATTCGTAGAACCTTTTTGCTCTATAATTTCGATAATATTTTCAAGAGCATCTTCTTTTATCAAAACAGTTTCAACGCCAATTTTATACAACAAATTATTTAGGGTAACAGAGTTATAAAATGTTAGAACAATTATTCTAATTTCAGAACCAATTTCCTTTTTTATTTTTTCTGATAGTTTAACGCCATCTAAGTTCGGCATATCTAAATCTGTAATTAATAAATCGGGCTTAAACGTTTTGCAAAATTCAAAAGCTTCGAGACCATCTTTTGCTAATGCCAATACGTTGTGACCAGCCGCCTTTATTATACTTTCTATACCTACCCTAAAAATTGGATGATCGTCTGCAATTATTATATTTAGTTTTTCAATCATAACTGTTGTAAAATTAAACAATAATTTATGTTAAGGTTTATTAACAACTAATAATTATCGTGGTTTTTTAATTTTTGAGTGGTAACACCTATATACGTATTTGTTTTTGTATCTAGTTTTGTAGCGTATTATTAGATAAGTAAAAAAACAAAAATTAATTAAAAAAAATAAAATGAAAAAAATTATAATTCTAGCTGTGGTACTTACATCAATTAGTTTCGTATCCTGCAAAAAAGACCGTATTTGTACTTGTACTTCGGGTTCGTTAGCAACTACTGTTACCTATTTAAAAGTAACAAAAAGGCAAGCAAAAAATAATTGCATTAGTTCTACCACTACTTCTGGTAGCTTTTCAAGCACCACAAATTGCGATTTAAAATAAAACACTTTCTATCTTTTTAAACCAAAATAAATACTAAATACTTAAAAAAATGAAAAAAACACTTCTAACATTAATTACTGCTATTTTAATTAGTGTATGTGCAAAAGCACAAACGCTTAATGTTTTATATGATTTTGGAAATAATTCTGCCAGTGGTTTAAACCCAAAAAGTTCACTTATTAGTGACGGCACCTATTTGTACGGTACTACTTATAGCGGAGGTAGTGGAGCAATGAACAACAATGGTACTATTTTTAAAATAAAACCTGATGGTACGGGTTATACAATCTTATATGATTTTGCAAGTTACACCAATGGCCAAACACACCCTAATGGGGAACTTTTATATGATGGCGTCTATTTGTATGGTACATCTTCTGGTGGTGGTGCAAATGGTGTAGGAACTGTTTTTAAACTAAAAACCGATGGCACTGGCTATACAATATTAAAAAGCTTTTCGGTAGGCGGAGGAAATGCTTATCTTCCTTATGGATCACTTGTTAGCGATAGTACATATTTGTATGGAACTACCACTAGTGGAGGTACCCAAGCATACGGTACAATTTTCAGAATAAAACCAGATGGTAGCAGTTACAGTCAAATATATAGTTTTACGGGCGCTACAAATAGTGGTAAAGAACCTCATGGCTCTCTTCTATATAATTCTGGTTATGTTTACGGTACAACCCGAACTGGCGGGGCACTTAATTTCGGTACGGTATTTAAAGTCATGACAAATGGAACAGGATATACCAATATTATTAATTTTGCTAATAATGCCACTGCAAGCCCAACCACCAGTGGCTCAAATCCTAAAAGTTCGTTATATTTCGATGGAATTTATTTATATGGGATGACACAATGGGGTGGTTTGAACAGTTTGGGAACTATGTTTAAAATAAAACCTGACGGTACTGGTTATGCGAAGATTCGTGATTTTGGAAGTAACTCATTAGATGGTGCTGGTCCTGCATACAATAATTTAATAGGCGACGGAACTTATTTGTATGGAATGACCCAATCAGGAGGATCGTCTCCGGGTGTTATTTTTAAAATAAAACCTGATGGAACAAACTTTACAAACCTTTATAGTTTTTCAACATCCATTTCTACTCCTTATGGTTCATTATATAGTGATGGAAATTATTTATATGGAACAACATATTATGGTGGTGTTTATAACCAAGGAACTGTTTTTAGATATTTACTGAATCCTTTTACTACAAATATAAGTCAAGTAGAAGTTGATAAGTCATTTGCAAATATTTATCCAAACCCAAATAACGGAGATTTCTCAATAAAATCAGCTAATTACACAAACGCAACTCTTAAAATGTATGATGTAAATGGCAAATTAGTATTAAGTCAGTTAATTACCGATAATGCTACAATAAATGCAACTAACTTACCTATTGGAGTATATAATATTAATATAATTAGCAAACAGGGTGCAATAAATAAAAGAGTAGTAATAACAAACTAGTTAAAATTAAAAGCAAGAACGCTAACAAAAATAATGAAGAACCTTAAGTATTTTTTTTGTTAAGTATTATAAATTTTATTAATCCAATTTTTTAACACAAAAACCAACATAAATTATCATGAAATCAATTTTATTAAAAACAGGAATTTTCATTTCACTTTTTACATTACTAGTAGTATCATGTAAAAAGAAAGACAAAACCGAACCAACCGCTTTTACTATTTATGATGTTTACTCGCCTGCTACCATTGGTCAATTAGACAAATTTGGCTTTAAAGTAAATGTAGCAGGTACGCAATCCGTTAAAGCGCATATAACAGTTACCGATGCTGCAGGTAACTCGCTTAAAGATGTTGTTACAGATTCTTATTCTAATAATACTGCTGTTCCGGTTCAGGTAACCTTAGGCAATAAGACATTTGTTGGTCCAATGACAATTAATGTAACCGATGAGTCTGGCGGCAACGCTGTAAGTGCAAGTGCAAATTTAAACATCGATACCGAAATAAATAAGTCTTATACGCAATTAACAAAAGGTGTTCCTGCTACAGGTGATGTTAGTGCAATAGATAATTATTATGGCGATTTTGTGGATGTAGTTAAAATACCAAATGCCTCTATTGGCGACTCGATAATAGTAGATTTTAACCACCTAAGCGACCCAGGTAAGTATGCAGATGTTTATATCTATGATTCAAAGGGATTAAATGTTTACACTAATATAAATGTACCAAACAGGGGTAAAGCCAAAACAAAACTTATTGGAAACGGAGACTATTATGTTTACATATTATTCAACAATAATGCCGGTTTTCAAGAGCATTGGTACTGGTTAACTTGGAAATAAAATAGAATATTAATAGTTTAAAATTAAAAAAATGAAAAACATTAAAAATGTAATAAACATCTCAGTATTAATTGCTGTAATATTTTTGTCCACTTTATTTGTGAGTTGTAAAAAGAGGATTTCAGGATGCACAAATGCATCTGCTGATAACTTCAATACCGATGCTGTTGATGATGACGGTTCTTGCAAATATAGTGGCGATGTTACTTTTTATTATCGTGCCGCTCAATCTCAATCTATTACACCTGCTATAAATCAGGCAACCGTAACTATTAACGGACAAGTTGGTTATATAACTTCGAATTATCCTTACATTCCATTATGCAATTCTAGTGGCTGTGCCAACTTTCGCTTTCCTACAGGTTCGTATAATTATACAGCAAAGAATTTACTTCAAAACTGGCAAGGGGTTGCAACAGTTAGTAGAGAGTGTAATGCAATACTCTTACAGTAATAGTCCGTAACCTCAAGCTACAGTAACAATTAACGGCCAAACAGGATATGTTCCACCTATTATGGTTTTATTTCAGGATGCACTAATAATGGTTGCGCCAATTTTACTTTACTAAGGGGTACTTATACTTACACGGCTTCAAACGGCGTAAAAAACTGGAGTGGCACTATAACAACCGTTACCGAATGCGAGGTTGTTCCATTAAAATAAATGCAAATCAATAACTAATTTTTTTAAAATAATAGTCTAATCAAAAACAAATAATTAATGAAAATCAAATCAAAACAAAGTACAAAAAATATACTCACTTTTTTTGTTGCCTGTACACTACTACTTTCCTCTTGCAAAAAAGGTGATACAGGTCCAGCAGGTGCACAAGGCCCTCAGGGTGAGTCAGCCAAGCCTGGCCCGCCTGCCACTTATATTGATATAATTGCAAATTACACTGGCTCAAATGTGGTATTTTCTTTTTCAACTTATGGTGATTCGTACAAGAATGCTATTTTGGTTTACTTTAAGGATCAAGCAAATAATAATGCCTTGGTTCAAACACCATTTACTTGGTATAATGGCACCAATAGCCCAGTTGCTTATATTTGGGCAGAAGTTGAAAAAAGTTCGTGTAATTGCAACGATTTGGTTAAAATTTATGCACAAAAACCAAATGCCAACCAAAACACTCCCGCATTTACAGCGCCAACTCAGTTAGCGTTTAGAATTGTTGAAATCCCGGTGTCATTTAGAACACTTCCAAAAGATTTAAGCTATGAATCAATTAAAAATGAATATAATTTAAAAGACTAATCTCAATAATTAAAAACCAAAAAAAACATGAAATCAAATATTAAAAAAACACTAAAAGTTGCAACCTTAATTCCATTGATAACAGTTATTTGTATGTTAGTTTTTTCATCGTGTAAAAAAGGCGAAACTGGTCCTGCTGGCCCACAAGGAATTCAAGGACAAACAGGCCCTGTGGCGCAAAAAGCCACATCTACAGATGTAACTGCAAATTTTACACCAACAAGTTCATCAGTTTCGTTTAGTATCACAACCAAGCCAGAAGACATTGTGCTTGTTTACTTTAAAGATCCAGCAAATAGTAATTCAATAGTACAAACCCCATTTACTTGGTACAACAATACGCCATCGCCAGTTGTTTATTTTTGGTTTCAGGTAAATCCAACCACAGTTACGGTTTATGCTCAAAAACCTACTTCGGGTCAGTCTGTGCCTGCATTTACCGCAACAACCAACTTAGATTTTAGAATTATAGTGATAACAGCTTATGGCAGAACTATAAGTCCAACCCTTCCAACAGATTTAGATTATGATTCTGTAAAAAAACAATACAACTTAAAAGATTAATTATAATTTGATTTGGGCGTTCCCTATCGGGCGGGCTTTCCGCTACAATCTTTTGCTAATAGCAGGCAAAAGGATTTTCGCTTCAATCCCTAACGCAACCATTAAAAATAATTTGTTTTCCAAAATAAATGTTTTTATTTTATTTTATAAATCTTAAAAACTATTTATTATGGCAACATTTTCCGAAGTAGGTCACGCAAAAAACGTAGCAAATTTTGAAGACCTTATTACCACTTGCACAGGTTACGGTGCAACTTACAATCCAGTAAATACAGCAATAAAAATTCCCGCACTTACAGCACAATACACCAATGCCGATAATTTAATTGACAACGTAATCACAGCCTCCGACAACTATAACAAAGCCGTTGGCATTCGCCAAGCCGAATTTGAACCTTTACAAAAATTTGCTACAAAACTTGTAAACGCATACATTGCCGTTAATCCAAGCAAACAAAACATTGCTAACGCAAAAACAATTAATGCGAAAATACAAGGACAAAAATTAAAAAAAGTAAAAGTAGTTCCTGTTTCAACAGGCCCAAGCACCGAAAAAATAATTGCACCACCGGTAATCGAAACGCCAAAAGATATTTCAGCATCACAACAAAGTTACGACCAACTAGTAGAACATTTTTCTAAATTAGTAACCTTACTTTCTGCCGACCCTTTATTTTTACCAAACGAAGTGCCTTTACAATCCGCTTCATTAAATGCAAAATTAATAGCACTTAAAACGTCAAACACAAACTTTGGTATTGCTTACACAGCAGTTACAAATACTCGCATCGCTCGCGACCACGCTTTATATGACAAAGCTGTCGGCTTATGTGATACAGCACAAACAGTAAAATCGTATGTGAAAAGTGTATACGGTGCAGGTAGCCCCGAGTTTAAAATGATAAACAAAATACAATTCAAATCACGCACAAAAAAATAACGCATGTCTTTTTAGGTTGAGGCTTTGTCTTTAATAAGAATAGTGTTGGCAACAACTAAACTATCAAGTCTCTTAATAAAACTATTAATGTCGCTAATATATCTGTTCGTGTCTTTAACAAAACTTTTAATGTCATCAATACTATTGCCAATGGCATCAACCAAACTGCCGTTGGCAATAATAAAACTATTAATGGCATTAATAAAACTGCCTTTGGCATCAATAATACTGCTAATGGCAACGTTCAAACTACCGTTGGCAACGTCTTTTTTTTCGAGAGAAAATTAACATATTTAACAAATAATCATTTAATTATCAACAACTTACATAATTAGACCGACAAAATCTTCATAAGACAAAGCCCCAACATTAAAACTAGTGACACACTCCTAAAATAGACAATGCTACTTTATAAATCGACCTGCGTAAACACTAAACGTATCGACCTAAATGTAAAAAGACGCTTGCGCACGTTTGCAAACACATTTAGTCGCTTCTTTTCAATGGCAATAATTTTTTGTTGGCGCAAAATAAGTTTGCAAACTTCCTCCCCGCCTAAACGTATCGACCTAAACGTAAAGGGCGACCGCACAAAAAAACTAAAAACCTTTTCCCGCCTTTTAAATTCGGCAGACATCTCAAATCATCTCGGACAAAGACGTTCTAAAAATAATTTTTACTTAATAAAATATTTTCGTTCCTTTAGACAGCTGAGCGAAAAGCTGTGTGGGGCGCACTACTTATAACAGCGGTCTCGCGTAATTTTTTGCGTGTTACTGCTCAAATACAATAGTTGGACAAGCAAAAAACTACGCAAGGCCGCCAAACGTTAGCACCAAGTGGTGGACACATTGACAAATCAAATGCAATGAAATATTTTTTATTTATATTCCTACTGACATTCGCAAATTGTCATTCACAAAATAGACTATCCAAAAGGAATATTTCGAAGACATTAATTGTCGGACGATGGTCTATCAAACAAATGACTGATAACTTTTATGGGGACACATCGGTCTATAAATATAACATTGCTGTAAAATTCAGCACAAAAGACTCAGCCTTTATAGAAAAATCAATTTGGAACCAGTCGGCTGACACTTTAATTCACCCTAACATATTTTCGCAAAAATGGTTCACAGACAAAAGATCATTGACCATTAAATTTGATATTAAAAAGGTCGACAGCCATAAGCAACCGATTTTATATGGTCAATTTACAGTTTTAACTTGTACAGATTCAATTGTTATCTTGCGACGAAATCTTGATAAGGACAAATGGACGAGAACTTTTATATTAGAATGATAACCACCTGGTGCTAACACGGGGCAATTGCGTCAGCGGGGTTGACGGGTAGTTTTTTTGCTTTGCTTTTGCCCCTGCAGGACTTTTATTTTCACAAAGCAAAAAAGAAAATGTTTTGTATCTTTAAATTTAGTTTTCGGTTGGTAGACGATTTGACGGTTCTTTAACCCGCCGAACGCAAGCCCCGAAACCGTTATAAGTAATTGGGCGGACAATTTCCCTCGGACAAAATCGCAGACAATGACAAAAATATTCATATCGACTTTTCTTCTTTTTGCATCGACAATTTTCTCGCAGACAAAAGGTCGACTTACGAACAAGACTCTAAAAGACTCAGTCTTCCTAAAAGGTGACATAATAAAAATCCCTGAGTTACTTTACAGTCTATCGCATCCAATGAATCCGACGGTTAATGACTCTCTTTTACCTGTTGCGGCCTTCTTAAAAAAGTACCCGACTCTTAAAGTAGAAATTAGCTCTCACACGGACAGCCGCGGAAGCACTAAAGGTAACCTACAGCTTTCAAAATTTCGTGCCGAACACGTTTGGGACTATTTAATAAAAAGTAAAGGCATCGACTCAACTAGACTCCATTACAAAGGTTACGGTGCGACATTACTAATTATACCAGACGCAGAAATTTTAAAAGTTAAGACAAGAGAAGAAAAAGAAAAGCTTCATAAAATAAATCGGCGGACAGAACTTAAAGTAATAGACGTAAAATAAACTATGTGCGCCCAACTACTTATAACACGGGGCAATTGCGTCAGCGGGGTTGACGAGTAGTTTTTTTGCTTTGCATTTGCCTGCCTGACGGCAGACTTTTATTTTCGTAAAGCAAAAAAGAAAATGTTTTGTATCTTTAATTAAAGTTTTTGGTTGGTAGACGGTTTGACGGTTCTTTAACCCGCCGAACGCAAGCCCCGAAACCGTTACCTGCTATTGCAACACGACAGACAGAAATGAGTCTTAAATTTTTTTCAACTATTTTTTTTCTGCTACTAAGAAGTTTTTTCCTTGGACAAACAATTCATTCATATAAATCAGCGCCTGTAGAATTTATCACAGGTACCAAATCGTTGTATGATTTCATTCGGACAAATGTGATCCTTCCAGATTCCGTTAAAAGAGGATTTATTGGGGGCACCGTTTTTATAAAACTAGACATTGATTCTTTTGGAAATGTTGAAAAAGCTGATTTGCTCAAAGGTATAAAAGGTTGTCCCAAATGTGACAAAGAAGCGTTTCGTGTCATAAGCATATTACCAAAACCAGCTTTTAAGCCTCAAATTCTTGAGAATGCTAGAGTTTCATCGACATTTAATTTACCAATCAAATTCGATTTAAAAAGAGATTCAATAGTTAAATACAGTGACGAAAATTTAATTGGTAACTGGACTTTTCGTGATGTTAACTATAAAAAATGTGACGAATGTCCTGACATATCATTCAATTCAGACCATACAGCTAAATTAATCTCAGACAAAGTTTCATGGAAAATCGCTAAAAATGAACTAATTATCTCTGATTTAAATGAACGTCAAAGATCTTCTCAATTTCTACAGGACTCGGTTTACAAAATTAACTTTAGTAATTATTTCAAGCATCTAAAAATCGACGGACAAAAGACGTCCTATAATTTGACGCGAGACTAAGCAACAGCAGGTAACACGGGCTCTGGCGCCAGCGGACATTTGTACATGCATTTGCAAGTTTTTCAGCGGCCCCTTCGGGACTTTTTATTGTTTTGCAAATGCTCAAAATATTTTAACTTCACGTTGGACATTGGAACATTTTAGCATCGTCGAAATTTGTTTTTTCGCCGGCGCCAAGCCAGAGTCCGTTACCTGCAAGTGGCGGACAAATCCCGACAGACATGAGTTCGACAGACTTTCATAAAATAATTCAAGATCACGTCCGACTTCAGGACAACATAACAATCGTAGACGACATAGAACAATTTAAAATTGACACCGTAAAAGACGGGGTAATTATGGTTTGGGTAAACTGGAGCATTGGCTATTTAAATTGTAAGTACTCCATCGAGTATCTTCAGGACAAAAATTATCAAGGACAAATCTTCATCATCGACACAGACTCAATTCAAGCAGACACACGGAAAAATATCTTTAATTCGAAGCTCCACGGTTGGGGCGAAATATTTTTAATTAAACACGGACAAATAATCGAGAGTTTTCTTGGTAAAGAAAGTTCTGTTGCATTTAAAACATACATTGACAAATTAGCGGACACCCTATGACAGACAATTCAACTCCTCGACAATATCCCGACTGGCAAACGGACGCCTTCGCCCGACGCGATGACGCAGCTTACACATTCGGATTTCATTTAATAAAACACTGCAGGACAGAAGCAATTAATGCATTACCTAAAGACTTAACCGCAGACCAAAACGAAAAAGTAATTAAAGCGGTAGACCTCGCTCTTCATAATGTTATGGACATGCTTGAAGGTTTTTGGCATTTACCATCGGGTGACAAACATAGTGTTGAGTACGAATTGCAAGTTGTTGTAAAAGACAACGACAGAAAAGAAATTGAACGAATTCCAATTTCACCCGCTCTCATGGACTTACCAATTGGGTATTGGAAATGGGCGCAAGACAATGAGTTTCGTTAATCGGCGGACACTTAATCAAGACGCACCTGTGTGCCGCCACCAGACAGGTAACAGCACCTACTTGCAATTTTTTGCGTGTTAACGCTCAAATGCATAACTTGGACAAGCAAAAAACTGCAATTAGCTGCAAAACGTTAGGTACAATAAGCGCAAGGACATGACCATAGACAAAAGACTACTTTCATTATTCATTTCCTTCCTCCTAATTTCATGCGGACAAAAGGACGACAAAACAACTTCTGACGCCATTAAAGTACCTACTTTTAGTAAGGAGCAGCTTCAAAAGGACTTCGACGTTTTTCGGACATCATTCGAAGAAATGCATTCAGGACTTTATTCCTTTATATCAAAAGACTCTTTAGACTACTACTTTAATGACAGTTACTCAAAAATAAAATCCGAAATGACAAAGGATGAATTCTTCACTCTTTTATCCCCTATCATAAGAAAAATATACGACGAGCACATTTCTTTAGGTTTTTGGTATAAATACGCCGACATCAAAAAATTTATGCCAATAAAAGTTCGTTGGCTTGACAACATTCCTTACATACATAAAAATCTTCTTAACGATCCAAATGTTATTTTAGGTTCTCAAATTGTTTCTATAAACGGCCGAAATCCTCTTGACATTTATAAAACAGTAAAGGCAACTTACCCCAACTTTACCACGGACGAATCTTTAGAATATGACGTTTACAGCTTGCATTTCGATTATTTATATTCTTCCTTCATTGAGCAGCCCGACTCTTTTCACATCGTTGCTATAGACCCCAATACAAAAAAAGAATATTCCTTTCATCTTCCTTGTGTTTTACCATCCGACTCCATTCACTTTTTACCTTTACAAAAATTTGCAACCGAATATATCAATACAGACACTTGCTACAAGTTTAAAATCGACAAGGAAAACAATATTGCTTTAATGAAAATATCAACATTCTGGGAAACGGGCGGCATAAATTTTTCCGAGGCATTTAAAAAGGATTTCAAATCAATAAGTGACAACAAAATAAACAATTTAATAATTGACTTGCGGTACAACAGAGGTGGTGACCCAAAATTTGGTGGCATTTTGTTAAGTTATTTATGCAATAAACCCTTCCAAATATTTGACAGTATGTCTGCAACTATAAAAAAACGCCCCACATATTACAATCTTATGGACTCAACTGGTTTATCGTTGAAAGATTGGAATAGTACAATTGTTGCCTTAACTAATCTTCCGAAAAAAAACGCGAATTATTATACGAGTTTTCGAGATACAATATTCACGCCCAAAAGCAATCAGTTTAAAGGGAATATTTATTTACTTATTAATAGTGACATACATTCAGGCGCATTAATAACAGCTACTTTACTTGACTATTATACAAATGCCAAAACAATTGGCACACCAATTTGCGGACCTTACAATAGTGGAAATGCACTTGACGCAATTCCACTTACTTTACCTAATACAAAAATTGAAGTTGTAATTCCAATTGTTCATTATAGTTATTCTGTTCCTGACAACTTATATCCTTATAAAAAAGGCACAATTCCAGACACCATTATTAAGCCTACAATTACTGACATTATAAATAAAAAGGACAATATTCTTGAAGCGACAATTAAAATGACCAAGACGCATTAATTATAAACTGTGTGGCGCTTACAGTACCTAACAGCAAATAAACGTAAGCGGGCGGACTCGGTCATCGCTCGGTGCGAAATTAAGGTGCGCTGAAGCGCGAATTTATTTTGCACCTCGCTAATAAACATTTATCTTTAAATAACCTTTTGTGGGTATAGACACAGGAAGCTTCGAAAGCCCGCCTACGTCTATTTGCAAAACGTTACCGGTCATGCTAGGACGACAACCGACTATTAACAATTAAGAAATTAAAATGACAAGAAGTTACTACTCAAATACAATTTCTGACTTCTTAAAAGATGATGAAACTCGAATTCTTGGACAGTTAAGTTTACACCACAACCACGCACTGGAAGACTTACAAAAAAACGCTTGGGTTAAGCAAATAACAATTCTCAAAGATACTCTTCAAACTATTAACAACGGACAAATTTATTTTGAGTTTTCAATCCCTCGAATGGGAAAACGGGTTGACAATGTTTTAATAATAAACGACCTAATTTTTGTTTTAGAATTTAAAGTTGGTGACAATCAATACCAGAAACACTCAATTGAACAAGTAGTTGACTATTGCTTGGACTTACAAAATTTTCACGAAGGTAGTCATCATGAAAAATTAATCCCCTTGTTGATTTCTACAAAAGCAGAACCGATAGAAAACGTATTTACAAGTGATGACAATTTATTTGAGCCTTTAAAAGCTAATCAACAAAATTTAAGTGACGTAATCAAAAAGACACTTTTACAAAGTAACGGAAAACAAATAAATGCTACTGACTGGGAAAATTCAATTTACAAACCCACTCCAACTATAATTGAAGCTGCACAAGCTCTTTACAAGGGACACAATGTAAAAGAGATTTCAAGGCACGATGCAGGAGCAATCAATCTATCAAAGACAACAGACTGCATTAACAACATAATTGAGACTGCAAAAAGAGAAAATAAAAAGTCAATTTGCTTTTTGACAGGAGTTCCTGGTGCAGGTAAAACGCTAGCAGGGCTAAATATAGCTAACGAAAGAATGAAAGCGGATGAAGATGAACATGCAGTTTTTCTTTCTGGTAATGGTCCATTAGTAGATGTATTAAGAGAAGCATTAACCAGAGATGAAGTTGCAACCTCAAAAGAAAATGGTGAACCACTTACAAAAAAAATTGCTGCAATAAAAGCTAACGCTTTTATTCAAAATATTCATCACTTTCGAGATGACAATTTAATTTCTAAAAAAGCTCCAGTTGAAAAAGTTGTAGTTTTTGACGAAGCACAAAGAGCATGGGCAAAAGAACAAGTAAGTTCTTTTATGAAAAGAAAAAAAGGAGTTGAAGACTTTGATATGTCAGAGCCCGAATTCTTAATCAGCGTCATGGATAGACATGAAGACTGGTGTACAATTATTTGTTTAATCGGTGGTGGACAAGAGATAAATACTGGTGAAGCTGGAGTTTCTGAATGGCTTTCTTCTTTGAAAAACAACTATCCTCATTGGGATATTCATTACTCAAATTTGATTTCTACAGACGATAATTATTTATCAGACATTGAATTAAGAAATTGGGTTCAATCAGTAGCTACTGAAAAACATGAATTGCATTTATCAGTTTCTGTAAGGTCTTTTCGTTCAGAGAAAATTTCCGAGTTAATGCACGAAATTTTAGAAGCAAATCATGAAAGAGTAAATACACTTGTAGCGGAAGTCAAAAATGATTTTCCAATTTTAATTACAAGAGATTTAAAAACGGCAAAAAAATGGTTGAGAACTCAAGCAAAAGGAAGTGAAAGAATAGGACTAGTTGCAAGTTCAGGCGGCAGAAGATTAAGACCTTTAGGAATTGATGTTAAAAACGAAATATCTGCTCCTAATTGGTTCTTGAATAATTCTGATGATATTCGTTCTTCATATTTTCTAGAAGAAATAGCAACTGAATTTGATATACAAGGATTAGAAATTGATTGGGTTTGCTTGGCGTGGGACATCAACTATTATTTTGAAAATGGGAAATGGAATTGTCAATACTTTTCCGGGACAAAGTGGCAAAATATCCACAACGAAAACGACAAAACATATTTGCAAAATGCATACAGAGTGCTATTGACCAGAGCCAGACAAGGACTAATAATTTACATTCCAGAAGGTGACGACCTTGACCATACAAGACCAAAAGAACTGTATGACCAAACATTTAATTTCTTTCAATCATGCGGAATACAGAATATATAACGACATCGGAAAAAGAAGCACGAACCGGTAACACGGGTTTGGCAAAAGTGGCGGTTCATTACTCCGCAGACACATTTGTGGTTAATCAAAGTTTGGTTCTCCGCATCAACATTTGTGGTAAAAATCGCCACCTTCGCCAAGCCCGAAACCGTTATGCGGCATGCTTAGACAAACAGACATGAAATTAATAAATAAAATATCCCACATACTTCTTTTGGCTATTGTGACATCATGTATGGCGCCAAAAGCAATTTCGACAATTGAATCAAATATTTATGATGACAAAATAAACCAGACAACATTTAGTAAATTACCATTTGGTAGCTTAAGTATTCCAGGTAAATGGACAAAATTTTCTTACAACCAAGTAAGCGGACAACACAACTTTAAAAACTTAGACTCGGTAATGACAGCTGTTGCAATTAACAGAGCTTCCTCCTATTCTTTTTATAAACCCAAAATGACTTCAAATGATGTTGTAATGGCATTTTACGAATGGGACTCAAAATATTTGGCAGACAATATTGGAGGTAATCGAACTATTATAAAACAGGACACCGTTAATCATTTCATAATTTGGCAAATTACTGCGGACAATGAAAAATATAAGATCAACAATCACTATTTATTTGGAAGCGAAAATGGAATTATTTTTACAGTATTCGTAACGACAAAAAAGTGGACAGACGAAAAAAAAGTTGAGCATTTGGAGACGGTTTATAAAAACAAAACTGTTGGGACCTGCTGTAAATAAAGCACGACCGCATAACAGCAGCTAAAAAAAATGCGGGCAATCCCAAGCTTTTTTGCGGCGGGACATATTGCGCGCTTCGCGCTTGTTTTGTGCCGCAAAAAAAAAGTACATTTAGCTATAAATAAAGTTTTGTCGGTATAGACAGAGGATGCTCCGAACCCCGCACTTCTTTTAGCCGCCAAACGTTAGCTGCAACCCTATGACGACAGTGCAAACTTGAAACAGACTGCAAGAAATGACCGAACAACAATTAGAAAATAAACTTAAAGAGCTTGAGCAACTTCAGCACGGACATCTGGACAAAGCAATGCAGATGATAAAGGCAGATAATTCCGCTTTATTTCCACTTGACCTTTTGGCTGTTTCAGTTTTCAAGCGTTCAATGTCTTTGATAGCTGGTTTCTGCTTGCTTATTAGAAACAAGAATTTTATTTGTGCTGCACCACTTGTGCGGTTACAACTTGACAACGCTTTAAGATTTTTCGCAACGACTTTAGTTAAAGAACCTCATAAACTTGCTGTTGACTTTATTGGCGGGACACCAATCAAGAATTTTAGAGACGAAAAAACTGGTGATAAATTGAATGACCATTATTTGGTAACTAAGTTGAGCGGACTTGGAGAACAATTCAAGTGGGTTGCTGACCTTTATAAAAGTTCATCAGGTTACATTCATCTGAGTGAAAAGCATTTTTTTAATTCCACAAGCACTAAAGACAGAGAACCAATGAAGTTTGCAACTGCTGTTAGTGCTGACGACAATTTTATCACAATTGAAGATAGAATTGATGCTGCTAACGCAATGATTGAAACCACCAAAATTGTTTTGTTTCTGCTTGACAGTTGGACATTTAATAAAAACAATCCTGGACTTCGGGAAAAACTTGGAACCGAAAAATTATGATTGCTGAAAGCTATTATTGGAAAAAGGAACTGCTAACATTGGCAGACAAACTTAATAAACGAACTAAGAGCAAACGATCATGGACAGCAATACAGCATGGGACATTTGAAAAGGAAGTAATGATTGGTTTTTACATAATTCGTAAACTGATTGAAGCAAAAACCAAATTGACTAATGCACTTGTTGCGACAAAATTTAAAGGCATAAAATACCCCAACAATGGAAAGAAAGTAACTTGGAGGAACAATCACAGATTTCATGAGTGTTATGATTTCGACAAGCCAACGACAAACAAGTATGACATTATTTTTCTCTGCAATCAATTTGTTCATAGTTACATATTTTCTCCATGTTTTAGCAGTGAAGACGAAAGTGAAAATAGCCCTTTGACATTATGTGCAATTCACTTTTCTTCGGACGACAAACGAAATGAATGGCTATTTGAAATAAGCATAGCATCTGTAATCAAGATTTTCAAAGACATTGGAAATGACTACCCTTCATCTTCTCACCAATATTATGACCCACGGAAAGATGACTGGAAAATCATAAACGGAAACGACAAAATGGAACTATCAAAAGAAATGGAAGAAATTATTGCTAAACATGAAAAGTGAAATGACTTTGCGGACAGACAGAAAGGCAGCAGCTAACAGCACATTGGCAATAGGCGGGGTTTCGTCTCCGCTTGACAGTTTTGAGTTAGCAGAAAGTTCAGTGCTCCGAACTAACTTTTGTTCTGAAAAACCCGCCCATCGCCAATCTGCAAACCGTTAGCTGCAAGCATTTGGGACGACCCGAAAACTGAAAATGAATAAACAGAAATATTAACTTTGACAAAAACAAAAAAAACATGAAACAGCTTCTACTATTAACTATTATTTGTTTGACCTATGGTTGTGCAACGACAAAAAACAACTCAAAAATTTCATTTATTTTAAATGGGACTTGGACACCTATTAAACAAGAAATTGGTGGCAAAGAATTACCGCCAGTTGTCTTTCAAACACAAAAATTAATTATTACTGATAGCATCTATACTTTAACAGCCGAGAGTGTTGACAAAGGAACATTGAAATACAAAAATGGGAAAATGGATATATACGGTAAAGAAGGTGTAAACTCAGGAAAACATTTTACTGCAATTTACAAAATTGAAAATGAACAATTAACCATTTGTTACAATCTTAAAGGAGACGATTACCCTTCAAATTTTGAAACAAAATCTGCACCGACTCTTTTCCTTTCTATTTTCAAAAAATAATAATCTTAATAAGCCATGGCGAAAAATAAAACGACAGAAACTACTATAAGCGTTAACGACTTTATTAACGCTGTAAAGGACGAAACTAAACGTGAAGACAGTTTTAACCTGGTTGCACTAATAAAAAAGCAAACAGGACTTGAACCTAAAATGTGGGGACCAAGTATTATTGGTTTTGGCAGTTATCATTACAAATATGAAAGTGGACACGAAGGCGACAGCCCTCTTGTTGGATTTTCTCCAAGAGCATCTGCAATCACTTTGTATTTATCTGGACACTTTGAAAAACGAGAAGAGTTACTTGAAAAACTTGGCAAACACAAGACAGATAAAGGTTGCATTTATGTAAAAAAAATTGAAGACATAAACATAGAGACACTTCAAAAAATGATAACCAACCACATTAAACATATTCAAAAACTTTACCCAGAAAAATGACAAATAATTGGACAACAAAATATGCCAGCCGCTAACATCGGTTTGGCAAAAGCAGGGCTGACGTGGTAAATTGAACATTTGTACTTCTAATAAACATTTGTGGTTTATTAAAAATTTGTGCTTCTATTCCCTGCCTTCGCCAAGCCGAAAACCGTTAGCTGCAACCCTAAACAATAAAACATTGACAATGAGAAAAGTTATTTTATATTTTCATATGTCCCTTGACAATGTAGTGTCCGACTCTGACAAGTGGATGTTAATGAATGATGACATTTTAAAATCTGCAATACAATATTATGAGCAATTAGACACCGTAATTTTTGGTAGTAATACATATCCTTTTATGGCGGACTATTGGCCTAAAGCTGAACAAAATTCTACCTCAAATATTGAAAGACTGTTTGCAAAAAAAATAAATGAAATAAAGAAAATCGTATTATCACGCTCAGCAGTTGACATTGTTTGGCATAATTCTGAATTAATTAAATATACCGACATTCAGTCGCTTTCAAAATCAATCAGAGATTTAAAACAACAAGATGGAAAAAACATTTCAGTTGAAAGTGGAATTGGAATTTGGAAATTATTTTTAGAAAATTCGCTATTTGACGAGCTATTCATTTCAATTCATCCTGTCATTGTTGGACAAGGTGAACGGTTGTTTTTGAGCTTACAAAATAAATATGATTTGGTTTTCAATAACTCCAAAACTTTTGACAATGGTGTTATTGAATTACACTACTCTAAAAAGTGATACTGAAAACAAAATAATTATTAGAAAGTGACACTAAATAACTCAACAGAGATAAGGGCAGCAGCTAACAACAGCTCATACGCAATGCGGGTTTCAGAGGTTTTGCAGGTTCAGTTCCCGCAGGCAAGTTTTGTCTCGGTTGATACAGACGTAGCCACGCAATCCCGCACTGCGCATAGCTGCGACCGTTACCTGCAAGCCGTGAAGACATACTTACTTTTAACAGACAAACTGACAATAAATGAATATCATCCAACAACAAGCCTCCGACTTTATCAAGTTCAAATTTAACGAACGAAGTAAATATAACGAGTTTATAGACAAAATTCGGTCACAATTATATGAGTACCGCAAAGACTCTCATAAACTTGAGTTCATTGAACATATCATGACTTTGCTAAAATTGGGTTACGACGAACATTTAAAAACATGCGAATATCCAAACGACAGAAGCCAATGTTTAGTAAATAAGAATTATGAAAACACATTATTTTTCATCGAAAATGAAAGAGAAGAATTAATTGAAAATTTACCACAAACAGAGTTTAACTATCAAGAAAAAAGCGCAATCAATGAAAGCCTTCAAAAAATTATCGCTGACCTTGATAAAATTAAAATGGGACAAGAGATCACGTATGATGACGTAATGATTGAACTCAATGAATTGAAAGAGTTTTATTTTTTAAATAAAAAACATTGGTCACAGTTATTAATTGGCAGACTAAGCGAAATGGTCGCTGGAGGGGTTATAAGTGAAACCATAAGCAAAGACATAGTATCGACTATTGCTAAGAATTACGACGGACTTATTAATTAACCTTAAAAGAAAATGGAGTTTGTCTTCGAGCCTATATTTATAATTCTTTATATCCCCTTTTGCATTGGTGTTTGTTGGTTGACATTAAAATATTCAAAAAACCTCAAGCCATTGTGGAAAATCACAATCATGTCATTCTTATATTCCTTGTTTTTTGGTATTGGTGTTGTTTCAAGCGGCTTGGGTGATCCAGGTTTTGCATTACCAGCGCCTGTATTAGTAGCGTTACTTGGGACAAATCTTGAGGTTATCTTTGACTCTGCTATTATACCATTCTTGTTTTGGCTGACAATAATATTCATAATTAAGTATTTTATATATCACAAAAAAAATAGACGAAATATAACTGCAGACAAATAAGCATATTTAACCTTTTTAAAACGGCCAGCAGGTAACAGCAAGCCATGGCGCAATGCGGGCGGACGTGCAAGGCTTTTGCAAATTTAAGGTCGCTTCGCGGACAGACATTTTCATTTTGCAAAAGTCTAAAAAACATTTATCTTTAAATAAACGTTTCGGCAGACAGTGTTTCATTAGCGCACTGCGCAAGCTTGCAAAACGTTACCAGCAATGTTGGACGACCAAACATAACGACTTGACATATGAATAAAAGCATCTTAAAATTCAAGGACATTGACGAATATCACTCATCGTGTCCTACAGACATTCAGAAAATCCTTGAACAGCTTCGGCAGACAATTAAACAAGCTGCACCAAAGGCAATTGAAACCATTAGCTACGGCATGCCTGCGTTCCGACAAAACAAAGTTTTGGTTTGCTATGCCGTTTACAAAGAACATATCGGCTTTTATCCGACACCTAATCCAATTGTTCATTTCAAGCAAGAACTTAAAAAGTATAGCACTTCAAAAGGAGCAATTCAGTTTCCTATTAACAAACCTCTACCTTTGACATTGATAAAAAAGATTCTGAAATACCGTGTAGCAGAAGACAATGATAATCCCAAATCCATAAAAGGTGAGAACGCAGAAATGCTAAATGTCAACAAAGACATTCTCGCTTACCACAACAAACAAAATGCAACCGACAAAAGCATCTGTGGTTTGCTGCTACAAGAAATTTGCAAAGGTTTGCCAAAAGCGGAAAATAAAGTTTGGCACGGACACCCTGTGTGGTTTTTTGACGGCAACCCTATTGTGGGCTACAGTAAAGAAAAACGTGGAATGAGATTAATGTTTTGGAGCGGGGCGAGTTTTGAAGAACAGGGGTTGGTAGTGCAGGGTGAAAAATTTAAAGACGCTTCTATTTTCTATAATGCCGTTTCAGACATTAACACCAAAGACCTCAAACGCTGGCTGAAAAAATCTAAAGAAATTCAGTGGGATTATAAAAACATTGTGAAACGAAAAGGCGTTTTGGAACGACTGAAATAGTAAACAAAGAGAATATGGAAAGGACAATAATAGCCGAAGGCGTTTTGCACGAAGTGCCAGACGATATGAAAAAGGCATTGAAAACTAATGCAGATATTCTTGAGCGTTGGAACAAACTAACGCCTATTCAACGCAACGAATGGATTTGTTGGGTTACTATTGTCAAAAAATCGGAAACAAGAGCGGAACATATTCACCGAATGAAGGAAGAATTATCAGAAGGGAAACGGCAACCTTGTTGCTGGCCGGGTTGTCCGCACCGCAGACCTTCTGCTCAAAAATGGTTTAAATAAATATAAAATCACTAAAAAATAAAATTATGGCAAGTATCAATCCACACATTAATTTCAACGGCAATGCAGAAGAAGCATTCAACTTTTACAAATCAGTATTTGGCGGAGAGTTCGCAAAAATAATGCGTTTCAAAGATTTAGCAAGTGCCGAATTTCCAGTAGCGGAACATGAAGCAAATAAAATAATGCACATTGCTTTACCAATTGGTAAAAGTATTTTAATGGCCAATGATGTTCCTGAAATACTTGGACGAACAAACGAAAATGAGAACAGGAGCAAAATTGTAATTAGTGCAGAAAGTAAAGAAGAGGCCAACAAATTATTCAATGGACTTTCGGTAGGCGGCCAAATTGAAATGCCTATATCTGACAGCCCTTGGGGTTCTTATTTTGGTATGCTAAGAGATAAATACGGTATTGAATGGATGGTGGATTTTGCCTCTTAACCCAATAGATAAAAACATGACAAATGAAAACAACACCCGAACATAATGAGCGAATAGCGAAAATGGCATTTGCATTGGTATATCCACACTATATAACAAAAGTTATGAGCAAAGGCAGGACAAAAGAAGAATTACATCATGTAATTGAATGGTTGACTGGATTTGATAACAAAAAACTACAAAAACTAATTGATGAGAAAGTAACTTTTGAAACATTTTTTAAGAGAGCAAAATTGAACCCGAATGCTCAACTAATTACGGGGGTTATTTGTGGCTATAGAATTGAAGAAATTGAAAATCCTTTAACAAGACAAGCGAGGTATTTAGACAAGTTGGTGGACGAATTGGCGAAAGGCAAAAAGATGGAAAAGATTTTAAGAGTTCCTAAACACGTATGACTGACCAGAGGAGAGACAGAAACACTGCTGGTAACAGCGGCTAAGCGCAAGGCGGGCAGACCGGTAGATCGCAAAGCAAATTATTGTCCCGCCGACGCGGGAACGTTTTTTTATTGCATCCGCACCTGCTCGCTCAAATGTTTACAAAACATTTGCCGTACTAAAAAACATTTGTACTTTTAATTTACATTTGTGGTTGTAGACAGTTTGACGGTTTCAAAATCCGCACTGGGCAAGGCCGCAAAACGTTAGCACTAATTGCCGCAGACAGACATCGGACATGAAAATACTTCTCGACATAGACGGCGTAATGGTGACGACACCCGCTTGGAAAAAAGCTGAAATCCATGCAGACGGCTTCTTAATGTTCAATTCTATAGCGGCCGACAATTTATCCAGACTAATTGCGGACACCAATGCATCCATCATATTAACGACAACTCATCGTATAAGTTTCTCGGACAACGATTGGCGACAAATACTCGACAGACGTGGAATTAAAGTTTCAAACGTTTCTAAAATAAATAGCTGTTCGACAATTCAAGACATGGCCAATCGCGCGACTGAAATAAAACAATGGGTCGACAATCAAAAGGACAAAGAACCATTTGTAATTATTGACGACGACTCTTCTTTAAATGATCTTCCTTTAGACATCAAAGCAAAATGGGTAAAGACAAGTTCATTAATCGGTTTTGACAAAGCAAGTGCGGACAATGCTAAACTTATACTGTGTGGCGGCAACAAGTGCTAACAGCACCTACTTGTAATTTTTTGCGTGTTAACGCTCAAATGCATAACTTGGACAAGCAAAAAACTACTAGTAGCCGCCAAACGTTATAGGTAACCAGCCGACAGAAAAACTTGAAGACAATATTCAACATACTAATTTTATTATTCACGTTGACAAGTTGCAATGTTTTGACCAATGACAATAAAACAGATTGTAGTTGTTGCGACAAAACTTACACAAATATTGACAGTGCATCAAAATGTGGTTCAGACCAAAATGATTGCAAATTATTCTTATTTGCTCTTGTCACTAAAGACATAGAAAAAAATCAACAGCTAGGCTGGGCGATACTTAAAGACCGTGACATAATTGAAGCAGCAAAAAGAGATTATGTGTTAATTATTATAGACCCAAATGAAATTAACCTTAGTAAATACACAGACATTAAAGAATTCAAAGACGTTATTAATAAAAAACGAATTGAACCTTATTTTGTTGTTACCAATCGTGTTTTATATCCATCCAGAGAATTTACATTAAACACAGACAAGGACAGAATAATAGACGACCTTCACTTAGGAGACGGGCCATAATAAACTGTGTGTGGCTGGCAACCTATAACAGCAAGCCATAGCGCAATGCGGGCGGACGTGCAAGGCTTTTGCAAATTCAAGGTCGCTTCGCGAATTGACATTTTCATTTTGCAAAAGACTAATAAACATGTATCTTTAAATTAACGTTTCGGCACACAGTGATTTATTAACTGCACCACGCCTATTTGCAAAACTTTTGTGGTAATAGCAGGGACGGTTTCTGGTTAAATAATTTAGCGTTTAAAAAACGAATGTTACAAATGACAATTGTCAGTGACTTCCTATTCGTATATCATTAAATTTGCCTTATATTCGCTTTACATGAAAAGACTCTTTCAGAATAGTATCGTATTACTTTGTCTTTGGTGCTTTGGAACAAATATATATTGGTTCTTTCATAAAAATGAAGATCCAGCCTTTTATATGAAAACAAATATGGTTATTTGTTTAATACTTGTACTTACAGTTATTCTACCTACCAATATTCAAAAAATTAAAAAATGAAGAATAACGCCTCAAAAATAAAGCCAAATAGACTTCGTCGTTTTTTTAAATTAATTGGGCCTGGACTCGTGACAGGTGCCAGTGACGACGATCCCTCTGGCATTGCAACCTATTCTCAAGCCGGTGCTCAATATGGCCTTTCAACTCTTTGGACATCCATTGTTGCATTTCCGTTGATGGCTTCCATTCAACAAATGTGCGCAAGAATTGGTTTAGTTACATCGCAAGGTTTAACGGGCACGCTTAAAAAACATTACCCGAAACCAATATTATACTTAATGCTAATTTTTAGTTTCCCTGCTATTGTAATGAATATTGGTGCTGACATTGCGGGAATGGGTGCCGTTGGAAATTTATTATTTCCATCAATTGACGCTACTTTTTTTAGTGTGTTTTTTACTGTTCTACTGCTTGGACTAATAATTTATTTACCGTATGTGAAAATTGCTGCAGTTCTTAAATACTTATGCATCGCAATGTTGGTTTATTTTATTGTCCCTTTTTTATATAAACAGGATTTTAAAGAAATATTTAAGGCTACGTTTATTCCTACTATTAAATTTGATAAGGACTTTATCGCCATTTTAGTTGGTATACTTGGTACAACTATTTCGCCTTATCTTTTTTTCTGGCAAGCTTCAGTAGAAGTTGAGGAAATGAAAAATAAAAAACATTTAGTGGTAAACAAAAAAATTATTAGCGACATGAAACAAGATGTAGATTTCGGAATGACATTTTCTGGCTTTGTTATGTATTTTATTATACTTACTACAGGAACCGTTTTATTTAAAGGTGGCGTCCATCAGATAGATACCGTTGAACAAGCAGCCATGGCTTTAAAGCCACTGGCAGGCAATTTGGCTTATTTGCTTTTTGCAATAGGTGTAATTGGAACTGGACTTATTGCAATTCCAGTTCTCAGTGGTTCTCTTTCGTACATTTTCACCGAAACTTTTGGCTGGGAGCAAGGTCTTGACAAAAAGTTTCATGAAGCAAAAGGTTTTTATGTCATAATTGCAATTTCTCTTTTGCTTGGCCTTTCTATAAATTACATCGGTATTTCGCCAATAAAAGCACTTATTTATACCGCAATACTCTATGGGATAACTGCCCCAGTATTAATTGCAATAATTCTTCACATTTCAAATAACAAAAAAATAATGGGTGAATTTGTAAATGGCCGTACAACAAATATTTTAGGATTCACTGCATTAATTATTATGACGCTTGCTGCTGGGCTATTAATCTATTTACAAATAACGGACTAACGATTCTGTTAGTTAAAACTATAGCGCTCACTCGGTCCATAGTTTAACTGTGTGCCCGTTACAACCACTAACAGCAAATACACCCAAGCGGGCGGAATCGGTCATCGCTCGCGCGCATAATTTTGGTCACTTCGTAACATTTTATTTAGCATAGAAATTTAAACATTAGTTAATTTAAAATGTTAATCTATTAATAAAAAAACGCGGTAATGACAACTCAAATTTAAAAAATTAAAAAGACAATTGAACCCTTAAGACAAGAGATTATTAATCATAAAGTTTATTCGGCAATTAAAGACATAAACGACTTGAAAGTATTTATGCAATTCCACGTTTACGCTGTTTGGGACTTTATGTCTTTATTAAAAACTCTACAAGGCAACTTAACTTGCACATCTGTTCCTTGGTTCCCCAAAGGAACTCCGGAGACAAGATATCTTATTAACGAAATTGTTGTAGGTGAAGAATCGGACGTAGACCTAAATGGCATAAGGAAAAGCCATTTTGAATTATATTTAGATGCTATGAAACAGTGTGGAGCAGATACTTCTAAAATTGAAGTTTTTACAGATGTATTAAAAAATACCGGCGACTTTAACTCCGCTTTTTTGTCCTCAGAAACTCCAAAGGAAGCAAAAGATTTTGTTGACTTTACATTCAAAGTTATTGAAAGTGGTAAAGATTATTTGCAGGCAGCTATTTTCACTTTTGGACGTGAAGACCTAATCCCAGGTATGTTTATCTCGATAATAAATGAGATGCACAAGAACTTTCCTGACGATATTTCTATTTTTAAATACTATGTCGAAAGGCACATTGAAGTTGATGGCGGCCACCATAGCCATCTTGCTATGCAAATGACAGCCAATTTATGTAATGACGACGAACACTATTGGAAAGAAGTAGAAGAATCAGTTATACAGTCGTTAAAACAAAGAATTGAATTGTGGAACGGTGTTTACCGAAAGTTGACAGAAAAAACAACTACTGTTAATAGCAAATTTGCAGTAATTGCAGGTGAAGAGTAAGTTTTAAACTCTAGTTTTAGAAGTTAAAATTGTATTCGTACTCGGTTTTTTGCTCCGTAAATAGCGCCCGACGCAAGTCTATAAGCAGCTCTAGCCTCTTATAAATCACACATCATTTGACAAAGTACGGTTTTTTATTTTATTTTCTAATTTCGATGTGCCTCCTAAAATTACTTCCTGTTCGAAATCTGTTAACGACATTTAGGGTAAAAAAAATGTTGTAAAACGTGCTATCCCCCATTTACAGTTACCGAAGTACCCGATTCTGTAGTTCCGCCACCGATATTTTTTCCATTTATATCTTTAGTATTATTGCCGGTATCTTTATCAATTAGTTTATAATAGGGGTCAATGCCAAACATAAATGGTTCTCTATCTATTATGAGTTCTATTTTTTGATTTTTGTTTGTGAGTTTAATTTTCTTTAAATAAATAGTAGCCCCTAATTGATTTTTGTTTTTTTCATTTTTAGAAAAAATGCCAATATCAATCCAATCGTTCGGCATCAGTTCTATTGCTTTACCCAAGCTATCGTTTTTAGTCTTAATGCAATTGAGGGTAGCTGTAATTTTATATCTGCCATCGTTTGTTTTTACAGACGTCCAACTTTTTACACTGTTATCAAAAACGATAATACGTTCAAATAAATCTTTTACCGTTTCCTTTAAGCTATCGGGTGTAACTGCTTTTATATAACTGTAAAACTCTAAGGCATTGGTATAAGGCGCTTCTTGGTACGCAACTTGTTTAACGTAACGACGCAAAGTGGCATTTAATGTATCTTCGCCTAAATAATCTTTTAAGGCATACATCACAACACTACCTTTATTGTAATGTATGTATTGTTGGTTTTCGCATAATAACAAAGGCACTTCTTTTTTGTTTTCTTGTGTACGCCCTTTTAAATAGGTATTCATTTCATATTTTAAAAATTTACTCATGGCAGCTTGCCCAAATTCTTTTTCCATAACCATTAAAGCGCTATACTGGCTCATGGTTTCGCTCATTAAAGTGCAACCTTGCACATTGGCACCAATTACTTGATGGGCCCACCATTGATGCGCTACTTCGTGCGCTGTTATATAAAAGGGATAATCCACCTCATTCGGGTCGGCATCATTAACTTTTGCCACAAAACCTACGCTTTCTGAAAAAGGAATGGTGTTAGGAAACGATTGCGCAAAAGAGGAGTATCGAGGAAATTCGATGATACGAACTTGCTGATGCTGATAAGGACTAAAGTTTTTGGTATAATAATTTAATGATTTTTTAATTCCTTTAATCATACGGTCAATATTATAGGTGTGTCCTTTTTGATAATATATTTCGATGTTTACAACATTAGAATTAGTTAACGGATTAACCCACTTCTCTTTTTTAACTTGATAGTTAGCAGATAAAAACGCATAAAAATTTAAGATGGGTGCATTCATTTTATAATGAAAGAAATGGCGTTCTCCTTCGTTCCACTCTTTTTGCAAATAGCCTGGTGCAATTGCTGTTTGCCCTTCTTTGGTGGATACTACACATTCAAAACGAATCCAATCCGCATCGTTAGAAATGTATGTATTAGCATAAGCCATGGTATCGCTTATTTTTGCCATACGTGGCTTTGGTTCTAATTTGTATTTTTTACGCGTAGAATTGTCGGATAATTCTACATTAGGATTGTAACCAATAGTGGGAAATAAGTCGCTATTAAAAAAGGTTCCATTTTGTACAATTTGGGTTTCGCTTGCTTTTATAATAAAATTTTTAGGAAAATAATCGAGCGCAAAATCAAGTTTTATAGAATCGTTAGGTTGAAGAGGTTTTGATAATTCGTAGCCAAAAAACGCATTTTTTTTATCGTCGATAAATTTTTTATTGGCATCATTTAATGTAAACGTATAATTGCTTACTTCGTTTGGTATACCAATAAAAATTTTTGTCAGGCTTTGTTTGTGTTTATTTTTTAAATAATAAAAGCCTTTAATTTTGCAACCCAATTCATCAGGAAAAATAGCAACGTTTACATTTGATTCTACAATTCGTGGCTGAAATTCGTTTTGGTATTTTTTATACGTTTTTTCAAAATCGGCCGATATTTTTTCAAGTTCTTTTTCTGATTTTTTACTATTTAAAATTTTAGTATTATAAAATAGTACAGAACCACAACCAAAAAACAACAACATACCACTGCTAATTACTGCTTTGTAAGGCAGTTTAAATTGTTTTTTTGCTTGTTTAAATCGTGCTTTAAGCGAATTTTCTTTTCCTCTATTATAAAGCATTACAGCTAATGCTCCAAAAACTAGCATTAACCCAAACCAATATAGTTTATATACAAAAACACTAAAAAGAGTATGCCCATAGCCATTCATATCAGAATAACGCATTTTGTCGCCAGATGAGTTAAACGCAATCATATCGCTATTGGTTAAGTTTAACGCTCTATATATTAGTGGAAGGCCTAGTACAATTAATACCATTGCAAAAAAACCGAAATACCTATTTTTAAAAAACACTTGTATACTAACAGCAAGTGCTACTTGAATTATGATAGGCATTATTTTTAACCCAATTAATTCTGTTACATATAAACCAATTTCGAATTTATAATACCCTAAATAACTTTGGATAAAAATACAGGTAAGTATACAAACAAAATAAACGGTTAAGCACAAAAATACCAACGATAAAAATTTAGAAATAAATAAAATGCCATTACTTATTGGCGATGCACCCACCAATTCATCTACTTTACAATCGCGCTCGCGCCAAATAACAATACCCGAATAAAATACAACAAGTATTAATAAAAAAAATTGAAAAATACCACTGCTTGTTTCAATTTGCATGTAGGTTAAAGGGTAAGTAACGGTACCATAAATTAAACCTGAAAACTGACTTACCAAAACCGTTAGTAAGATTGAAAGTCCAATGATAATATAAAAGAAAATAGATTTTGTGATTTTAAAAAATTCAAACTTTGTTAAAAACACTAATTGCATCCAAGTTAATTTATAATTAAAAATTTGTGTAACCTTTGGTAAATGGCCAATGGATTGAATTATTTTTGAAGGCTGAGATGTGCTTTGTTTTGGTTTGCGTTTAAAAAGGCTAACTGGATTTAAAAATTGGTTAAAATTAAATCGGAAATAGGTAATTGAAATTAGAAGTAAGGATAAACCAATCCAAAATAATCTATTATATAAAATATAGCTTGTAAATGGCAATGCTCTGATATTTCCTTCGGTAGGAGTCCAATATTCGGTTACTAAACCAAGCGCTTGTTGGCCAAATGGATCGAGAATTGCGGAGATGGTTTTATTATCTATATCGCTAGTAATAGAACGCGCTATGCCTGCAACAACAATAAAAACAAGGCTACCCACGTAACCACTCGTCATATTTCGGGTGTATGTTACTAAACTAAAAAAAACAGAGCCAATTAAAAAAGTATTAGGTATTAAAAAAACAACAAAGGGTTTAAAAAAATTAACAAATTTAAATGTTCCTATTTGTCCGTTATCATTAGGCGAAAGTAAAAATGCTAAGTACAAGCCCAGTATTAAAGCAAACATTACAATTAGCGAAAGTAAAAATGTAGCACTAAATCTACCAATTAAGTAACTAAATTTAGAAATTGGCTTCGTAAAATAAAACGCAAAACAATTGTTTTGAAAATCTTTTTGCACGCAGCCAGCCATTAAAGCCACACAAATTAAAATAGTAATTAAACCCAATAAATAATCGGTATTAAAACTGGTTAATAAACTAGCAACTGCTAAAGCCGAATTAACATGTGAATTAGTATCTGTAGAAACGCCGCTGAACATACCCGAAACCGCAGCGCCTAATAAAAATGCCAAAGCAAAAAACACTAAAAAATAAATGTAGATACTTGGTCGTTTTAACCATTGCTTTAATTCGAAAATAAAAATTTGTTTAAACATACCTTACTTTTTATTTACGTTGATGTAAGAAAAATACACGTCTTCTAAATCGGCCTCAACGGCTGTAAATTTGTTATTTGGCAAGCTATCGTTTAGGATGTGTACAATAACTTTACCATCTGCTACTTTTGTTGAAATAACATTATACTGTTGACGATACTCTGCAATTTCTTCTTTTGCAATTTTAGCTGAATAAATTTTCCCTTTTAATAATTCTAAAGCTTCGGTGGTTTTACCTTTAAACATTACCTGACCTAAATTCATTACCGCCATATTATGACATAGATTTCGAACATCTTCAACAATATGTGTTGAAAGTATGACAATAATATTTTCACCTACTTCGCTTAATAAATTATGAAATCGGTTTCGTTCTTGGGGGTCGAGACCCGCAGTTGGCTCATCAACGATAACTACCTTTGGATTACCTAACAAGGCTTGTGCAATACCAAATCGCTGGCGCATACCGCCGCTATAATCTCCAATATAGCGGTGTTTTACTTCATATAAATTTGTTTGGTGTAATAATGCATCGCAAACTTCTTTACGCTCACCTTTATTTGAAATGCCTTTTAATATTGCAAAGTGGTGCAACATATCTTCGGCACTTACTTTTGGATAAAACCCAAAATCTTGTGGTAAATAGCCAAGTACTTTACGCATGTCTTCTTTTTTATTTAAAACATCAAGCTCATCTAAAAATATTGACCCTTCGCTAGGTTCTTGTAAAGTAGCAATAGTGCGCATTAAGCTAGATTTACCTGCACCATTGGGCCCAAGTAAGCCAAACATCCCGTTTGTAATTTCTAAATTAACATTTGATAGTGCTTTAATTCCACCGGGATAAAGCTTACTGAGGTTTGATATTTTTAAAAGCATAGTTAAATAAATATATATCTAAGACGCTTAAATATACACAAATGTTACAGGTATTAAAAAAAAAGCAAATAAAAAATTTCTTTGCAGTAGGAGCTAATTTTAGCTTGTTAATTTCTGTAAACAACTTTCAATAAGCACGTCAACACTTTTTTTGTAGTCGTTAGTAAATTCTTTTCTAACACGGTTGGCAATTATTACGCAAACGGTTAAGCAATTATGGCCAAGTAATTTACCCAAGCCATAAAGTGCACTTGTTTCCATTTCAAAATTTGTAATGCGCTGTTGGTTTAATTTAAAGTCCGTTAACAACTCGTTTAGGTTGGGCATAGCTGCTTTTAATTTTATTTGACGACCTTGTGGTCCATAAAAACCGGGTGCTGTAGCAGTAATACCCACAAAATTCCCATCTTTAAATTTAGTTAATAGTTCTTGGGAAGCCGCAACACAATAGGGGTAGGGTAAATTTGGTAACCAATTGGTATGTTTTATAAATGTTTCGCTAATATCGTTTTCGTTAATCGCTTGCCAACCATCGTAAAAATTTAATAAGCCATCTAAGCCCAAACCGTGGGAGCTAACTACCAAGCCATTTACCGGAATATCGGCTTGTAAAGCACCGCTGGTTCCTAAGCGAATAATATTTAAGGTTCTGTGTTCCGTGTTCAATGTCCTAGTTAATGGATTTATGTTTACGGCAGCGTCTAACTCATTCATTACAATATCAATATTATCAGTACCAATACCAGTACTTAAAACTGTAATACGTTTGCCTTTGTAAATACCTGTGTGTGTAACAAATTCGCGATGGTTGGTTTTAAATTCAATGCTGCTAAAATGAGCCGATATTTGAGGAACACGGTATTGGTCGCCCACCACAATTACATCATCCGCAATATCTTCGGCTTTTAAGTTTATATGGTAAACACGATTTTCGGGGGTAAGAATAAGTTCTGTTTCTGGAAATTGCATACAAATGAAATTATAAATTATGAATTAAAAATTGTGATTTATCCTACTTAAATATGCCCATTTTTTCGAGTTCTTCTAAATAAATACGTTTGCCTATATAAATTGCGGTTACAAAAGCATCTTTTTGTCCGGCATTAATTACTTTTTTATTATGTTCAAATGCTTTACGAATAGTATTAAAAATACCGCCAATAGTAATTCGTGTAATGCCATCGTCTAACAAAACATTTTCAACTTTACCTAAGGCGCTTAAATGTTTATAAACATAATTTTTGGGAAATTTATAGGCTGCAATTTGTACTCTAAAATCTAAGCCTTCGTATTGTATATCGCCATATCTATCAACAAACGACATTACTTCTTTTTGTATTTTAGTTGGGTTGGTTATTGTATTAGTTGTTTTTGTAATTACAGCAACTGTTGGTGTTATTGCTACCGTGGGAGTAACAGCAACTGTAGGTGTTTCAATTGGTTTTGAATCAAAATTAATATCTACAATTTGTTCTGTGTAGGCTGTAAGTCCATTCGCATCAATGTCAATGGTTTTATAGTCAACATTATCGTAACTGTATTTTACTTTATAGGTGTTGCCTGGAGGTAAAATAACAATATACTGGCCATTAATTTCGTTTGATTTTACTGTTTTATAAATTTTATTATTTTTTGATGTTATTTCAATTACAATTTTAGCCTCTACATTTTTGTTATCTTTTGTAGTTTTGCCTTTTACTAAATATAATGAAGGTTTTGGGCTTTCAAAATTGGTTTCAATTGAATATAAATCGTGTAAGCCTTGCCCGCCTTTTTTGCCGCTGCTATAATAACCTGTTTTTCCATTTGCTGCTAAAACAAAATATCTATCATCTTCTGTATTGTTAATTGGATAGCCTAAATTTTCAGTTTTTTTAAAGGTTGAGTCTTGTAAGTTCATGGTAGATTTAAAAATATCATACCCACCCATGCTTGTTCTTCCTTTTGAGCTAAAGTACAATGTAATGCCGTCGGGATGAATAAAAGGTGCATCGTCATCATAAATGGTGTTTATACTATCGCCCAAATTTTTAACGTTACCCCACGTACTATCAGGCAATAATTGTGCTTTGTATATATCTCTTCCGCCAAAACCGCCACTACGTTCGCTACTAAAATAAAGGGTTTGTCCGTCGGGTGAAAGTGAACAATGCCCGTCCCACGAATAGGAATTAACTTGACCTCTTAATTTTATAGGTGTAGAAAAATTAGTGCCTACTAAATTACTTTGGTAAATGTCTCCGTGGTCGTCGCCATTATCACGGTAAATAAATAAACTATTTCCGTCGTGACTTAAAGAAACAGCGGCATCATTACTCAACGTGTTTATACTATCTAATGCAAAAGGCTGTGTATACTCATCGTTAATTTTTACTGTCATATAAATATCTTCAGTATATTGCCCATTTTTATCGGGTTGTAAATAAGCATTCATTCTACCACCTTTACTTTTTTCGCCTCTATACGTGTAAACTAACATGCTTTCATCAGCTGTTATGGTTGGCACATAATCATCGCCATCCGTATTTACCTTGCTACCCAAATTAGTAATTTTAGCAGGAGTAGGTTTAGATGTGTAATATTTTGCATTATTTATATAGCGTTTTAACTGCTCACCGTTTACTTTACCTTCGGGCGAGGTGCGTCTGTTAGTAAGGTATAAATCTATAAGGCTTAATGCCTCATCAAACTTATTCGTATAATGAGCTGCAGATGCCAAATCGTATTGTATATCCTGCACCTTTTTGTTTTTTGCATATATTTCGCTTAATAAATTATACGAATCCTCATGTTTATCGCTTCTATACAAAGCACATTTGGCATATACATATTTTAAAAATTCTTCTTTTGGGTGATGGCTGTTAATATTTTCAAATATTGGTAAGGCTAATAAATAATTTTTTTCGTCGTAAAGAAGTAAACCATTATCCAAAGAATCTTTTTCAGAGTTACGCCATTTATTTGTATTGGTGGTTTGCGAATGCGAAAAAGTATAACCTAAAATTATAAAAAAAAGTAATTTGTGTTTTAGTGTCATTATTAATTTTGTTTAGTAATGGAGTGAAAAAGTTAAAGCATTAAATATAATTATATTTTGTAGATTTTAATAAACCTATTTTTAATTCTTAAAAAAAAGTACCTACTTTTATAAATCTAAAAATGGCAGAGCTATAAAATGAAAAGAATAATTACAATTTTATTTTTACATTTTAGTAGTTGTTTACTTGCTCAACAAACAATTACGCAAACAATAAAAGGTGTAGTGCTCGATAAACAAAGCCAAACACCACTTCCGGGTGTAATTGTACAGGTTTTAAATTCAAATCCTCTAATGGGTGGTTCAACAAACGACAAGGGTGAGTTTAAAGTTACAAATGTTCCAATTGGCCGATGGCAATTACAATTTAAAGCAATTAGTTATAAAGAAAAATACATTACGGTAATTTTGAATGCCGGTAAAGAAAGTGTAAATACTATCGAATTAGAAGAAAGCGTAATCCAAGGGCAAGAGATAGTAATTACCGTCGAGCAAGACAAAACAAAAACCAATAATAAAATGAGCACGGTAAGTTCGCGTATTTTTAGTGCAGAAGAAGCCGCACGTTACGCCGGTAGCCGAAACGACCCAGCACGAATGGCTGCCAATTTTGCAGGCGTTAGTGGTGCTAACGATAGCCGTAACGATATTATAATAAGGGGTAATTCGCCAATGGGTATCTTATGGCGTTTAAATGGGTTGGATATACCAAACCCAAACCACTTTGGTAATGCGGGAAGTACCGGAGGGCCAATAAGTATTTTAAATAATAATACGTTAGATAATAGCGATTTTATGAGCGGTGCCTTTGCAGCAGATTATGGTAATGCTACAGCCGGAGTTTTTGATTTAAAAATGCGACAAGGCAATAACGAAAAATTTGAGTTTTTAGGTCAAGTTGGTTTTAATGGGTTTGAAGTGGGAGCAGAAGGGCCCTTAACTAAAAATAAAAACGCGTCTTTTTTAGTAAATTACCGTTATTCTACTTTATCTATTTTTAAAGCTTTACACATTGATTTTGGGACCGGGGACGCTATACCCCAATACCAAGATGCTAGTTTTAAAGCGGATTTTGCTACAAAAAAATGGGGTAAATTTTCGTTTTGGGGTATTGGCGGTATTAGTTATGTTGCTTTGTTGCAAAGTGATAAAAAAGAAGGTAAAGATTTATTTGGTTACAGTGCAAGAGACACCTATTTCCGTTCAAATGTAGGCGCAAGTGGTTTATCGCACGTTTTATTATTAAAAAGTAATGCATATATAAAAACAAATATTGGCGTAAGCGGACAGTATAACGATATTATTGCCGATAGAATTGATACCGCTTTTAAAACACCAAAAAATTTAAAACCAGAATACCGTCAAAAAACACAAACTACGCGTTATTCATTAAACACAACCTATAACAAAAAATTTAATGCTCGTAATTTTTTAAATGGAGGCGTGTATGCCGAAGTGTATTCAACCTTGTTTGTTGACAGCATAGATAATTTATTTGGATACAATACGTTTAGAACCTTGCGTAAATACAGTGGCACAACAAGTTTATTGCGAGGTTTTGTGCAATGGCAACATAAATTTACTGATAATTTAGTTTTAAATACTGGCATAAGCAATCAGTTTTTTTTACTAAATAATTCAAATGCTTTTGAGCCCAGAATAGGTTTAAAATATGTGTTTAGTAAAAAACAAAGTTTAAGTATGGGTGGGGGCCTGCACTCGCAATTACAACCTACTTACATTTATTTTGCTACCGACACAGTTTTAGGCAAACGTATTGAGACAAATAAAAACCTTGATTTTACTAGAGCCGTGCATGCTATATTAGCCTACGATAATAATTTTACAGCAAATTTTAGATTAAAAACAGAAGTATATTACCAATACATTTATAATGCACCTGTAAAAAATTACGCCAATTACTTTTCGGCTTTAAATTTAGGTGCCGATTTTAATAGCCCTAATGTTACTAATTTAGTAAGTAAGGGCACAGGTTATAATTATGGTTTAGAAATTACTTTGGAAAAATTTTACAGCAAAGGCTATTATTTTTTATTTACAAGTAGCTTATTTGAAAGTAAATACACGGGTAGCGATGGCATTGAGCGCAATACAGCTTTTAATGGCAATTATGTTTTTAATTTGTTAGGGGGTAAAGAATTTAAACTCAATCAAAAACATACTATTAGTATTGATTTTAGATGCACTTATGCTGGAGGTAAGCGATATGTGCCAATTGATTTGAATGCAAGTATTGCCGCTAACGATGAGATAAAGGATGGCACCTATGCATTTGTAAATCAATATCCTAACTATTTTAGGTTAGATGTAAAACCAGGATATAGGTTTAATTCAAAAAAAATAACGCATGAGTTTAGTATTGACATACAAAATATAACGCGCAATCAAAATGTATTTCAACAAACGTATGACATTACAAATAAGCAAATTAAAACTGACTACCAGCTAAAGTTTTTTGTATTACCACAGTATAGAATTTTATTTTAAAGTTCATTTAAAAAAATCATTTAGTGGGTTACTAATACAGCCATTGGGTTGGTTGATTTTTAGTAACTCGCAAATAGTTGGTGCAATTTGAGTAATGGTAATATAATTATAACTACTGCCTTTTTTAATGCCATTGCCGTAAAATACAACAGGCACATGCGTGTCGTAATTATAGCCTGCGCCGTGCGTAGTTCCTTTATCAACATAATCCATCCAAGCCGCATTTAATATATAACAAATATTACCACTTAATTTATGATTGTATCCGTTTTGTAAAAGGGTTTTATAATCATTGTTTTCAAAGGCGCTGTTTTTCATTATTTTTGATGGGTAGGCTTCAGCAATGCCTGTAATTGTAATTAGGTAGTTCGCTAATTTTTGCTCTACTTCATCTTTATTAAGTTTTAATTCGTCTATTTTTTTGTCGTTTAAAAATATTTGTTCGTTACTAATATTTACCAATAAACTTGTATCGCCATAATTTTTTTGAAAATAATTTTTTACTTCTTTTGTTAAACTAGCGTCTTTTAAATATCCGGCGGGTATTTTAGTGTCTTTTAAATGATTGGGTACATCAGCCCCACCGTGGTCTGCAGTTAAAAAAACAGTATAGTTGCCTTTTCCTACTTCTTTATCTAAAGCATTTAATAATTCCTCTATATCTTTATCCAAACGCAAATACACATCTTCAACCTCTACTGAGCGTGGCCCATAACTATGCGCAACAATGTCTGTGCTCGAAAAACTAATACAAAATAAATCGCAAATATTATCTTTACCCAATTGTTCGTTTTTTAAACACTCAATAGCAACATCTTTTGTGATTGAATTACCGTAGGGTGTAGAGCGAATGATACCTACATTATTTTTTTCTAAGAAGGTTTTATAATCATAAGGAAAAATCGGCTTCTCTTTTTTGTTTGGAATTAATTCGTAATTGTTATCGTCTGCAATGGAGTTTGTATAGGTTTCTATGGGGTTTAAAGTATTCCACCCATTTTGTAAATACGATTTAGCTATTTTTTTTTCATTAAATTTTTGTAGCCAATTTGGTAAGTCATTTATATACCAAGTACTCGAAATAAAATTTCCAGTACTTTCGTCGAACCAAAAGGCTGCATCTGCAGCATGTCCAGCCGGTAAAATACTACTTCTATCCTTTAATGCAACACCAAAAACTTTTGCTTTTTTGTTTGTTGTCATTTTTAATTCGTCGCCAATTGTAGAACTTAATTGATTTTTTGGCGACATTAATCCTGCTTTTGAATTGCTTCCAACAGTTTTTACAATTGAATCATCGGTACAATACATTTTGCTGTTATTAGTTTTTACAAACCAATCATTGGCTATAATGCCGTGCGTGCGAGGTGTAGTGCCAGTATAAATACTACAATGACCGGGACCTGTGTAGGTTGGAATATAATTATAATGTGCATTTTTAAAATAATAACCATCGTTTATCAAACGTTTAAAACCGCCATTTCCATAGCGATTCCAATAGCGGTAAATATAATCGTTACGCATTTGATCAACTACAATGCCTACAATTAATTTTGGTTTGTTTTCTTGCAGTAAAGGTTTTGTTTGACAGTTAGAGGATAAATTAAAAATTAATGAAAGGTAGATGATATAATTTTTTTGAATCATGTTATTTCTTAAATTGATTTATTGATTTTTGAATTGTTTTTTCACTAGGTAATAATGTTTGTTGAATGCGTTTTGCGTAATTAATGCTATCCAATATTTCTTTTTGTTTAACTTCAATTAATAATTTTTGTTTTTCAGTTAGTTGTTTTGCTTTATTAATTTTTTGTCGCGATCGTAAAACAACAATTATTAAAACTAATAATAATACAGATCCGACAATCATGTATTTTATGGTTGCAGATTTTCTAGAAATAACTTCTTCTCGTAAACCCGCTTGGTCTTTTAGGTTTTTGTTTTCGGTATCTTTTAAATCACTTTCGTATTTCAAGGCCATTTCTTCGGCAACTTGTTTGTTTTTCTCGTTTAATAAAGTATCTTTTAACGAAATATATTTTTGATAATAAATTACTGCCGAATCATTCATGTTAAAAGTGAAATAGGTTTTGGCAATTCCATCACACGCTAACATTTCAGAGTAATTGTCTCCTGAGGCTATAGAAAAATTTCTCGATTCTTTAAAACATTTAATGGCTTTTAAAGCTATGTCTTTATTATGTGTATTTTCAGCTAATGATGAGAGATTTCCGGCGTAATTTATTTGGAATGTATAAAGTTCAGGTAGTTTTTTTAATGTTCCAATTTCAATGCCTTTTTCGAAATTTGCGGTGCTTTCGTTTAAATAACGCAATTCATTATGAACTAAATACAAATTATGAAATGCGCTGCCAATATTATTATAAACATTTGCAATACCTGAAGAATCATTTAATTTCTTTCTGCATTCAAGTGATAGTTTATAATAGTCGATTGATTTGAGCGTTGCTATCGAGTCTTTGGTTAGCACTCCAATATTAAAATATGTTACACCTTGATTGTTAAATAACATGCCTTTAGCATTGATATTACTTGTGTCCAAATATTTTAAAGCGTTATTGTAATTATCAAGAGCTCTTAATAAATCGGGCTTCGAATTTTTAATTTCACCAATTCTTGAATACGTATTTGCAAGGCTATTATATGAATTATAAATACCTGGTTTATAATTAATACTTAAAGACGTTTTTAAGGCTTCAAGTAAATATTTAATTGATTTATCAAAATTATTTAAGCGCCTGAAATTGACGCCTAGCTCTTGGCAAAATGATATGTATAAACTTTTGAAATTTGATAATTGGGGGTTATTATAAATAAATTGGAGGGTATCTGAAAGTTGTTTGTAGTTACCTGTTGATTTTATAATGACACATTTTTCAAATTGAGTTTGAAAATAAAACTGTTGATTATTTATTTTATTAGATAAACGTATAGCTTTATAAATATACATGATTGCACTATCATAATTTCTGGATTTTATTTTTTGGGCAATCGTTATAAAATTTTTAATCCCTGTTGTATCACTTATAAACTGATTTTCTTTTGCTAAAAGAGAATCGAGTTTAACTTTATTGCCTGCAAATAATGACGGAATTAAATTAATAATTAATAAAAAAATGAAAAAGCAATTTTTTCGAAGCATGTTATTTGCTGAAGATATTTCTTTTTGAGAAAGTTCTGCGTGAATAACATTGTTGGTTATTTTATAAAATAGGCTCAATCAAAAAAATTAGTTTACATTATAAATGTACTAAATTTTTTGTTTTGCTAATTTAATATGCGCTAAGTGATGTTGGCAGTGCCAAGCATACAATCCCAAAAAGTCGAACATAAAAAATTGTTTTTGATATTGCGGATGTAAATAGCTTTTATTAAAATCGGTTTCCGACATTGAGTTTAATAGCGATGTTAAACGGGTGTGCACACCATTAATAATTTGTAAACTCGATTCAATTGGCTCGGTTTTACTATCAGCTAATTCGGCAAACAATTGTTCGGGGTAGGGTTTTATGGTAGGCTTATCTTCGCACAAAGCTAATTTTAGGCGTATTAAACCGTTCATATGGCTGTCGGCACAATGGTGTACCACTTGCCTAATGGTCCAGCCACCGTCTCTATAGGTTGTATTTAATTGCGCTTCGTTTAAATTGTTAAGCTCAAGAACTAAAGCACTATAAAAATTTTCGATAATGCTAATGCGTTGTTTTACGTCAACAACGTTGTAACTTGTTGTAGCAATATAATCGCCAATAGGGTAGCGTAGTTTATTATTAGTATCGCCGTGCATTCTATTCTTATTATTATCCTATTTACTTAAATACAAATTACGCTCGCTATAAATATTTTGAAAGTACTCGTCGTATAAATCGTCAATAAAATAAATTGCTTCGCCGGTGCTTTTCATTTCAGGTCCTAATTCTTTTTGAATCTCAGGAAACTTTTCATAACTAAACACTGGTACTTTTATGGCGTAGCCTTTTTGTTTTGGGGCAAATTTAAAGTCTTTTAGTTTTGCTCCTAGCATTACTTTAGTGGCGTAGTTTACATAAGGCTCGTCGTAAGCTTTAGCTATAAAAGGTACGGTACGACTTGCACGCGGATTAGCCTCTATAATATAAACTAATTCATCTTTAATTGCAAATTGTATGTTTAATAAACCTACTGTATTTAGAGCTAATGCAATTGTTTTAGTATGTTGTTCCATTTGTTTTAATACGTTTTCGCTTAAATCAAAAGGAGGTAAAACCGCATAACTATCACCGCTGTGAATACCAGCAGGTTCAATGTGTTCCATCATGCCAATAATGTAAACATCTTTGCCATCGCAAATACTATCGCTTTCCGCTTCTATTGCGCCTTCTAAAAAGTGATCTAACAATACTTTATTTTCAGGTAAATCGTTTAATAGTTTTACAACGTGTTGCTCTAATTCCTGTTCGTTAATAACAATCTTCATGCTTTGGCCTCCCAACACATAACTCGGGCGAACCAATAACGGAAACCCTAATTCTTTTGATAATGTAACCGCCTCTTCTGCATCATTAATAACGCCAAATCGCGGATAAGGAATATTGTTATCTTTTAATAAATTAGAAAATGCCCCTCTATCTTCCGCTAAATCTAAGGACTTAAAATCAGTTCCAATGATTTTAATACCATATTTTTCTAGTTTTTCTGCTAGCTTTAAAGCGGTTTGACCACCTAGCTGAACAATAACGCCTTCGGGTTTTTCGTGTAAAATAATATCGTAAATATGTTCCCAAAAAACAGGTTCAAAATACAATTTATCTGCTGTACTAAAATCGGTACTCACCGTTTCAGGGTTACAGTTTATCATAATAGTTTCGTAACCACATTCTTTAGCTGCTAACACGCCGTGCACACAACTGTAATCAAATTCAATACCTTGTCCAATTCGATTAGGTCCACTTCCTAAAATCACTACCTTCTTTTTATCGCTTCTAACACTTTCATTTTCATCTTCAAAAGTAGAATAATAGTAAGGTGTTTTTGCTTCAAATTCTGCAGCACAGGTATCTACTAGTTTGTAAACACGCTTAATGCCCAAATCGTTACGTTTTTTATACACTTCACTTTCCAAGCATCTTACCAAATGAGCAATTTGTCTGTCGGCGTAACCTTTCTGTTTGGCTTCGTATAATAAATCTTTACTTAAAGTATCAAGCGAGTTTTTTGATATTTCGTTTTCAAGCGCGATAAGTTCTTCTATTTGTTGTAAAAACCATTTATCAATCCGGGTTAATTTTTGAATAGTTTTAAGCGATATACCCATTTTCATGGCGTCATAAATCATAAATAAACGGTTCCAACTTGGGCGCTCCAAAGCACGAAGCAGTTCTGCCTGATCGGTAATTTCTTTTCCATCTGCTCCTAATCCATTTCGTTTTATTTCTAAACTTTGACAGGCCTTTTGCAAAGCCTCTTGAAAACAACGGCCAATACCCATTACTTCTCCAACGGATTTCATTTGAAAACCTAATTCACGATTACAGCCTTTAAATTTATCAAAATTCCAACGGGGTATTTTTACAATAACATAATCCAGAGTTGGTTCAAAATAAGCCGAAGTAGATTTTGTAATTTGATTGATTAATTCATCTAAATGATATCCAATAGCTAATTTACTTGCAATACGCGCAATTGGGTAACCTGTTGCTTTACTTGCCAATGCTGAGGAGCGAGACACGCGCGGATTAATTTCTATAGCAATAATTTTTTCTTCTTCATCATCGCTCACAGCAAATTGCACATTGCAACCACCGGCAAAATTTCCAATGCTGCGCATCATTTTAATAGCCATGGTACGCATTTTTTGATAAGTGGTATCGCTTAACGTCATAGCTGGGGCTACTGTTATGCTGTCGCCAGTGTGCACGCCCATTGGATCAAAATTTTCTATTGAACAAATGATGGCAACGTTATCATTTTGATCGCGTAACAATTCCAATTCATATTCTTTCCAACCTAATACGGCTTTATCAATTAATACTTCGTGAATAGGAGACGTTTGTAAACCACGATTTAATAAAGCATCAAAATTTTCTTTTTCATACACCACGCTACCGCCACTGCCACCAAGGGTAAACGAGGGGCGAATAACTAAAGGGAATCCAAATTCCTGCGCTACATTTTTTCCCTCTAAAAACGATTTTGCAATTTTTGATGGAGCCATTGCTACGCCAATTTCGTTCATACGAATACGAAACAAATCGCGGTCTTCGGTTACTTTAATGGCATCAATATCTACCCCAATCATATTCACGTTGTATTTTTTCCAAATACCTAAATCGTGACATTTTAAAGCTAAATTTAACGCTGTTTGTCCGCCCATTGTTGGCAGAACGGCATCTATTTGGCGCTCTTCTAATATTTTAATAATAGATTTAACTTCTAACGGCAACAGATAAATATTATCGGCTGTTACCTTATCCGTCATAATTGTTGCAGGATTGGAGTTAATTAATGTAACTTCAATTCCTTCTTCTCGAAGACTTTTGGCAGCTTGAGAACCTGAATAATCAAATTCGCAGGCTTGACCAATTACAATTGGCCCTGAACCAATAATTAAAATGGATTTTATGGAGTTATCTTTTGGCATAATCTTTTAATTTAGAAAAATTGAATGATTTTGAAACATTAATTAAAAATTCCTTATCAAACTTGGCAAAGATAGGCTAAGAGAATTATTTTTTAATAAAAAAGATATTGACGAGTTATTGACTACTGACACTGAAAAATATACTCTAAAGTGAGTATTGTGTTAAAAATGAAAAGCTTTTAGTTTTGGTGAAATAAATATAACTAAGAAAATATGAAAATATTATTATCGCTAAGCTGTTTAATTTCAAAAACAGTATTAAATGCTCAATCTACTTTATTTCAATGGGCAAAAAACTTACCAGGTCAAAATGGAGCAAAAGCAGTTGCTGTGGATGCTTCTGGAAACGTTTACTCTATGGGCATTTCCTATGGTGGTGGTTTTGATCCAAGTGCGGCTTTATATACTTTACCTACAATTTACGGTGGAACCTATGTATCGAAACTAGATGCCTCTGGAAATTTTTGCGGGCAAAGCAATTAGTTATCTATAAGCAATAGAATAGCCCTAGACGTTATTTCTATATTAAACAAAAAACAATACGTTTGACAAAATACTCTAAAGTGAGTACAAAAATCATTTTAAAAAGGACTAATTTTAATAAAAATAATTATGACAAAAAAAATACTTACATCTGCAATCTTGGCTTGTTTGACTTTAATTAGTTACTCTCAGCCGACAAATATTTACCAACCTAATGGTAGCACAACAAATTTCGGAAAAGTAACCTCTGATTCATTAAATTACTATGTTGTCAATTATCCGGCCCTAACGCTTATGAAAATAGATGGCAATAACGTTGCTACACTTGTTACAACTTTAACAGTAGACCCATTTCAAACAATGATATGGAATAATGGAAAGGGAATATACCCCGTTGCCAACGGCTCGCCATTTAAGTTGTTTGACGGGTCGACCGCAACTGATGTAACAGGCGGACAACTTCCAATGGCAGGGTATACGGGCGACAAAGTAATTCAGAGTGATTATTTTCACAAAGGTACCTTCACATATTTTAGAACATCTGATAAAATTTACAAAACAGATTATACTTCTGCTTCAAGTATACAAACTTTGGCTGTTAGACAATCAACAACCGGTTCGGGAATTTTAGAAATGCAACATACAACTAATTCTATTATTTACGGAGAAGTAGTTTATACATCACCTGCACCACCGCAATTAAAAAGAATTGATCTAACAACTGGTACTATTACTAAAATTGACTCTTCTACAACCGGTAGTTATGATTATGGAACAGTATACAATAATGAGTATTACTATTGTACTCCCTATGGGCCAAGTTCTCTTGGTGTGAGCAAAGTATATAAAGTGAGCGACAATGGCACTAAAACGGTACTTTACACAGAAGTAGCGTCTAATAAGAATTTACTTAGAATTATTGGTGTTACTCCAAATGGCGTTATTGCAATTATAGCAACTACTAGTACCGGTAAAGAATATGTTTCTATCTCTGGTGGAATTGCCACACCTTTAAATTTTAATACTATTGCTAATTCTAGACCTAGTGGAGACATAGGCGTTGGCACTTCGAGAACTACAAACTCGTTGGTTTATTTTGTAACCCTTGATACGTTATACACTGTAAATTCCTCTAATCAAGCTTTATGGGTAACGGATGGTACCCTAGCGGGTACAAAAAAAGTATTTGGTGGTACACCAACAACTTTTGCGGCTAGCGGTTTAACTCCTGAATTTCCAGGTAGCGCAGAGCATTGTGGAAATGATTTATATTTTAATGGTACCAAAGGCACCAATGTAAATAGATTAATTCATGTAAACGGCAGTAGTTATAATGTAACAACCTATCCGATAAATGCAGGAATTACGACGCAGCCATCTTTCCGAAAAACTGCAAGCGGAATAGAATTTATTGCCCTGCCTTTACCAACAACAAGTTCAGAAAAAGCTGTTTATAAAGTTAATTGTTCTTCCATAACAAGCGTTGAAAATATTTTATCTAATGAAATATTATTTGACCTTTTTCCGAATCCAAGCAATGGACAAATAAATATTACATTGCCTGCCAATTTTAAAAATTGTAAATTGACCGTTCATAATTTATTAGGCGAATTAGTATATAGTAATATCCTTAACGAACAATCAACGGCGTTAAATTTAGACCTGAAAAATGGTTTATATTTTATTGCTCTCGACAAAAACGGACAAAAGGCTAGTAAAAAGTTAATTGTAGAGTAATAGCCAGCAGCTAACTAGAAAAAGTAATAGCATCACAACCAAAAATAATAATTCAATAATTTATTCTATATACCAATTTTTAAAAGCCATAGGTAAACCTATGGCTTTTTGTATGTAATAACTTTAATATCTTTGTTTATCTTACGATTATAATGAACTATTTTTTACTCAGTTGCATATTATTTTTTTGCCTTTTAGGTAAGGCTCAGCCAACAGGTATTTCAAGGGCATTAAATCAAATTGAAGCAAGTACCAATTATGAAAAAAACAGCTCTGATTTAGAAACTATTCTCAAAAATAAGCAAGCTATTAATACCGATTTACTAAAAGCACAAACACTTTTAATTACTAACTACATCAATCTATTTCAATATGATAAAGCGGCTGAATTTTGTCAGAAAGAAATACTCATTGCTAAAAAAAACAAACTCCCACTGCACGAGGCAACCTTGTATCGTTACTTGGGAAATGTGTATTACCATTTAAAACAAATTGATAAATCGGAATTGTATTGGAAACAATGCTTGCAAATAGCAGAGGAACGTCAATATTATGATTTATTAAAACGATGTAATCATAACATTGGTGTTATTGCTTTTGAAACAGAATCGAACTATAAAAAAGCAGAAATCTATTTTTTAAAAGCTATTGAGTATGGCCAAAAAACAGTTTCAACTAAGCAAGAAAACTCTGGAAATAGTTACCGTCTACTAGCATCTACATACGATGTTACAGGTAGGTACAAACAGGCCGATAGTTTGTTTACTATTACAACACATATTTACAACAAGTATAAAGATTCGGCAGGATTGGCAGAAGCTTTAACTTTTCATGCACGTTTATACCTTTCGATGCAGCAATATGAAAAGGCTCTGGAGTTAAGTCAACAATCCATTTCTATATCTCAATTAATCAAAAACGATGATTACTTGCAAACTGCTTTATCGATATATGTTCAAATACAACTTAAATTGGAGAATTTTAAAGAAGCATTTATAGCTGAAAAAAACATGCTTGATATTGAAGTATCTAAACATTCAAAAAACCAAAAACAAGCTATTGCTGAATCTGAAGCTAAATTTAAAGTTGCGGAACTAAAAAATAAACAAGAATTAGCCGAATTACAAGCTAAGCAAAACACATATAAATACAGCATTATTTTCATTGCCGTTTTTCTTATTTCTCTGGGTTTAATGATTTTCATGTATCAAAAAAGAATTGCTAAAAAAGAACAACAGCTTAAATTAAAAAATTTAAGTGATGTGTATGATGCAGAAGAGAAAGAACGATCGCGCATTGCAAAAGATTTGCATGATAATATGGGGGCTTATACCACTTCAATTTTAGCACAAATTGACATGCTCGAACATTCTGAAGATGCTATAAAATCTTATAAACTCAATGATTTGAGGAACGATGCAGAGTTTATAATGTCCACTTTGCGAGAAACGATTTGGATATTAAAAACAAAAACAATTACCGTAAATCAGTTTTTTGATTTAGTTAGAATATATGCTGATAAGCATTTAATTAAAAATGTAGGATTAAATGTTACCTATAAAGATGATATTTCTAATATTAAACATATTAGTCCAACTGTAAGTTTGAATCTATATCGCATTGTTCAAGAAATTATTCAAAATATTATAAAACATGCCAAGGCTAAACGTGTTCAAATTTGGTTTTCTTCGCATGAAAAAATTCGTATTGATATTATGGATGATGGAGTAGGGTTTAACCTTGAAACGCTATCTCATAAAAGCGGATTAGATAATATGTTGTTTAGGGCAAAAGAAATAAACTATACTATGATAGTATATTCTGAAAGACTTAGGGGTACAAAAATAATTTTAGAAGAAATAAAAATATAGTCGTTTACGATTATAAATATTTGCAACTTTAACAATACTTTTGTTTTATGGTTACCAAAGTTTGCATAGTAGATGATAAAAGCATTAACCGAGCTACCGTTAGGCAAAAGTTAGAATCCTATTCGGAGCTTACTATTATTTTGGAAGCAGGAAACGGAAAAGATTTTTTAGATCAATTGAAACCTTTAACCGAAGAAAAAAGACCAGATGTGGTGTTGATGGACTTAGATATGCCAATTATGGATGGAATTGATGCCATTAAAATTGCTTCTGCTACTTATCCTAAAATGAAATTTATTGTACTTACAGTATTTGAAGATACGGAGCGTATTTTCGAAGCTATAAAAGCTGGCGCAAATGGTTATTTATTGAAGGACGATAGAGCTGTAAATATTATGGACGCTATAAGTAATGTTATTGATTTTAATGGGGTGCCTATGAGTCCAATAATAGCGCGTAAAGCAATGGAGTTAATGTTAGGTAATAAACCAGTTAATAACACACCTTCTATAGAACAACTTGGATTAACGCAGCGTGAAACGGAAATATTAAAAGAATTGGCAAGTGGCGGCACTTATAATGCAATTGGCGAAAAACTTTTTATTAGTCCTTTAACGGTTCGCAAGCATGTGGCTAATTTATATGATAAATTACATGTAAGTAATAGAATGCAAATTGTTAATATAGCACAAAAAAATAAACTGATATAAAAAAGTAATATTTTATATATTTATTTAATGCGTTTTTTTTTAACTCTATTAGATTGATATAGATGTATCTTTTGGCATAAATTGTAAAAGTGAAATTTAGAAAAAGGTAGGATGCTATAAAGATTTATGAAAAAAGATATTGACGAGATATTAAAAAAATTAAGGCTTTATTATTTTTTTGGATGAAACTAAATTGCCCTGATAAATTTTAATTTGGTAAACACCCGATTTGTATTCTCTTAAACTCAAACTTGTTTTTAAATTACCCGGTTTTTGAGAATAAATAAGTTTACCCCAACTGTCGTAAATCTCTACCAACTCAATTGTTTTATTATTGTTTGTAGAAACATTTATAAGATCACTGCTTGGATTTGGAAAAGTATTAATAATTGTGGATTCGCTTTCGAGAAGTTTAATGCTAGTAATACCGCCAGTAGAAGCCTTTAGTCGTGAAAACCAAACATCTAAAGAACCGTCTCTAGTAGTGCCCCAAACAGTATTTAAAGTATCATTTTTTAATGCAACACACATAAAATCATTTCCACTTTGCTCCAAAATAGTATGATGTGGCACACTTAAATCGCTTATAACAAAATTTGGCGTAAAGGATGCTGAACCATTTGCTCTAAATGCCCCATATATTTCAGTAGCTCTGGCATAACCGGGTCCAGAGCTATTTCGCCTGTCTCTCCAAGTAACAGCTAAATCACCATTGGTGTCAAAGTCGGCCCAAACTAAATCTTGCATTTTCCCATTTGAAACTGCATCGTCGTTTATTCTTTTTATTACCGACCAAGTTGTACCTGCATTAAATGATTCTGTCATCAAAACATCTAAATCATTTGCTGTGTAGCCACCCACAAAAAATACGACGTAGTGATTTGGATTTAAAGGATTAACCAATAACTGATAGGCCGCTTTTGATGTATCATTGGCTGCTGTTGTATTTGTGCTGGTTATAACCGTTTTATAGTTAAATGTTCCTCCCCCATTACTGCTACTAGCTATTATAAATTGTGGAAAAATATTTTGCGATGAAACATAACTTGGGTAAATTGCCAATACAGTATTGCCTTTAATTGCAGGCGCAGCCATTGGTGCTGCTATTGCAGAGCCAATTAAATAATTTGTAGTATCTAAATACCGCCAAGGGTTCCAAGTGGCACCACCATTATTTGAAGAAATAAAATAGGAGCGATTTGGCGGTAAAATCCAAGGAGCCGGTTTAGTAGTAATATATAAATTATTACCAGTATTATCGCAAACCAACCATGGTCTGTCTAATGGGCGTTTAGCTCCGTCGGCGTATGCATCAATAACTTTTATGGGGGTAGTCCAGGTTAAACCTCCGTTTAAAGATTTAATTACCCACACCCCTCCAGAATCTGGACTTTGGCGATAGTCAATATAACTTAAAAACAATCTCCCGGAGGCGTCAAATGCCATCGATACATCGGCCGATTTAAAATTTGGAGACATGTGAGGTAAATTAATAGCATTTGTCCATGTTTGGCCGCTATTAAACGTACTTTTAACTTTGATAGTAAGTCCCGAACCATAAGCAAACACAAAGCCCATCCACGCTACTACCATGTTTTTTGAATTGGTTGGATTTATAGCCAAATAAGGTTCGCCTTCAAAAACAGTTGCATTTGAAAGATTAACATTTTGGGAACTCAAATTAAATAAACACAGAACAAGCAGAAGTAAAATAGTTTTTTTCATCAGTTATAGAATATTTATTTAAGACTTAAGTCAAATAACAAAGTTTAATCAAATTTCTATAATTCTCTTAACCCAATGTATTCAAACCAAATATAATAAATAAATTTTCTAAAATTTCGTATATTTGCCCGAATTTTAACACCTAAAATTCATTTATAATGGCTTCCAATTTTTTAACCAATAAGTTTGTTGCTGAAGGGCTAACATATGACGATGTGTTATTAGTACCCGATTACTCTGAAATATTACCGCGCGATGCTGATTTATCCTCGCACTTTACAAAAACCATTGTTTTAAATTCGCCCATAGTATCGGCTGCAATGGATACTGTTACCGAGCACAAATTGGCTATTGCCATTGCGCAAGAGGGAGGTATTGGTGTGCTTCACAAAAATATGAGTATTGCCGACCAAGCTGCACAAGTGCGAAAAGTAAAGCGTAGCGAAAGTGGCATGATAACCGACCCAGTAACCCTTAACGGAGATGCATTAATAGAAGATGCCTTAAACATTATGGCAGAACATAAAATTGGTGGTATACCTGTTGTAGATAAAGATAAAAAATTATTAGGTATTGTTACCAACCGCGATTTGCGCTTTGAGAAAAATTTTAAACGCCCTATTATTGAAGTAATGACTCCAAAAGGAGAGGTAATTACCGCCCCTCAAGGTATTAACTTAAAACAAGCTGAGGTTGTTTTACAGAATCATAAAATAGAAAAATTACCAATTATTGATAAAACAAATAAATTAGTTGGGTTAATTACATATAAAGATATTATTAAAATAAAAGTTCGCCCAAATGCTTGTAAAGATGAGCGCGGACGCTTACGTGTAGCAGCTGCGGTTGGTGTTACCAAAGATACTATGGAACGGGTAGATGCTTTGGTGGAGGCTGGAGTAGATGCCATTATTATTGATACTGCGCATGGACACAGCAAAGGCGTTATTGATAAGTTAAAAGAAGTAAAAAAGAAATATAAAAACCTACAAGTAATTGTCGGTAACATTGCTACCGGAAAAGCTGCATTGGCATTAGCGAAAGCTGGTGCGGATGCTGTAAAAGTAGGTATTGGGCCAGGTTCTATTTGTACTACGCGTATTATTGCAGGTGTTGGAGTACCTCAGTTAACGGCTATTTTAGAAGTAGCTAATGCTCTGCAAGGTACAGGTATTCCGCTAATTGCCGATGGTGGTATACGTTTTACAGGTGATGTTGTAAAAGCATTAGCCGCAGGCGCGGGTACGGTAATGATGGGCGGAATGTTTGCGGGTACTGAAGAAAGCCCTGGCGAAACTATAATTTTTGAAGGACGTAAATTTAAATCGTACCGAGGCATGGGCAGTTTAGAAGCTATGCAAAAAGGCAGTAAAGACCGTTATTTTCAAGATGCAGAAGATGATATTAAAAAATTAGTTCCAGAAGGAATTAGTGGTCGCGTGCCATTTAAAGGCAGCCTTGCCGAAATTATGTATCAGATAATGGGTGGACTCAGAGCTGGAATGGGTTATTGTGGCGCCAAAGACATTAAAGCACTTCAACAAGCTAAATTTATTAGAATTACTGCGGCAGGTGTTAAAGAAAGTCATCCGCACGATGTAGTTATTACTAGAGAGGCTCCAAATTATTCACGATAAAAAAAGAGAAAGAAGAGACTAAAGGGATTAAAAAGACTAGAAAAAAAAGCTGAAGGGATTAAAATGACCTAAAAGACTAAAGGGATTGAAAAGATTATAATCATTTTTGTCCTTGAAGTCAAATAGTCCTTTAAATCTTTAAAAAGAATAAAATATGATATTACCCATTGTACTATACGGCGACCCAGTTCTTCGAAAAGTAGCTGAACCTATTGAGAAAAACCATTTAGGGTTAGAACAATTTATTAAAGATATGTTCGATACTATGAACAATGCGCGTGGCGTTGGCCTAGCAGCGCCTCAAGTTGGCAAAAGTATTCGTTTATTTATTGTGGATACCAGTCCGTTTGCTGAAAGTAGCGATGATGATGAAGACGATGATGAATTTACACCTGAACAAAAAAAACAGTTAAGTGCTTTTAAAAAAATATTTATCAATGCACAAATTATTGATGAAGTTGGTGAAGAATGGAAATTTAACGAGGGTTGTTTAAGTATTCCAAAAATTAGAGAGGATGTTAGTCGCAAACCTACTATTAAAATTGAGTATTACGATGAACATTTTAAAAAACATACCGAAAAATACGATGGCGTAATTGCTCGCGTAATTCAACATGAATACGACCATATTGAGGGAAAATTATTTACAGATATAATTAGCCCCTTTAAACGCAAATTAATTGCCGGAAAGTTGGCAGATATTAGTAAAGGAAAAGTAAATGCTGATTATAAAACGAGAGCGTATAAGCCCAAAAAATAATTAGTCTAACAAAATAAAAAAAAGCTACTCAATTTCGAGTAGCTTTTTTTATAATGTTTTTAAAATAATTTATTTTTTAAAATCAACAGGGTAGGTAATACCTTTTATAGTAATTAAACCAACATTATCACACCCAGTGCCATAATCAATAATTCTAGGATCTTTAGTGCCTGTAACTGTGTAATTTGCAACACCTTGAATTACTGGGTGCCACTCAGATGTTACATAAGTTAGTGTTGGTGATGTTACTGATGTAGTAACAGAGTATGTTAATTTATTTGGTGAGCATGAAAAATCGCGAGTTAAAAGATTGCTAGCGCCATCTTTAATTTCGTATATGTAAGGTACATTTTTAGAAACAACACCTTTAACAGTACCTGCATACGTACATTTTGCACCAGGAGACGATGAAAACGTTGATGCAGTCCATCTAATGGCTAAAGTTTTACTTGGGCATACTAATGGATTAGTTGAGTTGGTTAATGTTTTTGTTAAACTTCCTTTCCAAGTCATAGAATCGGTTGCTACTGTAGTTGAAGTACCATTATAAATTGAAAAATCGCCGTCTAATTTCCAAGTAAGTGGAGTAGAAGCTAAGGCATAACCAAATGTAGTCGTATTAGTAATAGTAAAGGTAGTGTTGTTTTTAACAACCCAACCATCTACTACATAATTACTTAATGTAACTTTAGCAACATAACCAGCATCTCTATAAAATTTAGCATTGTTTACTACGCTTGACGCTGAATTATCAACGGTTATTGTACCTGTACGTTTTTTTCCGTCCATACATGTTACGGTATTACTGTAGGTTAAAACTGTAATATTACTATTTGGCTGAGAGTAAAGAACTAAACCTGGATTTACACCAGTTAAAGGACCAACATTACTAAAATAAGTACAATTTAAATTCGAGTAATTTTCGCCTAAATAGCCACAAATATCCTCAATTTCAGTAACTAATGCTGTTGCAAAAGAGGCATCTACTGAACTTTTAAATTCGGTATCTGCTTCGGGTGCTACGTTTGCTTTTTTGTTACAGCCTACAACAAATAAGCCTGCAGTAGCTAAAATCGAAAAACCTAATGTAATTTTATTAATTTTCATAATTTTGTTTAAATAATTTGATGCAATTTAGCACTTATTTCTTTATCTACAAAATTTGTCAAAAAATATGTTAATTTTTCCGAATGCAAAGCTTAATTTAGGTTTAAATGTTGTTAAAAAACGCGGGGATGGTTTTCATGATATTGAAAGTGTTTTTTACCCCATTTTTTGGCAAGATGCTTTAGAAATTATTGAAAATAAAGACACTAACCCACCTTTTGCCTATAGCCAAAGTGGACTTTTTATTGATGCCAAACCCGAAGAAAACCTCATTTATAAAACTTGGCAACTTATTAATCAAACAAAAAAACTACCAAACATTAAGGTGCATTTGCATAAAAATATTCCTATGGGAGCTGGTTTGGGAGGTGGAAGCGCTAATGTCGCCTTTTTTATTAATTCAGTAAATACCTTGTTTAATTTAAACTTTACAGAGATCGAAAAAATAGAAATTGCATCTAAAATTGGGAGTGATTGTGCTTTTTTTATAAAAAATAAGCCCGTTTTTGCGCAAGGCAAAGGAAACGAATTTAGCGATATAACCATTAACTTAAACAAGCATTATATTTTGGTTGTTTTTCCAGATATACATAGTAACACTAAAGAGGCATACTCAGGTTTAACCCCAAAATTGCCGCAGCAGAATTTAAAAACAGTTATAGAAAACACACCAGTAGAAAATTGGAATGAAAATGTTACAAACGATTTTGAGCAAAGCATTTTTAAAAAATATCCTGCAATAGAAGAAGTAAAAAGTACCTTATATAAATATAATGCTCTTTACGCAAGTATGAGTGGCAGTGGTAGCGCCGTGTATGGTATTTTTAAAGATAAGCCTGCTATTAGTTTTGATGCTAATTTTAAAACGTTTCTACAAGAACCTAACAGATTTAGCTAATTTTTTTCCAAATCGTTTAAAGCCTTTTTAATTCTACTTTTAATACCCGGCTCTTGTGCATGCGTTTTAAGGTGTTGTAAAACTAACAACAATTCGGTGGTGAGTTCAGGGTAAGGTTTGCAAATTTTTGTAGCAACTGTAATTGCAAAAGCAATGGTGGCAATGGGTTGATTAGGGTTTAAAATAAACTTAAAGCAACAATCTAATACTTGGCTTTGATATTTTTTCGGAATCGTAACCTCTTGTAAAATGCGTAAAATATTGCGGTGTATTGCAGGATGATGGTTTGATTCCGTTAATTTTTTTACAAGTTTAGTAAAATAAGGAGCAATTATGTTTGGGAATAAAATTGCTACTTCGGCTAATGGCCATGCAGAACGTTGGGTTAGGCGATAGTCATTCTCAAAAAAAATAGTTGTTAATTCTTTAAATTTATCTTTATGTTTGCCAATATAATTTACAATTTTTAAGGTTGATAGTTTGTTGTGTTCCTGTTCAAGAGTGGCTCTAATATCCATTTTTTGAATAGTTGGTAAGCTGATAAAAATTACTCTTTAATAAATCCTACTAAGGTTAATACATCCTCTGCATCCACTGTTTCCCAACCTTGTTTGGTATTGTTCCATACACCTAAGCCCTGTTGGTAGCTTTCGTTGCCCATTATTAACTCTTTAACAATCGCAGCAATGTTGGTTTCGGTTTTAAAATTTTTTAATTGAAAATGGTATTTGCCAATTTCTTTTTCATTTAGTTTAACTAAATGCCCATAGCTATTGCTTTTACATTCGGCGCTAAAACCATTTGTAGGATTTGTAAACAGTAAGTCGGTAACTGTATTTTTAGATAAATCGATAAAAATTTGTTTACTGCCTAAAAATACAATAGCCTGTGTAGCATTTACTTTTTGAAATTTTGCAGCTAACGTTTCAGGTTTAATGGCAACTTTTCCAATTACTTCTGTACTCTTAGAGTCTACATTAATTTTAGTAAAGGTAATTTCAGTATTTTCTTTATTATAATTAGCATACACAAAATTACTGTTGTCTATCCACCACATTGTTGGGTCGGGTTTGCTAACATCCGTTGTGCCTGTTTGGCCATAACCGGCATCTTTTACCAATTCTATTTTGGGTTTATTTTGTGGGTATAAATTAATTTTATAGGGTAAGGTTGTTTTATCAAACTCCACATCTTGCCCTAATTTTGGTTTAAATAAAAGGTTTTTTACTTCACCGTAAGTATTGGTTTTAAAATTATAAACCGAATAAAATTTTCCTTTAAAGGCATCGTTTGTGTAATAAATGGCACTATCGTTACTGCAACGAATTAAATTGGCTCTGCCATCAAACAACACTTTTTTATCTTTTAAATCAATAATGTTGCCAATACCTGTAATTACATATCTATTATTATACAGTGTATTTATTCCTAAATCTGTTCTGATATTGTCTTTACCATCTTTTTTGCCAATAACGGTAAGTAATTCATCACGCCCAGTAAAATGTCCATTTAAAAAATGATAGTTAAATAGTTTTTGTTTAAAATCTGATTTACCACTGGGATCAACATGTACAACTATTAAGCCGTACTTTACATCTTGCGAATAAAAATAAGGCGTAAGTACAGTTAAAAAAAATAAAATTAATAAACGCATTTTTATATGTTTTTAAAAAAGTCGAACAATAACCTAACGCCATAGCCAGTGCCACCCTTGGTGCGGTAGCCGTCTTTTGCTGCAATAAAAGCCGGACCAGCAATGTCTAAATGATAATAGGGATAATTAACAAATTTCGCTAAAAATTTACCTGCTGTAATTGCTCCTGCTAAAGCTCCTCCAATGTTTTTTTGGTCGGCAATGTCGCTTTTCAATAACTCGTCGTATTCTTCCCAAAATGGAAACTCGGCAATACGTTCGTGTACATTAAAACCACTAGTGTGTAATTTCTCTTTCTGTTTTTGAGTTGCGGTACCCATTCCAACCATACCACACGTTCCAATAGCAGCCATTGCAGCACCTGTTAAGGTTGCCATATCAATCGTTAGCTCGGGTTTGAATTGTTTTGCAAAATGTAAGGCATCGGCTAAAATCATTCTTCCTTCTGCATCTGAATTAAGCATTTCCACGGTACTTCCATCCATCATCGTAATAATATCGCCAGGCGCAAAGGCATTAAAACCTGGTCGGTTGTCGGTTGCAGGTACTAAAGCAATAACATGTACATTTAATTTTGCTTTTGCAATAGCATACAAAGTACTACCAACAGCTGCTGCGCCAGCCATGTCACACTTCATCATATCCATACTATTAAGTGTAGGTTTTAAGCTTAGGCCTCCGGTGTCATACACTACGCCTTTACCTACCAACACGTAGGGGTTTTTATTTTTTGCGTTTTTGGGTTTGTATTCCATTACTGTAAATGTAGGTTCGTCCACACTGCCTGCATTTACAGCTAACAAACCACCCATTTTAAGTTGGGTAATTTTTTGCTTATTAAAAACATCTACTTTAAAGCCAGCCTCTTTACCCATTGCTTTAAATGCATTTGCTAAATCGGTTGCGTTTAAAAAATTTACGGGCTCGTTTACCAAATTACGTGCTTTTAGCGTCGCATCGCAAACAATTTTCAGTTCATCAATACTTTTTTGATTAAGCTGTACATTAGCAATTATAATTGTTTTAAGCGTATTTGCTTTTTTACTAGAGCTTGGCTTGTGTTTTATAAATTGGTAATTCGCTAAAGCAATGCCTTCAGCCGCCGCCAATGATAGATGTGGTAATTTAGTTTGATTGTAAATATAAATGTCAGAATGTTTAGCTGTATTAAGTCCGTCTGCCACAACAGCCCCGTGCTTGCGAATTTGTTCTAATAAAGCGTTCTGTTTTTTTTTTGTATCAACAATTAATATAGAAATGTATTTACCAATGTAATTATAGGTAAGTGTTTTTTTATCATCTTGTTTTAGTTCATTAACAATATAATCGTTTACCTTATCAGGTAAATTAAATTCGTTTACAAATTTTGTTGTAATTACAAGTACATTGGTTTGGGTAGTAAGCTTGTTTTTAAGTAAAATTTCAATCATAAAGTAGTTTATAAAATGCTAATATAAACAATCTGTTTAACTAAACAAATCTAAAAAATATGTACTTTTATTTTTATAAGATATGAATTTTTTATTAGTTTTTATTGGTGGAGGTATTGGATGCGTTTTACGTTTTTGTATAGGGTTATTATTACAAAAAACTAAAACAACATTACCTTGGGCTACTTTTATAGCTAACCTTATAGCTTGTATTATTTTTGCAGTAATAGTATGGTTTTTTATAAATAAACCGCAATTTAATAGTTATATAAAGCCATTGGTTTTAATTGGATTTTGTGGTGGTTTAAGCACATTTAGTAGTTTTGGTTACGAAACATTTTTATTGTTTAAACAAGGCTTAGTGTTATACGCAATTCTCAACATTTTAGTTAATACTCTGTTATGTACAGTTATATATTTACCTTTGTCTAAATATGTATAAAAAAATAATCATTATCCTTACATTTCTGGTTCAATTTAAAAGTTATTCGCAAATAAACATCAATATTTGGCGTGCCGGAAAAAATGTAGACAGAAATAATATTAAACAAGCAAAAAAGCTATACAGTAAGGTTTTAAAAAAACATGCCGAAAGTTACCGTGCAAATTTAGGCATGGGTTTATTATTAAGCGAGTGTGCCGAGGACTATGCCGCTGCCCTTCCCTACATAGAAAAAGTAATTGCCAAACAGAAGAGAGATACAGTAGCCGACTTAATATTCGCTATGGGAAAATGCTACCAGTTTACTGCGCAATTTGAAAAAGCAATTTGGTATTATAATAAATTAAATAACGTAAAAGCTTTTGAAGATAACAACAAAGATTTTAAAACTGATTTAACGAAAAGAAAATTAGATTGTGCTTATGGTTTAAAAAATTATGATGTAAACAAAATCAATAAATCAGAAAAAATAAGTATTCAAAATCTTGGAAATATAGTAAATACGGATGCTCCGGAATATGTGCCGGTATTTAATCAAAATAATGAACTCATTTATACCTCTAAACGTAAAGTCGAAAAAAAAATAAATTTAAATTTAGGTGAGACTCAATATAAAGAAAGCGTGTTTATTGCAAAATATAATAATGGGCAATTTGAAGATGTAAAAACCTATTCGCCTTTGTCCGAAGCTCATTTAAAATCCATTTATAAAAAAAATAATGAGTCGGTGATTTCCATAACCGGCGATGGAAAAAAATTATTTGTTTACCGTGATGGTCAAATTTATGAAGCGACTGTTGACCAATTAGAAAAGCCAAAACGATTGTCAAAGTCAATTAATAATTACAGTTATAAAAGTCATGCCTTTTTAAGCAAAGATGGCAATACCTTGTTTTTTACAAGTGATTCAAAAAAAGGATTAGGTGGAAACGATATCTATAAAACTAATAAAATTAAGGAGGGGCAATGGACATCTCCCGAAAATTTAGGAGGGGTTATTAATACAATTTATGATGAAGAGTCGCCCTATTTAAGTGATGACGGATTAGTCCTTTACTTTTCGAGCAAAGGACATGAGGGATTTGGAGGTTATGACGTTTATAAAAGTAAATTTGAAAATGGAAAATGGACAATGCCTGAGAACCTAGGGCAGCCCATAAATTCAACAGGAGATGATGTTTTTTATATTGAACAATTAAGTTCCGGCTACTTTTCATCCTATAGAGCCGGCGGTTACGGTGATATGGATATTTACAAAATAATTTATGGATTTTAATAAGCGTAAAGATTTAGTATTTATAATTTTAGCGGGTTTTTTTGTAACCAACACCATTGTTGCCGAATTAATAGGAGGTAAATTAGTACAGTTTTTTGGGCTATTTACCCAAAGCATTGGTATTATTATTTGGCCTTTTGTTTTTTTGTTAACCGATATTATTAACGAACACTATGGCAAACAAGGTGTAAGAAAACTAACCTATATTACTGTTGCCTTAATTATTTATACGTTTATTTTAATTTCGTTTGCGTTAAATATTAATGCAGTGTCGTTTAGCCCAGTAAACGACGAAGCTTTTAAAACTGTATTTGGGCAAAGCCAATGGATAATTGTTGGAAGTATTATTGCTTTTTTAGTATCGCAATTAGTTGATGTATACATTTTTTGGTTATTTAGAAATAAAACGGGAGGTAAATTGATTTGGCTGCGTGCTACAGGTAGTACAGTAGTTAGCCAGTTAATAGATACCTTTGTAGTGCAATTTATTGCTTTTGTATTGCCAGGTAAATGGGCTTTTGATGAGTTTTTAAAAAATGCCAGTTGGGGGTATTTGTTTAAACTATTGGTTGCTTTATGTTTAATACCATTAATTTATTTAGGACATGGAGCTGTAAATAAATTTATTGGTAAAAAAATAGAGGATAACTAAATACGGTTTTGTTATTAAAGAATTACCTACAAATTTATTGTTGTGTTTTTATAAGCATCTAGGGCTTTTATTTCTTTATCAATTTTTGCGCCCCATTCGCGTTGCTTTTCAGCATCCGTGCTTCCATCTGTTTCGTCATCATATAAATCCTGGTAGGCATCCATTTGTTTATCAATCGTTTCATACAAATTATCTAATTTAGTTTCTAAATCGCTGTACGATGTATACTTTAGTTCTTTAGCTAACTTCCTAAGTTTTCGGGCATACAACTCTACTATATCAAAATGTTTTTGTTCGTGCCTTAATACGGTTGCGTCAACATATTGTTTCCTTTTCCAGCTGCTATAGTAAAAAAATACAGCTTTTATAGTTACACTTATTCCAGTACCGGTTTTATTTATATCTTGGTAAATGTCGTAACTAGTGCTAGCTACTGCAAAACGTCGCTCCGGCTTACCTTTAAAGTCATCCCAGGTTAAAAGTTTCGAATCTTGCCACAACAAATAATCTGTTTGGCTTTTTAATAAGGACGCCAAACTTAAACAAAAAGCAATTATTAAAGTTGTTTTTTTATAATTAAAATAAAACATATTTGCAAAACTTTAGGTGTATTAAAGTTATTATTTTTAATTGATATTTGAAACGTATATATCTGCCAACAACTCCTAATTTATAATTTATTCACAAATGTTTTTTATAGTTTTAACCATAGTAATTAGTGTTTTATTATTAATTATTTTTAAACTTTTTCAAAAATTTGAAGTAAACACTTTTGTTGCCATTATAATTAATTATATAACAGCAACACTTACAGGCATTTTATTTTTAGATACCACTTATAGTTTTAACACCGTTTTTAATGCTAGTTGGTTTGCCACATGCTTGCCATTGGGTTTATTATTTATTAGTATTTTTTATTTAATATCTCAAACTGCACAACGCATAAGTATTTCAACGGCAAGTGTGGCAAATAAAATGAGTGTAGCTATGCCGGTTTTGTTTTCAGTTATTTTCTTAAATCAACAATTATCTATTTTAAAAATAGTGGGTATTGTATTAGCGTTAGTTGCAGTTTATTTTTCCACAAAAACACCGAAAGCTCAAAAAACTAGGACTAATTTACTTTGGTTGCCTATTGCCGTTTTTATAGGAAGCGGTTTGATAGATATAAGTATTAACGCAACAAATGCCTATTATATTAAAACACCTCAGGATAGCGCTTTGTTTACTATTACTTCTTTTTTAGTGGCCTTTTGTTTTGGTTTTATCGTAATAATGATTCAGCTTTTTATAACTAAAAAACAAAATAGTGTCTCAATTTTTAAATTAAAAAATATAATTGGTGGAATTGTGTTAGGTATACCTAATTATTTTAGTATTTATTTTATTTTTAAATCATTAGATACTAAAGTACTTGATAGTGCGCAGTTATTTCCAATTTTAAATTTAAGCAATGTGGCATTGTCAGCAATATTAGCTTGGGTAGTATTTAAAGAAAAGTTATCGCTAATAAATATTTTTGGAATTTGTTTAGCGATTATTTCAATTTTATTAATTTCGTTCTAATATTATAACTTATGCAAGCAAGTGATTATCAAACGTTAAAGCAAATGTGCAGTATTGTTGCACCAAGTGGCAACGAAACCCACATGAGAGATTTTGTTTTAAATTATGTAAAACTTAATAGTAAAAAATGGAAAGTAAAACCTAAAGTTATAGCTGGCGAGCAATTTCACGATACAATTATTTTAATATTTGGTAAACCACGTACAGCTATTTTTGCGCACATAGATAGTATTGGCTTTACTGTGCGTTACGAAACGCAATTGGTTAAAATTGGAGGCCCAGTTACCAAAACGGGTTTTGAATTAATAGGTACAGATAGCAAAGGTTCGCAAGAAGCTAAATTAAATGTAGTAGAAGATAAAAAAACAGGCCTTAAAAGTTTGCACTATAAAGCTAAACGCAATTTTGAAAGAGGTACGGAATTAACCTTTAAACCTATTTGGAATGAAGATGAAAATTTTGTACAGTGTTGCTATATGGATAACCGTTTAGGTGTTTTAAATGCGTTAAAAGTAGCCGAAACATTAAAAGACGGCGCTATAGTGTTTAGTACCTATGAAGAGCACGGTGGAGGAAGTGTACAATTTTTACAAAAGTATTTGCAACAACATTACGCGATTAATAAAGGATTAATTTCAGATATTTCATGGATATCGGATGGTGTGCATTTTGCAAAAGGTCCTGTAATTAGTATGCGCGATGCCTTAATACCACGCCGTAGTTTTATTAATACTATTATTGCGATAGCAAATAAGCATAAGTGCGAGTATCAATTGGAAGTAGAGGGTAGTGGCGGTAGCGATGCTAAAGACTTGCAAATGGCAGATAATTTGTGGGATTGGTGTTTTATTGGTGCTGCCGAAGAAAATGTACACACACCTTTTGAAAAAGTTCATAAAAAGGATATAGAAGGTATGGTAAAATTATACCAGGTAATAATGAAAGAATTGTAGCACTATTTTTTGTAGAACTTACAACCCAACTCTTTCCTTAACATCTACCGGAAATTTTTTTCTTAAATAAAATTTACCGGCTTTCATATTGCCTTTTACCTGCAACATACCTTTTGAACCACCACCATTTACCAATTTCATAATATCCATTATATTGGCATTTTTAAAATCGCTTTTTAAATTAAAGCTGTATGTTTTTTCGGTATTAGCATTTATATGCACTCGTTTAGATGAGTGAGCGGTGCCTAAATTAACGCCGTTATACATCACATCAAAGGTGCTACGGTAAACACTAAAGCCAATAGTATTTGGGTTTTTGATACCTAATTGAATATCGGCATCAATACCACGCATGTCTATCTTATTAATTTTAAATCCTTTAACGCCTGTGCATTCGGCTTCTTTAAAGGGTTTGCAGCTAAATAACAGTAATAAAGATGCAAGAAACAAGATCCAAGAATTATCAGATGTAGCGTATTTACTTTTAAGGGAATTCATTTTTTTATTTTTTTTTTAAAAGTGGCAATAAACTCGCTATCACCCACACGCTTTCTAAAACTACAAAAGGCCAAAATTGTATCATGTAACTACTAACGCCTGCTAGCCCTGCACCAAAAATATTTAGTAGTAAATAGGTTGGCGTTTCGGGGCTAATTTTTTTTGTAATGTTTAATGCAAAAGCAATTAATAAAAGTGTAACACCTATTGTACCTATCCAATCGCTAAGGCTCATATTATTTTTGGCTTAATTGTGTAAAATACTTATAAAATAATGGAATAGTTTCAATGCCCTTATAATAATTAAATAAGCCGTAATGCTCGTTAGGGCTATGCAGTGCGTCGCTATCTAACCCAAATCCAAATAAAATACTATCTAAACCTAACTCTTTTTTAAATAAAGCAACAATTGGCACACTTCCACCGCCCCTAGTTGGCAATGGTTTTTTGCCATAGGTATCGGTCATAGCTAATTCGGCAGCTTTAAAGCCAATACTTTGAGTGCTAACTTTTATAGGCTCGCCCCCGTGGTGAGGCGTAACTTTTACTTTAACCGATTTTGGTGCAATGCTATTAAAATAATCAGCAAAAATTTTACTTATTTCGTCAGAGTTTTGATTAGGTACCAATCGCATGCTTATTTTAGCAAATGCTTTGCCGGGTAATACCGTTTTTGCCCCTTCTCCTATGTACCCACCCCAAATACCATTTACATCCAACGTTGGGCGAATGCCAGTACGCTCATTAGTTGTATAGCCTTTTTCGCCCCATACATCATCCACAGCCAAATCTTTTTTAAAATCTTCTAAATTAAAAGGAGCTTTGTTTAAATCATCTCTGTATTCTTTGGGCTCATCAATTACCTTATCATAAAAAGCAGGTATAGTAATGTGGTTATTTTCATCGTGGCAACTGGCTATCATCTTGCATAAAATATTTATTGGATTGGCCACAGCCCCACCGTATACGCCACTATGCAAATCGCGATTAGGTCCGGTAACTTCCACTTCCATATAAGCCAACCCACGTAAACCACTATCAATACTTGGTGTATCGTTAGCAATAATGCTTGTGTCGGATATTAAAATAACATCGCCTTTTAGTTTTTCTTTATTGGCTTTTACCCATGGGCCAAGGCTTGGCGAACCTACTTCTTCCTCCCCCTCAATCATAAACTTAACGTTACACGGCAAAGTGTTCGTTTTCATCATTAATTCAAACGCCTTTACGTGCATATACATTTGCCCTTTATCGTCGCAACTCCCACGTGCAAAAATTGCACCATCGGGGTGAATTGCAGTTTTTTTAATTACTGGTTCAAACGGTGGGCTATCCCATAAATTTAATGGATCGGCAGGCTGCACGTCGTAGTGCCCGTAAACAATAACGGTTGGTAATTTAGTATCAATTATTTTTTCTGCATACACAACTGGGTAGCCATTGGTTTCTGAAATGTCAACATTATCAGCCCCAGCTTCAATTAAACGTTGTTTAACAGCTTGGGCAGTTTTTAAAACATCGGCACTATATTTTTTATCGGCGCTAATAGAAGGGATTTTTAATAAATCTAATAGTTCATTTAAAACACGCTCTTTATTTTGAGCAATGTAATCGGTTATAAATTTTCTGTCCATACTTAAAAATAAGACCTTAAAGATACGGTTTTACTTTTATTGACAATTTTTTTATACAGAATTTACATTTTTTTCAATCTTTATTCGGATGGGCATTTGCAGTAAATCCTTTAAATTATAAATAATAGTTGTGTTATAATTTATTTAGATAATTTTGTATCTGTAATTTAATTTTTATGCGATTTTTATTTTTTTTGATTTTAGTTTTTAGCTGTAAACAGGCTGTTTGCCAATTTAAAACTATAAAAATTAGCAGTTTGTTTGAACCCGAAGAAGTTACCATTGCTATAAATCCTAAAAATACACAGCAAATAATTGCTGGTGCAAATTTAGCAAGCGCATTTTACAGTAACGATGCTGGTTATACTTGGCAACGGCAAGGCGTAATTTGTGATACATTTGGCGTGTATGGCGATCCAGTTGTATTTTGGGATACCGCCCAAAGTGCTTATTTTATGCATTTATCTTTACCAAATAAAAAATATACAACAAATGGCAGTTGGGTTGATAGAATTGTAACTAATAAAAGCAGCGATTTTGGAAAGAGCTACCCTAATTGTTATGCTGTTGGTAAAAATGGCAAAAAAGTACAAGATAAACATTGGGCCTGTGTTGATAGAAAAACAAATACCATACACGTTACTTGGACTCAGTTTGACAAATACGAAAGTAACGAGTTAACCGATACTTCAGTTATACTATATAGCAACAGCAAAGATGCGGGTAAAACATGGGCAAATCCTAAAAAAGTTAGTTACTATACAGGCGATTGTATTGATAGTGATAATACTGTAGAAGGCGCTGTGCCATGTATGGGGTTAAATGGCGAAATTTACGTTGCTTGGGCAGGGCCAAAAGGGTTGGTATTTACAAAATCTACTGATGGAGGGCGAAGTTTTTTGCAAAAAGAAATAGTAATTGCGCCAATAAAAAACGGTTGGGATTACAATGTGGATGGTGTGTTTAGAGCTAACGGTTTGCCTTTTACCACCTGTGATTTAAGTAATGGCGAACACAGAGGAAGAATTTACATTAGTTGGAGCGATGAAAAAAATGGTGAAAAAAATAAGGATGTATTTATAGTTTATAGCGATGACAAGGGCGAAACTTTTTCAGAACCTATTTTGGTTACTTACCACCCCAACCATAAGGAACAATTTATGCCCTTTATGACAATTGACCAAACTACAGGGTATTTGTATGTTTTATATTATAGTAGACAAAATTTTGCAGAGGGTTTTTTAACAGATACCTATTTGGCAATAAGTAAAAATGGTGGTTTAAAGTTTGATACTTATAAAGTTAATGATAAGCCATTTAAAGCAAATAAAAAGGTTTTTTTTGGCGATTACATCGGCCTAAGCGCTGTTAACAATAATATAAGACCAATTTGGATGGAAACAGATGATAAAGGTGATTTAAGTATATATACTTCCATTATTAACGATACTGCACTTAATAATTACAATTTAATAGCCTCAAAAAAAGAAATTCAATTTGAAAAACAGATTAGTTTTTCCAATAAAATAAAAGTTGAGATTAGTTCAGATATTAATACTATAGCAACAATAGCGCTTTACAAACCCTTAGATGCTAGTTTTGAAAAAATAGTTTTTAAAAACAAAAAATTAAAAAAAGGCAAAAACACATTTATAATAAACACAAAAAAACTGGGGATACTACAAGATAATTACATGTTGTTTTTATATTATAATGCTACTAACCAATACAGTTGGATTTTGAAAGAGTAATTTTATTCGTCCCCTTTAATTTTTTGCCATTTACTTTTAAAAGTAAATGTTAAAACGGTAGCGCGTTGTTTAGCCATTTCAGCTTTTTCGCCAGTAAACAATTCATCAACTGTTTGTGTAAAGGTGTTTAGCCAAATATCAAATTGATGTAGTTTAATAGGTAAATGCAAGTGCTTATCAAATACATTAGTTTTATAGCCTTCTTCATCCAACAAAACGAAACTCCAAAAATGTACTATTTGAGGTAAATGATTTTTAAAATCAATGCCTTCAAAAACTAGTTTCATTTCGGAGTTTAGTAATAATTTTTCGTAAAACGAATTTATGAGTAATTCAATGTCTGATTTTGATTTTATATCAGTTACCATTATTACCTTAATTCAGGTTCTTTGTCCTCGCCACCCACAGAAAGGGAATTAGGGACGTTTATTGGATCTAAGTTTTCAGCCTTTCTATTCTTTTTTTTATTTTTAGTGCTTTTAACTTGTACTGTATTTGCTGCGTTTTCTTTTTCGTTTTTCGTCGCCGTACTTTTTCTAATATACCCAGTTTGTTGCTTATCATTATTAGTAAAAGTTACCTTAATAAAATAAATGGTTTCGTCTATAGCTGTATAGCTTTGTTTTTTGCGAGTGCTTCCAATTACATTTGATGATTTGTTGGGCGATTCAAAAATATCACCTTTTTCTACAATCGTCCATAAATTATCGGCGGCTGTTGTATTAACAATTATGTCGGGTTGTTTTTGTGTAAGTGAGGGTGTAACAATTGCTACTGTTGGTGTTATAATTACTGTATTTTGAACGATGGCAACGGTATCTTTTTTTATAATGCTATCTACACTATTTTTTTTGATAACTACGAGTGGTTTTATTTCGGGTTTTTTAGGTAATGGATTGGTAGTTACCGTTAAATTATTATTTGCTATTACAGGCTTTTTTTTAATGTTTATAAAATTAAATAGCAATAACGAAAAAGCAATAATTACGGACCCAAAAACTAAGGGTAAAATTACATTTCGGTTTAGTGTAAACGAAAATTTTTTAACGACTTCGTTTATGTTTTGTTGTTTTTGATGCGTTAATTGATAATTTTCAAATTTTAGCCAAATATCTTCAGTAAAAGGCATTTCACTGTCTTTTAATTTAATTCGCAAATTACGTTCATCAATATCGTAACTATAGTGGCTGCTCATTTTTTATTGTTTTAATATTTTTTTTAATATTTTTTTGCAAGTTAAAACGTGCTTTTTCTAAATTACTTTTAACGGTTTCGCTGCTTGCTTCTAATACTTGTGCTGTTTCGTTTAAATTATATCCATCAATTACTTGCAAGTTAAATACTAATCGTTGTGATGGCACCAGTTGTTGTAATGATTTTATCAATACGTCGTTGTTAGCAGTGTTTACATCAATAAACCCATTGTCTTCAAACAAATCGTAAGTTTTAGCAGTACTTTCAGACGCGTAAACAGTACTCGACACATAATACTCGCTTTTAATATCCTTTATAAATTCAACACATTCAACAATAAATTGTTTTTCTAAAAACTCAGCTATATTTAGTTGTTGGTTATGGCGTTGAGTATGCAATTTCTGCAAACAATTATTAAAAGCTACATTAATAATTTCGTTGGCTTGGGTTTGATTTTTACTATAGCGGTTGCTAATACCTATTAGTTTTGGATATAAGGCTTCAAAAACTTGCTTTTGAGCAGCTTTATCGTTTTTAAAAAGTGCCGATAAGGTATCAGCTGAAAACATAATAGGGATTTTAAGTGTTTAACGTAATTTTAATTTAAAAGTTGCATTTTTTAACATCAATAATACATTTTACTGCATTTTTTGTTTAAAAAAATAAGAAAGAAGAATTATTGGCGGTTTAGTTTTTCCATAAAAGCATCTTTTTTACGACGCGAGATTTCGAGTTTTGAATTGTCTGTCATAACCGCATAGCCTCCATCTTCTTTTAAAAAACGTAATACGTGATGCATATTTATAAGATGGTGATTGTGTATGCGAATAAAATCAGACTCGGGTAGTAAGTCTTCGTAGTGTTTTAATCCAAAGCTTACTAATAATTTTCGTTTGTCTGACAGAAAAAATGTGGTATAGCCTCCATCAGCTTCGCACCTAACAATGTCCTTAAGGCTTACTACTTCGTACGAATTTGTCATTGGCAATGTAATTTTCTGAAAATTATCATCAGGTTTTTTTAATTGCTGTATTAAAAAATTTAGGTTTTCCATATTTGGTATGGCATTCTTTTTTTGCACGACTTTATCTACAGCAAGTTTTAATTCTTCAACGTCGATTGGTTTTAAGAGGTAATCACAGGCACTGTATTTTATGGCACGAATGGCATGTTGATCGCTGGCTGTTGCGAAAATTAACTCAAATTTATGCCCTTGTACCTGTTCTAACAAATCAAAGCCAGTACCATCAGGCATACTTATGTCTAAAAATACTAAATCGGGTTTATGTAAATTTATTAATTCAACGCCTTCTTTAACATTTTTAGCTTGCCCAATTACCTGAACAAACACACAATTTTTCTCAATCATATCTACCAACATTTGGCGGCTTTTTTGTTCGTCTTCAATTATTAGTGCTTTTATCATAGTTTTTAATTTTTAGTTAATTTAATGGTACGTATAATTCAACTTTGGTGCCTAACGAATAGCCTTTTTCATCTTTTAAATCAATGATAGTGACACTTAACTCAGAATTATTTACATCGTTTAAAATACGTAATCTATCTTCGGTAATTTTCATGCCTAGCGATTTATGTTTTTTGCCAGGCATTGTATGTTTTATTTGAGATGCTTTTTCTCTTCCAATTCCATTATCGGTAATGGTACAAATTAAAAAATTAGTTTTGCTTGATAAGTGTATCGTTAGTAATCCTTTTTCTGGTTTAGGATTTAAGCCATGCAAAATAGCATTTTCAACATAGGGCTGCATTAACAACGGGGGCATAATATCGTAATTTGTTTCTACGCTTTCGTCAACATTAATTTTATAATCAAATTTACCTTCAAAACGCATTTGCTCTAGTTCTAAATATAGTTTTAGTGCTTCTAAATCTTCATCAATAGTTACAGTTGGTTTATCAGAATTATTTAAAATTATACGAACCAAGCGTGCAAATTTGTTGAGGTATTTTATAGCTTCGTCGCTTTTATTATTGTAAATGTAATGCTGAATAGAGTTTAAAGAATTAAAAATAAAATGCGGATTCATTTGTGAGCGCAAAGCTTTTAATTCTATTTTGCTCATTTCTACTTTTCTATCAAAATCTTGTTTTTGTTTTTTGCGAATGGATCTAATTCTGATTTTAAAAACTAAAAATATAATTAAGCCGGTAGTTAAAATTACTATGAGTATAAACCACCAGGTTAAATAGTACGGTGGTTTAATAGTAAAAGCAAAGCCGGTTTCTTCATCGTCCCATATGCCTTGGTTATTACAACTTTTAATTTTAAAGGTATACTTACCAGGCGAAAGGTTGGCATATTTACTATAATCTTCGGCACTAGGCAGGCTCCAATTTTTTTCTAAACCTTCTAATTTTTTTATGTAAAAAACTTTATCGGGATTGGTAAGGCAAATGCCTCTATAGTAAAACGAAATGGAATTTAAGTAGTAGGGCAGTTTACAGTTTTGTTCTAATAGGGTATCTTCGTTAACTAATTTTATTGTTTCTATAAGCGTTTTGTTTTTAAAAGTATTACTTTTTAAGTCGTTAGGTTGATGCCTAACAATGCCGCTTACCGTGCCAAACCAAAGGGTATTGTCAACATCTTCCCAAATACCGTTGCTATTACACTCAACGCCTACAAAACCTTCTTGTTTACCAAAACTTGTAATTTCTACTTTATTTTCAGATAAATATTTTTTTAAGTTCAATTTATTTATACCTTGATTTGTGCCTATCCACATGTAACGTTGATTCTCTGTAAACTCTAAAGAGTAAACAAATTCGGAATTTAAACCATCTAGCTCCGTTATATATTTATATGTATTTGTTTTGATGTTAACAGCTATTAATCCGTTTAATGTGCCGGCAAATAAAATATTATTTATAATTCTAATTGAGAAAAAATTTTCTTCCGGTAGTTTTAAAGATTTGCTTATGTTGTAGATACTATCCCCTTTTAATTTTAAAAGCCCAATTCCAAAAGTGCCAATCCATAAATTACCTTCTTCATCTTCTGTTAAGCCAAACACAGGGCCAATTTGGTTTTTTTGCAATGGATAAAATTTTGTTTTTGCAATGTTATTAACGTACTGTAAGGAGCATATTCCATTAGCACCCCCAATCCAAATAGTATTATTTTTAGATAAGCACATCATGTCAAAAGGGCCAACAAAATTTTTTGGTAATGGAATGTTATAAAACTTTTCGTTTATAAATTGCATAACTGAGTTAGCGGTACCAAAAATTAATCGCCCGCTTTTATCTTGTAAACCAGCTCTACATATGTTTGTAGATAACCCGTCAGAAATACCATATCTTTTAAAATAACCTTGCGAGTATTTGTAAATGCCATTATTTTCGGAACACAACCACAAATCATTTTTTGTATCTCTAAAAATTTGATACACAAATGCATTACCAGGCCCGTTAATTTTATCGAAAACCGAAAATGAATTGTCGCGGTATTTATATAAGCCACTGTGCGTGCCAATCCAAATATTATCTTCTTTGTCATTTATTAAGCAAAGTATATTATTCGAATTGTTATCAGTATCAATGTTATAGTAGTAAAACTGGTCGCCATCAAATTTTAGTAAGCCGCTATTAGAGCCGATCCACAAAGTTTCTATGCCTTGGGTTAGCAAACAGGTAATGTTTTCGTCAATTAATCCGTTTTCGATATAATAGTTTGTGAATTTTTTTGTTACTAAATTATAAAAGCTTAACCCTTTATTTGTGCCTATTACCATGAAGTTTTTATAGGATACAATGGCGTTTATTTGGTTAGAAGGTAAGCCGTTTTTTGTAGTGAGTATATTAAAAGTAGAGTGCCCATAAAGTACTAAGCCACTATCAGTACCAATGTATAAATAAGAAGTGTCGGTTTTAGATAAACAATTTATTTTGTAATTGTTTAATTTTAAAATGGGGTTTAGTTTGTTATTATTAAACATAAACAAACCACGTGCAGTACCAATATAAACGCTGTGCTGATTACCTTTACATAGCGTAGTAACTTGAGAATTTAAACCATTAGCAACGCCATAATTTATTATTTTGTTTTTATGTAATACACTTAAGCCTTTGTTTGTGCCTATAAAAATAGCACCACTATCATCTTCGCAAACTGCATTTACATTGTGGTCTGGTAATCCCTTTTTTTTATTATAGTTTAAAAACGTTTTCCCATCAAAACGGCTTAAACCTCCATAACCGCCGCTCCACAAGTATCCTTTATTATCTTGAAATAAAGCCGAAACCTGCACAAAGGGTAAACCATTTTCTGCACTATAATTTTTAAAAAAGTAGTGTTGGGCTTTTGCTGTATTAAAAATAAATACAACAATGATGCTAAATATGTAGATGCTGTTTTTTATTTTTTTAATAATCTTTTACTAATGTATATGTAAAATTTTTAATTGTAAAGAATATTAATTAGATGGTTGAAATTGTTTTAAATGTGGTATGATTTAATTAATAACTGTAATTTTGAGTTTTAATTTTTTAAGAATAGCCCACATAAAATACTTTTGTGTTAGTATAATTAAAAATTACTTAAAAATTGCTCTATGATTGAATATGTTATACTAGTAAATCAAAACGATGAACCAATAGGTACTATGGAAAAAATGGAAGCGCACCAAAAAGGGCTATTGCACCGCGCTTTTTCTGTTTTTATTTTTAATAATAGTAATGAACTACTTTTGCAGCGTAGGGCTTTAACTAAATACCACAGCGCGGGCTTGTGGACAAATACGTGTTGTAGCCACCCTCGCCCCAACGAAACTACCTTAAACGCTGCGCATAGAAGATTAGGGGAAGAAATGGGACTAGAAACAGAATTAAATTTTAAAACCTCGTTTATTTATAGAACCGAATTTGAAAATGGGTTAACTGAACACGAGTTTGACCATGTTTATTTTGGGATTTACCATAACGCACCAATAATTAATATAGACGAAGTAGATAGCTTCATTTGGATAAACATTGACGATTTAAAGCAAAAAATTAAATTGAATCCTAATGATTTTACAAGTTGGTTTAAAATAGCGGTGGAGAAAGTATTTTAATTAATTCTCAATAACCCCATCGCCAGCGTAAACGCCATTTTTGTATATAGCAACCCGGGTTAAGATACCATTTTCGTTATAAATGTAGGCTTTACCGGTTAGGAATTGATTATTTTTAAATTCGCCATCTTTTGTAACTTGTTTATTAGCATTATATAGCGTATGCTTGCCATTTAAAACCAAAGGGCCCTTGTTGGCATCCATAGGTTTTTCATCAGCCTTTAACGCTAATTTTGGTGCATTATCAACAGGAACATCTGATTTTTTTACAAATTCTTTCTTAGGATCGTAAATTTTAATTGAGTTTACGTCTACATTTCCATTGTTAAACGTTTTTTCGGCTTTTAGATCGCCATTTTCGTGAAATTCAGTAATAACTCCAGTTTCTTTACCGTTAACAAAATTACCTTTAATGGCTGTTTTTCCGTTTTCGAATTTATACACTTGTTCGCCCTCACGTTTGCCACCTTCGTTAAATTTAAATTCGTGTTGCACTTCGCCATTTGCATAATATTGTTTAAAATTGCCCACCCAACGGTTGTTTTTCCATTGTCCTTCTTCTTCTATTTTTCCGTTTTCGTGATAAATAATGGCATACCCATCAGGGCGGCCATTTGCAAAGGTTACTTTATTTTTTGGATTACCATTACAAAAGTATTCCATCCAAATACCAATTTTACGATTTTCTTTATAAGCTCCTTCTTCTGCTTTTTGAGTAGGGGCGAAGCAGGTATTTTGTTTATGTTTTCCAAATAATACCCATTTACCTTGTTTACGACCAGCAACATCAATAAAATTTATGGTATCTTTAGTTGAGTTTGGCATTAATTCAAATGTTTGTGCCACAACTTGTCCAATTATAGAATTGGTTGCAAAAGCTACGATGGAGATTGTAAATTTTAAGTTCATAATAAACAAATTAAAATAGGTTATTGTAAACTTAATAAATTAATTTTTGAAATAAAATATCTTTAAGGCATTAATTTTGAACAATGTACCTTTTTTTAACCATAAATTAGACAAATTAAGATTTTTAAACGATGAATAAAAGGCTGAAAAATCTAAATTAATTTAAATAAATTAAAAATGAGTAAAATGACGTTAAAATCGTACGCGTAAATTTTATAAGGCTTGCGAAAACCCTTCACGAATTTTATCTGCTTGATACAAACCACCGTATAACTTATCTTTTATCTTACTAAAAGATTCAATGGTATAGTTTACATCTTCTTGTGTGTGCATGGCAGTTGGTATTAAACGTAAAATAATCATTCCTTTTGGTATAACAGGGTATACTACCATTGAACAGAAAATACCAAAATTTTCGCGTAAATCAATTACCATATTTGTGGCTTCGGGTATAGAGCCATTCATATAAACCGGTGTAACCATTGTGTTTGTATCGCCAATGTTAAAGCCGGCATCTACCAAGCCTTTTTGAAGGCTATTTGCGGTTTCCCACAATTTTGTGCGATATTCTGGATGCTTGTTTAATAATTCTAAACGTTTTAATAAGCCATATACCAAAGGCATTGGTAGGCATTTTGCAAAAATTTGCGAACGCATATTGTATCGTAAAAAAGTAATAATTTCTTTGGTAGAGCTTATAAAGCCACCAATTAATGCAAACGATTTTGCGAAGGTGCCAAAGTAAATATCAATACCATCTTGGCAATTTTGCGCTTCGCCGGTACCGCCGCCATTTTTGCCCATTGTACCAATTCCATGAGCATCGTCAACAAATAAACGGAAAGAGAATTTTTTCTTTAGTTCAATAATTTCTTTCAGTTTACCTTGGTCGCCACGCATACCAAATACGCCTTCGGTTATTACTAAAATAGCACCACCAGTGGTTTCGGCTAACTTAGTGGCACGTTGCATTTGTTTTTCAAAGTCTTCAATATCGTTGTGCTTAAATACATAGCGCTTGCCCATGTGTAAACGCACTCCGTCTAATATACAAGCATGGCTTTCGGCATCGTACACAATTACATCGTGTCTATCTACAATGGCATCAATAGCACTAACCATGGCTTGGTAGCCAAAATTACAAAGTATAGAATCTTCTTTTTGAACTAATTTAGATAAGCCTTTTTCCAAGTCTTCGTGGTAATCCGAATTTCCACTCATCATACGTGCGCCCATTGGTGCTGCTAAACCAAATAGTTCTGCACCTTCAACGTCGGCCTTTCTAACTTCGGGATGATTGGCTAAACCCAAATAATTATTTAAACTCCAGTTTAATAATTTTTTGCCTCTAAAATCCATGTGTGGATTAATATCGCCGGTAAGTTTTGGGAAGGTAAAGTAACCGTGTGATTCTTTAGCATGGTCGCCAATTGGACCCATATTTGCTTTAATTTTCTCGAAAATATCTTTCATAGTTTTAATTAGACGATTAGCCAATTAGATAATTGGGATGCAAAGATATATAAAATTATCTCATTTTTTTAAGTGCAGAATAACTAAAAAATATGCAAAAAAGAGAAAGTACTCCTCCAATAAAAAACGAAATACCTGGAAAATAATGTTGCGATGGCGTTTTTGTAAAATACGAAAACGAATTGCTCATAATTAAGGGGCCAATTACCGCGGTAAGACTAATAAGGCTTGTTAAGCCGCCTTGTAATTCGCCCTGCTCGTTATCGGGCACATTTTTGGTAATTATACTTTGAAGGTTAGGTATGGCAAAACCCCCTAAAGCAAAAGGTATTAAAAAGGCAAAAATCATCCACGGTTGATTGGCTACAGCAAATAAAAAATAACCTAACGCAGTAAAAATTAAACCTAAAAATAAACTCTTTTTTTCGCCCAATTTTTTTTGCGCCACACCGATTAAGCCACCTTGTACAATGGCAATAGCAACACCCACGGTAGCTAATGATAAACCAATGGTGGCTTCGCTCCAATTAAAACGCTCAATGCAAAAAAACGTCCACACGCTTGGCATTACTTGCCCTGCGAGTTCTAACACAAACATTATTAGCATTAAATTAATAACAATTTTGTGTTTACTTAGTTGTTTTAACGAGCCTAGGGGATTGGCACGTTTCCAATCAAAAGCCCTACGTTTGCTAGTTGGCAAAGATTCGGGTAACACAAAATAGCCATAAATAAAATTGAGTAACGATAAACCTGCGGCTACATAAAATGGCACGCGCGCACCCAAAGAGCCAAATAAGGAGCCTAACAATGGGCCAACAATAAAACCAATACCAAACGCGGCGCCAATCATGCCAAAATTTTTGGCACGATTACTATCATCGCTTACATCGGCAATAAAAGCACTGGCGGTTGTAAAACTGGCACCGCAAACACCAGCTAAAATTCGACCAACAAACAGCCACGCTAGAGTAGGGGCGGCGGCACAAAAAATATAATCAATGCCCAAACCTAATAAAGAAATTAAAATAATAGGTCTCCGCCCAAATTTATCGCTTAAACCACCCAATACTGGCGAAAATAAAAACGACATAATCGCATAAGCAAAACTTAACCAACCACCGTAAGAGGCAGCTTGGCTGGTGTTGCCGCCAGTAATATCTTTAAGTAAGGTTGGTAAAACTGGGATAATAATTCCTAAGCCAACGCAATCAATAAGTATAGTAAGAAAAATAAAAAAGATGGCATTTTTTTTGATGGGGGCAGAGGTAATGGAATTGTCCATACAACTTTTACAAATATTTTTTAGGACTAGTGCTTCTTAAATCCTCACTGGCTTTTAGTACTTTTTCTTTAAGTTCGTTTTTAAAAGCAATTATTTTTTCAAGAATAGTATTATCCCCACTTCCTAAAATTTGTGCTGCTAAAATACCCGCATTTTGCGCTGCATTTATTGCTACTGTAGCTACTGGTACGCCATTTGGCATTTGTACGATACTTAGTAAGCTATCCCAACCATCAATACTATTAGTGCTTTTTATAGGAACACCAATAACGGGTAAAGGTGTTAACGACGCCACCATACCCGGTAAATGCGCTGCACCGCCAGCTCCGGCAATTATAACCTGTAAGCCGTTTGAATGAGCTGTTTTGGCGTACTCAACCATTTTTTCAGGCGTGCGGTGTGCCGATACAATATCAATTTCATACTTGATATCAAATTCTTTTAAAACGTCGGCAGCAGCTTGCATAATTGGCAAATCGCTTTTACTGCCCATAATAATACCTACTTTAATCATTTAGTAAAGGTAAAGAAAATAATCAATGCCTACTATTAGTCGATGGGTTTGGCATTTTGACATATTAAAAGTAAAATATGCGCAACCAACATCATCTGCTGGAACTATTTTTTCAGTAAAGCAAATTTTCTCAAAAAAGTAAACCTTTTTTTTAATAACTTTGTTTATACTAAAAATACTATTATGAACTCAGCACTTGCCTCATTAGGAAAAAATTTAATTTTAGTAGCGATTGTTGCCCTATCTGTAATTAATTTTTTTTACAGTTGGTTGGGTTACAAGGAATTATTGGAAGTTCAATTAGTTTTTGGCGTGGCTTATATATTTTTAAGTTGTTACGAATATTTAAATGCATCGTTTAAGGCATCTTTACCTGTGTTGCGTTTTTCGTATTTTACAAATAGTTATGTAATGTTTAGAGTATTAAAAATTGGTGTGTTTGCAACCTTTGCAGTAATGTTATACACTTCGCAAACACGGATTCAATATTTATATCCAATATGCATCATTATAGCATTAACAGAGGGTATTGTTACTTTTTTAAAGTTTAATAAACAGTTATGTTTTGTAAGTATTTATGCCAATTATATTTTATTTGTTCAAACTGGTTTTGTAAAGTTATTTGCAAGCCAAATTATTTTAATAGAGTTTAGGCACGATATTTTTTATTTTATAACTAAAAATAGAAAATCGCATCAAATAAAATTAACACACATAACTAATAAACAGCAGTTTTTTATTGCTTTAACAGATTGGATTAACAGAAACAAATTGTACGTTAGCACAGAATCTAAACAAAAAATGGATACGTTGGTTTTAAGCGATTTAGATTAATTACCCTACTCTATAGGTGTAAACTTATAGCCAACACCACGTATAGAATGGAAATAAACGGGTTGTTTTGGATTTGCCTCAAACCATTTTCTAAAATTTAATATATAATTGTCTATTGTTCGGGTAGATGCATTTTCGTTAATGTCCCATAATTTTTCAATTATTTCGTTTCGCGAAATTACTTTGTTTGCATTTTGTGTTAATAATTGAAGCAAGCCAATTTCGCGCTTAGATATAGTGCGTTTATGGCCTAAAACATCACTAATTTCGAAGGTTTCAAAATTAATTTGACAATTATTAAATTTTATTTCTGTTTGCTGACTTGTGTTATCGGGATGTGTGCGTTTAATGAGGTTGGCTATTCGAAGCAATAATTCCTCTAAATCAAAAGGTTTAGTAATGTAATCATCTGCTCCTAATTTTAAACCTTCTACTTTATTAATTGTTTGGTTTTTTGCTGTTAAAAAAATTACGGGTGTGGTTGGGCTATTTTGTTTAATCTGTTTGCAAATTTCAAAACCATTTACGTCAGGAAGCATTACATCTAATAATACTAAATGTATGTGCTGTTTGTGTTTGTTAAAGTCTTCGAGTGCGCTATTTCCAGTTCTAGAAACAATTGTTTTATAGTTTTCTAACTCTAAATTTAATTTAAGCACACTTGCTAAACTTTGTTCGTCTTCAATAATATGTATGGTGTAGTGTTGCATAAACTATTTTGTAAAGCGCACCTATTCTGTTTAATTAAAAACGTATTTGTAAACGAACATTAATTTGCCTGTTGGTTAAGTAATTAGGTATGGCATAGCGGTTACCGGTTACATCCTGTATCCACGTGTAACTAACAGTGTTTTGTACTTGAAGTAAATTAAATACCTCTAAAAACAACCACATTTCTTTCAAATTATTAAAAACATTTTTGCGTTTAAATTCTCGGTTTTCTTTTATAATATTATAAGCAAAGCCTGCATCTACTCTACGATATGGGGGCATACGTAAAAGTTGTTGCCAACGTAAATGTGTGGGCGGGCCAAAAGGCAAACCACTACCAAATTGTAAATTTAAATTAAATTTTATAGCAGGTATTTTTGGTAAATAGTCTTGAAAAAACATTCCAAACGTTACCAATTGGTCGGTTGGGCGAGGAATGTAGCCGGGGTCAACGCTTTGGCTATCTGCCCTTACTTGGTCGAACGTGTAACCACGTACAATTTTTTCGCCTGCTTTATTAAAATAATCGTAATGAATGTTGTCTTTACTGTATTCGTAGGTTCTTAAAAAGCCAATGCTAGCCCAACTTTCTACACTTTTTACAAACTCACCATTAATTCTAAAATCGGCACCAGTGGCATAACCTTTTGCATTATTGTTTGCAAAATAACGTATGCGGACATTATCTACTTCGTAAGGAATTATATTTTTTAAATCCTTAAAATAACCTGCCATTATTAATTTAAAGGGGCGGTTCCACATTTTAAAATTATAATCGCTGCTTAATACAAAATGAATACTTTGTTGCGCCTTAACTTCCGTATTTATTGTGCCGTTAATGTTACGTAGTTCGCGGTAAAATGGTGGCTGATAGTAAAAGCCTGAACTTATCTTAAATAGCCAATCACGTTTCCAGTTGGGTTTATAGGCAATAGTAACCCTAGGAGAAACTACGAGTTGTTGATTAACCGTCCAATAATTGCCGCGAACACCAGCGGTTACGTTTACGGTGGATGAATCGCTTAATAATTTACTATAATTGTACTGTGTATAGGCTTGTATACGCTGGCTTGGCAAGGTTATTTTTGTTTTGTAGGCATCAATTAAGTTTATTTCGGTTGCGCTGTATGGTATTATATAGCCTGCAGAATCAATCGTTCTCCACTCGCTTAGTTTATCTTGTATTAATTCGGATTGGTAACGTGCCCCCCACAATAATTCGTTATTATTTTTTAAATAACGCGTGCCTTTGTGTTCTAAATTAAAAACCGTGGCGGTTAAATAATTGCGCCCATTATTTAAAAAGGTACCAACCCCACGATTAAACGCTACCTGACCAAAATTTGGTTTGCCCAAATCAGCTTCTAATTGGTCGATATAATACTGCCCTTGTATAGTGTAAACTTCTTGCTCGTTTGAATGATAGGCCGAGGAAATAAATTTTAATTTTGTTTTTGCATTAGGACGATAGGTTGTTGAAATTCCTGCCATATACGTTGTATACTCCATTAATTCTTGCCCATCAAAGTATACAGTAAAGCGTAAGGCTTCTTTTACTGTACCAAAATTTGTTTGGCGATTGGTAGGTTTTACAAAGTATTTATTTTGGGCAATGTTGCTTAAAAATTCTATTTTTAATTTTGGGTTTACATCAAAGGTTATAAAACTCTGTACATCTAACGCGCTCGGCCTGTATTCTCCTTTGGTATCTAAACTTTTTAATAAATAACTGTTGGTTCGGTAGCGTGCGCCAATATTCCAAGCAATTAAGCGGTTATTGTTAATGCCTTCTAATTGTACATTTCCACCCAAAAAACTACCAGAGGCTGTGCCTGCAAATTTTAAAGGTTTACGATAGGTGATATCTAATACACTACTTAATTTATCGCCATACTTGGCTTCAAACCCGCCACTGCTAAAATTTATATTTTGTACCATATTGGGATTGGCAAAGCTTAATCCTTCTTGCTGCCCGCTACGTACTAAAAACGGACGATACACTTCAATATCGTTAACATAAACTAAATTTTCGTCAAAATTTCCGCCACGTACACTATAACCGCTGCTTAATTCGTTATTACTACTTACGCCAATTTGGGTTTTAATTAAATCTTCAATATTGCCTGTAGCAGATGGTAGCTGATTAAAAAGTTTTGGGTCTATACGGACCACTTCATTATTTCTATCTTTTACGTCGGTAACTTCAACGGCACTAAATGTATTTTTAAATTTTAACTTGGGGTTTAAATTAATTTTTTCGCCATTTTTTGCAGTAACAGTATAACTATAGGTTTCAAAATTAATATTGTAAAAAACTACAGTGATTGGTTTTTCGGCATCAACAGTTAAACTATAAAATCCTTTATCGTTACTTTGGGTATTTTGTTGTGAATTTTCTTTAACGCCAATGGTTATGTTTTCTAAAACTTCGTTGTCGTTACTTTTTACAAAGCCGCTAATTATTGCCGTTTGCGATGTTGCAAAAAATGCGCATGTTAAAAAAAGAACAAAGTAATATGTTTTTATGTAAGGCAATTAAATTTTTTAAGATAACGAAGATACAAAGATATTATTGTTTAGCTAGCGTTGTAATTTGTTTAAAATTCAATACCTACAAAGGTAATATCGTCAATTTGTTCGTTGCTTCCTTTCCAGATTTCAAAGTTAGATATTATATTTTTTTTAAGCACAAATAGGTTAGGTTCGCCTATAATTAGTTGCTCGAGTTGTTTATACATAAACTTTTTGCCTTTTGGTCCACCAAATTGGTCGGGTAGGCCATCGGTAGTTGCAAAAAGCCTATCACCTAATTTTAACTGAAATTCGTTTTTGGTAAAGGGTTTTAAAACATCGGTATACAAACCAACCGGCATTTTATTGCCTTTTAACTCTTGTAATTGGTTGTTTTGAATAATGTAAATCGTATTGTTTGCACCACTAAATTGTAATTGTAGGGTAGCGGTATTTATACGAATAATAACGATATCCATACCGTCGCTCTTTGCTTTTGTATTGGTTGTTTTATTTAAATTAAAAATTACTTTATTACGGAGCATGTTTAATATTTCATCCGTATCAAAAATTTTATTTTCGTTTATAATCTCGCTAAGGTATGAAATACCCATTAGGCTCATAAAAGCGCCGGGTACACCGTGCCCTGTACAATCTGCCACAGCAATAAACAAATAGTTGTTTAATTTGCTGTACCAATAAAAATCACCGCTTACAATATCTTTAGGTTTAAAAAACACAATGGCATTTTTAGTTTCGCGTTTTAAATCTTCTTCAGAAGGTATAATCGCTTGTTGAATAGTGCGGGCATAATTAATAGAATCTATAATTTCTTTTTGCTTTTCGTCAACTAATTGTTTTTGTTTTTCGATAATGTTTTTTTGTTTTACCGATTGTTTAAAGCGTTTATAAAGTGTAAATGCAAAACCTATAATTAAAGCCAACACGCAGGTTATTGAAATCAAAATTATTTTACTCCGTTTGTTTTCAGCTTCGGTTTTTTCTTCAACATTTTTTTTCTCTAATTGTAAAAGAGTAATTTCTTTTTCTTGTTTGTCGTTTTCATATTTGGCTTGTAGTTCGCCCAGGGCTTTTAAATTGGTTTTATTATAAAACGAATCTTTTAGTAATATATATTTATTAGCATAAATGTATGCCAAATCGTTTTGCTTTAAGTTGTGATAAATTGTTTTAAGACAGGCATAGTTTTGAATTTGTAAACTTAAATCGTTTTGTTTTATGTTTAATAATTCGGCTTCTTTTGCTATTTGTAGTGCTTTGGTGTATTCTTTTTTATCAATATAACATTGGGCTAAATTATTTTTTAATATGGTTATAGCGTAATCATCTCCCAGTTCGGCTCTTATTTTTAGGGCTTCGTTGGTTGTTTCTATAGCTTTATCAATTTGTTTTAATGAGGTATAGGTGGCTGCTAAGTTTGTTAACGTTGCACCAATGCCTCGTTTGTGTTTTATTAATTTAAAATTATATAAACCTATTTTGCCATAGTACAAGGAGGAATCGTAGTTACCTATTGTGTTAAATTCGCCTCCAATTCGGGCAGAAATGTTGGCTATATTAAATGTATCTTTATAAAGCTTGGCAATGGTTAAGCCTTTTTTATAATAATTTATAGCTTTTTGAATTGTGCCGATATTGCTATATACATATCCTAAATCGTGAAAAACTTTTATGGTTAGTTTGTAGTCTCTTAATTTTTCGGCAAAACGTTGTGCTAATAGACAGTTTTCAACAGCGTCATTGTAATTAGCAGTACTGGATAATACGCGTGCATGAGATAAATAACTGTTTACTATAAGGGCGCTATCTTTACTTACCCTTGCATATTTAATAGCAGTTGGGGTAAATAAAATAGCCGAATCGTTAAAGCCTTTTAAGGTGTAATACCTTGCAAGTTGTAAGTTGCTTTTGGCATAACCACTTGCATACTTTAGTTGTAAGGTTTTAAGTAAACTTTGTTTTATTAACGGAAGTGCAGAATCAACTTTGGTTTCTAAAAATATATTAATTTTTTTATATTCCGTTGTAAATAAGGCAGTATCAATTTTTATTTGGCAATAAAAATAACTACAGGTTTGTAATAAAAACAAACCTAATATGTAATTTAATTTTTTTTGCATTTATACGTAAAAATATAGTTTGTAATCCAAATATAAACAATTTGTAATACCATACTGCTATTGGCATTAAACAAAAAACCCTCAAATTAATTTGAGGGTTTTTTTATTTTAGTTTATTTTAATAAGTTCAACTTCAAAAATTAAATCGGCTTTGGGTGGTATAGCACCTGGGTAACCTTGTTCGCCATAGGCTAATGTGTAGGGAATGTAAAATTTGTATTTAGCGCCTTCTTTCATTAATTGTACGCCTTCAGTCCAACCTTTAATTACTTGGTTTAACCCAAAATCAATGGGTTGCCCACGTTGTACACTGCTATCAAATACTTTGCCGTCTAAAAACGTCCCCGTGTAATGCACTTTTACATTGCTTGTAGCTGTAGGCATTGCCCCTGTACCTTCTTTAATAACAATGTATTTTAAACCACTTTGAGTTGTTTTTCCACTTTCAAATTGTTTTAAAACAGCGCCTGCTGCTTCTTTCATTTTTGCTTCAGCTTCCGCCGCTTTTTTTGCCACATTGGCTTGCTCATTTGTAAATGTTTTAACAGCGTCAAAATTTTCAGCGTCTTTACCTTTACGTAAAATTGTAAGCGTTTTTAAAGTATCGTTTCCAACAATTGCATTTACTACATCTTGCCCCTCAATTACATGTCCAAACACTGTGTGCTTGCCATCTAACCAGGGTGTTGCTACATGGGTAATAAAAAATTGCGAGCCATTAGTACCTGGGCCAGCGTTTGCCATACTCAAAATTCCTGGGCCTGTGTGTTTTAAGGTTGTATCAATTTCGTCTGCAAATTTATAACCCGGATCGCCAGTACCAGTACCTAATGGGCATCCACCTTGAATCATAAAGTTAGGTATAACTCGATGAAATTTTAAGCCGTTGTAATAGGGTACGCCGGTAGCCTTCGCGGTATTAGTTATTGAGCCTTGCGCTAAACCAACAAAATTAGCTACTGTTAAGGGAGTTTTTTTAAATTCCAAATTGGTATATATAGTACCACGGTTTGTTTCAAATTTGGCGTATAAGCCATCGGGTTGCTTTGCTAAAAATTCTTTATCCATTTTGCTTAATTTTTGTTTTTGTTTTTTTTGTGCAATAGCCCCAAAATTTAAAGCCGAAATTGCTGTTATTAGTAAAAGTAATTTTTTCATTTTTTATTGTTTTTTTAATATCACTTACAAATTCTTTGCCATAAAATTAGTGATTATGCTCATTACTCAGAGTCATATTTTTTACTCTAGTGTTTTAAAGTAAAGTTACAAAAATTAAATTATAACGTTTGTAACTTTACATATTATAAACTAATTTTTTAACAAAATTAGTGAGGCACTTGCATTTGCGGTTGTTGTGCAGGGGCGTCTTTAAAATCTAATAACTCTACTTCAAATACTAATGGTGAAAACGGTGGAATTTTTTCGCCAGCGCCTTGCGGACCATAACCCATTTTAGACGGGATAATTAATTTGCCTTTACTTCCCTTGCTCATTAATTGAATGCCTTCTGTCCACCCAGGAATTACTTGGTTTAAAAGAAATTCTGCGGGTTGTCCTCTGTCTACAGAGCTGTCAAATTTAGTGCCATCCATCAACGTCCCAGTGTAATGTACAGTTACCATATCTGTTGCTTTCGGGTGTTTACCATTTCCTTTTTTAGATTCAATATATATTACACCGCTTTCGGTGGGTTTTGTATTAATTTTGTTATCGGCAATATACGCATCGAAGGTCGTTTTTTCTTTTCCTTCAGCCTCTCTCATCATTATTTCACGTTCGGCTTGTTGCTTTTTTTGATTTTCCTCAATTTGTTTAGCCGAAAGTATATCTTTCATTACAATTGTGGCTTTTAAAAAGCTGCCTTTGGCAATTGATTTAGGTAATTCGTTCATTCCCATGGTTTTTAAGAAAAACGAATCGGCAGGAATAATAAAAGAAGCGCTATCGCCCTTTGCCATTAGTTTCATACCATCTTCTAAACCACCTTTAAAGGAAGTTTTTAGCAAAAAGCGTGTATAACCGCTACCATCTTGGCTTTGTGTTTTTGAATCAACAATTAACGAATCGTTTTTTTCGGTTTTAATAACATAACCAAACACAACACCATCGCCTTCTTTTGCGGTGGTATCGTTTTCTTTATGTTTAAAAAATTTGTAGTGTAAGCCGTTTTCGGCACGCGTATAGCCCTCAAACGCTGAGCTGCCACCACTGTTACAAGCAGTAAAAGCAATAGCTATGGCTGCCGATGAAAATAAAAATAATTTGTTCATTTTTTTGTTTTTTTATTCGTTAATTTTTAATGTATAAACTAATGGGGTGTATGGAGGTATTAGATTATTACTACTTCCTTTCTCGCCAAAAGCAAGCCGTGAAGGTAAGATAATTTTTGCATTTTGACCTAATTTTAATTTACTTATTACGTAATTTAAACCTTTTAAAAGTTGATCGGGGGTACCAACTTTAGTTTTAAAATTTTTTGGTGAAGAGTCGATTATTCGTCCGTTTAAAAAACTGCCTTCATAACTTAAGTAAATATCATCTCCAGTTTTTATTTTTGGTAATTCATTTACAACTGGTTTTTCAACCCAATAAAAACCTAAACTATCTTTGCTATTTTCAAATTTTTGCACGGAGTTAAAGTAATTTTCTATTTGATAATTTTCTTTTTTTAATAAATTAGGTTTTAAATTATTAAATTCTTTATTAGAATAAATGCGTTTTACTTTTAGGTTTATTTTTACAATAGAGTCGTTTTTACTAAAAAAAGGTATTTGATTGTGATTAAACTGTTGTGAAAAAAAATCGGATGTTTTAATAAGCAACAAACAACTATCTTGCTCCGTTAGTGTTGAAATAAAATGCTTTAAATAATTAGTTTGTAAATCAGTACTTAAATCTAAAAAAAAATTATCGTTTAAATTATTGTAGCTATCCCAAAAAACAGAATCTAATTGAGTTTTAAAGGTAGCATCGATCCAATAAATAGAGCTAACTTTTTTGTTTTTTGAGTCAGCATTAAACGAAATTAATTGATGCCAATACCCTAATTTAGAGTGGGTAAAGGTTGTTTTTTTTGAAGTGTTTTTGCATCTTACTATTACTAAAAAAATAAAAATAATTGTAAAAATAAACTTACAACACCTCCACATCATAAATAATTGGCATTTGAGGTGGAATTTTGTTCATATCGCCTAATAAGCCGTGAGCCAAATGTGAAGGAATAAGAAACAGGGCTTTATCGCCTCGCTTTAAAAACTGAACCCCTTTGTGAATACCACTTTCTAAATTTTCATGTCCTACAATAAATATTTTTGCGCCAGTTGTTTTAGAATTGTAACATTCTGTACCATCTAATAAGCTTAGTTTAAAATTCATTTTAATTTCGTTGCCCTCTTTAATGCTATCACCTTTTGAACTTGGTTTATAAACATAGTAACGTATACCTGAATTTGTTTTTACGAATGGCATTTTATGTGATTTAACATAAAAATCCATTTCATCGTTTTCTTTTTGAATAAGTTGTTGATTGGCTTTTACAAATAAATCGCTTATTTTTTTTTGGTTAATTTCTGGATTAAATTGCTCCACTTTTTTTGGTTCAGGGTTTTTACACCTCACAAAAAATAAAATTATGGAAAGTATTATAAAGCGATATAGCATAATTGTAAACAAAATTAATAAATTTGACTAAAAATGTAATAAAAATGAAATAATCATTATCACAAAAAAACAAAAACAATGATTATTCTATACCACAATTGAAAAAAATAAAAAACAATCATATGAAAAAATACATCTTAACACTAACTATTGCTTTTACAGCATTGCTATCAAATGCCCAAAATGGAGCAGTTATGGAGTATAAAATTACTACATCAAAAAATGCTACCGGATCGATGAAAATTAATTACTCTGAATATGGGAGTATGAATGAATTTAATATGGTAATGCCTCAAATGCCTGGTGGCGGAATAGCAACAAAATATTTGGTTCAAAAAAGTAACCCCGACGCTATTTTTGCAATTAATGATAAGGATAAAAGCTACAAAGAAATTAAAAAGCAAACAACTGAAACTGAAGACACAAAAACGTATACTGTAAAAAAAGTAGGTGACGAAACGGTAAACGGATACAAATGCAAGCATTTTACGGTAAGCGACGGGAAGGAAACCAGCGACGAATGGACAACAAAAGACATTAAAGAATACGATAAATACGCTGAATCATATAAAACCAATAAACGCATGACTACGGATAAACGCGAAAAAGCTATTAAAGATGAAGGTTGCGAAGGAATACCTGTAAAAATGGTAAAAAAAGGTAGCGAACGCGAGGGAGATATGACCATGGAATTAGTTAAAATAGATAAAAAAACATTTGCCAAATCAGATTTTGAAATTCCTACAGGATACACTAAATCAGGCGAAGGAGCTGCGAGTTCAAAAGGAGGAACGTCCGAAATAAAAACTCAGCAAGAAATTATGAATATGACACCTGAAGAAAGAGCCAAGTATATTGAAGAAATGAAAAAGAAATACGGTAAATAACAGAACGAAGATATTGCAGATTTTTACGATTTAAAGTGGTAAAAAACTTTTTGAAACTTCGTAAGCTTAGCGCCTAAATTGTAGAAAAAATGAACTTAAAAAAAAATAAACTCATAATTTTTATCCTATTAGCAATGCTCGTGGGGATTTTAGTGGGTTACATTATTAACGTATCCATTACTAAAAATAAGTTTGTATATAATAGACAGCACTTAAGTTCTATTACAAATACGGCTGTTAAAAATTCGGTTGAAAAAGTTGTTTCAAAATATGAAGCCTCTTATTTTAAAGAACAAAAAAAATCGATTGCTTCTTATTTTTCTATTTTAAGCGATATTTTTTTACACCTAATTAAAATGATTATTGCGCCTCTGGTACTGGCTGTTTTGGTTATAGGCGTTGCCAAAGTGGGAGATTTTAAAAGTGTAGGTAGGATAGGTTTAAAAACGCTTGTTTATTTTACAAGCGCTACTTTAATAGCCTTGGCGTTAGGTTTGGTAATTGTTAATATTTTTGAGCCGGGTAAAGTTATGCATTTAGATAAGCCCGATGCCACTGCAACTACAGGTATTAAAGCCAATACACAAGATGCTAAAAATTTCATCGACCATGTAATTCCCGAAAGTTTAATACGTTCTATGGCAGCAAACGATATTTTACCAATTGTAGTGTTTGCTTTGTTTTTTGGTGTTGCAGCTACAAGTATTGGTGCAAAAGGTAAACCTATTATAAATGCGTTTGAGAGTTTAAGCCATGTCATGTTTAAAGTGACAAATTTTGTAATGAATTTTGCCCCTATTGGTGTGTTTGGCGCAATTACTGCCGTAGTTATTCAGCAGGGATTAGATGTGTTGGGAGGTTATGTGTATTTAATTGCTTGCTTTTTTGGAGGTTTATTGTTTTTTGTTTTTGTTGTATTATTTTTAATTTGTGTAGCGTTTAAAATTAAATTTTATACGCTTTTACGTGATGTAAAAGAACCAATTTTGTTAGCCTTTAGTACAGCAAGTAGCGAAAGTGCAATGCCTAAAACTATCGAAGCACTCGAAAAACACGGCATTAGTAATCGCATTGTGAGTTTTGTATTACCATTGGGGTACTCGTTTAATTTAGATGGCAGCATTATGTACATGACCTTTGCTACCGTATTTATTGCCCAAAGTTATGGCATTGATATTACCATGGCCGACCAAATTAAAATGATGTTAATATTATTGGTAACCAGCAAAGGTATGGCGGGTGTGCCGCGTGCCTCTTTAGTTGTAATTGCTGGGATGTTGAGTATGTTTAAAATTCCGGGCGAAGGTTTACTGTTATTATTGGCAGTTGACCAATTATTGGACATGGGCAGGAGCGCTACCAATGTAGTGGGTAATGCAGTTGCAAGTGCAGTGGTTGCAAGGTTGGAGGGCGAAAAGTTTTAGAGAATAGATTTCCCGAGATTATATAAATTTTGTGGATACGGCACTTTAACTATAAATACAATAATCTTGTATTTATAGCGTTTAAATAATTGTATTTTTTTATATACCGTATTTCTTACTTTATATTTATATTCGTACCCAATGAGTACTAGCTTGGTTATTATTCCTACTTACAACGAAATTGAAAACATTGAAAAAATGATTCGAAAGGTATTTTCGTTGCCCGACATATTTCATGTTTTAATTGTGGATGATGGAAGCCCCGACGGAACAGCTGCTAAAGTAAAAGAATTACAATTACAATTTACTGATAAATTATTTATTGAAGAGCGTAAAGGAAAATTAGGATTAGGTACAGCGTATATTCATGGATTTAAATGGGCGTTAGCAAAAAGCTACGATTACATTTTTGAAATGGATTGCGATTTTAGTCATAACCCCGATGATTTAATTCGTTTGCAAAAAGCTTGCGAAAATGGTGCAGACATAGCTGTGGGTTCGCGCTATGTAAAAGGTGGTAATGTTAGTAATTGGGATAATAAACGTATTTTCCTATCTTATTGTGCGTCTATTTATGTTAGATTAATTTTATGGTTTAACGTAAAAGATACAACTGCGGGCTTTAAATGTTACAAACGAAAAGTGTTGGAAACCATTAATTTGGATGCGATAAAATTTATGGGGTATGCTTTTCAAATAGAAATGAAATACCGCGCTTATAAAAAGGGATTTAAAATTGCAGAAGTGCCAATTACTTTTATTGATAGAGTAGAAGGTGTTAGTAAAATGAGCACCAAAATTTTTAAAGAAGCATTTTTGGGTGTTTTACAAATGCGTTTTTTGAAACAATAGTTTTTTGATGGCTGACGATTTAATAATTACCGCTTCTACGAAAGAAGAAAAATACCAACAATTAATTCCACAAATAAATGCTTTGCTTTTAGGAGAAGAGGATACAATTGCCAATATGGCAAATGTGTGTGCGGCATTAAAATTTGGTTTAAATTTTTTTTGGGTTGGGTTTTATTTGGTAAAAAATAACCAATTAGTTTTAGGGCCCTTTCAAGGTCCGGTTGCATGCACACGCATCAATAATGGCAAGGGTGTTTGCGGGACGGCGTGGCAAAAAGCACAAACATTAATTGTACCCGATGTTGAAAAATTTGAGGGACATATTGCCTGCAGTAGTTTATCTAAAAGTGAAATTGTTGTTCCTATTTTTGATAAGAACAATTTGGTTATAGGAGTGTTTGATGTGGATAGCAATGAATTAAATACGTTTGATGAGATTGATGAAAAATATTTAAAAGAGATTTTAGTTTTTTTAAATTTATAAATCACACTGGTGTTAATTAAAATGGAAATTGCAGATAAAGTATAGGGCCATTTGAAAAAATGGAAATCTGTGTAGTTTTGTAAGTATGATTAAAAGCTAAATGCCAATTAAGGAAATACCCTTGCAAGCTATCAGCGCTTAGTAACACAATTTTAATTATGACAAACAAAACTTGGACTTAGCAGTAACGTTTTTGACGGAGATGTTGAATAGAAAATAACGAATTACTTAAATTAAAATGTATTTTTTGAATACTTAAATACACAAAAAAAATTATTCGTTTTGGTATTTTGTTTTACTGTCGTCTGTTGTATTTGTTTTGTTTGGCTGGGCCACTCCATCAATATATTTTGGCTTAGTTAAAGCTAAAATGCCTAGAATAATCCACAATAAATAAAATATGTATCCAAAGATTGCAAAAGCAATAAGAAATTCGCCACTAGCAACCGATATAATTACGAATATTACTGCGAAAAGAAAACAAAGCCATGCATTTTTAACAAGTTTTTTTCGTACAGGATTTTTTACTTTTTCATCGGCTGCTTTTTTAAGTGTAATTTTTTTAAATACATGTTTTACTTTAAAAGGATTTATTGTTTTTGCGGATAAAACATTAATTGCATTTTTATCAATTTTATTAGCTTGAGCATTATTACTTTTTAAAGCTAATAAATTAATAGTAGGCACTTCATTTAATTCTCTTTTATCGATTGTATTATTCGCTATTACAAAATTATTTTTAGATGCAACTTCGTTATTAACATTTACGCTTTTTAAATCTATATTCTGCCTATTATTTTTAACTACTTTTTTTTCATTTGGCGCTTTAATGTTAGTTTTATGAGCCAAGTATACGCCATTTGTATATTTACGTTTACTAAATAGTTTATTACCACTTTTACAAGAGTATAATGTAGCCATTAAAACTAATGCTGCTAAAAATTTAAAGCTTAATGTTACTTTCATTTTTTAATTATTTACTTAAGTTTAAAGCCCAAATTCCGTAATTACCTTTTCCATTACCACGTTGTGAAAGAAAATATATAGATTGCCCATCGGCTGCCCATGTGGCAGAGTAATCGTGACCAGGGTGAAATGTAATTTGTGTAAGGTTACTTCCATCTACATTCATTAAATACAAATCTAAATTTGTATTTGTGTTTTTTGATTTAGGTGTAGTGCCGGTTAGAAGTATTTTTTTTCCATCAGGTGAAATTTTTGGAGTTGTAAATGATTTATCAGAAGAACCAAGCAGTAAAGATTCGCTACCATTCACTAAATTAATTACCCAAATTTCGTCTTTATTAGTTTTAATATTCCTTCTAACTACCAATATTTGGTCTTTATCTAAAAACGAGGTAATAATACCCGATGTATATTGAACAAAACTTGAGTTTGATAATTCGCACGACCAAACGTAAGATTTATCGCCTTGCGTTTTTGAAAAGAAAATAAATTTTTCGTCGGGCGAAATTACCGGACCAAATTCGCCTGATGAAGAGCCAGCAATTTGCTGAACGGCCGCACCAATTATAGATTTTTTATAAATATTATAATTATCTTCGGCATCGTCACTAAACACTATTTGGTTGTCATTAATGGGTGCATAGCCAATCATGTGGCTTGCATTTCTAAAAGTAATTTGCGTAATAGAACTTGCTCCAATCGTTTTTCTAGAATAAATATTTTTATTATTGTCTTTCATCTGACAATAATATAACTCTTTACCATCTTTAGATACAGCTAAATCAGAATGGGTTGAACAAAATACGGCACCGTTATTTAAACGCTTGGTTAATTCAGCCAATTCTTCTTTACTTAAACCGCTATTTAATTCAGCTTCATTTGGTTTTCGTGGCAACTCTCTTATTATTTCTGGTCTGCCTAATGCGCTCGATTCGTCTTCTTTTGTAATCTGAGTAAATTTAATCCCTCCTTCGGCAGGCACACTAACTACTTCATAGCCTTTAAAGTCTTTTTTTACAGGAACTTCTTTCGTTGTAGCTGACGCAACTAACAGTAATACAAAAGCACTAAGAATAATTAACGAGGCAATATTTTTTTGGGTGTTATTTTTCATATAAATTTTGATTGTGTAGGTTGTAATTTTGATTTGCGAAAATTAATAAAAAAAACCAATGTAATGGCAAATAAATATGCTAAAATATCAAGCCAATCAAATGTACCTGCAAATAGTTTAAAATATTGTAAAATTTCCGATAAAAATGCAATTAATATAGCTATATAAAACCAAATATATTTATTTTTTAAATTTGAATTGCCCCAAATAACATTAATTGCAGAAAGTAATGCATACAACCAAAGCCCGTCGGGTAAATTATAAATAAAAAAATTTGGAATAAAAGATGTAGTTAAGATAGGAAAAATTTTATTTTGCATATCAACAACATACACACTTCTAAATACTGCATAAATGAGTATGCCAAATAATAATGGACCTACAACATGTAATAAAATATATTTATAGTTTAAATACAATTTAAATGTAAATATATTATATATTATTTTGGTTTATAAAATTATAAAATAATTGCTTTATAATATTGATTTAATTAAGGCAGTTTTATTAATGTGCAACCAGAAATTACAAAGTTACCCGACCATGAACAATTGCCGGTTGAAGTGGCTGACCAGGTATTGCCAGTACCAGAAATTGGAACTCGTAATGCATTATTGTAACTTGTGCAATTTGGTTGCCCCGATGTATAACACGAACTTAGAGAACCAACATAATTTCCGTTTATTTTAATAGTAATGGTTCCACAATTGCAATTTGTGGTATAAAACAATGCGTAATTTGTTGTAGTTCCTCCGGTGGTAGTGCCACCGGTTGTAGTTCCTCCGGTAGTTGTTCCGCCAGTAGTGGTACCGCTACCACCGTCGTTATATCTGTATATTTGTCCATTTGGGTTTGCGTTATAGGCTGCTGTACAAGTTTGGTAACACTGCCCGGTAGCAACATTATAAAAGGGATAAGCCGAACCACAACATTTGCCTGTATATACTGGGTAGTAACCCGTGTTTGCGCAACTGCTCGTGCCACTCCATTGAGTATAGTTGCACCCGCCTGTTGTAGTCCCACCCGTAGTTGTTCCTCCGGTTGAAGTGCCGCCACTTGCTCCATCATTATAACGGTAAATGGTTTTGCCATTGGCATATTTTGATGCTGTTTCGCAAGAGGCATAGCAACTTGTACCCCCTTCTACCCAAAAGGGCGAGCCTATTGGCGCACATATCCCAGTATACACTGGATAGTAGCCACTGCTGCAATTGCCGGTACCCGTCCATTGCACATAATTACAAGGTGGAGGAGTTGGCGCAGGCGTTGGTGTTGTTTCCTTTTTTTTGCAACTTACAATTATTATAAGTAATAAAGTTGCTAAAACGATTGACGATGTGATTAGTTTTTTCATTTTTTTTTTTTATAGTTTTAAATTGTAATTACGGGCAACTTGAACCAAATCCACAAATTAGCCAATCATTATAAGTCATAGATTTATAATTATACTGACCTGTCGATTTGCAAGCATAGTAAGATAGTGTTTCGCCTGGCTGAGGTGTACCAACGCCACATTGCCATGTACCATCTACTTTTTTAATTGACACCTTAACAGCTAAACGTTGATTACTGTTATTTTTGTATGTGACTTTACAGTCATTGGTATTGCCACACATATTATTAAAAACGCTACTTATACTAAGGAACGAATTTGTAGAAGGACATGAGCCAGGTCCGGTAGTTGTTCCTCCGCTTGCCCCATCGTTATAGCGAGTTATTTGCCCGCTATTGTTTGCTCTATAGGCAGCTTCGCAAGTTTCATAACATTTACCAGTTACTGAATTATGGAATGGAAAACCTGCGGCACAGCACGAAATAGTTGACACTGCATAATAACCACTTTGATTACAATTGCCGGTACCCGTCCATTGCACATAATTACACGGGGGCGTTGGTGGAGTAGTAGTTGTTTCCTTTTTTTTGCAGCTTACAATTATTATTAGCAATAAAGTTGCTAAAACGATTGACGATGTGATTAGTTTTTTCATTTTTTTAGATGATTTTATTTTATGTCGTTTAAATTATTCATAAATCAGATTGCTTTTAGTACCAAAAAACAATTTAATATTTGAGTCAATTAATGAAATGATTAATTTATGAGTTTAATATTTTTAAAGCTAAAGAATTTCTAAATATACCAACCATTATTTTTAAAATTAAGTTTTTCATCGTTTTTAATGTGTTTTTAATATTTCAAATAAAATTTACCGTTAATAATATTTGCCCACGGGTTTTGTCCGTTTATTTTGGTCATATTTGTCCATACGTCGCCGGTAAAAGTACCTTTAATAAAATTGGAGCCTCTTTCAGTAATTTCTATTGTAGAACGACCTTGAGGTGGCCAGCCAAACATGCTTATGCCAACAGGATAAGTACTAGCATCAAGATAATTAATACTGCATATTGTTGGGTTAGCATTAGATGTTTGGTAGATTGGCGCTATGTAATTAATTGGAAAGTTGAGAGATAATACATCATCATCGTTTGTGTAATTAGGATAATGTAAAACCGAACCACTAACAACACGCGTAGTGCCGTTATAAATTCGAGTTGTAATAGTGTCGCAAACGATATGTTTATGTCCGTTGTAACTGAAATAAACCACATCAAAACTTAAACCAGGTAAAGTGGTTACTTGTATTTTTAAATTATTTGCATTTGTTTTTTTACCTGAATTTTTGGCGATAATAGTAACTTGGTATTCTCCATTTTTTTTATAATTATGGTAAATTATAAAATTAGAAGCAGTTGTTTTTATTGCGTTTTCAATTGTACCATCGCCAAAATCAACGCTATAGGTTTCAGTATTACTGGTTGTAATATTAAATTCAATTTGTCCTTCAACTGATGAAGATTCGTTATACGTGGTCGAAATTGTTGGCGTTTTAAATTTTTTACAACCAATATTAAAAGCCACAAAACACAATAAGGTTATTTTTATAATTAATTGTTTCATTGTTTCACAATTTTAAAAGTTTGATTATTAGTTTTAATAAAATAAATCCCACTTGGTTGCTCACCTATATTAATTTGGTTTTTTCCTTGTTGTAAGGTTTGGGTTAAAATGGATTGCCCTAAAATATCAGTTATTATAATTTCCGTTTGGTTTTCGTTGTTTAACATAAATATGCCCGTGCTTGGGTTTGGAAAAATATTTAAATCTCGATAATTATTTAATTTATTTAGGTTAGTTGTGCTGCAATTCACTTGAAGATAATTATTTATTACCTGAGTTGATGAATTTGTAAATTCAACAATGTCTATTTTAGTATCATTGTTTATATCTCCAATGTTAAATGTTGTTCCGTAAATAGAATTTAATGAAAATGTAGTTGGGGTAAATGAGTTATTGTTTAATAATACATAGGTTGCTCCAACGTCAAATGTTATTAAATCTTGTTTCGAATCATTATTAAAGTCAGCGGTTTTAATTCCATAAGAATTGATGCCGGTGGTATAAGTACTTATTACAGAATTTGTAGCGTTTAAAAAAAGTATGCGAGTGGGTTGAGTGCCATTATTACCCGATATTGCAATATCATTGTTGCCATCGGAGTTTAAATCTGCAACTGCTATATCTGCGGGCTTTATGCCCGTTGGCAAGGTGTAAGTTATTGACGACGTAAAAACTCCAACACCATTATTATAAAATAATTTTACAAAAGGGTATAATTCATTACCTAATATAATATCTGTTTTAGAATCGTTATTCATGTCCTTGGCAAAAATCCCTCCATATGTACCACCAACTGTCGTTGCAAAACTATAACTAGTAGCCGTTTGAAATGTTCCATTACCATTACCGTTTACTATTATCAAATTTGTATGAGTTAGTATTGCAACATCTTTATTCCCATCATTATTAAAATCTGCCGAACAAATATCAAAAGGCCTTGCGCCCAAAGTATAAGAAGTATAAGCATTAAACCCCATTGTTGTAGCTGTGTAAATGCTTAATTTTGCACCATTACCAGTTGCAACAATAACGTCTAATTTTCCATCATTGTTAAAATCATTAATTGTAGATTCTACTGGCTCATTTGCAGCAATATATTGTATCGAATTAGTAAATGTGCCATTGCCTGTACCATATTTTATGTTTAAAAAATGTGGGAATGTTTGTGTAGCAATATAATCTAAATTCCCATCGTTATTTAAATCAGCTAAATTTATTGAACTAATATAATTGGTTGTTGTTTGCGGCGAGTTAATTGATGGCGTGAAGCAAAGTGTAGTTTGCGAATATAAAATTTGAGTTATAAATACACAAAATCCAATAATAGTTTTTTTGACGTTCATAGTTTTACTTTTTTATAAAAATAAATTTAACCCTATAATCTTACAATAGTTAAAAATAACTACGCGATGTTAAGTGGTTGATTTTTAGATAAATAAAATTGAAAAAACAGTAATAAAGCAATTTTACAAATTAACTTCAAATGCAAATTTTACAAGCTCTGTGGAAGTATTAATATCAAGTTTTTGAAAGATATTCGCTTTGTGATTATTGATTGTATTAACACTTAGTTCTAGTTTTTTTGCAATGGTTTTTGTAGTGAGGCCATTTTTTGTTAAACTAATTATTTGTTTTTCGCGCTCGGTTAATTTTTGTAGTAAATAAAAATTATCGGTTGTTAAAATTTCTTCAGCGCAACTATCTGTGTATTCGTAGTCGCTTTCAAAATACGTATTGCCGTTCATAATTAGGTTTAAAACTTCTTCTAATTTAGTGGCCTCTATGCTTTTACTTATTAAACCGTGTGGATTAAATTGCGCAATTTGTTCTTTTATAGCTTTAGTATGGTACATAGTGCAAACTACTATTTTGCAGTTTGGTAATAGTTTTTTAATTTTTTTACCAGCCTCAATACCATTTAGTTGTGGCATACAAATATCTAATAAAATTAAGTCAGGTTTGTGAGTTCCGTTTAAAAGTTTTAGTAATTCTAACCCGTTATTGGCAGTAGCAACTACGTTTAAACCGTTTATACTGTTAATTATTTTTTTTAAACCTTCTGTAAATAGAGTGTGGTCGTCGGCAATAATAACGTTGTAGGTCATATAATTATGAGGCTGAGTGCAATTTTTTGAAAGTTAATAAAGTATTTTCAGTAAACAAATAGTTAATTTTAACTATTATATTAATTTAATGGCACTTCAAACATAACTGTAGTTCCATTGCTGTTAGAGTCGAAATTTATTGTACCATTTAACAGTTGTATACGTTGTTTTATGTTTTTTAAGCCGATACCATTATCCTTATTGGCCGTTTTAAAACCTTTGCCATCGTCCTCTACGCTAAATGTAATTTTATTTTTAAAAACAACACCTTGTATAGTGCAGGTTTTAGCTTCACTATGTTTTATTACATTGTGGGTTAGCTCTAATATTATACGATAAATCAAAAGTTGTTTATCTTTTTTAATAACAGCATCATCGCCATCAAACAGGTAGTTAAATTGTAAATTTGAAGCGTTTAAATTATCTACATAATGTTTTAACGATTTATTGATACCATTATGCTCAAAATCAATTGGCATAAGTTTGTGCGAAATACTTCTTAGATCTGTTATCGCTTTATTTAAAATAGAAACAGTGCTTTGTTCGTTACTATTTTTAGAGGTAACATTTAATTTTAAAGCGCTAAGGGTACCTCCTAAGTCATCGTGCAAATCTTGTGCTAAGCGCGCTCGTTCTTGCTCTTCTGATTGTTGTAATTTTTTTTCTAGTTCAATTTGTTTTTGATTGGCATAATTTTTAAATACAAAGTAGGATAGTATCAACACTAAAATTAAACCAATAATTATACTTACAATAATGTTATTTCGTAATTGTATTTTAGACTGTTGTTTTTCACGTTCAACAGCTGTTTTGGTTAAAATTTCTGTTTGTTTTAGCTGAAATTCATAGTTCATTTCAACTTTGGTTAAATTAATAGCATTTTCTTCGTTATTATCTTTTTTATACGCCTCTAAATATTTATCAGCAAAAAAAAATGCTTTTTCATAATCTTTTAATTTTTCGTAATTTTCTTTTAGTTGTTTACATTGGTTCATTATTAAGCCATTATTGTTCATTTTAGTAGCATACATTAAAGCCTTCTCCAAGTTTTTTATAGACTCATTATAATTACCCATTAAAAAGTACACGCCCCCCAAGTTACCAAACGACGTACATAAATTTGGTAAATAGTTTGTTTGAAGTGCATATTGATTTGCAAGCGAATAACACGTTAAAGCATCTTTATAATTTTTTAAGCCCAAGTAAGAATTTCCAATATGGTTATATGCCATTCCTATTCCTTCTTTATCATTAAGTTTTATTCTAATACTAAGTGATTTTTGATAGTAAAACTTGGCCAAATTGTAATTATTAATGGCGTTGTATATATTTCCTAAAGCATTACACGCATTGCCAAGTGATAAAGAATCGTTGGTTGTTAAATGTATATTATAAGCTAATAAATAATACTGTAAAGCTTTTTCATAATTTCTTTTTCCTCCATATACATTGCCAATAGCATTGTACGAGCGACCAATTTCATTTTTTAGATTTAATTTTTTTCTTATTTCTAAGGCAATTAAGTAGTGTTTTAGCGCTTCGCTAAAATTATCCATTGCGCAATACGAATTCCCAATGCCATTATTTGCATTTGCTACATAGCGTTCTTCACCAAGTATTTTTCTATATTCTAATTCTTTTTGATAACTAGCTAAACCGTTTGCAAATTGAGAGATACTATTATAGGTATTGCCCTTTCTATTAAAAGCACAAGCTAAGCCTTTTACAAAGTTAATTTTTTTTGCTATCACTATTGCATTATCAGCGACAATTAATGATGAATCGAATTTTTTTACATTTTTTAATTGATCAGAGAGTATGTTTAATAAATTTACGGTGTTAGTATCATTAATGCTTATTTTTATTAATTGTAATAGCGAATCACACTTTTTGTTTTGTGTAAAAGCAAACAGATTAAATAATAAAAAAATATATAGATAAACCTTATGCACAAATAATAAATCTATTTTTTTATCAAATAACGGCAAATAAAAATTTAATCTTAAAAATTTTTATAAAAAATTTAGTGCAACCGTTAAAAAATTACGATTTTTAACCTCAAATGCTACAACAACTCTACATAAACAACTTTGCACTCATTGGTGAGATGGATGTTACTTTTCCAGGAAAATTAACCGTTATTACTGGCGAAACTGGTGCGGGTAAATCTATTTTTTTAGAAGCATTGGGTTTAGTATTGGGCAACAGGGCCGATGTGGCTGCTTTACAAAACAAAACTAAAAAATGCATTATTGAAGCTACTTTTGAGGCTAAAACATTACAACTAAATTCTTTTTTTGAAGAACACGAATTGGATGCAGATGATACCATTGTACTACGTCGTGAGATTAGTGCCGAAGGTAAATCGCGCAGTTTTTTAAACGACACACCTGTTGGTTTAAATGTATTGAAATTATTGGCCGAAAAGTTAATCGACATACATTCGCAACATCAAACTTTATTATTAAACCAAACAAATTTTCAGTTAGAAGTTGTAGATGCCTTTGCCGAAAGCTTAGACGTGTTTAAAAATTATAAATCAAATTTTTCTAATCTTACCAAATTAACTAATACTCTTAAAACACTTACCGAGCAAGAATCTCAGGCAAAAAAAGAATTGGATTATTTTCAGTTTTTGTTTAATGAATTACAAGAAGCCGATATTAAAATCGGTATTTTAAAAACTTTAGAAGACGAAAGTAGTACTTTAGAAAATGCCGAAACGATTAAAACAAATTTATTAAATGTTGCCATTTCTATTAATGGTGGCGAAACAAACCTTCTTAGTACATTAACAGGATTAAAACAGCAATTAAATACTATTAGTAAGTACAATTCAAATTATGGCGATTTTTTTAATCGCTTAAATTCAACTTATATTGAATTAAAAGAACTAGCAAGCGATTTAGAAGATGCGGAAAGCGAGGTAAGTTACGATACACAACAATTAGAACTTGTAAATACAAAATTAGATAAACTAAATCGCCTCTTAAAAAAGCACAATGTAACTAATGAAGAAGAATTACTGACTATTAAAAATGATATTGAAGATAAACTTTCTCAGTTTAGTTCTATAGAAACGCAAATAGAAAAAACAAAAAAAGAAATTAATTTAGTTAAAACAATTTGCACAAAATTGGCAAATGAGTTAACTAAACTAAGAACAAAATCTTTAAACACAATTGAAAATCAGGTAAAAGAAATTTTAACTAATTTATCTATGCCTAATGCTATTTTTAAAATTGACATTAAGCAATTACCCGATTTAACTAACACAGGTTTTGACCAAGTTAAGTTTTTGTTTAGTGCCAATAAAGGCGCCGCCTTAAACGAATTGCACAAAGTAGCAAGTGGGGGAGAATTGTCGCGATTAATGCTCAGCTTAAAATCGTTATTGGCAACAAAAAAACAATTGCCAACTATTATTTTTGATGAAATTGATACAGGTGTAAGTGGCGATGTGGCCGATAAAATTGGCAACATACTTTTAAAAATGGGTAATACGTTGCAGGTAATTACTATTACACATTTACCGCAGATGGCAAGTAAAGGTAAGCACCATTTATTTGTTTATAAAAAAGACGAAGCCAATAAAACAACTTCCTTTATAAAACAATTAACAGAGGAAGAACGTATTACCGAAATTGCAAAAATGCTCAGTACAGGTAAGCCAACACAGGCAGCTTTAGTTAATGCTAAAGATTTATTAAGTATAGGATAAACGCATTAATTCATTAAACTTTCTATTTCATCCGCTTCAAGCGGAATGTTTTTCATCAAATCCAATTGCCCAGAGGTAGTAATTAAGATGTTATTTTCTAAACGTATGCCTAAATTTTCTTGAGGGATGTAAATACCTGGTTCAACCGTAAACACCATACCTGCTTGCATATGGTCGTAAAAAAAACCTACATCGTGCACATCTAAACCTAAAAAATGACTAGTCCCATGCATAAAATATTTTTTATAAGCTGGCCATAATGGGTTTTGTATTTTTACTTCGGCAGTAGTTAATAAACCTAATTGCAATAATTCTTCTGTCATTAGGTCGCCTACTGCTTTGTTGTATTTTTCAAAAGTTTGTCCGGGAACCAATAGTTTTGTAGCAGCTTTCATTACCCCTAACACTGCATTATATACTTGTTTTTGACGAGGCGTAAATTTTCCGCTAATAGGCACACAACGTGTCATGTCACTGGCATAGTTGGCATATTCGGCGGCAACATCTAATAAAATCACATCGCCTTCTTTGCATTGCTTATTATTCTCAACATAATGTAACACACAAGCGTTGGCACCAGTTGCTATTATTGGTCCGTAGGCAAAACCCGCAGAGCGATTGCTAATAAATTCGTGAATTAATTCGGCTTCAATCTCATATTCCCATACGCCGGGTTTAATAAATTTTAAAAGGCGACGAAATCCTTTCTCAGTTATATCGCAAGCTTGTTGAATTAAGTCAATTTCTTGAGTGTTTTTTATAGCACGAATTTTGTGCATGATAGGGGCACTACGCTGGTAATCGTGTAAAGGGTATTTTTGTTGAATGACTTTGTTAAAGCGCATTTCGGCAGTTTGTGTATCAATACCACGACGCGTATGCTCGTTGCTATTTAGGTAAATATGATCGGGTTGATAAAAAAATGCTTTCATTATTTTATCAAATTCGTGATGCCAATAAATGTGTTCGATGCCACTAACTTCGGTAGCTTGTATTTTATTTAATTTAGCGCCCTCCCAAATAGCAATTAATTCGCTGGTTTCTTTTACAAATAAAATTTCTTTGTGTTTACCATCTTTTACATCCGGAAAAATAACTAAAATTGTTTCTTCTTGATCAATCCCTGTTAAATAAAACAAATCACTATTTTGCTTAAAACCCATACTGCCATCGCCATTGGTGGGCATTGTGTCATTACTTACAAAAATTGCCAACGAATTAGGCTTTAAATAATTTTTAAACTTTTTACGATTTTCGATAAAAAGGTTAGTGTCGATTTTTTGGTATTTCATTTTATAAAATTAGTATTTTTTTGTTTTGCTATTGTTTAAAATAGTCTTTCATGGGTTCAAAATAGCTTTCTTTCCAGCCATCAGTATATTTTTTTGCATCGCCTTTTTGCAAATTGTAATGATGCAAATGCAAAGTTGTTTTGTTGCCTTTTTCTTCAAAAGTAAGTTCTAACATCGAGTCGGGGGCACTTTCATCAAATTCAACGCTTCGCCATGTTTGTACAATTTTTTTATTGGGAACTAATTCAACGTTCTTACCCGAAATATAATCGTCCCAAGCCGAAAATTTGCCATTTACTTTTGAGCTTGCTTTTGCAGTTGCTCTTGTAAAAGCAGTATGTTCTTTACTGCTTAACCATGCTTTATATAATGTTTCGGCAGTTGTAGGCAGCGTTATTTTCACTTTTAATGATTCCATTTTTTTATTTTTTTAATTTTCAAAGATGCGTCGACTACGCCGATCTTGACAGATCTGTATAAAATATATTTAAAACTTTAAATAAGGCATTAATCCGTGTAAACCACCTTCGCGACCAAATCCGCTTTCTTTGTAGCCTCCAAAAGGTGAAGTTGGATCAAACTTATTGTAAGTATTTGCCCAAACCACACCTGCACGTAATTTGGTGGTTAGGTTAAATATTTTTGAGCCTTTGTCTGTCCATACACCAGCACTTAAGCCATAAGGAATGTTGTTAGCCTTTTCAATAACTTCTTCAATAGTTCTAAAAGTTTGTATGGTTAATACCGGACCAAAAATTTCTTCTTGCACTACGCGATGGCTTTGAGCAGCACCAATAAATAATGTGGGTTTGAAGAAAAATCCTTTTTTGGGAACAGCACACGATGATTGATGCATTTCTAAACCTTCATCTACTCCAATTTTTAAAAAGGACTTTATTTTTTCTAATTGTTCTTTACTGTTAATTGCACCTACATCTGTATTTTTATCTAAAGGGTCGCCTACAATAAGCGTTTCCATGCGGGCTTTTAATTTTGAAATTACTTCTTCGGCAACATTTTCTTGCACAAATAAACGCGAACCGGCACAACACACATGCCCTTGATTAAAGAAAATGCCATTTATAATTCCTTCTACCGCTTGATTAATCGGTGCATCGTCAAACACAATGTTGGCAGCTTTTCCACCTAATTCTAAGGTTACTTTTTTAGTAGTGCCTGCAATTGCTTTTTGAATAATTTTACCTACATCAGTGCTTCCAGTAAATGCAATTTTATTTACATCTGAATGGTTAACCATTGCTGCACCTGTTTTGCCAAAGCCGGTAATTATGTTTACTACACCAGGTGGTAAATCGCAATCTTGAATAATCTCTGCTAATTTAAGGGCTGTAAGTGGTGTGCTTTCGGCTGGCTTTAAAACAACGGTATTACCTGTAGCCAATGCAGGTGCTATTTTCCAAGCAGCCATTAGCAAGGGAAAATTCCAAGGTATAATTTGTGCCGCCACACCTAATGATTGCGGATTGCGGTTAGGGAAAGCATATTCTAATTTATCGGCCCAGCCGGCATAATAAAAAAAGTGATTAGCGGCTGTTGGAATATCAAAATCGCGACTTTCACGAATTGGTTTTCCGCCATTTAAAGTCTCAATTACTGCTAATTCACGACTCCGTTCTTGTATTACACGTGCTAAGCGAAAAATATATTTTGCCCGTTCTTTAGCAGGCATTTTTTTCCAGTATTTATTGTAAGCATTACGTGCTGCTGAAACGGCTAAGTCAACATCTTTTTCGTTGGCTTCGGCAACTTGTGCTAAAACTTCTTCGCTACTCGGGCTAATGGTATCGTAATATTTTTTCGAATTTGGTTTTACAAATTGCCCATTTATAAATAAATCGTATTGCTTTTTTAATTTAGCATGATCTTTTGCTTCGGGTGCAGGGGCATATTCCCAGCTAAATGCGTTGGAACTATTTTCAGTTTTACTCATAATTTTTTAATCAATACTAATATAATCTTTACTATAATAAACTCCTTTTTGTTCTTTGCCTAACTGTAAAATTAAATCGTTGGCAAGGCTACTGGCACCAAAGCGAAACCATTCGTTGCTCATCCATTTAGCACCCAATGTTTCGTTTACCATAACCAAATATTGTAAGGCTTGTTTGGCTGTTGATATACCTCCAGCAGGTTTCATGCCAATCATAATTCCTGTTTTTAGGTAATAATCTTTTATGGCTTCTAACATAACTAATGTTACGGGCATGGTGGCGGCAGGTTGTATTTTACCGGTGCTTGTTTTTATAAAATCAGCGCCTGCTAAAATTGCAATATCGCTGGCTTTACGAATATTATCTAGGGTGCTTAATTCTCCTGTTTCTAAAATTACTTTTAAGCGGGATTTACCGCAGGCTTTCTTAATAGCAGCAATTTCGTCGAATACAAAATTATAATTGCCTTTTAAAAATTCACCACGGCTAATAACCATGTCAATTTCATCGGCGCCATTATCTACAGCAAATTTTGTATCACTTAATTTTATGTCTAAAGTGCTGTTACCACTTGGAAAAGCAGTAGAAACCGAAGCTACTTTAACACCGCTTTTGCCCAATGTTTTTTTAGCAACATTTACATAAGTTGGGTAAACGCAAACAGCAGCAACGGTTGGTAAATCTACAAAATCGTTAGATGGGTGCATAGCTTTGTAACACATTTGCTTTACTTTTCCTTCGGTATCTTTACCTTCAAGGGTAGTTAAATCAATCATGTTAAGGGCTAGTTTTAAGCCGGTAATTTTGGTTTGCTTTTTAATACTGCGGGTATTAAAACGTGCAACGCGTTCTTCAATACCAACTTGGTCTATTATAGGTGAATGGCTAAAATCTATCATAATTACACTTTAAAAGTAATAAATATTTTATACATTTTTAGTAATTTAATTTGGGTGATATATTTATCTTTATAAACTTATGCTTAGTTTTTGCAAGCCTGTTTCGAGTAAAAAACGGTTTATTCCTTTTAGAGAAATTAACTCAGAGTTTTCATTTTCGCTTTTTGAAAATTCAGACAGGGTTAATAGAACGGAATGGTTAAGCATTACTAAAAATAATTCTATTTTTTTGGAAATTGATTTTTTAAAATTATTAGAAAAGGTAGATAACACAAAATTAACGTCAAGGTACATACTTGTTTATAAAAACAAAGTGCCTTGTGGCATTATTTATTTTCAGATAATAGATTTTAAAGCCGAGGTTTTTGGAAGCATTTTAGCAGACAAGGTGGAAACAATTAAATCTGCTAAAATGAATTTGTTTGAAAAATATTTAGATGCAAATAAAAACGAAACTATTTTGCGCTTGTTTACTTGTGGCAATAATTTAGTAAGTGGCGAATACGGTTTTAAATTTTTAAACACAGTTTCAGAAGAAAGCCAATCGGAATTACTTTTAAAAATAATTGATGTTATTGGTAAAGAAGAAAAATTGAGTGGCGCTATTTCTGCCATTTTAATTAAAGATTTTGAAACGCCTTTGTTACCAGAAAAATTATTTGAAAACGAAAAGTACACGTCTTTTTTTGTAGAACCCAATTTGGTGGTGGACGTACCTGAAACTATCAATGGTATTGAAGAGTACATTCAATTATTTTCGAAAAAGTATAGAAATAGAGCAAAAACTATTTTAAAAAAGGGAGCAGCAATTTCTCAAAAAATACTGGAGAAAGACGATATTAATTTATTAGAAAGCGAAATTTACCAACTTTATGAAAACATTTACGAGCGTGCGAAATTTAAATTAATTAAATTACCTAAACATTATTTTTTAGAAACCAAGAAACTGTTTCCTGAAAAATTTTTAATGAGAGGCTTTTTTATAGAGGATAAACTGGTAGCTTTTAACAGTTGCTTTTTATTAAATGAATCAACTTTAGAAGCCCATTATATAGGTTTAGATTATGAGTTAAATACCCAATACGAATTATATCAAAACATTTTGTATTGTATGATTTCAACTGCTATAGAAAACAAAAAACAAAAAGTAAATTTGGGAAGAACAGCAGCAGAGATTAAAACAACGGTAGGGGCAAAGGTTCAGGATTTAATTTGCTATATAAAACCACAAAACACTATTTCTAAAATTATTCAAAAGCCGTTTATTAGCTTTTTAGAACCAAGCGAGTGGGTGGCAAGGAATCCTTTTAAGGAGGAATAATATTGCACCAATTAACAATATAATTTATTTGTAAAAAACAAAAAAGCCTTGTTTAATTATTAAACAAGGCTTTTTTTTGTTTTTTTTAAGTTTAATCTAAAACTACAACTTCTTCTAAAATTGAGTCGTAAAATTCGTTAAAGGCATCCATATACTCAGTTTCGGTTTTAAATTCCAAAAATGGTTTACCGCTTTTTTTAATAAATTTTTCCAATTCAGGATTTAAATTTTCGCTTCCTTGTATAACAGCATCAGCATACTCAATTGCTTGTTTTTGCATATTTAAGTGATTACTTTCTTCTGTTAAATGTTTTAAATCTTTCTTAGTAAATCCATCAAACGCTAACTTTTCTAAAAATTTTTTATTTAAATTTTTCGGAAATTCATCTTCGTATAAGCTTACTGCTACTTTTGCATCAGCGAATAAAGGATCTTCAGCATAATATTTTTTAATATACATGGGCAATAAAGATGTAAACCAACCATGACAATGAATAACATCGGGCTGCCAGCCTAGCTTTTTAACGGTTTCAACAACACCACGCGCAAAAAACATCGCTCGCTCATCGTTGTCATCAAAATATTTACCACTTGTTTTATCTGTTAGCGTCGATTTGCGGCTAAAATACTCTTCATTATCAATAAAATAAACTTGCATACGTGCACTTGGGATGCTTGCAACCTTAATAATTAGGGGATGATCAACATCGTTTATTACTAAATTCATACCCGACAAACGAATTACTTCGTGAAGTTGGTGACGGCGCTCATTGATTGTTCCGTACTTTGGCATAAAGGTTCTAATTTCCTTTCCGCGTTCTTGAATACCTTGTGGTAATCTTCTTGCAATCTTTCCGATGTATGTTTCGTCTAAATAGGGTGTAATATCCTGCGAAACAAAAAGAACTTTGGCTTTCTTCATACTAATCAACTCCTTTTTTTAAGTTATAAATACAAAAGTAATAAAAAAAAAAGGATATTTCAAAGTAAAATGTACTTTTACACGCCAATTAATTGAAAATAGTAGCCAAAATAGAGGAATTACAACTTTTTTTAACTGAAAAAAGAGCAGAAGGCAAAAAAATTGGTTTTGTGCCAACTATGGGCGCTTTACATTTAGGGCACATTTCGTTAATAAAAGAAAGTAAAAAAACAACAGATTTAACGGTTTGTAGCATATTTGTTAACCCAACCCAATTTAACGATAAAAATGATTTAGAACGCTATCCACGCATGCCAAAGCAAGATGCAGAACTGCTAGAAGGAGCAGGTTGCGATATTTTATTTTTACCCGAAGTAAACGAAATTTACCCACAAACAGATACCCGTATTTTTAATTTTGGTTATTTAGATACTGTTTTAGAGGCCACCTTTCGACCTGGGCATTATAATGGTGTGGCTCAAGTAGTTAGCCGTTTGTTTGATATAATTATGCCAACCAAAGCATTTTTTGGTATTAAGGATTACCAACAAGTAATGGTGGTAAAGGCTATGGTAAAACAATTGAATTTATCTGTTGAAATTGTTGCCAGTCCTATTTTACGGGATGCGGATGGTTTGGCCATGAGTTCGCGTAATTTGTTGTTAAGCGAAGAAGAAAGAAAGGCTGCTACTTTATTATACGTTTTATTGCAAAAATGTAAACTATTAAAGGCACAAGGCAAAACAATTGTGCAAATAAAACACAGTGTTGCAACGGAATTAGCAAAAAACGCTATTTATAAATTAGATTATATAGCAATTTGTGAAGCCGATACGCTTTTGGAAGTAAATGAGTTTTCAGATAATGTTAGCTACGTTGCGTTAATTGCCTGTTATGTCGGCAAAATAAGGTTGATAGATAATTTACTTGTGTAGTTATTAGTGAATAGTTAAGCGCCATTGGGTTAATCTTTCTTTACTAATACCCAGTTTTTAATGTCTATTTCCAATTAACTAATACCCATACTTCTCTTTCCACAAATTTTTTAAATAGTTGCGTTGTTCGTTTTCGCGGGCATTTATACCTGGCTCGTATAGTTTTGTATTTGATATTTGCTCGGGTAAAAACTCTTGTTCTTTAAAATTATTTTCAAAATTATGAGCGTATTTATAATCCTTTCCATAGTCCAAATTTTTCATCAATTTGGTTGGAGCATTTCGCAAATGAAGGGGAACTGGTAAATCTCCTGTTTTGTTTACTAGTTCAAATGCATCATTAATTGCTAAATAACTAGCATTGCTTTTTGCACTGCAAGCTAAATAAGTTACACATTGACTCAAAATGATTCTGGCTTCAGGCATACCAATAACATTTACAGCATTAAAACAATTATTTGCCAGCAATAATGCATTTGGATTGGCATTGCCAACATCTTCACTGGCTAAAATCAATAATCTTCGGGCAACAAACAAAGGGTCTTCGCCACCTTTAAGCATACGGGCTAAATAGTACACAGCGGCATTAGGGTCGCTACCTCTTATTGATTTTATAAACGCCGAAATAATATCGTAATGTTGTTCGCCACTTTTATCGTACAATGCCAAGTTTTGTTGAATAACATTTAATACCAACTCATTTGTAATAGTAATATCAGAGCCAGTTTGGCTGTTTATTGTTATTTCTAAAGCATTTAAAAGTTTGCGAGCATCACCACCACTTACTCTTATTAAGGCTTCGTGTTCAACTAAATTTATTTTTTTTGTTTTTAAAAATTCATCGTTATTAATGGCGTTGTTTAAAAGAGTTACTAATTCTTCTTCTAACAAGGCTTGTAAAACATAAACTTGACAACGCGAAAGTAAAGCCCCAATCACTTCAAACGAAGGATTTTCGGTGGTAGCACCTATTAAGGTGACTGTGCCTTTTTCAACGGCACCTAATAATGAGTCTTGTTGCGATTTACTAAAACGATGAATTTCGTCGATAAATAAAATAGGTTTACTTTGATTAAAAATGTTATTATCGCCGGCTTTTTCAATAATTTCTCTCACCTCCTTAACACCACTATTAATAGCACTTAGCATAAAAAAAGGGCGTTTTAATTCGTTGGCTATAATTAATGCTAGCGATGTTTTGCCAACCCCTGGTGGCCCCCATAAAATTAAAGAGGGCAATAAATTTTGTGCTATAGCATTACGTAGGGCACTATTAATACCAATTATATGCGCTTGCCCAATATAAGTAGTTAAGTTTTTCGGTCGTAAACGTTCAGCTAAAGGTTGCATTTTATATTTTTAACTATATTATTTTGTAACTTTTATGTATTTTTGTAGTATAATAGTAATAAAAAATCCCGTATGAACATTAAAAAATCGTTATTTATTTCATTAACACTTATAGCAGCAGTTGTATTAATGAGTTTTGTTTTTGGAAAAGATAAAGACCCCTTGCATAAACGCATTTTTAATTTAACCTTGTTTGAAGCGAAAGAAGGAGGGCAACCCGGCAAAAAAGGTATTACCGACAAAATCGAATTTAAAGACGGGCGTTTGTTTAGCGATTTTTTATATGAAAAATTTCAATACAAATGGATTAAGTACAGAATTAATAAAGATTCTATTTTTACAGATAGCACAGATACAGAAGTGCGTTTATTAGAAGTAGAAGCAAGTACTACAGACGAAAAAAACCAAACTATTTTTGTTAACTTTAATACAGTAGAATGGGATGCAGAGGGCACTATTAAAATTACAAAAAACGATAAAATAAAAAAACAATATGATTTTGTGGGACGCGAAAAAGGTGGAAAACCGAAAAAAGAAAAAAAGCCTAAAAAAATTGTAGTTAACCCCGATGTTGAAGAACCAAAAGAAGAGCATTAACTTCATTATTGCGACTCCGTTTTTTTCAATCGGTAGAAGCCATCTTAAACCATAGTTTAAATTAAATTTTATTCGTTTGTTATTGAAACGCCGTTTTTTTTAATACCTAACATAAATCTTAAAAAAAAATAATGCTAATAATTTGCTTTTATCAAAAAAAATTATTAATTTCGTTATATAGATTTAATGTGTTTTATTGAATCTTAAAATCTCCAAAAAACAAAACTCTATTTTTACTAACGTTAAATTTTTAAATTTAATGCATAATTATTTTGCATTAATTTAATCATTTCATAACTTAGCATATTATTAAATTAAAATAACTAAAAATATAAATAAAATGAAAAAACAACTACTATTCGGTACGGCTTTATTGTCAGCAGTAACCGCCTACTCTCAAAGTAATGGGAGTAAACCTAAACCAAGCGGCGTTATTAATATGTCGCAAAAATTAGCATCAAAATTTATTACAGAACCTACAGAACCAGTTGCTGCGGCTAACAAACAAATTACAGTTGCAAACAACCCTGTAGTTGCTCCACAAGAGGCATCTTCCTCTGTAGCCGCTCCAACCACTATTGGCTGGAAATTAATCTCCGGTATGGCAAATGTTTACGGTGTTTTAGTTGGTCAAACACGCCCATTACAATACAATGATAATGTAAATGCAGTTTCATTTATTCACCGTAAAAGTACGTCTTACCCTGCTAGTCCTTCAAATAATTCGGGTAGTATCGTAGCCGATATTTCTACCAACTGGGGTACAACCTGGGATAGCACCTGTATTTGGAGTGATGCAACTAATTTAGGACGTTACCCGCAAGGATCTATTCGCACAACGCCTCTCAATACTTCTATTGCCAATGCTTATGTTGTTGGTTCAGGTCCAACCACTAATGGTAGTACATGGACAGGTAATTTTTACGCAAGTAAACAATTAAATGCTTTTAATCCATTAGCGAGTGCAACGCCAAGTGCACAACAATTTTTATCTATGACGCAAGCTACTTACGCTGCAAATCAGGGTCAACATGGTTGGTCACGTATGGGCTTTACTTCAACGGACGATGGAAATGTGCGTTCGTTAGCTTTAATCGAAAACGATTTACAAGGTTTATCAACTCTTAGAGGGGGTTCTGTTGTAAAAGGTACCTTTAATGCAGGTGTATTTACATGGACGACCGATTCTCTTATTCCGAATTGTGTTACAAAAACAACTGGCGAAAAACAAATTTATTCAGCACCACAAATGGTGTGGAACGAAGCTGGTACAGTAGGTTATGTTGTATTTATTGGTGCTTTACAAACAGCGACGTTAAGTAATAGAGGATGGCAACCAATTGTTTATAAAACAACCAACAGTGGTGCTTCGTGGGCATTAATTCCAGGAATAGATTTTAATTGTACGTCAATGAACCCAATTAAAAATCCAATAGTTACGGTAACTACTAATACAGCTTTAGAAATTCCTTTCTTTAATGTTTCTGAAGGGTTTGATTGTGTTGTTGATGCTAACAATAAATTACACATTGCAAGTACCATTGTTGGTACATTTAGTTCGCACCAAGATAGCTTGGCCTTTACTGCAAGTTTTACAACTACAGGTAATCCAAGTGAAAACTACCAATGGCTTCATACACCAGGTTCACGTCCTTACCTTTATGATTTTGTTGGAGATGGAACCAGCCTATGGACATGCAGAACTATTGACTCTTTATCAACCGAAGGCCCTAGTTCAGATCCGGCTGGGTCTGGTTTTAATTCAAATCCTTGGGATCCAACTGGCACAGGCGGAGCTAAAATTCAAATTGATGCACGTATTCAATTAGGTCGTACACCCGATGGGCAGTATATTACTTATGCATGGGCAGAGTCAGATACAAATCAAACTACCAATGGTTTTAAATGGAACGAGTTTCCAAACATTAAGACACGTTGTTTTAATGTTTCAGCTAATACACTATCGGGTACAGAAATTAACGTAAGTAAGCCTTCAGTTGGGCAAGGTACGCTTAACGCAAGTGTTGCTAACCGTGCTACTTTCCACTATATTTCTCAAACAACAAGTTCGGCTACTGCTGTAGGCACAGGAAGCGTTGATATTAAAACACCATTAACTGTAACTACAAGTCAACCTTATTCGCAATTAACGAATAATGGAACTTATTATTCATTTAATACCTTAACTTACTCAAATTTTACAGCAGGAAGTGTAATTACAAATAATTGTATAACAGGTGTAAAGGAAAATAAAACTAGCGAGGCAAACGCTGTAATATATCCTAACCCAACTAAGGATGTTGCAACTTTATCTATTGATGTAAAAGAAAACGGAGTGGTAACAGTTCAAATTTACAACTTAGTAGGTGCATTAGTAAAAACAACTACTGCTAACGCAACTGTTGGTTTTAATTCTATTAATTTAGATTTATCAAATTTAACTGCAGGTATTTATATTACCAATGTAAAAGTTGCTAATACTATTACTACTAAAAAATTAATTATTGAATAATTACTAAAATAATATTTTTATTTAAAAGCCGTTTAAACTTATTTAAACGGCTTTTTTATTTCAAATTTATTTATTATATTTGCTAATACTTTACATTAACTTAATAATTAAATAACATGAAAAAACAACTACTTTTTGGTACAGCTTTTTTGGCGGCTGTTACTACCTTCGCTCAAAGCGGAGGAAGAATGTATCCAACGGGTACAACTGATTTAGCAAAAAAATTTGCTGAAAAATTTCAAAATAACCCTTCCGAAAACGGAACAACCAATAAAAATTACACCCCTGCACAAAATCCAGTTGTTTTAAATGAAACTAGCAAGGAAGCAGATTTATCGAGCGTAGCTACTACTACAATCAATTGGAAATTAATTGCCGGTTCAATGAATTGCTACGGTATGTTAGTAAGCGAATCAAAACCATTACAATACAACGATAACTTAAATGCGGTATCGTTTATTCACCGTAAAAGCACAAGTTACAATGCACTCCCAACAAGTAATTCAGGGGCTATAGTTGCTCAAATATCTCTTAACTGGGGAACTACCTTTGATAGTACTTGTATTTGGAGCGACGCTACTAATTTAGCACGTTACCCACAAGGAGGAATTTATAACCCTCCAGGAAATACTAACATTAACAATGCCTATGTTGTTGGTACTGGTCCAGTAACTGGTGGCTCTGGATGGCTTGGTAACTGGTTTGCAAGTAAGCAATTAGGTACAACAAATTACAATGCTACGGCAAGTGCTGTACCAAACGCTATGCAATTTAAGTCAAACACGGGTCCTTTCTCAAATAATTTTGGTAAAAGCGATTTTTCGCGTGTTTCATTTTCTGCAACCGATGACGGTGTTGTCCGTTCTGTTGGTATGCATTTTGGTGGTGATAACGCTGGTACAACTTTTGCTACTCAAAATTACCGCGGCGCAGTTATTGCAAAAGGTACGTTTAATTCAGGTGTGTTTGTTTGGACAACCGATTCAATTATCCCTTCTGGTGTAGCTGTTAGAACAGATTTCGCAAAATCAATGTCTTCTAATGCCCAATTAGCTTGGAACGAAGCAGGAACAACGGGTTATGCTGTATTTATTGGTGCTGCTGCAACTGCAACAGGTAGTAATTTTGGATGGCAGCCAATTGTTTATAAAACAACTAACAGTGGTACTTCTTGGGCTTTAATAAATGGTATTGATTTTAACAGTCCTGCCATGTTGCCAATAAAAAAACCTTTAGATCCAATTTGGAGTTCTACAGTGGCTAATCAAACACCAACAGTGCCTTTATTTAACACTGGCGAAGGTATTGCAGTTGTTGTGGATATTAATGACAGATTACACATTGTTTCTACAATATCTAGTTCTGGCCGTAAAGGGGTAGATAGTTTAACCGCAAGTTATTCATACTCTTCAACTAACGATCCTACAAACTACGGCTGGCCTCACACACCTGGACACAGACCATACATTTATGATTTTATTGGTGATGGAACAGGTGCTTGGACGTTTTTAACAGTTGATTCTATGTCTTCTGAAGATCCAGGTTCAGCAACAACAGATGCAGGTTATTCTGATAACCCTTGGGACGGAACAGGTACTGGTGGTGCAAAAATCAATATGGATGCACGTATCCAAGCAAGTCGTACACCAGACGGTAGATTTATTACTTATTCGTGGACAGAATCAGATACAAACGCAACGCAATCAACCCGTAAATTTAATACCATTCCAAACATTAAAACACGTGCTACGAGTACGCCAAGTGGTGCCGTTTCAAGTTACGTGGTTTCATCTAACGAAATCAATGTGTCAAAACCAGCAACAGGTCAAGGAACGCTTAATGCAAGTGTTGTAAACCGTGCTACCCTGCATTATATGTCGCCTACTTCAAGTACCCACACAATAACTGGAAATGCTGTTGATTTAAAAATTCCATTTACAGTTACAAACAGTCAGCCGTACTCTCAACTTACAAACAATGCAACGTATTATACTAATAATGTTTTAACGTATTCATTTGCTACTGTTTCAATTAAAGAAGTATCTAATACTAATTCGGCTTCTAACAGTGTTATTTATCCTAATCCAACTAAAGATAATGCAACTTTATCAATTACAGTTGATCAAAATTCTGCTGTAACTGTTTCGGTTTACAACTTAGTAGGTGCTTTAGTAAAAACTACTACAGCTAATGCTTCAATTGGCGCTAATACTATTGCAATTGATTTAAGCAATTTAACTGCAGGTGTTTATATTACAAACGTAAAAGTTGGTAATAGTGTAAGCACTAAAAAATTAGTTATAGAGTAATTTTAAATAAGTTTTTAATTTTTAAAAAGAGAGGAAATTTTTTTCCTCTCTTTTTTTGTTTTTTATAAAAAATAAAAAATTAAATTGCATTGGTTAAAATGTCATAACTACGGTTAACTAATATTGAACCCTAATTAGACGCCTAAATTGGAATTTTGCTAACAACTCCAAAACATAATAGAGATGAAATTTACAGTACTTTAAAAAAGTATTGGGGGTTTACACAATTTAGAGCATTGCAGGAAGATATTGTACTTTCGGTTTTAAATAAAAAAGATACGTTAGCTTTATTACCAACCGGAGGTGGTAAATCCTTATGTTTTCAATTACCAGGTTTAATTTTAGGAGGTACCTGTTTAGTTGTTTCGCCATTAATTGCATTAATGAACGATCAAGTACAAAACCTTAAAAGTAGGGGTATTGCTGCAGTTGCGATAAGTGCCGCCATGAATTTTAAAGAAATAGAAATTGCGTTAAATAATGCCGCTTTAGGGCATGTACAGTTTTTATATGTATCGCCCGAACGTTTACAAAACAAAGATTTTATTCAAAAACTGTCTTATTTACCGGTAACACTAATTGCGGTAGACGAGGCGCATTGTATATCGCAATGGGGTTACGATTTTAGGCCCAGTTATTTAAAAGTTGCAGACGTTCGATATTATTTTCCGGAAGCAACTGTTATTGCATTAACTGCCAGTGCTACAACCGATGTAGTGGAGGACATTCAATTAAAATTAAATTTTAAAAATAAACACAGCTTTAGGCAGTCGTTTTCAAGATTAAATGTGCGCTATGTAGTACAGCCTGAAGAAGATAAAATTAACCGTTTACTTAAATTAATTACTAACATTGGAGGCAGTGGCATTGTATATGTTCGTAATCGAAAAAAAACCGAAGTAATTGCGCAAATTTTACAGCAACAAAAAATAAATTCGGCAGCCTACCATGCAGGTTTAACCTATAACCAACGGCAAAACATACAACAGCTTTGGATTGATAATTATATACAAGTTATATGTGCCACCAATGCATTTGGTATGGGTATTGATAAACCAAATGTGCGTTTTGTAGTACATTTAGATTTACCAGATAGTTTAGAGGCTTATTTTCAAGAAGCGGGTAGGGCAGGGCGCGATGGAAATACCAGTTACGCATCTGTTTTTTTTACGCCAGCTGATAAATTAAAATTAATGGAAAACTATGAAATAGCTTTTCCTGAAATAGATTTTATAAAGCAAAGTTATCAAGCTATTGGAAATTATTTTCAAATTGCAATTGGTGCCGGAAGCGGGCTGTGTGTGGATTTTGATTTGGAAAAAATATGTAGTAGCTATAATTTACAAAAAAAATTAGTTTACAATAGTATTAAGTTTTTAGAAAAAGAAAACTACCTCGCCTTGTTAGATACAGGTTTTGAGGCATCGAAGATAATGATGCTTGCAAATAAAGATGATATTTATAATTTTCAATTAAAAAACCCAAAATACGAGGCATTGATTAAAACCTTGTTGCGCAGTTATGGTGGCTTGTTTGAAAATTATTGTTTTATAAACGAAAAAGAAATAGCGTATAGGGTAAAAGTTAATGCACAAACCGTAACGGAGTACTTACGTATTTTAGATAAAAATCAACTATTATCGTATATTGAACAGAGTACAATACCTAAATTAATTTTTTTGCAGGATAGAGAAAATACAAAGTTTATAGAATTTAACGCAGCAAATTATAATAAATTAAAGCAAATTTATTTGCAACGTATTACCTCTGTAATAGATTATGTTGATAATAATAAGGTATGTAGGCAAACGCAATTACTAACGTACTTTAACGAATTTGATTTTACCGATTGTGGTTTTTGCGATGTGTGTATAAGTAAAAAACCAAAAAATTATTTAAAAATAAAACAGCAAATTAATTCCGAATTGCAACAACAGGCATTATCCCTTAACGAATTAAATAAAAGATTTAATAGGTATACTAATGAGTTATGGATAAAAGCCTTAAACGAATTAGTAGACGATAATATAGTGCAACTTAAAAACGATTTATATTCGTTAAAAATTAAAACAGAGTAATGAACTACCCTTGTTTGCCCCATGCAGTTTCTAGAAAATTAAACTGGGTAAACAATACAGCAATTAAAAAACAAACAATTTAGGCATATGAAAACAGTTATAGTAATAGGTGGTGGAGCATCTGGTTTTTTTGCTGCTATAAATTGTGCGTTACTGCACCCAAATTATTCAATAACCATTTTAGAAAAAACCACTAAATTATTATCCAAAGTTAAGGTATCGGGTGGAGGGCGTTGCAACATTACACATAATTGTTTTGATACGGATGAGTTGATAAAAAATTATCCACGAGGCAATAAAGAATTACAGCAAGTTTTTTCTAAATTTAATGTACAAGATACAATTACTTGGTTTAAACAACAGGGCATTGAGTTACATACAGAGGCTGATGGACGTATGTTTCCAACAACCAATAGTAGCCAAACTATTATTGATTGCTTTTTAGAATTAAGTAAAAAACTAAAAATATCTATTATTACTTCTTGCGAAGTGTTTGCAATAAAAAGTGCAAATAATCAATTCCAATTAAAAACAAATACCGTGCAAATTACGGCCGATGCTATTATTTGTAGTATTGGAGGGCATAATAAAGAGGGACATTATCAATTTTTAAAAAATTTAGGGCATTCAATTGATGCACCCCTACCAAGTTTGTTTACATTAAACCTACCTAATAGCCAAATTAAAAAAGAGTTACAAGGTGTTTCGGTACAAAATGCTGAGGTTAAAATTGCAACTACTAAAATTAAGTATACGGGTCCGGTTTTAATAACACATTGGGGTTTAAGTGGACCAGCGGTTTTAAAGCTTTCGGCTTTTGCCGCTAAGCATTTTTTCGACATAAATTATACAACTTCAATTACTGTAAATTGGGTTTTTCCATTAAATAGTATTGAAGTTGAGGAGGAATTAAAAACAATTCAAAAACAAAAACATAAAGCCTTACCCTTTTCGCAAAGCCAGTTTAATTTGCCCAAACGCTTATGGGAATTTTTATGTGCGCAGGCAACTATTAGTAACGAAAAACCTTGGGCCGAATTAACAAAAAAACAAGTACAACACTTAGCAAATAATCTTTGTAATTCAATGTATGATATGCAAGGCAAAACAACTTTTAAAGAAGAGTTTGTAACCTGTGGTGGTATTAATTTAAAAGAAATTGATTTTAAAACCATGCAAAGTAAACTCATATCCAATTTGTTTTTTTGTGGCGAAGTACTAAATATCGATGGAATAACTGGTGGTTTTAATTTTCAAAATGCGTGGAGTACTGCTTGGATATGTGCAGCAAATATTTAAGACTAATTTATTCGTAAAAATTTACGCTATCAGCGTTCTATTTATTTATCGCTTTAACGAATTTAATTTTCTGTATCCAATTAATTGGTCGTAGTAAGTGCCAATTTTACGGTGGTAAACAAAAATAGAATAATTGTTTTCTGTATCCCAATGGCTGCCTTCAGTGATGGTTTCATCGCCACTTTTATTATTGTCATTACTTAAAACATAAATATAGTTGTAATAGCCTTGTTTTAAATAAAGTTGGGTTTCGTAACCAAAGCGTTTTGGGTTATAGGTTAGTTTGCTAAGTTTATTCATACGCCAATCAGTTAGTTTACCCATAATGTAAAAATTGCCGTTTGGTTCCGGATTTAAATAGGGTAAAAAAAACTCCACATATACATAATCTGCTTCTAAATCGGCATTGCCAATGGCATTGGTGTTTTTAATTAAAAAGCTGCCATTAATGTCGTTGTAAAACGTATAAGGTTTTGTAGCTCTTATATCTTCGGGATACAAAATGCTGTGATTTTTTGAATTTTCATCTTTAAAATTTTCTTTAACACGCTCGGTAACAAAGCGCAAACTTCTAATATCAAAGTATCTAAATTCATTTCCTCCATTAAAGGTACTGGCATCGTCTAACGAATAGGTAAATGAATTGCCATCCATAAATGTGGGTTTTATATTTGTAACGGCATTATCCCAACGGTTGTTTTGTGTTATTATAACTTTTAAATCGGTGTATGGGTTAGTAAGATTGTACCCCGAATTGTAAATAGAAAAATCGATATGTTGTTTATTGTACTGGTCTTCGCCACCAATAGGTTGCCTAAAGGTAGTTGCCAACGTAATTTTATTATCGTACACCAAAAATCGGCGACTTAACACTAAATCTTTTTTATCGCCATTTAAATATACATACATTAAATAATTGCCACTTTTTGTAAATGTTATATTTTGTTGCGGAAATAATACGGTGTAATGCGTGTATTTTTGTAATGTATTTACCGAATATTCAAAATTTATAATGTTTAAATCAAAATAGCCACTTAGGTACTCACTAATCATTAAATCACTGGGTGTCCAGTCGGCATTACAATGTACAAATGTTAAGGAGTATTGTTTTTTATCGCTATCTAAGTCGTCAAAACTTAATTTAATTTGTTCGGTAGTGTTTAAATCTATAATGGGGGCAGCATATTCCCATGTAGCTTCGTAACATTGCACAGTTTTAATGTTGGTTTTGTAGTTATAGTCATCGTATTTTAAAACATTATCGTTTACATAATCTTCATCGGTACTTTTTTGGGAAAAACAAAAAAGAGGCACTAATATACAAACACATAAACTCTTTATTTTAGTTTTAAACATTAGTCAAATATAAGCAAAGGCTGTGCCTAAAAACGTATTTTTATGTAAAATATTGTGAAAATATATCTTTTTACGTTTAAATTAAACGTATTTGTATAAACTTGAACTTTAAATAAAAATAAAATTTTAAAACAATAATCTTACATTTATAACGTTATAAACCAAATTGAAAAAACTTACAGGGATATTTTTATTTTTTGTTGCGTTAAAATTTAATGCTCAAATTGGAGGCACTAAAAATTTTCGTTTTTTAGATGTTCCTATGACTGCAAGATCGGCAGCATTAGGTGGCGGTAATGTAACTATTTGGGATGATGATTTAAATTTAATACACAGTAACCCATCTTTACTAAATAGTAGTATGACAAAAAAAATTGCACTTAATTATGGTAATTATGTTAGCGATTTAAAATATGGTTACCTTGCATATGCGCATAATTTAAAACAATATGGTAATGTGGCAGCCAGTGTTCAGTTTTTTGATTATGGTAAATTTGTTGGTTACGATGAATATGGGCAACCAACCTCAAACTTTAAAGCAGGAGATTATAGCATTAATTTTACGTACGCAAAGCCATTTAAAGATAGCAGTTTTAATGTGGGAGTAGCGTTAAAAACAATTATTTCGCAGTACGATATTTATAAAAGCTACGCTAACGCAATAGATTTTGGTATAACCTATCATTCGAAAAAAAACTTAAACATTAGTATTTTAGCTAAAAATATAGGAGTAGTTTATAAAAGTTTTTCTCAAAATCAGGTACAATATTTACCGCGTAATTTGCAATTTGGCTTAAGTTATAAGGTAGCAAAAGCACCTTTTCGTTTAATTTTTGCATATGATTTATTAAACAAGTGGAATTTAAAATATATTAGCACCATTGATACAACGGGAAAATCTAATCCATTTAATTCAAGCAGCACTGCCACCGATTCAACTGCTTTTAAAAAATTTAGTAAAAAATTTGGTAGCCGTGCCGATAATATAATGAGGCATGTAACCATAGGCACGGAAATTTTGCTTACTAAAAATTTTAATTTGCGCATAGCATACAACTACCGTCGCCAACGCGAATTTGCATTACCCGAGCGCCGTGGGGCAAACGGATTAAGTTTAGGTTTTGGCTTAAAAATAAAACGATTTGCATTTGCTTATTCGTTTACAAAAATGGCTTTTCCCGGCAACTCTAGCATATTTAGCATTACAGCTAGTATATAAAAGTAAATACCTTTTAATTTTTTTAGTATATATTACAAGAGGTATTTTTAATGTTTAATTAATTTTTATATTTGTTTTTATTAAATTTTTTAAAAATGAAAAAACTAATTTTATTTACCTTACTTAGCTCTATTTCAATTTTATCTGCACAAGATAAAACAACAATAAACTTTAATTTAAAGTCGCCAAACCAGCCATTAACAAATAAAGCAGGCAGCCAGTATCAGTTTACACCTCTTAAAGTTCTAGAATCTACAGCCATTCAAAACCAAGGTATGACGGGCACTTGTTGGTCGTTTTCGGGCTTATCGTTTTTTGAAAGCGAATTAATTAGATTAGGTAAAGGAAAAGAATTTAATTTAAGCGAGATGTTTGTTGCAAGAAAAGCTTATCCTTTAAAAGCTGATAATTATATGCGTATGCACGGCAAAACTAACATTGGCGAAGGTGGTGGTTTCCCAGATGTATTGCACGTTATTAAGCAATACGGTATGATACCTGAAGAAGCTTACACCGGTAAAAAAGATGTTAATTCACCTCATAACCACAGTTTGTTGGAAACAACAATTAAAAATATTTTATTGCCTGCCACGCTTGAAGCGCAAAAAGTTGATTTTAGCTTTTTACACAATACCATAGAAGCAGCCTGCGATGAGTATTTAGGAAAAGTACCCGAAAATTTTACTTACAAGGGCAAATCCTATACACCTAAAACCTATGCTGAAGCTACAGGTATTAATCCCAACGATTATGTGTTTTTAACATCGTTTACTCACCATCCATTTTACTCGCAATTTGCCTTAGAAGTACCAGATAATTGGAATTGGGAATTAATGTACAATTTACCATTAAACGAATTACAAGAAACAATGAGTAGCGCTATAAACAATGGTTATACTTGGGCTTGGGCGGCAGATGTTAGCGAAAAAGGATTTATGTATGCAGATGGCTTAGCCATAACACCCGAAACCCCTTTTTCAAGTATGACGGATGAACAAAAAAAATCGGTGTCTACCCAACCATTAAAACAATTAACTATTACGCAAGAAATGCGCCAAAAAGCATTTGATAATTACGAAACACAAGACGACCATGGTATGCATGCAATTGGTACGGCAAAAGACCAAAACGGAACAATGTATTACATTATAAAAAACAGTTGGGGTAGTGATAAAAACCAATGCGACGGTTATTTTTATGCGAGCGAAAGTTATGTTTTATATAAAACCACCAACATCATGGTTCATAAAAAGGCTATTCCGCCTGCAATTGCTAAAAAATTGGGAATTGTGCAGTAATTTATTACAACCCTAATTATATCAAAAACAAGGTGTTTTTTTTATCGTAAAAAATAATTTTTATTCCGATACGTAATTTGTTAGTTTACCCAAAATTTCTTTTATACGTTCTAATTCAATTTCTAAAGCGCTAATTCTCACTTCTAAACTATTAACAGATTTTCGAGCGGGTTCTTCAATTAAATCATTTACCTCCTCTTCAATCATAGTATCGCCTAATAAGTGGGCGTAACGTACTTCTTTTTGCCCCGCACGTTTTGGCAGTTCTTTTACATATGGCGGATTATAATTTGATAAAGCTTGCAGTGTTTCTACAACAGATTCAATAGATGAAAATTCGTGTAAACGGTTGGAGTTTGTATTTATTTCGCCAGGTGTTTGCGGACCTCGCAAAAACAATAAACACAAAATAGTATATTCAGCATTGCTTAATGGAAATACGGTTGTAAAATTATGTTTGTATTTTGTGGTTCGGCTTGTGCCGCCAACCGCAGTGCTTACAAGGCTTTGACTTTTTAAACTGTTTAATGCAATTACTACGGTTGCCTCATCATATTCTACTACGGGTTTGCGCGATGATTTTTGATTACATGCTGCTGTTAATGAATTTAAAGTTAACGGATAATATTCGGGTGTGGTTTTACTTTTTTCTATCAAAGCACCTAAAATTCTAATTTCAACAGCATTTAAAATAGGTAAAGTAATTTCAAAGTTCATAAAAAATTAGTTGGTTTGGAGTTGTTTTTCGCAATCTGCTAGTTTAGTAGTTGCGTAAACATCGTTTGGTTTTTCGTTTAGTGCCTCTTGGTAAGCTGCTTTGGCTTCCTTATAACGTTTTGTTTTAAAGTAACCATCAGCTTTGGTTATCGCCTCTTTATAAAGGTTAGCGCCTAATTTTTGTGGCATACTGTATTTACTGCCTTTACTTTTTTTGTTTGGGCTATTTGTTTCTGTATCTGAATTATCGTTTGTAGATGTATTTATAGGGGTTGTAGTACTACTGTTAGAAGTCGTATTTTTATTAAAAGTTTCATTTTCTTTGGCTTTTTTATCAGCAATTAATTTATCGTTTTCTGCTTTTTTTGCTTCCGCATTTTCAATCTTTTCTTGGGCAAGTACTTCTTCTTTTTGTTTTTTATCTTTTATACATTGTTCGGCTTTTTCTTTTTGGTCAACAGGGTATTGTTCGCCAGGTAATAAAAGAATTGCTTTTTGATAAAACTCTTTTGCAACAATACAATTTTTCTTTTTCATGGCCTCATCGCCAGCTTTATTAGCCGCACAAAATTTATCAATAACTACATTTTCGGCATCGTAAATTTTTGAAACAGTGCTAATTCCTTTATTTGTGATGGTTTCATCCTTATCAAAATTTTGTCCTTTGGCCTTATATTCAACTTTTATTAATGGGTCATCTAAGCCTATATAATCAACGCCTTTTAACGGTTTTGACATTAAAAAACCTGTAATATTTACAGTTGGTTTGTAATTATCTTTACCCACGTCTGTGGGTACATTATTTGTTGTAACCTGAAATTTTTTTGTGTTACACGCCGTGTAGGCAATTACCAAAATATAATCGCCTTTTGCTGGAATATTAATTTCAAAATCACCTTGTGGATCGCTTGTGGTTTGGGCAATTTGTGTTTTATCTTTAAATAGGGTAATGGTAGCGCCTTGCAGTGGTTTTTCTATTTTTGTTGCAGTACTAGATAAACGCCAAGTTCTTAATTCAATTTTACTACTTAATTTTAACGACCAATTTTGTGCTTTGCTGTAACTTCCGATGAATAAGAATATGAATAAAGCTTTAAAAATTAATTTCATTCGGTTTAATTTTTTAAATTATTTTGGGATTAAATTTTTATCACACTCGGCAATTTTGTTTGTTGAATAAACATCGTTAGGCTTCTGTTTAAGGGCTTCTTCGTAATAGCCTTTAGCATCTTTGTACTGTTTAAATTTAAACTTGTCATCGCCTAATGTGATGTATTCTTTGTACATGTTTACACCTAATTTTTGAGGAATACTATATTTGGCATTACCATGTCCGGTGTTGGCTTCCGACTCTTTTTTCTTGTTCTCGTATTCTAATTTTTTTCTTTCTTCTTCCTCAGCAGCACGTTTTTTATCCTTTGCAATATCTTCAGCCAATTCTTCTTGTTTTATTTTTTCCAAAGCTTCTTTTTGTTTTTGAGCTTTTTCTTCTTTGTTTTTCTGTTTTGCCAGCTTATCTGCTTGGGCTTTTTCATTTGCTAATTTATCTGCCTCTAATTTCTCAGCAGCTTGTTTATCTTTTTCTGCCTTTTCGGTATTTGCCTTTTCTTTAGCTAATTTATCAGCTTCAGCTTTTTCTATGGCAGCTTTATCTTTTGCTAGCTTATCTGCCGCTAATTTTTCAGCAACTTGCTTGTCTTTTTCTGACTTTTCGGTATTTGCCTTTTCCTTGGCTATTTTATCAGCTTCAGCTTTTTCTATGGCAGCTTTATCTTTTGCAAGTTTATCTGCCGCTAATTTTTCAGCAGCTTGTTTTTCTTTTTCTGCCTTTTCAGTAATAGCCTTTTCTTTTGCTAATCTATCCGCTTCAGCTTTTTCTGCTACGGCTTTTTCTTTCGCTAATTTATCTGCCTCTAATTTCTCAGCTGCTTGTTTATCTTTTTCTGACTTTTCGGCATTGGCCTTTTCTTTAGCTAACTTATCTGCTTCAGCTTTTTCCAATGCAGCTTTCTCTTTCGCTAATTTTTCTGCCTCTAATTTTTCAGCTGCTTGTTTGTCTTTTTCTGCCTTTTCGGCATTTGCTTTTTCTTTCGCTAATTTATCTGCCTCCGCTTTTTCTAAAGCAGCTTTCTCTTTGTTTGCTTTCTCTGTTATGGCTTTTTTTTCAGCCTCTTCTTTATCTTTTAAACATAAGCCAACTTTTGCTAATTGCACTACAGGGTATTGTTCGCCCGAAATCATTGCTATTGCTTTTTCGTATAGTTGTTTAGCTAAAGGGCAATTTGGTTTTGCTAAGGCATCGTCGCCTTCTTTATTTGTAGCACAAAAACGTTTAAATAAATCATCTTCGGCACTATAAATTTTAGAAACTATTCCCAAGCCTTTTTCAGTTCCCGAATCGGTATCGTCAAATGCTTTTTTACTTGATATAAATTCTACCCGAATTAAATCTTGATTTAATTCTGAGTAGTTTATGCCTGGATAGGGTTTAACCATAATAAAGCCACCAGTAATTTTAAACGTAGGCATAAAATTAGAATTAGAAATATTATCGGGCACATATTGTGTATTAACGCCCATACGTTTTGTATTGCATCCGCTATAAGAAACGGTTAGATAATAATCGCCGTTTGGTGGAACATTTATTGAAAACTCACCGTTTGAACCGCTGGTAGTTTGTGCAACTTGCTTACCATTTTGATAAAGTGTAACCAGTGCTCCGCCAATCAGCGTTTCTTTTTTTTCGGCTTTGGTTGTTAAGTCCCAAGTCCGTAAATACACATTACTACTTAATTTTAGTTGCCAATTTTGCGCAAAAGTGCTAAAACTAAAGAATAATAAAAATGTAAATAAATATAATTTGTTCATGCTTAAAAAAATAATAACTAAAAGTAATAAAAAAATAAATAGTTCATGGTAATAAACATTATTTTATTTATTATTAAACTCATTCATGCAACGCTGTAAACCAATAAAACTAAAAGCTTTAATAGCATCCGAACAAATTTTTATCCTGTCGTTTAGCGTTTTAATTTCTTCCTCATTCCATTTGCCAAGCACGTAATTTACTTGAGTTCCTTTGCTAAATTCGTTACTAATCCCAAATCGTAAACGCGGATAATTGTTGGTATTTAAAGTTTCTTGAATACTTTTTAATCCGTTATGTCCACCATCACTTCCCTTTGGACCAATGCGAATTTTACCAAAAGGTAAAGCTAATTCATCTACTAAAACAAGCATATTTTCGATATCAATTTTTTCGGATTGTAACCAATAATTAATCGCTTTCCCGCTTAAATTCATATAGGTGGTGGGTTTAATTAAAATTAGAGTTTTACCTTTATATTTAAATTCAGCCATATCTGCCAATCGCCCGGGTGTAAATTTAATACCATGTTCTTGTGCTAAATAATCAACTATTTTAAAACCAATGTTGTGGCGGGTATCGGCATAGTCATCACCAACATTGCCTAAGCCAACTATTAAAAATTTACTCATTTAATAGCGCTAAAATACTACATAAAAATATATTATTTTACTTTTTAATTTTAAGGCAATAGTTTAATTTTGATATTTATAATATGAACGAATTCAGAGAATCTCTACTGGTATTAATTGCCACACCAATATATATTCTTGTTATTGGATTTGAATTTTTTTATAGTTATTTTAAACAAAAGGGCTTATACTCTACAAAAGGCTTGTTATCTAATATTTATTTAACAGCATTAAATATGGGTTTAGATATTTTAGTTAGAGGTTTGTGTCTGGTTGTTTTAAATTATTTTTATAAATACCACTATACAGATTTTAGCTTTAATGCTATAATATATTGGTTTATATTAATTATTGCTGAAGATTTTTTATATTATTGGTTACATAGAGTTGATCATTACTGCAGATTTTTTTGGGCAGTGCATGTTACCCACCATAGTAGCGAGGAGTTTAATTTTACGGTGGGTTTTCGTTCGTCCGTATTTCAACCCCTTTATCGTTTTATTTATTTTATTCCTTTGTCGTTATTAGGTTTTAAAGGTATTGATATTATGTTTGCGTACAGTGCTACACAAATTTTTGGTATTTTAGTTCATACCCAAACGGTAAATAAATTAGGTTTTTTAGAATATATTATAGTAACTCCTTCACATCATAGAGTACACCATGGAAGTAATGTGCGATACTTAGATAAAAATATGGGAATGTTTTTAATTATTTGGGATAAATTGTTTGGTACGTTTCAAAAAGAAGAAGATAGCGACCCGGTAAAATATGGATTAACTACTAACATAAATTCTTACAATCCTGTTACTATGGTTTTTCACGAATGGAAAAGTATAATAAACGATGTATTAAAAAAGAAATGCACTCCTTTACAAAAATTGGGTTATGTGTTTGGCCCTCCGGGTTGGAGTCATGATGGCAGCACTAAAACAGGCCGTGAGCTAAGAGCGGAATTGAAAATGAAAGAAACTAAGTCAAATTAATGTCAGATACTTCAGCTATTCTACGCCTCAAAAAGTTAAAACAATTATTAGTAATTGAACGCGACGAAGATTACAACCAATATAAAGAGCAATTTTTAAAAGCAAGTATAGAAAATCGCCGAAAAAATGGCGTTACTTGGTACCCAATAAAGATTAATACTGAAGAATTGGGTTACGCTGATTTATTACAAATAGAGGTTGAACGAACCACTCACATCGATTTTGCTCATCAATTTGGTAGTGGTAAAAATATCACATTATTTTCTAATCAAAACAATAATCAAACTTTTGAAATTAGTGGAACAATAAAGGCATCACAAAAAAATAAATTAAAAATTTTAATTCATAGCGATGAATTACCCGATTGGTGCTATGAAGGCAAACTGGGCATCAATATTCAATTTGATGACAATAGCTACAACGAAATGCAAAAAGCATTGGATGAAGTTATTAAAGCTGACAATAATAGAATTGCTGAGTTAAGAGAAATATTAGAAGGCGCTGAACCATTTAAATTTAATAAAATTGACGAAACTTTAATTGTACCACAATTAAATTTGTCGCAAAACCGAGCTATTCGCAAAACCATAGCGGCAAATGATATTTCAGTTATTCATGGTCCACCCGGCACTGGCAAAACAACAACTTTGGTAAATGCCATTCGTATTTGTTTGCAAGCCGAGAGTCAAGTGCTAGTGTGCGCACCAACAAATACTGCGGTAGATTTATTAACCGAAAAATTGTTGGAATTGGGTTTAACTGTCCTAAGATTGGGACACCCTGCACGTATTTCGGAAGACCTTATAAAATCGTCGGTTGACGGTCAATTGCAACAGCATAAAAATTTTCACGAAATAAAAAATCTCCGCAAAAATGCGGAAGAATATTTTAAAATGGCTGGCAAATACAAACGTGTATTTGGCAAAGAAGATGCACAACAGCGCACCGCTTTTTATACTGAAGCAAAAAATTGCTTAAAAGAAGCTCGCTTGTTAGAAGATTATATTATCGACGATTTGTTTAACAACGTACAAGTAATTTGTTGTACCCCTGTTGCATCCACTAATCGTGCTTTAAATAAAAAAAAGTTTAACACTTTGTTTTTTGACGAAGCCTCGCAAGCCCTAGAGCCAATGGTTTGGATTCCGCTTTTAAAATGCAACCGTTTAGTTTTAAGTGGCGATCATTTTCAATTACCGCCTGTGGTAAAAAATATACAAGCACAAAAAGAAGGTTTAGGCCAAACACTTTTAGACCGTTGTATAAAATTTGAAAACGCTGTAAGCCTTTTAAACAAACAGTATAGAATGAATTTGCCCATAATGGCGTTCAGTAATTCGTATTTTTATAACAATGATTTGCAAGCCGACGACACGGTAAAAGACAGCGTTTTAGCGGATGTTGATGATGAATCGTTTTTTAACAAGCCCATTGAATTTATTGATACTGCGGGCTGTAGCTTTGATGAGGCACAAAACCCCGAAACACTAAGTAGTTATAATTTAGGCGAGGGTGATTTAGTATTTAAACACTTATCGCAATTATTAAATTGGTATACTACTTTAAGTTATACTACATCCATTACTATCGGGATAATTTCACCCTACAAAGAACAAATAAATTGGCTAAAAGAAAATAGAATGGCTTACGAATTTCCTTTAGAAAAAATATCGGAATTTAGAATTAAAACCATTGATGGCTTTCAGGGCGAGGAATGTGATATCATTTATATAAGTTTAGTACGTAGCAATACCGAACAACAAATTGGTTTTTTAAGCGATATTAGGCGAATGAATGTGGCAATTACACGCGCTAAAAAAAAGTTAGTAATTATTGGGGATAGCGCTACTGTTGGTAATCATCCTTTTTACAAAGCCTTTATTGATTACTGCGAAAAAAATAATTACTACCGCAGCGCTTGGGAATTTGTTTAGTTATAAAATAAAGAAATTGAGTTTAGCCTAGGCGTTTATTTATAATTTTACTAACATTTCCAAACACTTGTCCTGGGCTAAATTTGCGCCAATCAAACTCATCCAAATCACCACCAGAAATAAAAAAATAGTCTAAACCGGCTTGGTTAAACTCTTTTAAAACGTGTTCTCTAAAATTTAATAATACTATCCAGCCATCGTTATTATTATCTTCAAACCACTCTTCGTAATAACTATCATCACTGTTGTGAAAATTTAAAACATTTTCGCCAATTAAAATAAATTTATTAATGCCACATAATATAAGTTCATCTATAAAATCGCGTTTTAAAAGCATTATGTCGTTATTAATTGCATCATTCCATTCGCCAATAAACTCAATGATAGCATAATTTTCAGTATAATCAACAAACAAAATTTTTAGATAAAGAGTTTCGCTACCTATGTCATCCCACTGAGGATGAATGTAAAAATTATATATCGTTTTACTAAATTCAAACTCGCTATACTCTGCACCATAAAAGGGCGATTGAGGATCGTGTGCGGCCACATATAGATGTTGCCAATTATAAAAGGGCTCAATAGTATGCATTTATAAATACAAAATTACTATAAATTACAAAGTTTAGGCATAAAAAAAACTAATAGAATATGTATATTTATATCCAATTAAATGAAAACTATAATTACAAGTTCTGATAAATCGTTTTTGAACCTTAGCGAATTAAGAAGATATACAGGCTTATTTAAATATTTATCTCTTCGCGATGTTTCTGTTCGCTATAAACAAACAAAAATCGGTTTTGCTTGGAGCATCATTCGTCCATTAATAAACATTGTTATTTTTGGTTTTTTATCTATTTTAGTTGATAAATCTCAAGCACCAAGTGAAAAGTTTTTAATGGTATCGGCGGGTATTATTTTTTGGCAGTTATTATCAACTGCTATTACCGAAGTTAGCAATTCGCTATTAGCTAACTCTAATATTTTAACCAAGGTGTATTTTCCGAAATTAATATTACCACTTTCAAGCATCTTGGTGTGTTTAATTGATTTTTTAATTGCGTTTATAATTTACATTGTGCTTTTTATTATTTTTAAAGGTTTGCCAGCTTGGCAATTTGTTTTTTTGCCTATTGTAATAGGCTTTGGTTTAGTTTTTTGTTTTGGATTGGGTTTATTATTTGCCACTGCATCGGTAAAATACCGAGATGTAAAATTTATTTTACCATTTATTATTCAGATTTTATTTTATGCTTCACCTGTATTCTTAACCTCGGAATTTATTTTAAAATTAAACATACCTTCATTTGCTAAAATTATATATCAACTAAACCCTTTTGTAAGTATTTTAAATGCTTTTAAATATTGCATTTATGGTCAATTCGATAATTTTAATGTAATCTATTTAGCAAGTTCTGTTTTTATAACTGTATTTATTTTATTCTTTTCGATTAAATATTTTTTAAATTTCGAAAAATCATTTGCCGACTATATATAAACAATGAGCGAGTTAGCAATAAAAGTTGAAAATATAAGTAAAAAGTATAACCTTTTACGCAAACAAAAAAGCGTTAACGATTCATTAGTGATTGCGTTTGGCGGTGGGCTAAAAAATATTTTTTCTTCAAAAAAAGCTACAACTACAAACGAAGAGTTTTGGGCTTTACAAAATATTAATTTTGAAATTAATAAAGGAGATAGGGTAGGAATAATAGGTAGAAATGGCGCTGGAAAATCAACCCTTTTAAAAATTTTGAGCCGAATTGTTAAACCTACCACCGGTAATATTATTTATGATGGGAGGATGGCAAGTCTTTTAGAAGTTGGTACTGGTTTTCACGGCGATTTGAGTGGTAGAGAAAATATATATTTAAACGGCAGTATATTAGGAATGAGTAAAACTGAAATTGATGCCCGTTTTGACGAAATTGTAGCGTTTAGTGAAGTGGAACAGTTTTTAGATACACCTGTAAAGCGTTATAGCAGTGGTATGTATGTTCGTCTAGCATTTTCGGTTGCCGCTCATTTAGAAACTGAAATACTAATAGTTGACGAGGTTTTGGCTGTAGGCGATGCGTCTTTTCAAAAAAAATGTATTGGAAAGATGAACGAAGTAAGCAATAAAAATGGTAAAACTATTTTGTTTGTAAGCCATAGCATGCAATCGGTTCAAAAAATTTGCAACACAGGTATTTTTTTACAAAAAGGGAAGTTAATAGAACAAAATACAATTGATAAAATTGTAAACAAATATTTACAATCGGGCGATACCGGGCAAGCTATTTTTGATATTGATTTGCCTGAAGGGCCATTAAATGGTTATGTAACCAAAGTCTATATTGAGACTAAAGCTGGTGGTATATTGCACGAAATTCCTGTTGGAGAGGCTTGGCGCATTAGGGCTATTTTTAAAATAGTAAAACCTATTGAACATTTTGTGTTTGGTGTAGGTATTGTTTCATCGTTTGATATGCCAATACGCACAACATGGAGCGAGGCGGTAGATATAGCGGTTGGTGAATACGAAATATTATTTGATAACGATGATGTAATGCTTACGACAGGTATGTATAAAATCATTTTAGGTTTATCTAGCCAATTACGTACATTTCAATACATTGATGATGTTGTAAGCATTACCATTTCAGATGCTGGTGATGTGGCTAAAAATAATAGGATAGTAAATACACAAAGTGGTTTAATTTTAAACCAAATGAATGTAAAAATTAATAAATTAAATTAATTGAATTTAATAAAATGGAAAAACAAATGAAATTACACTTAGGTTGCGGTCAAAAATATATGGAAGGGTATGTTAATATTGATTATCCATCATCCGAACATACTGTTCAAAAATCCAGCGTTGCCGACGAGTTTCATGATATACGAAAATTAAATTATGCAGCTGATACTATTGATGAAGTTCGTTTGCATCATGTATTTGAACATTTTGAAAGATTTAATGCGTGTGCCTACCTAGCATCATGGAATTCGTGGTTAAAAATGGGTGGTAAAATTCATATTGAAGTACCTGATTTTGAAACTACCATTAAAAAAAATTTTAACCTAATAAATAAAAGTAAGTTTGAAGGTGTGGGATTAAGACATATTTTTGGTTCGCAAGAAGCCAGTTGGGCAGTGCATTACGAAGGTTATTCAGAAAGCAAACTAAAAACATTAGTAGCTTTGTTTGGTTTTGGAAATATTAAAATTATTAAATCAGATTATAAGCGCACATTTAATATTGAAGTAATTGCCGAAAAAATTAAAACGTTGTCTAAGGAAGAATCTTTAAAGGCCGCAACCACTTACTTAAGTTCCTACATGGTAGACGATAGTGATACCGAAAAAACAATGTTGCACGTTTGGTTAAATCGTTACAATGAACAAATAAAAAACTCGTTTGCAAAATAAGTTTCAAATATCTGTTATAATACCAAATTTTAATCGATCCGAAATGCTCTTAAGAGCAATTAAGAGCGTGTTAAATCAAACTTTAGCCGTGCACGAAATTTTAGTTTGCGACGATGGTTCTACAGATGACTCCAAAAAAAAAGTAGAGGCTCTTAATGACCCAAAAGTAATTTGGATAGAGTGTGGAAGGAATGGTAGACCTGCTATTCCGAGAAATATAGGTATAAGAAAAAGTACAGGTAATTGGTTAGCTTTTTTAGACAACGATGATGAATGGTTACCCGAAAAAATTGAACTACAAGTAAATAGTATTACACAATTTGATGTAAATGCAGTATGCACAAATGCTTATAAAATAACCAATGGAAATAATATAGGTGCATTTAATACTATTTTAAAAAATAATCAAATATTAAATTTTTATAATTTAATCGTATCCAATCATATTATTTGTAGTTCGGTTTTAATAAAAAAAGAAACCGTACTAGCATATACTTGTTTTCCAGAAGAATTGGCCCTTAAAGCTCTTGAAGATTATGCCTTATGGTTAAAGGTTTCTACTACACACTCTTTTTATTTTTTAAACAAATGTTTGGTAAATTATAATGATGAAAGTATTACAAGCATTAGAAAGGAATCTTTAACAACTCCTCAACAATTAAATTTAATTTTTAATGACTTTAAAAATTGGTATTTAAAAAACAGTAACCTATGCGAAGATTATATGCTATCTATTTTAGAACAACTATTTATTATTAGGTTTTTGAATAAAAAGCAGAAATTCGTTTATAAATTATTTAAAGCCTATTAAAATGTCGGAAACGCCTATAGTATCTGTTATTTTACCGGTTTACAATGCCGAATTGTATATAAAAGAATCGATTGACTCCATTTTAAATCAAACATTCACAAATTTCGAATTGATAATTATTAATGATGGTTCTACTGATAATTCAGAAAAAATAATTTTATCCTATTTAGATTTAAGAATTAAATATACCTATCAATCTAATTGTGGTTTGGCTGGTGCATTAAATAATGGCATTAAACTTAGCAAAGGGAAATTCATTGCCCGGCAGGATCAAGATGATATATCATATCCAAATAGATTACAAAAACAAGTTGATTTTTTAGAGGTACATTCTAATATTATACTTCTTGGTGCGCGCGCAAAAATTTTCACAAATAATTCAACTGATTTTTTGATACATAAACACGCCATACTTCCAGCAGTACTAAAATTTGATTTATTGTTTGACAATCCATTTGTTCACAGTACCATAATATTTAGAAAAAAAGACTTAGACGTTATTGGATTATACAATACTGATAGGGCATATTTTGAAGACTATGAATTATGGTCGCGTTTTGCCGAAAAAGGAGATGTTGCAAATTTAAAAGATGTTTTGCTAGATTACAGGCATCATGATAAAGGCTTATCAAAAAGCGCATCTTATTTTAAAGAGGATGCTGTTTTTAATCAAAGTTTAAAAAATATTGAATTATTAATGGGTAAAAAAGAACCTGTATACATTGAACTTGCTGCTTTAATTCATTGGAAAGAAGATAAATGTAAGGGTTTGCCTAAAGCCCAATTATTTGCAGGATTAGAGACTATTTCGAAAAAAATAATTTTTTTATACCCAACTGAACGTAAAATTATTTTAAACAGATTAAATCAATATAAAAAAGTAATACTGTATCGACTGAACATTATGAAGCGAAAAAAAGTAAAACAAAACCCATTAAAATTGTTTTTTTTAAAAGTTGAAAATAAAATATTGAAGTTACACCCACACGTTATAAATAATTGAAATGAAAATTTTTCATTGTGTTGAATCCTATTATCCAAGCCTTGGCGGTATGCAGGAGGTTGTTAAACAATTAAGTGAACGCCTTGTTAAATTAGGTCATGATGTTACGGTACTTACCAGATATGATTCTGGAAGGCCATTTAATGAGTACAACGGTGTTAAAATTAAAACGTTTAAAATAGTAGGAAACCCCAGAGCTATTGAAAATGAAAACGACAAAGAATATGTTGATTTTTTATTAAGTACCCAATGCGATGTTATAACTTTTTTTGCTGCTCAACAATGGGCTACAAATTTAGCTTTACCAATTTTAAAAAGTATAAAAGCAAAAAAAGTATCTGTACCAACAGGCTACTCTGGTTTATATTGGCCAGAGTTTGAATCTTATTTCGAAGATATGAAAACGTGGATACACCATTATGATATGAATGTGTATTTAAGTAATAATTACCGCGACATAAATTTCGCTAAAGAAAATAAAGTAAAGCATACTATTTTAATACCAAATGGTGCTGCAGAAGATGAGTTTTTACCCGAACAAAACATAAATATAAAGCAAGAATTAAAGATTCCACAGAATCATTTTTTAATATTATTAGTGGGCTCATATACCGGTTGGAAAGGGCATAAAGAAGCTTTAGAGTTATTTTTAAAATCAAATTTAAAAGATGCAACGTTATTAATGATTGGCAACAATTATGAACACTTTAAAAAACAGTATATAAAACACCCAAAGTTAGCTTTGTTAAGCTTTGTAAATAAATTATTTGGCAGAAAAAAAATAATTTTTAATTATTTTTCTCGAAATCATACCGTGGCAGCATATAAGCAGGCTGACCTGTTTTTATTCCCATCTAATATTGAATGTTCGCCAATTGTTTTATTTGAATGTGCCGCTGCTAAATTACCCTTTCTAGCTTCAGATGCTGGTAATTCCATTGAAATTGCAGAATGGACAAAAGGCGGTGAAATTATGCCAACCACAAAAGATGATGGTGGTTTTAGTCATGTAATTATTGCCGAAGGTGTAAAAATGTTAAATGAAATGTATAAAAATGATGCTAAACGTAAAAAAATGGCAAATGACGCACATACTATTTGGAAACAAAAATACAGTTGGGAAGTAATTACTAAAGAGTACGAAAAATTATATTTAACTTTAGTAAATCAAGCATGATTTTAGTAAAATTAATGGGCGGCCTAGGCAATCAAATGTTTCAGTATGCGGCTGCTAAATCACTTGCGTGTAGACACAATGTTGATGTTAAGGTAGATTTATCATTTTTAAAGTTAGACACAAAAGGTAATTATACACCACGAAAATATGAGCTTGATATTTTTAATTCGCATATTAAGATTGCTACTGACGAAGATGTAAAAAACTTTACAAAAAAAGTAAATACTAAGTACTCTAGGTTATTGCAACGAAAATTCCCTCTATTTTATAATAGTTTATATGCCGTTGAAAAAGGTAGTAGTTATCACCCTGAATTTAAAAATTACCCGAAAAATACATACTTAGATGGTTTTTGGCAAAGCGAACTTTATTTTAAAAAGTATGAGCTTCAACTAAAAAAAGAGTTTACTTTTAAAAACACATTGCCAAAGCAATTAGAGAGCTACTTAATAAAAATACAAACTACAAATTCAGTTTCTATACACGTGCGCAGAGGTGATTATGTTACGTTGAAGTCAGCAAATGAGTTTCACGGTTCGTGTAGTTTACAGTATTATAAATCTGCCTTAGAAATAATATTAAATACTAATAGTAAAGTTGATTTATTTGTTTTTTCTGATGATATAGATTGGTGTCGTCAAAATTTTAATTTTAAATTCCCATTACACTTTATAGAGCATAATTTTGAAGCTCATTGGGATATGTTTTTAATGAGTTATTGTAAACACAATATAATAGCAAACAGTAGCTTTAGCTGGTGGGGTGCTTGGCTAAATAACAATGAAAATAAAATTGTTGTGATGCCAAAATATTGGTTTAAGAATATAGAAAGTAAATTAATTAATATAAAACCAAACAATTGGTTAGAGGCATGACAATTGGTTTTTTGATATTAGCTCATAAAAACGCCAATCAATGTTTAAATTTAATTGATAGTTTATTGCATTATAAAAAAGCATATGTTTATGTGCATGTAGATTTAAAAGCTGATGTCGTTAATTTTAAATTACTTGAAACTTATAAAAATAACCCACGTGTTGAAATTATAAACTCACGTTACAAAGTTTATTGGGGAAGCTATAATCAAATATTAGCAACTTTAGCATTAATACAACAATCTAATAAAAATAAATTATTAAATTATTTTTGTTTGCTTAGTGCGCAAGACTTTCCAATTAAACCTTTGCAATTATTTGCTAATTTTTTAGCTGAAAATAACGGAACAGAATTTATGGTGAATTTTAAATTGCCAGATAAACAATGGGATGGAGAGGGGGGATTAAACCGTTTAAATTTTTATTGGAGAAATCAAAAGAATAAACAGAAAAATTTTTTATCTGATAAATTAGATTCTATAATTTATTATTTTCACAAAATAAGTGGTTTTAGAAGAAAATTAAAATATACCTATTATGGTGGCAGTAATTGGTTTATTTTAACACATCACGCTATATACCATATAACAGAATTTATAAAAAATAATCCAGGTTATTTAAAGGAATATAAGCATTCGCGTTGTGCCGATGAAATGTTTATACAATCTATTTTACTAAACTCAGAATTTAAAAACAAAGTAATTGCATATGATTTGAGGTATGTTGATTGGAAGTCAGGACCAGACTTTCCAAAAGTATTCGTTACCTATGATTTTGAAAAATTAATTTCTTTAGAAAATAAATTTTTTGCGCGTAAATTTGATGAAATAATTGATGCAGAAATTTTAGTTAAACTAAAAAAATACATTGAATAATAGTGAATTAATATCGGTTTTAATGCCCGTTTACAATGGCGAAAAATACTTGCGCGAAGCTATCGATAGTATTTTAAATCAAACATATGAAAATTTCGAAATAATTATTGTTAACGACGGATCGATAGACGCAACTGAAAGTATTATTTTATCGTATAATGATAAAAGGATAAAGTACATTAAAAACGTCTCAAATTTAGGCTTAATACAATCTTTAAATAGCGGTATTGAATTAGCAAAAGGTAGTTTCATTGCACGTATGGATGCTGATGATATAAGCTTACCAAACCGATTAAAACATCAATTGGAGTTTATGCTGTTAAATCCAAAGGTGGGTGTTTGTGGATGTGATTATTATCAATTATCTGGTACTGTTAAAAAACATCAAACAGCATTTTATAAACACGATGAAATTTTTGGCTATATGCTGTTTAATTCATCTGTTGTTCACCCTTCATTATTAATTAAAAAAGAGGTATTACAAATTTTTTCACCAGTGTTTGATAGTAATTACAAACATGCCGAAGATTTTGAATTGTGGGCTAAATTAATTTTTGTAACTAAATTTTCGGCTATTAACAGTATCGAGTTTGAATACCGCGTGCATAATGCACAAGTTACCAAGGTGCACAAAGCCGAACAAATTAACTCCGCCAATAAAGTTCGTAAAGCAATTTTACAAAAAGCTGGATTTGTGTTTTCAGAAAATGAACTTGCTATACACTGTAAAATTGGTAGTTCGCAACTTTTTAATTCAATTACAGAATTGCAACACGTTGAAGGGTGGCTAACAAAATTAGTACAACAAAATCAAGTATTAAAAGTAGTTGACGAGGCTATTTTTAATAATATTATTGGCAAACAATGGTACGACAGCTGCGGCAATACATCCCTTGGTTTAAAAGCATATACATTTTATTTTAAATCTCAATTAAAAAATTTGCACACTGCAAGTAGTATTAAATTACTTATTAAATGTTTTATTAGAAAATTTAAGAATTAAATTTTTTCAGTTGCTTCAATAAATTTGTTTGCCCAACTATCCCAGTTTAATTCTTTATCATACAATTCTCTGGCAGATTTTTTTAATTGAAGGTATTTGGTTTTATCATTCCAAATTTCTTCAATGAGAGTAGCGTATTTTTCTCCCTTATCGTTATAATCAATTAAAAAACCATTTACATTTTCTTTAATATGCCCAGCCACACCGCCTGTATTAGCTGATAAAATTGGCAGTCCAAAGGCACTTGCTTCACAAAACACTATAGGAGTACAATCAAAACGTGTGGGTAAAATAAAAAACGAATGCGATAAATAAAGTTCTTCTAATTTTTTTAAACCTTCAGGAGTATTTTTATTTAAAAATGAAATTATAGTTAATTTTTCGTGGTTAATAGGCTCGTCTGGTTCGCAGCCAACTACTGTTAAACTTGCATTTATGCCCTTTTTTAAAAGTTGTTGTAAAGTATTAAATGCAATATCGGCACCTTTATTTTTCCAATAAGTACCAATTAGTAATAATTTACATTCGTTTGTAATAATACAATTATTCAAAACATAATCAGCCGTAGGAACCTTGTCAATATTGGCACCAAATGGCATAACCAAAAATTTTTGGTTTGGCATTTTATAAAAATCTACCGCATAATCAGCTGCCCAATGTGAGGAAAGAATATTTAATTTAGCCTTCGTTAAGCCTAATTTTTCAGTAGAAATACTTTGTTGTTCACTCCATTTCCACAAATTATGTAAAATAGTATGATAGTTTATAGCGTTACCAATAATTCTATCGCCAACAAAAACAATTGGAATGGTTGTTTTTAAATAAGCAATGCTGGCTATACCTGCAGGTGCAACTATTAAATCGTATTTATTTTTTAGTAGTTTTTCATCAAACAATCGGGCACAAGCTTTTGAATAAAGTGTTGAATGTCTGTAATCGAAGCGCTTTTTAAATAAGTATAACGAAATCCCATGAATTACTTTGCAAAAAAAAGTAATAGTCTTTGGTTCATCCGGCCCTAAAGCATCAACTATTTTGAAGTTTTTTTTAAGGGTTGTAAAAATATAAAAATCAGTTCCACTCCACGAATGTCGGTCGTTTGGATTAGAAATAGTGATATACGCTATGCTTTTATCAATGGGCATATGTGTAAAATTACACATTTAATTTTATCATCAAACGGTAAACGTATTTGCGAATTTCAAATCAATTTTTTATACTTTTTTATAGTAAATTACAGCTAAATACAGTAAATTTCGGGTATATTTATACAATGTCAAATCCTATAAAAGTGCTGTTACTTTCGGATACTTACAGCGAACATACCGAAAAATGGGCTATTAGCTTAGCCAATGCGGGTATTGTTATTGGATTGTTTAGTTTCAATAAAGCGAGTTACGAGTGGTACAATCACAAAAATATTACTGTTTTTTTTGAACCCGATAAAAAAATTAATGCCGAAAGTACATTTACAAAACTATCGTACATAAAATACGTTTCCATTTTAAAAAAAATAATTAAACATTTTAAACCCACAATTTTACACGCACATTATGCAACTAGCTATGGTTTAGTTGGTGCTTTATCTGGCTTTAAACCTTTCGTTCTGTCAATCTGGGGCTCTGATGTATACGACTTTCCAACAAAATCTAAACTTCATAAAAAAGTATTTCAATATAATTTAAGTAAAGCTGATGTTCTTATGAGTACCAGCCATGTAATGAAACAAGAGATTTTAAAATATACTCAAAAAGAAATTGTGGTTACTCCTTTTGGAGTTGATGTTAAAACGTTTTCTAAAAAAGAAAATCCTCTAAAAAAAGTTGATACAATTTATATTGGAACTATTAAGCCTATTGAAGAAAAATATGGCATTAAAACAATAATTAGTGCTGCCAAAATTGTTATTGAAAATAACCAAACATTAAAGTTTAAATTCTTATTAATAGGTTCTAGCAACAATATTGATGTTTATAAATCTCAAATTAAAGCACTACAGTTAACGGATTACTTTGAAATTACCGGAAGGGTGCCGTTTGGCGAAATTAATAATTACCATAACTTATTAGATATTTTTTTAAATGTTTCTATTGACGATAGCGAGAGTTTTGGGGTAGCTGCGGTTGAGGCAATGGCATGTGAAAAGCCAATAATAGTAACAGATGTGGGTGGCCTTAAAGAGGTTGTAAATAATGGTGAATTTGGTCGTGTTATTCCGAAAAACAATCCAGAAGCTTTAGCAACTGCCATAACGGAATTTATAACTAATAAAGAAAAAGCAACAGAAATTGGAATAAAAGCAAGACAACACGTACTAAATTTTTACAACTGGGATAATAATTTAAAGTTGATGATTAACGAGTATCAAAAATTAATAGCTTGATTTTAAAATCTATAAATAGTGATACTTATAGCAACAATGCTGAGGCTCATTTAGGCGTTTTTGCTAGTAAAAAATGGCTTTCCGTTTATAATGCTAAATTGACATTTATAGGGATTTTTAAAGACGAGCATCAATTAATTGGAGGTTTTTTTTATTTAAAAACAAAACGTTTTGGCGCTTCATTTATTAAATTACCACCTTATACGCCTCATTGCGGTTTGTTTTTTATAAACGAGAGTAAAAACTATTCATCAAAATCTGGTTTTGAAAAAGAAGTAATTGATGAAGTTTGTAATTATATTTCATCACAAAAAAGTGCATTAAATATTTTGGCATTCCCGCATACAATAAAAGATTTACAGCCTTTTATATGGAATAAATATAAAGTAATTCCAAATTATACGTATCAATTAAGTTTATTAAAATCAATAGAAGAAATAAAAACTGATTTTGATTCAAAAAATCGAAATGTAATTAATAAAGCTATTAAAGAAGAAGTTATTGTAACTGAAAATACATTATCAAAACAACAACTTTATGATTTTTTTATTAGTTCGCTTAATAATACTGATGCAAACATATATGAGGAAGAACTGAAAAATATTTTTTTAAAATTTTCAGATAGCTCCAATTCGTTTAGTCAAATTGCTTATAAAAACGAAGAGTTGCTAGGGGTGGTGTTTTGTGTTTACGACAAAAATAATTGCTATTACTTGTTGGGCGGAATCAATAAAAAATCGGGTATTCAAGGCATAAATAATTTATTGGTTTTAAAGTCAATTGAAAAAGCTAAACAATTAGGGTGTTCCATGTTTGATTTTGAAGGCTCAATGCTTAAAGGCGTTGAAAAATTTTTTAGAAGTTTTGGTGGACAATTAATCCCTTATTACACAGTAAATAAGGCTACTTTTTTTATTGAAGTATTATTAAAATTTAAGAAACGCGAATTGTTTTGAAATAAAAATGGAATATACTTTAAAACACATTCAACATAAAGATATTGATTTTAAGAAATGGGATAAAACTGTTTTAAATTCCGAAATACCCTACGTATTTGCACAATCGTTTTATTTAAATGCAACATGCCCTAATTGGGATGCTTTAATAATAGGAAATTACGATAGTATTTTTCCTTTGCCAGCTAAAAAAAAATACGGATATGCTTATTTACCCCAACCTCCATTCACATCTCAGCTGGGCGTGTACGGAAAAGCAAATAGCGAAATAGAACAAGTGTTTTACAATTATATTATAAAACAATTTAAATTAATTGAGCTTGAATTAAACTCATTTAATCACATTAAATCTAACGCTATTAAGAGTAAAAAAACCCATCTAATAAATTATAAAAATGGGTTTACATACAATCAAAACACCAAACGTAACATTACGAAAGCGACTAAAAGTGGCTTTACAGTAGAACAAATTCAAACAGAGGATATTTTAACGCTTTCAAAAAAATATTTAAACCCATTTTTATTAAGTGAATTAAAGCTCCCAAAAAAACATACTGTTTTATTTAATAATTTAATTAAAAATAGTTTAACGCATAATTCTATCATAAGCTTTCAAACAGTTAATTCTTCAAACAAAATAATTGCAATAGCGCATTTTATTTATAATAAAAAATACGTTTTATTTTTAAAAGGTACTAACTTTGATAAAGCTGAAAACTCGGGTAGTATGCATTTATTGATAAACCATGCTATTAGTTATTTTACAAATAAATGTATGTATTTTGATTTTGGTGGAGGCTCTTTAAACGAAGGTTTAGCAAATTTTTATAAGGGCTTAGGTGGTGCAGAATTAAGATACAGTTTTTTAAAAATAAATAACTTACCCTCACTAATAAAAATTTTTAAGAAATAAAATGCAGGCAATTATTTCACACGATATAGACCATATAACCGTTTGGGAGCATTTGTTTAGAGATACAATTATCCCTAAATACATGATGCGTATGCAAATAGAATTGCTAAATGGAAAAATTTCTTTTAGGGAATACGTTTTACGTTGGGTAGATTTTTTTAAAAACAAATGGCAAAATATTGATGAGTTAATTACATTTAATAATATAAATAATATTCCATCCTCCTTTTTTATTGGAGTAAATAAAGGCTTAGGCTTAAATTATTCCCCAAAAAATGCATTTTTGTGGATACAACAAATGAAAAGTCGTAATTGTGAAATTAATATTCATGGGATAGAATTTGATAATTTTAAAAGTATAAAAAATGAGCACTCATTATTTGAAAATTTAACCAAACAACAGCGTTTTGGTATACGAATGCACTATGTGCGTAATAATGCAGAAACGTTAACAAACTTATCAAAAGCTGGTTATACATTTGATAGTACAGAGCATGCTTTTAAAAATCCATATAAAATTGGAGAAATGTGGGAATTTCCATTTCAAATAATGGACGGATGGATTATTGAAAATGGTAGAAAATGGCAAAGTGTGAATTTAAATTTAGCAAAAGAAAATACCCTAAAATTAATTGAAAAAGCACATCAACTTAATTTAAATTATTTAGGAATTGATTTTCACGACCGCTATTTTTCTCACGCGTTTAAAACGTGGTTAGATTGGTATATGTGGTTAATTGAATATTTAAAAACTAATAAAATTGAGTTTATTAATTATAAAACAGCAGTTAACGACTTAGAAAAACTTTAATTTTAACTTACTTTAGTAATAGTTTTTAGTGTTAGTTTTTTTGTTTTGTATCTTCGTTACATTATATGAAAAAATATACAGCCCATTTTATTTTTTTTGTTATCATTGTTAGCATCGTAATTTGTTCGTGTAAAAAGAAAATAGTTCCAAAATGTGATGGAAGCACTTCAACTTATAATTCTAATATTAAAACTATAATAAATATTACCTGCACAAATAGTAGTTGCCATCCCAATTATTCTACTTATGCCGGTATAAAAAGCATATTAAATAATGGTAATTTTAAAAATGAAGTAATTACAAAAAAATCAATGCCAAAAGGGAATTCGTTGACTTCGGATGACCTTAACAAAATTCAATGCTGGATTGACGCGGGTTATCCAGAAAACTAAAAAATAAAAATATGGAATATAGACGATTAGGAAAATCAGGGTTACAAGTAAGTCTCTTAAGTTTTGGTAGCTGGGTCACATTTGGTAAACAAATTGGCGATACTACTGCCGAAGAATTAATGACAATTGCATACGACAACGGTGTTAATTTTTTTGATAATGCCGAAATTTATGCGCGTGGAAAATCGGAATTAGTAATGGGTGAAATTTTAAAAAAGAAAGCCTGGAGCCGCAGTTCATTTTGCCTAAGCAGTAAAGTGTATTTTGGGTATGAAGATGGAAAACCCAATCAAACCGGGCTTTCGCGTAAACACATCATTGAAGGGTGTAATGCAGCTTTGCAACGTTTGCAGGTAGATTATATCGATTTATTTTATTGTCACCGTCCGGATAAAAATACGCCCATTGAAGAAACCGTTTGGGCAATGAATACCTTAATACAACAAGGTAAAATTTTGTATTGGGGCACAAGCGAGTGGGCAAACGATGAAATCATGCAAGCCTTTGTTTTTGCTGAACGCAACCATTTAATAGGGCCTACTATGGAACAACCGCAGTACAATATGTTTGAGCGCACCAAAATAGAAAAAGATTATTTGCTATTGTTTAGAGACTTTGGCCTAGGCACTACTATTTGGAGCCCTTTAGCAAGCGGATTATTAACAGGAAAATATACCAGCGAAATGCCAACGGATAACCGCCTGCACATTGAAGGGATGGATTGGTTAAAAGAGCGTACCTTGGGTGATAATAGCCGAATTGAAAAAACAAAGCACCTAACAGTATTAGCAAAAGATTTAGGAACAAACCTTACCAAATTAGCAATAGCATGGTGCGTAAAAAATCCAAATGTTAGTACAGCCATTTTAGGCGCCAGTAAACCCGAACAGTTAAAAGAAACAATTACTGCGTTAGAAGTATTACCTCTTTTAACCCCAGAGGTAATCGAAAAAATAGAAGGTATTTTACAAAATAAACCAGTATTGGCGTTATTTTAGTTTTTTGTGTAGATTTATTGCGCTTATCTTGGACTTGGTGGGCATGCGGACGACGATTACAAAAAATGCAGACAACAAGACATAGAATATTTCTTCTGACCTTGGCACTCTTGGTTAATTGCAATTTAATTTCTCAGACGAAAATCGATAGTTTAAAATTTGCCATCAAAGTTAATTTGCAAAAATTTGTTGATGCAACAAAAAAAGTAGACAGTCTTAAATTCATAAATTCTTATTTCTTTGACCTATTATTGACAAAAATTGATCAAAAGACAACTCCAAAGCTTTTTCAGTTAAACTCGTATGACAATCTTAACATAGCTCTTTCCATTAACTCCAACGACACTTCCTTTTCATATGAATATTTTAGTAACGACAATTTCGAAAGTTTTTATAAAAACTGCTGGCCTAACACAAATTTAAGTAAAAACGAACGAAATATAATCCTCGGTACTGCAGGCACATTTAACCTCATTTCTATAGACACCATTAATAATGTTCTCATAACTAAGCCGACGCACAGTCGTAACGAAGTTTATCGAAGTAATTGCCCAGGCGGACTTTCAAAGAAAAATGCAACTAAGGCGTTTATGAATGAAATTCTTGGACAATATCAGTTGGTAATTTATTTAAATAAATGTTGCTCAAGAGTGTATTTTATAGCTCCACCAAATCCAAATAGTACTTTCAGACTTAGACACACCTCTGGAAAAATGTAGGGTTAATACTAACGCACGACCCACTAACAGAAAGCCCTGGCGCAATGCGGGTGGATATGCAAGGCTTTTGCAAATTTAAGGTCGCTTCGCGAACTGACATTTTCATTTTGCAAAAGTCTAATAAACATGTATCTTTAAATTAACGTTTCGGCAGACAGTGTTTCATAATCCGCACCGCGCAAGCTTGCCAAACGTTTCAAACCTCATGATATTTTAGTAAAACAAATTATTTAAAAACAAATGGAACCTTTAAAAGAACTATTTAATAAAAATTTTTATGTGGAGTTTGCTGAGGAATTTAATAAAGCAGATAAAAATTTTAATCCCGATAAATTTGTAAAACAAGTAACTCAAAATTTTGAGGTACTATCGCTAAACCAACGCCTGCGAAATACGTCGGAGGTATTAAAACAACACCTACCACAAGATTATAAAAAAGCAATTGATGTACTTTATAAAGTTATTCCAAATACTAAAAAAGGGTACACCAATTTAGTGTTTCCTGATTTTGTTGGGGTGTATGGGCACAATGATAATGCTACTTCGTTAGAAGCATTAAAATACTTTACACAGTTTGGCTCATCAGAGTTTGCTATTCGCGAATTTTTAAAACGTGATTTTATAAAAACGATTAAAGTTTTGAATACCTGGGCAAAAGATAAAAGCCATCACGTAAGGCGCTTAGCTTCTGAGGGTAGCAGGCCGCGTTTGCCTTGGTCGTTTAAATTAGATGAAGTAATTAGAAATCCAAAAAGTACCCAAACAATTTTAGAAACTTTGAGGGAAGACGAAGAATTATATGTAAAAAAATCGGTGGCAAATCATTTAAACGATTTGTCGAAAGATAATACCGACTACATGTTACAATTAATAAGGGGCTGGGATAGAAGTAATGCACACACCGCTTGGATAGTAAAACATGCCAGCCGCACATTAATTAAAAAAGGCAATGTACAGTCCTTAGCTTTTTTTGATTTTGAAAAAAAACCGAAAATAAAAGTCGAAAATTTTAAGATTATAAAGCCAAAAATAAAACTGGGCGATAATTTGCATTTTGAATTCGACATTAGTTCACAAAAATCAACGATTCAAAAGCTGGTTATTGATTACACCATTCATTACCGAAAAAGCTCAGGAGAACTATCACCCAAAGTATTTAAACTGAAAGAGTTTGATTTAGGGCCGAACCAAAAAATAAAAATTAGCAAAAAGCAACTTATAAAAGATTTTACAACACGTAAACACTTTGCTGGTACACATTTTGTAGAGCTACAAGTAAACGGCACGTTATTAAATAAACTAAATTTTGAATTAATTATAAAATAATTCTTAGTTCACCTACCCAAAACCTTCGTTTACCGATTTGTTATTTTGAAGCCAAAATTTGTGCTCTACTTTTGATGCATAAACTAAAACAAAATAAAATGACAACTTTAGAAGATCAATTTAAAAACGACGACAATTTTAATAATTGGAAAAAAAATGAACAAAGAGGAAGAATCGTAACTGGGCTATTTGTAATAGGGGCTGCTATCCTATTTTTTATACGCGAAGCCGGAACAATAATTCCTCATTGGATATTTACATGGCCAACTTTGCTAATAGTAATAGGAATTATTTCAGGTATAAAACACCAATTTAAAAACATTAAATGGTTGGTACTAATACTAATTGGTGGCGTTTTTTTAGCAGGAGATGTTTTTCCGGAACTGAATTTTGAACGTTACGAGTTACCCATTATTCTTTTAATAATTGGTTTGGTAATGATTTTTAAACCAAAAAACAGATATAAAAATTTTTCAAAATATAAATATTCAAAGCACAGTTTTAATAATGGAGAAACCTGGAACGTAGGTGTTAACGATGCCTCTGCCAATAGCAGCGACGACTATATTTTAATTAATAATGTTTTTGGCGGAACCAAACGTAATATAATAAGTAAAGATTTTAAAGGTGGTGACTTAAGGAATACGTTTGGTGGCTGCGAACTAAATTTAATGCAAGCGCAAATTACAAACGAGGCCGTATTAACTATTAATCAGCAATTTGGTGGCGCTAAAATAATTATTCCAAGTAACTGGGTAATAAAATCAGACTTAAGTTGCATATTTGGTGGAGTTGAAGATGAGCGGGCACCCATGAATGTTACTGCCTTGGCTGATAGAAAAACATTAGTATTACGCGGTAATGTTTTGTTTGGCGGGGTAGAAATTATATCCTATTAAATAACTGTCACCTCTAGTAGTGAAGAATCACCGCATAGAGAAGTGACTAAATAAAATTTCTTGATTGGCTTTTTAATGTGCATACAAAAGCTACTTGAACTGACAAAAAAATAAACAATTAAAAAATAAAAAACATGAATTGGTATTTAGTAAAATTAATTTATAGCATTGATGGTTTTGATAACCAAATGAATGCGCAGTTTGATGAACAATTGCGTTTAATAAACGCTATTAACGAAGAGGCTGCATATTTTAAAGCTAAACAAATGGGTAAACAATTTGAATCAACGTTTAGTAACGAAAATGGTAATTTGCTTAGTTTTAATTTTATTGATGTAAGCGAAGTAATAAAGGTTGAGCAATTAAGCGATGGTATTGAAATTTATAGTAACACCATTGAAACCCACGATAAAAGAAGTTTTATACAGTCTGTTTTACAAAAAGGCATGGCAATACAGAGCAAGTATTTAGTTTTTTCTTAAATTTAAAAATGCAATTATTTAAGATAAATTCTAAAGTCCAATCATTAATTTTTATTGGTGCGTGGTTTTTAATTTGTGCTATGGTATTAGTTGGCACATTGCACCAACTTGGTATAGGTTTAAAAATTGCAAGTTTAGATGCTTTATTAACCGGCGGGTTAATAATTATTCCGCTATTAGTTATTTTTTTTCTTCAAAATTATCTACCTAATTTTTTAAATAAAATAAGTACCCAGTTTTTTTTAACTATGGCATTTATTTTTAAAGTAATTTATATTGATAAGTTGTTACTACCTCTAGTTTTGTATACCGATAGCAACCTTAATTTTTTAGAACTTTTTAAATCGACAGAACTACTTAGAATTTTTATTGCCTTTTTGCAAACCGTATTCTTTTTTGCCATTATGTGGTATTTAAATCAACTAACAAAACAAAATAAGCAAAAAATAGCGCAGCAACAAGCCGAATTAACACTTCGTGATGCTGAATTAATAAAATTACGTCAACAGTTACAACCGCACTTTTTATTTAACAGCTTAAATTCAATTAATGCTCTAGTAGGGTCACAACCACAATTGGCAAGGAAAATGATTCAGAATTTATCTGATTTTTTAAGAGGAACTTTAAAAAAAGATGAGAATGTGTTAGTGAATTTGGAGGAAGAATTAAAACTTTTGGAATTGTATTTAGATATTGAGAAAATAAGATTTGGTCACCGTTTACAAATAATATTTAATGTTGGCGAAGAAAGCAATATTCAAAAACTACCTGCACTGATTTTACAACCAATAGTTGAAAATGCTATAAAATTTGGATTATATAATGTTTTAGAAAATGTAGAAATCAGTATTTCTGCACAAAAAAAAGAAAATAACTTAATCATAGAAATTAAAAACCCATTTGAAGAAGATGCCTTGCAAACCAGAAAAGGTGAAGGCTTTGGTTTATCGTTAGTGGAGCGACGTTTACAATTAATGTTTCATAGAACTGATTTAATTACCATTCAAAAAGAAAATAACATTTTTACTACTACACTAATAATTCCGCAACATGATTAAAGTAATTTTAATAGATGATGAGCCATTGGCAAGATTAATTGTAAAAGAATATTTGCAAACGCATAATAATTTTGAAATTGTAACGGAGTGTGACAATGGTTTTGAAGCTGTAAAAGCCATACAAACACATAATCCTGATTTAATATTTTTAGATATTCAAATGCCAAAAATAAACGGTTTTGAAACGTTGGAACTATTAGAGACTAAACCAGCTGTAATTTTTACAACAGCTTTTGACGAATATGCTTTAAAAGCTTTTGAGCAAAATGCCACTGACTATCTATTAAAACCCTTTAGCGAAGAGCGTTTTAAAAAAGCCATAGATAAATTTTTAGCGGTTACAAAAAAAGAAGCGCAAACAAACAAAGTTGAAAAGTTGTTAGATACAGCAGGTAAACACCTAGATGAAGCGCACCGCATTGTAGTAAAAAATGGCAGCACCATTTTAATTTTGCCAATAAATGATATTCCATATATTGAAGCCTATGATGACTATGTAAAGATTTACAACAAAGAAACCTTCTATTTAAAAAAGAAAACAATGAGCTATTATGAGCAAATATTAGATGCTCAGCAATTTGTTCGAATACACCGCTCCTATATTTTAAATGTAAATTATCTTACGAAAATTGAACCATTGGATAAAAATAATTCCTTAGCTATTTTAAAAAATGGAGCCAAACTTCCTCTAAGTAAAACGGGTAATCTAAAGCTTAAAGAGGTTTTGAGTATTTAATTTTATTGTTATTACTTGTAATAAAACACCTGTTAGGTTATTAACGCCTAACAGGTTTTTTATTTTACCCATCTAAATTGCCATAATCTAATTTTTTACGCTGAATAGCTAAAATTAAAGTACACACCAATACAAAAAATGGAATGTACATAACTACTTTAGGCAAATCGAAATGATTTAAAATAATTATAGCTTTTCGCTTTAAGCGTTCGGCAATTAAATACATTGCTGGCACTAAAATAAGCGTTAAAAATGTTGCAAAAAACAATCCAAATATCATTGTCCAGCTTAAGGGCCCCCAAAAAACCACGTTATCGCCACCAAAGTGTATATGAGGTGCAGCGTGAGCTAGTAGGCCTTCAAAATCAATATTTAAACCAACGGCTAATGGTATTAAACCTAATATTGCTGCAAAAGCTGTTAGTATAACAGGAGTCATACGTGTTTTACCTGCATCTACAATAGCATCATATAAGCCTATACCTTTTAAACGTTCTTCTTCAGCAAATTCTACTAATAAAATACCATTTCGGACGACGATGCCCGCTAAAGCCACAATGCCAATACCGGTCATTACAATACTCATATCCATTTTAAAAATGGCCGTACCTAATAATACGCCTATTACCGATAATAAAATTTCGGACAAAATAATGATTGGTTTCCCAATAGAATTAAATTGTATTACTAATACTAATAAAATTATTCCTATCGAAGTCATCATTGCACTTCCTAAAAAGGCACCGGTTTCTGCTTGCTCCTCTTGCTGCCCAGTAAACTTAACTTCTACCGCACCGGTTGGTTTATAATCCTTAGCAGTTTCTTGTAATTGAGCTACAACATTATTAGCATTAAAACCTTCTAAAACATCGCTGGCTAAAGTAATTACGCGTTTGTTTTGTTTGCGTTTAATTCCACCATAGGTGTTTTCGTAACGTATATCGCAAAAAGCGGATAATGGAATAGAGCGTAAGACACCTCCCATATTCATATCTCTAAAAATTATTTTTAAATTTTTTAATTGCTCTACATTTGTACGTTGACTGTAATTATAGCGTAATTGAATAGGATATTCATCGTTCGCATCTCTGAACTTGCTAGGGTTATCAATACCAAACACTGCTTTTCTAATTTCCATGGCTAATTGTGCGGTTGAAATACCTTCTCGGTTGGCACGCTCTCTATCTACATCAAAAACAATTTCGGGTTTATTATCTACAAAATCAGATTTTAATTCGGCAACGCCTGGTACGCCAGCCTCTTCTAAAAAGCGTTTTAAATTGCGGGCGTTTTCAACCAATTCTTCAAACTTATCGCCTTTTATTTCAATATTAATTGGCTTGGCTACCGGTGGCCCAGATTGTTCTTTATTTGTAGTAATTTCTGCTCCAGCAATATTCCATTTAGTTGCTTGCAATTCCTTTAAATATTTCATGGTGCTTTGCCCTTTTCGCTCACTAAATTCAACAAAATTAATTGCAATTTTACCTCGGTTTCCGTAAGAACTTTGATCTTCATCCTGTGGATCAGTGACACCAATAGTTACATTTGTTATTAATGAAGAAACAATTGGATTTTTTTCGCCAATTATTGTATTTACTTTTTTCTCAACTAGTTTCATCACTTCGTTGGTTTTACCAGGATCTGTACCCTCGGGTAATTTTACATAAACAAATACATTATTTGGGTCGCCTTGTGGGAAAAACACAACATTAGGTTTACGAATATTCATTAAAACGATGGAAAAGATGAATAATCCTAAAGTCATTAATAATAGTTGATACGGGCGTTTTAATCCCCACACTAAAATACTTGTATAGCCGCGTTGAATTTTAGGCCAAGTTTTGGTTTGAAAATTTTCTATCACCTTGTATAAAAACAAGCGATGAACAATCATAAATACTGCAAAGAAAATCATTAAGTTGCCAAAAGCTATTTTGCCTGCAGCATAGCAAAAAATGGCCACAATAGCGTATACCAATAATCTTAAAAAACTTTTACGATTAAGTTTTCCATAATTTTTTGCTTCCTCGTCGTGGGTTTTCATAAAATCTACCGCAAACACAGGATTAATGATATAAGCTACAAACAGTGATGCCAGCAGCGTTATAATTAAAGTAATAGGTAAATAAAACATAAACTTACCAATTAAACCAGGCCAAAAAGCTAAAGGAATAAATGGAGCAAGTGTAGTAATTGTGCCGCTTAAAACAGGTAAAAATACCTCGCCAGCAGCCATTTTTGCGGCGGTTTTAATGTCACGCTTTCCATTATCAAACAGGCGATGCGTGTTTTCAATCACAACAATGGCGTCATCTACCACTATGCCAAGGGCTAAGAGGAAGGCAAATAACACAATCATATTCATAGTAAAACCTATGCTTGGCATAAACATAAAGGCAATAAACATAGATAAAGGAACAGAAAGTGCAACAAATAAAGCATTTGTAACACCCATAAAAAACATTAAGATTAAGGTTACCAAAATAAAACCAATAATAATGGTATTAATTAAATCATGAAGCGTAACTTTTGTTTTGTCTGATTGATCGGCGGTAATTTTAATATCAATATTTGCAGGGAACTCGGTTTTTTTTAATTCTTCAATAGTTGATTTTATTTTATCAGAAGCTGCAATTAAATTTTCTCCAGCACGTTTAATAACGTTTAAAGTAATTACATTTTTTCCGGCCAAGCGGGCATAACTTTCAGTTTCTCTACTTGTATCAATTACTGTTGCAAAATCTTTTAAATAGGAGTGGGCACCCGACTGAGAAGATATTATTAGATTTTTTAATTCGTCAATCGAATGAAATTCATTTTTAACACTTAAGGTTCTTTTTGTACCATCCATTGGTATTTGTCCGCCAGTAATGGTAATGTTTTCACTGCCAATAGTACGCTCTACATCCTGCATCCCCATTTGTAGAGATTGCATCTTAAACATATCTAAGTTTACTTGAATTTCGCGATCTGGAGCACCTACCATCTTTACTTCCGTAATTTCTTTTAGTCCTTCAATGCGGTCTTTTAGGTCGTCTGCATATTCTTTTAACTTATTTAAATCCATATCACCGGCAATGTTTATGTACATAATTGGCAATTCAGAAAATGCTAATTCTTTTACAAAAGGTGCTCTGGATAAAGAAGTCGGTAGATCAGATTTTGCTTCATCTACTTTGTCTTTAACTGCTTGCCTGGCTTTATCTACAGTAATATTTGTATTAAATTCTACTGTAATTAAAGAAACATCTTGCATGGAATTACTAGTTAATTTTTTAACTCCAGGTATTGATTTTAGTTTTTTCTCTAAAGGTTTTGTAATCGTATTTTCAATGTTGCTTGGCGAATTACCGGCATATACAGTACTTACAAAAAATTTAGGTACTACAATGTCGGGAAAACTTTCTTTTGGTAAATTATTGTAGGAGCTAATGCCTAATAACGTAATAATAACGATACCAATGTAGATGGCAGTTTTATTATCAATTGCCCAACTACTGGGTTTAAATTGTTTAAAGTTCATATTAATAATTAATTTTAGTTTTTAATTTTTACAGCATCGCCTTCATTTAGTCCATCGTATCCCGCTGTAATTAAAGCATCAGTCTCTGTTAATCCTTCAATAATTTCAACTTTTCCGTTATATGCTTTTCCAAGTTTTACAGCCTGTTTTGTTGCTTTATTATTTTCCGCTATAAGCACAAAATGGTTTCCTTTTAAATCTTTTTGAACATAATTTAAAGGGATTGAAACTGTAGGTTTTAAAGAAACGTAATCGTTAATGTTTAATATTGCAATTTGATTGGGATGATATTCTTTTTTATTATCTAATAAAATTTCCACATTAAATGTTCTGCTCATGGCATTAATAGCACGAGAAACATAATTTACTTTTGCAACTAACGAATCATTTGAATCAGGAAATTTAATGAGCACTTCGTCGCCTTTATGAACTTTAGAGGCATAACTTTCTGCAATGTCTGCTTTTAGTTTTAGGTTATTAAAATTAACAACGCGTATGGCAGGAGCTCCAGGAGCTGTAGCTTGTCCTAGTTTTATATCAATAGCATCAATGGTACCATTAATAGGTGAAATAATCTTTGTCATACGTACTTGTTCTTGTAACGTAGCCATTTTTTTCTCTAAGCTTTCTTTTTGATTTTTTGCTTGTAAGTATTGCACTTCAGTGCCAATTTTTTGATCCCACAATGCTTTTTGTTTGTCGTAAAGTTGATTTACCAAATCGCTACTGGTTTGTAAATCAGATATACTTTGATATAAGACGCGTGCATCGGTTTCAGCCAATACTTGCCCTTTACTAACTTCGTCGCCAACTTTTACGTTAATTTTAGTAATAGTGCCAGGCATTTCTGTAGCGATAGATACACTTTCTTCCGCATCAACGCGCCCTTGAACATTTATATAGGTTTTAAACATTGTTGGAACAATTGGCGCAGCCTCAACCAACACAAATTTTTTGCCCGAATCGCCTTCAAGCTTTGATATTTTGGTTGAAATATCTGCCAATTGCGTTTTTAGTTCGGCTTGTTTTGTTTTTAAGTCAGTTAAACTTTCCTCTTTTTTTCCGCCACAGGCGCTTAATAAAATAGTCGTTACCGCTAACGCAATTATTATTTTTGATTTTTTAGTTTTTAATAGTGTAGGCATAATATTTTTGTTTATATTTTTTAATTGCTTATTTTACTAGGGTTCCGGTTGCTTTTTGATAATCTATTTTTGATACAATCATATCGTAAATTGCATTAAAGTAGTTGGTTTGTGCCTCTTTTAAAGATGTTTCGGCAGTAACAATTTCTAAATTTGTACCTACACCTTGCGAATATTTTTTTTGAGTCACATCGTACACATGTTGCGATAATTCCATATTGCGTTTTTGGGTAGCAAGCGAAGAAACTGCGTTGGCATAACTAATACTTGCCACGGTAGCTTCTAACTGCCCCGCTAACTCTAAATTTTTTAAATTGTTTTCGGTTTTTTGAAATGTAATTTTAGCCTGTTGAATTTTGTAATTACGTTGCAATCCATCAAAAATATTTAGATTTAAGGTGGCACCAATTAACGATATTTTATACCATTGTTTTTGCGAATTATTTTTATCAATACCATAACCAAATTCGTTACGTTGTGTATTAAAATTATAAGAACCATATGCGACAAGGGTTGGTAAATAGCCCATTTTTAAGCGTTTTACGTCTAATTTATTAATGATTTGTTGTTGTTCTAATAATTGATAATCGGCACGTTTGGTAACGTTAATACTTGAAGATGATAAATCGGTTGACTCTTTTGCATCAACATTTAGGCTATCGCTTAAAGCAATGGGATCGCTTATTTTATAACCCATTTGAAACTTTAGCATGGCTTCGGATAAAGAAATTAATCTATCCGTTTTTTCTTTTTCAGTTTTTAAGTTATTAAATTGTACTTCTAATCTTTCCACATCAATTAACTCTACAAAGCCTTGTTGGTTAAGAGCCTTGGTATCGCTTAGTATTTTTTGCAGCCTATCAATATTAGCTTGTAATAATTTAATTCGCTCTTTGTTGATAACAACACCATAATATGCTTTGCTTACCTGTGCTACTAAATCGGCTTTTGTACGCGACGTATTTATTTTAGCAAGGTTGGCAAACTCTTTAGCCGATTTTAAGCCAATAATATAATCACTACTAAAAATTAATTGAGAGGCGCTAAAACCAGCTGTGGTATTGTATTTTGTTCCAAACTTAACGGGAATAAATGAGCCAGCAGGCCCACCAAAAATTTGACCTGGCAATAATGAAGTAGGGATATCAATGTAATCTTTTAAATCTATACTGCCGTTTACTTGTGGCAAACCTAGCCCCGTAATTTCTTTGCGTTTATAATCTGCATATTTTTGGTCGAGTTCGGCATTTAATAAACTGGGGCTATTTTTTATAGAGAACTCAATAGCTTGTTGCAATGTAAATGCAACGCTTTGGGCCTGAGCGTTTGTAACCGTAATTAAAATGGTTAGTAAAAATGTTTGAAGTATTTTGCTTATCATAAAATTTTAATTTTTTAAGTGTATGGCTTCGACTTCGCTAAGCCTCCGTTATTCCTCTTCTATATTTTTGTATTTATTAATTAATTTATGACCTTTTAAAGTGCAAACGCCGTACAAAAAATGTTCGGTAAGTGCTAGTTGAACATCTAAAACATTGTACAGTTCGTGCGGAAACATTTCACCTTTCATAGCTTGTTCAACCATCTCTACACGCATACGCGCTAAAATTTTAATATTTATGTCAGGTCGAATATATCCTTCTTTTTGCCCACGTTTTAAAGAGGACTCAACCATATCCAAAATAAAAGTGGATTTAAAATCTTGAAAAATTCGCCAAGTTAGCGGGTGAAATTTATGTAATTCGTAAAATAAAACAGGATTTATACGCCCAAACATTTCACGCATCTCTTCCATCATTTTTAAAACTTCTTCAACTACGTTTTTAGAATTATCTTTCGCACTTTTTATTCTGCATTTATCATCTTCTAATGTTTGTAGCATTAAAGAGTGAACAACTTCATCTTTATCTTTAAAAAATTGATAAATGGTTTTTTTGCTTATACTAAGATGGCGCGCAATTTCGTCCATAGTAATGTTTTTAATGCCGTATTTAAAAAACAGCTCTTCAACACCTTTTAATATTTTTTCTTTACTTTCCAATTATCGGGCACAAAACTATGGAAACTTTTTTTGTATTGCAAGTTTATTTAAAAAATAGTTAAAAATATTTTTTGCATATTTACAACCAGTTGATAGATAAAAAACATACGCGTTGGCAAAAATTTAAAATTGGTTTAAAAAACAAATACCGTTTGGTTATTTTAAACGATACTACATTTGGCGAGCGTTTTTCGCTGCGGTTAACGCCCTTAAGTTTATTAATTGGTATAGCGGCGTTAACAATTGTAATGACAACACTTGTTATAAGTTTAGTAGCTTTTACACCTTTGCACGAATATATACCTGGATATGGTAATATTACAGAACGACGGTTAATTGTAGATTTAAGCGCAAAAGCAGATTCGTTGGAGGAGGTTTTAAGTTCGCGAGAAATGTATATGAATAATTTACTAAATGTTTTAAACGAAAAAGTTGAAATTAAGCCCGAAAAACCTAAAAAAGATACTACAGGCAAATATAAAAATACAAATACCAATCCTACAAAAAATGATGTGGAATTTAGAAACGATTTTGAAAAAAATAAACAGGGTAGTATTGCTGTTATTTCAAATTCTAAGTTAATGGGTTTGGTTGATTTAATATTTTTTGCGCCTGTAAAGGGATTAATTACGTCGTCGTACAACATTAGCGAAGAGCATTACGGCACAGATATAGTTACAAAGGCTGACGAATTTATTAAAAGTACATTGGATGGTACGGTTTTGTTTACAGGATTTTCGGCACAGGATGGTTATGTAATACAAGTGCAACATAGTAATAACATTACAAGTATTTATAAACATTGTTCCACGATATTAAAACAAATAGGCGATAGGGTAAAATCAGGTGAAGCTATTGCAGTGGTTGGTAACAGTGGCGAAAAAAGTAAAGGGCCACATTTGCATTTTGAATTGTGGTACAATGGGTTGCCAATTAACCCGCAAGAGGTTGTTGCTTTTTGATTACCAGTAATAGGCATTAAAGTTTTTTATTAACAACGATTGGGCCGAGAGATAAACAGTGTATTAAATACTGCAAAAAAGGTAAGCCCTGCCTGGGTTTCTAAAGTATCTTCGAGAATAAACGACAAAATTAAAAGAATAAAAAACGGAAAATATAACAGATGAAGCTGTTTTTTTAATTTCAACAGTGGATAAACTAAACTACCTAAAAAAAATACTAAACCTGCAAAGCCCAATGCTACCGTAATAGTAATAAATTGATTGTGTGGGCGTTTACGCCACTCCTCACTTAACGGCGATTTTATTTCGGTATACGTTTTATTTAACTCCTGTTGAACATCGCCCGTACCAACGCCAATTAATGGATTGTTTTTTATAATTTGAAAGGCTGCTTGCCAAAAATACAAACGCATAGTTATTGAGTGCCCATTTATATTACGGTTATTTTTGTACTCCTCATATTCATTTACTAATTCATAAATACGTTTATGCAAATAGCCCCAATTAGGGTATAAATAATTAGTAACATTGTTTCTTATATTATTTAAATCTTGCTCGTTTAGTTTTGATAAGCCAAGCGAATCCTTAGTTAAGCCTTTGCTTGAAAGATATCTTAACATAACATAATACCTATTTATATTATGATAGGTTGGCGTAAAATTAAAGCTATCCTTTATAAAATGTTTTTCCCACTGCTGTTTTAAATCGTGGTTTACTATATTTATAAAAACTAAATTGCCATTTTCGGTTTGTAAGTTTTCTTTTAAATGCCAGTAAAATTTGCCTTCTGTATTTTTTAGTAAAGCTACGTTTACCGCCGTATTTTTTAAATTAAATTGAGCATTATAAGTGTTTTTTATATAATTGGTTAATAAAAAAATGCCAATTACTAAAAAGCAAAATACGCTTAATTTTAACAATAAATTTTGTTTAAATACGAGTATGATAGCAAAAATTAAAACTAATAAAAAAAGGTTAAATAAACCTGAGGCTAAACCTAAAACGTAAAGTGTAAAAACAAAATAAAGTGCCAATAAAATAAATGCTACTTTTTGCCACACTTTTTGTTGATGCATGAAAAAATAAATGCAACAACAAATAGCCATGTTTAAATACAAGCCAAAACGTATATGGTTCATGTAGCGCGACACATGACGAATTGTCTCAGTATGGTGCAAGATAAAGCTATAAATAAAACACCATACAGTATTTACAAAGCTTCCTAATAAAAAACAAAGTAAAATAAAGTGTAACTCCTTTATTGAGGGTGGTTTGGTGCTAAAAAAAACAATTGCAAGTACTACTATAGGTACTTTTATTTGTAAATCTGCAAGAGCATCTTTTATATTTTGCGAATAAATTACACCAATCGCATCAATTATAAATATTGAAATTACTACCCAAAAAATTTTAGACGATTTAAGTTGTTTTAATTTACTTATATGTTTGCCTTCAATTAACCAATTACCTAATAAAATAAATTGAGGAAGACTAGTAAGTAATGCGCCTAACATCATACCAAAAGTTAGGCTAAAGCAGCCAAATAAAAATAAATTACGGTGTATGGTTTGCGAAAACACTAACTAAAGAAACGAAAAATATTGGGAATTAGTGTGTGGAGCTACAAAATTATATTGCAAGGAAGAGGGACATCAAAACTCTGCACAAATAATTTCAATCTTTAAATATAGAAGTATTACAATAATTGGTTAAAAAATAATAATCACCGTATAATCACTTAATTATATGATTATCAAATTGTTGTATTGCAATTTATTCGACAACAAACGGTTACAATTGTTTTTATCCGAATAGAAATGTTTAATAACCGAATAACGTTTTTTTGTTGCCATACCTTTGTACCGTCGAAATAAGTAGCGCAAATTTTAAAAACTTAGTTCGTCGAAAATAATTAAGAATAAATAATTAACCATTTAAAAATTAAAAAACAAACGTTATGATGAACATTAAAAATCACGTACAATTAATTGGCCGTTTAGGTGCAGAGCCTGTAGTAAAAATTTTAGAAAGCGGTAGTAAATTAACCAAATTTAATATTGCGGTAAGCGAGTATTATAAAAACAAACAAGGCGAGGCAGTTACTAATACACAATGGCACACTATAATTACCTGGGGTAGCCTTGCAAATATTGCCGAGCGTATTTTACACAAAGGCACCGAGGTTACAATTGACGGTAAATTATTAAACCGCCTTTATACGGATAAAGATGGTTTAAAACGAAGCGTAACAGAAATTGTTGCCAATGAACTATTTGTATCTTATCAAAAAGCAGCTTAAAAACTTAAATAAAAAAATAAATCAATGTCGTGCTGAGCGGAGTCGAAGCATGACTAAATTAAACAAACAATTAAATAAATTAATAAAAATAATAAAAATAAAAATTATGAACGCAATAAACAGAGTACAATTAACAGGCAATATAGGCAATGCTCCAGAAGTAAAAACCTTTGAAAACGGAAATAAATTATTAAAATTTTCGTTAGCAACCAATGAAGAGTATAAAACCGCTAAAGGCGAAACTGCCACCGATACCCAATGGCACTTTGTAAGTGTGTGGGGCAAGTTAGCCGATGAGTTAGAAACAACTTTAAAAAAGGGAAGCCATGTGAGTGTAGATGGTAAAATAAAAAATAACAACTACGTTGATAAAAATGGTGTAAAGAAATACGTTACCGAAATTGTAGCTAAAGAAGTTGACTTAAAATAATACCAGTATGCTGAGCGAATGCGAAGCTGACATTGATGTTTTTAAAAATAAAAAAAGCCATTCTCTATAAGAGAATGGCTTTTTTATTAAACTTAATTACTATTGTTTTACAACTTTAATGACGTCAGCTTTATTATCGCTTGCAACTTTTACGTAGTAAATTCCATTTGATAAAGTTGAGATATTAACGTTTACTGCATCTAAAGATGAAGTAGTGGTTAAAATAATTCTACCAGTAATATCTGTTACGTTAATTACTTTAGCTAAACCATTAGCCAATTCAATAGTAAAATTACCATTGCTTGGGTTAGGATAAACATTAATAGCTAATTGTTTGCTGTTGGTTGTTTGAATACCAACACAACTGTTTACGTTTTGAGTTACTGTAGAAACATTAGCACAACCATTAACTGCAACACCATTTACAGTGTAGGTAGTAGTAACACTAGGGCTAACTGCAATAACAGCAGTGGTAGCACCTGTATTCCAGCTATAAGTAGCAGCACCACTAGCAGTTAAGCTAACAGATTGACCAGCACAAATAGAACCAGAAGTTGATGAACTAGCAGTAACTGTAGGTAAAGCATTAACAGTAACGCTTTGCACTGCTTGACCGTTACAGCCAGTAACAGAAGAAGTACCAACAACAGTATACGTTACATTAGCAGTTGGAGTAGGGGCAATAGTTGAAGTAGTTGCACCTGTATTCCAGTTATAAGTATTAGCACCATTAGCAGTTAAATTAACCGATTGGCCAGCACAAATAGCAGCTGTACCACCTGTAATAGCAACCGTTGGCGATGCATTTACCGATATACTGCTAACAGCAGTATTAGTACCTACACAACCTGCAGTGCTTGTACCAGTAACACTGTAATTTGCGTTAGCAGTTGGTGTAACCACCGCACTACCGCTGCTGTAAGTGTAAGTATTAGCACCACTAGCCACCATTGTAAAAGATTGACCAGCACAAACCGAACCACTACTTACAGTAATAGTTGGGTTAGGATTAACTGTTACAACAATTGGCGTACGCTGAGCCGAAGTACAACCCGGTATATAATTAATAATTACTTGACCATCACCTGTTTGAAAACCAGCTGTATTAGATTGATTGGTGCCACCGTTAAAGCTTCCACCGCCACCACCAGAACCCCAAGCACTACCACTCCAGCTATTTCCGCCGCCGCCGCCATTGTAGCCGCCACCGCCACCGCTCGAACCACTACAACCGCCGCCGCCGCCGCCACCGCCATATCCACCTATAACACTTTGTGTTTGGCAGGGGTTAAAACCAACACCGCCAGCTCCGCCATTTGCTGGGCTAAAGCCTCCTGTAGAATTGTACGCACCTATACCAGTTCCTGCTAAACCATTTGTAAGCCAACCGGCTCCACCACCAGCTCCACCTGCGTAAGTTGCAGAAGAAATATAAATTCCGCCAATCCCCCCATTTCCATTAATACCTCCTGCGCCGTTTCCAGCTCCACCGCTGGAGTTAGTAGTTAAAGTACTCGAATTTCCTACACCTCCTGGCGCGCCACCATTTCCGCTAAATCCACCACCACCACCAGCAGCTACATATAAAACAGTACCACTTACTTTCCAAACAAAAGAGCCACCACCACCTCCACCGTTGCTATTGCTGCTAAACGAGCCCATTTGACCAACCAAAATGTTTAAAACGTCCCCTGGCGTAACAGTAAATACACCAGTAATTTTTGCGCCATTGCCACCGCCATTACCACCTTGTGCACCTCTTGCATCTATTGTTAAAGAGGTTACACCAGCTGGTACAGTAAAGGATTGAAGGCTACCCGTGTAACTTGCAGTAAGCGTAGAAGTTGACGAACCCGGGGCAAACGATTCTGCATAATACGTTGTAGTATTTACAGGACTTACAGCAAAGTTTCCAGCACTTGCACTTGTACCAGTTGCAACACCGCCCGTAGGAACAGTAAACCAACTAATTGAACTACCAACTGAAGTTGCATTTAAACTAGTAGTAGCTCCAGCACATATTACACTTGGTGTAGCTGTTACCGGGTTTGGTACAGTACACTGTGCGTAAATTTGTACGCTACCTAATAACAACGAACTTGCTATCAGGCTTAATTTTAGTTTGTTTTGTTTCATAATAAAAAGATTTAGATTTAGACAAATATAGGAAATTTACCGCTCAACACAAAATTAGGAAAGACGTTTGTTTAGTAACCTCATAATTTCATCTTATTTTAAAAAGTATAAATACGTTAAACTAATTATTATTTTAAATCCTTAAGCCGATTTTTTATTTATCTTTATGCACAGTTTTTAAAAAACTGTTATGTCTGTACACACAAAATACATTTTTGTAACCGGTGGGGTTACTTCTTCTTTAGGTAAAGGCATTATTGCTGCTTCTTTAGCCAAATTATTACAAGCGCGGGGGTTTACCGCTACCATTCAAAAATTAGACCCCTATTTAAATGTTGATCCAGGAACTTTAAATCCATACGAACATGGCGAATGTTACGTTACAGACGATGGTGCCGAATCGGATTTAGATTTAGGACACTACGAGCGTTTTTTAAACGTGCCAACTTCGCAGGCTAATAACGTTACTACAGGGCGTATTTACCAGGCCGTAATTGAAAAAGAGCGTAAGGGAGAGTATTTAGGAAAAACTGTTCAAGTAATTCCGCACATTACCGACGAAATAAAAAATAGAATTAAATTATTAGGTAAAACCGGACAGTTCCAATTTGTAATTACCGAAATTGGTGGTACAGTTGGTGACATTGAATCTCTGCCTTATATCGAAGCGGTTCGTCAATTAAAATGGGAGTTAGGCGACGATTGCACCGTAATTCATTTAACGCTACTACCATATTTAGCTACAAGCGGAGAATTAAAAACAAAACCTACGCAGCACTCCGTAAAATTATTATTAGAATATGGAGTTCAACCCGATATTTTAGTATGCCGTTCAGAACATGCTATAAACAATGATATTCGTAAAAAAATAGCCTTGTTTTGTAACGTATCGCCAGATGCGGTTATAGAAGCTTTGGATGCCAGCACAATTTATGAAGTACCATTATTAATGGAGAAAGAAAAGTTGGATGAAATTGTTTTAAAAAAATTAAAAATTACCACCCCTTCTGTAGTTGAATTAGACAAGTGGAAAAATTTTTTAAATAAGTTTCACAATCCTACCCGTGAAGTAACTATTGGTTTAATTGGAAAATATGTAGAGTTAAAAGATTCCTATAAATCAATTGCTGAAGCTTTTATTCATGCTGGTGCTGTTAACGATTGCAAGGTAAAATTAGAGTGGATACACAGCGAGAGTTTAACAGAAGATAATGTGAAGGAAAAACTCAATAGTTTAAAAGGAATTTTAGTAGCACCAGGTTTCGGAAACAGAGGCATTGAAGGTAAAATAGCCGCCATTAAATATGCTCGCGAAAATAATATTCCGTTTTTAGGTATTTGTTTGGGCATGCAATGTGCCGTTATTGAATATGCCCGCAACGTATTAGGCTTAAAAGACGCACATAGTCGCGAAATGAACCCTGCCACAAGTAGCCCGGTTATAGATTTAATTGAAGCACAAAAAAATATTTCGCACATGGGCGGTACTATGCGTTTAGGAGCTTATGCGTGTACATTAGAAGAAGGTTCATTGGCTTATAGCATTTATGGCAAAGCTAATATTACTGAGCGCCATCGCCACCGTTACGAATTTAACAACGAGTACACAAAAGATTTTAAAAATGCAGGTTTGGTATTATCGGGTATAAACCCCGATGCAGGTTTGGTAGAAATTATTGAAATACCCACACATCCGTTTTTTATTGGTGTTCAGTTTCATCCCGAATATAAAAGTACTGTTGAAAATCCGCATCCGTTGTTTGTAGGATTTGTAAAAGCGGCATTATCAAAATAAAAAATAAAGTTATAGATTTCAGAAATTTTGAAGAGGTAAAAATTTAATCTGTGTAAATTTGTTTTATCTATAACAACAATAAACTAGGTAGTTTAAAGATGCAACTCACACAAATAGGCTATTTTAGCAAAACCCAAGGCACTAAAGGCGAATTAACTTTAAAATATACAATAGATTTTTTTGTAGAAGAGGTTACCGCTATTTTTATTGAAACTGCAACTGGTAAAGCTCCTTTTTTTGTAAAAGAAATTAAACAAAATAATGCTTCATTAATAGTTGGTTTAGAAGATATTGATAGTATAGAAAAAGCCAAACCTTTTGTTGGTAAAGCCGTTTTTATAAATTCTGATTTTATAGACACAAGTGCAGAAGAGGTTAATTGGATTGGTTTTGAAGTAATAGATGCTGTACATGGCAACTTAGGTCAAATTATTGAAGTAATGGATAATGGGCATCAATTGTTGGTAACAATTAAGTATAAAGAAAAAGAAATAATTTTACCGTTAGTTGAAGATTTAATTGAAAAAATAAACGAAGACACTAAACAAATTTTTTATAAATCGCCCGAAGGATTAATTGATATTTATATTTTATAAATAAAACTAGGCTATCGTTTTTTAAAATCTTTTTTTCTTTTTGTAAATCCTCCTTTGCGTACTTCTTTTTTTTGTGCCAACGGGTTATATTCAGGCCCGGCACCTAACTGAGCAGGTAGCGGCATTTTTGTAACTTCAATACCCATTAGGTCTTCTATTTGACTAAATTTTAATTGGTCGCGTTGATTAATAAAGGTAATAGCCACACCTGCTTTTGATGCTCTGGCAGTTCGCCCAATACGGTGGATGTAATCCTCTGGGTCGGGCGGTGCATCATAATTTACAACTAAACTTATACCATCCACATCAATACCACGCGATAAAATATCGGTGCCAATTAAAATACGAATGCGCTTACCCTTAAACTCACGCATAATTTCTTCTCGCTCGGGTTGTTCTAAATCAGAATGAAACGCTTTAACTGATCCAATTAATTTAGACAAGGTTTTTTCTAAAAGCTTAACATTTTCTTTTCGCGATGAAAAAACAATTACGGAAGTGAAATCTTCATTTTTTAAAATATCTACTAATAATGCTTCTTTTTGATTATCGTATACAACATAAGCCTGCTGAACAACGCCGGCTGCGGGTTTACTAATCGCGATGTTTATTTGCTCGGGGTTAATGGCAATTTGATTTGCTAATTGCCTAATTTTAGGCGGCATAGTAGCCGAAAATAAAATTGTTTGACGTTGTTTTGGTAGGTAATTAATAATTGTTTTTATATCATCAAAAAACCCCATGTCCAACATTCTATCCGCTTCGTCTAAAACCAAATGTTGTAAATGTTCAAAATTTATATTGCCCGATTGTAACAATGCTATTAACCGCCCTGGCGTGGCGCAAATAATGTCAGCTCCATTTTCAAGCGCGTGGCGTTGTTTTTCCCACACCATGCCATCGCTTCCACCATAAATCGCTATGGAACCTACTGAGCAAAAATAGCCAATGCCATCTATTTGTTGATCTATTTGCAACACTAATTCGCGTGTTGGCGCAAGTATTAGCGTGTTTAAATGCGATTTTTTAGATTGTATAATGTGATTAATTATTGGCAACAAATATGCGGCTGTTTTACCTGTACCGGTTTGGGCACAAGCAATTAAATCTTTATTATCTAAAATTACAGGTATAGCTTGTTGTTGAATTGGTGTAGGTTCTTTATAACCCATGCTATACAATCCTTCTAAAAGTTCTGGTTCAAAATTAAAATCGTTAAATGTCAAAGTGAAAAATTTTGGTTGTTAAATTAAAAATTATTTTTGTTTTTTTATTATTCAACGGCAATTACCGAAATTTCGATATGGGCTCCTTTTGGTAATGCTCTTACTTCTACAGTTTCTCTAGCCGGAAAATTTTCAGAAAAATAATTGGTATAAATAGTGTTTACTTTATTAAAGTTAGCAATCGTTGTAAGGTAAATAGTCATTTTTACAACATTACTAAATTGCAAATTAGAAGCTGTTAAAATGGATTTAATGTTTTGCAAAACCAAGGTTGTTTCATTTTCAATAGATGTCGTGTCTATATCTCCATTTAATTTTAATGCAATTTGCCCCGAAACATATAACGTATTACCGGCCTTTATAGCCTGGCTGTAAGCACCAATTGGCTTAGGGGCATAATCTGCAACTATTGCTGTAATTTTAGTTTGCGAAAAACTAAGTAAAGGAAGTAAAATAAAAGCTATACTTATTTGTTTAATTATTTTTGTCATTGAGAGCAAAGTTTGTTTTTCTAAATACATATCAAATATACAGCCTATTTATGCTTAATAGCTAATTTTATTCACATACTTTTGGCTTTGTAGCTTAAAAATTAGTTTAGTTTGTAAACATAAGCCGTTTGATTATCGTTTAAGGGATTTAGCCAATGTAAGGTTTTATCTAGTAAACTGGCTTCTATCGTTGCTTCGTATGTTAGGTTAGGAAAACGTTTACGCAGCGTATCTACCCTTGCATTTATGTTTTCGGCTTGCATAAAAAGTACGTAATTGGGTTTTATATTATTTGGTGTTAACTTATAATAATGTAAAACACTATCTGCGTTAAATTTTTTTGTTACTCCTAAAACCGAAAACCATTTACCGCTGTAATATAACGGTGGCATTAAAAAACCATCCTCTTTATTGCTATCTTCTACAATAAAACTTACACACTCTTTTTTATTATAAAAATAATAAGCCCCCTCTGCCATGTGGCGCTTGCCATAGGATGGACTTAACAACGCTAATAATAAGCAGTTTAAACTAATTACAAAATATTTTAATACCCGAAGTAATTTTAAATTAAACTTTTGTTTATACTTTTCGTAAATACTAAACATGCCAATAGTGCCGGCAATTATTAATAACGGAAAAATAGTTAATACAAATCGTTCCTGTTTATTTGGAAAATAACTGTGAAAAGCCAGGTAAATTAATACCGGCCAAAATAAAATCGGTAATTTTTTCCAGGAATAAAAATAGCCTGCAAAAATTAAAAAACTTAGTGGTGGTATAAGTAAACCAAAAATTAAATCAAAGTACATGTGCCAATTATCAGTGCCATAGGCATTGGCGTTTTGCAAATTATAATTAACATACTCTAAAAATTCGGCAAAAGGTTTTTTCCATAAAATAAAATCTACCACGCCATTAGTAATGCCCACAAAAACAAAAAACGCTGCAACTATTAATAAAATATTTTTAAATGTTGTTTTGTTAATTAACAATGCTACACCAATACCCGCCAATAAAAACACAATTTGAAATCGAATACTAAATGCAATGCCAAAAAGTAATCCTGCAAAAATATAATTTTTAAATGTTGAATTGGGCTTTATTAAAAACCAAATGCCCATTAAAATTGGTGGTACACAAACAAATTCAGCTAAATTTCGAACACAGGTAAATGGCATAAACCAATACAAAGCCATAAATAAACCAACATACCATGCCACCTTTGCATTACTGTAGTGCTGTGTTATCTTATAGCCATATTTTATTAGTAATAACGAATATAGGGCGTGTATTAACCTTACAAGCATCATTTTTACTTGTGGATTGTAAATGCCAATTAATTTACAAAAACTAAAAAAAACATAATGCAACCACACATAAAATAGTGGATGCCCTTGGGCTGTTCGTTCAGGAGCATTTGGATCGGGTAGCCAATAGTTATAATCAAAACCATCTACCCAACTTTGTGAGGCTTCAATAATTAAAAAGTGGTCGTCAAAAAAACCAAAGCCTCTACTAAAAATTACTGAAACTAATCTGGCCAAAAAACCTATAATTAATAACTGTTGTAAAGGCGTGTATTTTTGTTTAAAGGAATTAATTAGTGTTTTCATTTATAATTCTCAAAATTATTAATTCTACAATTACATTATTCAATTTGTCACGTCGAGTAACATTTGCCTGTACCCTGCAAATGTGTATCGAGACGTTTTTATTCTTTTTTAAATTCGAGTAAAAAAATGAACGAGGCACATTTTTTTACTCGAACTGATTTATTTTATTAGTAATAATTCTTTTACTTTTTGTAACTCTAAATCTTTCTTAGCAAAAATATCATTTATACTGTACTCTATTTTATAATTTGGCAAAATACCGCGCCCCGTGTTTGTAGTATAAACATCATGTGTTATTCTATAGGCAGGCACTCTCACTTTTAAATGCGTGTTAGGCAACGTATAATAAGGCGTAACACCTGCATTGCATCCTTCTATAGCGCCGCTGGTTTCTTCGCCAATAAATATAGCTTTGTTTTCGTATTTTAAATAAGCGGCTACCATACACGAAGCCGAAAACGAACCACCATTAATTAACACATACACTTGCTTATTAAAATGGAGTTTTTTACGTGGTTTTATTTTAGCGACATAGCTATCAGTATCGCCTATGCTCTTTTTAGTTGTAAAGTATTTAAAGGCACTTTTCATAAGCTTAAACCAAAAATTACCAGCAGTGTATTTTTTTAGTGGATACGCGTTTATATGTGTTATAAACGTTTGATTTTTTGTACTGTCCAATACATAGCTAAGTAGTTTATAAGCATTTAATATATTTCCGCCCCCATTACCACGTAGGTCAATTACCAAATTTTGGGATTGGTTGTTTTTTAATTTTCTAAAAATCTTCCTGTATGCTTTTTTATAGCGTTTGGTGCTAAACGCACTTATTTTTACCAATAGAGTTTTATTTGCAGTATCTAAAAATTTATATTTTATAGCAGCACGTTTATAAACGGTAAACGATTTATCATCTTTTGCTAAAAAGGGGATAGCCGGTATATTTAAAAGATAACTAGCCGGGTAATTTAGATTTTTAATAAGGGCATCTTTTTTATATTCTACTTTAAAGGTGTCGGGTCGGCCAAACAAACCCAGGTAATAACTGTTAAACCCAAATTGCATGTAGTGATTTTTTCCGCTTTGGTTATAGCCATCAACTGTTACCATTTGTTTGCATGCTTTAAGCATACTATCAACCGTAAAACCATTTATTTTTACAATTTCAGTACCTCTGCTTAATAGCGTATCGCGTTTTTTGTTTAAACCAGTAAATACATACACTTTATTTTGAACAGGAATAAAAATATAGGGCGAGTAATTTAATTTTATTTTATTAATTTCTTTATTATACGCTTTTGATGCTATTACCTCGCTATGACCACAATGAAGTTCGTCAACAAAAATTTTTAATTTTATTCTAAATTGTTTTTCGGTTAAACTATCTTGTAAATGGTCTATTAAATCATCCATTTTATTTTCGTAATAAGTTCTACTGTTGTAGATACCTATTACCGGATGCATTTTTAAAATAACCGTTTTTAAAACTTGGGCATCGGCTATTAATTGTTCTGGGGCATATTTTTTTGTAATAAGCGATTGCTTTTTCACTTGCGAAAAACTAGCGCTTGCAATAAACAGAAAAATAAACAGAAAAATAAAATTTCGAAATAAAAAAAGCATAAATAGTATATTTGTAAAAATACTACATTATGCTTAAACTAAAAATTGGCGTTTTACGCGAGGAAAAAAGTCCGCCCGATAAGCGTGTACCTTTAACCCCCTTAATTTGTTCAGAAATTACCCGCAATTACCCAAGCGTTGAAATTGTTGTTCAGCCAAGTAAAATTAGGTGCTACAGCGACGATGAATACACCTCGTTTGGTATTACTTTACAAGAAGATATTAGCGACTGTGATGTATTAATGGGCGTTAAAGAAGTACCTAACGATAAGCTTATTGCAAATAAAAAATATTTTTTCTTTTCGCATACTATAAAAAAACAAGCACACAATAAAAAATTAATGCTTGCTTTAATAGAGAAAAAAATTCAGATGATAGATTACGAAACCTTAACCGATAAAAACAACAACCGTATAATTGGTTTTGGTAGGTACGCAGGTGTTGTTGGGGCTTATAACGGCATTTTAGGGTATGGTTTAAAGTACGATTTATTTCGCTTAAAACCTGCCAACCTTTGCCGCGATAGGGCAGAGATGGAAGAAGAATTAAAACGGGTAAAATTACCCAATATAAAAATTGCTTTGACAGGTGGTGGACGTGTTGCAAATGGCGTTATTGAAACCTTAAGTGCTTTACGTATAAGAAAAGTTACCCCAGAAGAGTTTTTAGGAAACAGTTTTCGCGAGCCGGTATATTGCCAACTAAACCCACGTGATTACGTTGAAAGAGCAGATGACCATAACTTTGATTTAAACGATTTTTTTAAACACCCTGAGCATTTTTCGTCAAAATTTGTAGCGTTTACAAAAGTTACCGATTTATTTATTTCGGCACATTATTGGGACCCACGTGCCCCAAAAATGTTTACCATTGAAGATATGAAAGCTCCCGATTTTCATATCAGCGTAATAGCCGATATTACCTGCGATATTGACGGAAGTGTGCCTACAACTATTCGCTCTTCAACCATTCCTCAACCGTTTTTTGGTTATAATATTAAACAAGATAAGGAAGATTTACCGTTTAATAAAAATACCATTTGTATAATGGCAGTTGATAATTTACCTTGTGAATTGCCACGCGATGCCAGCGATGATTTTGGAAAAGATTTAACGGAAAGGGTGCTACCTTTTATTATTAACGACGATAAGGATAGCGTAATTGAACGCGCCAGTATTTGTATAGATGGCAAACTCACTAAGGGCTTTGCGTATTTAAGCGATTACGCCCAGTAAGTTACATTTTGGGTTTCCAGGCAATTTCTGTTGCGTTGTAAAGGTGTGTTAAAAAACGACTTAACATAAATAAATAATCGCTTAGGCGGTTTAAATATTTATAATGTATACTATCTACCGAGTCGGTTTCGGCTAAACGCAAAACGGCTCGCTCCGCTCGCCGGCAAACGCAACGTGCAATGTGGCAATAGGATACATGTACATGTCCGCCCGGTAAAACAAAGCTTTTCATTTCGGGCACAATTTCATTTATTTTATCAATTTCCTTTTCTAAAACTAAAATATCATCTTCAAAAATGGACGGAAGTTGCATTTTATTTTTTTTAGGATCGGCTGCTAATTGCGAGCCCAAGGTAAATAATCGATCTTGAATTGTAATTAATAACTCAATCGTTTCTTTATCTGCAATAACATCGCGTATTAAACCAATGTTTGAATTTAATTCATCCACTGTTCCATAAGCTTCAATACGGATATGATGTTTTGGAAGTCGCGTGCCACCTATTAAAGACGTTAAGCCCTTATCGCCCGTTTTAGTATATATTTTAAATGCCATAGTATGTGTTAAAATACAAATTTACATCAATTTATATATTACTGTGTGTTTAACACTTCAATAATTTTATGTATGCCCATTCGTAATTCCTTATCGGTAATAGTTAAGGGTGGACTAATTCGCATGGCTGTTGAACAAAATAAAAACCAATCGCTTATAATGCCATTTTGTAAGCAGGCTTTAATTATTTTAAAATTTAATACTTCGTCTCCAAAATCAATTGCCCCCAGTGCGCCTCTAATTCTAATTTCTTTAATTAAGGAATGTTTTAATTCGTTTAAAATTAATATTTCAATTTCTTTGGCTCGTAAATGTAATTTTTCGTCTCTTATAATTTCTAGAGTAGCTTGCGCGGCAGCCACACACACTGCATTACCACCAAATGTATTTATGTGTCCCAATACCGGGTTATTGGTTAAGCAACTCATTAATTGTTGCGAAGCCACAAATGCACCAATAGGTAAACCTCCGCCCATGCCTTTGGCAATTAGTAAAACATCGGGTACCACGCCGTACTGTTCAAATGCAAATAAGCTGCCGGTGCGACCAAAGCCCGTTTGTATTTCGTCAAAAATTAATAGGACACAGTGCTCATCGCATTTTTTTCGCAAGGCTAACATAAATTGCTGGCTGGCCTCCCTTACACCTGCTTCGCCTTGTATGGGCTCTATAATAACAGCTGCTGTTTTATTAGTTATTTGGTCGAGGTCGTTTGTATTATTAAACGCTAAATGTTTTATATCGGGTAACAGTGGGCGGTAACTTTGTTTAAAAAATTCATCGCCCATAACACTTAATGCACCCTGTGTGCTGCCATGGTAGCCATTTTTAAAACTAATTAATTGGCTACGGTTGGTTACCCGTTTGGCTAACTTTAAAGCGCCCTCAACGGCTTCGCTACCGCTGGTGGTAAAATAAACCGAATTTAATTGTGCAGGTAATAAATCGCTTAGGGTTTTTGCATACAGCGCTTGCGGCGTTTGGTTAAACTCGCCATACACCATTAAGTGCATAAATTTTTGTGATTGTTTTGTTATGGCCGCTACCACTTTTGGGTGGCAGTGCCCAACATTACTCACCGAAATACCACTTATTAAATCTAAATAAGCTTTGTTATTTACATCGGTTAATATACAACCTTGTGCTGTGGCAATATTCACATCTATGCCCAACAAAGGCGTATCGCTTGTTTGGGCAACATGTTGTAAAAATAATTGGCGTTGGTTCATTAATCTTTAAAAAACGAGTGCTTTAAAAGTACACACAAATTAGCAAATTAAAACACAAAATGCGTAGCGGTTGTTTAAATTTTAATGCTGAATAATTAGTTTACTACTACTTTTGGTACCGTTGTGTTGTATACTTATGGTATAAATACCGTTTGGTAATTCTTTAATATTAATAGTTGTTGTTTGAAAAGGTTTGTTCGCTTCGACTCCGCTCAGCGTGAAAGTTTGAAGTGTTTGCCCCAACGTATTTATAATTTCGAGTTTTGCATTTAACATTTCTTGCTCTGACCCTCTCGAATGGGCTAATTCAACATTCAACATTTCATTAGCAGGGCTAGGATAAATCTTTAATCTTTCATCTTTAATTTTTAATTGGTTTAGCCCCACAGTTAGTAAATTATACTTAAAAATTACACCTTTATTATTTACACCACCTAAATTAGTCATCCCATAAAAATAAGTACCATCGCTTATTAGGGAACCTAAAAGTTGATGCCCATTTACTCCACTACTAAAATTATACGCATTTATAAAACCCGTGCCATCGTTTTTAACAGCAAATAAAACGCCTCCGTTACTTGGTCCACCATTATACGTTAGTCCATACAAATAATTACCAACTATAACTAAACTACCAACGGGCCCACCTCCAGTTGTTGTAGCATTAAAATCTATAAGTTTAGTAAAACCTGTACCATCAGGTTTTACTTTAAAAAGTGTACCTAAACTATTAGCACCACCTTGGCTAAACGTGCCGTACATATAAGTACCATCGTACGCTAAGCTACCATTAGGCCCCGTTCCATTAATAGAATTCATATTGCTAGTAACTACTGTATAATTGCCAGGGTTAGGAAGGAGTTTAAAAACATAACCAAAGGCGGCGGCGGCAGTGCTATAGAGATACGTGCCATCAGATATAAAAGATGCTTGGGGATTACCACACATTGGATAGGGGTCAAAATCGCATAGTTTTGTATAGCCCGTGCCATCAGGTAAAAGTTTAAAAGCCATGCCATTACCAGAGCTAGTAATACCCCCATTATTTGTAAGCCCATAAAGATAGGTGCCGTCAAAATATAAAGAACCTTTAGGCGATGCTCCATCGGGGTTACCAGCAAATTCGTGTAATTTGGTATAGTTTGTTCCATCAGGTTTAATTTTAAATATTACGCCTACTGTAAAACTGCCACCACTAGAAGTCATACCATACAAATAAGTGCCATCGTAAATTAAGGAACCATAAGGAACACAGCCTTGTACTGTTGAAAAATCAAACAATTTTGTAAAACCTGTACCATCGGTTTTTAGTTTAAAAATAACACCCAAATTGTTGGCGCCTCCATCTCTTGTCATACCATACAAATAGGTACCATCGCTTATTAACGATCCAAAAGGAAAGGAGCCCGAGTTGGTGCCATCAAAATCGTATAATTTAGTGTATTGGGCATTTGCTGTAAAAGCAAAAAGGCTTAGGAGGAGGAGGAGTTTTTTCATGGTTGTAATTTTTTAATTAGCAAAAGCAATTAGATATAATTTAAAAGATCGATTCGCCATTCTGCTTCATCGCAAAACTCGCAATGACGAAAAGAGCGCTTTGCTTAATTCGCAATGATGAAATGGTTTTATTTTTGTTTTTGTTCTAGCTTATTAAGTTTTTCGCAAACAAGCTATATAAATTTAAGAAATAAAGTAAACACCAACAAATACTTGTTTACTAATAAATTGTTAAGCAATAAGTTTTAATAGAAAACTATAGCCAAAGCACCTTGTTGTTTTAAAAGCGTTTCAATTTGAAACGCTTTTTTTATGAAACCTAATAAACGGTATAGTACTAAAGTAATTAATCAAAAAATAGCCAGGTCAAGCCAAAGCGCAAGGCTCTATCGGGTTGATAATAACCCGGAACTAAGGCGTAACTTCTGCCTACCAAGCCTTGCAACACATTTTCTACTTTAATAAAAAACTGCACCGGTTTAATACGTGCATGTAAAAAAATGTCGGTGTAAAAGTACTGCCCGGTTTTTACCCTATCTTGTATGTAAAACAATTGTGTGGCAGGCATAAACCCCGCACCATAAAACGACGAGTAGCTTTGGCATTGCCCACCAATTTGCAATTGTAAATTATTTTTAAATAAATTGCCGGTATAAAATAATTTTGCGGTGTTTATGTATTTAGGAATATTAATATAGGACGAATTGGATGTGCTTTGAAAAATACTGTTAAAATTAAAGCCTAAATGTTTAAACAGTGTTAAGCCGTAAGCCGCATTAATAGAAACTGTTTGCAAGGTGTTGTTATATTGCCTAGGGTAACCAATATTATCAATTACTAAATAATTGTAACTGTTTTCGTATAGGGCGCTAATGCTAAATTTTTTCTTAAACTGATATCCTAATTTAGCTTGCAAGACTTCTTGCGGTTTAAAGCCATTATTAAACCATCGAAAATGGTTACTAACCCAATAATTATAAATGTAATCGGGGTTACGTTTTTCGAATAATACGTTAAAAAATAAATTATTTTTTTTGTTAATGGTAATAGTAGATTTACTTTCAACTTTGTAATTACCCATATTTGCACCATTGTAAATATATGCGGCATTTATAGTTGATTCTATTTGCGAATTGTTAACCGAGTCGTTAGCGTTTAAATTCTTTCTAAATACAAAATCTGTAGTTATAAAATTATTATAAAAAAGGCTATCGGCTTTTTGCCACACGTTATTTAACTCGTTTCGGTAACCAATGCTTGCTGCAAAATTAGAGTTGTTTTTTAAAACCGTATAGTTTACATCGTTTATAGCTTGCAGCACCCGCGTGCTATCATACGTTTTTAGGGTATCTAAATAAAATAAGAGGTAGTAATTGTCGCTTCGTATATTATCATCTTTATACTTGTAGGTATTAAAATTAAATTTTGATTTAAGTTGTAAGTAATGACTAAAACCTGTAACCGAATCGGTGCTTTTATTTAACCTAACCCAGGGGTTAAACTGTAGTTTGTATTCTTTATTAGTTTGTATGGCAGCGCTAATTTTAGTAGCGTAAAGCGCTTTGTTTTGTTTAATATCAAAGGCAGTTAACGAATCTTGCTTTAAGCCGCCATTTTCTTGATTTTTAGTGCCGTTATTTAATAGGTAAGCATAAAAACCAATGCGTTTATTTTTAGAGGTATAATTACTTGACGTATAAAAATTATTAATAAAAGTTTGCTGCCTTAAATAAAAACCTGTAGAACCGTAACGGTTAAATTTTATATTAATATTTAATTTATTTTTAAAAGTGGTGGTAAATTGAAATTTAAAAATTTGAAGTTGTTTGCTGCCGGCTATGCCGGTAAGGCTAGCAAAAGGCCCCGAAGTTTTTAAATAGGCCACATTTTGTTCGCTAAATAAATTATGAGTTTGAGGATTGTTAAATAATTTAAAACCAATATTAGATGTACCATAATCAAAAATATAACGGGGCGATGGCAAACCGATGTTACCCATAAAATTGCGGGTAAAAAAATTACTTAACTCAGAAATAGTACTATCGGGGTAGGCGGCTTTAAAGGTTGAGGTTATATTATTTTGCTCAGTTTTTTGGAGTATGTATTTACTGTCGGTTGAATAAAAAACTTGTGCAGAACTAGTTTTGCTAAAAAAAAGGAATGTTAAAAAAATAATGGTAAAGATGCTTTTTTTTGTGTCACTTCCAGTAGCGACAAAAGGAGTGTATCGCGACCTGTTTTTGAGTAGAAATTCTCGATACGTTATGCCCAAGGAGGCAGGCATAACTACTCGAACTGAAAGTAGTTTAAAATATTGAAAAAAAATATCTTTTAAGGTATGAAATGTTTTATGCAAAATTTATCAGCTTAACAAAGCAGTAAGTAAAAATAATAAATTCGTTTAAACGTAGCCAAAATATAATACTAATTAACACGAATTAGCAGATTAGTAAAATTCTATCTAAAAATGGCTTTTACAGGCGGTCAAAAAAATGTTCTTCAACATCAAAGGTTGATTTTAAGCCCACTTCTTTAAAATCGTTTTTAAGCCAATTATCGGCAATAGCGCGTCCTTTTTCTTTTAAGTTAACCAAAAATTCCCACGACGTATTCATCTTACTGCTGTAACTTAATTGGCTTAAGGCATCATAACCACTTATAGTATGTACAAAAATTTCGCGATTAGCTTTGTTATCTACTTTTAAAATACCATTGCGTAAAAGTTCGTTACGGTAATGAATTAATTTCATTTCGTTTATTAAACTGCTATTAAAACTAATTTCGTTCACTCTATCTGCAATGTCTCTGGCAGTGGTAGGAACAGAATTAATATTTATGGAGTTAATTTTAATTAAAACAATATCACGTATATTGGTATTGGTAATTATAGGAAAAATAGGTGGATTACCCATGTAACCGCCATCCCAGTAATACTCGCCTTCAATTTCGACAGCCTGAAACAAAAATGGTAAACACGCACTTGCCATTACAGTATCTACAGTAATTTCTTTATTTGTAAAAATTTTAGCGCGATTTGTTTTTACGTTTGTGGCACAAATAAATAGTTTCTTTTTATTGTATAATTGAAGCTCTTTAAAATCAATTAAATTCTCTAAAATATCGCGCAGTGGGTTATAGTTAAACGGGTTAAAATTATAAGGCGACATTACCTGCGACAAAGCATTAAACCACATGTAACCTGCGCTATTGTACATATCGCCATTACCAAAACTTTTATCAAAAGTACTGGGTTTAAACATAAAGCTCCCGCTTAACGCCACTCTGCGCCAAAGTTCTTCTAAAATTTCTTTTGCTTTTGCCGGTCCGCCTATGTGTAAGCCATAGGCTACGGCAACGGCATTTACCGCACCAGCACTAGTGCCACACATTGTTTCGGCAACGATAGCATCTTCTTCTAATAACCTATCTAAAACACCCCACGTAAACGCCCCGTGGGCCCCTCCGCCCTGCAAGGCTAATCCTACTTGTTTTATATCTTTACTCATTAAACGTTCTTAGTATATCCAACCAAATGTACTCTTTTATTTAAAACCACAAAATTTTTTAAGCAACCGTTTAACCCAATTGAGCGAATAGTGTAAAAAAAGTAATTAGAACTTGTTTATGTTTTATATTTGAATTGTTAATACAACCAAATTTGAATATTACAGAGTTAAATAATTATATGCAATTGGCGTTAAACTTGGCAAAACAGGGTTTTCCAAACGTACTGCCAAACCCAATGGTGGGGTGCGTAATTGTAAAAGATACAACAATTGTTGCGCAAGGCTATCATCACTTTTACGGTGGGCCACATGCCGAAGTAGATGCAATTAATCAACTACCAGCAACTATAAATGCTAACGATTGCTCGTTATTTGTTACACTCGAACCCTGCACGCATTTCGGAAAAACGCCGCCTTGTGTTGATTTAATTATTGCCAAGGGATTTAAAGAAGTAGTTATTTGCAACTCTGATCCAAATCCTTTAGTGGCGGGTAATGGTATTTTAAAATTAAAACAAGCCGGAATTAATGTAGTAACTGGTGTATTAGAAAAAGAAGGCTTACAATTAAATAAACGCTTTTTTACTTTTTTTGAAAAAAAACGCCCTTATTATATTTTAAAATGGGCACAAACAGCCGATGGTTTTATTAGTAAACTTCCACTACCAAAAAATAGAGCCGAAAATTTAATTGGCGATGCTGAACAGCAATTACAATCGCATCAACTACGTGCTAACGAAATGGCAATACTGGTGGGTAAAAATACAGTTTTAAACGATAACCCAAGTTTAACCACCCGTTTAGTGCAAGGGAACAATCCAATTAGATTGTTTATTGATAAAAATTTAGAAGTGCCTGTAACGTTTAATATTTATAACAAAGACGCTAAAACCATAGTGTTTAATGGTATTAAGGAGGGTGTTAAAGATAATATGGAATTTATAAAAATAGATTTTTCCGAAAACGTGTTGCCTCAAATTTCAACCATTTTATTTGGGTTAAACATACAAAGTGTAATTGTTGAGGGCGGCGCCTTTTTATTAAACGCGTTTATAAACCAAAAATTATACGACGAAGTTATTATTTATAAAAATAAAAATTTACTATTTGTTAATGGCATTAAAGCGCCCGTGTTGATTTAAACGCAGCCTAAAACGGAGGCTCATTAAAATCTTCAATATCGTTTTTCTTAATAATATCGGTGCTGATATCATCCACTCTATCCCAATTTTTTGAACCAACTGTTTTAGTTCCATTGGTGTTTTCTAAAAAACTATCGTTTTGTTGCAAGGGATTATTGGATTGATTATAGATACTATCTTGTCCTTGCGTGTAATCTAAATCGGCAAACTTAGCAAACTGACCAATAAAGCGAAGCTTAACCGTTTCTAAAGCGCCATGGCGATTTTTTGCAATTATTACCTCAGCCCTACCTTTTGTTGGTTCGTTATTTTCATCTACTTCTAAGCCATAGTATTCCGGTCTGTAAATAAACATTACCATATCCGCATCCTGCTCAATAGCACCCGATTCACGTAAATCACTCAATTGAGGGCGTTTACTGCCTCCTGGGCGATTTTCAACCTGCCTACTTAGTTGCGATAAGGCGATGATTGGAATTTCTAATTCTTTGGCCAAACTTTTTAAACCGCGCGAAATATAACTAATTTCTTGTTCGCGATTACCTTTGCCATCGGGTCCGCCACTCATTAATTGCAAGTAATCAATAATTATTAATTCTACTTTTTGATTTTCTTTTAAACGGCGGGCTTTGGCACGTAATTCAAAAATAGAAAGTGCTGGTGTATCATCAATATATAACGGCGCTACTGCTAATTTTTTTATACGTTCGTTTAATTGTATAAACTCATGATTTTCTAAGTTACCTTTTAAAATTTTATCTTGAGGTATTTCTGTTTCGCTACTAATTAAACGTTTTACAAGTTGCAACGACGACATTTCTAACGAAAAAATGGCTACAGGTTTATTAAAATCAACTGCCGCATTTTTTGCCATACTTACTACAAACGCCGTTTTTCCCATCCCGGGTCTGGCAGCCAAAATCAATAAATCTGATTTTTGCCAACCGCCCGTAATTCTGTCCATAGCAGTAAAGCCACTAGGCACACCCATTAAACCATCTTTTTGGTTAGCAGCAGCTTCAATTTCGGCAAGAGCTTTACCAATTAAAGTACTCATTTTATCGTGCTGTTTTCGCACGTTGCTATCTAAAATTTCAAAAATGTTTTTGGTTGTTTCGTCTAATAACTCAAATACATCGGTGCTATCTTCATAAGCAACTTTAATTGTTTCGGTACTTAAACGAATTAACTCGCGTTGCAAATATTTTTGCGCCACAATACGAGCATGAAACTCAATATTAGCACTTGATGCAATTCGGTTTGTAAGTGCCGAAACATAGTAGGCTCCGCCCACAATTTCCAATTCGCTAGTACGTTTTAATTCCTGCGTTACGGTTAAAATATCAACCGGTTCGCTACGATTAAATAAAGCCACCATTGCTTCAAATACGCGCCCATTTTGGTCTTTATAAAACGCCTCAGGACTTAAAATATCAATAACGGTACTTAATGCCTCGCGTTCTAAAAGCATAGCGCCAAGCACTGCTTCCTCTAACTCGATAGCTTGTGGTGGTAGTTTTCCAATGTCGTTGGTATTAACAACATTAGATTTTATAATAGATTTGCGGGTTTTATTTTGGTTTTCGTTAGTCATTAATTGGTTTTGTAAATTATGCGGGAGGGCAAATGTGCAATAAAATTGTTGTATCTTAAATTTACAAAAAAATAGTTTTATTAATAACTTGTTTATAACTAAAATCTACATATCAAAGCCCAATAATAAAGGGATTTAGCTAAAGGTACTATTGTTAATAAATCTCAAAATCAATTTTAAACATTATTAATGTTAGGTATTTGTTAATGAATTAAGCTATGTCATTTTCAGCACATTAACAAAAGCAAGCTTTTTTTATTTATTATTAATTAAAAAAAATAGGTATTATTCCCATTTATAAAAACATACAGGTGCTTAACAAACTTTATACGTTAAAGCCACAACATTTTTTTGTTTTGGTAGCATTAATTTTTAATGTATCGTTTAGTATTGTTAAGCCACCTCTTCAGGTACCCGACGAAATAAGTCATTTTTACAGGGCCTATCAAATTGCAGATGGTTGTTTTTTGCCCGAGCGCACTATAGATAGACTTGGCGGGCAAATACCAATTTGTTTTAATGAATTTTTAGAGCCGTATATTTTTGCATCAACAAATTTAAAATACACGCTGAGTAAAGAAGATATAAAAGCCGCTTTAAAAGTAAAATTTAACGGCAAAATTAAAGAGTTTAAGGATTTTCCCAGTACTACCACATACTCACCAATATCCTATCTGCCGCACATAATTGGAATTTTTATTATAAAGCAGTTTAATTGTTCGGTTGCTACACTTTATTATGGTGGCCAATTATTTAGTTTTATGTTTTGGCTGTTTATAATGTTTACTGTTATAAAACTACTACCGATTTATAAATGGTTATTTACTACAATTATTTTACTACCAATGAATTTATATTTGGCAAGTGCTTACAGTGCAGATGGCGTTAATAATTGTTTATCATTTTTATTTATTGCTTTAGTGTTAAAACACATTTTTATCGAAAATAAAATAACTAAAAAGGATATAATTTTATTTTTAATTGTGCTTACGTGTTTAGCACTTAGCAAATTTGTGTATGTAAGTTTTATACTTCTGTTATTTTTAATACCCGCTGTTAGGTTTAAATCAAAATTTAGTAGGCTTACAAGTATTACGCTTATTTTTTTCGTTTCGGTTTCCGTTTTTTTAATGTGGACGAGTGTTTATATGAAAAACTACATTAAAATTTCAGATTATAACCAAGATTATATTCAAGGTATTGGACTATCGCCTTGTGCCGACCCTGCCACTCAAAAAGCATATATATTGAGCCATCCAACTTACTTTTTTAAAGTGATATATCATTCAATTTTTAATCACCCAAATACCTATTTAAGAGGTTATGTAGGCGCTTTTGGTCAGTCAGACATTCCGTTACCCAATTGGTTGTATGTTGTAACCTATGTTTTAATTTTATTTTTAGCATTAACCGAAACAAATAAATTTGTATTAACACACCTACAAAAAATAGTTTTTTTTAGTGCTGGTTTTAGTGCGTTTGTCTTAATTCTTTTATCTATTCATTTAATGTGGGATTGTGTGGGAGAAGGCGTTGTAGATTTGGTACAAGGCCGATATTTAATCCCAATTTTACCTACCATGTTTATAGTGTTTAGTAATAAAAAATTACAGCTAAACTATATTCCTATACTTATTGTGTTGCCTTTAGTAGTTGTACTCCATCTATTTTCGTGTAATAAAATTATTAATCGTTTTTATAAAGAGTCGTATTACGAAAAAACTGAATTTTATTGTAATGTTGAAGAAAAAATAGACTCTAACTATTTTAAAACAACCAACAAAAATGTTGTTTTGCAAAATGCAGTTGCACAAAGTGCCAACGAACATAAAAGTGGTAAGTATTCATTACTATTATCCCCACAATACCCTTTTGGGTTTACTTATAGTTTTAATAATTTAAGCCAAGGCGATTTAGTTGAAATGGAGGTATGGAAAAAAGGGAGAGGGGGAGAGCTTGTACTTTCGGGCAAGGCTCCTAATTGTGTAGATTTTTATGCTTCAAAAAAGCAAAGTATTGTAGTAAACACTGATGGTTGGGCTAAAATTCACTATGTATTTACAATTGGAAGTGCCTGCACTAACTATCAAGCGGCATTATATGTTTGGAATCCAGGAAAGGAAAATGTTTATTTTGATGATTTAAAATTTTCAATAAAAAAATTTAAACCTTATAATCTTTATTAATTTTAAATATATTTGTCTTACCAAATAAACTATAAAATTATGATTAAAAAAATTATTTTACCCCTAATTGCAATACTATTGCTAAGCTCGTGCGCTAATAAATTTAGCTTACAGAAACGTAAATACACAAAAGGGTATTATTTTGCTACTAGTAAAAATAATAGTTCAAAAACTAATAATGCCGACGTAGTTAAACATAATAAAGCAAAAAATTTAGAAACGAAAGCGACAGCTTTGGATATTTCTGGACAAGAAAAACAAATTATTGAGCAACCAATTATTAACGTTGAAAATAGTTACATAAGCACTAACTTAAAAAAGCAAAATAAAAAAGTAAGTATTATTACCTCAGCCAATAAAACTTCTTTTAATACTGTGGTTGCTAAAGAATTTAAAACATTAAATATTTCTACTACTAAAATTAGTGAGACAAAAAAAGGAAGTGGCAGCGACAGTAATTTAATATTATTAATTATACTTTGTTTTTTATGGTTTTTTAATTTGATTGCTATTTATATTAAGGACGGAAAAAAACTTACTTTGAACTTTCTTGTAACTTTATTACTAGATTTTACTCTTATTGGAGGTATAATATTTTCTCTTTTAGTAGTTTTAGATGTTGTAAATCTGGCCTAAAATATTTTTTGAACTTTTAACGTTATTATTTTGAAAAATTAAATTACATTTACACTATAAACAAAACAACTAAAAACAACCAATCATGAAAAAATTATTTTTAATGGCCGCGTTTGCAGGTTTATTATCTGGCGCAGCAGTTGCTAATACTAAAGGCGACGACAAAGACAAAGGTAAAAAAGAATGCAAAAAAGATGGTAAAGCTTGTGCAGGCGAAAAATCGTGTGCTAAAGGCGAAAAATCTTGCTGCAAGAAAAAAGCTGAAGCTACCGAAGCTAAACCAGCTGGCGAAACTAAATAATTAGTACTTAATTTATTAAAAGCTATCTCCAATAAAGAGGTAGCTTTTTTTATGCTCTAAATGATGGTATTTTTTATATCTTTATAACTTAATTAATTTTGATACACAAAGTTGCTATTTTTTTGACTAAGCGACGCAAAAGGATATAATTATACTATCATGAAGGAGTTTTTCTCATTTTTTAAATCAAAACAATTTTTTATTCACACGGGCATAATTATTTTATGTGTGTTTTTATTATTTTTTGGATTAATTAAGTGGCTCTCATCCTACACTAATCACGGTAACTATGTAGAAGTGCCTGATTTTAAAAATCAACACATTAGCAATCTAACCACGTTTATAAATGGCAAAAATGTTACCTACCAAATAATTGATAGTATTTACGACCCAAAAGAAAAACCCGGAACAGTAATTAGGCAAGATCCCGAACCTTTAATTAAAGTTAAACACAATAGAAAGGTATATCTTTACGTTACTGGTATGGTAGCACCCACAGTAACTATGCCAAAATTAATTGATAGAAGCGAACGCCAAGCCCGTTTAATTATACAAAGCTATGGGCTTAAATTAGGTAAATTTACCCAAAAAGAAGCCGATTGTAACGGTTGTGTATTAGGCCAATCTATTAATGGTAAGGATGTTGGGGTAGGAGAGGCCGTAAAAAAAGGAAGCGTTGTAAATTTAATTATAGGTAAAAAAGATTATTATTACAGCGGTTCTGGAGGTGCCGATAGCACAAACAATCAAGATCCTAATTTTAATAACGACTAATGACAAAAATTAAAATACTCTATTTTTTATTTTTTACAGCAACTGTTTCGCTTGCGCAAGAAGGATTGCGCCCAACAACTGCCAATATAAATTATTTATATGGCGATTTAATAACAGTACCACAAAAAAATCACACAACTTTACAAACTGCAAAAACAGCTAGCAACAGCTTACAATTACCATTTATAGAAGATTTTTTTTATGCTCAAACCACTAGTTATCCATCGCAATTGCTATGGAGTGATTCGTTGACCTACATAAATACGGGTTACCCTATTGCACCACCTAGTATTGGGGTAGCCACGTTTGATGGCTTAAATAAATTTGGATACCCTTATTTGCCTAACCTAACAAATTCTACAAACTCCTATCCTGCAGATACTCTAACATCACAACCTATAAATTTAAAAACCGTTGGTTCACAAACGATGCAATTATCTGATAGTGTTGCTCTAACATTTTTTTACCAAGCGCGTGGTAATGGCGAAAATCCGGAAATTACCGACACGCTATTAGTAGATTTTTTTAACCCCATTACTACAAAATGGGTGAGTAACGTTTGGTATAAACGTGGCAATACAAGCCCAAATACAAACGACACTATTTTTAAACGTGCTTTTATTTGGGTAAGCGATGCCAATTATTTAAATGATGGATTTAAATTTCGTTTCCGTAATAAAGCCACTACCAATGGTAATTTTGACCACTGGCATGTAGATTATATAAAGTTAGATAGATTTAGGAGTCTAAAAGGCGATACTACTTTTAATGATTTAACCTTTGGCTATATTCCATCACCTGTATTGAAAAATTATTCTGAAATGCCTTGGCAACAATATACTTCGGCCGATATGGCATCGAATCAGACTGTTTTTATACGAAACAATGACGATGCAACAATTAATATGTCGTATGCTAATTCGGTAATTGCCGGCACTGTAACACCTACAACTATTTATAACGGCGGTAATACAAACCTCGGTATTTTTAAAACCCTAGGTTGGGATAAACATCCTCCACATTCGAATCCACCAGTAAATTATACGATTTCGCCTTTAAGCGATAGTGCAGAATTAAAAATACAGCACGTTGTGGCGCGCCAAAATACTGCAAACGATTTTAGTAATAGAAACGATACGGTTATTCAATACCAACGCTTTAAAAATTATTTTGCATACGATGATGGTACCTGCGAGGCGGGCTATTACATATTAGGCACTGGAGGCAAAATGGCTGTAAAATTTAAACTAAATTTTACGGATACCCTCCGCTCGGTTCGTATTTATTTTGACCCCGTAGGCTCTATCAGTTTAGCTCAAAGCAGTTATAATTTTAGAATTAATATATGGGCAAATGGTAGTAATGGCCCAGGCTTGGTATTGTATAAAGACAGTGTTAAACAACCAAAATATTACAATACCGCCTTTAATAGCTATGCCGACTATACGTTAACAACTAAACAAATTTTAAATCCAGGTACCTATTTCATTGGCATACAACAACAAGTAGCGGCAGGCATTACTGTTGGTTTTGATAAAAATCTCGATCATCATCAAAATCTTTATTATGACAGTGGCACCGGTTGGACACAATCTGCCATTTACGGTTCTTTAATGTTGCGTCCGGTGTTTGGTGCTAAAATAATTCCTCCCGTTGGTATAAATGAGAATGATGCAGCCGTAAATTCAACCTCTGAATTAAAAGTTTATCCAAATCCTGCTGATAAAATTTTGAATGTTAAATGTAAAATGCAAAATGTAAAGTATTCAATAATCAATACATTGGGCCAGGTTGTACTTCAACAAAGTGTTATGATGAGCGGAGCTGAAGCTAGTGAACAAATAAATATTCAACAACTTAACAATGGTATTTATTACCTTCTTTTGCAGTCAAATAATCAAATTTTGCAAACGCAAAAAATAATAGTGCAGCATTAATGGCTAATTTTATAGAAGATGGAGAGGCTGAAGATTTAAACCTCGACGAAAGCCACAACCTTTACGAACATCATAATATTAAGGTGGAAAAGGGGCAAGAAATGCTTCGCATTGATAAGTTTATTTTAACCCGAATAGCAAATAGTACCCGAACTAAAATTCAAAATTCGTGCGAGGCTGGTAGCGTTTTAGTAAACGGAAAGCCAGTAAAATCAAATTACCGTATTAAACCCTTTGATGAAATTTCGATTGTATTATCTGTTCCACCGCGCGATGTAGAAGTAGTGCCCGAAAATATTCCATTAAATATTGTTTTTGAAGACGATTATATTGTGTTGGTTAATAAAGAACCAGGCATGGTAGTGCACCCTGCTTATGGTAATTACAGAGGTACATTAGTTAATGCCTTAGCTTATCGTTTCCAAAATTTACCAAAAACAACTACAAAGCTAAATAACGATTTGTATTTGGAACGACCAGGTTTGGTTCACCGTATTGATAAAAACACATCGGGTATTATTATTATTGCAAAAACCGAAATGGCTATGGTAAAATTAGCTAAAGAATTTTTTGACCGTACCATGCATCGCAAATACATAGCAATTGTGTGGGGCGATTTAAAAGAAGATACGGGTACTATTACTGCCAACGTTGGGCGCAATTTAAAAAATCGTAAAATAATGGATACCTTTCCTACCGATAGCGAATTAGGAAAACATGCTGTTACGCATTACACCGTATTAGAACGTTTTGGTTATTTAACATTTATTGAATGCAGGCTAGAAACAGGTCGCACTCATCAAATACGTGTACATTTTAAAAGTATTGGGCATCCATTGTTTAATGATAATGAATATGGTGGCGATATAATTTTAAAAGGCATAAACAGCGCTAAGTACAAACAATTTATTCAAAATTGCTTTCAAATACTGCCTAGGCATGCTTTGCACGCCAAAACTTTAGGTATTACGCATCCTGCCTCCGGCGAAAAACTATTTTTTGATTCTGAAATTCCTAACGATATGCAAGCATTGTTAGATAAATGGCGAAAATATGTTAAAGATAAGTTATTAGAATAATTCCTATTTATTATTAGTCTTTATTACCTGTTTATATAATTTTTCGTACTGCGGTAAAATAAAATTTATATCAAATTTTTGAGCGTGCTCAAAGGCGTTGTCTTTAAAGGTATTCAGCAGTTTCTCGTCTTTCAAAAGCTTTAGGGTGTTTTTTGCCATCTCGTCAATATCGCCCACATTACTTAAATAACCAGTTTTGCCTTCTACGTTTACTTCGGGTAAACCACCACTATTGGTGCTTATTACAGGTACTTTCATCGCCATAGCTTCTAGGGCGCTTAAACCAAAACTTTCTGTTTCTGAGGGTAAAATAAATACATCGGCAATACTTAAAATTTCTTTGGGATCGGTAATTTTTCCCAAATTAATTATATCGCTACAGGTATCTAATTGTCTGCACAACGCATCAATGGCAGGGCGCTCAGGGCCATCACCGACTAAAATTAATTTTGTAGGCACTTCTTTTCTAACCCTATCAAAAACATGCAACACATCTTCAACACGTTTTACTTTTCTAAAATTACTCACGTGTACTAAAATTTTTTCGCCATTAGGGGCATACTTGTGCTTTAAGCAATGCTCTAAGTGTTGTGTATACTCATCAATATTTATAAAGTTAGGAATTACCGTAATTTTATTATCAATTTTAAATGTTTTTAAAGTATCTTTTTTTAAACTTTCAGAAACAGATGTTATAGCATTACTATGGTTTAACGAAAAACGTATAACAGGCTCAAACGAAGGGTCGCGACCAACTAAAGTAATATCAGTGCCATGCAATGTAGTTATATATGGCAAATTAATTTTTTTTGACAATAAAATTTGCTGAGCTGTATAAGCAACCGATGCATGTGGTATAGCGTAGTGGACATGCAATAAATCCAACTGTTCATACATGGCAACATCAACTATTTTACTTGCTAAAACACTTTCATAAGGCGGGTAATCAAATAAAGGATAATCGTTTACACTAACTTCGTGATAAAATAAATTTTCGTCAAATAAATTTAATCTAAATGGTTGGCTGTAGCTCATAAAATGTACCTTATGTCCTTTTTTTGCCAACGCTTTACCCAGTTCAGTAGCTACAACACCGCTACCACCATAGGTGGGAAAACAAACCATTCCAATATTCATAGTGACTGTAAAAGTAATACTTTTTTAAAATACGAATGTTAATTGATTTTGTTCAATTTGACTAACATCTAATATCGTAAAACGAAAGACATGAGTATATTAACTATGACTAATAATAAAAAATAAAATGTACTTTTGCGTAAATTTATTGTTATTAAAATGCACAGTGGTAAACTTATTATATTTTCTGCTCCGTCAGGGTCGGGTAAAACTACCATTGTTAATCATTTATTAAAAACTTTTCCACAACACATTGGCTTTTCAATTTCGGCCACAAGCCGCCCAAAACGTGGGGTTGAAGAAAATGGTAAAGACTACCACTATTTAACAACCGACGAATTTAAAAAACGCATTAATAATAACGAGTTTTTAGAGTGGGAAGAAGTATACACTGGGACCCATTACGGCACCTTAAAAGCCGAAGTAGAGAAAATATGGGCTACAGGCCGTGCCGTTATATTTGATATTGATGTTGAGGGTGGTTTAAACCTAAAAAACCAATATAAACATCATGCTTTAAGCATTTTTGTTATGCCACCTAGTATTAAGATTTTAGAGGAACGCCTGCGCCTGCGTCAAACTGACAGCCCCGAAAGTATTGTGCGCCGTATTGCTAAAGCTGAAAAGGAGCTAAAAACGGCAGAATTATTCGACGTTTTTATTATAAACGAAAAATTAGAAGAAGCCTTTATAAAAGCTGAAGAAACAGTAAAAGATTTTTTAAAGTTTAAGAAATAATAACATAAAATAATAAATAATAAACTATATTAGCATCGAAAAAAAATCATTTTTTTTTAAATCTTAATTCGTAAATCAAAAATTAAAACATATGTCAGTATTAGTAAATAAAAATTCAAAAGTAATTGTGCAAGGCTTTACAGGTGGCGAAGGCACTTTTCATGCGACGCAAATGATAGAATATGGTACTAACGTTGTTGGTGGTGTTACGCCAGGCAAAGGCGGTACAGTTCATTTAGACCGCCCAGTGTTTAACACCGTAGCCGAAGCAGTTAATACTGCCGGAGCCGATGTGAGTATTATTTTTGTGCCAGCAGCATTTGCTGCCGATGCCATTATGGAAAGTGCGGATGCGGGAATTAAAGTTATTGTATGTATTACCGAAGGCATACCTGTTAAAGACATGATTTACGTTAAAGAATATTTAAAAGGAAAAGCCTGTCGGTTAATTGGGCCAAATTGCCCAGGCGTAATTACTGCTGGCGAAGCCAAAGTAGGTATTATGCCCGGTTTTGTATTTAAAAAAGGTACTGTTGGTATTATTTCTAAAAGTGGTACTTTAACGTACGAAGCTGCCGACCAAATTGTAAAAGCAGGCTTAGGTATTACTACCGCTATTGGTATTGGTGGCGACCCAATTATTGGCACGCCAACCAAAGATGCCGTTGAATTATTAATGAACGACCCCGAAACAGAAGCAATTGTTATGATAGGCGAAATTGGTGGAAGCTACGAAGCCGAAGCTGCTCGTTGGATTAAAGCTAACGGGAATAAAAAACCAGTAGTAGGTTTTATTGCCGGGCAAACCGCACCAAAAGGCCGTACCATGGGCCATGCAGGTGCTATTGTTGGTGGTGCAGAAGATACTGCACAAGCTAAAATGCAAATTATGCGCGAGTGTGGCATCATTGTATGTGAAAGCCCTGCTGAAATTGGTAAAACCATGGCAGCAGTTTTAAAAGGTGAAAAAGTAGCGGTTTAAAAAAAACATATTTTATTAAATTACTGAAAAAGCGTTGTTAAACGCTTTTTTATTAATATACTTATAAAATAATTAGTAATTTACTTTTTAGTTCCAAAAAATTTATTTTCTTTTGCAGAAAATTAAATAATCTGTAATAAACTCACAATATGTATTGGACATTAGAATTAGCAAGTTGGTTAGAAGATGCGCCTTGGCCAGCAACAAAAGATGAATTAATTGATTTTGCTATGCGCAGTGGTGCTCCTATGGAGGTTATTGAAAACTTACAGGAAATTGAAGACGAAGGCGAAAGCTATGAAACAATTGAAGAAATTTGGCCTGATTACCCTACCAAAGACGATTTCTTTTTTAACGAAGACGAGTTTTAATTAGCCGTTTTAACAAAATCACCTCTTTTCTTTAATAAACAAATTATTACTGTAAGGTTTATATACGAACAATTTTATAGTATAAAATAAACTATGGATGATAATTTATTAAGAAAGTTAAAGGAATTACACGTTAACGATAATCACCTTGAAATTATTAAATTAATTTTAGAAATTCCAACAGCTAACTTAACTTATGACGTTATAGGATTACTAGGCAGAGCCTATAACAACACAGATGAGTTTGATAAAGCCATCGCATGTTTAATGTCTATTTCTCACCAAGGTAAAAATGATTCTGTTTGGAATTATCGACTTGGTTATTCTTATTTTTATAAAGATGATTTTGAAAATGCTTTAGCATATTTTGAAAAAAGTTATCAATTAGGCGATTCTGAATCATTAGAATATGTTGAAGATTGTAGAAGAATTTTAGGGCGAGGTAAACAGCAATTAAAAGAGGATAGTACTTTAAATACTACAATTTCTAATATACCGCACAGCCCTCCTAATTAAATAAAATAATTTTCACATTCCTCCACAAAAAAGTATTTGCCTAAACCCACTTCTAATAATCAAACTACCATACAGTGGGATTTTTATAGCGAAATAAAATTGCATATGAATGCAATTAAACCTTTATTTATAAATATGATGGCAACGCCATAGATAAGGCTTAACTAAATAAAAAGTTATTCCAGAAAAATAACATATTTATGTTACTTATCTTTTAAATATCGTTTAGTTATTTTTTTTATTATAAGACTTCGAGAGTACCTTATTTATTTTAGTTTCATTTGGCAATAAGCTATTTTGAATACGTTTGGCGTAATGTATACTATCGATAATTTCTTTTTGTTTTTCTTCAATTAAGGCTTTCTGTTTTTCAATAACTATTTTTTGTTTTTGGGTAATTTTAAAACGCGTATAAATGAAAATAGCAAATAATAGAATTAAAAATGCGCCAACGAATAAACTTAATCTTACTATTTTTTCTTGTTTTAATTGGCTTTTTTGCATTAAAATTTGAGCATCTTTTACTTTATTTTGCTCGGTTTGCTTAATGCTATCTGCAATTAATTTTTTATCATAAATAATTTGTAGTTCCTTTTGAATTGATAATTTTCTACTTTTTGCATTACTTAAACTATCCTTCATTTGTGTATAAAGTTCATAATCAGATAGTGCTATCGCTGTATTTTTATTAACCTTATTTATTTTGTAACTAATTTCAGCCGCATCTCTAATATGAAAAAGGCTATTGGTTTCTTTTGAAAAAGTTAAGGATTGGTTTGCCATTTTTAGCGCTAACGAATATTGTTTTTTTTCGTAATATAATTTTGCTAATAATGTTAACGTTTCAGATAGCACTTTTTTATCGCCAATTTTTTCTCGTATGGTCAAGCTATTTTTTAATGATGTTTCCGCCTTTTCAAATTCTTTTTGTTTTGTATATATGCTGCCCATATTTGCCAGAGCATACGCTTGAGCATCATTATTATTAATGTTTTGACTTATCTTTAAAGAAATTGTAAGGTAGTCGAGTGCTTTTTTTTGATTATTATTTTGATTATAAAAAAAGCCTAAGTTTAAATACAAACTTGGTAAATTCGAGCTATCCCTAAGTTGTAAGCTCAATGCCAAACCGTTTTCTAAGGTTTTTATACATTTGTTTAAATTCCCATTTCTGCTATAAATGATAGCAATATTATTTAATGAAAGTGCTTGAGTGCTAATGTTTTTCGTTTTTTCGCCTATAGTTAATGATTTGTTATAGCAATCTAATGCTTCGGCAATTTTATTTTCTGAGAAATATATATCGCCAAGTGCAAGTAGTGCTGAGCAAATAATTTCGGGTTTATTTATTTCCGAATTAATGATGTTTTTTAAAGAATCTATTGCATTTAGCTGAGCATAACAGTTTTTTTTAATTAAAAAAAATGATAAATAAATTAATAAAAAATATTTTTTCATTCATTAAAACTTACTCATTAGCTTCTCTAAAATTTCGATAGCACTTTTACTAATAACAGTGCCAGGACCAAATACAAAACTTACGCCATTTTTATACAAAAAGTCATAATCTTGTTGCGGAATAACACCTCCAGCAACAATCATTATATCTTCTCTGCCATACTTTTTTAACTCTTCAATCACTTTAGGAATAAGTGTTTTATGTCCCGCGGCCAAACTGCTCACACCCAAAATATGTACATCATTTTCTACAGCTTGTTTGGCTGCTTCTGAAGGTGTTTGAAAAAGGGGACCAATATCCACATCAAAACCTAAATCGGCAAAGCTCGTTGCAATAACCTTTGCCCCACGGTCGTGCCCATCTTGCCCCATTTTAGCGACCATAATTCGGGGACGACGTCCATCTAATTCTGCAAATTTATCTGATAATTCTTTAGCTTTCTTAAATGATTCATCCATACTAATTTCTTTACTATAAACACCTGCAATTGATTTTATTTGCGCTTTGTATCTGCCATATACTTTTTCTAAAGCTGTTGAAATTTCTCCCAAAGTACATCTACATTCAGCTGCAATTATTGCTAATTCTAACAAATTTCCGTTTCCGCTTTGGGCAGATTCAGTTAATGCATTTAATGCCTTTTCTACTTTAGTCGTATCACGCTCAGCTTTTAATTTTTTTAAACGGTCTAATTGTTGTGTTCGTACTTTATCATTGTCAACATCCAACACTTCAACATTTGTTTTTTCTGAGTTGGTATAACGGTTTACTCCTACGATAATATCTTTTCCACCATCAATTCGTGCTTGTTTTCGAGCTGCGGCTTCTTCAATACGCATTTTTGGGATACCTGTTTCTATTGCTTTTGCCATTCCACCTAATTTTTCAACCTCTTCAATTAACTCCCAGGCCTTATAAGCGATATCGTTTGTTAATTTTTCAACATGGTAACTTCCACCCCAAGGGTCTACAACTCGGCAAACGTTAGTTTCGTGCTGCAGTATTAATTGAGTATTACGGGCAATACGGGCACTAAAATCAGTTGGCAAGGCAATGGCCTCATCAAGGGCGTTAGTATGCAAACTTTGTGTATGTCCCAAAGTAGCCGCCAAAGCTTCAACACAAGTCCGAGTAACATTATTAAATGGGTCTTGTTCTGTTAAACTCCAGCCACTGGTTTGACAATGTGTTCTAAGCGCTAGAGACTTATCACTTTTAGGATTAAACTGTTTTACTAATTTAGCCCATAGCATGCGGGCGGCACGCATTTTAGCAATTTCCATAAAATGATTCATGCCAATTGCCCAAAAGAATGAGAGGCGGGGGGCAAAGGCATCTATGTCTAAGCCGGCTTTAATACCGCTACGGATATATTCTAGGCCATCTGCAAGTGTATAAGCTAACTCAATATCTGCTGTTGCTCCAGCTTCTTGCATGTGGTAACCACTAATAGAAATAGAATTAAACTTTGGCATGTTTTTGCTTGTAAATTCAAAAATATCGGCAATAATTTTCATGCTGGGCGTTGGCGGATAAATGTAAGTATTACGCACCATAAATTCTTTTAAAATATCGTTTTGTATAGTGCCAGTTAATTTATCCATACTAACGCCTTGCTCCTTTGCTGCTACAATATAAAATGCTAAAATGGGTAACACGGCACCATTCATAGTCATTGATACGCTCATTTCATCTAAAGGAATTTGATTGAATAAGATTTTCATATCCAAAATACTATCAATTGCTACACCCGCTTTACCAACATCGCCTTCTACACGTTCGTTATCGCTATCGTAACCGCGGTGTGTTGCTAAATCAAACGCTACGGATAATCCTTTTTGTCCTGCAGCTAAATTACGTCGGTAAAAAGCGTTGCTTTCTTCGGCGGTACTAAAACCGGCATATTGCCTAATTGTCCATGGGTTTTTAACATACATACTGCTGTATGGCCCACGCAAAAAGGGTGGTAAACCTGCAGCAAAATGCGTATGCGTTAAGTTTTTAACATCAGAAAATTGATAATTTGATGCTAATTCAATTTGCTCGCCAGTTAAAAATTTTTCTGTATTAGGAAAATTAGTCTTACCAGCAGGTTTGTATGTTAGATGTGTGAAGGATTTACGCATTATTGAAAGTGTTTTGTAATTCAAAATTTAAAACTGGATTATTAATGCTTAAAGTTTCAAGCTGTGTTTTGACATCTTTACTTAAATTAATGTTTTCTTTTTCGTTTTTATATTTATTTACGCCAATGCTAATTTCTTTTTGCGAATTAATGGCGTCTTCTTTCTGTTGCGATTGTTTTGCGATTTCATTTTCAATAACTTTATCTTCCAGGCATTTAAAATAGCCACCTTGTTCTTCAAACTTTTTAAAAGTCTGTAAAGCTTTATCAGCAATGATATCGGTAATTGTTTCTATGTAATAACTACCACAACTAACATCGGCCATTTTGTTTAAATAACTTTCTTCTTTTAAAATTAATTGTTGGTTAATTGCCATACGTTCCCCTAAATTTTTATTATGAGGAAATAACGTATCAAAGGAATTTACAATTAATTCATTGCAGCCTCCCGCAACAGCAGCCATGCTTTCAACTGTGGTACGCACTAAATTATTGTAACTGTCACCAATGGATTTATTTGTTAAACTGGTTTCGGTAATTACATATAATTCATTTGTTAAATTATATTCTTTTTTTAAAATTTCCCATAATCGTCTAATGGCTCGCAACTTTGCAATTTGAATAAAATAATCAGAGTTTACCCCGGTTTTAATAACAATGTCAGCTGTTGTTCCTTCGCCTTCGCTTTGCGCAACACTATTTTGATTTGCTAAACATTCGTTTAATGCTGAAAAAATAAGCGCAACTTCGTAGTAGGCAAAACAATTTTGATTGTGATAAAATAAGTGATCTACACTAATGGTTTTAATGTTTTTGTATGCGGAAAATAAATTAATTACAGTTTGCCAATAATTTAAATCTTTTTGATTTTGAATGCGTTTTGGAAAAAGCGTAATATTTAATTCGTTTAACTTATAATTTCGTGATAAATAATTAGTTAACCATTCAATATCTTTAGGATGAATGTAAAAAGTGGACGAAATATAATTTAGCTGAACATTTTTAAATGCAACTTCAAAATTAATATTTTCGCAATTTACCGATATAGAAGTTGCGCCAAGATTTAAATCGTTTAACAGTTTTTTATTAATTTGTTTTGAGTCGCCCGTTATTGTTTTGGCACAGACATTCCAATCGCTATGCGTAAAGGCAGGTTGGTAGGTTTGTTTCAAATCCTCGTGGGTGTAAAATGGATTTATTTTAAAACCGTTTTCATTATGCCAAATTAATGCTTCAAAGGGCTCGCCTTTCAAATCTTTAATTAATTGCGCCTTCCATTCTGCAGCAGTTGAAGGATTAAATTCCGAAAATAAATTGTCCATTATTGCTATCTATAAATAGACAGCAAGTTAAATATAAAAACTAATTTTTAATAATTATTTTCAATTACACGATTTACAGAAATAGTGCCATTAACACTCGTTTTTATTAGATAAACCCCAGCAGAATAGCCTAATTTTTTAGCACCAAAATTAAAATTGTGCACTCCGGCTTCTAATTTTGAGTTGGTAATGGTATTAATTTTTTGTCCTAGGATTGAATAAACTTCAATAATTACTTTAGCGCTAGCGTTAAGATTTAATTGTAATGTAGTACTTTCTGTAAATGGATTTGGAAAAACGCTTAAATTATTTTTATTTTCAGAGAGAGTTAATAAACCGACATTACTTACTGGTAAAAAATTGGAAGTAGCAATACACCCAAGTGAATTTGTAACAACAACGTTATAATTGCCATTACTTGTTGGAGTAAATGTTTGAAGTGTGGCATTCGGAATGGCACTGGAGTAATAATACCATTGATAACTTGGCCCTGGAGTACTTGACAAACTTGTTGCCGTTAACATTATTGTTGGGGTTGGTAATGAAAGGCAAAGATTAATCCCAGTCAAATTATCTAATCTAAATTTACGTAAACTTAATTCCGTGAAATCTTTCGCCTCAGTACCATCATTGTATAAAATATCTCCACCCATATCAGAAATAACTTGTAATTGCGTATTTGAAGGTATACCTAATACATTTACTTCCATAGCACCTTCCATATTTAAAGCGCCATTTGCCGGGGTATTTATGTAAATTGGGGCATTTATGGGATTACCAGACCATTTATAAAGAGCGCTTGTATTAGGAGTCATTGCTGAGTTACCTGCAACTATAATATAGGTTCCACTAGATAAACGAATAATATCACGAATAGCCCTGCCTCCTAAATCTAATTCGATAGGTATGCCAATTGTTGGTGCGCCAGAGGGGGTACCATTGTTATACCATGTTTCAAAATTTGCAATCGGTGCAATTACTGCATTAGTCCGTGTGGCAACAGGAACCATTGGGGCTCGGAAACCAATCCATAAAGTAGTATTGTCTGGAGCAAACACCATACCTTCAGCCGCATAACCACTTGTGCTTTTGCTATCAATCCCACCCGCAGCACTTGCACTAAAATTGTAACCATGTGAATCACCCCAACTTACAAGATATGTTCTTAAATTACTGTAATAACCCTGAACAGAAAAAGTTGTTAATGAACCTGTTCCTGAAACTAAAGTTGATAACAAGCAATCGCGACTCGGTCTAACTACAAACGCAGAACCTCCCGTACTCATAGAACCTAAAATGTACTTTTTACTTGGATTATTTGGACTTGTCACAGCCGCTTCGATATCCGTTTCAGGTTTTGTAGGGTCTATAATCGAAATAACAGTTGTATAATTAAACGAAGCAACTGGCAAACCTGAAGATGAACGCGAGTAAACATTAATAATATCTTGTTCGTCATCTGCTGAAATGTAAAAGTTATCATCTAACGCAATCCCATCTGATGCATCGCTCATACCTGTTTGCCAAATTGTACTAGTTGGGGAGCTCGCCGAAGTGGATGCTGCATAATTTAAAATATAGCCGGTTGTATTTACTCCGTCAGTTACATTTATGGTAATGTTTGAGTAACCAATATGAGATGGTTTAATTTTTACATTTCGTGAAGCACCGCTTCCAGTTAAAGTTACGCTTGCGTTGGATACGACGTATGTATTGCTGCTGATGGTAGTTACCGTTAAATTTGATGCGGCAGTTTGCGTGTCATTTATCGTAAAATCTACACCTAAAGTATTTGGCGGATCAGTGGGGTCGAAAATTACCCCGCTTAATGTAAATGGGCTTGGCGGAGCAATGGTTACGCCCCCGTCTATAAAGTTAGTTGTAGAAGCAACATCAATGCTAATTGTAGGTGCTGAATTTGTACTAGTGCTACTGCCTAGAACAGATACATCATCAATTTTAAAATTAGAAGCGGTACCTGTTCGGCTAAATGACCAACGTAAATAAAGTGTAGGGATATTGCCCGCTCCTAGAGGTAGGGTTAAACCGGCACCAGATGCCAAACCCCAGCCACCAGCCGCGGCTTCGGTGTAGTTAATAGGTGTGTAAGTTGTGCCATTACTACTCCATTCAAGCGTATAAGTAGCGTTTGTATTATAACCCGCAGATGATTTACGCATACCAAAACCTAGCACAATTTGTGGAAAACCAGTAGTATTTACCGTAAGTTGTGCCGACGAGTTACCTATTGGCGAAGACACTTGCGAGGCACCAGATGTGTTTGTAAATGTTACAGAATTACCTTCGCCTAAATAATTGTTACCCGAAGCGCCTACATAACCCGATGAAGTAGTGTTGTTACTAATGTTCATTCCAATACCTGTAAATGTCCAACCTACAGGATTAACATTTTGGGTAGTTCCAAAATCCGTAAAATATAATGTAGTTTGAGATAAAAAACTATTACACTGTAAAATAATGAATAGTATTAAAGATAAAGTTTGTAATTTTTTTTTCATTTAGAATTGATTTAGAGCGTTAAGATAACTAGACTACGTATAATTTTATGTTAAGTAATTGCTAAAAAATTACGATCTAAAAAGTTAGTTAATTCGTTATTTCTTCAAGTTCTTGTAAATAATCGTTTTGCAAATCTTCGTGTAAGGATTTTAACAATGTATTTATTTTTTTTAATTGTTGCTGATACATGTTAATAAGCAATTGACTTTTTTGAAACTGTATACCCGACAATTTTAATTTTTTACAAAAATAAATGTGTAAGTCGGCAGCTAGGGCTTTATCTGAAATATATTTGCAATATTTTGTTATTAAACGAAGTAGTTTTCGTAAACTTTTTTTTACAAAATATAAATTGCTTTGCGTTTTTAATTCGCTAAAATGCGAGTCAATTTGTTTTTTTACTTCGGCTACAAAACTAGTTTTATTATGCGCTTCAAATAATAAATAATCTAAAAACTCCTTGTTGTCTTTTTTGTATTTAGCCAAAGTAAGGCATAATTCTACTAATTGCTTTTGAGGGAGTTCGTTTAATTCTTTTTTTAATTCGTTAAGGGTTGCCGTTTTCACAGTTTAACAGGCTTTAATGGAGGTAGAGTTTTTGATTTAAAATAACCCGTGCCATAAAATTATATTGCTCTTGTGAGTATTTGCAACGGCAAATCCATTCCGACATATAATTATCTACAGGTGGTACATAGAAATCTAAAAAGCCATCTTGTGTGCCTGGTTGGTGCCCACAAGGGCCAACAGAAGTATTTCCAACAGGGAAACAGTCTGCCTCTGTATCGCAAAAACCATCACCATTAGCATAGCAATTGGTACGTCTGAAAAACTCGTAACTAGCAACACCCGGGGGTGGAGTAGGAGTAATAACTGATCCAATTTCATCGTAGGTATTTGGTAAACCAAAAAAGTGTCCCATTTCATGGTATAATTTTGTAGTTTGATTCACTAAAACGCTTTTGTTTAGTACAATATAATCTTTACCGGGTCCTTGATTTGGGAAATAAGTGTATCCGTTACCGGGGGCATTATCTACTAAATAAATGCATAGCGTTTTGTCTGTTCTCCAGTTAGACGTTACAACAGGGTCGGTTATAGTTTGTGTCCAATTATTATAGGTGTAATTTGGTATTACCACCGTACTACAGTTTAAAAATTGAACACAGATGCGCTTAAAAGCATTGTTTAAATTTGTTACACAGCTCGTTAAGTGCGTCGGTTGTAAATTGCCTCCCCATGCGTAAGTACTATCTTCAACAACATAAAATACGATAGAAAATTTTTTATTTAAACAGGTGTCGTGCAACAAGGTACTCACCATATTTTGAGTACTATTTGAGTTTCCGATTATCGAGTTTTTCCAAGTTAAATAATTTGAAGGTAATCGAGTACCACATGTACCACTTGTTGTTTGAGAAAATAGACAACAACAACTTAAAATTAAAATAAATAAAATTATGTTTTTCAAAGTTTATGGTAGTTCCCTCAAAAATTTTACTATTTTTGGATAATCAAATGTATAACATTTTTTAACATGTCCAAAAACAAAATTTATTTTTTACTTTTTTTTATTTGGATTGTTAGTTTAAAAATTAAATCACAAATTGTTGTATCACCAACTGTAGGTTGCGCCCCATCAAGTGCAATAAATTTTACCGGGCCGCCTGGTGCTACAAACCCATTATGGAGTTTTGGCGATTCGCAACAATCTAACTTATTAAATCCAACTCACACATATGCAAATGCTAATAGTTATGTAGTAACCTTTACGGGTTTAGTTTCTGGTAACCCCGTTACCTATACCGCATTGGTTAATATTTATGCTAAGCCGGTTTCAAATTTTAATTTTAGTTTACCAACAAGTGGCTGTGCTGTAAGGTGTGCCACACTTACTAATTTAAGTACCTATTCAGGTGGTGCAACTATTGCGAGTGCTCAGTGGAGTTTTGGCGACGGTGGTTCAAGCACATCAACATTAAATTTGGTTAATTATTGTTATACAATTGCTGGTAGCTTTAGTGTAACGTTAAAAGTTACCGATAGTAATGGTTGCGATAATACTACTACCATAGGAACAATTAACGTATCAACTCCTCCTACCCCAATTATTACTGCTAACCCGGGTTTAAATTCTTGCACAGCACCTTTTACGACGTCGTTTAATGGAAATAATAGTACAAGTGGATCGCCTAACGGTGGGGGCTTAACCTATAATTGGAATTTTGGTAATTCGCAAACCTCTACACAACAAACTCCTGGAAGTATTACTTATGCAAGCATTGGTAATTATGTTGTGAATTTAACCGTTACTGATAACAATAATTGTAGTAAAACTGCTACTACTCAGGTGTCGGTTAGTCAGCCTAGCGTATTGGCCACTATACCCGGTACAGTTTGTTTAGGTTTACCTTTAGTAGCAATAGATAATTCGAATGTTTTTAGTACATCGTGGAACTTTGGCGATAACTCAAGTGGATCGGTTATCACTTCAGCAGCATCACAAACCCTACATAATTATACAAGCCCGGGTGTTTACACCATAAACATTACAGCTTCAGTGCCCAATACCACTTGCCAAGCTGTGCTTACCAAAACAATATTAGTAGAACAGGTAGTTGCTAACTTTACCAACACACCTCCTTCATTTACCTGTTCGCCAACATTTACGGCGCAATACATTAATCAGTCATCCCCCAATGCTACCAGTTTTTCGTGGACTGCCACTAATTATAATGGGCAAACAATCTCTACGAGCAATGCCACAAATCCTACGTTTACACTGGTGCAAGGTAGTTTAAATCCTTATACTATTTACAACACTTTTTCGTCGGTAGTTACATTAACAGCTTATTCCGCGTTTGGATGTGCTTCTACGTCAACAGTTCATATTTTTGATTCCATTAGGCGACCCACCGCTTTGTTTATAAAAGATAAAAAAGAAGGTTGTGCGCCTTTGGTAGTAAATTATACAAATACTAGTGTATCTAGTAGTGTATATCCTATTACCAGTTATACATGGAACAACGGGGCTCAACCCGCCGTAATTATTACCGGAATAGTACCCCCTCCATTTATAAATCCAACTTTTACTTATAATACAGCAGGGACTTATACGCCATTTTTAATAGTACAAACTGCAGCCGGTTGTATTGATATTTCGTTTATTGACACGGTGCATGTTGCCAACCAACCAACTATTAGCTTTGTGGTTACGCCTTCTGTTGCTTGTTGGAATCAACCAGTGCAAATAACTAATACATCGCCCACAACAACGCCTGCTATTCAGCATTGGCATGTAGAGAGTGATAATGGTTTCTTTTCGCATTGTATAAATGATCCAAACCCATCATGGAATTTTACCCATGTGGGAGTGCATACGTTTACCATGAGTGGTTATTTGTACGGTTGTAAAGGCACCGCTATTTCTCAATCTGTAACCGTTAATGGGCCAATTGTGCAGGGTAGATATGAAACCAATTGTAATGCTGCTACCCGAAAAGACGTAACTTTCTATTCCCAATTACAAAAGGCGCAGAGTGCTACATTAAATTTTGGAGATGGAAGCCCCGCATTAGTCATAGCAGGTAATTCGACAACTACCATTGCACATAGTGTAGTTCATTCGTATACTGCTACAGGTAATTATACTGCTACTTTAATAGGTGTAAATGCTTTAACAGGCTGTTTGCCATATACCTATACAATGTTGGTAACCGTGCGAGATGTGCAGGCAAATTTTACGATACCTTCAGTGGCCTGTGCTAGTTTAACCCAGGTATTTAATGCCAGCACGTCTATTGATGTGGCTACAGGTTGCAATAGAGGCTATGTTTGGTATGTAGATAATTTACCACCAAACGACACCATAAGTCCAATTGTTCACTATGGTTTTACAACGGCAGGGACGCATACTGTTTTATTAATGGTAAAAGACATTAATGGTTGTTGCGATACTACTAAAAAAACATTTAGAATTAGTAGCGTTAATACTGCTTTTGCGTTTAATACGACCACCATTTGTTTAAGCAGTGGCACAGTACAATTAACGAATACTTCGTCTACAGCCTTACCCGACCAAATACAAAGTTATTTTTGGAATTTTGGTAATGGAGCTACATCCACTGCCACCAATCCTATTGCTACCTATACTAATGCAAGTGTTCCCTTTCAAATATTTACAGCTAGTTTAAGTTTAACAAATACCCAAGGTTGTGTTAACATAGCAACACATACTATACAAGTAAATAATCCCAATGCGCAATTAATAGCAGTGCCACAAAATACCTGTGTTAATACTCCAATTAAATTTACTGCCCCAAGCGGTTACCCAACATATACCTTTAATTATGGAGCAAACACGTCAACTGTTGCCCTTTCTACAAACACCGTTGTTTATTCTTATTCAGTATCCGGTACTTATAATGCTGTTGTTACCATACAGGATGGTTTAGGTTGCAGAAATAGCAGCACAATTCCTATTAATATTCAAGATTATCCAAGTGCTAGTTTTACGTTTACCAATGCTAATGCTACCAGTACTAATAATATTTGTTCTGGGTCGCCGGTAACCTTTGTAAACACGTCAACAACTACCAGTAACTTTACACTAACCCCCACCTGGAATTTAGGAACCGGAAGCACAATAATACCGTCTAACACGGTAGTTAATATTTATACCACGCAAGGGGTTGTTGTACCTATAAGTTTAACTGTGAGTACATCATACGGTTGCAAAGCAATTGTTACAAAAACCTTACAAATTTTTGGTGCAAGCGCTAATTTAAATTTAGATAAACAAACAGTTTGTTTAGGCAAGGATATTACCTTTAATGTAAAAGATAGTAGTACTGTTTTTGCTTGGCTTTGGGATTTTGGAGATGGAAATACCACCAATACCATTTCAGCTAATCCAACCCCTGCAACAAGTATTACACATAATTTTAACTTTTATAATTTAACAACAAATGGATCAACCACTGTTTCTTTAGTTTATTATTCGGCACAGTATTCGTGCAGCTACACAGCAACACAAGCCATACAAGTAATTAAAATAGATGCTGATTTTAAACGCAATACGGAGCTCGCAAAACCAGATAGCATTCACTGCCTTGGGTTGCCAGATGTGTTTACAAATATTACTCCTAACTCAAGTGGTTTTATTTTTAATTGGGATTTTGGAAACGGTGCTAATTCCACACTTCAAAACCCAAATTATACATATACTGCATCTGGTATTTATCAAGTAACTTTATCGGTAAACGACCCTAATGGTTGCAGTGGCTTCGCGATAAAAAATATGACAATAAACGCCTTACCAATTGTAAAAATTTTAAGTCCCGATTCATTATGTAAAAATGTGCCTTTTGTATTAAATAGTATAGCAACAGGTACGGCACCAATATCCTCGTATTCGTGGAGTCCGCCAGCAGGTTTAGTAAGTCCATCAAGTGCTTCAACGGCAGCCACCGCAAGCGTTTCGCCACAATATACCTTAAGTGTTGTAGATTTAAATGGTTGCAAAGGCTCAACCGTTTCTTCAGTTTACATCCAACAACCACCTAAAAATATTCAATGGGATACTACCGTAATAATTGGGCAAAACATACCAATTAATGGATATGCCGGTACAAATATGGGTTATACTTGGACTCCAGTAACAGATTTAAATTGTAATTATTGCGTTAATCCAACATCTACATCTACAACAAATATAACATACACCGTAGTAGTAGCTGATAATTTAGGTTGTTTTAAAACTTTAAATACGTACACAATATTTGTAGAACCTAAAAGTAGTGTAGATGTGCCAACTGCTTTTACGCCTAATGGCGACGGCACTAACGATATTATTTATGTGGACGGGTGGGGCATAAAAAAATTAAATTATTTTAGAATTTTTAACCGCTGGGGGCAATTGTTATTTGAAAGTAACGATGTAAAAGTTGGGTGGAATGGTTATTTTAATGGTGTGCCACAAAATATGGAAACCTATGTTTACCAAGTTAGTGCAGAAACTTACATTGACGAAAAAGCACTTTTAAAAACAGGAACGTTTAAATTGATACGCTAACAATTGAAAAAAATTAATTACATATTTTTTTTAATAGTTTTCTATCAACTAACACTCAATACGAGTTATGCACAAGATATTCATTTTAGTCAATACTATCTTTCGCCACTAAGTTTAAACCCAGCAAATACAGGAAATTATAAAGGCGACTACCGTTTTTTTGGTAATTACCGCAGCCAATGGCGCGATATTAGTAAAGCCTACAACACCTTTAGTGCCGGAGGAGATTTTAATATTTATCCCGCAAACCAGCAAGTGAGCGGTGGTTTGCTTTTTATTAACGATAAAAGCGGGGGTAATTTAGTGGTTAACAAAATTTTACTTTCAGGCGCTATTCATAAAAAAATTGCAGGCTTTAATTTGCATTTGGGTATTCAGCCCTGTTTGGTTTTAAAGTCAATTGATTTTTATTCGCATTCTTTTCCTGAACAATTAAATTGGAATACAGGCAAGTTTGATAACACCCTAACCAACACTGAAACAAATGTGGGGCAACGTAGTACTATGTTTGATTTGAACATTGGTTTTGGCGCTAGTAGACGCTTTGGCAAGTTGGAACCCGAAATAGGTTTTTCTTTTTTTCACATTAATAAACCTAAAGATAGTTTTTTAGGAACTAATAATCACTTAAAAATTAGGCAGTATTACAACATTGGCCTAAATTATTTTTTAAATGCAAAAATTATTTTGCGTGGATATAGCCTGTGTGGTTACACAACAAAAGCAAGCGATTGGGTTACGGGTTTAAATGTAGAATATGTGTTAAGTAAAAATGCGTTTTTCACAAATTCAGTTTATGCCGGTTTTATGTGGCGCGATGGCTTAAAGCGAAACAGCGATGCTGGTATTGCAACCGTTGGTTTAAATTATTCACATTATACCATTGGTTTTAGTTATGATATTACACAGTCGCAATTAAAAACGGCAGTAAATAGTAAAGGGGCATTTGAAATAGCTTTAATTTATAAAGGTAAAAATACACGTTTAAATAAAAAAACACTTCCTTGTGAACGTTACTAAATTAGTTTACATACTTATCTTTATTACGGCTTTTGCTTATTCGCAAAGTGATAGTGCACTAATAAAAAATGCCAAGGGAAAAACATTAAAACGTTTGGGCAAAAATGCCATGCAACAAAACGACCCAAGCAGTGCCATTTCTTTTTTTGAAGCCTACTTAAAAAATAATCGTAGTGATGCTAAGGCGATGAACTTGTTAGCACAAAATTATTTAGAGATTAGAGATTACGAGCGTGCTCAAAAACTTTTTTTACAGGCCTATACTACTGATAAAGAAAAATGCCCAGAGGCATTGTATTTTTATTCACAAATGCAAAAAAGTAACGGGCAGAACGATAGTGCTAAAATAAGTTTTCAAAAATTTAAAAAAGAATATAAAGGCTCTGAAAAACAATTAAAAAAACAAGCTACAAAAGAAATTGCATTTTGCGACAGTATTCAAAAATTAATTTCGGTTGAAAAGAAAGTTATTATCACCCATTTAGATACCACTATTAACAAAGTAAATACAGAGGGCGCGCCAATAAATAGTGATGAAAACACATTAATCTTTACATCGCTACGCACCGATAAAAAAGAATTTATTATTGAAGACGACACAACCCGACCCGTGCAACGTAAACTTTATTATGCAAAAAAAGAAAATAATACCTGGAAATTTTCCGGTGAGTATGGTGCAAATTTAAATGCTGCTAATTTTAATACGGGTAATGCTTGTTTTAGTCCCGACAAAAAACGTTTGTATTTTACACGCTGTAAACCCAACTTTAAAGGCGAAATGATTTGTGCGATTTATGTTTCAGAAAAAAATGGTAACGATTGGAGCGAACCCATTAAACTACCCAAAGTAATTAATAACCCTAAATACACCAGTACAATGCCTGCCGTTACTACCGACCCCGCCAAAGGTAACGAACTGCTTTATTTTGTTAGCAATAATAAAGAGGGTAAAGGTGGTTTAGATATTTGGTACAGCATTTATGATAAAAAAAATAAAGTTTATAAAACACCGAAAAATGCTGGCAAAACTATTAATACTTCGCAAAATGAAATGAGCCCCTATTTTGATAATGAAACGCGCACTCTGTACTTTAGCAGCGAGGGCTTGGGTGGCTTAGGGGGCTACGATATTTTTAAAGCTATTGGCGATGGTAAAAAATGGATGAGTGCTGAAAACGTTGGCCAACCAATAAATACAGGAGCAGATGATATTTATTTTACTATTTCGCCCAACAGAGAAGAAGGTTTTTTTGTAAGTAACCGTAAAGGCGGAAATGCTTTAAAAAACAGTACCTGCTGCGATGATATTTATACCTATAAACACACGCAATACATAAAAATAAATTTAAAAGGCAATGTAAACGAAGTAATTGATCCTAATTTGGCTATACAGCAAGCAACAGTTGAGGTTTACATTAAAGATAAAAAAACAGGCGAAACCTTTTTGGTAAAAACCCTGCAAAGTGATAACACAGGTAATTATAATACCAGTTTAGAAGCCAACCAAGATTATTTTATAATTATAAAAAAAACCGATTATTTAGGCACGAGTTTAGACGTAACCACTAAAAACATTACTACATCGCAGGATATTAATAAAACATCGCTAATGGCTAAAAACCCCAAAGAGCCTATTCGAATACCAAATATACAATACGAATTTGATAAGGCGAATATACTTGAAGGCAGTAAAATTGCTATAGATACTACTGTTTTTTCGTTAATGCAAGCTAACCCAGAAGTTATTGTTGAAATACAATCGCATACCGATAGTAGAGGAAGTGAGCAATACAATACAAAATTGTCGCAAAGCCGAGCAGAAAGCGTAGTTGCTTATTTAATAAGCAAAGGCATTAAAAAAGAACGCCTAAAAGCAAAAGGTTACGGAGAAAGTAAACCCATTGCACCCAACGAAAAAAGCGATGGAAGTGATAATCCAGAAGGAAGAGCTCAAAACCGCCGTACTGATTTTAAAATTATTGGCGTTTTAGATGTTGAGGTAATAAATGATGCCAAAGGGGTTGATGATTAGTGTTTTGGTATAACTAGTTATTTTTTAAATAATTTACCCAAAGGTATAGTGCTTTTTTTAGTTGGAAGTTCAGCTTTAAAAATTTCCAATAAAGTGTTAGGAGTGTTTAGGTTTTAAAATGGCACAAAAAATTCTAAAATACATATTGATAATTACTTTGATCTTTCAATGTATTTTGCATTTGGCAATTCCTTTAATGCCACATTATCTTAATGACTCTGCTTGGTATTTTATGTACAAAACATTTCTATTTGAAGGGGTTTGGATACATGAAGATCTTTACCCTAAATTTCACTCACCTATAATGTATTATTGCTCTCTTGGCTACCCTCTGCTGCTATATGTTTCAGAGGGAATAAGTTCGCTATTTGGTTGCACATTTGCATTCGTACTTCTTCAAATGCAATTTGTATTTTATCTTCTATCAGCAAGGTTTATATGGCTAATTTGTTTTTCATTATATGGCAGACTGTTAAGCTCGTTAATTGTTATTGCCTATTTATGGTATCTTCCTTTTTTTAATTATGCCCACCTGGTTATGTCAGAATCCTGGTTTATTTGTTGTATGCTTGCAACAATATGTTCTTTTAAAAAGGCTTTAAATTCTAATAGGAATAGTATACTTGCTCTTAGTTTTTTTATTGCTGGTTATACTTTTCTTGTACGCCCCATTGCAGGAATATTATTGCCTCTAATGTTTTCTATATTTTTTTTAAATAACACGTATTATAAGAAACGGTTATTAGTTTTAGCTACATCGATTTTATTTTTTTTGTTTCCGATTGTTCAATCTGGGTTTAATAAGATTCAATTTTCTACGTGGTCAATTCGCGAAGGATTTTCATGGAATTTGTGGAATAGAGTTGTAGCCGAAAGTAAATTTGACCCTAATATATCTGATGCAACTAAACGACTTCGTGTAAGATTAAAAGACTCAACTTTTGTTGCTTCAAATCAACATTGGTGGGATATTACTTCTCAACTATGTGGTTATGGAATGCAACCAAAAGAAATTCAGAATTATTGTATGGATATTTGTTTGGACGGAATTAAAAAGCAACCGTTAAAATATATGTCAATCACATTAGAGCGCGGATTATGGTCTCTTCCAACAATAACACACGAAACAATTTGTATATATCCAGATGCGCAAAAATATTTAGCTTTTTTGAAGTCCTATTCATCAAAACATCATGCGCCGCTTTTAAAAGTTTTAAATCCACAAATTATAGGTGGAAATCCAATATCAAAATGTATGTTAGTTATTTATTCCGCTTGGAACTTGGTTTTCGAATTATTGCAATTTCATTTGGTATACATTTCACTATATGTTTTTTTGATTATATCAATAGTGTTAGGTGTGATAGAATATTATAAATCAAAAAAAATAAACCCATTAAATGTTTTTATAATTACTTTTGCCATTGGCATGTCTTTAGCAGCTTGCGCTTTTGAGGTATTACACAGCCGTTATTTTTTACCCGTAATAGTACTTGAGTTAATAATTGCCGGAAATTTATTAAAGCGTTTAGTAAAAATAAAAAACTAAATAATTATTTTCATTAATAAGAGGCTTTTGCAAACTATTAATAATAAACCGGTCGTCTTACTTCGCTAATGTGTTTGCTAAAACGAATAACCTGACGTGTATAACCATATTCGTTATCGTACCAAACATAGAGTATTATACTTTTTTTATCGGGCGACACAATTGTAGCCTGGCTATCAAATACACTTGGGCAAGGGTTACCAATAACATCGGTACTTACCAATTCGTTACTAAATGAATATTGTATTTGCTCTACTAATTTACCTTCTAAAGCATACTTGCGGATAATTTCATTCACTTCATCTCGGGTAACTTCTTTATTAATATTTAAGTTTAAAATAGCTAAACTAACATTAGGAGTAGGAACGCGCACGGAGTTAGCAGTAAATTTGCCTGCTAGGTGCGGCAGTACTTTTTTTAATGCACTTTCGGCACCTGTTTCGGTAATAACCATATTTAAAGCCGCAGAACGTCCACGACGGTATTTTTTATGGTAATTGTCTAATAAATTTTGGTCGTTGGTGTATGAGTGCACCGTTTCAATATGGCCTTTTTGTATACCCAATTCTTTATCAATTACAAATAAAATTGGCATAATTGCATTGGTGGTGCAGCTTGCAGCCGAAAATATTTTTTGTGTTTTTAAATCAACCGTTTCGTGGTTAACCCCATGCACAACATTAGGCACATCGCCTTTAGCAGGAGCAGTTAATAATACTTTATCAATACCTTTTGCTTTTAAATGGCGACTTAATTCTTTGTCATCTCTAAATACACCCGTATTATCAATTAAAAGCGCATTAGTAATTCCGTAAGCTTCGTAATCTACATCTTCGGGATTCTTCGAATCAATCATGTGCACGGTATGACCATTAATGATTAACGCCTTTTTTTCTAAATCTTCAATTACTGTACCTGGGAAAGGTCCGTGAACTGAATCGGTACGTAATAAATCGGCTCGTTTTACAATTTCTTCGTCGCTATTACCACGGGTAACAATGGCACGTAAACGTAATTGCTCACCTTTACCAGCAAGGGTAATTAATTCGCGAGCTGCTAAACGGCCAATACGTCCAAACCCAAATAACACAACATCTTTTGGTGTAACAGGATTGGCATTACCAATCATATCTTTTAACTTATCACTTATAAAATTACTCATCGTTTTATGAGAGTCTTTTTCTTGAAGCCATTCAAACGCTAATTTTCCAATATCTATGCGCCCGGCACCTACGTTCGAATTTAAAATTTCGGTTGCAATGGCAACAGTATCGTAAATAGTTATGGGTTTTTTTACTATGTTTTTGGCATATAAATGCAAATTCATTATTTCGCTCGCACTTCTATCAACTAATTGATTACGAAATAAAATAAGCTCAATCGATTTTTCGTACCACAATTTACCAACAGCGCTTATTAAATCAATAGCTGCTTTTTCTTGGTCTATCCAATCGTTTAATTGTGTTTGGTAATCGGTGTTTGCTTGGGTTAAATTCTCCATAAATAATTTTTTGCAAAGGTACTAAATCAATACGTATAGTAAAATTTTGTTAATAAAATGGCAAAATTGTGAGTTGTAGACCGCAGATAAATTATGGGTGGAAATGGACTAGTGTAAAATAAATTAATTGTGACATAAATTAATTAAAACTTCAGCCCTAACTGCAAACTTAAATGCATACTATTAATATATAGCGACGATGCCGAATAATTTGTTTGAAAAGAGTAGGGCGAAAAACCATAACGGTATTGTAATTCCACAAAAAAACCACCATTGCTTTTAGCCGAATAGTTTTTTTGAAAACCAAGCGATGCCGAGACAAAACTATTCAGTTTATTATAAAATAACGGATTTTTAAATTGTAAGTCTACTTCATCTTTTTTTACGGAGTTGCCATTTTGGCTCACATTAACATTTGCAGGTAATAAAAAACGTAGATGGTATCCAATCATTAAATAGGGACTAAATAAGCTGTTATTTTCGGGTTTAAACGAATATTTTACGTGCAAAGGCAAGTTAATTTCTTGTATAATTAAACTGTAATTGTATGCAAACGTTTTATCATACAACTGCAAACTATCAGGTTTAAAGTAATAGGATTTAAAATTTAATCCATGTATTAAATACTCTGCTCCAAATAAAAAAAACAATTTATACTCTCTGTCGCAACGCACTTCTTTTTTAAAACAAAACAACGCACTTATTTTTTGGGTTGGGGTTTTGGCGTGATTTGTATTAATGCTATATAATCCAAGTACTGGTCCGAAACTAATTCTAACACCTGTACCTAAAGTTTTTTTTGGACGCGGAAAATCTTTAAAAGTAGTATAGCGGTTTGTAGCTTTACTTATAAAAACTGTTAAACAAATAAAAAAAAATATAACATTTCTTTTTTTAGTCATTCATTATTTTCTAATAGAAATAGTTGCGGTGGCTTGCACTGTGGGCATTATAACAATGTCATTTATATTAACATGTGCCGGGCGATTAGCCACCCAAAAAATAGTTTCGGCAATATCTTCTGGTTTTAATGGTTGTAAGCCCTCGTATACTTTTTTGGCTCGGGCTTCATCACCGTCAAAGCGTACAACACTAAATTCTGTTTCTACCATGCCAGGGTTTACAGCGGTTACTTTAATATTGTGAGGCAACAAATCTATTCGCATTGCTTTATTTAAAGCATCTACAGCAAATTTAGTAGCGCAGTATACGTTGCCGTTTTGATATACTTCTTTGCCAGCAACAGAACCAATATTGATAATGTGTCCGCTTTTATTTACAATCATTAGATTAGATACCAACTTAGTAATATATAAGAGCCCCTTTATATTGGTATCTATCATTTGTTCCCAGTGATTTAAATTACCATCTTGAATGGGGCCTAAGCCGGCAGCCAAGCCTGCATTATTAATTAAAATATCTATTTTTTTTAATTCAGGGGACAACGAATAAACAGCCGCTTCAACTTCGTTTTGATTTCTAATGTCGAAACACAAAATGGTTACATTAATTTTAAAATTTGTTTCCAGTTCCTTTTTCAATTCATCCAGGCGCTCCTCTCTTCGTCCGGTAATTATTAAATTGTACCCATTTTTTGCAAATAAAATGGCGCTGCTTTTACCAATGCCCGATGTGGCGCCTGTAATAAATACTAACATATTAATTTTTTTGAAGTGCTAATTTACTATGTCTGCGACCATATGCAAAATAAATTACTAAACCTATTACTAACCATGCACCAAAGTAAATCCAGTTTTTATAACCTAATTGCGATAGCATATAAAAACAGCACAATAGCCCTAACGATGGAATAAGCGAGAATTTAAATTTAAATGCCATTACCGAAAAAATAGCAAAACCAATGATGAAAAAATAAACGGGTAGTTTTGTGAAAAATGCGTGAAGTGACTCCCACTTTAAATAATAGTTAACAGTACTTTTTTGATAAACAACCATTAATACAACAGTTAAAATAAACAAAGCTGGTATAATAAATTTAGAATTTACATAAGGCGTTTTAAATTTAGATTTAGGGGCGTTAGGATCCATTCGAAGTTTTAAAACACCACCGCACACCAAGCAAAATGCAAAGAGTGTGCCTGCAGAACAAATATCTGTTACCATATTCATATCTACAAAAAATATGGGCACAGCTACTAATAAGCCTGTAATAATTGTTGCAAATGAGGGCGTTTTGTATTTAGGATGAATTTTAGCAAAGGCAGGGGGCAGCAATCCATCGCGGCTCATACTCATCCAAATACGTGGTTGGCCTAATTGAAATACCAACATCACACTTGCCATAGCTACTACTGCACTTACTGCTATAATACCGCTTAACCAACTTAGGCTTTTTATTTTTTCAAACACAAAGGCAAGGGGGTCGCCAACAGCTAATTCGCTATAGCTTACCATACCCGTAATTACAAGTGCTATAGCCACATACAAAACAGTGCAAATAATGATTGAATATAAAATGCCTCGTGGCAAATCGCGTTGTGGATTTTTACATTCTTCGGCAGTTGTAGAGATAGCATCAAAACCGATGTAGGCAAAAAATACAGCACTAATGCCTTTTAATAAACCGCCAATACCGTTAGGAGCAAAAGGACTCCAATTTTTTGTATCAATGTAAAAAGCACCAACAAAAATTACTAATAACACAACCACAATTTTTATTAATACCATAATATTACTAGCATTACGGCTTTCTTTAATACCACGATACACCAACATAGTAATTAAAATATTTATAACTAAAGCAGGTAAATCAAAAACAATCCGCCATCCAAATAATTGCGGTGCGTGACCATAGGCTACAAATCCTTCAACTAAGCCAGAGGTTTGTGGATTTATTTTTATGTCTTCAAACGGAACACCGGCAATTAATAACCCAAAAACTTTTTCGTAATTTTCTTTTGCTGTAAAATAATCTAAACACAGCCATTCCTGAACCTGATAGGACGTGGTATTACTAACAAGTGAGGTAAAGTAATCGCTCCAACTAATTGCTACGGTTACATTGCCAATGGCATATTCCATAATTAATGCCCAGCCAATTATCCACGCAAACAATTCGCCAAAGGCAACGTAGCTATAGGTGTAAGCACTTCCACTAACCGGAATAAGTGAAGCAAATTCGGCGTAAGCAAAAGCGGCAAAACTACAAGCAAGCGCAGTAAATAAAAATAAAAAAATTACTGCAGGTCCACCATCAGCACTGGCTTTACCAATAGTTGAAAAAATACCGGCACCAATAATGGCAGCAATGCCAAAAGCGGTTAGGTCGCGCACGCCCAAGTGTTTGGCTAAGCCGCTGTGTTCGCTTTCAGCTTCGGCATTTTTTAAAATGGTTTCAATAGATTTTTTTCGGAATAAACTCATATGTAATTAAGTAATAAATATACACGTTAATTTTTACTTTTTTTAATTGGTAAATAATACAAAGCGCTTAATAATATAAAAATTGCCACTAAGCTACGGTAACGCACAATGGCGCCACTATTTGGGGTAGTAATGCCAACTAAAAAACTAACACTTAAAGCCAATATGAGCAATACTATGGGTAAAAATTTTTGTTTTGGCGAATTAATTATTCCAATAAAAATTATTAGAATGGAAATAATAATTAATAAATTTTCTACTGAAGCAATTAACTGTAAACTGTTTTTTGCATTAAAAAATAAGGGGTAAAACAACGTGTAATAATAACTACTTACGCATAATTTAAAAAACGAATTTGGGAGAATAAAGTTAGAACCGCTTTTAGGCAATTTATATACGAGCGTATATTCGGTGAGTGTATCGGTATTTTGTTTGCAAAACAAAGTGTCTTGTTGATGAGTATGCTCCCAATAAATGTAAGGAGCGTTTAAATTTATTTTATATAGATTTTGTTTAGTGTCTGTTTTTTTTACTAACGTAGAATCGTAATTTAAACGCACAAATTTTAAAGTATCTAATAAAAAAATTCCTCCTGTTGATGCATCCGCAAAAACGCGCTGCCTTGCCATGGCTAATGTGTAGAGCGATTTATTTTTTAAGATTAAGGTTGCTATATTGGCTAACGATACAGATACAATTAGAATACTTATATAAACACTTATTTTTTTTATAATTTTTTTTGAAAAATAAATTTTGAAAAACAATGCAAAGCACACAAACGAAAATACTAAGATGTAGGGCTTTAATAAAAACGATATAAAAACAATAACTGTTAAAAATAAAATAGTTACTAAGCTAAATTCTTTTAAAATTAGTTTACGAATTTGGTATGTTCCACAACCTAAAAAAAATAGGGTTAGTGCTTCTTTTGAAAGAGAACCAGTATAAAACCAAAGTGTAGGAAAAAAACAAAGTAATACTAATACCCAAATTTCTTTTCCAACAAAAAACTGTTTTATAGATTTATAAAGGTAAATGATACCTACAAAACTTAAAAAGCAACTAAATACCGCATGTACATAATACGAATTAAATGCAATAAAATGCAATAGTGAATGTATACGAATTACAATGCGGTTATCGTTGTATAAAAAATCTCTAATTCTACCATTATCCCAATTGCTTGTGTATACAAGGCAATTTTCATAACAAAACGAACCTTCGGAATCATCTTGAAATCCAAATAGCATTTTTAAATACTCAAAAAAGTGTTGGTGTGCAAACGTATTTACAGCTTTTGAATCCTTATAAAAATTACCAGCATCAAAATTATCCAAACCCCCATAAAAGCGTTGGTAAATTAAAACATACACAGGTATAGCCAAGGCTTTAAGAAAAAACAAACCTGTAATTATTTTAGAAGAAATAATAGTATCTTTTAAAATTCCAAAAAAATTGGTTTTATAAATTATAATCAAAAAAATAATTAAATATATACTAGCGGCTATCAACTAATAGGATTCAAAAAATTTAATTTCCATAATGCGCTCAGGTGTTGCCAATTGATTAAAGCCAAATTGTTTGTATAAGCCCTGTGCATCTTTAGTAGCTAACATAAAGCGGCGAAGAGGTTTAAAGGCAGGATAAGCCATTATAAAACGCATTAAGTGTTTAGATAAGCCTTGCCCTCTGTATCCCTCTAAAATAAATACATCGGCTAAATAGCCAAAGGTAGCACTATCAGTAATTACACGTGCAAAACCTATTTGTTGCGTATTGTTATAAATACCAAAACATAAACTGCCTTCTATAGATTGCTGAACTATGCTTAAAGGAATGTTTTTAGCCCAATAGCTTTCGTTTGCTAAATAATTATAAATAACATTTATCTGTAGTTTTGTTTTATCAGTACTAAAAAAGTAATCGTTTATTTTTTTTTCGAATAGCATTTTTTATAAATTATCTACAGCAATTAAATAGTTGTTTTTTGTATCAAAATTAAAACGTGTAATTTTTTTTAAACCATAAGCAGATAAATCGAATAGCAAGTCCCAATTACTTGTAGCTTCTTTATAACGTAGTATTTTGTTCCCTTCGCTTTTTAACAAGCCCCATTGCGCATGCCAAATAATATCTTCGTTTAGGGAACTATACTCAGCATATTTTTCGCTTTTATGTAATACAAAATCGTATTTATAAAAGGTAACGTTTGTGCTGTCTTTTAGTCCGTAAATTAAAGTATGGCGGTTAATAGCTTTAAAACCTCTAACTGGATTGTTGCCCAGCCATTTGTCTTCGCCTGAGGAGATGCAATGATAACGTAGGCTATGGGGTTGCGTTAATTTGTAATAAATAACTGTATCTGTATTTAAAAATGTAAAATAACCTACCGAGTCGACATTAAAAAGTGGGTTGGTTTTTACTAAGACAGCGTTTTTATCGAACGTTAACATTTGAATTATTTGAGAGCTGTCTTTTAAAACTGTTACACACGTCATTAACTTATCATCACTAGCTGGGGTAGGGGAGTACTCGCTTTCGGCAGTTTTGGTTAGTTGGCTTGTTTTTTCTTTACCCGAATCATAACAATAAATATCTGCTTGTTTATCTTCTTTAATACTTATAAAATATATTTTTTTTCCGCTACTGTTAAATGCTGGTTGGTTATCGTAACCCTCTCGGTTAGTAATGTTTTTACCCGATTTAATAGTTATATTTTTTTTTTGTTTCTGTAGTTTAAACAACCAAATATCGGTATTTGGCAATTGTGCTTTTGTTATAAAGCAAACTGATAAACTAATTACTATTAATTTTATGTTCATTTAATTTAAAAAAGAAAGTATTAAAAATATAAAAAATTAAAGTTCCAAATAACAAACCATCAATAAAGCCTACAAATATATCGCTTGGATAATGTGCTCCTAAATACATTCGGCTGTAAACAACAATTAATGGGTATAAAAAAAATAAGATTTTCTTTTTTTTACTAATCCAAGTGGCACACAAAAAAATATAAACGGTTAAGCCAAATGTATTTGCCGAATGCCCCGAAAAAAAACCATATTTACCCCCTTCGTAATTATTTACTTTATGAATAGTTTTTTTAAGTTCTAAATGATGCGTTGGGCGGTAGCGTTTAACGCCGTGCTTTATGGCATTGCTCGATAAATCTGTACATGCAAAAACAATAGCACACCCTAAAATAAATTCGATTACTTTTTTTTGTCCAAATTTTTTAAAGAAAAAATATGCAAAAACAAAAATTAAAGCTACTGTTGGGATAGTACTACTAAAACCCCACATAATCGTATCAAAAATGGGGCTATTATGGGAATTAATAAACAGTAGCAGCTCAGTATCTATTGCCTTAAGTTGTTCAAACATAGTTTAAAAATAGGTAAAATATAATAAAAATAGCTATTGCCAAGGCGTTAGAAAAAGCAAAGTTTTTTTAGCGTTATAAACACTTGCTATTTGGAGTTTGTTTTTTTATAGCCTACAAACAAATTTATCCAAATTAATCGCGATTTTCGGTAAATCCAAGGTACTAGCATTAAAAGGGATATACAAAATGTTGTTAAAAATACGACAATATCTAACTTAAATAATACTACCATTGCAACAAATAAGGCTAAGCCGTATGCTACTGTTAACCCATAGCTGGCGTACATGGCTCCAACATAAAAACCGGTTTCGGGTCTAAAGCTTTCGTTACATACAGGACAATTAGTATGCATTTTATCAAACTTTTTTAAATTGTAAGCATTATTAGTTATAAAAAAATTGCCCTTGTGGCATTTTGGGCATTTGTTAAATAAGATAGAGTATAAACGTGTGCTTTTAAACATATCATAAAGGTAATATTAAACTAGTCTAGTAACGATTAAAAATTACTTATTTGCATAACTATATCGCAGGTTACTTTTTTAATAATTTTATCTACCTTTAAATTATGAAGAAAATAGGTATTCTAATCCTGATTTTAATTGAAAGTGCGGCTTACAGTCAAAAAGCTACAACCGATCCTTATTTTCTTGAAACACGAGATACTATTTCAGCGTTTGGACCGGTAAGTATTACTCGAAATATTTTGGAAGATAAAAAAGGCAATATTTGGTTTGCTAGCTGGCAGGGCATTGTGAAGTATGACGGTAAGGTGTTTACAAATTACACGTTAAAAGAAAACCTTATTCATTTTCACGTTTACTCTATTATGGAAGATAGAAGCGGTAACATTTGGTTCGGCACCATTCGTGGCGGAGCCTATAAATATAACGGCAAAAGCTTTACCCTTTTCACAACAAACGACGGCCTTATTGATGATTTAATTGGCTGCATGATGGAAGATAAGACCGGAAACATTTGGTTTGGTACAGATGGAGGAATAAGCCGTTGCGATACTTCAGTTGCATTCAAGACAAGCTCTATACCTGGGATCACAACATTATCAGGTTTACCGTTAACGTCTAAAAAAGGTTTTACTAGTTATACTACTCAAAACGGCCTTTGTGGTGATAGGGTTAATTCAATTACACAGGATAAGAGCGGAACGATATGGATAGCCACTCGTTCAGGTGTTAGTTGTTACAAGGGTAAAACCTTTACCAATTTTACAATTAATGGCCTGCCTTTTACAAATGTTCGTTGCATAAAAGAAGATAAGAACGGCAAGATTTGGATTGGCGGCCAGGATGGGCTGTATTGTTATAATCCTTCTTTAATAGGCGAAGCAGCATTAACAAAATTAATGTCTAATTTTATATGTTATATTTATGAAGACAAAGCTGGAATTTTTTGGATAAGTACAGGCGAACGGGACGCGGTAGACGGAATGGCTTTATATAAATATGACCAAAAAAATTTCACCAAGTTATTAGTGAAAAATAAAGCTGGTGACTCTCAGGTGTTTGAAATTACAGAAGACAAAAGCGGCAGTATTTGGTTCGGCACTATGCAAGGCCCTTGTCGTTACGATGGAAAAACGTTTACCTATTTTAAGAAATAGCGCGTGAGGTTAAGTAAACATTATCTAAACTGCTTATAGTCATCTTCACCAATTGTTGCCCAACGTTTTTTAGCAAATTCAAAAAAGTCTGTTTTAGTTTTTAATTTATCGTCGGGTGTAAAATTGTTTTTGTTATTTATTTTAGGGTTACCGGCTCTAATAAGTGTTTCGCCTCTCATAGCATACTTGTCTGTTTTTTCGTAAAGAATTAGTTTTTGTGTTGCAGGAGAAACATCTCCACGACAGGATAATTTATAAATGAAAGTTATTTCGGCAAACCCGTCCTTGTCAATATCCGTAATGGTTAAACCACGCTGATAAAAACCAGCATACATATCTACGCCAAAGCAAACAACCAAGTCGTAAAGTTTCCAAAGTCTGCTGTATGTTTTTTCCGATTTCTTTTTAGTAAACAAATAAGCGTTAATTTCGGCTTTTGCATTAATTTCACCGGTTGTATCTTTAAAATTAAATCCGCCGGTTTGAGTAAGAAGTAGAATGTTTGTACCACTACTATCTGCCCATTTTAAGGCTTCCACAACAATTCCGCGGTATTCAATTTCTTTAGGAATTTCTCCAAAACCAATGCTATCAAGTTTAAGTGTTGAGTTTTTGAAGTCGGAGATGGACAGCCAAAGCGTACTTTTCATAGATTCTTCTTTATCCCGCAATGTTGTTTGCTGTGCGTACGTTAGTGTTTGGATACAAATGATAATAATAACGAATAGTATTCTCATAAAATTTTTTGTTAACCGCTGTATAGGCGCTACTTCCCAGCTAACTTAGCAGCATTAAATTTTTCGGTACGTTTGTTTTTACCGTTATCATCGTAATAAATCCAGGTGCCGTCTTTTAAATAGCTTTTGGTGTTGACATTAAAAACTAAGGCTCCTTCTTCTTTTAATTGCCCGTTTTGGTAGTAGTTTTTTTGCAAATATTTTTTGTTTTTTTCGTCGGTAATTTCCAACATACTTTCTTGCTGCCCATTACTGTACCAACTTTTTTTAAGTGTTAGGTACTTCATTTCTTTTTCGTTTTCTTCGGCATATTTTGGTAAGCCACTAAAATAAAATTCGTATTTTTTTTGAGGCAAGCCGTCGTAGTAATTTATTTGAAAACGCGGCTTTCCGTTCTCGTAATACACATCTATATTGCAATGCAAGGGGTCGGGATTTATTACAGAACGTTCGCATTGCCCATTTTCATAAAAGTTTTTAAAAATTATTACTTTCCCATCAATATAATAGCCCCTATGTAAAAGCTTTCCACTCACATAATAGTCTTCATTCCAGCCTTGTAAGTTGTATCCTGCTTTATTGTAAGTAATCGAATCGCCACCTATAGCTTCTAATAGCTTATTGTAAACATAAATGCCTTTTACGCTATCAACGATGTCTTTTTGTTTATAACGGCGTAATTGAGGAATTTGCTCAGAGAAACGCTGAGCATTTATTTCGTTCGCACAAAACAAAACAATAATAAAACAATATTTATAAAAATGTTTCAATGGGTATAATATACAAAGTTAAAAAAAAATAGCCTATTTTAAATATAGTTATCAATACATACCTGTTAAATAGTTAAAAATTTATATTTTTATAATCTTTATCAAAAAATACTATGAACTTAGAATTTAATAAAAACGACGATAAAATGCGTTTACTCATTAGCCAAATGGAGCAACGCCTACAAAAAATATACGAAGGTGGTGGTAAAAAACGTATAGAAAAATTGCACGAACAAGGAAAAATGAGTGCGCGCGAACGTATTGATTTTTTGTTGGATAAAAATACCGCTCGTTTTGAAATGGGCGCTTTTGCAGGATACGAGATGTACGCAGAACACGGCGGTTGCCCCGGAGGTGGCGTTGTAATTGTAATTGGTTATGTGAGTGGCAAACAATGTATAGTAGTTGCAAATGATGCTACGGTTAAGGCAGGGGCTTGGTTTCCTATTACTGGAAAAAAGAATTTACGTGCGCAAGAAATTGCGATGGAAAACCGTTTGCCCATAATTTATTTGGTAGATAGCGCAGGGGTTTATTTGCCTTTACAGGATGAAATTTTTCCAGATAAAGAACACTTTGGGAGAATATTTAGAAACAACGCCATTATGAGCGGCATGGGCATTTTGCAGGTAAGTGCTGTTATGGGGAGTTGTGTGGCGGGTGGTGCTTATTTACCAATTATGAGCGATGAAGCAATGATTGTTGATAAAACGGGCTCTATTTTTTTGGCGGGAAGTTATTTAGTAAAAGCTGCTATTGGTGAAACCATTGATAATGAAACCTTGGGCGGAGCCACAACACATTGCGAAATTAGTGGTGTAACGGATTATAAATGTAAAGATGATGCCGATTGTTTAACGCGTATTCGGAGCATTATGAGCAAAGTAGGCGATTACGATAAAGCAGGGTTTAATCGCGAAACACCCGCTCTACCTAAAAAAGACGTAAAGGACATTTATGGTATTATACCCGATACAAGGGACAAGCAATACGAAGTACGTGAAATTATTGAACGCCTAGTGGACAATGGCGAGCACGATGAATACAAAGAATTGTATGGTCAGTCAATAGTTTGTACCTATGCGCGTATTGATGGTTGGGCGGTGGGTATAGTTGCCAATCAGCGCAAAGTTGTAAAAAGTAAAAAAGGGGAGATGCAATTTGGTGGCGTAATTTATAGCGACAGTGCCGATAAAGCTGCCCGTTTTATAATGAATTGTAATCAAAAGAAAATTCCTTTGGTGTTTTTACAAGATGCTACCGGTTTTATGGTTGGAAGCCGTAGCGAGCAAGGCGGAATTATTAAAGACGGTGCAAAATTAGTAGGGGCAATGGCAAATTCGGTTGTGCCAAAGTTTACAATAATTATGGGCAACAGTTATGGTGCTGCTAATTATGCAATGTGTGGTAAGGCTTACGACCCTCGATTAATAGTAGGATGGCCAACAGCCCAGGTTGCCGTAATGGGCGGGGCACAGGCTGCAAAAGTATTGGTGCAAATAGAGGTAGCCAGTTTAAAAGCTAAAGGCGAAGAAATTACACCCGAAAAAGAAGCAGAGCTGTATAATAAAACAAAAGACCGTTATGATGCGCAAACAACGCCTTATTATGCCGCAGGCCGTTTGTGGTTAGATGCAATAATTGATCCATGCGACACTCGCAAAGTTATTAGTATGGGTATTGAAATGGCAAATCATGCGCCAATAACGAAACAGTATAATATTGGCGTTTTACAAACCTAATCTCGTGAATTCACCCGAATTATTAGATACACTAAAAGAATTAGATTATTCTGATGTTAACCTAAAATTAAAGTCGAATAATATAGTTTATGTTTTATTTAAAGACCATTGTAATTTAGATGTTGATTTACAAATGCGTTTATTAGATTATTATAGAGATATTACAGGCGGAAAATTAATGCGTTTTATATTTTTAGCGGCAGAAAATGTAACTATTACTAAAGAAGCTAGAGATAATGCTATTTTAATAGAGGATCAGTCGATGGTTGGTGCAAGTGCACTTGTTGTGAGTAGTTTAGCATATAAAATAATCGCAAATTTTTACATGAAAGTTCAAAAACCTAAAAGACCATTAAAAGCTTTTGGAAATGAAAATGATGCCGTTGAATGGATACAGAAAATAAAAATTTGAATAGTTTAAAATAACAAAAAATTTGTACTTTACAGACTTAAATTATGATTTTAGAAAATGATGTTGAAATAGTAAAGCAAATTAAATTGCCCGAAGCTACGTTAAGTTTAAGGCAAGACGATATTGTTCAAGTATTTTATCATACGAATACAATTTTAGATGTACCTCTGCAGCTTAGAATGGCAGATGCATTTAATAAAATTGCAAATGGCAAAAAATCACTTTTTATTTTTGAAGCAGGCGACAATGTTATTGTTACTAAAGAGGCAAGAAATAATGCATTAAAGTTAGAAGATTCAACCCCAATTTTAGCTTCGGCAGTTGTTGCAAATAATTTAGCTTATAGAATTATTGCAAATTTTTTTATTAAGGTTCAAAAACCAAAAGGGAAATATAAAGTTGTTGCAAATAAAGAAGAAGCCGTTAAATGGCTAAAATCGCTCGAATTTCAATAACACTATATATTTTTATTTTTTTAGAGTTTTCGAATACGTCAATAGCAAATAATTGAACGAAATTTCCGTATTTTAGCACTAAATTTTGTTATTAAAAAAACTACATACCCTTACTATAAAATCTTTTTTACCGCCATTCATTATCACACTTTTTGTTAGTGTATTTTTGTTTTTTTTGGTAGAAGTTGTAATTACTTATTTAGACGATTTAATTGGCAAAGGCTTAAAAACAACCGATTTAATTAAACTATTTGTGTATGCGTGGATAGCTATCGTGCCTCAATGTATCCCATTAGCAGTGCTATTGGCTGCCATTATGAGTTTTGGCAATATGGCCGAAAATTATGAGTTGGCTGCAATGAAATCAAGTGGATTATCGTTATTTAAAATTATTAAACCAGTTTTTGTTTTAATAGTTATTTTAGCTGGACTAACCTTTTTATTTAATAATTTTATATTGCCAACGGTGCATTTAAAGTCGCAATCGTTGTTGTTTGATATTCGTCAAAAAAAACCATCAGTAAGTATTAAAGAAGGTATTTTTTATAATAAAATCGAAAACTATTCTATTAGAGTTGGCAAAAAATCAGCCAATAAAGATACCTTAAAAGATATTTATATCTACGACCATAGTTCTCAAATGGGTAATACGGTACAAATGTATGCGAACACCGGAAAAATTACTACAACGTCCGATACAAGCGCGTTAGTGTTAATTTTGCGAGACGGAAATAGGTACGCCGAAGAAGTTAATAATGCAAGTTCGTCTACTAAAAAACAGCTCTCACAATTAAACTTTAAGCAATTACAGGTAAATATCGAACTGGTTGATTTTAAATTAAAGCGAACCGATGAAAATGCGTTTAAAGGACATGAAGAGATGTTAAACATTTGGCAAATAGATTCGGTAGCCGATAGCACAAAACGTAGGTTAAATAAACGTATTGTTGAATTAACGCGCCAATCGAGCGATTATTTTTTTACACGAACAAGTACGTTTATAAATGCGAAACAAAATAATGAAGTTCAAAATATAAATCAGTTTATAGATAGTTTAAAGCCAACTGAATATTACAGAGTTATTGAAAATGCACAAACAAACGCTAGAAGTAATTTGAGTTATATTGACGCGTCAATTTCTAATATTGAAAGAGATGAAATGGAAATAAATCAGTTTTTAGTTGAATGGCATAAAAAAATTGTGGTGTGTTTTGCCTGTATTATTTTATTTTTTGTTGGCGCTCCTTTGGGTGCTATTATTAAAAAAGGTGGCTTGGGTTTACCTGTAGTAGTAGCAGTACTTTTCTTTTTAGCCTATTTTATTTTAACCGAAGCATTTACGTCTTTGGCTTACGAAGGCACAATGCCTGTTTGGCAGGCTATGTGGGCACCCCTCTTAATTTTTTTACCAATTAGCATATTTTTAACATACAAAGCTGCAAAAGATAGTGCTATTTTTGATGTTACAATTTATTACACGTGGTTTACAAAATTGTTTAAAAATAAAAAAATTGCTTAAACTTTTACAATTATCTAACAAAGCACCTTTCCCTGCCACTGATGGCAGTAGTATAGCTATTTATAATATGGCACGTGGTTTTATAGAAAATAATGTTGAATTGCATTTAATTACTATTAACACTAAAAAACATTTTAAAGCCGATTCGGATGTCCCCGCGGATTTTAAAATTAAAAGCAATTACATGTCTGTTTACAAAGATACAGATACCACCGCGGTTGGAGCAGTTTTAAATTTGTTTTCAAAGCAATCGTATTTTGTAAGTCGCTTTTATTTTATCGATTTTGAAACTAAATTAATTAAACTATTGCAACAAACTAATTTTGATATTATACAGTTAGAAGGTTTATTTATGGCAGTTTATATCGATACGATAAAAAAATATAGTAAAGCCAAACTAATTTTGCGAGCGCATAATATTGAGCATTTAATTTGGGAGCGTCATTTAAAAAACGAAAACAACCCCCTAAAAAAATGGTACATAAAGTTGCAAACTAAGCGTTTAAAACAATTTGAAATAAAAACGTTAAGTAGGGTAGACGCAATAATTTCAATTACAAATTACGATAAAACGGAATTCGAAAAATTAAATACTAAAACTCCTGTTTTTACTTGCATTACAGGTGTTAATGTAAGTGAATACCAACAAAAAATAAGCGAGGTTATTAAACCATTTACAGTGTTTTATTTCGCTTCAATGGATTGGATGCCTAACCAAGAAGCAGTTAAATGGTTTTTGGATAACTGTTGGGATGAAATACACAAGGCCATACCGGAGGCTAAATTTATTATTGCCGGCCGCGGAATGCCGCACAATTTAAAACAATTAAATAAACCTAATGTAGATGTTATTGAAAATGTAACCAATGGTAAATTATTTTATCAGCAACATCAGTTAATGGTTGTACCTTTGCTTAGTGGTAGTGGATTACGGATAAAAATAATTGAAGGGATGAGTTATGGTAAAGCAATTGTTAGCACATCAGTTGGTGCGGAAGGGATAAATTATACAAATAATTTAAATATTGTTATTGCAAATGAGGCAAATGAATTTTCGCAAAAAGTAATAGAATTATTAAATGATAAAGCAAAGCAAATCAGTTTGCAAAAAAATGCAACAGAATTAGCATATCAACAGTTTGATAATTCAAAAGTAGTAGCAGCATTAGTTAGTTTTTATAAAAAATTATTAAATGAATAATTTGTTTTTAATACTCTTCTTTTTTTCTGTTCTGTTAATTTTACATACGTACCTATTTTATCCTTTGTTTGTAATTTTAGTTTTTAAAAAGCAAAAAAAACAAATTAATGTTTATGTAAAAAGCGACGAGTTACCTTCAGTTACCCTTTTAATTGCAGCTTATAACGAAGAAGTAATAATTGAACAGAAACTGCAGTCGGTTATCACCACAAATTATCCTTTACATAAAATACATATTGTAGTGGGTTCCGATGCAAGCACAGATGCAACAAACCAACTGGTTTTAAATTTTAAAAACAACTTTAATAACATTGAGTTAGTACATTTTAAAGGACGCACCGGGAAAATAAATATCATAAATCATTTACAAACACTTGTAAAAACAGAAGTTTTTATTTTAAGCGATGCAAACGTATTATTTACACCAAATACTTTATTTGAATTAATAAAACAATTTAAAGATACGAATGTTGGTTTAGTTGCAGCTAATATTATAAAACAGTCGCCTGTAACAAAAGGTATTATTGCACAAGAAATAAGCTATTTAAATATCGAAAATAAAATAAAATTAGCCGAAAGTAATGCTTGGCAAGCCATAATGGGTGCAGAAGGGGGATGCTTTGCTATTTGCTCTAATGTTTTTAAACCAGTACCCGCTAATTTTATTGTAGATGATTTCTTTTTAACACTTAAAGTTATACAACAAAATAAATACGCGTTATTTAATCAAAATGCAATATGTTATGAAGATGTGTTAGACGATAAACAGGCCGAATTTAGACGTAAAGTGCGTATTAGTGCAGGTAATTTTCAAAATCTGAATTATTTTAAAACTATGTTATTCCCTTTTTGGAAAGGTAGAGACTTTGCTTTTTTGTCGCATAAAGTTTTGCGTTGGCTAACACCCTTTTTTTTAATTATTAGTTTAGTTTCTTCGTTTCTTCTTTCATTACATTCAATCTTATTTTTGTGTCTGTTTTTTTGTCAGTTACTTGGTGTGTGTTTGCCTTTTGCCGATAAAGTTATTTCTATAAAATTTAAACCAATAAATTTTGTTAGTCATTTTTATTTAATGAATTTTGCATTGTTAAAAGGCTTTATTAATTATACCAAGGGTATAAAATCTAACGTTTGGCAACCCGTTAAGCGCAATGTTTAAAATTATAACACATTAAAATATGAACATATCAAACTCTGAAAAATTATTTACTGACGCAAAAAATTATTTCCCAGGTGGTGTAAACTCTCCAGTTCGGGCTTTTAAAAGTGTGGGTGGTACACCTATTTTTATTAAAAAAGGTAAAGGCTCTCATATTTGGGATGCTGATGACAATGAGTACATTGATTACTGTTGCAGTTGGGGGCCATTAATTTTAGGGCATGCTAACGATGCTGTTTTAAACGCGGTTAACGAAACCATGCAAAACGGCACTAGTTTTGGTGCACCTACTGAATTGGAAAATAATTTAGCAAACTTAATTTTAACGTTTAATAATTATATCGAAAAAATTAGATTTGTAAGTAGTGGCACCGAGGCCGTAATGAGTGCCATTCGATTGGCACGCGGATATACCAAGCGAAACAAGATTTTAAAATTCGAGGGCTGTTATCATGGCCATGTAGATTCGTTATTGGTAAAAGCGGGTAGTGGGCTTATTACATTTGGTAATAGTAGCAGTGCCGGTGTGCCAGATAGTTTTGTAAACGAAACGATTACCGTTCCGTTAAATAATAAACAAGCGGTAACGGAGGCATTTAATACCTATAAAAATGAAATTGCGTGTGTAATTATTGAGCCAGTTCCTGCTAACAATGGTTTATTAATTCAAGGAAAAGAATTTTTACAATTTTTAAGAGAAATTTGTACTGAAAATAATACATTACTATTATTCGACGAAGTAATTAGTGGATTTAGAATGGGTTTTTGCGGTGCCGCAGGCATGTATTCCGTAAAGCCAGATATTATAACTTATGGAAAAATAATTGGGGGAGGCTTTCCCGTTGGTGCTTATGGAGCAAGCAAGGAAATTATGAGTTGTGTTTCGCCTGAAGGAGCCGTTTATCAAGCAGGCACTTTAAGTGGTAATCCAGTGGCAATGAGTGCAGGCATTGCACAATTAACCCAGTGTTTACAGCCAAATTTTTATAATGATTTAGAAGCAAAGACAATGTATTTAGTAAACGGGATTATGGAGAATAATCCTTTCCCACTATTTAAAATATTTAATTTAGGATCTATTTTTTGGATTGCGTTTACTCAAAAAGAATTGATAAATAATGCCGAAGAAATTGATAGCGATAGTATGAAGTACTTTAAAATTTTGTATCACCAATTATTAAAACAAGGTATTTATTTAGGGCCAAGTGGCTATGAGGTAGGTTTTGTGAGCCAAGCACATACCTATCAAGATTTAGATACAACTATTTTGGCGTTTAAAAATGCTTTAGCTTTATTAAAATAAAATTATGCAAATAGGTTTATTTTTTGGTTCCTTCAATCCCATACACGTGGGACATTTAGTGTTAGCTAATTATATGTTAAGTTATACACCATTACAAGAAGTATGGTTAGTGGTTAGCCCGCAAAATCCATTAAAAAATAAAGCAGGCTTATTAAATCAAAGCGATAGGTTGCATTTGGTTAACTTAGCTTTAGATCAGCATTCAAAAATTAAATCGAGTAATATTGAGTTTAAATTAACACAACCGTCTTATACCATAAATACGTTAGCTCATTTAAAAGAAAAATATCCTAAGCACATATTTAGCTTAATTATGGGACAAGACAATCTGCAAAGTTTTGCTAAATGGAAAAATTATGAAGAGATTTTAAAAAATTATAACATTTACGTTTATCCTCGTCCTAATTGTTCACAAAGCCCTTTCGACAGTCATAAAAATGTTCATATTACTGAGGCGCCTGTCATGGATATTTCTTCAACATTTATTAGAAATGCTATTAACGAGAAAAAAGACGTGCGTTTTTTTATGCATCCGAATGTTTGGAATTACATTGATGAGATGAATTTTTATAGAAAGTAATGTTGGTTTATAATCCCATTATTCAAAAACTTAATACGCCATTTGATTATGAATTAGATGTGTTGCGCTTAGATATGCTTCACGAAAGTATTAGTGGTAACAAATGGTTTAAATTAAAATATAATTTACAAAAAGCACAGCAACAAAATATAAATACAATTGTAACTTTTGGCGGTGCATACAGCAATCATATTGCTGCAGCAGCTAATGCTTGCAAATTTTTTAAGCTAAAATCTGTTGGAATAATAAGAGGCGAAGAAATAACATTAAACCCAACACTTATTCAAGCAAAAGAAAACGGAATGATATTAGAATTTGTTTCGAGAGAAACGTATTCTAAAAAAAACGATAAAGAATTTAAAAATTATCTTCAAACTAAATATGGCAACCATTATTTAATCCCCGAAGGAGGAAATAATTTAGAAGGTGTTTTGGGTTGTACTGAAATTATAAAATCCGAATGGGACTACGACTATGTTCTCTGTGCATGCGGCACAGCAACTACATATGCTGGTATTGTGTCAACTATAAATAGCAACTCAAAAGTTTTAGGCATTAGTGTATTAAAAGGCGAAAATAAATTGCCGAATGACGTGGAATTAATTCTCAAAAAATTAACACACCATGTCGACGAAGGAAGCGATCTCTCGCCCTCAAACGATTGCTTTGTCACTGAAATAGCTCATCGTACTGATGTAAAGATTAACGGTAACGAAGAATTTGAGACTGAAATTATTTCTGAAAACTGCATTACGTCAAACTATAGTTTTAACGGCTATGCCAATTATTACCAACCTTTAATTGATTTTAAAAATAATTTTGAGACGCAATACAATATTCCCTTAGATTATGTTTATACCAATAAACTGTTTTTTGCTGCATTTAATTTAATGCTAAAACAAAAATTAAAAAAAAACGCAAACGTTTTAGTCATCCACAGTGGGGGTTTACAAGGTAATAGGGGCTTTGAAGAAAGATTTATTAAAAAACCCTAATCCATTATTTAGCAGGCCTTGATAAGAACTATTAAAAAAATAAATGCAGATCAGCTTTCGATTTTTTTTATAAACTCTTTAGTATTTCAGTTTCAATTTCATCACTATCCCATGTATTTTCTATATTGGGTAAAGCCATAATTTTATCCATAATGGCTTGCTGTTTTTGGCCTTCGTTTAAGGCAGTGCTATAACGAATGTGTGGACTGTAGGTAACCATGCTGTATAAAGGAATCCATTTATCAGGATACTTAGAAGAGAATTTTGCTTCTATTTTTTTCTGTAGTAAAAATTTAGGGTCTGCGGTTTTATCCCGCATTTCAACAAAATTAGCAATGGCTAAATCGGCAATGGCATCTCCATCAGGTTTACGTAATGCTTGATATTCCTGCATAATTTCATCCCAATTTTCATTATGTTTATCAATTAATTCGTTAAGCACCACGCAGTCTTCAAAGCCGCAATTCATACCTTGTCCGTAAAATGGCACAATGGCGTGGGCAGCATCGCCAATCAATCCAATTTTGTTATCAAACGTCCAAGGAAAACATTTTACAGTTACTAATGAGGAAAGAGGATTCGTTAAAAAATCATCCACCAAGGTAGGCATTAATGGCACTGCATCGGCAAATTCTTCATTAAAAAATGCAACTATCTGTTCTTTTGTTTTTAATTTTTCAAACGATTTTTCGCCGGTAAATGGCATAAATAACGTGCAGGTGAAATTACCATCTGGGTTCGGTAGTGCAATCATCATAAAACTGCCGCGAGGCCATATATGTAGTGCATTTTTGTCCATTAAAAACTTAGCGTTTTCGCCCGGAGGAATAATTAATTCTTTATAACCACAATCAATATAATGCTGGTTGTATTCAAATCTGTCGCTGTTTAATTGCATATTTAAGCGACTAGAAGCAAAAGCGCCATCAGCGCCAAATATTAAATCTGATTTTACAGAAGTAGTTTGGTGTGTGTTATTGTCTTCGAAGGTTGATTCTAAACGGATACGATTTACATTGATACATTTTTTATCGAAATGAATAGTAACATCGGCTTGCTTTTCTGCCAAATCCATTAATTTCATATTAATATCTGCACGGCTCACCGAGTAAATTGCTTGATTATCCTTTCCATATGGCTGAATGACAGTGGACCCATCTTTGTTATGAATGTAACGCCCATACATGGGGATAGCAATTTTTTTAATTTCATCAGCAATACCGACGCCTTCAAGGCCTCTCCAGCCACGGTCGCTAAGGGCAAGATTAATAGAACGACCAGCACTCATCGTTATCTTACGCATATCTGCTCGGCGTTCGAACACATTAATTTTATAGCCTTTTTTGGCTAGGTATATCGAAAGTAAAGAGCCTACTAAACCAGCTCCTACTATGGTTACTTGTTTTGTCATAGCACAAATTTAACATGCAATAGCTTAGCAAGCAAAATTGTTTTTAACTTTGTTTAGGTGTTAGAACAGTTTTTAAAACATATTTCAAATAATTCGTTATTTAGCAAGGAACATAAACTAGTGTTGGCTATTAGTGGCGGAGTAGATTCTGTTGTGTTAGGACATTTATTACAACAAGGCGGATTTAATTTTGAATTAGCGCATTGTAATTTTAATTTAAGAGGTAAAGACAGTAATGCTGATGAAAAATTTTGTGTTGAGTTAGCGAAAAGATTAAATGTAAAAATTTATGTTGAAAAATTTGATGTGAAAAATTACTGTGAGTTAAATAAAGTAAGTACACAAATGGCCGCACGTGAGTTGCGGTATAATTGGTTTGAAAAATTACTTAAAGAAAAAAAAATTGACTATTTACTTACTGCTCATCACGCCAACGATACTGTTGAAACCGTTTTAATAAATATGTTAAGGGGTACCGGTATTAAAGGATTGACAGGTATTCCTGAAAAAAGTGGAAAAACAATACGGCCATTATTAATTTTTAGACGTGAAGAAATTGACACTTACAGTAAACACAATAAACTAAAATTTAGAGTAGATAAAAGTAATTTAGATGACAAATACGATCGTAATTTTTTACGTTTAAACATTATTCCAAAACTAAAAAAACTACATCCAAACCTTGAAAACACGTTTACTGAAAATACAAAAATTTTTAAGCAAGAAGCAGAAATCATAAACGATTTTTTAACTCAAAAACAAAACGAATTAGTTGTTAAAAAAAGTAATTTAGTTTATATTGATAAACAAAAACTAAAAAATGAGAAACATATTTCTACCATTTTGCATTTTATTCTAAACCCTCTTGGATACAAGGCTTCGCAGGTAGAAGACATAAAAATAAATTGTTTAGCGAATGGCTTAGTTGGTAAAAATTTTAAATCAAAAACGCATCAATTAACCATTGATAGAAATTCACTAATCATTAAAGAAAATAACGAGACAAATAGTACAGAAATTAAGATAAATTCAATTACAGAGCTTAACAACTATTTTAAGCTTAGAGAATTAAAAAAATTTAAAATTCCACAACAAAGTCAATTAATTATTGAGCCTAAGCAATTTATATTCCCCCTTACCATTCGCGCGAAAAAAACAGGCGATACCTTTAAACCATTTGGTATGAATGGCTTTAAATTGGTGAGCGATTTTTTAAAAGACCAAAAATTAAACACATTTGAAAAGGAGAGTGTTCGACTTTTAATTAATGGTAATAATCAAATTATATGGGTAATAGGTTACAGAAGCGATGAGCGTTTTAAGGTAAAACCATTATCAGAAAAATTTTTAAAATTAACAGAGTTTGATAGATAGTGAACCGATATTTGATGAAAAACAATACCTAGGGCACAATCGTTTAAGCATAGTTATTCGATCTGGGCTAACGTTATTTTGTTTTATTGGGTATTATTGGAGCGAAAATCCACGACCTGTAGATTTAACGTTCTTTAAAATTGGATCCTATCCTATACAGAACTTTAGCGATTCGGGTTTAATATTTTTTATTTTAGGTATTAGCATTATTGTGTTTTCAACGGCATTGACGTATGTTTTACACATTCATACAAAGGTTTATAAAGGTCATATTATTTTAGATGGCTTTTGGACAGCCCGAAAAGTGAAAATTGATTTAAAAAATATAACCTCCATTAGAAAAAGTAAGTATAAAAAAATAAATTTTAAACGTGGTGTTTATAATTTACACAATAAAGGCATTATTAAGTTTTACACAAGTGGGAGTGATTTTATAGAATTAGCTGATAATAGTGGTTTTGTGTATAGAATCGGAACTAAAAAGGTTAGAGAATTATACGCGTTGTTGAAGCAAGAATTAAAACTTATAAACAATTAATGTATTTGTTTAGAACTATTATGGTAAAAATGTAACCTTTTTTTTGAAGGATCGTTTACATTAATAGAAATAAATAAGTATTTTTAATCTAAAAAATTAGTCATGGTATTAACAAATTTTGAACCGATAGAAAAGGAAAAAATTGAAAATTTAAAATTTCCTTCAACAGATGTATTAAGCGATTCTGAAAAAATAAAAGAGCGAAAAGCTGAGTTAGACAGAGCCCTATCTTTAGGCAATTTAGAGCATACTAAAATTAGAATATTTTTTGAAGACGATTCGTCGTGCAAAGTAGTTGATACAACGGTTTGGGGAGTAACTGATAAGCGTGTTATTTTAAAACAAGGCGTTGTAATTCCTATACATAGAGTGCATTCGTTAAAACTATAATACTTTTAATAATACATATACAAAAGGGCTTACAAAAATAAGACTATCAAATCGGTCTAAAACGCCGCCGTGTCCAGGCATAATACTGCCACTATCCTTAATGCCTGCTTGGCGTTTTAACATACTTTCCACTAAGTCGCCTACAGTAGCTAATATAGGGACAATTACACCCAATAAAGGCCATAAATTACCCTTAGTTTTTAGTAAATAAAATTTTATTAAAAAACTAATTCCAAAAGTTACCGCTATACCAAAAATAGTGCCTTCCCAAGTTTTACCTGGCGAAATACGCTCAATTAGTTTATGTTTTCCAAACAAACTACCACCTAAGTAGGCAAAGGTGTCGTTGCTCCATATTAAAAAGATTATTCCCAAAATTATTTTAGGATAAAACTCATACATGTTTTTTTCTTGTTCATGTATTATTACCAGTTGATTTAATAAACTAAAAGGTAAAACTGCATAAAGAATACCAGCAAATGTGTACATGAAATTTTGAACGGGAAATTCTTTTTTTGAAAATAAAGCCACAGTTAAAATTGCAAATGGTATTAATACCAAAACACATATCAATATATTTTCTACATCAGAATCGTAAGTTAAAAAAAATGGATTAATAAATGATAGGTAGACAATTACCCCACACATAAAACCTATAATTTTGAAAGGTTTGGCTCCCAATTTTTCTGAAATCTTGTAAAATTCATTGAGACCAATTAGCGATATAATAAAAAAGAAAATTGTAAATGAATAATAATTCCATAACACACTGCCTAAAAGTACGATTACAAAAATAGCAGCGCTTAAACTTCGGATACCAAGTGTTTTTAAATTTAAAGCCATAATTGTTTACAAAAGTATTAAAATAAACTAACCTTATATTTTTCGGCCATTTTTTTAATTTGTTCGTCACTAATATTATGAATATTTGCCTTTTTATGCCTGTTTTCAACTGTTACAACAAATACTCTATAATTAAAAAAAGCCGCCAACATAAAGTAAGGTTCTAATTCCCACTCTATAGTAAATGTATTATGAATAAAAATTTTTTCTGTTTTTTCTAACATGCTTTTTCTAGTATTTTCTTGGCATAATTGATACGCTAAATAATTTTGCGCAAAATTAAAAATGTAATTACCCGAACTTTTCTCGGTAAAATAATCATCTACGGAAAAAATAGGGTATTTACCATTTTCGCTTAACTCAATTGCTAATGTTGATTTACCTGCACCCGGTAACCCTCGTAATAAAAATAAACTTGGCATTGTGTTAATTAATTAACAGTAAAAATAAGTGTTTAAAACTCATATCCTAAATTAATTATTTATAATTTTAGTGTATGAAAACACATAACCTACTTTTTATATCTATTTTATTTTTAGCAATTAGCTTTAGCAAACTAAAAGCACAAACAGTTTATGTAACCGAAAGTGGTAAAAAATATCATTCAAAAAATTGTAGTACTGCAAAAACAGGTAAAAAAGGAATGGAATTAACAGTTGCAAAAAAAAACGGTTACGAGCCTTGTAAAATTTGTAAAGCTGATGAAGTTGTTGCCGATAAACCAAAGGAGACTAAGGCGAAGAAGTAAGTGAAGGCCTTAATATAGATGTAAGGTCTAGTTTGTTGCACGTGTCGGATGCAACTATTAATCAAGAGAATATTTAAAAAATGAGAGCAATAGTATATTCAAAATATGGACCACCCGAAGTTGCTCAATTAATGGAAGTTCCTAAACCATTACCAAAAGACAACGAATTATTAGTTAAGGTTTACTCATCAACTGTAAATCGAACAGATTCGGGGTTTCGCAGTGCAGAATACTTTATATCGCGTTTTTGGTCAGGACTTTTAAAACCAAATCACCAAATACTAGGTTGTGAGTTTGCAGGTGTTGTTGAAGATTTTGGCCAGCATGTAACTTCCTTTAAGAAAGGGGATAAGGTTTTTGGATTTAATGACAAAACCTTTGGTGGACACGGAGAGTATCTAACAATCGCTGAAACAGATGCTGTTGTAGGTATGCCAATAAATTTTAGTTTTGATGAAGCTGCTGCAATTTCTGAAGGCGCACATTATGCCCTAGTTGATATTAGAGCTGCAAAAGTTAAGCATAGCCAAAATGTTCTAGTTTATGGAGCAACCGGTGCTATTGGTTCTGCCGCCCTGCAAATATTAAAACATTTTGGTGCAATAGTAACAGCAGTTTGCAATACAAAAAACGTCGGGCTTGTAAAATCTCTCGGTGCAGATATCGTAATTGACTATCAGACACAGGATTTCACAAAAACAGAAATTAAGTTTGATTTCATATTTGATGCTGTTGGCAAAAGTTCATTTAAACAATGCAAACCATTGCTAAAGGAAAGTGGCATTTATATTTCTACAGAACTGGGCAAAAACGGTGTGAATATACTTTTAGCTCTTACAACGCCGTTATTTAGAGGCAAAAAACTTTTATTTCCAATCCCAACAATTATTAAAGAAGATCTAATCTTTTTAAAAGAGCTAGCTGAAAAAGGCGAATATAAACCGGTAATTGATAGGCAGTATAAGTTAGACCAAATTGTAGAGGCATATAAATACGTTGAATCGGGACAAAAAACAGGAAATGTTATAATTAAAATAGCAGAATGATAATACCAACCGCTAACAACATTTACTGTACATTGAGCGGAGTCAATCTTCTTTAGCACACTGACCCAATGTCAATCTTTTTCGGTTTACTAAAAGCCTAAGTATCTTTAAATGAACGGTTTAAATTTATATGGGGTTAATGCTCCGAAAACCCAACTAACAATAGCGATAGGACGGGATAGCCCCTATCATATTATCTTCCGCAAATAATCTTCAACTAAAACATTACTATTTTTAATACTGGTTTTAAGCCAGTTTAAATATACATCGGTTTTCTCTGCGTCGCTTAGTAAATAATTTGGCACCTCTTGTCTAATACGCGTTGTTAATTCATACATACACAAAGCAGCACAAACACTAATGTTAAAGCTTTCGGTAAAGCCATACATGGGTATTTTTACAAACTCATCCGCCATTTCATAAACCGTTTCGCTAATACCATCAATCTCTGTTCCAAAAACTAAAGCCAACTTAGTATCAACTGCTAATTTATCAATAGTGCAAGCAGTGGTATGGGGCGTGGTTGCAACAATTTTGTAACCTTGTTTTTTTAATTCTGTTAAGGCCTGTTTGGTATTATCCTCATTGTTTTTGTGCCTATGTAGCGTTAGCCAATTACTACTTCCCATAGCTACATCTACACTTATTTTTAAACTGTTTTTGTTTTCAATAAAATGTACGTGTTGTATGCCAAAACTTTCGGCACTTCGGAGCACAGCACTAGCATTATGCTCTTGGTATATATTTTCAAGTACAATTTGCAAGTGATTGGTGCGCTGTTGTATTACATCATCAAAACGCTGCTTACGATTTTCTGAAATAAATTGAGTAAGATAATTTATAAGTTCTAATTTTGTTTTGTGCTCCATTTGGCAGTAAAGTAAAAAAAATATTTATTAATATTCTATTAAAATAAACTTTTGTAATTTAAAACTGTTATTATAATATGTTTGCTAGCATTGATATTAAGAGTGAATTACATAAACAAAAAGTAAAATCGTTTAGTAACGACGATGTAATTATTAACGAGGTAAACAAACTCTTCTCAAAAAGTTTATACAGCGAAAAAAATGTTTTAACAAATTTAAAAACCTATAACGATACCTTTGCACTTTTAAACGAAAAGGGCTTAGATAAAAATTTGTTGTACGCTCCTAAAACATTAAAAGAATTGTGCGTTAAATTGCGTTTAAAATTTTTAGATAGCCCCAATTATAAATTTGATGTACCTTACGAAGCCAGTTTAAAAATTGAACACCTAAACCAATTACAAGGTAAAGAACTGCAGGGTTTTAAAATTATGGGCGAAAAAAAATCGTTTTTCACAAAAAAAAATCAAAGTAATTTTGCCTTATTTGCACCCACAATTTACGGTAATTACTATTTAATACAAAGTTGGGGCGCTAAACTTAAATGGTATAAAAAATTACTGGCATTTCCGTTTCGTAATTTTGAATGTTTAGCTTTATGTTTAATCCTTTGGACATTGGCCGTTACTTTATGCTTGCCTACCTTTTTAATTACATTAGATAAATCGGCAACTTATTTTTGTGGATATAGAATAGCCGTTTTTTTTCATTTACTTATTTTTTTTAGTGGTTTTACTGCTTATTATTTTGTAGGGTTTAATAAACCGTTTAGTGAAAACAGTTGGATAGAAAAATAGCAACATTTTTATTTATTTTAAATAGTAATTAGTTTCAAATAGACTAAAATAGTAGTATCTATGCTTTATTAAATTTGTATACAAAATAAATAAATCTTAATTTTAAAACATTAATTTTAGTACGTGAAAATTTCTAAAGAATTTAAAATTGGATTGGTTGTAATATGTGCTGTTGCGGCTTTTATTTGGGGGCTTAATTTTTTAAAAGGTAGCAACCTTTTTTCGCACAAATATGTATTGTATGCAGTTTACCCTAAAATAGATAATATTATACCCGCAACGCCTTTATTAATAAGTGGCTACAAAATTGGGCAGGTAAGCCAAATTAGTTTAATAGGAAGCGGTAATAAAAAACGCGTTTTGATTAAATTTTTATTAACCGAAAATGTTGAGATACCCAAAAATTCAATTGCCCGCGCTATAAGTTCAGATTTATTGGGCTCAAAAGCCATTGAAATTATTTTAGGAGATAATCCACAATATGTTAAAAGTGGCGATACACTTGTCGCAGAAACAGAGCAAGGTTTAAAAGAATCGTTTAATAAACAAATAGCACCCATACAAGCAAAAGCGGAGAAATTAATTGGTAGTATTGATAGTGTTATGAGCGTTGTAAATTCTGTTTTAAATGTTAAAACCCGTAAAAATATTGATGAGAGCTTTGAAGGGGTGCGTAAAGCTATTTTAAGCCTAGAACAAACAGCTTATAAAATGGATGATTTAATTGGTTCAGAAAAAGTAAAAATATCAAGTGTGCTTTCTAATCTAAATCAAATTACATCAAACCTCAGTAAAAATGGGCAAAAAATTGATAATGTAATTAGCAACATTAGCAATATGACAGATAGTTTAGCAAAAGCACAAATTAAAGATGCCATTGCAAATGCCGATAAATCAATGAAAGAATTAAATATTTTATTATCGAAAATAAACGAAGGACAAGGTACTCTTGGTAAGTTGGCAAAAAACGATTCGTTGTATAACAACTTAAATAAATCTAGCGAGGATTTAGATAAACTGTTAAAAGATTTACGTATTAACCCCGAACGCTATATCCACTTTTCGGTATTTGGAAAGAAGGATAAGAATAAACCAAAAAATTAAAAAATACCTCATTGCGAAGAAGGAAACAAACTAACACTGAATGAGTTTGCTTAGGCCACCGCCTCGCAATGACGAACACAAAACAAAATAAAAATTAAATTATGATTAGCTCTATAATTTTCTGTCTGCTTTTTATTATTGGTTCTGGCCTTTTTTTTATTAATGCAAAAAAAATCAGACGTAATATTTTATTAGGACGCGAAATTAAAATTAACGACAATAAAAATCAACGTTTAAAAACAATGTTGCTGGTAGCATTTGGGCAACAAAAAATGTTTAGTCGCCCAATCCCTGCTATTCTGCACTTTTTTTTATACAGCGCATTTATAATTACTCAAATCGAATTAATAGAAATTGTTTTTGATGGTATTACGGGGCATCACCGTGCCTTTAGAGAAGCGCTAGGCGTTTTTTATACATTTATGGTAAGTTTTATCGAAGTTCTTTCCGTACTTGCGTTTATTGGAACGCTCGCTTTTTTAGCAAGGCGTAATATTTTAAAAGTAACTCGTCTAACTATGAATGAACTAAACGGCTTTCCAAAGTTTGATGCTAATTTAATTTTAGTGATGGAAATTGTTTTAATCTGTTTTATTTTTATGATGAACGGAGCCGACGAAGTGCTCTATTCGCGTGGATTATCTCATGCTACTAATTTAAACGATGGTAGTTTTGGGTTCTCCATATCGCGTTATTTAGGTCCTATGTTATATAATAGTTTTCCCGAAGGTGGTTTGCATGTTATTGAACGAATTGGCTGGTGGGGGCATATTACAATGGTTTTTGCATTTTTAAATTACTTACCATTTTCAAAACATTTACACATTGTGTTAGGTTTCCCCAATACGTATTTTTCTAACCTCAATAAAAAAGGGCAATTCACAACGTTAGATTCTGTAACAGATGTTGTAGCGCCTAATTTTGACCCTGCTTATGTTGCAAAAACAGATCCCAATCATCCGGTAAAATTTGGTGTAAAAGATGTACAAGATTTAACCTGGAAAAATTTATTAGATGCATATAGTTGTACCGAGTGTGGCCGATGTACAAGTGCATGTCCGCAAAACATAACGGGCAAAAAATTATCGCCACGTAAAATAATGATGGATACGCGCGATAGGCTAGAAGAAGTTGGAAAAAACATTGATGCAAACAAAGGTGTTTTTGTAGACGACGGCAAATCTCTTTTAGGTGACTATATTTCTACCGAAGAAATTTGGGCATGTAATACGTGTAATGCCTGTGTGCAGGAATGTCCGATAAATATTAATCCGTTAGAAATTATAGTTGAAATGCGTCGTTACTTAGTAATGGAGCAAAGCCAAAACCCAAGCGAATTAACTAACATGTTTAGTAATTTAGAAAACAATGGTGCCCCTTGGCAATTTAGTCCTGCCGACCGCGCCAACTGGATAAACGAATAAATTTAGATATTATTAAAAGATGAGCAATACACCAATAGTTGTAAAAACAATGGCCGAAATGTTGGCTAATGGAGAAACTCCAGAGATCCTTTTCTGGGTAGGTTGTAGTGGAAGTTTTGACGATAGAGCTAAAAAAATTACCAAAGCAATTGTTAGAATTTTAAATCATGTAAATATTAAATTTGCAATATTAGGGTCAGAAGAAGGCTGCACTGGTGATCCCGCCAAACGTGCAGGTAATGAGTTTTTGTACCAAATGCAAGCCATGCAAAACATTACAGTTATGAATGGTTACAATATAAAAAAAATCGTTACTGGTTGTCCGCATTGTTTTAATACCCTAAAAAATGAATATCCCCAGCTGGGTGGAAATTACGAAGTAGTACATCATACGCAGTTGGTTCAAGAACTAATTAATCAAGGTAAATTGAAAGTACAAGGTGGAGAATTTAAAGGTAAAAAAATAGTATTTCACGACCCTTGTTATTTAGGGCGAGCGAATGATGTATACGAAGCGCCACGAGAAATAATTGAAAAATTGGATGTTGAGTTAGCGGAAATGAAACGCAGCAAAGCCAATGGTTTATGTTGTGGTGCAGGCGGCGCGCAAATGTTTAAAGAGGCTGAAAAAGGCACTAAAGAAGTTAACGTTGAACGTGCAGAGGAGGCATTGGCGTTAAATCCTGATGTGATTGCTGTAGGTTGCCCTTTTTGTAATACAATGATGACAGATGGCGTAAAACACTTTAATAAAGAGGATAAAACGAAAGTATTGGATGTTGCTGAGTTAATTGCAACAGCTAACGATTTATAATATCACTACTAACAAAGCAACACAGAGTAATAGTGAAACAGAGAACGCTGAGATAAAGAAACTAAAAGCGTTCTGTGTCCTCAAGTGCTCATAGCCTCTGTGTTGTAAATAAAGAATATGGATTTTGATTTACAGCCTACCCATCTTAAAAATGATTGTATAGTATTAGAACCCTTAAAGCCGAATGATTTTGAAGCCCTGTATGCGGTAGCATCAGATCCTTTGATTTGGGAACAGCATCCCAATAAAAATCGTTATCAAAGAGAAGTATTTGAAAAATTTTTTGAGGGAGCAGTTTTATCAGTAGGAGCTTTTATGATTTATGATGCTAAATCAAAAGTACTTATTGGAAGCAGCAGATATTATGAATATGATGCAGAAAAAAATAGTGTTGCCATTGGTTATACATTTATTTCGAGAGAATGTTGGGGTAAATCCTATAATAAAGCGATAAAAACAATAATGCTAAATTATGCTTTTCAGCATGTTGATAATGTTTTGTTTTATATTGGCTGTAATAATTTACGTTCGCAAAAAGCTATTGCAAAATTAGGAGCAGTAAAAATTGGTGAACAACAAATTGAATACTACAGCGAAGAACAAAAATTAAATTTTGTTTATAAAATAAACAAAGAAGAGTGGTTAAAAAAAAATTAGTCACGCTCCTATAATTATTAGGGGCAGAAATACTACAAGTAAATATATTCTTTGTAAATTAGCTTAGTTTGTGAAACTAAAAATAGAAATAAAAATGAAAAAAATAGCATCGCTTTTACTTATCTTAACTTTATTTTTTGCCTGTAAACCCACAGCAGAAAAGGAAATGGAGGCCACAGCTAAAACAGATTCCTTATTAAAAGTAATAAATTCGCCGGAATTAGAGGCTATAAATAAAAAAATTATAAAAACGCCCGATGATGCAACTTTATATAATGAAAGGGCAAATCTATACATACAGTTTAAGCAATTTGCCGAAGCAATAAACGATGCCAAACGTGCAGCAAGGCTTGACAGTAGTAACGCTACTTATTATATGACAATAGTAGACGCGTTATTTGCTTCTAACAAAACCCGCGATGCAAAAGAAGTATTAGAACGTTTAGAAAAAAAATTTCCAGAAAACACTGAGGCCCTTTTAAAATTATCAGAATTATATTTTTTAATTAAGCAATATCAAAAAGCGATTGATTATGTAAATAAAGCGTTGAAGGTAGATGAAAATATAGCAAAAGGTTATTACTTAAAGGGAAGTATTTATCGTGAAAGTGGCGATACTGCTAAGGCTTTATCGAGTTTGGAGACAGCAACTGAGCAAGATAATAAATATGAAGATGCGTTTTATGATATTGGTGTCATCTATTCGGCCCGAAAAAAAACAATTGCTTTTGATTATTTTAATACTGTTTTAAAATTAAATCCAAATAACGAAAATGCAAAATACGCACGTGCAAAATTATTGCAAGATTTAGAAAAGTACGATGAGGCTATAAAAGAATATGAACTAATTTTGCAAGTAAATAAAAATCGCGAAGATTGCTTGTACAATATTGGCGCTATTTATCTCGAATTTAAAAAAGATAATGTTAAAGCATTAGATTATTTTACCAAGGCCATTTCTGTTAATAGCAATTACACTCAAGCCTATTTTGCAAGAGGATATACGTATGCAAAATTAAAAGATAAAACGAACGCCCGTGCCGATTATAATATGTGTTTAAAAATAGAGAACAATTACGCCCCGGCATTGCAAGGGTTAAATGAACTTTGATTTATTCTTTATAACGGATCAATCTTAATTGACGTCATTGAAAACGAACCGCCTACTAAGGCATCATTAAAAAAAGTTACGTTTTCGTTTTTAGTGCGTAATGCTACAGTGTAAATTAAGGGTAAATAATGCTCGGCTGTAGGTGCCGAAAGTTGTAAGGCTTTACTGTAATTTTTGTAATCTATTAACGATTTGAAATCGTTTTGGCTAATTAATTTTTTAAAACTTTCGTTGGCTTCAATTGCCCAATCTAAGCCAAAATGAGTGTTAAAATCACCCTTCATCTGTGCATACCCAAAATTATGCACCATGTTACCGCTTCCAATTATTAATACGCCTTTTTTTCGTAACGAGGCCAATTCTTGCGCTAAGTCGTAATGGTACTGTGCTTCTTTAGTATAATCGATACTTAACTGTACTAAAGGTATATCTGCATTGGGGTATATATGTTTTAAAATACTCCAGCTACCGTGGTCAAAACCCCATGTCTCATCTAGGCCCACTTTAGTTTTTGTAAGTGCATTTTTCGTTTCTTCCGCAAGCCATTTACTACCGGGTGCGGGATACTGTACATTAAATAACGTTTGAGGAAAACCACCAAAATCGTGTAGTGTTTTTGGCTTTTCCATAGCGGTAACAAAAGTGCCTTTCGTTTCCCAATGTGCCGAAATACATAGTATAGCGGTGGGTTTGGGCAAGGTTTTGGCTATTGTTCTCCATCCTTTGCTAAATTCGTTATCTTCAATAGCATTCATTGGCGAACCATGCCCAATAAACAGAACAGGCATTAATGTATTTTGTGTTTTTAAAGTATCTGTAAAATTTTTAAACGAACTTAAACTTGTCATAGCCGATAAACTTAAAAGCGATTTTATAAATGTTTTGCGCTGCATAGTATACCACTAATGTATTACTATTTTAGGATTACTAAAATTAAAAAATGTAAAAATAATTTGGTGACACGTTACATACAACGCACGTTACCTAACACAGTTGTTTATAAATATCTAAAACCTGCGTTATAATAAATTCGGTTTCGTTATTATAAATTATAAAATGGCTTTGTTTTATTTTGTCTTCTTGTAAATGTTGGCTATTTATTTTTTTTATAACTTCTTCTTGGCTTAAGGTATCGCGCAGCATGGTACGTTTAATGCGTATTGCATCATCAGCAACTACGAGTATAATTTTATCTACGTCAGCAAACAAACCGGTTTCAAACAAAAGGGCAGTTTCTTTAATAACAAGTTGGTTGGCGTTATTTTTTTTAAATTGCTCAAATTTATTTTTTACTGCCGGATGTATAATGGCATTTAGTTTGTCTAATAGATTTTTATTTGAAAAAATTTTAGAACTTATATACTTTTTATTAAGTGTTGTTGCGTTTAAATAGGTTTCATTACCTAAAAGCGCTATTACTTGCGATTTTATATCTTCATCAAAATAACACTGTTTGGCAACAGCGTCGCTATTAAATACTTTACAACCTAAAAGCTCAAAAACTTTAGCTACAGTGCTTTTACCACTTCCAATGCCACCTGTTAAACCTACTACCATACTTATTTTATTAATAATAGTTCTACTTCCTTTGGTTCAATAGTTAACACCGTAATGTTACTGGGTAAAGTGCTTAATACTATAGGCTGTTTATTTGTTGAAGTGTTTTTTGTTGCGTTTACAGTTGCCTTAAAATAAACAGTATCGGCTATGTTAAATGTATTTTGAATACTTGTAAATTTAATTTTAACTTTTTGTGGGTAAATATTTACGTGTTTAAAGTTATCTGAATTTAAAATGCTAATGGGTATGTAAATACTTTGTTCAATGAGTTTATCAACTTCAATGGTTACATTAACTTTTGATTGATTAAAATTAATACTACTTGTTGGTTTTATAAGTACTAATTCTTTAGCAAAGGTTGTGTTTACATTTGTAATCGTTACCGCTTCGGTATAAATCGTATCTATGTTTTTAAGTAGTACCGTATCGCCCCAAATACTTATGTTAGAAGGGTTTATTTGTGGTTTTTTGTATCCAAAACCTTGTTGGCATTTTAATTGCAAAGGCACTTTTACGATTACATTTTTTTGAAAACCACTTCGTTCAGTAAAATACAAGGTATCGGGGCTAATTTGTTTTATTTGCGTTTCAAATTTTAAAATGGGCTTAAAGTTGATTGTAGTTGCTGATAGAATATAGTTTAACTGTTTATTAGCTGTTTTTAAATCGTTAAAATCAACTTCAATAGTTTTTGATTGATTAAATAAAATAAAAAACAATTTAAGGCCACTTGCTTTAATATCAATACTTAATTTTGAAGGTAAATCGTTTAAAGCAACTTTGTTTTGAGGTATGTTTTTAAAAACAACGGGTACATTTATAGTGTGTGAATACACTGTATTTAAAGCATGCACAAACCATAAAATAGTAGCAATAATAAAGCACACAAAAAAAGCCGTAGTTTTACTCGGCTTTTTTTGTGTGTTTGCATATTTTGTTAATTCCTTATTCAGAATTTTAGTGATTAGCTTTGAGGTATAGTAGCGGTTGCATCTTGCGATACAGCATTTTTAGAAATTTTCATCTTACTTCCATCTTCTACTTCCATTATAATAGTAGCGTCTTCCTTTACCTCAACAATTTTACCATAAATACCACCAATGGTTAATATTTTATCGCCTTTTTTTAACTCAGAAATATATTTTTTTTGATCTTTTGCTTTTTTCATTTGAGGGCGTATCATAAAAAAATAAAATACCACTACTATGGCTACTAAAGGTAAAAACGACATAATGCCGCCTTGTTGCTGCCCACCAGCCATTAAAATTACTAATTGATTTATCATGTTTGTTTTTTGTTTATTTGTTGTTTCTAATTATATCTAATAACTATTGCCTATTAACTACTTAGCAGTTTCGGGTACAATAACTTCTGCTTTTATTTTTATAATACGTGTAGCCGGCTCGCAGTTGGTAACAAGCGTTACGGTTTTTTCTTGCATCCCGCTTTTGCCTTCGCTATTAAATACTACATCAATTTTACTTTGTGCCCCTTCCTTTATAGGCTCTTTTGGCCACTCGGGTATTGTGCAACCACAACTGCCGTTAGCGCCACTAATTATTAAATTTTTATTACCCGTGTTTTTAAATATAAACGAATGGCTTACCCTTTCTCCCTGAGTAATTTTTCCAAAATCAAACACTTCTTCTTCAAACTTAATTTCGGGTAAGTTAGCACCATTACTGCCATTTGCTGTTTGCGAATTGTTTACGACATCGGATGTAATTGCTTTTTCGCTCGTGTTATTATTGCACGAAAAAAATAATAAAAAAGAAGCTAAAATTAATAAACGGTTCATAATAAAAATTGTGCAAATATAAGCAGATTGTGGTGGTATTAAAACAAAAAAATCTCAAAATTAATGAGATTTTTTGTTTTTTTAGGATTTAGAATTTGGCGCGTATTTTACGCATTTTACGTTTTTTTCCTCTACCAAAAAAGCTGCCTTTTTGGCGAGAACGGTAAAAACTACTTTTTCCTCTAATCACATAACTGTAACTGAGACTTAAGGTCATATAAGCATCTTTATGTGTTTTATCGCCACGTTTACTACCCCAAGTATGGGACAAATAAGCGCCTTTATTATCATTAATTTCAGATGCAGGCAATTCATTTGTTCTAATAATTAAACCTTGTGTATAAGCATCTGCCGGAATAGTTGTTGGATAGTTACCGCTTATATCATCAATATAATCAGTAAATGTTTTGCGATAATTGGCTTCAAAACCTAAACGGTGCTTTTTATCAAATGTAAAATAAAAACCTACACCCATTGGAATGTTTAATACAATTTTTTTATAGGCATAGCCCTCTGTTTGATAATCTCTTAATTTTACCCATTCGCCTTTGTATAATGTTTTTGGGTTGGTATAAAAACCACCTACACCACCAAAAACGTAGGCTCGGAAACCGTTTTTATAACGGTAGGTATTTCCTAAGTCGTTATTTTCGTAAAAGAAAAACTCGCCGGTTAAACCTAAATCTATTATATCGTTTTTAAAGTTAAAGTTTCTAAAATGTCTTCCTGGGTTTGAAGATAATTTATCGTCACCTTGTATTCTAACGTAATCTAGGGCTAATTTTGTAGATAGTTTTGGACCTAGTTTATATCTTACGAACGCTCCGCCATTCCAACGCGTTTGTGATATTTTTAAATCTGCAACAAAGTCTCTACGTGTTTTTTCTTTACCACCAATATCACCTAAATAATTAGTTGCTCCAACGGATACACCATAATCCCAAAGCCACTGTGCTTTATAAGAATAGGATAATAGTAAAACAAAAAATAATAGTATAAATTTTTTCATTAAATGTAATTGTTACAATATCTTTCAAATATACGTAAAAAATGTTTTAAAAAGTAAATTTTATTTAAAAACAGCAGTTTTTTTGTTAAAACGTATTTACACCTTGCACAGTTGTATACTTCATGGTGTATTTTACACCAGGGTTCATGTATTTATAAGCACTGTGGCTCATCAAAGCGGCTTCGTGAAAGCCACATAAAATTAACTTTAATTTGTTTTTATAACTGTTTATGTCTCCAATAGCATAAATACCAGCAATGTTTGTGCTGTAATCCTCGGTATTTACTTCTATTGCATTTTTATCTAAATTTAATCCCCAGTTTTCAATTGGGCCTAATTTTGGACTTAAACCAAATAAAGGAATTAAATTAGATGTGGTTATTTGTGTTTTTTGTTGTGTTATAAGGTTAATAATCTCAACGCCTTCTAACACGTTATCGCCTGAAAGAGAAGCAATTGCAGAATTTAGAAGCAATTTTATTTTACCGGCTTCGGCTAATTGCATTACTTTATTTACACTATCGGGCGCTCCCCTAAAACTTTCACTTCGGTGTACTAACGTTAACTCGCTGCATACATCACTTAAAAAAATTGCCCAATCTAATGCACTATCGCCACCACCTGCAATTAACATCGTTTGATTACGGTATTTTTCTGGGTCTAAAATCATGTAATTAATGCCCTTACCATTTTCATAGGCCTCTAAATTTAACACGTCGGGTTTTCGAGGTTCAAAACAGCCCAAGCCACCTGCAATTACAACTACTTTAGCATTAATAACTGTACCCATATTGGTAGTTAAAACAAAATCACATTCATTTCGCTTTTCTAACGTTTCAATACGTTCGCCTAAAGTAAAGGTGGGATGAAAAGGCTCTGCTTGTTTTTTTAAATTAGCAATTAATTCTTCAGCCAAAATAGATGGAAAGCCTGGTATGTCGTAAATTGGCTTTTTAGGGTAAATTTCTGATAACTGCCCTCCAATTTGAGGTAAATAATCAACCAAATGGCAACGCATTTTAAGTAAACCAGCTTCAAAAATGGCAAATAATCCAACAGGACCTGCCCCAACAATTACAATATCGGTATTAATCATTTAATTTTTTTACAAAAGTAGGTTAAAATAATTATTGTTAAAACTTAAAATTTTGTAAATTGTTTAATGATTTTTTATTTATCTTTAAACAATTATTTAAAAAAAAAGATTATGAAAAAACAGTTATTTACAATTTTAAGCATTGCAACAGTTTCTGTGGCAACTGCGCAAACTCCAAGCCCAAGTTTTCCAACCTTACAAAATACAAGTTATTCAATGGCACCAAGTGCAAATTGTAAATTTTTAGACGTTGTAAGTTCAACTGTTGTTTGGGGAGTAGGACGAAGCGGTGTTGCCGTTTCTCAAAACCACAATGATTTTACACGTACAATAAATGGTGGAACTTCGTTTAATACAGGTAAAATTTATTCAGATACAACTACATATGTAATTGCTAATTTAGAGGGTATTGATGCGAATACTGCATGGGTTTCAGCCTATTTAAAAGGCCCTCAAGCACAAGGTGCAATTCATAGAACTACAAATGGTGGAGCTAATTGGATTAATATGACTGCTTCGAATATGTACACTAACGCAGCTTCATTTGCGAACATCATAACGTTTGTAACCCCTTCAATAGGGATTACCATGGGCGACCCTCATTCGGGTAATGCAAATGAATTTGAAATTTGGAGAACAGTGGATGCTGGTGTTAACTGGACATTAATTTCAGGTGCAAATATTCCAAACCCAACCGCTGGCGAGTACGGCTTAGTAGATGTGTATTGCAAACAAGGCACCTCAAACATTTGGTACGGTACTAACAAAGGGCGTATTTTCCGCACAACGGATGCTGGTTTAACATGGAATGCAGCAGTATTACCAGGTTCGCCAACAGCAAGTTTAAATGTACAAGGCATTGCATTTACAACGCCTTTAAATGGTATGGCTACTGTTTTTAATACAGCTACAACATTACTAGAAGAATATACTACAAATAATGGTGGTGTTTCTTGGACACAATTAGGATCGATTGACCCTAATTTTGGTAGAAATGATTTTTGTGCAATACCAGGTACGAATGTTTTTGCAAGTTGCGCTAATACGCCAACAGTAACTAATTCTGGTTTATCTTATTCAACTGATGGTGGTGTTACTTGGACTTTATGGGGCTCGAACGCAATTGGTTACTTAACTATTGATTTTGCTGATCCTACAAGTGGTTGGGTGAGTACTTTTCAAACAGCTACCGTTGGATTAACTGGCGGTATTTATAAATACACTGGTCCATCGTTAGCAGGTTCTGTTGCTCCAACTGCCGCTTTTTTTGCACCTCCAACACTTTGTTTATCTGGCCCGTCAGCTACGGCAGCCTTAACAAACGTTTCTACAGGTAGTGCAACACCTAATTATACTTGGACTTGCTCTCCGGCAGCTGTTTTTTCAAGTTCAACTGCTACAAGCCCAACTATTACATTTAATGGTGCAAATACATATACTGTTACATTATTAGCTGCTAATATCACGGGTACAAATTCTACCACGCAGGTTGTTAATGTAATAAATTGTTCTTCTCCAAGTGCAGCATTTTCAATTCCTACAACTACTTTATGTAACAAAGTAGCTGTTAGCTTTACCAATACTACAACTGGTAATCCTACTCCAACTTATTCTTGGAGCACTTCGCCTGCAACAAATGTTACAATTTCTCCAAATTCAACGGCTACAAGCCCATCTATTACTTTCTCTACTGCGGGTGTTTATTCAGTTACCCTTTTAGCAAGTAATTTAGGTGGTACCAATCAAGTAACTCAAGTAGTAACTATTGCAAATTGCGCAGCAATATCTAACTTTAATATTCCTGCTTTAGGCCAAGCTTGTGGTACATTAACGCCTCTTACACCTACAAATACATCAACTGGTAATGGTACTTTAACGTATACATGGTCTGTAGTACCAAATACCGGCATTACTTTTTCGCCAAATAGTGCAGCTGCTAACCCAAACATTAATTTTACAACAGCAGGTATTTATACGGTTAATTTAATTGCTAATAATATTTCGGGTAACACGGTATCTTCTCAAACTGTTAATATTGGTATTTGTAGTGGCATAGCTAATAACAGCCTATTAGCAAATAATGTTAGTTTATACCCTAACCCTACTAAAGATGTAGTAACACTTATTTTACCAAATAATGGTGTAGCTTACAATGTAAGTATTACTGATATTTTAGGTTCGGTTATTTACACCGAAAAATTTGAAAAAAATAGTAACGCTTTACAAATTAATTTAGCTAATAAAGCAAAAGGTGTTTATTTTATTACTATTGAAGGGAATAAAGAAAAAACTACTAAAAAAATTATCGTAGAATAATTTTTTAATTCTTTTATTAATTTAAAGGCTGTCTATAAACTATAGACAGCCTTTTTTGTTAAACTACCAAAGTTAAAATTAGTTATAATTGTAAGTATTACAATTGCTCATCGTATATTGTAATATAAAACTAAATGTATGAGCCATTCTAAATTAACTATTAAAACTATAATTAGCCTTTTATCAATTACTTTTTTTACAAGTGCTTGCGGACAAACTAAAACAAAAACTATGAACACAGAAGACAAAACAATCACTAAAACCACAACTTCAAATATTGATACTGCAACTTTGGGCGCCGGTTGTTTTTGGTGTGTTGAAGCCGTTTTTCAAAGACTAGATGGAGTATTAACTGTAAAAAGTGGCTACAGCGGAGGTAGTGTAAAAAACCCGTCGTATCGCGAGGTATGCGAAGGAACAACAGGACACGCAGAGGTTTGCCAAATTACTTACGATAAAACAAAAGTAACTTTTGACGAAATTTTAGAAGTGTTTTGGAAAACCCACGACCCCACTACTTTAAATCGCCAAGGGAATGATTTTGGTACCCAATACCGCTCGGCTATTTTTTATCATAACGCTGAACAAAAACAAATTGCCGAAAAGTATAAAGCTGAAATTAATGCAAGTGGTGCCTACCCAAAACCAATAATTACCGAAATAACGGCACTTACAAATTATTATCCTGCAGAAGATTACCACCAAAATTATTTTAATCAAAACGGTAACGAGGGGTATTGTAAGTATGTGATACAACCCAAAGTAGAAAAATTTGAAAAAATTTTTAAATCAAAAATGAAACATTAATTTGAAGATGAAACCGCTTTTTGTTTTCCAACAAACAACAAGCCCATAAAACCAATTACAAAAAATAAAATTAACGATAATACTGCGGGGCGCATACCACCAACTATTTCGCTAATAATACCAAAGGAAACGGTGCCAATTATCATTCCTAACTTTTCCATTACATCGTAAAAGCTAAAAAAACTGGTGTGATCGTTGGTTTGGGGTAAAAATTTACTGTATGTACTGCGCGAAAGTGCTTGAATACCGCCCATTACAAATCCTACTAAAAAAGCTACTATGTAAAAATGAATCGGTAATCGAACTACTGCAAAGGTAAATGTGCAAATAAAAATCCAAATAAAAATAGCCACCATTAATGATTTTATATTACCAATTTTGGCCGACATGCCCGAAAATAGATAGGAACCAGCAATACCCACAAATTGTATAATTAAAATGCTAATAATTAACGAGGTTGTTTCCGCTTTTTCGGCGGCTTCGCCAGTCCCCCAATCAATCTCATTTCGAGCAAATAATACAGCAACCACCATTACGGTTTGCACCCCCATATTGTAAAAAAAGTAACTAAACAAAAAACGTTTTAATTGTTGTAAGTGTTTAATTTGTTTTGATACGCTTATTAATTCCCTAAAGCCTTTTGATATTAATCCTTTTTTATCAGTGGTATCGTTTTTGTGTAATAGATTTGGCAAGTGTTTAAAGGTATATTGTGCAAAACCTATCCACCAAATACCTACTAGTAAAAACGAATACTTTACCTTAAAAAATCCTTTGGTTACCAACACACCATTAACCTCCGTTTCTTCATATTTAAAAACCATAATTCCTACAAGGCATACAATTAGTAATAAGGAACTGCCTAAATAACCCAATGCAAAGCCTTTAGCACTTACTTTATCTTGATTTTGCTCGCTCGCAATTTCGGGCAAGTAGGAGTTATAATATACCAAACTGCCCCAAAAACCAATGGTAGCAGTTATAAATGGAATAAAACTTAACTCTAAATTTTCTCTGTTAAAAAAGAACAAACACATGCACGAACCGGCGCCCAAGTAACAAAAAAATTGAAGGAACCGTTTTTTGTTGCCTAAGTAATCGGCAATTCCACTAAGCACAGGAGTTATCAGCACAACAATAGCTAACGCAAAGGCATATACAAATGAATAAATATTTTGATTTTCGAACGATATTCCAAAAAACTGAACCGTTTTTCCAATAAACTCTTTACCGTTATGAGACGTTACATAATCGTAAAAGTTAGGAAAGATGGCAGAAGTAATAACTAAGGGAAACACCGAGTTTGCCCAATCGTAAAAGGCCCAGGCTTTTATCGTTTTTTTGTCGTCTTTTAATAATTCCATTATTTATCGTTTAATAATTTCCAATTCAACTCGTCTATTTAAAGCTTTACCTTCATCCGTATCGTTACTGGCAATTGGTTGACTACTACCAAAACCTTTAAAGTACAATTTATTTTGCACACCTTTTTTAATCAAGTACTCAAATACTTCGCGTGCCCGCAATTCGCTAACTTTTTGATTTTTAATTTTAAGTCCACTATTATCGCTATGCCCGTTAATTTGAATTTGAATGTTTGGATTTTTCATTAAATATTGCGCTAATTTATTAAGCTCAATAAACGATTCGGGTAATAAATAATGGCGTCCGTTTTCAAAAAAAATATTTTTTAAAGCTAACTTTTCGCCTACTTTAATATCTTTATTTACTTGTAAGACACTGTCCTCTTGGTTATTACGTAGGTTAGGCCCTACAATTTCTACATCTACTTTTTCTTCGCCAATAGTGGTTTTTACTAATTTAATATCGTCAACAAAGTAATAGGCTTCTTTAAACTTAGCCGATAGTCCGTACAAGCGAACCATATCTTTTTTAACCACAGGCATAAAATTACCTATGGTAATGTATTTTTCGCCGCCATCGGCTTTGTAAAAACCTTTTATAGTAAACCATTCAAAGCCTTTAAGCAATCCGCTACTTTTTTTGCACACCGTATCAAACATATTACTTTTTACTACATCGGCTTGTTTGGAATACCCCACTTTACTAAATAAAACCCCCATTGATTTTAATACCGCATTGCTCCAAAAAGCTAAACGTACTTGCATGCTAAATTCGTAAACAGTACCACGGTGCAGGGGCTCTACCAATTTTACCTGTAAAAACTCTTTGTACTTTTTTTGAAAACGAAAACCTGCATAACAATAGCCATCGTAAGCGCCTTTTTGTAATGTTGTATCGTTAGTTAATGGGTTTTGGTAAAAATCAACAGAGGCAATACCTTGCCAAGGGATAGCATTTTTAATAGTTTCTGATTTTTTTCGGTAATTTTCGAAACTACCGTTGGGTACTAAATTTTTTTGGGGTTTAACTTCTGTATTTATCTGTGCTTTTACCACAACAAATAGACTTAAATAGAAGAAAAGTATATAAAAACACCTCATTTTTACAAAAATAGCGTTAAATTTATTTTATAAATAAAATTGTTTTAAACACTTGTATATTTAAAATTTTATGTATATTTGCCTTCCCAAAAATAGGGATAATTAAACGAATTTAATAAAATGGCAAATCATAAATCATCTATCAAACGCATTCGTAGTAACGATGCAAAACGTGTAGAAAACCGTTATTACGCAAAAACTACCCGTAACGCAGTAAAAGCTTTACGTACCTTAACTTCTAAAAAAGAAGCGCAAGACTTATTACCTAAAGTATCGAGTATGTTAGATAAATTAGCTAAAAAGAGTGTTATTCATAAAAATAAAGCAGGCAATTTAAAAAGTAAGTTAGCTAAAAAAGTAGCTACTTTAAAATAGTTTTAACCTTATAATTTTAAAAAAAAAAGCTGAACAATTTTGTTCAGCTTTTTTTTTAATTAAATCTCAAAATTAAAACAAAACAATTCTCCATTTCGTTGAATAATGGTATTTCTTCCTACTTTTTTTTGTCAAAAAGTAGGCAAAAGACAAGGCTCGGCAAATTGCCACGCACTCTTAATTTTTGTTGAAATTGGGGCGAAGTAAAAAATTCTGCCTTTAAACATATAGTTAGCAGAATTTTGAAGGACAAGCCCCTTCGCCGAATTTCACACCAAAAATTAATTCACGCCCTCGCATGCCAAACGCCGAGCCATTGCCAACGCACAGATTATCTTATAGTTGTAATTAATGGAACTTAACCGTTTTTGATAATATTTTAACTAAATTTTATTTAAAATAGCTAAATTAATATCCTTAATTAATTTTGGTCCATGGTAAACAAAACCTGTGTAAAGTTGAATTAAATCGGCACCTGCATTTAATTTTTCGAGTGCATCTTGCGGAGAATGAATGCCACCCACTCCAATAACAGGAAAACTATTCTTTGATTTTTGTTTTAAATACCTTATTACTTCAGTACTTCTTTTAGTTAAGGGTTTACCGCTTAACCCGCCCATCCCTATTTTTTCGATATATTGGTTATCGTAGCTTAATCCGTCGCGGCTAATGGTTGTATTGGTGGCAATAATGCCAGCAATTTTTGTAGTTGTAATTATTTCAATAATATCGTCTAATTGTGTATTCGTTAAATCGGGCGCTATTTTTAATAAAATAGGTTTGGGATTATTTTTTTTACTATTTAAGTTTTGAAGTGTGTTTAGTAAGTGTGTTAAAGGTTCTTTTTCTTGCAGTTCTCTTAAATTTGGTGTGTTTGGCGACGAAACATTTACAACAAAATAATCCACTACATCAAACAATTGATTAAAACAAAAAACATAGTCGTTTACAGCTTCGCTATTTGGTGTTAGTTTATTTTTGCCGATGTTACCGCCAATAATTAGGTTTTTGTCTTTTCTATTTTTTAATTTTAAAGCAGCTTCGGTAGCGCCCAAATTGTTAAAGCCCATTCTATTAATTAGAGCTTCGTTTTTAGGGAGTCTGAATAAACGTGGTTGCTCGTTACCAGGTTGAGGTTTAGGTGTAACCGTACCAATTTCGATAAAACCAAAGCCTAAATTGCCAAGTTGATTAAAAGTAGTTGCATCTTTATCCAAACCTGCGGCTAAACCGATAGGATTTTTAAATGTTAAACCTAAAACAGTTTTTTTAAGTTTTGGATTTGTTACGTTAAATGCTTTTTTTATAAAAAAGGTAAAAAATGGCAAATAATTAACCCATTTTAGCATAAAAAAGGTAAAATAATGTGCTTTTTCGGGTTTTAATTTAAAAAGAAAAAATTTTAAGAGCTTATACATAAAGTTCAAAATTACCAATATTTAAGCTAAAAAATAATTAAGGCTTAAAATGTTAAAAAAAAATATGCTTTTTTGTTTTTTTTTGGCTTTTGTATAAAAATAATAGTATTTTTGCGCTAAATTTATAAAAACCAAAACAATCAAAATGAAAAAAGTATTATCAATCGTTGCTATTGCAGCATTATCTGCTACTTTTGTAGCTTGTGGCCCATCTAAAGAAGAAATTGAAGCAAAAGAAAAATTAAAACAAGATTCAATTGCTGCTGTAGAAAAAATGAAACAAGATTCAATTGCTGCTGTAGAAGCTGAAGCTGCTAAAGCTGCTGAAATGGCTGCTGCTGCTGAAAAAGCAAAAGCTGATTCAATTCACATGGCTGATTCATTAGCTCATGTAAAAGGTGGTAAGAAACACTAAAAATTAGTTTCAACTAATTACAAAAAACCTTTAACGTTTGGTTAAAGGTTTTTTTTTATTTTAATAAATTATTTTGCCTAATAAAATTAATTTATTACATTTGCACTCCCTAAATTAAAATTAGGAGAACGGATTGGTAGTTCAGCTGGTTAGAATGCCGCCCTGTCACGGCGGAGGTCGCGGGTTCGAGTCCCGTCCAGTCCGCAAGTATTAGACCTGTAAACAATTAGTTTACAGGTCTTTTTAATTTTGGCTTGCCGTTGATTAATTAAACCCTTGTTTTTCGTTTTTGCAGTATGATTTATAAACTGTACGCGCACTCTTGGTATATTCAATGGTAACGGAGACAATTATTTTGATAATTCAAAATACAACAAGGACTTTATTGTTAATCTAAATGATTGAAATGAAGTATACTGAACTTAATAAGCATTGGAAATCGTATTGAAATCGATAAAGTAAAAGCACCTGTAATTAGTTGCCTCAAATTTTTTAATTTGAGTCTTAAATTTAAGTTGGCTCTTGGCATCAAATTCATAATGTAAATTAATAAACTTTGTTACAAAAGTTTCAAGCTCATAACCAGCACCACGTTTTTTTAAATAATTCTGAATTGATCTTGCCTCAGGTTCAATATAAATAAATTCTTTGTTTTTTACATGAATAAATAATTTTAATATTTTAGCATATAAAAACTCTTCTACTCTTTTATCAATTTCATTTACTATCTTATTTAAAAAAAATAAGCTCTCTTTATAATTATTTGTGTTAAAGTAATGTTTGGCAGTAAAATAGTATATCGAAGCGGTATATTTGGTAGAGAAGTACTCGCTGTTTTTAATGAGTGATGGTTTTTGCTCCTCAATAAAAACAATAGCCTCGCTACTTTTATTTTGTGTGTGAAACCATTTTAATTTAATTAAATACCAACGTTCGTAACAAAATGCAAAGCGATAATTTTGAGAAATTTGGCTCATTAAATTTTCTAAAACTGCTAGGTCATTCTCAAAATCAAGTAAGTAGTTGCATTTTAAACTTAACAAAAGGTAATTTCCCATTTCGAGTAAAGTTTGTAACTCAACTTTGTTGCCTTTACTACCTCTTTTTATAAGCAAATAATTTTTAGCATAACTTAGGGCTTTGTTGTAGTTTAAAACTGCGCTATAATATTCAGTCATTGCCATGTTATATAAACTCTGAGAGGTTTTAGAATACAAATCTTTTGAAGTAAAATCAATGATAGGTTTAATAATCGCTTGTAATTGTTGTTTCTCTTTTTCTGATTGGCAGAAATATTTACTTTTTAAATACAGTTTAATTTTAAAATATACGTCAGAAACAAAGGCGTAGTTAGAAATAATTTTTATTACCCTATTTCTTTCTGCTATAACCCGCGTTAATTGAGAAGATTCAAGATTATAATCGGATTTAAAAACTTCAACATATTCTTGATTTAAAATGTACAAATGTTTAATAAAAGCTTCATCTTCGAGCGTGATTTTTTTTATCTTTTTTAATTGAATTTGAGCTGCATGATTAAGTCCTTTAAATAGAAGTATTTTATATTTTTCAATTTCCCAACTGTGTTGCGAATCTATATCTTTATATAAACCGCTTAACTGAACCGAGTTAATAATGTTTTCAAATAAATAGTTCTTAGCAACTGATAAATTTTTTGGAAAAAGTTTGTTTAATTCAACGTCATTATATTTTTTTTGTTTTTCAAGAGTTTCAAATAAGGTTAAATAAAGTTTATCTCCTTTTAGCACATGAGATTGTAGTTTAAACAACCGTTTTTCACCCTTTGTTAAACTATCAATTAATAGTTTTAAATCATCACTTCCTTTTTTCATTTTTAATTTTAAAAAACTAATTTATAAGTTATTATATTATTGATAGTCAAATATATAAAATATTATTTATATTTTAAAGAACTAATTTATAACTGTATTTTGTTTTAGCGAAACGATTAATTGATATAATTTTGAATAAAAATCAAAACTATGAAAACGCTATTATTTATTTTATCGTTAAGCATCACTGGTATTGCTGCTGCTCAAACAGCAATTGGTGATACCTGCGCAAACAATCGTTTTAATCCAAACTTAACAACGTTTGCGTTTGCAAATACCAATACCACTCAAGTAATTTATGGTACATCAAGCACCACAAATGTAGCAAGGGTTTATAGCCCTCAAGGAGATTTAAACACCTGCCGACCTGTGGTTTTATGGGCACATGGCGGAGGTTTTACCGGAGGATCGTATTTAGAACAAAAAACTACAGATATGATGCAGCAATTGGCGCGGAAGGGTTATGTGGCTGTAGCCATGCGTTATCGCTTGTCGTCGCCTACTACATCTACAACTTTACAATTTCAAGAGGCAATGATAAAAGGAGTGCAAGATATGATTGCAGCAATTAGATTTATTAGAGCAAACGCAAACGCACTTGGCATAGATACTAGCCAAATATTTATTGGTGGTTCATCGGCCGGAGCTATTATAGCGAATCATGCGGCGTTTATGGATTTAGGAGAGGCTTTTACCCCTGCTATTACAAACCAAGGGGGCAGTTATAATGTTACAACATTACCTACCTACACCAACGTACCCTACAATGTAGCAGGTTGTGTAACACAGGCAGGGGCTATTTGGGATTTAACTTTTTTAAATAACGAAACAACGCCCTGGGGAGCTGTTCACAACACAACCGACCCAACGGTGGCATACAATACCGGTGGCGGTAGCCAACAAATATTTACGCAACTTCAAACACAAAATGTAAAATCATTTTTAAAAACTACTTATAGTCCAAATTTGCATACACCGTTTCCTGCTACGCCAACAGCGCCTTATGTAGATACGTTTAATTTGGCCAGTTACAAACAATTATATGCCATGCTTAAACACCAAGGTTCGGCAAGTGTAACAGTAAACAGTAACACACTAACGGCAATTCCTAGCGGACAAAACTATCAATGGTATTTAAACAACACAGCCATTCAAAGCGCAACAAATGCGGTTTATACAGCTACTGTTAGTGGAAACTATTTTGTACAAGTTAAAAACTGTGCTACTTGTTTTTCTTCATCGCAAAGTGTTTCGGTAACAATTGTAACTACTGGCATAAAAAAAATGGACTTACAAAATCAAATTTTAGTTTATCCTTCGCCTTGTAAAGATAAAATTGAGTTTAAAAACCTAAAACATATCAAGTCTATTGAAATAGTTTCTGTAGGCGGAAAAAAGATACACAGTAATAGTAACATTTATGATAATTTTACTGTTAACACGTCGCTTTGGGAAGACGGGCTTTATTTTGCTGAACTAGTGAATGACGATGACAGCAAAGTAATTGTAAAGTTTTTAAAGATGAATTAATGCGTGTGTTTTTATAAACTAAAATTTTCTAACCAAAAAAAATTAAAAATATGAAAAAGACTATTTTAATGATCTTCTTTTTAACGGTATTAAAAGGAACATCTCAAACAAACAAAACATTTTTTTTAGGACACAGTCTAGTTAATCTTGATTTGCCTAACATGGTAAGAAAATTATCAATTGCCGGTTCTAAAGTATTTACATACAGTGTTAACATAGCAAACGGCGCCAATTTACAATATCACTGGAATAACTCAACTACTACTCAAGGTAATTCCTGGAAAACCACTTTGCCTTTAGGCGGTTTCGAAAATTTTATACTTACGGAAGCCGTGCCGCTTCAAGGCCACTTAACTTGGAGTAAAACTTACAGGTTTGCCGATAGTTTGTACCGTTATGCAAAATTACAAAATCCAAACATACAAATTTATATATATGAAACGTGGCATTGCACCAGTAGTGGTAATGGCAGCACGTCTGGAACCGGAGGCTATCCATGCAGTTGGGATCCAGAAAGCACTACATTATGGAGAACACGTTTAAATAATGATTTACCTAAATGGCAAAGCATTGCTGATTCAATAAATTTAATTCATACAAACCCAATGTTAATTATACCGGCAGGCCAGGCATTGGCTCAGTTGTATGATAGCATTGTTGCCAATAAAGTGCCCGGTATTACTTCTATTAATCAATTATATACAGATAATATCCATTTAACCAACACTGGCAATTATTTTATTGCTTGTGTTATGTATGGCGCAATTCATAAAACGCCGCCTACAGGGTTACCAAACCAGTTAACCAATCCATGGAATTCTCTTTACACTGATTTTCCGACCGCCACGCAGGCAGGTATTTTTCAGCGCATTGCTTGGAAAACGCTTTGCGCTTATCTAAGAGACGGTGTAAATTGTATTACTACTAATATTAACGAATCAGCTAGTGCTGAAAAAATTACGGTTAGTCCAAACCCTGCTAACAGTAAAATTAACATTCAAACAAACGAAACAGAATTTACAATAGAAATTGTTAATATGCTTGGACAAATAATGTTACAAGAAAAAAATAAAACATTAGTAGATGTTAGTCAACTGCCAGAAGGTACTTACTTTTTGCGTTACTCAGGCAAAACTAATTTTTGTAAGAAAATATGCATTACAGATTAATAGTAATGAATGAACTATTTAACCATTTTTGCAGGATTAGTTTTAATAGTCATTCATTTTAGTTGCCAGAAATTTATTAGAAAGATATTTTATTTGTATTTATTGGTTTGCCTGTAGTTTTACCACAAAAAAACTATTAAAATAGTAAATAATAGCACTATTTTTATTTTCTTTATAAAATGATATTTGCTTTTATAGCTTGTATATGTTGGAGTTTGGCTATTTTTCCGGTTAATGAAGCCGTTAAAAGAATAGGACATGAGCCGGTAAATTTTCTAAGACATTTAGTTGGATTTATTTTATTTACACTCTTAATTATTACATTCAAATCAAGTTATTATTTTGGAGTTATCTATGGAAATAAATTACCAATTGTATTATTGCTAATTTCGGGCGTATTTGGTCTTGTCTTAAGCGATTTGTTGAGGTTAAAATCATTAAATACATTAGGAATTAAAACCGTAAGTGTATTTTCATCTTTTCAACCGGTTTTAAGTCTCATTTTAGGATATTTTTTCTTAAGCGAAAATCATAACTTAATCGGAATTATTGGATTGGTATTTGTTTGCTGTGGGTTATTGTTGTATTTTTTTTCAAAAAAAGAACAGGCCGAAGTTTTAAAAGCGGGTTACAGTTTAAATATAAAAGCGATACTTGTATTATTGGTGTGTATGTTATTTCAGGGGTTAGCAATTGTATTTTCAAAAAAAGCTATAATACAATTAAACAATAGGTTTGAAGCCTATGAAATAGCCTATACTAGAATTATTGGAGCCGTAATAGTAATGTTTATATATGCCCTTATTAACCGTAAATTAATTACCTGGCTAACAGATTTTAAGCAAAATAAAAATAATGCCAACAAGTACTTTATTACAAGCACAACTCTGGGAAATGTTATTGCGGTTTCTTGCTCAATTTACGCTTTGTCAAAGTTAGACAGTGTAGTAGCTCAATCTATTTATAGTTTGACTCCATTTTTTATAATCCCATTAAATTATTTTATCAATAAGGAAAAGATTACAATTGTTACGTTCGTTAGTTTTTTAATATCCATTATAGGCGCTTACCTTATTTTATGGGAAAATAAAATAATGGTGCGTTTTTAAATTTGTGCGAAATTTATGCCCATTGAAGCAACATTAGTATTTAAAAAGTAGTTCCAACTTTTGATAATTTATAAAAAATGGCTAAATTTGGTAATACTCTAAAAAATAGAAAACCTAATCCTATCCTGCAAAATTTTCAAAGAATGATTAGAAAAGTTAAGGGTATAAGTAAGTTAGCTGCAAGCATTTGGGACGACCCGAAAACTGAAAATGAATAAACAGAAATATTAACTTTGACAAAAACAAAAAAAACATGAAACAGCTTCTACTATTAACTATTATTTGTTTGACCTATGGTTGTGCAACGACAAAAAACAACTCAAAAATTTCATTTATTTTAAATGGGACTTGGACACCTATTAAACAAGAAATTGGTGGCAAAGAATTACCGCCAGTTGTCTTTCAAACACAAAAATTAATTATTACTGATAGCATCTATACTTTAACAGCCGAGAGTGTTGACAAAGGAACATTGAAATACAAAAATGGGAAAATGGATATATACGGTAAAGAAGGTGTAAACTCAGGAAAACATTTTACTGCAATTTACAAAATTGAAAATGAACAATTAACCATTTGTTACAATCTTAAAGGAGACGATTACCCTTCAAATTTTGAAACAAAATCTGCACCGACTCTTTTCCTTTCTATTTTCAAAAAATAATAATCTTAATAAGCCATGGCGAAAAATAAAACGACAGAAACTACTATAAGCGTTAACGACTTTATTAACGCTGTAAAGGACGAAACTAAACGTGAAGACAGTTTTAACCTGGTTGCACTAATAAAAAAGCAAACAGGACTTGAACCTAAAATGTGGGGACCAAGTATTATTGGTTTTGGCAGTTATCATTACAAATATGAAAGTGGACACGAAGGCGACAGCCCTCTTGTTGGATTTTCTCCAAGAGCATCTGCAATCACTTTGTATTTATCTGGACACTTTGAAAAACGAGAAGAGTTACTTGAAAAACTTGGCAAACACAAGACAGATAAAGGTTGCATTTATGTAAAAAAAATTGAAGACATAAACATAGAGACACTTCAAAAAATGATAACCAACCACATTAAACATATTCAAAAACTTTACCCAGAAAAATGACAAATAATTGGACAACAAAATATGCCAGCCGCTAACATCGGTTTGGCAAAAGCAGGGCTGACGTGGTAAATTGAACATTTGTACTTCTAATAAACATTTGTGGTTTATTAAAAATTTGTGCTTCTATTCCCTGCCTTCGCCAAGCCGAAAACCGTTAGCGGTAATTTGTAAACCCATGACAGAAGAAAATCTAAAAATATTAGGCTATAATAAAATTTGGCTGGACAATGAAATCTTGACTACAGCTCTTTTACAGACGCAGGTAATTGAATTTAGGACGGGCCAAGACACTAATAAAGAACATTATCGTTATAGTACTTTTAAAAATTATTTACTGACACAACCTGAATTAACAAATAGAAAAGTTCTGCAACTTTTCGACATTATTAAAATTGACTCGGACATTTCCTTAGCGACTACTATGGGTCTCGACATGTTAAAAATAAGACATCTTAATACTGAGCAATTTCAATTTGTGGCGGACAATTTAATACAAATTTTCGGACTCGACATTCAAAAGCATATAGACAGGGAAACTATGTGGAGACAGGAGAGACTGAAAAAATAACAAACTACCGCTAACAGCACCTACTGGTAATTTTTTGCGTGTTAACGCTCAAATGTGTAACTTGACATAGCAAAAAACTGTAAGTAGCCGCAAAACGTTAGCGGTCATTGTTAGGACAAGACCCGAAAATATCGTACCTTTATAGAATAGATGTTGACATCCGGTAAAATATTATTTAAGACCAAATTAAATAAATGGTTGCTGACTGCAATAGTTTTTCTTAGTGTTTTTTCTTTTTCTGGTTACTCAGGACAGTCCCAAACGCGACAGGCAGCATTAAAGCAGACAGAATTGTTTGTTACCGTTACTTCCAAGACAAATAAGCCAACGATTTCTTATAAAAAAGCTTTAGCCTCATTTTTCAGCTTATCTAATTCAATATCGTTTGACCCAAATAGCATTTTGCTATTCAACGGGTTGACCAAAATTAAATTTGACAATTTGTCAAAACAAGACTTTATAGTTTTCTGTTCAGGCCGACACTTTCAAAGCAAAATTATCCCTCAAAGCCAAGACGAGGAATGTCTAATTTCTCACATAGGGTAATTCTATCCTAATCTGAATTTCTTACTTATTAATTCATTTTACAGTTGTATTAAACAATTGTAAGCATTCAAAAATATTATGCAAAGCTTCAAAAAAACAATGAGGCTCTTTGGCTTGGGACTACTTATAGTATTGGCTACTTTAGGAGTTGGAATTGGTGGTGGCGCACCAATATCGCCTAATAAAAAAAGAGAAGACTCTAATGAAATTAAAACTGAACTTGTTGAAATAAAAGACGACAAAACAAAGTTGACGGAAATTAAGGACGTAAAGCAGTAACCTTCTGCTAAAAAACAACGAACCGCTAACAGCACCTACCAGTAATTGGCACGGACTCGGTCATCGCAAAGCCAATTATTGCCTGCTTCGCAGACCTTTAATTTGTTTTGGCTTTGCTAACAAACATTTGTATCTTTAAATAAACATTTGTAGGTATAGACAGTTGAGTGTTCCAAACGCCAACTACTGGTAGCTGCAAAACGTTAGCGGTAAGTTCAAAAAGAATCTGAACAATAGAGCAATATGATAAACAGACTAATTATTATCTTTTCAATTTTAACACTTACAAAAGAAAAAGGATATGTAATGGGCGGATACGATGTATCTAAAGACGATAAATACATTATATTTTCCGCATATTCAAAATCCAAAAATTCTAGCTCTATTTATAGAACTAATATTGACGGCACTAATACTATTTTAATTGTAGAAGCTACTAATGGTGAATCGTTTTGGAGTCCTAAATATTCCAACGACGGAAAGAAAATTGTATTTACTGGACAGAAAGGAGAAAGAAAAAATCCTTATTCTTTATATATTGCGGACTCTAATGGAAACAACAAAGAAAAATTAACAGAAGGTTATGGGATAAATAGCATGTTTTTTTCCAAATATGGAAATAGAATTTTATATCTTAAGGATTCTAATTTTATAAAACACTTTCCGAATCGTGACGCCATAAGAAATACTACAGACATTTATTCATTCGAAATTGAGAAAAAAATTGAGAAAAAATTGTCTAATTTAAACGAATCCACAATTTTTCATTTATCTGAAATGGATAGTATTAGACTAATGTTTTTTAGTCCTGTCTTAGACGATTTTAAGCTTGCAGGCTCTGTAATTTATTCAATAGATAGTTCCAAAGTTATATCTTTAATTATTCCTTCGAATAACCCCAGGGGTACAGCAGATATGTATAGCGCACCTTATTTTTCAGCTAAGTATAATCAAATGTTGTTATTAGCCCCATACGAATTATATATAATGGATATGGACACAAAAATTGCAAGAATGTTATATCGTGACTCTAAAACAAATTCTGAGGGCTTAGGGATGATTGACGACTATTGCATGTTTAATAAAAAAAATAAAATTTTATTCCGTAAAAACCGCGAATTCAGTTTTTGCTTAATAAATTCAAATGGTAAGGAATTCAATGAAATTCAAGTTATAATGCCTTAAAGTTTAAAATAATTATTGACAACTAATTCGAAAGACACGAAAACCTACCGCTAACACGGGGCAATTGCGTCAGCGGGGTTGACAGGTAGTTTTTTTGCTTTGCTTTTGCCCCTTCGGGACTTTTATTTTCATAAAGCAAAAAAGAAAAAGTTTTGTATCTTTAATTTTAGTTTTCGGTTGGTAGAAAGTTTAACGGTTCTTTAACCCGCCGAAAGCAAGCCCCGAAACCGTTATAACCAATAAGGACGGACAATTCCGTTAGGCAAAAAACTTTTCGTTAGACAAATGACTTTCATATTAAAAATAATATTCTCGCTGACAATAGTTTTTCATTTAAACACAGCCTTTGGACAGACGCTAGATAAAGACAAGAATGTTTTTTATCACATTAGTTATATTGGCGGACCTCCAAACTCAGAGAACCATACCCTTTGTTGGTACACATGGACAGAAGTTCCGAATACACATTTTATTATTGAACACTTTTGCTGGAACAGGTGGGTAAAGCGCGGTAAAGTAACTGGCAAAGGGCGACCTGGAACAGGAGACTATAAGGGCAAAGAAGCAGGTAAATTTCAGTACCAATTTGGCATTACTCGACACAGCGGTGAAAACAAGTTTAGAGTATTGCTGATGAATGATTCCAATGTTTGCCTTGCAGTTTCCAAAGAACTAAACGGAATGCAACCGAGGACACCAAAAGCGACCTATAGCATCGAAAAAAAAGGAAAGGAAATTCTGTTCAGCTATAAGACCTATTATGAAATGTACAACGCAAAAGACAGCCTAGTAAAATATGGCTGTGATAAAACTCTAAATTACTTTGACCTTCCCAAGGGTATTTACACATTGTATTACGACAGTTCAACAACAACCTTTAAAATTAAGTAAATAAAAATATGCGGACACCCAAACAAGACTTAATCTGTGTGCGCCCCTACTAAGTGCTAACAGCACCTACTGGTAATTTTTTGCGTGTTAACGCTCAAATGCATAACTTGGACAAGCAAAAAACTAGGCCTGCTTGCAGGCCGTTATAAGTAATAGGGCGGGACAGACTTGACAGTTTGAAAAATAAATTGTACATTTAATAATCATTTGCAGACAACATGAAGATTCTTTTTCAAATACTATTGACAATTACAGTCTTATTTGTAAGCTGTAAAAAGGACGTCGGTATTGACTCCAAAAATATTGTTCAGGGACAAGTTCAATTCACCATCAATAACGGTGTCACTTTAAAACAATGCCTCGACGCTTTTAAAGACTTGGGAGTAACGGAATACGACTTGGCAAATTTCTATTACTCAAAGGTAATTCCCAATGACAGTATGAAATATTATTGGAGTCTTTTAAAGGCTAGACCTTACATTACGGTTTTTAATGTATTCAAAAAAACAGGTGACACACAAACTCGGTTTAATGCCCTTAAGTTTAAAAATCTAACTGACGCCAACTTTTATGAATGGGACAGCATAGTAAAAAAAGAATCGCTAATTGAAATGCCTGACATCGGTGACGGTAACCGTAGAAATGGTCTTATTTACATAGCGCCAGGACAGGAAAAAATTTGGATTGAAAGATTGAAAAAGTTATCTATAATTTACAGCGCAGATTACATGCGCGTTTATGAACCGTTTTGTTAATCGCTGACAGTATCAATTTATTTGATGCGGACACCGACAAATACTGTGTGCGGCACATAACCTATAACAGCACCTACTTGTAATTTTTTGCGTGTTAACGCTCAAATGTGTAACTTGACAAAGCAAAAAGCGGAAGGCTAAGCGCCAAACGTTAAAGCAAGATACTTTTAAAAAAATAATTTAAAAATGAAATACTACTTTATTCTATTACTGTTTTTAATATTTCATTTTATGTTTTTTAAATCAAACGCACAAAAAATAAATCCTTCGTGCAATTTTAAAAAATTAAGCAAACTTATTTCTAAGGTTAGTCCAACGCAGTCAAAAAAAGATTTAGATAAATTATTTGGCGTTGAAGGTATTATGATTGGCGACAGTTCAAAATCAGACACAATTTCAATGCTTTATAAATACCAGTTTTGCGACGATAATATGATTCACAGCTATACCGCTGCTTTTATAAAAAACCGGCTTTTATACATTTCAAAAGCCTTTAAAAATGGGCAATGCTTTGGTGATGCCGAAAGTTTTCAAAAAAATATAAAAATTAGTTCCACCTATAACGAAGTGAAAGAAATTTTTAAAATAGACGGCGATTTAAAAAGGATTTATTGGGATACAATTACCTCAACAGTGACGCAAATGGAATATGAATGGATGTGTTGCGATAACGTAAATTATTATTCTATTATTTTTAAAGACGGGAAGCTAGCAATATGCAATCGCTTTCCAATGAAGCAAGATTATAGCAGACCATCTAACGGTAAAAAAGGAAACCGGTAAATAAAAATTCTGTTGTGAGCTCCCATTTATAGTACAAAAACGACGTGTACTTTTTTTAAATTATTTCTGTTTCTGCTTTCAGTCAAAAGGCATATACTGTATGGGGGCACAACAATAATTTAATAAAATTGAAACAACTTTTAAAAAAATTAAAACAACTCTCCAACCAAACTTTCAAAACTCTTAACGGTTTCTTCTAAGCTCAGCATACTTTTTCCGCCGGCAGCATTTATGTGTCCGCCACCATTAAAGTAGTTGCGGGCAAAGGTGTTTACATCTATTTTGCCTTTACTTCTAAAACTAATTTTTATGTAACCTTCGGGGGCTTCGTTAAAAAAAGCACATACTTTTATGCCTTTTATGCCAAACGGATAATTTACTAAACCTTCGGTATCGCCTTTTTGATAATTAAATTTAGATAATTCTTTGTGTGTAATGGCAAAATAAGCCACCGGTAAATTTGGTACTACCTTCATTTTTTCGCTTAATGCATAGCCTACTAATCTTAAACGACTTTCGCTATACGTATCGTAAATAGCACTGTGTATTTCGTTTGGAATAATGCCTGTTTTTAATAATTCGGCAATTACCAAATGTGTTTTTGCAGTTACACTTGGGTATCTAAAAGATCCGGTATCGGTCATTAAACCTGTATACAAACATGCTGCAATTTTTTTATTAATTAATTTTTTATCGCCTAAGCCAACAATTAAATCAAACACCAATTCACAGGTACTGCAAGCTGCCACATCATGAAAATACAATTTAGCATATTGATCAGGTTGCTGATGGTGGTCAATTAATACTTTTGGTGCAGTACTTGTTTGTAAAAGGTCTCCTAATTTTTCTAAACGTTTAAACGTATTAAAATCTAAAGTAAAAATACAATCGGCACTGTGTATGGCTTTGCTAACTTTTGCTTCGTTAGTTTCAAATACCAAAACTTTGTTGTTTGCCGGTAACCAATGCAAAAAATCGGGGTAGGGGTTAGGCACTACTACTTTTACGGTTTTACCTAGTTGTGTTAAGTAGTGGTATAAGCCCAAACTGCTGCCCATGGCGTCGCCATCGGGGCTATAATGTGTTACAATTACTATATTTTTAACGGATTTTAAAAGGGTTTTAAATTTGGCGAAACTATCTTTTTGCATGATTTTTTGGTTGAAAAGAGTAAATTTAAGCTGTTTGTAAATAAAAACAGCAAAATATTTTTTAATAAATAAATTAAATATGTATATTTGCCCCTCTAAAATTAATTTAAAACAAAAAATAAATGTTAATAGTTCAAATTAAAGAAGGCGATAATATTGAAAAAGCCTTAAAAAAGTACAAAAAGAAGTTTGAAAAAACAGGCGTGGTAAAACAATTACGTGAGCGTAGTAAATTTACAAAACCATCTATTGTACGTCGTACTCAAGTTATTAAAGCTGCTTACAAGCAAAAATTAATTATTGGTGCTATCGAAAAATAGCCTTTAGTTTTTTTAATAAATATATTTATTGCAATCCTAATTTAAATGTTTTACATTTATGTTAGGATTTTTTTATGATTGAAAAGTGCCTTTCAGAATTTACATCTTACCTCACGCTTCAAAAAAGAGTAAGCCCTTTAACGGTGCAAAGCTATCAATCAGACCTTAACCAGTTTTTTAAGTTTTTACAATCCGAATTAAACGCAGTTGATTTAACAACCATTACGCATCAGCACGCACGTGGTTTTATTGCACATTTAATGGATAATAAAATTAGTCCGCGAAGCGTAAACCGTAAGTTAAGCAGTTTAAAATCGTTTTTTAAATTTCTTTTAAAACAGGGTGAAATACTAAGTAATCCTATTTCAAAAGTACAAGGACCCAAAGTCGCAAAAAAATTACCTGTTTTTGTTGACGAAAAACAAACGGAATATTTGTTTGATAACTATGTGTTTACAACCGATTTTGTTGGCATTCGTAATAAATTGATTATTGACATTTTTTACCAAACTGGCATAAGGAGAGCGGAGTTATTAAGCCTAAAAGAAACAAATATTGATATTTACAATACTCAATTAAAAGTTTTAGGCAAACGTAATAAAGAACGTATAATTCCATTTGATATTTCGCTAAAACGCAACCTTGAGAACTATATTTCCGTAAAAAGGACTAACAACCTTGTAAACCCTATTTTGTTGGTTAGTGAAAAAGATACTCCTTTAAACACAAATACAATTACTAAAATTGTAAATGATGTGTTGAGTGCTGTTACTACAAGTAAAAAGAAAAGTCCCCACATTTTGCGACACACCTTTGCTACCCATTTATTAAATAATGGGGCAGATATTAATGCCGTAAAAGAACTATTAGGGCACGCCAGTTTACAAGCCACTCAAATTTATACCCACAATACTATCGAAAAATTAAAAAAATCATACAACCAGGCGCATCCGCGCTCGGGTAATTAAACTATTAAGTAATCCCTATTAACTAACAACTAAATAAAAAGGAGGAAACAAGCCATGACAATCAACGTTCAAAGCGTGCATTTTGATGCCGATAAAAAATTAATAGTGTTTATAAATGAAAAAATAGAAAAATTAACTACTTATTACGATGGCATAATAACCAGCGACGTAATTTTAAAAATAGATAAAGGCGATAATGCCGAAAATAAAATTGTTGAAATTAAAATGCTAGGCAAGGGGCACGAATTTTTTGCTAAAAAACAATGTGCTAGTTTTGAAGAAGCCACCGACCTTGCTTGCGAAGCCTTAAAAACACAAGTAAAAAAACATAAGGATAAAATGTTAGAACATTAATAATATCGTGCAAAGCGAAGTGGAAGCATTTTAAAAATTAGTTAAATGAAGTATTTTAAAAATAGTCAATAATGGGAAAATTTGTGTTTATTCACGTAGTATTGGTATTACTAGTATATAACGTCTCATTTTCTCAAACCGCCAACAAAAAATACATCAATACCAATGGCAATTTTTCGGTTGAATTGCCTACTACTTGGAGCGTATTAAACGATACCAAAGTTGAAAACCGTATTGCAATTTGCGTGCCCACTATTGATAAAGAAACAAAAGAATACGCTAACTGCTTTGAGGGAGTTATTTTTTATATTGAAAAATATAAAAGTGATTTAGTAACAACTTTACAAACTAAAGGTTATTTTGTAAGTAACGATTCTATTTATGAACTGGATAAAAAGAATAAAAAAACAGAGGTAACAAAAATTCAAAAAAATAATTACAAAGGCATTTACAATCAGGCTATGTGTAATTATATATGTAAGGATAGCGACAAAAATAGCACTGGCAAATGCGATTATTTATTTTTCTCATTAAATGGAAAAACCATTTGTATTTATACCAATGGCAAGGCGATACCCGATTACATCCGAAAAAACATAATTGCCACGTTTAAATTTATTTAAATAAAAAACACATCCGTTTTTTTAACAGAAGTCTATATTCTTGCTACAAATGTTAATAGTTGGTAATGTTAACAACTTGTTAATAATCTTAAGGTAACAAATATTTAACTTTGCGGTAACAATTAAAATCTTATAAAAATGAAAAAAATTATACAGTTAATCTGTGGATTAGTTCTTACAACATCCATATCTAGCCAAGCGCAAGTAACGCTAAATGCCACGGGAGGTATATTAACAGCAACCTATACTAACGTAAATAGTGCTTTTGGAGCCATTAACGCTGGTGTTCATACCGGGTCTATTAATATCTTAATTACAGGTAATACTGTTGAGGGTGCGCTTAACTACATACCAACAGCTTTAGTAGCAAGCGGACAAGCTACTGCTAACTACTCAGGCATTACAATTAAGCCTACTTTAACCGCTACAATTTCTGGTGCGCCAGCCACAGGTTATGGTGTGTTAGAGTTAGATGGGGCAGATAACGTAACGTTTGATGGTTCGATAACTACCAACACTAAAGATTTAACTATTGAAAATGCGAACGCAAACACCGTATTAAATACGGCCGCCGTGCGTTTTATAGGCAGAGCAGTTGGTGGATTGGGCGCCACATTTAATACCGTGAAAAACTGTATTATTAAAGGTAGTACCGAAGGAGGAGATGGAATTAGTGGATCAACGGTAACAAGTGCTTACGGATTGTATATGGGTTCAAATACTACTATATCTACTAGTGGTACTGGCGATAACTATGATAACAATACTGTTACTAACAATAATTTTATTAAATGTTTTATTGGCTTATATATTTTTGGTAACACAAATACGGCTGATAACAATTTAATTAACAATAATAACTTCGGTTCAAATACACCAGGTCAAACATTAACATTTGGGGGTATTAACCTTAGTGCAGTTACAACCAGTACGATACAACAAAATCAAATTTTTAATTTAAAAATGTATGGTACCACATCAAGCAATAATTATGGTATACAAGTTGCCGGAGCAACATCAAGTTCGTTATCAATTGTTAGAAATAACATTACTGGTATTTGGCAAACATCTACAGGCGGTTGGGGTGCTTATGGGATTAACATTACAGCAGGAAATACATTTACAGTTGTAAACAATACCATTTCTGATATACAAACAACTAATTATTCAAATACTTCAACCACTTGGAATGCTTTTGGTATTCGTTTTACAGGTGGCACAAATATGAGAGTGCATTATAACAGTGTTAACATTGTTGGTACATATACTTATGCATTAAACACAACTGCAGCTAGCGCACCTTTATGTATTACGTCAACTGCTTTCACAGGTAGCATTACCAATAATATTTTTTCTAATACAATGTCATCAAATGCAGCTACTAGTACTTTTGTTGCTGCTTGGATGCCATCATTTGCTTCTTACGCGGCTGTAGTTATGAATAACAATGCTTATATGGTTTCAAGTGGTACATCTTACTATGTTGGTAGGGCTGGTACCGGAACAAACGTTTACTCTACGGTTGCAGCTTTTCAACCAACTACACAGGTAGGTAATGCAACAAATAATAATGCATCTGTTCCTATTTCAAATATTGGTGGTGCCCCGTTTATTTCAACTACTAACTTAAATATTCCGGCAAATACAGTTACTCAAATAGAGTCAGGCGCTGTTTTAATTCCCGCATTAGGTACAAATATTGATTTCACTTCCGCAGTTCGTCCTTTAGCAGGTATTAACCCTAATTTAAACCCCGATATTGGCGCTTACGAATTTGATGGTATAACACCTCCAAGTTGTTCTGGTATGCCTTCGGCCGGCAGCATTTCTGGTTCCCAAACTACATGTAATGGTGCTTCTGTAATTCTAACATTAACTACAACCTCTTCAAGTTCATTAGGAATTTCTTACCAATGGTCAAGTTCCACGTCTGCTGTTGGGCCTTTTACCAACAATATTGGAACAAGTTTAACTCAAGCAACGGGCATCCAAACAACTACTCTATTTTATGTGGCTACGGTAAGTTGTGCAGTAAGTGGTTCAGTAGCATCTACGTCCGTATATACTGTTAACTTTGCTCCAAATCCAACCGTAAGCATTGCTTCAACAAATAGTATCGTTTGTTTAGGCTCTAGTGCTAACTTTACAGCTAGCGGTGCATTAAATTATACCTGGAGTCCTGCAAGTAGTTTAAGTCCATCTGTTGGTGCAGTTGTAGTTGCCACTCCTTCAATAAATACAATTTATAACGTATTAGGCACTTCAAGTGTGGGGTGTTCAGGTACCTCTACTGTTCAATTGTCTGTAAATCAAGCTTCCGTTACCATCTCTTCCATTAGTGCATCTCCTTCAACTATTTGTTCAGTAGGTAACTCTACATTAGTTGTTACTGCAATTAGCCCTACTATAGGTGCATACTGCCAACCGATATTTAGTACAGGTTCTGGTTCGGGTGATTATATTGGTGGTGTTACATTAGGAAGTATTACTAACACAACTGGTCCTTTATCTACACCTTTTTACACAGTTTATCCGCAAAATGGTAATACTACTACAACTTTAACAGCCGGCCAAGCTTATACAATTACTTTACAAGAGGGTACTTATGGTTCTAGCGAATATTTGAGCGCATGGATTGATTATAACCAAAATGGTGATTTGAATAATGCCGGAGAAAAATTAGGGGAGTCGCTATCTCCAGGTGCTTTTCCATTATTTACAACAATTGCTTTTACAGTTCCTTCAACTGCTTTTAATGGAACAGCCAGATTAAGAGTAAAGTGTGTTTTCGTTACACAAAATTTAGATGCTTGTACTGGTGCTACTTTTGGAGAAACTGAAGATTATTTGTTAACAATCGTAGGAGGTGTAACACCTACTACAACTATTAGTTGGACACCTGCTACATTCTTAAATTCTACTACCAACTCTGTGGTTATAGCAAATACCGCAACTTCAAGTACCACTTATACAACATTAGTAACTAATGCTTGGGGTTGTTCTGCCACTGGTTCTGTAGCTTTAACGGTAACATCTAACCCAACACTTACACTTACCGGTCCTTCAACTATTTGTGCAGGCCAACCAGCTAATTTAACAGCAAATGGTGCTACAACTTATACTTGGAATACTGGTGCTACAACTTCTACAATTGCACCTACACCAACAACTAATGCAACATATAGTGTTACGGGTGCAAATGGTACTTGTACTAGTACTGCAGTAAAATCGGTAACAGTAAACAGTTTACCATCGGTATCGTTAACAGCAGCTCAAACTACGGCTTGTGTTAATGGCTCAACAATTGCTTTAACGGGTAGTCCTGTAGGTGGTGTATTTACTGGTAGTAATGTGGCAAGTAGTGTATTTACGCCAGGAGCTTCTGCTGGAACTTATGTGCAAACTTATGCTTACACAAATACATTAACGGGTTGTTCTAATACAGCATCAAACTCTATTGTGGTAACAGTATGTACAGGTTTAAACACTAAAAATGCTGATGGTATAGCTATACAAATTTATCCTAATCCAAACTCAGGTATGTTTACAGTTGAGCTTAACAATAGCTTAACTAAAACCATACAAGTTACTGATTTAACAGGTAGAATTGTTTTAGAAAATACCACTACTGCCAATAACTTTAATGTAAATATTAGCACATTGGCTAATGGCGTTTACTATGTTAAAGTAATTAGCAATAATTCGGTAAATGTTTTAAAAGTTGTAAAACAATAAGTTAATTTTAATTTTTTAAAAGCCCTTCTCAAAAAAGAGAAGGGCTTTTTTGTTTATATATTGTTGGGTTCAGTAAAAATAAAAATCTTATTTTTAAGTTTTCTTAAGATATGAAAATTTCGTTTAACTGGCTTAAAACCCTTATAAATATTGATTATTCTGCACAAGAAGTTGCAGATTTATTAACCGCATCGGGCTTAGAAGTGGAAGGCATGGAAACTTTTGAATCGCTTAAAGGTGGCTTACAGGGTTTGGTGATAGGGCAAGTATTAGAGTGCGCCAAACATCCCGATGCCGATAAATTAAGTATAACTAAAGTAGATATTGGTTTAGGCGAACCGCTAAACATTGTGTGTGGAGCGCCAAATGTGGCTGTTGATCAAAAAGTAGTTGTAGCTACAATAGGTACAAAATTATACCCAACTACTGGAGAACCATTTGAAATAAAAAAATCTAAAATACGTGGCGCTGTTAGCGAAGGAATGTTATGTGCCGAAGATGAAATTGGTTTGGGCGAAAGTCATGCAGGTATTATGGTATTGCCCGATACTACCATTGTTGGTACACCCGCTGCCGATTATTTTAAAATCGAAAATGATACAATTTTAGAAATTGGTTTAACGCCTAATAGAAGTGATGCAGCTTCGCACTTGGGCGTTGCGCGCGATTTAAGTGCAATACTTAATTCAAAAAATTTAAATAACGAGGTTAACGTTACTATAAGTGGTTTACAACCATTACCCGAAGCCACAGGCTTAAATAAAGTAGCTGTTAAAATAGTAAATCCAGAAGCGTGTAAACGGTATTCAGGTTTAGTGATAAGTGGCGTTACAGTAAAAGATAGCCCAGATTGGTTAAAAAATCGTTTAAAAGCAATTGGTTTACGCCCTATAAATAATATCGTTGATATTACAAATTTTGTATTACACGAAATGGGACAACCCCTACACGCCTTTGATTTAGAGGCAGTAAAGGGAAATGAAGTGGTAGTAAGAACCGCTACTGCCGGTGAAAAAATGGTAACATTAGACACAATAACCCGTACACTTAACACTAACGATTTACTAATATGTAATACGTTAGAGCCTATGTGTTTGGCTGGTGTATTTGGAGGGTTAGAAAGTGGCGTTTCTGAAAAAACAACCTCATTATTTTTAGAAAGTGCTTATTTTGACTCTGGTTATATTAGAAAAACAGCAAAACAACATAATTTAAAAACAGATGCTTCCTTTCGTTTTGAAAGAGGGACAGACCCTAATATTACTATAGATGCTTTAACCAGAGCAGCTAATTTGATATTTGAACTTGCGGGAGGGGTGTTAAGTATGGATGTGGTAGATATTTATCCTGAAAAATTAGAATCATACAAAATTGCATTTTCGTACTCGGATTGCGATAATTTAATAGGTAAAGAAATTGATAGAATAACTATAAAAGCAATACTTACCAACTTAGGTATTGAAATTGAAAACGAGGGTAACGATGCCCTACTATTAAACGTACCGCGTTATAAAACAGATGTAACCCGCCAGGCCGACGTTATTGAAGAGGTGATGCGTATTTATGGATATAACAATGTTGAGGTAAGTAAAAAAATTACATACACGGCATTTAACGAAGCAAAAAATACAGATGTATTGGTTGAAAATAAAGTAGCCACTACTTTAGAAGGTTTTGGTTTTAACGAAATAATGAGTTTATCGCTTAGTAAAGAAAGTTATTACCAACCCGAAAATACGAATGTAAAAATAGTAAATCCATTAAGCAACGATTTAACTGTTTTGCGTGGGGATATGATTTATAGTGGTTTAGAGGCTATCTCGTACAATAGCAATCGTAAAAACTCTGATTTAAAACTATTTGAAATTGGACGTACGTATTCAAACACAGAAAACGAAACGTTTAAATATGCCGAGCAAAAACATTTATCGGTTTTTGTAACAGGAACTATTTTTACTGAAAATTCATACCAATTAAATCAAAAATCAGATTTTAATTATTTAAAATCTGCCGTTATAAACGTTTTAAATAAATGTGGTGTTACTCATTTAAAAACCACAGAAAGTACGTATCAAAATTTTGATTACGGTTTAACTTACTTATTAAATAATAAAGAAATTGCACAAATTGGAAGTATAAATAAAGCGACGCTGAAAAAATTCGACATCAACCAACCTGTTTTTTATGCTGATGTAAATTGGGATGTATTGGTAAAAGCTTTTTCGAAACAAAAAATAACTTTTGCTGAGTTAAGTAAATTTCCGGCAGTGCGCCGAGATTTAGCCTTATTAATTGATAAATCAATTCATTATAATCAGATTGAAGAATTAGCTTTTGCAACCGAGAAAAAAATATTAAAGGAAGTAAACCTGTTTGATATATACGAAGGCGAAAAATTAGGTAATAAAAAATCGTATGCCGTAAGTTTTACATTATTAAATAACGAAGCTACCTTAACGGATTCAGAAATTGATAAAGTAATGACTAAGTTAATTTTAAATTATAAAGAGAAATTAGGGGCAGAGTTACGTTAGTTAATTTTTAGAACAACGACTAACGAATACAAATTAAACCATTACTTGCATATCGTTAATTAATTTTATAACGTACTCTAATTGGTCTTCGCGATTTAAATCAGTATTATCAATTACTATGGCATCATCGGCTTGGGTTAAAGGACTCTCCTCCCTACTTATATCCGCCATATCACGTTTTAGTAAACTCATTTCCACTTCTGCCAATGAGTAATATTGCCCCTTGCTACTAAATTCATCTTGCCTCCGTTTTGCACGTACCTCGGGGTCGGCAATCATAAATAATTTTAATTCTGCTTTTGGAAAAACATGCGTTCCAATATCACGCCCATCTAAAACTACTGCTTTTTTTTTGCCCATTATGCGCTGTAAAGCAACCATTTTTTCGCGCACTTCTTTTATAGAACTTACTTTACTAACGTTTTCGTTAACGCGCTTGCTTCTAATTTCAAATTCTACATTTTTACCATTTAAAATGGTTTCAGATACTTTAGTAAGGGTATTAAAATTAAACTCTACGTTAATATCGGGCAGTTGGGTAATTAATGTTTGGACATTTAAACTATTTGTTTCATCTATTAAATTTTTATCTAAAGCATACACCGTAACGGCCCTATACATTGCCCCGGTATCAATATAACTATAATGTAAACGTTGAGCCAATGCTTTAGCTAAAGTGCTTTTACCGCAACTACTGTAACCATCAATCGCTATTGTAATTTTTTGCATATAAAATTAGTAACCCACATAATTTAAAATCAATTAGTCAAATTTAAAAAAATTAGTTGATTGTTTTTTATAGCGCTATTATTAATTATTTACCGGCTGTTTTTTCCTTTATTAGTTTTATTAAATAATACATTTCAAAAACAGTAAATACCAAATAATGAATTATAAAATGAATTGAAAAAAATAAAGCGGTATGTTTATTTAAAATACCATAAATTAAAATAAAAATAAAAGCAACTAGTAATTTTATAACTATTGAACCTAATAGTAATTGAGTAAAATCCTGCACACTGTACTTAAAATTATAGACAATGTTTAAAATTAAAAAAACAGAGCTATAGAATATTATACTGGCGTGCCAATTTTGTGTTTTATAAAAAGTACATTTATTCAATAGATAAGAGGTACCTATTGCTATTGCTAACGAACTAAAAAAGTAAATAAACGATTTTAAAAACTGCTTACTATTCACTTTTGATAGCTAGTCCCTTTTTTATTTTTTATTAGCTTTGTCAATACTTTCAAGTACTTTCAGCATATCAACTACCTGCTCAGAACCTAAACGTTTTGCTTTGATTTTTTTGTCTTTATCTAAAATATATATTACTGGCGTTGAATAAATATCAAAGCGCTCTTTTAAATTATTTAAATGTATGGGGTCAAACACGTTTATAAAATCTAATTTTTTTTCAATTATAAACTTACGCCATGGCTCTAGTTCATCTTTTGTTTGTACTGCAAATACTTTAAAATCTATTTGTTTTTTAATAGCATCTAAATTTTCTTTTAATTTTGGTATTTCGGTTTGGCAATGCCCGCAATCACTTGCCCAAAATACTAATACCGTATATTTTGCATTTACTTGGTATAAGGTTTTAAACATAGGCGTTAACTTATCTACGTTTTTGTAATACAAGTCGGTACAGCTTTTGCTTGTTTTAGCTGTATCAAAGCCCATTTTTAAAACTTGTTTTGCATAGGTTGTATCAATCATGTATAATTCAGCTACTTTCGATTCCAGCAATAAATCTTTCATAATTTTTACACGATCGTCAATTTTTTTAATTGTTTCTTCGTTATATACTTGTAAGGCACATTTGCTGGCATCATTTACAACATATTTAGAAGCTAAATGAACAAACACTTTATCAAAGCCCATTATTTTACTTTGTTCGTACTTATAGGTAAAATAACCTAATAATAATTTGTAAACTAAATTGCAATTATTACCGCATAACGCCATTACTTTATCCACTTCTTGTATAACGGTATCAGGGTGCTGCAATATAACGGTTTCAAAATATTTTTTTACACGGTCGTCAAAAAATGGAGTTCGGACAATGCGCTCATCTTTAAAATCAATTCCTTCAAAAAAATGATTTTTGTAGTAATAATATTGATAAACGCTATCTGGACGACCATTTTTAGCTTTTGGAATTTCGGTAGGTTCTTTTTCAGTTTTTAGGTTTAAAACATCGTATACAAACGTTCCTTTGTTTTTAGTCATAAACTCTTTTTCAAAACTTTTAACCTCTTCATTTAAAACTTTTAATTTTTCGTTCATAAACTTGGTACTATCAGCTTTGCTTTTCCCTTTGGTTTGGTCGCGTAGTTTTGTAAAATCTTGGTTTTTGTTAGTAATGTATTTTATATACGCGAAAAAGGTTTCATTTTCTTTATTTCCCGTAGATTTAAGCGTATTTACAATATCAGCCATATCGCAATTAATTGTAAAACGTTGATTTTCGTTTATAAAAAAATCATAATAAATAGATTTTCCTTCGCTAACTAAGGTGTAAACACCTTTGTCTAAATCTTTTTTACCTTTAAAAATAATTAACCCATTTTTTATTACTTTACAGGTGTCGGCTATATACTGTTGGTCAAACGTGTATTTAACCAAATAGGCCATAGTATCTTTACAGCCCTTAAAGTTTATTTTAATTTCGTAGCCATTTTGCGCTTTTGTTGCCGCAGAGAGTGTAAATAGTAACGTTAAAGACAATAATAATTTTTTCATAATGAGAGAATGTTAAGTAATAAACAAATTTAGTAATTGATTTTATTCTGTTACAAAAAGCGAACCAATTTTTAGTTTTATTAAGGTAAAATTTGTTAAAAAAAAGGTTGGTGTATTATTTTACACCAGCCATTAACTTTTTAATTAAAGGCGATATCGCAATTAATAAAACACCCGAAATTAAGGCATACAACGCTAACTGTTTGTAGCCGTTGGCGTAAATAATTAGTTTATCAAAATTGGTGCTATTTTCAGAAGCACTTGCAATATTTGCACCCAATAAACCTGCAAAATATTGCCCGTAGGCACTGGCTAAAAACCACATTCCCATCATTACGGCTTGTGTTTTTTGTGGCGAGAGCTTAGTCATAATACTCATGCCAATAGGCGATAAACTTAACTCGCCAAATGTTACAATTAACCAACCAATGGTAAATACATTTAAGGATGTAATTCCATTTGAATCGCTAAAAAATTTTGTATAATAAAATATGTAAAAACCAACAGCAAGAAAAAGAAAGCCAAGGCCAAACTTTACAACCGTGTTGGGCTCTAGCTTCCTTTTATTAAGCCAAATCCAAACTAAACCCAAAAATCCAGCAAAAATAATTACAAATAATGAGTTGGCAGAATTGTTTACACCATTTGGGTCTAGCGTAATACCAACTAAATTTTTATTAAGATTATTAGCGGCAAATAAACTTAAGGAGCCACCACTTTGCTCAAAAAATGCCCAAAAGAAAATAGAAAACAGCATAAATATTATAGCCGCAATTAACTTCTTATTTTCGATTAACGAAAAATTACGCATTTCATAAAACAGGTATAATAAAGCAGCCGGACCAATAATAAACATAAACACATCGGTATATTGCGAGTTAGAAACTAATAAAATAATAAGTGGAATAACTGCAATGGAAACAGTGTAAGTAACAACCTCAAAAATAGTTTTTTTCTTTTTTTCGAAATGGAGTAGGGGCGAAATGCCGATATTACCCAAACTATTTTGCGTCCGTATAAAAGTCAGTAAACTAATGATCATTACAATTGAGGCCAATCCGAAGGCAATATTCCACTCAAAACCTTGTGGAATAAAATTTTGAAATAACTCTCGTTTACCAATAGCAATACATAAATAACCGCCTAGCAAAGCCCCTAAATTTACGCCCGCATAAAATAACGAAAACCCAGCGTCGGTGCGCGGATCGCCATCCTTATATAAACGCCCTACCATAGTGCTAATATTCGGTTTAAAAAAGCCTGTACCAATTATATTAAAACCAATTCCTAAAAAAAAGAACTCTTTAGGATTAATGGCTAAAATGATGCTTCCAACTATCATTAACAGTCCACCCCAAAAAAGAGATTTGCGGTAACCTAAAATTTTATCAGCAAATAATCCGCCAATAAATGTAAACGCATACACAAAAGCTTGGGTGGCACCGTATTGTAAATTAGATTCAACCTCGTTTAAATGGAGTTGGTTTACCATAAAAAACACCAACATACCGCGCATTCCGTAAAAGGAAAAGCGTTCCCACATTTCGCTAAAAAACAAATACCACAATTGCTTGGGGTACTTGCCATTAAAGTTCTGGATGTTTTCTAAAGAAGTATCGGACATTTTATTTAACGCCGTGCATCATTTTTCTTAATAAGGGAGTTAGCAGAAATAATACAATCGCTGCAATTCCAGTTAAAACCACAAACACCATAAAAAATTCAAATAAATTATGAATTTCCATACCTACAAATACTGGGTTGGCTGCATTAATTTGATTTTCATCTAATAATTTTAATTGTTCGGCAGTAGGTGTTAGTGTTTTATTTAATATTGCTTGCAAGTCAATTCCTAATTCCTGTGCTTTTTTAAATTTATCGCCGGTAGCTGGTATTAAAGCTCCTAAAGAGCCTGCTAAAGCGTAACCTGCGGCATTAGATAAGAAGAAAACGCCAAATAACAAGGATGCAAAACGTTTAGGGGATAATTTACCAACTAATGATAGCCCAATTGGAGATAAACACAATTCTGCAAATGTTTGAATTAAGTACAATAAAATTAACCATTGAATGCCCAACAAACCTGTATTTCCTAAATCTTTAACATTATGGGCAATAATAAAGTAGCTTACTGCAATTAAACCAAGGCCAATAGCTTGTTTTACCGTAGACAAAGGTTCCTTGCCTTTTGCTCTTAATTTGTCCCACAATATGCTAAATGGAAATGCAAAGCCAAATACAAAAACTCCATTAAAAATTTGCACCATGCTTGGAGGCATTTCCCAACCAAAAATATGCCTATCTGTTTGATTGTCGGCAATAAATGTTAACGACGAGCCTGCTTGCTCAAACGCGGCCCAAAAAAAGATGATGAAAAACCCTACTATATATATTACTAAAATTCTTTGTAGCTCAACTTTAGTTAACGATTTATCAGAAATAATTAATCCTGCTAATGTTAATCCAAGTGAATAAATAATTGGATAAATGATTGTTTTAACAGGGTTTGTGCCTGCCAGCATATATCTAAATACAAAAAATAAAATAACAAACGACACAACAGCAAGTAGTAACGACATTGGAGAAAAAACAGCTTTTTGAGCCTCACCTTCTTCGTAATGAGATGCATCATTATGTTTAGGCAAGCCACCTAGGGGTTTACCATCTGGAGTTACTACATATTTATTTTTTAATGCGTAAAAAACAGCAGAACCAATTAACATGGCAATAGATGCGGCTAAAAATCCCCATTTAAATGCGTGAATATCGCGAATACCACCGGCGTCTTTTACATCACCAACTAAAGGGCAAATTAACTGACCCAAAAATGCGCCTAAATTTATACCCATATAAAAAATAGTAAAGGCAGTATCTAACTTACTTTTTTCTTGTTTAGGGTATAAGCTACCCACCATACTACTGATGTTTGGTTTAAAAAAACCATTACCAAAAATGATAATTGTTAATGCAACCCATAATAATGTTTTTGCTAATTCTAAATTAGAACCAAATACTGATGCACTTGCAAATAAAACCATTTGCCCCACAGCCATCATTATGCCTCCAAGCATAATACAGTTTCTGTTACCAAAAAAGCGATCGGAAATAAAACCGCCTAACATTGGCGTTAAATAGCATAATCCTAAAAATCCGCCATATATTAATGACGAATCTGCTTCCTTCATCATTAACGAATTAACCATAAATAAAGTTAGGATGGCGCGCATACCATAAAAGTTAAAGCGTTCCCACATTTCGGTACCAAATAATACCCAAAGTCCTTTAGGATGTCCTTTTTGTGCTTGTGTTTGTTCCATAAAAAATAATTAGAGGGCTAAAATAGTTTTTTTATTTAACTATAGCAAGGCAATTTTTTGGATGAAAGCAAGACTGAGGAAACAAGAAGCACAACTATACGACGCACGACCTGAATTTGCAGGTCTTGAGTCTTTCTGTCTTGCATCTTGTCTCAAAAATTAATAAACGTGTTGTCCGCCATTAATGCTATAATTGGCGCCGGTAATAAAGCTGGTTTCTTCACTTGCTAAAAAACTAACTAAATGGGCTACCTCGTGTGTGCCACCTAAACGCCCCATTGGTACTTGTGCTACAATTTGGGTGAGTACTTTTTCTGGCACTGCCATTACCATATCGGTACCAATATAACCTGGCGAAATTGTATTTACAGTTACACCTAATTTTGCAACTTCCATTGCTAAACTTTTTGTAAAGCCATGCATACCAGCTTTTGCGGCGCTGTAATTGGTTTGTCCAAACTGGCCACGCTGCCCGTTTACAGATGAAATATTTATAATACGACCAAATTTACGATCAATCATTCCCTGTATAACGTGTTTGGTACAATTATAAACCGAGTTAAGGTTGGTATTTATTACTGCATGCCAATCTTCGGGTTTCATATTAATTAAACGTCCGTCGCGGGTAATACCTGCATTATTTACTAACGTGTCAATCGTTCCTACTTTTTCTTCAATTTCTTTTATCATTCGGCCTGCATCTTCAAACGAACTTACGTCGCCTTGAAACAATTCGATATGGCAACCTTCGTCATTCATTTGTTTCGTCCATTTTTCGGCTTTTTCGGGGGTTATGTAATTACCAACAACTTTAAAGCCGTCTTTTAATAATGTTTTACACATTGCTGTTCCTAGGCCGCCAGTTGCACCTGTAACTAATACTATTCGCTTGTTTGACTTATCCATAATTTATTTTTATTAGTTGTTTAAATAGAAGTTTTTGTAAAAAAAAGAGTTATAGGTTATATTAATGTAAATTTTAAATTACCCTATTGTGAATTATTTAATTTTCTCGGTATTCATTACTGTAGCTTCGCCACTTGTACAAATTACGCCAGTAGTTTTATCTTTTATAACTGTTTCTACAATTGCCCGGTGTTTTTCTATAGTAATTTCTTTTACCGTAAACACGGCCTCGTATGTTATATCTACATACATTGGTTTTAAAAAATTAAGACTTTGTTTTAAGTAGATGGTTCCTTCGCCAGGAAACAAAGTGCCAAATACTTTGCTAAATAAACTTGCGCTTAGCATACCATGCATAATTGGGCGTTTAAATAGAGTAGTGGCGGCATAAGCTGCGTCCAAATGCACTGGATTTTTATCGCCTGTTACCTGCGCAAACTGATTAACTTCCTCTTGCGAAAAGCTAAAATCGTGTGTGTAAATTTGATTAACAGTTATCATACAAAAAAATTATAGGACTAATGTATAATATAAAAATTAACAAAGCAACTAATTGATAGTAATAATAGTATTTTTGTAAAAAAATAGGTACAATAAAAAATTTAAAAAATATTTCATTTTATGTTTTTGTAACCGTATTATTTTCGTTGTTAGTTTATTTTATTGTAGTTAAGGGGCAATTAAAAGAAGAAGGTTCAATTATTCAGCATCCGCACGTTAGTGTACAAAATTCGTGGTTAGATTTTAAAGAAGTGTTTTCACACAATGTTACCGACCCTTTGGCAATATTAATGTTGCAAATTATTACTATTATTTTTACGGCAAGGGTGTTTAGTTTTTTATTTAAAAAAATTGGTCAACCAAGTGTAATTGGTGAAATAACAGCTGGTATTTTTTTAGGTCCCTCGTTTGTGGGGTATTATTTCCCTGAATTTTCTCATTTTTTATTTCCGGTAGCCTCGCTCAGTAATCTTAAATTTTTAAGTCAAATTGGGTTAATACTTTTTATGTTTGTAGTAGGCATGGAGCTTGATTTTAAAGTACTGCGCACCAAAGCACACGAAGCCTTGGTAATAAGCCATGCCAGCATTATTATTCCTTTTGCTTTAGGTGTTGGCTTTGCCTATTTTATTTACGACAAATTTGCACCAGAGGGAATTAATTTTTTATCTTTTTCTTTATTTATTGGTATTGCCATGAGCATTACGGCATTTCCAGTGCTGGCACGTATAATTCAAGAACGCGGAATATCCAAAACAAAATTAGGTAGCATTGTTATTACTTGTGCCGCTATTGATGATATTACGGCTTGGTGCGCTTTAGCCGCAGTAATTGCCATCGTAAAAGCTGGCTCGTTTGTAAGTTCGTTGTACACTATTGCCTTAGCTATTGTTTATCTATTATTTATGTTACGCATTGTACAACCCTTTTTAAAGCAGTTAGGCGAAAAATATTCGAGTAAAGAGGGTTTAACTAAACCTATTGTAGCGGTGTTTTTTTTAACCTTATTAATTTCTGCTTTTTTATCCGAAATTATTGGAATTCATGCGCTATTTGGGGCTTTTTTAGCAGGCGTAGTAATGCCCACCAACGTTAGTTTTCGTAATATTTTTATAGAAAAAATAGAAGATGTATCTTCTGTGTTATTGTTACCCTTATTTTTTGTGTTTACTGGTTTACGCACCCAAATAGGCTTACTAAACGATGTGTATTTGTGGGAAGTTTGTGGTGTTATTATATTTATCGCCATTGTTGGTAAATTTTGGGGAAGTGCCATTGCTGCAAGATTTGTAGGGCAAAGTTGGAAAGATAGTTTTACCATTGGTGCCTTAATGAACACTCGGGGCTTAATGGAATTAATTGTACTAAACATTGGTTTTGATTTGGGCGTTTTAAACCCACAGATATTTGCAATGATGGTTATAATGGCTTTATTTACAACCTTTATGACAGGGCCCGCCTTAGATTTTACCAATTGGTTATTTAGAAATAAAGCGTTAGACGATAAACCTATATTTGCCAATTTTGATGAAAAGTATCGTATACTAGTATCTTATGGTAACCCATTAAAAGGCAAGGCCATGCTAAAATTGGCTTATGGTTTAACCAAAAATTCGTTAAAAAACTCGTTAATAACTACTATGCACATTAGCCCAAGTAACGAGTTAAACAAATACAATTTAGCGGAGTACGAAAAAGATAGTTTAAGTCCAATTAAAAAAGAAGCAGTAAAATTAAAAGTTGAAATTAATACCTTATTTAAACCCGCCCTAGATATTGATAAAGAAATTATAGAAACTAGTAATAGTAGTCTTTACGATTTTTTATTGATTGGTTCGGGCAACTCTTTATTTACAGGCTCTTTGTTAGGAAATTTTTTAGGATTAACCTCTAAAATTTTAAACCCGAAAAACTTTTTTGATACATTAAAAGATCGAAAAATACATTATGAAAATAGTATGTTTGATGAGCACACAAACTATATTTTAAAACACGCTACCATTCCGGTAGGTGTATTTATAGATAAAAAATTTGATAAGGTACAAAAGATAGTTATTCCCATTTACTCTTTAAGCGATAGTTTTTTGATGATTTACGCTCAAAAATTTATTTTTAATAGTAATGCTCAAATCACTGTTTTAGATACTTTGGGTATATTTAATCAATATCCCGAATTAAAAAATACATTTTCGAGTACACAAAACGAAATTTTTATAGTTCAAAACTATTCAGACGAAGAAACGTTTTTTACCAATTTTGATTTATGCTTGTTAAATATTGAAAGCTGGCGAACAATCATAAAGGAAGAAACGACGTGGTTAGAATACAGCCCTTCGATGCTAATTTTAAAAGCATAATTGGGCACTACATCTATTAAATTGTTTGCATTGTATTTGTAAATTTATCGGATTTATTAAAAATTTAAATTCATTCACTCATTCAAAAGGTAGTTTCACCCGTCTAAAAACTATTTTCACTCATTTTAACTAAATTTTTTGTAACTGATACTCAATTACTTACTTATAATATTAAAGTTATTTGAAATTTTGATGTAACCCTAGGCCTCCCTTTTGCTTATAAGAGGTATAATGTCTAACACAGTTTTAAATATGACCATTAACTCACATTATCACCACACTAGCAGCCAGCTTAATGAAGAGTTAGTAATTATTGAAGCTGCAAAATTAAATCCTGAGCGTTTTGCACCGCTTTACGATAAATATTACAAACAAATATTTAACTACGTATACCAACGTATGGATTGCAAGGATACTGCCTTTGATCTTACTGGTCAAGTGTTTCTAAAAGCCTTAACTAATTTACAAACGTACCAATTTAAAGGAGTGCCTTTTGCAAGTTGGTTGTACCGTATTGCCCATAATGAGTTAATGCAGTTGTTTAGACACATTAAAGACAAACGTGCTGTAAATGCAGACATTGGCGACTTACGTTTTATTTGTGAAGAAAATGAAGAGCCTTTTTTTGAAGAATACATTCCTTCGTTAAAAAAATTAATTACTGAGTTAAACGAAGACGATTTGCAATTAGTAGAAATGCGGTATTTTGAAAAACGACCATTTAAAGAAATTGCCGAACTATTAGATATTACCGAAACAAACGCTAAAGTAAAAATGCACAGGGTTATTGAAAAATTGAGACACGAAATTAAAAAATTGAAACTATAAATTATGCAACCAAAATTTAATATTAATCGCCAAAAGATTAGTGATGATGAAATTAATAAACACAAAAACTTTGAACAATTAGTAAAGCAATTTAAACAACAAAGCATACAAAAAGCCAAACACGACAAAAGTTGGTGGAAAAGCAAAAAAGTCCGATACTCGGCAGTTATAGCAGGCGTTACTGTTATTTGCACCATATCTTATTTTGCATTATTTAATAAATCAACTACAACTAAATCGAATGAAAAAATAATTACTTATAATAAAGGGACTAAAGAGACTGAAGGGACGAACGGGGCAGAAGGGACGAAAGAGACAAAAAAGAATACATTTATTAATGCGCCTTCGCAAAATTTAAAAATCAATTATACGACCTACAAAATAAACAACTCAAAAGGCGGTGAAATTAATCACCCAACATCTTCGAAAATTAAAATTCCTAAAAACAGTTTTGTAGATAAAAATGGTAAAACGATTGTAGGCGATGTAACCATCGAATACCGTGAGTTCCATGACATTGGCGATGTTGTAATTAGCGGCATACCGATGTTGTACGATAGTGCCAACATAAAACGTAATTTTGAAACCGCCGGCATGTTTGATATTAAAGGTTCTCAAAACGGCGAACCTGTTTTCATAAAAACTGGTCAATCCGTAGAAGTTGATTTAGCGTCACATACTATCGAAACTAAATTTAATCAATACTATTTAGATACTGTTAAAAAAGCTTGGCAGTATTTAGGAAAAGACGATACGCGTGAGGCTGAACGCAGTCGAAGCCTTAATGAACCAAATAAACAAAAAACTGTAACAGTAAATAGTTCTCCAAAATTGACCATGCTAAAAAAAGAGATTGAAGTTATAATCCCCAAAAAGATAGACAGCGTAAAAATTGTTTATACAAAAAAAGTAGAAAATTTGCCTAAAGCCAAAGAACCTTTAAAACCTAATAAAGCAAGTGGAAGGCAAACTTTTCAGTTAGATGCCGATAAAAAAGAATACCCCGAGTTAGCTGCATTTGATAATATATTATTTGAAATTGGTGAAGAAAATAAAAACTACTGTAAAGAAATGAGTGATATTACCTGGAGCGATGTTAAAATTAGCGAAGGTCCTGCAAAAGGTAAAAATTATGTATTGACGTTAATTTACCGTAAACGAGCAGAAAAATTAATTGTATACCCAATTTTAAGCGGAAGAGATTTGGACAAAGCACAGCAGAAATTTAAAGAATACGAAGGCTTAGTGGAGAAGCGAAAAGCCGATGAAGCCAAATTAATGGAGGAATTGAAAGCAAAGCAATCAGCATACTTAGCGGATATTAAAAACAAACAAATTGAATACGAAAAAGAAATTGGAAAGCTAGAAATACAAATGCAACAGCAACAACAAAATCAGTTAGCAAGTCAGTTTAATACAATGGGCAATGCCACAAAAGCCCGCCGTATATTTCAGGTATCTAACTTTGGTATTTTTAATTCCGACTGTCCACATGCTCTGCCGCAAGGTAAATCTGTTGAACCTATTTTTGTGAATGGCAACTCCACTATAATGCCCGATTTAATTTATGTAATAGAACATACAAATAAAACGGTTGTTTCTTTAAGTTATGAAAATAATTATAAATTCAATTATGACACAAAATACCAGTATTCAGTGGTTACCTTTAGAAACAATAAGATATATGTGTGCTCGAAAAACGAATTTAATGCAACTACTAGCAATAATTCTAACAAATTTACTGTAACCGAAATAGAAAATAGCGTTGATAATATAGTTGACTTTAAAAAGGCATTGGAGATGTGATAATGACATGAAATTTTTTCTTTGTATCATTATCGTTTTTAGCACTACAAGATTTTTGTCTCAAAATTGCAAGGGTAAAATTGATGATATTATTTCTAGAGCAAAACTAATAGATTCGGAAATAGCTGCTTATAAAAAAATTGAAAAATATAAGGACAGTACTAGTTTTAAAAACTACTATGTATTAAACGATACTATTCAAAAAATAGAAATTTCAACCGTTGAAAAATTTACTTTAAAAAGAGTAAATTGGTATTATCATCATTCAAATTTAATTTATATTGAGCAAATTTGGAGCGATACGTTGAACGAAAAAATAATTGACTCACAAAAAATAATTATTCAAAGCAATAAAATTATAGCTTGGTTAAATACTAATAATCAACTAATAGATTTTAATACCAATGAGTATAATCAATTATGTTTACAAATAATTGAGTACGGTTTGTATCAAAAAAAACTAATGGAAGCGGATTAAAAATTAATTAATTGTACCCAATTTTATGAGTATTCAAACGTACCAAATTCACTTTTAATAGTTAATTTTTTTGTAGCGCTTTCTTCAACTCTACCAACAATTTGTGCATCTACGTTAAACGAATTGCTAATTGAAATGATCTGATCTGCAAATTTTTCATCAACATACAATTCCATTCTGTGCCCCATATTAAACACTTTATACATTTCTTTGTAATCTGTTTGGCTTTGGGTATAAATTGTTTTAAATAAAGGTGGTACTTCAAATAAGTTATCTTTTACTACATGCAAATTATCATTTATAAAATGCAATACTTTTGTTTGTGCGCCACCACTGCAATGCACAATGCCATTAATAGTGGATGTACCTAAGTCTGTAATTATTTTTTTAATTATAGGTGCGTAGGTTCGGGTAGGCGATAGCACTAGTTTAGCAGCGTCAATTTCTTCAGTAATTGGTGTGTTTGTTTCGTTAGTATAAGAAACGCGAACTTTATCAGTTAGGTTTAAATTACCGGTATATACTACATTTTCGGGCAAAGCATTATCATAACTTTCCGGGAAATTTTTACCAACTAATTTATTAAACACATCGTGCCGTGCGCTTGTTAATCCATTGCTACCCATGCCACTGTTGTATTGCGTTTCGTAGGTAGCTTTACCATAACTGCATATGCCCACAATTACGTTACCGGCTTTTATGTTATGATTAGAAATAACATTCTGTCGTTCCATGCGGCAAACCACGGTACTATCTACAATAATGGTTCTCACTAAATCACCTACATCTGCGGTTTCGCCACCCGTGCTATAAATAGAAATTCCATTGGCACGTAGGTTTTCTAGTACCTCTTCGGTACCATTAATTATAGCGGCAATCACTTCGGCGGTAATTAAGTGTTTATTTCTGCCTATGGTTGAGGAAAGTAAAATGTTATCGATAGCACCAACGCAAATTAAATCATCAACATTCATTATAACTGCGTCTTGTGCAATACCTTGCCATACGCTTAAATCGCCAGTTTGTTTCCAATATATATAGGCTAATGATGATTTTGTGCCAGCACCATCGGCATGCATAATTAAACAATGGTTTGGGCTTCCGCTTAACAAATCGGGTACAATTTTACAAAATGCTTTTGGAAATAAACCTTTATCTATTTTAGAAATTGCAGCGTGTACATCTTCTTTACTTGCCGATACGCCTCGCAATTGATATTTTTCGTTATTCATTTAGTTTAATTTAATAATCAAAAATACCATAAATAATTTAAAATTATTTAATAAAGTAAACAATGCTAAGTGTTTGCCCGGCTGTAGCTTGTTTATTTTTCTTTATGTTGTTCCAAGTTCGTAAATTTTGCTCAGTTACTTCGTAAAACTGGGCCAAATCGGTTAAATTATCAGTTGGAGTAACAATGTGGTATATTATTTTTTTTGTAAGAATTACAGAGTCTTTACTGCTAATTGCTGTTTCCGGTAACACTTCTAATTCGTAATTAATGTTCGCATCTTCGCCTATTAAATCTTTAATGTAGCTTGAGTAATCTGTTTTTAAATTTTTAGGAATTTTAAATGTATATGTTTTTTTATTTGGATTTGGTAACACCTCGCCAAGCAGCCAAGGGTTAAAAAACTTAATAGTTGCCTTGTTACAGTGTAAATGTTTTGCCAAGTGTGATAAATTAGTAATAGCCGAATCGATTTTAAAAACCTGCATAGGTATTTTTTGAAAGTAATTCCATTTTTTCTTTTTAATACCAAAATGCGCAGGGCTTGAAAACAGTGTTTTGTATGCGACAATTCTATAAACAAAGCTATTCGTTTCGGCATTTAATAATAAATCAAAATAGGAGTTTGTATTTTGTTGTTTTAATGCATTTTGAATACCATTAATACCCATATTATAAGCCGCTGCGGATAATGTCCAGTTTTTAAATTGTAAGTAAGCATCTTTAATATGATTACAAGCGGCAAGGGTAGCTTTTTCAACATCGTAACGTTCGTCAACAAATTGGTTTACCTCTAAATTGTATCCACGGGCAGAGTTTGGAACTAACTGCCAAAACCCTGCTGCCCCTGCTGGCGAATTAATATTTGATAAATGGCTTTCGATAACGGCCAAATATTTAAAATCGTCGGGTACACCTTGTTGTTTTAAAATGGGTTCAATGTATGGAAACCATTTTTGTGCTTTTGCAAAAAGTACTGTTGAATTATTTTTCCAATAGTTGTTATTAAAAAATTCCTTTTCTAAACTTTTTTGAATTTCAAAATTATTAGAAGGTATTTTTTCGTTACAAAAATTTAAGTTAGCAGGTATGTTAATTTTACCAGTGTTAAAATTACTAGCCGTATACGAAATAGTGTTTGGTAATGCGGAATAAAAAAACGTTTTTAATAAATAATAAGTAAAAAAAAATACCACTAAAAAAGCCACCGTTAAAATGCCTTTGTTTCTATTTAAAAATGTGTTTATTTTATATAAAAACAAGTTTAGCTTTTTTTAATAACTGTGTTTAAATATAAAGTAGTGGCTATTATTAAAGCATATGCAATAGAACAATAAAATAGCACACTTGAATAATGGATAATTAAATTATAAGCTAAACAAATGGATATTGTATTAATTAAAAAAAACAAAATAGCAATGCGTTTTTCTGTAATGCCTTTAAAAAATAAATGATGTGTTGTGTGGTCTTTACCACCAATAAATGGCGATTTATCTGCTCTTAACCGGTTTATTATAACGGTAAACGTATCCGTTAACGGTAAAATAAAAACTAAAATTACAACCACAATGTTTACTATTTGGAAATGAGAAGAATAAATTGCTGATGCATTGTTCCAGCAATTATCAATGCCCATAATTGCCAAAAATAAGCCCAAAAATTGGCTACCAGTATCGCCCATAAACATTTTTGAAGGGTGAAAATTAAATACTAAAAAACCACACAAGGCTCCAATTAATCCTAAATTTAAAATAGTAGTATAGCTATTTGTATTTAAAGTACTAATATTTAAAATTGCCATAAAAAAACAAATAGTTATTGAAACAATAGTTGTAATACCATCCATATTATCTAACATATTAATTGAATTCATAATACCAACCACCCAAATAATGGTAATAAAATAATTTATTAATTGATTTTGAAAAATAGATATTGAATGTCCTGAAAAAATAAGTATTAAAGCACAAACTAATTGCGTTAAAAGTTTTAGTATGGGTTGTGTATTAAAAGCATCATCTGCCAAACCCATTAAAAACGCTAAGGTAATTGCAATTAAAATTCCTATTACGGGTAAGTTATAATTTGAACTGCTATGAGGAGAAAGAATAGCAAAAATAAATGTTACTAAAAAAATTAAGTAAAAACTTATACCACCTAAAGATGGTTTTGCATTTGGATTCCAACGAACTTGTTGAGAATCTTTAGAACGAATACCAAGTGTTTGAGCAAAGCGTAATAGAATATAATTTATTAATAACGAAAAAATAAAGCATGCAAAAAATAATAAAGTAAGTATGGCATTAAAATTTGTAGTCATTTATTTTTATTAAAACTTACTTTCAAAGTTTTTAAATAATTTCCCAAGTAAATCTTTTTCTGATAGTAAAGGGTTCGTTGTGTTCCAATTGATATTTATATCTGCATCGTTCCAAAGTAAACAATCTTCAGATTCTTTATTATAAAAATTAGTGCATTTGTATGAAAAGATGGTATTGTTTTGAAGGGTAACAAAGCCATGAGCAAAACCTTCGGGTATGTACATCATCCATTTATTTTTTTCAGTTAATTCTAGCCCAAACCATTTACCATAGGTACTAGAGTTTTTACGTATATCAACCGCAACATCAAACACTGCACCTGTAATTACGCGTACTAACTTGCCTTGGGCATAGGGTTGGTTTTGAAAATGTAAACCTCTTAACACATCCTTTTGAGAGAGTGATTGATTATCCTGCACAAAATTTAAGTTTAAGCCAGCCTCTTTAAAACTATTTTGGTTATAACTTTCAAAAAAGTAGCCACGTGCATCTTCAAATACTTTTGGTTTAAATACAAATAAACCTTTTAATTCTGATTCTATTATTTCCATAATTAACTTTTAGAGTTATTGTTTTCTTTTTACTTTCGATTTTACTTTTACATCTTCAGAGTAATAGCCACTGCCATAACCATAACCATAGCCATAACCATATCCATAACTATAACCATATATTTTTTTACTTATATCCACATCATTTAAAATTACAGATAATCTGGTGATATTATTTTCGTTTTTTAGTTTATCTAAAATTTGTGTAAATACTTTTTTCGAATAGCCTGCTCTAAATACATAAATTGGGTAATCTGCTTTTTGAATCGTGGCAATACCATCAGTTACTAGTCCTACGGGTGCATTATCTATTACAATATAATCGTAAGTAGTTTTTAAATAATCAATAACTTGGTTTAATTTTTCAGTAAGTATAAGTTCAGATGGGTTTGGCGGCGCTGGTCCAGCGGTAATAAATTGTAAATTAGGCATGGGGCTATTATTAATACATTCCTCTACTTGGGTATTGCCCGTAAGTATTGTACTCATACCAATGTTGTTATTTACCCCAAATCCTTTATGTATTTTGGGTTTACGCATATCTAAATCTATAATAATTACTTTTTTACCCGTAAAGGCTAAAATACCTGCAACATTAATAGATACAAAGGTTTTGCCCTCGCCACTTATGGTGGAAGTGATGGATACAATTTTTTTACCGGGCGTACTATCAATAAAATTCATATTAGTTCTTATAGTTCTAAACGATTCGCTAATAAGTGATTTTGGGTTTTTATCAACTATTAATTGCGAAACCGGTATTTCGCTTTGATAATTTGGTATGATACCTAGTAAATTAAAATTTCCGCTCGAAAATTTTGTTATATCAGACAACGAATATATTTTATCGTGAAATAAATAGCGAACAAATACTAAGCCAATAGAACATAATAGTGAACATAGAAATGCTATTATAATTGCATTTTTTTTACTTGGAGAAACGTGTGCACCAGCCCCTAATGCTTTTTCTAAAATTATGTTTTTAGATACATAGCCCGCTTTAGAAATTGAAAATTCCGTTTTTCGTTCTAAAAGCATGGTATAATATTTTTCGCTAATTGTATATAGGCGTGTAAGTCGCGAAAATTCAACCTCGTCGTCAGGATTTTTATTTAATTTAGTTTGGTATAGTGTTGATTTTTCGAGCAGGCTTTTGTATTTAGACTTGTATTTTAAGCGGACAGCATCTAAACTTTGTAATAGCAATTTTTTTTGATTTTCGATCTGATAGTTAATTTGCTTTATATTTTCGGAACTTGGGGTAACTTGGTATAATAGATTTTCTTTTTCGATGAGCAATTTTTGTATGGTTTGCGTAATATCTTTTATTAAGTTTTCGTATTCTGTTCCCGAGATTAAAGAAATGAGCTGATACACATCTACACCTTTATTTTTATTAATATTTGCTTGTATTTCGTTAATAATATTTTCTTCTAATTCTACCTTTAGCATTTGGTCTTCGATAGAAGAAACGCGCATAAGTTGAGAACTTACTATTTGGTCTTTTTCACTTATATTTTTTTCTTTTTTAAATTTCTGTAAATCGCCCTCAGTGTTTTTTAAGTCGTTGTAAACAACACTTAATTGGTTATTAATAAAACTTATAATATTGCTCGAACTTTCACTTTTACGCTCTACATCATAGGTTAAATATTCTTCAATAATAGCGTTTACGATATCTGTACTTTTTGAAGAGTTTACATCGTTTACTTTGAGTAAAATAGTTTTTGCTAAATCGTTTAATAGCTTTACGTCTAATTTTTGCTGTAACTTTGCAGTAACGTCATCTACATTATATACAGTAAAATAAAGTGCTTGGTTATCTGTAATAACTTGTTGGGCCTGTTTAAAATCAATTTTGGGGTTTATGAAAATATTAACATCAAACTCGGTTGTTTTTAGCCAAGTATTAATTTTAAAATTATGCGAAACGGAGCCAATTTTTAAAACCCCTTCTTTTAAATTTTTATTTAGTTTAACATATATTTTTTGATTATAATAGGCATTATTTTTAAGATTTATGGTTACAATGTATGGCGATGATTGGTATAATTCATTATTTTTAAATGTTCCTTCGCTAAAGTAATTTACACTAATATCTAATTTTTCAACGACACGCTTTAAAAAAACTTTTGAGCGTATTTGTTCAATAGCTTCTGAAATTAAATTATTATTATTTTCAGAATTGTTAAATTTAATAATTTGGTCTTTGCTTCCATCGTTAATTTGCAAAATGGCCTTGCTTTCGTAAATAGGCGTAGTGTAACGCAAATATAAAAATGCAATAGAAAAAGAAAACAGGAAAAACGCTAAAATAAAATATTTACTTTTATTAAATAAAAAGATAATTACACCAAAATCAATATTACCGCTAAACCTTTCAGTAATATCTTTTAATTGATTGTTGGCCTTTTCTACTTGCGGGTTAAGCATTTTTATTATCTAATTCTAGAAAACTGATATAATATTAAAACGCTACTAATAAGCGTGATGATTGGGGTGATTTCTTTATTAAATGTACTAAAAGGTCGGTAGCGGGGTTCTACATAAATTATATCATTTGCTTGTACCTTTGTTTTGGCGTCCGCTATTCCTTCAATACGTGACAAATCCATCAAGTAGACAAAAGGTTTTTTGGTGGGGTCGGGGTTATTTCTTATTAATTTTACTTTGTATGCTTTTCCGTCTTCTGGTATACCGCCGGTGCTCGCAATAGCCTCCATTACGGTTGTGTTATTATTAGCTAATGTTATAACCCTTGCTATACCGCTATTTCCTGGAAAAACAATTACTCTTTTATTTGAAACTCTTAAGGATACAAAAGGATTAACATAAAATTTGGAATATTTTTCTTCAAATAGGTTTTCGGCTTCTTTTACAGTTAACCCCTCTACATTAAACCTGCCTACTAATGGCATTTTTACACTTCCGTCACTTTCAACAATAACATCAATATCTGTTTTAAAAATTGCAGATGACGATGTAGCTAAGTCAATTAATTTAAAACCATCATTTGTAAATACTTTATAAATAATTAAATCATTAGGCGCTATTTTATAATCTAACCTTCCTAATGAATCAATTAATTTATCGTAATTATAATTTTTTGGTGTTTTAAGCATTAAATTTGACTTAAATATTTTACACGATGAAAATAAAATAAGTGATGCTATGATTAAAAATATATGCTTCATAATTAGGTACTTCAAATATAAGATTTTTTTAGTTTTTTTTTAGTTTTTTTTAAGCTGTAGGGTATTCTATTCGGGCATGATAAATGGTCATTAGTCGTTTTTTAAATATTTTTTTAATGGTGGTTATATCTTTAAATGTTATATCAGAATTTATTAGTTGGTTTTGCGAAATTTTATAATCTATAATCGTATCAACTAAATCATTTATAGATAATGTGTCGTGCGATTTTAAACTTCGCGAAGCAGCCTCTACACCATCCGCTAACATAAGTACTGCAGTTTCTTTACTAAATGGTATAGGACCTTTGTATTTAAATTCAAGTTCATTTATGCTTTTACCTTTATTTGTTTTCGAAAATAAATTTAAAAAATAGCCTACCGACGTGGTTCCATGATGCGTACGTATAAAATCTATAATTTGCTCAGGGAGTTTATTTTTTTTTCCTAATTCTATACCCTTAATTACGTGCTCTATTATAATTTTGGCACTTTCTAAGGGCTGCATTTCCTGATGTGGACTATAACCATTACCTTGATTTTCGGTAAAAAATTTGGGGTTATATAACTTACCAATATCATGGTACATGGCTCCGGTTCTTACCAAAAGGGTATTCCCACCAATATAATAGATGGCTTCTTCGGCCAAGTTTGCAACTTGTAAACTGTGCTGAAATGTACCAGGTACCTCTTGCGATAGTTGTCTTAGCAAAGGTTGATTTAAATCGCAAAGCTCTAATAATTTAAAATCAGATATAAACCCAAACAGCTTTTCGGAAATAAAAATTAATGGATAGGCTAATAATACTAATAATGCGCTAATTAAAAAGGGTATATAAGCCGATAACTTTATTACCAGTAATGGGCTACCAAATGCATATTGATAGCATACAAATATTAAAACATAAAATAATAATACAATAGCCGCTGCATTTACAATTTGTTGTCGTTTACGCATTTCGGCAACAGCAAATAATGTACCAATTCCTGCAATTAGTTGTAATAAAATAAATTCCAATTTATCTGAAATAAAAAAACTACAAATTAACAATGCCATTAAATGAGTAAATAGTGCTGTCCTACTATCAAAAAATACCCTAACAATAATAGGCACTAATGCAAAAGGGAGGGCTGTAGTTAATAATCCATATTTTTGAAAAAAAAATGTGCTAAAACAAATTATATTTATTATTAAAAATAAAAAAAGCACTTGTTTATTTTGACCAAAAATTTGTTTTCTGAAAAAAGATAAGTAGACTAATAGAACCATTAAAATAATACCGACTAGTACTAATTTTGCTATAATTGCAAGGCTACCAACATTATTTTTTTTGTTTTGATTATAAAAGTAATTATTAATTAAAAATCGTTTGTTAGAAGTAAGCAGGTCACCTTTTTTTACAAGTGTTTCTCCTTTTTTTAAATTGGTTTTATAAACTGAAATCTGTTCGAGTTTTGAATTTTTATAAGCTTCGGTTTTTTGTTTGTTTTGATAAATAGTGATAGCTAAATAATTTAAATAATTTACATCATCATTGGTTAATTGGGTTTGTAAAAAATTAGCGGCTGTTTTTAATGTAAATAAATTTGAGTAAGTTATAGTTTCGGCATAATTGCCACTTTGTAATAAATATGGTTTGGTGGCTTGAAAATCACTGTTCAAACTTTCAATAATTCCTACTTTATAAATACTATCAAGTAATGGTTTTAATACTAAATAGGAGGTAGTATTTTTTAATTTTAATTCTTCAAATTGGTTTAACTTGGTATTTTTTTCAGATTCGTTTATTTCAAATATTAAAGGCGCTTCGGCTTCAATTTGTAATTTTTCTGCTTCAATTTCGTTTTTAGTTTTCGTAGTAAAAAAATCATCTTCTACTACAACATCATTATAATTCCAAATAGCATCAAAACTGCCAACTTTGTGTCCAATAACAGTAGTTTTAGGTAATAAATAGGTAATAAAAATAGCAGAAATTAAAACAATAATTAGTTTTAAAATTAAATTATGCTTGGCCCTTATGTATGCTAAAATATTCACTCATACAAAGAAACGCTAATTTGAATGTGGATTACCCAATTCTTAGTAGGGTTTTTAACAAGTACGTTTTAATTACATTTTAGATAAATCTAATTTTTTTAACTTAGGATTCAACCTATTAATAGCGCCAACAACACCAATAGTTAGCGCCCCACCAATAACTATAGAGTTAACCAATCCAAATAATTTGGCCGCAAATCCACTCTCTAAAGCGCCAATTTCGTTACTACTTCCTATAAAAACACTATTTATGGCACTTACCCTACCACGCATGTTATTTGGAGTTTGTAGTTGGAGTATACTATGCCGTATAATTACACTCACGTTGTCAAATGCTCCAGTAAAAAATAACATGCCAAAGGCTAAATAATAGTTGGTACTTAAAGCAAATAAAATAGTAAATACACCAAAAGCAGCCACACTGTATAATAATCGTAATCCCGCTTTTTTTGCTAAAGGGAAAAATATTAAAACACCACTCATTGCCAATGCTCCAATAGCAGGAGCAGTTCTTAATAATCCATAAGCCTCAGGACCTAAATGCAGAATTTTATCAGTAAACGCAGGTATTAAAGCAACCGCTCCGCCAAACAATACTGCAAATAAATCTAACGACAATGCACTTAAAATAAGTTTATTCTTAAAAACAAAATGCAATCCCACCTTCATCGTTTCTATAATGGTTTCTTTTTTTTCGCCTCTTTCGGGGTAGCCCTTGTTTTTAATTTGTAGCATAAAAAACAAAGACAAGGCAAATAAAATTGCTTCCATAAAATGGCAATAGTTTGCATTTAATTTATTCTGAAAGCCGAATATAATACCTGCAACTACTGGACCCAATATAGCCCCAGTATGCCAAGCGGTTGTGTTCCAGGTAGAAGAACTAGTGTACTGCTCTCTTGGAACTATTTGGCTCATAAATGGATTTAACGAAGATGCTAAAAACGAACGTATAACGCCGAACAAAAAAACAACTCCAAATAAAGCTAACATGCCTAAACTACTTAAAAATAAAATAAGGGGTTCGCTATTAAAATATAAAAAAGTAGCTCCAAAAAGTAGGCAACACAACGCTACGATTATTATCTTTTTTCGCGAAAAATTATCGGATACATAGCCACTAAAAAACGAAGTTAAAATAAAGGGTAACGCTTCCGTAAGCCCTAATAAACCTAAAATATATTCTTCTTTGCTATGTAAATAATATATCTGTAGGCTTATTGTAGCAAACTGCATTTGAACCCCAAGCGTTAAAAAAAAACGTGTTAACACAAATAATCTAAATTCTTTTATTTTAAAAACGTGTAAGGTTTCTGTTTTAAAAAGTGCCATTTTTATTAGAAATAAATTTTAAGTTTCGCTTCAATCCCTTATATTTTGTGCGTTTTACTGCGCTGTTTTTAAAAATTACGTTAAATGTTTCTTCAGTTAATTCGTTCCACTCAACTTCGGTAAAATTTAAAAAATTAGTAGAGTTGGCAAAGAGCGGTTCGCTATTTGGTTTGCTAAATCTGTTCCAAGGGCAAACATCCTGGCAAACATCACAGCCAAAAGCCCAATTATCCATTTTACCTTTAAACGAGTCCGGAATTTCATCTTTTAATTCAATGGTTAAATAACTAATACATTTACTGCCATCCACTACGTATGGCTCGCTAATTGCGGCAGTAGGACATGCATCAATACAGCGGGTGCAAGTGCCACAATAGTCGTTTATAGATCCATCGTATTCCAATTCCACATCTATAATTAATTCAGCAATAAAAAAAAATGATCCGTGTTTGGTAGTAATTAAATTACTGTTTTTGCCCACCCATCCCAAGCCACTTTTTGCTGCCCACACTTTGTCCATTACCGGTGCGCTATCTACAAATGCTCTGCCATTTATGTTACCAATTTTTTGTTGTAACGAATATAAAAATTCATGAAGCTTAATTTTAATTACCTCATGATAATCGTTACCATAAGCATATTTACTGATTTTTGGAGTGCTAGTAGTTTGAACTTGTTCTGGATAATAATTGTATAGCAACGAAATAACTGATTTTGCACCGTCTACAAGCAATGTAGGATTAAGGCGTTTGTCAAAGTAATTTTCCATATACTGCATTTGTCCATGTTTATTCTCTCTCAGCCATTTTTCTACGCGAGGGGCTTCATCATTTAAAAACTCTGCTTTGCTAATTCCACAATAATCAAAATTTAGCCGTTTGGCTTCCTGTTTTATAAATTGGGTATATGTTTGTTTTAATGAGTTCAAAACGCAAACACTATTTTTTTATCCGGATTATTAACTTTTACACTTTTTTTAATTCCGTTACATTCAAAATGCACAATATTCATTTGTTCTTTTAAGTAATCGTACAATAATGTCGTTTCAATGTCAATAGTTTTTGGCAAAGCACAGTTTTTAAATTCAATATACGTAAATATTGCTTCTTCCTCCTTCTCAAATCCAATAACAGTAAAGGATTTTGGTTGTCCGTTTACTTTTAACGAAAAATGTTTTAAAATATAGTCGGCAATAATTTTTTCAGTTTCCACTTTGTCTTTTGAATTTATTAAATCTACGGGCTGTTTGTATATTTTTTTTAAGGCAGCCTCAAAATCATTTGTAAATAGTTTAACTGAACCTTGAATGTTTTTTTCGTTAGTAGTGTATTTTAAATCAATTACGCCTAAATAAAAAGGGTGTTTAAAGGACGTTAGCGCGAACACACTAATAAATACTAATACTTTTATAACTTTAAAAATAGATTGCTTTAAAAATGGCATAATTAAAATTGCTAAGTTACGAAACTATACTGTCAATACTAATTGACCAATTAATTAGGTTAACAGCCGTTCCTGTATTTTAACTGTAGTCCTACAGACATTTCAATTACTTTTTTTTAATAGTTTTAATTTTTACTTAAATTTAGCATCATTATAAGTTGATCTTAAAAAATTACTAAATTGCCAAAATATGCATCTTTCTACATCAAAAATTAACAATAAACTAGTCAATAAATTAGCCTTCTTTTTTTGTTTAAATACTTTGGCTGTTTTTTCACAAAATATTCAAAATAATCCAAAATCTAACCATGGTAATAAATTTGAGCAATTAGGCACTATACTACCCACACCTAACGAATACCGAACAGCAAGTGGTGCACCGGGCGGAAAGTACTGGCAACAACGCGCCGATTATAACATTGATGTGACATTAGACGAAAAAAACCTTTCGGTAATTGGTACAGAAACCGTTACTTATTTTAATAACAGCCCCGATGTTCTAAATTATGTTTGGTTACAATTAGATGAAAATGAACATGATCCCAAAAGCGAAAGTAATTATTTTGATGGCAATACCATTAACGAACCCGTTACCGATCAGGCGCTTGCGGGATTGGAGAAAAAACATTTAACCGGTTTGGGCGATAAAATTGACGCTGTAACAGATGAATTTGGAAAAAAATTAAATTTTACCATTAACCAAACCATGATGCGTATTGATTTACCAAAAACGCTGAACGCAAAAAGTAAATTAAAATTTATTGTAAAATGGCATTATAAAATGATTGAACGTACTAAATATGGTGGACGTGGTGGCTACGAATTTTTTCCTGAAGATGCCAATCATTTATTTACTTTAACACAGTGGTATCCACGTATGTGTGTTTACAGCGATTTTAAAGGTTGGCAAAACAAGCAATTTACAGGTAGGGGCGAGTTTGCTTTAGCTTTTGGAAATTACACCGTTAAAATGACGGTTCCTTCTGACCATTTAGTATGTAGTACCGGCGAATGCCAAAACTATGCTCAAGTATTAAACCCTGCGCAATTAGCCCGTTGGCAAAAAGCGCAAACAGCTTCAGAGCCTGTTGAAATAGGTTTATTAGAAGATGCTATTAAAGCTGAAAAAAATACGCCTTTATTAGCAGGAGCAAAAAGTGTGGGCACTAAAACTTGGATTTTTAAAGCTGACAGCGTTCGCGATTTTGCTTGGGGAAGCAGCCGTAAATACATTTGGGATGCAATGGCCACTCAGGTAGCTTCAACAGGAACTGTTACGAATAAGGTAATGTGTATGAGTTTTTATCCAAAAGAGGCTTACAACTTGTATCGCAAATATTCAACTAAAGTTGTCGCACATACAATTAAAACCTATTCAAAATATACAATTCCTTATCCTTACCCCGTAGCACAAAGTATTGAAGCTGCTAACGGAATGGAGTACCCAATGATATGTTTTAATTTTGGAAGAACCGAGAAAGATGGCACTTACACGGAAGGCAGTAAAAACGGAATGATTTTAGTAATTATTCACGAGGTTGGGCATAACTTTTTCCCAATGATTATTAATAGCGATGAGCGCCAATGGAGTTGGATGGACGAGGGATTAAATACGTTTATGCAATTTTTAACAGAGCAGGAGTTTGATGTTAATTATCCCAGCGGACGAGGGCCAGCACATAAAATGGTAGATTATATGCGCTTACCAAAAAGTTATTTAGAACCCATAATGGTTAATAGTGAAAATATAAATAATTTTGGTGCCAATGCTTATGGCAAACCTGCTACAGCGCTAACCGTTTTGCGCGAAACCGTTATGGGGCGCGAGTTATTTGATTTTGCTTTTAAACAGTACTGCACCCGTTGGGCTTTTAAACATCCGGAGCCGGCAGATTTTTTTAGAAGTATGGAGGATGCCAGTGCTGTAGATTTAGATTGGTTTTGGCGCGGTTGGTTTTTTGATACAGATCCTGTAGATATTAGTATTGATACGGTAAAAGCTTATACTGTAAATAAAGGAACTAAAATACCTTTAAAAATGGATACTGCTTATACCTATCCTAAACAAAAAGAATTTGTTTTTATTACCCAATTACGTAACAAAGAAAGCGGATTAAAACCTTTAATTGATAGCGATACTACGTTACGCGATTTTTATTATCACTATAAAGGCGTGCCTGAAATTACAAAAGAAGCAAAAAATAGATTTGATGGATTAGAAGAATTAAGCGATGCAGATTTTACAAACTATAGCGACAAGTTTATTTACGAAATAAAATTTACAAACAAAGGAGGCTTGGTGATGCCTTTAATTATACAATTTAATTATGTTGATGGAAGTAGCGATATAGAGCGTATTAATGCTTACGTATGGCGAAAAAATGAAAATGAAGTTACTAAAACATTTTTAAAATCTAAAAAAGTAGCAAGTATTCAGTTAGACCCTTATAAAGAAACGGCCGACATAAACGAAAAAAACAATACTTGGAATATAAAAGCCGAACCTACTAAATTTGAAGTTTTTAAAGCTAAAGCAGGCAGTGCGCGCGGGCAAAGTAATGGGCAAAACCCAATGCAAAAGTCTAAGAAATAGATAGCTCTATTGCATTACAATTCTTAAAGTACTTTTACCATTAAATAGTGTTGTATACTGCCCCATAATAAAAACGATTGTTCTTTAATGGTGTAATTACAATTTTTGTAAAATTCTATTGCATTTTCGCGCGCTTGTAATTCAATTGTCAATAATTTTTTTTCTTTGGCTTTTTCTTCTAAAAAATCAATAATATGTTTTCCTAAACCCTTGCCTTGGTAGTTGTTGCTTACAGCCATAAACCGAATTTGCCCAATTTTATTTGCATTTTCCTGCAATCTGCCGCAAGCAATTGCATTGCCGCCCTCATCTTCAATAAATGCATTTATAGAGCTGTGTTCTAATTCATCTGTAGCCGTTTCAATGGGTTGGCTCCATGGTTTTCGTAACACATCGTAACGTAATTGTAAAATGTTTTTTAGATCTCTATCAGTTTGTGCTTCTTTTACGATCATCGTTTTATTGCCAAAGTTAAAATCATTTTAAAACATAAACATCTGCGTCATCAGCGTTCAATTCAAATTTAAACGCAATACTCGATACTGTTGTTAATTCACTGCTTTCATTCTTAAATTTTAGTAGCTGCGCTTGTGCTTCTGGCAATTCAAAAACTTCTTTTAAATTTCGAATTTTGCCAATCGGTATTTCACTTTGTAAACACAAATTATACAAATCTTTAAAATTAAATTGTTGAATATAGTTATACAAAACACTATACAATTGCATTCGGTTTACAATACGCATTTGATTAGTGGCATATTTCGCATCTGTTGATAAACTAGGGTATTCAATTAATTTACACAGTTGTGCAAACTGCTTGTTATTGCCAATTGCAAAGGTAATTTGATGCTTGTCTTTGGTGTCAAACAATTCGCCATAAGGAGCAATATTTGGGTGTAAACTGCCCATAGCAGTGGGTAAATGATTTGCTATAAGCCAATTTGTGGCTTGGTTGGCAAGCGATGCAATAGCACTATCAAACAAGGATACACTAACATGGCAGCCTTTATTGGTTTTATACTTATTTAATAATGCTATTAAAATTGCTTCTTTTAATTGGTGTCCGGCTAATAAATCAATTAACGCAACCGGTAGCTTTGTTGGTTTACTTTTAGGTTCGCCATTCATAAACATAAAACCTGTTTCGGCTTGTAAAATTAAGTCGTAAGCCGTTCGTGGCGCATTAGCACCAAAACCATTAATAGAAGCGTAAATTAACTTTGGATTTAATTTCGATAGAGTAGGGTAGTCTACCTTTAGTTTTTCATCATCACCGTATTTAAAATTTGTTATTACAATATCTGCATCACCAATTAATTTATAAAATTCTTGTAACTGAGAAGGAATAGCAATGTCTAAAAAAACACTTTGTTTTAACCCATTTACACTCCAAAAATAGGCACTTGTATTACCTTTTTTATCTTCGTTTTTTAGTTTCCAGCTTCTGGTAACGTCACCATTCGTGTTAGGGTTTTCTATTTTTAAAACGGTTGCGCCCAATTCGGCAAAAAACAAACCAACGCTAGGGCCCGCTAAAACACTAGCTAGTTCTATTACCTTTAAATCTTTAAAAATGGTTTTCAACTTATATTAAACTATTATTTGTAAGCCATCAACGGCTAATTCAACATTACTCGGTAACAGTGTAGATACCTGATTATGCAAACCAAGTTGATGGGAAATATGGGTTAAATATGCTTTTTTGGGTTTTAATTCTTTTATTAATTCTAATGCTTCGGATAATGTAAAATGAGAAGGGTGGGGTTCGTTTCGTAGTGCATTTAAAACCAATACATCTAAATTTTTTAATTTTAGTTTTTCGGTTTCCGAAATAAAATTAGCGTCTGTAACATATGCAAAATTGTTTATTTTAAAGCCTTTTACAGGAAGTTTATAATGCAAAACATTTATTGGTTCAAACGTAATTTTACCAATGGGAAAGGCGTCGTTATCAAAGGTTAGTATATCCACTTCTGGTACGCCGGGGTATTTTTCGTCAGCAAAAATGTAGGCAAATTCTCTATGTAAAGCTTTTTCTACACGTTTGGTAGCATAAACAGGCATTCTAACAGAATATAAAAAATTAAAAGCCTTCACCTCATCTAAGCCGGCAATATGGTCTTTATGTTCGTGCGTAAATACAACAGCGTTTATAAATTTTACTTTTTCGCGTAAAAGTTGCTGTCTAAAATCGGGACCAGAGTCAATAACTACGCTTGTATGCTCATCTTCTATTAAAATCGAACTACGCAAACGTTTGTCAAAACTATTAGTGCTAAGGCATACTTCGCAATTACACGCTATAATTGGCACTCCCTGCGATGTACCTGTACCTAAAAATGTAACCTTAATTTGCAAAATTTTTTAGTGTTTGGTTGTTGCTAATTTATAAATTATAGTTTAATTAAAATTATAATTTTTTTAGTTACGACAGCTTTTGTTATAAATTTTTTAAATTCGATTAAAACATTTTTTAGGTTAGCTAATAGCAATAAAACTGTTATATTTGTTACGTTTATGAGTAATTTAATAACCATAAAAGATAAGCAATTTAAGCCCTATATTTCGCAACAGCAAATTACAACTGCGGTTAAAAGTATTGCTAATTCTATAAATACCGAGTTGGAAAACGATTTTCCGATTTTTTTAGTGGTATTAAATGGTTCGTTTATGTTTGCTGCCGATTTATTAAAAGAAGTTACAATACCGTGCGAAATTTCGTTTATTAAAGTGGCAAGTTACCACGGCACCAGTAGTACAGGCAATGTTACCGAGCTAATTGGTTTAACCGAAGATATTACGGGGCGAACAGTTGTAATTGTTGAAGATATTGTAGATACAGGCATAACCTTAGAACGCTTAATGAACGTATTAACACGAAAAAAAGTAAAACAAATTAAAATTGCAACCGTTTTATTAAAACCGCAATCTTATAAAAAAGAATTTAAGGTTAATTACGTTGGTATTGAAATACCTAACGATTTTGTAGTGGGATATGGATTAGATTACGACGGCTTAGGAAGAAATTTAAAAGAAATATACGTATTAGCTTAAAAATAAAAACAATGGAAAAAATGTTAAATCTTGTATTATTTGGCCCTCCGGGTGCAGGCAAAGGTACACAATCTGAGAACTTAATTAATAAGTATGGCTTAGTGCATTTAAGTACTGGCGATATTTTACGTACTGAAATTGCACGCGGTACGGATTTAGGTAATAAAGCAAAAGCAATTATGGATAGGGGAGAATTGGTTAGCGATGACATTGTTATTGGCATGATTGAAGGTAAATTAGACAGTAATCCAAATGCTAAAGGATTTATTTTTGATGGATTTCCTCGCACCGCAAATCAAGCTATTGCGTTAGATGATTTATTGCAAAAAAAAGGCACTGGTATTAGTGCTATGATAGCTTTAGAAGTTAACGACGAAGAATTAGTAGCCCGTTTATTAAATAGAGGCAGAGATAGTGGTCGATCAGATGATAGAGATGAATCCATTATTCGTCGCAGAATACAGGAGTATAACACAAAAACATTACCCTTAAAAAATTATTACAACGAACTTGGCAAGTTTCATTCAATTGAAGGTATTGGCAAAGTGGATGAAATTTTTAAATCAATAGTAAATAGAATTATTTTTTTAAATGCTGAAATGGAATTAACAGCTTTAGAAACAGATTTAGAACATTTAGATTTAACCATTCAAGATTTTGATGTAGCTAACGACATAGCCCCAGAGTTATTATTAGAAATTGATGCTGTTAAACGTGCCGAAGCAGAGGAGGAAGCTGAAGCCAAAGCATTAAAAAAAGCAACTGCAAAGCCTAAAACTATTGTAACTAAAACTAAACCAGCTAAAAAGGCACCGATTAAAAAAGTAATCGTAAAAAAATCGCCTTCTAAAAAGCTAATAAAAAAGAAAATTGTAAAAAAAGCAGTAACTAAAAAGGTCCTTGTAAAAAAAACTTTAAAGAAACTGATTAAAAAGGTTGCCAAAAAAACTACTCCTAAAAAAGTGATAGTAAAAAATAAAGTAGTAGCTAAAAAGGCAGTAAAAAAGCCAATAAAAAAAGTAACTAAAAAGGCGGTTAAAAAAGTTACCAAAAAAATTACGCCTAAAAAAGCAGTAAAAAAAACGATAGTAAAAAAAGGTACTCTTAAAAAGAAAAAATAATAATTTGAAGTTTTCTGAATATCACGCTGAGCAAAGTCGAAGTGTAAAATCTTAAATCATTTGTGTGGATAATAATTTTGTTGATTACGTAAAAATACACTGTAAAAGTGGCAAGGGTGGGGCAGGTTCCATACATTTTCATAGAGATATAAATACAGCCTATGGTGGCCCCGACGGCGGCAACGGAGGTAGAGGGGGGCATATAATATTACGTGGTAATAAACAACTTTGGACGTTAATACATTTAAAATACCGCAAACATATTATTGCAAAAGATGGAGATGCGGGTTCAAGTGGTAATAGCAGTGGCAAACAAGGTAAAGACGAAATTTTAGAAGTGCCATTAGGTACGGTTGCGCGTGATGAAGAAACTAACGAAGTGCTTTTCGAAATTACCGAAGATGGACAAGAAATTATATTAGTGCCAGGTGGAAGAGGTGGTTTAGGCAATGCTAATTTTAAAAATAGTGTTTTGCAAAGTCCGCAATTTGCCCAACCTGGCGAACCAAATGTTTTGGCGTGGAAGGTATTAGAACTTAAAATATTAGCCGATGTTGGCCTAGTTGGTTTCCCTAATGCGGGCAAGTCAACTTTACTATCGGTAGTTAGTGCAGCAAAACCGCAAATCGCCAATTATCCATTTACAACGCTGGTACCAAATTTAGGAATTGTGGAGTACCGCGATTATAAAAGTTTTGTAATGGCCGATATACCTGGTATTATTGAAGGCGCCAGCGAGGGTAAAGGTTTGGGTTTACGTTTTTTAAAACATATCGAACGTAATTCATCGCTTCTGTTTTTAGTAAGTTGCGATAGTAAGGATATTGTTGACGAATACAAAATTTTATTAGGTGAGTTAAAAAAGTTCAATCCCGATTTATTAGAAAAAAAACGAATTTTAGGCATAAGTAAATCCGATTTAATGGATGACGAATTAGAGGCCGAAATGCAAAAAGATTTAAATAAACGTTTAAAAGGAAAAAATAAAGTGCCCTATATTTTCTTCTCATCTGCCACTCAAAAAAATATCGTTCAGTTAAAAGATATGCTGTGGCAGCAAATGAATGAATATAATTTTTAATTTGTTTACTATATATAATTTTAAATGAAATTTAAACTACTACTACTTCTATTTACAGCTTTATTTTTTTATGCCTGTAATGATGACGACGAAATTTATTCTCCAAAACCACGTGGTTATTTTAGAATAGATTTTCCTGAAAAAAAATATAAAACCTACGATAGCATTTGCCCATTTACGTTCGAAATTCCAAACTATTCAAAAATGGTAAACGATAAGCATATGGGTGCAGAACCGTGTTGGTTAAATTTAGAATATCCTAAATTTAATGCCACTTTGAACTTAACCTATAAAACACTTAATAACGATATTCAAAAATATTTACAAGAATCGCACGATTTTGCAAACCGCCATCAAGTAAAAGCAACAGGATTAGACGAAGTAGTAATTGTTAAGGATAGCACAAAAGTGTATGGTTTACTATTTAATATCGAAGGTAATACGGCCTCATCTTTGCAATTTTATTTAACCGATAGTACACATCATTTTTTAAGGGGCGCACTGTATTTTAACGCAGTTCCAAATATCGATTCGTTAAAAATAGTAGTAGAGTTTATTAAAAAAGACATAGTACATTTAATTAATACCACACGTTGGAAAAATTAAACCACAAAAATATAGAGAATACAAAGTTTTACTGTTTTTTTTGATACGAATCTCATTACATTAAGCAACGGGATAGGTATTATTTTGTTGATAAAAAAAATGATAAGAAACCGTTTCACCAGTGGTTTTTCAATTTATAGAGCATTTATATTAAAATTCCTAAAAACAATCTATCTTTAGCGGTGTTATTTCTATATATTATAAATGAGTTCTACTACCGATATTACCAAATTAAACCCTAAGCAATATATTATTATTAAAGGTGCACGCCAACACAATTTAAAAAATATTGATGTTGCTATTCCCCGCAATAAAATGGTTGTTATTACTGGCTTATCGGGTTCAGGTAAATCATCATTAGCATTTGACACTTTATATGCCGAGGGGCAACGACGTTATGTGGAAAGCCTGTCTGCCTATGCTCGTCAGTTTTTAGGACGATTAGAAAAACCGCAGGTAGATTATATAAAAGGAATTTCTCCTGCCATTGCAATTGAACAAAAGGTAATTTCACGTAACCCACGTAGTACAGTGGGTACAATTACCGAAATTTACGATTATTTTAAACTGCTTTTTGCTAGAGTAGGGAAGACCTACAGCCCAATTAGTGGCAAACAAGTAAAACGACAAACCGTTAGTGATGTGGTTAATTTTATTTTAGAATTAAAACCCGAATCAAAAATTTTAGTACTTGCAAAGGTAATTGAGAAAAAAGACAGGACTCTTCAAAAGCAATTGGAGTTGCTTTTACAACAAGGATTTTCCAGAGTTGTCATTAACACTTCCATTCAAAAAATAAGTGAAATTGATTTTAAAAAGGTAAAAAAAACAGATGAAGTTTTTTTATTAATCGACCGATTAATTACAAATCCTTCGGATGAAGATTTTACCAACCGTTGTGGCGATAGCGTTCAAACTGCGTTTACAGAAGGTAACGGCGATTGTTTTATTTGGATTGAAGAAAAAGAAAATTCGTATAAAAAGCATTCTTTCAGCAATTTGTTTGAGTTAGACGGTATGAGCTTTGAAGAGCCTAACGTTAATTTTTTCACGTTTAATAATCCAATTGGCGCCTGTAAAACCTGCGAAGGATTTGGTAGTATTATCGGCATTGACCCTGATTTGGTTATTCCTAATAAAAGCCTTTCGGTGTATGAAAATGCTATTGTTTGTTGGAGCGGTGAGGTAATGAGTAGCTACAAAAATCAACTTATAAAAAGCGCCCATAAATTTGATTTCCCTATTCATAAACCCATTGCAGAATTAAAGAAAGCAGAGTATAATTTATTATGGACAGGCAATGAACACTTTGATGGATTGAATGCCTTCTTTAAACAAATAGAAAGAGAAACCTATAAAATCCAATACCGTGTAATGTTGGCACGTTACCGTGGCAAAACCGGTTGTCCCGATTGCCAAGGTACCCGCTTACGCAAAGATGCAAATTACGTAAAGGTGGCTGATAAGTGCATTAACGATTTGGTGTTAACACCTGTTAACGATTTATTGCCTTTTTTTAAAACGCTAAAATTAAGCGAACACGATACAACCATTGCCAAGCGATTAGTAACTGAAATCACTAACCGTTTGGGTTATCTGGTAGATGTGGGATTAGGCTATTTAACATTAAATCGGGTTGCCAATACGTTGAGCGGTGGCGAGAGTCAACGTATTAATTTGGCAACGCAATTGGGTAGCACTTTGGTAGGTAGTCTGTACATTTTAGATGAGCCAAGTATAGGGTTACATTCTCGCGATACGGAACGTTTAATAAAAGTATTGCGCAATTTGCAACAACAAGGCAACACTGTTATTATTGTGGAGCACGATGAAGAAATTATGCGTCAGGCCGATGAATTAATTGATATTGGTCCTGAGGCAGGTACTAATGGTGGAAATCTTGTTTTTCAAGGAACGCATGCCCAATTAATAAAAGAAAGTAAAAGTTTAACCGCAAAATACTTAACTAACAAAATCAGAATTGAAGTTCCTACAAGCAGGAGAAAGTGGAAAGAGTTTATTGAAATTAAAAATGTAAACGATAACAATTTAAAAAATGTATCAGTTAAATTTCCTTTAGGTGTATTAACTTGTGTTACAGGCGTTAGTGGCAGTGGTAAATCTACCCTAATTAAAAAAGGGTTGATACCAACCTTGCAAAAATATTTAGACGGTTATTTTGAAAATATTAGCGCTTCACATTTAATTGGCGGTAGCTTAAAGCAAATTAAACAATTGGAGTATGTCGATCAAAACCCTATTGGTAAATCAACACGAAGTAATCCGGTTACTTATGTAAAGGCGTACGACGAAATTCGTAACCTGTTTGCCGACCAAGGCTTAGCCAAAACACGCAATTATAAACCCGGCTACTTTAGTTTTAATGTGGAAGGTGGCCGTTGTGAAACCTGTCAGGGTGAGGGGTTAGTTACAATTGAAATGCAGTTTATGGCCGATATTCAGTTAACCTGCGAAACCTGTAATGGCAAGCGTTTTAAAGCTGAGACGTTAGAGGTTGTTTACAAAGAAAAGAACATTAGCGACATATTAAATTTAACAGTAGATGAAGCAATTGTGTTTTTTGCAATCGATGAAGATAATCGTACGTGTAAAAAAATATTAGAAAAATTAGTTGCCTTGCAGGCGGTAGGATTAGGGTATGTGGCCTTAGGACAAAGCAGCAGCACATTAAGTGGTGGAGAGGCACAGCGTATTAAATTAGCCAGTTTTTTAATTCAAATAAATAATACAACACCTACTTTATTTGTTTTTGACGAGCCAACTACGGGTTTGCATTTTCACGATGTGGCAAAATTATTAAAATCGTTTGATGCACTTTTAAAACGTGGACACAGCATTGTTGTTATTGAACATAATTTAGATGTAATAAAGTGCGCCGACTGGATAATTGATATGGGACCAGAAGGAGGTGAACAAGGTGGAAATATTGTTTTTGAAGGCACACCGGAAGATTTGGTAAAAAGTAAAAAAGGATTTACAGGTAATTATTTAAAAGAGAAATTGAAATAAAGTATATAAACCAAAAAGTACAACCTGTTGCAAAAATACGTTATTAATTTTGTGGAATATTTCGCATGTTAGGTGCCTAGGCTTCGTCAATTTAGATGAGTTGAAGTTACAAGGCACAAGAGTTTTAAGTTTCTTAAAAATTAGTTTTAAACCATTTTTTAAGGCTGCATAACTGGCGCTGCAACTGGCAATAAAATTTTATCACCTTTTTTTAATCCCTCACTTACTTCAATAAAAATAGCGTCGCTAATACCAGTTTTTATATAACGTTTTTCGGTTTTGCCGGTTAGGCTTATTTCTACAAATGTTTTATCGCTCTCGAATTGTAATACGCTTTCTGGTATGGCCAACACCTTATCTTTTTTAGCTAAAATAATGTCGGCATTAGCGCTATATCCTGCGCGTAAAAAGCTATTACCAATTGACGAATTATTAACCTTAGCTTTTATAATAAATTGTATGGCGCCATTTTCGTTTAAGCCTTTAGGCGAAATGTATTCTAAATCGGCTTTAAATTTTGTTTTATCAATTGCTCCAATGGTAAGTTCTATTTGATTACCTACATTTATTTTACCTACCTCGCTTTCATCTAATTTCCCTTCAAAAATCATTTCGCTCATATTAGCAATGCTACTAATTGTGGTGCCTTCGTTAAAGGTATTACTCTCTATTACTTGGCTACCTTCTTTTACGGGCACATCCAATACCATACCTGTAATAGTTGATTTTACTAGTGTATTAGTGGCACTTTGAAATGATTTGGCAACACCTTCTTTAATAATTTGCAATTGGTTGTTGGCAGCATTTAATTCTTCTTGCGACGCCTTTAGCTTTAAATCGAAAGGTTGAAACTCTGATTTGGCAATAATGCCTTGGTCGAATAAGGATTTGTTTCTATCGTATTCTACTTTGGTATTATCAAAATTTAGCTGTGCTGTATTTATTCTGTTTTCGGCATTAGCAAGATTAAGCATGTTGGGTATAATTTTTATTTTAGCAATTACATCACCTGCTTTTATTTGCTGACCCGCTATAACAAATAGTTTTTCTACAATACCGCTTACTTGCGATTTAATATTAATTTCTTTACGAGGCACAATGCTTCCCGTTGCCACTGTTTTTTTTATGATAGTAGTATCAATTACAGTTATTGTTTGTAGTTCGGTTTTATCGTCTTCACCACAACTTTGAAGCAGTAGTGCTAGTGCTAAGCAACACAAAGTAAACAGAGATTTTTTTACAAATTTAGTTTTCATTTTTTTTGTTTTTTTTAATCGTAACGTAATGCCTCTACTGGGCTTATAGATACAGCCTTTCGAGCTGGTATCATTCCTGCAAAAGCACCACTTATTACTAATACCATTAATGCACCAATTACAACAGATATCTCTACAGTAGGGTTTTGAAACATGCCACCTTCATCGGCAGGTAAAATATTATTTATAAGTTTTATTATGCCCATGCCGCTTATTAAACCTAATGTGCCAGCCAGCGAAGTTAAAAATAAACTTTCAATCATAATTTGTAAAACCACCGAAATTGGAGTGGCACCCAGCGCACGTTTTACTCCAATTTCTTTAGTACGTTCTTTTACTACAATAAGCATAATATTGCTAACCCCAATAACACCAGCAATTAAAGTACCCGCTCCCACAAACCAAACTAGCCATTCAATGCCATCAAACAAACCATTCATTTTTTTAAACTGAACCTCGGTGTTCCAATGCCCTACGCCTTGATTATCGTCGGGCGCAACTTTGTGGCGTTCTTTTAAAACAGCAATGGTTTTATCTTCGGCTACCGATGCAGGAATATTTTTTTTAGCTAATAAAGAATACCAGGTTAGGTTATCGCCTGTATGAAAGGCATGCTGAAAGGTGGTAAAAGGAATGCGAATTTTTTGAGAGGTTTCTTGGTACCGTTGTCCAGAGCCTTGCGGAAAAATGATACCTATTACTTTAAAGTTTACACCATTAATTTTTATGTAATCGCCAACGGCTTTTTCGGATGATTTAAAAAGCACTTCGTTTACACGCGTACCAATTACACATACCTTACGTTTTTCGGCAATATCGTTTTGATTTAAAAAACGACCCCCTTTTAATTTTATGTTTTCGATTTTAGTAACACTTGGATACTCTCCCAAGACTTGGAATGAGCCAACTTTTAGACCGCGGGTAACATTGTTGGCATTGCCATAATCGCCCAACTGGCACTCGGGCGATATGGTTTCTAATTCGTTAATTTGTTCTAAGGCTTTGGTATCGGCATTTTTAAAGCTAAAGTTACGCCCTGATTTCATGCCTTTGTAAGATTTGGTGGTAACTTGAGCCCAAACAAAAAAACTATTTGTGCTTTCCCCTTCAAACTCCTTTAATACGCCGTGTCGTAAACCACTGCCAGAGCCGAGCATAATTACTAACATAAAAATGCCCCAAAAAACACCAAACATCGTTAAAGTTGTTCGCAACTTATTTTTTTTAATAGTCGAAAAAATTTCTTGCCAGTTATCGCGTTCAAATAATATCATGGTTTAATCGGCTCTTAATGCTTCTACGGGTTGAATTTTAGCGGCTTTTAAGGCAGGGAAAAATCCGGCCAAAGCACCAGCTATAATTATTAATAGGGTGGAGGCGAGTGCAATTTTAAAATCAACGTTAGGGTTTTTAAAAAAATCGCTATCAATGCCTATTTTGTTTAGGCCTGTTAAAATACCCCATCCCACCGATAAGCCTGTAAAACCAGCCAAGGCAGTAATTAAAATTGATTCTTGTAAAATTAAACCAATTATTGAATTTGGGCTTGCACCAATGGCTTTGCGAACGCCAATTTCTTTAGTGCGTTCTTTTACAACAATTATCATAATATTACTAACACCTACAATGCCTGCTATTAAAGTCATTATTCCAATTATCCATACAAATAATTTAATGCCACCAAGCACATTCATAATGCGTTTGTACTCTAAAAAATTATTATTTACGCTCATTGCACTTTTATCATTAATATTAAATTGATGCTTTTTAGCCAATGTTTTTAATAAAAGGGCTGCAAATTGTTCGCTTTGTGCTACGCTCATATTACCAACGCCTAGCCACATTTCGTCAATTCTATTTTTTAAACTATATGCTTTTTGAGCCGTGGCTAAAGGGATGTAGGCGCGTTGCATTTCGTCGCGATTTACATCTGTAAACACGCCTATTACTTTATAAAACACATCGCCAATGTTTAGGTTTTTACCTATAGGATTTTCTTTTTTAAAAAATGTTTCGCCTAGGGTTTTCCCAATTACGCATACTTTTCGGTATTCTTGCAAATCTGTTGCATTAATAAATCTACCAGAAATTATTTTTGCGTTTTCTAAAAATTGATTATCGGGCGTAGTCGGGCGACATAGGTAAGCTCCTTTTTCTTTGCCATATACCATGTTCCGCATTTGGTTGTTATGATTGGTAGAAGATTTGTATTGCAACTGGGGAAAGGATGCGCAAATGAGTTTAAAGTCTTCGTTACTCAATTTTATTTCGCGGCCAATGCTAAAACCGTTATTTGTTATAGAGGTTTTACCCGGAAAAATCATAATGGAGTTAACGGCATCGCCTCCAAACTGCGCCTGTGTGCCATTGGTTAGTCCATTGCCGGCACCTAGCAAAATAATGAGAATAAAAATGCCCCAACCCACACTAAATGCGGTTAAAAAAGTGCGTAGTTTATTTTGTTTTAAGGCCGAAAAAATTTCGAACCAGGTATCGCGTTGAAACACTCGTTTATGTATTTAAATTATCGCTTACAATTATGCCGTCTTTTAAACGAATAATTCTGTTTGTCATTTTACTTATATCGTCTTCGTGTGTTACAATTACAACGGTAATGCCATTAACGTTGGCTTCTTTAAACAGTTGCATAATTTCGTAAGATGTTTTTGTATCTAAAGCACCAGTTGGCTCATCTGCAAAAATAACTTTTGGGTTGCCTATTAGTGCACGTGCAATAGCAACACGTTGTTTTTGCCCACCACTTAGTTCGCTTGGTAAATGATTTGCCCAATTGAGTAAACCTACTTTATCTAAATACTCGTGTGCTTTTTTTGTACGCTCTTTACGGCCAATTTTTTGATAGTATAGGGGTAAAGCCACGTTATCGGCCGCATTTTTAAAGGATAGGAGATTAAAGGATTGAAAGCAAAAGCCTAAAAATTTATTGCGTAAATGAGCAGCTTGTTTTTGAGATAATTTTTTATCGATAAGAACATTGTTTAAATGATAAGTGCCCTCATCATAAGCATCTAAAATACCTAATATGTTTAAAAGAGTTGATTTGCCTGATCCTGAGGAACCCATGATGGAAACAAACTCGCCTTGTTGGATAGTTAAATCGATACCTTTTAACACTTCGAAAGAGGTTTTGCCAAGTATGTAGGATTTTTTTATTTTAGAAAGTTGAATCAGAAAATTAAGTTTAATATTAACAGATATAAAGTTACATATTTAACGATTACACAGCTTTATTTGTGGTTTTTTAATTTGAGGGTAAAACAAAAATAATTATATAATTTTTAATCAGCATTTTAAGAAGCTAAGTGCATTTTTGTACTTTTACAAAAAAAAATGCTAATGCCTTGTAATTTAGTAATATTACTATTTTTTGCAGTTTTGTTTAAAGGTTATTCGCAAAAGCCTACCCTTATTAAAGTACATAAACAATCAGAGCTAGTTTATTTTTATCAAAAAGGTATTAAATGCGATACAATTACTAAAAACAATTATAATAATTTTTACTTTATACTAAACGATTCGTTAAAACTTACAACACAAATTTTGGTTAACAATGGTAGATTTGTTGCTACTCAAAACGACAGCATTATTCAATTTATTTTTATGCCAGGTTTAATTTATGAATCAAAATTTGTGAAAGATAATGCGATAAAACCCAATACTAATTTAAAATTGGTTTCATTAATAAATGGTGCAACAGCCTTTGATAAAAATACAATTACTATCCAAGTAACTTCTAATTTACACGATAAGCCTTTAATTGAAAATAAATTTTACTACAAACATTAACTATGAACAAAAAAAATCGCTTTATTATTATTGCTCAATTGGTATTTATTAGCTTATTAAATGCGCAAACTATAAAAACCAAACCGTATTGGCAAGAACTTAAAACCGATGCCTATAAAGGAAAACAAGACGATATTTATTTTTTAAACGACAGCTTGGGTTGGTATTGCAATGGCAGTGGCAAAATTTATAAAACATTAAATGGTGGTAGTGATTGGAAACAAATTTTTGAAAAAAAAGGTACATTTTTTAGATGTATTGCTTTTATGGATAGTTTAAACGGTTTTGCCGGTAATATAGGAACCGATTATTTTCCAAATGTTGAAGATACGGTGCCCTTATATAAAACGGTAGATGGCGGCTTATCATGGCAGTCTGTAATGTATAAAGGGCCTACGGTAAAAGGTTTATGCGCCATAGATATTTACAAAGAACCTGTTATTAATGCGGGTAACCTCAATTACAAAGCTCATATTTTTTGTGGTGGACGCGTTGGAAGCCCTGCTTTTACAATGATTAGTCACGATAATGGCCAAACATTTACAAGCATGGATATGAGCAATTACTGTAGCTATATTTTGGATATTAAATTTTTTAATTTAAGCGATGGAATTATTTGTGCGGCGTCTGCCAGCGAGCTGGATAAAAACAACGCACTTATAATTTTAACCAACGATGGCGGTAAAACATGGAAAAAAGTGTATCAAAGTACTCGTCCTTTTGAATCTACCTGGAAGTGTAGTTTCCCCTCTCGAAACGTTGGGTATGTTACCATACAAAGTTACGACACTACACAAACGATAAACCAACGGTATGTAGCTAAAACTATTGACGGTGGAAAAACTTGGAAGGAGTTACCTTTAGTTAAAGATTTTAAAGTACGTGAATTTGGCATTGCTTTTACCGACGATAAACACGGCTGGGTGGGCGCAGTGCCTAACGGCTTCGAAACCTTTGACGGTGGCATAACTTGGCAAAACAGTTATATGGGAACTGCAACCAATAAAATTAGAATTATTACCAAGCCTAACGGACAAAAAATGGCGATGGCAATTGGTGTTACTGTTAATAAAAATAAATCTGTTATTGAAAGTGGTTACGATGCAATTGCTGCTATGCGAAATGCTTATGCAGGCGGACGCTGGTACAAACATTTTACGTTTAGCCAAAAAACACATTTTTATAAAAAGGGTAAAGAAGAAAAAATGGAACTATGGCACGAAGCTGCTACTTTTCCGGGTAAATTAGTAATTAAGTTTGACACCAAGGATTCTAAAAACGGATTATTATTTGAAAATAATAAAATTACGGTTTTTAAAGATGGGCTGGCAAGTTATACCAAACCTATGATAAACGATTTACTATTAGCTGCTTTTGATGTGTATTTTTTAAAGCCATACGAAACCATGCACCTACTAGATTCGATAGGATACAAATTAAAATTAGTGCGTGAGGATATATATCAAGGTAGAAAAGTAATTGTGGTGGGCGCCAAATTAGGAGATGATTATACTAACCAACTATGGATAGATGCCGAACATTTTTATTTGCATAAAGTAATTTATAATAATGGCTCTAACAATACGAATGTTGTTTTTGGTAACTACCAAAAAATTGAAAATTATTGGGTAGCAAAAAAAATAAGCTTTAAGCAAAACGGACAATTAACCCAAGTAGAAGATTATTTTGATATTAAATTTCCTAAGGAAATAAACGCTGATACCTTTAAACCCGATAAATTTGCAGATTTAAAATTAGATTAAATCATTGTGTTATTGTACGCCTCTGTTGCTTTTCGCACGTTGCCGTATTTTAATAATAATTCTTTTGCTTGTTCGTAGTTGGTTAATGTAGTATTTTTCATTAGCATTTGTACCCCTCTGTCTACCAATTTATTATTACTTAATTGCATATCTACCATTTTGTTGCCTTTTACTTTCCCTAATTTTATCATAACACTGGTACTAAGCATATTTAAAATTAGTTTTTGGGCCGTACCACTTTTCATCCTTGTACTTCCGGTTACAAATTCAGGTCCCACCACAACTTCAATAGGGTAACTACTTAGTTGCGCAATTTTACTATTGGTGTTACATACAATACAAGCTGTGGTGATGTTATTTTTATTACACTGCTCTAAAGCACCAATTACATAGGGTGTTCCACCCGAAGCGGCAATACCTAAAACCACATCGTTTTGGTTAATGTTGTGTTTCTCTAAATCTATCCATGCTTGGTGTAAGTCATCTTCGGCAAATTCAACAGCTTGCCTTATGGCAACGTCGCCTCCTGCAATTATACCTATTACCCTCCCTTGTTCAATACCATAAGTGGGCGGACATTCACTTGCATCAACTATTCCTAACCTGCCACTGGTACCCGCTCCAATATAAAATAGCCGTCCGCCCAATTCCATTTTTTCAACTACGTGGGTAATTAATTTTTCAAGTTGCGGAATTATTTTTTCAACAGCAAGTGGTACGGTTTTATCTTCAGTATTAATGTTGTTTAATAATTCTAAAACACTCATGTGTTCTAAATTTGTGTAATGTGAGTCGGCTTCTGTGGTTTTCATATGAAGATATTTATTGTTCTTTAGTTAGCATTTGGTATAGCTTTTTCTTTATTAGTGTTTAACTCAATCTTTGTTAACTTTTATTTTGGTTTCGTTGAGTGCTTCGCAATTGTTTACATCAAACTTTTTGTAAGTGGCTATTTCATTTATCTATATCATTATCAAAAAAAAAGCTGTCTAAAATTTAGACAGCTTTTAGTATAAAAAATTTAAATTTATTTTGTTACTACTAATTTAGCAACACGTTTAATACCTGAAGTACTATTAACATCTACAATGTAAAGTCCGGTATTTAAACTCGATACATCTACAGCAACTTTCGCTTCGCCATTGTATAATTTACCTAAATGTTGCGTTAATACAACCTTGCCGGTAATATCCATCACGTTTATTGTTGCGGTTTCGCCATCAATAGCATTAAAGTTAACAAATGCTTCTCCACTAGTAGGATTAGGGTAAATACTTAAGTTATTTTCAGCTTTATTTATGGCTGAATTTTCAGTAACACCTATTACTAAAGGCGAATAAAAGGCTTTTGTTTGCCAAACACCTCTACCATTGGTAGCAACATAAATTTGCCCAGAGTTATAACACTCAAAAGGCTTTAGGGTTTGTTGTTTGATGTCGAATATTTGGGCATCCGGTAAATTTTGATTTACTGTTTTACTCCATTGTGTACCAGTACCTAACGTGATGTCGTTTGTAAAATACAAACCTGCATCCGTACCAATAAACGCTTTTTTGTAAGGTGGTGTTTTTTCAATTAACGAACAATTTACTTTTAAGCCAAGGGTTGGTAAAACAGAGCCTGAAGCATCTGTAAAGTTAGATCCTGTATCATCCACCTTAGTAATATCACCTCCACTAATTTTAACTTGCGAACCAGTTGGGTCGTTAAATGTTACTGCCATTACTGTATTGTTTTCGGCAATACTAATGCTTGTAATAGGTTTAGTAAAACTGCCTATTAACGTAGTGCGGTAAGGGCTAGTTGGGTTATTAGAGGTTGGCAAAGGTGTAGCGCCGGTATTTACTTTAAAAATACCCGATTCCAATTTGCCATTATAATTTCTAGCAGTTGAATCGATTAGGGTATGTAAAAAATTTACACGGTATATGTTATTGGCATCGGTAGCATAATACAATTCTAAACCTGTTTTGCTCCATTCTAATATTGTAGGCTTGCCTACAACAGTCATTTGCGTGGTTGTTTTATTGCCTAATGCATCGCATTTATAAGCACCTGTGCCACTTACGCATACATAAGCAAAAACATCATTTAAAGCTAAAGGCTGAGTACTCACATAAATACGGTCAAATGCTCCAGCAAAAGCTAAGCGCGAAGATAAAGATGTAGCTGTTTTTACTACAGGGTTGTTTTTTGGACGAGGTGGAGTAGTACCGCCTCCAATTGTACTAAATGTTCTAACAGGTAATGTTGCACTAACTGATGTTGTACTAACACCTGTTACTGTATTTGAGCTTACACCGGTAATTGTATAAGCTGTTAAGGCAGTGGTAGGTGTAACTACAACCGTAAATATTGAAGATGCTTGGCTTACAGAGCCTGGACTTAATGAATATGTACTTGCATTAATAGTACTGTATGTAAAAGATGCACTAAGTGTACCCGTACCTGTTTCTGTAATGGTATAATTTGTAGTTGTAGTTGGCGTTACGGTAAATACAACAGTTGTTTGTGTAAAATTGCCTGGTGTTAAAACGTAAGTTGGATTTGCAATAGATGCAGTACCTGCAGGAACAGCATTAATTGTATGTGTTACGGGTTTAGCTGCAAGTGTATAGCTACCATAAGTACTAGCAGTGTAGCTTGTATTAACTATTGGTGAAAGTGTAAACGTTGGGTTGCTACCATTATTAATGCCATTTGGCAAACTGTTGGCTGTAGCCACAAAGGTAGGGTTAATTACTGTAGACGGGTTAGAGGCGGCCATGGTAAAACTTGGCAAGGTACTACCGTACGACCATGTTAGCGCTTGTGGCAAAGTAGCTGTGTAAGTTGCCGTTTTAGTTGAAATGGAATTATCTACTTCTTGCACTACATCACCAGCTTTGTACCTATAAAACACCACACAAAACACACGGTAATACGATGAATTATCGACTGCACTTGACGTGGCTGTTTTGTTGGCAAAGGGTGGGCTAGCAAAGGTTACTTTAATTTCATCGTTTAAAGTGGCCTGGTTTAACGTAACAGTATTATTAATTGTGGCAATACTTTGTGTGTACGCTGCGCCTTGATAAGCTACTGTGTTTATAATAGGTAAATTGATGGGCGTTGTTTGTGTAGGCGAAGCGGGAGGCACCGTGTAGGTTTTGCTAAAACTAAAATGTATTTGTTTTAAATCGTTACCTGTAAATGCTGGTGAGTTAGCCGGACTGGCTGGTATTAATACGGTACCTGTTCTAACAACTATACTGTCAATTAAGGCAAATTTATTTGGGCGCGGTGCACTCCACGAAAAGGTAGTTTGTGTAGTTAAAGTTGGAATTCCAACGATAGAAGCTAATAATCGTAACGTATCATTATAAAAAATTAAGCTATCGGGTGTATTAGCAATTTGGCCGTAATTTTCCCACATTTTAAATGGTGTACCAGATATTCCGTAACCAGTATTACCAGTAACTCCCGTACCCGCGTTTGAAAAAGGACCAACCGATTGCGACGTAATTAAACCGGCGCTAGAAATTACACGTTTATCCACATTTTTTTGAGCAAAGGTTGCTGTTTTAATATCTGAATTTAAATATAATTTACCATCAGAGGTAGAAGCATAAGCAACACCCGGTAAAATTTTTGATAATTCGGATGCGTTTACTTCTCCACTAAAAAAACTATTTTCTAAAGTTACATTTGGGTAATTACCGCTAAAATAATTTAAACCGGCGTTGCTGGTACTACCAATAAAACCACTATAAGGTGTAACGCTACTATTTGGAGTGCTTGGTATGTTGCCAATAGGATAACGCTCAATACTTACGTTGTTAAACTGACCAGTTACAATGCCTTGGTAAAATGGTTGAAAAGAAAAAAAGCTATCCGAAGTTTTATAAATACCTGCATCGGTAACAAAAAAGGCTGTTGTAGGTGAAAGTAACTTAATGTCGTGTATGTTTTCATGAATATAATTTTGAAAATTTGACAAAAACGACTGCCCTAAAGCATTCCAACTACCAACTGGGTTGCTATCGCTACCATTGGTACGTTGCCAAATATAAAATTTATAACCCCCAATAAAAACGGCATCAGAATTAGTAGGAGAAACAGTTAAGCAATGCGCTCTATCGCCACTAGCAATAGTTCCACCATTTGTTAACGCGTCTAATTGCGACGAACCAACCGAAATTAACGCCCAAGTAGTGCCGCCGTTATAAGTTACATAAAATCCCTTTGTAGCGGTAGAATTACGGTTAGCTGTTAAACTATCGGCACCAGAAACGGCTAATTTAAAAGCGCAGGATGCATAAATAACATTAGGATTTGATGGCGCAACTGCAAGTTCAATACGTCCAAAATCTAAAGTTTGAACAGCTCCCATAGCAGGTGGGGTGATATCTGTAAAGCTATTTAAATTATTATCAGTTGATTTATATATTTTAGTATCAGGATAAATTAATGTAGCAGAAGCGGCTGAGTGTGTATATTCTGAACCAAATGTACAGTATAAAATACCATTACTATCAAATTTTAAATCTTGCCCAATTGCGTGTGTTGTAGTGCTAAAATTACCAGCGGTTGTAAAATTTTGACCACCATCTGTCGATTTTAAGATACCTTTTGGCCCTGCAATAACTACTAAATTAGGGTTGGTAGGGCTACACGCAACTTTTGTAATAACGGTACCAGTTTTTGTTTCGTCGGCTATTTGTAATAAGCCGTTGCCATTAATTTTATACAAGCCTGAACCTTTTTGTGCTTTCACTTTTTCATTTGGGCGTAAAAAACCTTCGCCAGTAGCTACATAAATAGTATTATCTGCACCTTGCGCCATATAACTTACTACCCTATCAGTTACAGTTGAGTTTAATGCCAACCAATTTGTACCACCATTTGTAGATTTAAAAACCCCACTTGTAGTGCTACCTGCATATAATGTGTTACCCGATGGATCAGATTTATCAACAATCATACAACGCATTCTTCCCGCCGAGTATATTGGACCAGCTTGATCCCAAGTGAATGTTTGTGCTTCGGTGTATGAACTTAGGCCTGTTAATGCAATTACACTTGCAATTTTAACTAGTTTATTAGATATAAATTTTATCATACTAATTTAATGTTATTTTAATGTTTAGTAATTTTTAACAAAAATGTAATTTTTTATTCAATTATCAAAACGTTGTTTGATAAATTGTACAAACTTTTTTAAATCTGGTAGGTTTTAACAAATAACTGGTAAAATTATAGCAACAGAAAATGTAAAAAACTTAGGGCAAAAGTTATACTATTGAAAATTTGTTTTGTTTAGTTATGTTTAAAGTATGTTAAAATCGCTCTAATTGCGAAAAAAAGAAATTAGATTCAATTTCAGCGTTTTCGTCGCTATCGCTACCATGTACAGCATTTGCAGCTATACTTTTTGCGAAAAGTTTTCGTATAGTGCCTTCATCGGCCTTGGTAGGGTCTGTAGCACCAATTAATTTGCGGTAATCTGCAACTGCATTTTCTTTTGTTAAAATAGCCGCCACAATTGGTCCAGAGCTCATATAATCAACTAATTCGCCATAAAAAGGGCGCTCTTTATGCACTGCATAAAATAAACCAGCTTGTTCAACAGTTAATTTCATGTATTTTAAAGCTACTATTTTAAAACCAGCTTTATTTATCATTGCTAAAATTGGTCCTATATTATTTGCCTCTACCGCATCGGGTTTAAGCATTGTAAACGTTTTGTTTCCAGCCATTTTCTACTTTTTTTTAAATGTGGGGCAAATTTATAAATTTATTTTAAATGTTTAAGTAATTACGTTTATTTAATAAATAAAGTTAAAATTTTAAAATAAAAATAAATTACAACAATTTTATAATTTTAAATAGTATAACTTTGTGTTTGATATTTACAATGAATTTAAGAAAAAACATATTATCCCTTGTACTTTTCTTTTCGGTATTATTTTCATTTTCGGTAAATGCAGTAAATGCATTTAATGCCGTTTCCTCTGATGTTTTTCACTCATCGAAAAAAATCACCAATCCTTTAAAGTCTAATGCGCAAGAAAATTTTGTTTTTGAGGAATTAGAAAACGATAGCGAAGATTTTTTTGTTGAAGCTTTTTTATTACTTCCGTTCTATAATTTAACGTGCTGCATTAATCAAACTACTGTTTTAAATTTTAATTCTACAACTCCTCAAAAGGCTTTAACGCCTATTTTTATTGAAATTCGAGTTCTTCGAATTTGATTTTTTATTTTTTTTAAGGGCTTAAATTTTTAAGCGCCGTTATGTTTTTTTGCTTCACAGCAAAAAAGTACTAATAATTTCTATTAAAAAAATAATTTATTCAATTCTAAAAAAACTATAAAATGAATTCAACTAAAAAATATATTCCTGCTGATGGATTAGCAGGTTTAAAACAAAATTTTACAAAAGATGCTCTTTCTGGCTTTTTGGTATTTTTATTAGCATTGCCACTTAGTTTAGGTATTGCAAAAGCATCCGATTTTCCTGCCATATTTGGCTTAGTGACAGCAATCATTGGCGGTGTGGTAGTTAGCTTTTTTGCTGGTTCGCGATTAACTATTAAGGGGCCTGCTGCTGGATTGATTGCAATTTGTGGAGGCGCTATTGCCGCATTTGGCGGAGGAGATACAGGTTGGCACTTAGCTTTGGGTGCAATAGTAGTTGCAGGTATTATTCAAATACTATTTGGTGTATTTAAATTAGGTAAACTGGCTGATTTTTTTCCAGGTGCCGCCATTCATGGCATGCTTGCGGCTATTGGTATTATAATTATGTCAAAACAAATTCATTCATTGTTGGGTATCGATCCAAAATTATTAAAAGGAAAAGAACCTCTTGAATTATTAGCTATGATTCCTAGCAGTATTATACACGAAAACGCACACATCGCCGAAATTGGAATTGCTTGTCTATTAATCTTAATTGGAATGAGTTTTGTGAAACACAAAAAACTTAAAAAAATTCCAGCGCCTTTAATTGTTTTAATCGTAGCAATCCCTTTAGGAATAGTTTTACACGTAAAAACAGATGGTGCAATTTCTAACTTTTCGTTAGTAAAAATTGGTAGTATATTCGAGGCATTAACTAGCGGTTCTCAAATGAAAGGCGATTTTGTAAGCCGAGGCGTTTTAAATGCCGATTTCTCCGCGTTATCGTCTCACCTTGGCGATTTTGTGATGTATGTAGTTTTATTTTCTTTAATTGGGAGTTTAGAATCGCTGTTAACTGCAAAAGCAATTGATGGATTAGATCCATTTAAACGCAAATCAAATTTTAATAAAGATTTAATTGCTGTAGGAATAGGAAATACATTATCAGGTTTATTAGGTGGTTTGCCTATGATTAGTGAAGTGGCGCGTAGTTCGGCCAATGTTAATAATGGTGGGAAAACACGTTGGGCAAATTTTTTCCATGGATTGTTTTTATTATTGGCTGTAATAATTGCTGTACCTTTAATAGAAATGATACCAAATACAGCACTAGCTGCGATGTTAATTTTTGTTGGATTTAAATTAGCGCACCCAAAAGAATTTGCGCACATGTGGCATATTGGTAAAGAACAGTTTTTAGTATTTACTACAACCGTTATAGTTACTTTGGCTACCGATTTATTAGTTGGTGTTGGAACTGGAATTGCTCTTGAAATAATTATTAATTTAATTAATGGGGCATCGTTAAAGAATTTATTTAAATCAAATATTTCCATTTCAAATGAAAACGAAAACGATTACATTTTAACGTTAAACAGTGGCTTAATGTTTTCAAATGTTTTAGGGTTTAAAAAAGCGTTTGCTAAACTACCAAAAGGAAAAAATGTAATCATTGATGTGAGTAAAGCCGAAATTGTAGATCACACATCTATTTTAACCTTAAACGGTTTAATGGAAGATTACAAAGAAGAGGGTGGAACTATCGATATTAAAGGTTTTCAAAACCACAAACAATTATCTCATGCCCCCACTTCTACCAGAGTTATAAAACTAAAGACAAATTAAAAATACTTACCCTGGGTTTAGCAGTTTTTTTTACAGTTTAGATAGTTTTTTCTGTGAAAGAATTTTTTTCTGCTAAGCCCAACGGTAAGCCCATTTATTAACTTTAATAAAAGTAAAAAATGAAAAATTTAATGATTATCATGTCAATGTTTCTATGTTTTTCTTTATCGGCTCAAATTGCCGATACTGCAAAGCAAGTAATTAAAAAAGATAAAAGTGCTTTAAAATTTAATTTAAACGACGATGGATCGCATTATTTTCAAGCCACCTTTTTAAACCAAACGTGGCTAAGGTATAATGAAAGTAACCCAGGGACAACTCAGTTTAATAAAAACGCTCCTGAAACTTTTGATATTGGCTTACGGAGAACTCGTATTCAAATGTTTGGACAAATAAACGATAGAACATTTATCTATTTTCAATTTGGGCAAAATAACTACAACAATACAACTGGTTATAATAATACTAGTACTGGAAATCGAAAAATTGGTGCATTTTTTCACGATGCTTTGTGCGAATTTAAAGTATCTAAAAAAAATCAATTGAAAATTGGCGGTGGTTTAACTGTTCTTAATGGGCTATCACGCTTTTCCCAGCCGTCAATCGGCACTATTATGACTTTAGATGTGCCAGTGTTTTTACAATACTCGGTTGATCAAATCGATCAATTCGACCGTCGCTTAGCTATTTACGCTCGCGGGCAATTGGGTAAATTAGACTACCGCTTGTATATGTCTAACCCTTTTCCAATAGGCTCTAATGGCTCAACGCCACCGGCTTTAAGCACCAATGCTACCTTTGTAAATACGGCGGTGTTAACATCAACAAACACAAAAAATCCTGGTATCAACAATCAATTTGGAGGTTATGTGGCCTATAACATTTTTGAAAATGAAGGGCACACAACACCCTATATGACGGGTACTTACCTTGGCTCCAAAAAAGTTTGGAACATTGCTGTTGGCGGCGTGTATCAAAAAGCTGCTACTTGGAACTTATCTTCCGATTTAAAAGATACTCTCTTTAACGATATGCTTCATTTAAGTTTTGAAACCTATTTAGATATGCCAGTAAATAAAGAAAAAGGTACTGCTATTAGTGCTTTTGCTGGTTATTACAACACAAATTACGGTACTAATTATTTACGTTACAATGGCATTATGAATCCAGCAACAGGCGTAGCCGCTGCTTCTGCAACTGCGTTGGTCCAATCTAACGCGTATGGCAATGCATTGCCAATGTTTGGTACAGGTCAAATAGGTTATGCTCAAGTAGGTTATCTATTACCAAAAAATTTAATTGGCGAAAAAAACGGGCAGCTAATGCCTTATGCTAGTGGTCAGTTTGCCGATTATAGTGGCTTGAATCATCAAGGTATGTTGGTGTTTGATGCAGGCTGTAATTGGTTTGTAAAAGGGCATAACTCAAAAATTTCTATCGATTATCAAAACCGACCAACGTATAGTAAAGATACAAATGGTGATATAAAAGCAGCCTCACGTAAAGGCTCTGTAACCTTACAATATCAAATTTTCTTTTAATAAAAAAATTATGGATACGCATTCTTCAAATTTAGTATTTAACGAGCACGATGTGCTGCACGAATTAAAACATTTTTTGCCCGCCCAGGCGCCATTAAAAGATTTTATTCATCATAATACACTTCACGCTTTTCAGCATTTAAAATGGGATACTGCCATCCGACGTGCCGAGAAAATGTTTGGCTATAAAGTTTCTCTATCAATCGAAGAATACAGAAGTTTATTTAAATCAAATCGCATACAAAAGCAAAATCTTGAACGAGTAATTATTGAACGGAAAGGGAAAGAACATTTATCGGAATGGTTAAATAATGTTTTACAAAAAGAGTACGATGCTTCAAACGTCTCAAGAATAGGTAATTTTCGATCGAATTGGAAATCACAGTACCACATTAATTTAGATTCGGTAACACATCCAAAACTTTTCAGAATTTTGTGTAGTTATTTAGATCAAGGTGTTTCCATTTGGAAATTTCCGGTTCACGAAAAAGGCTTTCTTACCTCTATTCGAGAGATTGAAAAAAGCAGCTCTGTAAGTATTTTTAGATCTGATCGTGTAAAAAATTTGTTTTTAAATAAACGTTGTCAAATAAATGAATTACTTCTCATTTTAGTGGGCGACGAAAAATTATACAAGCAATATATTTTCGATCAACAATTTGCACATCAAGGTTGGAGTGGTATGGTTTCAGCTATTGAAGATCAACCCCAAACATTGTTAGACCCAAAAAAAATATCGATTGAAGAATTGATTGTTTTAGAATGCTTATTAGAAATTGATGTACTAGACAAAAAATTCGGTGAAACATGGGCACCCTTAGCAACTCGACTTGCAACACAACCTATTGATTTGTTTGCCCCTGTAGAACTTACCGAACTTAACGAAGTTTTATCTATTTGGCAAAGTGCTTTTGAATGGAGTTTTTATGACGATGTTTTAATCGGATTAAAATTAAATGCTTTAGAACCTAAAACCCAATCTCAGAAATCTTTCCAAGCAATGTTTTGTATGGATGATAGAGAAGGTTCTATCAGACGGTACATTGAAAAAACCGATCCTAATAGCGAAACCTTTGGCACACCAGGCTTTTTTGGAGTTGAATTTTATTTTAAACCTGAGCACGGAAAGTTTTACAGTAAATTATGTCCGGCTCCAGTAACCCCAAAATATTTAATAAAAGAAATAGACACAACTTCGGTAAGAAAAAAAGATGCACACTTTGCTAACCCCACTCACTCGTTACTAAGGGGGTGGATTGTATCGCAAACGTTAGGTTTTTGGTCGGCATTTAAATTATTCTCCAATATTTTCAGGCCAACAATGAGTCCGGGAACAGCTCACTCGTTTAATCAAATGGATAAATTTTCAAAGCTTACTATTGAAAATACTAATCCGAATGATAAAGAAAATGATTTGCAAATTGGTTTCAATATTGAAGAAATGGCAAATCGTGTAGAGGCTTTATTAAAAAGTATTGGTTTGGTAAACAACTTTGCACCGATTGTTTATGTTGTAGGACATGGCTCCAGTAGTGTAAACAATCCTCATTATGCAGGTTATGATTGTGGCGCATGTTCCGGCAGACCAGGCTCAGTCAACTCGCGTGTAATTTGCTACATGGCTAATAAAAAAGAGGTTCGTGAATTATTAACTCAACGCGGTCTTTTTATTCCTGAAACAACTCAGTTTGTTGGAGCGCTTCACGATACATCACGAGATGATATTGATTTTTTTGATGAAAGTTCGTTATCAGACACTAATACCCTGCTTCACAAAAACAACAAAATAGTATTTGAAAAATCGCTAGACGATAATGCAAAAGAACGTTCCCGTAGATTTGTTTCCATTAATTCAAATCTAAGTGCTGAAGAAATACACAAAAAAATAAGAACACGAACTGTTTCCATTTTTGAACCTCGTCCGGAATTAAATCATGCCACCAATGCCCTTTGTATTGTAGGAAGTAGAAACTTAACTAAAGGATTATTTTTAGACAGACGTTCATTTATGAACTCTTACGATTATAAAATAGACCCAGACGGAAAAATACTTACCAACGTAATGAAACCATTAGGTCCGGTAGCTGGTGGTATTAATTTAGAATATTATTTTTCGAGAGTTGATAATCAAAAATTGGGGGCAGGAACAAAATTACCACATAACGTAATGGGATTATTTGGTGTTGCTAATGGTATTGATGGTGACTTAAGACCCGGCTTACCCAGTCAAATGATTGAAGTACACGACCCTGTTCGTTTATTAATTATTGTCGAACATTTTCCTGAAGTTGTATTAAACGTTATCAAATCAATTGATGCCATGTACGAATGGTTTATAAACGAATGGATAAATTTAGTTGCGGTAAACCCAGAAACAGAAGAATTCTTTTTATTTAAAGAAGGTGCATTTGTTCCATATACTCCATTAGAACAAAAAGTAGAAAAAGTAAGCGATATGATGCCAATTATTGAAGACACATTAGAAAATATTCCGGTTTATTTAATTAAATAAAAATTATGCAAACACTTATTCAGTTTTTCGTTTTACTACCTTTGCTAAGCTTTATAATAAGCGTACTTCTACCAAAAAATAAAGAAAACTTAATTTCCAATTTGAGTATTTATACCATTGGAATTCATTTTGTCAGCTTTGTGGTATTTGTTGGTTACTGGTTGTTTAATGGACATTCAACGATTGATTTTAAAAACATAGTCATATTCAAATCAGAAGATTATGAATTTTTTATTGATTTTTGTTTTGATAAAATAACAGTAGTTTATATGCTCGTTGGTTCGTTTTTATCTTTTCTTGTTACCATCTATTGCAGCTATTATCTGCATAGAGAAGAGGGCTATAAACGATTTTTTAACATTATCATGTTTTTTTATTTAGGTTATAACATCACTATTTTTTCAGGCAATTTAGAAACCTTATTTGTTGGATGGGAAATACTTGGCATCTCATCGTTTCTATTAATTGCGTTTTACCGCGACAGATATTTGCCTGTAAAAAATGCTTTTAAAGTTTTTTCGATATACAGATTAGGAGATGTAGGCTTAATTTTAGCAATGTGGGCATGTCATCATTTGTTTCATCAAAATATCACATTCTTTCAACTACAACATGATTTATTGGTGAATCACCATTTAGAAAATCACAGTTTTATTGGAATTTTTGTTGCCATTATGATTTTAATAACCGCGGCAGCCAAATCAGCACAACTGCCATTTTCTTCATGGCTACCAAGAGCCATGGAAGGCCCTACGCCATCCAGCGCTATTTTTTACGGTTCTTTATCTGTTCATTTAGGAGTGTTTTTAATGCTTCGCACTTTTGAATTGTGGGAAAATCAAATCTCAGTAAGAATTGTTATTGGTTTATTAGGTTTAATAACAAGCATTATAGCTACAGGCATCGCAAGGGTTCAATCGTCTATTAAAGCTCAAATTGCATATTCGTCCATTTCTCAAATTGGTTTAATATTTATAGAATTAGCATTTGGTTTTGAAATTTTAGCCTTAATACATTTTGCGGGAAATGCCTTTTTAAGAACGTATCAATTATTAGTTTCTCCTTCCACTGTGAGTTATTTAATAAGAGAGCAGTTTTATAATTTTGTACCTCGCCCAAAAAGTATTGAAGATTCTTTTTCAAAAAAAATAAAATATACGTTTTATATCTTAAGTTTAAAAGAGTTTAATTTAGACACATTAGTATACAAAATGTGGCGTCCTTTAAAGGTGATGGGGCGTTCACTTAATTTTATTAATGCAAAAAACGTATTGTACTATTTTATTCCGGCATACGTTATTGGAATTGTTTTATTAATTAATGAAGATGCTATTCCAGAACAATTACATCATTTTTTACCTACCTTATTTTCGTTCATTGGATTTGTTATGGTTTTAAAATCATACACCGAACGTAAAAATGTGTATTTAGCCTGGTCGTTAATTATTATGAATCATTTTTGGATAGCCTTAGCCATTTCTTTTAATGAGCATTATATCTATACCCAATCATTGCTATACTTAAGCGGAATAGTTGTTATGGGGCTAATAGGCTATTTAACCATCCGTAAATTAAAATCAACTGAAGATCATGTCGACTTAAACACCTTTAATGGACACTCTTACGAACATCCAAAATTTGCTTTTGTTTTTTTATTGGCGTGCTTGGGTTTAACCGGTTTTCCAATTACTCCAACATTTATTGGTGAGGATATTATCTTTACGCACATTCACGAAGGTCAAATTGCCTTGGCGTTTTTTACAGCATCTAGCTTAATAATTGACGGTATTGCAGTTATTAGAATTTATGCCAGATTATTTTTAGGTCCGCACGTAAAAACTAATCACGAAAGTGCTTACAAATCATCGTAAAAAAAATGAAATTTTACTTTTTCCTTTTTTTATTTTACAGTTTTTATAGCCTTAAGTCACAACAAAACTTTATTAATGTACCATCTGCCGAAGTAACAAAAAAAAATAAGTTATTTTTTCAACAGCAAATTAATATTAATGAAATAATTCAATCAAACTCAACTTTGGATTTTGGCTTAGGGAAAGGCTTTGAATTTGGCGTAAATGTTTTAGGCTTAAATTTTAGCGATAAACAAAAACTATTTTTAAATAACGATACTACAGATACCGACCCTTACAATCCATTATTAATGCTAAATGGTTTAAAGTATTTTAAACTATCCCAAAACATGGGTATAGCCTGCGGTTCGCAAATTGGATTAAATTATAACGATAATAAAAAAACAAAAGAAGCGGGTTTAGCATACGTAAATTTTCAAATTAAAAATTTATTGGGCGAAGAAAGCAATATAGTTTTAGGGAGTTACTATAATTCGTTACATTATGGTGGCGGAGGTAATAGAATTGGTGCTTGGTTAGGTGCCGAAATCCCTGTAGTAAACAAAGTTCATTTTATGTTAGAAAGTGTACTAGGTTATAACGCCATCAGTTATACGTCGGTAGGGATAATTTATTACGCAACAAAACAGTTACCGCTCACTTTTGGTTTTCAAATTCCAAATACAAAAAACAATTCTTATTCGTTTGTTTTTGAGTTAACTTTTGTACCTTAGTTTTAAAGATTATTAATTGTTAATTTTGCAACATGAAATTAATTACTGCCTTTTTATATTTGTTTTTAATAAGTTTTAATGCTTATTCTCAAAAATTTTTGGAAGAAACTATTAAAAAAAACATTACTTTTTTAGCTTCCGACAAATTAAAAGGTAGGGGCACATCAAGTGCCGAAGAGCTTGTAGCTGCAAATTATATTGCTAGCCAATTTAAAACAAGTGGCCTAGTCCCTTTTAATAATTCGTTTTTAAAGCCGTTTGCTTATAAAAAAAATACAAATCCACACGATACTTCTGTTGTAAATTTAAAAGAAAAAACAGCCAATAATGTAGTTGGATTTTTAAATAATAAAGCACCTTACACTATTGTAATTGGCGCCCATTACGATCACTTGGGTTTAGGACACGACCGCAATAGTTTAGATGCCAACCCTGAAAACAAAATACATAATGGCGCGGATGATAATGCAAGCGGAACAGCAGGCGTAATAGCATTAGCAAATTATTACAGTACTAATAATTTAATAGAACCATATAATTTTTTGTTTATATGTTTTAGTGGCGAAGAGCTTGGTTTATTAGGTTCTAAAAAATATTGCGAAAACTCGGATATAGAATTGAGTAAAATTAATTATATGATAAATATGGATATGATTGGGCGTTTAAACGATTCGACAAAAAAATTGTTAGTGTATGGTGTTGGCACATCTAATGCATTTGTACCAATTATAGACTCGTTACCAACCCAGTTTAATATTAAAAAAGATAGCAGTGGTATTGGTCCTAGCGATCAAACTTCGTTTTACTTAAAAGATATACCAGTGTTACATTTTTTTACCGGGCAACACAGCGATTATCATAAACCAAGTGATGATTTTGATAAAATTAATTATAAGGGTGAGGTGCAGGTATTAGATTATATAACACAATTAATTAATAAAACATTTAATTATGGTAAATTAATATTTAGTAAAACCCGTAATCCTGATACGGGAAAATCATCGTTTAAAGTAACAATGGGTGTTATGCCCGATTATACATACGAAGGTGAGGGTATGCGCATTGATGGTGTAACAGAAAATAAACCAGCATTTAAGGCGGGAGTAAAAACGGGTGATGTGGTTAAAAAATTGGGCGGCAAAGAAGTTAAAAATGTTCAAGAATATATGAAGGTATTATCAACTTTTACAAAAGGCGACACCACTCAAGTAGAGGTATTAAGGGGAAAAGAAACGAAAGTTTTAGAATTAACGTTTTAAAATTTTAATGGAAATTATTAAAAATTTCCCAACTTAATGCATAGGATTTTTCTAGCTCGGTTTTATTTAAATTTAAATTAATTGTGTTTGCGAAATCTACAACATCTTCGGTAGCTATGTTTCCCGTTAAATCGTCGGCTGCCATAGGGCAACCACCAAAACCATGAATGGCTACATCAAAACTGCGACAGCCACTGTTGTAGGCGGCAGTAATTTTTTCTAAACTTTTTTGTTTGGTGGAGTGAAGGTGAGCGCCAAACTCAACATTTTTAAATTCTGGTATTAAAGCCCCAAACAGTTGTTTAATATTTTCGGGAGTAGAACAGCCAATAGTATCTGCCAAGGGTAAAAATTTTATACCCATATGTTGCAATTGTTTACACCAGTTAATGGCTATTTCAGGACTCCATAAATCACCATAAGGATTACCAAACGCCATAGAGACATAAACAACTAATTGTTTGTTGTGCTTAATGCAAAGGTTTTGAATTTCTTCTACTCGAGCTAACGATTCGGAAATGGATGAATTGGTATTGCGTTGCTGAAAGGTTTCGGAGATAGAAAATGGGAAGCCTAAATATGTTATTTCATCAAAAGCGCAAGCGTCTTGGGCACCACGCGTATTAGCAACTATGGCCAATAGTTTAGAGTTTGTAGTGCTTAAATCCAGTTGTTTTAAAACCTCTGTTGTATCTTGCAATTGCGGTATGGCTTTGGGCGATACAAAGCTGCCAAAATCAATCGTATTAAAACCTACTTTTAGTAATTGATTAATGTACTTTACTTTTTTTTCTGTAGGTATAAAGTCTTTAATGCCTTGCATGGCATCGCGCGGACATTCTGTGAGTTTAATCATTTTGTAATTGGTTTAAATTATAAGTTTGCAATTCGTCTTTTTGAGTTTTAGTTATTACTTTTTTTGTAGAGCTGTCAATTTCCAAAACAAATTTTAGTGTGTTGTGTGATTTGTTTTCGCTTGAGAATAAATAAAACGCTTTGTAGGTGTTTTGTTTTTTTACGTAATAAATCGAAACGAGTTTTTTTTCATCCTTTTCAAAGGTTCTTAAATCTTTATCGAGCGCAACTAAATACTTGTATTCAGCACTAAGGCAATTGTTTATTTCGGTAACCACATCGCGTTTGTAAACTTTATTAATTTGTTCATTAGTAGTAGCATTAAATAAGCTAATGCTATCTTCTAATTTTTTGTTTACAATGCATCCACCCGCCCAAATAAAATTTAAATTGTATTTTTTTGAAACGATATCTTGTACATTTTCATAAATAGGGGGTAGTGGAGGGCCTGTTTGTAAAAGCGTAAATGTTTTTTGTGGGTTTAATGACCGTGTATCAGCTACGGTCAAGTCTGTTTTAATGGTAATATGTTCACTTTTACTTTGTTGCTGGCACGAAGTAAAAATTAAATAAAAAAGAACAAAGTAAATTCTCATGCACACTGGTAAAACTAATTAATTATCTCTTTTTCTATCCAATCGCCATTCACCTTTATAAGGTTTATAAGTTCATCAACAGCAGTTAAACTGGTAACATTTTTCTTTACCACCTCTTTTCCTTTATATAAACTAATTTTATCAACACCTGTGCCAACGTAACCGTAATCGGCATCTGCCATTTCGCCCGGACCATTTACAATACAGCCCATAATACCAATTTTTATTCCTTTTAAATGATGGGTACGTTCGCGAATTTTTTGTGTGGTTTCTTGTAAATCAAAAAGTGTGCGTCCGCAACTAGGGCAACTGATATATTCTGTTTTGCTTATACGGGTACGCGTAGCTTGTAAAATACCAAATGCAGTAGAGTTACAAATTTGAGTAGAAACACAATCTTTCTGCTTTACCCATACCCCATCTCCAAAACCATCTAATAACAAACCGCCCACATCAGTACTGCTGTATAGTTGAAATTGTTCTTCGCTTAAATCTTTATAATTACATTTTATAATAAATGGAATGTTACAATTATGTAATTGTAAATCAATTGCCATTCGTCTTAATTCAGGCATTGTGTGTTGGTTAAATGAATCTAAAACTAAACACACATTTTTTTCAGCAGTTAATTTATTTATAAATTCTTTCGTTAAAACAGTTATGTCAACTGCTATAAAATTTAAATAGTGAGATTTTTCTTTGGCTTTAAAATATTCTTCGCCACAAAATAAAGGGTATGCGCGTGTTTGCGTTTTGTTTTTTAGCCAGGTTTGCGAATTGTAGATTAATCCTAATGTTCCCGGTATTTCAAAATTTACAACGTTATCTCCTAAAAACAAATAATCGGCTGCCATATCGGTTAAGTTCCATTTATCTAGTGGCACCGAATAATTTAAACCCGCTCCATACAAACTGGCTGCAGTTACTTCTGCTTTCATACTAAAATCAGCTACTACCCGTGGCACATTATGATTACCAATATTAATTACTTCACGAGTTGTATTTCTGCTATATTCAAAGGGATTGTAAGGTAACTCTGTATCAATTTTCTTTATTATTAGATGATTTTTGCGTTCAGTATAACGGTCTGCCAATTGGCGCGCAATTGGCATTTCAAATTCAGGTTCTTCGGTAAGACTCACTCTAATAGTATCGCCCAAACCATCTTCTAACAACGTACCAATTCCAACTGCTGATTTTATGCGGCCGTCTTCACCGTCACCTGCCTCAGTAACGCCCAAATGTAAGGGGTAATTACGATTGGTTTCAATCATTTTTGAAACCAATAAGCGATAAGCTTGCACCATAACTTGTGTGTTGCTAGCTTTCATTGAAATAACTATATTGTAATAATTATTGTCTTCACAAATGCGTAAAAATTCCAAAGCACTTTCAACCATACCCAGAGGCGTATCGCCATAGCGGCTTAAAATCCTGTCGCTTAAACTACCGTGATTAGTACCAATGCGCATAGCGGTGCCGTACTCTTTGCAAATTTTTACCAAAGGTGTAAAACGGTTACGGATACGTTCTAATTCTGCTTCATATCCTTTATCTGTGTAATCTATGGTTTCAAACTTTTTTTTATCGGCGTAGTTGCCCGGATTTACCCGCACTTTTTCAATAACACGCGCTGCGAATTCTGCCGCATTGGGCGTAAAATGTATGTCGGCACAAATAGGAGTATTATACCCTTTGGCTAATAATTGTTTTTTTATTTCTTCTAAATTTTTGGCTTCGTTAATGCTCGGGGCAGTAATGCGAACCAATTCGCAGCCTGCCTCTATCATTCGTATACTTTGTTCTACCGTTGCAAGGGTATTCATAGTATCAGTGGTGGTCATGCTTTGCACGCGAATAGGATTTAAGCCCCCCATTTTTAAAGCGCCAATTGTCACTTCGCGGGTTAGGAAGCGAGAATACTCTGTTAAACTGTTACAGTATTTTTTATTTAAAGTCATTGTTTATAATCTTTAAATTTGTTTAATTATTTTTTATTCAACACATCAACTGCTTTTTGAATAGCATTGTCGTTTTTATTTAAAATTGGGTAGTAAGCATCTTTATCAAACAAATTACGACCAATTAAAGCTCTTAAAATTTCAGAGAATCCCTTATCGTTTAAACTAAAGTTTAAGTTGGTTACTTTTTTAGAAACTAAATAATTTTTTAGGGCGTCAACCTCTTTTTTAGAAACCGAATAGTTTGTAATAAAGCTTTGTGCAGTTTTATAATCGTTTAAAAACGTTGCACGATTATTATCGGTAAACTCAAAAGCAAAGGTTGTAAGTACACCACTAAAATATAATCTGTTTATAACGCTGCTATATTTTAAAGTGTCTAAAGGTATAAATACATCGGGTACAATGCCGCCGCCGCCATATACTACTTTACCTGCTGGTGTTGTGTATTTTTTTGTTTTATCAAATTTTATACTGTCGGCACTATACAATTCTCCACTTTCATAACGTTCAAACTCTTCATTATAGTAATTTTCTAAACCTTTTGTATATGGCTTTTGAATACAACGCCCTGTAGGCGTATAATAGCGAGCAATAGTTAATCTTACGGCAGAGCCATCTGGTAAATCAATTTGATCTTGTACTAGCCCTTTTCCAAAACTTCTTCTACCTATAATCGTAGCTCTGTCATTATCTTGCAAGGCGCCTGCAACAATTTCGCTAGCACTAGCACTGCCTTCGTCAATTAAAACTACTAATCCGTTATTTTCAAAACCACCTTTACTAGTGGCATTGTAAACTTTTTTAGGATGGGTTCTGCCTTGTGTATAAACTATTTGTAATCCATTCATCAAAAATTCGTCGGCTAAATCAACTGCTATTTTTAAAAAGCCACCGCCATTGCCTCTTAAGTCTAAAATTAATTTTTTCATGCCTTGCGCACTTAATTCGTTAAATGCTTTTATATATTCATCGTAAGTGGTTTCTGCAAAACGGCTCACTTTTATATAGCCAATTTGTGGGCTAACAATATAGGCTACATCTATACTATATAATGGTATTTTACCGCGCTCAATATTAAAATCTATCATTTTTTTTATTCCACTTCGTAAAATGCTTACAGTAACTTTTGTGCCGCTTTTACCGCGTAATAGTTTAAAAATTTCTTTATTACTTATATTTTTTCCAGCAATAATTTTACCGTTTACTTTAATTACTTTATCGCCAGTTTTTATACCCAATTTTTCAGAAGGCCCGCCAATGATAGGATTTAAAACCCGCATGGTATCGTTTATAACATTAAACTCAACACCTATACCATCAAAATTGCCTTCTAGGGGCTCATTAACAGTTTCAAATTCGGCGGCAGGAATAAAATCGCTGTGAGGGTCTAAACTTTTCATAAGCGAGGTAATTGTTTTGTTTTCTAATTGTGTGCGGTTTACGGTGTCCACATACTGCATCTCAATATAATCTAACAAATTATTTATCTTACTAGAAGACATTTTTTGATGGAACTGAGAATCGGGATTAGAAAGAGAACCATTAAAAGTTAAATAATAACCAACACCAACGCCTAATGCTAATACTAAGGCAAAGTACAATGGCATAAAGGGGTTAAATTTCTTGTTAGAATTTGGTGTAAGATTATCGTCAGAAGAATGTATCACTTTTAATTTGTAAATTTGAATTATGAAGCGTAAAGTTAATTATTTAATATTACTCTGTTTAGTATTTATTTGCCCATTAACATTAAATATAGCTTGTAAAAAAAAGCAACAAACGCAAAATGTGCAAAATAATCCAGTGCCAAATGTGCCAGTAAATATTACTATTTACCCTAACGATCCCTCGCACTTTCAATTGCAAAGTGTTGGAGGTTGGGTATACGAACAAGGGGGCGTAAATGGAATAATTATTTATAAAAAATCGCAACAAGAATTTATTGTTTTGGAACGAACATCGAGTTATTTAACAACAAATCCCAATGCCAAAGCCATAGTTCAAATAGATAATTTTACTTTAAAAGACACTGTAAGTAAAAGTAAATGGCAAATAATTGATGGAACTGTTATTGGAGCACCGGCTACTTGGCCATTGCGTTTGTATAGAACAAGTTATGATGGTAATGTGTTAAAAATTTTTAATTAAGATAATTATAAATGTTTACAATTTAGTAACATATCCCTTAAATTATTTGTTGTATATTTAGAGTTCGGAAAGTGAACACCCTTGAAGGTTAATATTTAGTATTACACCCTAAACCGCTTCTTTAAATACTATATTTAAATGAAGTTGAAATTAAAGATAATTATAATTACAATTATAAGTTTTTATTCAAAAGCTTTGTTTTCTCAATGTATTAATACTTTTCCAAACACTCAGAATTTTGAAACTGCTCCAACTTGGACGGCGGGCGGTACAAACTCCGATTGGGCTTGGGGCAACCCGTCAAAACCAGTAATTTCGGGTGCCGGTAGTGGCTCAAAATGTTGGATAATTGGTGGGTTAACAACTTCTAATTACAATGGTTTGCAACAATCGTATATACAAAGTCCTTGTTACGATTTTAGTTTGTTAACCTATCCTACCGTTTCGTTTAAAGTGTTTTGGGAAATGGAATACCGCTACGATGGTGCAAGTTTACAGTACTCTACTAATAATGGGTTAAACTGGACAACTATAGGTTCGAGTATTGATCCCATTAATTGTAATACAGATAATTGGTATAACTATGCGACAATAAATTATTTAAACTGGGTAAATACAAAAAATGGTTGGTCGGGAAATAGCAAACCAACTAATGGCGGTTGCCAAGGTGGTTCAGGTAGTTTGGGTTGGGTTACCGCTAAACATTGTATAAATAATTTAGCTGGGCTAAGCAATGTTCAGTTTCGTTTTGTATTTGGTTCGGGGCAAACGTGTAATGGTTTTGATGGTTTTGCAATTGATGATTTTACGATTGAAAATGCAATAACTACACCTGTAACCTTTACAAATACGTGTACTAATTTTACAAGTATAAATTCAATATGCCAATCGTCTTTAAATTATAATTGGAATTTTGGAGATGCTTCCGCATCATTGGCAAATAATACATCTACACTTTCAAACCCAACACACGTATACAGCGGTGCGGGGGTTTATACGGTTTCGTTAAGCACCACAAACGGCCCATGCGGTTCGGTTACAAGTTTTACAAAAACAGTTTCAGTTTTAGGCTCAGCAATTACAGCACAAACAAATGTTACTTGCAAAGGTGGTAATAATGGTAGTGCAACAGTTATCCCTTTAACCGGAAATACTAATTATACATACAGTTGGACGCCCGAAGGCGGAATGGCGCCTACAGCCTCAAACTTAACGGCAGGTAATTATTCGGTTACAATAAGCGATGCTAATGGCTGTACAAGTACAAGTTCGGTAACTATTACTGAGCCAAATATAACAACTGGTGTGGCCTCGCAAACTGTAACAAGCTGTTTAGGGAATACGAGTTTGCTACAAGTAATAACATCAGGTATTACAGACCCAATAACGTATTTATGGACACCAGGCGGTTACACTACAAATTCAATTACCATTACACCAAGCGTAACTACCGTATTTACTGTTAATGTTACTGTTACCGGAGCTTGCCCTAAAACAGAACAAAAAATAATTACTAATCAGGTAGTACCAAAACCAATTATTAGTTTTACAAATTCCGCTACCAATGGCTGTGCACCTTTGTGTGTTAACTTAATAGATAATAGCAGTACACCAGCCGGTAGTATAATAGCTAATAATTGGAGTTTTAGCAATGGAAACAGTCTTAATACAGCCAATGCAACTATTTGTTTTAATAATGCGGGTACTTACAAAGCAAATTATGGTGTAACTAATTCTTTTGGTTGCACGAATTATAAGGATAGCGTACTTACTATTATTGTTTACCCAACACCTGTTGCAGCATTTGTAGAAGACAAAAACAATTTTACCGATTTAGAAGAAACCCTGGTTACTTTTGTCGACCAATCTACTGGAAGCCCTAATGAATGGGAATGGAATTTTGCAGGATTGGAAAAAGCCAAAACTAAAAACACAAATTTTAGTTTTTTAACCAGCGGTACTTACCCTGTTATATTAGCGGTTTCAAATCAATTTGGATGTAGCAATACAGTAACACATACTATTTCCGTTTTACCAGAATTTACCTGCTATATACCAAATACATTTTCGCCAAACGATGATGGGTTAAATGATGTATTTATACCAAAGGGTAGGGGATGGAATACTGCTACTTATAAGTTAGCCATTTTTAATCGTTGGGGACTACAACTATTTTATACGCAGGATGTGCAACAAGGGTGGAACGGTAAAACCCATGGTAGTTCTAACTTTGTGGAAGATGGAATTTATACTTATAAAATAGAAGTAGGCGATAATTCCTCTAAATTACATAGCTATATAGGCAATGTAACCATTATTAAATAAAGATAAAACTCTCCGTTTTTCATCCCTAATAATACCCGTTTAACAAAATTTAATCCTATTAACGTATCTTTTACTTAAAAAATACGTTTAAGAACTATACTTTGTATTATTTATAAATTAAATTTGTGTACTATGTTTAACATGCAAACTAAAATTTCAAAAAAAGCACTAATTGTTTTTAGTGTACTTATATTATCATCTTTTACTATTACAAAATATGCTTTTGATAAGAACGACGTAATTTTTGAATTGCTTTTTGGAAGCCTTAATCAAAATCATTATTCGCCCATAAAAGTTGATGATGCCTTTAGCGAAAAAGTATTTGACCTCTATATAAAACGTTTAGATTACGGTAAAAAATTTTTATTACAAAGCGATATAGATGAGTTGGCTAAATCTCGCCGCGATATTGATAATCAGATTTTAAATCAACATCACGATTTTTATAAGAAATCGGTTGACCTAATTACAAAACGTATTAAAGAAAAAGAAAACTGGAGTAAAGAGATTCTTTCAAAACCTTTAGATTATACTACTAATGGAGAATATGAGACCGATGGTGAAAAATCGACCTATGCCAAAAACGAAGCGGATTTAAAATTAGAATGGCAAAAAATGATAACTTATCAAGTGCTTTCACGTATTGATGAGCAATTAACACGCCAAGAAAAAGCAATAGAAAAAAAAGATACCATTGTTAAAATAAAAATAATGGATAGTATAGAAGTTGATGCCCGCCGCAAAACGCTTAAAGCGAATGACGATTGGTTTAAACGACTTTATAAAATAAAACCTCGCGATAGGTTTGCTAATTTTGCAAATGCAGTAACTGGTGTTTACGATCCACATACCGAGTACTTTAATGCCCCGGATAAAAAGAAGTTCGACCAAAGTATGAGCGGTCAGTTTGAGGGCATTGGTGCTCGACTTATGCAAAAAGATGGCTTATTACGCATTAGCGAAATTATTGTTGGTAGCCCAAGTTTTAAGCAAGGTGAATTAAAAGCAGGGGATGATATTTTAAAAGTTGCACAAGGCTCTGCCGAACCGGTTGATATTACCAATATGGATATGGAAGATGCCATTGATTTAATTAAAGGCAAAAAAGGCACTGAGGTGCGACTAACAGTAAAAAAGAACGATAACAGCATAAAAGTAATTCCAATTATTCGTGATGTAATTGAAATTGAGGAAACCTTTGCAAAAAGCGCTATTTTAGATAACAAAACAAAAACAGGTTACATTTATCTCCCCTCGTTTTATACCGATTTTACTCGCAATGGGGCGCACCATTGCTCACAAGATATTAGAAAAGAAATTGAAAAATTAAAAAAAGAAAATGTAAAAGGATTGATACTTGACCTGCGCGATAACGGAGGTGGCTCTTTACAAGAAGTAGTAGAAATGGCAGGGTTATTTTTTTCGAAAGGCCCGGTGGTGCAAGTACGCGGTAAAAGCGATTCGCGTAATGTAATGGAAGATAAAAACCCAGATGTAGCTTGGGACGGGCCATTAGCCATTATGATTAACCACAACAGTGCCAGTGCCAGCGAAATTTTAGCGGCGGCCATACAAGATTATAAACGTGGTGTAATAATTGGTACTACCAGTTTTGGTAAAGGCACGGTACAAAGTTTTGTAGATTTAGATAATTATTTATTGCCTCAATTTGACACAATAAAGCCTGTTGGGTCGATAAAAATTACACAACAAAAATTTTACCGTATTAATGGCGGGGCAACTCAGCTAAAAGGTGTTACACCTGATGTAATGTTACCCGATCCTTATGCTTTTATTGATTTAGGTGAAAAAGAAATGGATAATCCAATGCCTTGGGATGAAATAAGCAAAGCCAACTATGTTGAGTTTAATGTAATTAATTACCCAACCGTAATTAAAAACAGTAGTGCACGCATCAAAAAAAACGCACAATTTGCTTTAGTAGAAGCTCAGGCAAAAGAAGTAAAAGCTAAAAAAGACGATACAAAGTACAGCTTAAATTTTGAAAAATACCGAGCTGAACAAAAACAATTGCGCGACCAAAATAAAAAATACGAAGACTTGCGTAAAGAAATAAAAGGGTTTAATGCAACCGTTTTAAACGAGGATAAACTAAAATTTGGATCAGATACTACACGTTTAGGGCGCGAAAACCGTTGGGCAAAAAATGTGGCTAAAGATATTTATATACACGAAACAAGCAATGTTTTAAATGATATAAAGTAGTTGTATGTCTAAAAAGCGATTGTAATTATTTTTTCTTTTTATAAATTAAAAATAAGAGTACAGGTAATAGAAAAATATCGGCTAAAACAGCTACGATAATGGTAATGCAAATTAAAAAGCCAAAATAAAATGTGCTTTTAAAATCGCTAATCATTAAACTCATAAAACCTCCCATTAAAATAAATGTGGTTAAAATAATGGGTTTACCCGTTTCAAAGTAGGTTCGCTTAAAAGCGTACATTAAACTTTTGCCATAATCTAACTCAATTTTTAAACGTGATATAAAATGTATGGTATCGTCGGTTGCAATACCAAAGGCAATACTAAATACAAGTGATGTTGCTGCTTTGAGTTCGATACCGGCAAAACCCATAATGCCTCCTATAATTACTAATGGAATAACATTTGGTATTATAAAAACTAATACCATACGCCAACTGCGATGTAAAAAAAAGGTTAAAATACCAATTACTATAATTGAAAAAATAAAACCTTGGGTCATATTATTTACCATGTATTCATTATTCCTGTCAATTAAATGTGCAGCACCTGTAATTTCGAATGTTAATAGTTTAGTGTTTACGTTAGTGTTTATAAAATTTAAAATAGCGGCATTATGTTGTGTGCATTCTAAACTTCCAATATCACGTATTTTGGCACTAATACGCGTTTGAAATCCATCAGGAGTAACCAAACGTTTTAAATCTTTATTTTTTTTATTAAATAGTAGTTGTTTGGCAATATCATCGTATTCATCTTTTGGCGGAAACTTATATATAAATTTTTCGCTTGAATTTTGATGTATCGTTTTTATTAAACTGGCTGGCGAAATTAAAAAACCAGCATTGTATTCTTTTTTAATAAACTCTTCTACTGTATTAATTTGGCTTATAACGTCATAATCCCATACGGTTTTGTTTTTATCATTAAGCGTAATAAGAAGTTCAAAAGGCCTTACCCCACTATAATACTTATCGAAAAAGTTAAAATCTTGTTTTATTTTTACTTTATCGCTTAAATCTTCAAGCAAAATATTATTTACTTTAATTTTAAAAATACCAATTACCGATAAGCACATTAAAACTGAGGTAATAATTAAAATTGTTTTTTGATTTCTGAAAATCCAAAAAAGCCCTGTACGCATACTATTGTGGGTTTTGTTTGAACTGGCATTAAGTGTAATTATTTTTTTTGGCGTAAAAAAATGAAGTAGGGCAGGCAGTAAAGTGTATGTTAAAATAAACGCTATAATTACGCCTACGGAAGTAAAAATTCCAAATTCTTTTATGGGTATAATACTCGAAAACAGTAACGATAAAAAACCTACCACTGTGGTAATAAGGGTTAAAAATGTAGGGAAACCTACTTCTTTTAGTATAAGTTTATGAATGGTATGTTTGGCTGTACCTTTTGCTAATTCTTCAAAATATTTACTAAAGTAATGTACCACATCGCTCATACCGGCAATAAAAATCATTGTTGGTAACATGGTACTCATTATATCAATCGGTTTGCCTAACCAAGTCATTATTCCTAAGGTCCATAAAATTGAAACAAGTACAATTACTACAGGGATAATAATGCCATAAATACTTTTAAAACTAAACCATAAAAAGATTATTATTATGATAAACGAAATTGCCAAAAAAAGCGAAAATTCTTTTTGAACTGTATTTAAATATACACCTTGTGCAAAAATTCGGCCAACATAGTGTATTTGATCAAACTTAAAACTTTTAATTGCTGTTTCAATATTTTGTGCTAATGAATCGCATTGTTTTTTTTTAAGTTTATCGTTCGTTTTAATGTATATACTTAAACTTTTTGCGTTTAGTGGAAAGTAAGAGCTTACTAAATGCGGCGATTGATAAACGGCTATACTATCTGTTTTATAAAGGCTTTCATCTTCAAAATGCAATACGCGTGTTTGTATTGGTGCAAAGCCATTAAACGATATGTTTTTTAAATTAGTGGGCGAAGTAACGCGTTGTATGTAGTTTAAAGTAGTTAGTTTTTGAGTAAGACTATCTATTTTTAATAAAAAATCTTTTTTAAAAATACCAGCATTGTTTTCTATAGCTACTAATGCAAATTCATTATCGTACTCAAATGTTTTACGATAGGTGTTGTAAACTTCAAGTTCGTTATCTTCGTTTGGAAAAAAAGCTTCAAAATCGTAATTAAATTTTAAATCTTTAAGTTTGTAAATGCTTGTAGCAGAAAATAATACTACAAAAGCAAGAATAAGTAAACTGTATTTTTTTTGATTTTTAATAGTGGACTCAAAAGTAGAGAACATTCTACTTTTTAAAAAGTTTAATTTAACAGATTGTTTTTTTTGTTTACTCATTTAAACATCTATTTCACTCATTAATGTTAAAAAATTAACATTTCAATTTTTGGTATTACAAATAATAAACTATATTTGCCAAATAATCACTAAAACTAAAACGGATAGAATACACATTTACTAGCAATTTTTAAGTTAAACTAAGCAAGTAAAATATGTCTATTCAATCATTAAGTGATAATGAGTTAGTGCAACTCTATATATCGGGTAACGAAAATTCTCTATCTATTTTATTACAACGTCATCAACGAAAAATATTTTCGAGCATTGTTGTGGTAGTAAAAAACAAAGCCTTAGCAGAAGATATTTTTCAAGAAACTTTTTTTAAAGTTATTCAAACACTTAAACGTGGACAATATAACGAAGAGGGTAAATTTATACCTTGGGTAATACGTATTGCACGTAACTTAATTATTGACCATTACCGCCGCATAAAAAAAATGCCTCCAGTGCCTGTTTATACGAATGAAGAAGGCGAAGAAGTAAGTGTTTTTAGTACTTTAGCAAGTGAAGATGATAAAACAGAATCTAATTTATTTCAAGCAAAGTTTAAACAAAGTATTCGTAATTTAATTAACGAGTTACCGCAAGACCAGCGTGAGGTAGTGCTAATGCGTACTTATTACGATATGAGTTTTAAAGAAATTGCCGAATTTACAAACGTTTCAATAAATACCTCTTTGGGCAGAATGCGTTATGCCCTTTTTAATTTAAAGAAATTAATTGAGGAACGAAAGTTAGAAGTTGCTTTTTAATCTGCTAAAATTTGCTGTGCGTGATTGGCAGTATCTACTTTTTTAATTACGTTTTTAATGATGCCTTTTTCGTTTATTATAAAAGTGGTACGTATTATTCCATCGTAAATTTTACCCATAAATTGTTTTAATCCCCAAACATCGTAGGCTTTCATTATTTTTAAATCAGTATCAGCTATAAGTGGAAAGGGTAATTCGTACTTTTTTGCAAATTTGGCGTGAGATTTTTCGTCATCGGCACTAACGCCAATTACCGCAAAATTTTTATCGCTTAAAAATTTGTATTCGTCTCTTAAACTACAAGCAGTTGCAGTACAGCCGGGTGTATCGTCTTTTGGGTAAAAATATAGAATTATTGTTTTTCCTAATAAAGAAGCAGAGGTAATTGTGTTACCATTCTGATCTTTTCCTGCAAAAGCAGGTGCTTTACTGCCTACTTTTAATTTTGTACTGTGATTTACGAATTTGTCTTTTGGTAGTTCTTTTTTTGCAATCTTTTTTGCTGATGCTTTTTTGGGCAATACTTTTTTAATAGCAACTTTTTTTGCTGCTTTTTTAATAGGAGATTTTGCCACTAATTTTTTAACTACCTTTTTTGAAGCTTTAACTGCTTTTTTAACTTGTTTTTTTAATGCTAATTTTTTTGCCATTGCGGTTTGTTTTAGATAATTTGGTAACAGTTTTTAGTTTATTTTGTTTAGTATGTTCTTTTTCAAAGTACTTACAATATGCTGTAAGTTTACATTCGTTACATTTTGGCGACCGCGCCAAGCAAACGTATCTTCCATGTAAAATTAACCAATGGTGGGCTCTTGGAACCTGCTCTTTTGGAATAAATTTTATTAATTGTAATTCAGATTGTAACGGAGTTTTGGCATTTGTAGTTAAACCTATTCGGTTACTTACTCTAAATACATGTGTATCAACCGCCATTGTTGGTTGGTTAAAAATAACCGAAGCAATAACGTTTGCCGTTTTACGGCCTACCCCAGGTAATTTTATTAAGTCTTCAATTTTACTTGGAACCTCGTTATTGAAATCGTTAACCAACATGTTTGCCATGCCAACTAAATTTTTTGCCTTATTGTTAGGATAGCTTATGCTACGGATATAATTAAAAATAGTATCGCTACTTGCAAGCGCCATTGCTTGGGCCGTAGGAAAATCTTTAAATAATTTTGGAGTTGTTAAGTTTACGCGTTTATCAGTACACTGTGCGCTTAAACTCACGGCTACTATTAATTCAAACGGGTTGTTGTACTTTAATTCGGTTTCGGCTAAACCTACATTTTTTTCAAAATAATCTAATATAAAAGTATAACGTTCTTGTTTTGTCATTAATCAACGTCTGTTACGCCTCCACTCATTACAAATTTCATAGCGTCTTTACCATCAGCGGTTAAGGGTTTTATTTGTTCTTTTGGAACAATAATTAATCTGCCCGATAGGGCGTATGAGGAGGGTAAGTAAACGGCAACTTTATCTTTAATATTCATTTGGCTTAAGTCTTCATGGGTTATAAACCCAATTTCTTCAATATTTGCCAGGGGGTTGGTAAGCACTAAAACAGGCTTAGTAAATTTTCGTTTATTACCCACAAAGGCATTTGTAAAATCTTTTATAGGCGAATAAATGTGTCTTACAAAAGGCGCATGTTCTAACTTATCCTCTAAAAAATTAAATATTTGCTTAAATACAAACGATGACGCTAATATGCCCAAAACGGCAATAAACCCAATGGTTAGCACTAATCCTAAAACTGTGTTTAAGGCGGCGTTACTGCTAAATCCAAAAAATGCAAATAAGCCCGAAAAAAAATCGAATAATTTTAACAGTATGGCTAATGTTATAATTAAAGGAATAAATAAAAGTAAACCTTGTAAAAAATAACGTAAAAAATTTTTCATTTTATAGAACCATTATTTTTATAAAACACGATGATGAGGACTGCAATAATTTAAAAGTACTTAATATCCTGTATTTAAGAAGTATACATTAGTTCAAATGAACTACCTTAGGCTGTACCTGTTTTACGTACACCAGTAGTTTTTTTAACTCCTGTACTTGTTTTGGTTTTAGTAGTGTCTTTTTTTGTAGTTGTTTTTCGAGAGGTTGAATTTGCATCAATCGCTTTTGTGGCTTTAGATTTTTTAGCATCTGCCGAGTCTGTTGACGTATCTTCGCCTTCCTTTTCTTCTGTTTTTTCTTTTAAATTACCTGTAGTTTGTAAGGTATTGTACCAAACAAAAAGTTTACGCATATTACTCACATAAACGCGGTCTTTGTCGTAATCGGGTAATATTTCCGCAAAATAAGCTTCAATAGCCTTATCGTCTGCTTTACTATCAATACTTACGCCACCTTTTTCCTTTTCAAAAACAGCAGTTAATATAGCATCAATTGGTTTATCATCGCCGGTAGTAAACATACTAATATCCGATAATGTAGATACTTTAGTTGAAGCATATACATTTAAACGTTTTTTATCGGCTAAACCTTCTACTATAATTCCGTTTTTACTTTGAGCCACTATTTTAAATAAGCCCTGCTGCCCCGATATAGAAATAATTCCTGCTAAATCAATCATATTGTTTTTAAATTTTTTGAAGAACAAATATAGGTTTTTTTTATTTCTTTGGTAAATTTTATTATGGGTATTGTTTGTAAAGTGGAATCTCAATTATCCACTTTAATTTTATTAGTAGGTACCTCTAATTTTCTTAAATATTTTGTTATTTTATAGATACGAGTATCCAACCAATAAAGTTCGTATTCACTTAAAACGCTTCGGTTATGACAGTCTTTTATCCAAATTTCGAGTAAATACTTTTGACCAATTTTTTCCAATAATGCTTTCATCTCCTTTTTTTCGTCAGGAGAAGGTTCTTTTTTATCAAATAAATAACGAATGGTGATGGTATCGTTTTTATAATTTGTGGTAGATGAAGCCGAATCATTAAGTAAAGTATAACTAAAAGTTACTTTGCTTTCATCGCACAAGCCGGCAAAGCCTTTTGCATAATCCAAAGAATCTTTTTCTCGTTTTTCAATCAGCTTCGGGTCGGGTGGATAAGATTTGTCCTTTTTTGCACGCTCTTTGCTGCGGTTCATTTCCCGTTTCTTTTTGCGAACAGATGAATTAATTTTTGCTCGACGAAACGATTCTTTTGCATCGTAATAATGTAATTGACGTAATATGCATCCTTTTCGGAAACAAATGAAGGGAAAAGTACGATGTATGGCACAGGAAGAAAAAAGAGAAACTATCAGAACAATACAAAGTAGTGTATGATATTTTCTCTTTAATACAGAACTATAAAAATTAATTTTTTGTTTCAAATTATTTACTCGCCACTTTTTGTTCTTTGTTCTTCACCACTTTAATCCAAAAACCTTTGGTGCGGGCAAATACACTGTTGTCGTACATGGCCTCCACATTTACGGCAGGTAAATAATATTTTCCTTCGTAGGCGGCATTTAAATTTACATTAAATGTTTTGCTTTGGTTAACGCTCAAATCAAAATAGGTTAATACTTTATCGTCTTTAATATCCTGATAGGTATAATTACTATTCTTCAATAATTCTTCGTTATCATCCATGCGGGCATTGTGTATTTCCCATCCGGCCGGCACGTAATTCATTAATGCCAGGTTTTTAATTTCGCCCACCATTCCTAAATTTCTAACGGTTACACTCATCATAAAGTCTGTTCCTTGCGCTAATTCATCAACCGCTAGCGTGTTACCAGCTTTATCTTTATAACTTACATCTACCGTAATATTGTTATTTGCGGCCTCTTCACTGCCAATAGAAGGCTTACCACGCATAATTAAGCGAGCGTACAATACGCCTTTACCATTGTTATTAACTTCAAAATTACCTTTTAAAGACGTCTTAAAATCTAAAGGTAATTGCATAATGGCTGCGTTGCCTTTTAAGCTGTAGTCTTTGCCATTAATTTTTACAGTGGCTTGCATGGCACCTGCATCGCCATATTTTTTAATAAAGGTACTCACAGCAACCAAACCATAGGCAGTAGTTTGTGTGCTTAACCAATTTTTTGAAGATAAAAAGGCAGACACTTTTTTAACTTGTGCGTAGGCCTGTTGTTTTTTGCCCATTAAACAAAGTGCTTCTAAAATCATTGCCTGGTCGCGGTCACCGCTACCATAGGTGTAATAATTGTAAGTATATGGATTAACTTGATAAGAAGCCTTACTAATTATTTTCTCTGCTTCATCTAATTGACCAATGGTAGCGTAAGAGCTAGCCAGCAACCATTTACTATTATTGGTTAAATTGCTAAATTCACGTAAGCGGTTCATAGCGCTTAATGCTGGGTTGCCGCTGATTGCCAAAACATACAAGCGATAGGCTTGCAATTCGTCATTAGCATAATTTGAGTTTTTATTTACTTCAAAATTATTGGCAGTGGTTTGCATAAAGTTTAACCAATCTTTTTTAAAGCCTTGTGGTAAGGTATAACCTTTTTTCTCGGCCAACATCATAAAATGGCCTGCATAGCTGGTACCCCAATCGTTTACATCGGCGCTACCTTGCCAGTAGCTTAAACCGCCCACGGCAGTTTGAAATTTACGTAACTCATTAATACCTGCTTTAATATTTTTTTCGGTTTCGGTTTTTTGTTGAGGGGTTAATTCCATAATGTCACTTAAATACAATTGCGCGAAAGTTTGTGAGGTAGTCTGCTCAACACAACCGTGAGGATATGAAATTAAATAATGCAATCGCTCATCTAAATTAATTGGCGGAATGGTCGAAAGCTCCAATACGCCTTTATTAGTGCCCGATAAACCGGTGGCTGTAAAGTTTTCTTTTATTGTTTTACCACCATCCACATAAAAATCATTAATAGTAGTTTGGTACGGATTTGGATTCCTTACATCCAACTCAATCTCATAAGTAGCAGTGTTACCGCCACCTGTTGCTATAATTTTTACTTTAGCAATACCTGTTTGGTTTTTTACTTTTAAATCAAAAGCTACCAGTTTCTCATCATTTTTATTTATGTTAACCGATTGAACAGTTTTTCCAACGGTTTGTAACAAGCCATTCACTTCAATTTTCACATCCGTTTTTCCAACATTTTTATCACCGCCAAAAATGGAGATTGGTAATTTAACTTCTTCTGTAACGCTTAATACACGTGGCAAAGTGCCTAAAATCATTAACGGTGCTTTTACAGGTGTTGTTTTTTCTGCCATGCCATAAGCGCCTTTTCCACCGGCAATTACCATCGTTCTTACCGAACCAACATACATTGGCATCGTAAAGTTAATCGATTTTTTCTCGCCTTTGTTTAAATGAAAAGGACCAAAAAATCTAACCATTGGTTTAAAGCGGTTGGCTTTTGCTCCGTCGTCATCCATTTCACTGCCATCACCACCAATACTTAAAATACGTTCTAAGTCTGCACCAAATGCACCAATAACGTTATCGTAAATATCCCAGGTTTTTACACCCAATGCTTCTTTTGCATAAAAAGTGTTATGAGGATTTGGTGTTTTAAAGCGTGTAATGTCTAGTAAGCCTTCGTCAACAACAGCAACGGTAAATGCCATTTCTTTGCTGTTTTCTTCGCTTACGGTGATGTTCACATTTTTTTCTGGCATTAAAACATCGGCCATTAAAATTTTTGGTTTTAAGTGGGTTTCCGGATCATCAACAGTAATAGGTACTACACCATACAAACGAATTGGTAAATCGTTAGTGCGGCTATGTGGTTGCATTAAACTCACATGCACATAAACGTTAGGAGCCATTTCAGGTTTTACTTTAAATTTGAAAGTGGTATTTCCTTTTTCAGTTTCTAACCAATGTGCTTCCAATACTTTACTTCCGTTTTCGATAGTTACTAACGCCCTGCCACTTTGCGGTGTAGGTATGTTTACAATAACTTCATCATTTGTTTTGTATTTGGTTTTGTCGGTTGAAAAATGCAACATGTTTGAGATGATTTTATTATCCTCTCCACCATCTCTATCCATCCAATTGGCCCAATCGAAGTAGGTGACCTGACTGGCAGAATGACCACTTTCCAAATCGATTACACGAATTAAATAACGGCCCCAATCGTTTTGCTTGATGTTTACTTTTACATTGGCTTTGCCGTTGCTCGACGAAATAGTTTCTACTTGAACAGGCTTGTGGTATTCGTCACTCACATAATTTGCCAAATCGTAATTATATTGATCCCACCACCAGCGCCAGTCTAATTTATAGAGTTCGAATTTTAAAGAGCGCGATGCTGATTTACCGTTGTAATCTACAGTGGCAATATCAATTTGATGTTGTCTACCGGTGTATAAAATACCTGTATTATTTTCGCCTTTAGGAAGTTTAATACCTGTATAATAATCGTAAGGCGAATAATCAATAGAAAATCTGTCTACACTAAAAGCACCACCTTGTTCAAACACGCGGGTAGTGAAGTTGGCTTTTAAAAAGCCGGGAGCGTTTTTCTTCACATCAATATTTAAAGGAAAATTAGCGTCTCCGTTATCATCTACTTTGCCGTCAAAAATGGTGATGCTTTGCGATTCGAAGCGTTGTGTTGCATCATTAAAATTATAATCTTCATATTTTGGAAACGCTGTATTTACAGATGTTAAAGCCACATTAATGTTAGCGGCTAAATTGTGCGCCACAGCGCCTGTTAACCATGCAGTGTGTAAACTAACGTTTTGCGGCTTGGTACCCACCAATAATTTATTATCACCAGCGTTTATTACAATTTTTAAACGGTTAGGCATAATGGTTTCAATACGTATGCTTTTGTAAAATTTAATTGAACCAATTTTCACTTCAGCATTCCATAAGCCGGTTGGCGCATTTTTATCGGTGGCGCAGGTAAAATTGTAAAAGCCGTCAACACTTTTTGTGCTTAATAAACGTTTTACCAATTGCCCTTGCGGATTAGTTAAATCAAATACCACTGGGTGGTTTTCAGGAATGGAGCCTAACTTGTCTTCCATAATAAAATTTAAGAACAAGCTATCTCCCGGACGCCAAACGCCACGTTCGCCATAAATAAAACCTTTTACACCTTTTTTAATGGCATCACCGCTTACTTCGTACATGCTTAGGGATAAAGAGGCGCCGTCATCTAAACGTAAGTAAGCACGTTGATTATCTTTTTTAGCGATTAAAAAATATGGTTTTGCTTTAGGAGTAATAAAAGCTTGTCCGTCTCCATTGGTTTTACCGGTTTGTATTAATTGTTTTTGGTAATCGTATAATTCAATAGTAACATCGTTCATTGGCTTGGTAGTAATTAAATCAGAGATAACGGCAAACAAACTGCCATCGTTCCCTTTTTTAAGTGTTAAACCTAAATCGCTTGCTAAAATGTTTTTTGAAACACTTCGTTCGTATTGACGGTAGTAATATGATTTGCAAGGATTATCTCTATCGTTCCAATTGCTATCGTCATAATCGCCGCTTTCATAATCATAACCTCCGCCATATTCATCGTAATAATAACCAAAGTAAGTTTGTTCATCTTCTTCCTCAGGTTGTTTTAATTCTTCCATTTCAAATTTATCGTCGTTGCTTGCGCCTAAGCAAGGATAAGTAGAATATGCCTTTTTAATGGAAAAAGTAACACGATAAATAGCCCCCGGTTCTGGTTTAATTAAAGTACTGATATCTAAAGCCGATTTTTTCCAAACCCCAAAATCTGCAGGATTTGAGATACCTAAATTGATACGCTTTTCAATAATTTTTTTACCTACCTGTGCTAAATTGCTGCCGCCATTCATATCATTGCTTTGTAAAAATTGTAGAATATTATTTTCGTAAATTCTAACAATTTTTACATCAACCGCTTTTAAATTTACCGTTTCAAAAGGAATGGTTAAGCTGTTGGTAGAAGGTAAAATATTACCATCACCCACAAAACGCACGGCTGGTTTTATTTCGCTAAATACAATATTGTGCTCCGTTTTTTCACTGATGATTTGTCCTTTGCCATCGCGAATGCCTTCGTTTACAACTAAAACATGCGACCCCGATTTAATTTCATTGGGATAGAGCAATACCTGATTGTTTGCAACAATGTATTTTATATCTTTAATAGTCCCCAAACCAATTAAGCCTTCTAGTGCCTGATTTTGATCAAGTGGATTAGAAAAAGTTAACTGCACATACTGTTCGTTATCGTTTACCAAACGTGTATTTAATAATTGGAATTTTGATTTTTGAACAACATCAAAACTTTTATCAGAGGTATAGGGTAAATTAAGAGCCTGTGCGTTACAGTTTATTGTCAGTTTTGAATTGCCGCTGTTTGGACGTTCAATACTATCAATTAAAAATTTATGTGAGGTGCCTTGGTCGTTATGTGTCCATTTAATGTTTAAGTTTTTAGAATTGAGCGTTGCGCTTAAAGTTTTTTCAAGGCTGGCAACATCTGCAAAATCGGCTGTAGACAAATTGCCGCTTAGGCTGTAATAATTATAATCGTTGCTGTTGTATGATTTTAATTCATTGCTTTCTAATTGAACGGATTGTTTTATGACTTGAAATTGAAATTCAAAATCCTGTAAGTCTTTTTTTACTTCTACAAGTTTATCTAAATGAAAAGTAGCCTTGTAAACCTGTCCGTCTTTTAAACGTTGTTTGGGTTTAAATTCTAGGTTTTGTCCGTCTTTCCAAACTAATGTTCCTTCAATTTCAGGGCTAAAGGTGACGTACTCTTCTTTAATTGGCGTGTTTAATTCTACAGTACTGTTAAACTCGTTGGCTAACTTTATTTTAATAGTTGAGCCTGATGAAATGTAACCCGTTGTAAACGCGCTAATAAAATTAGCAAACTCGGGGTTGATTTTGTTGGTTACGCCGGCGTTGTAATTACTGCCGGAAAGTTTTGAAAAGGCATCGCGGTGGTTATAAATAAACACAGTACTCCCTGTGATGGCTACGCCTATGGCCATCCATTTAATTTTTTGTAACAACATAGTTTTTGGAATTTTGATTAAAATTAACGTTTATACGTAAACTGTAAGATAAAGTTTTAAACAAATATGTTAGTAAATGTTAAAGATGCTTAGCAAAGGAGTTTTAAAGAATAGACAAAACTTAACTTTATAAAATGAAGTATCGTTTACAAATTCAATTTTTTACTCTGTTGTTAGTATTTGGTTTTTTTACACAGTCAAATGGGCAAGTTAAAGAGGGACTGTCAAAAGATGAGGCACCTAAATTTATTTGCCAACCAAAAATAATAAAGACACAGGGCTCAACGGAATATGATAATTTCCATTGTGGTTTGCAAGATAAAGGGGGGAACCTTTGGTTTGGCAGTACGCGCGAAGGAGTGTATCGCTACGACGGAAAAAAATTCACTCAGTTTACAGTTAAAGACGGTTTGACTAATAATACCGTTTGGTCTATTTTAGAAGATAGAACAGGAAATATTTGGTTTGGAACTGATGATGGTGTTTGTCGTTACGATGGAAAAATCATTACTAATATCCCAATTCCTTCAACCAATAGCAGCAATCTGAATCCCTTTAATTTACCAAACACTAATCAACCAACAAAAAATGCCGTTTGGAGCATGATGCAGGATAAAAGCGGAAAAATTTGGTTTGGCACAGCCGAGGGTGTTTACTGTTACACTAACAAAATTTTTACCCGCTTTTTAGATAACTATTTAATTATTAATAAAAACAATCTCCAACTCAAAATGATAGATTGTATACTAGAAGATAAGACCGGAAAAATTTGGTTTGCTGCGGGAATGACGTCTGGTGAGGGCGTTTGCTGTTTTGATGGAAAAGCTTTAACTAATTTTAAACCCAATGGTAATGGTTGGATTCGTTCTATTATAGAAGAGGAAAATGGAAATTTATTGCTTGATACGAGACAATACGGGGTTTGTCGCTACGACGAAAAAACTATTACAAACATTTCGGAAAAAGGAGGCATAAACAATGCAAGCGTTTGGTGTATTTTAAAAGATAAAGCCGGAAACATTTGGATGGGCACAGAGCTAGGAAGCGGACAGTTAGGTGAAGATGGAGGTGTGTGGCGTTTTGATGGAAAAACCTTTACTCATTTTACCACAAAGGATGGCTTATGCCATAACGGCGTATCTTGTATTGTAGAAGATAATAAAGGGAACATTTGGTTTGGCACCAGAAACAATGGCTTGAGCTGTTATGATGGAAAAACCTTTACTAATTTTTAGGAATTTTAACGTTTGAAATGTAAAGGTTTTAAACAGAGTCGAAACTGAATATTAATGAAAAGAACAAGAAAATGAAAAATGGCTATAAAATTATTCTTCTTCAATTTCTATTGAATTAGAAGCTGTTTTATCTATGATTTGATATACTTTATAAGTATGGTAAGCAGCTTTATTTAATTGATTACTTAAAATTACAATAGTAAGAGTGTCTTTTAGTCTACGATGAAAAGCAGAACGGTAACCGTGCCACCAACCGTTGTGGAAAACCTCTTTATTAGCACTATCTGTATGGTTTTTTAAGCGCCAACCTAAACCATAATTGCTTAATTTTTTTTCATCGCTGTAAGCAGTATACGCTAACTGCTGAGTTTCGGGTTTTATTAATTTATTTTGGTACATAGCTTCGCTAAACAAAAATAAATCGTATGGTGTGCTGTAAATACTTTTATCTCCTAAAACATAATCACTAGCGTCAAATTCTATTGGTTTCCATTTTAAGTTATATGGCTTTGTAATGTTTGACGATTTTAAATCAATATCTCTAATGGTACTTGTGTGTTTCATGCCCAATGGCGTAAATAGTTCTTCCTTTAAAAAATTATTAAATTTTTTGCCCGAAATTTTTTCGACTAATAAAGCCAATAAGGCGTAATTAGTGTTACAATAATTAAAGCGAGTGTTTGGCTTTAAATACGCCTTTGGATTTTTTGCTATAATGTAGTCGTATAGTTCATCATTATTCATTTTATAATTTGCTTTGGCAATTTCGGAATTTAGAAAATAAATATAATTTGGTAAACCCGAACGGTGATTTAATAAATGTTTAATAGTAATGCCTTCGTATGGAAAATCGTTAAAGTAAAATTTAAAATCTTTATTTATATCTAATTGCTCGCGTTCGTAAAGCATTAGAACAGCAGTAGCGGTAATTACTTTGCTTACTGATGCTAATTGAAACATACTACTGTCGTTTAAAAAACAATTTGTTTCTTTATTACAAAAGCCAAACGATTTTTTATATAAAACGGTTCCACTTTTTGCTACTATAATGCTACCATTAAAGCCACCGGTGTTATACATTTGTGTAAAAAGAGTATCTAACTGATAAGCAATTGCTTTTTTGTATGAGGCCAGTAGGTTAGTTACTTTTGCTTTTTCAGCTTTTTTAAATGTTTTTATAGATGAATTAGTGGAGTTACCACAACTTAAAAACATAATTAAAAGTAGATGTAGTGCAAAAACTCTGTTCATATATAAGCAATTTATTTTATTTCTTTTTATTTTGGTTTTCATTTCCCTCTTCATCGTTATACTTATCATAATCTAATTGATTTCCCCAAAAACTCATTTGTTGTTTTACCCAACTTTTTCGTTTTGTAATAAATTGGCTTGGAGGGTTAGCAACATATTTTAAAGGGTTTGGCAATATAGCAGCAATGGCAGAGCTTTCGTCTTTATTTAATTTTAAGGCAGTTTTTTTAAACCAAAATTGGGCAGCAGCTTCTGCACCATAAACACCATTTCCCATTTCTATGCTATTTAAATATACCTCCATAATCCGCTCTTTACTCCAAAAAATTTCAATAAGCAATGTAAAATAGGCTTCTAAACCTTTACGCAAATAACTTCGCCCACTCCATAAAAAAACGTTTTTGGCTGTTTGTTGGCTAATTGTGCTTCCGCCGCGTAGTTTTTTACCTGCCTCATTAGCTTTAATTGCTTTTTGAATAGCGCCCCAATCAAACCCAAAATGCTTCAGATAATTTTGATCTTCGCTACACACTACCGCTAATTGAAGTTTTGGCGAAATTTTTTCTAAGCTTACCCAATCGTGTTTTAACGTCATGGATTTGCCTTCGCTTTTTTGTTCCATACAGCGAATAAACATTAATGGTGTGTAAGGAACTGGCACCCATTTAAATAAAATAACCGAGCTAATAGATAAAATTAAAAATCCTAAAAACAGTTTTAAAAAGAACTTAAGTATTTTAAATAAGATAAGCATTGTTGGTTATACAAATCTATTTGTAATTTTGAACGATTTAAAAATGATTTAATATTTAATTAACTTTTTACTTTTAATTACTTTTTATGTACAAAAAATATATTTTTATAATTGTTTTGGCAATTGCAGCTTTAATAGGATTTTATTTTTATAAAAAATATAATATACCGCCAAGTATAAATTTTAGTACGTTACAATTGTATAATTTACAAAGTGAAAAAATTGATTTTAACGATTTTAAAGGAAAAAAAATACTTGTAAGTTTTGGTGCAAGTTGGTGTGGCAATTGTATTGACGAATTAAATACCCTAAAAAAAATTAAAGAAAAAAGCTTAAATGATATCGAAATAATTTGTATAAGTGATGAATCTGTTGAGACTATTACAGCATGGAAAGAACGGAAACAGTATCCGTTTACGTTTTTAAAATTAAATACAGCGTTTAACGATATAAAAATTTTTTCAATTCCAACATCGTATGTTGTAAATACTAAGTTAGAAGTAGTAAAAGAAGTTGTAGGTTTTATTGATTGGGAAGACGAGTCAACCCAAAGTTATTATAAAAAATTAATGGAGTAAAATAGCGGAAAATATTTTTAAAGTAATGCTAAATTATTTTGTTCATTAAACATTTAAAATTTCATAAAATATTGTATAGCTTAACATTGCAAACCATAACTAGTTGCTAATAATTAATTTTTGTTGCGCTATGGTTTTTTGCATTTCATCATTTAATTCAACAATATATACACCAGATTGCAAGTTTAAATCGCTAATATTTATGGTACTTAAACCAACATTTATAGTTTGATTTAGCGATTTTATAACTCTACCAAATAAATCTTTTATAGAAACAGTTAAGCTTTTAGTTTTTTTAGAATTTACAACTATTTTAAAATCGTTAGTAGTTGGGTTGGGTGCCAAATCAGAGACCGACAAGTCTTCAAAATCGTCGCTTAGTGGCAAAATATAAGTGCTTTTTGCATTCTGACTTTTTTCAACAGCAGTAATACGGTAATAATTTATCATCCCTTTTTTATAATTATAGTCCAAATAATTATAGTTAGAAGGCTTATTGTTTGGTAAAAGTGTAGCTATTTTATTAAAGTTGATAGCATCATTACTGCGTTCAACATAAAAATAATCAATATTACTCTCTTCAGCGGTTTCAAAATTTACTTTATTATAAGTTTCATGATTTTGTCCAAAAAAGTTTTTAAAACTTACAGGTAAAACAGCACAAATTCCCACGCTAGCACATGGAGCAGAGAATCTATAGGCAGTGTTTGTCATTATCCATTGGTTATAGGGCCCAACGCCCCCTACAGCATTATGAACTGTAGCATTAACAGGAGGTATATAGGTTGTACCGTCAAAACTATGCAATCCAAGTATGGCCTCACCATTATTCCATGTAGCGCATACACGTTTATTTTTAACGTGTATTTCAATAGCATTAGTTGTTTCAAATAATTTTATTTGCCCCGAAAAACGTTTCGAAGCTGTTCCTTCACATGCTGCAGAGTACATGGGAATATCTTCAAAACTTAGTACAAATCTTCGGTTGGGTGCTATGCCTAATGTTGTATATTGTATTTTAGTAGAGGCAATAACAGCAGTTGAGCTAGGGTCAATATCGTGCCAAGGACCTAAAACGGCATTGCGGGGTATAGATGTACCATTAATAGGAGCAGGATTTGCAATAGAATAACCTGTAGACACGCCAGCTGCTGCATACGTTGATGTTTGTATATTAGGAAAACACGGAACGCCATCAAAAACAAACGATGAGTTGGAAGCTGGATAGCCACCCCAATACGCAGAGCCTCCATAGCAAAACTGAAAGCCAAACATGGCTATTGTACTAAATAATACATCGTCGGTTGTGGGTAATGTAGTGCCGGCAAATACTTCAAAATTATAAAGGGTTGGTGCTGCCGAATAAGCGGATAGGTTACAAGAAATAGCATTGCTGGTGAAAGACAGGCCAATATCATAAGGGTTGCAGGTAGGAGAAGGGTAAGAATCTAATACAATATAGTATACTTGCCCCATTGTAACATTTGCACATAAATTTTGATTACCTGAAAAGCCTTGTGCATTGCCTACGCAAGTTCCACCAGAAATGGGACAACCCTGATATAACGTAACGCCCATGTAGGAACCGGTTGATGTAACATTTATATTTAATAAACCTGTGGCTGTTGCCGTGTAAGAGTATACTACATCTTCGCCACCATAATATAAACTACTACCACACACATTTGTAACGTTCGTTGAAGTAACATCATTACCTTGACCACAAGTAGTTTGACCTGTTTGTGAATAGGGTAACGAAGCAACTGAAATAATATTACATATGGCACACACACCAAGGGCTGCAATAGTAGCAGTGGCAGGTGCACTGGCTGTTGAAAAGCCTGAACACGTTAATACACAACGATAATAAGTAGTTGATGCAACAGTTGCAGTATACGTAATGTTTACGGCCCCGCCAATATTAGTATACGGGCCACCAAACGCAGTTGCACTTTGCCATTGATAGGTCATGCCACAGCCAGAGCCGTTTCCGGTTAGACTTAAAGCAGTAGTATATGTGGTACAGTTAGACGATGGGCTTGCAACTGCCGTGCCTGCAGCAGGTGGTCCTGTACAAGTAACAGGGTCCCATCTATAAATTTGCCCAGTAGCTGGTTTTGTAGCAATATTGGTATTTTCAACTATTTTAGATGCTACAGGTGCGGCACTTGAATTATTAAGCGAGTAATAATCGCCTGATGTTGTACCCGAAATGCCAATAGATGCGCCACCGGGAACTACAGCAGCTGGCTCTTGTCTGTATATAAATTCAATTCGATTACTTGTTTCATATAATTTTACTTGAAAAGAAATTACTGGATTAGTTGCAGAGTAACTCCATTCCATATTTAACCACTCAATAGTTAAAATTCTATTGGGAAAAACACCAGTTAATCTGTAATTTACTGTACCACCTGTCCCTACAGCCAAATCATCCCATAGTGGCGCAATTATTGGTCTATCGGTTGATGTGTTTAAGTCGTTAAAAAGATTAGTGCCAACAACAGCCGTATTAAATGTTAACCAACCGTTTGAAGAGGCTTTAAATTGTGTATAGTTTACGCAACCGTACTGAAAAGTAAAACCAATGTTTGTGGCGGCGGAAGTTGCATCATCTACCCCCGAAGCATGAAGCACAGTTGGGGCTGCATTAGGAGTAAACACACCTGCCAAAGCCGAAAAATTATACGAAATCTGTGCTTTAAAAAACAAGCTTACAGATAAAAATAGTAGTGTTAGTGTTAACTTCATACTTACTTATTTAAAATTTCTTTTATTTCATCCGTCATCTCATTTTCTTTTAGTGCACTATAAATCAGTATTTCTTTTGGGGTGCCTTGTTTTAAAAATAAAGTATTGGTTTCGGCAACTGTTTTTTGTAGTTGTAGTAATAGTTGCTCTGGATTTGTTGTAGGATTAAAAAATCTAACAATAAAAGCATTTAGATTTTTACTATAAAAAATTATTTGAGAGTTGCCAAAAGAAATTAGTTTATCCTTTACAAAATTCACATCAGAAGTTTTGTCTTTACTCATTCCAATAATTAAATCGATGGTATCATTGGGCAAAATTAATTTACTGTTTTTACTCCCAAATAAATTAACATTGGCAACAAATACTAATACTAAAGTTAAAATTTTCATCTTTATATGCAATTTGTTAACGGTAAATATATAAAAAATTAACATTAAAGTCAAATTTTTATTGGTATTTTTTAGCAAAATTAGATGAACTTGAAGAATTACTCGATTAGCAAAACAGCTTTTATAAAATTTGAACAATGTACAAAAGCATTTTTTTTATATAAAAACCATCCTTATTTGCGCGATAAACTTACGATTGATACAAAACTCACCTTTAAACGCGGGCACGATTTAGGTTATTTTGCGCAACAATTATTTCCAAATGGCGTTGACGTGTCGTTAAAAAGCAAAAATGTATTAGAAACCGAGCAGTTAACAAGTAAATTAATTGAAGAAAAAGCCCCCGTTATTTACGAAGCCACTTTTATTTATAATGGTGTGTTAATTATGGTGGATATTTTGTGTTTAGAAAACGGTGTTTATAAAGCTTATGAGGTAAAAAGTTCTATTAAAGTATCGGAAGTTTATTTAAAAGATGCCTGTTTGCAGTATTATGTTTTAAAAAACACGTTAGCAAACTTTGACGATTTGTTTTTGGTAACATTAAATGCTGATTATATTTTAGAAGATACAATAAACCCTAAATTTTTATTTAAAAAACGAAGTGTAAAAAAATTGGCGGAAGAGAATTTACATTTTTTTAATGCCAAAATTAACGATGCCCATATACTATTGGAGGAAAACAAAATACCAAATATTAGCATTGGTAAACACTGTTTTAAACCCTATACCTGCGATTTTTTTGGATTGTGTTGGAAGGATGTGATAACTGAAAACAGTATATTTAATTTGCCACGAATAGGAAAGGATAAGTTGTTTGAATGGTTTAACGAAGGTGTAAGAGAAGTTGAGCAAATAAGCGAGATGCAGATTGTTAATGAAATAAATATTGACTTAAAAAATGCGTTTATTCAAAAAAATGCTGTTATAAATAAACCTGCTATAACCGAATTTTTACAAAGCATACAAAAACCATACCTCACTATGGATATGGAAATTTGGGCTACTGCCATACCGCAATTGAAAAATACAAAGCCATTTGAGCAAATTCCCTTTTTAGCTTGTTTTTACGATGGCATAAACCACTCTTATTATATAACAGAGCATGTGTTAGACGACCGTTATAATTTTGCATTAGCATTAATTGCAAATACAAAAAATTACAACAGTATTTTGGTGTATGATAAAACAATGGAAGTTTTGGCCATAAATAAGTTAATAGAAACATATCCTAATTTAAAAAAGGAATTAGATGAAGTACTAACAAAAATTATAGATGTGTATCCAGTAATAGCAAACTTTGACTACTATCACACTAGCTTTAAAACAAATTTTTCGTTAAAAGCTGTTGCCGAAGTGTTATTACCAACTATTAATTACACCATAATTCAATCGGGTTTACAAGCTATGGCTTATTTTGAGAGTTTTAGAATTACAGAAGATTTAATCGAAAAAGAAACCTTAAAACAAAATTTAATAGATTATTGCCAAACAGATACGTTAGCAGTTTTTGAATTGGTGGCGTTTTTAAAATTAGTTTAAGAAAAAAAAGCTGAACAGAGTGTTCAACTTTAAAGGGTTCAGTTTGATACTTACACAAAAAATAACAATACCACTTTTCGCAACATTCCTTTTACGAAGCAATTAACTTTAGCCCTTATTTTTTCTGTAAAACTCAAGTGAATACTATTTTCACTAACAAGCGTTTCAGTAAACCTATTAAACTCAGAAATTTGGCTAGATTTTAATAAAGAACTTAAAGATGATTTAGATATGCGGAAGGAATATAAAGGTTTTGGAATAACATATAAATCGCCCAACGTAAATAGCCTTTTCCATAAATCCATATCAATTAAGTACAAAAAATTAGAGTTGTATTTACCCACTTTTATAAAATCAGTTTTTTTAAACAAACCCGCAACGGGCTCCCCAATTAAATTTGTACCATCAATTGCCGATAATTTTAGCGCTGTAGAACCCTTAATTAGCGGCGTAGTAAATGTTTTTTTATAGAGTATATGTTTGTTGTTTTGATTAATTACATTTTTATAGGATGTAACTAATACTATATTATTTTTATTTTGTAAGAAAACATTCACTTGTTCTTCGATGCAAGTTGGTTCCAATAAATCATCGGCACCCATAATTTTAATGTATTCTCCATGGGCTAACTCTATACTCCTATTCCAGTTTTGTGCAACACCTAAATTGGTTTCGTTTACAAACAACTTAATACGCTCGTCATCAATTAATTTTACTTTACTAACGGTATCATCTTTTGATAAATCGTCGACAACAATTACTTCAATATTTTTGTAGGATTGATTTAAAACACTTTTTAAAGTTTGTTCAATAAACAAAGCAGAATTATAGGAAGGTATACAAACACTAACAAGCGGCAACATAATTAAAACTTAATTACAAACACCTGCATATTTAGGTATAAATGTTTTCCTACAAATCTTGAGTTAAAAGGATGGCAAAAATTACTTTGTAATTTAACTGTGTGTTGAGCACACATTTTTTCAATAATTTCTCTCGTTACAAACGTTTTGTGGGTGGGGTCACGCTCATAACCTTTAGCATCTGGAACTATTACAACCAAAGTGCCATTTTTTGCAAATTTGCTTTTGCAAACATTAAAAAACGAATTAATTTGAGTTAAATCTAAGTGTTCTAGAACGTTATCACAAATACCATTTTCAATAGTAAAATTAATTTTAGATAAAATAGTAACATCATCTTCGGCAACTTTAAAGCCATTTTTAATATTTAAATCTACTAAAAATGGATTGGAGTCGATGCCGAAAAAGTCTCTATTTTTTTTCTTTAAATATCTTAAAAAAGCACCAGTACCAAAGCCTAAATCTACAATTAACCCGTTACTAAATTGGCTCATTATTTTTGGATAAAAAAATGTATTCAAATACATATCTCGTCCTGGTAAGTACTTTTCTTCTAAGTGTTTTTTATAATCTTCTGAATTTGTTTCCATATACTTTAATAAAAAATTAGTCAATAAATGTATTAATTTTATTTATTATATTATGTTTAAATTTTAAATATTAACTTATATTTGAAATGAAATATTATGACTAATAAAATATCTATAATTGTTCCTATTTACAATTCAGCTGCTTTTATGGCTCAATTATTAGAAGCAATTGATTTAGAAAAAAATAAAAGTAATTGGAATTTAGAACTACTTTTAATTGACGATGGAAGTAAAGATAAAAGTTTTGAAAAAATTGAAGAATTAGCGTTAAAATACAGTTATATAAAAGGTTTTAAGCTGTCTAAAAATTTTGGACATCAAATTGCAGTAAAAACCGGCTTAAGCCATTGCACTGGCGATTATATTGCCATTATTGACGACGATTTGCAAGACCCCCCTGCATTATTACCTTATTTTTTTGAACATTTAGATAAAGGTTATGACGTAGCTTATGGAGTGCGTAAAAAAAGAAAAGAGTCGTTAATTAAACGCATTGCTTACAGTAGTTTTTATCGTATTTTAAAAGGTATGAGTGATATTCACATACCCATTGATAGTGGCGATTTTTGTGTTATGAAAAAGCATGTTGTAGATAATATGCTTAAGTTACAAGAGCAAAATCCTTTTTTAAGAGGGATTCGCGCTTGGGTTGGATTTAAACAAATTGGGGTAGAATATGACAGATCGGCCCGTTTGCAAGGCCAATCAGGTTATACTTTAAAAAAATTATTAAAAATTGCGGTTGATGGTATTTTTTCGTTTTCAAGTGCCCCAATCCGTTTAATAACCGTTATAGGTTTTATTGGGTTTGGATTTGCAAGTATTTATTCAATAATGACTATTTATGGTTATTTTGTGCATGGTATTGAAACAAAAGGTTTTGCTACTTTAGCTATTTTACTTTCATTTTTTAGTTCGTTAATACTTATATGCCTTGGTATTATTGGAGAATACATCGTTAGAATTTACGACGAGGTTCGAGACCGCCCCTATGTTGTTATTGAAAAAACAACACTTTTTTAAAGTTACGCTAATTTAAAAACAGGTTTTAGAATTGTATTTTAAATATAGATTAGCTTTATAAAATATTTTTATTAATTTTAAAATTTACAATTAAGATAAGTATGTTAAATGTAGCTGTAGTAGGTGCAAATGGTTTTATTGGTAAGCATTTAGTAGAATTACTATCAAGCAACAGTAACATAAATTTATTTTTATTTGGCAAATCTCAGCACTCTATTTTTAAAAATTATCACCCAATTGATTTAAATAATTCCGAATTTATAAATCAACATTTTAAAAGTATAGATTATGTTTATTATTTGGCATCAGAAACCATACCTATTAGTAGTTGGGACAACCCCACACTTGAAATAGAAAAAAATTTATTGCCATTTATAAATTTTTTAGAATGTATTTCAAAACTTAAGGTAAAAAAAATTGGCTTTTTATCAAGTGCAGGTACAGTTTATGGCGCATCTAATTCTATTGTAACCGAAGATACAAATAAACATCCTTTCTCTCCGTATGGTATTACAAAGCTAAGTATGGAGAATTTTTTAAATTATTACTATCATAAGTACAATTTATGTTACGACATATTTAGAATATCAAATGTTTATGGCGAAGGACAAGATACCTCAAAAGGTTTGGGTTTAATAAATACTTTTCTTGAAAAAATAATTAGCAATACCAAAATAACAATTTTTGGAGATGGTGAAACTGTTAGAAATTATATTTACATAAAAGACTTAGTGCAAATACTATCTAATTTTTTAACATTAAACTTAAACGAAATAAATATATTAAATATAGCTTCCAACGATTCGCTTTCAGTGAATCAAATTATTAATTTAATAAAAGATGAAATTACAAGTGATTTTGCTTTAGAGTATATGCAAGCACGTGGAAGTGATAATAAAATAATAGCGTTAGATAATAGTAAATTATTAAACAAGCTACCCAACTTTAAATTTACACCCATTGAAGTTGGTATTAAACAAACTAATAAATACTTAATAAATTTAAATTTAATTAAATAGACTATAAAGTGATAGCAACTGCAACTAATACTGGTAAACCTAATCTATTAACACGATTAAAAACTTACTTTAACAAACTAAGCGCTGAAGAAAAAATTTGCTATTTACTTTTGGGCGTAATTTTACTATTGGTTTACAGTATTCGCTTAAAATTTCTTTCCATCCCATTTGAACGCGACGAAGGTGCTTATGCTTATTATGGCAGACAAATACTTGATGGTAAAATACCTTACAAAGATTTTTATGAACAAAAACTGCCAGGTATATTTTATTTTTATGCGCTAATTGTTTCGCTATTTGGTAGTACGATACAGGGTTTACATTTGGGTTTTATTTTTATAAATTTAATTTCAATTGTATTTATTTTTGCAGCAACTAAAAACCTATACTCTCCTTTTGCGGCTATAATTTCAGCTATTACATTTGCCGTTGTATCTTTAAGTCCCGGTTTAAGTGGCTTTACAATACAGTCAGAACACGGCGTAGCATTGTTTGCTACAATGGGCTTGTTTTTTTATTCATTAGTAAATAAATCAAACAAAAAGTATCAAATATACATAATGGGTTTATTTTTAGGTTTGGCATTTATTACTAAAACGAGTGGTATTTTTATTGCTTTTGCAGGGGGCTTAATAATATTAGTTGATGGCTACTTTAAAAAAATATCAATTTTTAAAATTATTATAAATGCCTTAGTTTATACAGCAGGTATAATTACTATTTTATTTATTTTTTTATTACTTGTTTATACTAAGGGCTCTTTTAACGATATGATATTTTGGGTGTATGAACTCCCAAAATATTACGTAGGTAAAATACCATTTGAACAAGGAAAAGAATATTGCAAAGCCATGTACCAAATGATAACAACCAACTATAAATTTTTTTGGATGCAGGCATTTATTGCGATACCACTTTTTTTAGTAAAATCTATTGAGTTAAAACATAAAATAGTAGCCTTTATTTTTGGCTTATTTTCGTTTTTAACGATTGTGCCAGGTTATTATTTTTACGGTCATTATTGGATTCAAATGATACCTGCCTTAGCATTATTGTCAGGTTTAACATTTCATTTGATAACAACTATTATAAAAAATCGTTTTAAAATTACGAGCAAGTATATTCCGTACGCCTACCTTGCAATTGTTTTAATAGTTGTTTTTAACCATTTAAATTCTTTAAAATATTATTACTATCATCCTAATTACGAACGCGTTTTGCGATCTGTATACGGTGGCAATCCTTTTCCTGAATCTGCTGAAATAGCAAATTTTATTAATAGTGTATCTAAACCAACTGATGATTTATTGATAATCGGATCTGAACCTCAGATTTATATTTACACAAATAAAAAATCACCTACTCGACACATTTTCTTTTCTACAATTGTAGCTAATTTACCACAACATAAAGAGTGGCAACGTGAATTTGTGCGTGATGCCGAAAAAGCTAAACCAAAATTTTTACTCTTTTTTAATATCCCTGTTTCGCTGCTAAGGCAACCAGATACCGATAACTATGTGTTTGAGTGGGCAAATAAATACATTGCCGAAAATTATAAAGTACTTGGCATTGTTGAAATGGCCGATGGACAAATGAGCACCTACATTTGGAAAGAAGCAGCCTTGAACTACCAACCAAAAACCCAGAATTATATATTATTGTTTGAAAGAAAAACGCCTTAATGAGAAGAAAAACAAACCTCGTAAAATTAGGTGATGCCATAAACCAGCTGTTTAAACAAGAAAAATTAGACGTTAAAATTTCGCAATTTGCTATAAAAAATAATTGGAAAGATATTGTAGGTGATATAATTGCAAGTAACACTAGCGAAATTTATTTTAACGATGATTTGATTTTTGTAACACTTGCTTCAGCTGCATTAAAACACGAACTTTCCTTTAAAAAAGAAACCATAGTTACCGCCATAAATAAATATTGTGGTTATAAATTAGTTACACAAATAATTATCAAATGATAAAAAAAATCATCTTCTGCCTTTTGGCATATAGGTCTGTAAAGGCACAAAATCAAGACTCTATTTCCATTCGCAACATTTACAATTTTTATTTAACCAAAAGCACAGCTTATGCTAATTTAGATTATTTAGCCACTAAAATTGGCGGGCGGTTAAGTGGTAGCCAAAAAGCGGCAGATGCTGTTGTTTGGGCAAAAAAAGCAATGTATGCTGCAGGCGCCGATACAGTTATTTTACAGCCCTGTATGGTGCCACATTGGGTGCGCGGAAAAAAAGAAGTTTGTTCTTTAACATCTACTAAATTAAAATTAAACACAACCTTAAATTGCATTGCGCTAGGAAGCTCTATAGGTACTGGCGATAAAGGTGTTACCGCCAAAGTAATAGAAGTGAAAAGTTTTGAAGATTTAGAGAAATTAGGTGAAAAAGCCATTAAAGGAAACATTGTTTTTTACAATGTTTTTTTTAATCAAACACACATTAAAACGGGTACCGCTTACGGCGAAACCGTAAAGTATCGTAGCAAAGGGGCAAGTTATGCGGCAAAATATGGTGCTGTGGCAAGTATTGTACGCAGTATGACTTCTGTTGCTGACGATGAACCGCATACAGGTAATATGAACTACGACACCACAATTAGTAAACTAAAAATTACAACATTAGCCATTAGTTACAAAGCCGCAGATATGTTACACGATGCTTTAATTAAGGATAACGGTTTACAACTTTATATTGAAACGCATTGCGAAAAATTGCCAGATGTATTATCATACAACGTGGTGGGGCAAATTACGGGCAGTAAAAATCCAAACCAATTTATTATTACAGGTGGGCATTTAGATAGCTGGGATAACGGACAGGGTGCACATGATGATGGCGCTGGTGTTGTGCAAAGTATTGATATTTTAGCAATGTATAAAGGGATGGGTATTAAGCCTAAACATAGCATTAGAGCCGTAGCGTTTATGAACGAAGAAAATGGTTTAGCAGGTGGCGTGGCTTATGCTAAATTTGCTAAAGATCATAATGAGAAACACATTGCAGCAATTGAAACTGATGCAGGAGGTTATACACCTCGTGGTTTTGGAGTTGATACCACAAATGGGTTATATAATTTAGCAATTACTTGGAAACAATTGTTTGAGCCTTATTTAATTCAAAAAATTGAAAAGGGTGGAGGTGGAGCTGATTTAATTGATTTAGAAAAACAGGGCGTGCCTTGTATTGGTTTTGAACCTGACACGCAACGTTATTTTGACATCCATCACACAGCCCAGGATACGTTTGATAAAATAAATAAACGAGAGTTAGAATTGGGAGCCGCGGCTATTGGGAGTTTAATTTATTTATTAGATGAGTATAAATAACAGCTCAATTAACGGTAAATGTTGGCGTAGTAATTTCGTTTGATTTATGATTTTTCATATCTACCATAAATAGCTTATAATAAAATATTTTTGCTTGAGAGTTTGGTCTAAACTCGTTAGAAGGCCAATAAATATCGCCCTTAACCTGTTTTCCTTTATAACTGGCCTCTGGTTGCGTAATAGTTTGCGAATAACGTACCGTATCTTTTGTTAAAACATCAATTACAGCATTAAATTTATTTAAAGTATTGTCATAAACGTAAATGGTAGATATAAGGTTAGGAAAATCAGATGGTTTATCTCTAAATATATCGCCATCGCCATCTTCGTAGCCTATCACTAATACAGACGTATCTTTTACACCATTTGTACTGGCGCTAAAACTTTTATACTCAATCGTGGGTACTGGGTCGCTACTTTGCTTTTTTACACAACCAAAAATAAAACTGAATAAAATTATAATTACTATTAAACGCATTTATTGCAAAATCAATACATAAATTTACAACAAAAAAATAAAATAAACAAACTGTGCTAAACATAGAAAAGCAAATATTTAATATTACAACAAAACAAGAGTTTAGCAACTTAGCATTACAAATTTTTAACTTTCAATACCAAAATAATTTGGTATATAATAAATGGTGCAATTTATTAAATGTTAATCCAAATCAGGTTAGTGCTTTTGAAAAAATCCCATTTTTACCTATCGAATTTTTTAAAACTAAGGAGGTTATCTCTTCTCCAATTACGAATAATACCGTTACGTTTAATAGTAGTAGTACAACTTCTCAAATTCCGGCAACCCATTTTGTAAATAATGTAAATGTATACGAACAAAGTTTTTTAAATTGTTTTAATTTATTTTATGGCAACCTAAATCAATATTGCATTTTAGCATTATTACCTAATTATTTACAACGTAAAGGCTCTTCATTAGTTTATATGTGTAATCAACTAATTAAGCAATCCAATCATCCTTTTAGTGGTTTTTTTTTAGATACTATTGACGATTTAATTCTAAAAATAAATAAACTAAAAAGTACTCATCAAAAAGTTATATTAATTGGTGTATCCTACGCGTTAATGGATTTGTGTGATAAAGATGTAGAGTTAAATGATAATTTTATTGTAATTGAAACGGGTGGAATGAAAGGTACACGGAAAGAATTATTAAAAGAAGAATTGCATGCGTATTTAAAAAATGGTTTTAAATTAAATCAAATACATAGCGAGTATGGCATGACAGAATTGTTGAGCCAGGCTTATAGTTTAGGTAACCAAAGTTTTAATTGTCCGCCATGGTTACAATTCTTAATCCGCGAAATTGATAACCCTTTACATTTAATAAATTCGAATAAAACCGGGGGAATTAATGTGATTGATTTGGCGAACATCTACTCTTGTTCGTTTATTGCAACAAAAGATTTAGGTTTTATCAATAGTAACAACCAGTTACAATTAATGGGGCGCTTTGATAATAGCGATGTAAGGGGCTGTAATTTAATGGCGGGCACTTTTTAATTTTTTTATTTATTATATCGTTAAGGGTCAATAATTCACAAATTTTAAATGCTTTTATTGTAATTTGCTTTAATTTTTTTTGTATTTTTAATTAACTAAAATTTAGAAAATGAAACTCATTTATATTCTTTTTTTAAGTTGTTTTATTACAACTTTCTTATCTCAAACAAGCTCTTGTAATAATTTATTAAAAATAAAATTGGACGATAAAACTAATTTCAATCAAAATCTTACCCTTTTAGTAAAAGGTAATAGCACTAAATTACTTTCCTTTCAGCAGAAATATAATTACAAATTAAATTATTTTGTCGGTAATATTGCATCCATTACTTGTAATTTAAACACGGTAGCTACTTTAATTGAAACAAAAATTATTACCTATGCAGAGTTTGTTGAACACAATTACAAAACCATGAATGATACGATGCTAATAAAAAATCGTATTAAGCCTGTAAAAATAGGCGCCTCACCATTACCACAAGCTTATGACGGAACAGGTGTAGTTGTTGGAATTATCGATACCGGTATTGATTTTAATCATCCTGATTTTAAAGAAAGTAATGGTAATACACGTATAAAATTTTTATGGGATCAGGTGCCAACTTCTGGTTCAAGCGTTCCTACTCCTTATAATTATGGTATTGAGTGGACAGCAGCACAAATTAATGCCAGTGTATGTACACACAACGATTTACCTCAATATGGGCACGGAACGCATGTTTCTGGGATAGCTGCTGGTAATGGCCTAGCAAATGGCACCCACGAAGGTTGTGCTCCAAAAGCAGATTTAGTTGTAGTAGCTTTAAATTTTAATTTATCTGGTCCAACCATTGCCGATGCTGTTAATTATATTTATAGTAAGGCTACTTTGTTAGGAAAACCTTGCGTAATAAATGCGAGTGTTGGCGATTATTATGGAAGCCATGATGGAACTGATTTAGAAGCAAAATTGATCGAAAACATGGTTCAAAATGTACCTGGACGTGTAATGGTAGCTGCTGCGGGAAATGCAGGTGCTGTTAAATTTCATGTTAAAACACAACCGACTTTAAATGATACAAGTTTTACTTGGATAAAAAATTCTAATAGCAATTTATATTATTGGTGTTATGCAGATACAAATCAAATTAAAAATGTGCAAATGAGCATTGGAGCCAACAGGATTAATTTTTTTAATTTGGGCAATATAGGTTTTAAACCATACAACTACGGTTTAAATAATTTACAAACCGATACTTTAAAATTTAATGGTAATAGAATTGGTATTGTAAAAACATCGGCAAGTATTAATACGTATGGTGTTTACGAATTGTTTGTAAATATTAAAGCCGATACGCTAGGTTTAAATTGGCGCGTAGAAAGTAAAGGTATTGGTTTGCATCATGCTTGGAATTTTGATTTTGTGTCAACAGGTTTACCAACACCCATGCAATACCCAAAAATTACAAACTATGTAACGCCCGATACAATGTACAGTATTGTAAGTAGTTTCCAGTGTTTAAATGACGTTATTACTGTGGCTAATTACGTAAATTTAAATACGTATTACGATGTAAATAACACACTACAAACCACAACGGAAATTGCAGGTGGCATATCTGCAACAAGCAGTAGCGGCCCTACCCGAACAGGCAATATTAAACCTGATATTAGTGCTACAGGAGCAAATGTATTTAGCGCCATTGCTTTAGGCATGCAAACAAATTTAATCACAAATGCGCCGCAAGTTGTAGCGCAAGGCAGTTTTCATGTACAAGGTGGAGGTACGTCTGCAGCATCTCCAGTAGTTGCAGGCTTGGCAGCTTTGTATTTACAAAAAAATCCAACCGCAACCAGTTTAGATGTAAAAAATGCTATCATAAATTGCGCTTATAATGATGCATTTACCACTGCAACTTTGCCAAACTATAGATGGGGTTATGGTAAATTAGACGGTAAAGCTGCTATGTTATGTAATACAATAGTCACAAGTGTAAACGAAGTTAAATTAAGCGACGTTGTAAATTATTATCCAAATCCATTTAAAAATAAAGTACTAATAAATTTTGAAAACGATAATTTTAAAACCGTTAGTGTTTATAGTGTGGATGGAAAATTATTATTTACGGATAGTTTTAATTCTTATAAGTATGAATTAAATGCGGGTAAATTTAGCATAAATGTATCTGGTTTATTATTTGTAAAAGTACAATCAGCAACTGCAACCAATGTTTTTAAATTAATTAAAGAGTAAATTAATGCGTGTTGCTAGCAACCAATTAAAACATAGTTTAGATTTTTTTATTTCTGAATTAAATGCACTTTACGATGAAGCGGAGATAAAAGCCTTATTTGATGTGGCTTGCCACTATTATTTAAATTTTTCTAAAATACAAATTCAAACCAATTTAAATGCCAATATTAATCAAAGCGATTTATTAAAATTAGTGGATTGTTGTAAACGTTTAAAAACAGGTATTCCTGTTCAATACATTTTAACGCACGCTTGGTTTTATAATTTAAAATTTTTGGTAAACCCTTCTGTTCTTATCCCAAGACCAGAAACCGAAGAGTTAGTAGATTTAATTTTAAAAGAAAATACAGGTGAATTGTCTTTTTTAGATATCGGAACCGGCAGTGGTTGTATTCCTATTTCGATAAAAAAAAATAAACCAAATGCCCAAGTTTATGGCTGTGATATTAGTGAAGACGCTTTGCAAGTAGCGAATTTAAATGGAGAAAATAATACCTGTGATGTTGAATTTTTTAAAACCAACATTTTAGATGAGACGGCGTTTTTTAAAGATTTTAAAAATAAGGTGGATGTAATTATAAGTAATCCTCCCTATATAAAGTATATCGAAAAAGAAGCTATGCATAAAAATGTACTGAATTATGAACCGCATTTAGCCTTATTTGTAGAGGATAACGATGCAATTGTTTTTTACAAAAAAATCATTAATGTTTGCAAAACGCATTTAAATAAAAATGGAAAACTGTATTTTGAACTAAATCCTTTAACGGCAAACGAAGTAAAAATTTATGCAGATGAATCAAATCAATTTAAATCTATTAATTTAATAAATGATTTAAGCGGCGCTACTCGTTTTTTTAATGCAATTAAAAAATAGTTTGGGTTAGCATAAATGTGTATATTTATTTCTGAACTTTAAAAATGATAACTACTGCCATATTATTAGCTGGAGGTTTTGGAACACGCTTACAATCTGTAATTACCGACGTTCCCAAGCCCATGGCACCTATTAATAAACTACCTTTTTTAAATTATCAATTAAATTATTTAAAATATTTTGGTATTAAAAAGGTTATTATTTCTACCGGGCATTTAGCCGAAATAATTAAAAATTATTATGGTGCGGAGTATAACGGATTAACTATAGTTTACTCACACGAAACCTCGCCTATGGGTACTGGCGGAGGAATTAGATTAGCACTCGAAAAAGTAGATACGAACCAAGTTTTTGTTTTAAACGGCGATTCGTTTTTTGATGTGGATTTAAACCAATTTTATAATCAACATTACGAGCACAATGCCGATTTTTCTATCGCAGTTCGTAAGGTTAAAAATGCCGGGCGCTATGGTTCTATTGAATTAGCGCCTTACTTTTTATCAAGTAGTTCAACAAAAACTACCGATAATTTTTTTAAAGTAAATTCCTTTAATGAAAAAAATGAAAATACGAATGAAGGAATTATTAACGGTGGAATTTATATTTTAAATAACAAGCAATTTTTAAAATATACTAATGCAAATGATGCGTTTTCAATTGAAAAAAACTTTTTTGAAACCCAATGTCTTAAAATAGATATGGGTGCATTTTTAAGTAACGGCTACTTTATCGACATTGGCATACCCGAAGACTACCAAAAAGCACAAGATGACTTTAAGAACTTTAAATATAAATAATACCTGGACATTGTTTTTAGACCGTGATGGCGTTATTAATAAAAAATTAGATAACGATTACGTAAAACATTGGATTGAATTTGAGTTTTTAAACGGAACTTTAGAAGCCTTAAAAATAATAAACGCTGTTTTTGGAAAAATTGTTGTAGTTACCAACCAACAAGGTATTGGTAAAGGTATTTATCGTACCGAAGATTTAGAACTTATTCATAAAAATATGATTTATGAAATTACTTATTTTGGAGGCAGAATTGATAAGGTTTATTTTTCGCCTTATTTAAATAGCGAAAATCATATTACGCGAAAACCTAATATAGGTATGGCATTAAATGCTAAAACTGATTTCCCGAAAATTGATTTTTTAAATTCAATAATAGTTGGAGATAGTTTAAGCGATATGGAATTTGGTAGAAAAGCCGGAATGAAAACTGTGTTTATTTCTACAGAACCACTGCTAGATTCAAGAATTGATTTTAACTTTAAATCGTTATTAGAGTTTAGTAAAGCCTTATAATTTTGAAAATTTCTATCATAACCGTTACTTTTAATTCTGCCATCACGCTTGAACAAACCATTCAATCTGTATTAAACCAATCGTATAAAAACATTGAGTACATTATTGTTGATGGCAAATCCACGGATAATACGTTAGAAATTATAGAAAGGTATAAAAATAAAATCTCAACCTTTGTTTCCGAAAAAGATAAAGGTTTATACGATGCTTTAAACAAGGGAATTGCGTTGGCAACAGGAGATGTAATTGGTATTTTACATTCAGATGATTTTTACACTTCAAACACAGTAATTGAGCAGTATGTTAATTTATTTACGACATCGATGGCTGATGCCGTTTACAGCGATTTGTATTATGTTGACAAAACTGATACTACTAAAATTACCCGAAAGTGGAAAAGTGGCAACTATAAACCCAATTTGTTTTTATGGGGCTGGATGCCGCCACACCCAACTTTTTTTGTTAAAGCCGAATTATATAAAAAATATAAAAATTTTGATTTACAATTTACTAGCGCCGCAGATTATGAATTAATGTTGCGTTTTATACACAAAAATAAAATTAACTTGGCCTATTTACCCATTTATACTGTAAAAATGAGGGTAGGAGGTAAAAGCAATGTAACTATTAACAATAGGCTTAATGCTAACCTACAAGATAGAAAGGCTTGGGAAGTAAATGACATTAAACCTTATTTTTTCACTTTATTTTTAAAACCTTTGCGCAAAATTTTACAGTTTTTTTAAGTTTTTGTTTGCTTTTATTATCTACTTTTGCCCAATGATTAAAATAAAGTTTACACTTAGTTTTTTATTTTTAGTAAAGTTTTGCTTTGCCCAACATCAATATTATAAAGTTGTTAATCCTCAAATTATAGAGCAATTTAAGGATACCACGTCTAAAATTAATTTTATTCCGTTAGATTCTGTTCAGAGCTACAAAGCAATGATTAATTATACGTTGCGATTTTATCCTAACTTATTATTTAAAAACCTAACTGTATATACCAAGCCCTCGCAAAAAGTGGCAAAATTAAAACCTGCTTTTTTTTCAATTTTTAAAGCACCACAGCACCGCCATTACAAATTGTATTTTAGTAATTCAACAGGCACTCTTCAAGATAGTGTTTTGTTAAACTCGCTTACCTATAATTCAAAAATAGGTTTAATAGCAAGGCAAATGAGCCATCTACAAGACCTTAGTACCACCCATTTTTTTGGATTTATAAGCTGGTATTTTAAACAATTATCGCGCAAAGCGAAAACAAAATTAGAATACGATGCCGAACTAAAAACATTAGAAATGGGTTTAGGTTATCAACTATTAAGCCTTGCTAAAGAAAATAACGAAAAATTAAAAATAGAGAAATGGAATAATACTGCCGGTTATGGTAATTATGTAAAACAAACGCAAGGTAAATACATGAACCCGGAAACCATTTTAAATTTTGTAAGAGATTTACCTATTTACGTATCGCAGCAATACAAATAGGCTCTTTATTTTTTAGACCTATCCTCCATGTTTAAATCTGTATCAAAAGGGCTCTTGGTAAAAGGATGAATCAGTTGTTTTAAATAGCCTTTTGGATAATTTCCTTCATGAACGCCGGTACCTTCGGGCCAAACATCGCCTGGTAAATAGTACGTTCCAAATAATTTATCAATAAATGGAAAAATGGTAGCAAAATTTTTACCATAGTATTTAGGGTCCTCACAATGATGCCAATGGTGGTATTGTGGTGTTGCAAAAATATACTTTAAAAACCCAAAATTAATACGCGTGTTTGCGTGTATAAGCACGGCATGTATGGCCATAAATAAAATATAAATATTAAATACTAATGGCGAAAACCCAAATATATAAAGTGGTGTAAACGCTGCGCAGCGGGTGACACAGATGTCTACAAAATGAGTGCGGCTGCCAGCCAGCCAATCCATGTTTTGGGTAGAGTGGTGGATGGAATGAAAACGCCAAAAATAGGCATGCGAATGAAAAAAACGATGCGCCCAGTATTGAAATAAATCCGTTATAAAAAAAGCAAAAAATAATTCGACTACAAATGGTAAACCCTGAACCATATTATGTAAGCCGGCAAGTCCCATGCCACCAAATAAGGCAATTACAGGCGCATTTATAATAATACTAAAAAATTGAATTAATAAATGGCTAATAACAAAGTAAACCAAATCGGTTCGCCACTCCTCGTGAAATCGGGATTGATCTTTATTTTTTGGAAAAACCATTTCAATGGGTACAAAAATAACGGCCATTAATAGTAAATCTAACAATAACCAATCTAAACCCAAATGCCATTTACTAGCACCCACTTTTGATGCTTCTACCGAAAAACCGCCTAATAAAATAGTTAATACAATAATGAGCAAACCTACTAAAGCATATATCTTTTTTTTACTTAAAATAAAACTTAATACGGAAAAAAACAAAGAGGCAATAATTACGGAAGCAAGTAAAACCTCCATATCTTCTCCTTTATAAATTTCTCTAAACTCGGGTGTTGTTAAAACTTCAGGAAATTTGAAACAAAAAACGGCTAAAAACGATAGTGTTGCTAAAAAAATAGAAACATAGCCACTTATTTTTCCTTCGCCAATTTTTAATGTTGATTTAGTAGTATTCATAAATTTAAATTTAGTACAAAAAATTAAATTTAAACGGACTCTTAGCTATAAATTTCTTTTTTTGCAGCTAATAAAGTGTTTTTTAATAAGCTGGCAATCGTCATAGGACCCACACCCCCTGGTACAGGAGTTATGAAACTGCATTTGGGTGCCACTTCATCAAATTTAACGTCACCCTTAAGTTTAAAGCCACTCTTGGTTTCCGTACTTTCTACGCGTGTAGTTCCTACATCAATTACAACAGCGCCTTCTTTAATCATATCTGCTTTTAAAAATTCGGGGCTGCCCAGGGCGCAAATAATAATATCGGCTTTTTGTGTGTGCGATTTTAAATTTTCTGTTTTACTGTGGCAAAGTGTTACTGTGCAATTGCCTAAGGCTGTGTTTTTAGCCATTAAAATACTTAAGGGCGACCCAACAATGTGGCTTCTGCCAATAATAACACAATTTTTACCGCTGGTTTCTATCTTATAATGTTCTAATAAACGCACGATGCCATAAGGTGTAGCGCTAACATAGCAGGGTAGGTTTAACACCATTCGCCCTACATTTATAGGATGAAAACCATCTACATCTTTACTTGGTAAAATGGCTTCAATAATTTTATGCTCGTTAATGTGGCGGGGTAGGGGAAGTTGTACTATAAAGCCGTCAATATCGTCGTTTGCATTTAAATCAAAAACGGTTTGCAATAATTTTTCTTCCGTAACGTACTCCGGGTGGCGAATAAGCGTACTTTTAAACCCTACACGCTCACAAGCGGTAATTTTATTCGCTACATACGCTTCGCTACCGCCATCGTTACCAACTAAAACCGCTGCTAAATGGGGTTGTTTTTTACCTGCGGCAATAAGTTGCTTTACCTCTAAAGCAATAGCATCTTGTAATTGTAATGAGATTTTTTTTCCGTCTATAAGTTGCATATATTTTTTAACACAGTGGCACTAAGTTTTTGAGTTCGCAAAGAATTTATGTTTGTAGTAATTTACCCCGTGAACTCCTTTTATCTTTTAACTCTGTGTTTAATTTGTTGATGAATTTCCGCTCAATATGATAAAATTAATGACTCAACGCCTCGCCTTTGGCTAATTTTTTTACGTTTTCGTATAATTTTTCCTCATCCCCTTCAGCAAAGCCTGTATGACTCCATACAATATTACCTTTACCATCTACTAAAAAAGTTTGTGGTGGGTTGTTTACGTTCATGGCACGTTTAAAATCAGAGTTTTCGTCAATATATATATCGTATGCCCAACCTTTGGTTTTTACTAAGGGTGCTACTTTAGCCGAACTACGCACATCATCAATACTAATTGCAATTAATTTTACACCGGTTTCTTTTACCCAATCGGCATAATTTTCGTGTACTGCATTTAATTCGGCAATGCAGGGTTTGCACCAGGTTGCCCAAAAACTAATAATCATGGGCTTTCCGTCGTTGCTAAAGGTGTTTGTTTTTATTTTTGTGCCATCTAATTTTTTAACAGTGGTAGTTGGTATTTTATCACCATCGCCGCTTAAAGTAGTAAAAGCAAACAAGGTAAACGTAAGTAAGGTAATTGCTATTTTTTTCATTTTTTTGTTAGTTATTGGTTAATAAGGATTCTTAATGGTTTAGTACAAATAATGAGCCATAAAAGTACAAAATTTTAATGTAGAATTAAATTTAACAGTAATTGGGTAAATTTTTACGTTTGTTTAATGTAAAAATTACAAAGCCCGTTCTTTATCTAAATAACTGTTTACCACCTCAATAGCATTATCAATTACATCACTTAAAGCTACAATATAGGAGCCTGGTTTTGCAATGCTAAATGCATGTTTTAGGGCTTCAATTTCTTTTGGTACGTATTCGTATGATGTTAATGGACTTACCTGTTGTATACCTTCTACTAAAAGCTTTACTATTTCTTCGGCTTGGCGGCCACGTAAAAATTTATCTTGGCGTATAATAATATGGTCAAACATTTCGGCACTTATACGCCCCATATCTCTTATATCATCATCGCGTCTATCGCCTGTACCAGTTATAATTCCTATTTTTGAAGTAGAATCAATGGTTGACAAAAATTCTTTAATGCCTCTAAAACCATCGGCATTGTGCGCAAAATCAATCATTACTTTGTACTCTTTAAAATCAAAAATATTCATCCGCCCCGGTGTTTGTGCAGCCGAAGGAATAAATGTTTCTAAACTGGTTGCAATATCTTGTGTGGTAAAACCATATACATAGGTTGCTAAGGTAGCGGCCAATACATTTTGTATCATAAACGATACACGCCCGCCAAACGTTAATGGCACGTTGGTAACCTTTTGTACTCTAAATTTCCAATCGCCTTTTTTTATGGTAATGTTTCCGTTTTCGTAAATAGCAGCAATGCCACCGGTTTTACAATGTTCTTTAATTACGGGGTTATTTTCATCCATACTAAAATAAGCCACATGGCAACGGGCATTTTTACCAATGCTAACACAGTGTTTATTATCGGCATTAATTACCGCATAACCATCGCGTTTAACGCTTTCTACCACTACGCCTTTTACCTTTGCCATATCTTCTAAGGTATGAATGTCTGACAAACCCATATGGTCTTCCTGGATATTAGTAACCACAGCAACATCACATTTACTAAAGCCTAAACCCGAGCGTAAAATACCACCGCGTGCGGTTTCTAAAACGGCAAATTCAACCGTAGGGTCTTTTAAAATAAATTCGGCACTAACCGGCCCAGTAGTATCGCCTTTGGTAAGCATACTATTACCAACATAAATACCGTCGCTTGTTGTAAAACCAACTTTATAGCCATTGTTTTTTACAATGTGCGAAATTAAACGAGTTGTTGTTGTTTTTCCATTTGTGCCTGTAATAGCAATAATAGGAATTCTGCACGATTTACCTGGAGGGTAAAGCATATCAATAACCGGAGCCGCAACATTGCGTGGTAAGCCTTTTGCGGGCGCCAAATGCATTCGGAAACCGGGCGCAGCATTTACTTCCAAAACAACGCCACCAGTGGTTTCTAAAGGCTCACTTAAATTACTTGCCATTATATCAATACCACAAATATCCAGCCCAATAATACGCGAAATACGCTCGGCAATAAAAATATTGTGAGGATGAACGATATCGGTAACATCGGTACTTGTACCACCCGTACTAAGGTTGGCAGTGCCTTTAAGATAACACAATTCGTCTTTTTTTAGAATCGTTTCTAACGTGTAATTTTTTTTAGAGAGTTGGTCTAAGGTTTCTCTATCTACACTAATTTCGGTTAATACATTTTCGTGCCCAAAACCACGGCGAGGATCTAAATTTTCTTTTTCAATTAATTGTTCAATAGTTAATTTACCATCGCCTATCACATTTGCGGGTTCGCGCAGTGCGGCTGCAATAAAACGGTTGTTAATTACCAATACCCTAAAATCGTAACCGGTAATAAATTTTTCGATAATAATTCGTCTAGAATATTTTTTAGCGTGATGAAAGGCTTCAATTGCTTCGTCTAACGTTTTTACGTTAATAGATGCCCCTTTACCATGATTACCGTCTAAAGGTTTAAATACTAATGGAAAGCCAACTTCTTTTATTGAGGATTCTAAATCTTCTATCATCGAAATACATACCCCTTTAGCAACAGGTATAGCGGCATCCTGCAATAAACGTTTGGTTTCGTCTTTATTGCTTGCTAAATCAACGGCAATGGAGCTGGTTCTATCTGTCATAGTAGCTCTAAAACGAACTTGGTTTTTACCATAACCCAATTGAACTAAACTATCTTTATTAATGCGAATAAAAGGAATATCGCGGGCAATAGCTTCGTCTATTATTGAGCCGGTGCTTGGACCAAAGCGCACACTCTCGCGCAGTTTGCGCATGGTTAAAATATCGTTTTCAAAGTCGTAGGGTTCGCCACTTATTAAGGCTTCGGCAATTTTAACGGCAGCTTTTGCGGCATAAATGCCAACTGCTTCTTCCATATAATTAAATACCACATTATAAACGCCAACCGTGCCTGTACCTCTGGTTCTTCCATACCCGCATTCCATTCCTGCAATGGTTTGCATTTCTAAGGCAATGTGTTCAATTACATGCCCCATCCAAGTGCCTTCTTTTATACGAATAAATAAGCCACCTTCTTTTCCTTCGCTACAACGGTGTTGCATCAAACTGGGAATCAATTTCTGTATCCGTTCGCCAAAACCCTCAATTTTATTGGTAGGTAGTTCTTCTAACTCTTGCAAATCGAGTTTCATTACTATTAACTTACGACGTTTAATAGACCAAAAATTTGGCCCACGCATTACTTTTATTTCTAGGATTTGCATATATATTTAATTAGAAGATTATATAAGTAGATAATTAACCGATGAGTTAATTTATTTTTTTAAAAATAGGTTTAGTTTTTTATATAAACAATTTAATGTTTAAAATAAAAGTAAAATCACTAATTATAAAGGCGAGTTTGTGGCTTAATTAAGATAGTTTTACATTATTAAATAAAATTAAGATGAGTGTACCTAAAGGCAAATTAATTATTATCGGGGGGTCGATTGACAAAGGAAGTTTTTCGTTAACACCTGAAAACTTACCGAAAAATTTAAAGTTTTTTGAAAAAGGTATTTTAAAAAGAATGATTGATGAGTCGCTAAAAGGCAAAGATTCTCGCATTGAAATTATTACTACGGCAAGTAGTATACCGGTTGAAGTTGGTGCAGAATATATTGAAGCTTTTAAAAACTTAAATGTTACAAATACCGCGGTATTAGATATAAAATCGCGTGAGGAAGCCAATGACCCAAAAAACATTGAGCGCTTAAGAAATGCAGATGTTGTAATGTTTACGGGAGGTGACCAATTAAGATTGACTTCTATTTTTGGCGGAACTACTTTTCACCATTTGTTGTTAGATCGCTATGAAAACGAACATTTTATTATTTCTGGAACTTCGGCAGGAGCTGCTGCAAGCTCTAATAATATGATTTATCAGGGAAGCAGTTCGGAGGCCCTATTAAAAGGAGAAGTTAAAATTACAGGGGGGTTAGGGTTTATAAATAATGTAATTATTGATACACATTTTGTACAACGCGGGCGTATTGGGCGTTTGATGTATGCTTGTGCAAGTAACCCAATAAATTTAGGAATCGGGTTGGGAGAAGATACCGGACTATTAATTACTGATGGCAATCTAATGGAAGCGATTGGGTCTGGGCTTGTGATACTTGTAGATGCAACTCATATGCGCCATACAAACATTACTGATGTAGAAATGGGTGAACCAGTATCTATTGACAATTTAACGGTGCACGTAATGTCGTATGGTGATTATTTTGATTTAAAATTAAAGCAATTAACCTTAACTAAACTAAAAAAAGAGGCAAATATTTAAGTGCACACAAAGTTACTTTTCACTAAAACTCTTTGGCTCCAGAAGGGTATAGCCTATGTAGGTATTTATTTTTTCCTTACCACCATTAAGCCGTCTCTAATTGGTAATAAAACATTTTCTACGCGTATATCTGTATTAATTTTTTGGTTAAAAGCGTGTATACACTCTGTATCAGCATCTTTTTTTTCGTCCAAAATTTTCCCGCTCCACAAAACATTGTCGGCAATAAGTATACCACCTGGTTTCAATTGTTCAATAACTAAATCGTAATATAAGCTGTAATTTTTTTTATCGGCATCAATAAATACCAAATCCCAGGTATTATTTAAGGTAGGAATAACACTTTGTGCATTGCCTTGTATTATTTGTATTTGGTTTTTAAAATTCGAATTATTAAAATAGTGTTGAGCAAATACATTTGTTTCTTCGTTCGGGTCTATTGTAATTAGTTTGCCATTAGTTTTTAATCCTTCGGCAAGACAAAGCGCACTGTAGCCGGTGTAAGTGCCTATTTCTAGAATAAAAGTTGGGTTAGTTAATTTGCTAATAAAACTCAAAAAACGCCCTTGTAAATGCCCACTTAGCATGCGCGGTTGCGAAATTTTTATATGCGTTTGTCTGTTTAATTTGTTTAAAAAATCACTTTCCTTATCCGAAAAAGTTTCACAGTAGTTTAGCAGTTCGTTAGGTATAAATTCCATTTTATATTAAATCATTTTTTGTATTACATAGATACTATTAATTTTATAAATCAAAACTAGTATTTTAGTAGTAAAATTTAGAGTAGCTTTGGTATATGAAAACATATAAAAATCAGTTTTATGTAGTTTTAATATTTTTTTTTAGTGTTATAAAGTGCTATTCGCAAAAAACGGAGCTCAATCCACCTCATTTTTCAACAACTCTTTTTAGTGGAAATAAAATGCCTTTATTGTTTGCGGAGCCATTTACGCATAGTCAGAGGCAAAAGCCTTTTACCATTGCTTTTAAGCCACAAAAATTGCCTATTTTCTGCCAAATGGAGGTTGATTTGCACAGCCGCTTTAATGTTTGGATGGTTCTTAGGGCGGGAAATGATGAGGATTACAAAAAATTAATCCGGCAAAATAATCCTTAACTATAATTTGATTCCAATAACACAAACATCATCCACTTGTCCCAAATCACCCTTCCATTCGTTAAACTTCTTTTCTAAAATAGCAGCTTGTTGGTTCATTGGTAAAGTATGTGTCATTAAAATCATTTCTTCAAATTTTTTATATTTTAATTTTTTACCATTAGGCCCTCCAAATTGATCGGGGTAACCATCCGAAAATAAATACAAGATATCATCCGTTTGATAATGCATTTCATTTAATGCAAATGAATTATTTTTCTCGCCTTTGCCCACAGGCATTTTATCAGAAGCAAGAAGAATTACCTCTCCTTTTCTTACTAAAATGGGTTTTGTGTTGGCAGCGGCGTATGAAAACGTTTTTTTAGCTTTATCAAAACACATAAGCGTTCCATCAAACCCATCGCTTTGCCCTTCTTTACTAATGTGTGTCACTAATTCTTGTCGAACATAATTAAATATTTCATTGGGCTTAACAATATTTTTTTCGTTTACAGCCTCGTTTATAAAGTTCAAATTTAGTAAACTCATAAAGGCGCCAGGAACACCATGCCCTGTGCTATCACAAACTGCTAGGTAAAACAGTTCTCCTTTTTTATCTGACCAATAAAAATCGCCACTCACAATGTCTTTGGGTTTAAATAAAATAAAAAATTCTTCTGTAAGTTGTTGTATATCCGTATGAGCAGGTAATAGCGCCACTTGAATTTTACTGGCGTAATTAATACTATCCGTAATTTCTTTGTTTTTTTCTTCAATTTGTAAAAAGGCTTCCTTCAATTCCGAAGTGCGCTGTGTAACTTTATTTTCGAGAATAACTTTCTCTTTCTTTAATTTTTTTTCGCGTGATTTTATAAAAAAGAAAACTAAAATAACTACAACAATTATACATAGAGAATAAAACCATAAGGTATTCCAAAATGGTGGTTTAATTGTAAAGACAAAGTTTTGCGAGGCATCATTCCATAACCCATCATTGTTACAACTTTTAACCATAAATGTGTATGTGCCAGGGGGGATACTTGAATAATCAGCCTCGGTTTTATCTGTTGGAGGCGACCAATCTTTATCTAAACCCTCTAACTTGTATTGGTACAACACTTTTGTTGATGCAATAAAATTAATGCCAACAAAACTAAATGTGAGGTGATTTTTTTTGTAAGGAAGTACTAAATCACTAGGTAAATTATTTTCTGCAATTCCTTTACTATATAAGCTCCAATCCGGAGTTTCATAAAATAATTTAATATCCAAAATGTGGGTTTTTGTGGGAGTTATATTTAGTTTACTTAATGCAGGATCAAAGCAATACAAACCTTTGTCGGTTGTTACCCAAATTTTACCTTGCTTATCCACCAAATTTAATTTACAATTAGCGCCTACCAATCCATGCTCTTTGCCATATACTCTAATTATTTTGATAGCAGAGCCAAAACTCTTCATCTCACAACTTAACATAGAAGTCGCGCAACCCATGTATAAGTTTTTATCATGTATAATTAAAGAATTGATATCTTCTAATGCAGGATTATCATTAATGGTTAACGAATCGAGAAGTTTTAGTTTATTGTCTGGTAAAAAGTCAAATTTAAATACCCCTTTTTTATTTACGGCCACCCAATAAAATCCTTCTGTATCTTGCACTATGGCGGTGGCTCCATCATCGTAAAATCCATTTTTCTTATTAAAATGTTGAATTTGATTATTACAAAATACGCTAAGTCCTCTTAGGTGGTTAATCATCCATAAATTCTGATTTTTATCTCTATAGAGCTTGGCTACCCTCGAAAAACCGTAAATAGTTTTGGTGTCAAAATTTGTAGTTTTCCCTTCAGAAATCTTTATGAGTCCTCTGTCGTCAGATCCAATGTACAAATTGCCTTCATTGTCCATATCTACATCATGGCCTGCCAAGCTATCAATTTCTATTATTTTATTGTTAATTATTTTATAGCCTTTACCTAAGTATCCCATGCACCAAATTTCTTGTCCGTTTGGGTGAATAAATAATTTTACAACTTGCGATAATTTTTCACCTTTGCATTCTGTAATATTTTCTAATTTCCCGGCAATTGGGTCGTACGACGAAACAGATAAATCGGTAGCAATCCAAATTTTGCCATCCTTGCCCTGTGCCACACTTGCAATGTTATTGCTTGGTAATCCAGACTTTTCGCTAATTTTTGTAAAACAATCATTGGAGTATTTAAAAATACCGCTGCCCCAACTGCTAAACCACATATTACCCTTACTATCTTCGTTGATACCCCAAAAAGTATTAAAAGGCATTCCCTCTTTAGTAGAAAAGTTAATAAATTTCTCCCCATCAAATTTATAAATACCGCGTTCCCAAGTAACTACCCAAATATTTCCTTGTTTATCTTTTGTCATACCTAATGTGCCACTACCAAAATCTATTTCACCGGTTGAAACCCCGTTTTTAAACGTTTTTAAAGGCTGATTCCAAGCGTTAAACCATTCCACCCCGTTTGGCAACTCTACCATTTGATAGGCAGGTGTTGTCATGTTATTGTACCTTACTAAAGAGTCATTTTTTAAACGAAAACAACCGTGTTCGCAGCCCACAACGAGTTCGCCTTTTTTATTCTTCCAAATATCTCTAAACATAATATTATCTACTTTAAGGCTTAGCGTGTAAACTTTAATTGTAGGATTAGTTAAATTAGTTGGATTTATATGAATTAAATGGTTGTTTTCGCACAACCACAATGTGCCGTCGTTAAAATTTGTAATAGATCTTATGGCTCTTAAGGGAAATTTAAAGGCACTATCGAATGTAATAATTTTATTATTTTTTAATAATGCTAGGCCTTTTATGGTTCCAAACCACATGTTACCATTGGCATCTTCGCAGGCCGACATAACAACCGAGCTTGGTAAACCATCTTTTTCAGTGAAATTTTTAAAATTTATACCATCGAATCGACTAACTCCTTTGGCAGTGCAAGCCCAGATAAAACCTTTGCTAGTTTCGTATACCTTAAAAACTTCGTTGTGCGCTAACCCTTCATCAATACTGTAATGAACAAAATTGTACTCTTTACCAGCTTGTACTATTTTTTGAGATTTACTTGAGCTACAAAAGATAAATAATGCAACAAACAATAAAACTATCCTATTTATCATAGCAATTTCTTTGACGTAAATATAATTTATATTCTTAACAACATTGCGACCAATCCCTTTGAATCTAAAAAAGGCTAATTTTTTGGTTATTGTTATAATTAATTAAGAAAATTCACTTTAACCACTTTATAATTACATAATAAATATATACTTTAGAAGTCTGTAAATTTTATTCACATTAATCAATAAAACACACTATGGCATTTGACATTGAAATGATTAAACAGGTTTACGCAAACATGCCTGCTCGAATTGAAGCAGCTCGTAAAGCCTTAGGTCGCCCCTTAACTTTAGCCGAAAAAATATTGTACTCGCATTTAGATGCGCATACAGAATTAAAAGATTACCCACGCGGTAGTTCTTATGTAGATTTTAATCCTGACCGCGTTGCTATGCAAGATGCAACCGCTCAAATGGCCTTGTTACAATTTATGCAAGCTGGTCGCCCAAAAGTGGCTGTGCCAAGTACTGTGCATTGCGATCACTTAATTACTGCTAAGTCTGGTGCAGGGATTGACTTACCTCACGCCAAAGACGAAAGTAAAGAAGTGTTTGATTTCTTAGGCTCTGTATCTAACAAATATGGTATTGGTTTTTGGAAACCGGGTGCAGGTATTATTCACCAAGTGGTTTTAGAAAACTATGCGTTCCCTGGAGGAATGATGATTGGTACTGATTCACACACTGTAAATGCAGGTGGTTTGGGAATGATTGCTATTGGTGTTGGTGGAGCAGATGCTTGCGACGTAATGGCTGGTTTACCTTGGGAACTAAAAATGCCAAAATTAATTGGCGTAAAGTTAACGGGTAAATTAAACGGTTGGACAAGCGCGAAAGATGTTATTTTAAAAGTAGCAGGTATTTTAACTGTAAAAGGTGGTACCGATAAAGTAATTGAATATTTTGGCGAAGGTGCTATTTCATTAAGTTGTACAGGTAAAGGTACTATATGTAATATGGGCGCCGAAGTTGGTGCAACTACTTCTACCTTCGGGTATGATGCAAGTATGAGTCGTTATTTAACTGCTACTGGTCGTGCTGATGTAGCTGCTTTAGCCGATACTATAAAAGAACATTTAACTGGTGATGCAGAAGTATATGCAAACCCTTCAAAATATTTTGATGAAGTAATTGAAATAAATCTATCAGAATTAGAACCACATGTTAACGGACCTTTTACTCCCGATTTAGCTACCCCCATTTCAAAATTAAAAGAAGCCGCTATTGCAAATGGCTGGCCTTTAAAAATTGAAGCAGGTTTAATTGGTTCTTGTACCAACTCATCATACGAAGATATTTCTCGTGCCGTTTCATTGGCAAAACAAGTTTCGGCTAAAGGATTAAAATCTAAAGCAGAATTTATGATTAACCCGGGTTCTGAGCAAATTCGTTACACCATTGAGCGTGATGGCTTTTTAGATGTGTTTGCGCAAGTAGGCGCTACAGTATTTACTAACGCTTGTGGACCATGTATTGGTATGTGGGATCGTGTGGGTGCTGAGAAAAAAGAGAAAAATACCATCATACATTCGTTTAACCGTAATTTCGCAAAACGAGCCGATGGAAATCCAAATACTTATGCTTTTGTTGCATCTCCTGAAATAGTAGCCGCAATGGCAATTGCAGGTGATTTAACTTTTAATCCTTTAAAAGACACATTAACGAACGAAAAAGGTGAACAAGTAAAATTAGACGAACCAACTGGTTACGAATTACCTCCAAAAGGTTTTGATGTAAAAGATGCAGGCTTTCAAGCGCCAGCTGCCGACGGAAGTAAAGTACAAGTTTTAGTTGAGCCAACTTCTAAACGTTTACAATTATTAGACCCATTTGCGGCTTGGACAGGTGTTGATTTTAAAGGTTTAAAACTACTAATTAAAGCTAAAGGTAAATGTACAACTGATCATATTTCTATGGCTGGTCCATGGTTAAAGTTCCGTGGACATTTAGACAACATTTCTAACAATATGTTAATTGGTGCAGTAAATGCATTTAACGATAAAACGGATAACATTAAAAACCAATTAACTGGGGCTTATGAAGGTGTTCCAGTAGTTCAACGTCAATACAAAGCTCAAAACATTGGTTCGATTGTAGTTGGTGATGAAAACTATGGTGAAGGTTCATCTCGCGAACACGCAGCAATGGAGCCTCGTCATTTAGGTGTAAAAGTGGTATTAGTAAAATCTTTTGCGCGTATTCACGAAACCAACTTAAAAAAACAAGGTATGTTAGGAATTACATTTGCTAACACTGCTGATTACGATAAAATTAAAGAAGACGACACTATTGATGTATTAGGCTTAACAAGCTTTAAACCGGGTGTACAATTAACTATTGCATTAACACACGCTGATGGCAGCAAAGAAGAATTTAAAGTAAACCATAGCTACAACGCTCAACAAATTGAGTGGTTTAAAGCCGGTGGCGCTTTAAATATTATTAGAGCCAGTGTGAAGGCGTAAGATTCGATTTACAACAAAAAACCAAGGAATAGACCTTGGTTTTTTTTATTACGTAGTTAAATAATATAAACAATATGAAAATTTTTAACCGCCGAGTATTCTTTTTTGTTTTTTTATTGACGTTTACTTTTAATTTTGCCTTCTCGCAGGGAGAAATCCGCCCATTTTCTATCATCAATATTATACGTACAAATAGTACAATCAATTGTATTACTGACATTATTATAGCAAATCAAAGGGAATTTAATTTACCGCAAAATTCTGTTGTAAAATATAAAATCTATTCAGAAGGAGAAATTCAGATAACGGTTAGATCAATATGTGGCTCTAAACAAATTTCACTAAAAGTAAAACAAGGAACTGTTTATTATTTAAAATATCATAAAACCAATTTTGAAATTATAAGCTCTACAGAAGGAGTTGTATATACAAGCAATACTGAAAATTTACTAAAATTTGAAGAGAATATTGAATATCCAATAAACAAGGCATCTATTGAAGAAGAGAAAAAAGAAGAAGAGAAACATGGAGGGCAAGGAACCTGTTTCCTTATAAGCAGTGAAGGTTATTTTATTACTAATTATCATTGCATTGAAAATGCAACAGAAATAACTGTAAAAGGAATTGATGAGGATTTTTCGTCTAAATATGGCGTAACTGTGATTGCATCTGATCCTACTAACGATCTTACATTATTAAAGATCAATAATAAAAATATTAAGTTTAAGGCTGTGCCAATGGGCATTCGATCGAGCGGAGTATCTACCGCTGAAAAAATATATGCACTTGGCTATCCCAATGCGCAAATAATGGGCAACGAAATAAAAATTACTGAAGGTATTATAAGTTCAAAAAGTGGCGCCCAAGGGGATGTGAGCAAATTTCAGATTTCTGCTGCTGTAAACCATGGTAACAGTGGAGGTCCTTTAATTGACGAAAGTGGTAATTTGGTTGGGGTAATATTTGCTAAATCAACTGTTGCTGAATCAGCCGGCTATGCAATAAAGGCGAGTTACCTAGAATTATTTCTGAAGAACATTGACGGATTTGTTTACCCAACATTCATAAATACCATTCAAAATAAATCTCTTCCAGATAAAGTTAAAGAGCTACAAAGTTGTATTTTTATAATTGAATCAAAATAAGAATCTGCAATGTGTTTTTATTTAAGAAAAATCAATAATGAAAAACACAATTAAATACTTAACTGTTTTCCTTATCCTTTTCAGCCTCATTGCCTCATCTTGCAAAACCCGAAAAGATTGTGGTGGCAGAAGAAAAAAGAAAATAAAAACCGATATGGGAGGTTATATGTAAAAGCTTACCGTGTAATATGCCCTTTATTTGTTGCATTTTGGTGGTAAACAAATAAATGCAGACCTTTGCAACTTATTCTATGAAGAAAAAAGTTGAAATATTAGCACCCGCAAAAAACCTAGTACAAGGTATGGCTGCCATTAATGCCGGAGCAGATGCCGTTTACATAGGTGCACCACAATTTGGAGCCCGTTCTAATGCCACCAATTCGTTAGAAGACATTGCAGAGTTAGTAGAATATGCCCACTTATTTAAAGCCCAAGTTTTTGTGGTGGTTAATACTATTTTGTACGACCACGAATTAGAAGATTGCAAAAATTTAATTCACCAATTGTATAAAATTGGCGTAGATGCGCTTATTGTGCAAGACATGGCCGTTTTAGAAATGGATTTGCCCCCAATAGTTATTCACGCAAGTACGCAAGCTAATAACAGAGATCCAAAGCACGTTAAATTTTTGGCTGATGCCGGGATGAAACGAATAGTGTTAGCAAGGGAATTAAATTTAGATCAAATTAAAGACATTACTAAAGAAACAGATGTTGAATTAGAGTTTTTTGTTTCGGGTGCGCTGTGTGTATCGTTTAGTGGTAATTGTTATATGAGCGTTGCAAATGGTGAGCGCAGTGCTAACAGGGGTTCGTGTGCTCAAAACTGCAGGTTACCTTATAATTTAATTGACGGAAACGGAAAAACATTAATTGCTAATAGTCACTTATTATCTATTAAAGATTTAGATTTAAGTGATCAGCTACCAAATTTGATTGAAGCAGGTGTTACCTCTTTTAAAATAGAAGGCCGGTTAAAAGATATGGTGTATGTGAAAAACAATACCTCTTTTTTAAGAAAAAAATTAGATGCCTTTTTAGAAAACAATCCTAACTTTCAAAAAGCATCGTCGGGTCGCACCTTTTTTAATTTTGAAGCGGAAATGGATAGAAGCTTCAACAGAGGCTATACCGATTATTTTGTGAACAAACGAAAAGAAAAAATTGGTTCTTGGGAAAGTCCAAAATCACAAGGGCAATTAATTGGCAAAGTAATTGAAACAAAGGCAAACGGCTATGTCATCGAAAATTACGAAAAATTAAATAATGGTGATGGGCTTTATTTTTTAAATGAAAACAATGAGCCTGATGGCTTACAAATTAACATCATTATAAATGATATTGTAGTGCCCAATAATTTTAAAACAATTGCGCCTGGAACCATCATTTATCGAAATTCTGATGCCGAGTTTAATAGATTAGTTGAAAGAAACGATAGTGCCATTCGTAAAATTGGTGTTCATCTTACTTTTTCTGAAACTAAAACAGGCTTTGAATTATTGGCTATTGACGAAGATGGACATAAAAGTGTAGCATCTGTTCAAACAGAAAAAGAAGTAGCAAAAAACGAAGAATCCACTATACCAAACATTAAAAAAAACTTATCAAAAGCTGGCAACACACCTTTTATTATAGATAATATTGAGGTTCAGTTTTCTCAAAATTGGTTTTTGCCTATTTCTAAAATTAATGAAATTAGAAGAACAGTATTGGAACAATTAATTGAGGTGAGGGTAAAAGAATATCACCGCGAAGAATTTCAAATTACAAAAACCAATCATCCCTACCCTGTTTCGCAATTAGATTTTACTTACAATGTGGCGAACCACATGGCAAGAGCATTTTACAAAAGACATGGTGTTACCGATATTGAAAAAGCATTTGAATTACAATGGGACCCAGGCAAATCGCGTGTGATGGTTACTAAATATTGTGTAAAATATGAACTAGGGAAATGTGCTCGTTTTCAAAGAGATACCATTGGCGAAAAAGTAGTTGAACCTTTAACCCTTACGCATGGCGAAAACGCTTACAAATTAAAGTTTAACTGCAAGCCTTGCGAAATGGAAATTTGGGAAAAAGACGCAGAACTTGAATATGAAGAAGAGGATTAATAAGTTGCTTTTCCAAAATGCTAATTTATGAAACTAAAATTACTACTGTTGTTTGCGCTTTTTAGATGTACTTCTTTCATCCATGCACAACAAGCAAATAAAGATTCCATTCCAAAATCTTACGAATTAAAACAACCACAATATAAAATTTGGGATTCCATTTATAATATATGGATGACTAAAGAATTCCCTAAAATTTTAAAACAAAACAAATTAAAAATGAATTGCAATGGATGTGAAAGTGTTGCCATGAATGCAGTGTTTATAATTGACGAAACCGGTAAATTGAAAAACGATAAAATAATTAAAAGTAAGGTTTGTGGCAAAGAGTTTTCTAAAAAACTAGAATTGCAATTTATCAATTGGTTTCAAAACCAAATTTTTCCTCCCGAATTATTTAAATTAAAATTTGAAGTGCATTTAGGTACTGGCTTAAAATGCTAAGGTTCTAACACAAAATGCTACTAATAGCAATCGCTCATAAATATTATCTACAGCCTTATTTCTTTTTAATAATTAACGTATCAAAGCTTGGCGAGTAGGCTACAAAAGCACCAAGAACTTCTAAATCGTTGCCAAATGTGCTTTTTACGTTTGATGGAGCGCTAAAAGGGTTACTATTACTTGCTTTGTTTTGGTAATAGGTGTTCCAAAAATCATATTCTTTGCGTCCTATTTTGCAAAATTTCACTACCACTGTATCGCCTACTGCGTAATCTCCCGGGTGTATATCATCTTTAGTTGCTTGCACATTGTAAGGTTGTTCGCCTCGGTTATAAGCAAACTCAAAAGACTTGCCATCAATAAATTTATCTTCAAACGATGAGTTAAATGGCAATACATAAAAAAAATCTTTTGTTAAACGTTTTGCAAACCACTGGTAACAATCGCCCATACCAGCAGGTTCGGTAAAATGTGCCCAAATTAAACCCAAGCTATCTTCTTCTCCTTTAAAATATAAACTATCTAATTTTGCAGGATTTAAAATAGTACTGGTTGATGTGTACGTGTTATTTTTTACTGTAATTTTTATAGTATAAGTTTTGCCTTGCACACCAATAATTTTGGTGCCAACATAAAATGGTATGGGTACATCGGGTATGGTTATTTTTTCAAGCGTGTCTATTAGTGTACCATCGGTAATTGTAATAAAACCATCTTGTATGTATACTTGTTCGGGTTTGGTTAAATCAAAGTTGCCGAAATAGGGTACAGAATAGGATAATAAAACAATAGCGGGTTGGTTAGTTTCGATAGTTGCCTCTACTACTACTTTTTGTTGGTAGTTGGGTAGCTTTATTTTTACATCTTTTCGGCACGATGAGGTAAAAATAGAAATGAACATTATAAAATATAGTTTCTTCATTTTAAAATTTAAAGTTCCAGGTAATGCTTGGTAATATTGGAAACAGAGATACTTGCCTAGCACCTACCACCAAAGTACCATTTGTAAAATCGCCTTTACGGGTTAAATAAATAAAATAGGGATTGTATCTGTTATAAACATTAAACACACTTAGCGTAAAACTATTTGAGAAATTTTTTGTCCATCTTTTTGTCACAATAATATTCGTTGTGTCTTTTCCATCTTTTAAATATTGTTCAATTAAATTATTTTTGCGTTTTTGTAATTTAGCTTTTCTATCGGGCGTATAGGTAGCATTTAAATCCATTCGGTGATAGGCTGTGAATTGAAATGAGTTTCGTAAACCGTAATCGTTACTTAAACTACCCTGATATAAAAAGAAACCATTTGGAAGCGTACCTCTATTGCCTGTGCCATAGACAAATACCATTCCAAAATTCCATTTTTTGCTGGCGTCATATACTAAAACAAACGAGGCATCGTGTCTTCTATCGTATTTTGCTAAAAATTTTTGTCCATAATTTATTTCTGCAAATTGGCGCCATGTCCATGATAAAGTATAACCAATCCAACCGGTAAATTTGCCGGTGCGTTTTTTTAAAAAAAACTCCGCCCCATAGGCCCAGCCTTTGCCAAAGGTAAAGCCATTGTCAGGGTTATCGTATATATTGTCTGCTGGCATTGCACCTTCTTTAAATTCTATTTGGTTTGCCATAGTTTTATAATACACTTCAACGCTTGTTTCAAACATATTTTCTTTAAAGTTTTTAAAAAAACCTAAAGCGTATTGGTTGGATAGTTGAGGTTTAATAACTTCTGTACAAGGCATCCAAACATCGGTAGGTAAACTTACAGAAGACAGAGAAGCTAAATGTACATATTGAAAATTGCGGGTATAGGCTGCTTTAATAGAAGAGGTAGGGTTTAAGGCAAAACGTATAGATAAGCGAGGTTCTAAGCCATTATAGCTTGATACGATTTGATTTTTTTTGTACGAAACGGTATCTATAATTTTACCCGTAAAATCTTTTACGTACCTGTTAAATGCCCCTACTTGGGTAAAAGTACCAAAACGTAAACCTGCATTTAATTTTATATTTTGCGTTATATCCCAATCATCGCTCACGTATGCGGCTACTTCGTGTGAAAATAATTGTATTTTTTTTCCTAAATCAAAAACGGTACTACCTTGTTTGGCACTTACGCTAGTGGGCGAAAAAATATGGTAAATGTAATGCACACCGGTTTTTATACTATGGCGTGAATTTGGAAAATAATTTACGTCGTATTTTACACTATAGTCAGAAATACTTGATTTAATGGTGGCTTCAAAATCATCCTGCAAGGCGCCAAAACTAAAGTCGTAATTGGTAAATGACGCACTTAAATTTGCAAATAATTTAGAGTTGTAAATGTGGTTCCATCGTAAACACGCACTGGCATTGCCCCAAGGAATTTTTGTGCTAAAATTATCTTCTTTTGAGGTAAATGAAAAACGATCTCTGCCAAAGTAACCACTTAAAAAAATTCTATTTTTAGGATTTATACTATAGTTAATTTTGGCGTTTAGGTCGTAAAAAAAATAACGCGTTCCTTTAAAATCAGATTTGTCAATTAATGGGGCAGCTAATATATCAACATATGTTCGGCGAGCACTCACAATAAACGAGGCTTTATTTTTAATAATTGGCCCCTGTATGGTAAGGCGCGAAGAAATAACACCAATACCGCCCTCTACCTCAAATTTTTGGTTGTTGCCATCTTTCATGCTGATATCAAGTACGGAGGATAACCGCCCACCATATTGTGCTGGCATACCGCCTTTATAAAGTGTAACACTTTTTATGGCATCGCCATTAAATACCGAAAAAAAACCAAGTAAATGCGAAGCATTGTAAATTGGGGCTTCATCTAACAAAATTAAATTTTGATCGGGTCCGCCGCCACGTACATAAAAGCCGGTATTTCCATCGCCTGCATTTTTTACACCTGGTAATAATTGAATGGTTTTTAAAATATCAACTTCGCCCATAAAAGCCGGTATTTTTTTTATTTCGGCCATATCTAATTGTACGGCGCTCATTTGGGTGGTTTTTACATTTTGATTAGTAATTTTAGTAGTTATTTCTACTTCGTTTAAATCCGTTTGGATCGGTAAAAAATTATAATTTATGTTTATGTTTTTATCGAGAATTATTTTTTGTTCAACGGTTTTAAATGTTACGTACGAAAACTGTATGGTATAATTGCCTTTGGGTGCTGTTATCGAATAAAAACCATACTGATTGGTGGTTGTAACTTTATTTACTTCTTTTAAAAAAATAGTAGCTCCAATAACTGTTTCGCCATTACTAGCATCTTTTAAGGTGCCACTAATTGAAAAGTTTTGACAAAAAAATTGACCGCAATAAATTAAAAAATAAAGTATTAAATTTTTTTTCAAAGCAAGGCAAAGTTACGATTAATATACATTTGATTTAATGTATAGTTGAGTATTGCAAAATTGTTAAAATGAAAGGAATTATTCCAATTTATTTAAAAATTTGATTTAATAACACTTCGGTGTTTTTTAAATTATTAAAAGGTGATAACTGGTCAGTACGTTCTTTAACAAAGCCGGAAGTAAAATTTAAAATAAAGTTGGCATTTATTTTATCAATAAATTGTTGAGGCAAATTACAAATACATAAAGAATGATTTGCTGTTAAATTTGTTCCCGAAACCATATTCGAATTACAAATTACAAATCGGCCGGCATACAATACATTTAATAATTTTAGTTTTAACCCTGTTGGTTGTTTAGTATATAAAACGTGTATTTGGGCATTTATAATTAATTCATCCATTTTTTGTTGAGAAGGATTAGAAATTAATTCAATATTCTCATGCTTTAAAATTGTATTTATCAGGAAATCTGGCGGATTTAATCCGGCAATAATTACTTTATGTGTTATTTTGGTAAACACATTTTCGATTAACCAAAGTATGGCTTCGTAATTTTCAGAAACGCTCAAATTACCATTGTACAAACAATAATTGCCAACGCCCTCAAGAGATGTTATGCTGTTGTTTTGATGAAAACTTGGCAAATAAATAGTTTTGGGATTAGAATATTTTGAGCTAAAGTAATCGGCATCTTTGGTATTAACAGCAAAAATTAAATCGGCGTTATTTAAAATTTTCTCGAAACGTTTTAATTTAAAGGCTTCTATTTTTAAAAATAGTTTTTTAAAAAAACTAGTTTCGGATTTTGCCAGCTCGTTATAATAATGGTGTTCAATATTACTATGCCTATATATTTTTTTTCTGTTAGCAAAACGTGTATCACTTAATAAATAACACGTATGCAATACTTCAAATAAAATTGGAAAATTATTGGATAATAAATTTTTTTCTAATTGTTTTGATTGTCTTGATTTTACTGTATACGGTAATAATGACAGATGCGATAAAAAATTTGTTTTTCGTTTATAGTAATAAACGTTTTCGCACAAATTTTCTAATTCTTTTGAATGCGCTCTACCATATTCAAAACAATGTAAATGAACTTTAATGCCTGCATTTTTTAAAGCAACTAATTTGTAATACACATCAATTACCCCTCCGTAGTTGGCAGGGTAGGGGATATCAAACGAAATTATATTTAGTGATTTATCCAACTACTCGAAATAAAATCCATTAGAAATTAGTCCTGCTTTAAAATTATTTTTAGGATTCCCGTTTGCGTCGTAGACGTAAATATTAGATTTCTGAATGTAATCCACAGCATCTGCAACATAAATGGTAAAATCATTTGGGTTAATTCCAAGTCCGTAAAAATTCTTTCCTCCGGATGATATTATTGGGGTTTGAGGTAATGTATTATCGGTAATTGCCATTCTGTAAATATTTGTATTTAAAAAATATAATGTATCTTTTGTTTTATTAAAGCATAAATGATTGGGTACATCGTTAGAATTAAAATAAATAGTAAACAAAATTTGGTTAGAAATTGGGTCTATTTTAGTTAATTTTCCTAATACCGAATTTTGTTTATCACCACTGCTTAACACCCATAAATTATCGTTTTTGTCTAAACCCAAACTACCGGCGTTCTTACCAACATTAATACTATCTGTAATTGTATTTGACAACGTATTAATTATATATAAATTATTTTTATTTGTTGCAAATGCTTTGTTGTAAATTAATACCATTTGTTCCGTCCAACCATTGCAAGGTATTGAAGCCGTTTTTGTATTTGAATTTAAATCTACAACGCTAATGGCATTTGCATATATATCGCTTACGTACGCTTTTTGATTGGTAATTGGCAATATATAACGAGGAGAAGTAAGTCCGGTTATTTGTCCCGATTTTTTAAAATGATTATTGCAAACAACAACTTTACCTGAATTATTTACTACAATATAAAAGTTTGAATTAAAATAATTTAAACTTTGAGCAATATTTCCCAATGCAGTTGTGCCATTTTGTGTCTGATAATAATTTTCAATAACTTGATTGTTACCTGTATCAAATAAAGATATTGAGCCATCACCAGATTGAAAAGGCCCCTCGTTTATAATGTACACTTTTTTTGCGGTTGTTAATTGAACGGAAGGTTGAATAGGGTTTTGTGGTTTGTCTTTAACGCAAGAAGTTAAAAATAAACTAGCAGAAATAAGTAAAAGTAAATAACGCATTAACTGTAAAAATACAACTTAACCACAAAGTACACAAAGTTTTAAACGAAGTTCGCAAAGAAAAAAATATTAATTTTGGTTTACAATGAATTACAAAACAACGGAAATATATTTAAATTTAGATTGGAGCGAAATGGATTTATTTGGCCACATAAACAATGTTGCTTATTTTAAATATGTACAGGCAGCACGGGTTAATTATTGTGAAAGTATAGGTATTAATACCTTTAATCCAAATATAAAACAAAGTTTTGCGGTTGCAACTAGTACCTGCAATTTTAAACAACCGTTGTATTATCCCGAAACAATATTAATAAAAACAACAATTGAGTGGGTTAAGAATAGTAGTTTTAAATTAAATCACAGCATTTACAATAGTAAAAATAGTTTAGTTGCCGATGCCAGCGATGTTATTGTTTTATTTGATTACGATACACATTTAAAAATAAATATATCGGATATTTTAAAAGCTAATATGCTTGGAACGAATTGATTATTCTGTTTTTTAGTTCGCATCAACTATTATAAATTTATTATTTTTAGTTTATAGAAGCCCATCGCCCATGATTTTTACTGTGCAATTATTTAATTTTTCGCTTAGCTTTAATTGGCAAGCTAAACGCGATGTAGGGGTAATATTAGGTAAGGTATCTAACATGGCATATTCAACATCACTAATTTCTGCTAAATTTTCAAATCCTGTAATTACTTCAACATGGCAAGTGGCGCATAAAGCCATACCGCCGCAGGTTGCTAAAATATCGTAATCACATGCCTTTAAAAATTCCATTAAACTTAGACCCATTTCAGTTGGCGCCTCAAGTGTAGTTATAGAGTTATCGGGATTTTGAACGTTTAGTTTAATATCGGACATAAAAATTAGTTTAAAGGTAATTTCTGAATAATTTTATCGTTTTTATAAAGTAAACGTTCAGCTACATTACCAATACTATCAAAATAAGTCCAAATACTATCTCGTTTATCATTTTTATACATACCTTGATAGCGTATTTTTCCTGTTTCTATATAGGTTATATTTGGTCCATGTCGTAACCCTTTATCAAAATTCATTTCGCTCCAAGGTAACCCGTTTTGGTAAAAACTAATCCATTGTCCATGACGTTTTCCAAATCGGTAAAAGCCTTTAAATTTTGTAATACCTGTAGGGTATTTATCAATATAGTCACCTGTAAAATTACTATCGGGTGGCATAATTAATAATGGGTTAGTTTTTTTTAAAGAGTCGACTTTTATTTTTTGTTTAACTTTTGAAATAGAATCTACAACTTGTTTTTCTTTTTCAGTTAATTGTTTCTCTTTATTTTCGGGGTTACATGCTATAAAAAATGTACCCAAAAGCAGCATTAAACAAATTAATATTCTCATTTTATTTTTTACGTTCAATAGCATAGGTTAATAATTTTTTAAGACTCTGTTTACTTTCATTTTCAGGAAATTGCTCCAATACGTCCAAAGCTTTTTGTTTATAGCTATTCATAACTGTTGTGGCATATTTTACGCCGCCTTTATCAATTACAAATTTAATAACTTCGTTTACTTTTTCACTTTCCTCATTATGATTTTTTATAATTGTTATAATTTTTCGCTTCTCAAACCAAGTACTGTTATTTAAGGCGTAAATTAACGGTAATGTCATTTTTTTTTCTTTAATATCAATACCCGTAGGCTTGCCAATAGCATCATCGCTTCCAAAATCAAACAAATCGTCTTTTATCTGAAAAGCAATTCCGGTTAACGTTCCAAATTGTAAAGCTGCATTTATACTTTTTTCGTCGCTGGTAACTGATGCTACACCTGCTGCACAACATGCAGCAATTAGGGTTGCCGTTTTTTTAGTAATAATATCAAAATAAATATCTTCGCTAATGTCTAACCTCCGGGCTTTTTCTATTTGTAACAATTCGCCCTCGCTCATTTCGCGCACGGCGTTACTTACAATTTTTAATAAATGAAAATCATTATTTTCTATCGATAATAAAAGTCCTTTCGACAGTAAAAAATCACCAATTAGTACTGCAATTTTATTTTTCCATAAGGCATTTACACTAAAAAAACTGCGACGCTCGTTACTGTCATCAACCACATCGTCGTGTACCAAAGTAGCGGTATGTAATAACTCTATTAATGCGGCCGCACGGTAGGTGCTCTCGTTAATTTCGCCAAAACTTTTAGCCGATAAAAATGTAAACATGGGGCGGATTTGCTTGCCTTTACGTTTAACAATGTAATTGGTAATTTTATCAAGTAAGGGAACAGAACTTTTCATGGCACCTTTAAACTTTTCTTCAAAGGCTGCCATGTGCTGAGCTACAGGTAATTTTATATCGTCAACAGTTTTACTCAAATGATTTTAAATATAGTTATTTTACTAATTGTTGTGCCAATTTATTTTTATTCGCAAGTTGTCCGCAAGCAGCATCTATATCTTTTCCTCTGCTGCGGCGTACGTTACAAATAATATTATTTTCTTCTAAATAATTGGTAAAGGCTCTTAAACGTTCGGGTAATGTTTGTTTAAATTCGCAATCATCAATCGAATTATATTCAATAATATTTACCTTACTTTTTACTTTTTTACAATAATCTACCAACTCTTTTGCATCTTGCAAACTATCATTAAAGTCTTTAAACACAATGTATTCAAAGGTAGGGCGATTACCTGTTTTAGTATAGAAATGTAACAAGGAATCAGCCAAATTATCTAACGTATTTGTTTCGTTTATTGGCATAATATGGTTGCGTTTTTCATCATTAGCAGCATGAAGTGAGAGTGCCAAATTAAACTTAACTTCATCATCGCCTAATTTGCTAATCATTTTTGCAACCCCTGCGGTGCTTACAGTTATGCGCTTTGGAGACATGCCCAAGCCATTTGGATTGGTGATTTTGTCTACCGAATTTAAAACTTCGGCATAATTTAGCAAAGGCTCGCCCATACCCATATATACTATGTTGGTAAGTGGTGTTTTGTAGTTATCAAATGCAGTGTTTTTTATAAGTACCACTTGGTCGTAAATTTCATCAGCATTTAAATTTCGCATCCGTTTTAATTTACCTGTAGCACAAAATTTACACGTTAAACTACAGCCTACTTGCGACGAAATACAAGCTGTCATACGTTCGCCTTGCGGTATTAAAACACTCTCCACAACATAATTATCGTGCAATTTCATTGCACATTTTATGGTTCGGTCGTTACTAATTTGTAGTTCAGATATTTGTACTGCATTAATTGTAAAACTAGTTTGTAAATAATCGCGCAACGATTTCGAAAGATTACTCATCTCGTCGAAACTAACCGCCCGTTTAGCCCACAGCCAATCGTATATTTGTTTGGCCCTAAAAGCAGGTTCATTAATATCTTTAAACACATCAATTAGTTGTTGTAAAGAAAGCGCACGAATATTTTTTTTAGTTATCAAATTATGGGTACAAAGATACCTAACCAAACATTAAATAACTAACTTTGTTTTGTGAGATTTTTAAAAGCAAGTAAACTCTTTAATGGTAAAAATTTTTTACCCGAAAACACTGTTTTGGTGCTTGAAAATAATGATGTTTTAAAGGATATTATTGTAGATACCGAAACAGATGTTTTAAATATTGAAATTGTTGAAGGCATTGTTTCTCCCGGTTTTGTAAATGCCCACTGCCATTTAGAATTAAGTCATTTAAAATCGGTTATCCCCACACATACAGGTTTAGTTGAGTTTGCAAAACACGTTATTATTAACCGAAACACAATTAGTAAAGAAGAAATTTCAGAATTCCAACAAGAGGCCGATAAAAGCATGTATCAGGGCGGAATTGTTGCGGTTGGCGATATTTGCAACAGTACCGAAAGTTTTATAGTTAAACAAAAAAGTAATATTTATTACCATAGTTTTATTGAGTTGTTGGGCCTAAATCCTATAAATGCAACTGCTAATTTTGATAAAGGACTATTGTTATTAAACCAATTAAAAAATAGCGGTTTAGCGGGAAGTATTGCCCCCCATGCACCTTATAGTACCTCAAATGTATTAATTAGTAAAATAGCGGAATATAACTGTAGCGAACATAATATTAGCACCATTCATAATCAAGAAAGCGATAAAGAAACACAGTTTTTTATGGGTGAAAAAAATGATTTTGAAAAATTGTATGCATTTTTAAATCTAGACATAAGTTGGTTTAAAGCACCAAAAACAACGAGTTTACAGTATTATTATCCTTTATTAAAAAATCAAACTACCATTTTAGTACATAATACTGTTACCAAAAAACAAGATATTGAATTTACAAATAACCAAACTACTTTTTGGTGCTTTTGCCCTAATGCTAATTTTTACATTGAAAATAAATTACCCATTTTTGACCTGTTTAAAAACTTGCAAAATAATATTTGCCTTGGTACCGATAGTTTGGCAAGTAATTGGGATTTAAACTTAATAAGCGAAGCAAATGTGTTATTAAAAAATACGCCAACATTTAATTTAGAAGCCGTTTTAAAATTTATGACATTTAATGGGGCAAAAGCCCTTAATGTTTCTGATAAATTTGGTAGTTTTATCGTCGGTAAAAACACAGGCTTAAATTTAATTTCCGAAAAAAATAATCAACTTACTTTCACTAAAAAAATTGCTTAAAATGTTATTCTTAAAATCATTTTGTTTTAATCCCTTTCAACAAAATACCTATATTATTTATGATGATAAGGCAACCGCATTTATTATTGATCCCGGTAATTATACGTCAACCGAAAATGAATTATTAAGGAATTTTATTTCTGAAAAAAAATTGAACCTTACACGATTATTATTAACTCACGCCCACATCGACCATATTTTAGGAAATAAATATATTTTTGATACTTACGGTTTGTTGCCCGAAGTTCATAAAAATGATGTTTATTTTATTGATAATTTACTTAAAACAGGGGAGATGTATGGCGTAAAATGTGAGGCGTCTCCTAGCCCCAAAATGTTTATAAATGATGGAGATAAAATTACTTTAGGCGAATACGATTTTGATTGCATTTATACACCTGGGCATTCGCCCGGAAGTATATCGTTTTATAACAAACAAAATAAATTATTAATAAGTGGCGATGTGTTATTTTATGGTAGTATTGGGCGGACCGATTTGCCTATGGGTAACCACGAAACACTTATTAATAGTATAAAACAAAAATTATTAATATTAGATGCAGACACTAAAGTATACAGTGGACATGGACAACCTACCACAATTGGTTTTGAAAAAGTGAATAATCCGTTTTTAAATTAAAAATATAATTTTAGTAGTCACAGATTTCGCAAATTACAACTGTATTTTTTATTTTTTATACTGCAAAGTAACAGTAATCTTTAATTAAACTTAAAACAACAAGTTTTCTTTATTTTTTGTAATTGTAAACTCTCTTACTTTTTCTTTTTCACCTACAAAGCCCCGCTCTATTACTTTTATTACAGTATCCCCCATAAATGTATATTGCATTACAGACGGAAAAATTTTAAATGGATTTTCAAAAATATAAGTATTTGCCCGTTTTGAAGCTAAAGTAAATATCACTTCTTTATTATCATTTTGCCCTTTTACATAATAATTCATTTTAAGGGTATTATTTAGTTTATAGAGCTTCATTTTCATCATAAAAACTGTATCTTTTTTAATTAAAAAATACCCAGTACCTATGTAATCGCTATCCGATTTTTTTTTCCAAATTTCAGTGTAAGCACCATCTTTACTTACATTTTCAAAAATGCCTTCAACCCAACGTAAAATACTCGTATCTTTGCTATCATTAGTGTTTTTTACAACATCAATATTTTTTTCTGTTCCAGCGCTCCCACACGAAAATAATGCACTAAAAAAAAGTATATAAAGTATGTGTATATAAATTTTAAGCATATTCATCTCATAAAAATAGCAAAAAATAATTTATAATGTATACATTAGCCGTATAAAAAAGTGTTATTTAATAGTTATATTAATAAGTACTTGTAAAGTATTTTCGCAAACGGTTCAGCCTACTTTTAACCGTAAGGAAGAAATTTTATATGATGGAAAACGCTACCGTATTCACAATAATTATTTCACCGCCGGAGCTGGCTTTTTTAATTCAACCCTCCGAGGTGAAGTTCAAAAAACAATTGGTTTAGATGTTCAGTTTCATATCCAAAAACAACGCTTTCAAATTGGAATTTTAATGAGCGGCGTTGAATTTTTGTCAAATAATAATGTTTCGGCACATTTTGGTTATGGTATTAGAAAAGAAACTACTAACGCAAATTATGCCATATATTTAGGACCAAATTATTATACTGGCGTATATGCAGTTCCAGACAGTGGAAATACCTTTAAACCAAAATTTTATACTGGATTAGGAGGGTACGTGTGTGCTCAGGCTGTTAAAAAGTTTACTTACGATATTGGTGGTGGAATTGAAGTGTATTTAGAGGCAAATAAAACACAAATTATGGGAGGGTTAAAATTTATTATATTTTTTTCAAATTCGTACCGAGGTTTAAAACGTAATTACAACCCAAACGTAAAACAAAAATAAATGTTATGCGGGATTTTTTAATTGTTGGCAATGGATTAGCTGCAAACATTTTAGCGCATACTTTAAAAACTAATCATTTGTCATTTTCAATTATTGGCCATTCAACGTTAAGCAATTGTAGTAATGTTGCAGCAGGGATTTGGAATCCCATCGTATTTAAACGCTTTACGAAAAGTTGGTTGGCAGACGAACTTATAGATTTTTTAGTGCCGTTTTATACAAATATTCAATCGCAATTTAAAAAGCAAATTATTACACATCGCCCAATTATAAAATCGTTTTTTGAAGAACAAGAAAAAACACTTTGGCTAAAAAAAGCACAAGGCGAATTAGAACAGTTTTTAGATAAAACTATTTATAGCCAACCTTTAGAAACTTATAAACACTGTAAATTGGAGGCTGAATTTGGAATTGTAAAAAATTGTGGCAACTTAGACGTAGCAACATTTATTATTGAAAGCAATAAGTTATTTTACGATTTTTTTAAAAATGAAACTTTTAATTATGGTGATTTAAGTATAGAAACTGATTTTGTTAAATACCAAAACATAAATTACAAAAATATTATTTTTGCTGAGGGATATTTAGTTAAAAACAATCCTTTTTTTAATTGGATTCCGCTAAAACCGGCCAAAGGAGAAACTCTTACTATTACGTCTAATGAGTTTGACATAGAAAATGCCATTATTAATAAAAATGGATTTATTTTTAATACAAGTCGAACTATTTTTAAAGTAGGCGCTACTTATGAGTGGCAAGATTTAACAGATACTCCCACCCAAAAAGGAAGAGCCGAATTAGAGCAAAAATTAATGCATTTAATGTCTTGTAATTATCAAGTTACCAATCACCAAGCGGGTGTTCGTCCCTCTTCAATAGATAGGCGGCCAATTATTGGTACTCACCCTAAACATAAAAATTTACATATATTTAATGGTTTAGGAACAAAGGGCGTTATGTTAGCCCCTTATTTTGCAAATAATTTTGTACTTTTCTACCAACAAAAAAGAGAGTTAATTAACGAAGTCAATATTAAACGCTTTTATAATTTTTTTACCAGTGGAAACTAAAAAACACAATTTACTTTTAATTGGCAGACGAGAATATATCGACTTTCCATTGCTTGATATTAAAGGTATTGAAGCCAAGTTGGATACCGGCGCTTACACTTCATCTATTCATTGCGAAAATATTTTTGTTGAAACGAAGAATAATAAATCTACCTTATCGTTTTCTGTCTCTCAAATTTTACACGGTGCAGAGCAGTCGAAAACATTTTATTTTGATGAGTTTTCGAAAAAGAAAATAAAAAATTCATTTGGCGAATTAGAAGAACGTTATACAATAAAAACGATTGTAAAATTGGGCTCTAAAAAAGTAATAGCCACCATATCACTCTCTAATCGTGAAAAAATGCGCTACCCTGTTTTAATTGGACGGAAATTAATTAAAAATAAATTTATTATTGATGTAAATAAAGTTCATACCGGAGGATTAAAAATAAAAAAAGCATTTAAACATTTATTAAAACCAAAAAAATAAAACGTAATGAAAATTGCAGTATTATCTCGAAATAAAAATTTATATTCTACTAAACGCATTATTGAAGCCGGCGAACAACGTGGGCACGAAATGCTTTTACTCGACCATATGAAATGTGTACTAGTAATTGAACAAGGTCGGCCGCACATTTATTTTAATGGTAAAGAAGTAAGTGACGTAAATGCCGTTATTCCTCGTATTGGCGCATCAGCTACGTTTTACGGCAGTGCTGTTGTTCGTCAATTTGAAATGATGAAAATTTTTACAGCTGTTGAATCGCAGGCCCTTGTTCGTTCGCGTGATAAACTGCGTAGTTTGCAAATTTTAGCACGTGCAGGTATTGGCATTCCAAAAACTGCATTTGCATCCTCGCCAAAAGATAAAGATATTGATAGCATGGTTGAAAATATAGGTGGTGCACCCTGTGTTATTAAGCTACTAGAAGGGACGCAAGGCATTGGTGTAATTTTAGCCGAAAACCAAAAAGCTGCAAAAAGTGTAATTGAAGCGTTTATGAAATTAAACGCAAATATGTTGGTACAAGAGTTTATACACGAGGCTAAAGGAGCAGATTTACGTGTTTTTGTAGTAGACGGGCAAGTGATAGGCGCAATGAAACGCCAAGCAAAAGAGGGCGAATTTAGAAGTAACCTTCACCAAGGTGGTTCTGCAACTGTAATACAATTAAGTAATGATGAACGATCAACTGCCTTAAAAGCCGTTAAAAAATTAGGCTTAGGCGTTGCTGGAGTTGATTTGTTGCAGAGCAGTCGTGGACCGCTCGTAATGGAAGTAAATTCTTCACCAGGATTAGAAGGCATAGAAGGGGCTACAGGTATTGATATTGCCAGTAAAATAATTGAGTATGTAGAGCGCAATGAGTTTAATAAACCAGGAGAATAAAAAATTCTAATTAATTAAACAGAAAATCAATTTCATAAGCGTTTCATTAAAAAAAGTACATGCAAAAACCATTAACAATAAACGGGCAAACGATTGAAGCAGGGGAGAATAAAACTATTATTTTAAATGCTTACGAACTACACACAAAAACACAAATAGAAATTCCAGTACATGTAGTACGTGCAAAAAAAAATGGGCCCTCTCTACTTTTAAGTGCGGGTATGCACGGCGAAGAGACGAATGGTATTGAGATTGTGAGGAAAGTAATTTCAAGAAACGAAATTCAAGAGTTAAAATGCGGAACTCTAATTGCTATTCCAGTAATAAATATTGTTTCATTTTTGTATGGTAGTCGCGATTTACCCGATGGTAGAGATTTAAACCGTTGTTTTCCCGGTTCGAAAAATGGTAGTTTAGGGAGCAGAATTGCTTACGATTTAATGAAACATATTTTACCAATTATTGATTTTGGAATTGACTTTCACACTGGCGGAGCAAAAATTAATAATTACCCGCAACTGCGCTGTGTATTTGATTTTCCGGATAATGTAGCCCTTGCTGAAAAATTTTCGGCACCATTAATTATTGATAGCAATTACCGAGAAGGAACTTTTAGGCACGAAGCTTCAAAAAAAAGTAAACCCATTTTGGTTTACGAAGGCGGCGAAAGTATGCGTTTTGATTATTTGGCAATTAACGAAGGAATTAACGGTTGTTTGCGTTTAATGCACGCTTATAAAATGATTAATTTAGAATTACCCAATAACCCATCTGTAAAAATTGATAAAGATACGTGGATACGAGCCAATGCTAGCGGACTTTTTCATATGAACGCACAAAATGGCACCTTTGTGCAAAAAGGCGATTTGCTAGGTGTAATTTGTAACCCTTTTGGTGAAGTTGAAACTAAAATTTTAAGTACAGTTGATGGCTACATTGTTGGCACAAACAACCAACCCGTTGTAAACGAAGGCGACGCCCTTATTCATTTAGGTATAGAGAAGTTGTAAAAATACTTTATCTTTGTATATGCAAAATCAAATGGGTTATGGCGACTACTTTATAATAGTCTTTGTTGCAATAGTATTTATTGTTGGTGGTGTAACCGTATTTAAATTTATGAAACGTAAAAATTAAAAATGACTTTCAATCAAATAATATTATTTTTAAACTTAGGCGGTGGCGAGGTGGTTCTTATTGTATTTGTAATATTAATGCTGTTTGGAGCTAAAGGCATTCCAAACATTGCAAAAACATTAGGCAAAGCCACTCGCGAATTTAAAGATGCTGCAGGAAGTTTACAAAAAGATATTCAAGAAAGTACAGGTGGTATTACCAAGCAAATTAATGAGCAAATTCAAGAGGTAAAAAAAGAAATTGAGAAGGAGTAAACTCTCTTTTTGTATTAAAATTAATTATTTTTTAGGGTTGAACCGTACTTGGATCTTCCACTTTTTTACTCTTATCAAAATCAAAACTTAAAGAAATACGCCAAGTACGTTGCAACGGATTGTTTAAAGATGTTGGTATTAAATACGAACCGTCAATATTAATTACACTGTATCTTACACCTATGCCAATAGTGAAAAATTGGCGTGCCCCTTTAGTTTTTGGCTCATGAAAATAACCACCACGTACCGCAAAAATATTATTATACCAATACTCTAAACCTGTACTTATGTTTATTTCTTTTAGTTCTTCTTTAAAGCCACCTGGTGCATCGTAAAACGATTGAATAATTCCTTGTGGAACCGGTACATTAGGGTCTTTCCCTTTTTCAATAACTTTTGCTCCGGTAGTTGGATCAATAACATTTACTGTTTGCCCTTGAGCATTAACTGAGGTTTGGTATACAGGTGGGGTAGGTACCAATAATTTATTGAAATCTAAATACACACCAAATGTATTATAGTCGTCAATTTCGGTTTTTAAACCAGTACCTAAGCGCATATTAATAGGAATATAATTAGCAACAGTGCTGTATTTAATTTTTGCTCCAATGTTTGTAAGTGCTAACCCAGCAGTAGCGGTAGCTTTTTTATCGCCTAATGTAAATTTATTGCTTTTGTAAAACATACTAATATCAACAGCTACGGTACTGGCAGCATTGCCTGCAGTATTGTTAAAATATACTCTACTAATACCCGAATTTATAAAGCGAGTGGCGATACCTAACGCAAATGTTTTTGATAGTTTTTGAGAAAAAGCTAAATCAATTGCAAATTCATTTGGTTTAAAGTCCCCCGTTTTAGTACCATCATTACTGGTTAATTCGATGTTGCCTAAACTAAAATACCGCAATGATGCGCCAATGGTTTGTGTTTTACTAATTTTACTATAACCCGCTAAATAATACATGTTTATATCAGGCACTAATAAACGCAACCAAGGTGTTACGGTAAAGCCAGCACCAAATTTTTTTTCCTGAAAAGCTAATTTACTTCCATTCCAATGTATTGAGTTTATATCAGGGTCGGTTGCAGCACCCACATCACCCATTGCTCCTTGTTTGCTATCTGGGCTTATCATTAAAAAAGGTACGGCGGTAGTAATAGGGTTTATTGTTTGCCCACCTAATTGTTGTGTATTAATTTGAGCATTATATTTTATATTTGTAAAAATAACAGCTACTATAAAAAAAATCTTTCTCATTAAACTTAAAATGTTCTTGTAAACTTTATTAACGCCAAATATACTAATTTAGTATAACTAATTTTTCGGTTTTTTCTGCTTTTTTACTGTCGCTATTTAAAATGGCTACTTTATAAATATAAACACCACGGCCTAATTTATCGCCGTAATCATCTTTACCATCCCATTCAATTCCTTCGGGTCTAAATCCTTCGCAGGTAACAGTGCGCTGTAAGGTTTTTACAATTTTGCCCGATATGGTATATACTTGAACTGTAACTTTTATTGGGTTACAGGCTTGGTTATGTTCTAAAAAAAACTTAGTGCTATTGCTAAACGGATTAGGATAATTTAACACATGGTTAAGCGCTAATTCGCCACTTTTAGCCACAACAAAATCAATATTAACTGTATTTGAATTGTTTTGAATATCCCAAACCTTAAACGTAAGTCTATGATTTCCCTCGCTTACTTCATCAAAAGGATAACGTACTTTACCACTCTGGTAACTGTTTAAATTAGACTCGTAATAGTCGTTTAACAAAATCGGTTTACTGCTATTTTGGTCTAGTATCACACTTATGTCGTGTCCAATACCTGTTCCAACGGTATTAATACCACTACTATCAATTAAATTAGCGTACAAAATTGGCTTTTCGTTACTTGTGCCGCCATTTACAAAACCTTTATCATTTAAATATAAATTTATGTCTGGCCCATCATTATCAACTATAGTATTGGTAGAAGTACCGCCAACCAAAACATTAGTATAATTTCCAGCAGCATCTAGTAGCCCATTAGTAGCATAATAGCTTATTCTTCCAATGCCAGTTGCAAAGCTAATATCTTTAGGAACAATAAATGTAAATTTAAAATCGCCATTGGTTACAGTTGATTTACCGCGGTACAAAATGTTTTTTTGCAATTTAAATTCATATGGGATGGAAGGTTGGTCGGGCCCATGCGGATAGTTCACAGCTGAAGCTTCATCGTTTATTAAACATACCACATTTTGTTCTTTATTAAAAACGGTAGGGTAAATTACCCCATTAAAATTACTTTGTTTTACACCGTTTGAATCCGTTATTGAACCTTCGATTGTAATTTTAGATAAGGCACCTAAGGTTTCAGTAATTGTGCTTACAACAGCATTGTTATTTATTTTTGTGGTTGAAATATTTAAAGCAGGGTAGGCAAGGGTTAGCGCGGGGTCGCCTAATAGATGAAAGTTACCATATGGAATAGATTCGGTTAAAGCGGCTTTTGTTTCTTGAACTATATCGCCCAAGCAGGGCATTTTGTTTGTCGGTAATTTTTTAAACAAATACTCAAATATTTTTGAGTTTAAAATTTTATTTGTGTTTGAAAATGCAAGTCTACATGTAGTAAACAAAGCAATAGCCCCTCCGCTTGGATTTAATAAACATAGCTCTCCAGCAGACGTTCGAGCAGGGTCGTCGTATCTGCTAAATTCGCAAGTAGCAGTTATAAACAGTGCCAAACTATTAAGGTTTTTCCAACTATTGATGCCGTCAATATCTACAACACGCTCGCCAGTCAAACCTACCTCGCCGCCGTGCCCAGTGTAATTAACTATTAAACTACCTTTATTTATTCTCCTATTCAAATCTTCAGTTGCATCTGGGTAGCGCTGTCCACCTGGTGTCGAATATTGTTGGTAGGCATCCAAATAAATTTTATCAATATTGTAATTTTTATTTGCTGCTCGTACACTGTTTGCTAATTCATCAGCATCCCTTGTGTGTATGGATTGATCTTCGTCATCGCCCACAAAAGTTAACCAATTTCGCCAATCGCCAAGTGCACTTTGTGATGCTTGATTACAATTAGTTGGATTGGCATCACTTACTATAAAGTTTGGCTCTTTTTTATAATAATCCTCAATTTTAGTTACTACGTTATTCATTTCGGAAGCATCGTGGCACATAAGCCTTCCTATTCCAACATCTATAATGCCTCCATTTACATTTGTTTCATTTAAAATATCGTAACCTTCGTTGGCATCCATTAAACCATAAAAATCATCAGAAGTGGTGCTCGATAAAAGTTCGTTCGATTGAAACGTTTGATAGGTAGGAATTAAATTTGTATTTGTTGTTAAGTTTCTATCCCTGTTTTTGTATGACCCATCGCCCAATAACGCCAAATATTTAACTTGTTTGTTAGTAGAAATATTTCGGCTATATAACATTCGTACAAAATCTCTAATGGCCGTAGCTTCTGGTTTTCCACTACCAAACTCGTTATAAATTAAATCGGTATTGGCAATAGCGTACGTAAAGCCTTCTTGTTGTTGGTGTAAATTTGCTAAACGTTGAGCCTGTTGTAAAAATAGTGGATGTGTAATTAAAACATAATCAGCTTGCGCTATGGCGTGTAAGTTTTGGTTAGCTATTTTACTTAAAAATACTGGTGTAAAATAATCAGTAGGAATAGAGACAGCATATTCGTTTAAAGAATCGGCATTGGCGGTAAAACTTAATGCCGAACCGTTAGTAATATAAGCTTGGTTGTATGGATTGAGCGGATTAGTTACATTCCAAATGGTAACCGTGTTTGAAGAGGCATTTGTAACCGAAAAATTACAAATTTTACCCAGCGAAGATATTCGTGTATCTCTAAACTGAATTTGTTTTGAATTAACAGTTATATTTCTACGGGCATTAACATTTACATAATCTAAATATCCCAATGCATTCGACGTTTGTTTAGCAACGTTTATAGAAATTGCAAAAGGGTTTGTGTTTTGAGCATAACCAATTGCGCTTTGAATATCTAGGTATTTGCCCAAATAATCATTTGTATTAAAGCCCGCTGATACAATAGGCAAATTTATACCATTACCAGTAATTAAAAAATTTGTGTTAGATGTACTTCTACCTCCAAGCCTAACTTCTGCCAAAATACTGTCATTGGTAATAAAATTTCCATCAGTCCAGTTAAACGAATACGATGTAGTTAAGTCAAAAAACTCGCCAAAAAACTCTCTTCCGCTTTTTATAAAATTAATATAATCTTCATCGTGGTAAGCATAATAATCAAACGAATTAGTACTTGCATTTGCAATAGATGGGAGTGAATTAACGGTGGCAATGCGTTTGCCCATGCCTAAATCTGAAGTGATAAAATAATAACTGCTATCGCTATATAAGTTTTTTTGAAATTTAAATTTTAAACCCGATGGTGTTGTAACTTTTTTCCAATTAGTAGTACCAGTTGCATAAAACAAAACATAATCCGAATTATTAAAAACGCCATCGCTTTCGCCAATAACTTGTATTGCATTTTCTTGTAAATCATCATATCTAAAGTCAGAGTTTTTTTCAGGAGTCATTTTCCCACCATTACCGTATATTCTAATATTTTTAGGATTTAGGGTAGTAATATCAATACCCATTGCCGCTAAAAATGTTTTATCTAGTTTATAAACACCCGTTTTTGCAATTGCAATTTTATACCAGTTACCGGTTGCTAAAACCGAATTATTAGTAAATGAGGAAACTGTATTTGGAATACGGTAACTAGCATCATTAATTTGCCAGGTTACATTGTACTCAATTAATTCTTCTATTTGGTTTAAACTGTTTATTCTAAAAGGAACTAATTTATAGTGATTTAAATTTTCGTTTTTACATAGGCTATTGAGCTGGCTTAATTCAAAATTAGAGGTTAAGTACTTTAACAAATATTTTTTTACAGCACTTGCATTTGGTTCTTCTACAACTTTAACATTAATAATAGTTAACGTTGGCTTTGCATTTTGATTGTAATTAGTTGTTTTAGAAACAGTATAATAAGGTAAGTTGTTTTTATTAAAATCGTATTGAGCACCTTTTACTTCAACTTTTAAAAATACCGAATCAACTAAACTTGATTTTAATATTTTTGTAAGGGGTTGTTTTACCTCAATTTGAGAAAAACTATTATTTGTAAGTGTTTGTGCAACCTTTTGTTGCGAAAATCCGTTAAACGTGTAACAAATGGTTGCAAATACGATTATTTTGGAAAAATTCATTAGATAAAATTAGAGTAAAAACAACAAATAAACGTTTTAGATGTAAAATTATTGTTGTTAAATTATTTTTATTATTAAAAATGTTTTCATATATTTGTAAAATAGCTAAGTTTAACTTTTTTTATGATTAAACGCATACTGTTCCCAATTATACTGTTAGTAGGTCTTTTAAGCGAATTAAAAGCTCAAGATCCGCAATTTACGCAGTTTTATTCTAATCCACTTTATTTAAACCCTGCCTTTGCAGGTACTGCAAGATGCCCACGTATTTGCATGAATTACCGTAATCAATGGCCAAATTTATCAGGCACTTACGTTACGTATTCAGCTGCTTACGATATGCATATTAACGCGTTAGCCGGTGGTATTGGCGCTTTGGTTACAACCGATGATCAAGCAAAAGGCACACTAAAAACAACAAATTTTAGTTTATTGTACTCTTACTTAGCTCAAGTTAACAGAACATTTGCTATCAAATTTGGTATACAAGGTACTTATTTGCAAAAAAGTTTAGATAAAACGAAACTTAACTTTGGTGATATGATTGATGCTCGTCGTGGTTTCGTTTGGAACACAAACGAAGCTGTTCCATCACAAAGTAAAAAAAATGTTGATTTTTCGGCAGGTATGTTAGGTTACAGCAAAAATTACTTTTTTGGGTTTGCCGCTCATCATATAAATCAACCTGATGAAGGTTTGTTGGGTTCGTCTAAACTCCCTGCTAAATTTACAGCACACGCAGGTGCAATCATCCCATTAGAAAAAGGTAACGAAAGTTATTTATCGCCAAATATTTTGTTTCAAGCCCAACAGAAGTTTCAACAGTTAAACATTGGTTTATATTATGTAAAAGGCTCTTTTGTTGCCGGTTTGTGGTACCGTAATGGAGATGCGGTTATCGCTCTTGTTGGAATTCAAAATGCAAACTTTAAATTTGGTTATAGTTATGATGTAACTGTCTCAAAATTAAGTGGTAACACTGCTGGTTCTCACGAAATTTCTTTACAAATTCAATTTGAGTGTAAAAAGAAAAGAATTAAGTACCGCACAATTAGTTGTCCATCTTTTTAATTTTTTTTGTAACCTTTTTGTAAAAATAACGTTATAGTCCTATAATTAATATAAATATGAAGTTGAATTGGATAAAAAATAGAAAAACATGGTTTGCTTTATTGGCAATTGCTGGTTTTTCGTGTTCAGAAGAACGCTCACCTGTTACAGGTTGGGCGTACAACGACAATACAAACGGGGGTTTTGAAAAACCACCTTACGAAGAACAAGAAACAGGCCCAGGCTTAGTACTTATTGAGGGCGGTACTTTTTCAATGGGTCGTACCGAAACAGATGTTACTTACGAATGGAATAACGTTGCACGTCGTGTTACTATCTCGTCTTTTTACATGGACGAAACAGAAGTAAGTAATTTCTCTTATTTAGAATATTTGTGGTGGACAAATCGTGTGTTTGGTCCAACTTTTCCAGATATTTACTTTAAAGCATTACCAGATACTTTAGTTTGGCGTGAAAAATTAGCGTACAACGAACCATACGTTGAGTATTATTTACGTCACCCTGCTTATCGCGATTATCCAGTAGTAGGTGTTAACTGGTTACAAGCTAACGATTTTTGTGCGTGGAGAACAGATCGTGTAAACGAATTTATATTAATACGCGAAGGTTTATTAGAACACGTTCCTAACCCATCTGACCAAGATTATTTTAGTACTGAAGCTTATTTAGCTGGTAAATGGCAAGGACAATTAAAGCAAAAATTACCGTCGGCTGATGAACAAAACCCTGAGCGTGACGTAAAAATGGAGGATGGGATATTTTTACCAAAATACCGTTTACCAACTGAAGCCGAGTGGGAATATGCTGCTTATGGTTTAATTGGTAACACAATTGGTGAACGTATTACTGATCGTAGAATTTATCCTTGGAACGGACATGGTGTTCGTAATTCAACTGATAAATATATTGGACAAATGAATGCTAACTTTGTTCGTGGTGCAGGTGATTATATGGGTACTGCAGGCTTTTTAAATGATAATGCCGATGTTACAGCGCCTGTTTATAGTTATTGGCCAAACGATTATGGCTTATATAATATGAGTGGTAACGTTTGCGAGTGGGTAATGGATGTTTATCGCCCTAACACTTTACAAGATGCAGATGAATTCCGCCCTTTCCGTGGTAATATTTTCTCTACACAAAAGCGTGACAGTACCACTTTAATAGGCGGTTTAGGAGGAGAAATTTTAACAAATGTGGATGGACCAGTTTATCAAAAATTCAATCATAAAGTAAACAATCCTACGCAGCATGGTGTTAGCGTTGACGCAGTTGAAGTAACAGATAGTATTTTAACAATTATGACTAAAGATCCTAATGGTAATAACAATGCAACGCCTGAAGGAAAATCGGATATACCGGGTCGTGTTCAATGGCGCGAAGTGAGTAGTGCTGTAAGTACTGATAATTTAGATGAACGTAGAAATTACAAAGCAGCCGATTATATTAATTATATGGATGGTGATGTAAATTCTAGTATTTATTATGCTGAAGGTGAAGATGCTTACTCTGATAAAGGTGATAAGTTAATGTACGAATATGCTAAAACAAGTTTGGTAAACGACAAGTCACGTGTATATAAAGGTGGTAGTTGGAGAGACCGTGCTTACTTTTTAAACCCAGGTACACGTAGGTATTTAGATCAACGTCAAACGGCAGCTTGGTTAGGTTTTAGATGTGCTATGACACGAGTTGGTAGCCCAGTAGGATTAGGAAGTAAATAAAATGTTAATAATTAATTTAAACCCTTAAGTAATTACTTAAGGGTTTTTTTATTTTTAAATTCATTAAAAAATGGCGTTTAGCATTAAAATAATATAGTATGTCAATACAAATTGAAGATCTTTATCAGCACTTTTTAAATGCAAGTAATTTAGTTTGTACGGATACGCGAAATGTAGTGCCCGGAAGCTTATTTTTTGCTTTAAAAGGCACAAATTTTAACGCAAACGAATTTGCAAGTAAAGCTCTTGAAGCCGGATGTAGCTATGCCATAGTAGATGAAGAAAAATACGTTACCTCTGATAAAATAATTTTAGTAAACAATGCTTTAAAAACATTACAACACTTAGCTAACTTCCATCGCCAACAATTTAGTATACCTGTATTAGCAATAACTGGCAGCAATGCAAAAACAACTAACAAAGAACTAATTCATGCGGTGTTATCAAAAAAATATAACACATTAGCAACAGTGGGTAATTTAAATAATCACATAGGTGTACCTTTAACTTTACTAAAAATTACAAATCAACACCAGTTTGCAATTATAGAAATGGGTGCTAATCATCAGGGCGAAATTGCTGAACTTTGTGAGATTGCTAACCCAAATTTTGGGTTAATAACAAACATAGGAAAAGCTCATTTAGAAGGTTTTGGAGGCATAGAAGGTGTAAAATTAGGTAAATCAGAATTATATAAATTTTTAAAAACAAAAGATGGCGAAGTTTTTATAAATGGCGATGATGAAGTACTGCACGATTTAGCTATTGATAACGACAAAGTAACTTATGGTTGCAAAAAATTATACGATACAATAGGAAAAGATTGTACCAATTCGCAAACCGTAAGCTTTAAATTTACTAACCGTTATGGCGAAAAAGATTGGAGTAAATTACCGCTTGTTACTACACAAATAATTGGTAATTATAATTTTATTAATTGTTTGGCTGCGGTTTGTATTGGGCATTATTTTAAAGTTGCAGATGAGCTAATAAAAGAAGGATTGGAAAATTATATTCCTCAAATGAATCGCTCGCAGCTTGTTAAAACAAAAAACAATACACTTATTTTAGACGCTTATAATGCTAATCCAAATAGTATGAAAGTGGCAATTGAAAATTTTGCAAATTACCAAGCCCAAAATAAACTAATACTTTTAGGAGATATGTTTGAGTTGGGAGATTACAGCCAAGAGGAGCACAAAACCATTCTTAATTTAATAATAGAGAAAAATTTAACCAATACTATTTTTGTTGGTAACGAATTTATGAAGCTAAATGATAATTTAAATTTCAAATTCTTTACTACAACGCAAGAGTGTAGCGATTATTTAAAAACTTTAAGTATTAATGATACCACTATTTTAATAAAAGGATCGAGAAGTATGAAAATGGAAACTTTGCAACAGGTGTTGTAGTTTTTTAGAATAAAAAAACTGTTGGCAATTTTACCTACACATTAAACATCTTCGAAAATCATTATCTGTAGCGGTGAGTGTTTAATAAACCTTTTAGTTAATTGTTGGTTTATTGCTTAATAATTGTGCTTTATATTAAGCACAATAAATAGTATATTTGTATACACTAAATTTATTTTATGGAAACTATTAATTTAGAAAATACGTTTGAAGCTAAATTAGCTAAAAACGAAATGATTGAACCAAAGGATTGGATGCCTGAAAATTACCGTAAGCATTTAATTCGTCAAATATCACAACATGCACACAGCGAAATTGTTGGAATGCTACCCGAAGGTAATTGGATAACACGCGCACCTAGCTTGCGCAGTAAAATTGTATTATTAGCAAAGGTGCAAGACGAAGGCGGACACGGTTTATATTTATACACTGCTGCCGAAAGTTTAGGTATTAGCAGAGATCAAATGTTAAATGATTTGCATAGCGGCAAAGCTAAATATTCATCTATATTTAACTATCCTACGTTAACATGGGCCGATGTGGCTGCAATAGGTTGGCTGGTAGATGGTGCGGCGATAATGAATCAAGTAATGTTGCAACGCTCGTCTTATGGGCCCTATAGCCGTGCTATGATTCGTATTTGTAAAGAAGAAAGTTTTCATCAACGCCAAGGCTACGAAGCCATGTGTACTATGGCTTTTGGAAGCACTGAACAAAAACAAATGGCACAAGACGCCTTAAACCGTTTTTGGTTTCCTACACTAATGATGTTTGGCCCGCCAGATAGCGAAAGTCCAAATAGCGATAACGCTGTGAAATGGAAAATTAAACGTGAAACAAACGATGAATTACGTCAGCGTTTTGTAAACCAAACCATGCCACAAATTCAATATTTAGGGTTAGAAATTCCAACCGATTCTAATATTGTATGGAACGAAGAAAAACAGGGTTATGATTTTAGCGAACCAAATTGGGTAGAATTTAAGCAAGTAATTAGTGGAAACGGACCTTGTAATAAAGAACGTTTAAAAGCCCGCAACGAGGCGCATAAAAATGGTGAGTGGGTTCGCGAAGCAGCTACTTCTTATGCTAAACGCCAAAACGAAAAAAATATAGCAGCATAGTTAAATAAAAAATTATAAATTAAAGATTAAAAATTAATATGTCAGATTCTCAAGGTCCCTTATGGGAAGTATTTGTGCAAAAAAAATCAGGTCAACCTTTTGTTCACTGTGGTAATTTGCACGCTTTTGATAAAGAAATGGCATTACAAAATGCCCGCGATTTATATACCAGACGCATGGAGGGGATGGCATTATGGGTAGTGTTATCAGAGCATATAGTTGCAAGTAGCCCCGAAGATCAAGGCGCATTTTTTGACCCGGCTAACGATAAAATTTTTAGACACCCTACGTTTTATCAGGTTCCAGATATTATTAAACACATGTAATTTTTAAAGTTACTTTAAAATTAGTTAGTGTTTAAATAGTATAAAATGAAAGCATTTAAATTAGTAAACACTGCAGATAATCTTTCTGCATTTGAACAAGGTATAGTTCCAGAATTAAAGCATATTGAAGTAACCCATTTTTTTGTGCAAACAGCTATTGAGGAATATCAAAAGCATGCGCATCCTGCCCCACGTTATCAATACGTAATAACTTTAAAAGGCAAACTTAAATTTACAGTTAGCAATGGTTCCTCTTTTATTATTGAGCCTGGCATTTTATTAATTGCAAACGACCTTAAAGGCGAAGGGCATACTTGGGAATTAATAGAAGGAGAAGAATGGCACAGACTATATATTGTTTTACAGCCTGGGTCACCCGATCATTTTAAAACTAAATAATGTTTATGAAAAAATTAGTTTATACAAGTTGCATTTTTATTTTTTTTGTTTCCTTCATTTATGCTCAAGAGCCTCTTAAAATTGAAGGTAGGGCGCAAGGTACCACCTACCACATTTCTTATTTCGATTCAAAAAACCGAGACTTTTTTAATGAAATTGAACAAATTTTAAAAGACTTTGACCAATCTGTATCTACTTATGTTCCAACGTCTATTATTTCAAGAATAAATTCAAACGAAAAAGATGTTCGTGTAGACAAGTACTTTATTGCTTGTTTTAATAAAGCTAAAGAAGTTTGGAAAGCTACAAATGGGGCTTTTGACCCTACAGTTTATCCATTAGTAAATGCATGGGGCTTTGGTCCGGGTAAAAAACAAAAAATTGAAAAAACTAAAATTGATAGTATTCTTAAGTTTGTTGGGTTTAATTTAATAAAATTAAAAGGTAACAGAGTGGTAAAAAAAGATCCTCGCGTTGCACTTGATTTTAACGCTTTTGCACAGGGCTATTCCGTTGATGTGGTTTCTGAATTTTTAATTTCGAAAGGTATTACTTCATTTTTAGTAGAAATTGGAGGGGAAACCTATGCGCATGGAAAAAAGCCAAATGGTTCAAATTGGGTAGTAGGTATTGAAAAACCAATTGATAACAAAGAATCGGATAATCCATTAAAGGCACTGGTAAAACTCGAAAACTCAGCCATTGCTACTTCGGGCAACTACCGTAGGTATATAATGGAGAACGGCATTAAATATCACCATCACATCGACCCCAAAACTGGTTATCCAACCAAAAATAATTTGCTAAGCGCTTCGGTGTTTGCTAAAGAGTGTATTACTGCTGACGCTAATGCTACAGGTATTTTAGTTATGGGATTAGAAAAGGCAAAGAAATTTTTACAAAAACATAACGAACTACAAGCTTATTTAATATACAGTGATGATAAAGGAATGTATCAAATTTATCAAACAGATGGTTTAAAAAATAATCTTAACGAAGTTAAGGAGCAAGAATAAAGAAGACTATTCAAGTAATTTTACCATTAAGCATCCTTTTTACTACCTACTAATTGTTACATGGCCTGTATATTCCTTTCGCTTCGTAATGTCGTTATCGGTAGTTATCTTCCAAACATAGGTATCGTTTTTGCATTCAACACCATTAAATTTGCCATCCCATCCTTTTTCAAACTCTTTCGTTTCAAATAATTTTTGCCCCCAACGGTCAAAAACAACTAAATTATATTTTGTTACCGCTCTGCCTTTTGGTAAAAATAAATCATTTAATCCATCACCATTTGGTGTAAACGAGTTTGGAATAAATAGAGCATATTCTTCATTTATGGTTACATATTTAACAATAGTATCTGTACAGCCCCATTTGTTGCCAGCTATCATAGCAACAGCGTAGTCACCGGCTTTTTCAAATAAATACGAGGTGTTTTGTTGGGTGCTCGTGTACCCATTATTACTTACAAAAAACCAATTCCAAGTGGTTATTTCCGGTCCGGTTGATGTGTTTGTAAAATTCACAACATCTTCCCCTTCAATTGGTTTGTAAGGGCTGGTTTCAAAATTAGCACTTGGCGGGCCATAAGCTATTATGGCGTAAGTACTTGTGTTTGCGCAACCGTTACCATCTGTAAAAATAGCATTAACATTGTAGCTACCAGGGGTGTTAAAACAATAGTTAAATTGAGTATTGGTAAAAGATTGACTACCAATTTGCCACAATGTGCTTACGATTGCCGATGAGCCCGATTGGGTTTGTAAATTAAAGTTAGCGCAAAACGGAGCGCAACTGTTTTTGCCATCACTTTTTAAAGTTGCTTCGGGTAAAGGGTCTACAATAACCGGTATAGAGGTAGAGTTTAAGCAACCACCATTGTTATTAGCTGTTAAGGTGTAATTACCGCCCATATTTACGCTTGTAACAGTTAAAGTAATAGTTTGGTTGCTCGATAAAAAGCCTGCAGGGCCAGCCCAACTATAATTAATGCCACCGCTACCTTGTAAGGATATAACGCCATTAACGCATGCTCTTGAAGTGCCGGTAATATTAGGACTAGGTATTGGAGTAGTAGCTAAGCCAACCGCAGATGTTGAGCTACAGCCATTACTATTAGTTACAACTACAGTATACGAACCACTAGAAGCAACATTAGCAACGGGTACATTTGCATTTGCATTGGTTGACGTATAACCATTTGGCCCAGTCCATGCATAAGTAGTTCCTCCACTTGCCATTAAGGTAGCAGGAGAGCCAAAACATACACTTGCACCGTTTGCATTTACAATTGGGTTTGTGTTTGTAATTACCGCTGTGGTATTTGATGCTATACAATTGTTGGCATCAATAGCCGTTACAGTATAAATACCGGCATTACTTATCGTTATTCCATTTATTGATGGATTTTGAGTTGTATTTGTAAAGCCATTTGGCCCAGTCCATTGGTAACTTACACCTCCACCGGCAGTTAATTGCACGCTTTTGGTTTCGCATGCAGGACTATTATTTAGTGCGATAACCACAGGTAGTGCGTTTATAGTAACAGGACTGGTAATTAATGCCGAGCAAGTACCTACCGAGGCTATTAAGCTGTAAGTTCCGTTAGCTAAGCCTAACACATTTACAATGCTAGGATTTTGTAGGGCACTAAAAAAGCCATTTGGTCCTATCCACGCATACGTTGCACCTCCACTAGCACCTAGGTTTAGCGTCGCGCCTACACAAGGTGTATTGCTTGTTATAGCAGGTGCAGGTAATGGCAATACAGTAACGTTTGCTATTGCAGAATTGGTACAACCCACAGCACTTGTTACTATAACATTATAAGCGCCACTCATCCCTAATGTGGCATTTGCTATATTAGGGTTTTGTAAGGCAGAAGTAAAGCCTAAAGGCCCTGTCCATGAATAAGTAGAACCTCCATTAGAGGCTAAATTAATGGTTGTATTTAAACAAACAGTTGGGTTATTTAAAGGCACTATTACTGGCAACGGACTTATTGTTACTGCAGTTGTTGAAAAACCGGTACAGCCACTTGCATTAGTTACAGTTAAGGTATACGTACCTGCATTTGTAGCAGTTGCAGAAGCTATAATTGGATTTTGAGCCGAAGAGGTGAACCCATTTGGCCCTGCCCATGAATAAGTAATACCACCACTACCTGTAAAATTTATAGTGTTATTAATACATACAGGGCTATTGCTTGTAATTATAGGCACAGGTAATGGGTTAATAACCACAGCATTCGTGGTACTTGCAGTACAGGTTCCGGCCGAAACCAATAGGGTATAGGTACCGTTTGCTAAGTTGCTAACATTTGTAATGGTTGGGTTGTTTGCTGCACTTAAAAAGCCGTTAGGTCCGGTTAAATTAATTACACCTCCACTTGCAGTAAATGTTAAATTGCCACCTACACAAACAGGGGCGTTATTAAGTAAATTAGCTGTTGGTGTATTTATTACAGTAACGTTAGATACTGCAGAGTTTGTGCAACCTGCCGCACTTGTAACAGTTACGGTATACCCGCCCGACATGGCATTAGTAGAGTTTGCTATGGTTGGGTTTTGCAAAGCAGAATTAAATGCTAAGGGCCCAAGCCAAGAATAGGTAGAACCTCCATTAGAACTTAAATTAATAGCAGAGCCTAAACATACTGATGGATTAGTTACCGCAATTACTGGTAAAGTATTAATTGTTACGACCGTTGTTGAAAAACCCGTGCAACCATTTGCATTTGTAACAGTTAAGGTATAAGTACCTGCATTTGTTGCACTTGCCGATGCAATTATTGGATTTTGAGCCGAAGAGGTGTAGCCATTTGGCCCTACCCATGCATAAGTAACACCACCATTACCCGTAAAATTTATTGGCTTATTAATACACACAGGGCTATTGCTTGTAATTATTGGCACAGGTAAAGGATTTATTACCACAGCATTTGTGGTACTTGCAGTACAGGTCCCGGCCGAAACCAATAGGGTATATGTACCGTTTGCTAAATTGCTAACATTTGTAATAGTTGGGTTGTTTGCTGCACTTACAAAGCCATTAGGGCCGGTTAAGTTAACCACACCACCACTTGCAGTAAACGTTAAATTACCACCCAAACAAACAGGCGAATTACTTACTAAATTAGCTGTTGGAACATTTATTACGGTAACGTTTGATACAGCAGTGTTTGAACAACCAGCAGCTGTAGTTACAGTAACTGTATATGCGCCCGACATGGGGTTAGTAGCATTTACAATGGTTGGGTTTTGTGAGGCAGAAGTAAAACCTAATGGACCTGACCATGCATAAGTAGAACCTCCACTAGAGGTTAAATTAATAGCAGAACCTACACATACCGAAGGATTAGTTGCAGGAATAATTGGAGGAGGCGTAATTGAAATTAAAATAGTTGTGCTGGCTGTACAAGATGTACCATTTGAGCCAGTAAGGGTATAGGTTGTACTTGTGGTAGGTGTAACTACTATATTGGTTGCATTTGATCCAGTACTCCAAGTATAAGTTAATGTACCATTTGCAGTTAATGTAACTGGCGTACCAGCGCAAACCGTTGTATTTGAAGCTACAATTGCAACAGATGCTGTTGAAAGATATGAAATGGTAACTACACCGTTACCTAATTGAATGCTAGAAGAAGTAACCGCCGAAGTTAATGGGCCTATGAAGGATGAGCCGCCACCGCCGCCGCCACCACCAACACCACTTCCGCTACTGGCACCACCACCGCCACCACCACCGTAATAACCACCACCGCCACCGCCACCGGCGACATCGTATGAGCCATTTGCGCCATTGCCACCAGTGCCTAAAACGCCTGCAGTGCCGGCAAAACCTGCACCGTCTCCCGGACCACCATTTCCACCTGCAACTTGACTTCCGCCGAAACCACCATTAACATTTGTTCCTGGATAATTAAACCCACAATTATTTGCTGCATATCCATTAACGCCAGTAAGTAATCCGCCAGAGCCACCGCTTCCGCCACAACCACAAGGTTGGCATGTACCGTTACAATAATCTCTACCAGAACCACCGCCACCACCAGCAACAACAATTCGGTTACCTAGGGCTATACCGCCAAAACGAATATCGCTTGCACCACCGCCACCTGCTGCAGGACCACCAAAACAACTACTACCGGCACTTGAAGTACCACCAATACCACCACCATTATAACCTCCTGCACCACTAATATTGCCCACTCCACCTACAAAAATATTATAAACTTGCCCGGGTGTTACAGCTAAAACGCCTACTACACGCCCTCCTTGACCACCAATAGCATTAGTAAGCAATTTATCGTTAGAGTTGGCACCTTGTGCGCCTCTTACATCAACGGTTATAGAAGTTATACAGGCTGGTACAGTAAAAGTTTGCATACCACCAGTAAAGTTAAATGTTTGTGAGTTTTGAGCGATGGTTAATGATAAACTAAATACTAGAGCTAATGATGTTAAGTGTTTTTTCATAAAGAAGTATATAATCGTTTTGAGAATTATTTTATATATAGAAGTAAAAGCTAAATTGTTTTAAATTATTTTTATAAAATTACGTAAAATAGTATCTAACTATTAGTTGCTTACTAATTAATACTTTAGTTTTACTCATTAAAAACACCATCTAAATAATTTAGGAAGGGCTACCAATTATTAAACGCCTTATTAAAAATATCCTCAGTAAGTTGGCGATATATTTCGGTAACTAAATCGGCTTCGCGGCTTGCAATTGTTTGTGTTGAAGGAAAATCGGCAAAACGAGTAAAGGTTTGCTCAAAACTTTTTGATGCCTCAAAAGTATTAGTGTATTTAACGTTTACGCTTATTGTTAATCGGTTTTGCCCAGCTTGGTCGTTACTTTGTATGGCAACTGGCGCTACATTGTAATCGGCAATAAAACCTTCAAATTGTAAATCGGCGTTGTTTTTTATTAAACTTAACCGTGTTTGCTGCGAAACAACATCTCTTAATTTTTCGGTAAAGCGTTGCGATAGGGTAGGAGGGCCTAAGCTTGTATTGTTTGCAAATACAGCTACACTAATCGTTTTTGCTTCGTCGGGTATTGATGCTCCACTTAATGACACAGTTGGCTTGCAACTACCTAGAAACAAGTAGCAAGACAGAAGTATAGAATATACAATTAATTTAAATTTCAATAATGGCAAGTGTTATATCGTCAGTCTGTTCGTAATTTTGTTTAAAGGTATTTAATTTAGTGGCAATTAGTTCTTTTTGGTTTTCTATTGATAAGTCAGCACTTTCAATTAACCATAATTTTAAATTTTTCGATTTTAATTTTTTTCCTTCCTGCCCACCAAATTGGTCTACCAATCCATCGCTGTATAAAATTAGTCTGTCAGCTTTTTGTAAATCAAATTTTATTTCTGTAAAATTTTCGCTATTGTCCGACAGGCCAATGGGTTGTTTATTGCCTTTTAATTCAATTAGTTCTTTATTTCTTAAGATATAAACGGATTGGTTAGCTCCTGCAAAATTTAATTCGGTTTGGTTAAACGAAATTAGAGCAATATCCATACCATCTTTCTTGTCACTTTCAGCATCGGCATTTAAACTATTAATGATGCCATTTTTTAATTCATTTAAAATTAATGCAGGCTGTGTTAATCCTTTTTCGTTTATCAACGTGTTTAATTGATTAATGCCAATAATACTCATAAATGCTCCTGGTACCCCATGGCCGGTACAATCGGCTAAAGCAAAAATTGTATTGGAATGTTTTTGACTAAACCAATAAAAATCGCCACTCACAATATCACGTGGCTGAAAAAATATGGAAATATTTTTAAACGTTTTATTAATTTGTGATTGAGGTGGAATTAACGATGATTGAATGCGGTGTGCATAGGTAATACTATCAGTGATATCTTTATGTTTTTCTTCTATTAAATGTTTTTGTTCTGATATTAAATTATTTTTTGTTTTTAATAGCTTATTACTTTTAAAAAAGTTAAATAAAAATAAAACAAGTGCAAGCATTAATGCAGCTCCAATGGCAATAATGCCAACTTGTTTTTGTTTTTGTTTTTCAGATTTAGATAGTGCTAAATCTTTTTCTAATAACTCGGTTTGTTTTTTATCTAAATCAATATCCGATTGTAGTTGAATTAATTTATTGCGTGCATCTTGATTTTCTAATTGAAGTTGGATGCTAATTTTTTGTTTGTAAGCATCATAAGCTTCTTTATATTTACCTTGCTTAGAAAATATTTGGTCGTAGCTATCATACACTTCCATTTCTAGTTTTTTATTAGGAATAGATTTTGCATATTTTAAAGCAGAATCGGCATAAAAAATGGCTTTATTTAATTCTTTTTTTTCGTTATACCAAAGGGCTAAATTGTTAAGTGAGCCTCCAACGCCAAGTTTATCATCTATTTTAATTCGATATTCTAACCCTTTTAATAAATAAATATACGCTGAATCTAAATTATTATTAATAATAAACGTTATGCCAATATTATTAAAATCGTTACCCAAGGAGTAATTGTTGCCATACTTTAAATTTTCTTTTATTGATTTTAAAAAATATTCGCGTGCCATCTGCCAGTCGCCCAAATTACCATAAGCCGTTCCAATATTATTATAAATACCTGCAATATCTCTATCTAATTTAGCTAATTTACAAGCAATTAATTGTTTTGTGAAATAATCAATAGCCAACTTATAATTGCCCTGCGATAAAACATTTTGACCGGTTTCGCCATAAGCATAGGATAGTCTTTTTGGGTAATTATATTTTTGTGAGATTTTAATTGCCTGGGCTGAAAATTTTACTGACGAATCTATTTTTCCTAAACAGCGATAGGTTAACGATTTAGTTATTAATATATCTACATATAAATGTTTTATTTTATTGCTGTTTAATTCGTTGGCCTTATTTAAATAATTTATGGCTTTTAGCGGATTAGATTCTGAATAAGTAGTGGCAAGTACCCAATAATTATACGCTTTAAGACTATCAACCTGTGATTTGGAAATAATTAATAGCAAAGAATCCCTATTTTTATTTTGTGCCAAAATAAAACTATAAAAAAACAGACTAACAACTATAAAAAATCTACTCCTCAATATTAAACTCATTAATTTTACGATATAGTGTGCGTTCGCTAATACCAAGTTCTTTAGCAGCATTTTTTCGTTTACCTTTGTATTTTTTTAAGGCTTTTTTTATCATATCAATTTCTTTATCCTGTAACGACAAAGTTTCTTCTACCTCAATTGTTTGATTAATTGGTTGAGATTGCAACACAGATGGATGTAGTGTTAAACCGCTGCCATTATTAATAATATCGTTTGATGTGTACATACGATTTATTATTTGAACATCGTCAGTATTTGTTTTACTGCCATTGGTTACCAAATCGTACACCAATTTTTTTAAGTCGTTCAATTCACTTCGTGTATCGCGTATCACATTAAAAATTAATTCTCTGTCTGTATTTTCTAAAACCGAACCGCCTGAAGCATTACTGTGCATAATACTTGGCACATTGTTATTATTAAACTGCGGTAAATATTTTAAGAGCGTTTCAGCATTTATTTCTCTGCTTTTTTCAATAATTGAAATTTGTTCGGCAATATTTTTTAACTGACGGATATTTCCTGGCCAATAATAATTAGTTAACACCTGCTCAGCATCTGCCATTAAACGTAGCACTGGCATGCGGTATTTTGCAGCAAAATCGTTTGCAAACTTTCTAAACAATAAATGAATATCTTCTTTACGCTCGCGCAAAGGCGGTAAATAAACAGGTACAGTATTTAGACGATAATATAAATCGGGACGAAATTTTTCTTTTTCTAAAGCCTGATAAAAATTAATATTTGTTGCGGCTACAACACGCACATCTGTTTTTAATACTTTACTACTTCCTACTTTTATATACTCGCCACTCTCTAACACACGTAGCAAGCGGGCTTGGGTGGCAAGAGGTAGTTCTCCAACTTCGTCTAAAAAAATGGTACCAGTATTAGCAACTTCAAAATAACCTTTGCGTGCTTCGGTAGCGCCTGTAAATGCTCCCTTTTCATGCCCAAATAATTCGCTATCAATTGTCCCTTCGGGAATAGCGCCACAGTTTACTGCAATGTAAGGCCCATGTTTGCGCGCACTATTTTGATGAATAATTTGTGGAAATACTTCTTTACCCGTTCCACTCTCACCATTAATAACTACATTTAAATCGGTAGGAGCTACTTGGCGAGCTATATCCACGGCTCTATCCAGCAAAGCGTTGTTGCCTATTATTCCAAATTTTTGTTTTAATTCTTGTGTGTTCATTTTTTTTGTAATGACTTAAGAGATAACAGGGACTTAAGGGATTTGAGGGACTTTGTATACCGTTGTCCCTTCTATCTCTTAAGTCTTTTTAGTCTCTTTAGTCTCTTTTTATCCCTTTAAAATCTTATCTCTAAAATTTGATAGTTGTATTTTTAAAATTTCTACTTTTTCTAACAGTATGTTTAATTCATTTATACTTCCATATTTTCTTTTCTCACAAATTAATAATTGTGTTTCCATTTCGTAGGCTGATGTTAGTGCAGTAGTTAAAAATTCAGCGAAATGAATGTGTGTTCTTTTACCCGAACCTTCTGCAATATTTGACGGGACAGAAACACTACATTTTTCCAGTTGAGAAATTAAATTATACCTCTCTTTATTTGGCAACGTTTCTGTATAATTATAAATTAAATCACACAAATTCATTGCATCTAACCAAATCGTTAATTTCTTAAAATTATGTTTTTGCATATCAATTTGCCCTTTTTATCCCTTTCGTCTCTACTATCCCTTCAGTCCCTTCAGTCTCTTAAGTCCCTCCAGTCCCTCAAACCACCTCCCCAATCAGCGTAGAAGAAGTACTACTCGTCACCATCACATTCACATAATCCCCTCGTTTATAATTTCCTTTCGGAAAAACAACAACCGAGTTTTGGCTGTTACGTCCCATCAACATATCTTCCGATTTTTTTGAAAAACCTTCAATTAATACTTTGGTTACACTTCCAACTTGTTTGCGGGTATGGTATTCGCTATGCTGGCGCTGTAAAGCAACAATTTCCGCTAAACGTTTTTGTTTTATATCGTCAGGCACATCGTCTTTGTATTTTCGCTCTGCCAATGTTTTCGGACGTTCGCTATACATAAACATAAATGCAAAATCATATTTTACATCGTTCATTAAACTAATAGTTTCTTGGTGTTCTTCATCCGTCTCACCACAAAATCCTGAAATTGTATCTGTACTAATACCGCAACCCGGAATTATTCTTCTAATAGCTTCAATTCTGCCCAAATACCACTCGCGGGTGTAACCACGGTTCATCATTTCTAATACTTTACTGCTGCCGCTTTGTACCGGTAAATGTATGTTATTACAAATATTTTCGTACTTAGCCATTATTTCCAAAACATCATCCGTCATATCTTTTGGATGAGAGGTGCTAAAACGCACACGCAAATCAGGATGAATAAGCGCCACCATTTCCATTAATTGTGCAAAGTTGGTACTGTTAGCTTTTTGTTCTTCGGTTAATTTTTCTTTTTTTAGTCCGCCGCCGCTATATAAATAACTGTCTACATTTTGCCCTAATAAAGTTACTTCTCTGTAACCTGCATCAAATGCTTGTTTGCATTCGTTTACAATGCTTTGTGGGTCGCGGCTACGTTCTCTGCCCCTTGTAAAAGGCACTACACAAAAACTACACATATTATCGCAACCACGCATAATGCTTACAAAAGCACTTACACCGTTTTTATCTAAACGAACAGGAGCAATATCAGCATAGGTTTCTTCCTTACTTAAAATTACATTTATTGCTTTTTGTCCGGTTTCGGCTTGTGCAATTAAATTGGGCAAATCGCGGTAAGCATCCGGACCTACAACTATATCTACCAATTTTTCTTCTTCTAATAATTGTGCTTTTAAACGTTCGGCCATACAGCCCAACACGCCAATTAATAATTCAGGTTTAGATCTTTTTATCTTTTTATAATCCTGTAAACGTTGTCTAACTCTATTTTCGGCATTATCTCTAATAGCACAGGTATTCATAAAAATCAAGTCAGCTTCTTCAGCATTTGAAGTGGTACTAAACCCCTCTTTCATTAAAATGGAGGCTACAATTTCGCTATCGGCAAAATTCATCTGACAACCATAACTTTCTAAAAACAGTTTTTTACCGGTATTATTTGACTCAAGTGTTAAAACTTCGCCTTGTTTGCTTTCGTCTATTATTTTATTTTCCATTTTATTGCCTACAAATATACTAATTTAATGTCATTTTGGCAGATTTTAACATTTTTAAACCCATTTCACTAAAAATTATAGGCACTTAACTCATTTTTTTCTTTTTTGTATGATTTTATTTTTTCCTTTGCAACAATTTTAAAACCACATTTTATTTTTTAGACCTGTACCTATATATATATGAGTAAAAATTTAGTGATAGTAGAAAGTCCGGCAAAAGCAAAAACAATTGAAGGATTTTTAGGGAAAGATTTTACAGTTAAATCGAGTTTTGGACATATTCGCGACCTTGTAAAAAAAGGTTTTGGCGTTGATATTGAAAATAATTTTACACCTACTTACGAAGTACAACCTGATAAAGAACGGGTAATTGCCGAATTAAAAAAATTAAGTAAAGATGCCGACATGGTTTGGTTAGCGTCCGATGAAGACCGCGAAGGGGAAGCAATTAGCTGGCATTTATACGAAACTTTAGGATTAAATAAAAAAAACACAAAACGCATTGTTTTTCACGAAATTACAAAATCGGCTATTTTAAAAGCCATTGAAAACCCGCGCGAAATAGATATTAATTTAGTAAACGCACAACAAGCACGCCGTGTGTTAGATAGATTGGTAGGTTTTGAATTATCACCTATTTTATGGCGTAAAGTGCGCCCGAGTTTATCGGCCGGACGTGTACAATCGGTTGCAGTACGTTTAATTGTAGAACGTGAACGCGAAATTCAAAAATTCGTTTCTACCTCTGCTTTTAAAGTTTCGGCTTTGTTTACCGTTGGTTCGGGCATTTTAAAAGCCGAATTAGACAAACGTTTTACTACCGAAGCCGAAGCACAAGCTTTTTTAGAAAAATGCAAAGCGGCTATTTACACCATTTCGAGTTTAGAAACAAAACCTGCAAAACGTAGTCCTGCAGCGCCTTTTACTACCTCTACCTTACAACAAGAAGCTGCACGTAAATTGGGCTTTAGTGTAGCACAAACCATGCAAGTAGCGCAACGTTTGTACGAAGCCGGTAAAATTACCTATATGCGTACCGATTCGGTAAACTTATCGGATACCGCTATGGACCAAGCCAACAAAGCCATTAATGCAAACTACGGCGCAAAATATTACAGTCCTCGTAAATACAAAAACAAAAGCAAAGGTGCACAAGAGGCTCACGAAGCCATTCGCCCTACCTATATTGATACCACTGCCATTGATGGCGAGCGTAACGAAATGCGTTTATACGATTTAATTTGGAAACGTACCATTGCCAGCCAAATGAGCGATGCCGAATTAGAAAAAACAACTGCTAAAGTAACAATTAACACAACCGCCGAAACCTTTGTAGCGCAAGGCGAAGTATTAAAATTTGATGGTTTCCTTAAAGTATACATGGAGGGAACAGATGATGAGGATACAGATGAAGAAAATTCATCAATGCTACCACCAATGAAAGTGGGCGAAAAAATTGAGAGTAAAGAAATTAGCGCCACGCAACGTTTTACGCATCACCCGGCACGTTATACGGAGGCAAGTTTAGTTAAAAAGTTAGAGGAATTAGGCATTGGTCGTCCAAGTACCTATGCGCCAACTATTAGTACTGTGCAAAAACGTAATTATGTTGAAAAGACGGACAGAGAAGGTTCGCCACGTAATTTTGTGAGCTTAAGTTTGGTAAAACAAAACATAAATAAAGAAATTAAAACCGAAAATACAGGTGCCGAAAAATCAAAATTATTTCCTACCGATATTGGTATGGTGGTAAACGATTTTTTACTGCAATACTTCCCAACAATTTTAGATTTTAATTTTACCGCCAAAGTTGAAGAAGAGTTTGATGAAATTGCAGATGGCAACTTAGACTGGCAAAAAATGCTGGGCGAGTTTTATAAGCCTTTCCACAAAACGGTAGAAAGTACCATGGAAAATAGCGAGCGTGCTAGTGGCGAGCGTAATTTAGGTACCGACCCTACAAGCGGAAAGCCTATTATAGTGCGTATTGGGCGTTTTGGGCCCTTAGCCCAAATTGGCGAAACCAATGAAGATACAGGCGAAAAAGCAAAATTTGCCAGCTTACAAAAAAATCAAAGTTTAGAAACTATTACTTTAGAAGAAGCCTTAGATTTATTTAAACTTCCAATGAATTTGGGTACTTACGAAGGCAAAGAAGTAATTGTTGCCATTGGGCGTTTTGGCCCTTATATAAAATTAGACGAAGCATTTATTTCTATTCCGCGCACTATTGACCCGTTTACGGTAGATATGGAAACAGCCATAGAAATTATTAAAGAAAAACAATTGGCAGATGCGCCCGTTGCCCATTACGAAGGTAAAGGGGTAACCAAAGGCAAAGGCCGTTTTGGACCTTTTATAAAATACGAGGGCATGTTTATTAACGTACCACGTGCTTACGATTTTGATAATTTATCGCAAAAAGACATTAACGAATTAATTGAAAAAAAATTAGATAAAGAAGCCAACCGTTACATACAAAATTGGCCCGACGAAAAAATTAGCATTGAAAATGCACGTTGGGGACCTCAAATAAAGTTTGGTAAATTAAACCTTAAATTAATTAAAAACGGCGGCGGTAAATTTACACCTGAAGAATTAAGCGCATTAAGTTTAGAAGATGTAAAGGCAATGATTTTAATTCAAAACCCGAAAGCCTTTGATAAAAAAGGCGCGAAGAAAACTGCTGCTAAAAAAGCCACTACAGGCGCTGCTAAAAAACCCGCAACAAAAGTTATTAAGCTACCTGCAAAAAAAGCAGCCAAGAAAACTGTTGTTAAAAAAGCGGCAAACAAAAAAGCCACCGCCCGAAAATTGGTTAAGAAATAGTTTACTTTTTTTATTATCTTTATTATTAATAAGCCAATCTTGCAAAATGTAAGATTGGCTTTAAAATGTTAAGGATATAAGTAAGTTACTACTCATTGCCAGTCGGACAACAAAAGAAACAATTCTACCCAAATGCGCCAAGCACTGTAACAACTTAATTATATCGATTGACAACAATTACATTCAAATTTCAGATGTTTAAATCCTAAAAGAATTATTATTTATATTTACTTTATGAAAATAATTATTTTTTTATCATTTTTCTTGGCATTTTCCTTATCACTTAAGTCCCAGACAGACACAATCTTCAAAAAAAATGGTGAAACGATTACATGTACAATTACATTGATAAATGATAAGAACATATTTTATAAAGATAAACACTCAGACGGAAAATATATCTCTTTAGAAATAATTACTAACTATAGTCAGAATGGTCTAAGAAATGGACAAAAAGCAGTTTCTACGCCGCTTGATCCGAATGCTGTACCAAAGATATATGTCGATGGAGTAGACATCAATGCTCTTGCCATAAAATACTGTACTTTAAGAGCTTTTTTTCCAAGTTTAAGTTATGAGGTAGAAATTAGCATTGACTATGGTCAAAGAATTGGTTCATGGGACGAAACTAAAATTGCTGGTTCTGACGGGAAAATAATAAAATTTATATCTCTTACTTCAGCCTTAAACTATTTTTATTCTAACGGTTGGGAGTTCGTTACCCCAACTTACTTTTCTGATAAGTCAAAAGATTGTCAATACTTATTGAAAAGAATTGAAAAGAAATAATTTTTGACAAGGCAAGCAAGCACAAACCAGTAAAGCATCATAAATTGAAATTGGTACAACCTTTTATTTTCGTAATTTTGATTTTATGCTGTCTGAAAAACACACTTATCGTAAATCTGGCTGGGGTTTTATAATCCTCTCCGTTTTTTGTGTTTTTTTATTTCTTGCAGACTATAAAACACAATTTATTTTTCATCTAACATCAATTTCTGAATTAGGAACAATTCTTGGAGGTACATCAGGCATATTTGCAAGCCTTGCAAGTTTATTTTTTGTTCTTGAAAACCTCGAAATGCAGAGGAAAACAATAAGTCAACAACAGTTATCTATAGAAAAACAACAAATTTCAATTGATTTACAAAGCGAGGAGTTAAAGAATCAAATTCTTGAAATGAAAGAATCAAATGAGTATTTTAAACAACAAACAGAAACTCTTAAAACACAAACATCTGAATCTGCTTTTTTCCAACTTTTAGATAATCACCGTAGTTTAGTCAACTCGCTTAACTTTGGAGACGAAAACGGATATCCTGGTCTTACTAAGTATTATAAAAATCTTAAACAAAATGCAGAGAAGTTTTGTCAAGCAGCTTTTACTGGCGATGTATTTAAACCGGAATTTAGTACTTTCTATCCTCTCAGGACATTAAGCTATCAAATTGAAAATGTTGAGCAACTTTATAACAACATTTATCACCTCATTAAACTTATACGGTTTAAATTATCCGATTCTGTTTTTTATCACGAAACCTTTTATAATTCTCTTTCAAAGGCGGAAAAATATATTTTAGGTTTATATGTTGTTAATGAGAAAAACGAAGAGTTAAATATTTTTCATAATGATGTTTTTAATTATCTTGAATATTTCGAGGGCTGCGGCAATGGTTATTACAATAAAGAAAAAATTCCTTTTTTTCCCAATCTGAGTTTTGTATTCATCAAGCCTTGGAATAAGTTTACGCTAGAAGCGTATCATTCGCAAAAGCTAAATACAGAGTTTGGGGAAATTGAAATAACCGTATTAAACAATGAATTCAAATTTCCAATTTTACTTAAATCTACGCGATTTGAATTCGAGTGGCAAAGGGAAGAATTTTCATTTGTAGATGATTGGGGATTAGAAATTAATGAAAAAATCACAATAAACATATTCTCAAAAATTAACGCACAGATATTTTCACGATTTGTAAAGAACTTTGATAAAATAAAAAAAACATTCCCTCTAGATATTTCTTTCAAAGTAATTTTTGTTTTAACTTACAATAAACGTCAATATAACTACAGGAAATCCTATTATTGCAAATCGAACAATATTCATGAGGAAGGCGCAGATATGCATATTGAAGAAGCTAGATATTAAATATCATATTTTCTGACTGGAATAAACAACAAGAAAGATTTGAGCAAGATGAACGTATTAGAAAACAATCAATCATATAGAAAAAACATAAATGTCAACAACCCCAATTAATCATACAGATGATACCCTGGTAAAAACACTTTCCAATCTTGTATTAAAAGCAATAGAAACTAAAGAAGACAAATTTTATGATGAAGCTTGGTTTACTTCGTTGCTAGCTATGCTGGTATCATTTGCCATTTTATTTATAGACCATCGAATTCAAAGTAAAAAAAGGAAAGAGGAAGAAAAGAATAATAAGCAAGATTTAATTGACAATAAGGAAAAGGAAATTACAGATTTAAAAGCATATTTTTTTAAGATGGCGGGCGTTCTTATACTTGCTGTTGAAGAACAAATAGAATCATATAAAGATACAATTAAACAAATTGATGAACGCCCTTATAAGAAAAAAGTACGTAAGGTAGTACCAAGTTTGAACTTAGAAAAAATTTATTACTTAACACCAAAAGAAATGTTCCAAATCTTTGTTGTCGAAAGCAACCATTCCAGTGACAAAAAAGCACAAGATTTAATTGGAATACTTCAAGCATTTGATTCAATTACTTCCATAAAAAAATCTAGTGAAGAAGTTGACATTACTACAACACCAATAGCCTTAGCTTGTATGAAAGAGTTTACAAGTGCATTACAAGAGCTTGAAACAGCACGTATAAAGTTTGTGGAATTTTGCGGTAATAATAGTAATAATGTTCATGTTCGTTTTTGTGAAGCAACTTTTGATTTATCCTACAAGCTCAGTGAAGATTCAAAAGGCACTATAGAAATGACCGAAGAAGAAAGAGCAAATATAAATATTACTGAGTTCCGACTTCAATATATCAAAGACATAAAAGGAATTTTGAATAATCAAGTTTATCGTAATTTTCCAAATAAGGCTGAGTGGCAAAATATAATTAATAAAGCTGAAATTGCTATCTTAGAATATAATACTGTACTAAAGGATATTAAAGACTATTATGAAAATTTCATTCAAGCTTTAGGTAGAGCCAACGTAACACTAAAAAATAATTTAAAAGAAATTGTAAAATAAAAAACAAACCCCTAGCTCATCACTAGGGGTTTTAATTTATGCTTCTGTTATATTTTGAAGCTTACCAATAAGTTTCTTAGTCTTTTATCAACTCTAAGTGTTGTGCTGGGACGTGCTGAAATACTGATCTTCCCTCTTTAAGTAACGGTTCGTTCACAATGATATAATCGTTCCCTTCTGAAACATTAACTATCTCACCATTACCCCTTTTAAAAGGTTCATCTTTCGTGCCTACAATTTTGTATTTCGGTGTCTCACCAAAAAGCCAATAGACCAAGTCTCCTTTTTTTAAATTGTTCATTTTATTTTACTATTTATTAAAATAAAGGTACAACTTTTTAAGATTTACTTATTCTATAAAAGTTGAAACCGTTAGAGAATTTAGGGAAAGAATGCGTAGGCTGAGTGAATGAGATGGTGAAATTAACGCTAGTTATTCCTATTGGTTTTAAACTAAACGCAATAAAGCACTTCTTTGGTTTTAACAGATTGTACAATTTTCCAGCAGTAATCGGGAACGGCAATGGCACCAATTTTTTTGGGGGTTAAGTTACAATTGTGTAAATTCACTTTGCAAAAAGTAGTTATAAGTTTGCAATACATTAATATTAAAATGAAACACAAACTTTTCATATTTATAACACTTGCAGTCACCTGTTTTGCTTTTATAAACCAAACAGTTTCACAAAAAGACAAACCAACAAAAAAATATTCTAATCCTTTTGATACGCTTAGCTATGATAAAGTAATTGCTTACGATTACAATGGCTCGCCGGAAATGCAAATTGTTAGTAATGGGCAAGTGCTAGCCAAAAAAGAAAGGATATTTAAACAAACCGAGTTAACAAAAAAACAAATTAATACATTTAATAATACCCTTGCCAACACTAAAGCCTATGGCGGCGGCACAGCGGCCTGCTTTGATCCGCATTTTGGTGTGGTGTATTTTAAACAAAATAAAATAGTTGGTCACATTAGCGTGTGCCTTGCTTGCAACTATCTTCAATCCTCTCCACAAATTCCTGCACAAAATTCTCACAAAACAGATGTATGCGACAACTGTTTCGCCTACGGCTTTAGTAAATATGGCAGAAAAAACATAAGCGCACTTGTTAAAGAGTTACAATTTAGCCACTGGCAAATGAATAGCGAGCTTTTTGATAAGTAGAAATGTAAAAGAAAATATTTGTATTTTTAATAAAGAAATATAAAAACATGAGTGTAACAAAACAAATAGCAAAACACGTTAGAGAACTGCATTTTGGAGGAAACTGGACTTACTCCAACCTTAAAGATAATTTAGCGGATGTAACCTGGCAACAAGCTACCACACCCGTTTATTCGTTTAACACCATTGCCACTTTGGTTTACCATATAAATTATTACGTAAGTGCAGTTATAAACGTATTGCAAGGCGAGTCGCTTAATGCTAAGGATGAAGATAGTTTTAACCATCCGCCAATTCTATCTCAACAAGACTGGGAAAATTTATTAAACAAAACCTGGGCCGATGCCGAAAACTTTGCCAACCTGATTGAAGCTTTGCCCGAACCTAAACTTTGGGAAAACATAGCTGAAGAAAAATACGGAATTTATTATAGAAACCTTCACGGAATAATTGAACATAGCCATTACCATTTGGGGCAAATTGTATTAATAAAAAAAATACTACAGCAGGCAGATAAGAACTAGTTGTACTACGCTTGTAAAAAAATAAAAAAGGCTGTAATTTTTTGTTTCAACTATTAAACTAATCTTTATATTTGTTTATAAGGTTTTAAAATAAATTTGCCTATTTACAAAATAAAAAATGGCTATACACGTAAATAATATTACAAAATTATATGGTTCTCAAAAGGCACTTAATAATGTTAGTTTTGATGTTGCCGATAACCAAATTGTTGGTTTTTTAGGTCCTAATGGTGCCGGAAAAAGTACCATGATGAAAATTTTAACCTGTTATATTCCGCAAACGGAGGGAACAGCTACCGTTTGTGGTTTTGATATTGCCACACAAAGTTTAGAAGTTCGTAAACAAATTGGATATTTACCCGAACATAATCCCTTGTATTTGGATATGTACGTTAAAGAATTTTTAGAATTTACGGGCAATATTTACAAACTAAAAAATATAAAAAATAGGGTAAAAGAAATGATTGAAGTTACCGGACTTCAAATTGAACAAAATAAAAAAATTGGCGCCTTAAGTAAAGGCTATCGCCAACGGGTGGGTTTGGCGCAAGCAATGATACACGACCCAAAAGTATTGATTATGGACGAACCTACTACAGGTTTAGACCCTAATCAATTAGAAGAAATTAGAAATTTGATTAAAAACCTTGGCAAGCAAAAAACGGTAATGTTAAGTACGCACATTATGCAAGAAGTTGAGGCTATTTGTGATAGGGTTATAATAATTAATAACGGCCAAATTGTTGCAAACGACGATACTAAAAATTTACAAAAAAGTAGTACTCAGCAACTAGTTACCGTTGAATTTGACAAAGAAGTAACTGAACAGACTTTACTTGCTATTAGCGCCATCGATTTTGCAAAACAAATTAACGCCACTACCTGGTTATTAACAACTACTGGTAGTGCCGATGTACGTAAAAGCATTTTTGATTTTGCCGTTGCAAACAAATTAAGTGTGCTTACTTTAAATAAAGAGGAACAAAAAATTGAGGATGTATTTAAAGAACTAACAAAAAAACCAAATTAGTCTATAAATTAGGGTAATTGGCATAATTTAACGTTATTTATTCAACTAAATGCTTTAATTTGTGTTATAAAATAGTAAAGAATATAATAAAATGAGAGCTAAAGCACCAGCAAAAGTACCTGAAGTAAAAGGAAGCACATATCTAGTAAAACTTAGAATTGATAAAAGAACTGTAATTACCGTTAGAAATAAAGAAAGTTTAAAGCGTTGGATGGCCAAATACCCCGAGGCTACCGAAGTATTTTAATAAAAATAGTGTTTTTTTGTGAGTATCCTTCCCACATCTGATTATTACGCCGTAATTTTTTCGTCCACTAAAAGCACCAATTTAGAAGGTTATGAAGAGATGGATAACGAAACTATGCTTTTAGCGCAACAGCAAACAGGTTTTTTGGGTTACGAAAGTGTAAATTTTAATAATAAAGGCATTTTTATTAGCTATTGGCAAAGTAAAAATGATATTGATATGTGGCGTAAAAACGCAACACATTTAATGGCAAAAGCTCAGGCTAAAAACTGGTATAAGCGCTATTTATCCCAAATTTGTTTGGTGCAAACAAGCCATGAGTTCAATTCTGAAAATTAAATAAATTCTACCATGCTGAAGTTTATTAAATAGCTATTTTTAATAGTGATACATAAAGCATTTATTTTCCTTATAATAAGCCACTAAAAAATTTTAGAATTAATCCAAATAGAGTAAGAATTATATCTTACGGATGGCGTTTTACCTAAAAACATGAATTTAAATGAGTGAAAGTGTCTTTAAATTTAGGCAATAAACATACAAAGTGCATGTATATATATTACTTTTATGCTAATAATAAATAATATTAATATGAAAAAAGGTATTTTAGTTTTAGCCGCGTTTATTTTACAATTAGTTGCTTTTGGTCAAGTAAACAAAGCTAATAAATTTGTAGTTAGCGGTGATGTTTTTGGCCGACGTGTTTTTATAAAAAATAACGGACAATTTAATAAGGATATACCAGAAGGACAAAGTGTTAAATACGCATATGTAAATGGAGCTGAAAAGGTTTATTTTTCATCTACCGGATTAACTTATTTTTTAGAAAAGGTGTATCCTTTAACGCATCACCAATTTGAAATGTATGAGCGTGGCGAAACTCCAAAATTAAAGCCATCTGATAAATATTATGTAAATGTTAGCTGGGAAAACGCCAACCCAAATATGAGTGTTGAAGAAAGTGAAAAACAAAGTTTTTACCATTCTTTTGGCGATAAGGAATTAAAATCGGATTGTTACAAAAAAATTACGTATAAAAATGTTTATAACAATATTGATATAGAGTATGTGTTTACAAACGAAAAAAGTCATGGTATAAAATACAACGTAATTTTACACCCAGGCGCTAACATTAACGATGTAAAAATTAAATACACCGGCGATGTAAAAGGCATTTCAATTAAAAAAGGGGATGTAATCATTAAGACGCCTTTAGAGAATATTATTGAACACGCTCCTATCAGTTTTCAAAATAATACGGCTGTAGAAAGCAATTTTATTGTGGCTGATAATACCATTGGATTTAGTTTCCCTAATGGATACAATGCAAACGAAGAGTTAGTTATTGACCCATGGGTATCGAACATTACTTTGGCTACAAACAACTACGGTTACGATGTAGATTATGATTATGCTGGTAATTATTATGTTTACGGAGGATCTGGTCCTTACCTTATTGCAAAATACAATGCTGCTGGTACTTTGATATGGACTTTTGGAGGCACTGTTCCTTCTCAAACATGGATTTCAAATCAGTTTGGCTACATAGGTAATTTTTTAGTGGATAAATTTACAGGTAAGTCTTATCAAGGGGAAGGTTTCAGCCCAACTGTTGGTACACGTATTGTTAGAATTGATGCGAATGGTATTTATGATAACTTTATAAGTGTAGGTCTTGCTAATTGGAAAGAATTATGGGATATGACTTACTATTGTAGCACTGGTGCCGTATTTGGAATGGGTGGAACAACTGCAACTAATCAATCGGCAGGTATATTAAATACTAATAATGGTAGCATTGTTGCTCAAAATTTTACGGGTTTACCGGTTGTTGGGCAAGATGTGGTTTCTGCAGCACTTGATCCGGCAGGAAATCTATTTATCATTTATGCTGATGCCGGTTCTGTTCAAGTAAATAACGCTCTTTTGCGTGTTAACGCAGCTTTTAATGGCAATGTTTGGTTTCAGCCAAGTACGTATAACAGTTTTCAGGAGGCTGCAAATAAAAACGCATATGTAGGTGCTGCTGCTAATTCAAATGGATTTAACGCTTTAGAGGCAAGTGCAAACTACTTATACTATTACGATGGATTTAATTTAGCTGCATATAATAAAAATACAGGTGCAAAGATTGGTTTTATTACAATACCTGGCCATACTGTTAAACAACAGGGTGGTATTGCTGTTGACGACTGTGAGAATGTTTACATTGGTGGCAATAATCAAATTTTATGTTATAATTTTAACGGCACTACTTTTAACGCTTTACCTTCTATTCCATCAGGTGCAACCACTACTAATAAGTATATTTACGATATAAAATATATCCGAAACACAAACCTTTTGCATGTATGTGGCAGTGGATTTGGTGGTGTTTACAGTGCAATCAATAGCACAACTTGTACTATCTTACAAATGTCTATTACGCCGATTTGTGTAGGTAATAACAATGGTATGGCGGTGGCAACAATAACTACCAACATTGTTAATCCTATTACATCATACTCTTGGACCAATTCGAGCAACGTAATTGTAAGCCAAACTTTAAACAGTGCTTTATTAACGAATACTGCTTCAGGCCTAGCTAACGGTAATTATACGTTGTTTGCTCAAATAAATGCCCCTTGCGGTCCGGTTATTACACAAACAGTTAATATTAACTGCGTGTGTTCTGTTACAGCTGTAGCAACCAGCTCTTGTATTACTGCCGGTATTAGTACCTCTTTAAATTTAGGTGCCATATCGGGTTACACCACAAGCCCTATTACCTATTCGTGGACGGGGCCTGGAGGATACACAGCACCTTTAAATACCAGTGCTGCACAAACCCTTTCAACAGCCGTAAACGGTATATATACGTTAACGGCGGTATCGCCTTCGTGTACCAGTTCAGGTACTGTGTTGGTAACGGTACCTAGTATTTTTACGGTTTCGGTTGCAAACAGTTCGGTTAGTTGTTACAATGGATCTAATGGTACAGCTAGTGTTAGTGCTATAACAGGTACCTCTACTGGTCCTTATTCTTACCTTTGGTCTAATACACAAACAAGTGTGCAAATTAACAGTTTAACTATTGGTAATTATACCTGTGCTGTAACCGATGCTTTGGGTTGCACCTATTTTGGCACTACTAATATTATTCAGCCAGCTCAAGCTTTTTTAACCTTAGCCAATACCTCTGTCTCTTGTAATAATGGCTCTAATGGTACTGCCAGTGTGGCTACCATACCTATTGCAAATACAGGGCCTTATACCTACACATGGTCTAGCAATCCTATACAAAACTCTAGTCAGGCAAACGGTTTAATTGCCGGCACCTACAGTTGTACTTTGCAAGATGCTATTGGTTGTATTTTTACAGGTACTACTACGTTAATTCAACCTGCACAAGCTTTTTTAACTTTAGCCAACACCTCGGTTACTTGTAATAATGGCTCTAATGGTACTGCCAGTGTGGCTACTATACCTATTGCTAACACGGGGCCTTATACCTACACTTGGTCAAGTAATCCTATACAAAACTCTAGTGTGGCAAGTGGCTTAATTGCCGGCACCTATAGTTGTGCCTTACAAGATGCAATTGGCTGTATTTTTACAGGTACTACTACTTTAATTCAACCTACAACTGTTTCTGTATCTATTTCTACCAACACCGATCAGGTGTGTATGGGTAATTCTATTACGTTTACCGGCTTAGCTTCGGGTGGTACGGGTAATGCTTATGGCTACGCATGGTCTTCGGGTGCTTTAACATCTGTAACATCTATTTCTGAAGCAAATGGGGGTATTTATACTTACACGGTAACAGCTTCTGATATAAACACCTGTACAGCAACTGCTGTGCATACGGTTACGTTTATTTTAAATCCAGTTTTAACAGCTGCTAATAAGGATATTTGTTATGGTCAATCGGTTAACTTAACGGCAAATGGTGCCAATAGTTACAGTTGGTCGCCTTCTACGGGTTTAAATTTCACAACTGGTAGTGGTGTTATTGCTAACCCTGCGCAAACAACTATTTACACTATTTTGGGTAATAATTCGTTTTGTACGGGTGTAACTACTTTAACTTTAAATGTAGTGCAATATCCAGATGCTATTATTAGTTGCCCTAATCAAGAAATTTGTGAAGGCGCTAGTACTAGTATAAATGCATCGGGTGCACAGGGTTATAATTGGATGCCAAATTACGCTATCTCTTCTACCTCTGGCTCAGCTGTAATAGTAGCGCCTTTAGTAAATACTACTTATACTATAACCAGTTATAATATGGCTGGTACGGTTGTTTGTTCTGAAACTAAACAAATGCCAATTGTGGTGGTACCTCAAACTACACCTAGCATTAATGCTGATAAAGTAATATGTGCTGGCGAAAAAGTTAATTTACTAGCAGGTGGGGGCAATACCTATGCTTGGACACCTACTGTGAGTTTAAATCAAAACACTACACCTGGGGTGGTTGCTAATCCTAATGCTACTACAATCTATTCTGTTTTGGTATCTAATAATGGTTTTTGCGGGCACACGGCTACTGTGGCTGTTCAGGTAAATCCTAATCCTGTTGTTTTTGCAGGGCGCGATACTATCTTTAATTTAGACGAGCCTATGTTTTTAAATGCAACCGGTACTGGAACCTTAACATGGATTGATGGCCAAGGTATATTTTGTGCGGTTTGCCCAAATACCAAAATAAACGCTACTAGCTCTGGCTGTTATGTTATTGAAACGGTAAACCAATTTGGTTGTAAGGCTAAAGACGATGTGTGTATTGAAATTACTACCGATTTTGGGGTTTATATTCCTAATATTTTTACACCTAACGAAGATGGTTTAAACGATGTGTTTTATGTGAAAGGTTACTCTATAAGTGATGTTACAATGGATATTTTTGACAGATGGGGAGAAAGACTTTTTGGCTCTAACGACCAAAAATTCGGATGGAACGGAACTTACAAAGGTGTAAATTGTAAAAACGATGTATACATCTACAAAGTAACCTACAAAGGCTTAGATGGAAAAAAATATTACAAAACAGGACATGTTACTTTAAGTAAGTAAATTGCTAATTTTTAATTCAACAAAAACCCCAAACTTTAAAAAAGTTTGGGGTTTTATTTTAGCGTTAAATTGTTTTTTTCCTGAGGAGGGGGGATTGTAATCACCTACACATTTTAGTTGTGTTTTAAAACAATGTTGTCATAAAAAAGCCTTGTATAAAATACAAGGCCTTTTTTTATTTATTTTGTTTCTTGCTTTTCAACCAATCCTTCTGGTTTTGGTAACAAAGCTTTACGGCTTAATTTTATTTTTTTTGTTTTTGGATCGTCGCCTACATATTTTACTTTAACAATATCTCCTTCTTTTAATAAGCCTTCTAAAGTATCAGTACGTTTCCAATCGTATTCACTCACGTGCAATAAACCATCTTTGCCTGGCATAATCTCCACAAAAGCACCATATGGCATAATTGTTTTTACTTTGGCATCGTAAATATCCCCAATTTCGGGTACTGCAACAATTTCTCTTATTTTGTTTAGAGCTGCTTTTACATCGGTAGCATTGGTTCCAAAAATTTCAACAACACCTGTTTTATCTACTTCGTTTATTACAATAGTAGTATTGGTTTGTTTTTGCATTTCTTGTATTACTTTACCACCAGGCCCTATAATAGCACCAATAAATTCGCCAGGTATTACAATTTTTTCAAAGCGAGGAGCGTGTTCTTTATAATCTTCACGAGGTTCAGGCAATGCTTTTAACATTTCATTCATAATGTGTAAACGGCCTGCTTTGGCTTGTTCCATAGCTTTTTCCATTACTTCGTAAGGTAAACCGTTTACTTTCAAATCCATTTGAACGGCAGTAATACCATCTTTGGTACCACATACTTTAAAATCCATATCACCTAAATGATCTTCGTCTCCTAAAATATCTGATAAAATAGCATAATCGCCTTTTGCGTCTGTAATTAAACCCATGGCAATACCGGCAACTGGTTTTTTAATTTTAATACCAGCATCCATTAAAGCTAATGTCCCTGCACACACTGTTGCCATTGAACTACTACCATTACTCTCTAAAATATCGCTAACTACTCTAATAACATAACCGCTATCCATAGGCACTACACGCTTTAAAGCACGTAAGGCTAAATTACCATGACCAACTTCGCGACGACCAACGCCACGGTTAGGTTTTGCTTCTCCAGTGCTAAAGCCAGGGAAGTTATAATGTAAAATAAATTTATCTTCACCTTTATTAAATGCACCGTCAATCATTAATGTATCGCGCGGGGTACCTAAAGTAACTGTTGTTAACGATTGAGTTTCTCCACGTGTAAATACTGCACTACCGTGTGGCGAAGGTAAATAACCTACTTCTGCCCAAATAGCACGAATATCAGTCGTTTTACGGCCGTCTAAACGTACTTTCTCGTCAATTGCCATACGGCGCACTGCATCGTACTCCACATCGTGGTAATATTTATTTATTAAAGCTTCTTTTTCTTTTAATTCTTCAGCCGAATATTGTTTTTTAAATTCTTCTAAAGGTGCTTTAAAGTTGGCTTTACGGTTGTGTTTATTGCCATCTAATTTTTTAGCGGCGGCATAAACGGCATCGTAGGTTTCTTTATGTACTTTTGCTTTTAAATCGGCATCGTTTGTTTCGTGATTATACTCGCGTTTTGGTTTTAAACCGGCTTTAATTGCAAATTCGTTAATGGCTTTAATTTGAATTTTAATGGCTTCGTGCCCAAATTTAATGGCTTCTAACATTTCTGCCTCGCTTACTTCGCTCATTTCGCCTTCTACCATTGCTATATCCGTTGCAGAACCGGCAACAATCATATCAATAGTTGAAGTTATTAATTGCGATTTGGTTGGGTTTAAGCATAGTACACCGTCAATTTTACCTACACGTACTTCGCTAATTGGACCATTAAATGGGATATCGCTCACTGCAATGGCTGCACTTGCGGCTAAACCAACTAAAGCATCGGGCATAGTATCACCATCGCTCGAAATTAGGGATAACATTAATTGGGTGTCTGCATGGTAATCGTCAGGAAATTGCGGACGCATAGCACGGTCAACAATACGAGAGATTAGTACTTCATAATCGGATAATTTTGCTTCGCGTTTAAAAAAGCCCCCTGGAAAACGACCTGCCGAAGCATATTTTTCTTGGTAATCAACTGTTAATGGTAAAAAATCTACGCCTTCTTTAGCATCTTTATTACTTACGATGGTTGCTAAAATCATAGTGTTACCTATTTTTACAACTACCGAGCCATCGGCTTGTTTGGCAAGTTTGCCTGTTTCTAATGTAATGATACGACCATCGCCGCTATCAAAACTGTGTGTAATTCCTATTTGTGACATTTGTTTTTGTTTTATGTACCAACGTTTTTGGTACGGGTTTATATTTATTTGTTTGTTTTATTATTTTTTTTCAACACAGAGTTATCGGGGTATTTGAGTTCACGAAGTTTCTATATATCCGCGCAAATTAACTATTTATATTTACACTGCGAAACAGAGTTTTTATTTCTTTGTGCCTCAGTGTCTTTGCGCCTCTGCGTTTAAACAAAAAAAGCATTCCGAATAATTTTCAGAATGCCCCCTTTTAATAATCAATTCGCAAAAAATTATTTACGAATATCTAATGTTTTAATAATAGCGCGGTAACGCATTAAATCTGTACGTTTTAGGTAATCTAATAACGCACGACGCTTACCTACTAAGTTTAATAATGAGCGTTGTGTGCCAAAATCTTTTTTATTATCTTTTAAATGACCAGTTAAATGGTCGATACGAAGCGTAAATAATGCAATTTGCGACTCTGAAGTGCCTGTGTTTTTGGCATCGCCACCGTGTTTTTTAAAAATGTCTTTTTTTACCTCTGATGTTAAATACATATTGTTAATTTTAAATAGACGGCAAATATAAGGTTATTTTAGGGATTTGCAAAAAATAATTTATTCACAAAAAATTGCCATTTGCATTACTTTTTTAAATTTGTATCATAAATTAAAATTATAACCCAAAAAACATTGTATGAGCAAAATTAAAGTAGCCAACCCAGTAGTTGAATTAGACGGAGATGAAATGACCCGCATTATTTGGAAATTTATTAAAGATAAATTAATTGTTCCTTATTTAGATATTGATATAAAGTATTATGATTTGGGGATTGAACACCGCGATGCTACTAACGACCAAGTAACCATTGACAGCGCCGAAGCCATTAAAAAATACCAGGTAGGTATTAAATGTGCTACTATAACGCCCGATGAACAACGTGTAAAAGAGTTTAATTTAAAACAAATGTGGAAATCACCAAATGGCACTATCCGTAATATTTTAGATGGAACAGTGTTTCGCGAGCCAATTGTTTGTAAAAACGTACCGCGCTTAGTTACCAACTGGACTTCTCCTATAATCGTTGGCCGTCACGCATTTGGCGATCAATACAAAGCCACCGATTTTGTTGTGCCAGGAAAAGGAAAATTAACCATGAAATTTGAAGGCGAAGATGGTAAAGTAATTGAACATGAAATATTTCAATTTAAAGGACCCGGTGTTGCAATGGGTATGTATAACGTAGAGGAGAGTATTCGTGGTTTTGCACACTCTTGTTTTAACGTTGCTTTAAACAAAAAATGGCCTTTGTATTTATCTACTAAAAATACCATCTTAAAAAAATACGATGGGCGTTTTAAAGATATTTTTGAAGAAATTTACCAAGCAGACTACAAAGCTAAATACGAAGCAGCAGGTATTGTTTACGAACACCGCTTAATTGATGATATGGTAGCTAGTGCTTTAAAATGGAACGGAAGTTTTGTTTGGGCTTGTAAAAATTACGATGGCGATGTTCAATCTGATTCGGTAGCGCAAGGTTTTGGAAGTTTAGGATTAATGACATCTGTTTTAATTACACCAGATGGTAAAATTATGGAGGCTGAAGCCGCACACGGTACTGTTACACGCCACTTTAGAGATCACCAAAACGGAAAACCAACCAGTACAAATCCAATTGCAAGTATTTTTGCTTGGACACGCGGTTTAGAGTTTAGAGGTAAATTAGATAACAATACTGAGTTAATTAACTTCGCTCAAACGTTAGAAAAAGTATGTGTTGAAACTGTTGAAAGCGGCAAAATGACTAAAGACTTAGCAGTTTGTGCTTTTGGTAACAAAGTAAACCATGGCGAACATTATTTATATACTGAAGAGTTTTTAGCAGCTATAGATGCCAATTTAAAATTAGCATTAGAAAAAGCAGTGGCATAAATAAAAAAAATTAACTGTTTAAAAAAACCTTAGCTGTATTAAAGTTAAGGTTTTTTTATTTGAAGCTGTTTGATAAATCTTATGGCAACAAAAGAGGTCTCAATTTGAATATGGTAAAACACTAAATTGCTTTGGCTATACCTTTCTATAAGGCATGTGTTTTGGAAAAGTGGCAAAATTGGGTAATAAAAAATAATGTTATTACAATTGGCTACACACCTGCTATTTGAATTTAAAAAATATAGTTAATTTTGTGTTTATCAACACAAATTAAAACACCTTTTCCTTTTGAAATATAGCGCTAAAATTTTTTCTCTCTTATTATTTTTTTGTGGTAGCTTGTTGGGGCAAGTTTCGCCACCATTTGGTTCGGAGCTTAATTACAATCAGGTAATGTTTAATTATAACGAAGTAAACGATGCTACTTATTATAAATTAAATGTAGACACGTACGATTCGTTAAATGCGGTAACGCCACTTTATAGCAATAGTTACATAGACTCTAACACCTGCACGTTGGTAAAAAATTTAACGTTTGGTAAAAAATATGTGTGGAAAACTGAGGCTTACAATAAAAATGGTAAATTAATTTTTACTTCGCCACCTTATCGTTTTTCGATTTTAAAAAACGAATTTAACGACCCAAAGGTGTTTAAGGTTAATCAATACATTAATAAACCGCAAAAATACCAGGACGGCTTAGTATGGTTGGATAAGTATTTTTGTGCACTTGATAGAAGCGGAAATGTTGTTTGGGAGTTTCCAAAAAGCATTAAGTACCCATTTACGCCAATTAATATGGTGGATTTGCACATGTGTAATAACGGTAACCTTACTTTTAGTAACGACACTTCGGTGTTTTATTTTAACCGCGACCTTAAATTAATTTGGTATTGCCACGTAAGTATGCTTAAGCCAATGGTAAGCATTGAGAACATTCACCATGTATTTAACCGTTTACCTAATGGTAATTTTATTGCTTTGGGATCGAGAACAGAAAAATTTAAACTTGAAAAAAATGATGCAGCGACCTTTACCTACGATAATAGTGTTATCCTTGAATTTGATTCGCTGGGCAAATTACTTTGGCATTGGGAGTTTTCGAATTATTTTAATACACAAATTATTAAAGATGTATTAAAAAAAAGAGGTACTAAAAACAATAAACTATCGGTAATGGTGCATTGCAATTCGGTAAGCTACGATTCTACATACAAATACCTTTACTTGGGCTGTCGCGATTTTAACCGTATTATAAAAATTGATAAAGCGTCAAAAAAAATTGTAGCCGAGTATGGCGAAAAGTTAACAGATTCCGACACAAAAGTTGTTCAAACAAATTTATTTTCGCGTCAACATGATGTAAGACCTATAGGAACTAATGAGCTTTTACTTTTTAATAATGGCGAAGAAGCAGACAAAGGCAAAAGTTCTGTTATGCGAATTTTATTGCCGCAAAAGGCTAAAGAAACGGTAAAAAAAACCTGGGAAATAGACTTGGATATCGATACAATACCCGGTAAAGCCAACAGATACGGAAGCGCCCAATTATTAAACAATGGTAACTATTTAATTGGCGGTGGCACCAATGGCCGTATATTGGAGGTAACTGCGAACAAGGAACCTGTATGGGATTTGTTTTTAATGGCAAAAACTTTACCTGTTTTTCCTTTTGGTATTTTTGCGCAATACAGGGCGTATTATAACAGTTCGCTTTATCCTTATTGTTTTGCTATTACTATAAATAAAAACAATACACAAACTATAAAATTATTTAACGAAGGGACAGATGATGATGGTTACACCATCGAATTTTTTGCCTCAGCTTATACCACTAATTTAAAGTCAAAGCAAACAGTAAAAACAGCACTAATAAAAGCCGGTTATAGCACCATTATTGATACAAAAACTTTTGTTTTTAAAAGTATAAGAGTTACGTCTTTAAATTCGGGCATTAGTAGATGGTTTGATGTGAAGTAATTTAATTTTATTACGTTAATTTTAAATTTATAATATAATAATATAAGCTTATTTGGTTCTTTCGTCAAAAAAAGTATATTTGTAACTTAATCAATTAAAAAACTAAAAAAACATGAAAAAAATTTACTTAGCCTTATTAACAACATTATTTATTTTTAATGTGAAAACTGCAAATGCCTTAACTGCATCTCCAACCACCACTTGGAACGTTAATATTTTCGGATTTGCTTATTCGCCACCCGTACAAACAGTTACTTTGGGCGATGTAATCGTAATACAAGCTACTGCAACACACCCTTTAGCACAAGTTAGTGCTGCTACTTGGAGTGCAAATGGAACGGCTACGTTATCGACTGGTTGGGGTATAAAAACAGCTAACCATACTTTAGTGGCTAGTACAGTAGGTACAATTTATTATGTTTGTACTGCTCACGTAGCTAGTAACCAAATGAAAGGTACTATTGTTGTTGTTTCTCCAACAGGGCTAACAAATAATAGCTTTTTAAACCAAACTGTTGTTTTGTTTCCAAGTCCAGCAAAAAGCGAAATTAATTTTACTCTAGCGGCTTCGTTTACTGACATTAATATTAAATTATTTGGTTTAGATGGTAAGCAAATAGCTGCTATAGCCAGCAAAAATGTTGAGATAGGCGAGTTGGTAACACATTCAATTTCATTACCATTATTAGCAAATGGGGTTTATCTTTTAGAGATTAGCTCAGGGTCAGAAAAAATGTATAAAAAAGTTGTGATAAGCAATTAAGTTTTAAAAAAAAACAAAAAGCCGTATTCATTAGTTGGATACGGCTTTTTTGTTGTATAGCTGCGTTTTTAATTGGCAATAAGTTGATTTGCCAACGAATTAAAATCTACACCGTCAAAGTTACCACTACTCATCATTAGCAACACTTTATCTTTCCAGTTTATGGATTTTAAATAATCGGTTACATCACTACTTTTTGTAAGTACTTTTAAGTCTTTACGGTTAAAGGCATTTTTTACCTGTTCGACGGTAATCTCTTTTAATTTTTTGTGGGCAATGGTATGCGGATTAAAATACACGATGGCTTCATCGGCTAAATCCATAGCTCCGTTGTATTCGTTTAAAAACTCTTCTGTTAAGCTGCTAAAGGTGTGTAACTCCATGCAAGCAACGGTATAACGGTTTGCAAATTGATGCTTCACCGCATTTGTGGTTGCCTTTAATTTTGAAGGCGAATGGGCAAAGTCTTTATAAAAATTAAACACTTCGTTTTTATAAACCAATTCTAAACGCTTTGCTGCGCCCTTAAAGGATTGAATGGCTTCATAAAATTGTGCATCACTAATATTTATTTTATTGCAAACCAATCGTGCTCCATTTAAATTCATTAAATTATGATTACCGAAAATTTGTAGGGGGATTTTTTTATCATCAACCAAAAGATACGTAATGCCATTTTCAATTGAATTTTTTGGAACGGAGTAGGGGGTTTTAGTTTCTAAATTCGGATACGCTTTACTGCACACGTCAACCAGTACCTTATCTTCGTTACAATAAATTAAATGACCATATAGTTCAATTAATTTAATAAAGGTTTCAAACTGACTCACATAATTTTCAAAGGTTGGAAACACATTGATGTGATCCCAGGCAATACCACTTAAAATTGCAATATTAGGTTTATATAAATGAAATTTAGGACGTCTATCAATTGGAGATGCCAAATACTCATCCCCTTCAATCACGGCATATTTAGAAGAATTGGTTAAATTAACCATCGTATTAAACCCTTCTAACTGTGCACCAACTAAATAATCGGTTTCTATTTTATGGTAGTGCATTACATGCAAAATCATGGCTGTGATGGTTGTTTTACCGTGACTTCCACCAATTACAATACGGGTTTTATCTTTAGTAGCTTCATAAATATATTCAGGGTACGAATAAATTTTTAAGCCTAATTCTTTTGCTTTTATTAATTCAGGGTTATCTTCTCTGGCGTGCATGCCCAATATTACCGCCTCAATATCTGTAGTTAATTTTTCAGGAAACCAACCAATTTCACTCGGTAAAATGCCAGCTTTAGCTAATCGACTTTTACTTGGCTCATTAATTTCGTCGTCGCTGCCACTAACTGTATATCCCTTTTCGTGAAGTGCCAACGCCATATTATGCATGGCACTGCCGCCAATGGCAATTAAATGTACTTTTTTACTCATAATATAAAGTAAGCAATTATTGAAAAGGGTAAAGAAGTGCAAAAGAATAATTTTTGCACATTAAGAATTTAATAATTTTTTTTCCAGTTTTAAACCAAAACCAAAGGCACCGAAATATTATGTCTCACACTTTCCACAGTAGTCCCTAATAAAATATCTTTAAATGTTTTATGACCATGTGTGCCCATAACTAGCATATCGCAACTGTTTTTAGCTACCAACTCAGGGATGGCCTGTTTTGGATTACCAAATCCTAATTTAATTTCTGCATTAATGTTTTGATCCAGTAACTGTTGTTGGTATTGCTTTAATTTCTGCACGTCTTCTTCGCGCTCTAAATCTGACGCATCTTCGCCATAAACTACGGCATTTGTACTTTCTAAAATATGAATTAAGTATAAGGTTGTATTGCTATTACCAAATTGAACCGCTTTGTTTATGGCTTTGTTATCACTATCGCTAAAATCAACGGTCACTGCAATATGATTAAATACATGTGATTTTTCAACAATCAACGGTTTCAATTCGTTGTGAAATCCTTTGTTGGCATGTAATCGTTCCTTAGTAATAAACGGAACAATTAAAATATAAAGTAGCATAATGAAACAAAAAACACAAATAGGAACAATAGTAAAGCTCATTAGCACAGTGTGTTCGCTGTTTAAAATCAAGTCCGTTACTTCGGCATACACCAATTTAATATTTAATGAAATAATAGTTAATGCTGCAACCCACGAGGCTATTTTTTGCCACATGGGAATTACAAATTGCCCCATCTTTTTTTTATCACTAACAAAATGAATAAGAGGAATAATTGCAAAGCCTAATTGCAAACTTAAAATAACCTGACTTAAAATTAATAATTTTCCTGTTGCCGATTCTCCCATAAACACCAACACCAATAAAGCAGGAACTATTGCAATTAAACGTGTTAAAAGGCGACGTATCCACGGTTGAAGCCGCAAATTTAAATACCCTTCCATTACAACTTGCCCGGCTAAAGTTCCAGTAATGGTAGAGCTTTGTCCTGCTAAAATTAAAGCTACTGCAAATAATATAGGAGCTAAGGCACTACCTAGCATGGGAGCCAATAATTGGTGGGCATCTTGTATTTCAACCACATCGTGTTTCCCATTTTTATGAAAGGTAGTTGCTGCCAAAATTAAAATGGCTGCATTTACAAATAGTGCTAAATTCAACGCAATTGTACTATCGATGGTATTATAACGAATGGCTTTCTTTATATCTTTTGGCGTTCGATTAAATTTACGGGTTTGCACTAAAGAACTATGCAAGTATAAATTATGCGGCATTACCGTAGCTCCAATAATACCAATGGCAATGTATAATGCTTGATCGTTTTGAATAAATGGGATTAAACCTTTAATAATTTCGCCACCATCAGGTTTTGCAATAAATAGTTGTATAAAAAAAGACGCGGCAATTAGTAAAACTAAACTTATAATAAACGCTTCTAATTTTTTTATGCCCTTGTTTAATAAAAACAATAATATAAAACTATCTAAAACCGTTATACATACTCCAGTTAATATGCTTACACTTGGAAACAATAAATGTAAACCAATCGCCATGCCGATTACTTCAGCTAAATCGCAGGCAGCAATTGCAATTTCGGCTAACACGTATAAAAATAAATTTACAAAACGCGGGTAATTTTCGCGCGAAGCTTGCGCCAAGTCTTTTCCAGTTACTATCCCTAAACGGGCACAATGACTTTGCAATAACAACGCAATCAAATTGCTCATTACCAGCACCCATAATAAATCGTATCCAAATTTACTTCCTCCCGCTATATCTGTAGCCCAATTGCCGGGGTCCATATAACCAACACTAATCATATAGGCAGGACCTAAAAACGCCAATAAGCGTCTAAAAGACCCACTTTTATTAGTGTTTACACTGGCGTTAACTTCTTCTAAGGACTTACTCATTAATTATTTTACCAAAACGGTATATTTAACGCAAATTTATAGTTAAAAATGTAAACGAACCTAAAAAATAATATTTTATAGAGTAGACTATTTTTACTCAAATTAATTTTTACTTTTATTTTTGATAAATGAAATCAAAACAATTTCAACTAAAATTTAAAACAAACATTACTAAACACAAAAGCATTTTTGGCGCTAATTGCATTATTGTGTCGAAAAAACAAATAGAAAAAATTGGTGGTTATAAAGTACGATTATTGTGTAAAGTGAATGAACATGAGTCTTTTCCATGTGCAATAATGCCTACCGGCGATGATAATGGTTACATTATGTTATCTAAAGAAAAGTACAAGAAGCTGAAGCTAAACGACGAAGATGAATTTAAAATTGAATTAACCAAAGACGAAAGCGAGTTTGGAATGCCTTTGCCCGAAGAATTATCTGAAATTTTAAGTCAAGACCCCGAAGGCAGAAAACGATTTGAAGAATTAAGTCCCGGAAAACAAAGAAATATTATTTATTATACCAGTAAAATAAAAAACTCGCAATTACGCATTGAGCGTGCTTGGCAGTTTATTAGTAATTTAAAAAATGAGCCAAAAGGCAAAGAGCGTGTGCCTTATATATTGGGCTTGAAATAATTTTTTATTTACTTTACTTAAGCTTTTCTATCTTTATCTCCAAAAATTATCTATGCTAAACGTCATTCCCTTTTTAAAAAAATTACAAAGCAATAATAATAAAGAATGGTTTGAAGCAAACCGACCAAAGTATGTTACTGCTAAAGAAGAATTTGAAACATTTGTACAAACAATAATTACCGGTATTCATAAATTTGACCCAAGTATTGGTGATTTACAAGCCAAACAATGTATATTTAGAATTAATAAAGATGTGCGGTTTAGTAAAGATAAATCGCCATACAAAAACAACATGGGAGCTAGTATTAACCCAGGTGGAAAAAAATCGTTAATAGCGGGTTATTACCTTCATATTCAACCAGACGCAAGTTTTTTAGCAGGGGGCTTGTATATGCCTATGCCGGATGCTTTGGCTACTATAAGGCAAGAAATTGATTATAACCCCGAGCCGTTATTAAAATTGCTTAAAAAAGAATCGTTTAAAAACTATTTTAGTGGTTTGGATGAAGAGGATAAATTAAAAAATGCACCAAAAGGTTACGAAAAAGACCATAAACATGTTGAACTTTTAAAACACAAACATTTTATAGTAAGCCATAAATTAAGCGATAAACAATTGGTTGAAAACAAAAATGCCAGTACAATTATTGCAGGTTTTAAAGCAATGCACCCTTTTTTAGAGTATTTAAGAAATGCATTGCAGTAGTTGACTATACTTTTTCGTACAATGAATTAACCAAATTATGTATTTCAATTAAAGGTTTTAAAAACTCTTCTAAATCGTAAACACATAGTTGAGAAGCGGCATCGCAAAGTGCTTTTTCGGGGTTTGGATGCGTTTCAATAAACACACCATCAACGCCACTGGCCACGCCAGCACGGCTTAATACAGGTAAAAATTCGCGGGCACCTCCTTTAACATCACTGCTTGGTATGCCATATTTACGTACACAATGTGTAATGTCGTGCACTACAGGGTAACCTAATTGATTCATGTGGTAAAACGCACGAGGGTCAAGTATTAAATCATTATAGCCAAAAGTATAACCACGTTCAGTTAAAATTACATTATCGTTACCGCTATCAATGCATTTTTGTAAAGGATGTTTCATATTATCAGGTGCTAAAAATTGCCCATGTTTAATATTTACAACTTTACCTGTTTTAGCTGCAGCAACTAGTAACGAGCTTTGCATACATAAATAAGCTGGTATTTGTAACACATCGCATACATCGGCTGCTGGTGCAGCTTGGTCGTGTGAGTGAATATCCGTTAATACAGGAAAACCAAATTGCTCTTTAACCTTAGCTAAAATTTTAACACCATTTGCTAAACCTGGTCCGTCGTAATAGCCTAAACTACTGCGATTATCTTTAGTAAACGAAGATTTATATATAATTTTTATATTTAATTTTTCGCTTACCTCTTTTAACTTTTCAGCAGTTTGCATCATTATCTTTTCATCTTCGATTACACAGGGGCCACTAATTAAAAACAACTCCTTTGCGCCACAATCAATATTGCCAACTTTTATTATTTTTTTGCTCATTTAAAATTTATTTTAATCAAAGTTATTATTAAAAATTAAATGATTCGATTAAAAAAACATAAATTGATAACAATTATGTAAAATAGGTTAAAAAATAGATATTTAAATTTACCCCATATGATAAAGAACTTTTTTAAGCTCATAATTAGTGTTGCATTTTTTATTTCGTGCAATACTAAAACCAACATAAAAGAAAGCGAATCTGAAAAAAGTGAAATTGTAATTTCAGGTTCAGATACGGAGTTGCCCATCGTAAAGCAATTAGCGGAAGTGTATTGCAAAACAAATACCTTAGTTACAATTAATGTTAGCGGTGGTGGAACAAGTGTTGGTTTTAAAGATATTTTGGACGATAAATCAACTATTGCAAATGCATCGCGCGAAATTACGGATAAAGAAAATGCATTGGCTTCGGAAAAAAAATTAGAGTTGTTGCCAATCATGTTTGCAGTAGACGCAGTGGTTATTATTACTAATTCTAAATTAGGAATAAATAGTTTGTCTATTCATCAAGTAGCACAAATTTTATCGGGCCAACTAAAAAACTGGAAAGAGGTTGGTGGTCCGGATAAAGCAATTACACTATATGGGAGAGATTCAACATCTGGAACTCAATTATTTTTAAAAAATAAATTTAAAATACCAAAGTATGCCGATAATATTATTACCTATAAAGAGAGCTCAGAAGTAGTTACCGCAGTTGAAAAAAATTTATATGGCATAGGTTATAGTAGCTTGGGTTATATTTTAGATGTAAATGGTAAGCCCAACGGCAAAGTTTGGAGTATGCCTTTAAGTATTGATTCTAATAGTGCTGCGGTTTCGCCCTTACAGGTGTCGGCTGTTATAAAGGGCGAATATCCTTTAACTCGCCCATTGTATCAATACATTAAACAAAAGCCAAATGGTGCTATTAAAAATTTTATTTTGTTTGAACTAAGCGGAGATGGATATAAAATAATTAAAAAATTTGGGTATTTTCCGATAAACGATTATCAAGTTGAAATAAACAAACTAAACGGCATTTATCCTTAAAAGTTTGTTTTTTGTAATTTTAACTAAAATCAAGTTCTTAACTTTAACTTAACAATAGTTATTTTATTAAAATTTAGATTTGCGTAATTTAAAACCACACTATGTTTGATTTAAGTACCGGGCTAACGATTTTACTTATATTTTGTATTTTACTTACTGTTTTATTTGAGTTTATCAACGGTTTTCACGATACTGCAAATGCCGTTGCTACTGTAATTTATACTAATTCATTAAAACCAACTATAGCTGTAGTGTTAAGTGGTATATGTAACTTTACAGGTGTATTAGTTGGTGGTATTGGTGTAGCAATGGGTATTGTAAATTTATTGCCAACCGAGGTTTTAGTAGATAGTAATATTAGTCACAGCGTAAGCATGATTTTGGCTGTTTTATTAACGTCGATTATTTGGAATTTTGGAACGTGGTTTGTTGGTTTACCAGCATCCTCTTCACACACACTCATAGGTGCTATTTTAGGAATTGGTATAGCCTTATATATCGTTACAGGTAAAAACTCGGTAAATTGGGGCAAGGCACAAGAAATTGGTTTAGCGTTACTTTTTTCGCCCATTTTTGGTTTTGCTTTAGCTATTTTTATAATGTATGTTTTTAAACGATTAATTAAAAACGAAACCATTTATAAAGAACCAATCCCCGGAAAAACGCCGCCAATGTGGATAAGAGCGTTACTAACGTTTTGCTGTGGTTTAGTTAGTTTTGCTCATGGAAGCAATGATGGGCAAAAAGGAATTGGATTAATGATGTTGGTTTTAATTGTATTTATACCGAAAGATTTTGTAATAAACCCCGATGTTAAATTATACGATGTAACAACCAGCGTTACAGAGGTAAACCGTTATGTTAGTTTGGCCGATACTAACCGTTTAGCAAAAAAACCCGATTTAGAATGGTATCATAAATTAAAAACATCTGCTACTACTATTGAGTTAATTACTTTAAACAAAAAAGAATTGTCAGAATTTTCAAATACCGATAGGGTGGCTTTACGAAAAAACATTATCACACTCTCTAAAAACTTCGAGAAGTTAAACGATGAAGGAAATCTAACACTTTCTGATAAAGAAATTGGAAGTGTAAAAGCAAGCATCTCTAGCTTAAAAACAGCTACCGATTTTGCACCAAATTGGGTAAAAATAGTAATTTCAATTGCTTTAGGTTTAGGTACCATGATTGGATGGAAACGTATTGTTGAAACTGTAGGTTCTAAAATAGGCAAACAAAAAATGAGTTATGCGCAAGGTGCAGCAGCCCAAATTGTAGGCTCTAGTACTATTGCACTTTCTACAGGATTACATTTACCGGTTTCTACAACACATGTTTTATCATCGGCCATTGCCGGAACCATGGTTGCAAAAAAAGGCTTAAAAAATTTACAGAAAAAAACAATCAAAAATATTTTATTAGCCTGGGTGCTAACTCTACCTGTAACCATTGTGTTATCTGGCGGTTTGTTTTTATTGTTTAGAGCAATTTTATAGTCTGTTAATTAATTAAAATTACTCTTCGTAAAAATCAATAATTAAACCATCCAAAGGGGCAATTTCTATTTCACGTTTTTCGTTGCCAAAATCTAATATTAAGGCGTTGGCTTTATAATAATCTCCCTCTTTTGTAAGTTTAACTAAATTTAAAGTTTTGCCAATTACATCTTCCCACATTTTTGTGTTGGATGCATTTACCGAAAATAATTTTATTTTACCTTCAAATTCATCATGAATTGCTTTTGCTGCTTGTTGATAGTTAAAATCGATAGCATCTAACGCATCGCCATCTTGGTTACACGAAATGGTAAGTTTTGTAGCATCGCTAAAACGTAATTCTAAATTGTCAATAATTTCAACCAACTCGGCTGGATTATGCGCATTCTGCCATAAGTGGCACACAATTTTTTCAACAATTTTGCCTTGCGATTGTACAAATTTTGCCAAAGCTTGGTTTGTAAAATAATGGTTTTTAGTAGGTGTTTCCATACTCTAAATTTAAAAATTAATTTTAAACAACCTCTTAAAAAAATATACTACTTTTTATTTTGGAATATACATTCCGATTAATTAATTTTGTATTAAAATACAACATCATGCCTAAAATAAAACAATTTAATAAAGAAAAAGTATTAGAAGCAGCTTCTATTATTTTTCGCCAAAAAGGCTATAATGGCACTTCTATAGATGAAATTTTAGTAGCAACGGGTTTAAGTCGCAGTAGTTTGTACGATTCGTTTAACGATAAACATAACCTTTATTTATTAGCCCTAGAATATTATAAAAATACCAGACAGGATTTACTTGAAAAATTAGATGAAAAACCATTAAATGGTTTACAAAAAATTGAAGTATTATTTAAGGAAGTTGTAAATCATTTAATTAATAACCCTAATGAAAACGGTTGCCTAATGGTAAACGCCGCTGCTGAAATGAGTAAACAATGTTATAAAACGCAGCAAGTAATTTGTAACGAAAAAGAAGATGTTCAAAATTTATTAAATTCGTGGTTAGTTGATGCTCAAGATAAAAAACTAATTACATTAAGTAAACCTATTAAAACCTATAGCCAGTTTTTATATAATAATTTATTAGGCTTGCGCGTTTTAAGCCAAAGTAACGCAACTAAAACCGAATTATTAAACGTTGTAAAAATTAGTTTAGATTCGTTAAATTAAATATGTTAGTTAGATTAAGCGCCGCCTTTTGTACGCTATGTTGAGAACTGGCAACACGTCTCGATACGCTTTTGAATGAGGCAAACCGAAGCCACTCGAAGCGGCAATTTAAAAAAACAAAATTATGTTTACCGATACTCATACGCACTTATACGCCCAAGAATTTAATTTAGATAGAGCTAAATTAATTGAACAGGCAATACATAATGGAGTTACAAAATTTTATTTGCCAAATATTGATTCTACATCAATAGCAATTATGATAGCGTTAGAAAAACAATTTTCAACCAATTGCTTTGCTATGATGGGTTTGCACCCCTGCAGTGTTAACGCTAATGTTAACGATGAATTGGCAATAGTGGAAAACTGGCTGCAAAAGCGCCCATTTGTTGGTATTGGCGAAATTGGAATAGATTTGTACTGGGATAAAACATTTATTGCACAACAACAACTGGCTTTTGAAACACAGATAAACTGGGCTTTAGAATACAACTACCCAATTGTAATACATTGCCGTAATGCGTTTAATGAAATTTATGATATCTTAAAATCGTTTAAGAAATTACCCAAAGCAATTTTTCATTGTTTTTCGGGTACACTAGATGAGGCCATTAAAATAATAGAGCTCGACAATTTTATGTTAGGCATTGGTGGCGTTGTAACTTTTAAAAATAGCGGATTGGATAAAGTAGTTGAGCAAATAGATCTAAAACATTTGGTATTAGAAACCGATGCACCTTATTTGGCTCCGATGCCCTATAGAGGCAAGCGTAACGAACCCATTTACCTACTAGAAATTGCCAAAAAAATTGCCGAAATAAAACAGGTGTCAATAAATGAAGTGGCTGCGGTAACCCATAAAAATGCAGAGTTTATTTTTAATAATTTGGTGTAATTTTTTTTCGTAAATTAGTTTAAATTAATTTATGCCTAATCTCCGTTTATTATTTGCTATAATTATTATTTTAAGCGCTTGCTCTGTAAAAAAGAGAAACTACAGACCCGGCTATCATGTTGATTGGGCCTTTATTTCAAAAAATAAAAGCACTACTACGCATTTAAAACAAAAAAACACTGAAACTAAGTCAGCACAAAAAAATGAAGAAGTTCTTGTTGCATCAACCCAACCAAATACGGAATTAGCTATAACGAATAACAAATTAACGAGTGTACTACCTAAAAATAATTCTAAAGTATTAATTTTAAATGATACAGTTTGTAACGATATAATTAATTTAAGGACTGGCTCTATTTTAAAAGTAAAAGTTATTGAAATTACCGAGACACAAATAAAATATCGACGTTGCGATTATCTTGACGGACCATTAATTGTTATTAGTAAAAACGATGTTTATAGCATTAAATATAATAATGGTAATACCGATTATTTTGTAAAAACACCCGAAATCCAAAATAAACCTACCAAAAGTAGTGGTAGTAGTAATATACGGAATGGTAACAACCCTAATGGCGAAAAGATTTTACATCCTTTGGTTAAATTTACTGTACTATCTACAGTTTTAATAATAATACCCTACGTTAGTATATTTGCCTTTATAGCTGCATTAATATTGGCGCAACAAGCTAAAAAAGCCATCCTGTTAGAACCCGATAAATATAGAGGGCTAAGGGCTGTGCAAGTTTGCCAAACAATATGTTACGTTGTTTTGGGTATAATTATTTTTGCGCTTGCTTTATTTTTACTTTTAGCGCTTTCTTTAATTTAATCTAACTGTATAAAAATTAAATTTTCTCTACTTCAATGGTACAAAACAAACCAATTTGTTTGTTAAATGGAGATAGTAACCATTCGATGCCTTTTAAAAAGCCATACATAAAGTACGGCAGCATAGCGCTACGCGATACCCCGCCACTAATTATATACATAAAAGGGCTATGGTAGTTTACGGAGTTTATTTTTAAATGAGGATACTCTCTTTTAAACAAATCTAAATCTCGTTCAAAATAAATATAAGGTAATGCTTGATTGCTATTGGATAATGGGTTACCAGCTTGTATTTCTCTTCCTCCTTTTTCATCAAAAGGCTCGTGATGAAAACGTTTGTAGATGAATCGCCCTAATGCGCTATTAGCGGGCTCTATCATAACTATTTTACCGCCTTTTACCAAAGTACGTTGCGCTTCCTTTAAAAACAAATACGGCTTTGGTATGTGGTGAAATACGTTTAACATTACAATACTTGCCAATTCATTTTCATTAAAAGGCATTTCTTCGGCACTAAATACCTTGTCTACATTTGGTAAATGTAAAATATCGCTTGTTATAACCTCAGGAAAAACATCTTTGTAAAAACCACCGCCAGAGCCAATTTCTAGATGTTTTCCAGATTTAATATGTTTGGTTTTAGATATGAAAACGTCGTACCAATCGTTATACAAACGTTTTAAAAATGGCTTTTGTAAAATAATATCTCTATGCGCCAATGTTGCTTTTGGGTCATCTAAGTCAAAATCTATTTTATATTTTTTAAACATCTGATCGAGTGGCAAAAATATTAAAATAGTGTTTTTTTTCTAAGCCCTCTAAAGACTTTACTTTTTCTATAGTTAAGAGTGATAATGAATCATTATCGAGTAAATAACAATTAAAATTTAAAGAGCGTAAAAAATTATAATATTCGGTAACAGAACTACCAGCTTTGCTTAAACCATAAGGCCAAAATTCAGAAATTACTTTTATGTTTTGGTTATTTGATAAGGTGTTTGTCATGCCTTTTATGGCTTGCATTTCAAAACCTTGAATGTCTATTTTTATAAAATCTACTTTTCGTGCTCCCGATGGATTAGCGCCCAACAAATAATCATCAATACTTACAGCATCAATTTCAATTACTTTATCATACTCTTCGGGTTGATAGGTGCGATGATCGACGTTTAATTCTTTAGACGTGTAAATTTTTATTTTTTCGGTTTGCTGACCGACAGCTTTATTATTTATTATTATGTTTTTATAACGTGTAGTAACTTTTTCGAGGTGATTAAAATTAGTTGCATCAGGTTCAAAACAATGTACAATGCCATTTTCACCAACGCAATTAGAAAGCATGGCAGCATAATAGCCAATATTCGCACCAATATCTATCACGGTTTCGCCCTTTTTTATATACTTTCTTAATAAGCTAATTTCAAAATCATCTTGCTTGTTTTTAAAATAGGTGTACATAGGTTTATACAAGGCAAACGCATTTTTATAAAGAAAATTACCAAGTTTTATAGAAAAAGACATTTTTAATTGTTGATTTTAAATGATGATTGACTAACTTCTAAAGACTAATTTCTAATAAATAATTTCATACACCTGAGTATCTTCAAACGCTCCTTCGGTATGAACTAGTTTTAATTTTTGAGGATATTTTTGTGCAATTGGGGCCATAATATTATGCACAGTATTTATAAAACCAGCATTAGGATTATTGGGATCGAGACGTAAACTACCTAACATAACGTGCGTTACTTTATTTTTTTGAAAATAGGCTAAGGCACTATCCGGGTTAGATTGTTCAGTAACGCTATCTTTTTTTACTACACTGTATACGGGGAAAAACTTTTTACCCTTACCATATACAAAACTCATTGGTGCTTTGCGGCTAGCAACTAATGTATTAGCAGGTAAGCTATCAGCGCACCACGCGCTGCAACGTAAAAAATTTTGCCAATCGGGAGTGTAACCAAAATAAGTATCTCCCTTTAAATTTTTTGAAACAATAGGTATATTTTTAAAGCCTCGTTTTAAAGATGACACTGCTACAGAACCGATAATTAAGATGGCTATAACAACATAAACAGTTTGTCCAATACCGGGTTTTTTAGTAAAATGGTAAATAACATATAGCATTAAAATTAAAAATACAGGCATACATACTAACACAATACGTGGCTGATCCCAACGCGCTTGCAATATTACAAATGATAAAATGGCTTGGGCTCCGGTAAAAAACGTTAATAAAACCAAAAGCTTGTTTTTTTGTTTAAACGCTAACCAAAACCCAAATAAAATTAGTGCAATGGTAATAATGGTTACATATCCAAAATGCTCAAATTGAGTTTTTTCAGGATCGAATGCCATATTTTCATCCCGCCAACCCAATAGCTGGTAAAAACGTTTGCCTATGTATAAATTACAATTGTCAAAAAAACGCTTTATAAATCCAGCTGTATCATCATTACCAAGTGCTGCATTATAGGGGTCTTTTTGAAATAAAATTTTACTTTGTCCTTTAAATTGATTTTGATTGCCCCAAACCAATCTTACCAATAGCTCATAAGGAATTTTAATAGATAAATAAGCTAATAAAGAAAAACCAGCAGCTTTATAATTTTTGTAAATAATAAAAAACAATAATACTGCAGGTACAACAACTATAGCAGAACTTTTAGCCGTACCCATTAAAAACATACTTAAGCCAAACAACAGCCATAATTTTAATTGGGGTTTAAGTTGCACCCCATCCTTTGTAATGGTATCTATTATTTTTACGGCGTAAAAGAAAAACAAACCTTGTAAGAAAAAATAAAAGGCTTCCGTAAATGTCATACTGGCGTAATAGATAATTAAATGATTAGTAGCCTGAAAAATAGCTACAGGAATAAAAATAACGGCGGGTATACGACCTTTTAAAGCTTTGTAAAATAACGCAAGTCCTAACACATTAAATAGTACCGAAAACAGCTTAAAAATTATGAGTTTAAAACCCATTATTTTTACCAATAAACCTAAAAAAAGAGGATAAAGTGGTGCATTTTGAGTGTAAAAATAGGTAGGGAATTCGTGTACAAAACGCCAGCCGCCTTCTAAATAAAGAGCATCATCATGCGCTTCGCTTATACGCGCATTAAAACTTATAAACGATAAAAATAAACTACATGAAATAATAAAATAAAGCAGTTTTTTATCGTTTTTGGCAGCCCAGTTCTCAAATTTATCGTAAAGTGTTTTCGGGTTTTTAATTATAACCGTTGCTACTTTTTTTTCCTTACTCATACGCCGTAAAAATAGCAATTTTATTTATTTTTTATTATGTACTTTTGTAATCTATTAATTTTTCTATGGCACGTTTTCATACCCTAAAAGTAAAAGATATAAAAAGAGAAACTGCAGATGCTGTTTCGGTAGCATTTGATATTCCAGCAATGCAGCAACCCGAGTTTCAATTTAAACAAGGCCAGTACATTACCTTAAAGCTAAACCTCAATGGGGAAGAGCTCCGTCGTTCTTACAGTTTATGTACTAGTCCGTATAGCGAAAAAGAGTTGCGTGTTGCTGTTAAAGAAGTAAACGGAGGCAAAGCTAGTACTTTTATTAATCGCAATTTAAAAGTAGGCGATTCTATAGACGTAATGACACCGATGGGTAACTTTTATACATCTTTATCGGGTGGCAACAAAAAAAAATATGTGTTATTTGCCGGCGGAAGCGGTATAACACCCATGATGAGCATTTTAAAAAGCGTATTGTATGTTGAAAAGAGTAGCACCGTTACATTAATTTATGCTAATAAAAACGAAGAAAGTACCATTTTTAAGGCAGAGATTGATGCTATTGCCTCTCAAAACAATAATTTAAAAGTTGCGTATGTTTTTGATGTGCCTCAGCAAAAAATTAACGATTTACAAACCGGTATTTTAACTGTAGAAAAAACAAAAGCACTAATTGAAAATTTTGGAGGTGTAAATGCCGATGAGTATTTTATTTGCGGACCAGCTCCAATGATGGAAAATGTTAAAACTACGTTACAAAGTTTAAAAATTCCAACAGAAAAAATTAAAATAGAATATTTTAGCGCAGTTATAGATGCTGTTGCTAAAGCTGAAGGCACATTAGTTACAGGCGGAAATGTAAAAGCAAAAGTTAAGGTAATACAATACGGTATTGAAACTGATTTTGTTTTAGATACCGCCAGTATTAGTATTTTAGATGCTAGTATTGAAGCGGGCGTAGATGCGCCATTTAGTTGTAAAGGTGCGGTGTGTTGTACCTGCCGAGCTAAGTTAATTGAAGGGCAAGTAAAAATGGATGCCAACTTTGCTTTAACAGACGCTGAAGTGGCAGAAGGTTATATTTTAACCTGTCAAGCTCATCCATTAACAGATACGGTAATTGTAGATTTTGACGCTATCTAATTTTTACTTTCTCAACTTGTAATACTTCTCTTGTTGTGCTATTGCTAACAAAAGCCACTAAATAAATGTGTTTATCGTTATAGTTACTTTTAATACTAAAGTTATTAAAGGCTAAACTAATTGAATCGTTAGCGGCAATTGGTGTATTTTTTAATGTAGTGCCAAACGAACCGTTTACATCGCCACGTAACATGTGTTTAAATTCGTAATCATCAATTACATCAGGGTTTTTACTGTAATCTTTTTGCGGACCAACAATGCTATCTTCAGTTATTACCAATGTAATACTTGTATTTGTTGGATAGGCGGTTTTAAATTTTGCCTTTACAGTTGTGTTTAGTACTCTTACTGTTGCATCGTAATTAGTAGTTACATCTAATTTAACTACAAACGGATCGCTTTTTGCAAGCAGGGCGTAAGAGGCCCATGATGTTTCTTTTTTTACTTTTCCACTGCCATAGTCTTTACGATTTACCATTCCATTGGGGTTACCGGCACCCGAAACACCAAAGCCTGCTGTGCCATCCCAATCATTTCCCGCCGTAGTTGTGTATGAAGTAACAAATGTGCTATTTGTTTTTGTAAAAAAACCAGCATGTACAGCAATTACCACTACTGTATCTTTGTATTGCGCGCTTAGATCATCTGCAACTACAGCTGCTGGGGGGCAATTACCGCATTGATGCCCTGTATAATCCTCAAGTAATATTTTTTTAAAATTACTTACAGTTGCATTTGACTTTGTTATAAAAGTGGTGCCAACGGTTGTGTTTTTTACAACAATAGGATCTTTTATTTTATCGCAACCAATAAAGCAAACTGCTAACAGTAATGTGCTAATAGAAATTAATTTTTGCATAAGTATTAATTTATATGTAAATATAATAAAAAAGAATTAATTTTTTCTTGTAATCGTAGGACGTGTTGAACATATTTTAAAAACTACTTGTAATAGAAATAGCAAAACCGTTGCTTGCGGGTACATTTCTACAAACACCACCTACACAAAAAATACCAGCACGTTGCTTACCATAGCTCATAGAAATGCGATGAGGCCCACTGCTATATCCAGCAGTAGCTAAAAAGTAATGTAGCTTTAAATTGTCAACTGGGTTCCCATAATTGTATTGGTCTAAAATGGCTACAAAAAAATGCGTGTTAGGTGTCCATTCTACTAATGCCGTAGCCCAACTGCCCAAATTTAAGGTATCTTTATTATCTCTAAACAAAGCTTGTGTTTCAAAACGAATGGTGCCGTTCGACTTATATTTATAAGTAATATCTACAACACCAATATTTGAAATAATGTTTTTATAACCGGCGTTTGGCGAACCAAATTGAACTATGTTTTTATTATAATATTGATTACTATACATAAAGGTACCTTTTAGTTTTTTCGAGAATTTTTTATTTATTTCTACAAAAAAATCTTGGTAATAATCTGTTCCCACTTCGGGTGTAAAATCTTTGGCAAAATAATCGGTTCGGTATAAGGTAGATGTTGTGGTACTATCATTTACACCTATTTGTTTTAGGCCACTTGCTTGCGAGTAGTTTAAAGTAATTTCGGTACCGTATTTACCGCCCAAAAAAGTACCTTTTTTAAATTTGTATTGTATTTCTACCAAACCGCCTATTTCGCCCACAGGCTGTGTAGCATAGGGACTGTAAGCAGTCATTAAATACGTATGCTGTTTAGTGGTAGCCGGTAAATAATTTATTAGTAGGTTGGCAAGGGTTGCATCTCTATCGCTCCTGTAGCTCATATTATCAATGCGTTTTGCTTGTACTAAAAAAGAAAGCCCATTAGTAGCATACGAACTCGAGAGAAATAAGGCGTCGCCATTTTTGTAGGTGTAATAATTTTTACCATTTGCAACACTACTGTTGGCAGCACTTGGATCGTTTTCTTTTACTACATATTCTCCAAAAAAATCAAAACCATCTCTAATAATGCTAATTCTTCCACCATAAGCCCCAACATTTTCCGGTAATTTAAAATCTGGGTTTTGGTCGGCTTGGTATTTACTTACAAAACTGCCACCTAAAATTACCTTTGTTTTTACATTTTTTGCAATAGAATCTAATAATTCGTTAATGTTTAATTCGCCATCAAAACCCCTAACAATGCCCGACCCAACTGTAAAAAAACTACGTTGCTTACCCACTAACCCTTTAAACGTAAATCCTTTATAGGGATTGGAAATTACACGAATACCGTCTAACGAATTATCGTATAATAACCCTGGCTCATAATAGGTCCGCAATAGTAAACCACTGCCAAACTGCTCATAAATATTACCTACCGTTATATCTAGTAAATTATCTTGGTAACGCGCAAAACGGTTGGTAATCCCTTGGCCTTTATAACGCGGATCAAATCCTTGCATTACATTATTGTATGCTTCGTAACGAATGCCGGCGCTAAATTTTCCCTTTTGATAATTAATAATGCCAAAGGCATTTGACAGCATTTTTTCGGGCACTTTTGGGGCACCAATTAAACTATCAGGAGTATAATATTGTGCATCTACTTGAAAATTACCATGTATTGAGCCACCATCTTTATCATCTGTAGTAGTTTGCCCTTGGCTATTAAAAGGGTTTAGGCTTAATACTATTAAAAAAGTAGCGAATAGGCTACTTTTAACATATTGTTTAATCATGTAACAAAGAAAAAATAAAATTTCGTTAAAACAAAATTAATTATAAATTGCTTAATTGTGCTATCACCGTTATCGAGTAATACACTTAAATTATTTGTTTATAAAAAATTACTTTTTATATTAGTGACATTATTAACCAATAAAAACAAAAAAATTATGGCAATTAGAGGAAAGGTAAAATCAGTAACAGCTGGAAGTAGTAGAGTGCCGACTACAGTTACTGGAGTAGTAATAGATACTGCTACAAAAGTAGAGTATCCTTTTGAACAGCCTTTGGGCGAACAATTGGGTTTAGAAGTAAATTCAATAGTGCAGTTTACTACCGTAAATGTAAGTGGAACAGCTATGGCAGTATCGTTAGACCCGATAGAAAAAGCAACTATTGAAACCATTGATTTTAATACTGGAACTGGCACTTTAAAAGACAAAGTAGGCACTATAATTCCTTTTCAACAAAATTATGCTCAAGAAATGGGTTTAGCTGTTGGCAACGTTGTTAAATTTGCACCGGTTATGGTTAGCGGTATAAATACTGCAACTGCATTAAAATTACCTAACGCTTAAATTAGTAAAGGGGTTGAGGTAAAAAATACTCAACCCATTTTTTTGTGAAAACCACACTCGTATTTTTATTTTTAGCACAATTTTTATCTTTTAAGACTTACTCACAAGCCTTATTAGAGAGTTTACGGCTACAATTAAGTAGTTGTGAAACGGATACGTGCAAAGCCCGTATACAAAATACAATGATTGTAGAGCTCTCTATAAATAACAATGCTGAATATATAACATTAGCCGAAAAATTATTTTTAAGTGTTCCACAAAACGATAGTATTAATTACTTAAATGCTCAATTTAATTATGCCAATTATTGTATTACAAATAATCAACCTAATAAGGCTTTTACTATTTTATCGGCATTAAAAATTACAGGTTTAAAAACAAACAATGTTTATTATTTAGCAAAATCTAATTTTGGTTTAGCTGTTTATAACAGAGATAATAATGATTTAAAAACATCGATCGATTTATTTTTTGAAGCACTTAAGTTATTTGAAACCTTAAAAGACAACACTAATATTGCAGAATCTTATTTTAAAATAGCCGATGTTAATTACCGTTTAAAAAATTATAAAAAAGCGATTGAATTTAACAAAATTGGATTAGAAGTTGCTCAAAAAATAGAAAATAAAGCCATTATACTTCAGTTTTATAATTTGTTGGGAAGAATATACAACGATTTAAATTATTTTGATATCGCTTTAGAATATTACCAACGCGCGTTAAAAATTAGTAAACAACAAAACTACTACATATATGAAGCAATGCTGCTTTTAAATGTAGGTGTAATTTTAGAAAAAAAAAATCAATTATTTCAGGCTGAAAATTGTTATAAACAAGCTTTAACAATCAGTTTAAAATTTAAAAAAAACAGTTACGTTGCATTATGTTATATTAATATTGGTAATATATCGTACAACCAAAATGATTTTATTGAAGCCGAAAAAAATTATATGAAGGCTTTAAATTATGTAGATGAAAATGATTTTGCTACCAAAGAAAACTTATTTTATAATTTGGGTGAAGTAAATTTTAGCTTAAAAAATTATGATAAAGCCTTTAAATACCAAGATAGTTGTATAACAATTAAAGATAGCATTTATAGCAGAGAATCTATAAAGTCGTTAAACGATATGCAAACCAAGTACGAAACAACTAAAACAAAACTACAACTCGAAAAAAAAGAATTAGAGGCCAATAACAAACAAATAATTATTTATGCTGCCTTTGGTGGCTGCATACTACTATTGGGAGGTGTTTTTTTTATTTTTAAAGGTTTAAAAAAACAACGCAGAGCCAATACTTTATTAGGCGAAAAAAATACAATTATTGAAGAACAGAAACACATTGTAGAAGAAAAAAATAAAGATATTGGCGATAGCATTCGTTATGCGAAGCGAATACAAGAAGCTATTTTACCTCCCGATAAAATGTGGTACGAATTGTTGCCCAACTCTTTTGTACTGTATAACCCTAAAGATATTTTAAGTGGCGATTTTTATTGGTTAGAACAAACCGAGGATTATATTTTTGTTGCAGCAGCAGATTGCACAGGGCATGGTGTGCCAGGTGCACTAATGAGTATTGTAAATTACAATTTATTAAATAAAGCTGTTTTAGAAAAAAATTTAGTAATGCCCGGCGAAATTTTAGATTCCGTGAATTATTATCTTACTCACTCACTGCATCAAAGTTATAATGAGTCCTCTATTAAAGACGGCATGGATATTACCCTTTTATCTATAAATAAAACAACAAAAGAAATTTTCTTTGCTGGTGCCAACAATCCTATTTACATTATTCGCAATGGAAGTTTACAAGAAATAAAATCCGATAAATTTCCGGTTGGTGCTTTTATTGAAGATAACGTACAGAATTTTAAATCGCAAAAATTAGATGTAAATTTGGGCGATGTAATTTATTTATTTACCGATGGCTTTGCCGACCAATTTGGAGGACCTAAAGGTAAAAAATTTAAATACAAACAATTTACCGAATTACTTTTACAAAACTATTCCAAACCGTTAAATCAACAATCTAAAATTTTAAATCAAAAATTTGTAGAATGGAAAGGTAATTTGGAGCAGGTTGACGATGTTTGCGTAATTGGATTAAAGATTTAAATTATACTCTTTACTTAATTTTTCTTTTAATTTTAAAATATAATCGTTGTGTTTCGTAATTTCTTTTTCATCATTATGTAGAAAACGATGGTTAACGGCTAAATTTAGTTTGGTTAGGTGTTGGTTTAGTTCTTGTGTGTGTGCACTAAAATACGTCTCACTAAATTTTTGCCATACATAATTAATGGCCTGTTGATTGGGGTGGGCAAGGTCTTCTTTATAAAAACGATAATCGCGTAAATCATCTATAATTAATTCGTAAGCTGGAAAATAAAAACAATTATTGATTTGTGAAATAATGTCGTTAATGGCTATACGTAATGTAGATTTTGAAATAAAGTTTTCTTCAACACCATCTTTTAAATATTTTACCGGTGAAACCGTAAAAATTAGTTTTAAGTTTGGGTTTAGCTCTTGTATTTTCTTAATTGCACTAATATAATCATTTACAATTTCTGTAACGTTAAGTAGTTTTTTTTCAAAAAAATGAGCGGGTTGTTTATGGCAATTGGCAACTGTTTGATTAAGTTGTGTATGATAATACACATAGGCCGATCCAAACGTAATAATTAAAAAGTTAGCTTGTTTTAAATAGTTTTGAGTTTGTAAATTCGTTTCATTTATTTTTGCTATTAATTCGCTTTCTGAATTTGCATAAACGTAGGAATGATGTAAATAACTAAAGTATAAATTACCACGTTTTATAAGTAGGTTTTTATCGTAATCTTTTGCTAGAATACTAGTTGAAATGCAACTTAAAATGCTTTCGGGATTAAATAATATTCCATTAGGATTTAAGAGCGTATTAAATTTATAGTTGTTTAATAAAAGTCCAATATTTTCGGCAAAGCACGAGCCTATTAAGGCAATTTTATGAGTGTGATTTATTTCAAAATCAGGTTTTTTAGGTGTATGATTTAAGTACAATTGCATCAACTTATTTTTAAGTTTTTAAATCGTTCATCCAAAAATAGCTTTGCACTTTCATAATTATTTTCCACCAAACCATCTAAAATAGCATCTCTTAAGGCATTTTTTAAAATACCAACTTCGCGGCTGGGTGGTAAATTATACACTGTCATAATCTCTTCCCCGCTAATGGGAGGTTGCCAATTACGTAGTTTATCTTTTTCTTCTAACTCTACTAATTTAGTACGTACAATTTCAAAATTGTGTAAATAGCGTTTTACTTTGTTTGGATTTTTGGTGGTAATATCACTTTCGCACAATACCATTAAATCGTCAATATCATCACCGGCCTCAAATAATAAGCGGCGCACCGCACTATCGCTCACTTCTGTTTTTGCCAAAACAATTGGACGTAAATGAAGTTGCACCAGTTTTTGTACGTACTTCATTTTTTCGTTTAAAGGTAATTTTAAATTGGTAAAAATTTTAGGTACCATTCGCGCACCTTTATCCTCGTGACCATGAAAGGTAAAACCGTGACCTTCTTCAAAACGTTTGGTGGCAGGCTTTGCAATGTCGTGTAAAATAGCCGCCCAACGCAACCACAAATTATCTGTTTTTTTTGCAGTGTTATCAAGTACTTCTAAGGTATGATAAAAATTATCTTTATGCGACAATCCATTTATAGTGTCAACGCCTTGCAATTTAACCATCTCAGGAAAAATTAAATGCAATAACCCAGTATCAAATAATAATTTAAAACCGATAGAAGGAGTAGGGGAAAGGATAATTTTATTTAACTCATCGGTAATGCGTTCTTGCGACACAATTTTTATGCGTTCTTTTTGCCACGTAATAGCCATGCGCGATTTTTCTTCGATTTCAAAGCCAAGTTGTGCGGCAAAACGTATGGCACGCATCATTCGCAAAGGGTCGTCGCTGTAGGTTATTTCGGGTTCGAGTGGTGTGCGAATTATTTTATTTTCTAAATCCTGTAGGCCGCTAAATGGGTCTAATAATTTACCATAATTAGTTTTGCTTAAACCAATAGCGAGGGCATTAATTGTAAAATCTCTGCGGTTTTGGTCGTCTTCTAAAGTACCATTTTCTACAATTGGTTTGCGCGAATCGCGGTTATAGCTTTCTTTTCTAGCACCAACAAATTCAATTTCCAAATCCTTAAATTTTACCTGTGCCGTACCAAAATTTTTAAAAGTAGCGAGGTATGAATCATCGCCCAATTCTTTGTGCAAGCATTCTGCCAAATCTATTCCTTTACCAATAGTAACTATATCAATGTCTTTGCTATCGCGTTTTAAAAATAAATCACGTACATAGCCACCAATAGCATAAGCGTCAACATTTAAGTCGTCGGCACATTTACTTATTAATTTAAAAATATCTTGTTGTAAAAAGGGGTACATGTTTTAAACACAAACACTCAGAGTTTTTGATGTGACTGAGTTTTTGGTTAAAGATAATTATTTTATTTTCTCCAAGTACTATGGTTGTTTTTAAACACTTTGGATGAGAGTTTATGAGGTGACAAAGCTTTTAATTAATAATTAATTATCTCAGTATACGCTGCTTCTTTTATTTCCGTGTGCTGAAAACGTTATACTATTTTTTTAGCCTCTGTAACAGTGCTTTTAGAATTACCAATGAATATTTTTTTATCGACTATAATTACGGGGCGTTTTAAAAAAGTATACTCTTCTAAAATGTAATTTTTCATGTCCTCTTCTGATAATTGTTTGGTGTTAAGGCCTAATTCTCTGTATTTGCGCGCAATTTTGCTAAACAAAGCGTCGTAACTTCCCGCCATTTTCTTCATTTCTTCCAATTGTTTTTCGGTAATTTTTTCGGTTTTTATGTCTTGAAAATCAAAGCCTTTTTTCTTAAGATTTAACTCATCGATAATTTTTTGACAGGTACCGCAGCTAGAGAGGTGGAATATTTTTTTCATTTGATGTACTTTTAATAATTTAACAATAAACTCATCTTTTCTTTAAATCTTTCTTTTGGTAAAAAATTAATTTCTAAATCGGCATTCATTGGTACAGGTGTATCTAAACTTCCTTCGCGCATAACAGGTGCATCTAAATAACTGAAACAATTTTCGGTAATTAAGGCTGCTATTTCGGCACCTATCCCGCCTGTAAGCGTATCTTCGTGTAACACCATTACTTTACCTGTTTTTTTAACGGATGAATAAATGGTTTCAACATCAAGCGGAGCAAGGGTTCTTAAGTCAATTAAATCTGCGCTTACAGTAGAGTTTTCGTTTAAATACTCTAAAGCCCAATGTACCGCCAAACCGTAACTTACAATGGTAACATCGCTTCCTTCTTTTACTAAACGGGCTTTGCCAAAGGGGATGGTGTAATACTCATCTGGTACATCTTCGCTAATACTTCTATACAAACCTTTATGTTCAAAAAACATAACGGGGTTAGGATCTTCAAAAGCCGCTAATAACAAACCTTTTGCGTCACTTGGAAACGCAGGGTATACAATTTTTAAACCCGGTGTTTTAAAAAACCATGCCTCATTACTTTGGCTATGAAATGGGCCGGCTGCCACACCGGCACCAGTTGGCATTCGCACCACTACATCTGCATGTTGTCCCCATCGGTAATGGCTTTTAGCAAGGTTATTTATAATCTGTGTCATTCCCTCAGTTACAAAATCGGCAAATTGCATTTCTACCATAGCCTTGTAACCGTTGATAGCTAGCCCAAAACCTGCACCCAGTATAGCGCTTTCGCATAGCGGCGTGTTTCGTACTCGGTCTTTTCCAAACTCTTCAACAAAACCCTCCGTAATTTTAAATACGCCGCCATATTCGGCAATGTCTTGTCCCATTAAAACCAAATTAGAATGCGTTTGCATGGCTAGTTTCATAGCATTGCTAATGGCATCAATTAAACGCATGTTGGTTTTAGAGCCGGATGGCATTGCATTACTAACGGTATGCGGCTTGTACAATTCGGCAAGCTCTTTTTCGGTATTTGGTGGTGGCAGGGTTTCTGCAAAGGCAAGCTCTAAACCGTTATCAATTTCTTTTTTTATTTCGGTTCTTAAACCCTCAATAATATCATCCGTTAAAACACCTTCGTTTATTAAAAATTTTTCAAAGGTGTTTAGCGGGTCTTTACGCCCCCAAACATCAAATAATTCTTTAGGCACGTATTTTGTTCCACTAGCTTCCTCGTGCCCTCGCATGCGAAAGGTAACGCATTCTAATAAAACGGGACGAGGATTTTCGCGCATACTTTCGGCTAAGTTTTTTACGGTTTCGTAAACTTTCAATACATTATTTCCGTCGATACTTACCCCCTCAATGCCATAACCAATGGCTTTATCGGCAAAGGATTTGCATTTAAACTGTTCGTTACTGGGAGTACTTAATCCGTAACCATTATTTTCAATTACAAAAATTACTGGTAAATCCCACACGGCAGCAGTGTTTATACTTTCGTGAAAATCGCCCTCGCTGGCCCCACCATCGCCACTAAAAACAACGGTTACTTTTTTATCGGCTCTAATTTTATTTGCTAATGCAATACCGTCGGCCACGCCCATTTGCGGACCAAGGTGCGAAATCATTCCTACAATTTTGTACTCCTGTGTTCCAAAATGAAAACTACGGTCGCGTCCTTGCGTAAAACCACTTGGCTTACCCTGAAATTGACAAAATAAACGGTTTAAGGGAATGCCACGAGTTGTAAATACACCCAAATTACGGTGCATGGGTAAAATATATTCGTCTGCATGTAAAGCAGTTGCTACACCCACCGAAATGGCTTCTTGCCCAATGCCACTAAACCATTTTGATATTTTACCTTGACGAAGAAGCAATAACATTTTTTCTTCAATCATACGCGGTTTTAGCGTGTTTTTATAAAGGGTTAAAAGAGTATCGTCTTTATGTTTTTTACGATCGAACTTTACAGGTGTTTCGGCAGTTATCATACAGTTGTTAATAGGGATTAGTTAATAGGGAAAGGTTATGAGTTATTCAATAGCAGAAGCGCCTTTTTTAGTATTTATTAAAATATTAAAACCAAAGCCAATATTAATCCAGCTCATGTAATAACGGTTTTGTTGTTTTCTTACTTCTTCAAACTGATTAAAGCGCGGGGCTTTTGGGTCAAAATTAGTAAACAAGGTGGTGTAGCTTAGCATAATTGAAAAACTTAAATTGTTTTCAACTAAAAAATTTACACTTACTTCGGGCTGAGTATAAGGCGTGATAAATACTAATTTACCGTATGGTTTGTTATTAATGTTCGTGTCTAAATTTACGTTAGAGTAGTTGCCTTGCATTAGTCCTGTGTTTATAGAATAGCTCATATAACCTTTGTCAGAAAAAAAAACATCATAACCTAATTTTAAAAAACCGGCATTGCCCGTTAAGCGTGTATTATAAGGTACGCTGTTGTTAAAATATTGGTATTTTAAAAATTTATTGTTTTGAAATTGCGAAATTTGGTAACCTAAACCTACATAAAAATTACTAAACAAACGTGCATTAAAGCTCAGGTTGGCCTCGTAAACCCCATTAAATGCGGTACGAAACATAGTACTACTTATGCTACGAGGGATGCCAATATTGCCACGAATAGTAAAAACAGAGTTTTGTTTATCTGCGTTTTGAGAGAAACAAAATACATTAAAACTTAAAAACAGTAAAATAAATAGCTTTCTCATTAAGGTTTAAAGATAAGAGTTTAATGAAATTACAAAACTAATTTTTTAAACTATCAATTTATGCTTTATTTTACATAGTATTTTTTAAGTGACACATTATAACAACATATTAATTATACAAACAGCTTTTATTGGCGATGCCATTTTAGCTTCGAGCTTGCTAGAAAAATTGCACCATCATTTTCCTAATGCTAATATTACTATTTTGGTGCGAAAGGGTAACGAATCTATTTATACTAACCATCCCTTTTTAAAGGAAACCTTAGTTTGGGATAAACAACAAAACAAACTAAAAAATTTATTTAAGCTACTTTTTACGATTCGAAAAAATAAATACGATTGTGTTGTGAACTGTCACCGTTATGCCAGTTCGGGCTTTTTAGCTGGCTTTAGTGCCGCTAAACATATTGCAGGTTACAAACAAAATCCATTCTCCTTTTTATTTAATTTTACCGTAAAACATACAATTGGTAATGGTTTACACGAAACAGAACGGTACAATCAGTTGGTAGAAGATTTTACAGATACTATAGTTTTTAAACCAAAATTATACCCAAATAAAGCCGATATAGAAGCTATTGAAAGGTATACAAAAACAAATTACGTATGTATGGCACCTGCTTCGGTTTGGTTTACAAAACAATTACCATTGCATAAATGGGTTGAGTTATGTACTATAATACCTAACGATACCACCGTTTATTTATTAGGCGCGCCTAGCGATGTAGATCTGTGTAATGAAATTAAAAATAAAAGTAAACATACTACGATTGAAGTATTAGCAGGAAAATTGAGTTTACTACAATCGTGCGCTTTGATGAAAAATGCGGAGCAAAATTATGTAAACGATAGTGCTCCCTTACATTTGGCTTCTGCAATAAATGCGCCCGTTACAGCTTTTTTTATAAGTACCGTACCCGAGTTTGGTTTTGGCCCCTTAAGTGATAAAAGCTCAATTAATGAAGTGAAAAATTTAGCTTGTAAGCCCTGTGGCTTGCATGGTTATAAAGTCTGCCCGCTAAAGCATTTTAACTGTGGCAATTTGATAGAACTTTTTTAAGTACAAAAACTAATGTTTACTTTTTTGAAATAAAATAACACCACCAGCAATTGCTGCTAAAATGCCAATTACTAAAAAAGCAATTTTCCAAGCACTATAAGGGCGCTCCCCTTGTACTTCGCCGGTTCGGGCATTTATTGTAAAGCGATATACTTTATCGTTAAACTTATAGGCACTAATCCACAAAGGCAATAAAATATGTTTAAAAGTAATATCATTGTATTGGGTATTGATAGAATGAACTTGTTGAACATCGCCACCAATATCGCTCCTAACGGTACTATCAATTTTATTGGCCATGCGTTTTTTAGCTTCTTCAAAACCTTGTTTTAGCTCGGTTTGGTAGCTTTCGGTAACAAAACCTGCTAAAAATTTATCATCGTAACTTACTAGTTCAGGTAAATCCCAAGGCTCTAATTCATTAACCAATTTGGTAGGTAATGAGTGCGAGGCACAAACTAAAACATCATCAAATGTATTGCGAACGGTACCACTTGCCGGATACCATGCGGTGCGCTGTACAGAGCGTGTTTGCGTATTGCCGTTGCTATCGCGATACGTTTCTGTTACATAATAATGTTCGCCTCGTGAGCCACTATAATCGCTAATGGTATTGCTATCATAAGTCCAATAAGGCATATAAACGCCTCTTAACTTTTCGGCACTATGTTCGGCATACTGTTTTAATTTGTTGGGTGCAAACCATAAGCCGCCCACCCATTTTACAAATGAGGTTTTGGCAGTGTTACGTTCAATTTTAAAGGGTAATAAATATTTTGGTTTTATTAGTTTATTATTTGAGGCGTCTTTTACAACTAAAGGTGTATCGCAATAAGGGCAATTACTACTGGCAACATTTAGCGCTAAGGTAGTAGCAGCACCACAGCTACTGCATTTTACAGTGCTAACAGTTTGTACCTCGGCTGTGGCAATGTTTTCGTCTAAAAATGTGTTATAATCGTTTTCAATAATCTGGGCTTTTTCAACCAAAATAGGGTTGTTCGTATTACAATATTGGCAAACCAAACTTTGTGCACCTGGTTCAAATTTTAAATTGGCACCACAATTTGTACATTTTATTGTATTTGCTGTGTCTGCATTCGCTTCAAATGGGGTATCGCTCATTTTATTTTTTTGAATTTAATTGCAATAAAAATAGATAAAAAATATTAAAATGCAACATGGTTGCTATTAAAATTAAATATTCGAAATAAGCATAATAGTTATAAAGAATAAGTTTAAAATACTTTATACAATTTTTATTAAAAAACAGTTTTATTTTTTTTGTAACCAAATAATATAGCTAAGTTTATAAGGTAATATTGCGTATGAAGAAACTGTTTTTAATTTTTGTGTTTTTACCTTTTTTGTTTTTTAGTCAAACAACCAAAAAATACCCCACTTTATTATGGAAAATTTCTGGTAATGGATTAAAAAAAGCATCCTATCTATACGGTACAATGCATGTTAGTAACCGCGTAGCCTACCATTTAAGTGAGCAGTTTTTCGAGGCCTTAAAAAGTGTTGATGTAGTTGGTTTAGAAACTAACCCTGGAGAATGGTTACAAAATATGGAGAAAACGGGCGAACTTACTCAAGCCAATCAGTTTACAAATTATTATAATACCGATTTTTATACATCAAGTTTTACCATTAAGCTTCCCGAAAAAAAGGCCTTTCAAGGTATTTTAAGTTACGACCCCGATATTATTGATGGTTTGTTGTATCGCCGTAACAGAAGTAAAGAAAATTTTGAAGAAAACACGTACATCGATTTATTTATTTTTCAGTCTGCATCAAAACTAGGTAAACAATTAATTAGTTTAGAAGATTTTGCCAATTCGGAAATCAAAGCGCGTTTATCTGCCTTATCAGATAAAGAAACTGGAAACGAAGACAATGAGGATAATTATAAAAACTACTACTCGAGTTTTCAAAAAATTGAAGATGCTTATAGAGATGGGAATTTGGATGTAATTGATAGTTTGAGTAAATTAACAAGCAGTAAAAACACACAAAAATTTTTAATAAACGATAGAAATGTTTTTTTTGTAAACACAATTGATTCGGTTTTAAAAACTAAAACGTTATTTAGTGGAGTAGGGGCAGCCCACTTGCCAGGAAAAGATGGCGTTATTGAGCTATTGCGTAAAAAAGGATATACGCTTGAGCCTGTTACACCGAGAATTACGAAAAAAAGTGATGCCATTCGCGACGAATTAGATGTGATGGTTAAACCCGTTAGCTTTCAAAAAAATTACGTAAGTGATTCGGTTTTTTCGGTTAATTTGCCAGGTAAACTATCCCAAATTGTAAATTTAGAAAACCTTAAATATTACATTAACGCCGATATGGTAAACGGTAGTTTTTATACAATTGTTCGTTTAAAAACTTATTGCCCTTTAGCAAACACCACACCACAACAATTACAACAAAAAGTAGACAGTTTATTATTTGAAAACATTCCGGGTAAAATAATTTCTAAAAAAGAAATTGTTTCAAACACAGGTTTAAAAGGCATTGAAGTTGTTAATAAAACTCGTCGTGGCGATGAACAGCATTATCAAATTTATTTTAGCGATATGGAGTTGTTTATGTTTAAATTAGGGGGTAAATTACAATATGCTTCAGGTAACGAAGCCAAACAATTTTTTAACTCTATTCAATTTTATAACAAGGCCGATAACTTAATACAATTTACTCCTAAAACCAAAGGCTTTACTGTAAAATTACCTGCAAACTATACCTATTCAAAAAACGAAGGCTCCTCTTTAAAAGGATTGGTTGAAGATTTATATGCCTATTCAAAAACACAAAAAACTTTTTATGGTGTAAAACAAACCGTGTACAACGATTTTACATATTTAGAAGAAGATACTTTTGAACTTAATCAATTAGCCAAACATTGTTTAGCTAATTTCGATTTTAAAAAAGCTATAACTTATAAATTGCTTACCCAACAAGGTTTTCCCTCCATACAATTTACAGCAAAAAATAAGGCCAATAGTAATTTTTATGGAAAAATTAGTATAAATGGTGCGCATTATTATTTACAGTATTTAATAAGCGAAAAAGAAACTAATTTTGATAACGAATTTTTTATTTCGTTTAAATTAATTGATTTTGAACACATAAATACTATAAAAGAAATTACTGATAACGCTTATGCGTTTAAAGCAAAAGACGAAGTTACAGAAAATGCTTACAGTAGGTTTAACGACGCGTATTTAAAAGCTTATAATGAAGCAACTGCCAATAAAAAAGTTAAAAGCAATAATTTAGATTACGATTTTAAAACAAATTCAAAAGTGTATTATTCGCCATCAAGTAACGAATATGTAAATATTACGTTTGAAAAATATAACGATTACGATTATAGAAATTTTAAAGAAATAGACGCTAAAATTGCAACCACTATAAAAAATACCACAAGCATGTACATGTGTAAAAAAAACACAACAACCAGCAATGGAGTGTATACCTATAAATTTACATTAAAAGATACTGCAACTGCAAGGGCAATAGACACTAAAATTATTTTTAAAAACGGTACAATGTATAATATTGCCACACCGCCTTACGATACGTTAGTTGGATTAAAAGGTTGGACAAAAGGTTTTTTTGAGAGTTTTACTCCAAAAGATACCGTAATTGGCAAGAACGTATTTGATAATAAATATCAGCAATTATTAGATGATTTATGCAGTAATGATACTGTAATAAGACAACGTGCCAATAATTCGCTTTTAAACTCTTTAAGTATGCAAAAAGAGTATACAGCCGATTTTTTAAAATTTATTCAAAGTAATAAATTAAGTTTAGTAAACGATGATAGCCGAGCACAATTATTTGTAAATGGTGGCACAATTCAGAGCGAAAAAATTATAGAACCCTATAAAAATATATATAAACAATATACCGATAGTTTTTATTTGCAATTGTGTTTGCTAAAAGGATTAGCTTATTTAAAAACACCTTTATCGTATAATACATTTTTAAATTTAGTTACCAACGAAACCCCTTTGGTTGGTAACGAAAATACTGTTAACGATATTTTTTCGGTGTTAAACGATTCGCTTGAGTTGTGTAAAAACTTTTTCCCGTCTATGTATGCATTAACGAAATACGAAGAATATAAAACAGCGGTATATATTTTACTTTCTAACTTAATAGATAAAAAATTAATTTCGCCAAACATTTATTTAATGCAAAAAGATAATATTTTAGCAGATGCCAATTTGGCTTTAAAGCGCTATAATACCTCCGGTAATAAATCAACTGGCAACTTAAATAAAGATTTTGACTACTTAGATAAAACTTCAAAAGAATTGGCGGAAACTATACAAACTAGTATTGAAGGCTTAACAGCAAATAATTATAACAAATTAATAAAAGACACTAAGGAAAACACAAGCAGACCCGAATTAGTAAATTATGCCATAATTTTAGCGCCGTTTTATAAAACGGATGAAAAAACAAAACAATTTTTTAATAAATTAAATAAAATAAAAACGCAAGCAATTATAATGCCGGTAGCAATTTTATTGTTAAAACAAAATACGGTATTAAACGATACACTTGTAGATTTTTATTGCAAAAATAAATATACCCGAACCTACTTTTACAGCGAATTGGAGAAAGAAAAATTAACCGAAAAGTTTGATAAAAACTATTTATCACAAAAAAGTTTGGTGGAGTCTGTTATAGCAAGCCACCGCCAAATAACAAATTTGTACAATTATGATAAGGATAAAAACAAAAGCGACAGTATAGTATTTTTTAAAGAATTAGATGCAAAAAATAAATACCAAAAAGGCAAATTATTTGTTTATAAAACCCAAAAACAAAAAACAGACGACGAAAAATGGGCAGTGGTTTTTGTAAAAGAAAGCAAACAAATAATAAGCACAGATATTGAAGTGCTAAACATTAATTATTCAATCAATAAAAATAAAACAGAAGAAGAAAACATTAATGAGATGTTAGATGATTTTTATTTATCATTTAGAAATAGAGCTCCCGTAAAAGGAAGTTACAATTACGAAGATTATGAATAAGATTAAATCATTTTTATGTTGTACCGTTTAAAGGCAACTATTTTCTTATTTGTTTAAACCACTTCAAAACCCTATTTTTACCGTCTTAAAAAATTGGAAAGTCTTAATTTATCATACTTTAATTTACTTGCAAAAAAACGCAACCAGCGCCGTTTTGGAAATTACTATTGGAACGAAATAAGTAATTATTGCACCTATTTTTCGCACCAGGATAGCTCTGTATTGGAAGTAGGTTGCGGTAGTGGCGATTTATTAGCGAAAATTGAAGGCTCAAAAAAAGTGGGCATAGATTTTAGTGAAGAGTATATTGCTTGGGCTAAACAAAAGCACAATAACTCGTCGATTGAATTTTTGGTAATGGATGCCAACAACATTCAACTCAACCAAACCTTTGATTTAATTATATTAAGTAATCTAATTGGTTTTGTTGATGATATACAAAACGTATTTGAACAGGTTAGAAAATGCTGCCATCCCAATACAAAAATTATTGTGCAATATTATAATTCGTTTTGGGAACCGGCTATAAAGTTTGCGGAATTAATTGGTATAAAACAAAAAACACCTACCCAAAATTGGTTAAGCACCCGCGATATAAACAACTTACTAACGGTTAGCGGCTTTGATGTTTATAGAAATAGTAAACGTTTAATTTTCCCTTTTTTCTTCCCAATATTATCTTTTATTTTTAATAAATATTTAGCAAAGTTTCCTTTCTTTCGTTTTTTTAGTTTAAATATTTACAGTTTTGCCAAACCTATTTCCGAAAATAACGAAGAAAATTATTTAACTAAATATTCTACAACAGTTGTTATTCCTGCTCGTAACGAAAGCGGTAATATTGAAAATGCTATTACCCGTTTACCAAAATTCGGAAAACACATCGAAATTATTTTTATTGAAGGAAATAGTACAGACGATACATGGCAAAAAATTCAGGAAATTCAGAAAAAATATGCCGCAACACACGATATTAAAATAGGGCAACAAAAAGGCAAAGGTAAAGGCGACGCCGTGCGCGAAGGCTATAAAATCGCAACCGGCGATATTTTAATGATTTTAGATGCCGATTTAACAGTGCCACCCGAAGATTTACCGAAGTTTTACAACGCTATTGCCAGTGGTAAAGGCGATTTTATTAACGGTACACGGTTAGTTTACCCTATGGATAAAGAGGCCATGCGTTTTTTAAATTATTTAGGTAATCATTTTTTTAGTTGGGCATTTACCTGGTTGTTAGACCAACGCTTTAAAGACACCCTATGCGGTACTAAAGTTATGTTTCGAAAAGATTATTTAAAACTCATAAAAAACCGCACCTATTTTGGCGAATTTGACCCCTTCGGCGATTTTGATTTATTATTTGGTGCACATAAATTAAACTTAAAAATTGTAGAAGTCCCAATTCGATATAAAGAACGCACGTATGGTTCTACTAATATATCGCGTTTTAAGCATGGCGTAATTTTGTTACGTATGTGCGCATTTGCAAGCAGAAAGTGTAAGTTTATATAATGCCAAAGTGATTTAGAAATAGGCTGGAAGAGGAAATTAAAAAAGCGTATTTGTTATTACTTTGCAATAATTTGTTTATCGCAGTTCTTCAATAACACTCACATTACAAATTTCTTTAGGGCTAACTAACTTCATCAAAGCTAAAAATTGCTTCCTTCGTGGCAATAACAATAATAATGAGGTTTATTTATTTAAAATTAATTTTTGGTTATAGGAGCCTTTTTCGTTTGAAACAGTAATAAAATAAATACCATTAGTAAAGGTAGATAAGTCTATGCTTTTAGTTCCAGAGCTTATTCCTTCTATTTTTTCGTTGTAAATAACCATACCAAGTGTATTTGTTACGGTGATAGTTTTTACATTTACATAATCAACGTTAAATACCCCATTAGTTGGGTTTGGGTAAACTTTAACTTCCGAATTTTCTGAACTATTTGAAAAAATTCCCGCAGCGGTTCCCGGTGTCCAAACAATATTAATATTACTCCAATTTGGGTCAGTTGTAATTGTTTGTGACTCCAAATTCGGTCCTTTTGTAAATGTATAAGAGTTTGTAGCTGTGCCACTTGTGCCATGATTCCATGTTGATTGAATAGAAACTTTGTAAATACCATCTGGTTGTAAGGTACCAGTAAGCGCAGGACCTATTTTTCCGTCCCAAGTAATTGAAACCGCACCAAAACTGCTCTTAGTAGCTCCTGTAGTAGCATCTACAACATTAGCAGCGCTACAATTACCTGAAGTACCGCCACCATTAACCGACCAAGTTGGTAAATGGTCAAAAGTACTACCACCACAACAGTTTCGTAACTTTGTTTTAACAAAGCCACCGGCATTGGTTTGAATCCATACAGCTAAGGCATGTTGGTTGTTATTACCTCCATTATAAGTGGGTGATTTTGCAATTTCGGTAAACGAACAGGTTAAGGTTCCGGACGTTTGTGAAAATATTCCGTTTGTTAAAAAAAATGCTAATAGAGATAAAGTTAGTTTAAATTGGGCTTTTTTCATAAAAATAATTAGTTTCAGTGCGAGACAAAGATAGCATAAAAATCAAAATGGATTTGTATACAAATTAAAAAAAACGAATTATTTGCAGTATTGTTTTATGTATAAATCAGCATTTTCTGCGCCTAATTCCTTCAACTTTGTAAAATCTAAACAAGCGCTATCCTTTTCGCCCATTATATTTTTTAATTCTGCTCTTTTTAAATAATAGTTAGCAATAGTTGAATTTGCTTTAATAGCATTACTATAATCTTTCAGTGCATTTTTGTAATCTTTTAATTCAAATTTTGAAAGCCCACGATAATAAAAAGCATCAGCGTTATCTTGCTCTGTAACAAGCATTTTATTCAAATCTAAAATCGCTTCGGTGTATTTTTTAAAATGATAATAGGCAATACCTCTGCAAAAATAATTATCAATATTGGTTGAATCTACTAAAATTTCCAGTGTATAATCTTCAATCGCACCTCTATAATCATGTAAATACTCTTTCATCATTGCTCTGTCAAAATAAGCAATCGAATCTTTTGGGTTTATATCAATAATTCTCGTAAAATATTCTATAGCGCATTTGTAATCTTTTTTATTTACACATTCAACGGCACAGGCATTATACTCTTTTATTAATTGGGTTTGGCTATTTGCGCATACACAGTTAAAAAAAATATAACCCAAAAAAAGTAATTTTTTCATGTATACAATTGGGTAAGCAATTTTAATCGAATTAATTTGTTGCACAAAAATAAACTAATTATAAGTTGCTTTTATAAAAAATTATAATAGACCTCTTTTATAATTCAATTTTCGGTAGCTGTCAGTTCGAGTAATTTCGGAGCGGAAGCGAAGAATTATTTCGAGAACTAATTAATACACATCTCGATAGACCTCCTGCAATCGGTTACTCGTTATGACAATATTTTGTGTGTTTATGTGAATGAAATAGGAAAGACGTCTAATGACAAATGGGTAAATAATGTGGGTAACTAAAAATTTATAGATTTACCTATTTATATAAAGGATTTAATTAATTTTACAACAAAGCTTATAAAAATAAAATAAAATGAATCATCACTTCAAATATTTACTTCGCCTTGCTGATAATGGATTAATTAATTCGCAACGCTTAACAGAGTGGACAGGACACGGCCCCTTTTTAGAAGAAGATTTAGCATTAACAAATATTGCTTTAGATATTTTAGGAAGAAGTAAACTTTTATTAGAATACGCTGCTAAAATTGACAACACAGGAAAAACTGAAGATGTTTTAGCCTTTCACAGAAGCGAACGCGAATTTTTAAATACTAAATTAGTAGAACAGCCTAACGGCGACTATGCACAAACCATTATTCGTCAGGTTATGGTTGATTATTTTGATTTGTTACATTATACCGAATTACAAAAAAGTAAAGACGAAACCCTTGCCGGCATTGCTGCTAAATCGGTAAAAGAAATTACTTACCATTACCGCCACACCAGCAACTGGGTGTTGCGCTTTGGTTTAGGAACCGAAGAAAGTAACCAACGCGCACAAACTGCATTAAACGAGCTGTGGCGTTTTAGTGGCGAATTATTTTATACTGATGACACTGAAGCATGGGCTTTAGCACAAGGTATTGCTACAGATGTAAATTTATTTAAAGATAAATGGACTAAAACCATAACTTCTTTATTTGAAGAAGCCAATTTACAATTACCCGAAAATGCCTTTATGCAAAGTGGTGGCAAAAATGGCTTACATACCGAACATTTGGGCTACTTATTAGCCGAAATGCAAAGCTTAGCAAGTGCAATGCCAAATGCCAAATGGTAGGCATTACATGTTGTATGCTTTTTAATAAGTTTCATAACATTTAAATTTTGTAAACTTTACATTAAATGAGTTTTAAAGAACGTTGGAGTAAACTATCGCCTTATTTTGTTGATGTTTGGCAGTATTTGGTAATAATTGTAATTATGATTATTGCTGCCATTTTTATACTTTAACAAATGAGTGAACTACTGCTATAAATGAGTAGATTTTTTTATTAGTACATTTATTTTAAAGACCTTTGAAAAAAATAATAATCAAATGTTTATTAAAAAAAATACATTCAAAAATAAAACGTTTTCCGTTTTAACCTTACTTTTAATTTCCGCTACACTTAGCTTTTCACAAACACCTATCAATCCGCCTGCAGTAAGTGGAGCGCCTGCGGTAGGTATCGCTCCGGGAGGTTGGTCGATTCTTCAGCCATCGCCTGATATTATTAATGGTAATGGTCCTTGGCCGGGTGGTTTTTACACGGTACAAGATGTGGACGGTGTAAGCTGTTCTGGTGGTGCTATGAGTTTGTGCTTAAGCAGTGCAAATGGTATTGGCGAATCGTTACAAACAACTTTAACCGGCTTAACAAATGCTGCTACCTATGTAGTATCTGTTGAATGGCAGCAATGTACATTAGCAGGTCCGCCAAATTATGCAGCAGGTACTATGTCTATGTCTGTAGGTGCTGGTCCTCAAACTGTTTTTACCTCTACCGGTACCGTTTCAGATGGTTGGCAAACTGCCTCTATTACCTTTGTAGCCGTTGGAACAACTGCTGTTTTAAGAGTTGGTAAAACGGTTCAAAGTTTTGATGGGGCAATTGTATTTGATGCGGGGGTTACCTGTGTGTTGTGTAATACTAGTACTTTAGTGGCGCCTGCTTTAAGCACTACTTCTATTAATGTTTGCGGTCCGCTTACAGCTAACTTAAATACTATAACCTGCAACAATACTGCACCGGGTACAACGCTTTCAATTCATAGTGCAACGCCGGTAGCTTTAACAAATACAGTTACCAATCCTACAACTGCATCGGGAGGAACCTATTATGCGGTATTTAGCAATGGGCCAGGCTGTTTTGGACCAACAACTGCAATTGTAGTAGCGTCTGATTCTTATACACCTTCTATTTTAAACACTAGTATTACCTGTAATGGGCAAGCAAACGGAACAGCAACAGTAAATCCTAATGGCGGTGTATCTCCATATACGTATACTTGGACAACTAATCCGCTACAAAATGCTGTATCTGCAACGGCGATGGTGCCTGGTACCTATAGCTGCTTGGTGCAAGATGCTGTTGGTTGTGTGTTTTCTGCAACTACTCAAATTTCCGAACCTGCGGCACTTACTTTAGCCATAAACACAAATGTTAATTCTGTTTGTGCCGGCAATCCAATTAATTTAAGTACCAATGCTGCTGGTGGAATAGGGGCACTTAACTACGCGTGGTCTAACGGATCAGCAATATCTACAGCCACTGTAAACGAAACCAATAGTGGTACTTATACCTACACGGCTATAGTAACCGATGCAAATACCTGTTCGGTTAGCGCAGTGCAAACACTTACATTTATACCTAACCCGGTTTTAACTTCAGCAAGTAAAGAAGTATGTTATGGTCAACCTGCTAATTTATCTGTAAATGGTGCCACTAATTATAGCTGGACACCTTCTTCAGGTTTAAATGTAACTTCGGGCTCAGCTGTTGTGGCTAACCCTTCGGTTACCACCGTTTACAGTATAGTAGGTAATAACTCGTTTTGTACCGCAATTATAACAGTTACTGTGGGCGTCACACCTTATCCTAATTCTGTTATCAGTTGCCCTAATCAACAAATTTGCGAGGGGCAAAGCACCAGTATCAGTGCAACAGGAGCACAAAATTACATTTGGTCGCCTAACTACGCTATTTCATCAACCAATGCGGCAGCGGTTACCGTAGCTCCATTAGTTAATACTACTTACACGCTTACAAGTTATAACACTTCGGGTACAGTTATTTGTGCCGAAACAAAACTAATGCCAATAGTAGTTGTACCACAGGTTACAGTAAACATAAGCAATCCTAAAATAATGTGTGCCGGCGAAAAAGTTAACTTAACTGCAACCGGTGGTAATGTAATTGCTTGGACACCAACACTTGGCTTAAACCAAACTAATGTATCGGGTGTTGTAGCAAGCCCAACAATTAGCACCATCTACACTGCCTCTGTATCAAACAATGGTTTTTGTGGAAACTCTGCAACTGTTTCGGTTATTGTAAACCCTAACCCAGTAGTATTTGCAGGAAGAGATACAACGTATAATTTAGACGAGGCAATGTTTATAAATGCAACAGGCACAGGTACTTTAACCTGGATAGACGGAGAAGGTGTTTTTTGTGCGGTATGCCCTAATACAAAAATTGCAGCAACACACTCTGGTTGTTATGTAGTTGAAACGGTAAACCAATTTGGTTGTAAGGCAAAAGATGAAATGTGTGTAGAAATTACAAACAATTCGGGTGTGTTTATACCAAATACATTTACACCTAATGGCGATGGTTTAAACGATGTGTTTTTAGTTTTTGGTTATTCAATTACCGATGTAACCATGGAAATATTTGACCGTTGGGGAGAAAAATTATTTAGCTCTAACGACCAAAAAACAGGCTGGAATGGAACCCATAAAGGCTTAACCTGCAAAAATGATGTGTATGTTTATAAAATTTCGTACAAGGGCTTAGATGGTAAAAAACAACTTAAAACCGGCCACGTTACCATAGCAAAATAACACGATTTAATTTATTTAAAAAACAAAAAAGGCTTTCAATATGAAAGCCTTTTTTAATTTGAAACGATTAGCCCCGGGTGAGTAATGGGTGACGAAGAACGAAAGTTTAAAAACAATGTTGCAGAAACATATGTAAAAGATTTACCAATTGGTGTTAATCATTTGCTTATTAAACGCCAAAACAAAAGTATTAGTAGGCGTTTTATTATAGCATAATAATTTTTGGCATAGATATTGTTAAGATAAGTTAATATGAGAAAATTAATACTATTTATTCTTATTACAAGTCCCTTATTAAATTATTCACAGGCTAATTGCCAAAACTTACAAATATTCTGCCCAACTACAACTTATTCAGCAGGTGTAAATACAGGTAATGGACAAGTAGGTCCGAATTATGGTTGTTTAGGTTCACAGCCAAATCCAGCGTGGTTTTATTTAAATATTGGTTTAAGCGGTTCGATACAAATTTCATTATCTGCAATGTTTGATATTGACTTTATTTGTTATGGGCCTTTTACATCCGCTAGTGGAAATTGTAATAATTTAACAGCTTTAAATTTTATAGATTGTAGTTATTCTGGCTCTAACTCCGAAACGCTAACAATATCGAATGCAACTGCAGGACAATATTATGTGTTTATGGTTACTAATTATTCTAATGCCTCACAATTAATCACAATGAATCAAGTTGCAGGAACGGGTTCGTTAAGTTGTTATGGCTTTCCAATTAATGCCAACGCAATTTGTTTAGGGAGTATATCAACAATCACTGCTTCACCACCGCCTTTTACAAGCCCTTCCTATTCATTAAATCCAGGCAGTATCACCTCTAGCACTCCCGGTTTTACTGTCTCTCCCACTAGTAATAATGTATATACATTATTTTGCACGGGTATAAATTCTTTAAATAATTTACAAACGATAACTTCCACGGTTAATGTAACTATATATCCCTCTACAACACTCACTACTTTTGTAAGTACTCCAACAATATGTTTAGGAGATTCTGCCACACTTTTCGTAAATGGTGCAATTACATACACTTGGAGTAATGGTTTTATAACATCAAACACAAGTAATATCGTAACACCTACAGTTACTACCACATATACAGTCTCTGGTGTTTCTATGTATGGATGCGTTGATACTACTCAAATAACCTTAAATGTGGTTAATTGTATTGTAACTGGTAAGGGAGATAATTTAGCATCAAAAAATAAATTTATACTATTTCCAAATCCAACAAATGATATTTTAAATATTGAATCCGAAATTATAAATGGGGCTTCGACAGGCTCAGCCACCGCCTTTAAAATTGAAATTATAAATGCTTTGGGGCAATTAATACGCGAAGAGGAAATTACCTTTAAAGAAAATAAAACTACAATTAGTACACAAAATTTACCTAATGGGGTGTATGTGTTAACACTTCTCGATACGCCTCCTTCGTCGGCTACTCGAAGTGACAAGATGCAAAGCGCTAGTAAGCGGTTTGTGGTTGCGAGGTAATTTAGAAATTATAAATGTTGAATTATAAAACCTACTGCTATCGTTTTATGACCAAAAAAAATCCCCACCAAAAAATGTTGAGGATCTTTTTATAGTTAATCGATTTTAGTTAGTTGGGTACAAGTCCTTTATTTTTCTCTCACATCCCTTCTGTCCCTTTAGTCTCTTCAATCCCTTCCGTCCCTTAAATCCCTTGCGTCTCTTCCCTCCCTTTAATCTTTTACACTTTATTAGTCAATTACCAATTTTTGAGTTTGCAAAATTTTATTGTTTGCTATTAAAGAGAGTGTATACATTCCTGCAGGCAAATCATTTACATTAACTTCGGTAAAGTTATTATGGTTAACCGATTTAACTGTTACTCCTAAAACATTAGTAATATTAATTTGTGCGTTATCAAATTGGCTGTAAATTTTAATTTTATCGTTTGCCGGATTTGGAAATACCTTAAATGCTGTTTTGTTTGTGGCAACGGTGTTTAATCCAACACTCCCGCTAGTTCTAGCATAGCGGTATACTCTGCCGCTTGTAATGCTAGGATTTATGCTTGAAAAATTAGTAATATCCCAAACGATAATAGTTGGTGCGCTTGGATTACTAGCACTAATCATATTAGAGCGTGGAGCATCGCCTGTGTTTGTATCAAGACTATCAATAAGCCCGGCAATAAAACCACTTGTGCCATTATTTAAATTCAACGTTTGGTTTTGAATACTTAACGGCCCGTATCTAAATTCAATGTCGCCACTTGTTTCGTAAATCCAAGTTTGAAAATTAACCGAACTTACAGAAACTCCGTTTGCATTATTTTCTTCAAAAAATCCAGCGTTACTCACTTGTATTTTACAAATTCGACTACCTGGTGTACCAACCGTTGTGTATGAAATAGGGGAGGTGCCGCCCGGATCGCCTTCAGTATCTACATTTGGTTTGTACGAACGATCGCATAAATCTTCAAACATGGCTGCCATTAAGGTTACTGTAGGGTCGTTATTAAAATCATTAAAACCTACCGTTCTGGCCTCAAATAAACTAAGGGTAGTACTTTGTTGGCTATACAATTTTGCAGTAAATCCAATGGTTAAACTATACGATAAATCATCCCACTTTTTCCCTCCGGTAAGCAATGCGCCTGTAATAGGAACATAAGGCGCTGTAAACGTAGAAAAACTATAAAGTGTACTTACCGTTCCTGACGCAACCGAGGTGTTTAATTTGTTAGTATGCAAATTAAAATGGTCTTTTTTATTTTTTTGTGCGCTTACTGTTAATGTAAAACAAGTAGTAAATAGAAGTAGGTGTTTAAGCATATTAAATGAGTTTAAATATTTATTTATAATAAAACTAAATGTACGATAAAATTAAAAATAAATAAATAGATTTTACATTAATTTTTAAAATGCGACTAACTGCTAACACGTATTTATAGATGTTTTGTTTGCCATTCGACACGGGAATTGGATCGGATTGCTTCACTCTACACGGATTCGACATGAGAGTTTTTGTTAATTTTTTTAATTTAATTAACTAGTAAAAACAAAAAAGGCTTTCAATTTGAAAGCCTTTTTTAATATTGGTAAATTTTTTATTCTCCTTTTGTTTCTTCCGTTTTAGAAGCGCTGTCTTCTTTTTTAGCTTTAGGCGCTGCTTTTTTACGACGGGTAGTTTTCTTAGCTGTGCTTGCTTCGTTGGTAGATTTGTTGTTAGAGTAAAGTTCATTAAAATCTACTAATTCAATCATTGCCATTTCAGCAGCATCACCTTGGCGGTTACCTGTTTTAATAATACGTGTGTATCCACCTTTACGATCGCCAATTTTTACAGCAATATTTTTAAACAATTCGGTAACTGCATCTTTGCTTCTTAAATCGGCAAATACGTTACGACGATTGTGTGTACTATCGTCTTTACTTTTAGTAAGCATAGGCTCAACGTATACACGTAATGCTTTTGCTTTTGCTAATGTTGTAAAAATACGCTTGTGTTCAATTAAACTAATTGCCATATTGCTTAACAAAGCATGGCGGTGAGCAGTTTTTCTGCCTAAATTATTTATTTTATCTCCGTGTCTCATTTTATTTTGATGATTCAAGAATCAGAACTATATGACGCAAGACTTGTTTTGGTCTTTCTGCCGTTAGGTACTGCTTCTTAGTTATTAATCCTTGTCTAATTTATATTTTACAACATTCATTCCAAACTGTAAACCTTTAGTAACCACTAGGTCTTCTAATTCAGTTAACGATTTTTTACCAAAGTTGCGGAATTTTAAAAGGTCGTTTTTGTTAAACGATACTAATTCTCCTAAAGTATCTACATCGGCTGCTTTTAAGCAATTTAAAGCTCTAACCGAAAGATCCATATCTACTAACTTCGTTTTTAATAATTGACGCATGTGAAGACTTGTTTCGTCAAATTCTTCTTCGTTACGTTTTTCTTCTGCATCCAATGTAATTTTTTCGTCAGAGAATAACATAAAGTGGAAGATTAAAATCTTAGCAGCTTCTTTTAACGCATCTTTTGGGTGGATAGAACCATCGGTTACGATATCTAAAATTAAGCGTTCGTAATCGGTTTTTTGCTCAACACGGTAGTTTTCAATAACGTATTTTACATTTTTAATTGGTGTATAAATACTATCAATAAAAATGGTACCGTTTGGTGCGCTATTTGTTTTATTTTCTTCAGCAGGAACATAACCACGTCCGCGCTCAATAGTTAATTCCATTTTCAAACGAACCGATGAATCGCTATTAAAAATAACTAAATCGGGGTTTAATATTTGAAATCCGTTAACATATTTACCAATATCGCCAGCAGTAAATTTATCTTGCCCAGCAAAGTGAACGGTAACTTTTTCGTTATCGCTGTTATCTAATTGTTTTTTAAAACGAACTTGTTTTAAGTTTAAAATTATTTCGGTAACGTCTTCTACAACGCCTTTAATAGTTGAAAATTCGTGGTCAACTCCTTCAATTCTTACACTTGTAATAGCATATCCTTCTAACGACGATAATAAAATACGACGCAACGAGTTACCAATTGTAATACCAAAACCAGGCTCTAAAGGTCTAAATTCAAATTGCCCTTCTCTTTCAGTTGAGTTAATCATAACAACCTTATCAGGTTTTACGAAATTTAAAATTGCCATATATTTAATTTATTATTAGTTATTGATTATTAATTGATAATTATAGTGATTTGTTTGAACAAAAAACGTATTTTATTTAGAGTACAATTCAACTATTAATTGTTCTTTAATATTTTCAGGTATTTGAGAACGGTCAGGGCGATTAATAAATTTACCGCTTAAAGTTGATTTATCAAAATCTAACCACGCGTGTTTGTTTACAGCACCCGAAACAGAGTTGGTAATTATTTCTAATGAGCGAGATTTTTCGCGCACAGCAACAACATCACCTGCTTTTAGGGTATAAGATGCAATATTTACAACGCTACCATTTACGGTAATATGTGCGTGAGAAACCAATTGGCGTGCGCCTCTACGAGATGGAGCAATACCTAAACGGTACACTACATTATCTAAACGGCTTTCAACCAATTGAAGTAATAATTCACCAGTTACACCACTCATACGAGCTGCTTTTTCAAAGGTACGCGCAAATTGTTTTTCTAAAATACCATAAGTATACTTAGCTTTTTGCTTTTCCATTAACTGAATAGCGTACTCAGATTGTTTGGTACGTTTTTTAGTGTTACCGTGTTGCCCCGGAGGGTAATTTTTCTTTTCTAACGCTTTGTCTGGTCCAAAGATTGGTTCTTTGAATTTACGAGCGATTTTTGATTTGGGACCTGTGTACCTTGCCATTTTAAATAATTGTTTTTATTTTGTTTATTATTTAAGTTGAAAACCCTATAGATTAGCAACTCCATTCTCGGATTATCCGAGACGGCTTTTTGTTATTTAATTTTTATACGCGACGACGTTTTGGAGGACGACAGCCATTGTGTGGCATTGGCGTAATATCCATAATTTCGCTTACTTCAATACCTGCAGCGGCAATAGAACGAATAGCGCTCTCACGTCCACCACCTGGACCTTTAACGTAAACTTTTACTTTACGTAAACCGTAATCAAAAGCAACTTTACCACAATCTGTGGCTGCCATTTGAGCGGCATAAGGTGTATTTTTTTTAGAACCTCTAAAGCCCATTTTACCAGCACTGCTCCAAGAAATTACTTGACCAGATAGGTTAGTTAAAGAGATGATAATATTGTTGAATGTAGCATTTATATGCGCTTCGCCACTTGCCTCTACCTTTACAGTACGCTTGCGTTGATTTGCTTTTGCATTATTTGCTGTTGTTGGTTGTTTTGCCATTTTACTTTATTGTAGTTGGTTGTTTGATATTTGTTGTTTGATACTATGTTTTCTAAAAACAAAAAACTAATATCTAGCAACTGTTTATTAATTATTATTTAGCTGCCATTTTTTTATTTGCAATTGTTTTACGTTTTCCTTTACGGGTACGTGCATTTGTTTTGCTACGTTGTCCACGTACAGGTAAACCATTACGATGACGCATACCACGGTAACAGTTAATATCCGTTAAACGCTTAATGTTTAATTGTGTTTCTGAACGTAAAGCACCTTCAACTTTAAAACCATTGTTTATTAAGTTACGAATTGCATTTTGCTCATCATCTGTCCACTCATTTACTTTTTTATCGTAATGAATTCCGGTTTCATCCAATATTTTTTTAGCTCTACTTGGACCAATTCCGAAGATATAGGTTAATCCTATAACTCCTCTTTTATTTTTAGGTAAATCTATACCAGCTATACGTGCCATCTTTTTTTATTATTTTAAAGCGTTTTCAATATACAAAAATTACTTTTGTCTTTGTTTAAATTTTGGATTTTTTTTGTTTATTACGAACAATTTTCCTTTGCGACGAACTATTTTACAGTCAACGCTTCTTTTTTTTATGGATGCTCTTACTTTCATTTCTTTTTATTTAATTCTGTTTTTTAAGTCTTTTTAATCTTTTGGTCCCTTTTATCTAATCAATTTTTTTGTTTCCAGTTCGCTCAGCACAACAATTATTTGTATCTAAACGTTATTCTTGCTTTACTCAAATCATAAGGGCTCATTTCCAACTTCACTTTATCTCCGGTTAAAATTTTAATATAGTGCATTCTCATTTTTCCCGAAATATGAGCAATTACAATATGTCCATTTTCTAATTCTACTCTAAACATTGCATTGCTTAATGCCTCAATAATAGTTCCGTCAACCTCAATGTTTGCTTGTTTCGCCATATTTTATTGTCCTTGTTGTACCATCATAGCATTAGCACCACGACCCTTAATTCGACCAGACTTCATTAAACCATCATAGTGACGATTTAATAAATAGGTTTCAATTTGTTGTAACGTATCCAATACAACACCCACTAAAATTAATAAGGATGTACCTCCATAAAAATCGGCAAAAGCACTGTTAATGCCCAATTTTTGTGCAAATGACGGCATAATAGCTACTGCTGCCAAGAATATTGAACCTGGTAAGGTAATACGGCTCATTACTTGGTCAATAAATTCTGCTGTTTTTTTACCTGGTTTTACACCCGGTATAAAACCACCATTGCGTTTCATATCATCTGCTAATTGGTTAGGATTAACCATAATAGCCGTGTAGAAATACGTAAATAAAATAATCATTATAGCAAAAATAAAGTTGTACCAAAAACCATATCTTTCTGAAAATACACCACCCGAATTACCACTAAAACCTGATATAGCAGCTGGAATAAACATAATTGCCTGAGCAAAGATGATTGGCATGACGCCTGCTGCATTAACTTTTAAAGGAATGTATTGGCGAACCCCACCATATTGCTTGTTGCCAACAATTTTTTTGGCAAACTGAACAGGTATTCGGCGTGTACCTTGAACTAATAAGATACTTCCAACAATTACAAGTAATAAAATTACTAATTCAATTAAGAAAATAATTAAACCTCCATTACCTGAAGTACGTGATTTAATTTCGGATAAAAATGCAAAAGGCAAACGAGAAATAATACCAATCATGATGATTAAAGAGATACCATTACCTAAACCTTTATCGGTAATTCTTTCGCCTAACCACATAACAAACATAGTACCGCTAATTAAAATAAAGATAGATTGTACCCACCAAATGGTTGACAAATCGGTAAAAGCACCGGGTGCCGACGATTTAATGGAAGCAATATAACCGGGAGCTTGAACTGCAGTAACGGCAATGGTTAAAAAACGCGTGTACTGATTTATTTTTTTACGTCCACTTTCGCCTTCGCGTTGCATTTTTTGAAAATACGGCACTGCCATACCTAATAATTGAATAATAATGGATGCAGTGATGTATGGCATTATACCCAAACCAAAAATAGAGGCACGTAAAAACGCACCACCTGCAAACATATTAATTAATCCTACAATTCCACCGGCATCGCCTTGTTTTGCGTCGTTTAACGCATCAACATTTACGCCCGGTAGTACAACATACGAACCTAATCTATAAATTAGCACCAAGCCTAGCGTAACTAAAATACGTTGGCGGAGCTCTTCTATAGTCCATATATTGCGGAGGGTTTCAAAAAAACGCTTCATATATTATTTTACTTTTTCTATTGCTTCAGTTACTGTAGCTACGCCACCTTTATCTTCAATTGCTTTTTTAGCTGTTGCTGTAAAAGCATGCACTTTAATATCTACTTTAGATGTTAACTCGCCACGACCCATAATTTTTACAAGATCGGATTTGTGAGCTAAACCATTTTTAATTAACACTTCACAAGTAATTTCACTTACTTTAATAGCATCTACTAATTTTTGAATGGTATCTAAATTAATGGCACGGTGTTCGATACGATTAATATTTTTGAAACCAAATTTTGGTAAACGACGTTGTAAAGGCATTTGACCACCTTCAAAACCACGTTTTGCAGAGTGACCTGAACGCGATTGAGCACCTTTGTGACCACGTGTAGCAGTACCACCACCACCAGAGCCTTGACCACGACCACGACGGAAATTTGTTTTTACCGAACCTTTTGCTGGTTTTAATTCATTTAATTTCATTTGTATATTAGATATTTTCTACTTTTAATAAATGTTTTACTTTGCTAATCATACCGTCAACGGCAGGATTTCTTTCTTTTTCAACTACTTTATGCATTTTTTTAATACCCAAGGCAATTAATGTAGCTTTTTGAGCTGGCGAACGCTTTGATATACCTTTTACTAATGCTATTTTAACTTTACTCATTGTTTTAATTATTATCCGTTAAATACTCTATCTAATTTAATACCACGTTGTTGAGCAACTGTAATAGGATCACGTAATTTCATTAATGCATCTAATGTTGCTTTAACCAAATTATGCGGGTTACTGCTACCTTTTGATTTTGCCAACACATCTGTAATACCAACACTTTCTAAAACTGCACGCATCGCACCACCAGCAATAACACCAGTACCGTGAGCGGCAGGCTTAATAAATACACGAGCACCACCAAATTTGCCTTCTTGCGAGTGAGGAATAGTACCGTTTAAAACGGCTACTTTCACTAAACTTTTCTTAGCATCTTCAATGCCTTTTGTAATGGCATCAGTTACTTCATTAGCTTTACCTAAGCCTTGGCCAATTACACCTTTTTCGTTTCCAACCACAACAATGGCAGAAAAACTAAAGTGGCGACCACCCTTTGTAACCTTAGTTACACGGTTAATAGCAACTAATTTATCTTTTAATTCTATTTCGCTCGATTTAACGCGCTTTACTACTTCTTTATCTTTTGTAGACATCTTAATTTTTTATTAGAATTTTAAACCTCCTTCGCGAGCACCTTCGGCTAACGATTTAATGCGTCCATGATATAAAAAACCGTTACGGTCAAAAACTACTGCTGTAATTCCTGTAGCAACTGCTTTTTCGGCAATTAATTTGCCAACTAATTTTGCTTTTTCTATTTTATTTACTTTCGAACCAGCAATTGATTTTTCAACCGAACCAACGGCTAATAACGTTTTTCCGGCTTTATCATCCACTATTTGCGCATATATTTCAGAATTACTTCTATAAACATTTAAGCGGGGAGATGCAGCAGTACCTTTTAAGGTTTTGCGGATTTTTAATTTTATTTTTGTTCTTCTATCTAATTTTGTTGCCATTTTATACCAGTTTAATACTATTATTTTTTAGAAGCCGATTTACCTGCTTTACGACGTAAAACTTCGCCAGTAAACTTAATACCCTTACCTTTGTATGGCTCAGGTTTACGTAATCCTCTAATTTTAGAAGCTACTAAACCAATTAATTGCTTATCTGCGCTTTCTAAAATTATTTTTGGGTTTTGTCCTTTTTCTGATGTTGTTGTTACTTTTATTTCAGCAGGTAATTCAAAGCTAATGTTATGCGAGTAACCTAAAGCTAACTCTAACATTTGTCCTTTATTACTGGCACGATAACCTACACCTACTAATTCTTGTTCGGTTTTGTACCCTTCGCTAACGCCTTTTACCATATTTGCAATTAAAGCACGGTATAAACCATGTAATGCACGGTGACGTTTTTGATCGGTTGGGCGAGTAACAATAATGTTTTCGCCTTCAAGGGTAACTGATATATCTATATCAACTTTTTGAACTAACGTACCCAACTTACCTTTAACAGTAACTAGGCCATTAGTATTGTTGAATTCTACTCCTTTTGGTAATGCTATTGGGGCTTTTCCTATACGTGACATTTTATTTTTCCTCCTCTTTCTTTTAAATTATGAAATGTAGCATAAAACTTCGCCACCAACATTTAATTTTTTCGCTTCTTTATCGGTAATTACACCTTTTGAAGTTGAAACGATGGCAATACCTAATCCATTTAATACGCGAGGCATTGTATCAACACCTGAATACTTACGTAAACCTGGGCTTGATACTCTATCTAATGCATTAATTGCTGATTTTTTTGTTACCGGATGGTATTTTAAAGCGATTTTAATTACGCCTTGTTTATTTTCGGTAGTCTCAAATTTATAATTTAAGATGTATCCTTTTTCAAAAAGAATTTTTGTAATTTCTTTTTTTAAGTTAGAAGCCGGAACTTCAACTATTCTGTGATTTGCCTTAATTGCGTTACGAACGCGCGTTAAGTAGTCTGCTACTGTATCTGTCATTTTTACTAGGTTTATATTTTATTCCAACGCGGAATAATTATATTAAACAATTATTTTATTTTTTTGAGGGGGCAAATATACTAATATTTCCTAACCCAGCAAAATTATTTTATATTTTTTACCAACTTGCTTTGGTAACGCCTGGTATTAAACCAAACAAAGCCATATCGCGGAAGGTAACACGGCTAACGCCAAATGTACTCATGTATCCACGCGGGCGACCTGTTAATCTACAACGGTTGCGCATACGCACTTTGCAAGAGTTTTTTGGAAGTTTTTGTAACTCGTCCCAATTACCATCTTTTTTAAGTTGCGCACGTTTATCGGCGTACTTTGCTACTAATTTTGCGCGCTTTACTTCGCGAGCTTTCATTGATTCTTTTGCCATTATGCTTGTTTCTTTTTAAATGGAATTCCAAATTCAGTTAATAATGCGTGTGCTTCTTTATCAGTTGGTGCAGAGGTTACAAATGTAATATCCATACCTGTTATTTTACTTACTTTATCAATATCAATTTCAGGAAAAATAATTTGCTCGGTTACACCAAACGTATAATTACCACGTCCATCAAACCCTTTATCGTTTACACCTTTAAAATCGCGAATACGCGGTAAAGCTGAAGCGATTAAACGATCTAAAAATTCGTACATTTTATCGCCACGTAATGTTACACGAACACCAACAGCAACACCTTTACGTAATTTAAAGTTAGAGATATCTTTAGTAGAGTAGGTTGGTACTGCTTTTTGACCAGTAATAGTAGTCATTTCTTTAACAGCGGACTCAATTAATTTTTTGTCAGAAACAGCATCGCCCACACCTTGGTTAATACAAATTTTTTCCAATTTAGGAACTTGCATCGCCGATGTGTATTGAAATTGTTTTTGTAAAGCAGGAATAACTTCTGCAGTGTATTTTTCTTTTAAACGGGGTTTGTATGTAGTTGTTGTCATTATTTAATTACCTCCTTAGTTTTACGTGATATACGTACTAATTTATTTGTTTTTTCGTCTAATTTACGACCAATGCGTATGGTTTTACCACCTTCCAATAACATTAAGTTCGAAATGTGAATAGATCCTTCTTTTTTAACAATTCCACCGTTCGTATTTTTAGCATTTGGCTTTTCGCTTTTGCTAATCATATTTACGCCTTCAACGATGGCACGCATTTTTGTAATATCTATCGACACAATTTTACCTTGAGAGCCTCTTGATTCTCCTGAAATTACTTTAACGGTATCGCCTTTTTTTAATTTTATTTTTGACATTTTAATTTCCTTTTAAATATTAAAGCACTTCTGGTGCTAATGAAATAATTTTCATAAATGATTTATCGCGTAATTCACGGGCTACAGGTCCAAAAATACGAGTTCCGCGAATTTCGTCAGTTGCATTTAATAATACTACTGCGTTATCATCAAAACGAATATACGAACCATCTGCACGGCGAATTTCTTTTTTAACTCTCACAACAACAGCTTTACTAACTGTTCCTTTTTTTACGTTACCACTTGGTAAAGCATGTTTTACTGTAACTACTACTTTATCGCCAATTGAAGCGTAACGTTTTTTAGTTCCGCCCAATACACGGATAACTAACACTTCTTTTGCGCCACTGTTATCTGCTACTGCTAATCTTGATTCGTTTTGTACCATTTCTTTTTTTTCTTATGCGATTAACAAAATTATTTAACTTTTTCTAAAACTTCAACTAAGCGCCAGTTTTTGGTTTTGCTTAATGGACGGGTTTCTGCGATTTTAACGGTATCTCCTATACTGCATTCGTTTTTCTCATCGTGAGCCACAAATGTAGAGGTTTTGTTAAGGAACTTACCATATTTTGGGTGTTTTACTTTACGCATAACAGAAACAACAATGCTTTTATCCATTTTGTTACTTTTAACAATCCCAACTTTTTCTTTTCTTAAATTTCTATCTTCCATGGTTTTGCTTATTTTTTAGTAGTTGCTAATTTAGTACGTTTTGTTCTTTCTGTTAATAAACGAGCTACATTACGGCGGTTAAGGCGAATAACGGATGGATTTTCAACAGGTGAAATAGCATGGTTTAAGTTTTGTTTATCTAAACCAGCTTTTTCTTCTTTTATTTTGTCAGTAAGTTCTACATCTGAGAAACTTACAATGTCTTTATTTTTCATTTTATTTTTTACTTTTTATTTTTAATTAGTTCTAATTCTTTAGAACTTGTAATCAAAATTAACTAAAGTAACGGTTTAATTAAAAATGATTTGTTATTGATATTTAATCAGTTACGCTTTCGTTGGTTCAACGTAATCTCTACGTACAATAAATTTAGTTACGATTGGCAACTTTTGTGCAGCTAAACGTAAAGCTTCTTTTGCAGTTTCTAAAGGAACACCTTCAGCTTCAAACAAAATGCGACCACGTTTAACGGGAGCCATCCAATATTCTGGCGCACCTTTACCTTTACCCATACGAACCTCGGCTGGTTTTGATGTAACCGGACGATCAGGGAAAATACGAATCCAAACTTGTCCTTCACGTTTCATAAAACGAGTAAGTGCTTGACGAGCAGATTCAATTTGGCGAGATGTCATACGACATTCGTCCATTGCTTTTATTCCAAATGAACCAAAGGCTAATTCGTGGCCACGTTTTGCGTCGCCTTTGATTTTCATTTTTTGTGATTTTCTATATTTTGTTCTTTTTGGTTGTAACATGGCTTTTAAATTTTATCTTGTTTATAATGAAGTGAACTCTGTTCTACTTCGTTATTATTTATCTTTTCTTTCTGGTTTTTTACGTCCGCCAAATTTTGGTCTATCGCCACGATCATTATCTCTTCTTTCGCTACCACCTTGCGTTTTTTTCTCACGTAAATCTCCTCCATTTGGAGATAAATCACGTTTTCCATAAACTTCACCACGGCAAATCCAAACTTTAATTCCGATACGTCCATATGATGTATGTGCCTCAGCAATAGCGTAATCAATGTCGGCTCTTAAAGTATGTAAAGGTGTTCTTCCTTCTTTGTAACCTTCAGTACGTGCCATCTCTGCACCACCTAAACGGCCACTCACTTTAATTTTAATTCCTTCGGCACCTAAACGCATGGTACTAGCCATAGACATTTTAGCAGCACGACGGAATGAAATACGGCCTTCGATTTGACGAGCAATACTATCAGCAACTAAACGAGCATCTAACTCAGGACGTTTAATTTCAAAAATGTTGATTTGAACGTCTTTTTTAGTTAATTTTTTAATTTCTTCTTTTAATTTATCAACTTCTTTACCACCTTTTCCAATAATAATACCCGGACGGGCAGTATTAATAGTTACAGTGATTAACTTTAAAGTACGTTCGATAACAATTTTAGAAATGCTACCTTTAGCTAAACGCGCTTTTAAGTAGTTACGGATTTTATCGTCTTCAACTAATTTATCTGCATAGTCGTTGCCGCCATACCAGTTAGAATCCCATCCTTTAATGATTCCTAATCTAATACCTATTGGATTTACTTTTTGTCCCATTTCTTATTTAGTATTTTTTGTATCTAATATTAAAGTTACGTGATTTGAACGTTTGCGAATACGGTATCCACGACCTTGCGGTGCAGTACGTAAGCGTTTTTGCATTAAGGCGCTATCTACCATTATCTCTTTTACAAATAACACACCTTCTTCTGCACGTTGATTGCTTTTTGATTCGTAATTGGCTATGGCCGATTTTAACAATTTCTCAAGTCTTCCTGAAGCTTCGCGTGTATTAAATTTTAATACGTTTAAAGCTAAGTACGCATCCATACCTCTTACTAAATCAGCAACTTGACGCATTTTTCGAGGTGAAGTTGGACAGCTATTTAATTTTGCAAAAAAAGTTGTTTTGTTTTCTTCTTTGCGTTTTTCGGCTACTAATCTTTTTCTTTTTCCCATGGCTCTAATTATTTTTTATTATGGCCAGCGTGACCTTTAAATACACGAGTTGGCGCAAATTCTCCTAATTTATGCCCTACCATATTCTCAGTTACATAAACCGGAATAAATTTTGCACCGTTATGTACAGCAAATGTATGCCCTACAAATTCTGGTGGAATTGTTGAACGACGCGCCCAAGTCTTAATTGCAGACTTTTTGTTACCAGCGTTCATTTTGTCAACTTTACCTGCCAAATTATGGTCGATAAAGGGTCCTTTTTTTAATGATCTTGCCATTTTTTTTGTTTTTGGTTTTGAAACCTTATTGGTGCTTCGACAGGCTCAGCAAACAACTCGGCCATTAAACGTTAATTATTATTTCTTTCTTCTTTCTATAATGTGTTTGTTACTTGCTTTTGCTTTGTAGCGGGTTTTTAAACCTTTAGCTAATAAGCCTTTACGAGAACGTGGATGACCACCAGATGCACGACCTTCGCCACCTCCCATAGGGTGATCAACAGGATTCATAACAACTGGACGGGTACGAGGACGACGGCCTAACCAACGGCTACGACCAGCCTTACCTGAAATTTCTAAGCTATGATCGGGATTTGACACCGAGCCGATAGTAGCTTTACACGTAACTAAAATCATACGGGTTTCGCTTGAAGGCATACGTAAAACTGCATATTTGCCATCGCGAGCTGTTAATTGAGCGTATGAACCTGCACTGCGAGCCATAGCTGCACCTTGACCAGGGCGTAATTCGATGTTATGAATTACAGTACCTAAAGGAATTTCTGATAAGAAAAGTGTGTTTCCAATTTCTGGAGAAGCACCAGTACCAGACATAACTTTTTGACCAACTTTAATGCCATGAGGGGCAATAATGTAACGTTTTTCACCATCTTTATAATTGATTAATGAAATACGTGCTGTACGATTTGGGTCGTATTCAACGGTTGCAACAGTTCCTTCAATTCCGTCTTTATCGCGTTTAAAATCGATAATACGGTATGATTTTTTATGACCGCCACCAATGTAGCGCATTGTCATTTTACCAGTATCGTTACGACCACCAGAATTATTTTTTTTAGCGATTAAGCTTTTTTCTGGCTTATTGGTGGTAATTTCGGCAAAATCTGAAGAGATTTTGTAACGTAAACTTGGCGTTAGTGGTCTATATTTTTTTAGTGCCATTTTATTTTAATTTTTTAAATATTTGCGTAAAAATCAATTACTTCGCCTTGTTTTAAAGTTATAACAGCTTTTTTATTACGGTTAACTCTGCCAATGGCTACACCACGAGTGGTATTACGAGTTTTTACTTTACCAACATATTGTTGAGTATTAACCGAAATAACTTTTACCCCGTACATTGTTTCTACGGCTGCTTTTATTTCTAACTTATTTGCCTCTTTTGCTACCACAAAGCCATAGCGATTTAATTTTTCGGCTTGAGCAGTCATTTTTTCAGTAATGATAGGCTTTATTAAAATTCCCATTTTAATTTTGTTTGTTTAATATTGTTTCAATAACTTTAACTGAGCTTTCTGCAAGTATAACTGTTTCTGCATGTAAAATATCGTAAGTATTTATATCAGAGGCATTTATAACTTTTGTTCCCTGCAAATTGCGGGACGACAAATATACGTTTTTATTTGCACCGCCTAACACTAAAAGTGTTTTTTTGTCAGAAAGGTTTAAATTTTTAATTAGATCAACGTAATTTTTAGTTTTAGGGGCTTCAAAATTAAAATCTTCTAAAACTGTAATAGCGTTTTCTTTTGCTTTATAAGTAAGGGCTGAAATACGAGCCAACGATTTTACTTTTTTATTTATTTTAAAAGAGTAATCGCGTGGACGAGGACCGAATGCACGACCACCACCAACAAAAACTGGCGATTTCATTGAACCTGCACGAGCGCCACCTGTTCCTTTTTGACGTTTTAATTTTTTTGTGGTGCGAGAAATTTCTGCGCGTTCTTTAGATTTATGAGTACCTTGACGTTGTTTAGCTAAGTGCTGCTTTACGTCTAAGTAAATACAATGATCGTTTGGTTCAGCCGAATAAATAGCGTCAACTAAGTTTACTTTTTTGGCTGTTTTTTTACCACTTATGTTTAATACTTCTATTTCCATGACTATTTTTCGATTAAAACGTAAGACCCTTTTGAACCTGGAACCGAACCTTTTATCAAGATTAGATTTTTTTCAGGCATAATTTTAACTATTTCCAAATTTTGGATTTTTTTGCGATTTCCACCCATTCTACCGGCCATGCGATGACCTGGCATTACACGAGACGGATCAGATGACGCACCTAATGAACCAGGAGCGCGCTCTCTATCGTGCTGACCGTGAGATTTGTTTGCGTGGCCTACACCGCTAAAACCATGACGTTTAACAACACCTTGAAAACCTTTTCCTTTTGATGTTCCAACGATATCTACAAAATCACCTTCAGCAAATGTATCAACTGTGATAATATCACCTAAGTTTTTGCTTTCTTCAAAAGAACGAAACTCTACTACTTTACGTTTTGGCGTTGTTTTTGCCAATTCGAAATGACCTTTCATAGCATTTGATGTGTTTTTTTCTTTTTTCTCATCAAATGATAACTGTAGGGCAGTATATCCGTCTTTTTCATTGGTTTTTACTTGCGTAACCACGCAAGGACCTGCTTCTATAACTGTGCATGGTAAGTATTTACCAGAGGCATCAAAGAAGCTAGTCATTCCTACTTTTTTACCAATTATTCCTGACATTTTTTGTTTGTTTTATTTATTAATTTATTTATTTTTTTTATCTGATTTTCTTGAGCTCAATTGCTTACCTGCCGTTAAACTTTAATTTCTACTTCAACACCACTCGGTAATTCCAATTTCATTAAAGCATCAACGGTTTTTGAAGATGAACTGTAAATGTCTAATAAACGTTTATATGAACATAATTGGAACTGATCGCGCGCTTTTTTGTTAACGTGTGGCGATTTTAAAACCGTAAAAATACGTTTGTTTGTTGGTAATGGAATTGGACCATTAACTACTGCACCTGTAGCTTTTACAGTTTTTACAATTTTTTCGGCTGACTTGTCAACCAAGTTGAAATCGTAAGATTTAAGTTTTATTCTAATTCGTTGGCTCATTGTAAAGAACGTGGTTTTTAGTTATATTATATTTATGCGTTTTCTGTTTTCTTACCTTTTGCTTTTGCAATTACATCGGCTGCAATGTTATTTGGAGCTTCGTTGTAATGGCTAAATTCCATTGTTGAAGTAGCACGACCTGAAGTCAAAGTACGTAACTGAGTTACGTAACCAAACATTTCAGATAATGGAACTTTTGCTTTAATAACTTGGGCATTACCTTTGCTATCCATACCTTCAATTTGCCCACGACGACGGTTTAAGTCACCTACAACATCACCCATGTTTTGCTCAGGAGTTAAAACCTCTACTTTCATAATTGGCTCTAATAATGCTGGTTTACAATTTGGCAATGCTTCACGGAAAGCTGTACGAGCACAAATTTCAAACGAAAGTGCATCCGAGTCAACCGCGTGGTAAGAACCGTCGGTTAAAGTAACTTTCATTCCTACTAATGGGTAACCTGCTAATACACCATTATTCATTGAGTTACGGAAACCTTTTTCAACTGCTGGGATAAATTCACGAGGAATGTTACCACCGGTAATTTCGTTTACAAATTGGAAAGGGTCTTTTACAACATCCCATTCTGCATCTACAGGTCCAACACTAAAGCGAATGTCGGCAAATTTACCACGACCACCCGATTGTTTTTTGTAAACTTCGCGGTGATTGATTGAACTTGTGATAGATTCTTTATAAGCTACCTGAGGCGCACCTTGATTAACTTCTACTTTAAATTCGCGTTTTAAACGATCAACAATAATCTCTAAGTGAAGCTCACCCATACCTGAGATAATGGTTTGACCAGAATCTTCATCCGTTTTAACACGGAAAGTTGGATCTTCTTCGGCTAATTTATTTAAGCCCACTCCCAAACGGTCTAAATCACCTTGAGTTTTAGGCTCAATAGCAATACCGATTACGGGCTCAGGGAAATTCATTGCTTCTAATACAATTGGATGTTTTTCATCGCATAAAGTATCTCCGGTACGGATATCTTTAAATCCAACTACTGCTCCAATATCACCTGCTTCTAAAAATTCAACAGGATTTTGTTTGTTAGCGTGCATTTGGAAGATACGAGAAATACGTTCTTTGTTACCTGAACGCGTATTTAATACATAAGAACCGGCATCTAAACGGCCTGCATAAGCGCGAATAAAGCACAAACGACCTACAAACGGATCAGTTGCAATTTTAAAAGCTAAAGCTGTAAAAGGTTCTTTAACATCCGGTTTACGAGTAACTTCTGCTTCAGTATCAGGATTAGTACCTTTTGTTACTTCCTTATCTAAAGGACAAGGCATTAATTCCATTACTAAATCCAACATAGTTTGTACACCTTTATTTTTGAAAGATGAACCACATACCATTGGAACAATTTTATTTGCAAGACAAGCTTTACGAAGAGCATCTAAAACTTCACGTTCAGTGATTGTTTCAGGAGCATCGAAAAACTTCTCCATAATTTTATCATCAAATTCAGAAACAGCTTCCAACATTTTCTCTCTCCACTCTGTAGCTTCTTCTAATAAATCATCAGGAATAGGTACTTCTTTAAAAGTCATACCTTTATCATGCTCATTCCAAACAATACCACGGAAGTTAATTAAATCAACTACCCCAATAAAGTTTTCTTCGGCACCTATCGGGATTTGAAGAGGAACTGCATTACCACCTAAAATTTCGCGGGTTTGTTTAACTACTTTTAAAAAGTCAGCCCCTTGGCGGTCCATTTTATTAACGAAACCTAAACGGGTAACATTGTAGTTATCGGCTAAACGCCAGTTAGTTTCAGATTGAGGTTCAACACCGTCAACTGCTGAAAATAAAAATACTAAACCATCTAATACACGTAAAGAACGGTTCACTTCAACAGTAAAGTCAACGTGGCCTGGTGTATCAATAATGTTAATTTTATAATTGTTATCACGGTATTTCCAGAAACACGTAGTAGCTGCAGACGTAATTGTAATACCACGTTCTTGCTCTTGAGCCATCCAATCCATTGTTGCAGCACCTTCGTGCACCTCACCAATTTTATGATTTACACCAGTGTAGTATAATATACGCTCTGTAGTGGTTGTTTTACCAGCATCAATGTGAGCAGCAATTCCTATATTTCTTGTATAACGTAAGTCCATTTTATTTATTAAAATCTAAAGTGTGAAAATGCTTTGTTAGCTTCTGCCATTTTGTGAACGTCTTCTTTCTTTTTAAAGGCCGAACCTTCTTCTTTAGCTGCTGCAACTATTTCGCCGGCTAATTTTTGAGCCATAGATTTTTCGTTACGTTTGCGAGAATAAGAAATTAACCATTTCATAGCCATAGAAATTTTGCGATCGGGGCGAATTTCAGATGGAATTTGGAAAGTAGCTCCGCCTACACGGCGTGAACGTACCTCAACTTGAGGCGTAACGTTAGCCAATGCTTTTTTGAAAACTTCTAAACCATCTTCGCTGGTACGTTTTGCAACTACTTCAATAGCTTCGTGAAAAATTGTAGAGGCGGTATTTTTTTTACCGTCGTACATTAGGTTATTTAAAAAACGGGTTACCAAAATATCATTATAAATTGGATCTGGTAATAAAATGCGTTTTTTTGCTCTGGCTTTTCTCATTGTTTAATCTTTTTATTATTATTTTTTCTTGCCTTTTGCTGGAGCAGCAACTGCACCCGCTTTAGGACGTTTTGAACCATATTTTGAACGTTGTTGTTTACGACCTTCTACACCAGCAGTATCTAAACTACCGCGAACGATGTGATAACGTACACCTGGTAAATCTTTTACACGACCACCACGTACCAAAACGATACTGTGTTCTTGTAAATTATGCCCTTCACCTGGTATGTAAGCAATAATTTCTTGTTTGTTTGTTAAACGAACCTTAGCCACTTTACGCATCGCTGAGTTTGGTTTTTTAGGGGTAGTAGTATACACTTTGGTACATACACCACGGCGTTGTGGACAAGAGTCCAAAGCGGCCGATTTACTTTTATTGGTCGGTTTTGTGCGACCTTTTCTTACTAATTGTGATATTGTAGGCATTTAATTGCTTTGTATTAGTTGATTTTATTGGTGTTTTAACAGTTTTTCCTTTTAAGGGACGGCAAAGATAAGAAATTTATTTTAAGTTGCACTATTTTTTTTAATATTTTTTGCGATTTAATATTATGTTTACAAATGTTAGTGATTTTTTTGCTACAATGGCATAAAAGAAACGGAGAAGCACAAAGTTTTTTAGACACGAATTAAACGAATCAACTCGAATAGTTTTTTTTAAGTTATTTGGCACAGAAGCGCTAAGTATATTTAAAAAAAAATTAGGCCATAGATTGTTATTGCGACGCAGGAAGCAATCTGAACGGTATTAGATTGCGCCTACCGATTGAAAAAAATTGGTATCGCAATGACCTAAAAACTACTGTTTAATAATTTTTTGTGTAGCAACTAACTTACCAGCGCTGAATACCCGTAAAAAATAAATGCCGTTTGCTAAATCACTCAGATTTATTGACGATTTTGGATTTAGAATTGACGATTGTAAAACTATTTGCCCCAGGGTATTTGTGATTTTAATTTCGGTGGTTGAGCCTGTCGAAACTACATTTAATAATTCAACATTTAGTATTCCATTCGTGGGGTTAGGGAAAATAGACAATTTAGCTTCGAGAGCATCAGCCGTTGAGTTTAATCCTGTACATAAACTCACGCTTTGCGTGATTGTAGACGAATTAGAACAACCATTAGCATCTGTTCCGTTAACAATGTAAGTTGTATTAACAGTTGGACTTATAACCTCTGTAGCATTTGTTCCACCGCTACTCCAAGTATAAGTGTTTGCACCTGTTGCGGTTAATGTAGTTATTTGCCCAGCGCAAATTAAAGTGTTACTACTTGTTGTGTTTATTGTTGGTAAGGGATTTACAGTAATTGAACTTATAGCCGTATTTGAACCCACACAACTCAAAGAACTTGTACCTGTAACACTATAACTTGAATTAAGAGTAGGGCTAACCACCGCACCGCCGCTACTAAAAGTATAAGAACTAGCGCCGCTTGGTGTTATTGTAAAATTATCCCCAATACAAATACCACCACTATTAACCGAAATTACTGGTGTAGCATTTACAGTTACTGAACTAACAGCAGTGTTTGACCCCACACAACCTAAAGAACTTGTCCCTGTCACACTATAGCTTGAATTAAGAGTAGGGCTAACTATTGCAGTACCACTACTGAAAGTATAAGAACTAGCGCCGCTTGGTGTAATTGTAAAATTACCACCATTACAAATACTACCACTATTCACCGAAATTACTGGTGTAGCATTTACTGTTACTGAACTTATAGCCGTGTTTGAACCCACACAACCCAAAGAACTTGTACCTGTAACACTATAGCTTGAATTAAGAGTAGGGCTAACTATTGCACTACCGCTACTAAAAGTATAGGTATTTGCACCGCTTGGTATAATAGTAAAACTATCTCCACTACAAATAGTACCGTTATTTATTGAAAGGCTTGGTGTAGGGTTTACAACAACTGTGTTTATGGCAACGGCTGAACAACCAACGATGTTTGTACCCATTACCGTGAAGTTTGCAGTAGAGGTTGGTATTACAGTGTTACTCCCGCTAGAATAGGTATAAGAACTAGCGCCATTTGGTGTTATTGTAAAAATATCTCCTGAGCAGATAGTACCACTATTTACTGCTATAGTAGGCGTTATATTTACTGTAACATTGCTAATGGCAGTATTAGAGCCCACACAGCCTAAAGAACTTGTACCTGTAACGCTGTAAGTTGTATTTACAGTTGGGCTGACAATTGCACTGCCGCTGCTAAAAGTATAGGTATTTGCTCCGCTCGGCATGATTGTAAAATTATTACCGCTGCAAATAGTGCCACCTGTAACCGATATAGTTGGAGTAGTATTTACTGTTACCGAAATTATAGCTGTGTTTGAGCCCACACAGCCTAAAGAACTTGTACCGGTTACACTATAGGTTGAATTCACAGTTGGGCTAACAACCGCAGTACCGCTGCTAAAAGTATAGGTGCTTGCCCCACTAGGTATAATCGTAAATGATTTACCACTACAAATTGAGCCACTGCTATTAACTGTTATAGATGGAATAGCATTAACTGTAATAGTTTTTGTTGCTGAATTCGAGCATCCGAAGTTGTTTATTCCAACGACGGTATAACTGGTATTTGTAACTGGATTAACAGTTACAAAACTTGTAGTAGCTCCTGTACTCCAGCTATATGAAGTTGCTGCACCGCTTGCATTTATTGTTACGCTATTGCCAGAACAAATTGAATTTTGTGAACTTAAAATTAGGGTAGGTGTACTATTTATAAAAACAGCCACGTTTTCCCACTGCGTACCTACCGCCAAATCAATACTGCCATCCCCATTAAAATCATAAGGTATTGCGTTGAAAGGATTTAACCCGACCCTAAAATGGGATATTGATGTAAAATTACCTGTGCCAGTCCCCAATAAAATTGCTGCTTCACTAGTGCTACCAATACCACAGTTAGCACTAATTAAATCTATATTTCCATCACCATTCATATCACTAGACGAAATAGATCTAGCTGTTACGGAAAATCCAAGGTCAAAATACATAGCACTATTAAATGAGCCTGTACCTGTGCCAAGTAAAACAGATATGCTATATGTGCCGGATATGGCAAAGGCTAAATCAATCTTGCCATCTGCATTATAATCAGCCGAAGTAAGAGATAATGGATTGGCTCCAACACTATAATTTAAACTTGACCCAAATGAGCCAATTCCATTTCCTAAAAGTATTGATACATTATTAGAATTTTCATTAGCTGAAGCCAAATCAGTATTACCATCCCCATTAAAGTCAGAAAAAATAATAGATCGTGGGTTCGTTCCAACGCCGTAATTTACCGGTGTAAAAAAAGAACCTGTGCCTGTCCCAATTAAAACGGATATACTGTTGGAAGCATAGTTTGCTACAGCTATGTCTACTTTTCCATCACCATTAAAATCGGTTGAAGTAATTGATTGTGGGTATGATCCTACATTATAATTTGCTGAAAGTACAAAAGAACCAGAACCCGATCCTAAAAGTATTGACACATTGTTTGAACTATAATTAGTTACAGCTAAATCCAAATTTCCATCACCATTAAAATCATTCGAAGATAAAGAAGTTGGTATTGATGCTATTGAATAAGTAATTGCTGGAGAAAAACTCCCGGTAGAAGTGCCAAGTAAAACAGAAATACTATTTCCAGGTTGGTTATTAGCTGTTACTAAATCTATATACCCATCGTTATTAAAGTCTGACTTAACTATTGATATAGGAGAACGATCTAAATCATAAGATATTGCTGATATAAATTTTCCTGTTCCATTACCATATATAAATGAAACGTTATTGGAGATAGATCCAGGCGTTGCTATATCCAAAATGCCATCACCATTATAATCTCCAGAAGTCAAATATTTCGAACCAGCAGCTTGCACAGCGTAATTAATGGCTGTTACAAAGCTACCAGTAATTGAACCGAGTAAAATTGAAACAGTGTTAGGACCGTTATTTGCTGTAGCTATGTCTTTAAAGCCATCCGCATTGAAATCATCTAAAATAATACCATACGCCTGCTTTACATAATATTTCATGGCAATTGAAAAAGTGCCAGCACCCGAACCAAATAAAACAAGTAAACTATCCATACCAGTGTTAGAGGTCAAAGCAATATCTTTTTTACCGTCATTATTAAAATCGTGACTAATTATAGATGATGGATATGGAACAAAAGTATAATTCATTGCAGAAGCAAATGCACCAGTTCCTATACCTAATAATACTGACACATTATGTGAAACATTACTCGTTAGTATTAAATCTTTATTCCCATCACCGTTAAAATCATCATTAGTAATATCATAAGGAGAACTAATAGAATAATTAAAAGAATTTGTAAATGAACCAGTTCCTGTTCCTAATAAAATTGAAATATTATTTGTAGTAGAGATAGCAAGTGCCAAATCTAAATTTCCATCATTATTAAAATCACCAAAAGTAATCGAATTTGGTGATGATGCAACACTAAAATATACGGGATTAGCAAATGTACCAGTAGGAGAACCCAACAAAATAGAAATATTGCTAGGTGTACCATTTGAATTAACCAAATCCATATTCCCATCATTGTTAAAATCAGCACAAATTATTTTGCTAGGGAAAAAACCCACCGGATAATTAACAGCAGGAACAAAAGTGCCATTACTAGATCCCATTAAAATGGAAATATTATTTGAATTGGAATTTGTTACGGCTATATCTTTTTTACCATCATTATTAAAATCGGAACTTACGATAGAATAAGGGTTTGGTCCTACGTTTGCAGATGATGAACCATAAAATCCTTGAAAACAAGTTGTACTTATCTGTCCACTAACAAAAGCGCTAATAGAAACAAAAACAAGTATTAATTTTTTCATCTAAAAAATTCTAAACCAAACAATAAATATAACAAATAAAACAATACAAAAAACCAACCAATTTGTGTAATGCGGGTTTGAGTTTGTGAGAGGGGGGGGGCCACGTGACTTTAATCTAGAAAGGTTTTTGGTGGGTTTATTTAACGATTTTGTAATGTGCTTTTGCACGAACTGCACTAAATTAAATTGAAATGCATTTTACGGTAAAATAATTTAAGATAAAATATATTGTAAATTTGACCTAATTAAATTTTTTAAAATTAATAATGAATAAACTACTGTTAGTTATAGTTTTTTTGTGTTCGTTTAATTGCCTGCAATCACAGAGTAAAAAGGAGGTTAAGAAGCATGGAATAAAGTATTCGATAGTTACGATTACTGAAAATGGTAAGGTAAAAATTGATAAAAAAACTGTTTTTGATTTAAATGGAAATGAAACAGAAACGATTGATTATAACTTGGATGGAACGATTAAGGAAATTCATAAATTTAAATACAATACAGAGGGTGATGAAATTGAGGACAAACAATTTGATGCCAGTAATAACTTGCTTGAAAAAAAGATAACGGTGTACAATAAATGGTTTGAGAAATCGGAAGAAAAGTTTTTCGATGCTAACAATAATCTAATAAAAAAACATACTTACGTTTATGATAAAAAAGGCCTCAAAAAAGAACGAAAAACCCTAGATGAAAAAGGAAAAGTAGTTTCGGTAAAAAAACACATTTATGTAACGAATTAAATGCTCACACCTATCTTACATACTTTAAGTTTATTTAAAACAATTGAGCTTGCTCAAATGGATGGTGTAAAATTAATGAATAGAATTGATACTAAATTTGTGTTTACTATTAACGAATTACCTGCTATTTTAAAGGAGTTAAGCGCTAACTACAACGTGTTAACCGTTAACACAAATGTAATAAGTAAGTATAAAAATTTATATTTTGACAGCGAAAATTTTAAATTATTTAACGCACACCAAAATGGTAAATTAAATAGATATAAAGTACGACACAGAACCTATGTAGAAAGCAATGTTGGTTATTTAGAAGTGAAACATAAAAACAATAAAGGTAAAACAGCAAAAACCCGAATTTTAGATGCCAATGCAGTAGAAATTAAAAATATAGATTCTATAAATTTTTTAAAAAAAGCACTGCCTTTTAATCCTGAAATTTTAGAGCCAAAAATTAAAATAAATTACAGTCGAATAACATTGGTAAATAAAACATTAGTTGAAAGATTAACCTTAGATTTGAATTTAGAGTTTGAAAATAACGGTAAAACGCAATTATACAACCAACTGGTTATAGCTGAAGTAAAGCAAGAAGAAAAAGCAGAGTCGGCGTTTGTTAGTTTAATGAAAAAAAATAAAATTAAACAAAATTCTATTAGTAAATATTGCTTAGGAATAGCAAGTATGTACGAACAAGTAAAGAAAAATAATTACAAGGAAAAGCTATTAAAATTAAAAAAATTATAATTACATGATAGTAATGCAAATAGCCGGTGACGCTATAAACAATAGTTTAGGCTACGAAGAGTTTTATAAAATTTCGATTAAATTGGGCGCACGTTTATTAATAAATTTGAGTTCGGTTTTTATTTTAATTCGATTTATATATTACTCAGCCAATAAACATAGAGAACTTTTTTTTACTTTTTTTATTTTTAACCTTATTGTTTTTTTAATATCGTTTTTATTAAATAAGGTAGATATATCTATGGGAGCGGCATTTGGTTTGTTTGCCGTTTTTAGCATGCTAAGGTATAAAACCGAAGAAATAGCTACCAAAGATATGACCTATATTTTTTTAACCATTGCCATTGGTTTAATTTGTGCTGTAACAAAAATAAAAGATACCGCTGATGGTATAGAATACCTATTTTTATTGGGCATTAACGCATTAATACTGCTAATTACTTTTTTATTAGAAAGTACTGTTTTTATGAAAAAAGAAAGTGTAAAAACTATTTTATACGAAAAAATTGAACTAATAGAAGACGGAAAAAAAGCAGAGTTATTAGCGGATCTAAAGCAGAGAACCGGATTTGATATACATAGATATACTTTGCAAAAAATAGATTTTTTAAGAGATGTTGCTGAAATAAAAATTTTCTATTACGAAAAAAAATAAATGTATACGGCAGACCTGTTAAAAAATTAATTTTCTTTTAACCCTCTGCCTTCTTTGGTAATTTTGCCGTCGCGGCGCAACTCGGCAATAACTTTATCTAAAACACCGTTAACAAATATTTTACTATTAGGTGTGCTGTATTCTTTACTAATATCAATGTATTCGTTTAACGACGCTTTTATTGGAATGTTAGGTAAGTGCATAATTTCAGTTAAAGCCATTTCCATTAATAACATGTCCATGTTAGCAATACGTTCCACATCCCAATTTTGAGTATGTCTACCAATTAATTCCTCATACTCGTTGCGGTACATTATTGTTTTGGTAAACAGTTGGCTCATAAATTCGAGGTCGTCTTTTTCGTCTTTTAATAAAGGCATTAATTTAAATTCGCCTTCAAAGGTTTCAAAATTACGAATTACAGAGTTAAAGGCAACAAAAGCATCATCTACCCAATGCATGTTTTTTTCTTCAAATAACGATTGTAATAATTCGTTTTCGCTTAACTGATCGGTAATTATTTCGATTATAAAATCTCTGTCTTCTTTTATTGACGAGGCTTGCGATTGCATATAATTGCTATATACTTCTGAATTTTTTATTTCTTGAAACAACTTTCGTACTACATCAAAATCACCTTGCCACGAAATTTTTCGCTGTTCTAATTGATCTGCAAACTCTTTATTTGCAGCTAAACTTACTAATAAACTATTATTTGCAAATTTTAAATTGGGGGCTAAATCATCTTTGGTAGGCAAGTGTTTATTTTTATGTTCATCAATTAAAACTAAGGAAACGTGATGGATATCGCTTACCAAACATAAAATAGACAAATATAATTCGTGAATTTTATCTAAACTTTTAAACAAGTCTTTTTCAAACAAAGCAACATTACCCTTTTCGTGTTGAAAAAAAGCGTATAAAGCTTGCATTACTTTTATTCTAAGAAATCTTCTATTTAACATTTTAATTGTTTTTACCCCTGACAGGGTTCTTTTAATTGTTTTTGCATAACCCTGTCAGGGGTAGTAATTTATAGTACAGCATTTATTCGTGCAATGGCCTCTATGCGTTGTTCGCCCAAACGGTTAGCTGCCATATAGGTTGGTATACCTTCCGCTTTAGCTAGCTGAAATAAATTAAAAGTGGTGTTATAAATTTGTTCGGCATGCGCTAAAGCACGTTCGCGGTTATAGCCGTCTAATTCGTAATACACATTAATAATGCCGCCGGCATTAACAACAAAATCAGGAGCATACAAAATGCCTTTTTCTGAAACTAACTGTCCGTCAATTTTTTCATCGGCTAATTGGTTATTTGCTGCGCCACAAATAATTTGACATTTTAATTTTGATAAGGTTGTAGTGTTAACCGTTGCTCCTAAAGCGCAAGGGGCGTAAATGTCAATATCTAAATCAAACATAGTATCGGGAGTAGTAACTGTTGCACCATGGTTATCAACTGCCATTTTTATACGGTCTTCGCTAATATCATACACATATAAAATCGCATTTTCTTTATGAAGATATTCTACTAAATGCATACCCACATTACCCAAACCTTGCACCAACACTTTTTTTCCTGAAAGACTGTCGTTGCCAAAAACTTCTTTAGCACTTGCTTTCATACTTACATAAACACCATAAGCTGTAACTGGGCTTGGGTCGCCACTACCACCCATATTTACAGGTAAACCACTTACATAATCAGTTTCCATTTTTATTAATTCCATATCGCGACTGCTCATGGCAACGTCTTCGGCGGTAATATATTTTCCGCCCAAGCTATTTACAAATTTACCAAATCGACGCAGTAATGCTTCGTTTTTAATTTTTTTGGCATCGCCCATTATCACTGCTTTTCCTCCGCCTAAATTAATGCCTGCAACTGATGATTTATAGGTCATGCCTCTTGAAAGTCGTAACACATCCGTTAACGCTTCCATTTCGTTTGCATAGTTCCAAAAACGAGTACCACCTAACGACGGACCTAATACCGTGTTGTGCACAGCTATTATGGCTTTTAAGCCAGTAGCATTATCGTTACAAAACAAAATTTGTTCGTGGTTATGTAAGCTCATTTGAGCAATAACAGGGTTTTTAGATAAATCTATCTCGTTTAAGGTTTTAACTTCCATAAGGTTTTAAGTTTTTGAAGCGCACCAAATGTAGCGTTATTTTCACAAAAAAAATAAAATTTTAAATTATCTATTTCAATATAATACGTTATTTTTATGTGAAGAATATGCATACTAAAAATGAAATAATGAGGGTCTTATCTCAAATTCCTGATCCGGAAATACCTGTAATTTCGATAGTAGAATTAGGTGTGGTAAGAGATATAGCAATTACTGAAAATAAAATTAAAGTAATATTAACGCCTACCTACAGTGGTTGCCCTGCTATGAAACAAATGGAGGATGATGTACGCGCAAAATTAATTAATTTAGGTTTTGAAGAAATAGACCTAAGCATTGTATATAACCCACCCTGGACAACAGACTGGTTAAGTGCTGAGGCAAAATTAAAGTTACAAAACTACGGTATTGCGCCACCCGAAGAAAGTACAACTGATAAATCATTTTTAACGGGTAATAAAAAAAATATTACATGTCCACATTGCAAAAGCACCAACACCGTAATGGTATCTCAATTTGGCAGTACCGCGTGTAAAGCCCTTTACAAGTGCCATGATTGCTTGGAGGCTTTTGATTATTTTAAATGTATTTAATCCAACTTTAAACAACTTACTACCTTTTGAGTAGACCCACCTTTTTGCAGAAAATACAATTTAAGTTTTTCTTTTAGTTGTATAATGTTGTTTTTGTTATTTAAAATAGTTTCTATTTCTGTTTTTAATTCTATACTCGAGTTTATATTTTTTGCGGCGCCTAAATTTATTAAGTCGGTTACCTCGTTGTATTTATTAGAATCTAATCCGTAAAACAATATGGGTTTACCAAAAACCGCTGGTTCTAGCGTGTTGTGTAACCCGCTATTAAAACCGCCGCCAATATAGGTAATTGTTGCATAATGGTAAATTTTATTTAGCAAACCTATTACATCAATTATTAATATGTTTGTGTTTGGTAGTTGTTTAGTTGTTTGAGAATAAACAGAAAAATTTAAGTCGTTTTGAGTTAATAATTCTTTTAAACGTGTTATGTTTTTTTCGTCAATATCATGCGGAACAATTATTAATTTTAAGTTTGGATTATTTAATTGTTTGTAGGTGTTAATTATTAATTCTTCGTCGGCAAAATAGGTGCTACCAGCAATAAAAACAGGATGCTCTTTACAAAAATTGTCAAAATAGGGTAGGGGAGTAAAGTTTCGCTTTATTTCTATTACTCGATCAAAACGGGTGTCGCCACATATTTGATAATTTAAAACATTTATTTTTTTTAATAAATTAGCCGAGTTTTCGTCTTGAATAAACAGGGTGTTGAAAGTACTTAACGATTTTTTATAAATACCGCCATACCATTTAAAAAACAAATGATGTGGTTTAAATACACCGGATACCAAATACGTTGGGATTTTTTTTTGTTTTAATTTTTTTAAAAAATGCAACCAAAACTCGTATTTAATAAAAATTGCTATTTGTGGTTTTACAATCTGCAAAAACTGATTGGCATTAGAATTCGTGTCTAAGGGTAGGTAACAAATAATATCGGCTACCGGCCAATTTTTAAAGGCTTCGTAGCCACTTGGCGAAAAAAACGTAAGTATAATTTTATACGAAGGGTGATTATTTTTAATGCTTTCAATTAAAGTACGCCCTTGTTCAAACTCGCCGTAACTGGCACAATGCACCCAAATTAGTTTATTTGTTTGTAGTGTATTTATTTTATTAGTAAGAGTTGTTTGCCAGTTTTTGCGCCCATATACCCACTGTTTTGCCTTTGTTTTTTTTAGAGAGGCAATTTTAATACCAAAACTATACAGTAAAATTGCTAAATTGTATAAAAGCATTATTTAAACTTAATTATAGTAAAAATCGTTAGGTTTCTTTTTATAAAGTGGTAATATCCACCCAAATCTTAAACCGTACAAGCCGTCTAAACGTTGCTTTGTATCAGCTAAGCCGGTATCGTAATTTAGCTTACGAACACTTTTTGTAAAGCCCTGAGTAGCTTCGAATCCAAAATAAAAATTAAGTAGCCTGTTTTCGCCAATAAATAAATAGCCAATAAATTGATTTATGGAGATACCATTACTTAATCGATCGTAGCCGTATTTTAATGTACCTTTTATGGCAGCTACTTTTTGCTCGGCATCGTACAAATTAATTTTATGTTGTATATAACCCAAACCAATATTTACCATTAAACCAGAATTTGGGTTGGTTGATAAAAATTTAAAAACTTTACCAACAAAAAGGTTGGTATTTATACCACGTTCGTTTACTCTTACATCGGCAAAATAGCCTTCGTTATTAATTACACCTGAGCCTTGATTGGAGCCAAAATCAACTTTTAATTGGCTTAAAACGTCTTCTTTAACATTTTTGCCAAAAAAATAATTTGTTTCGAAACCAAATAGCCAGTTACGTTTTGTTTTATACATAAAAATAGCTCCCGCGTTTAAATTTGGACCAAAACGTTTAGCTAAATCAAAGGCAGGTACTTGCCCACTAAAATGAATGCCAACAATTGGAATTGCAATGGCCGAATCTACTTGCGATTGACAGATTTTTGCGGTGAACGCCAAAAAAATAAATAAGTACCTCATGCTTTAAGAGGTATAAATTTAGGGTTAATTCTTTGATTTAGAAATATTACTCGTTTGGAAGTTAGACACATTATTTTGTTGAAGAACCTGGCATTAATTTTTTGTGCTTTTTAGTGTCGGGTTTATCTTTGGTATCGTTTTTGTTTTTATCGTTGCGTGCATCAACATCTTCAACGGTAACCCATTTGTCTTTTTTTAATTCAAGCGCATCAAAACTACCATCAGGGCCATAAAACTGAAACTGACCTTCTAATAAATCGCCTTCACGGTTTGGTGCCAAATGGCTATATATTATTTTATTTTGTTTATCGTTGTAGCGTATGCTCATACTTACTTGGCTACTGTATTCAAATTGCAAGCGTTTAGGGTTTTTGCGCGCAAATTTAAATACATCTTTACCAAAAATTGGCGTGCCATCGGGTTTAAAATAAAGCACATCAATAAACTTTTTGCGCGTTAATTTATCGTTAGGATCGTAGCCAATTAATGTATAAAATCCATCACATTCTACTAGAGACACGTACAACATGCCAAACCATTTATCTACTGTGCCAATATAGGTTTCGGCATTTTTTATTTGAATAGATTTGTCTATTAATTTAAAATAATTGTACTCGGTTGTAGTTTGACGCTTAAACCAACCTTTTTTTATTGTTTTTGTATTATTTACTAATAAATAACCAAAATAAGCATGTGTACCGTCATCTTTTGGAAAATCCCATGTAATGAGTTTAAATTTTTTGTCTTTTGGGCAAAGTATTGATACTTCCTGCAAGCTATCAAAAGGGTAATTAAGGATAGCATCATTGGTAACTATTTTATCCCAAGTGGCTATAAACTGTTTATTGGCTTGCACCCTTTGGCCCTCGGTTTTACTAAAAAAAACGTTGGCTTGAAGTAGTTTTAATTCGTTTTCGGTTTGTTTTAAAGTATTATTTGACGAGTCGATAGATTGACAGATACAAAAAAAATGTACGAGTGTAAAAGCAACTATTAAGAAAAATTTTATCATTAATTGATTATAATACAAAATTTAAATAAAGATACAGTTTATTAAAACTTTAGGTTAATAAAAGTGTGGGTATAGGTTTAAAATTTAACACTAATTTAATTTAAATTACTAGTACTTATTTGAATAGTTTTAATACTTTAGATACTGTTATAAACCCATTAAAAAACAACATTATGATTATTCAAAGTTTATTAGGTGAATTTCAGCACGAAGCAGAAAGCACTAGAAAATTATTAAAAGCTATACCAGATAGCGCATTAAATTACAAACCACAAGAAAATTTATGGACAATTGGCCAATTAGCCTCCCATATTGCCGAAGTTTATAATTGGTTTGATTCTACTTTTAATATGGATGTTATGGAAATGTCGCAATATAAATATGATAAAGGTGATATAACAAAAGCTTCAAATATTGTAGATAAATTTGAGGAGAATGTGAAAAAAGCACATACAGTTTTAGAAAATGCAAAAGAAGAAACATTATTTAATAACTGGAGTATGACAGTTGGTGGAAATGTGGCGATGGCGCCAATGCCAAGAATTCAAGTAGTTCGCGGATTTTTATTTAATCACTTATACCACCACCGTGGCGAATTAGTGGCTCATTTACGTGCTTCTGGCAATAAAGTGCCAGGTTTATACGGTCCTACCTACGAAGAAAGCCTAGCTATGCAAGCAAATTAATATATTAAATTAATAAAAAAAGCCTATTTATGTAATTCATAAATAGGCTTTTTTAGTTTTAGAATAGCTTTTAATTAATCAATTCTTGATTTATGGTCTTCAATATCGGCTTTATCTTTTAAGGCATTAAATACTTCGTAATCAGCTCTGCCACCATTTGCTTGGTCGTTTTGCATTTTTTGTAAATTTACATTAATTGCAGGAGGTGGATCTGTAATGGTATTTATTTTTACAACAAACACCCCATTATCGCCTACAATTGCTTTACTAGTAGTGCCTTGTTTTGTACCAGCTACTGTGCCTACAAGTACGTCATCGTGCCCTAAACCTTCCACATTATGGCTTACTAAGGTTAAATTATCTTGTTTTTTAAGCTCTAAGTTTAATTTACTTGAAATTTGTTCAACGGTAGAGCCTGCATTTTTAAATTCGGTTAAAAATTGTTCACCCTTTTTTTGTTGCTTTGCTTTTAAGGTTACTTCTTCTTTTACATCTTCTAAAGGCAACGTACCTTTATTTTTAATAGCCATAAGTTTAGCAACAACGTGTTTATCCGTAAACGAAAACACCGATACATCGCCTTTTTTTGCTGTGTACACCCATTTCATTAATTCTTTTACATTATCTAAGCCAGGTATTTGACGTTCGCCTTCTTTTAAATTATCGCCAACACGTTTGGTTAATTTTTGAGTATCTACTGCTTTATCAAACAATTCGGCAGTATTATTTTTACCGGCAAATTCGTTAGCTTGTGCAAATATTTTTTGGTTAGTTTCGTCACTTGGTGCAATTAGTTTAAATATTTGCGCTACTTTATAACTTGTATGACGAGTTTTACTAACATCTAATACTTCAATAATATGGTAGCCAAATTGGGTTTGCACAACACTAATGTTGCCTTTTGTGCCCATTAAACCTGCATTTTTGAAAGGCTCAACAAAACCTTTGTTTTCATCAAACCAGCCATAATCGCCACCTTTATCTTTACTTCCACCATCATCACTAAAGGTTTTAACTAAGGTATCAAACGTTACTTTTTTATCTTTAATTAATGCAATTAAACTATCAGCTTGTTTTTTAGCTTGCTCTTGTGTACGTTTTGGTTGCTGGGTTTGAGGGTCGATTGTACCCACTAAAATATGGCGTACCTTTGCGCTATCAGCTATTGAGTTTACAGCTTCTAATTTATATACTTTAAAATAGGCACCTTCGTTATAAGGACCAAAAACAGAACCTACCGCAGCTGTAAATATACTTGAGTCGCGGACAATCATTGTTTTTTTTGTAAAGTCTTGTATAGTTACGGCACCATTTTCGCTTTCTTGTTGAATGTAGGCGCTATCTTCCTTTAATGAATTACCTGTAAAATTTTTTGCAGTTTCGGTAGCTTCTTTTTCAATTTTTGCTAAATCCTCAGTACTCGGCAATACATTAAAAGCTACGTACTCAATTTTACGAGTGGTTTCGGGGTTAATAAATTGGTAAATGTGGTTATTGTAGTAGTTCTGTAAATCTGTATCCGTAATTTTTATTGCACTATCGCTTAATGCGTCAAAACGTTTTATAACGAAACTAATAGCTGCTTTTGTATTTTGTTCTTTATACATGTTTTTAGCTTCGGCAGTAGTAGTGTATAAGCCTTTTTTAATTAACGAAGCGTATTTTTCTGCATAGCGCATTTGTCTGATATTCTCTTCCATTTGTTTAAGAGCGTATTCTTGGTCGGCAGGCAACGATTGTACTACTTGTTTCCATTTTACTATATCAAGGCTACCATCGGGATTGGCAAATTGTGGGTTAATTTGTCCGGTTTTTTGGTCGGTTAATTGTTGTATTACAGATTGAACAGGGTTTGCTACAACTTTATCGTACAGTTCGTCGTCACCAACGGTAATACCTACTTTATCGTATTGTGGTTTTATTACTAAATCATTTACATATTGTTGCCAAACATAATCAACAACTTGGCCACGGGTAGCATCATCAATATCATTAGTTTGTTTTGACTGACGTATTTGATTTAGTTGGTTTTCAACTTTGGTAACAAAATCGTTACGGTCTATTTTTTTACCATTAATATGGCCTAAGGTCATTAAGTCGCTACCACCAAAAATAGAAGCACCCGAACCTAATAAACTTTGCAAAATAAAAATAACAAGTGCTAAGCCAACAATACCAACTAAAAGGGCGGTACGTTTTCTAATACTTTGTAATACACTTGTGTGTTCTTTTTCTTTTTTTAGTTCGGTAGGGGCCGTGTTTTTTTCTTTACTCATTTAAATTATTTTTTTAGACTTGCAAAGATAACAGTTTTAACGAAATAGAAAAATGAATTTTTAACAAACTTACGCTTACTCCAACACTATTTTTTTACTATAAACCTGCCCGTTATAGTACATTTTATACAAATAAATACCATTAGCAATAGTTGATACATCTATTTGTGTTTGGTTGCTATTTAGTTGTAGCGAAGTTATTTTTTGCCCATTTAGGCTGTATATTTCAAAAACACTGTTGTTTACAGTTAAGTTTTTAAGGTAAATAGTTTTTCCACTTGCATATATAATTGGAGCGTTTTGAATTTGGTTGGTATTTATTGCTGTAACCGTACCGCAGGTTATAGCTGTAGTAGGGGTAATATTTGCAAAAAAAGAGGTTTGACTAAAGCTAGTTGCGGAAACAGTATTTGTAGTAAACGGTGTTTGTAAAATATCGTAACCATAATTGCTTGTAATTAAATTAAAGCTATTAAAACAGCTGCTGGTATAGGTTGTAGCTTCTTTTACAAAATTATGTTTATAAGTGCCATTACCATTAGTATTACTTAATGTATTTTTTGTAGCAATATTAAATATATACCCATTTTTTTCGAAAATAGAAGCCCCGTAGTTGCTATAGGCACCGGTTAAACCATTGTTATAATCTAAACTGAATTTTGTGGTTGAATCGTAATAGTTAATTATATTAGGATAAATAATAGACTTTGTAACGTTAAGTGATGTGTCTATTTGTAGGTTAGATAATGGAACAGAAGTGTATGTACGTGCACCATAACCACTTAAGTAAAAACCACCATTGCCAGTGTATTTTACGGCATCTTGGTATATAAAATTTGTGTAATAGTTGGTTTTAACTATTGACGTTAAATTTAGGTTGGTTTTTGTAACCATTAGTTTTGCTGCCGAATCGTGCCCAAATAAATACAAATTACTACCAATAATCATCATTTTTTTTATTTGAAAGTTACTTACATTACTAGTGTTTGGGGTAAAGTATTTTGACGAGATAAGGGTGCCTAAATTATCGTTACTAATGTTTAATAAAAATGTTGTATAGCCATTGTTTATTACTCTACCCGAAATAAATAAACTATTGTTTGCTGTATTTTCAACAATACTAGTAGCAATATTTTGGGTAGCGTTTGTAAAGGTTTTACTATAAATTACAGCACCGGTTGTGGCATTCACTCTAACAACCAAAGCTTTTATGTTTGTATAAATGCTACCATTATAATCGGCCGAAGCGCCTGCAATTACAACGTCGCCATTGCTAGCAATTAAGCAATCGTTAAAATACCAAAAACTGTTTGGGGTGCTAAGTGTAAAGGTTCTAATGTATTTAATATTTAAGTTGGTATCTAATGCTGTTAGTTGGTTTTTGCAGATGTAGTATAACGTATTAGCACTGGCAATTAATTTACTTGGTGCACCTTTGTTAACGAGGCTATCTTCTTTACGCCATACAATTACAGCTCCGTTTATGTCGGTTTTAGTAATGTTAAACGACGAAAAGCCCGATTGCCATGCAGTAAAGCTATTGTAAAATTTATTATTTAAAGTTACAGCACTGCTGTGCGTTTCGTTCCAATACGAATTAATGTTTGGTAAATTATTATATCCTAATACAAACGATTGGCTTTTAGCGGTTGTTGTAATTAAACTAATTAATAGTAGAGCAATTTTTATGGACTTCATTGTATAAAATTTTTAATAAAAGTAATTTAAAAAAATTAAAATTATTTATTTAACGGTATATTAATATCAACAACTACCAAATTATTAACTTCGTTAATAAATATTTGACCATCCACGCCGTATAATAATTCTAAGCGTTGAATAGAGTTTTTAAAGCCCACACCAGTTAAGGGTTTGTTTGTATTTATTTTACCGGTGTTACTTATTTTTATTTTTAAAAAACTTCCCAATTTAAAAGCTTCAATAATTATATTACCATTACCAGGAAGTTTAGATATGCCATGTTTTATAGCATTTTCTACCTGCGATTGAATAATAAACGGGGGTATTTGGCAGTTTAAGGTTTCGGCATTTATTTTTAATTCATAGTTTAGTCGTTCTTCGTACCTAATTTTTTCGAGGCTTAAATATTCTTTTACTAATTCAATTTCATCTTTTAATAAAATAATTTTTGTTTTATTCATTAGTAAAGTATTGCGTAAAATGTTTGATAGTTGTGTAACTGCCAACTTAGCTTTAACTGGGTCTTCATCTATTAGTGCTCTAATGCTATTCATACTATTAAACATAAAATGCGGGTTTAATTGCGCTTTTAAATTGTTTAATTCACTCTCTTTGCTAGCAGCAAGGTACCGTAAGGAGTTGATTTCGCTGCGTTTATAATTTTGAAAATGTTTAAATACAAAGTAAAGTATGTTCCATAAAAAAAATATTACCGAAAAATTAATAATGGATGTTGTTATAAACACAAAATCTAAATTTGTTTCAATTAAGCCAAGCCATTTAAATAAACCTAAGGTTAATAAAAAAAACAAATTTGCCTTTTGTATGCTAAAAAAAATAATTATACCTATTTGAGTAGGGATTTTAAGGTTGATGACATTATATTTAAGAATAAAAAAACGGTATATATGTGTAATAGCGATACCCGTGGGTAAAGAAATTAAATACATTAAGTAATCTTTAAACGAATAGTTATTACTTAGGCCAAAAAAAATAGAATTTAAAATAATGTAAAAACTCCAACCAAGCAGTTGGCAAAGCCAGTATGTGTTTATTTTTTTAATGGCGGGTGTTTATAATAATAGAGGTAACTATTCTTTAATAAATTTAAAGAAATTATCTGTATTATTTTGCCTTATTTTTATAATGTATATGCCTGTTTGAAGTTTTGATACATCTATAAAATTATCTTCTACATTATTTTGTTGTTGTATTAATTGTCCCGAAATACTATATAAATCTATATTTGCGTTTGTTTTTAATATCGCGCTAAAATACAATTTATCCTTTACCGGATTGGGGTAGAGTTGCATTGCGGTAGCGTTTTCATTTTGTTCATTAATACCCGAAACAATTTGATAATTATCGCGGTAGCGAACTTGTGTGGGCGTAAAATTAGTGCCAATTAAATTACCCGAAACTTCTAAAAACGGAATTTTTGTGGTTGTGGTTAACCATTGGTAACTTCGTTGATAGTTAAGATAACCAATTGAAAATGGAAACGGAGTACTTATTTTTATTGTATCGCGAGAGTATTGTGTAGTTACCAAACGCAAACAATTTGCCGTACCATAAGGTGTGGTAACCGTTCCCCAACCATCTACTTTTGTAACACGGTACCCACTTTTTTGATATTTTAAAGGAATAAGGGAAGAGGTAGGCGTTGAAAATTTAAAAGTTGTGCTGTCGTATTTTGGATAGGTCATAGGAAACAAATATAATTCGTCTTTATCGCTATAATAACTTGGCACGGGTACGTTAGTTAATGTCATGCCTGCACCATCAACTACATAAGCATTTACGGGTGTGGTTTGCTTTTTGTAGTAACTATAATAATTGGTAATGGTTATGGGGCCAGCGCCTAATGTGTCGGCAATTTTTTCGCCATACTCATTAAAACCTAAAAAGAAAAATGCATATGGTGTTTGAATGGCACTTTTATAGCTTCTTACACCTTGCGTCGTTGGTACTAAATTGCTAAAATTCCATACAAAATTAGTGCCTGTTTGGGTATAATTACCTACTGAGTTTAATTGCGCATTACTATATCGCAAAGTATCGCCACTGCCTGGCATATTAGTATTGCCCAAAGTTATTGGCGTTTGCGAAAACGATAATTTAAACATTAACGTTAAAACTGTAAATAATTTTAATTTGCTCATTATGTACTAAATTTGTAAGATATGCTAAAGTACTAATTATTTTTATTTTACGTTATATAATTATTTGAAAAAAGCTATTTTATACGTGTTACTAATTTTTAATTTAGTTTTAAAACTAAATTGTCAAAATGTAGTGCTAAAAATTTCGTCAAATTCAAAAAAAAGTGTTGTTAATACTTTAAATTATAAAAAAAAATTTACGAGCAAAGCCCTCGCCTTAAAAGAAATTAACGAGGTATTAAAAACACTTCAATTTAAAGGGTATTTATTAGCAAATGTTGACACAATAATTTCAGACTCGTTACAAATTTTTGCTTCCATTTCCGAAAACAAGTATTATAAATTTACTAATTTAAAATTGGGCAACTTAAACCCTAACTTAGCTTCTAAACTAGGTATTAGCGAAAAATTATTTACAAATAAACCTTTTAAATACAGGGAAGTTGCTAAAACAATTGAAAAAATAATTAGTTATTACGAAAATAACGGTTACCCATTTGTTTCAGTAAAATTAGATAGCATTGAATTTTTTGATACTAAATTAATTGCTGTTTTAAATGTTCAAAAAGGTAAATTATTTAAGCTAGATTCGATAATAATAAATGGCAACGTAAAAATAAATAAACAGTTTTTGTACAAATACTTATCTATTAAACAAAACATGCCGTATAACGAAGTTAATTTAAAAGCCATTTCTACAAAAGTAAAACAACTTGCGTTTGTCACTGAAAAGCAACCGCAAGTTGTAAAACTTACAGATAAAACAAACAAATTAATTTTGTTTATCGATAAAAAAAATGCCTCCCAGTTTGATGGAATAATAGGTTTATTGCCCGATGCCATTACTAAAAAAACAATTGTAACAGGAGATGTAAAGTTAAAAGTGGTAAACGGTGTTTTTAAAAATGGCGAAACAATTGATGTGCAATGGCGTAGATTACAATCGCAAACTACAGATGGTAAAGTGAGAATTATTTATCCTTATTTGTTTGGAACGCCTATAGGTACAGATTATTCGCTCAAAATATATAAACGCGATACTACGTTTATTGATATTAATAATAACATTGGTTTACAGTATTATTTTAGTGGATTAAATAACTTTAAAGTGTTTTATAAACAGCGAAATACTAATTTAATTAGCACCAATAATTATAGCTTAGCAACTACGTTACCCGAATTTGCTGATATTACGACACAATCGTACGGTATTGGCTTTACATTTGAAAAATTAAATTACCGTTTTAATCCGCATAAAGGTATAGCCCTCAATATTACAAGTCAAACCGGAAACCGAACAATTAAAAAAAATCCAAAAGTAAACGAATTAGCGTATACTAATTTATTGTTACGCTCTGTGCAATACCAGTTAGAAAGCGATTTAAGTATATTTATTCCCATTTACGGTAATAACGTGCTAAGAATAGGTATGCAGGGCGCATCCGTTTTTGGTAATTCTACTATTTTTAAAAACGAATTATTTAGAATAGGAGGTTTAAAAACGTTACGGGGTTTTGACGAAGAAAGTATTTATTCATCTAGCTATGTAATACCAACTATTGAATATCGTTTTTTGTTTGCACAAAACTCTAATTTATTGCTATTTGCCGAAGGTGCTTGGTACGAAAATAATAGTAACACTGCCGTGTATATAAAAGATACCCCCGTTAGTGTAGGCGCTGGTATAAATTTTGAAACTAAGGCTGGAATTTTTTCGTTAAATTATGCTATTGGTAACCAGTTTGGCAATGGCTTTGATCCACGAAGCGGAAAAATACATTTTGGGTTAACAGCTTTGTTTTAATTTTTTTAGTAGGATAGTGGCATACTTGCCCGTTTCATTGGGTTTATGGTTAATACAGGTATATTACTTATATCAACCAATTTTTGACTCATCGTACCACTAAACATTTCGCCGAAACTTAAATCTTTTTTATTCATTTGCACAATTAGATCGCATTCGTTTTTATTGGCATACTCAACAATGGCTTCGGCTACATCTTTTGCGGGTACCGATTTATTTGTACAATTTACATTTTTTTCTTTAATGTATTTTTTTACCTGATTTAAGTACGGCAATAATTTGTTTTCGTAACTCGAATCACTGGGGTCAAAAACCGAAACTACTCTAATATCTGCTTTATAATAGTGTGCTAATTGAATAACTGTAGGTACTTTTTCGCGCGATTCAGGGCTTAAATCAAACGCCATCAATATGTTTTTACAATCAGATCGGTGTGTGGTTGAGCGAATAGTTAAAACTGGGCAAGGTGCATTTTTGATAAATTTACTGGCATTACTTTTGCTCATAAAACTTCTAAATTTAACGTGTGGCTCTAAACCCACAACAATTAAATTAGCCTTTATCTTTTCTGCCATTTTATCCGTTTCCTCATAAATATCGCCCTTTAGCGAACTATAGGCACACTCTACACCACTTTCAACACCAATTTCACTAGCTAATTTTTGTAATTCTTCTTTGCTATGCTCTTGTTTATCAACGTATACGTACATTAAATGTAATGAAGATTTTGTATAACGTGCTAAATTATAGGAGTGTTTTATAGCACTTAGCGATTGCTTTGAAAAATCTATTGGAATGAGAATAGTACTATTTTCGTTAATATGCATAGGTTATATTTTTAATACTATAAAAATAAACTATTTTTTTAGCTAAAAAATTATAATATCAACTACTTTTTAACTATCAATTGTTTTTAACTTCAAAAATAGTTAATTTATCGACAAAAAAGGTTAATTTATAGTTAACTTATCTTATCAAAGTAACATGACCGACATATTGTTTAGATTTACTAGTAGATTGTGTTACTGTGATTTTATACACATACACGTCTTGGGGTAATATGTCGCCACCTTTTTTACTTCTGCCATCCCAACCTTTTTCAATATCATTAGTACTATACACTAATTGCCCCCACCGGTCAAAAATATCCATATGAAACTTTTTAATGCCTACTGCTTTTGGGTTAAACACGTCGTTACCACCATCGCCATTTGGTGTAAACGCATTTGGTATGTAAAAAGTTTCGTCTTCAACTACTTCAAGTTTTTTAACAATGCTGTCAGAACATTGGTGATTACTTATTACACGCAAATAAACAAAGTAGTTTCCTACGTTTGGAAAACTGTATGTAGGGTTTTGTTTTGCCGATGTATCGCTACCATTAGCGTAAAAATCCCAGTGCCAGCCTGTAATTACCGCATTTTTAGTTAAATCGGTAAAGCTTACAACATAATTATTATCATTTGGGGCATCGGGCGAAAAAGAAAAATCAGCTTTTGGAATAGGGTAGGCCTCAACTGTATTGGTAACAACATTTTTACATCCCCTGCTATCTACCATATTAATGTTTACGGTATGTATGCCAGCCACTTCAAAGCACTGTGTAATTTTTGTAGAATCGCTAAAACTATTTCCGTTAGTAAAATTCCAGGCTAATGATGTAATATTTGTTGATGTTTGAGCTAAATCAAAGGTAGTACAAAAGGGCGTACAACCGCCAATTTTTTTAGGGGTTACCTGTGCTTGCGGCAATGGTAAAACAATAGGGCTTATAACTACAGTGTTTAAGCAGCCATTGGCATCGGCTCCAACTAACGTGTACGTGGTTTGTAAACTGGGCGATGTGGTAGATATTGTATAACTATTATTTAACGTTAAAACACCATACATAGTTAACCATTTATAATTTAAGCCACCTGTACCTGTAAAAGTAAAGCTGCCGCCTTTACAAACCTCGGTAGTTCCCGTAAAACCAATAGTTGGTATTGAGTTTACATTACAGTAGGCTACCGAAGTTGCTGTACAACCAAAAGCACTGGTTACTAATACACTGTAATTTCCTATAGCGGCAAAACTTACATTAGTAAGGGTTGGATTTTGCTGTGTACTTGTAAAGCCATTTGGTCCAATCCATTGGTAAGTAGAGGCAGGTGTTACATTTAACGTTAAATCCTCGTGTAAACAGGCAGCAGCGCCTAAAGCTTGCGGCGTTGGCAAACTATAAACCAGTTGGCTAATCGTAGCAGTATTAACGCATCCATTAGCGTCAGTGCCTGTAATGGTGTAGGTGCCATTTAAATTTAAGGGCGCAACAGGAAATACATTTGATGCTTGTGTAGAAGAAAAATTGCTTGGACCTGCCCAAACATAACTTGTACCACCACTTGCACTTAATGTTACAGCTTGGTTTTGGCAGACATTGCCCGTAGAATTGCCTGTAATGGTTGGTAATGGATTAATTAAAACCGGAGTTGTAGCAGTAGCTGTACATCCATTTGTGGTACCTAAAACGGTATATGTACCTGAATTTGTTAAGCTATTTACAAAACCAGGTGGGTTTTGTAGGTTTGAAGTAAAGCCGTTAGGGCCCGTCCACGAATAAGAGCTAGAGCCACTACTTGATAAGCTAAAACTTTGAGCAAAACAATAATTGCCTGAGCTAGAAGCCTGCATTATAGGGTTTGGTTTAACAACAACTGTGCCGGTTCCTAATGCTGTACAAGTACTAATTGCAACAATTACATTATAAATGCCATTATTTACAGCTTGTGCATTTGGTATAGATGGCGCCATAATATTAGAAGAAAACCCACCAGGCCCAGTCCAAGCATAAGTACTATTAGTACTTCCGCCCGCTACACTTAAGTTAGCAGTTGTTCCTTCACAAACAGTAGCACCCGATACTGCAGGGGTAGGTGTTGGTATAACGCTTATAGATTTTACAATGGCGCAAGTGTTAGTTGCCGGATTGGTACCTGTAGTAGTTGCGAGGGCTGTATAATTGCCCGACGCTAAGGTTGTAATATTTGGTAAACTCGAGTTTCCAGTAGGTGATGTAAACCCATTAGGTCCATTCCAAATAACACTTGTAATATTAGTACCAGTGGTTACGCCAAATGTTGCCGTTTGGGTAGAACAGATGGTACTAGTTGCCGCAGCTGTAAACGAGCACAATATGCCACAATTGGTAGCACCTGCGCCGGGAGCATTTGAATTAGTTTGATTAAAATTTATAGGCTGGTTAGAATTCGAAAAATTGGTAATTAACAAAATATAGTTTTGCCCAGGCTGTGCATTTGGAATTACTAAGGTTTCGGTTGCAGAGCCTGAATAACTGCAACCATTACTTGTAGGGTTGTTAAAAGGCCCAGTATTTGGAACCTGGTTAGGTCCTGTTAAATTTCCACAATTACCAGTTAATGTTGGAAAAGGGCCCCAGCAAATAAAATCAATATCTTGTGTTGCCGACATTACAATAACAATTGGCCCAGCTGTAGCAACCTGTAACGAAAACCAAGCTGGGTTAGGCTGCGAACCTAAACAGCCATAATTTGGACCATTTTGGGCGCTACCTGCGTTAGTACTTGCGGGGTAACTTACTGGCGTACCAGTACAAAATGGTTGAGCATTGGCACAGGTACTATTACCTTGGCTGAAGCTATCGAATGGTAATAAAATAATTGTGGCAATTAATAAAAATAAGGATTTCATATATCTATACATTACAATTTTTTTGTGTTAAGGCAATATTACTAGTACCTTAACAAATATATAACTAAATATTTTAAAGATTACAACCGTTCAATAAGTAATATGAGCAGTTGAGTGCTTAAAAAGGTGGTTTTACTCAGTTATGTTTTTTTTGAGGGCATTTTAAGGTTAAATGATTAATCTTTTTTGTCTTTGTAGCGCCAAATATATCTACATGCTAAAGTGCAATAAGGATGCCATTTTTCAGAAACCATTAGCATCTCTTTTAGTAACTCTTTTTTTTCGGAATTTAAATTGTATAGTTTTTTTATACCGTTTTGTATACCCAAATCATCTTTCGGAAACACATTTTCTCTATTTAAGCTAAACATTAACAGCATTTCTACTGTCCATTGTCCAACCCCTTTAATTTTTATTAAATGGGAGATTAATTCATCGTCTGTTTTTAATTTTAGTAGTTTGTAATCTAAACCTTCCGTTAAACTAAATTGTGCAATGTTTTTAATGTAACTACATTTTTGATAGGATAAACCAACTGCACGTAACTGTTCGTCTTTTAATTTTAAAATTAATGTAGCCTCTGGTTTTCCATCTTTAAATATCGCAATAAAACGTTTGTAAATAGTATCTGCTGCCTTTACAGATAGCTGCTGGCTAACAATTGCTCTTATTAGCGCTCCGTATAAATCGGTGTTTGTTTTATGTGTGGTTAAAACACCAATTTGTTCAATTGCTTTTTTAAGTATTTTATCTTTTTTTAAGTGTGCAATTTGTTTATCAATGGTTGTCATATTTTAAAAAATAAAGTATATAATTACAAAAAACTTAGCGTACTTTATAAATAATAGTGTTTAAGTAAAAAATAAACCTTTAGGCCAACTATCTATTATACTTTTTAAAATGGCGTTTTGGCTGAGTAAACTTGTGTTCGTTAGATTTAAAAACAGTTATCTTTGAGCATTAATACTTAAAAAAATGAAGTCAAAAATAATAAATAAAATAGTTGGTTTTTATTCCATTATTGTTTTACTGCTAATTGTACCAACAATAGATAAAGCACAAAGTTGTAATTGTACATCAACCGGTAATTTTCCAACTACAGTAAACGGTATTAATATTGGCCAAACTACTTCTGGTAGTGCAACAAATTATGGTGGCAATTATTCAAATTGTGGTTTGTCTGCAGGCCCAAATTGGTTAGGTTCGGGGGGGCCGTTTGTACAAACGATTACTTTTTCGCAACCTGTAAATAATATTGCATATGTAATTACCGCCAGTAATGATACCGAATTTTTTACGTTTAACGTTAGTAACGGTACGCTATCTACCACACAAGGCTGCGGATGTCCTTTTACACAAAGTGGTAATACTTTTGGCGGTACTCCCAACGTTAATGGTTCGGGCACAATTATATTTCTTAGTTCTACACAATCATTCACATCAATTACTGTAAATGGTACCGGAACAGGTAATGGAAGCTTGGTGGGCCTATGTATTCAATCTTTTTCTGCTTGTGTTACGCCAACTATTACAATATCTCCTTCGTCAAGTGTTTGCGCGGGTACTCCTAAAACACTTACCGTTACAGGCGCCTCAACCTACTCATGGTTGCCAACTACAGGTTTAAGTTTAACCACCGGAAGCAATGTAATTGCTACACCAAGTGTCACTACTTCTTATACGGTTACGGCAGGTACCGGTACTTGTATGACATCCGCTGTAACAACAGTAAGCGTAGTACCCAGTCCTACCCCAAATTTAACAAGTAACTCCCCCATTTGTGCTGCCAACACGTTGAGTTTAACAGGAGGTGGTGGCGGCACTTATAGTTGGTCGGGCCCCAACGGCTTTGCGAGTGTATTGCAAAACCCTAATATAAGCAATGCCACTACTTTAAATTCAGGAAATTATACCTTAACGGTAACAGGAGTAGGAGGCTGTACAGCCTCTGTAACCTCGTCTATTACCATTAACCCAACACCTACAATAGCCACCACGGGGGCAACAGTATGTGCGGGCAATACAATAAACTTAACGGCTAACAGTTTGGTAGGTTCGGTATATAACTGGAGCGGCCCCAATGGCTTTAGCAGTGTGCAACAAAACCCGAGTATTGTATCATCTACCACCTTAATGAGTGGCACTTATAGCTTGTTGGTAACCAGCGCGTCGGGTTGCACCAATACAGCGGTAGCCAACGTAAGTGTAATAACCTTACCAACACCAAGCCTATCAAGCAACTCCCCGGTATGCGCTACCAAAACATTAAATTTAACTGCAAGCGGTGCAACAACTTATAATTGGGCTGGCCCTAATGGCTTTACCTCTACCATACAAAATCCAAGCATTACTAACGTTAGTATACTGGCAAGTGGAGTATATACCCTAATAGGCACTTCGGGTACCTGTTCGGCCAGCACAACAGCTAACATTACTATAAATGCCTTGCCAACCCCTAATATAGTAAGCAATAGCCCAGTATGCCAGGCGCAAACATTAAACTTACAAGGAAGCGGTGGTGTAAGTTACGCTTGGACTGGCCCTAATGGATTTACAAGTACCCTACAAAACCCAAGTATTAGCAATGCCCAATTGGTAAATGGCGGTACCTATAGTCTAACAGTAACAGCCGCCAATACCTGCTCAAACACAACCAATGCTTTAATAACAGTAAATGCTACCCCACCAGCCTTGGCAACAGGCTCTACAGTATGTGCGGGGCAAAACTTACCTTTGACAGCAAATATACTAGCAGGTGCTACCTATGCCTGGAGCGGACCAAACGGCTTTACCTCCAACTTACAAAACCCAGTAATAACCAATGCCCAATTAAGTGCCACTGGTGTTTATAATTTAATAGTAACCAGTTCGGTAGGATGTACCAATACAGCAGTAACCAATGCTTCGGTAATAGCCTTACCTATACCTATTTTAGGAAGCAATAGCCCAGTATGTGCTACCAAAACCTTAAACTTAACCGGTAATGGCGGTAACAGCTATGCATGGGTGGGCCCTAACGGCTTTACCTCACTTCAACAAAACCCAAGCATAAACAATGTTACCACTTTAGGCAGTGGTATGTATACCTTAGTAACCACGGTAGGTAACTGCTCGGCAGCCGTTACAGCCTCTATCACCATAAATGCCTTGCCAACGCCTATAGCAGCCAACACCGGCTCTGTTTGCGAAACAAAATCGCTTACCCTAACCGCCAATGGCGGCACAAGCTATAGTTGGACAGGCCCAAACAACTTTACCTCTAACCAACAAAACCCGGTAATAAATGCAACAGCCTTATCACAATCGGGAGTTTATGTGGTGGTAGTAACGGATGTAAATGGTTGTGTAAACAATGCACAAACCACAGTATTAATAAACCCTAACCCAAATGTAATAGCCAGTGGCGGTATTTATTGTGTGGGTAACAGCGCCAGTGTAACAGCTAATGGTGGCAGTGTTTATAATTGGAGTGGACCTAATGGCTTTACATCTAACTTACAATCGCCCCAATTGGGTAATGCTACCTTTTTGTTAGCCGGTAATTATGTTGTAATGGTAACAGCAGCTAACACTTGTACGAGTATAAACTCTGCCTCGGTAGGGGTGGTACAATTGGTACAACCAACAATAAGCAACAATGGTCCTATTTGTATAAACCAACAACTTAGTTTTACAAGTAGCGGGGGTTATATTTACAGTTGGGTAGGGCCAAACAACTTTGTGAGCAACCAAGCCAACCCAAGTATACTAGCAGACGATATGAGCTATGCCGGAACTTACATGCTAACCGTAGCCGATAACAACGGCTGTAGTAACTCGGTAAGTACACAAGTAGTAATAAACCCATTACCAACGGGTGAGTTGGTAAGTTCATCTACCAAAAACTGTGTGCCATTTTGTGCTAACTTTAGTGTAACAAGTACTAGCAGTAATTTACAAGCCACTACGTGGATAAACACCAATGGCGGCACAGTAACGGGCAATGTATTAAGCAGATGTTTTACCACAGCAGGCGATTATAACTTTAAAGCAGTTTATACCGATATTAATGGGTGTAGCAACACCAGTAGTTTTGTGGCAACAGCTTACCCATTGCCAGTAGCCGATTTTAACTTTACACCCGAAAAACCAATAGAAGCCATAGACGAGGTTTACTTTACCGATGCTACCACTATAGGCGGGCCAGCCACCCAATGGACCTGGTGGTTTATGAATAACAGCACCATCCGTTTACAACAAAACCCAACCTTTTTATTTGAAAACCCGGGTACTTACCCAGTAGCCTTGGTGGTGAAAAACAAATGGGGTTGTGCTGATACGGTGGTAAAAAACATAACCATAAACGAAGATTTTGCTATTTATTTACCCAACACCTTTACCCCAAATGATGATGGTATTAACGATGTGTTTGCACCAAAGGGTTTAGGGGTAGTAAAATACACCATGACGATATACGACCGTTGGGGTGAAAAACTATTTACCACCAACGATTTTACTAAAGGTTGGGATGGTACTTACAAAGGTGTAAACTGCAAAAACGATGTGTATGTTTATAAAATGAGCTACTACAACAACCAAGATAAAAAGATTGATAAAACGGGGCATGTGACGATTAGTAGGTAGGGTTATAAGTACACGTTGGTTGGTGGTATTGCAAATCTCCTAGTTAGCTGCAAGTAAAACGGGCAAGCAAAATGACCACACTTACAAAAACAATACTTCCAATTATTTTGACCGCAATCTATACGATTGGACTTTTGTTTGCAGGACTATGGAGTAAAAAATTTGGTTTTGTAGTCAGTGACAACAAATATATTTCGGGACAGTTCAACTATCAAATTGTATTGTTTTTTATTGCAGTAGTATCCATTTTGATAACCTTTCTGCTAAACAAACAAAATTTCACGACATACTTTTCGTTTGGTAAAGTTTCTGCCGTTGGACAAGAATTAAAATTGTTTGGCATAAAAAAAGGGGACACTTGGACAAAAACAGGACTTTCGCTTTGCATTGTTATTAGTGTGGTCACAGCTGTATTTCTTTACTTTCCACTAAAACAGACAAATCCAAATTGGATAAGTTTACAAAACGGGATTTTTTGGATTATTTTGTTTTCGTTGACAAATTCATTTGGAGAAGAAATGATTTTCAGATTAGGCGTTGTGTCGCCTTTAAGTGGACAACTTGCACCGACAACAATTTTTATTATCTCTGCAATATTGTTTGGAATACCACATTTCGCTGGCATGCCCAACGGAATTATTGGCGTAACAATGGCAGGAATTTTAGGTTTTGTTTTAGCAAAATCTATGTACGAAACTCATGGCTTCTTTTGGGCGTGGACAATACATTTTTTGCAGGACATTTTAATATTTGGAACTTTGTATTTAATGAATGAAAATACCAGCAGGTAATCCAACCAAAATTCCATTTGGGCATTCTGCTTCGGTTTTTGCAAACATAGTAGACAATTGGTCAATTTTCGCTTTGTAAAAGCCCAATAAACACTTGTTTTTATTTAAACATTTCGGTAGACAAAGTTTTAAAACCAAAACGGGAATTTAGCTTGCAACCGATGGGGATAGCGTATGCAAAAAATATAAATAAAACGTGTTGCTTTTAATTAAACTGAGATAAATTAAACTCGTAACCTTCCATTATTTGGTTACATAGTAGTTTTTTACAAGCTTCGTTCACTTTTTCGTTGGCAATGGTTTCGTTGGTGGCTTCAATTTCTAAAGTTATATGTTTACCAATGCGTACGTTTTCAATTTCGGCTAAACCTAAGTTTTTCATAGAGCCGGTAACTGCTTTACCTTGAGGGTCTAATAATGCTTTTAATGGCATTACATTTATGTTTGCAATAAATTTCATTTTATTTTGTTTTTTGCTAAATTATATTTTAAATTTTTATAGAAAAAATTAAATTATTGTTTATTTATTAAGCTCTAATTCCAATTACCAGCATGTCATCTACCTGTTCCGTATCAGAGCACCAATCCTCCATAAAACTGCTAAGGTACTTGTTTTGCTGTTCCATGCTTTGGTTTTGAATGGATAGTAAAATTTCTTTAAATTTTTTGGTCATGAGTTTCTTTTTACTTGGGCCACCAAATTGGTCCGCATAGCCATCGCTAAATAAATAAATGGTGTCGCCTTTATTTAAAAGTACATTGTGTTGTTCAAATTTTTGATTGGTATCTGTATGCCCACCAATTGCTTGTTTTGTAGCTTTTATTTCTTCTATGGTCTTTGAGTTGTTTCTAATAATCCATAAAGGGCGGTTGGCCCCCGCATAATTTATGGTTTTAGTTTCGGAACCGTTTTCAAATGCAGGAAAAGTGCACAAACAAATATCCATACCATCTTTAGTGCCGGCTTCGCCATCTTGCCTAAGTGCTTGTTTTATACCCGAATTTAATTCGCTTAATATAAAGGACGGTTGGTTGCTTTTATCAACGGCATCTTTTAATTTTTCGTTACCAACCATACTCATAAAGGCACCGGGTACGCCATGGCCTGTACAGTCCACGGCTGCAATAATTACATTACCGGTTTTGGTTTGTGTATTTATATGTTGATTGCTAAAAAAATAAAAATCGCCACTTACAATATCTTTTGGTTTATACAGTATAAAATAATTTTTTAAGTAAAGATTAATTTCATCGTTAGGTGGTAAAATAGCGTATTGTATACGTTTGGCGTATTTAATACTTTGTTCGGTTTCTTCGTTTTTTAATTCAATTATTTTACTTTTTTCTTCAATTTCTCGTGCTTGCTTTGCTAACAATGCGTTTGCTTTCTTTTTTTGTTGAATGTTACGTATTAAGAAAAACGAAAAAATAGCAACCACTGCCAAAACGCCTACCATAAAATACATGTACACTAAATTTTGTTTAAGTTCCGCGTCTTTTAATTTTTTCTCGCGATTTGCCATTTCTAAACTTTTAGAGGCTAATTGTTTTAATTTTTTCTCCTCGTCTAATTCGCTACTGGCTTTATTTAACTGCGAATCTTTGGTTCGCAATTCCATTTCTTGCATTTTACGAATAAGGGCAAGTCGTTCAAAATCTTTATTTTTTTGTTGCGCTTCAATTTCTTGCAGTCTTATTTTTTCTAATTGCTGTGTGTATTGCAGTTCTTTTATTTGTTTTTCTTTTGCATTAATTTCGGCTTGGTCTTTAGCATCGTTTGCTTTGTTTTCGGCTAAAATTTTTTGTGCTAAAATTTCGGCTTCTCTACTTTTAATTTCGGCTTCTTTTAATAGTTGTGCTTGCGTTAATAATTCAATTTCTTTTGCTTTTTTTTCGGACTCAATCCGCAGATTTTCAATTTCTAATTTTTTGTTGTCATCGGCAGCTTTGGCTAACATTAGTTTGGTAGTTTCGCTAATTCCGTTTACTTCTTTTTTAAATAGGTGTACGTACGACCCGTCGGCTACAAACTTTTTTTTCCGTTTACTAAAATATATTTTACCAGAAGGTTTGTTTAATAAAAAGCCAAACAATTCGGTAGTAGCAGCAGTAGCAATGTTGTCGTACATTACAACTTTCCAATCTGTTAATTGATAGATGCTTGTATCAAAAATATTGTTGGTGTAACCATTTATTAAAAGCGATTGTGAGTTAAAGCCGGGCTTTGTAAATTTTAGTGTGTATTCAAAATTTAAATCTAGTTTGTAATTAAATTCGCCATTAGCATTTGTCACTAGTTCTGCAATTTCAAAATCATTACGTTCAATTATAATTTTTACGCCTTCAATATTTTTACCTAACGATTTAGTTACATAGCCTTTAAAATCTAAGTATCCGTTTAAGTTAGCCGATGATGCATTTTTTTTTATTTTATTTCCATTGCTGTCAAACACATAATATTCGCCGGTAAAGTTTTTATTTTCAATATTACCTTCTAACATTATTTTGCCATCGGTATTGTAAAAGCGCGCAATTCCAAAAGGTGAATCGTTAATGTAATTAATTTCGCTTTTAAGTTTGTTGGTGTAATGGTATGTTTTCCAGGTTTTATTTTTTTTATTATTACTGTAAAAACCGTCTTCAACTATTTGTTTGCTATTAAAAAGTCGATGTGTCCAACCACGTTTATCTTTTCCAAAATAAATCCAACGGCCTTGTTTTAAGTCGTTTTTATCAATACGGTTAATGGTATCGCCAAGATGAATATCAAAACTTTTGTATGGTGTTTTATTTACTTGGGCAAGTATTAAAAAGCCATTGAAAAAAAGAATATAGATAAACAGTATTTTTTTCACAAAAAAATAAACTAAATTTATGTAAAACAAAGATAAACCAATATATAAGAATTTATGATTTTAATCGGGATTTTTAACCCAGGCACTTGGATAATTGTTTTTTAATTGGGTAAGTTGCAGAACAGCTTCTTCTTTTGAGGCAAAGTTACCGCTACTAACTACATAAAGCCCTTTGTTATTTTTTGTATTAATACTTGCTAAAATATTATTTTTTTGTAAGCTATTGGCAAATCTTTCGGCATTTTGAATAATAGTAAAACAACCTAATACTATTTTATAATTTTGATTATTAGTTGATAAAGCCACGTTAGTTGCTGCATTTAGTTTTGTATTGGGGGTTGTGTTTTTTGTAGCTACCGCTATCGTGTTTGCATTAATATTTACACAAAGTGTCTTATCGGTTTCTAAATTTAAGGATGCAATGCCATTGGCATCCGCGACATAGGTGGCGTTTTGAGTAAGTGAGGATTGTAATGATAGATTGGAGTATAGTAATGGAGTATAAATAGGTTTAGTAGCTACACCAAATAACGATGCTTTTAATTTGCCTGTTATTTTTGAATTCGATACGATAAGCGATAAAACAGAAAGCACTAAAAGTATAACTAAACTTGGAACGATAATTTTTTTATAGTTTTGTTTTTTTACTGTTTTATTGGTGGGATGGTTTGCTTTTTCAATAATTCTATCAACAAAAACAGTTTCTTTTTTTATATGCGTTGGATTAATGTTTAACTCTATTTTTTTAATAGTTAATTGTGTTAATCCAAAGCTGTTGGTTAAAAAATTAGTATGTGTTTGAGGTTCAAAACAAATCGTGTTTTCAAAATTTAAGTAAAAAAAGCCTATGTTTTCGAAAGTAATGCGTTTGCTTGTTTTTAAAATACTTGTACAATAAATTGCAAAATCGTTTAAATAATTTAAAGCCTCTGCAGAGCTGCAATTTAACTTGTTTTGTAAACTTAATACCAAAATACCATCGTTTTGTTTAAGTTGCGAATTAAAGGTAAGCGTTTTACTTGGAGGAAAAATTACAGAACCATTATAGTTGAGATGAGCAGCCGACGTTTGTAAAACAAAGCCCCCAAAGTTGGGTATTACCAAATAGTTATTTAAATATAACTGTTGGTGTATAGTATTAATTATGGTATTTTGTATATTCACTAATAAGGGGGTAACAAATATAGCTTTCTAATTTTACATTTAAAGGTAAAAATTGCATTTTGCTTGTGCTAATTTTTTTATTAAATTTTTTAAAAACCAATTATTTAAGTGTATTTTTACACGAAATGTATTTAAAAATTAAAAAAATTAGTGTTTTTACGGCACTTTTTATACTTTCTACTCTTTGTTTTTCTCAAAAAACTACATTAACCTGTAAAGAAATTATGAGCAAAAGCTTAAAGGCAATTAAAGATGTAAAATCGTTAAAGTACCATTTAAAAATTACCGAGCGTGGTAAAAAAGGCTTTAATTATTACGAAAGTGCTGTAAAATTTCAAAAAAAGCCACGTCACATTTATTTGTATATAAAAGGTATTGAGGTGCTTTGGTTAGAGGGTAAAAATAAAGGTAAGGCCTACGTTAAACCAAATTCTTTTCCGTTTATTAATTTAAGTTTAGACCCCATGGGCAATCTTATGCGACAAGACCAACACCATACTATAAACGAAATGGGATACGATTATTTTGCAGATATTATTGATTACAGTATTATTAAAATTGGTAACGATTTTGATAATGCTTTTAAATTAATAGGGGAGGAGCGAATAAACAATCGCCCTTGTTATAAAATATCTATTGATAATAAAAATTTTGGTTACATGGATTATACTGTTGGTGAAAACGAGAGCATAACCTCAATTGCTCGAAAACATTATGTAAGTGAGTACATGATTTTAGAAAAAAACCCAAAATTTAAAGATTATTTTGATATACTAAAAAAAGGGCAGGTAATTAAAATTCCAACTTGGTATTGTAAATCGTTATTTATATATATCGATCAGTTTTATTTTTTGCCCTTAAGTTTAAAAATTAACGACGATAAAGGTTTGTTTGAGGAATATAATTATCACTTTTTACAAGTAAACCCCGTATTTGAAGAGGGCGAGTTTACTAAAAACTACAAAGATTATAAGTTTTAACAGTTTATAATTTATGTTATTGCATCTTAAAAAAATAGCATTTATAATTAGTTTGCAGTTTGTTGCCCAAGGTTGCATGCTAACCAGTAAAATGGACAAAATTGTAAGCGGGTATTACGCCAATAAAAGTTCATTAAATAGTTTAAATAATAAAAATAATTTTTTAATAAATACAGATAGTTTAAAACGTTTAAACGGTTTTTGTAAAAGTGAGTACAAAAGTTTTTATACTGTTCCGTTGTTGGTTTATACTTATTCTAACGAAAAAATAAAATGTACCGTTAACACTAAATTTTATGTAAATGCATTTGTAAACGAATTAAATAAATTATTAGACTTGGAATACAACAAACAAAAGTTAGATAACAAAACAATTGAATTATTTTTTACACGTATACCAAATTCCTTTACACACAGTTATTACAGCCATACCATCATTATTCAGTTTTTGTTTGGAAATGGTATTACTTTAGCCTTTAGAGAGGATGAAATGTATTACCCGCAAAATAAAATTACCCTAAATTATGTTATAAGAGATAAAAGTACATCAGGAGTATTGAAACAAGGGAATTTTAGCGAATTGGTGAATAAGGCATATTCTAAAAAAGGCTATTACGAGGGCAGAAGGTATTTTGTTGAAGATTTTGTGCAAGCATATGACAATACGATGCAGTACAATTGTACGTTAATTGCCCAAAAATTGGTAGATGAATTGTAAAATAGATTAGACCTCTTTCATAGTTCAATTTTCGTTAGCTGTCAGTTCGAGTAATTTCGAAGCGCAAGCGAAGAAATTTATCGAGAACTGATTAATACACATCTCTATAAACCGCCTGTCGTCGGTTACTCGATGTGACAATACGTTGTGTATTTAATTAAATGAAATATGAAAGTGGTCAATTACAATTAAAAAATTAACTTTAAAAGATTTACTCAAATCTTAAGCTCTCAATTGGGTCTAATTCAGAAGCGCGCTTTGCAGGTAAATAGCCACTTATTAATCCAACCGTAATACAAATAATTACACCCGTAATAATCCAAAACCAAGGGATAAAAAAGCCAGTATTTAGAGCAAAACTAATTACGTTGCCAATAATAATACCAAACAAAATACCAATTAATCCGCCTAATACGCAAATTACAACACTTTCAATTAAAAACTGATATTTAATTGTTTTTTGTGTAGCTCCCAAAGCCTTACGTACACCAATTTCGCGGGTACGTTCTGTAACGCTTACCAGCATAATGTTCATTAATCCTATAGCAGCGCCTAACAAAGTTATTAAGCCTATAATAGTAGCACCTGCGGTTACTTTTTGTAAATTACCAATTAATAAAGTCGCCAGGTTATCGGCTTTTACTACATCAAAATCTTCGGTATTGGTAATATTTATTTTTCTTATTTTTCTAAAAACACCTTTGGCTTCGTTTAAAATAATTCCAAGTAATTCAGCATTTTTTGTAAGTACATTTATTGTAAAACTCATATCGGGTTTTCCAAAATATTGGCGGGCATTTGTAAGTGGCACAATACAAATTTTATCGCCACCAAAGCCGGCACTATTGCCTTTAGGTTTTAGCACAGCAATAACCTTATAACGGTTTGCACCTATTTTTATAGTTTTATCAACGGCCGATTCATTTTCTGAAAAAAGTGCTTCTTCAATATCCTTACCAATAATAACCAAATGGCTGCCACTTATTATTTCGTTAGAATTAAAATTACGTCCTGCTAATAATTCATACCCAGCTGTTAAAATATAATTTTCGTCGCTACCAAATACCTGTATGTTGGGGTTTGTTTTTTTACTTAAGTATTTTATACGGCTGTTAAAACTTGCTACCGTTGAAACCGATGTAATTACAGGAAATTTAAACTCATTTTTAAAACGTAGTGCTTGTTTGTAGGTAATGTTGGCATAGGCTTTTGCCTTTCTACCTTTGCGCCCTACGCGTATGTTTACGTCGGCATTGCGAATGGTAAAGGTATTAGCGCCCATGCTTGTAAAGTTATTATTAATGCCATTTTTAATAGCATCAATGGCTGATAATATACCCACTAAAGCCATTATACCAATACTAATAATAAGCATAGTAATAATTGCGCGCAATCGATTAGCTTTTATAGATTGAAGCGCAATGGCAATATTTTGTTTTAAGAAGTACATTAGCGGTGTAAGAGGTGTATGGTCCCCACGGTTTATTTTTTTTGTGCCTTTTTCTTTTCCTCAATTTGCGTAGCGCTTAAACGCGATAAATTTATGATAACTTTTGTAGTTTTTGATTCGTTTACAATTACAGCGTCATTTACTGCATCTGCATACTCTTCGTTTGTTATTTTTAATTTATAAGTTCCTTTTTCTAAACTAATTCTACCTAAGCTACCGTCGTTTTCAGAGGTACTTGTTTTTTTTAAAGTATCGTTAACCCATATTTTAAATTCCGTGCGTTCAACTGGAATTTCAACGCCTTTTATTTTTTCGCTTGCATAAATAAAAACACTTTGCGCTTTTATAAAATTAAAAAACGATAAAAATAAAATGCTTTTAAAGAATAAAAATTTCATTGTTTGTAGTTATTTATTGTTTTTTTAATTAACCTCATATGCACCAGCTGTTACAGAAATTGTGTTGCGTGAATTACCATTTAAATCTGTTGTGAACTTTGAAGCATCAACGGTGGCCTGTGTGGCTGTAAAGTTTTTTACTGCCGTTTCGCCCGTGTTAATTTCAAAGTTATAGCTCGCAGGGTCTTTAAAATTTAACGAACTACCCGTTCTAACATTACTATAAACCGTTGAAGTGGATACGCTGTTAGTAGTTTTTATCCAACAATTATTAAATTTTGGTTGTGGTAGATACATGTTGTCGCTGTAGTTTAGGTCTAAATTGAGTTCGTTAGAAAGTTTACCTGCAATAATGCAATTACCAAAATAACAGCTATCTAAAGGCAATACTTGTGGTAAGCCAGTGTAATTATTAATATTTACGGTTGGTTCTGTTCGGCCTTTTTCTTTTTCCCAGTAGTTGGCAAAGGTGCAATGTAAAAATGTGTATTTACCGCCTAATAAAATATTTAAACTGTAGGCTTGGCAATTACTAAAAACGTTGTTTCCGCCATAAACATTAAAACCCGAAGCATACATCCCCCATAAACTCATATTATGAATTTTGGTATTTGTTATTTTTAATCGTCGCGGAAACGACAAATCGTTATAAAAATTATCAACTTGCACGCCAATGTATGCGTTTTTTATAATGGCATAATCAATTTCGTTTTTTGTACTTCCTTCGTTAATCCAAATCCTGTCCCATTGCCCTGGGTCATCGGCATAGTCTTTTTCGCGCCTTGCCCCTTGAAAAGAAACTTCATTACCTTTTTGCCCATGCACTTGCAACGTACCATAACGGTAAACCCAAAGTGCAGCCTTGTAATTAAAATACACGCGCACGCCAGCATTTATAATTAAGGTTTGTGCCGAATCAACCACCAAATAACCATAAACAACGTGGGGTTTATCGTTATTCCAGGTTACGGTTGCATTTGCAGTTGGTGAAATTAGCGAATAAGCTAAATAACTGCCGTCGGTAAACTTAATAGCATCGGTAGGCCTGTGGTAATAGGCATTTTGTCCCCAAGCTTCAAGTGCAACATTTTGTGTATTTCCATTAACTGAAAAAACAATTTTGTCACTTACAATAAAAGGTAGGTTAGTACCTGGATTTATGTTTACTTGAATAAAAATATACATACTATCGTTGGCGGCAATTTCTATGTCGTTAAAATTTATTCCAGCGCTTCCATCCACATTAATTATAAACGGTGATGCACTGCCTCCCATTAATTGAATATTAGAAATTTTTATTTTTTGTTTATTATTATTTATAACTCTGATGTTGCGTGTTGCTGAGCCAATAGTAGTAAAAACGGTGTCAAATAAAACTGAATCTTGCGAAAAACGAATTTTAGCTCCCGAATCGGTAATTAATTTATCTTTTTTACACGAACATAAATTAACCACTAAGCAGGTTAAAATAGTAATTTTTAGTGTATTTAAAAGATGTTTCATGTTTTACAAATATAAACGTATAAAAACTAAAAATAGTATCAATTTGCTTAAAATTTTACCATTACAAGTAAATATAAAAGCCTCATCTCTGCTGGGCGGAGATGAGGCTTAAAAAAATAGAGACTTATAAATTAGTTTTTAACTACTTTAATTACTTCATAATTACCATTACTTATTACCTTAACGTAATAAATTCCAGCAGTTAAATTTGAAATATTAACAATTACGTTATCAGATGTTGAAGCAGAGTTTAGTATTAATCTGCCTGTAATATCTGTTAATTCAATTACTTTATTTAAACCGTTATTTAATTCAACCACAAATTGGTTATTACTAGGATTCGGATAAACTTTAATTGCCAGTTTATTTCCTTTATTTTCAAAAATGCCAACACAAGGGTCAACAGTTTGAACAATTGTTGCAGTATTCTTACAATTATTGCCGTCTGTGCCCGTTACAGTATATGTAGTTGTTACCGAAGCTGAAACCACTATAGATGAAGAACTAGAACCTGTGTTCCAAGAATAAGTAGTAGCACCATTAGCAGTTAAAGTCGCACTTTCGTAACCCGGACAAATTGAAGTAGCACTAGAAACAGCCGTTACGGTCGGTAACGTATTTACAACTATATTCGCTACGGCAGTGTTTGAGCAGCCAGAGGCTGAACCTACAACGGTATAAGTAGTACTTGAATTTGGAGACACACTTACAACAGATGTCGTAGCGCCTGTACTCCAAGCATAAGTAACAGCACCGTTCGCAGTTAAATTAGTTGATTGACCGTCGCAAATAGTTGTATTGCCAGAAATATTTAAATTAGCTAACCCGGCAAATTCAGCCCAATAGTTAAAATCTTGTCCTGTAGAACTAGACCACACAATTGTGTTACTTGGTATTGCATTTGGTGTATAGGCACCAAAAACATAAGTGTTAGTAAATGCAGCGTTTGTATAATTTACGTGATTACCAAAACCACTATATACCGCTAAAATCCAGTAATTTCCTGCAGGTACAGACGTTTGTGTAACTACTGGCACTACAATATTACCACTTCCAACAGTAACGGTATTTGTATAAGCTACTACGTTACCTGGCACATTGGTATTGCTGTTTGTGTAAATAGCTAAACGCATAATAGCACCTGTATTATTACCTTTGTAGGCTATCCCTGTTATAGTACCTGTTATAGGTAAATTGTATTTAGAACCAACATAAAAATTGCTACTTAAATTAGAAATAGCAGTGTAAACCGGTGGAAAATTACCGAATCTACATTGGGCGTTAGTTTTGGTAGTTAATACTAATAAAATGCAAATTGTTAGGGTGTAAATTTTCTTCATATATATTTAATTTTTAACAAAGATAAGAATTTTAAATTAAATTAAGAAATACAATAAACCATCAATAACAAATACTATCCCTATTTGGCTATTTAATTGCGCTTAAATTCTAGTATTGCCCATTCCTTATCACTTTTTTCTAAAATGTAAGTTAGGTTATTTTCTTGGGAAATTAGTTTTAATTCCTCACTATCGGTTGTAAAAAATCCACTTAATAGTAGGGTTCCGTTTGGCTTTAGTTTTTTAGCGTAAATGGGTAAATGTTGTTTTAGTATATTTTTGTTAATGTTGGCAAGTATGATATCAAAAGGTTGTTCATTTTCTAAATCTATACTGTCTCCCTTTTTTACGAGTATATTTTTAGTATTGTTAGTGCTACAGTTTTCAATACAATTTTCTATACTCCAGTCGTCAATATCAATTGCCAAAATATTAGTTGCGCCTAACTGGTTAGCTAAAATAGCTAATATGCCCGTGCCACAACCCATATCCAATACGCGTTTGTTTTTAAAATTTAAATTAAACAAATGTTGGCATACTAAACGAGTGGTTTGATGGTGCCCCGTACCAAAACTCATTTTTGGCATTATAACAATTTCGTTTTTTACGGTTGTGTTTTTGGGGTGAAATGGCGCACGAATACACAATAAATCGTCAATTACAACGGGTTCAAAGTTTTTTTCCCATTCGCTATTCCAATTTGTTTGTTTAATTTCTTCAACTGTGTAGTTAAACGTAAAATCAGAAAATTGCAGTTCGCTAAAGTTTACCTCAACGGCTTGCTCTTGTTTAATGTATGCTGTAAAACCTGTTTCGGAGGTGTCAAACGTATCAAAAGCATAATCGGCAATTAGGGCCATTAAAATTTCGGTTCCTGGTTGTGGAGGAGTAACATTAAAATGATAAGCAAGGTAGTTCATTTTTAAAACGAATTTAAAATTGTGCAAAAATCGTCGGCTTTTAAACTGGCGCCACCAATCAACCCACCGTCTACGTCGGGGCAAGCAAATAAATCTTTAGCGTTTTGCGCATTGCAACTACCGCCATATAAAACCGACATTGTATCTGCCACTGTTTTAGAAAATAAATGTGTTATAACGGTTCGCACGTGTGCATGCATTTCTTGCGCTTGCTGTGGGGTTGCAGTTAATCCCGTGCCTATTGCCCAAACGGGTTCGTAAGCTAAAACTATGTTTTGTAAGTCTTTTTCGGAAAAATGTGTTAACACATCTGTTAATTGTTTGCTAACGGTTTCCATCTGTACATTTTGGGTTCGATGCTCTAATTGCTCTCCAAAACAAAAAATAATTTTTAAGTTGGCTTGCAAAGCATTTTTTATTTTTAAAATTAACTGTTCGTTAGTTTCTTTAAAGTAATGTCTACGTTCGCTGTGCCCAATTAAAACATAATTACAGTGTATACTTTCTAACATTGTTGCGCTGACTTCGCCGGTATATGCACCATTTTGGTATTCGCTACAGTTTTGGGCACCAACATTAAAATTGGTATTATTTTTTGCACGTTCAATAATTGTACCTAAAAAAACAAAAGGGGGAAATATAATGGTTTCAACAGCAAAATTTTTATCAAACTTATCTGTAATTGTGTTTACTAAATTAGTTGCTTCCAAAAATGTAGTATTCATTTTCCAGTTTCCCGCAACAATTTTTTTTCTTTGCATATTATTTAACTCTTACGCGAGGGTCTAAAATACCATAGATAATATCTACAATTATGTTTATAAATACAAAAATAGTAGCAAAAATAAGCGTCGCACCCATTACAACGGGTAAATCGTTTTTACTTAAAGCCTCAACTACCTCGTAACCAATGCCTTTCCAATTAAATATTTTTTCAACAAAAACTGCCCCCACCATTAACCCTGCAAACCAACCCGAAATTGCTGTTACTACAGGGTTTAATGTGTTCTTTAAAGCATGTTTAAAGATCATTTTTTTATAACTTAAGCCCTTTGCTTGCGCTGTTCTAATATAATCTTGCGATAATACTTCTAATAAAGAGCTGCGGGTTAATTGTATAATAATACTTAAAGGGCGTATCCCTAAAGTGATGGCGGGTAGTATTAAATTTTTTAATTTTAATACTTCTCCATTCCATGCATCGTAATCATACAAACTGCCCGAGGGGTCTAAACCTGTATACGCAGATAGTTTATAGCCAAATAACCACATAATAATTAATCCTACTAAAAACGAAGGGGCACTCATGCCAAATACTGTAGCCAAAACAAAAATGCTTCTGTCTAAAAACGAGTTTTTTCGGGTTGCTGTAACTATACCCAAGGCAATGCCAATAATTGAAGCTATTATTATAGCAGTAAACGCTAAAACAGTTGTTTCGGGTAAGGTATCTTTTATAATTTCGGCTACTTTGCGTTTTGTAATATAACTTTGTCGTAAATAAGGTACTTTCAATACAATAGCTTTTTCGTTATTAAACGTACATAGTGGAGTCCACGAATATTTTTGGGGATTTAGGTACCATAAATCATCTGTTTTTTTATAATTATGTACCGAAATGGGCGATAAATCATTTAAATAATGGGCATATTGTTCCAACATAGGTCTATCAGTTCCTAAGTCTTTATGTATAGCTTCAACAGCATCTTTACTGGCATGTTGCCCCAGCATTACTGCTGCGGGGTCGCCAGGTAAAACATTAAATAAAAAAAAGATAGTTGTAATAACGCCAAATAGCACTATAACACCATAACCAATTTTTTTAAGTACAAATTTTATCACTAAACCAATTTTAGAGAACCGCTAATATAAATATTTATAAGAAATTAAAAAGGTTTTTAGATAAAGATTAAATTTGTAATGACTAATATTCTATTTGAACGCATATTTTAAAATAATTTGTACCTTTTTTTTGGCAATATACTGCCATCAACTAAAATCACAAAAAATAGGTTTAGTGCTAAGCGGTGGTGGGGCAAGTGGCATAGCGCATATTGGCGTTATTAAAGCTTTAGAAGAAAATGGTATCCCCATTGATTATATTACAGGTACAAGTATAGGAGCACTTATTGGGGCTTATTATACTGCTGGTTACACACCAAAACAAATTGAAGAAATAGTTAAAACAACTTTTTTTAGAAGTATTACTAGGGGCGATGTACCAGTTAAGTACGAGTATATGGTTAAAGAACGCGAAAATTTTGCGTCTTGGTACACCTTTAAAATTAATCCAAAAGCTCCTTATTTAAAAAATTTACCTACAAATGCCATTAACTCTATACCTATTGATTATTATTTAATGGAAACCTTTAGTGGTGTTTCAAACAACTTAAATAATAATTTCGATAGTTTACTTATTCCCTTTAGATGTATAGCTTCCGATGTTGAAAGTAAAAAATCTATTATTTTTAAAAATGGCGATTTGCCAAGCGTTATAAGAGCTAGCATGAGCTACCCTTTTTATTTGCGACCAATATATATTGAGGGCAAACTTTTATTTGACGGTGGTTTGTACAACAATTTTCCTATAAACATAATGCAAAGCGAATTTAACCCAGATTATATTATTGGCTCTAATGTATCAGAAAAAACACAAAGCCCAGATGATGATGATTTATACCTGCAATTAAGAAATTTATTAATGAATCAAGCCACATTTAATCCCTTAAACGAAAAAGGATTATTAATAGAGCCTTGGAGCAATGTTAGTATCTTTAATTTTGATGATGCTCAAAGGCTTATAGACAGTGGTTATTATGCTACACTCCGTAATATGCCACTTTTAAAAAAACAAATACATCGCCAGGTTTATAGCGCCGATTTAATGTTAAAACGAAAATTATTTACAGATTATAAAAATTTGGACAGTGCTGTTTTTAACAATATACAGGTAACGGGTTTTAACAAAAATCAAATTAAATTTATTAATAAAAGTTTATTTTATAAACAAAAACCTTTCACATTAAGCCAGTTAAAAAAACGGTATTTTAGGCTTGCCAGCGATGATAAAATACGCCATATATTCCCTGTTGCGCAAAAAGATTCCCTTACAAATAAATACACTCTTAAGCTGCTTGGTAAAAACGAAAAACCATTTTACATCGACGCAGGCGCCATTCTCTCAAACCGTCCAATTAGTGAGGCTTTTGCGGCCATACAATATAATTTTTTAGGAAAAATTGGTTTTAATGCCTATGTTAATGGCTATATTGGTAAGTTGTATACGGGTACTTTTGCAAAACTAAGGTTCGATTTTCCAAGTAAATTGCCAATTTTTATAGAACCTTCTTTTTCATTTTCGCGTTGGGATTATTACACGAGCAGTGTTTTGTTTTACGATTTTTTAAAACCAGCCTATTTAGTGCAAGAAGATAAATTTGGTGAATTGAAAATTGGAGTTCCTGTTGGCAATATTTCTCAATTTAATGTGGCAGGAGGTTTTACAGAGTGGCGAAACCAATACTACCAAAAAGAGAACTTTACGAAATTAGATACTACAGATAATACGTATTTTGATTATTGGTACACACAAGTAAACTATAAAATAAATACCCTAAACCGTAAAATGTATGCTACCGAAGGCTTGTACTTAAATTTTAGAGCCCGTGCGTTAGAAGGAAATGAAACGCATATACCCGGTAGTACAAGTACTGATACAAACAAATTCGTTAATAAAATACACCCTACTTGGTTGCAAGTAAAATTTACCATTGATAATTATATAAAAACATTTAAAGGTTTTAAAATAGGTGTTTTTGGTGAAGCAGTTTATAGTACGCAAACTTTTTTTAGTAATTATCAAGCTACTATCCTATCAGCCCCTGCTTTTAATCCAACGCCCGAGAGTCAAACATTTTTTATAGAGGCATTTAGAGCCCATAATTACCTTGCTGGGGGCTTAAAAGCCATAACAACACCAATTAAAAGTTTAGATATTCGTGTAGAGGCTTATCTTTTTCAACCGGTATTAAATATTTTAAAAACAGCCGATGATAAAGCAACTTATAGTACGCCTTTTTTATACCGCCATTTTACAGGCATGGTTACGGCAGTTTATAATACTGCTGTTGGCCCGGTAAGTGTTGGCGTAAATTATTACGATCAATATCAAAACCCTTTCTCGTTCTTTTTTCACTTTGGGTACATAATTTTTAATCGAAAAAGTATTGATTAAAAATTAGGCAAACGTTATTTTCTGTAAAGCAAAAAATAAACCTAACTGCACCAAAAGCCCTAAAAAAAAGCCTAAATACAATTGGTTAGGCTTGTGCGCATTTAAATACAAACGCGCAAAACCAACCAAGCCTGCCAATAAAATTATAAGAATGTAAAACAATGTCATATCGTATTTTATTAAAAACGATAATGAAATTAAAATACCCAACAAGCCACCAATGCCAACCATATGGGCACTTATTTTAAACTTTAAATTAATAATTGCTGTAAAAAGTATTGCAATACCTGCACCTATTACAAATACTTTTATACTATTCCAAATATTAATATCCATCAGTAAATAAAATAAACCAAAATAAAAAACCGCTGTTAACAGGTATGGAAAGGTTCTATCCTTTTGGTTAGAAAGACTTAAACTGGGCAATCGTTTTAGTTTAAATAAAATTAAAATATTTAAAGTTGGAAACAAAAACGAAAATAAAAATACAATTATGGTAATGCGCCATTTGGTTTCTAATGGCGTCATAAAATCGTAAACCGTATTTTTAATGCCAAAAAACAATAATAAGCAGCCATAAGTAGCCATTAGCATAGGGTGGAGGATAACAGAAATAAATAGGGCAAAACCTCGCATTTTTAGGATAGTAAATTAGATAAATTAATAATTTCCTTTTTTACATCTTTTTTTTCATAAATAATAGCATAAACCGCATTCGTAATGGGCATTGATATGTTGTAGTTTTTATTTATTTCATACACGCATTTTACGGCGTAATACCCTTCAGCAACCATGTTCATTTCTAGCTGCGCATGTTTAACACTGTAACCTTTACCAAGCATGGTTCCAAACATTCGGTTGCGGCTAAATTGTGAGTATGCTGTTACTAACAAATCGCCTAAATAAGCCGATGCATTTATGTCTCTGTCAATAGGATGTACTGCATCTACAAAACGTTTAATTTCTTGTATGGCGTTGCTAACCAACACAGCTAAAAAATTGTCGCCATAACCCAAACCATGGCAAATACCGCCAGCCACAGCAACCACATTTTTTAAAACTGCGCTATATTCGGTACCATAAATATCGTCACTAACAGTACTTTTTAAATAGCGGCAGTTTAAAAGTGTACTAACGGTTTGCGCATTAGTAGTATTTTGCGATGCAATCGTAAGGTAACTCAGCTTTTCCATAGCTACTTCTTCGGCGTGGCAAGGACCCGTGATAACGCCAATGCTATCAAACGGTACATTATAAATTTTATTTAAATACTCGCCCACAATTAAATTGTGTTGCGGTATAATACCTTTTATTGCCGAAAAAAATTGTTTATTCTTAAAATTTTCTGGGGTTAAATTTGCAAAGGCATCGTTTAAAAATGCCGAAGGCACTGCTAACACCACTATATCTGAATTGGCAAAACAATCCGCTATTTTATTAAAAAAAATAATTTTACTTACATCAAAATCTACCGAACACAAGTACTTTGGGTTGTTGGTGTATTCTTTAAAGTAATCAATATCGGCTTGGTTTCTAATAAACCAGTTAATTGCGGTACAATTATTTAAAAATAATTTTGCAAGTGCGGTAGCCCAACTTCCGCTTCCAATAATAGCAATGCGTTTTTGCATAGTTTAGTACACAAAGTTATGCATAAATTATGTCATCATCATTTAAATTACCTAAACTCACAAATCTATTATAAACCCTCGCCAATGTTATCACATCCTTTTTGCAGTAATTTTCAATTTTTTGTAAATCTTTGTCTTCGTAAAAGGTTTTGGCTACCTGGCTACCGTCAATATCATCTTTGGGCGATGGTATATTAAAAATATGCGCCAATAAATTTAGGGAAGTAAAATTTTTATAATCTCCAAATTTCCACAATTCCATGGTGTCAATATGCCTAATTTCCCAAGGTTTTAACCCCTGTATTTGCAAAAGTTTGGGCAACGGCAAATTATTTATTAGAAAGCGCCTGCACAAAAAAGGAAAATCAAACTCCTTACCATTATGGGCACATAAATAATGGTTGGGCGTGCTAAAATGTTTGTTCATTAAATCGCTAAATTCGGTTAAAACCATAATTTCATCAGCCCCCGCAATCGTTTTTACCCTAAATTTATCTTCGTTATAAAACCCAACGCCAATGCATAGCACTTGTGCAAATTCCGCATAAATCCCTGCTTTTTGGTACTGTTCAATAGAACTAATTTCCTTATTATAAGCCCATTTTTTGTCCCACAGATCTTTGGCAGATCGACTTAAATCAGCATAATTATAAATAGTTGGCACGGTTTCAATATCTAAAAATAAAATATTTTCGAGCTTAAGAGTTTGCATATTATTTTTTATAAGTGAATATAGTTAAAACGTAAAATTAATAATAAAATATTTTTTGTTTTTTTGCAAATATTTTTTGTTAATATCAAAAATACTATTACCTTTGCAACCCTTTTACAAGGAAAAGTTCTTTTATAGTATAAAATTAAGCCGAAGTAGCTCAGCTGGTAGAGCCACTGATTTGTAATCAGTAGGTCGGGGGTTCGAGTCCCTTCTTCGGCTCTTTTTTCTGAGATTGGGGATATACCAGAGTGGCCAAATGGGACAGACTGTAAATCTGTTGTTTCGACTTCGGAGGTTCGAATCCTCCTGTCCCCACAAAGTTAAACGATGGTTGTCGCATTGTTAAGAGATTAAGCGAAAGTAGCTCAATTGGTAGAGCTCCAGCCTTCCAAGCTGGAGGTTGCGGGTTCGAGACCCGTCTTTCGCTCATAAAAAAGATTAAATTTAATTTTTGTCTTTCTAAGTGTTTTAAGAAGATAATAAATTATACAAAAATAGTGTGAAGTTGATAGTTACAAACATACCCCACCCAATTAAATGTGTGGGACAAGAGAAAAAAAACATTGTGTATCACGATTTTTTTCTATCTTGGCAGTCCCCAAAATGAGGGACTTTTGGTGTATCTAAAAGTAAGTTCTTTAAAATAATTGAAATATTAAACAGCTCCGATAGCTATCGGAATTAGAATTTTAAATTTATAATTTAAAAATTTATTTTACTAGCTGTTGTAGCTCAGTGGTAGAGCACCTCCTTGGTAAGGAGGAGGTCGGCAGTTCAATCCTGCTCAACAGCTCAAAAAATTTGTTATGCTAAACTGTCATCCTGAGCGCAGTCGAAGGAGTTGTTTAAGCGAACAAAAAAGCAAAAATTAATAATAATAAATATAAAAAACAAACAACAACTAAAATAAACAACTATGGCAAAAGAAAAATTCGACCGTTCCAAACCACACGTAAACATTGGAACTATTGGTCACGTAGATCACGGAAAAACTACCCTTACAGCTGCAATTACTGTAGTATTAGCAGAAAAAGGTTTATCAGAAGTTCGCGACTTCTCTTCAATTGATAATGCTCCTGAAGAAAAAGAACGCGGTATTACTATTAACACCTCGCACGTTGAGTATTCAACTGCTAACCGTCACTACGCACACGTAGATTGTCCAGGTCACGCCGATTATGTAAAAAACATGGTTACAGGTGCTGCTCAAATGGATGGTGCTATTTTAGTGGTAGCGGCTACTGACGGCCCTATGCCTCAAACTCGCGAACATATTCTATTAGCGCGTCAAGTTGGTGTGCCTAAATTAGTTGTGTTTATGAACAAGGTGGATATGGTTGAAGATGCTGAATTATTAGAATTAGTTGAAATGGAAATTCGCGAATTATTAACTTTTTATAAGTTTGATGGCGATGCTACTCCAATTATTCAAGGTTCTGCTTTAGGTGGCTTAAACAAAGATGCTAAATGGATGGAGAAAATTATGGAATTAATGGATGCTGTAGATAATTACATTCCAATTCCTACTCGCGAAAAAGATAAGCCGTTTTTAATGCCTGTTGAAGACGTATTTACTATCACTGGTCGTGGAACTGTTGCTACAGGTCGTATCGAAACAGGTGTAATTAATACAAATGATGCGGTTGAAATTATTGGTATGGGTGCAGAAGGTTTAACTTCAACTATTACTGGTGTTGAAATGTTCCGTAAAATCTTAGATTACGGCGAAGCTGGTGATAACGTAGGTTTATTATTACGTGGTATTGATAAAAAAGATATTAAGCGTGGTATGGTTATCTGTAAAGCAGGTACTGTAAAACCTCACACTAAGTTTAAAGCTGAAGTGTATATCTTGAAAAAAGAAGAAGGTGGACGTCACACTCCATTTCAAAATAAATACCGTCCGCAATTCTATTTCCGTACTACCGATGTAACTGGAGAAATTACTCTAGAAGCAGGTCGTGAAATGGTATTACCTGGTGATAACGTTACAATTGAAGTTAATTTAATTAACGCAATTGCAATGCACAAAGGATTACGTTTTGCTATCCGCGAAGGTGGTCGTACTGTAGGTGCGGGTCAAGTAACTGAAATTTTAGACTAAGCCATAGTCATAAATATAGGCAAAATGGCTCCCAATTTTGGGAAGCCATTTTGCTATTTTATAGAAGGTATAAAAAAGTAGTTAAATTTCAATTTTACGGGCGTAGTGCAATGGTAGAATATCGGTCTCCAAAACCGCTGATGGGGGTTCGAGTCCCTCCGCCCGTGCAACAAATAGATTTTCTTTTAAAGTTTAATCTTTAAAGTTTAATCTCTAAATTTTTAATTTAAGAATAAATGAGCAAAATAGGAACATATTTATCAGAAACTAAAAACGAGTTAGTAAATAAAGTAAGCTGGCCTACTTGGCCCGAACTGCAAAGCAGTGCAATTGTTGTAATGATTTCATCTGTAATTATAGCGTTAGTTGTATTTGGGATGGATTTTGTGTTTGAATTGTTAATGAAACAAGCTTACGAACTAATTAAGTAAATTTTATAAAATTAAAATGGCCGAAGTAACAAAAACCGACACCTCAACCAAAAAATGGTACGTAGTACGTGCTATTAGCGGGCAAGAGAAAAAGGTAAAACAATATATTGAATCTGAAATTGGGCGCTTAGGAATGAACGACTATGTGTCGCAAGTACTTATTCCTACCGAAAAAGTAATTCAGATTCGTAATGGAAAAAAATTAACAAAAGAACGGTCTTTCTACCCTGGCTACATCCTTATTGAAGCTAATTTAAGTGGCGAAATTCCTCACATCATTAAAAACATTACAGGCGTAATTGGTTTTTTAGGCGAAAGTAAAGGTGGCGTAGCAGTTCCAATGCGTTTAAGCGAAGTAAACCGTATTTTAGGCAAGGTAGATGAGTTAACTGAAAGCGAAGGCACAGTTGCCTCAAATTACACGGTTGGAGAGTCGGTAAAAGTTATTAATGGGCCCTTTAACGGCTTTAATGGCGTTATTGAAGAAATTATGGAAGATAAAAAGAAAATTAAAGTAATAGTTAAAATTTTTGGACGTAAAACGCCTGTTGAGTTAAACTTTGGCGAAGTTGAGAAAGAATAGGGCAAATGTTCAGTGAACATTTGAGCCAGCTAGTGGGGGAGAAAATTAATAAATAATATAAACACATTGAAAATAGATTAGTTCCGGTTAAATAGAGACGCTTTGCTGCTTCCAACTCAAAGTTAACTTATCTCGAAAACTATCTATTACAATAAAAACAAATAAAATAAACATACAAAATGGCAAAAGAGTTATCAGCAATAGTAAAATTGCAAATTAAAGGTGGAGCTGCTAACCCCTCGCCTCCTATTGGTCCTGCATTAGGTGCCAAGGGTGTAAACATTATGGAGTTTTGTAAGCAGTTTAACGCGCGTACACAAGAATCTCCGGGTAAAATTTTACCAGTATTAATTAATGTTTATACCGATAAGTCGTTCGATTTCATTATCAAGCGTCCGCCAGTTGCAGTACAAATATTAGAGGTAACTAAAATTAAAGCTGGTTCGCCATCAAGTAACCGTAAAAAAGTTGGTTCAATCACTTGGGATCAAATTAAAACAATTGCAGAAGATAAAATTGTAGACATGAACTGTTTTACAATCGAATCGGCAATGACAATGGTTGCTGGCACAGCGCGTAGTATGGGTGTTACAGTAGCAGGCGATAAGCCTTTCTAACCAAAAAAATGCTCGATTTTATCGGGCTTAAATTAAATTATTAACAATTAAAACAAAGCTTACAAAATGGCAACGTTAACTAAAAAAAGAAAAGCAATAGTAGCAAAATATGATGCTACTAAAGCCCACACAGTTGCAGATGCTTCAAAGGTTGTAAAAGAAATTTCTACAACTAAATTTGATGCCTCTGTGGACCTTGCAGTCCGTTTAGGAGTTGATCCTCGTAAAGCTAATCAAATGGTTCGCGGTACTGTTACCTTGCCTCACGGTACAGGTAAAGTTATGCGTGTTTTGGCAATTGTAACTCCTGATAAGGAAGCAGAAGCTATAGCCGCAGGTGCCGATTACGTTGGATTAGACGAGTACATCGAAAAAATTAAAGGTGGGTGGACAGATGTAGATGTAATCATCACTATGCCTTCAGTAATGGGTAAAGTAGGTGCTTTAGGTCGTGTATTAGGCCCTCGTGGTTTAATGCCAAATCCTAAAACTGGTACCGTAACTATGGATATTGGTAAAGCAGTTTCAGACTCAAAAGGTGGTAAAATCGATTTTAAAGTAGATAAAGCAGGTATTATTCATGCAGGTATTGGTAAAGTATCGTTCGATGCTCAAAAAATTGCCGAAAATGCACAAGAACTGCTTTCAACTATTCAAAAATTAAAACCAAGCAGCGCAAAAGGAACTTACGTAAAGTCGGTTACAATGAGCAGTACTATGAGTCCTGGAATTATTATCGATAACAAATTATTCAACTAAAAAACTGCTAAAAATGAACAAACAAGAAAAAACAGTAGCAATTGAGCAATTAGTTGAAAAACTAAATGCCAACGACAAAATCTATTTAGCAGATTGTTCAACCTTAACAGTTGAAAAAGTAAATTTATTTCGCAAAGCTTGTTTCGAAAAGAAAATTTCGGTACAAGTGGTTAAAAACACCTTACTTAAAAAAGCATTGGAAAGAGCTAACGACAGCAAATTAGCTGAGCTTATTCCAGCTTTAAAAGGCGAAACAGCTTTAATGTTTACAGATGTGTCAAACGCACCTGCTAAAATAATTAAAGAGTTCCGCAAAGGAGATAAAAAACCAGCTTTAAAAGCAGCTTATGTTGAGCAAATGGTATTTATGGGCGATGACCAATTAGATACAGTTGCCCGCTTAAAATCTAAAAACGAATTAATTGCCGATGTAATAGCATTATTAAAATCGCCAATTCAACGCGTTATAGGCGCTTTAGAAAACAAAGCAGAAAAACAAGCAGCTTAACACTGTTAAAAAAAAACAATCAATTAAATAAAAACAAATAAATAATTAACCAAATAAAACCCATAAAAATGGCAGATATTAAATCATTAGCTGAAACATTAGTAGGCTTAACAGTAAAAGAAGTACAAGATTTAGCAACAGAATTAAAAGATGTACACGGAATTGAACCAGCTGCTGCTGCAGTTGTTGTTTCTTCTGGTGGTGGTGGCGAAGCTGCTGCTGCTAAAACATCATTCGACGTAATGTTAGTTGAAGTAGGTGCTGCAAAATTAGGTGTAGTTAAAGTTGTAAAAGACTTAACAGGTTTAGGCTTAAAAGAAGCTAAAGACTTAGTAGACGGTGCTCCAAAAGCAGTAAAAGAAGGTGTTGGTAAAGAAGAAGCTGAAGCAATTAAAAAAGCTTTAGAAGAAGCAGGTGCTAAAGCCGAAATTAAGTAATTTCAATCAAGTTTTCACAAAATGGCTCTTGAAATAGAGAGCCATTTTTAAGTTTTTTTCACTAAAACTATTAAACTTTTAAAGTCAAAAATTGTATTAACTTAATATTAAAATCACATTGGCTGCAAGTACAAAAAATCAAAAACGAGTTAACTTCTCGTCAAATAAGTTCCCGATCGAATATCCGGACTTCTTAGATATTCAAGTAAAATCTTTCCAAGATTTTTTTCAATTAGAAACAACACCCGAAAACCGTAAAAAAGAAGGTTTATTTCGTGTGTTTGCCGAAAATTTTCCAATCTCTGATGCGCGAAACAATTTCGTATTAGAATTTAAGGATTATTACATCGACCCGCCACGTTACGCTATAGATGAGTGTATTGAGCGTGGTTTAACCTATGCTGTTCCTTTAAAGGCTAAATTATACCTTTATTGCACAGATCCTGAACACGAAGATTTTGAACCCATAATGCAAGATGTGTACTTAGGAACTATTCCCTACATGTCGCCTAAAGGTTCATTTATTATAAATGGTGCTGAGCGCGTAATTGTGTCTCAGTTACACCGTTCTCCGGGCGTATTTTTCGGTCAAAGCCGTCACGCAAACGGAACAAAATTATACAGTGCACGTGTAATTCCTTTCAAAGGTTCGTGGATTGAGTTTGCTACTGACATTAATAATGTTATGTACGCTTACATCGACCGTAAGAAAAAATTACCAGTTACAACGTTATTACGTGCTATTGGTTTCCAAAGCGATAAACAAATTTTAGAAATATTTGGTTTAGCTGACGAAGTAAAAGTTAGCAAAGCCGGTTTAAAACGCGAAGTTGGTCGTAGATTAGCTGCCCGTGTATTAAAAACTTGGTTAGAAGATTTTGTAGATGAAGATACCGGTGAAGTTGTATCTATTGAGCGTAACGAAGTTATTTTAGACCGTGAAACAATTTTAGAAGATGAGCATATTGACATCATTGTTGATGCGGATGTGAAGTCAATTATCTTGCACAAACAAGATATTAATACCACTGATTTTGCAATTATTTATAACACATTACAAAAAGATTCAACCAACTCTGAAAAAGAAGCCATTGAATTTATTTACCGTTTATTACGTAACGCCGAACCACCTGATGAAGAAACAGCTCGTGGTGTAATCGACAAATTATTTTTCTCTGACAAACGTTACGATTTAGGGGAAGTTGGTCGTTACCGTATTAACAAAAAATTAGGTTTAGATATTCCTGCAACGATCCGTGTTCTTACAAAAGAGGATATGATTTTGATTATTAAGTATCTAATCGAATTAATTAACTCAAAAACCGATGTGGATGATATTGATCACTTATCTAACCGTCGTGTTAGAACTGTAGGTGAGCAATTATTCTCGCAATTTGGTGTAGGTTTGGCCCGTATGGCGCGTACTATTCGTGAGCGTATGAATGTGCGTGATAATGAGGTATTTACACCTACTGACTTAATTAATGCAAAAACTTTATCCTCTGTAATTAATTCGTTCTTCGGGACAAATCAGTTATCACAGTTTATGGATCAAACCAACCCTTTATCGGAAATTACGCATAAGCGTCGTTTATCGGCACTAGGGCCAGGAGGTTTAAGTCGTGAGCGTGCAGGCTTTGAGGTTCGTGACGTTCACTACACTCACTACGGTCGTTTATGTACAATTGAAACACCAGAGGGACCAAACATTGGTTTGATTTCTTCTTTATGTGTTTATGCTAAAGTTAATAAATTAGGCTTTATCGAAACACCATTCCGCAGTGTTACTAATGGTAAAGTAGATATTAACAAACCTATCACTTACTTAACTGCCGAGGAGGAAGATCAAAAAAATATTGCACAAACAAGTGCAGAATTAGATGAAAAAGGAAACTTTGTTACTAAAAAAGTAACAGCACGTTACGAAGGCGACTTCCCTGTTTTAGATCCTGATAAAATCCATTTAATGGACGTAGCGCCTAATCAAATTGCCTCTATTGCGGCTTCTTTAATTCCGTTTTTAGAGCATGATGATGCTAACCGTGCCTTAATGGGATCGAATATGCAGCGTCAAGCAGTGCCATTATTACGTCCACAAGCACCAATTGTTGGTACAGGTATCGAAGCGCGTGTAGCAGAAGATAGCCGTGTATTAATTAATGCCGAAGGTGATGGAGTAGTGGAGTACGTTGATTCTAATACCATTACCATTCGTTACAGCCGCACCGAAGAAGAAAAATTAATCTCTTTTGAAGGCGATGTAAAATCATACAAAATTACCAAGTTTCAAAAAACCAATCAAAGTACCTGTATTAACTTAAAGCCAATTGTTAAAAAAGGCGATAAAGTTACTAAAGGACAAGTACTTAGCGAAGGTTATGCGACGCAAGATGGCGAATTAGCATTAGGGCGTAACTTAAAAGTGGCATTTATGCCTTGGAAAGGTTACAATTTTGAAGATGCGATTGTAATTAACGAAAAAATTGTGCGTGAAGATATTTTTACTTCTTTACACATTGATGAATATAATTTAGAAGTGCGTGACACGAAGCGCGGTATGGAGGAATTAACCCCTGATATCCCTAACGTAAGCGAAGAAGCTACTAAAGACCTTGATGAAAAAGGTATTGTTCGTATTGGTGCCGAAGTAAAAGAAGGCGATATTTTAATTGGAAAAATTACTCCTAAAGGAGAAACAGATCCATCGCCAGAAGAAAAATTATTACGTGCCATCTTTGGCGACAAAGCCGGTGATGTAAAAGATGCTTCGTTACGTGTATCTCCATCGATTAAAGGAACCATTGTTGACAAACGTTTATTCTCTCGTGCGGTAAAAGATAAAAAACAAAAAGCCGAAGAAAAGCCTTTAGTTGAAAAATTAGATTCAGATCACGAAAAAAACATTTACAACTTAAAATTAAAATTGGTCGACAAATTATTTGTATTGGTTAATGGCCGCACTTCTCAGGGTGTTACTAATATTTTAGGTGAAGAAATTGTACCTCGTGGTACTAAATTTACTCAAAAAGGTTTAGAGCGTATTGATTACAGCGAAGTAAATCCAAGTAACTGGACAACTGATAAAGATAAAAACGAACAAGTAGAACGTTTGTTACATAACTTTATGATTCAGTACAACGATTACTTAGGTAAATACAAACGCACTAAGTTCCAAATTACAGTTGGCGACGAATTACCAAACGGTATTGTACAATTAGCTAAAGTTTATATTGCCCAAAAACGTAAGTTAAAAGTGGGTGATAAAATGGCTGGTCGTCATGGTAACAAAGGTATTGTAGCACGTATTGTAAAAGAAGAAGATATGCCGTTTTTAGAAGACGGAACTCCTGTTGATATCGTATTAAATCCATTAGGTGTACCAAGTCGTATGAACTTGGGGCAAATTTACGAAACTGTATTAGCTTGGGCTGGCGATAAATTAGGCTTAAAATTCAGTACTCCGATTTTTGATGGTGCAACTGTTGAACAAATTGACGAATACACTAAAAAAGCAGGTTTACCGCAATACGGACGTACTTACTTATATGATGGTGGAACAGGCGAACGTTTTGACCAACCAGCAACTGTAGGTATTATTTACATGCTTAAATTAGGACACATGGTAGATGATAAAATGCACGCACGTTCAATTGGGCCATATTCATTAATTACACAACAACCATTGGGCGGTAAAGCACAATTTGGTGGTCAGCGTTTTGGTGAGATGGAAGTTTGGGCATTAGAAGCATACGGTGCAGCCAATGTGTTACAAGAATTATTAACTGTAAAATCGGATGATGTAATGGGTCGTGCAAAAGCTTACGAAGCAATTGTAAAAGGCGATAACATTCCAGCACCTGGTATACCAGAGTCGTTTAATGTATTGTTACACGAATTACGTGGCTTAGCATTAGACATTACAATGGAATAGTGAGATTGAATTTTGAATTATAAATTTTACATTTTAAATTAAAATATGGCATTAAGAAGAGATAATAAGCAAAAATCAAATTTCTCAAAAATCATCATTAGCCTAGCTTCGCCTGAAACTATTCTGCGTCGCTCGAGCGGTGAGGTTTTAAAACCGGAAACAATTAACTACCGTACTTACAAACCTGAAAGAGATGGTTTGTTTTGCGAGCGTATTTTTGGGCCAGTTAAGGATTTTGAATGTCACTGCGGTAAATACAAACGTATTCGTTACAAAGGAATTGTTTGCGACCGTTGCGGTGTTGAAGTAACTGAGAAAAAAGTACGTCGCGAGCGTATGGGTCACATTAATTTAGTGGTGCCTGTTGCTCACATCTGGTATTTCCGCTCGTTACCAAACAAAATTGGTTACTTATTAGGTTTACCTACTAAGAAATTAGACATGATTATTTACTACGAACGTTATGTAGTAATTAATGCTGGTGCTGCATCTGAGAACGGCGTAAGTTACCTTGATTTCTTAACAGAAGAAGAATACTTAAACATTGTTGACTCTTTACCAAAAGAAAATGCATTGTTAGATGATGCTGACCCTAACAAATTTATTGCGAAGATGGGTGCAGAATCGTTAGCAGATTTGTTATCGCGTTTAAATTTAGATGAATTATCATACGAATTACGCCACAAAGCAAGTAACGAAACATCGCAACAACGTAAAAACGAAGCGCTTAAACGCTTAAACGTTATTGAGGCATTCCGTCAAGCGAATCAAAATGTAGTTAATCGTCCGGAATGGATGATTATTAAAGTAGTTCCGGTTATTCCACCAGAATTACGCCCTTTAGTGCCATTGGATGGTGGTCGTTTTGCAACTTCCGATTTAAATGATTTATACCGCAGGGTTATTATTCGTAACAACCGTTTAAAGCGTTTAATTGAAATTAAAGCACCTGATGTAATTTTACGTAACGAAAAGCGTATGTTGCAAGAGTCAGTAGATTCATTATTTGATAACTCTCGTAAATCGAACGCAGTTAAAACTGATAGTAATCGTCCTTTAAAATCGTTATCCGATTCACTAAAAGGTAAACAAGGCCGTTTCCGTCAGAACTTATTAGGTAAACGTGTAGATTACTCGGCTCGTTCGGTAATTGTTGTAGGACCTGAATTAAAATTACACGAGTGTGGATTGCCAAAAGAAATGGCAGCAGAATTATTTAAGCCATTTATCATTCGTAAAATGATTGAGCGTGGCATTGTTAAAACTGTAAAATCTGCTAAAAAAATAGTTGATAAAAAAGAAGCCATTGTTTGGGATATTTTAGAAAATATTTTACGTGGTCACCCTGTAATGTTAAATCGTGCCCCAACCTTACACAGATTAGGTATTCAAGCATTTCAACCAAAATTAATTGAAGGTAAAGCTATTCAATTACACCCTTTGGTTTGTTCTGCCTTTAATGCCGATTTTGACGGTGATCAAATGGCGGTGCATTTACCATTAGGACATGCTGCTATATTAGAAGCTCAAATTTTAATGTTGGCTTCGCATAACATTTTAAACCCATCAAACGGTGCGCCAGTAGCGGTACCGTCTCAGGATATGGTTTTAGGTTTGTATTATTTAACCAAACCTAAAAAGAATTTACCTGGCGACGAAGTAAAAGGCGAAGGCAAAATGTTTTACAGTGCCGAAGAGGTTGTAATTGCAGTAAACGAAAAGCAATTAGACATACACGCACAAATTAAAATAAAAATTACCAATGCGTTAGATGGCGATAAATTAGTAACCAAAATTATTGAAACCACCGCAGGGCGTGTTTTATTTAATATAGTTGTACCACACGAAGTTGGGTTTATTAACGAATTATTAACCAAAAAATCGTTACGCGATATTATTGGAATGGTAGTTAAGAAAACCGGTATGGCTAAAACTGCCAAGTTTTTGGATGATATTAAAGAAATTGGCTTTAAAACAGCCTTTAAAGGTGGTTTATCGTTTAACTTAGGCGATATTGAAACACCAGCTGAAAAATTAAAAATTATTGCATCTGCGCAAGCCGAAGTTGATGAAGTAATTAACAATTACAACATGGGCTTTATTACTAATAACGAGCGTTACAACCAAGTAATTGATATTTGGACGCATGCTAACTCTAAAGTAACTAAGCAAGTGTTAGATAAGTTAAGCACTGATAAACAAGGGTTTAACTCTGTTTACATGATGTTAGATTCGGGTGCACGTGGTAGTAAAGAACAGATTAAACAATTAAGTGGTATGCGTGGTTTAATGGCCAAGCCTCAAAAGGCTGGCGATACTACAGCTTCTATTATTGAGAATCCTGTATTATCAAACTTCCGCGAAGGTTTATCGATTTTAGAATACTTTATTAGTACCCACGGTGCTCGTAAAGGATTAGCCGATACCGCCTTAAAAACTGCCGATGCTGGTTACTTAACCCGTCGTTTAGTGGATGTGGCACAAGACGTTATTATTAACGAAACTGATTGTGGTACCTTACGTGGTCTTAACATGACTGCACTTAAAAATAATGATGATGTTGTTGAAAGTTTATACGACCGTATTTTAGGCCGTACAGCTGTAAACGATTTATACCACCCAACTACTGGCGATTTAGTAATTGCCGGTGGCGAAATTATTAGCGAAGATATTGCTGCTTTAATTGAGCGTTCGCCAATTGAAACGGTTGATATTCGTTCGGTATTAACTTGCGAAAGTCGTAGCGGTGTTTGTGCAAAATGTTATGGCCGTAATTTATCTAATGGTCGTTTAGTACAATTAGGTGAGGCTGTAGGTGTAATTGCCGCTCAATCAATTGGTGAGCCGGGTACACAGTTAACATTACGTACCTTCCACGTGGGTGGTACTGCAAGTAATACAGCTGCATCTAGCAGTTTAATTGCTAAGTACGATGGCGTTGCCGAAATTGACGAATTACGCACTGTAGAGCGTGTAAGCGATGGTAAAAAAGCAAATATTGTAATTGGGCGTAGCACCGAAGTTAGAATTACCGACGTAAACACAGGTATTACTTTAACTACAGGTAACATTCCTTACGGTAGTAACTTATATATTAAGCCAGGCGTTAAAGTTAAAAAAGGCGAGTTAATTTGCGATTGGGATCCGTATAACGCTGTAATTGTTTCTGAATTTGGTGGTACTGTAGAGTATGAGCACATTAAAGAAAACATTACGTACCGCGAAGAAAGCGATGAGCAAACAGGTTTCCGCGAAAAAGTAATTATTGAAAGTAAAGACAAAACCATGAGTCCTACAATGCGAATTGTAGACAAAAAAGGTGAGCCTTTAAAAACATATAATATACCAGTTAGTGCCCACATTATTGTGAACGAGGGCGCTAAAATTGAACCGGGACAAATATTAGTTAAGATTCCGCGTGTTACAGGTAAAACCGGAGATATTACAGGTGGTTTACCACGCGTAACCGAGTTGTTTGAAGCGCGTAATCCATCAAATCCTGCTGTAATTAGCGAAATTGATGGTATTGTTACCTTTGGTAAAATTAAACGTGGTAACCGCGAAGTGTTGGTAGAAGCTAAAACTGGCGAAAGACGTAATTATTTAGTAAACTTAAGTAAGCACATCTTAGTTCAGGAAAATGATTTTGTGAAAGCTGGCGAAGCTTTATCTGATGGAGCAACTGCACCAAGTGATATTTTATCAATTAAAGGGCCAACGGCTGTACAAGAGTATTTAGTAAATGAAATACAAGAGGTGTACCGTTTACAAGGTCAAAAATTAAACGATAAACACTTTGAAACCATTGTGCGTCAAATGATGCGTAAGGTGGAGATTGTAGACCCAGGTGATACGATGTTTTTAGAAATGCAGTTAATTAACAAAATTGACTTTATGACTGAGAATGACAATATTTTTGGTAAAAAAGTAGTAATTGAGCCAGGCGATAGCACTGAATTAAAACGCGGACAAATTATTACAGCGCGTAAATTACGCGACGAAAACTCCGTTTTACGTCGTAAAGATTTAAAAATTGTAGAAGCGCGTGATGCTGTTCCTGCAACTGCCGAAAGTATGTTACAAGGTATAACCAGAGCGTCGTTACAAACAAGTAGTTGGATATCGGCTGCATCTTTCCAAGAAACAACTAAAGTATTAAACGAAGCGGCTGTAAATGGCAAGGTAGATACCTTAAACGGATTAAAAGAAAACGTAATTGTTGGACATTTAATACCAGCCGGTACAGGTTTACGCCAATACGAAAAATTAGTAGTAGGTAGTAAAGAAGAGTACGAGCGCTTAATGGCAAGTAAAGAAGAAGCCGAAATTGAAGCTTAATTAATTTTAAGTAAGATATAAGTTTTAAAATTAAAAACCCATTTGTTAAAAGCAAATGGGTTTTTTGTTTTTAATAAACAAAAAAGCGCATTTACCTTTTACACCAAACACGCTTTTTAATTAATTTGGTATAACAATTTATCAGATTGGCTAGTTAATTTACATTTTATAACTAACTAAAATTTACTTTTTTGTAAAAAAAACGTTTAGAACTACTTGGTTTTACTATGTACAACTACTTGATAAAAACCGAGTAAGATTACCTGATTTTCACCAATTAGGTCAAGATGTTAAATGTGTGAAAAAGCCCATCAATAAAGGGTTTTAAGTGCTTAATAATGTTGTCTTAACAATTTAATAATTAACATCTATTTGCTTTTGTAAAAAGCCAACATTACATTTACTATAACTAAAAAATTAAAGCGAATGAAAAATGTAAATCGAGTTCTGTTTTTAAGTGCGATTTTAGTCGTATTTAATCTTCAACTACAATCTCAAACCCTTTCAGTATGTGGGAGTTCTAACATAGAAGTGCTGCCCAGCCAAAGGAATACTTCCTCTTTAACTGGGGTTTATAACTCAGCAAACATTTTCTTTAATTCAATTTATGATAGGTTTGGCAATTCTTATCAATTAAAAGATTTAGCATTAGACGCCACTATTAGTAACGGAGCGGCTAAATTACCAGCTGCTGCTACATGCACCGCTGGATATTTTAGATTGTATTTTGCCGTTGGCTCGGGTATGGAAACAAATACTGCAATAAGTTTGCAACGTAGGGCAGTAATTTGTCAGTTATTTACAGACATTGCAGGGTTTGTTAATCCAAGTTTTGCGACCTCAACCTCTACAGCAGTAGTTAATATATTAATTGAGGATATTAATGTTTTTTCTTATACACCAAGCACATTAGGTATGGCTACGCCTTATTATGCTTTTCCAAACAACCCAAGTAATCCGAACCCAGGAATAACCGATAATTTAATTTATAAAACTATTGTAACCGAACAAGACGCTTTTAACGGTATTGCACCACCTTATATAGCAACTGGCGGTAGTGGATTTTTTCATGGAGTTATGGCGTTTAATTTTAGCAACCCTTCAATTACTTGGAATACAAATTTATCAATTATATGCCCTGCCACTGAATTTGATTTATATACAATTGGTTTACACGAATTAACTCATGCGCTTGGTTTTGCTTCTTTGATAAGTGCAACAGGCATTTCAAAATTTGGTGCTTTAAATAATTATTATGCAAGGTATGATAAATTTTTACAAACTCAATCTAATAATTCACTTGTGCCTGTCCCAGCAAACAATTGTAGCAATCAAACAAGTCTAATATTTTCAGTGTTACCTTCTGTACTTGGGGGCACAACAGGTTGCATTACCGACGTAACCAATTGCGGCACCGCTATCAAGTACGTAAGTGGAAACTTACCCAATATGCCAGTTTATACACCTAATTGTTTTGAGCCCCCAAGCTCATTAAGCCATTTTGAAGACATGTGTTACCCAACCAACACCCCTGCTAATAATAATACTTATTTTGTAATGTCTAATGCAAATGGACCAGGGGTTACAAAGCGGTATTTAAAGCCGGAAGAGCGGCTAGTGTTGTGCGATATTGGTTACACTGTAAACACAATTTATAACACACCTGCAGTAGCAGGAAGTACTACATATGTTGGAGGTAATTGTACACCACCTTTAATTTTTGGAGTAAATGATGGCATAACTGCAGGCGTATTTACTTATAGCACAACTGGCACAACACTTACAATACCGATAGTTGGTGGTGTGATGGCTAACGATGCAACTACAACTGCAAGTATTATTTGTGTTAATTCTGTATATTTAAATGGTTCTGCAACAGTTGTTGGAAACAACATACAATTTACTGCTGTAGGTGGTTACAGTGGGCCGATACTTATACAATATATTCCAGTTGACGCTGCAGGCAATGAAGGAAATATTACTTATGTTTTTGGGTATATTTTTAACTCAAGTTGCGTCAGTCAAAACGTGTGCGATGTCGTGCCTAATGGCGGATTTGAAAATGGTGTTGGTTGTGGCCCAATACCTTTTACAGCGTTTGTTGGCTGTTGGAATCCTTTTATTTGGATTCCAGACGTGTTTAAACGTAACTGTACTACGTCTACGGCGTCAGCGGCAAATTTAGGAACAAGCACTTTTTCGTCATCACCTGTATTTGATAGTTGGAGTGGGATAGCAGGCAATAATAATAGCGTAATTGGTTTAACTAGTGTTAATAGTTATACTGCAGGTAATGTGTTTGTTACTTCCAATATTAAACCAGAAGCCATGTACACAAAACTGTTTTCGCCTCTTATACCGGGGCAATCGTATGTGCTAAATTTTAAAGCCTATAATTATACGGGGCCTTTACAAGACCCAAGCGCAGGTAATACATCAAGTGTTACTATTAACTCAAATGGTTATAAAACAGTTGTAGGTTTTATGGTAACTAACTCTGTACCACTAAATGTTGGTCCCTTAACGCTTTCGTTTTCTACCCCAATAAATGAAATAATTAACACTACTACTTTAACAGCACCAGTTAATAATTGGCAAAATTATAGTACTACTTTTACTTTTAATCCTACAAGTGGTTCAAACGGAAACTATTTAACCTTTGGTACCGATGGTATTCAATGCACAAACCAAGTTTGGGTAGCAAATTCAAATACTAATGGCTTTTATTATCAATATTGTTTAGTTGATGATATTAGTATTTACCCCACTAGTTTAACGCCTAGTATTAACTTACCTAACCCCGTATGTAGCAATAGTATTTTTAACTTGCAACAATATATAAGCACACCACAAACAGGCACTTTTAGTGGCACAGGAGTAACACAAAATGGTGGGCTTTATGATTTTAACGCTTCAAATACACTTGCGCCGGGTGTTTACCCAATTACTTATAATTTTGTTACAACAAACAACTGCAGTTTAACTACAGCTTATAGCGCCACGGTACTAGGCATAAATGTTAATACAAACGCTTCAAGCTGCAATGGTGGTGGCTATACGCTTAGTGCGCTTAGTTTTCCCCCATTAAGTACTTATACTTGGTTACCAGGAGGAGCTAATACTTCTACTATTGCTGTTAACCCTACAGCTAATACAGTATATACACTGGTTGCAAATAGTGGCACGTGCATAAACCAATATACAACGGCTATCAATTTATATAACACGCCAAGCATAAACACTTTACCCGCTTTTTGTATTGGAGTTTCAACACCTACTTTTCAAACATATATTGCTTTGGCCACGCCTACAATTGGTAATTTTACAGGCTTAAATATTATTAATGGTAATTGTAGTGGCGTAGGTTGTTCGTTTGTTTCGCCACAACCGCCTGCAGGTATTTATAACTATACTTACACATTACCAGCTAACCCAAGCGGTGGTTACTTTTGCCCAGTAAGCACAACCTTTAACGTACAATTTGCGCCCAATTATACTTTAAGCGCATCTACTAACGGCTTATATTGCAGTAATTTAGCATTGGGCGGTGCTACCTTAAGTGCTACAGCTACTCCAAGCGCTGGCGTTACCTTTACTTGGCTTCCAGGTACATTAGTAGGGGCTACCCAAACCGTTAGTCCAGCAAGTACTACAATTTATACGGTTAGTGCTGCCAATAGTGGTGGATGCTTATATACCAGTACAGTGAGCGTAGTTGCAAACAGCGCCTGTTGTAGCGCCAATAATTATGTAACATCAAGTACCCTTAGCACGGGTAGTTACAGCACCAGTTGGGCAATCAATCAGAACATTACTATATCAGGTACGGTAAATTTAACAGGCGAATATTTAATGGCTCCTAATGTTAGTATTACAATTCCATCAGGTTCAATATTAGATATTAGCGGAGGGCATTTGTACGGTTGTGGCAATATGTGGAGTGGCATTACCGTAGACAATGGGGGTAGAGTACGTATTACTAAAGAAAGTTTAATTGAAGATGCCGTTACCGCGGTATATAGTAATGGTAGTACAAACACCAGTACACTACAAACCCTATTAGATTTAGATATTGATTTAACCATATTTAATAGAAATTATATTGCTATAAAAATTGCAAACTACACACAACCTATAACTGGCGCTGCTTTTTCCGTTAACCGCTGTGTGTTTACGAGCCGAAGTATACCATTTACAACCGGTGCAACGCCAACGTGGCCAAACACCTCTGCTAGCATTAGTGGCTTATTAGCAGCTACAGGTGCTACTAACACTTTGTTTAGCCCGTATTTATTAGGTGGCTATAGTGCTATCAACTTAAAAGTACCAAATGCTACCATACAAAGCTCAATAGCCGTGTTGGTTGAAAATAGTGGTATTACCTCAAACCCTACTTTTACAAACCCAACTTATTATAATATTAATATCGGTAGTAATTTATATACAACTGATTTTAATATAATTGATAACCACATGTTTGGTATATATGCTCGCAATAGTAATGTGGTAAGTATTAATAATTTGTTTCAAAACACGAAGCGACAAACCTTTGGTATTATTAAAGCACAAACTAAAGGCGGTTATGGTATATACAGCATAAACGATAACACTTTCCCAGCCAATGGTACTAATTTTATTAGTACTGTAGCAACTTTTAGCGCATCACTATTTATTAATAAATTTTACAACTGCCATTATGGTATTGGGGCGTATAACATTTTTGAGTTAAACGCCCAATATTGTGATTTTAGAAGTACACAAGCTAGCGGCACCTCGGTTGGGGTTTTAAGCATTGGACAATTTGCTATACACGTTACAGGCAACCAGTTTAAAAACTACCAGCTAAAAAACAATAAAATACAAAACATAAACACAGGCGTGTATTTTAATATGTTCCCTAACTTTTTAAACATAGCAGGTGTAGGTAGCAACTACGGGCAGTATTTAGGCAGAGTAGCAGTACAAAACAATTTATTTAGCCCTACTACCAACACCACGGCAGCCATTGGCACAGGTTATATTAACTATGGCGTGTATGCAGGTAGTAGTTTAAGTAATTCAAACTTTACTTATTTTGAAACTAACCCCATACTAATAGTAAATGATAATACCTTTAGCCGTAACTATAGAGGGGTATACGGCAGTGGCTTTAATATGCTTGGCTATGGTATGACAACTGCTAACAACACTATAACCCTTGTAGCTGATGCTAACCCGCTTAATACACAGTACGGAGTATATTGTAGCAATGGCTATGGCAATGTAATTAATAGCAACATAATAACTGGTTATAACACTACCAATACCTTTGTAACAGGTGTGTATGGCAGTATGAATAGCGCCCCTAGCAATACTGCTATAGCTTTAAATAGCGTGCAGTGCAATAGCGTAACTAATTTATTTGCAGGCTTTCAGTTCGAGAGTTATAACGTAGGTAGCCAATGGCGCAATAATAGTATGCAAACCAACAAACGTGGCTTGTACCTTAGCAATAACGCCATTTTAGGGCAACAAGGCAACGGTAGCAGTGCCATTGATAATAAATGGAATGGGGCAACGTGGACAGGTACTGTAAATTACAGCACGTTTACGGATGCTAGTTTCCCTAATAATTCTAAATTATTTGTAAGATTTGGTAACCCTTATTTTCCAACTAATAATGCTAATACTTTTTCTTTAGCAATTCAAACATATACTAATGGTCTTGGAATTAATCCTGCGGGCGGGGCATTTTTTACTTGCCCTACTAACGGTGGTGGCGGTGGCGGTGGTTGCCCAACTTGTAAGGTGGCTTTATTGGATAGTATAGCCACTAATAATGTAACGTATAGCTTAAATGTAGCCGAAACAGAGGAAATTTTTAAAACCCTTGCCTTTAACGATGTCGTAAATGAGCCCACCATAGCTAATGCTACACCAAGCTTAACTACCTTTTATGCCACTAATTTAAGCCAAACAAGGGGTATGTATAAAACCATTGAAGCTAATTTAACACAGGGCAATTTAAATTTAGTAGCAACTTTATTAGCAGCATTTACACCTACTACAAATATTGAAAATAATTACAAAACCTTATATAGCTTGCAAAAAACATATATGGCAACAGGTAGCTTAACCTTTTTGGAAAACTTACAACTGGCTATTTTAGCCCACCAGTGCCCTTTTACCGATGGCGCAGTAGTGTATAATGCAAGGGTGTTTTACAGCTTAGTAAATTCGGTAGTAGTAAATTATAATGATACCTATTGTACACAAATAGGATTTAGTTTTAGAACAAATAACGATAGCACTGGTAATACATTACATGAAAATTTCTATGAGCAATTAGTAAGTAATGAACAAATTACAAAAACTAAATTTAAAACAGTTCTTGAATATAAATTATACCCTAACCCAGCCATTAATGAAGTTGCTATAATTAGTAATTTTGTAAGCGAAAGATTAGAGGTAAAAATTACAGATGTGAATGGTAAATTATTATTAAGCAAAACATTAAATATAAATAATTACAGAGCCGATTTAAAATTTGATTTGATTAATGGAATTTATTTCGTAAATTTAATTAATGAAAAAGGCGAAAAGTCTGTTAAAAAATTGGTTATTGCCAAATAAAAATTTATGTATCACAGACCATAAAAAGTTAACCCTTTTTATGGTTTGTGTATTACAAACCATAGTTTATAAATCGCAAATTGCTAACTATATTACTAATGGAGGGTTTGAAAATGTATATTCATGTACAGGATTTGATAAATCAATTACTAATGCTAAAGGTTGGAGAAGTATTGATTCGTCAATTTTTGGCGGTTTAGTATTAAACACTGTTTGCTATTCTTATGTTCCATACAATGGACTTACATATCAATGGCCACATTCTGGTAATAACGATGTTCAAACTACAGTTTTATGCCAAACCCCTCAATGCTCTCCTAATCCTAATAGGGGGTATTTTCGTAATCGCTTAAAAGCAAATTTAATTAACGGTAAAACTTATTGCGTGAAATTTTATGCTAATGTTAGTAATCCAACTAGCTACGGTATATCAAATTTAGGTGCTTTTTTTGTAGATAATAGTATTGACACTATTACTTATATAAATATTCCTCTCACGTATATCAATCCACAAGTTGAGAATCCTACAGCTAATATTTTAACGGATACTATGAACTGGGTATCAATTACAGGAACGTTTGTAGCTAATGGTACGGAAAAAAATTGTGTAATTGGCAATTTTAGGAGTGATGCTGCCACGACAAAAACATTAATTAATACCACAATTTTACCTACAGTTGGTTGCGATATTTTAATCGACAATGTCTCTTGCATTCCAATAGACCTGTCCGCATACGCAGGCGCAGATGCGTGGGCAATACCCGGCACTACAATATATTTGGGCAGACCACAGGATGTGGGTATAGATGAAGCTTGCAAATGGTATAACTTAACCAACACTACTACACCCATAGCAAATGCCGCTGGCTTTAGTTTAACTGTAAGCGCTACAACAACAACCTATATAGTAAAGCAGGATATTTGTGGGGTAATAAAATACGATACAGTTGTGGTGCATCCGAGTGCATTAGGAAATGTTGAATGGCAAATGCTAAATGACAAATTAAATATTTTTCCAAACCCATTTAATGATAAACTAAACTTACAGTTTACAATAAATGATTTGGCTAAAGAATTTACAAAAGCCGAAATTATAAATAGCATTGGGCAATTAACTAAAGTAATAGATTTAAACTACACTGATAATACTGCGGTAATAAGTACTAACGAATTACCCGAAGGTGTTTATCATCTGCTTGTTAAAAGCCAAACTCAAAGTATTAATAGACGGTTTGTAATTGCAAGGTAAATTAATTAATGGAATTTATTTCGTAAATTTAATTAATGAAAAAGGCGAAAAGTCTGTTAAAAAATTGGTTATTGCCAAGTAAAAATTTATGGATTACAAAAAAGAAAAAGCTAACCCTTTTTCTTTTTTGTGTACTACAAACTGCATTTTATAAATCGCAAATAGCTAATTATATTACAAATGGTGGTTTTGAGGTTATGTATAACTGTAATGGCTTTGATAAAACGGCAAATATAGCTAAGGGATGGAGAAATATAGACTCTTCTATATTTGGTACTAATGTGTTAAACGCTTTTTGTTATTCTTATGTTCCAAACAATGGATTAACTTATCAATGGCCATATAAAGGAAACAACGATGTTCAATTAACTGTTTTATGTCAAACACCTCAGTGTGCTCCAAATCCAAACAGAGGATATATTCGTAACCGATTAAAATCAAATTTAATTAATGGTAAAATTTATTGTGTTAAGTTTTATGCTAATGTTAGTAATCCAACAAGCTATGGTATATCTAATTTAGGTGCTTTTTTTGGAGATAATAGTATTGACACAATTACATATATAAATATCCCTCTTACATATATCAATCCACAAGTTGAGAACCCTACAGCTAATATTTTAACAGATACTATGAATTGGGTTCCAATTACGGGCACGTTTGTAGCTAATGGCACTGAAAAAAATTGTGTAATAGGTAATTTTAGAAGTGATGCGGCTACAACAAAAACATTAATTAATTCAGCTATGTTGCCAATTATTGGTTGCGATATCTTAATAGACGACGTCTCTTGCATCCCTTTAGATTTACCCGCCTATGCAGGCCCAGACGTTTGGGTTATACCCGGCAATACGGTGTATATTGGTAGGCCGCAGGATGTGGGTATTGATGAGGCTTGTGCATGGTATAACTTAACTAATACCACTACACCCGTTGCCAACGCTGCCGGTTTTAGTTTAACGGTAAGTGCTGTTACAGCAACCTATATGGTAAAGCAAGATATTTGTGGGGTAATTAAATATGATACGGTGGTGGTGCATGCAAGTGCTTTGGGGGTAAATGAATTAAAGATTAAAAACGATAATTTAATTATTAGCCCTAACCCTACAAGCGATAAATTAAATATACAATTTACAATTAGTGATTTAGATAAAGAATTTACAAAAGCCGAAATTATAAACAGCATTGGCCAATTAATTAAAGTAATAGATTTAAACTACACTGATAATGCTGCCGTAATAAGTACTAACGAATTACCCGCAGGTGTTTATCATCTGCTTGTTAAAAGCCAAAACCAAAGTATTAATAGGCGGTTTGTAATTGCAAGGTAAATTAATTAATGGAATTTATTTCGTAAATTTAATTAATGAAAAAGGCGAAAAGTCTGTTAAAAAATTGGTTATTGCCAAATAAAAATTTATGTATTATAAACCATAAGAAGCTAACGCTTTTTATGGTTTGTGTATTGCAAACCATAGTTTATAAATCGCAAATTGCGAACTATATTACTAATGGAGGGTTTGAAAATGTATATTCGTGTACAGGATTTGATAAATCAATTACTAATGCTAAAGGTTGGCGAAGTATTGATTCGTCCATTTTTGGAGGTTTAGTATTAAGTACTGTGTGTTACTCATATGTTCCAAATAATGGCTTTACTTATCAATGGCCAAAAAATGGACAATGCTACGTATTAACGGATTTTTTGTGCCAACCACCTCAATGCAATCCCTCAATAAATAGAGGATATTTTAGGAACCGCTTAAAAGCAAATTTAATTAACGGTAAAACTTATTGTGTAAAATTGTGGGCTAATGCAGGGGATAATTGTAGCTATGGAATTTCAAATATAGGCATCTTTTTTTCAGACAATATAATTGATACTATTACAAAAATCTCAATTCCATTAAGTTATATTACACCACAGGTTGAAAACTCTACAAGTAATATTATAACCGATACGATGAATTGGGTGTTAATTACGGGTACTTTTGTTGCCAATGGCACCGAAAAAAATTGTGTAATTGGTAATTTTAGGAGTGATGCTGCAACTACTAAAACATTAATTAATTCTACTAATTTACCTACAATAGGTAGTACAATTTTAATTGATGACGTCTCTTGCATCCCAATTGATATACCTGCCTTTGCAGGCGCAGATGCTTGGGCAATACCCGGCACTACCATTTATATTGGCAGACCACAAGATGTGGGTATAGATGAAGCTTGCAAATGGTATAACTTAACCAATACCACTACACCCATAGTAAATGCCGCTGGCTTTAGTTTAACAGTAAGTGCTACAACAACAACCTATATAGTTAAACAGGATATTTGTGGGGTAATTAAATACGATACAGTGGTGGTGCATCCGAGTGCTTTGGGGGTAAATGAATTAAGATTTAAGATTGAAGATTTAAGATTTTATCCTAACCCAACGGCTAACGAATTAAATATTGAATTTGTCACGCTGAGCGGAGTCGAAGCGGACAAGTATAAAATTGAAATTATAAATGCTTTAGGGCAAATGATAAGAGAAGAGGAAATTATTTTTAAAGATAATAAAACTACAATTAGTACAAAAGAACTACCTAATGGGGCATATGTGTTAACACTTCTCGATACGGCTTCGCCTACTCGAAGTGACAATATGCAAAGCGTTAGTAAACGGTTTGTGGTGGCGCGATAATCTTCCAACGTTATTGCGAACGGTAGTGAAGCAATCTAAAACTACATATGAGATTGCTTCGGGTGAAAAACCCTCGCAATGACGAAAAGGGCAGTTTTGAAGAGCAAACGTGAAAAAAACTATCTGCTTATAATTAATAGTTGTAAGTAATTGATTAAACAAAAAAAAACGCAACTTATTTAGAGTTGCGTTTTTTGTTTTTATAGTATAAAATTTTATTTCTTCCTTGGACCAATTACCATTTGCATACGCTTACCTTCTAATACAGGTAATTGCTCTGGTTTTCCAAATTCTTCTAACTCGTTGGCAAAACGTAATAATAAAATTTCGCCTTGTTCTTTAAATACAATTTCGCGGCCTCTAAAAAATACAAACGCTTTTACTTTACAGCCTTCTTGTAAAAATTTAATAGCGTGATTTTTTTTGAAGTTAAAATCGTGGTCATCGGTATGCGGACCAAAACGAATGTCTTTAATTACAATTTTACTTGCCTTGGCCTTTACTTCTTTAGCTTTCTTTTTTTGTTCGTATAAAAATTTACCGTAATCAACTATTTTACAAACGGGTGGGTCGATGTTTGGAGCAATCTCCACCAAATCTAACTCTAATTCTTTTGCCATTTTTAAAGCTTCGGCTATTGAATATACACCGGCCTCAATATCATCGCCAACAACACGTACAGTTTTAGCATAAATACGTTCGTTTATTTTATGCAATTCTTCTTTTACACCTGGGCGTTTAAAGCCTACTTTAAGGCCTCGGGGTTGTTTAAATACAGGTTTATCGCCTGGTTTTACAACACTAGTAGTGTTTGGTTTTGCAGCGTTATTGTTTGGTTTTGGCGCAAAATAGGGTTTCTTTTGATTGTTGATGTTGACCTCCGTTTTTTTTAGTTTATAGTTATCTTAATTTTTTTCAACACAGAGTTTTAGAGTTTTTGAGCACGCAGAGTTTTTTTAATTATCCTTTGTAATCTTTATTGCTTTTTGCTTTGTGTTAATTGTTTTTTGTTTTTTTCAACACAGAGTTTTAGAGTTTTTGAGCACGCAGAGTTTTTTTAATTATCCTTTGTAATCTTTATTGCTTTTTGCTTTGTGTTAATTGTTTTTTGTTTTTTTTAACACAGAGTTTTAGAGTTTTTGAGCACGCTGAGTTTTTGATTTTCTCTTTGTGTCCTCTGCAACTTTGTGCCTCTGTGTTAATTGTTTATTTTTTAAAATCGTTTGTAATAATATTTTCTACAAATTTACTAAATTCATCAATACCAAATATACCAATATCGCCTTTTCCGTGTTCGCGAACTGCAACTTTTTGTTCGGCTTCTTCTTTTTCTCCCACAACAAGCATAAACGGTATTTTGTTTATTTCGTTATCGCGAATTTTTTTACCAATTTTTTCGTTTCTGTCGTCCACAAAACCACGTATATCTTGCTCTGCCAATGTTTCTTTTACTTTGTGGGCATAGTCGTTATACTTTTCGCTTATTGGTAAAATGGCAAATTGGTCGGGAGTTAACCACAAAGGAAAATTACCGGCACAATGTTCAATCAGTACAGCTATAAAACGCTCTAAACTGCCAAATGGCGCTCGGTGAATCATAACAGGGCGGTGTTTTAAATTATCGCTGCCTGTATATTCTAACTCAAAACGCTCGGGTAAATTGTAATCCACTTGAATAGTTCCTAATTGCCATTTACGTCCTAATGCATCTTTTACCATAAAATCTAATTTAGGTCCGTAAAAGGCGGCTTCTCCCAACTCTGTAACTGTTTTTAAACCTTTTTCAGCTGCAGAATCAATAATAGCTTGCTCGGCCAATGCCCAATTTTCATCCGAGCCTATGTATTTGCTTTTATTTTCAGGGTCGCGTAAGCTAATTTGTGCTGTGTATTCTTTAAAATCTAAGGCATTAAAAACGTGCAATACCAAATCAATTACTTTTAAAAATTCTTCTTTTACTTGATCAGGGCGGCAAAATAAATGCGCATCATCTTGCGTAAAGCCACGCACACGCGTTAAACCGTGTAGTTCGCCGGCTTGTTCGTAACGGTAAACCGTTCCAAATTCAGCAAAACGAACCGGTAAATCTTTATATGATTTTGGAGAAGACTTGTAAATTTCGCAGTGGTGCGGACAGTTCATTGGTTTTAAAAAGAACTCTTCGTTTTCGCGCGGTGTTTTTATGGGTTGAAATGAATCGGCACCATATTTTTCGTAGTGACCCGAACACACGTATAACTCTTTTAGAGCAATGTGCGGCGTAACAACAGGTAAATATCCTGCCTTAAGTTGTGCCTTTTGCATAAATTGAATTAAGCGTTCGCGCAACATGGCACCTTTTGGTAACCACAAAGGCAAGCCCATGCCTACCTTTTCGGAGAAGGTAAATAACTCCAATTCTTTGCCAAGCTTACGATGGTCGCGTTTTTTGGCTTCTTCTAATAAGGTTAAATACTCTTTTAATTCTTTATCTTTTGGAAACGTAATGCCATAAATACGGGTTAACTGTTTGTTTTTTTCGTCACCACGCCAATAAGCACCTGCCACGCGCAATAATTTAACGGCTTTAATAAAACCGGTGTTTGGTATATGCGGTCCGCGGCATAAATCGGTAAAATTACCTTGTGAATAAAAGGTAATAGAGCCATCTTGTAAACCATCAATTAATTCCAATTTATATGGGTCGGCTTTTTCGGTAAAATAAGTGATGGCATCTGTTTTAGAAACTTCTTTACGAACAAACTCACTTTTTTTAGCGGCGAGTTCCATCATTTTTGTTTCTACTTTTTCAAGTTCGTCAAACGAAAACGTTTTGTCGCCAAAATCAATATCGTAATAAAAACCATTTTCAACAGCAGGTCCAATAGCAAATTTACTGCCTGGAAATAATGCTTCTAAAGCTTCTGCCATTAAATGTGCAGAAGAGTGCCAAAGTGTTTGTTTGCCTTCAACATCATTCCACGTTAATAAACTAAGCGTAGAATCTTGATGAATAGGGCGAGAAGAATCCCATACTTCGTTGTTTACTTTTGCTGCTAAAACGTTGCGTGCTAAACCTTCGCTAATACTTAAGGCAATTTGGTGTGATGTAGTTCCGCTTTCGTATTCGCGAATGGAACCATCGGGGAGGGTAATTTTAATCATAATGTGTTCCTACTTACAACGTAGGGCTTTTATTTTTTTAGGAAATAAAGATAAGATTTTTTTAAAGTAAATACAAAATGATTTATTATGATTTTATTCGTTGTTTATTATTAAAAAAGTATACATTAGTGTTTAAGTTTAAAAACGATATAATTTGAAAAGTATAAAAAAACACCCGTTACGTTACATTTGTATTGAGGGTAATATTGGTTCGGGCAAAAGTACACTGGCTAAGGCTTTGGCTAAAGAGTTAAAAGCAACCTATTTACCCGAAGCTTTTGAAGAAAGTAATTTATTACCATTGTTTTACGATAAGCCAAAACAATTTTCTTTTCCGTTAGAATATAGTTTTTTAATAAGTCGGTTTGAACAGATACACAAAGCGTTAAAAGATAAAAAGCAGTTGATTGTTGCAGATTATAGCATTTATAAATGCTTATGGTTTGCAAAAATAAATTTAAGCAATAAGGATTTTTTATTTTTTGAAAAACATTTTAATGCTATACTAAATGAGTTACCGAAACCAGATTTAATGGTGCACATAACCACCGATATTGATAGTTTACAAAAAAATATAAAAAAACGAGGCAGAAGTTTTGAGCAAAAAATTGATAGTGCCTACTTAACGAAAATTGAAAAACAATATAAAAAAGGTATTAAACAAATTAAAGTAGATAATATTTTAGAAATTAATATTAAGACGTATACCACCAATACAGTAGCCGATACACTTACGTTTATTAATAATTTTTTGAAGGATTTAAAATAAATTGATTGTTTATATCGTTAAAAAAAATATCAAAATGTTGTTTTAATTCTGCTTCATTGGTGTTAAATAATGTAATGGAATTATTTAACATTACACCATGTTTTATTCTATGCGAAAGATGGTACAATACTTTTTCAATTCCTTCAAGAGTAGAGTAGGCCACGTAGACGTTGTTTTGTAATACATAATTTAAAAAATTAGCACTGCTTTTTGGTAAAACGTTTTCATACGCGTTATAAACAGAATATACGTTGTTACAAAAATTAGGTAATGGAGTGGTAGAATAGCTAGCAAAATATTTAGCTAAAAAATAATCAAAATAAATGTCAATTAAAATACCACTGTATTTTTCGTAACCATCGTAAAAAAATCGCTTTGCCTCTTTAAAATGTGGGTGATTATCCGTAAAAGCATCAATTTGTCGGTGTAAAAAAATACCTTGCTTTATGCCTTCGGAATAATGATTAAAATTATTACCGCTTATATGGTCGGCTATAAAATTACCTACTAAAATTTCATTATTGTTATTGGACAAATAAGCGTGTGCTAAATAATTCATTATTAAATATAAGTAATCTTAAATAAACACAAAATGGTTAATGAACCAAAAAAAATAAATTATCTTTATAAAGTCTAAAAATAAAGGCTTTTTTACTTGTTAAATTTTAAATATTATACACTACTAATTTTTTTAATACTTGCATTTGTGGGCATTTCGCAAACAACTACTAAAAAATTAAAAAAAACAGAGGTTAAACCGGTGGTAAAATCTATTATAACGCCAACTATTGATACAAAAACAAAAGAAATTGAAATTAAACACGCTGCTAAAATAGAATTTGACAGAGATAAAAGTGAAGCCAAAATTTTAACAGGAAATGTAATTTGTGCACATGATGGAGCTATTTTAACCTGCGATACTGCTTTAATTTTTGATGGAGATAACAAAATGCAAGCCAGTGGGCATATTATGATTACCAAGGGTGATAGTATTACGGTTACTGGCGATAAACTATTTTACGATGGTAAAACAAAAATTGCACGACTAGATAGTAATGTAAAATGTGTAGAGAAAGATATGACATTAACAACACATCATTTAACGTTTGACGTTGGAAATTCGATTGCCAATTATTACAATGGTGGCACTATCGTAAACAAAAAAAATACTTTAACAAGTAAAGTGGGTCACTATTATTCGGCTACAAAAGAGTTGGCTTTTCATTACGATGTTGAGTTGGTAAACCCTGAATACAAAATGAAGTCGGATACGTTGCGGTATAATACACTTACTAAAACGTCGTATTTTTTAGGTCCGAGTATAATTATAAGTAAAAACGATTACATATATTGTGAAAACGGTTGGTACGATACCGAAAAAGAAAAAGCGCAATTTAGCGTTAATGCTTTGTTAATGACAAAGGAACAAAAATTGACTGGCGATAGTTTATTTTACGACCGAACAAATAGAGTAGGTAGGGGCTACAGAAATGTGCGTTTAATTGATACAGCACAAAAATCTATTTTATATGGCGATTATATAGAGTATAAAGAAAAAAAATCGGAAGCTTTAGTTACGAAGCATGCATTATACGCACGTATTGTTGAGAATGATACCTTGTTTATTGCCGCAGATACTTTGTATCATAGAGATATTGACTCCACAAATAATTTTTTAAATGCGTATCATCATGTAAAATTATTTAAAAAAGATATGCAGGCACAGGCGGATAGTGCAAGTTTAAATACAAAAGATTCGCTTTTACAACTGTTTAAAAACCCGGTTTTATGGAGCCGAAACAGTCAAGCAACGGCAAAATTAATAAAGGTATTTGTTGGCAAAAGTACTATTAAGGGTTTTAAAATGGAGGGTAATGCGTTTTTAATTCAACAAGTAGATAGTTTACAAAATACAGATAAATACAACCAATTAAGCGGACGAAGCATAGAGGCTTTTATTGCAAACGATACGATAAGAAAAGCCATAGTAAGTGGTAATGCCAGCGCTTTGTATTTTCCCACAAATAAAAATAATGTGATGGGATTGAACAAAACTAACTGTACCGAAATTTTGTTGTGGTTTAAAAATCAAGATATTGATAGAGTTACATTAAAGCCAAAAACAGAAGGTGATGTAACACCTTTAAAGGATGTAAATTTAGAAGAAGCAAAATTAAAAGGGTTTAATTGGATTTATAATAAAAGACCTAAGTCTAGAAAAGAGTTACATATTTTATAACTGTTTGTTTTTATTTAAATCTTTTATTTTTCGATCGATATATTTATCATTTGGTAAAGAGGCTTTTTGTATCCTGCTCGCGTAATTGATACTATCCAATATTTCTTTGTTTTTCAGTTCCGCAATTTTCTTTTGGTTTTCGATAATAACATTTGCCAACTTGTTTTTTTTGTAACCTTTATAAATAAAAAAGGCTAAAAGGGTTACAATTATTAAGGAAATGAGAGAAATATATGTAATGTATTTTTGTTGCTTCACCGATTTTTTTGATATTTCAATTTCTTGTTTTAAATATTTTTCTTTTGATATTGTTTCGATAGAATCGCTTAATCTTTTTTTATCGAACTCAAAAGTTAGCTGTTTTTTTGTAACGTTTTCTCTGATTTCAGTATTTATAATTGAATCGCGAGTAACATTGTATTTTTTGTAAAATAGAGTTGCTTGTTTGTAATCATTAACAAGTTCAAAGGCTTCTGCAATTTTTATATACGTTCTTTGTTTAACCAATGGCGACCCAGTTTTTTCGGCGAAACTCAGAGAATAAAGCAAAACATCTAATCCATTTTTATATTTCTTTTCTTTTATAAAAATATCCGACTTTACATTTAAGCTACCTACAATATTATAATTATCGGAATAGCTTTCAAAAATTTTAATTGACTCATCATTGTATTCATGTGCTTTAGCAAAATTATTCTCAGTTAGTTCACATTCGCTTAAATTAGAATAATTAGTACCTAATTGAATAACATTGTTTGCATCTCTATTGGTTTGTATTGCTTTTAAGTAATATGTTCTCGCTTCACTAATTAAATTCATATTGTGCAAGGTAGATCCAATATTATTGTAAGTATTACCAACCATTTTTTTATTGTTGTTTAATAGTGCCATTTCAAGCACTTTTTTAAAATACTCTAATGCGTTTTTGTAATCAAATTGATCGTAATATATTCCTGCAATATTTGAATAAATGTTTATTTCTCCGGTTATATCTTTCGTCTTTTCGTATTGTATTAAAGCAAGATGATAGTTTTCTAAAGCTTTTTTAAACGCACCCAGTCTGCCCGAATTCATGCCGATAATTTTTAAATAATCGCCTTGCAACGTAGTATTATTTATTTGTTTTGCAATTAAATAGCCTTGCTGGGCTAATTCTAACGATTTTTGAAAACTGCCTAATCTATAAAGGTAAAAAGCACGTTTGTAGCACACTAAATTTTGAAAGTATACATTGGTTTTTAAAAAAGCATTGTTTTCGGCAATATTTAGATATTTATTTACTTTTTCCATTTTTCCAATAATGGTGAACTCATCGGATAATGCCAACAACAATTTTATTCCAGCTGAGTCTGACGAAGTTTTTAGAAGTAACTGTAAACTATCAATTTTTTTAGTTTGACTAACTAGTGAATTAGTAACTAAACAAAGAAAAAAAATGATTTTGAGTATATGCGGCATAATAATTTTTAAATGTAATTATAATTACCTGTTATTTTTTTAAATCGTTTATTTTTCGTTCAATGTATTTTTCGTTTGGCATTAAGGCGTTTTGAATACGTTTGGCGTAGTGGATGGAGTCGAGAATTTCTTTTTGTTTTTCTTCAACGTGCTTTTTTTCGTTGGCAAGTTCTAGTGTTCTTGTTTCAACTTTTTGTTCGAGAGTATTATAGGAGTCCTCCAAATCATCAACCATTTTATTAAAGCGAACCGAAAGCTCGGTTATTTCATTATTCCCAGTTATCTCAACTCTTTCGCTTAAATTTCCTGAGCTAATACGGTTTACTTTTTGTACAAGGATTTTAATAGGATTTGTTAAACGTTTTGTGCCAACAAAGATAATTAGGAACAACGGTAAAACTGTAAGCAATAAGAGCCAAAGTAAATTTAAAAGCTGTTGTTTTGCTAATATTTTTTCGTTGCTATCATCGGTAATAAATTGTATAATCCAACCGTCGTGCATAAAGCTACCTTGCATATCAATAAATAAATAGGAGTAAGTAATTTTATTACCCTTTTCCATTTCTATTATTTCTTTTTCTTTTTTCGTTCTATAAACGTTTATCATTGTTGATTTATGAGATTCTTTTAAAATAGCAGTTTTATCATACGTTGGGAAAATTTCGGTTGCCATGTATAAAGTGATTTTTTTTATTTCTTTATAATTTTTACTAATACTATCAATACTACTAAACATTAAATTATGTAATAGCTCATAGCTTGGCGAGGTGTAACTTAATTCTAAAATATATTTTTTATCGGGCGTACCGTGGTAGGAAAATTTACGGGGTTTGTTGGTAACATATTGTATGGATGTACGTTCAGGAAAGCACTGATTTAAGGTTTTTATGCTATCCAAAAAGCGAACATAACGCGGACCTAATTTTTTAAAATCGAAGCCTAGGTCTTTTTTAAAGGTGGTATTAAAAATAATTTTGTCAGTATTAAAAATGTATAGGTCGTTTAAGGTTGTATTTAGGTTAGCTTTTTTTGCAATATCTTCGGCAGAAGTTTTTGTAAAAAGAGATGTGTCTTTATTATATAAATTAATGATGCTATTGCTCATTTCAATTATTTCTTTATTTAAAGAAACTTCGAGCATCTGAGCAGAGGCATCAAATATTTTTAATGAGGTTTGTATTTGTTGAGCTAAAATTTTCCGTTTGGCATATTCTGATTGGATTAAACGCTCATTGTTTTTTTTATAGTTTATATAGGAATATCCAAGTATTGCAAATACTACCGGAACTAGAATAAGTAAAACAAGTTGACGAAATATGGAGGATTTTTTTTTCAGAATAAATGGAATTACATTATACTAAAGTAATATTCTTTTTCGGAATTACCTGTGCTGTTTTATCCCCCGAATTTATTTAATTAATTTTAATAATGTAAAGTGAAAATATATATAACTATGAAATGTTTTAATTTTAAAGCTACCTAATGCCAGTCTTAGTGGTTTTTGTTTTAACTTTAAATATCACATTTAATTTATATTCAATTCCACCGCTCGGCGATAGAGCAGGAGATTGTGCCAAATAGCCAAAATTATTTATTAAATAATAGCCTTCAGTACCAGTAATAAAATAATTTTCTTTTGCCGTTTTTGTTAAGGATTTGTCGTAATTGTACCAGATTGTCCAATCAAATTTTGGATTGGCTTTTAGGTAATTGGTGTAACTTTTTAAACTATCATCTAAACAAACAGAAACAAATACAACTTTATCAGCAAATTTTTTTTTAAGGGCAGCAATTTTTGGCATTTCTTTTAGGGTTTCAATGTTTTTTGTTGAGAAAAAGTTTAAGTAAATCCACCTGTTTTTAAAGGAGCTTAAATTACCAATGGTGCCGTCCTTACTTCGTGCACTAAATGTTGGTGCTTGGGAGCCAGCCTGCATTTTATTAAAATACACTAACATCCTATTGGTAATTTTTTTATGCTCGGCATTTTTTGTGGCCACATTTAATTGAGAGGTAATGTTCTCGATTGCATCGGGGCTAAAATCGGCACTGTAATACATTTGCCATAAATTTTTAATGGCTACTAATTCGCGCAGGCTATCACTCTTTAAAAATTTATCTTGTAGCAAAAACGTGTTTAACAGTGGCCAACTGGCTTGTACATTTATAATGTTGTACAACGATTGACCTTTGTGGGTAGAACCCATAGCGGTTACATAGCCGTTAAAACAAGCGTTAACAAACTGCATGTATTCATAATGATTGTATTGTATCGGTTTATTGATAATAAAACCGTTAATTAAATAATTTTCACCACGCGAAGCGCTGGCATTTATAGAGGCAATGGAATATTCGACATAATTTTTAAAGTAATTATTTTTTATGTTCTTATAACGTTTATCACAAAGTAACTTTAACGAGTCTGCACGTTTAAAAAGTAGTGTGCGTGTTAAAAATTTATCTTTTTTTGAAATAAATACATTGGCATACTGCTGCTGGTAGTCAAACGTTAGTGCGTTCAGTTCGGTGCTGTCTTTACCAATAATGCCAATGTTTATTTCCAACTCAGCATCATTTTTATAATCTAAATCTTTTTCAACTTCGGGTATTGTAATGCCGTAAATAAAATTGGGTTGTATGTACAATTTTGCAATTACGTTTTCAATTTTTAAAATAACGGGCTGGGTGTAATCGGTTTGGTAATGTAGTTCAAAAAAGCCGTCGCTTTCAATGGTATCTTGAGTTTCTTTAATTTGTAAGTTGGTAATAAAATCAGAGTAGGAGTAGAGTTGAATTATTTTGTTGGCATAAGACGAGTGTGCTTTGCCTTTAATAGTAACATTTTGGGCAAAGAAAAAAACAGGAACCAAAAAACATAATAAATATATAATTGCTTTTTTAATAATTTTATAATGCAGGTTTTGAAAATGGTTACTTATTTCACCCTTCGACTCCGCTTAGGGTGACATGGATTAGAACTTAATCAATTCCTCAAACAAATCTTTTACAGGAAGGCCCATTACATTATAGAAGCTGCCTTCAATTTTATCAATGCCAATATAGCCAATCCAATCTTGCACGCCGTATCCACCTGCTTTATCGTAAGGGCTAAAATTAGTGAGGTAATATTCTATTTCGTCAGGTTTTAGTTTTTTAAAATACACTTTGCTTTCGTCAAAAAAAGTGGTTTGCTTATTGGCACTTTTTAAACATACCGCGGTAAACACTTGGTGCATTTTTCCGCTAAGGCTTTCCAACATTTTTTTTCCTTCGGCAAAGTTTGCAGGTTTGTTATATACCTTGCCTTCGCACCACACAATGGTATCGGCAGTAATTAATAAGTCATTTTCTTTTAGTTCTTCTTCGTACGCATCGGCTTTTAATTCTGCCAAATAAATACAAATTTCTTGTGCTTGTAAATCTTTTGGCCAAAGGGTTTCATCTACTTTAACAGGTTTATTTAAAAATTCAAAACCTAAGCTTTTTAAAAGGTCTTGTCGGCGGGGCGATGAAGAACCTAGTATTAATTTAAAAGGAAATTCTTTAATTGTAGTTTCTATTGTGTTCATAAAAATTAATTATAATAAAAAATTAAACTGTAAGCTAAGCCCATTAACATAACAAATTTAAGCATTAAACTGGTGTATTTAAATTGCTTTGATGTTTGTGCCAAAAGTGTTTTTATACTTAAAAAAATTAATGGCAACACTAAAGCTAATAGTATATACGTATTGTTTATCGACATGATAATACGATTGGATTTATAGGTATTATACACTACCACTAATAATAAAATGGCGGCAATGATTAATAAAAAGAACGAGGTCAATTTACTCGAAGGTATACCCCAACTGATTGGCATAGTTTTACCTCCGGTTTCTTTATCGCCTTTATAGTCTTCCATATCTTTAATAATTTCGCGCGCTAAACTCGTTATAAAAGCAAAGAGCGAAAAAATAAAGGTAATTTTAAAACTTGATAAAATAACAGCCCAATGGTTGGAATTAAAATTTGTGTACACATGTTGCATCATGCCCATTTCAAATACAAAGGGCATAAATGCTACCGATGCCGATAAGACTGAAACAACAATATTACCAATTATTAATTGTTTTTTAAAGTGAGTGCTGTAAAACCAAAGCAAGGTGGCCGCTACAAAATGAAAAATCGCCAGGCGCAAATAACCAGTTTTTAATGCCGCAAACACGCCAATTAAAATCCCTAAAATAGTAAAGGTAATATGCAAAATAATGGCCCAACGGCGTTTTATAAATTTGTCTAACACCACTGTTTCTGGGTGATTTATTAAATCGGTTTTTACATCAAAATAATCGTTAATAATATAACCGGCACCGGCAATTAAAACAGTGCTTACCACTACTAAATTAAATAACATATTATTTAATTCTAACGCAATATTATTTTGAACTAATATTTTTTGCAACACAAAATACCGGAGTGATACTTGCGTTAAAGCAATCATAATAAGGTTTTCAATTCTTATTAATTTAAAAAATGCAATTATTTTATTATTTAAAATGTTTGTCAATTTTTTTAATTTTTAAATTTTCAGTTCAAGTAGTTTTACCTGCCTCCTGCACAACGAATCGAGAACTTCATATTCAAAGCACTTCTCGATACACTCCTTCTGTCGCTAATCGAAGTGACACAATTACCATTTTACAATTTCCCAATTACCTTGCACGCGTAATACTTGTTCAATAATATCTCTTACACAGCCTTCGCCCCCTTTTAATGCCGAAATGTATTGGCAAATTTCTTTTATTTCGGTTGCCGAATTATTAGGGCAAACAGCAACACCCACTCGCTTCATTACCTCCCAATCTGGTAAATCGTCGCCCATATAAAGTATTTCTTCATCGGTTAAATTATTACTATAAATATAATCTTTATAGCATTGTAATTTATCGTGTTGATTAATAAAAATATCAGTAATTCCTGTTTTGGATAAAGCATTTTTAACAGCAACGTTGTTTCCTCCTGTAATAATAACAATTCGGTAACCCTTTTGTACTGCTAAATGTAATGCATAACCATCTTTACTGTTCATGTTTCGCACCATTTCGCCACTTTCCATTACTAACACTTTGCCATCTGTCATTACGCCATCTACATCAAACATTAAAGTTGTAATTTTAGTAAGGCGTTGTTTAAAGTTTAACATATTGTTTTTGTTGATGAATAATTAATTCGGTTAGTTGTATGTAAATTTTTTTAAATTCCTTATCTGTTTTTAGAAGTTTTAAATGTTTTTTAATAACCGTTTCATCTTTACGTTTTGCAGGGCCAGTTTGAGCATCTAAAGGCGTTAGCGAATTTAATTTTAAAACAGATTGTTGAATTAAAGGGAGTAATAATTCAAAATCTACATTTACTTTTTTTAATTGATGCTCGGCGGCGGCATACAACGCATTGGTAAAATTGTTAGCTAAAACTGCAGCTAAATGTATGTTTAAACGCTGCGTATAATTAACTTGTAAGGTATGTTTCGAAAACAATTTTGCTAGATTATTTACTAATTTAAAGGTGTGGGTGTTATTGGCACCAATTAAAATAGGTACTTTTTTCCAGTGAATTTCATCTGTTTTACTAAAGGTTTGCAGGGGATAAAATACGGCTTTGCAGTAGCAATCGGTTTCAATGGCTTCAACAGCAATACTTCCAGAGGTATGTACCACAATAGATTCTTTATTATGCGGCACAATTTTTTTTGAAACATTAGATATAAAAGAGTCGGCCACACAAATAAAATAAAAATCGGCACCGGTAATAATTTGGTTTAGTCCTACATGTGTATTACACCGCAGCTTAGTTTTAAACTCGTTTAAAAATGGGTTTGCTTTGTGATTGTAAACCGTGATTTCGAACTTTATTAATTCAGAAAAATGTTTTGCCAAATGCCAGGCAACGTTTCCGCAACCAATAATTACAATATGTTGCTTTTTTAGCTTAGCCATTTTTTAAGTGGTTGAAGATTTCGACTTTAAAGTACGAATTCTCTCTAAAATAGCAATACCTGTTCCAATAGCCATAATTAAACAACCTAACCACAAAATATTTATGTACGGAAATACGTAAGCCTCCATTACAATAAAATCTTTTGCATTGGCTAATTTTTCACTCATAGTAATTTCTATGGTGCCTTCTTCGGGGTTAATTTTCCAAAACACAAACTTTAAGCCTAACTTTTCTATAATATCTTCTTGTGGAATAACCACATTATTTTTAATAATGTATTTTGGTAAAGCTTTGTATTCGTTACTTTGTGCATCTAGGGCTCTTAACACAACAGTAACTTCTAATAACGAATCGTTTTTTTGATACTGCTCTTTATTTAAATTTGTTCGTAAACTATCAATTATAATAATGGCGTTACTCGAAAATAATGTATCGCCAATGTGACCTATATAATTTTTTGCCGAGGCATACGCATCTTTTTTATTGGTAATGGTATCTACGTTTAAATCGGCATAAGTAACGTGCGTGTACACATCTCTATTTAAATAATGTTTAGTGGCAGGTTCTGGCGCTTTGCCCATTCGCGGATTATCTTGTATATGAGGTACCAACGTAAAATCAAATTCGGGTTTATTGTTTTTATTTAATTTTAAATAATCTACACTAAAGTAAACATCGATACCTTTGCGCTTTTTGCCAGTGTAGGTTACTAAATAAGGTCCCATTGGCAGGGTATCGCCTTGTGTTAAAAGAATACTTTTTTTGTCGTCAAAATCACTACCCAAACTACTTACCTTTTTTTGAGCGGTATTTTTTGAGAGCACTATTTTTTTAGACGTAGAAATTAATGCCCCAACCAATATTAATGCAAAGCCAATGTGCGCAATAGATGCACCGCTTTTCCTAATTCGACCTTTTAAAATATTTAAACAGTAATCAAAATTTGCGAAGGCAGCAAATAAGCCTGTAATAAATAAAAGCGCGTACGAAATTAAATCCCATTTTTCTTTTGACTCTGAAAAACCATTTAAAAAATAAAGTGGAATGGAACATACTGTACCGAACAAAACTGCCAAAATAAAACTATAAGAGATGCGCCTATAGAATTTTTTAGCATCTGTTTTTTTGTATTTTAAAAATTGAGATACAGCAATTAATAACATGATGATGATGGCAAAAGGTATCATCCAAGTGTTGTATACCGGCACTTTTGGGGGAGCATATTCTGTGCCAAATAATTTATTTATTACAGGAATTGAAGTAAAGTAGGTAATAATTAATCCCGATAACAAAAATGCCAAAGAACCTAAAAACATCCAGAACTCTCGAGAGTATAATTCTTCCTCTTCTTTTTCCTTCGGAAAAAATTTATAATAAGAAATAAATGTTATTATGGTTGATGATCCAATCCAGCCCAACAGTATAATTTTTTTGTAGCCATACAGCATGGCAAAAAATAAGAATAGGAGTGAGCCAACAATATAACTTACCCTAAATAATTGATTGGTTATTAATAGAAATACACTGATGAAAATAAACGTCAAAACATAAAGTACCAATTGCCCTGTCATACCCAAATCGGTAAAAGCATGCACAGAGGCATTGCCAAGCACTCCACTACGCGTTAAAAAAGTAGAATAGAGTACCAATAAAAATCCACCAATAGCCAATAAATGAGTAGTAAATAAACTACCCCCTTTATTCTTATTAATAATCATGGTATGTCCGGCGGCAACTAAAATTAACCACGGCACTAATGATGAATTTTCAACCGGATCCCAAGCCCAAAAACCCCCAAAACTAAGTGCTTCATAGGCCCAAGCACCACCCATTAAAATGCCAATGCCTAAAATTAAAATTCCAAAATAGGTCCAAGGTAAGGCAATTTTTTGCCAGTTGTTATATCCTCGGTTCCATAACGCGGCAATAGCAAAAGCAAATGGTACAAGGGTAGAGGCAAAGCCCAAAAATAAAGTAGGTGGATGGATGGTCATCCAATAGTTCATTAACAAAGGGTTTAAACCGCGCCCATCAATTTTTGGAAGATACGTTGTGCTTTTTAAAAATGGTAAATTCATTGTTTCAGCATGTTCCCGCATTAATAAAAAGGGGTTACTTCCAATTTTATAATCGAACATATAAACTCCCAGTAACATACTTGCCAAAAACACCTGAACTAGTGCGAAAATTGTCATTACCGGAATTTCCCAAACACCCTCTTTAAGTTGGCGTTTTAATACCAAGCCTAAAACAACATTCCAAAATGTCCATAACAAAAAACTTCCTTCTTGCCCTTCCCAAAAACAAGACATGATATATTGCATATCCATGGTTTTACTGCTGTGATGGTAAATGTATTCGTATTCAAAAAAATGATTGAATAACATAAAAAATAAAGTACCTGCAATACCCAACACCGAAAAGCCATGAACATTAAATGCAAAGCGAGCTAACTTTTTAAAGTTAGGATTTTTAGACGCTAAATAAAACGAGATAAAAGAGAGTAGGGCAGCAACAAAAGACAAAACCACAAAGGCATTCCCTAAATTCCCTGCCCAAAGCCGTTCGCCAAAGTTGTTGATAAAGTTCATTTTTGCAGTGCAAAGGTACTAAAATTGACTGAAAATGGCTTTTTAATTTAAAATATACGACTTAATTATTAAAACTTAACAAGACGGTTTTGCCATTTTGTAAAAATTGGATAGAATCGGCCAAATTTTTCATTAAAAAAACGCCTCTTCCGTGTGGTTTATCTATATTTTTTGGGTCGGTAGGGTCGGGTAAATTTTCATAATCAAAGCCGGCACCTTCATCACTGATACTAAATACTAACTGTTGGTTAGCCGTTTGAAAGGCCACATTTACAAATTTATTAGGATTATTTTGGTTGCCATGGTTAATAGCATTGTTTACTGCTTCGGTAACGGCTATTAAAATATTGCCATAGGCATCTTCGTTTACGTTGTATTCCTGACAAACAGTATCAATTAATTTTTCAACTAAACTAAGATTATCAGCTCTTGAACTTATTTTTATATTTTCATTAGAATTTTGTATCATTTTTTATTATTGCCCCCGTAAGTTGTAAAACCTACTTATTTACGCTATTAAAATAATTATTTACTTTTTCCTTATAATAGGGCGTTAAACTTGGTGGAACGGTATTTAACAACTCCATTTCTTTTTCTTTAAGCCTTTTATACTCTAAAAATTGCGTAGGGTTGCTTAAATTTTGATTTTTTGCCTCATTACTTTTGCGTTGTTCGTCTTGTTCCCGCTCTCGCTCTGCTTTTTCGCTCTCTAATAATTTTGATAAAATGTCTTGTTGGCGCTTCATGGTTTCGTTCGTTAATTGCTTATTTACCAAATCTTTTTCGGTTTGTTCCATTAAATCGGCAATATTTCCTCCCGGATTTGAACCTTTGTTCTTTAATTTATCCATTAATTGTTGCATTTGTCTACGCAAAGCCTCTTGTTGCGCTGCCATTTTTGCAAATTGTTCGCTATTACCCGGCATCATACCCATACCATTTTGGCCTTGTTTGCCCATGCCACCTTGCCCGCCATTTTTATCTCCTGGTTTTTGGCCCGGTTTATCTCCAGGCTTATCGCCCGGTTTATTTCCTGGTTTTTGACCTTTTTCCATGGCTTCTTTTAGTTGCTTTAATTGCTCGTTCAGTTTTTCTTGCAATTTCTTCATGCTTTGCATACTTGGCTTATCCGATGTTGATTCGCCTTCGGCACTCCCGGGCTTTTTGCACTTTCCTTTTTTACCCCCCGATTTTTGTTTCTTTTTTTGTTGCATTTGCTTTTGCATTTGCTCTAAACTTTCGTTTAGTAAAAGGGCAAGGTTGTTGGCCGATGTCATTGTGCTTTGCATGCGCATTACCCCTTCGCTGGTATTGCGTTCGGCAAGTGCTTTTACGGTTTTATCGATATTTGAATGAATGGCACCAATTTCGCGATTAATAATTGAACTAACCTGCGGCGCGCGTTTACTAAGTGCTAAAAGGCTATCTTCAATAATTTTGCTATCGTCTTTTAGTTTATTTTGTTGTTTTGGAATTTCAACATACTGAGGATTATCGATACGCGTTTTTGGCAATGTTTTTATTAGTTCTTCTTGGGCAAAAGATAAATTAAGTAAGTTTTCTAAAATTTGGCGAAGTGACGCAGCGTTTTCTTCCTCTTGCTTTTCCTCGCTTTCTTCCATTGCTTGCTCCATTTCATCTTTCATTTCCTGCATTTTATCACTCGCTTCTTTTTGATTTTTTTGAGCTTCTTTTTTATTGTCTTTACTTAGTTTTTCAGATGCTTTTTGCATCTCTTTACTAATTTCGTTTTGTTTTTGCTCGTTGTTTGGTAATTTATTTGGTTCTTCTAATTCCGAATTTTTTTTCTGAAGATCTTTAAGGTCTTCTTTTAATTTATCAAAATCTTTATTAAGGGCGTCTTGCTTCTTCTCTAAATCTTTCGTCTTTTCTTTTTCCTCAGTCCCTTTGGTATCTTTCGTTTTTTCGGTCTCTGTCTTTAACGCATCTTGTTTTGTTTTAAGTTCATCAAGTTTATCAATTGCATTTTGCATCTTTTGTTCAACTTCTAATTGCTTAAAGGCTTCAAGATTACGATCCAATTCTTTTTCAATATCTTTATTATCCAATTTTAATTCTTCTAATTTTTGTTGAATTTCATTTTTATCCAATTTCTCTAGCATTTTATTCAATTCATCAAATAATTTCTTCATTTCGGGGGTCATTACGTTTTCAAACAATTGTTCTAATTGTTTTTGTTTCTCCATAATGTTTTCATCCGTTTTTGTAAACTCGTTTTGCTGTTGGTTGTTTTGCTGGTTTTCTTGTTTTACTTCTTCAATTTTATTTTTAAGTTCTTGTTGCTTTTTTATAACGTCTTCAATTTTCTTTTTTTCTTCATAACCCAATTGTTTTTTATCATTAATTTTTTTCGCCAAATCGTTTACATCTTTTTGCAGTTGTTTGGCTTTTTTGATACTTTCTTCTAAATCTTTTTTTATTTCAGTATTATTTTTATCAGTGCTTTCGTTTATCTCGTCTATGGTTGGGGCTTTAAATGTCATTAATTGCGTTTTAGCCGATTTATTGCCGTTTACTCCGTCGTTATCAAACACTTCAAAATAGTAATCGAGTTTATCGCCGGGTTGTAAATTGTATTGCGCGGCATCTAAAAAATAAAAATAAGGCTGGTTGGTTTGTAATTTGTTTACAATAATTGGATAACTGCCGTTAACCTCCAAAGGTTTGCCAGTGCTATCAAAACTATATTTTTTGTAATGAAAGGTAAGATGGTTAAAACCGTAATCGTCTTTTATTTGTCCGCTAAAATAAATGTTTTTAGGATTTAAAGAGTCTAATTTTTCGGTTACATTAATTACAGGATATTGGTCGGGGATAATATTGATGCTATAGTTTACCGAGTCGCCACCTTGCATTACAAATTGATTTAGGGCTTTTATGGTGTAAGAATTACTTTGCAAAAATTTGCGTGAAAACGTAAATTGATTGGCTGAATTTTTTTGAGGCTGCGCCAAACTATCGGCAAAGCTCAGTTGAAGTTTATCGGTGTTTTTAGTGTTAAAAATCCAATTTACTTTTGTGCCTTGTGGTACTTGTAAATCGCCAGTGTTTGCAATATTTTCATTGGCTTTATTTAAATAAGAAGGGTATATTAACTGTACGTTAAATTGTTGTAACGAAGGTTTGGGTAGCACTGTTAGTTCGTACTCTTTACTGCTAAAGCCAGCAGCCGATAATTGAAAGTTGGTTGTAGATTGAAGGTTCTTAAAGGTATAATTAAATGTAACGTTATTTTCTTTTTCGAGTTTATAATCAATTCCGTTTACGTTTATAAATACTTCGTTTGGTAATTGATTACCTGTAATTTTTAATTCTAATTTATAATCTTGTGTTTGTAGGGCTTGTAAATTTTTGTTTTGAATGTCGAATTTAAAAGGCATCTCCTTTTCGTAATAAGTACTGTAATTTACCAAGCGGGCAGTAGATTTGGTTATAATTTGAGGCCAAATTATAAAAATAGCTAGTGTTAAAAATAAAGGGGGAAGCCCATATTTAAGGTATTTTTTATTGTCGTTAAAATCTATAGCCGTACTAAAAGGAATGGGCTTTAATTCGGTAATTTTTTGATTGATGCTTGCCACCAACAAGTCTTTTGAGCCACTTAATAGTTGATTGTTTTGTAATTGCAATACGTTTAATAATTTATCTTGTACATTGACAAAGTGGCTTCCAATAATACCCGCGGCCTGGTTGTAAGAAATAATAGTGCCAATTTTATTAAGTTTTAATAATGGAATAAAAATGTAATTTATTAAAACGGCAAGCGTTGCAATTAAAAAACTAAAAAATAAAATACCACGAACAAGGGAGTTAAACTCACTAAAATACTCTAATAAAGTAATGCTTAAAAAAGCACCCACTACTAAAGAACTTGAATAAATAACACCTTTAATTAATTGATTTTTATAATACTTACGAATAAATTCGTCGAGCTTTTGAATGAGTATTGTGCTAGTGCTTTGCATTTAAGTTAAGATGAATTTATATGGAATTTTCCATAAAAAAAGCCTTATACAAATATAACATAATTGGTAAAAAACAGTTACATAATTTTGTTAAAAAGTAACAAGGTATTTAGTGAATTTTTAACACTCCTTTCCTTTGTTTTTAATTAAAGGATATTTTTCCCTTATTTATCAATTTAGTTAAACCAAAAAAATAACTGCATCCTTTAATAGACGCAGTTATTTTCCATAATTTATTTTATTATGTTAATTTGTTATAACCAAATATTTTGAAGCACTCCAAAATTTTTCGGGATCGCTAATTAGTATACTGTTTATCATTTTCCCGGTTTTATCTAGCGAATAGGATTCAGCAGGATGAGTTGTTACAATTTTCATACTTTTACTATTAATGGGAATGCTAGTTGTTTCGGTATAATCAATTTTAGTGAATAATGAGTTATCAATGCTTTCGTTTAATTTGGAAGTTCTACCAATGCCAAGTAAACCACCTGTTTTATCAATTAAATTACATTTTTGTAATTCGTTTGAATGGCCAACCACATAATATGCAGTATGTAGGGTCAAAGTTTCGTCTTCAATTTGTTTATTCAGCAGAGCATTTTCGTCCGATAGTATAGCTGTTATTATTTCAAATCTTTCTACCTGAGCACTTAGCGCGCTTAACTTGTTATTTAAATCAGTTAGCTCTTTGTATTTATCGTTTAACTGTTTATCTAATAATTCAATTGTTTTTTGTAAGTGTATATTTTTTTTATCAGAACGGTTTAACTTAGAGTTAAGTTGTTGTAATTTTTTAGTATTTGCCTCCATCAACTCATTAATGAGTTTAATTTCGGTATTAATACGAACTTTTTGATTCGGACTTAAATCTCCTGTTTTATCGGAATTTGTTAATATAATATGCTGTTTTGTAGCTACTAAACTTAAGTTTTGCTCTACTTCGTTAAATGAAGTAATGAAATCACTAACGGCGGTTTCTCTCTCGGTAATTACACTTAATAAAGAATCGTTTTTTTGTTGCATAAATACTTCATTTTTTTGGTTGTCCTTACAACTTGTAAAAGTTAATACGACCGTTGCTGCTATTAAAATGTACTTTTTCATAATTTGTTTTTTATTGCTTTAAGTTATTGTAAATATTTACAAAGCAAAGATGGTTTGCATTAAAAGCGATTGTATTACACACTAGTTATAAAAACTTATATAATTTACATTTTTTATACATAAATAAATGAAAATTACATGTGATAATAATGTAAGTTATTTTTAAACTTATGTAACATAATAACTCGTAAAACACAACACCTTTGTAAGTAATTAATAGTAATTATTTAAACAAAAATTAAAAACTCAAAAAAATGAAAAAAACAATTTTATTCGCAAGTGCTTTATTAGTAGCAGGTACATTATTTACTTCGTGTAAAAAAGATTACAGATGTGAATGTTCAAAAACTTATACAAGTGGCACAGGAAGCACAACTTCAAACTATTCAGTTTATACTTATAAAGATACTAGAAATAGAGCCGAAGATAGATGTAATAAAAATAGTGATAGTGGTTCTGACTTCTTTGGTAATTACAGTATTAATTGCGGAATTAAATAGTAGCTGCTATTATTTAATAAGTTACTTTAACAACAAACCACTCGATTATAAAAACGCTTTAGTTATACTAAGGCGTTTTTTTTAGAGTTAGTTATTTACTTACTGGTAGTTTGCGTCCACGTCGTTTTTAAAACAATTATTCCACAACCACTGAATCTTTATATCCACAATAAATTTTTTGCTTACGATAAATTATTTGCAATGGTTTATTAGAAATTATCTTACAAGCATCTTCAAATGTTTTATAGTTGTAGCTGCATAAATTACTATCTTTTGTATAATAAATAAGACTTTCGTTTACTTGAAAGTTTTTTAAATTTTTTAAGGCAATTATTTTGTTAAAGGTTCCAAAAATATCAAATACGTAAATACCTGTTTCGGGACAGTTTAAAAACACATAACCATTATGCTCGGTTAAATAATTGGGATTTAAATTAACTTGCAAAACTTGCTTAAGATTACCTGTAGCAGCCACTTTTTTTGAGTTTTCGTTAAAACGAATTAACTCATTATTTTGTTTATTATATATCCAAAAACTATTATTGGCACTTGCACAAACTAGGTCGGTTTGTTCATATCCTAAATCTTGTAAGCTAACTATATCGCTATTTAATGATAATTGATTGTCTAGAAAAACAATTTGCTGAAAATCGCGGTAATAAACTAAAATTTTTAAAGGATTGGTGGCATCAACACTTGTAATTGTGCCCAGTTTTAAGTTACTATAGCGCTCAAAAAACTTGCCATTCGCAAGATATTTAATTAACTCGTCTTCTTTTATAGTATAAATATTACCAATATTATCTGTAGTAAAATAATCTAATTTTGTTTTAATTATTACGCGTTTATCGCCAATAAAAGCAAAAAATAACATTAAAACCAAAAAACAAACTGTTTTAAAAAATTTAACCATAACAATAAACTAAATTTACAACTTTAAAGCGTATCAAATAAGCGTAGTTTGTTAATTATTTTAACAAAAAACCTAAAAAAACAAACCTATTTGTTAAAGGGCGTTAATTTCATAAAAAATTATATCTTTGGCACAGTATATGAAATACGTTTAATAAGAAATTTAAAAACAAAAAAACATGAAAACCAAAAACTTACTTTTAATTCCAGCAATTGCTGTTTTATCATTAACAGCTTGTAAATCAAAAAAGAAACCAATTCAGAAAGAAACTGGTGCTATTGAAATCAGTGTTCCGTTTAGTTCAAAGGAATACCGCTCAGACGAAGATAATTTTAGAGCAAAACAAGTTGGTAAATCTCCAGATTTAGCAACGGCTAAAAAAATTGCTTTTCAAAATGCAAAATCAGAAATGGCCGCAAATATTAACAGTACTATAAAAAGAGTAACAGACCAATATACCAATCAACGTACAATTGGTAATAAACAAGAGTTTGAAAATAAATTTGAAGAATTAGCCCGCGAAGTTGTAAACTTAGAAATTTCTAACGTTAGAGAAATTGGTGAAAAAATCTTTAAAGAAACAGATAACTCTTTTAGCTATTGGATTGCTATTGAGGCAAACAAAAAAACTATTTTTGATAAAGTAGATGCTAAAATATCGAGTGATGCAAAATTAAAGTTAGATTACGACAAACAAAAATTCCAATCTATTTTTGATGCTGAAATGAAAAAATTAGCTGACGAAGGAAAATAATTTAACCTAAAATATAAAAGAGCATCTCCCTATAAAGATGCTCTTTTTTTTAAATTTTAATAGAACACTTATAACACTGATTGGTATTGTTTTTCACAGATTAAAATCTTATTAATCCTATTTAATTTATGTTATCTGCGTTCCTTTCAAAAAAATTGAAAAAAACTTTACACATATTTATTTTAATAATATCCCTTGCTTTTGTTGCTTGTACTGGCTCTAAAAAATATTTTAAAGCAGCAGAAAAGCTCGAAAAACAAGGTTTGTTTAACGAAGCCGCCGATTATTATTTAGTATCGCTACAACGCAAACCAACCAATGTTGCTGCTCGCATTAAATTAAAAGAAGTTGGTCAAAAACACGCATCAAGTTTAGCATCCGAATTTTTCAGAAATTACAATACGCAACAATTAGAGCCGTCGCTTGAAACCTTTGAACGCTTAAAAGAGTTTACCGATAAAACGTCTGCGCTTGATGTGAAATTAGATTATCCAAAATCGTACGATGAGGATTATCAGAAATCTATTGAAAATTATTGTCAAAAAAATTATTCACAAGCTTACACGTTAGTTAATCAGAAAAAATTTAGTAATGCCTTGGATTATATTGCCAAAGTGAAAAAATACAATCCTGCTTATAAAACTATTCAACAATTAGATATTATTGCTACTTGCGAACCTTTGTACCAAAGTGCTGTAAATAGTTTAGAGTCTAAAAATTATGGGGGCGCTTTAAATTTGCTATCAAGTATTAAAAATAAAACCGAAAACTATAAAGATAGTAAGGATCTATTAGACCTATCAATCGCTCAACAAACAAAATCGTTTATGTTATTTGAACCTAAAGGCTCGCCAAATAAAAACGAAAAGGAAATTGAAGATTATTTATTTAGTAACTTTAATCAAGTGGCTGCTCAAAAACTAACTACTACAAAAGTAATAAACAATACGCCTTTTGTTTCGTTGCCTGACGCTGCTGATATAAATGCTACGGGGAATATTGACTTAATTCAGGCAATTCGAAAAGCAACAGGTACCGATTATTTTTATGTATTTGATGTTGCCAATAAGCAAGAAGTAAATTCGGGCCCACAAAAACAAGGGGCCAAAGGTTACCAAGAAGTAAAAACACGCATAAATGATACTTTAGTTAAAACAGAATATAAAGAATTTGGCTATAACAAAGTAACAAATAGCCGTTCGTTTTCGTATGAATTTAAATACAAAATAATTAACGCCTATTCTAATCAAATAGTGGCATCGCAAACTCAAAACTTAATTTCTAAAGACGCGGTTGAGTATAACGAATTTTTAAAATCGAACAGTAACCTTAATATAAATTCGCTGTATCCTTATAACCCCCAACAAACAGCATTGGCAGCACAATTTAATGCTCGTGGCTGGCGTAATTTATTTAGTGCAAACAGTAATTTAAAACCCATGGAGGATTTAAAAAACGATGCTCATAATAAAGCTATTAGTGTTTTTACAAATTCTATTTACAGCTATATAAAATAATTGCAAAAATTAATTTACATATTTAGTTGCCTCGTAATTTTTGCCGCATGCAAAAGTAAGCAAGTAGCAACAAATCAAGCCCCTATAGTTGCCGAAACTAAGCCTGCACCACCGTGGGTAAGCAGTAGGCCTAACAATGGTTTTAAATACGTTGGCATTGGTTTTGTTGATAAATTAAAAAGTAATAATTATCAAATAGAAGCGAAAAAAAATGCGCTTTACGATTTATCATCCGAAATTAAAGTAGATATTTCGAGTAATTCCGTTTTGTATACTGTGCAAAATAACAACAACTTTAACGAGAGTTTTAACTCTATGATTAAATTAACCAACAGCGATAATATTGAAGGGTATGAACTAATTGATAGTTATGAAAATGATAAACAGTATTGGGTATATTATACTTTAGATAAAGAAGAATATGCCAAACAAAAAGCCTTAAAAAAACAACAAATAATTACAAAAGCTAGCAATTTAATTTCGTTAAGTTTTATAGATGAAAAAAATAAAGATTTTTCTTCATCGCTAAAAAAACGGATACAGGCCTTTGGCGTATTAACGCCGTATTTAAGCGAAGAAATTAATTTTGATCCAACTACTACCAACGGTATAAAAACGGTTTTTGATTTAACGAATGTGGTACAACAACAATTGCAATCTATTACGGTAGTTCAGCCAAAAGTTATGGGGCAACTTAAACCATACCAACAAGTTTATGCGCCCTTAACATACACTGTACAAATAAAAAATACAACGCCCTTACAAAATTTTCCATTATTAGTTAGTACAGAAGAAGATAAGATTAAATTAAACGATAAGGCAACAACCACTAATAATGGAGAGTTACAGGTAAAAGTAAATTATGTTGAACCTATGAACCAATTAGTAGGCTTTGCGTTAAGCCCCGATATATCGTCACTTATGGGTGGCGATTCGGTGGGTAGGGCAGGTATTGTAGTTTTAAAACAGTTTATTAATACGCCCTCGCTACGCGTAAATGCAAATGTATCTGCTATAAATATTTATGTAAATAGCATTGAAGCCAATTTTGGTAAAGTAACAGGATTATCGAGTATTGCTACATTTATACAACAGAAATTTAATGGACAAGAAGTGCGTATTGTGGGTAAACTCGAAGATGCAGATTTTATTATTGATGCCATTAGCGATACCAAAGAAGATGTGAGTAGTGATGTTTTAGAAAAAACATATAATATTAAATTAGCTACTTTAGTTATTAACCTCGAATTAAAAAATAAATTAAGTAACGAAGTACTTTATAAAAACACAGTAAGCGATATCTTCGGTTATGCTAATAACCTCGAAAAAGCGGGCATTAACGCCTACCAAAACGAAAAACTAAATGCGAAATTGGGCGAGGCCATCTTCTTTTTAAAACGGAAGATTTTGGTGTATTAGTTTTTAAGATACCTGTAAATAAAACTATACATTTTTAGATTATTAATTTCATAAAAGAATTATGGATTTTTGTTTAAAATTACATCTTCAAATAAAAGTGTATGAAACCAAAAATCCTAAATTTATTAATCGTTGGCATTTTATTCGGAATAAGTTTCTCTTTATCTGCTAAAGAATCCATTCCATCCTATTACGTAAGCAAAAATGCAAAAGACTCAACTCTGAAAGTAGACGAAGCAGTTTTTGTTATAAATTTTACCACAAATGATCAAGGAATAGTAAAAAACGCCATTAAATGGGCTTATAATGGGAAAAATAGTACTCAAAAACCCGATTCGAAAGGAAATATTATATTAAAAACCAAACCAGGTAACTATGTTTTTCAATTCTATTATAACTCAGATTATAATGAAATTAAAACCGCTAGTATTTTAATAAAACCGGGCTATAAAATGGAAATAAAGTCAATTTTGAATCATCAAAATTTCCGGTAATGGCCGAAAAACCTGTAATTTATGTTTATCCAACAAGTACCTCGTCCATAACTATCAAACTCAATTTTAAAGGTACACTTGGGTTTACGTACCCAAAATACAACAAAGGTTGGCAGTTTGTTGCTTATCCTGATGGTAGCATACACATTAATGATAAAAAATATCACTATTTATTTTACGATGGGAAAATGGATATAAACACACAAAACATAAAGTTGAATGAAGGTTTTATTGTAAATAAAAACGATCTGGTTACTTTTTTTGAGGAAAAACTTTCTAAAATGGGCTTAAACAGCAAAGAAATAAATGATTATATCACTTATTGGGCGCCCCAAATGTCTGTTAGCGAAAATAATTATGTTCATTTTATGTTCGATAAAGAATACAGCCAATATTCAAATTTAGAAATAACCCCAAAGCCTGATACTATATTTAGAGTTTTTATGGTGTGGCATAAATTAGCGAACGCTATTAGTTTAAAATTAAACGAACAAAAAATAGAATCGTTTACCAGAACCGGATTTACAGTTGTTGAATGGGGCGGTGCAGAAATAAATAATGTATCGGATCTAAAAATCAGTCAAAAATAAAAGAGACGAATCGTGAAAAAATGATTAATTCAGTTCCCGATTCGTCTCTTTATAAAATATTCAATCTATGGTTTAATTCCTAAACACAAACTTTTTCTCAAACATATCTACCACAATTTCTTTGTCTTTGTTTACGGTGCCTGCTAAAATTTGTTTGCTTAACTCATTTAAAATCTGTTTTTGCATTACACGTTTTACCGGACGAGCACCAAATTGAGGGTCGTAACCCAATTGCGCTAACCATTCTATAGCTTCGTCGGTAACCGATAGAACAATGTTTTGTTCCGCTAAACGTTCTTTAATATGATTAAACTGAATTTTCACAATACTCGTAACATCTTCTCTGCTTAATGGCTCAAACATGATCACTTCATCTATCCTGTTTAAAAATTCAGGACGAATAGATTTTTTTAATAAATCATAAACTTCCGATTTTGTTTTTGCTAACACTTCGTCTTTATTCTCAACAGTTAGTTTTTCAAAATTATCTTGTATAATGTGCGAGCCAATATTACTTGTCATGATGATGATTGTATTTTTAAAATTCACCACACGGCCTTTATTATCGGTTAAACGTCCGTCATCTAATACCTGTAATAAAATATTAAATACATCGGGATGTGCTTTTTCAATTTCATCTAACAACACCACACTATATGGTTTTCTGCGAACAGCCTCGGTTAATTGTCCACCATCTTCAAAACCTACATATCCCGGAGGGGCACCTATTAAACGACTTACCGCATGACGTTCTTGATATTCACTCATATCAATGCGTGTCATGGCATTTTCGTTATTAAATAAAAAGTCTGCTAAAGCCTTTGCTAATTCGGTTTTACCAACGCCTGTTGTTCCTAAAAATATAAAAGACCCAATCGGACGTTTATCATCTTGCAATCCTGCTCTACTTCTGCGCACAGCATCGGCAATACTTTCAATAGCTTCATGCTGACCAACTACACGTTTATGCAACTCGGTTTCTAAGTTCAATAATTTTTCTTTTTCGCTTTGTAACATGCTCTTTAAAGGAATGCCTGTCCAAGCGCTAATTACAGCCGCAATATCTTCGCTATCCACTTCTTCTTTTACCAATTGCGAACCGCTTTCTTTGGTTGCAGATAATTTTACTTCTAACTCCGCCAATTTAGCTTCGGCTTCTTTTACTTTACCGTAGCGTATTTCGGCTACTTTGCCGTAATCACCAGCTTTTTCAAAATTGTTAGCCTGTACTTTTAATTCTTCAATTTGAACTTTAATTCTTTGAACACCTTCAATTACTTCTTTCTCAGCTTGCCATTTGGCTTTTAAACCGTCACGTGCTTCTTGTAAATTAGCCAATTCTTTATTTAAAGCTGAAACTTTTGCATCTTCGTTTTCTCGCTTCATGGCTTCTCGCTCAATTTCTAACGACATAATTTTGCGTTCGATTTCATCCAACTCAATAGGCATACTGTTAATTTGCATGCGCAATTTGCTGGCAGCCTCATCCATCAAATCAATAGCCTTGTCCGGTAAAAAACGGTCGTTAATGTAACGTTGACTTAATTCTACTGCTGCAATAATGGCTTCGTCCTTAATACGCACCTTATGATGTGCTTCGTATTTTTCTTTTATACCGCGTAAAATTGAAATAGCATCTTCAGCTGTAGGTTCATCTACCATTACTTTTTGAAAACGACGTTCCAATGCTTTGTCTTTTTCAAAATAACGTTGAAACTCGCTCAGAGTGGTTGCTCCAATGGCCCTTAATTCGCCACGTGCTAACGCTGGTTTTAAAATGTTAGCGGCATCCATTGCACCTTCGCCACCACCACCTGCGCCTACAAGGGTATGAATTTCGTCAATAAATAAAATAATTTCACCATTAGCACTTATTACTTCTTTAACTACCGATTTTAAACGCTCTTCAAATTCTCCTTTAAATTTGGCGCCTGCAATTAAAGCACTTAAGTCTAAACTATATACTTGTTTGCTTTTTAAATTCTCAGGAACATCGCCATTATTAATTCGGTGCGCTAACCCTTCGGCAATGGCAGTTTTACCAACACCCGGTTCTCCGACTAAAATCGGATTGTTTTTTGTTCTGCGCGATAAGATTTGTAATACACGACGAATTTCTTCATCTCTACCAATTACAGGATCGAGCTTACCATTTTTTGCTTGTGCATTTAAATTAATGGCATATTTGTTTAAGGAATTATAATTTTCGTCGGCCGACTGACTGGTCACTCGCTCACCTTTTCTTAATTCGGTTATAGCCGCTTTAATTTCTTTTTCTTTTAAACCGGCATCTTTCATTAAGTTAGCGGTGCTATCACCAGAGTTGATTAGGCCCAACAACAAATGTTCGATAGACACATATTCGTCTTTATACTCTTTTAAAAAGGTACTTGCTTTTGCCAATGCTTGATTAGCAGAAGAAGATAAGTATGGTTGTCCACCTGAAACTTTGGGATAGGACTGCACAACACTATCTACCAACTTAGTAAAAGTAGTAGGATTAACGTTTAATTTTTTTAAAATAAAAGGCGTCACATTTTCATCCACTTCTAAAATGGCTTTTAAAATATGAGCTGGTTCAATAGCTTGTTGCCCATTAACAGTAGCAATTTGCAAGGCTTGTTGAATGGCTTCTTGCGATTTGATGGTGTAATTGTTTAAATTCATGTCTCTTATATTTTTTAACACAGAGTTTGGATTTTTTGAGGGGGCTGAGTTTTTTAAATAATTATCTCAGCGTACACTAAATTCCTTTTTTCCTCTGTGTCTAATTTTACAAACTATTCCCTGCACATAACATACCGATTAAAAATAACAGAAATTTAGGCAGGAGTTTTAGAGAATAAATGACGATTTGGCTTGTTGGGTATACAATTTGAGACTTAGTTGCAGATTAAATAAGAAAAGTTTAAGAGTCCCTTAAAATAAAAATAGTAATTTTATATTACAATAATTCTAAAGGCCTTAACGTTTTAAACAAGTATGAAGCATAAATTACCAATAATTGCAATTTACAAATTAAGAACCAATAAAAAGTTTAGTTTAAGTATAATTTGTATTGCCATTTTATTAGTTTGTTGTACAAAACAAATAGGTACAAACCCAGCGCTCGCTTATTCAGATAAGGCTTTGTTAGATAGTGCAAAAAATCAGAAGTATAGTTATTATAAAAACAATCCAAACCAACTACTATCAGGTATACACGGGCCACATGGGAGTTTTAAATTGCGATTTAATTCAATTGCCTACTCTGTTTTAACAGATAATGGTAAATTACCGATAGGTTCTGTATTTCCTGAAGGATCTTTTATTGTAAAAGATGTTTATACATCTGGTACCATTAGTCTTTATGCGTATATGTATAAACATAACGGCGCGTGGCTTTGGGGCGAAGCAAAAAGTAATGGGGAATTTGTTGCCAAAATAAAAGATGGCGCCACTTTATGTGTAGGTTGCCATAGCCAATCTGGCAATAGAGATTTGGCGGTAGCGTTTAATTTTTATTAGTAGTTTTCTAATACTTCGCCACAACACCTCTTAAGCCCATATCTACAACCGTTTCGCCCGCTTCAGGTTGAAACAAACCATCTAGTGTACCAACTTCTTTCCACTCAAAACTTTTGTTTGTACTTAAACTTACTGTAATAATAATATCTTGAGTTTCGTTCCCCGTAATAACTATGGGTTGGTTTAAACTCGTACCGGTATTATAAAACTGCCCTGTAACCAAACAACTACCTGGAGGTATTGGAGATTGAGGATTTGGATTTACAACTGTTGTGCCCGCCGATTGCCCGTCGGTAAAAAAATCGGTTCCAAATACTTTTCCATATAAACCCCAATACCCTTGTAAATGGTTTCCTGGGCCACCGCCTGCAGTTGGCGTCATTACTGCATTTTTCATTTTGTATTTTGAAACGTACGTATTAAAACCAACAAACGACGCAATGGTGCCATCGATAGTACCTGCCGAGGTGGTTCTAATTTTAATATCATAATTTTGATACGCTAACGATATTCGCAACCATTTATAACTTCCTGCGGTTACTTGATTTAATGGAACAGAAAAAAACACATCGCCCTCTTTACTTACAATTGATTTACAAAATACAATGGCATTGCTACCACCACAGCTGGTTTCCTCGGCACGGTACAACACCGAGCCTGCACCAACTTGAGTTAAATCGCTTTGTGCCAACTCAATGTAATGGGCACTCATGCCATTAAAGCGCGGCGATTGTGCGGCATTACCAGCTGTAATTGTAGCCGCCTGTCCAAAATTATTTAAACGCTGTTGTGTACTGTCAAACTTAAATTTAAAAATTAATTTTGGGCCAATTGCTGTACTTGTAAAAACGGTATCCGGAAAATTACAGGTTGGGCAATTACTAACTAGTCCGGTAGTTGACGGAGTTGGTTCTTCGGTTGTTGTATCTTTCTTTTTACAAGAAATTAATGTAATTAATAAAGCCGAGCTTAATAAAAGGTATTTCATTATTTAATAATTAATTTTGTTATAAAGATATAAAATTATGCGATTAGTTATTCAACGTGTTTTAAACGCAAATGTTAAAATTAATACGACTACTTTTTCAAGTATTACACAAGGATTACTGGTTTTATTGGGAATAGAAGAAAATGATAACGAAAATGACATTACCTATCTTACTCAAAAATTAGTCGGTATTCGTATTTTTTCGGATAATGAAGGGAAAATGAATTTAGATATAAAACAAATTAATGGCGAGGTGTTAATTGTTAGTCAGTTTACATTATTAGCCGATACTAAAAAAGGAAACAGACCATCTTATATAAAAGCTGCAAGATCCGAAATAGCGATTCCTTTATATGAAAAATTTATTAGTGAAACGGAAAAACTATTACAAAAACCCTGTAAAACGGGACAATTTGGTGCCGATATGCAAATTGAACTTATTAACGACGGGCCCGTAACAATTATTATTGATAGTGGAAATAAGTAATGTCTGTTCGAGTAGGGGAGCGTATCGAGAACAGTTTCTTTAAATCACTTCTCGATACAACCTTCGTTCCTCAGGTTTACTGGAAGTGACAGCAGGAATTTTGTCAGTTCGAGTAGAAAATTCTGTCTTCTTTGAATTTTCGTATCGAGAACTGCTTCTTTAAATCACTTCTCGATACAACCTTCGTTCCTCAGGTTTACTCGAAGTGACAGCAGGAATTTTGTCAGTTCGAGTAGAAAATTCTGTCTCTTTGAATTTTCGTATCGAGAACTGCTTCTTTAAATCACTTCTCGATACAACCTTCGTTCCTCAGGTTTACTCGAAGTGACAGCAGGAATTTTGTCAGTTCGAGTAGAAAATTCTGTCTTCTTTGAATTTTCGTATCGAGAACTGTTCAATGAAATAAAATAAATTTGTATCTTTAATCTTTTACAATAAAACCGTGCAATCAAAAATACTACTCGAAAAACAACAGTTTGATGTTACACTAAAACGTTTGTGCCACCAATTGATTGAGGTGCATAATGATTTTAAAGATTCGGTAATTATTGGCTTACAGCCCAGAGGCGTTTATTTGGCCAACCGTATTAAAAACGAGTTGCAAAGTATTTTAAGTGTAAAAAAAATAAATTGTGGCGATTTGGATATTACCTTTCATAGAGATGATTTTAGAAAAAAGGAATTAATTCCCAGTAAAACCAATATCGATTTTATAATTGAAGATAAAAATGTTATTTTAATTGACGATGTGTTGTTTACCGGACGAACCATTAGAGCTGGTTTAGATGCCATGTTAGCCTTTGGCAGACCAAAAGATGTAGAACTATTAGTACTTGTTGACCGCCGTTTTGCGCGGCATGTGCCTATACAAGCAAAATATGTTGGCATTACCATTGATAGTATTGAAACTCAAAATGTAAAAGTAGAGTGGAAGGAAATTGAAGGAAAAGATAAAATTACCTTATTAAATTAATTAATAAGGTAATTTTAAAGTGCGTTTTAATGGATTAAAACTTATTTAATTCCGTTTAATTCATTAACCCAAGGCTCTCTGCGGGTTTTCCAAAAATCTTGAACACCTGCCCACTTTGTAAAACTTTCAAAATTCACTAAAAGTTTAGCAACCGAAGATATAGAGGAAGCAGAAGCACATTCTTTAACCCAAGCATTTCGACGAGCTTCCCAAGTCGTTTCAACTGCAGCCCAAGTAACGTAGGTTTCAAATTCAGCTAATAATTTTCCAAACACAGCAGGGGAGTTGGCAGCTTTTACTTCTTTTATCCAAGCTTCACGGCGTGTTTTCCATTTAGCATCAACAGCTTCCCATTTGATAGCAGTTTCAAATTCAACTAGTAAACCAGATAATTTTGCATTTTGAGCGAAGATACCCGAAAAAGCAAAAAAGCAAATTGCAAGAACTAAATTTCTCATGTTTTTATTTTTAGGATTTATATGTTAAAGTAAATACTTTTTTTAGAGTTTGTGTATTAATTGTTGATAATACTTGTGTTAAATAATAATTAATTAATGATTTCTGAAACCCCACTTAATTATTTTGCGTATATTTACTTATTATTTAAAAAAACTATGAAAAAAGTTATTTCCTTATCGATTGTTGTTTTAGTTGTTGCTATATCATTCACGTCTTGCAAAAGCCACGAAAAATGTCCTGCCTACGGTAAAGTAGACATGAAAGCTAAAAAATCAGTTTAACATTAAAATGTATCTGTAGAGATACATTATTTTTATAAATTCTATTTAACATAATGTTAATTATGTATGTTTTTAATATAATAACAAACTTAGCTATATTTGAAAGATGGCGTTTATTGAATATAAAGATTTAAAAGTTTGGTCAAGGATTGCAGTTAGTGCATTAATTCTGATAACTTCAATTATATTACTCGATCTATATTTATTCAAAAGAGATTTCTATGACCAAAATCCACTTTACATTAATGTAATAATAGCAAATTTTTTTTCTTTACCGTTATTTATTATAACTTCAATTTGGTGCTGGACAAAAGTAAAAACGGAAAAGTCACACGAGTTGGCAATGTATTATGGTTGTGGTTTAAGTTTATTATTTTTATTTGGTTGCACCTCATTTGCTTGGATTCAAAAATGGCCATTTTCAAAACTAATGATATGGATTTATGGTTTAGCAGTAGGCTTATACATTATTAATTTTATTATAGTTCAACCCAGGGAATTAAAAAAACAATTGCAAAGGGTTGGATGGTTAAAGAACAAATCTTAAAAAATAGTTTCCTATCTTTAAGGCTTTCTAAATGAGCAAAGTAAAGTACAAATTTGATGCTAAGTCGTTAACCTACGAAAAAGCCCGCATTACGGTTAAAGAAGTCGTATGGCGTACTTTGTCGTATTTGGCCACCGGTATTGTATTTGCAACCTTTACTATTATTGTTGCTCGCCAAATTTTACCTTCGCCAAACGAAAAAAAGAAAAACCGCGAAATTGATGCATTGCAATTACAATACAATTTACTGCAAAAAAAAATGACACAGGTTGAAACTGTTTTAAAAGATTTGGAAGATCGTGACGACAATATTTACCGTACCATTTTTGAAAGTGAACCGCTTGCCAAAAGCATCCGCTACGGCGGCAGTGGCGGCAGCAATAAGTACAGCGACTTTGATGGGTTTGACAATGCCGATTTATTAAAATACACCACCGAGCGCATGGATAGACTTACCAAACAATTGTACGTTCAATCGAAATCGTTTGACGAAGTGGTGAAGTTGGCAAAGAGTAAAGAAAAGCTAATAGCTTCAATACCAGCCATTATGCCTATTAATAAAAAAGATTTAGCACATGCCGTTACCAGTGGTTTTGGCTGGCGCACACACCCTATTTATAAAACACAAGAAATGCACCCAGGAATGGATTTTTCGGCCGAACAAGGTACCCCTATTTACGCTACCGGCGATGGCGTGATTGAAGTTGCAGATAATCTAGCGCAAGGTTATGGAAATCACGTAGTTATAAATCATGGCTTTGGGTATCAGACATTGTACGGACATATGAGCAAAATTGCGTGTATTGTTGGCAAAAAAGTTACCCGCGGTCAGTTAATTGGTTACGTGGGCAGCACGGGTTTAAGTACCGCGCCACACGTACATTACGAGGTTATTAAAAATGGCGAAAAAACAAATCCTATTAATTATTATTACAACGATTTGTCGCCGCAACAATACCAACAAATGGTTGAGCTTTCAAAAAAATCAACTCAATCGTTTGACTAAATTATGAAATTCCTACTTTTCAACACAAAGACGCAAAGGCTAAAGAGTGCGCAGAGTTTTTTTTATTCTCTGAGTTTCTCATTAACTCTCCTCTCTCTGTGTTTAATTATTTGTCTAAACTAAATGAAACAAAACAAAATTAGTTTTAATACTGCCGTTTCAATTGTTATAGCCAATATGATTGGTACGGGCGTTTTTACCAGTTTGGGGTTTCAGGTGTTGGGTATTGAAAGTGGTTTTGCCATAATTATGTTATGGGTAGTTGGCGGTGTGCTGGCACTTTGCGGCGCATTAACCTATGGCGAAATTGGAGCTGCCTTGCCAAATAACGGAGGCGAGTATAATTATTTATCAAAATTATATCACCCAGCTGTTGGTTTTTTAAGCGGTTGGGTAAGTGTTACTGTAGGCTTTGCAGCGCCTATTGCTGGGGCCTCCATTGCGCTGGGTAAATATGTTTCTAAAATTTATCCGGAAGTTGATTCGGTTATTTTGGCTTTTGGTGTTATTATTGGTATTACCATTATTCATACACTTACCTTAAAAGTGGGGGCGGCTTTTCAACGGGCGTTTACCATGGTAAAAATAATTTGCATCGTCATGTTTGTTGGTTTTGGTTTGTTTCATATACCAAATCACACTGTGCATTTTGTTGCGGATAAAAGTGCCTGGAAAGATATTTTTTCGTTGTCGTTTGCCAGCTCTTTAATATACGTAACATACGCCTATAGCGGCTGGAACGCAGCAGCTTACGTAGCTGGCGAAATGGACAAACCCAAACGTAACCTGCCACGCGCATTGTTTATTGGTACCTTAATTGTAATGGCGGTTTACACCATTTTAAATTATGTGTTTTTATATTCGGTTCCTATTTCCGAATTAAAAGGCGTTGTAGAAGTTGGTTACTTAAGCGCCAACAAAATTTTTGGTGTTCAGTTAGGGCAATTTATGAGTTTGGTAATTGCGGTGTTGTTAATCTCTACTATTAGTGCTATGATTTTGGCAGGGCCTCGTGTAATGCAAAGTATGGGTAAAGAAATTACACCGCTTAAATTTTTTGCCATTACCAATAAAAACAACATTCCGTTTGTAGCTATTATTTTTCAATCGGTTATTGCTTTAGTTTTGGTATTAACTTCTTCGTTTGAATCGTTAATAAATTATGTAGGATTTACCCTAAGCCTGTTTACCTTTTTAACCGTTTTTGGTATTTTTATTCTGCGTTACAGACATAAAGAAATTGAGCGTCCTTTTAAAATGCCATTTTTTCCATTGCCACCCATTTTATTTTTAGGTATTTATGGTTGGATATTGTACAGTGTGATGAAAGAAAAACCAAAAGAATCGCTTTATGGAATTATAACGCTAATAATAGGTTTGGGCTTTTATTATTTTACAACTTATTTACAAAACAAAAAAAATGCAAATACTAAAATTTAGGTCGTTTATAAAAATAACTACACTACTATTAACAGTTGGCTTAGTGGGCTGCGATAACAAAACAGAAAATAAGGATACGCAAATAGTTGTAAAAGATACTGTAAAAGCCCCAATTAAAGACACTTTAGTACCTGATGTTAAAGAAGTTACAATACCTAAGTTAAACGATACATTAAATGAGTTAGCAAATTTAATATCCGGTAATAAGGAGTACGGGTTTAGTACTTTCAAAAAATTTTCAAACGAAAACAGCTTCGTTAATTTTTCAAACGACTTTACAAAACGGTGGAATAAATTTGATTCAACCCGTTTAAAGGTTATTAAAAATTTTGCAGAAACAACACTCATTAACGAATTAGCCAAAACCGAACATTTATTTTATCCTTTTTCGGGTCCTGATATTTTGTACGCCTCTACCCTATTCCCCGATATTAAGCATTTTACGTTAATTGGTTTAGAGCCAGTTGGTACCTTACCAATTATTGATGATAAGGCAATAGTACCCGATTCGATTAGTAAGTACTTTAAAAAAATTAATGGTTCGTTAAATGCCATTTTAAACTTCAGTTTTTTTAGAACCGTAGCCATGAAAGAAGATTTACGCAACGATGAAGTAGATGGTACCTTGCACCTCATTCTTTTATTTTTAAATAAAACAGCAAACAGCATTATTTCGGTTAAACCCTTTTACATTGATACTTTAGGAAATCAGCAATATCTATCTGATTTTAATGTACTTAAAGCAAAAGGTGTAAAAAACAAAAGTTTAGAAATTAACTACTTAACCAAAACAAACGAAACAAAAACAATTACCTACACAAGTACCGATTTGAGCGATGGGGCGTTTAAAAAAAATACTGGATTAAATCGTTATTTAAACGCTTTAACGTTTAACATTACTTACTTAAAAGGCGCATCGTATTTATTACACAAAACTAACTTTAATGCCATTCGTAATTTAATTTTACAACATACAGGTCAAGTGGTGCAGGACGATAGTGGCATTGCGTTAACTTATTTTGAAAAAGACAACAATAAATGGAGTTATTCGTTTTACGGAAAATACACCAAACCTATTAATATGTTTAAGCAACACTACCAAGAGGATTTAGATTCTTTATATTCTAAAGTTGGCACTAAAAAATTAGGTTTTGGATTGGGTTATAATTATCGCGATAAGAATAGTAACTTTATGGTAATTACAAAAACTGCCCGTTGAGATTCATCTATTTCATAATCGTTATCTGTTTTATTAGTAAAGGCTTTTGCCAAAACGCTCCCCTACTCGATTCTATTATTCAGTCGCATCCATTACTTAAAAATATAATTGATAATAAAAACAAGTACAAACCGCAACTAATTTACACGCAAATAAATCGCGATAAAAACAACAAACCAAAATTTACCAATTATACGTATTTGGTGGATAGTACCAACTATTTTTACTGTGCCAGTTTAGTAAAATTGCCTTGCAGCATTTTAGCATTGGAAAAACTGAATAATTTAAATATTCAGGGTCTTGATAAATACAGTCCAATGTTTACAGATAGCGCACACGCTTGCCAAACAAGATTTGCTATTGATACTACTTCTGAAAATAAATACCCCAGTGTGGCGCATCACATAAAAAAAATGCTGTTGGTAAGCGATAATTTTAGCTACAGCCGCATTTTTGAGTTTTTAACGCCAAAATACATACAACCGCGTTTGGCAGAATTGGGTTATCCAAACACCCGTATTGTTCACCGTTTTGATGCCCAGTGCAGAGGCGACGCAAATTTGTATTTTAACCCAGTGCGTTTTTTTGATAAGGATTTAAAATTGGTTTACACTCAAAAAGCCGATTCATTACTGGAGCGTTTTAAAAATCCTTTAGGCGAAATTATTGTTGGGCACGATATTAAAAACAAAAAAGGCAGAGTTATTTCTCAAAAAAAAGATTTCTCAAAGTCTAATTATATGCCCTTAACTACTATTCATAGTATTTTACAGCGTTTAATTTTTCAAAATTATTTACCCGACGATAAGAAATACAACATTACCAAAGATGATTGGCAATTTTTAGTAAAACATTTGGGTATGATGCCAAAAGAAAGTAACTATCCTAAATACAACAAAAAAACCTATTACGATTCGTTTAAAAAATATTTTATTTATGGGTCTACTGTTCCAATTATTAATCAGGACACGTTACGCATTTTCAATATTGTTGGTCAGGCCTATGGTTACGTGGTAGATTGCGCTTATATAATTAACCCAAAAGCTAAAACTGAATTTATGTTAAGCAGCGTAATTTATTGTAACGAAAAAAATAGTTTTGGTACTGGTTCATACGAAGTAAATACAATTGCAATGCCTTATTTAAAAGAACTTAGTTTAGCAGTTTACAATTACGAACGTCAACGTAAAAAGAAACATTTACCCGATTTAACAGAATTTAATTTTAGTTTTTGTAAGTAAAGGGGAGCTTTATCGTATAAATAGATAAACAATACTATGAAAAAAATAAACCTAATAACTGCATTTTTGTTTACCGTTGTATTGGCATCGTGTCAAACACCAACAACTAATACTACAACCTCAAACCCAAAAAAAACTATGGAAACATCTTATAACAAAACCGACGAAGAATGGAAAAAAATTCTAACCCCTGAACAGTATGAAGTATTGCGCCAGAAAGGAACGGAACGTCCGCACACAAGCGAATTGAATGGAAATTTTGAACCAGGTACTTATGTGTGTGCTGGCTGTGGAACGGAGTTATTTACGAGTACGCAAAAATTTGACGGGCACTGTGGTTGGCCAAGTTTTGACAATGAGATTGGCGGTGGCGATCGTGTAAAAAAAATAAAAGATTTTAGCCACGGCATGGTGCGGACAGAAATTGTTTGCGCAAAATGCGGTGGACATTTAGGTCATATTTTTGATGACGGACCTACTTCAACTGGTCAGCGTTATTGCGTAAATGGTTTAAGTTTGAATTTTAAGAAGGTGGAGAAATAAAAAATTAATTATTTTACCTTTCAACTATAACTTTAGAAGTGGTTTTTTTACTGTTGTTTAGCATACTTACAAAATAAATACCATTAACATATTCCTCCATGTTTACTGGAATTTGATAATTGCCTTGGTGTTGATTGGCAATGTTTACAACAGTTTTTAGTAAAGCACCATTCTGGTCAAAAATATCAATACGCACATCCGTTGGTTTTAACACGTTATAGCTAATTGTAAATTCTCCCTTGCTTGGGTTTGGATAAATTAGTAAATCGTTTTGTTTACTTATAATATTACTAGTATCAAAATCAGTATTAATTTTTTTTGTTAATGCAGAATCTATAGTATAAATTTTATCTAGTGGATGGCTAATTACACATATCGCACCCTTCATTGTATTATCATCTTCAACAACTAAAGTATTAACAATGGGGGTATCTAGCACCAAAGGCACTTCTTGATACATAATTCCACCATTTACAAATGACTCAGGGCTACATATTGTTTCACCTTTTATATTTGTTGATTGGGTGGTATCTTCAGGAAGTGTTTTTGATTCTACCATCGCCATTTCGCCTAGAGTATAGTTTTGGTCGTTAGAATTTACTACTTCAATAGTATCTATTTTTTGTCCTTTAAAATTAGTACAACTAAATAGCATAGTGCCAAATACAAAAAATAATGCAATGGCAAATACCTTAGTGGTACTCATATTTTTTGGAAGTTCATTAAAATTTATACTAATGTTTAAGGGGCGATTAATTTGGCTTTTTTTAAAGTGCCCGCACACTTTTTGATCTTTATGTTCTATTAATATTGTTTTAATTTCAGTATCGCTTTTGTTGGAAAAATCAACTACAGATTTACTACAAGAGCTACAAAATTTACCTTTTTTATCGGCTGTCATTGCGGTCCAATCTTCGTGGCACGGCTCGGGTATGGTAATAATAAAATTTGATGGTTTCATAATCTTAAGTATTTATTATTAAGATGCAAACACATTAAAATTCCATAAATTAATTTTTAATAATTTTTTGAATTGGAAGTGATTGACTGCCATTAAAAACCTTTATAAAATAAATACCATCTGAGAAATGTTGAATGTTAATTGATGAATGTTGTGTAGATACTTTTTCATCTATTAAAATTTGCCCAAGTGTGTTTACCAGTTGAATTCTTGTGTTATCAAGATTTAGAATTTCCAATTCAATATTTAGTATAGGATTAGCTGGATTCGGATAAATCGTAAATTTTTCATTTTTAATTTTTATTTCATTGAGTCCTACTAAAGCTGTATTTTTCCACGTTTCTTTAATGCGAACGTTTGCAGAATTATAACCGGTTGTAATATAAAAAATATTATTTAACGCAAATGCCATTCCGCCTTTTCGAGCAATTGTTGGTATTCCTGAAAAATTCGTTAAACTACTATCAGCCGGATTAAAAATGGTATAGTTATTTGAAATAATATTTAAAGAATCTACTCCCCCATACAAACAGCCTTTGTTGCTACATACCGCAGTGCCACTATAAAATCGCGAGGGTAAAGCAAGGTTAGAAACCCGTCTCCAGCTGTCTGTTACATAATTGTAAACATACAGGTAATGATTAAAAGCGGAATTATTATCTATACCGTAACATACATATCCCAGCGTATCAATACCAAATGCCGAACCTCGGTGCATAGCATTTAATGGTAAATTATTTTTTTGAGTCCAAGTAGTCGTGGTAAAATTATATTCCCACACTTCGTTAGTCAATGTATTATTTGCTAAAGTTCCGCCAGTAATGTAGGCTCTATTTTTTATTACAAAATTACTGGTGCCGTACCTCCCAACTCCAGGAAAGTTTGGTAAAGCTGTCCAACTATTTGTAGTAGGGCTGTATTGCCAAAAATCGTTTAAACGTACATTACTACAATTTATACCACCCATCATATAACCTTTGCCATTATAGGAAAAAGCCGCTGCATATTGACGCTCATTGCCTCCGGGTAAAGTTGCCATTGTACTCCAAGTTTCGGTAGCACTATCAAACACAAAACCATCGCTGGTACAACCGCTACTAACACCTGTAAAACAATAGGCTTTGTTATTAATTACAAAAGTTGCGCCATCATCTCTTGCCGAGCCAGGAAAATCGGTAAGTTGTGTCCATGATTGGGCGCTGGTAGTTAGAATAGGGAGAGTAAGTATTAATGTAAATAGACTTTTTAGCATTTAATTTTAACGCATTTTTTAATAATATAGTGTATCAATACTCAATAATAATTTTTTTAGTTAACGAAGATGTACCTGATTTTATTGTAACAAAATATATACCGACGGGTAAATCGCTAATACTTATTACAGTTTTGTGTGTATTAATTTTTGAATTATAAACTATTTGCCCTAAGGAGTTTGTAATTAAAATGCTGGTGGCTGAGCTTGCCGAAGCTCCGTTTAAAAATAATAACTCTACATTAAGTTCGGTATTGGCAGGGCTTGGAAATATATTTATATTTTGCGCATCGACTCCGCTTAACGTGACAAGACCCGTGCAGGTAGTAACTTGTATACTTAAGGTATTTGTATTAAAGCACCCATTAGTAAATTGACCCGTGGTAGAATAAGTTGTGGTAATTGTAGGATTAACTGTAATAGAATTAATAGTCGCTCCTGTACTCCAAGTATAATTAACTGCACCGGAAACACTTAAATTGCTGCTACCACCAACACAAATTGTAGGTGATGACGCCGAAATACTAACTGTTTGAGCCGGACAAGGCATGTATTTTACTAAAAAAGCATCTGAGTTACCATTTGAAGAAATCGTATTTGTTGCCAAAGGACTAATATCAAAATCTACAGTATTACTAAAACTACCTGTTGAATAAATAATATTTGTAGATGGTGTAATAATCGCTCTTCCAATATCATTGCCTACTCCACCACTATTCTTTGAAAAAATATAGTTACCATTTACATCCAGTTTAGACACAAAAAAATCATTTCCACCATTTGAAACTAAGTTAACTGTTGCAGTTGAAGCAGGATCAAAATCGGCTGTACCGGAAAAATATCCTGTAATATATACACCACTCGCATCAGCAGAAATACCAGTTCCAAAATCACTATTAATGCCTCCTATTTGCTTTGCCCAAATAAATGCACCGGAGGAATTTATTTTAGAAATAAAGACATCTTCGTTTGTTCCTGAAATAGGACTTAAATTAAATGTTCCAGCACTGGGATCAAAATCTGTATTGCTTTTAAAAGTACCAGTAGAGTATATATCTCCGGAAGCATCAATAATAATTCCGTAACACACTTCATCCAATGCTCCACTAAAACTGTTCGCCCAAACATAAGTTCCTGCCGAAGTATACTTTGCTACAAACGCATCATTACCTCCTGAACTAATAATGGTTGCACCCCCAGGTCCTGGGTCAAAATCTGGGTTAGAAGAAAAATATCCTCCGACATAAATATTTCCCATAAGGTCTGTTTTTATTGATTGACCCACATCAGTAGAGGGACTCCCAATTTTAAAAGCCCAAGAAAAAACGCCAACTGTAGTTAATTTTAAAACAAATACATCTTTGGCACCACTATTTGCACTCATCGTAAAATTGCTACCGCCTACATCAAAATTTACATTGGAGCCTTGAAAGTATCCTGTTACTAAAACATTTGCGCTTGCATCTGTAGTAACTGAAATTCCATAATCATCTGATCCAAAAGAACCAATAGCCTTTGCCCAGGCCAAGGTGCCAGTTGAATTTAATTTAACAACAAAAATATCGTTGGCACCGTTTGAGGTTAAAGCCGTAACACTTGCTGTTGGGTCAAAATCTACACTTCCCGAAAAGCCACCTGTTGTAATTATGTTTCCAGAGTTATCAATTGCTATACCGTAAATTTTACACGCTAAATTATTTGTAAAAGTATATACGGCCAGAAAATTTCCATTTGCATCAAATTTAGAAATGAACGCATCGTCGCTACCAGCCGATACTAAAGTTGTTGTGCCTACACCCGGGTCAAAATCAACTGTCCCTTGAAAAGAACCAGCGATATATACATTGCCACTAGCATCGTAGGCAATACATTGACTATCATCAGTGTTTGTGCCCCCCGTTTGCTTTGCCCAAGAATAGGCAATTTGAGCTTTTAAATTTGTAAAAGCAATAACAATTAAAAAAAGTGATATTTTTTTCATAATTAATTTTATTTAAATTTTATTTTACGTTTTCGCAAAGCATTTCCCAACCTGTTCCATAACCACTTACATATCCTGATAAATATTTAGTACCATCAAAATCTTCATGTAAAATTAAATCATAAAGCACACATTTGCCGTTACTCTTTTTCACAGCCATGTGAAAGTCTTGCGCTCTGCTTACAGCAATTCCTGTTAATTCATTTCTTACAACTCTCCACTCCTTGTCTAATAAATTAATTTTTAAGATTGTGCCATCTTTATCCTTTAAAGCATTTTTAATTTCGTTTTCAATAACTGCGTCATTTCTTACGGCAGGCTTCATTTGTCTATTTTTAATTTCTTCAATGTTATTTTTTTCGGCTAATGCAATTAATTCTTCTTTAGTACCAATTGCTTTTACTTCTTTATCAATATCTTCGCACACAGCTATCAATTCAGGTTTTTCTCCAAATAATTTTCTGTAACAATTGTATTTTATTTGATAAGATTGAAGCTTGCAATAAAAACTAACTGCTTTTACTTTTCTGGTAAAATATTTTGTGCCAATATTCTTTTTTATTTCAGCAATAAGTGATTTTGTTCCTGTATTGCCATCCATAACCATTTTGTATAAACTTTTTGAAGGATGTTCGTCTGTTTTGCTTGCAACTGCAATGTTTTCAGAAGTTAGAATGGCTTCTAAATTTTTTTGATAGGTTTTTAAATTGGATTCAATAATTGGTAAATTCTCTTCTTTGTCCGTTTCCAAATCGTAATGGTCTCTGTAAAATGTTTTTTTGAATTCATCTTCAAAAGCATTTAAGTTCTTTTTTTCTTGTTTCTTTTCAACCACTTTTGATTTATAGGTGACCTTATAATCTTCTAATTCTTTTTTGTAAGGTGCTAATTCATTTTCTGGATATTTGTTTTTGTATAAGTCCAAATAAAATTGCGCTTGTCCCCAATTTCCGTTACTTGAAGGGGTAACTCCTTGTAGGTTTTCGGACTTCATTTTATCCATTTCTGCACGTAACTTTGCAAAGTCCAAAGCTTTTTCATCTTTTGGGGCATCGCCTACCTTTGTTTTATGTTTTAATACTTCAGCTTCCATTGACGAAACGTCAAAAGCCGGTTCGTATTTTTTTATATTCTTAAGGGCTGTTTCGGCTTGAGAAATTTGATTTTTATATGCAGCAGCTTTCTCAACAGGGTCGATTCCAATTAATTTATCGATTGCAGTTTTATATGTTTTGTACTGCGCCTTAGCAGCAGGATTGGTAGGTTCTTGAGAGGACATGTTTAAAATATTAAATACAAAAATTAAAAAAGTAATTTTTCTCATGGTACATAGATTTGATACACAAAGGAAAGAAAGTAAAATCACACAAAATGTTTAGATACGTAAGTGAACCACTTAGTTGGATAAGTGAAGAGTTATTTTGTATAAGTGATTTTGAAAAAAATTTAAATTTTAGATAATGCTTCGAGCACTATATCTTTTTTTCGTTGCGAAACTGGAGCAACATGATTATTTTCCAGTAAAAGAGTGCCTCCATCCGCCTTATCGAAACGAATAATTTTTTTAATATTTACTAGGTAAGAATGATGCGTCCGAATAAAATTATAGGATTCAAGCATAGCTTCATATTCCTTAAGCATGATGGATGTAACTAATTTTTGTTTATTGGCTAAATAAAACTCTGTATAATTTCCTTCGGCCTTACATAAAATAATATCAGATACTTTTATAAAATGCATGGTACCACTGTCTTTTAACACAATTTTTTTATCAGGGGAGGAAAGAGAAACAAAACTTTCTTTTAATATTGAAAGTTGTTTTAAAAGGTCCTTATTGGCTAACTGCGTTTTTGCTTTATGGAACGCGTTTAATAAATCTTCTAAGCCAATGGGTTTTAAAATAAAATCAATAGCACTAAATTTAAAGGCATCAACGGCATACTTGTTATGTGCGGTAATAAATACCACTTCAAAACTATATTCATTCAGTTTCGAAAGTAAATCCATACCGGTACCTTCATCCAATTCAACATCTAAAAAAATAAGTTCAGGATTGTATTTTGAGATAGCTTCTAAACCCGATTGAATACCATGTGCTTCGTTTAATTGAGTAACTTGCGGGCAAAACTTTTCAATCATGGCACTTAAGCCCTGACGTATTTTTTGATCATTATCAATTATTAATACCCTCACCCTTAGTAATTACAGGCAACATAATTTCTACTTTTGTCCCTGCGTTATTTAAGTTGTTTGTTAACTCAAAGGTAGCATTAGTTTTATATTTTTTATTCAGTAAATATAAACGGTCGCGAATAATTTGTGTAGCTCGTGACGGATAATTTTTATGTTTTTCGTTTTCTTTAAATCCGGAGCCGTTATCTGTAATTGAAATATAAAGTTTCTCAGTTTTTAAATAAAAATGAATTTCAATTAATCCACCAGACTCAATGGTTGAAAAACCATGTTCGATTGAATTTTCAATAAAGGGTTGTAATACCATTCCCGGAATAAGGATGGCATCTGTTTCTATATCTTTAGAAATGTTAAATGAGTAGGTAAACTTATTATCTGATCGTAACTTTTGTAACTCTAAATAATGTGTTAGGAACTCTATTTCATTTTCAATCGTGTTTAATTCATTAAAAGTACTTTCTAACGACTCTCGCATAATTTTTGAAAAACGATGAATGTATTCAGATATTTCTTTTGATTTTTTTTCTTCTAGAGAAAGGGATTGAAGAGATGCCAGAGCATTGAAAAAGAAATGTGGATTTATTCGGGCACGATTTAAACGTTGTTCGATTTCGAGTGTTTTAAATTTATTTTTAAGTAAGGATTGTCTATAAAAAAATACAATAACAAAAATTAAAAGCGCTAAAAACAACACTCCAAAAATAAGTGCATTTATTCTCAAATTATTAATTTGTTCTTTTTGATTTAAAATTTCTTTTTCTTGACCCAATTCTTTAATTGTTTTTTCATTTTGAGCTTTATTATATTTTTGCTCTAATTCATTAATGACTTTTGTTTTTTCTTCATTAAATAAACTGTCTTTTAAAGTATGAAATCGCTCCATACACTCTAAGGATTTATTAACATTCCCAACTGCTTTGTAATATTCGTGAGCACTTTCGGCCGAGCGCATTTCGTAAAATGGATCCGGGTAATCTTTTAAAATGTATTTTACAGAATCGATATAAGTAATTGCTTGGGTGTTTTGTTTTAATTTGTAATAACAATTGCTAAGCGTTAAGTAAGTGACTAATATTTCTTTTGGGAATAAGTACTTTCTGTATTCTAATGAACGTTTACAATATTCTAAGGCTTTTATGTCTTCACCCTTATTGGTAAAAGCATTTGAAATGGAGAGACACAATTGATTTCCTTTTGTGAAATATCCATATTTATTCGTTAAGTCAAGAGCTGTTTTTGCACAAAGAATGGCGGAATCAATGTATCTTTTATCGTTTGCAGCAATTTGGATATACATGCCGGAAAGAGTAGATAGAACGGTTATTTTCGACAGAGGTTCCATGTTTTGAGGCATAGATTGTTTAGCCTTAGTACCATATATTAAAGCTTGCGGAAATTGTTTTTGGAGTGTAAAAATGCCTGCTAAACGAACATGTGTTAAAGTAATTCCCTGGTTGTTTTCTGTTTTTTCATAAACTGATAATGCTTCAATAAAATTTTCTGTGGCTTCTTTAAAATTATTTAATCTTCTATAGTCTACTCCTAAATTAAATTTTATATCTCCTATTAATTCTTGATTATTTGTCTTTAAAGCACGGGGAAGAAGTTTATTTAAAATTGTAATTGATGTATCGAAGTTGTTTTGTTTTTGATATGAAACAGCAATATTTAATAAAGAAGCTAATTCACATTTCTCGCAATTTATTTCTTTTGATTTTTTATAAGCAAGTTGAGAATAAAACAATAAAGAGTCTGTTTGTCCTAATTTATCACCAAAAAAATTAGCTATTTTTAAATAGCAGTCTATTTTTTCCTGTGGATTTAATGTTGGGAGTTTTTGTTTTAAATCAGAAAGTGTTTGGGATTTAAGGGTATGATTAAATAAAATAAAATATATTATATAAAATAATGCCGTCCGTTTAATCATTTTATTGACTAATCTTCAAATCTTCAATCATTAATTGTACGCTAATTTGCCCTTTGTATTCGTTTTCTTGAATTTTAAATACAATATCCATAGGCGTTTTGCGTTGAAAAAAATTAATGTAATCGCCCTTATCAAAGGCCATTGCAGCAAAACGGATATTAGGATTTGATTTTTGAAACAGATCTAATTTTAAATGATTGTTGCCCACTACCCTACCCCAGCCTGTATCAAACACATTGCGACTTACAAAAGTAGGTGTCATATTTTCTGGGCCATGTGGGGCAAATTGTTTTAAAATGCGAACGAGTTTATCGTTTATGTCAAATAAATTTAATTCGGTATCAACAATTACTTTTGGTATTAATTGTTCGTCGGTTATGGTTTCTGCAACCACTTCTTCAAATTTTAAAATAAAAGATTCTACATTTTCTTTTTTAAGTGTTAAACCTGCGGCAAATTTATGGCCGCCAAACTGTTCTAATAAACCACTACACTTTTCAATAGCGCTATACACATCGTATTCTTTAACACTGCGCGCACTACCGGTTACTTTGCCATCGGCCTCTGTTAAAACAATGGTAGGTTTGTAATATTTTTCAATTAAGCGAGATGCTACGATGCCTACTACACCTTTGTGCCAGCCCGTATTAAACACCACAGTACTTTTTTTTGTAGAAGTTAAAAGACTTTCGTCTAACATTTGCAAGGCTTCTGTGGTAGTTCCTAAATCTAAATCTTTACGAGTTGTATTCGTTTCGTTAATGGCCTTGGTTAATTCTATGGCTTGTGTTTCGTCTTCGCATACTAATAACTCAACCGCTTTGCTGCCATGTTCAATACGCCCCGCGGCGTTAATACGTGGACTTAAACTAAACACCAAGGTGCTTATTGTAACTTCTACTTTTTTATCCATTAAGCCCAGTAGCGCTTTAATGGCAGGGCGCGGACTTTTATTAATTAGTTCTAAACCAAAATAAGCCAACACTCTGTTTTCGTCGGTAATAGGTACAATATCGGCGGCAATACTTACGGCAACTAAATCTAAATAATTATAACATAGTTGTAAATCACTATTATTTTTAATTGAATAGGCTTGTATTAATTTAAAACCAATACCACAGCCGCTTAATTCTTTATAAGGATAAGGACAATCGCTCTGTTTAGGGTCTAACACCGCAATAGCATTTGGAATTTTATCGCCTGGTAAATGATGATCGCAAATAATAAAATCTACATTTTTGCTATTAGCGTACTCTATTTTATCGTTGGCTTTAATGCCACAATCTAAAGCTATAATTAATTTAAAATTATTTTGGGCGGCATAATCAATTCCGGCTAACGAAATTCCGTAACCTTCTTTATATCTATCAGGAATATAATATTCTATTTTGTTGGTGTAATTTTTAAAAAAGCTGTAAACAACACTCACAGCTGTAGTTCCATCCACATCATAATCACCAAAAATTAGTATTTTTTCATCCAACTCAAGCGCTTCTTCAATACGAGAAATAGCCACATCCATTCCTTTCATTAAAAAAGGATTGTGCAATTGATTTAATTCGGGACGAAAAAAAGTTTTAGCTTCTTCAAACGTATTAATGTTTCTTAGGTTTAAAAGATGCGCAATTGTCGCATCAACACCTAATTGGGCTTGAAGGTTATTTACAACAGTGTTCTCTTCTACCCCACCCAGTGTAACATTTGATTGAAGTATTTGCCAACGTTTTTCCAATTTTTTTGGTAATAGTTTTTATAAAATTAGCAATTAATTTGTTTTAAGAAAATAATTTTTAAACAAAGGTACTAATCATCTAACCCTTTTCTGTTAAGTATGTGTGGTATATATTTTTCTACACGTTGTTCGCGTGTTTTAGCTTGTTTTGCTGCCGAAAAATAAAGTAAGTAGGCCCTTTGTCGCCCTGGCGTGAGGGCATAAAAGGCAGTTTTTAAGTCGGAACTTTTATCTAATTGCAGTTTAAATTCATCAGCCATTTTAAATTCGGTAGGTTTTTTTAGTTCTACTTTTAAACCTGCTTTTTCTATTTCAATAGCTTCAAAAATATAAGTTTTTATAACTGTTTGTAGCTTGGTTATTTCTTTATTATTCGTAAACCTAATTTGGCGCGCAGCCTGAACGTTTTCGGTTTGTTGTATAAGTATACCCTCAGTATCTTTTAATAAAGCGCCTTTAAAAAATAAAAGAGCGCAATATTCTTTAAATACGTGTATTAAAACAATATTATTTTGTTGTAAGGTATAACAGGGGCAACCCCACTTTAACTCCTCATTCAGTCCACAGTTTAAAACTATATCCCGCAGTTGCTCAATTTCTAATTGCCATTTTTTGGCTTTAGTAAAATAAAAGTCAACTTTTGGGTTCATTTTAATTTTTGTAGCTGGCCTAAGCTATATTATGATACACATTTTCAATATCATCGTCCTCTTCCATCTTCTCAATCATTGCCATAACCTCTGCTTCCTGTTCTTCGGTTAATTCTTTGGTAGTGGTAGGAATGTATGTTTTAGTAGTTTCAACTACATTTATTTTTCGTTCTTCTAAGGCTGTTTGCATTTTACCATAATCGGTAAAGGCCGTTTGTATAATAAATTGGTTGGTTTCTTCGTCTAAACTAATTTCTTCTAAACCAAAGTCAATTAATTCTAATTCCAAGTCCTCACTATTATGGTTAAGCGCGTCTATTTTAAAAAGCGCTTTGTGTTCAAACATAAAACTAACCGAGCCATTTGTGCCTAAAGCCCCATCGGCTCTGTTAAAATATAAACGCACACTTGCTACGGTGCGGGTAGGATTATTGGTTGTGCACTCTACCAAAACAGGAACGCCGTGCGGGGCATAACCTTCGTAAATAATTTCTTCGTAGCTGCTTGTATCTTTATCGCTGGCGCGTTTTATAGCGGCCTCTACATTTACTTTTGGCATATTAACTGCCTTTGCATTTTGCATAATCATACGCAAACGCGGGTTTCCATCGGGGTTTGGCCCTCCGGTTTTAACTGCCATTACAATTTCGCGCCCAATTTTTGTAAACTGTTTTGCCATTTTAGCATAACGTTTAAACATGGTGGCTTTTCTGGTTTGAAATATACGTCCCATAAAAAAATTTATTACAAAGTTAATTCAAAAAAATTAAAAACTATTACTGCTAAACATTAAGGGTAGCAAATTTGCTACCGATTCGCTTTCGTATACTTCGCCATTTTCGCCCATCATTAATATTTTTATGGGGCTGTTGTATTTTACTTCGTATTCTGATAAAGCTTGCCTGCATGCGCCACACGGTGAAACTGGTTTTGGATTCGAATTTGGGCGGTTACTTTTTGTAGCCACCGCTACGGCTATTACTTTTTTATTGGGATGAACCGATGAGGCATAAAAAATAGCTACCCGTTCGGCACATAAACCACTTGGGTAAGCGGCATTTTCTTGATTGGTGCCAGTAATAATGGTGCCATCCTCTAACAAAATAGCAGCACCTACAAAAAAATTAGAGTAAGGCGCATATGCATTTTTTAGTATATCTTTAGCCTTTTGGCAGAGTTCTTTATCAACAGTATTTAAATCATTTACTGAAGAGTAGGCCTTAAAAATAGAGCTAATTGTTATTTGGTTAACCATTTATGTTGTAAAGGGCTTAAAATTAATAAAATAAATGATTATTTTTTTTATTATTTCAAAAATAACAGTATATTTGCACCCCAATTATAAAAAACATACAAATGAGTAAACACTATGAGACGGTCTTCATTTTAACTCCCGTTTTGTCTGATGATCAGGCAAAGGAGGCCGCAAAAAAATTTAAAAAAGCCATTACCGATTTGGGAGGCAAGGTAGTGAACGAAGAGAACTGGGGCTTAAAAAAATTAGCTTACCCAATTCAAAAGAAAACAACTGGTTTTTACCATTTAATGCAGTTTACTGGCGAAGGGGAAGAAATTATTAATACCCTTGAAGTTACTTACAAACGCGACGAACGTATTTTACGCTTTTTAACGGTAGCATTAGATAAACACGCTATTGCTTATGCCGAAAAACGTAAAGGTAAATACGCCGATGCTAAAACTAAAAAGAAAGAAAGCGCTACAGCTTAGTGGTAACCTTTAAATTAAAAAAAAATGAGCACATCAAAAGATATACGTTACTTAAACCCGCAAACTGCCGAGGTTAAAAAGAAAAAATACTGTCGCTTTCAAAAAAGCGGTATTAAATATATAGATTACAAAGACCCTGATTTTTTATTGAAATTTGTTAACGAACAAGGTAAGTTATTACCACGTCGTTTAACTGGTACTTCTTTAAAATTTCAACGCAAAGTGGCACAAGCTGTAAAACGCGCTCGTCATTTATCGTTAATGCCTTATGTAGCCGATTTAATGAAATAATTGATTAAAAAACAGAAAAAATGGAAGTTATTTTAAAACAAGATATTAAAGGTTTAGGATATAAAGACGACCAAGTAATTGTAAAAAACGGTTACGGACGTAATTTTTTAATACCTAAAGCCATGGCTACATTAGCAACACCAAGTGCTAAAAAAATGCATGCCGAAATTTTAAAGCAAAAAGCATTTAAAGAAGATAAATTACGTAAAGAAGCTACTGCTAATGCCGAAAAATTGGCAGAAGTATCAATTAAAGTTGGTGCAAAAGCTGGCGAAAGCGGTAAAATATTTGGTTCGGTTAATACGATACAAATTGCTGATGCTTTGCACAAAGCAGGTTTTGCTGTTGAACGTAAGAACATTGAAATTACTGAAGATACAATTAAGCAATTAGGTACTTACACTGCAAAAGTACGTTTGTACAAAGAAATTAGTGCAACTGTAAACTTTGAAGTTATTGCCGAGTAAAACTTATTTTTAAATTCTTTTCTTTATTAAAAGAAAACCTTAGAAATTATTTCTAAGGTTTTTTTAATAGCGGGGTTTTTAATTATTATATTTGTACTCTAAAAAAATTACGGTAGGTATAGCTCAGTTGGTTAGAGCATCGGTTTGTGGTACCGAGGGTCGTGGGTTCGAGTCCCATTACTTACCCAAGCAAAAACCCTTATGGCAATAAGGGTTTTTTTATGTTTTAATATTTTGGTAGTCGTTTATTTTTATAGTTTTAATAAATCAGCACCTGTTAATTTACAATTAAGCCATTCGCCATCAAAATGACTATTGTATTTTTTATAAAACTCAATAGCGGGCGCATTCCAATCTAATACTTGCCATTCCATTCGTCTAACGTTTTGCTGTTTTGCAACTTTTATAACTTCGTAAAATAATAATTTGCCATAGCCATTTTTGCGTTCGCTTTCGGTAACAATAATATCTTCTAAAAATAAGCATTTACCTTTCCAGGTGCTGTATTTATAATAATAAAGGGCTATGCCAATAATTTTAGTGTTTTTTTCTAACACAAAAAAATCAAATAATTTATCGGCTCCAAAGCCCCAGTTTTGCATTTCAGTTAGGGTAACCTCTACTTCGTTAGGCGCTTTTTCGTAAGTAGCCAATTCGTGTATTAAAGCCAAAACGCCCGGTAAATCGCTTTGTATGCCTTTTCTAATATTAATATGCATATTATTTTTTAGAATAAATTAATTTTAAAATTACTTTTTGGAGTATACGTTTTATAATTAAATCGCTTATTATACTAGTATCTTCAGGGTTAACACTTTTGTTTTCGGGTAAATCAATAATATATAGTAGTTGCTTGTATTTACTACTTTCTTTGGCTAAAATAGTGGACAAAGTAGCAACTAGTTGTTGTTGTATATCACTATAATTAAAACTAATTAGTGGCTTTAAATAATTTTCTAATCCACCCCTTTCAAAATCTTTAATTAATTGGGCATTAAATTTATTCAGCAACTCTTTTTGCGATAAGCCAATTTTACTGAGTTCTTGTATAGTAATTAACTCCATCATTGTCTTAATAACAAACGTTTAACGGGTATTTTATTTATAATGTGCGAATCAATAATTTCTTTTACATCCTCTTTTTTTACACCTACATAAAATGTGCCTTCGGGGTAAATGGCAACAGTTGGGCCAAAATCGCAAATACCTAAACACCCACTTTTATTGGCGCGTGTTTTTAATTTTATGGGCAAATCTTTTAATAGTTTTTTAAATTCGCCTACTAACTCTAATCCATGGGCATCGCCACAGCTTAATTTATCAGTGCCAGTGCGTTGATTGTTACAAACAATAATGTGAACATCGTAAATCATAAACTTTTAAATTAGATATTTGTTACTTATATATGATAAAGGTATTAATAACTGGCGGAAGTGGTTTACTTGGTAAAGCAATTACTAACATATTGTTAAAAAATAATTACGAAGTAGTTTGGCTAAGCCGGGAGGCCGGGCAGTTTAATACTGTAAAAAAATACAAATGGGATATTGAAAAACAATTTATTGACGAGCGTGCATTTGAAAATGTACAACACATCATCCATTTAGCCGGTGCTGGTATTGCTGATAAAAAGTGGACCGACGCTTACAAAAAGGAAATTATTAATTCGCGAATTAAAAGTAGCGAGTTATTATTTACTTACATTACAAAATTAAAATTACCTATTAAAACCTTTGTAGGAGCAAGTGCTGTGGGTTATTACGGAGCTTTACAAAGCGAAAAATTAATTACGGAAGAAGAAAAACCGTACACAGATTTTTTAGCACAAACCTGTGTAGCCTGGGAAGGTAGTTACAAGCCCTTTATTGAAGCAGGCATTAGAACGCCCATTGTTAGAATAGGCGTTATTTTAAGTACTAACGGCGGGGCTTACAAAAAAATGCTACCACCTTTTAAATTTAATTTAGGTTGCTCAATTGGTAGCGGAAAACAATATTTCCCTTGGATTCATATAAACGATGTGGCGAAGATTTTTATGCATGTGTTACAACATTCTAATTTAAACCAAACGTATAATGCCGTTGGAACCGAATTAGTAAACATGAATACCTTTACAAGCCAATTAGCCAAAAGTATTGGTAAATTAAAATTTTTACCAAATGTGCCAACGTTTATTTTAAAATTGGCAATAGGCAAAGGTTATGTTATGATTACCGAAGGGCTAAAAATTAGTAATCAAAAAATAAAAAATACAGGCTTTACATTTGAATTTGAAAAATTAAGCGATGCATTGAAAGATTTGGCCAAATAGATTTATTGTTTCTATATTTAGAAATAAATATATCTGCGTATGAAAAAGACGATTTTAATTTTAATACCATTTTTTTTAATAAATTTTTGTTTTTCGCAAAAAGGATATGTTGAAGGCTATATTTTAAAAGGTAACGATACGATTAAAGGTAAAATAAGAGATAAATCGGCTTTTACTGATGCAACCAAACGTATTCGTTTTATGGGTGCCGACAAAAAGAAACAAAAACTATCCTGTAAAGAGATTAGAGGTTACGGTAAATTAGGCTTAATTCATTACCGCTCCATATTTGCTGGTGCTTTTAAGGGCGGGCAACGCTTTGCCATGATAATGGAAGATGGCGCTTTAAGTTTGTACGTTTTTACAAAAAAAAATACACATTATTCACAAGGCACTATGTATACAGGTGGTGGTAATTTTAATCATGCTAACTATGGTAACAATTTTACTACCACACAAAGTACCAGAATGTTTATTGCGAAAAAAAACGATATGAGTACTACAGAACGCGTGCCTTATTTAAACTTTAAATCGTTTATGGCAAAGTATGTTGAAGATGATGCAGAAGTAAAAAAGATGGTAGAAAATAAAGAATTAAGCTATTCCGATACACAATTGATTGTAAGAAAATACAATCAAGATAAATCGAAAAAATAAAAGGGTCCAATTATTTCAAATCATTATAATCAACAGTATGTAAAAACCTTTCTTTTACAAAATAAATTTTAGTGCCAAAAACATAGCAGGGAACATCTAAATTAAAGTTATATAGCAATTCGTAATTTTTACTTATTACAAGTGTTTTTTTGTTTTGGGTTATTAATTTTTTATCGCCAAGAGTGTTGTTTAATTTATATAATTCAGTATAATGGTACTCGTACTCCACCGTGTTTTTTGAAACACCATATACTTTGTCATTATCGGTTCTAAAATAAATGACGTTATCGTTTATAAAATTTAAAGGCACATAAAACCCCTCTTTTTCAATATAATAACTACGGCTATCTATAAATTCTAAAAATTTACCAAATTTTTGTTCTGTAATTTCTATTATAGGTTGTAAAGACGCATTTGCAATATTGGTTTGTGCTATATTGGTTTTGTTGGCAAATATTAAATCGTTTTGAAACGTAGAGTAATCGGCTAAGCTTTCTAAAACCGAATTATTTTTAAAATTTTGTTTACCTGTATTACAGTTTATACTCATAGCAAACGCTTTGCCATACGTTATTGCAAAATCGTTAAACTGAGCAATTCCGGTATTTAATAAAACAATATCCGAATTCACTTTCGATAATAACATTTGCGATGTTGCCGTTTCATCCAAACCATGTTCCCAAAGCAAGGTGCCGTTAGTATGTAGTGCTAATACTTTTTCTTTTGCGGCATAATAAATTACAGAATCGCATACTAAAATGTTAGATGATAAATTACAAATTTGCCCCTCTACAGTACTCGTGTTTATGGCGTAAAATTCTGATTTTATTTTTTCGTTATTAAAGGGGGAATACTTTAAAGCCGTATTGTTTTTTTGTACGGTATTTAATGGAGTATACCAAAGTAAACCCGTGTTTATATTAACGGCCGCTAGTCCATTAGCGGCAATTAATAGCGTAGTATCGTTTAAATACTTTACATCGTTCCAGTTTTGTTGAGAAGAGAGAGTGGTTTTCCATTTTAAGCTACCATCTTGTAAATTAATACACATTAATTCGTCTTTATTAATAGGGTTATACATTAAGCCCGACTTATTTTTAGTAATGTAATAAATTACTTTTGCCGGGAACTGGAATTGCTCGTAGCCGTATGTTTTATTGTAAAGGCTGGTTTTTTGTTTACTACTGGTAAATAAATAATTGTTGGCTAAATTAATATCAAACTGAGTAACATTCGTAAGCCACTTAATTGAATCAGTGGTACAATTTATGGCTGCCAATACACCTAGGTTAGAATATAAGCCGCTTGGTTCTTTTTTTCGTGTGGTAACAAATAATTGGTTGGATAAGGTATCAATTTTAAAATTATAAATTAAATGGGTAAAACTATATGTTTTTGCTGTAAGCGTTTTTACACTTATGGCCGATGTGCCAATAGTTGTGGTATAACTTTTAGGAAAGTTTTGTGCAACACCATCTGTAGTTTTTAATAGAAAGGTAATAATAATAAAAACCAGGACTATTTTTTTCATACATTAAAATTTTACACCCATTACCAAAACATCGTCTACTTGTTCTAAGTCGCCCTGCCAATTAGTGAGGGTCGTTTCTAAAATTTCTTTTTGGCTAGCGGTACTGTTAGGTGTGATGCTCTTTAAAATATTTCTAAAATTTCCTACCATAAACTTTTTTCCTTTTGGTCCGCCAAATTGGTCGGCATAACCGTCGCTAAAAATATATAATTGATCGTTTTTTTGCAGTTGAATTTTATTATTTGTAAAATCTTGTTTTTCGCCAATAAATTTCCCTATGGGAAATTTGTTTGCTTCGTGTTGTATTAATTCTCCGTTTCTAACGATGTATAATGGGTTAAAGGCAGCTGCATATTCTAATTCTAAGGTATCGTAATTTACACAGCACAAAGTCATATCCATACCATCTTTCGTGTCTTTTTCGCTGTTTTCGGCATTTAACGTGTTAATCACACCTTCCCGCAGGTTGTTCATTATTTGAGCAGGCGTAATGTTGTTGGAGTGGTTTATAATATCTTGCAAAATATTATGCCCTACTAGGCTCATAAAAGCACCCGGTACACCATGTCCGGTACAATCTACGGCAGCAAAATATACTAAGTTTTTCTTTTTTACTACCCAATAAAAATCGCCACTTACAATATCTTTTGGTTTAAATAACACAAACGAGTTGGGTAATACGTCATCAATATAGTTTTGCGCAGGTAAAATAGCTTCTTGTATTCGTTTAGCGTAATGTATACTATCGGTTACTTGTTTGTATAGTATTTCTAGTTCTTCGTTTTTACCTTCAATTTCTTCCTTCTGGCGCACCACTTCTTCGGTACGTTCTATAACCTTTTTCTCTAACGAGCGTTCGTTTTCGGCTAAATCGTTACGCATTTTTAATAACTCGTGCCCCAAAGTATCGTCTTTACTTAAAGGTGTATACTCGGCATTAAAGTTACCTGCACCGGTTTGCTTTGCAAACTCTGTGGTTTGATTCATGGATTGCACAAGGTCGTTTAAAGCACTACCCATTTCACCAATTTCATCGGTACGGGCTCTAATACGTTCTTTTGGTAAAATACCCAGGCCCATTGAAATGAGCATTTTTTTAAGTTTTTGAACAGGTTTTGTTATAGAGCGTGTTGTGAATATTGCAACAAAAATTCCGCCGATAACTAAAGCAATACCTAACAGTTGCACAAAGCGCTGCAAAAAATTGATTGAGCTAAACATTTTATCTTTTACATCTTCGGCAAAATTTGTTTTTAATAAAATTAAAGTATTTAAGTTTTTATAAATTTGTTTTATACTAATTTCAGAGTCTTCGAAGGTAAAACGTGCAAACGAAATAATGTTCGCATCTTCATAGGATTCTGTAGAAATAAGTTTACCCATAATTTCAATTTGGTATACTTTAAAAAGAGTTTCAATACGTACAAAAATATTTTTAAGTTGCTCTTTTTCGTCTTTTGTCCAATTTTGCGAAAGGTTAACTAACTGTTCACGTTTTTTTGGATATTCTAACGAGATAATGTTTTTAAGTTCATCTCTAAATTCAACATCGTTAAAACTTTTATTATAAAACCATTTTGAAATGTTTGTGTGCGAACGCTGTAATAATAAATTTAATTCGGTTAAAGCAGCAACACTTGGCGTTACCTGCCCTACCACTGTTTCGGTGCGTTGTTTACTGTCGTTTAAGGTAGCAACAGTTAAAATAAACGCAATAATTGTGAGTAAAATTAAAGTAGCAAATCCTAAGCCTATTCGTCTACCAATTGTAAATTTAAAAGCCATGACTATTTATCTAATTTAATTCCTAATTCTTTACATTTTTTCGAAAACTCATCCATTTTTGGTTGGTTTTGCAAAATGCGGTATATATAATATAACCCTAAAACAGTGGATTGATTTTTAGGGTCGGCCTTGTAAGCTTTTAGCATAAATTGCTCGGCTTGTTTGGCGAGCTTAATGGCGTTTTCTTGTATAATATCTAACTGATTAATATCAGCACCGTAATCTAAGGATTGAATTAAATCTGTAGCCTGATTACAAAATAAAATACCTAAGTTGCGGTTAGCACTTGCATTATCTTGATCTAATTCTAGTACTTTTAAATAGGCCAATTTTGCAGTTTGAAATGCTTGTGTGTTGTTTTTATCTTTATTAAATAGTTCAGAAAAAGCACTTCCTACTGCAGAATAATATTCAATGTCCTTGGTTCTAAAATCTGTCTTAGCGTCTATTATTAAAAGCGTTTCTTTGTGTTTTTTATAAGCAATTTCACTTAATTTATCGTCAAGCGTATCTAACGATTTTGCAGCTATATTGTAATAATTTCCAGCAATGTTTGTTATTAATTTTTTATTGTTGTTTTCATAATCGGCATCTGGTTTTAATTGTATTGATTTTTTTAAAGATGAAATAATAGTATCGCGTAGAGGAGACTTTAATTTTAATTTATCCGAAAATTTAAATAATTCATTGTAAATAAATGCGCGTAATGTCCAACTTACAAAATCTGATTTTGTTTCTGTATTTTGCACAACACTATCTATTGCAAGTTTAGCAGTTTCAATTATTTTAATGCCTTTGGCTTTTTCATCGTTACTGGTTTCTTTTTTAAGCGAGGGCAAAGCACTATTGTATAATTGCTGTGCTCTTATTAGCCTATCCGTTTGCGAAAAACCATGCGCCGTTAATAGCAAAATACTGCTAAAGGCTATGGTTTTTAATATGTAACGCAATTGTTTCATTTTTTATATTTTAATCTACATTTATTGCTAAGGCTTTAAAATCGTCGTTAGTTTTTAAACCACTTTTAATAGCGTTATTTTTATGGTATTCAAATTTTAATTTATTGTCAATTACTACAAAGTTTATACTCGAACCTTGTTTACAAGAGCCCACACTTTCGCTAACAATTAAAGTACTTTTGTTTTTGTTTTTTAAGGCTACATCGCTAACTGATTTTGAAGCGTCGGTTAATACATATAATATATGGGCAGATACATTGGCATCAAAAATTGGGGTATTTTTAATTTCAATCTCTTGATTACCTACCTTTTTTTTGCCTGATAAACCTTTTAATTCTGTAATTAAATTATCGTTTTTACCTACTACATAAATTATAAAATTACCCGTTTTCTTTTTGTCATTCCACTCAAAATAGCGCGTAAAATTGTATAAAAAAACGGCTTTAATTTTTGCATTTGTATCAAAATTTGAAGGTTGCTGAAATCGGAAAGAAATCAGACAAAAAAACACTAATAGATATTTAAATCCTTTTTGCAGTTTTTAATAAAATTAATCTACAAATATAACATTTGCATTTAATTGGCAATTGTTGTTTATTTGATAAATTTGTTGTAATTTAAACTCCACTTGCCTACAAATACCAAATACGCTAATTATTCCGACTTGGATTTAATTAACAATTATTTACAAAAAAATGATAATTTTTTTGTAGGTATTTTGTACGAGCGTTACGGTCATTTAGTTTTGGGTTTAAGTATTAAATATCTTAAAAATAAAGATGAGGCGCAAGATGCAGTAATTCAAATATTTACTAATCTGTTATCCGATTTAAAAAAGCATAAAGTGCAATATTTTAAGAGTTGGTTGTATGTGTATAGCAAAAATTTTTGCTTAATGGAATTGCGCAAACGCCAAAGTTTACTTAAAAAAGAATTAGAGTTAAAAGAAAATGTGCATTTGGTTATGGATTTTTCAAACCCTGAGCATCTAAATGAAAAGGAAGCACAAATTGCGGTTATGGAACAAGCAATTGAGCAACTTAATAAAGAACAAAAAACCTGTATTGAATTGTTTTATTTAAAAAATAAATCGTACGTGGAAATTGAGGAACTAACTGGTTTTACAAACAACGAAGTAAAAAGTTACATCCAAAATGGAAAACGAAATTTAAAATTAAAAATGGAAGTATTAATTAATGAGCAACAACCCTAATAATTTAAGCGATTTTTTAAATAAAAATAAACAAAGCGTAACCGACGACTTTGATAAAGATGCTTTGGAAGGATTTGAGACGCTAGGTTCCAATGAAGAAGTTTATGAATTAAAAGCCAGCTTAGATAAAAAAATAAACAAAAAATTATTCTCTGAGAAAAAAATAAACTTTAGTATTATTTGGTATGCTGCAGCAAGTTTATTTTTAATTATTGGCTTTAGCGTGTTTTACATCGTTAATTATAGCCACGATATAATAAAATCTAAAGACGTGAGTTTAGTAACAGTTGATGATAAAAAAGCTGTTGTGCCAAACGAAATTAAGACGCTAAACGAATCGAATGCAACAGTTAATGCAGAAGAAAAAAAAGAAGTTCGTGCAGATAAAAATCAAACTAAAAACGAACTACAAACTATAAAGCAAAATCAAGGTCCAAATTCAAATTTAGCTACCGAAAAAGCAAGCGAAGAACAATCTTCGCCAAAAAAAATAGCTGAAGCTGAATTAGATAATTTAGCCTCTGCTAACAACGAATCGGCTAACGATGAAACTAAATTTGCAGCAGGCAAAGCCAGTGGCGTTAAAGAGCGTATGGTTATTAAATCGCCAGTAAATATAGGTGCTGCCGATGCTAAAAACGATGATAACTTAAAAGACAGGGATGCTGAAAGGGAGTCGAATTTTAATGCACCCGTTACTACAAGTGCATCAAACAATTCAAAATCGGCTTCGGATGAGGATAAACTGTTTAAAAGCGATGTGAAAAAAGAAACTGCCGAAAAAGGTAAAAAAAGCAATTTATCTCGTAAAAAAAGTAGAGCCGAAGAAAGCCCTAGTTCCACTGCGGTTAACACAAAAAGCGTACCCGGTTACTATAAAGCAGATGATTCTGAATCAGAAAAAACAATTGATTCAAAAAGTAATTCTAACTCGTGTTATTACAATGGTGGAGATGCCGAGTTAAGAAAGGATGTTTCTGAGAAACTAATTACTAAAAATGTGAATTACAAATTTGATGCGGTGCTATTAATAAACGAAAAAAAGCAAGTAGAAAAGGTAAACTTTACCAATATATATGATTTAAACACGAGCGATAAAAACAAAATAGAGAGCTTACTAAAAACCTTAACCAAATTCGATTTTTATATACCGCCTACCCAAAAAGCATTATTTGAGTTTAAGTTATTGTATCATCCTTAAAATAAAGCATACAAATCCCCTACTCTACTTTACGTTTTACAATTAAAATAAAATCATTTTCTAAATAAAGGTAACCATATTCATAACAAAACAAATAGGTATTATTGGTTTTTGTAGTAGTTTGATGGGTATAATAGTTAAAGTTAAATCCCTTATCAATTAATTTTTGTTTGCTTATTTTAGTAGTATCTCCTTGTAAATTTTTTTCTAAAATTCTTCTGTTTTTGCGCAAACTGTTATTTATGTTTCGCACATAACTATTGCTATCGCTATTTAATTTATTATTAAAGGCATTACGACATAAATCGCTACAAAATTTTTTATCAACTCTACCTCGTAAAACTTCGCCACATTCGGGACATAAACGTTTTTCCATTTTAATAAATTAAAATTAAGCAATAATTTTTAATGTTTGTTTTACGAGTTTAGCCTTTTTTTTAGCCTTTAAAATATCTTCATCAACAATAGTGGCGTGCCCCATTTTACGAAAAGGTTTCGTTTTTTCTTTACCATATAAATGCAAATACACGCCGCTAAATTTTAATACATCTTCTAGGCCTTTATAAACTGCGGTTCCTTCGTAACCAAAATCGCCCAACAAATTAACCATTACACCTGCTTTAATACTGCTTGTATCACCCAATGGTAAGTTTAAAATGGCACGTAAATGCTGCTCAAATTGCGATGTAATATTTGCTTCAATCGTATGATGACCGCTATTGTGGGGTCGAGGTGCTATTTCGTTTACTAATAATTTGCCGTCTTTTGTTAAAAAAAATTCTACAGCTAAAATGCCTATTATGCCTAATTTTTCAGCTATTTCGGTTGCTATTTTGGTAGCTTCTTTTTCTATCGTTTTTTTTATATTTGCTGGGCAAAATAAAAATTCAACCAAGTTGGCTTCGGTATTAAATTCGCATTCCACTACCGGAAAACAGTTTACTTCGCCGCTTTCACTTCTGGCAACTATTACAGATAATTCTTTGTCAAAATCAACCAAACGCTCTAAAACACTGGGTTGATCAAACGCTTTCTGTAAATGATGCTGATTAACTAATTTTGTAACACCTTTGCCATCATAACCACCTTTTCGTAATTTTTGAAAAAATGGAAAGTAATCGGCATACTTTTTAATTTGCGCTTTTGTTTCTACTAAAAAAAAATCGGCGCTGGCAATGTTGTTACGTTGATAAAACATTTTTTGTAACCCCTTATCTTGTATTAATTCAATAATATGCGGTTGAGGATATACTTTTTTGCCTTCTTTTTCTAAATCTTTTAACGCTTCAATATTTACATTTTCAATTTCAATCGTAATTAAGTCTTTGTCTTTACCAAAGTCATAAACGCTCTCGTAATCGGTTAAACTGCCACATATAAATTTTTTTACCAGGTATTTACAAGGCGCATTTTTATCCGGGTCTAAAACTGAAATATTTAAATTTAAATTAGTAGCATATTGTATCATCATTCTGCCTAACTGTCCTCCACCTAATATTCCAATATGTAATTGTTGTATCGTTTTGCTCATTTATAATTATTATAAATGGTAAATTTAATAAAGTAAAATATATTACCTTAGCTTTTTACACTAAATTAAATAATAAATGAAAAAAACAATAGCCATTATATTACTCTTTTTTTGTTTTACCTCCCTTAAATCGCAATTAAGTTGTGGTTTTAATTATGCACAAAACTATTTATATAATTTTGATAAAACGGCAAAAACACGTTTCGAAAAATTGATGTTAGATGCTGAAAAAAATAATTTAAATTCTACTGAAAAACTAAATTCAATAGTAAACTACACAATTCCGGTTGTATTTCATATTTTACACACTGGAGGAAACGAAAATATTAGCGATGCTCAAATTAATGATGCTATTACTATTTTAAACCGTGATTTTTTAAAACAAAATGCCGATACTGCAAACATTGTAAATCAATTTAAAAATTTAGCAGCAAATTGTAACATAGAGTTTAGGTTAGCAACAATTGACCCAAATGGGAACTGCACCAATGGTATTACTCGCCATTACGACCCTCATACCCTTTGGGCGGTAGATTTTAGCTATTATCAATACACTTGGCCGGCATCTAAATACTTAAATGTTTATGTAGTAAAAACGATGCAAGCCGGTGCTGCGGGTTATACTTACTTACCAGGTTCGGTTGGTGCAAATGCCGATGCAATTGTAATTTTAAGTCAATACGTAGGAAGCATTGGCACTGCCAATCCCTATGTATCTAGGGCATTAACACACGAAGTTGGACATTGGTTTAATTTACAACATGTTTGGGGTAGCACTAATCAACCGAATGTAGCCTGTGGCGATGATGGAGTAAGCGATACACCAATTACCAAAGGTCATAATAGCTGTTCCTTAAATTCGGCTATTTGCACAAATGGTATCGTTGAAAATGTACAAAACTATATGGAGTATGCTTATTGTTCCAACATGTACACCATCGATCAAAAAACACGCATGCACAATGCCTTAAATAGTAGTATTGGTGGTAGAAATAACGTTTGGACAACTGCAAATTTAATAGCAACTGGTGTAGTAAACCCAAATACAACCTGCGCACCAAAAGCAGAATTTATTACTACTAATTCAATAACCTGCCTTGGCAATAGTATTACGCTTAACGATTACAGCTATAATGCGCCCATAAATAATTGGGAGTGGACAAGCCCAAATGCACTTACTACTTCTACGTTACAAAACGGATTGTTAACATTTACAAATTCGGGTATTGCCACTATTAAATTAAAAGTAAGCAATAGTTTTGGTTCCGACTCTATTATTAAGCCTTCGGTTATTGTTTTAGCGGCTTTAGGAAGTGGAAGCACAAATGTTACTAAGGATTTTGAAACCGGCGTTTTTCCTGATAATAATTGGATTGCCACAACTCCCCAATACGGTAGTAGTTTTTCTACCTATAGTGCATCTGCGTCTACAGGTAGCAATTGCATTTGGGTAAATAATTTTTTTGACAATCCTAGCGAAATAATTCGTTTTTATACCCCGTCTTATAATTTGCAAAATAGTATTAGTTCTCAATTAAATTTTAAATATGCTTACTCGCAACAAAGTGCTTTAAACAACGATAGATTAAAGGTATACGCTACAGCTGATTGCGGTGCAACATGGACTACTCTATATAATAAAAGTGGCACTGCCCTGAACTCTACTGGCACCGTGCAAACAACAGCATTTTTAAACCCCAGTGCTACCGATTGGCAAAGCGAAACCATAAGTTTGGCATCAATTTTAGGTAACCAAAATGTATATTTAAAATTTGAATTTATTAGCGATGTAAATGGTTCAGGTAACAATATTTTTATAGATGATATTAATATTAGTAATACTGTAGGTCTTAATAAATTAACTATTAAAGATTCAGAATTAAAAATTTATCCTAATCCTGCTAATGAAATTATAAATATTGAAATTGACGGTACGCTTAGCAGAGTCGAAGCGAACAATTATCAATTATCCATTATTAATGTATTGGGGCAAACACTTTATCAATCTGCAATTAACTATCAACAATCATCCATTAATATAAAAGAATTGCCAAGTGGTTTGTATCAATTAAAAATAAGTGATGGCACTACACAACAAGTAATTAAGTTTATTAAAAATTAATGGGTCGTATTTTAGCTATTGATTATGGTAGTAAGCGTGTGGGTATTGCGGTTACAGATAATTTAAGACTGATAGCAAGTTCGTTAACGACCGTTCATAGTAAAGACGTTGTTGTGTTTTTAGAAAATTATTTTAAAACCGAAACGGTTGATATTATTGTAGTTGGCGAACCTAAAACATTGCAAAATAATAAAAGTGACAGTGCACGTTTTATCGACCCCTTTGTAGCGCATTTACAAAAAAAATTCCCTACTATTAAAATTGATAGGTACGATGAACGTTTTACAAGTTCTATTGCTCATCAAACAATGTTATTAGGAGGATTGAAAAAAAAAGATAGGCAAAATAAAAAAACGGTAGATTTAATTAGCGCTACAATTATTTTGCAAGATTATATGACTTATGTTTTAAGACAATGATTTCGATACCTACATTTAAAAAAATAATTTTATCTTTTTCTAACGTTACAGAAGAGCCTCATTTTGAGAAAACATCGTTTAGAGTAAATAAAAAAATTATTGCCACTTTAAATATAAAAGAAAATAGAGCTACTTTAAAATTACCGTTAACAGAGCAAGATTTATTTTGTATTTACGACAAAAACATAATGTACCCTGTACCCAATAAATGGGGAAACCAAGGCTGGACACATATTAACCTCAAAACAATACCCAAACAAATGTGTAAAGAAGCTATAAATGCAGCTTATTTGGAAGTTACAAAAACAAAATTGCCATTAAAAAAATAAGTATTTTTAATGGCAATTTAAATAATCTATAAGCAACAATTACGATTCCTTTTTCGTTTTTTTTGTTTTTGGCTTGTTATGGCTAATTATAATTTCATCTTTTTCTTTATTATAATCTACCTCAATTTCGTCGCCTTCGCTTAAATTACTTTTAATAATTTCCTCAGCCATTGGGTCTTCTAAATATTTTTGAATAGCTCGTTTTAACGGTCTAGCGCCATAATTAACATCGTAACCTTTTTCTACAATGTAATCTTTTGCAGCCTCAGAAATTTTTATATGATAACCTAAGCCACTTATTCTACCAAACAAACCTGCTAATTCAATATCAATAATTTTATGTATATCGTCTTTTGAAAGGCTATTAAACATTACTACATCATCAATACGATTTAAAAATTCGGGTGCAAAGGCTTTTTTCAACGCACTTTCAATAACTCCTTTTGTAGCATCCTCTTCGCTATCTTTTCTAGTAGCAGTGCCAAAACCAACACCTGTGCCAAAGTCTTTTAGTTGACGGGCGCCAATATTAGAGGTCATAATGATAATCGTATTTTTAAAGTCAATTTTTCGACCTAAACTATCGGTTAACATACCATCGTCTAAAACCTGCAACAACATATTAAATACATCAGGGTGCGCTTTTTCAATTTCGTCTAATAACACAACTGCATATGGTCTGCGACGTACTTTTTCAGTTAATTGTCCACCTTCCTCATAACCAACATATCCCGGAGGTGCTCCAATTAAACGCGTTACGGCAAATTTTTCCATATATTCACTCATATCAATGCGAATAAGTGCGTCATCGTTATCAAATAAATGACGTGCTAATACCTTTGCCAATTGTGTTTTACCAACTCCAGTAGGACCTAAGAAAATAAATGAACCAATAGGTTTATTTGGGTCTTTTAAACCTGCACGGTTACGTTGAATAGCTTTTACTACTTTTAAAAGGGCATTATCTTGTCCAATAACTTTACCTTTAAGTAGCTCAAACATTTTTACTAATTTTTCGCTTTCGTTTTGATTAACACGTTGAACAGGTACACCACTCATCATACTTACCACTTCGGCTACATTTTCATCAGTTACAGTAACACGGTTTAATTTAGTTTCTTCTTCCCAAGCTTTTTTAGCGGCTTCTAAAGATGCCTGTAGCTGTTTTTCGGTATCGCGCAATTTAGCTGCTTCTTCATATTTTTGTGAACGAACAACTTGATTTTTTAATTCTTTAATGTCCTCCATTTTTTTCTCCAGTTCCAAAATATTTTCAGGAACGTGAATGTTGGTAATATGTACACGGCTACCCGCCTCATCTAAAGCGTCTATAGCTTTATCTGGTAAATGCCTATCTGTAATATAACGAGCAGTTAATTGAACGCAGGCTTTAATGGCTTCATCTGTATACGTTACATTATGATGTGCTTCGTATTTAGATTTAATATTGTTTAAAATCTCCATCGACTCTTCTTGAGTAGCGGGTTCTACTATCACTTTTTGAAAACGACGCTCTAAAGCACCATCTTTTTCAATATATTGACGGTATTCGTCTAAAGTAGTAGCACCAATGCATTGTATTTCGCCACGGGCTAAAGCAGGTTTAAACATGTTGCTGGCATCTAAGCTTCCGCTTGCGCCGCCTGCACCTATAATCGTATGAATTTCGTCAATGAACAAAATAACATCCGGAGATTTTTCTAATTCGTTCATCACCGCTTTCATACGTTCTTCAAATTGTCCGCGGTATTTTGTACCTGCCACTAAACTCGCTAAATCTAAAGTTACCACACGTTTACCAAATAACACACGGCTAACTTTACGTTGTACTATGCGTAATGCTAAACCCTCGGCAATACTTGATTTACCAACACCCGGCTCACCAATCAAAATTGGATTATTTTTTTTACGACGACTTAAAATTTGTGAAACGCGCTCAATTTCTTTTTCACGACCAACAACAGGGTCTAATTTCCCATCTTCTGCCATTTTGGTTAAATCTCTGCCAAAATTATCTAATACCGGTGTTTTACTTTTGCTTTCACCTGGTTTTTTTTGAGCACCTGGATTATTTGCACTTGCAAACGCATCATCCGTATCCTCGTCTCCATCGCTTGGTGTAGCATTTTCAACTCTGTAATTATCACCTTTGCTTGGGTTTTCTAAAAAGCCTTCTAATTCGGCACGAACGGCGTCATAATCTACACCGTTTTTTAATAAAGATTTTGTCACAATATTGTCGTTATCTTTTAAAATACATAACAATAAATGCTCTGTACCAATTTGAATAGATTTAAATGTTTTAGCTTCTAAGTAGGTTAATTTTAATGTTTTTTCGGCCTGCTTAACTAATGGAATATTAGCTAAATTGTTAGATTTGCGCAACCCAGGCGTTAAATTATATTCAATTGTTTTTCTGAAGTCGGCAATATCAATGCCTAAATTTTTCAATAAACGCATACCAACGCCGTCACCATCACGTATCATTCCTAACATTAAATGTTCAATTCCAATATAATCGTGCCCTAAACGAAGTGCCTCTTCACGGCTATACGTAATTACGTCTTTTACTCTGGGCGAAAATTTTGCTTCCATAAAATAGTTCCTTTTAAATTTATATTAAGTGAAATTACATATATAATGCCAAACTCAAAAATAAGTTTAAATAATTGTATAGTTAAGTTTTAGTCGCCGTTTTTTTAACATAATTTTTGTTAATAAGTTTTGCTTATAATTGCTTATTTTTCGGTACTTTCAACAACTAATTTTAAAATTTTTCGTTTGGGTTTATGTATACGAATGTTAAATAAATAAGTGACAAAAAAGCATTAAAACCAAGCGGTTTAACGACATTATTTCAAAAAATATAAAAAATAAAAGAATATGGCAGACGGAGAAAAAATAATTCCAATTAATATTGAAGATGAAATGAAAACAGCCTACATTGATTATTCAATGTCGGTTATTGTTAGCCGTGCACTACCTGACGTGCGTGATGGTTTAAAGCCAGTGCATCGCAGGGTGTTATATGGAATGTTAGATTTAGGTGTGTTGCACAATCGTCCTTATAAAAAAAGTGCGCGTATTGTGGGTGAGGTTTTAGGTAAATACCACCCGCACGGCGATAGTAGTGTGTACGATACAATGGTTCGTATGGCTCAAGAATGGAGCTTACGATATATGTTAGTTGATGGGCAAGGTAATTTTGGTAGTGTAGATGGCGATCCACCAGCAGCAATGCGTTATACAGAGGTACGTTTTCGTAAAATAGCCGAAGAAATGATTGCCGACCTTGAAAAGGAAACGGTAGATTTTAGACCAAATTTTGATGATAGTTTAACTGAGCCTACTGTTCTTCCTACAAAAATACCAAACTTAATTGTAAACGGTGCTTCCGGCATTGCTGTAGGTATGGCTACCAACATGGCCCCTCACAACTTAACCGAAACTATTGATGCTACTATTGCCTATATTGATAATAGAGAAATTGATATTGATGGTTTGATGAAGTATATTAAAGCACCCGATTTTCCTACTGGTGCAACCATTTATGGTTATGAAGGTGTTAAGGAAGCCATGCATACTGGTAGAGGGCGTATAGTAATGCGTGCTAAAACTAATATCGAAATGGTGGGAGACAGGGAACGAATAATTGTTACTGAAATACCCTACCAAGTTAATAAGGCAGATATGATTAAACAACAAGCCGAATTAATTAACGACAAAAAAATTGAAGGCATACGTGACATACGCGATGAGAGTAACCGCGAAGGAATGCGTATTGTTTACGAACTTAGTAAAGATGCCATTAGTAATGTAGTATTAAATAATTTATACAAATACTCGGCTCTACAAACATCATTTTCTATCAACAACGTGGCCTTAGTTGCCGGCCGCCCAGAGATGTTGAACATAAAAGATATGATTCATCATTTTGTGGAGCATCGCCATGAAGTAGTTATTCGTCGTACCAAATACGAATTAGCACAAGCCGAAAAACGCGCACATATTTTAGAAGGCTTAATTATTGCACAAAAAAATATTGAGGAAGTTATTAAAATTATTCGCGAAAGCCAAAGCCCTGATATTGCTCGCGACGAATTAATGACCCGTTTTACTTTATCTGAAATACAAGCACGTGCCATTTTAGATATGCGTTTACGCACATTAACAGGATTGGAGGTTGATAAATTAAATGCCGAGTACGCCGAGTTAATGAAAACCATTGAAAATTTAAAAGATATTTTAGCGAACGAACCATTACGTTTTACCATTATTAAAAACGAATTACTAGAAATAAAAGAAAAATATGGCGATGAGCGCCGTAGCGAAATTGTTTACGTTGGCGATGAGTTTAGAGTAGAAGATATGATACCAGACGAAAGTGTAGTAATTACAATTTCGCACATGGGATATATGAAGCGTACTAACTTAGATGAGTACCGTTCGCAAGCACGTGGAGGCAAAGGCAGTAAAGGTTCTAGTACAAGAGACGAAGATTTTATTGAACACATGTTTATTGCCAGTACACACAATTATTTATTGTTGTTTACCGAAAAAGGACAGTGTTTTTGGATACGTGCTTACGAAGTGCCCGAAGGCAACAAGCAAAGTAAAGGACGCGCCATTCAAAATTTAGTTAATATACCACCAGGCGATAAAGTAAAAGCGTTTATCAACATTAAAAATTTAAATGATGATGAATACATAAAAAACAACTTTATTATTTTATGTACTAAAGATGGTATTATTAAAAAAACATCGGTTGAGGCTTATTCTCGTCCGCGTTCAAATGGTATTAGTGCCATTACCATTCGCGAAGGAGATGTATTATTAGAAGCGGCTTTAACGAATGGTAAAAACGAAATTATGTTAGCTACCAAATTAGGCAAAGTATGTCGTTTTCCTGAAGCTAAAGTTAGGCCAATGGGGCGTAATGCCAGCGGCGTAATTGGTATTGATTTAAATGATGAAGAAGGCGATAAAAACGAAGTAATTGGTATGATTTGTATTGATGATATGAATGCAAACGTATTAGTTGTATCAGAAAAAGGCTTTGGTAAACGCAGCGATATTGATGAATACCGAATTACTAACCGTGGTGGCAAAGGTGTAAAAACTATTAATATTACTGATAAAACAGGACATTTAGTTGCAATTAAAACCGTAACCGATGCTGATGATTTAATGATTATTACCAAAAATGGAATTACAATACGTTTAAGTGTAAATACTTTGCGTGTTATGGGCAGAGCTACACAGGGCGTTAAACTAATTAATATTAGCGATAACGACGAAATTGCAGCTGTAACGAAGGTTGATCACGAGGAAGAGAACGAAGCAACAGACGTAACCGTAACCAAAGCGATTGACGGGACAGATGAAGCAGGCGGAACGGATAGCGGAGCCGAAGCGACCAACGAAACCCCTCCAGTAGAATAAAAATTGTTAAATTTAAAAAATTGGTATGTAATTTGAACTTTAAAACGTCAATATAAATAACTAAACCACTAATTAAACGAATAAACACAAATTCATAAAAAAAACGTATTACACTTACTGTAGACCCGTTGTGCCTTTGTAGTTAAATAAAAACAAAATATGAAAAAAATAGCAATCCTTTCACTAGCACTATTACCAATAATAGGCTTAGCACAAAAATCAAAAGTACAAACCGCTTGGCGTGCCCTTAACGATTACGAAAGTTCGGTAAAAGATGGTAAACCCGATTTAGCATATTTAACTAAAGCGAAAGATGCCATTGATATAGCTCTTACAAATGAAGAAACTAAAAATCAAGGAAAAACGCATGCCTACAAATCGCGTATTAGTTATGCTTTTTTTCAAAGTGAATTAAATGCCGAATTAAAAAAGTTAGAAGCTACTACGCCAGATAAAAACGAACGAGCGATGTTAGCATATGGCAATACGTCTTTAGTTAATTTTGAAAATGCCAACGAAGAATTAAATAAAATAAAGGATACCGACCCTAAATACATGGAAGTTATTAAGGAAGGAATGACTAAAGGCACATCGCAATTAAGCGAAGACGATATTAAATTTGTTTTAGTTGCATCACAAATTAAAATGGAAGCCGGAAATATTGCTCAAGGTAAATACAAAGCAAAAAAATACGATGAGGCTGCCGATTATTTTTATAAAACAGCCTATACGAATATGAGCTTAACCATGAAAAAAGATACCTCTAACTTTTACAATGCGTGCGTTGCAGCTAATAAATCAAACTTACCAGCTAAAATTTTAGAGTACAATAAAAAAATGATTGATTTAAAAATAGCTACACCTTATAATTACGAAAGTATGTACACAGCTAATTTACGAAAATCAGATAGCACTGCTGCTTTGGATATTTTAAAAAAGGGTAGAGTTGCTTTTCCAAACGATATGAGTTTGATGAATAAAGAAACAGATTATTATTTGGCAAATGGTAAACAACAAGAAGCTTTAAATAACATAAACTTATCTATAAAAAACGACCCAAACAATGCCGTATTTTATTTAGTTGCTGGGCAAATAAACGATCAAATTGCTAACCCAAAGGATAAAGCAACATTTAAAGATTTAGCAAAGCCTTCAAATTTTGAAGACGTAATTAAAACAGCGGAAACCAACTACAAAAAAGCAATTGAGCTAAATCCAGCAAATAAAGAGGTTCTCTACAATTCACTTTATAACTTAGGGGCAATGTATAATAACTATGGCGGTTATTACCAAAGTGGTAAAGGTGGCACCATTGCCGAAATTGCAAAAAACCAAAAAACTAACGAAGCCACTGCGCAAGAAAGTTTTAAAAAAGCAATACCTTATTTAGAGCAAGCCTTAACTATAAAAACAGACGATAAGCCAACCATGAGTGCCTTACGTAAATTATATTTAATGACTGGCAACGAAGCAAAAGGCAAAGAAATGAACGATAGAATTAAAGCGAATAAATAAGTTTTTGGTTGTTTCTAAAAATTAGTTCTGGTTCGTAGTTTTATTTTGTGGTATTCTGTAACAAATACTAGTTTGTGATTAAAATTCATAAAATAATCTATTTTTTACTTCCTTTTCTAAAAATCTGTTAAAAAAAAGATAATTGTTAATAACTTTCGCCAAAAAAGGTGTAACGGTTGTTGGTTTTTAGGATTAATAGTTAATCTTTGTAATCTACACATCTGGTGAAAAAGTTAATTTACATATTATCAATTACTTGCATAGCATTTTTAAATGTAAATGCAACAACTAGTGGTTTTGATGATAAAACTAAGCCCGATGATGGTAAAAAAGGCAAAGTAAAGCGCGACGATACCACTAAATTTGTTATTTCTGAAGAAAATTTAGCCGAAATACCAGATACTACTCAGTTTTTATTTCCTAGTCACGATTTATATTCAACTTGGGATACATCTTCGGCTCACCCTTATAATTTTAATGAGTCGTTTAAGGTGGATAGTGTCGTAATAACACTTGTAAATGAGGGAGACGGAGCATTTAATATGCCTATTAGAAATAATATTACTAGTAATTTTGGTTGGAGACGTTATCGCCCACATTACGGTACAGACATTGATTTAGAAACTGGCGACCAAGTTGTAAGTGCATTTGATGGCATGGTGCGTTTAGCAAAATACTGTCACGGGTATGGCAATTGTGTTATTATTCGTCATAATAATGGTTTAGAAACCGTTTACGGCCATTTATCTAAATTACTAGTTGAGCCAGGGCAATGTATTGGTGCTGGTTCTATTTTAGGATTGGGTGGAAATACGGGGCGTTCATCTGGTCCGCATTTGCATTTTGAAATGCGTTATTTAGGGCAAGCTTTAGATACCGAAGATTTTATTGACTATGAAAAAGGCGAATTAAAAAATAATTTCTTTACACTTCGCAAAACCGATGTTGATACTAAATACGATTTACGTGCTTTACATACCCGCCACAAACGCGATGTTGGCTATGCGCGTAAAAATGGAAAAGCAACTCATAAACTAGCAAAAGGTGGAGTTTATAAAATTAAAAGTGGCGATAATTTAGCAAAAATTGCAAAACGTAATCACACTACTGTTAAGGCGCTTTGCAAAAAAAACGGTTTAAAACCGAGTTCTAAACTTCGCGCTGGTCAGCGTATTAAGGTTTAATTTCTTTTTTATTTTCCCGGTCAGTTCGAGTAGAAAATTTTGCTTCTTAAAATTTCTGTATCGAGAACTGTTTTTGAATCACTTCTCGATACGATCTCATTCTTTGGCGTAATTGCTACTCGAAGTGACAACTTTTTTTGCAGATTAAAATATTTATCGTAATTTTACGATATATTTATGGGAACTACTAAAACAGAAGAATTTACAATTAAAGATAATAAGATTGCTGCTTATGCTAAGGCATTAGGGCATCCTGCCCGTATTGCAATTCTTCAGGTATTAATAAAAAAGCAAGCTTGTATTTGTGGCGATATTGTTGAAGAATTACCATTATCACAAAGCACCGTGTCGCAACATTTAAAGGAATTAAAAGAAGCCGGTTTGATAAAAGGAGAAATTGAAGGAGCAAAAGTGTGCTACTGTATTGATGAGAAAGAATGGGAAACTGCTAAGAATTACTTAACCCTGTTATTTGAAGCATACACCATTAAAAACAAATGTTGCTAAAAAAATTTGCTAATTATCATCGGTAAATAACGATTAAAACAACTAAAAAAAATAAACATTATGAAACTATCACAATTTAAACAAGAGTTAAGTACTGTAACAGACTTAAACTTTGTTCTGCCAAATGGCACAACTGTCCCTAAACACTTTCACGTAACAGAAGTTGGGCAAATTACCAAGCATTTTATTGATTGCGGTGGCACGGTTCGTAATGAAAAAGTAGTCAACTTTCAATTATGGAAAGCTAATGACTTTGATCATCGCTTAGCGCCAAAAAAATTAAACGACATTATTGCCTTATCAGAAAAAGTTTTGGGTGTTGAAGACGCAGAAATAGAAGTAGAATACCAAAGCGATACGATAGGAAAATATGGGGTAGATTTTAACGGAAAAGATTTTGTGTTAACCTCAAAACAAACTAATTGTTTGGCTAGCGATTCGTGTGGAATTCCAAAAGAAAAATTAAAAGTTAGTTTGTCTGATTTACAAAACACAAAACAAAGTTGTTGTACACCAGGAGGAGGTTGCTGTTAATTAATGATATGGAGAAAATAGTAAAATATAAAAAGCCTATAATAATTACTTTAGGTATCATAGCTCTTAATTTGATTTTTGGTTTTGATGCCAGATTTACATTAATAAATTTATTGTGGTTAGTAGTTTAATTTATGAGTAAAAATGTATTAGTGCTATGCACAGGCAATAGTTGTCGCAGTCAAATGGCTGAAGGATACTTACGTTTTTTTGCAGGAAACAAAGCGAAAATATTTAGTGCTGGTGTAGAAAAACATGGTGTAAATCCAACGGCGATTAAAATAATGAAAGAAGATGGGATTGATATTTCTAAGCACACTTCCAATTTGGTTGATGAGTATTTGAATATTGATTTTGACTATATTATTACAGTTTGTGATAATGCGAAAGAGCGTTGCCCTTATTTTCCAGGAAAAGCAAAACGATTTCATTATAATTTTCCTGATCCTTCAAAAACAAAAGGTACAGAGGAAGAAATATTAACTCATTTTAGACAAGTAAGAGAAATGATAAAAACGTTTTCAGAAAATTTTGTTAAAGAGAATTTGTAATTAGTTCAAAATGTCCAGACTCCCCTGCCCTTCTCTCAGAACAACGATTTCGTGTGTACTGCAATCTAAAACAGTTGAAGGATAAATATTTCCAAAGCCACCGTCAATAACTATATCCACCGTGCTTTCGTAGTGTTGGTGAATCACTTCCGGGTCGCTGAAATATTCTAAAATATCGTCACTGCTATCGTGCAAACTGGTTGATATAATTGGATTACCCAATGCTTGAACAATTTCCTTACAAATTAAATTATCGGGTACACGTATACCAACTGTTTTTTTTGTTTGCTTTAAAAGTTTTGGAACCTTAGCACTCGCCTCTAAAATAAAGGTATAAGGACCGGGTAATGCTTTTTTCATAATCCTGAAAATTGCATTCGGAATAGGTGTTGTGTATTCTGACAAATGGCTTAAATCGCTGCACACAAAACTAAAATTGGCTTTTTCGGGTTTAATGTCTTTTAACTTGCAAATGCGCTCTACTGCTTTCACATGCGAAATATCGCAGCCCAGAGCATAAACAGTATCAGTTGGATAGATTATTATTCCACCGTCTTTCAAACATTTAACAATCTGTTCAATGGTCTTAAAATTAATATTGGTATCGTTTAAATGAACAAGCATGGCGCGGTCCAAATGTAGGTATTTTTATTCTGTCACTTCGAGTAAACCTGAGGAATGAAGGTTGTATTGAGAAGTGCACTCAAAAACAGTTCTCAATACGCTTTTACTCTTTGGGGTAAAAGCTACTCGAACTAAAAAAAATCGTTAAAAAAAAATAAAAATTAGATTGTAATTAAAAAATAATATTTAACTTTGTATCGCAAAGTGCTTTTATATGGAAAACAATCAAGAACAATTAGACGCCTTAAACGATATAAGGCAAATGATGAAAAAATCGAGTAAGTTTTTATCATTAAGCGGTTTATCTGGCGTGTTTGCCGGAATTTATGCTTTAATTGGTGCTTACATGGGTAAAACTCTTATTTCCAATTATATTAATGCCCATAACTACTCTCAAGAATCTTATAATCAATTATTATTAAATTGTATAGTGATTTGTGTAGCCGTTTTGGTGTTTTCAATTGTTACAGCATTAGCCTTTTCATTAAAAAAAGCAAAAAAAACCGGACAAAAATTATTTGATCATACCGCCTTGCGTTTATTTGTAAACATGTTTATTCCTTTAGCTGCAGGCGGTTCGTTTTGTATTGCTTTGTTATATCATGGTGGTACAATGGCATTATTGATAGGTCCCACTATGCTTATTTTTTATGGTTTAGCCTTAGTTAACGGCAGTAAATATACTTTGCACGATATTCGCTATTTAGGTTGTTTACAAATATTGCTGGGAATAGTGGCCAGTTTTTACTTAGGTTACGGCATAATTTTTTGGGCCTTTGGTTTTGGTGTATTACATATAGTATATGGTATTTTTATGTGGTTTAAATACGAACGAAAGTAAAAAATTGATGAGCGTTGATTGATGAATGATGATTTAAAATTAGTACTATTTATAAAATAAAGTGATAAAACCTAACATACATAAATTAAATAAAGCCTTTGAAAGCAGGGTTAGGCTTGGAATTATGAGTGTATTGATGGTAAACGACAGTGTTGATTTTAATTCTTTAAAAGATTTATTGCAAGTTACAGATGGTAATTTAGCCAGTCATAGCACAGCTTTAGAAAAAGAAGGGTTTATACATATTAAAAAAGAATTTGTTGGTAAAAAAACGTCAACTACCTATAGTGCTACTAAAGTTGGCATTAAAGCCTTTGAAGAACACATTAACACCCTTGAAAAATTAATAAAAAAGATAGATTAAAAAAATTTGAATTTATACTTTGAATTACAAAGTGCTTTACAATAATTTAAACATAAAATATGAAACCACAACAGCAACCCCATCCGGTAATAAGTAGATTGCTACTTATCCATGAAAAAATCTCCAACTTTTCGGCACAGAAACTGGGACCAATCGTATTTAATTTTGGAACAAAAGAAAAACCCTGGGGACTTAGCACTGCCAATCTACTTGATTTTCCTGAAAGAAGTTTAGGTAAAGTACTTGGAGAGTTTCTTAATAAAAATAGATTAGAACCAATAACAGGGGCTGAGTCTCACGACGTGTACCACGTGCTTTTTAATTACACAACATCGTTTAAAGAAGAAGTAGGCTTACAATTTTTTTTAAGAGGAAATGGCAAAACTTCGCTGGCTTCCGCCCTAACCGCTATTGGTGCTTGGTGTGTTTTACCTACACAATGGAATTATTTAAATGAGAGTTATAAGCGTGGGAAAAAATGTTCTGATGTTTCGAAATTAGACTTAAAAGCGCTTCTTGTTGAAGACTTCGATAAAATTAAACAATCTATAAACTAATTAAAAACTTATAAAATGAAAACCAACGATTATCTCTTACTTACTGCAACGGCAGGTTACAGCTATTTATTTTTTGAACAAAATGCAGGTATTAATTTTTTAGTATTTAATGTGGCATTAATACTACTATTTCTTATAAAAAATAAACAAGTAATCACTCAAAAAAAGTGGCTGTGGGCGGCTGCAATGGCTTTGCTAAGCAGTAGTTGTGTGTTTATACATTCGAGTGCATTAAGTATTATTGCTAATTGTTTTTCTCTGGTATTACTTTCGGCATTTTCATTTAGTACAAAAACATCAAGTATATTTTCGTTTTTGTTTGCAATTTTTACAATGGCATCTTCTTTTATATTTATAATAATAGATGCTATTGCACGTTCTCAAACTAAACCCAACGGAGAAGCTACCCCCAAAAAAGGCTATAAATTTTTTGCAATTGGCGTGGTATTAATTTTATGTATTTTGTTTTTTAGTTTATATAAAAATGCAAATCCTTTATTTGCAGAAAATACAAAATGGATAAATTTAGATTTTATAAGTTTTAGTTGGTTGTTTTTTACATTTGGTGGATTTTTATTGGTGTATGCCCTTTTGTATCATAGAACAATTCCGGTAATTGAAACATGGGAAAATAGTTTACCGCTAATTAATAATAAAGAGTTAGGCGATAACACAAAACGATTTGAAACGGAACGATTTTCGGGTATAGCACTATTTGTATTTCTAAACTTAATGCTATTCGTTTTAAATTTTGGTGATATAACGTCTATATGGTTTAAAGCTTCATTACCAAAGGGCATAAGCCATTCAGATTTTGTACATAACGGTGTAGGAATGATTATTCTTTCTATACTTATTGCAACTAGTTTATTAATGTTTTTATTTCGTAAAGATTACAATTCGATAAAAAATTCTAAGGTTTTAAAAGTCATGATTTTAATTTGGGTGATTCAAAATTTAGTGATGTTGTTTTCTACTGCTTGCCGTAATCAAATTTATGTTGAATCCTACAACTTTACATACAGACGCATTGGTGTTTATGTTTGGTTATTATTAGCCGCAATTGGTTTAGTAATTGTTTCTATTAAAATTATAAGAGAAAAATCGAATTGGTATTTAGTAAAAACAAATTTTGCTGTATGGTTTTCGGTATTAGTTTTAAGTTCTACTATAAATTGGGATGTGTTAATTACGCGATATAATATTAGTAATAAGCCATTAAAAGATGTTGATTTTTATTATTTATTTTCTTTATCGGATGCAAATATTCCTGAATTGATAGAAGTTAAAAAACATCCAGATTATAGAACAATAGATCCAAATTTTAATAACTATTCTAGTACTCAAATTGATAGGTATTACAGCAACGACTTTGATATACAATTAAGAAATAAAATAAAACACTATACGTCTAATTACACAAACGATTGGCAAAGCTTTGATTTAAGAGACGTAAGAATAATAAATAGTTTAAACAATTATTAAAACACTAAAAAATGAAAATTACTGTAATTAACAAATTAGTGGCTTTTTGTATTGCCCTTGTAGTTGTAAGAATCATAAAAACAGAACATTACTCATTTCTGTTTCTGTTTTGGAATCTGTTTTTAGCTTATTTACCGGTTTTATTTATGAAATTAATAAAGCCCAACACACATAAATATTTAAGCTTTATATTTTTGATGTTCTCCATCTTATTTCTTCCAAATGCACCTTATATTTTAACCGATTTATTTCATTTAAAAAAGGCTTTAATTGCACCGTTGTGGTTCGATTTAATTTTAATACTAACCTTTGCAATAACAGGATTTATTTATTTTATTATGGCGTTTGATTTAATTTTAAATAAAATTAGAAGAAGTTATTCTAAAAAAATTAATTTAATTGCTAAACCTTTGTTATTATTAGCTTGTAGCTATGGCATGTATTTAGGAAGGTATTTGCGTTACAATAGTTGGGATATAATTTCTAGTCCTATTGATTTAGCAAGCGGAATGATTAATTCTGTTTTCAATCCAAATTATTATAAAGAAACCCTTTCTGTTACCATAACTTTTGCAGTTTTTCTATATTTAATCTTCGAAATTTATATATCTTTCAAAAACAAATTACATCAACCAAAAAATGAATTACTTTAAAAAACGAATAAATGCATTTGGTTTTGCTTTTAGCGGTTTGTTTGCTGCAATTAAAACGGAGGCACATTTAAAAATTCATTTGGTGGCAACAACTGTTGTTATTGCTGCAGGTTTATATTTTAAAGTAAATAAAGTAGACTGGTTAGCAATAATTATTTGTTGCGGTGCAGTTATAACCGCCGAATTATTTAATTCCGCCATCGAAAAATTGTGTGATGTAGTGTCGCCACAACTAAATCCAAAAATAAAAATTATTAAAGATATCAGCGCAGCAGCAGTTTTGGTTCTTTCTATAACTTCCGTTGTAGTAGCTTTACTAGTGTTTTTTAACTACTTAGCACCTCAATAAGTTCTTCTAACTCTTTATTTAAAATTTGATGATGTTTTATGGCATTTTCAAAAGGAGTTAAAACAACTTGTTTATTTATAATACCAACCATTTTATTTTTATTGTTGTTAATTATTGCTTTAACGGCATTAAACCCTACGATACTTGCATTTACACGTTCCATACAGGTAGGGTTTCCCCCACGTTGTATATGTCCTAAAATACTTACGCGTATATCAAATTCAGGGCAATGGTTTTTTATAATATCACAAACTTTAAAAGCGCCCCCACTTTCGTCGCCTTCTGCCACAATAATAATTTTACTGCTTTTTGTAGATCTCCAATTTTTTATTTTCAAAACTAAATCATTCATGTCGTGCTTAATTTCGGGTACTAATAGCGCCTCTGCCCCACTTGCGATTGCAGTTCTAATAGCAATTAAACCGGCATCTTTACCCATCACTTCCACCACAAAAATCCGATCATGGCTTTCGGCTGTATCTCTAATTTTATCTATGGCATCAATTGCAGTGTTTATAGCCGTATCGTAACCAATTGTGTAATCTGTTCCTACCAAATCGTTATCAATAGTGCCTGCACAACCAATTATCGGTATAGTAATACGTTTACTTAATTCAATGGCCCCTTTAAAACTTCCGTCGCCACCAATTATTATTAAACCATCTAAATTGTTTTTCTTGCACGTATCTGCTGCTAGTTGTAACCCATCGTTGGTTTTAAAACGTTCGCTACGAGCTGTTTTTAAAACGGTACCTCCTTTTTGTATAATACCCGATACAGTTTCGCTTTTTAAATCAATAAAATTATTATCAATTACGCCCTCGTAGCCTCTAATAAAACCAATTACATCTATTGAGTTATAAATGGCTGTTCTTACAATTGCTCTAATACACGCATTCATTCCAGGCGAATCGCCTCCTGATGTTAATATTCCGATTTTTTTTATCATGTTAAAAACTATTTTTTAATAAAAATTTTACCTCATTTAATATCATTGCCGTAGCGCCCCAAATTTTGTAATTATTTATTTCAAAATAAGGGTGTTTCATATTTGCACTATCGCTTAAACTTCCGTATTTTATAAAACTATCATTTAATAAATCATTTATTTTCAATTTTAATATCGTTTTAACCTCACGCTGGTGTTTTACAAAATTTGGTTGTGTTATAAGGTAATGCCCAAAAAAAGGCTGAACCAAAAAACCACTTACGGGTATATAAACCGCTGTTAATTTGCCCAATACCTCCTTAGTTTGTAATCCAATTTCTTCAAAACACTCTCTTTTTGCTGTTTTTTCGAGAGTTATATCCTCAATTTCAAATTTACCCCCTGGTAAACTAATTTGCCCACTATGCGTACCGTTGTATGTTTCTCGTTCAATTAAGGGAATAAAAAAATCGTCGTCCTCGTCTTTACAAAGTACTACCATTACTGCGCTATGCTTGTAATCTAAAGGGTTTAAGCTTTCTATTTTAATAGCTGGCCTATTACTGGGTGCCATTTGTAACTGCACTGCTTCGCCAGGTAATGGCGCCTGTAATATTTTTTTTAAATTATTTATTATTAGTTGCAAAACAAAAAGGCTTTTAAAATAGTTTATTGAGTAAATTTGCAAAATATTTATGAATGAATTTAATTTAAATACCATAGAGGAAGCGTTAGCTGATTTAAAAAACGGCAAAATAATAATTGTGGTGGATGACGAAGACCGAGAAAACGAGGGTGATTTTATTACGGCAGCTGCTAATGCAACCCCTGAAGTTGTTAATTTTATGGCTACGCATGGGCGAGGTTTAATTTGCGCCGCGGTAACCGAACAAAAAGCAAAAGAACTGCAATTAGATATGATGGTTACGGCTAACACCAGTAGCCACGAAACTGCATTTACCGTATCTATTGATTTATTAGGATTTGGTTGCACTACAGGTATTTCAGCATCCGACAGAAGTAAAACCATTAAAGCACTAATTGATCCAACTATTAAACCATCTGATTTTGGCAGACCAGGGCATATTTTTCCCTTAAAAGCTAAAGAGGGCGGCGTACTTAGGCGAACCGGGCATACCGAAGCTACAATAGATTTAGCACGATTAGCTGGCTTTGAGCCCTGTGGTGCACTTGTTGAAATTATGAATGAAGACGGCACGATGGCCCGTTTACCGGAGCTTGTAAAAATTGCCCAACGCTTTGATTTAAAATTAATAACTATTAAAGATTTAATTAGCTACCGCTTAACAAAAGAAAGTATAGTTCAACGGGTTGTTTCGGTGCAAATGCCAACCAATTGGGGTAATTTTGATTTAATTGCCTATAAAGTAGTAACAAACAACCAAGAGCATTTAGCTTTAATTAAAGGAACCTGGCAAAAAGATGAACCTGTATTAGTGCGGGTACACAGCAGTTGTGTAACGGGTGATATTTTTGGAAGCTGCCGTTGCGATTGCGGACCACAGCTTCATGCTGCCATGCAAATGATTGAAAAAGAAGGGAAAGGGGCTATTGTATACATGAACCAAGAAGGACGAGGCATCGGCCTATTAAATAAACTAAGAGCCTATAAATTACAAGAAGAGGGTCGCGATACGGTAGAAGCTAATTTAGAGTTAGGTTTTAAAATGGATGAACGTGATTACGGAATTGGAGCTCAGATTTTACGCGATTTAGGGTTACAAAAAATAAAATTAATGACCAATAACCCTGTTAAAAGAGCCGGATTGATTGGTTACGGTTTAGAAATAGTAGAAAATATACCGATTGTAATTGAAGCCAATAAACATAATGCCAATTATTTAGAAACAAAAAAAAATAAAATGGGGCATAGTTTATAATTCCAATTTTTAGCCTATTTTTAATTAGTGATTAAATACTTAATTATTCTCTTTTCATTTTTGGTTTTAAACCTTACTGTTGCTCAAACTTATGAAAAAGACTGGGCGCAATTAATTACAAAATTAAACGATGGCAAAGTACTTTCTAATGTTGAATTAGAATATTTTGAAACAAAACACAAAAAACAATTCGATAAATACCCTGATAACTCCAGTCAGTTTTATATGAAATTGGGTAATACTTATTATAATGCTAGGAATTTAACTAAGGCATACGACAATTTTATTTTAGCCTATAACTATTCCAAAATAGCCGTTGACACCCAATTGGTATATATAACGGAATTAAATTTAGCAGCGTTTTACCAAAACGAAAATAATTTTGAAGCTTCAGAAAAATATTATAACGCCTGTATGTACGGTATGAGCCTTGTATACGGCGCTAATAGTAGAGAATATACGCAAATTTTTAGCAATTATACTACCTTACTTATTGATTTAGAAAAATACCAACAGGCCCAACCAAATATAGAAGCATTATTATTTTATTACAAAACCTTAGATGGTGAGCGCAATTTAAAATACCTACGACTATTAAATCAAAAAGCAATTATTTTACAGAATTTAGGTAACTATCAGGATGCAATTGATATATATAAGGATATTGTAGACGAGCAACGCTCTTTAAAATTAGGAGATACGACTGGCTACATCATTGGAATACAGAATTTGGGTGATGCCTACCGCGAATACGGTAAATTTGATTTAGCCATTTTTAATTTAAAACAAGCCAAACAATTACATCAAAAATATAAGCTAAAAGACAGAGATGCCCTTGCCGTTATTGAAAATAATTTAGCACTCTGTTTTAAATCCTATGGCGATAATAAAAATGCCGAATTGTGTTATAATAACTCTATTTCCATTTACAAAAGTTTAAACGAAACAGATACTGAACCCTACTGTTCCACATTAAGCAATAAAGCCGATTTACTTCGTACTTTAGGGCGTTATAGCGAGGCATCAGAGCTGTTGTTGCATAGTTTAGATATTCGTAAGAAACGTTTTGGTACTGAGTCTGAAAACTATGCAAACTCCTTAACCAATTTAGCGTTGGTATATTTTGATGCGGACTATTATAAAGAAGCCCAAGACAAATTTATTGAAGCTAACGAAATTTATAAAATAACCATTGGCGAAAAACACCAGGGATATGCCAATAATTTAAATTGTTTGTCGTTTTGTTACTTGCATTTTAAAAACTACGCAAAGGCAGAGGCTCTTAAACTGCAAGCCTTGCAAATTATCGAAAATTCTGTCGGAAAAAACCACTACCGCTATGCTTCGTATTTAATATCTACCTGCCAATTGTATTTAAAAACAAATAATTTGCAAAAAGCTGAAGTTAATTTGCGGGAAGCGTTAGTTTTAGTGGAAAGAAATTTTAGTAAAAAGCACGAACTATACGCACATGCTCAATTATTGTTGGCCGAAATTTATGCCAAACAAAAAAAGTTTGAATTGGCTACGCCTTTATACTTTGAAAGTTTAGATTTTTATACCAATCAACTAAACGATTATTTTGCAGCAATGAGCGAAGAAAACCAAGCACAGTTTCTTTCTTTTATAACGCCTGTTTTTGAGAGTTATAACATTTTTTTAATTAATTATAAATTAAATCAACCCGCTAAAAATTTTACAGACTACATTAATCGTTCCTTGCGTTATCAGTTACAACTAAAATCCCTTTTAGCTAATAATGCTGCAAAAATGGCTAAAGAAGTGGCTTTAAGCAGCGACCCCGATTTGAAAAAATTTTATCAAGATTGGTTGTTGGTTAAAAACGAATTAATAAACAATTACAAATCAACCACTGAAGCCGCTTACGATGATAATGAATTGTATAAAAAAGCCAGCGAATTAGAAATTAAATTAAAAAGCAAGTTAAAAAATTTTTCAAGCACCAATACTTTAACTTTTGAAACCATAAAACAAAATTTAAGCGATAATGAGGCTGCAATTGAAGTATTTAAAGTAAACGAAGCAATTGACGATACATTAGGCGAAATTAAATATGGTGCTTATGTTATTAAAAAAAATAGTTTACAACCCGATTTTATTATTTTTAATAAAGGCGATGATTTAGAAAAAATAAATTTTGAGACCTATTATAAAAATATTGATGAACAAAAGCCAGACAGCGTAAGTTATACCTATTTTTTTAAACCTTTTGAAGCAAGCTTAACGAATGTTTCAAAAATTTATATTTCTGGCGATGGTGTGTTTCATAAAGTAAATTTATTGGGCTTGTTCAACCCTAAAACAAAAAAATATGTGGCTGATAATTTTGAAATCTATCCAACATCTACAATTGCCGCAATCATAAATAAACAAAAAACAATTGCAAAATTAAACACAACTGCTTCTTTGTTTGGTTACCCCGATTATGATTACGATTTAACCAAAAAACAAAAAAAACAAACTATAACTACGCAAATTGTTGCGAGTCGCTATGGCTTAACAAATTTATCAAAATTACCGGGTACAAAGGTAGAGGTAGAAGAAATTAATAAAGAACTAAAAACACAAAACTGGACCGTTAACTTATTTACCGATCAGTTTGCCAGCGAAGCTAATTTACGAAAAGTAAAATCGCCAAGTATTTTACATATTGCTACACACGGTTATTTTTTAAAAAATGTGGAGAGCGATAGTAAATTGTTTTTAGGATTCAATAGCTCAAATATAAAAGATAAAAACCTGTTACGCTCGGGCATTATTCTTTCGGGTGTTGGCCCTGCTACAAACGATAGTTTAAATGTAGATTCTGAAAACGATGGCGTAGTAACTGCAGCCGAAGCTAGTTTGTTAAACTTGGTAGGTACAGAATTAGTTGTTTTGTCAGCTTGCCAAACAGGTTTGGGCGACGAAATGGGCACAGAGGGTGTGGCAGGTTTACAACGTTCGTTTAGCATTGCAGGCGCTAAAAATATAATTATGAGCCTTTGGCCAGTTGATGATTTTGCTACACAGCTTTTAATGACAGAATTTTATAAGAATTATGCCAAAACTGCCCTAATAGAGGACTCTTTTAAAAAAGCACAACAAACAGTTAAATTAAAATACCCTCACCCCTACTATTGGAGTGCTTTTGAATTATTAAAAACATTCAATTAAACAGCCTAAAAAAAAATAAAAAATATTACTATTTTTTTTTGAAGTTTTAATTTTTTTGTTACATTTGCACTCCCATTTAGGGAAAAAAGCGAAAGTAGCTCAGTTGGTAGAGCGTAACCTTGCCAAGGTTAAGGTCGCGGGTTCGAGACCCGTCTTTCGCTCAAAAAGAGCTGCAAAGCTCTTTTTTTAATCACCTCCCGCAAGGGAAATGCCTGGGTGGTGGAATTGGTAGACACGCAGGACTTAAAATCCTGTATCTTCACGGATGTACGGGTTCAAGTCCCGTCCCGGGTACTAGACCGGACTTCTCTTCAAAATTTGAGAAGTCCGGTTTTTTTATTTCCCCCAAACCCTTTGATAATTGGGCGATTTGGGCGATCACCCGATTTACTTCAGGGGTTCGATAATGCTCGATTTTCGTATCATATACCAAACCGGAAGGAAATACCACATTTTGGAAAGTTTGCTTTTGGTAATAGTCCCCCGAAGCCCACACAGGTGCGAGGTTTGCCGATAATCGGCAGCTAAAATTTATCAGTTCTTTAGGGTTCGATAATTTTTGTTCCAACTTTTCAAGGGACTCCATAATACCCTCTTTACGCTTCTTCATTTCAGTCGAAAATTCCTCGTAAATGTCCAAACTTACAGCCCCAATTGCGTGTCTTTTACGCAAATTATAGAACTCCTCTTCAACCTCGTTAAGCTTAAAAGAAAGGGCTTTTTTCTCGCTTGTGCTGGTTTCTGTTAGGTTCTCCCAAGTGAAGCGCAGTTGTTTTTCTAAAGGCTCTACGTAGGCAGAATTTACCGTATAATTTGAAAGCAACTCTTCAAACTTGCCGTGCATGATTTTAACGCTTCGGTTTACCTTAATTCCGATACGATTTACCTTATAATAATAAAGCCCCTTCTTCTTCACGATATATCCGGTGAAAGGGGCTCCTGTTTCTGCATCTTTTACAAATACCTTTAATGGTAGGTTATCATTGGCTTTGTTGACTTTAAAGCCATCTGTTTTCTTGAGTTCGTTTGCCCTGAGAAATAAGTCTTCATCAATTAAAGGAGGATGCTTTCCTTTAATAACCTCACCATTCAGTAAGTTGTGCGACATGAACCCACAATAAAAAGGGTTCGAAAATATGCCACCAAGGGTCTGCTTAGGCATATTGATACCCAAGCATTTTAATTTTTCAATAATTTGATCGTAGGTCATTCCATTACCTCGCCAAACAAAAGCTTGCTTAATGGCTTCTCCTTTATCACTAATGATAATAGTTTGGGTGGGCGCACCTTTTACAAACGCATAACCTGTTGGTGCATTACCAATCCACTCACCTCTTAATAATTTCTCTCGCATTCCATCAATCGTTTTCTGTCTTCGTAAATCGTTATCGTATTTACCAAAGATGAATTGGATATTTTGTTGTAATGCTCCGGCATGGGAGTTTGTATCGATTGGTTGTGTAACAGCCATGATACTAACTCCGGTCTTTTTTAATTCGCTCGCTATAAAAATTGCGCTATCCCCAGTTCTACTGAATCGATCCAAACTATAAACTAAAATGAAAGAGATTTTTTCTTTACTCGCTTTTACAAATTTGAGCATTCGAGTAAACTCTTTCCGTTCATCGCTTTTCGCACTTTCATAAGTTCCTCCAAAATAACCTTTAATGTCCAACTTGTTTTTTATGGCGTAATCAATGCAATACTTTTTTTGCCACTCCAAACTTTGATTGGTGTCCATTTGTTCCTTGGAACTTACCCTTGTGTAAATAACGCAATTTTGAATAGACTCATCTTTCAATGCTGCTCCTTTGCCTTTAGCAAATTTTTTAAGCAGCGTTTCGTTGTTCTCCATCAAGATCACCTCCTTTTATAATTGTTAGTTTTTGCTTGCTCTGTTTTTGTTTCATGTATAATTCATAAAACAGGATTGATAATTTTTCCAAAGCAATTATTGTTTCTTCAGCTTCCGCATCAGAAATATTTTCAAAGCCTTTACATTTTCTCAATTCAGCAACGCTCAACCTTTTGTGCTTTTTATTTCCATTAACACTTTCCATCTTCACGTTCTTTTCAATATTCATACTCCGTTTATTTGCTTGCTTTATTTGAAGTACGGTACACTTTTGGGAACGTGGTAGCGAATTCGACTTTCTTTTTTTGAGGGGAAAAAATCAAGGGAATAAACTTGCACGTTCAAAATATAAGTGCCATACTCAATGGCAAATACCACTAAGAATCGTCTATTTTACGGGGATATGGGGTATAACAAAACACAAGGCAAAACTATGCCCATGCTTGGTGGTGCTTTCGTGGTTTAGGATTCTACTCCGAAGAATAGCACAAAATAATTCTTACTGTTTGGAATCGGAACACAACTGCCGAGAAAGGCAGAAATAAAAAAAGCCCCCCATAAGGGAGGCTTAAGCTAAACTAAAAAACTATAAAAATTAATCTTTTCCTTCTTCTTCTTTCGTTGCTTCGGTCTTTTTGATAAAGTTTCCGTTTGCATCAAATAAAGCGTCAAAGTGCATTTTATCTTTTTCCATTTCGGCTTCATACATTACCTTACCTGCCGCATCTGTAATTTTTGCAGCTTCAGATAACTTATAGCCTGCATAATTCTTTGTGCAATAATCAGTAACAGCTTTTGGTAAAGCAGATGTTTTAATCTCCTGTTCTAATTCTTTAAACGTTCCACTTGCATCAAATACAGCAGAGGATTCAACTTTATTTAAATGAAATTCAGCTTCGTAATCTGCACCTTCCTTTTCCCATTCATCTACCTTCGTTCCGGGATATTTTTTAGCAAAGCCATCTTTAACATTAGCAGGAACTTCTGCTTCTTTTAATTGTTGTGCATTTGCGTAGCTAAGCCCGAAGCATAATGCGATTGTTGCGATTGTTGTTTTCATTTTTTTATCTGTTTTTAAATTTATGATTCAAAGTAACAACACAATTCTAAAGCAAATCTTTAGGCATAAATTAGAACTTATAACTGTATCCAATTCTCACAACTTGTGTTTCATAATAATCGGTACTAACATATCTAAATCCATTGCCTTGAATGGATTTCTTAATCTGCATCGTATTCAAAAGGTCTGTAGCATTTATAAATAATTCGCCTTTACCCTTTTGAATTTGTTTTTTCATTCCTATATCCAATGAAAACCTTGATCCTATAGTTCCTTGCGGAATTAAATCAGGAGCGAGATAAATTGCTGTTAATTGAAAGTCGGTATTTTTCTTTAAATGGAAAGTGGCATTAAGTTTTGAGTTCCAAGATATTAGTGACTGCCTATCAGAAGTATAAGTGTTTGCATAAGGATATTTATTGTAAACTGTAAAAGCCTCAATGGTGCTTTGATAACCATTAAAATTCATATTAAGAGAAAGCCATTTTTTTACATCTTGAGAGACAATTAATTCTAATCCTGTATTATAACTCCTTCCTGCATTTTGCATAATAGAATAAATCAAAGTGCTACCGGGAACAATGCTTGCAATACGTGTGATTGTACCATCTGCTATTTTGTGGTATGCTGCTGAATAGAAATATCCGCTTTTCCAGTTACCCTTATAGCCTAATTCAAACAGATTAGTGAATTGCGGACTTAACGAAGGATTACCAACTTTAATAATTTCTGCGTCATCGTATTTAGGGAAGATTCTAATATCCACTTCGTTTGGTCTATCAACTCTTCTATTGTAAAATAAAGAAATCTTGTTGTTGTCGTTAAACTTATATGCAAATCTTACGTTTGGAAAAGGCTGCGTATAATTGTAACCATTACTTTTATAGGTGGGATGGTTTGGATTCACTTGGTAATTTACATTAACATACTCAACTCTTAATCCTGCCTCTAATTCATATTTTTTATTTTCAAGAACATAGTTCCCATACAACGCAGGTATCGTTTCTTTATACGTTGCCCAACCTCCTGCTGCCGAATCAATAGGAGAATTAAGTCCCGGAAAGAACAACATGTTTGTTGGAATGTTTCTATACCTGAATTTACCTCCCATTTCAATTCTACCATGTTTTAAGGGTTTAATGTAGTCGAGATTAAAATCTGCTACGTGCTCATCAGAAATTAACTTAAAGGCATCATAACCTGTAAAGGTCGGCATCACATTCGTGAAGTAATATTTTTCATCTTCTCTGTGAAATGTATAATTCAATCCAATGTTTAAAGTGTGTCCAGCCTGTTTGAATTTATGTAAGTATGAAGAGGATGCTGTTGCTGTTGTTTTTAGCTCATCCTCTAAAAATTGCCACAGACGTTTCCTATCTGATAAATCAGAGTTAAAGAATGGTTCATCTCCGTTATCCAAAATTCGTTCTGAACTAAATAAACCTGACAGGCTAAATTGGTTGTATTCATTAGGATTATAATCAAATCCCAATCTTCCTGTTGCAACTGTAGTGTTTCTATTTCTTTTCGTTTGCTGACGAATAATTTCTCCGCTATCATAGTAGCGATCTACAAATTCATTTTTATTTAATGTGTTGGTAAGCAAGTAATCGCCTTGAAGGAATAAATTGATTTTCCTTTTTTTGTAGTTAAGTGATAGCGTTGGATTAAACTTAGGTGTGTTTTGATATTGCGGTCGAATCGTTGGAAGGTTTTCCTGCTTTATCCATAAAGCGCCCAAGCCAGTTGCCAATCCTACCTTGCCATTAAATCCTTCTTGTTTATTTTTCTTATAAATGATATTAATAACACCTGCGTTACCATTAGCATCATATTTAGCTGAAGGATTATTTATGATTTCAATTTTTTCAATAGCGGAGGCAGGAATATTATCAAGGCTTGTTTGGTTTCCAAAACCTGTTAATGCAGTTTGCTTTCCATCAATTAATACAATCACTTTATCGCTGCCTCGTATCTGAACTTTTCCTTCTTGTACAGTTACTCCGGGTAAATTTTGTACGGCTTGCAAAACCGAACCACCACTTTGAGAAATGTTATTTTCAAGTGTATAGGATTTTTTATCCATTTTACCTGAAACTTCGTCTTGCTTTGCAGTTACTTCAACTTCATTTAAAACTTGCGCATCTTCAGATAATTCAATTGTACCTGCATCTAAAAACGAACTCAAACTACCAATAAAGAAAGGTTGTCTTGAGGTCGCATAACCAATAAACGAAACTTCGATATAGTATTTACCTTGTTTTAACCCATTTAATGTAAAACGCCCTTCTTCATTGGTGATAGTCCCCACAATTAAGGAACTGTCTTTCTCCGTTTTAATTAATACACTCACATAAGGCAAAGGGCTTCCTGTATTTTTTTCTTTAATTAGACCCGAAACAGAAATGTTTTGTGTTTGTGAATACACATTTATACTTAGCAACAGAAGTACCAAGCACTCAATTGTTCTTTTTAAAATGGAGGGATTTTTAACTTTCATATCACAAACCTACTGTACAATTCTAAAGTAAATCTTTAGTTGAAATTTACTTGAAAATGATGCAACGATGATGAATAATCGTAATTGATTTTAAATCCGTAGGTTTTAGCAATTCCATTAACAATCGATAAACCAAGACCAAGAGAATCTTTGGAGGCATCATTCTTTTTAAAACGAATAAATAAATGATCCTTGGGAATAGTCAATGGTTTACCGCTGTTGGAAATGGTCAATTGATTTTGCTTTAATTCAATAATTATTTTTCCATTTTCACTGTTGTGTCTGATTGCATTTTGAATAAGGTTTGTAAGAAGAATTTCAGCCAAAGTTGGATTCATCTTTACTATAACATCTTCTGATAAATTCAATTCTAAACCAATGTTTTTTGACTGAAATAGATCTATGTAATTATCTGCTATTTTAGAAGTAAACTGCTTAATGCTTATTGATTCACTCTCCTTAAACTGATTGTTTTCTATTTTAGATAATAAAATAAGAGCCTTATTTAACGATGCTAATTTTTTAATGGTGTTTTCAATTGTTTGAAGACGATTCATTTCATCTTCTTTCAAATTATCTGATTGCATCAATAAGCTGAGATTGGCTTTAATAACTGCCAATGGTGTTTGCATTTCGTGAGAAGCATTCTCAGTAAATTCCTTTTGCTCTTGATAATCAGAATAAATTTTATCCATCATTTTATTCAAAGCAATATTCAACTGATTAAACTCAAGTGTATTTACTTCATTAAAATGGTGTTGTTCATGGTTCTGAATTTCGTATTTATTTAACTCGGAAAGTGTGCTATAAAAAGGCTTCCATAGTGTTTTTGATAACAACCAGTTTACAATAGCAAACGATACGATCAGAAACCCAATAATTATGGCAAAAGTTGCTAAAATACCCTCTAACAATTCTTCTTCTTCCATCGTTGTTTTAAGGAGAGTAATTTGGTAGGTGTTGCCGTTAACAGTATAGTAACTTCTTAACATCCTTGCTCCAACATTTTCGCTTTCTTCTCGATTATAAATAAGAGTATCAATAAAACCATCGTTTAATTCAGCACCCGAAATGAGTTTAATATTTGAAAGACTGTCGGAACTCAAATAGATACTTTTAGGTTCTTTCAACGATTGAATAAGTCTCTCAGCATTAATTTTCTCATTCATTAGTGTTTCATCCGTACCATCTTTCAATTCGCTATTGATAAGAAAATATGAAAGCAGTCCTGCAATAATCAGCAATGGCAAACTAACTAAGAGATAATAAATGAGTGTTTTACTTATTAATTTCATCCGTTTACTTTAAAATTATATCCTATACCGTATATCGTTTGCACATAATCCGTACATCCTTTATCCATCAATTTTTTTCTAAGATTTCTTAAATGAACGTAAATAAAATCGTGACTATCCATTTGGTCTGAGTCATCGCCCCATAAATGTTCTGCAATAGTGTTTTTTGAAACAACTCTGTTTTTATTAGAAATGAAAAATAATAAGAGATCGTATTCTTTAGCTGTTAATGTAACAAGTTCATTATTTACATTAACTTGTCTCTGTTCAGGAATAATGGTTATCTCATTTACGACTATGGATTTATTCCCATCGAAATTTCTTCTTCTTATTAGTGCTTTAATACGTGAATTTAATTCCGCTAAATCAAATGGCTTTGCCAGATAATCATCCGCACCTAAATCAAGTCCTTTGATTTTATCACTTGAAGAGTTTTTGGCAGAAATAATAATAATTCCAGCCTTAGAACCATTTTCTTTCAGCTGCTTTATTATATCTAAACCGCTTCCTTTAGGTAGAGTTATATCTACTAAAATACAATCGTAATCATAAACCCCTGCCTTCTCAGATGCTTTTACAAAATCGGCTGCTGATTCAACCACATAGCCTTCCTGATGCAGGTACTGCTTAATTGATTTCCGAAGTTCAGGTTCATCTTCTATGAGCAGAATTTTCATAATTCAAATATCCGATTAAATTCTTAAGCAAATCTTAATTCTAATACCCTGCGAGAATCTCCTTTAAATCCGCAGGTATTTCCATTGGTTTTAGTGGTGGTACATTTGCTCCGCCCGAATTCCCCAATGGAATCTCGCCTACAAAAGACTTTATACCGCCCACAAGTAACCGGGGAATTTGTCCGATGATTTCTTTTCCATTTTTTATTCGGAATGCGAATAACAACATGTGCCAATGAGTTTGAGTATGTTCATACGGCCATGCTTGCCCAAGAATGTGCGCTCGTTCAAGATGTCGCCATGCGGTTTGTAAATCTCCTTTTGAAAATATTTCTTTTGATTTTAATAATTCTTCATCTACGTGCTTTTTTAAGCCCTGTGGAATTTTATAATGCAATTTCATTTCTTTATTTTTTCAATTTCAATTTGTGTTTTCATTATCACTAATGCGGTTAAAGATAGTTTCTCCAATTCTTCTTTTTTTGAAAGAGGATTATTAGTAAGAATGAATTTAATTATCTCGTCCCTTGAAATTTGCATTAATGAAATTTAGTATTTTGTATTCTTACTGCATTCAAAATTGCGACCAATGCCACACCTACATCGGCAAATACTGCTTCCCAAAGGGTGGCTATGCCCATTGCACCCATTACCAATACAATTGCTTTTACACCCATTGCCATTGCTATATTTTGCCAAACGATGCTCCGTGTTAATTTCCCGATTTTAATTGCTGTAACAATTTTTGAAGGCATATCGTTTTGTATAACAATATCTGCTGTTTCAATAGTAGCATCACTTCCTAAACCGCCCATTGCAATTCCTGCATCTGCTAAGGCAACAACAGGAGCATCATTAACTCCGTCACCAACAAAAGCGAGATTTCTATTTTCATTCTTCAAAGCTTGCACTTTATTTACTTTATCTTCGGGGAGTAAACTTCCATATGCATTGTCAATACCTAATACTTTAGCGACTTTATCAACCACACTTTGCTTATCACCTGATAGCATAACCGTTTTAATATTTAAGCGATGCATATCTTTAATAGCCTGTAATGCATCCTCTTTTATTTCATCTGCAACTGTTATGTAACCCGAATATACATTATTCACCGCTACAACCACAATGCTATCCACAATAGTATCTATAGTATTGTCATAAACAATATTGAACTTTTTTAGAAGTTTTGCATTTCCAGCTAATACTTCTTTACCATTGATCTTACCTTTTAAACCATGCCCTGCAATTTCTTCTACATCGCTAACTGTAACATTATTACTTTGTACGTGTTGTGTTATTGCAACTGCAATTGGATGCGTTGACTTACTTTCTATGCCTGCAACTAATTGTAAGAATTCCTTTTCATCAATACCAACTGCTTTAACTTCTTGAACTTTAAAAACACCTTTTGTTAATGTTCCGGTTTTATCCATAACCACAGTATCAATTTTTGTCATTACATCCAAGTAATTAGAACCTTTAAACAAAATTCCGTTTTTTGATGCTAATCCAATACCGCCAAAATAACCGAGTGGAATAGAAATAACTAAAGCGCAAGGACAGGAGATAACGAGGAATACCAATGCACGATACAGCCAATCGTTAAAAACATAATCGCTCACAAACAATGAAGGCAGCAAACAAATTCCTAATGCCAAAAACACAACAATTGGTGTGTAGATTTTTGCGAATTTTGAAATGAACAATTGCGTTGGTGCTTTTCGTGAAGTAGCATCTTGCACCATTTCTAATATCTTTGAAAGCTTGCTATCCTTAAATAAAGAAGTAACTTTTACTTCAGCTACAGTATTCAAGTTTAACATTCCTGCTAATACCTGTTCCCCTTTATTTTTAGTATCGGGTTTGCTTTCTCCTGTTAATGCTGCTGTATTGAATGCCGCTTTTTCAGTTTGCAAAATTCCATCCAACGCCACTTTTTCTCCGGGTTTAATTTGTATTGTTTCGCCAATTAAAACTTCAGATGGAGCGATGGTGAATGTTTGTCCGCTTCTTACAACAGTTACTGTATCGGGTCGAATATCTAATAACGCCTTAATGCTCCGCTTGGCACGATTAACCGCTGCTGTTTGAAACAACTCTCCTACCGCATAAAACAACATTACTGCCACACCTTCGGAATACTCTTTAATAAAGAATGCACCTAATGTGGCAATTGACATTAAAAAAAATTCAGAAAAGAAAGCCCCTTTTGAAATCGACTTAACAGCATCTTTCATTACTGGCACTCCAACAGGAATATAAGCTACGATATACCACACCAAACGAACGTAATCTTTAAAAAAGTCAGGCTTTATAAAGTAATCGAAAACAAGCCCTGTCATTAAAAACGCAAAACTAATGATTGCAGGTAAGTATTCTTTCCAAGCTGACTCATGGTCGTGATTATGCCCTTCATGAGAATGCTCTTCAGCCTTTGCGTAAATTTTATCCTCTAACGTACAACAGGTCATTTTGCCTTGCTCATCGTAGGTGTGTTTATGGTTTGGATCTGTATTAATCATTTCTATTGTATTTTAATTTGGCGGGCGAGAGAACTTGGTTATGAAAAAATCCCTTTGTTTAAGGAAAAAGAACCCAAGCCTCCGCCCATAATATTTATTGACAACAAGCGTCTAATGTACCGCTCATTTTAATTTGTGATAAAATAAAGAAAGCACCCGAAGTAATAACTTCCGCACCTTCAGGTAATGTAACCAATGGTTTAATTTGTGTGTATCTGCCATCTGTAACACCAGTTTTTACTTCAAAAATAGTAAACTTAAATCCTGAAGTTGCAGTTTTTTCTGTACAGTTTTCATGCTCCACACATTCTTTATGTTTGCAATTGGTTTTGTTTTTGCAACTTTCGTGTGCTTCGCAATCAGGGTGTTCGGGACAATCTTCTTCAATAGGACAGTTTTCAATATGCTCGATACACATTTGATGTTTGCCACATCCCATTTTTGCTTCTTTAATGAAGATGTATTCTTTATCGTTTTCTCTGACTATTGAAGCAACCGGCACACAATTTACTTTGCTTCCATCTAATTCTATTACCGCATTAATAAACATTCCCGGCAATAACTCTTTATCTTCTTTATCTAAGTGGCAATGGATACGTACGCTTCTGCTATCGTCAAAAGCTCTACCAATTAAATGTACGGTGGCAGTTAATTCTTTGTCGGGATCGTTTGCCAAAGTAAATCGCACTTTTTGTCCTTCTTTTATTTTAGTGATGTCTTTTTCAAATACGGTTAACTCAGCGTGTAAGTGTTCTGTATCTACAATCTCAAACATTACATCTTGTTGGTTAATCATTTTGCCAATGTTTACATTTACTTTGGTAACATAACCGTTAATAGGAGAAGTAACAGTAAGCATTCCGGAAATATTTCCGTTTAAAACATTTGCTTTGTTAATGCCTGCCATTCTCATTTTCTCTTCCAAGGATTTATATCTTGCCTGAGCCACGTTAAAGTCGCTTTGTGCCTGTTGTAAAACCTTGGCGGAGTTAACATTCTCTTTATTTAAATCTTGTTGGCGCTTTAGTTCTTGTTCCAACAAATCAAATTTACTTTTAGCTTCCACAAAATCCTGTTGTAATTGAGCAATTTCTGGATGTTCGATTACAGCAATAACCTGCCCTTTGGTAACGTGCATCCCTTCTAACATATCTGTGGATTTTAGAAAGCCACCAATTGGTGCGCTAACCGAAACTAAATTTTGTGGTGGCACATCCAATTTCCCGTTTACTTTTAAAATACCATTAAGATTTTTATTTTCAATTTGCCCTGTCTCAATTCCTGAGTTTTCAAATTGCTCATTACTTAATGATATTTCTTTTGGTTCGGGTTTGGCACAAGTATCTTCCGCCTCTGCTTCGGGCTTTTCTTTACCGCCTGAACACGCTGTGAGCGTCAATAACAGCACAATAATACTTAACTGAACTGCGTTTTTTATTTTTGTTTTTATGATGATTTTCATGTCTCTGTATTTAATGTTTGTTTTTATTTAGTTGCTCCCGATAAATATTCTAATCCTATAATGCTTTTGTTATAATCTAAAAGCGTTTGCAGGTAATTCTGTTTTATTTCATCCGCTTGCTGAAGATTAATAACGTGTTGCGAATAATTGATTTCTCCTTTTTGGAATGCTAAAGTGCTTTGCTTTGTAATAAGTTCTGCATTTGGCAAACCACTTGTTTTGTAATACTGCAATGATTTTTGAGTTTTTAAATATTGCGAGTATGCACCTTCAATTTCAGCCATTGCATCGTTTTGTGCTTGTTTATAAAGAAATTCAGCATTTTGTTTTGAATATTCTGCTGCTTTTACTTTCGCAGATTGCGGTGCAAACCAAAGCGGAATACTTATTCCTGCTGAGAAGCCTTGAAAACGATTTCCGTAATTTGCCAAGGGTGCTGTGGCATCACTACCATAAGGAACACCAAACAAGGTTTGATTAAAATAGCCCAAAGTAATATCAGGTAATAATCCATTTTTATCAACCTTTTTTTGATTTTCAGCAACGGTAATTTGTTGTTTCATATACACAACAAATGGATTTTTTGCAGATAGTGTAGAATCTACTTGCAAACTTAAATTAGCTTCTTTTAAATCTTTATCGTCAAAAGAATTAACAGAGCCTGAGATAAGTGATTTTAATCTTGCGGTTAATGTGCTTTTATCATTATCGATTTGCATTAACACATTTTCAATTTCCTTGCTTCTTGCTTCGGCAGTTGACTGTTCAAGTAAATTAATTTCTCCTGTTTTGTATCGCAATGCAGATGCTTTTGCAATAGCTTTATAAATACTATCTTTCCCTTGCAAAAGGGCTTTGCGTTGATTCAAATACAACCATTCATAATAAATTTGCTTGATCTGAAATACAACTGCTGCTTCAGTTAATTTTTTCTTAAGCACATTGCTTTCAATTACAGAGCCTGCTAATTTTGATTTAGCAGCAAAGGATGTAGGAAAAGGAATGGATTGTGAAACAGAAAGGTTGTTATCCTTTTTAGCAAAACTATTGTACTGCCCATAAGTTAAATTCACATTTGTTTTTCCTATTTCATTTGATGTCCTTTTTAGATACTCGCTACTTCTAATTTCAGCATCCGCAGCTAAAACAGAACCATTGTTTTTTAATCCTTTAGTAATCCACTCATCTAACGAACCGTTTGATTGAGCATTTACTTGAGTAGCACCTAAACACAAAAACAAGACTATCATTGGTGTAACAATGCTTGTAGATTTAGATTTCATTTTTTCAAACAACACATATAAAATTGGCAATACAATTAAGGTAAGAAGTGTTGCGCTTAACAAACCACCAATTACAACAGTTGCCAATGGCTTTTGAACTTCAGCACCTGCTCCGTGTGATAATGCCATTGGTAAAAAACCAAATGATGCTACTGCTGCGGTCATAATTACAGGACGCAACCTTACTCTAGTGCCTGTCAGCACACGCTCTAATATATCTGTCATACCTTCTTTTTTGAGTTGATTAAAATAACCAATGAGTACAATTCCATTTAAAACTGCTACGCCAAATAAAGCAATGAATCCAACTCCTGCCGAAATACTAAATGGCATTCCTCTTAAATACAGTGCAAACACACCACCAATAGCCGAAAGTGGGATGGCTGTAAAAATAAGGAGTGCTTGTTTGAACGACCCAAACGTAAAAAACAAAAGCATAAATATTAATAGCAATGCTACAGGAACTGCAATTGATAATCGTTCTTTTGCCTCTGTTAAATTTTGAAACTGCCCACCGTAAGTGATATTGTAACCGGGAGGTAATTTAAGTTCAGCGTTCAGTTTTGTTTGAATTTCTTTAACAACACTTTCAACATCTCTACCCTCCACATTAAATCCAACAACAATTCTTCTCTTAGTATTGTCGTGCGAAATCTGTGCAGGGCCTTCTTTAAAACTTACCTCTGCAATTTGATTTATTGGAATTTTCACTTTGTTATCGGTAAGAACATATAGCTGGCTTACATCCGAAATGTCTTGTCTAAAATTTTTATCAAACCTTACTACTAAGTCAAATTTCTTTTCGCCTTCTAATACAACGCCTGCTGCTTCGCCTGCAAAGGCTGCTGTAATTACTTTATTTACATCACTTACTTTAATTCCATACTGCGCTAATTTATCACGCTTATAGGTTACGGTTATTTGTGGTAAACCTGCTACCTTTTCAATATTAGGCGAACTCACACCTTTAATTGGCATAATGGCTTTTGAAATTTTATCGGCTTCGTCTGCCAACACTTCCATATCATCACCATAAAGTTTGATAGCAACATCTTGTCTTACTCCGGTCATCAACTCATTAAAACGCATTTGGATGGGTTGTGTCATTTCAAGATTTACACCTACCAAACCTTCTTTTAATGCCTCTTCCATTTTCTCCATCATTTCTTCTTTAGAATCGGCACTCGTCCATTCGCTTTTATCTTTCATGGCTACCATAATATCCGCACGTTCCATTGGCATAGGATCGGTTGGGATTTCAGCACTACCAATACGAGTTACTACTTGATTAACTTCAGGGAATTTTGACTTTAAAATTTTCTCAGCCTTGGTAGTTGTTTCCACCATTTGTTTTAAGGATGTGCCTTGCATCATTCCAAATTCAATGGCAAAATCTCCTTCTTCTAAAGTTGGGATAAACTCTCCACCCATACGAGAAAACATAAATAAGCTCACAATAAATAATCCTAAAGCAGACACTACAATGGTGCCTTTTCGTTTTAAAGACTTTGTAATTACAGGCATATAAAGGCGTTCGAAAAATGCCATTATTTTATCGGAAATGTTTTTCTTATGATGTGTATTCTTACTTAAAAATAATGCCGATGCCATTGGCACATAGGTTAACGAAAGTATTAATGCTCCTAATATGGCAAAAGCTACTGTTTGTGCCATAGGGCTAAACATTTTTCCTTCAATACCCACCAAGGCAAGTATTGGTAAGTAAACTATCATAATAATAATTTCGCCAAAGGCTGCCGAACTTCTTATTTTAGTTGCAGAAACATAAACCTCCTCATCCATTTCGGCTTGAGTTAATTTTCCGTTTGCAAAATGTTTATTGATGCTTCGTCCGGTTATGTGATGCAAAGTAGCTTCAATAATAATTACTGCACCATCTACAATCAAACCAAAATCAATTGCACCTAAACTCATCAAGTTTCCCGACACACCAAATAAATTCATCATTGCAAAAGCAAACAACATGGCTAAAGGAATAACCGATGCTACAACCAATCCTGCTCTTAGGTTTCCTAAAAGCAGCACCAATACAAAAATTACTATCAAGCCTCCTTCAATTAAGTTTTTCTCAACTGTGCCAATGGCTCTTGTTACCAATGCTGAACGCTCAATGTATGGATCAATCACAACACCTTCGGGTAACGATTTTTGAATGTCAGCCATTCTCAATTTTACATTCTCAATTACTTTTGATGAGTTTTCTCCTTTCAACATTAAAGTAATTCCGGCAACAACTTCGCCCTCTCCGTTTCGTGTAATTGCTCCGTAACGTGGTGCGCTGCCAAAATTAACTGTACCAATGTTTCTTATTATAACAGGCATATTGTTTACTGTTTTAATTACAATATTTTCAATATCCTCTTTGGTATTTACCATACCAATACCTCTGATGAAAGAAACATTGGAACCCTTTTCAATGTATGCTCCTCCTGTATTTTCATTTCCGTTATGCAAAGCTTCAAACACTTCATCCACGGTTACATTCATGGCATTTAAGCGACTTGGATCAAGCGACACTTCGTATTGCTTTACTTCGCCTCCCCACGCACTTACTTCGGTTATACCTTGCACTCCTGCTAATTGTCTGCGTACAATCCAATCCTGAATGGTGCGCAAATCCTGTGCGTTGTATTTGGTTTCATATCCTTTTTTTGTATGCAGTGTGTATTGATAAATTTCGCCCAAGCCTGTTGTAATTGGCCCCATTTCGGGTTTGCCTAATCCTTGTGGGATTTCGGTTTCGGCTTGTTTGATTTTTTCAGCAACTAACTGTCGTGCTTTGTAAGTTTCTATTTTATCATCAAACACCACAGTTATAACTGATAAACCGAACCGAGAAATAGATCGTATTTCTTTTACATCGGGTAAGTTAGACATGGAAATTTCCAAGGGATTAGTAATAAAACTTTCTATTTCCTGCGCTGCAACAGTTGGCGCAGTCGTGATTACGGTTACCTGATTATTGGTTATATCGGGCAAGGCATCGATGGGCAATTTTTTTAAGGAATAAATACCCCAAACAATTAAGGCAATAGTAAACAAACCTATTACCATTTTGTTTTTGATTGAAAAACCTATTAGTTTATCGAACATAATTTTCTCTTGTGATTGTAAATTAATTTTAAGGATAGATTAAGACAGGCGAAAACGCCAAAAAGCATCAATAAGGCATTGCTATACCACAATGCGTATTAAAAATAAAATTGAAACTTATAACTAAGCGAGTTTAGGAGGTTGCCAAATGGCAATAACCGCAGAGGAAATTTTAGATTCTTTGTGTACTGTATAAACACTATTGATAACAGCAACAATGTTAAGCGTTGGTTCTAACTCATTACTTAAAAAATGAGCAGCACAACAAGCACAACTGCAAAAGGGAGTACAAACCTCTCCTGAATGCTCTTGGTGATCGGTTGTTTGAGCAATTTCTGAGTGGTTTATTTCATTGCAATCGTCTTTATCTCCGCATGGTACTATAACCAATGCGATAAAATAAATACAGAATAATATATGAAATGCTTTTTTCAACCTTACAAATATACAGATTTTAAGAATACGCCACAAATAGGTGGTTTATAGGTGTTTACTAAGGGTTTTATTGATTTCTCAACAAAAACGCTCATAATTTAGCGAAACCATTAAATTTGGTTTAAAAACATTTATGAAATTTTCTATTGAAGAACTTTATTTTATGTACGGACAATACGATGCGTTTGTCTTACTGCAATTTAATCAGGACACGAAGTCATTTGAATTATTTGGAAAAGATGGTATCATGGGAAGATTTCGATATACACTTGAAGAGAGAAAAGGATTTGAAAAACATAGGGGCACTGATAATATTCCACGAACAGAAGCTACATTTAAATTTATTCCATCGGATAAGTTTAATTTAAGTGAACAAACTCAAACTCTATTAGATCGGGATGGATTATTATGCAAAGATATTGCTGTAGTTAGTTCTTATAATCGTAAAAGAGAAAACAGATTTATTGTGCAGGGAGAGAAAGAGATTCCAGATAAATTAATAATTACAATTCTCGAAAGTAACCAAAGAGAAATTGATTTAATGAATATTGGAATGCTTAAATCAAGAATAAAAGATGGGAGTGAACTTGCATATTTTGAATATTTTGAACTTTATGGCTTACTATTATTTTACAAACGAGAGGAAGTAATTAATAATCCGGAGTTATATAGAAATTTTGAAACCAAAGAACTTAAAGATGAAGTGAAGTTTCATTTTTTATACTGCAAATACATGAACGATAAACATGAAGATGGTGATATTCAAGAATTGAAAAAAATTAAATTGGCACAGTATGAAAAACGAGTTCCAATTGTTGTGAATGAAATTAAAAAAAATGGCTTGCAGATATCAAAGTTGCAGGACTTAGAAAAAAGTAATTTTAATAAGGCAGCAGGTCTATTATCAAATATAGATGACAAACTGATATTACCATATCCAAAGCCAATATGGTGTGATTTTGAAAGATTGGCACACATCTATTTAGGTCACCTCAAGGAATTATACATTGGAGTTGTAGGAAATGGGAATACTTTTTTTCAATACAATTTTAAAGAACTGCAAAATGTCATTAGCAATGTTCTGCAAATAATCTATGATGAATTTATTGCCGAGATAAAAGTTACTAATAGAACTTTTATCAGAAGAGGAAGTAGAGCGGTTGAATTTGACGGGCATTATTATCGAATTGAATTGGAAACCAATGGGAGACTCTTAACATTTCATCCTTATAATGATGATTATAATCGTGAGAACGACAATTAGTCAATGCCTCTACTAAAAACTTAGTTAATTGTAAATCAATAAGATATAAAATTTTAGAAATAAAATAGGGGATTTATTTTGCAAAATTGCAGAATAATTATACTTTTGATATGCAGTTGAACTGAAAGTAAAGAAATTATGACTACGATTAAATTAAATCCAAAAATGATAACGGTTGCAAGGGAATCAAGAGGCTTAAATCAGCTTGAAATGGCTGAAAAATTAGGGCTTTCATCCTCGCAGGTATCACGCATAGAGCAGGATTTTACGGAAGTTGGGCTTAATCATTTAAAAGAGATTTCTGCAATTTTAAATTACCCCGAAGAATTCTTTTATCAGGAAGGCGAAAATCTACCTCCTGCGCTTGCTTTGCGCAAGCGTAACATTGTTGCACAGAAGATTCTATTACCAATTGAAGCGCAAGTAAACATTTATCGCCTTACCATTGAGAAACTCATGAAGGCTATCAGTTATTCTGACATTAATTTACCTGTATTGGATGTGGAAAAATTAGGATCACCTGCTGAAGCTGCACGTAAACTTCGCAAACTTTGGAAAATTGAAAAAGGGGCAATCGCAAATCTTACTCAGGTTTTAGAAGACAACGGAATTTTCGTTGTGAATTTTGATTTCAATACAGACCGAGTTGATGGAATGAGTATTCTCGCTAATGGAAAATTTCCAATTGTTTTTTCTAATAAAAGGAGCTTAGGAGATCGTCAGAGATTTACTTTAGCTTATGAGTTAGGTCATTTAGTAATGCATCTACAAACTAACCCTTCCTTTACAAGAGATATCAGCCATGAAGCCAACGAGTTTGCTGCTGAATTTCTGATGCCGGAAAAAGACATCAAAGGTGATTTTAAAGATGGCGTAAACTTAAATGTATTAGCAGATTTAAAACGTAAATGGAAACTTTCCATGCAAGCCTTGTTGTACAGGGCAAATGATATCGGCATAATTACCGATGGTCAAAAAAGGTATTTGATTAATTTATTTAACTCAATGAATATTCGCAGAAGAGAACCTGCTGAATTGGATATCCCAAGAGAAAGTCCAATGAAGTTGAGAGACTTAATTACCAATTACAAAAACAAACAAAGATTAAATGTAAAACAACTCGCTTTGTTTTTTAATTCAAACGAAGATGAGTTTTTAAGTAAGTATTCATAGTAGTAATTTTTAGATATAGAGAGGACATGGGAATCACGACAGACAAGTTCGAGTTGAAAGCCTACTCCAAAAAGGAGTTAGCAGAGAAGTATCAAGTATCAGTAAAAACCTTTAACGCTTGGTTAAAGCCTTTTGAAGATAAAATTGGTGTTAAGAGAGGTCGCTATTATACAGTGAACCAAGTTAAAACAATGCTAGAGGTATTAGGAGTACCGGGTACTGTAAATTAATCCTCATTTATTTTCTTGAAAATTTAGTGTTAGGTGGTCTTATGACCACCTTTTTAATTTTAATCAATTCATCCCCGAATGCCCCCCAATTACTTTCACGGTAATCCCCGATAAAATGCGGCACTTTAGCACTCTTCCCGGAATCTCCCCCGATTCTCCCCGAATAAATCCCGAATCAACCCGATAAAAATTCTCTTCCCAAAACTGCCCAAATCTTCCCAAAAATTCTTTTAGCAAACGATACATTCTCATCGGTGCTTATACGTTCCGAATTTTTCTTTTAGCTGCAAATTTTCGCTTTTATCGTCAGAATATTTCTCTTATAACCCAAACCGAGAAAGCACTCTTTACTACTGCTGCACCTTTGTATCGTCAATAACAAACGACTCAAAAAAAGTAATCTATAAAACTAAATAATATGTCAGCAGTAAGAAAAATCAAAACAGGAACACCACATTTAAGAGTAATAAAAGGTGGTAAATCAAATCCAAACAACAACACAATTGAGAACACTTGGATTTTTATTCACGCAGCATTATGGTGCAATAACGAGTTTACTAATAAAGAAGAAACTCAGTTTCAAAATTTAATCGCAGAGCATTACAACACGTTTAAAAATCCAACAAAAGTATTTGAAGAGATTATAGAGCGTGTGTGTTTAGCGAAACGCTATGTAAACAGAAAACGTGGTCGCTACTTATCAAAACCGATTGATTGGTTAAACCTTAATTACCACAAAGGTTTAACAGGAACAGAAGGATGGTATAAAGAAGTTTGTTTGCAACGCATTTCTGTTCCTGAGTACAATAAAGGAATTACTCTTCTTGCAAAAGCAATTACAAAATACCTGCAAGAACCATCAATCAAAACGATTGTAGCATATCGCAAAAAATTAATTGCACAAAAACAATTCGACCTCTTACAAATTTTCAATAACAGTATTATCAATTTTCAAATCAATAACTAAAATGGGAAGCAAAGAATTAAAACCACTCTCTATAAAGCCTTATATGCCGGGCGAGTTAGCGAAGTATTATCAAGTGAGTGAAAAAACATTTAGATGTTGGTTAGCTGCATTCAAAGATAAGTTAGGAAAAAGAAGTGGAAGATATTTCAACATCAAACAAGTTGAATTGATATTCCAAGAATTAGGAACGCCCAAAACAATCGATTTGTAAATGCTATAAAGTTCCATTGTGTGCCATACTCGGCAGAGTTTGGGAACACAAGCCCAAAGCGAGAAAGCGACTCAGACAACCGCTGCAACTTTGTACCGTGATGGATGAATTACTAACTAAAAAAGAAAACGAAATGTCAGAAATTAAACACAATGCCGGAACACCGGATGGAACAGGAAACATGCTACTTACAGCGAGCATCCTATTTGCAAACATTGACTACTCCAGTTTAGTGGACTATGCAATAAAAGCAATTGTAGGTGGAGCAATTTGGATGGCATTTAAAGTAGGCGGAGAATATTTCAGCGACAAAATCAGAAAGAAGTAAATGGCAAGCATTAAAAAAATACTGTTAGGCTTAGGCATAGGAGGAGGCGTTGTAGCAGGTGGAATGTATCTGTGGAGATTGAATAAGACCTCGATTAACTTGGAGATAGTTCCAACGGTTAAGCTGCACAAGTTGGATTTGCAAGGAGTGGTGTTGAGAATAGATGTGCAGTTGAAAAATCCAACTCGCACGGGTTTAAAACTCAAGTTCCCTTTTATCAAATTACTGATTAAGGGAAGCAGCATCGGAAGTTCGCAAGCGGTCAATCAAGATATTGCGATACCTGCATTCGGTGAGGCAAAATTCGAAGCGATAATGATTCGCATTCCAATGTTCAGCCTCCTCTCTACTGCCAAGGGCTTATTAGAAGCGGTACAAAAAGGCGAAGCATTTAAAATTGGTGTTACTACCATGACAACAATTGATTTAGGTTGGAAGAAAATTCCTTTTGAAAAAACAGATGAAGTACAATTAATCGGAGCGCAAAATGGAAGCAACTAAAAAAAGAAAAATAAGAAGCGGAGAAGAGTTCGACCATTTGTTTCCAAAGCCATTGTTTCTTGATCCAACAATTAAAAAAGGTGCAACGGTAGATGACACGGTTCGATTCATTCCACAAGTAGTGAGAGAAACATTGTTTCAAACTGTAAAGTTAGCTCCACTTCTAAAAGGAAAAAACGTGTATGAAACGTGCAAGAACATTTGGGATTTTGTATACAACCACATCGCCTATAAGAAAGATGCAAATGGTAAAGAACAAATCAGAAGCCCGGCAAGAGGCTGGCACGATAGGTTTCATGGGATAGATTGCGATTGTTATACGGTGTTTATCAGCAGCATATTGAGCAACTTAAAAATAAAGCACAAACTGCGAATCACAAAATACAAACAAGATCACTTTCAGCACATCTATCCGATCGTGCCAACAACAGGAGGAAATTACATCACGGTCGATTGTGTGGTAGACCGATTCAATTATGAAGAACCATACTCAGAAAAACAAGATACAACTATGGAATTAGAATATTTAAATGGCGTACCCAGCACAAACAATGTAGATGTGCAAGACCTAATGGGTTGGGAAGAATTAGAAGGAGGCGACTTAGGTAAACTCTTTAAAAGAAAAGCTGCTTCAGGCGGTGGTGGTGGCGGTGGCGGAGCGAAAAAAGGAATTTTCAAAAAGCTGAGTCAACCACCGGGAAGCGATGGCGGAAAGAAAGGCGGTAAACTAAAAAACTTTATTCATAAAGCACTTCATGTTACCAACCGAGTAAATCCTGCAACTGCTTTAATCCGATCGGGAGTTTTAATCAGCATGAAACTTAATCTTTTCAAAGTAGCTCAACGATTAAAGTTCGCATATCTAACAGATGAGCAAGCAAGACAGAAAGAAGTTGATATGAGCAAGTTCGACCGATTAAAAAAAGTAAAAGAAAAATTAGAAAAGATTTTTTACGATGCCGGAGGTAAACCTGAAAACTTAAAGAAGGCAATCCTTACAGGCAAAGGAAATAAAAATCATGAAGTAAGTGGTTTAGGATATATCGTGGATGACATGAGTGGTCTTGATGAAACTTCTTCAATGAGCGATTTGCTTGGTACTGAAGTTTTCTACGATGAAGGATTTAATGGATTAGGAGAATTAGGTTCAGCAACTGCAACTGCTGCTTCAATTACAGCAGCAACAGGCATCATCGGTGCGATTGCAGGATTACTAAAAGGCATCGGAAACATCTTCCCTAAGAAAAAGAAAGAAGGACAAGACTTTGAAAACACCGAATCGCAAGCAGGAGATGGAACAACAGCAGAAGAAGTATCGCAAGGTGCAGCAAATGTAAAAATCACTAACAGCGATACAGGAGAGTCAACAACTACTACAAGTACAACAAGCAGTTCAGGAGGTGGTGGAGAATCGGGATCAGAGTCAAGTGGTTCGGGCGGAGATGGCGGAGGAAGTGGCGATGGATCAAAAGCGATGATGCGAAGTGCAAGCAAAACAGACAGCGGTGGAGATTCAGGATCAGGCACAAGCACAGGTGGAGATAAGCCTGCCGGATTTTGGGAGAATAATAAAAAGTGGTTAAAGCCAACAGCAATTGGTGTTACAGGATTAGGCTTATTATTTCTCGGATACAAAATGATGAATAAACCAAAGCCTCCTGCGCAAACAACAGCTGTATCAGGTCAACTCAAGGGATTAAAATCACGAAGAAAAAAGAAAGGAGGAAATAAAGGCAAGAAGAAAAAGCAAGCAGTAGCATACATGTAAAAAAAGAAAAACGATTAAAAAAAAAGAAAATGACAAAGAGAAAAAACAGTTATCAGAAAGCAGCACTCAAAAAATCACTTAGTGGTACTGGCGATGCAAGCACAGGAGCGAAAGTGAAAGACGCTGCAACTGAGTTGGGAAAAGACATCGTGATCGGAGTAATCGGAGGCGGAGTTGCAGGAGCTGTGTTAGGAAGATTGTCTTTCGTTGTTGGAGCAGCTGTTACAGGAGTTGGTCATTTTGCGAAAAACCGAATTGCATCAGCACTTGGTTTAGGAATGATGGCTTCAGGCACTTATCAAACTATGTCCGGCATGAGTGGAAAGCCCACTTCAGGATTAGATGGTGTGAAAGAGCGATTAATGGCTTTAAAGGACGACATGAAAAAGAGAATTTTTCTTGACAAAGTTTTGAAAGCAAAAGAAAAGAAAGAAGAGAAGACTGAAGAAGGAACAAACGGACTCGGTCAAGTACAATACTTCACTTACCCAAACACAGAGGACTCAATGGGCGCAGTTGAAATGAATGAGTTGGATAAAATCCAACAACAAATTCAAGCAAGCGCAATGAAGTACAATCAGGTTAATGGGATTGAAGTAGATCTCTTAAGCGGTGAAGAAGACATGGGCGAAGTAGAACCATCAGAAAAAATCTACTAAACAAAAATCAAACATCCATCACACAAAATAAATCAAAGTTAAATTTTAAAAAACAAAAATTATGTTAGAACTATTAGACGGAACAGAAGAGTACAATAACGCAGGAGCGTTGTTAGGATTAGAAGGCGCAGAAAGCGAAGAACTGTTAGGTGCGCTTCGTAGAATGAACCCAATTGCTCGTCAACGCACCATTAACAAGTTGGCAAATCCTGGAGCAGGAAGCAAAGGCTCTCGTGCAGAAATGGAGAAACATTTCCGTGAGTTACCTGCGCACATCAAAAGCGCATTAGCAAAAGGAGAATTGCGTTTGGCAGATACCATTGTGTATTCCATCAAACCTGTGAATTCAAAAACCATCAAGTTATTTGAAACTCAGGATGTGAAAGAAGTTGGTTTGAGAAATATCAGCAACGCAAAATTACCAAAGAACCAAGCCTTATTGGTAAGCGGAATCGTGTTGTTGGCATCTATCCCTGAAAATGCAACTGCCGATAAAGTAATGGGATCGAAGTTTATTCAGTTGGAAGATTTCCCTGCAATCGCAAACGGAGAGTTCAGCTTAAAAGCAAACAAAAAAATCATCATCCCTGAAACAAGTGTTGCTGCATTCAAAACATCAAACATGCACAGCGTTCCATTGGGATATTACAAGTTGGCGAATCCACGTTTGATTCACGATGACATCTTGTTAGAGTTCACAGTTGAGTTAGGCTCAATGGAAGGACTTGATCCAAAAACCCAATTGTATGTTGGTTTACACGGAACTATTACAACTCCTTAATCAATAACCTAATAAGTCGGGAGAGCAATCTCCCGGCTTTTAAAAAAGCAATACCATGTTAAAAGCAACGAAAAAAAGATTTGATATAAAAATTCTTGTGGCGAACTCAACGGTGAGTGAAACATTTGAATTGGAGAAGAACATTGTGAAAGTGCATGGGGTGTTGGTTACATCGGATAAGGACGATCTATTGTATTACAGAGGAACTCAGAAGATTGAAATAAATAAAGAAGAGTTCTTTCCTGATAATTACGAAAGCAAATTGTTAATGTCAGGAATCAATGTAGCACCAAAACAACGCTACTATGATTTAGGTGGTGTTGCGCCCGGCAATGGTAGAGTTCAAATCTCTTACAAAGATTTGGATGATGGCAGAACGGTGTTCACGCCTTACCGAGTGAGTTTGTACTTAGACTGTGAAATGGAGGATGAGTTATGATGAAAGAAGGAGTAATAATTAAAACGATAAGTATTAAACGACAAGGCGAACGGAAACACTTTCAAATCAGGCTTCCCAAAGACACCATGTTTATCATTGGAGTTGAATACGGAGGAAGATTGATAAGCAGAACGGAAGGTACTGTTGAAGCACCTGCACCAAAAGCTAAAACTGATGCGAAGGTCATTGAAGCTATTCATTCAACTGTTGAATCAGGCGCAGTAAGAGATGATAAACCAAAAGCACTCTTCAAAAGAAACCAATTAATCGGAGAGTTGAAACTGCAAAGTTGTGAAGAGGCGAATTGGTTTTATGCAGCAGATGTTTTTGTAAACGATGCCAACTTGAATTGGGGAGATTTTTCTCAAGCAGATTTTCCGGTAAATGATTTCACTCACGGCAATAAAAGAACAGAAGAAATTGTGAAGGTAGATGCCGAGTCAACAATTATAAACGGATGGTATTTAGATGCATTGGGGAAGTCGCAAAAGTTGGACATCAACTACGAGATAAAAGTATATGTATGGATTAATGTGGAGGAATAGAAAATGACAATAAATCTTGCCTTAGAATACATCCCAAGAAGGATGCAGGAATTAGGATACAAGTCAGATTACTTTATCCGCTTCCGACACTTGGTGTTACAACCAAATGAAGAGCTGACCATTGATGCACACACTCAATTCTATTACCTCGTTGAAGAAGCACAGAATGTAAGAGTAGAAAGCGAAACAGGAATATTCGATTTGAGCGAAAGTGCTACCAATGAAATGCAATATGAACATCAAAGTAAAATACAGATCACTAATTATTTATCCGGAATCAATCACTTAAGATTCATTCAAGTAATACCAAAAAACAAAACAACAATTAAAAAGTAAAAGTAATGCAACATACCAATCCATATAACGATGTGAAGCTTTCCCAATTTAAAATGTGGCTTCACGACATGGTCGACAAAGGCGAAGGGAAATATATTGAAGTGTACGTTGACGATGTAAAAGTTGTGCCTCGCACCAACAGAATAGAATCTATCGATGACCACAAAGTTTATCTTGACGATTCAACTGAAACAGTAAAAGTGTTCACTTACAATACTGAAAATTCAAACCGCTACCAGCAGTTCACTTTTTTCATCGAAAAAAAGAAACCAATTGAACACCCGATTCAAAATCAAACACAGCAAGTTCAACAACCACAAGGGCTTTCCGGTATTGAATTAGAAAACAAGATCAATCAGTCCTTAGCACAAGAGCGTGAGCGTTGGCAAAATGATTTGATGAAGCGTGATTTTGAAACTTGTCAAAAGAAACTTACCGAAGCAGAAGATTACATCGAAGAGTTAGAAGAAAAACTCAATGTGTACAAAAGTAAAAAACTGCATTTAGGTGATGTTAACCTTGGCGAAGTTGCCTCTATAGTTTTAGAGGGAATGGTTAAACGAAACCCACATTGGGTTGCCAAATTGCCCGGTGGAGATGCGCTTGCAGGATTGATTGCAAAGGAAGCTACAGAAAATGGAACAGCGGAAGTAATTGAAAGTGAAGTTGTGTTTAAAAAGAAAACTCCAGTTGAAGATGGAATGTCTGAAGAGATGAAGGCACAGCTTGGATTCTTAAAACAATTAGAGTCGCACTTCAATCAAGAACAACTTGATAAAATAATGCTCATCCTGCAATCCTTTGTTGAAGAGCCAAAGAACATCGAAACAGTATTTGAACTATTAGAAATAAAAACAGAAAATGAAAAAGTTTAGTTATGAAATAACCATTGAAGCGGCTACTGAAGCAGAAGCCGATTCTAAAATGAAAGCGTTAACCACGATTGCAAAGAAGTTAAACACTAAGGAAATAGTGAAGCTTGCCGACATCGTACAAAACGATCCTGTAAAAACTGCATTAGCAAAAAAAGCATTAGGAGTATAAAATGAAAAAGAATACCACCAAAGATGATTTAACCTTGAAAGAGAAACTTCTCTATTCCCTTATCGGAATTGGGATTGTGGGCGGTGGTATTTTCTTTGGGAAAAAGCTTGTTTTAAAAGGAGTCGCTAATCGTGAAGAGAAGAAATCTTTTGAAGATGGTACACCTGCAACCTTCGCCAAACAAATTAAAATGGCATTTGACAATGATGGTTGGTGGGGAACAGATACCGAGAAGTTAAGAAGCACGTTAAGGGAGATCCCAAGCAAACAAGTTTTTCTCAAAGTTCAAGAGTCCTATAAAAAACTCTACAACTCAAATATGATAACGGACATGAGTGATGAGTTGCAAACAACCGAGTACAATGAGATGCTTCAAATTATTGCACAGAAGCCGGATAAAACGGGTGGTAAGCCTTCAAGTCCAACTTTAGTGTACGATGGATGGGCAAAGCGTTTAAAAGCAGCCTTTGATAAAGAATACGGTTTTATACCGGGGACAGATGAAGAAGCAATCAAAGCAGTTTTTAATGAAATGCCTACTCAAAAAGCATTTATCATGACCGGAGTAGTTTATAAGAAACTATACGCAACCGACATGATGACCGATTTGAAAAGTGAGTTAGAGATGTGGGAATACAACGATTACTTGAAAATAATACTATCAAAACCAAAGGGATAATGGAAAACAAAACACAAAATAAAAGAAAAATAATCCTGATCGGACTGAGTGTATTAGGAACTGGTGTCGCTGGCTTCTTAGGATGGAACTACTTGAAAAAGAAGAAAGCGAATCAGGAAGAAGATACAACCTCCTTTACAGAAACTGCAAGCGTAAATACTGCGCCTGTAAAAAACGACAGCTTCCCTTTAAAAAGAGGCAGTAAAGGAAACAGAGTAACACAACTTCAAAATGCCTTAGTTAAAAAATACGGAGCAAGCATCCTTCCAAAATACGGAGTAGATGGAATGTTCGGGAAAGAGGTAGAAGCAGCATTAGTGAGGGCTAAGTTGCCGACATCAATTAACGAATCCACCTATAATTCTTTTGTTGGTGCAAGCGGATTTGCCGGAATCATAAAACATGGAGATGAGATTGTTTCGATTGTTGAAACGGAAATCTATAAATCCAAAGGCAACTTTAAATTAAAAGTACCAAAGCACATTGTGCTTGGCGAGAAGGAGTTTACACATCAAGGTTGGATTTACTTTATTCCTAAGAATAGCACAGAGCTTTTCAGGGTTAAAAAAGAACAAGTAAAATCCTTTAAAGAATTTAAAAATGAAAAATCTTAGAAACATTAAATATATCGTGGTGCATTGTACCGCAACGCCTCCAACAACTACCGTTGAATCCATTAAACGCTATTGGAAAGAACAACGTGGTTGGGGTGATACACCGGGCTACCACTACTTGATCCAACGACAAGGGAATTTAATTCAGTTGTTAGATGAAAGCAAAAACAGTTATGGCGTATATGCTCACAATTCTAATTGCATTAGCCTTGCTTACATCGGTGGAATTGATAAAGATGGCAAACCACAAGACAACAGAACAGATGCACAGAAGCATTCCATGTTTGATTTGATTGTTTCTCTGACTGAGAAATATCCAAATGCACAAGTGTTGGGACATCGTGATTTTGCAGGAGTGAAAAAAGCCTGTCCTTGTTTCGATGTGAAGAAGTGGTTAAGTGAGTATGAACCCGATTTAGGAAACGCTGCATAATGTTGCTATCAAAGATCAAAGGAATTCTACGAAGCAAAGGATATGAACTCTACACAAAACCGAATCAATTAAACATAGTTGGGATTAGATCACCAAATACAATCCCTAATCGTTTTGATGATGAGATTCATGTCTTTTACAAAGTAGCCCCATTAAAATGGCATTACCATGTTTACAAGGTAACAACCGATCCGGGTACATTTTGGCTGCGTAATCCTATGCAACCTCAAGGTACAGCCATCTTAGCTCAAGGGCAATACAAGGGTGCTTATAGAATCGGATTGCATCAAGGGAAGTACAAAGCATTGGTTCAATCAAAACCAATAACTGTAATACGAGATTACGACAGAGATGCAAAACTTGATTTTAAAAATGGCACAAAGAGCAAAGGGTTGTTTGGGATTAATATCCACCGTGCAAGTTTAAATGGAATCACTAAGCAAGTAGATAAATACTCTGCCGGATGTCAAGTGTTTTCAAACATCAATGAGTTCAAGGAATTCTTGAGTTTGTGTGAAAAGCACATGAGTTTATACGGTAACAGTTTTACATATACGCTGATTGATTTTAGAGCGGTAAAGCGACAAACCTTTAAACGTTGGGCTATCGGAACTGTAACAGTAGCATTAGGTTTAACAGCCTTGTGGGGAATTCTAAAAAGGAAAAAGAAAAAACAAAAATGAAAAATCGATTCATAACAGCTTTAGCACAATTGCTAAAAGACAAAAATGGTAATACCAGTCTGCGTGAAGTAGTCACAGTCTTGTTTGTGATTGTGTTGCTTGTGAGTTGGATTGCAGATCAGTTCTTTGAATTACAAATGCCCGAACACATGTTTTATGGTTTTATAAGCCTTGTGGGAGCAGGTTGCTTCGGGTACTCGATTGAAAAAAAACAAGTGTAAAATTTAAAAACTAATAAATATGAAACAGTTATTTTCCGCCTTTATCATAGGCATCATAGTTTGTTTCATCGCTGTAAAAAGCTGCGATGACAAACCAAAACAGGTAAATGTAAAAGAAATCAAAAAGGAGATTAAGACCTCCGGCAAATTAGCAGAAACGGTTAATCACGAATACGAAAAAGCGAAACAAGAGTTCTCCAAAGTTGCCGATTCTTTGAAAACTGAAAACCAAAAGCTAAATGTAAAACTGCAAGTAACAAGGGCATTATTGAAAAAGCAGCAAACAGTAGTTGTAAGCAAAATTCCTTGTGACACATTGCGAAAGGAAGTTATAGTGCTGAACGATTTATGTAATGCTCAAGATAGTTTATGCAGCGTTTCCATTAGTTCGCTCAATCAAGCGGTTGCAGTCAGGGATTCACAAATTGTAATGTGTAACAGGAGTTATCAATCCTTGTTCGACATACAAAAAGAAAATCAGCAAAGACAAATGCAATTAGCTGAAGAGTTGAATACAGCTTACAAGGCAAACAGAAAGAAGCGTTTTGAAAACAAAATGCTCACCTATGGGCTAATGATAATGTCGGGAATAACAACAACACTATTTATTAAATCACAGCAATAATGATAAAAGAAAAAACTATCGTTTCAACCACCACACTTGCAGCCTCTCTACTGATGTACTTCTATGCGAGAACCGCACAGAAAGACGCAGTTCCCTATGTGATGATTGGTGGTTTTATGGGAGCGGTTATCGGAGAGAGCATTGTTGAATATATAAACAAAAATAAAAAAGACTAAGTATGGCAACTATTATTGAAAATAACGGAGGTAGTATAAAGATTACCGAGAATGGCGCATCACGTTTTGTTCTGAAGTATCAAGTTCGTGAAGTGGAAATCGTAAGAGATACCATTATCAAAATTGATATCGGACAAGGTGCGTTAAACAACATCTATATTGATCAGGCAGATGTTACTGCTCCGGCAACTGCAACAGTTGAAGAGTTAAGAGATCAAATCATTGGAATGCTACAAACCAATGTAACAGGAACTGCAACCGAAGCCAAACAAACTGAAGAGATTAACGAGATTAAAAATCTTCAGGCAGTTGTTGGGAACTTGCAAGCGAAAGTAAATTCATTGGACGACAAAACATTCTTTCAACCTAAGTTGGTTGATGAGAGTAATGCAAATGTTGTGTACAATGGATTCGCTGTACCGGGAACAGCAGTTGATGCGCCTGTTTGGGCAATTCAGAAAGTAACCAAAACGAATGGTGTTTATTCCTACCAATGGGCAGGAAGTAACAGAAACTTCGACAAAATTTGGAACAACAGAAAAGCATTAATCTATAGCTAAAATCAAAGAGCCTCTTTCGGGAGGCTCTTTATTCTTTTTAAAATGAAAACACCAATAACATACTACGGAGGGAAACAAACCCTATTAAAATACCTACTCCCTTTGATTCCGCAGCACAGATTATACTGCGAACCGTTCTTTGGTGGTGGTGCAGTATTTTTTGCTAAACCGAAATCGGAAGTAGAAGTAATTAATGATATCAATAATGAAGTCATTAATTTTTTCAAAGTAATTAAAACGAAGTTCCCTGAACTTCAAAAAGAAATTCAATCAACCTTACACAGTCGTGAACTTTATAAAAGAGCGATGGAGATTTATAATAACCCCACAAAGTATTCAGATGTGAAACGTGCATGGGCATTATGGACAGCAACCAATCAAGGTTTCGCTGGTATGATAGGCTCTTGGGGTTTTGGTAAGGATGATTCAAAAGAAGCAGCACTCGCAAATAAAAGAGATGCTTTTACAAAGGAGTATGAACAACGACTCACAAAAGTGCAAGTCGAAAATAATAGTGCAATCAAAGTAATAAACAGATGCGATGACAAAGAAACATTTATCTATGCAGACCCTCCGTACATTGGTTCGGATCAAGGTCATTATAAAGGTTATTCGGAAGACGATTACCGAGAACTTCTCAATGCGCTTTCCAAGGTAAAAGGAAAGTTCTTGTTGAGTTCTTATCCTTCAAAAATACTAACCACTTATATCAATAAATACAAGTGGAAAGTTCAAAAGGTTACTAAAAGCGTTGCAGTAACAAAACACACCGATAAAGTAAAAACGGAAATGATCGTTATGAATTACGATCCTGCAAAAGCAAAATCTTTTATACACACATTGAGTCTGAAGGAGAAGAAGGATTTGCAAAGTTTAACAAGACAATTAACGCAATTAAAATTTAAAGCAAAATGAGAATAACAACCAAGAATTATTTTAAAGCCATTAGTGAAGTTGGTTTTGAGAATCTGCCGGAGGTGCTTAAAAAATCTCACTTGGTGATTGAAGAAAAAACTAACAAAGGCAACGATTGGGGCATTTATGAAAATGATACCGAAGCGAAAAAAGTATTCGATTTAACGTTTGATAAACTTGAGGAATTTATCGACCGCAAAGAAGATCTTTCAGGCTTAGATGGCAATCCAATCATTGACAGAGCAAAGAAGGATGCCGCAGGATATAAGAACTTGCCACTTGATAAATTAAAAATGATTTATCGATTGGAACTTGATGCTGAATTGGAAGATGGATTAACTCCTGAAATTAAAATTAGAAAGGCTGCTTTGGAAAAAGCTATTGCTTCAAAAGAGGGAAAAAGCAATGATGTATCCGGTAGCTCAAAAAACAAATTTGCAGGTATTAGTAATGAAATAAAATTCATTCACATGTATCTGAATTTCCATGACAAGGTTCTTTATAAAAATACCATTGGTTTATTTATAGATGATCTTCAAAAAGCAATCACGGAGAAGAAGATTACAAAAAAATCGCCTGTTGCAAAGGAAATCATGGAGATGCAGGAGTCTGCATTAAAAGCGTTTAATTCTATGCGGAACGCCAAACACATTATGTTGCGTCCTGAAGTAATTAAAAAGCTAAAAGGCATCATTGAGAAGTATGAGAATGCTTACGATGATATTGACGAGTCTTATGCAAAAGAAAAAAAGCAAAAGAAAAACTTAAACGGATTGGGTATTGTTCCGGTAAACATTATGCCGAGTAAGGAATTCACAAACCTTCATTTTAATACAATCGGTTTTACAGGAAAATGGCTTGACTTTATTGGCGATCCTGCTCCGGGTTTTACTGCGATGGTATTTGGAATGCCTAAGATGGGTAAGAGTTATTTGTGCATTGATTTTGCCGGCTATTTAGCGAGAAATCATGGCAAGGTGTTATACGTTGCCAAAGAAGAGAAGCTTGATGCTACGTTGCAGAAAAAGTTAAAGGATAAAGATGTTGCTCACGAAAATTTATTTGTATCGGATGCACTTCCTAGAGAATTATCCGCTTACGATTTTATTTTTCTTGACTCTGTAAACAAACTTGGTCTTACAGCGAAAGACCTGGAAAAATTAAAAATGCAAAACAAAGGAAAGTCTTTTGTCTTTATTTTTCAGGCAACAAAAGGTGGTCAGTTCAAAGGCAACAATGAGTTTCAACATGATGTTGATGTTGTAATTGAAATACCGGAAAAAGGTATTGCAACTCAATACGGTCGTTTTAATCAGGGTGGAAAGATGGGAGTATTCGATGATGCGCCCATTGGAGATGCGGAAGAGTTAAATGGTGTCAGAAAAAGCGGAAAGAACTTGGAAGTTCAAAAGAAAGTATCGAACGTAGACACTATGAAAAAGAAAGCAACTACAACCGAAGACTGGACTGAGCCGGAACACTTAAATAAAAGTGACCATGCAGTTCTTAAAGAAATTAATCGCCTTTATAAAGCAAAGAAATATAAAGAAGCGATGAACCGTGCAAGGGAAACGGATACGATTGTTAGGGAGGAAATTCCCGGAGACATTTGGAAAAAGATGGGTGGTCAGTTAACTAAAACAGGAGAAGAAAGATTAAAAGCAAAACACGGCAAAGCTTCTCCTGAAATAGTTAAAGCAGAAAAGCCTAAACAAACAATTGTTTTTAATTCTACAATCCGTGCTTTAAAAGGAGTTATTGAGCGTGAGTGGGATCTTGAATTAACGGATGGCGAGTACATTGAAATTTTAGACATCGCTCAAGAACAAAGCGTAAATTTTTACGATGTTGTAACTGAAATGCATCCGAACCTTACAGCGTTTATGACGCAGATGGGGATGGCGTTAAAAGTGTGGGATAAAACTGCCGAGAAATCAAAAGGAAAGTTTGATCCTCGCTACTATGCAAATAGAAAGGATGACGACAACCCTTCTTTTATCTTTAGTTTAACAAGTAGTAAACTGCTTGCTGAAGCTATCGAAGGAGACTTTGATTTGATTTATTTAGTGCGCAGGGAATTGGCTAACAGGGGGCAAGATAGCAAGGGAAAATGGGTTGGGTTTGATGAAGCTAAAAGAATCCACAGAATTTAAAGTAACTATGAAAAAGTGGAAATGAATTGGGCTACCCCTCTTCATTTTCATTTTGTATTTAAGTATTTGCTTAAATACAATAATAAGCATACATTTGTACGTAATTTAAACTCATAATGGAAAAAAGCGCCTGCATAAGAGTATATGCCGACCGGAGGCAAATTGATCAATGCCGAAAGACTTTGAATGAAAATGCTTCTACATTCCAATCTCTTGGAAAGGTCTTAGAATTAGCGGGCAATGAAATTCGTTTAAAAATTCTCTTCCTATTAGAGGAGCAGAATGAACTCTGCCCTTGCGATTTAAGTGATATTTTAGGAATCAGCATTCCGGCAGTTTCGCAGCATCTTCGAAAAATGAAGGATGGAAACATTGTACAAACGAGGCGTTCTGCTCAAACAATATTTTATTCATTAAAGGAGGAGCATCATAAAATACTCAAGCCATTTTTCAAACATATCAATAAGGGAAACTTAAAATCTGAAAAAGTATAATGAAACTAACAAACAATATAGACAAGTTCGGAACAATTGGATTGTTCGTTACTGCAATTTTTTCACCGTGTTGCTTTCCACTTTTTGCTTTCGCTGCTTCTGCACTTGGGCTTGGTAGTTTTGAATTATTTGGAGGATGGACAATGTGGATTTTTCAAGCGATGGTTTTAGTTTCAATTGGTGGTTTTATTATTTCTTATCGCAAACACCGTTGCACTTATCCTTTATTAATTGCAATTCCAAGCGGCTTATTAATTTTTTATGGTTATCACTTTAACAATAGTGATTATTGGACTTATTTCCTTTATGCAGGAATGTTGGGGTTACTGATTGCAACCGGAGTAAATTATTACAGGAATAGGCTACATGGATCTTGTGAAACTTGCGCTGTTTATAATGGTAAAAAAGTGGAGTTAAAGTCAACTCTTACTTGCCCAAATTGTGGGCATAAAAAGGAAGAAATTATGCCAACTGACGCTTGTGCTTATTTCTACGAATGTGAGAGCTGTAAGGCGAGATTAAAGCCCTTAGAGGGTGACTGTTGCGTTTATTGCAGTTACGGAACAGTTAAATGCCCTCCGATCCAAGCAGGGGATAATTGTTGTTAATTTTACTTTTGTATTTTTGAGTCATGAAAAAATCAACTATTCATATTTCTAAAATGGATTGCCCTTCTGAAGAAAGCATGATCCGTATGAAATTGGATGGTGAGCAATTCGCAAAACTTGATTTTGACATTCCTAATAGGAATCTATATGTCTATCATGAAGGAGAAATTGGTTCTATGTATCAAGCAGTCAATGACCTTAACCTTGGAGCATCGTTGGTTAGTACTGAGGAAAGCGAGTTGACTTTTATAAATGAAGATCATTCAAAGGAAAAAAAATTACTTTGGACTGTTTTGTTAATCAATTTTTCGCTCTTCGTTTTAGAGATTATAACTGGATTTTTTTCAGGGTCGATGGGATTGGTTGCTGATAGTTTGGACATGCTTGCTGATGCCATCGTATATAGTTTGAGTATATATGCAGTTGGTCATATAGCCTCTAAAAAGAAAAGAGTTGCGAAAATTAGCGGATACTTTCAGATGGCTTTAGCCTTATTTGGAATAATTGAAGTGATAAGGAGATTTTTAGGATTCGAGGAAGTTCCGGTATTTCAAACAATGATAGTTATATCGCTTTTTGCTTTAATTGGAAACGCTGTTTCACTATACCTCCTACAGAAGTCAAAAAGTAAGGAAGCCCATATGCAGGCGAGCATGATTTTTACTAGCAATGACGTTATAGTAAATATTGGGGTTATTATTGCAGGTATTCTTGTTTACTTCACCAATTCAAAATTCCCTGACTTAATAATTGGATCAGTCGTTTTCTTTTTGGTTGCAAAAGGAGCTGTTAGAATTCTGAAGTTGGCTAAATAATCCGCTTTATTGAAGGGCAGTTATTCATCAGAATCCTAAGTGCTTGAAAATCATCAATAAAGTTCGATAAATCCAACCCGTAGGGTACAAAAAATGAAAAAGATCAAAGCTCCGCTTTGATCTTTTTTTGTTTGATCCGGAACATCAAGCTTGCTTGAATGGGCTGGGACAAGCAAAAAAAATAAAGCCCGAAGGGACTTTACTTTTTCATTACGACTTGACGCGGAAAAGGACTCGCCGCTTGCGGCATTTCCCGTCCTGGGTACAAAACAACAGTTAAAAGCCTTGTAAATTAATAGTTTACGAGGCTTCGTTGTTTTTAGGGGACAGAATAGGGGACGGTTTAAATTAATTTAATGAAAAACGAATTTAGTTCAATCTCAAATTTTGAGGAGATAATTCTAACAAAAAATATCTCAGCGCTGTTGAAGGAGATTGATTAATCCAAGCTTCAGCAATAAAAGACTCTCTCGTGTCAGGTTTAAATAAATGAGGTTGATATCTTAGAATTGAACTTAGCATAAATGAAAACAAATAATCAGAAAGTAATGGATGCCATTTAACTGTAACATCATTTAGAGAAAGCTTAGGAATGAAATACCAAAATTGGAATACATTCATATTATGATTAGGTACAGGAAGAATAAATCCATCAAAAATCTCAATTACTTCTCTATTTAATAAATGGTATTGTTCAGTAAAATCTATATCATTTTTTTTAAAACTTTTAAATCTCAAAAAACACATTGATTGTAACTGTGTTGCTGAAATGTTATGTGCTTCCAACCAATTTTTTTTATCTTGCTCAGTCATACCATTATATCTTACCACTGATTTAATAGATGTACTTAATTCATTTTCAAATAGAGATAATTTCTTTGTTTCAATGCAGAGTTCTAAAAACATCTCATTTTGTCCATATCTTAATAATGAATAAGTCTCTGAAACATTATTTTTAATATTATAAAATGTTTTCAATTCATGAGAAATATCAAAACAATAAGGAAGAAAATCAGAAATAGCAACAGAAATGTTTTTTGTAAATGGCCATTTTTCTCCAGTAAGCGATTGATAAAATTGAGTAAAAATATTCCACTTACCACCCTTTTTTGAATTAGGTGGATGAATATTAAATTGGTAATCTGTAAAATGAGTCAGAACCTGTGGTTGCGCATCTAACCCATGATATATGCTATTAGAGGACATATATTCATCTGTAGTTATATTTTTAGATATTAATTGCGCTTTAGCAAGGTTTAAAAAGCTATAATAATAAAGTAAACCAGATGTTCGCCAATTACAATTAGTAGAATCCAAAAAATAAACCTTAGCTTGGTCCAAGTATGGAGAAATTTTTTTGCCAATATTTGATGTAGGAAATCTACTAAAATGGCGAAGCATCGTAATTTCCTGCCATAATTGTGTAATATGGTCAGCTTTTGTGACCATATCAGTAGGAGATTTAGTTCCGTAAGGAATATATTTTGAATATCCTTCCATTATTTTATTTATATCAAATTTAATGATTTTAAATTCTCGTTACAAAAAATAATTATAGAAAATAAAATATTTAGATACTCAAAATTAAGATTTATAACTCTCCTAAACCATTCTATTTCTCTTTTTCAATCTATCATAAAACGGCATCGTTTTTCTATTTAAAGGCTAATGAACACTACTTTAATATTAATACGGTTTTAAAACGAAAAAAAAGCCAAAGCATGCGCCTTGACTTTTTATTTTTAGATGAGTTTATTAATTAGCTACAACCAAATACTTTGAAGCACTCCAAAATTTTTCTGGGTCGCTAATTACAATGTTATTAACCATTCTCCCTGTTTTATCTAAGCTAAACGAGCCTGTGGGATGTGTAGTAATAATTTTAATATGCTTGCTATTAATAGGTATAATAGTCGAGTTGTTATAATCTATTTTAGTAAACATACTTTTATCAAGGTTGTTACTTAATTTCGCCGTTTCGCCAAAACCTAATAGTCCACCATGCTTGTCAATTAGCTCAAATGTTTCTAAATCGGCAGATTTCCCAACAATGTAATATGCAGTTCGCAATTCAGCACTTTGATTAGTTATGGTTTGATGTTGATCCATATTTTGATTGAAAAGTGTATCGACCGAAATTTCTAATTGAGCTACTTGTGCGTTTAAAACGTATAATTTTTGATTTAATGCTGTCAACTCAAAGTATTTTAAATTTAACTGATTATTTAAAGTTTCAACAGTTTTTTCCAATTGCGTGTTTTTTTTATCGCTACTTTTTAGTTTGCCTTTAAGTTGTTTTAAAACTTTGGTGTTTGCTACCATTAACTCATTAATAGCTTGTATCTCATTATTAATTCGTGTTTTTTGATTGGCTTTTAAATCGCCTGGCTTACCCGAATTAATAAGAATTACATTTTGTTTTTTACTAACTAAGTGCAAATTACTTTCTACTTCATTAAACGAAGCAATAAATTCATTTACTGATAGCTCGCGCTCTTCAATAACTTTTATTAAAGAGTCTCTTTGCATGATGACTTGTGCATCTTGCTTTGGTTCGTTTTTACAGGCCGATAGTATCGTCAACGAAGTTGCTGCAATTAATATGTAATTTTTCATAATTTGTTTTTTGGTGTTTAAATTGATTTTAAATTTTATTGGACAAAATTGCGTGTATTAAAAGCTATATTGTTACGCTTATAACAAAAGAAGTTACAGATATCACACTTAGAAAAATTTACTCGGGTTTATACTCTGTTTTGTGCTTATCGTTAGTTTTAAATACATCGTCATCATCTTCTTCCGATTCTTTTAATTCGTAATTTTTTTCCTTATCTAAATTGACATTTATAATTATTGCAGGAGCTGTTGGTTGCGATACCCATATACCACCATCATAATACACATAATGGTTGCGCCAGTTATCCCAATAAAAATTATAACGTGGGAAATACACCCAACGACGGTTATATGAATAGTTTGGGTGCCAATAAGGATGATACACTACAATTTTGTTAGGTCGATAATTGCTTCGTTGTTTTACAACAATTACTCTGTTTTTATGATGATGTACTTTAATGCCGTGATTATTTGTTCGCTTGCCACCTTTTTGTTTATGCTGACTGAAGGTATTAGTATTTAATAATAACGTAATTGCTAGTATTAAGATTAGTTTTACTCGTTTCATTTTAAAGTTATTTAATAATTAAATAAAAAAGTCTGCTAATTAATAGCAGACTTTTAAAAAGATAAATTATGCTTTTGGCATTAATACTTTATCAATAACGTGGATTACCCCGTTAGAAGCACTAATGTCGCCCGAAGTTACATTAGCTCCGCCAATAGTAACTTTTTTGTCTTTAATAGCTACTTTCAATTTTTCGCCTTGAACAGTTGTTAACTCTTGACCATCTTTTAAATCAGCAGCTAATAATTTACCGCTTACTACATGGTAGGTTAACACTTTACTTAATTTGGCTTTGTTTTCTGGTTTTAATAAACTGTCTACGTCTTTTTGAACGTCAGAAAAAGCTTTGTCGGTTGGAGCAAATACAGTAAAAGGACCTGTTCCTTGTAAAGTTTTTGCCAAACCCGCCGCATTTACTGCTGTAGCTAATGTTTTTGAACTGTCGGTAGCAATTGCTACGATGTCTTTTGTGGTTGTTAATGTTGACATGATAATTGGTTTTACATTATGAATTAGTTTTCATAACACGTCAAAGGTCACTACTGAAAGGGGGAAACTTATTACATAATGATGGCAAAGAGTTACACGCATCACACATTATAATAATCTAAAATTTTTCAGGAAAATTATACTTTACCTTTTTCAAATTAAATATCGCAACTAAAATCTCCTTCTTTTAGTCTCCACAAAATTTCAAAGGCAGTTGGCACAAGCCCATTATTTATTTCTCTATTCTTACGTAGAATAATTAGTCATCATTTTGCTTTTCTGAATTCTGAGCAGGTGCAGTTGCACTGTTTGTAATTTCAGTGTGTCTTATTTGACCACCCAAATAGCCTGTTCTTGCAACCAGACCAAAACTAATTAATGAAATAAACAAAATGATAAATGCCACTGTTCTTGTTAAAAGTGATTTTTTTAAAGTGAGGAACAAACCTAAAATGGAAGCTACACCTAAAATAATTAATGAAACTAGCGCATAAATTGCAAATTCTTCGTGTTGTTTAATGCTTGCTTCTACAACCCCTTGTAAATTTTCGACAGTTTCTTCGGCACTTTCTCCTGTAAAATAGGCTATGCAAGCACCAATGGCAGAAATTATAAAAACTGTGTAAGCAGCATTTTTGGTAGAATCAGTCTTTGTCCAAAGTGCGTGTGCTAAAACCAGTGCACCCAGTATTGAACCGAAAATTGGAAGATGGGTAATTAGCAAGTGAATGTGTGTTTGGCTCATCATTTGTATTTTATTTAATCAATTTATATAAGGTATTTTTTGTAGCTGTTAAAAATATATTTTATTGAGCGCACATACCGCCGTCAATTACTTGGGTTGTACCGGTAATATATTGACTATTATCACTTGCTAGAAATAAAACTAGTTTTGCAATTTCAATGGGTTCTGCATATCGCTTTAAGGGGATAGACGCTTCAAATTGTTTTTTTACTTCATCACCATGCCCCGCCGATGCTCCTTCTTCGATTGAGCGCATCATTCTATTATTTACGGGAGAAGGATGAACAGAATTAACTCGAATTTTTAAAGGTGCGGCTTCAATAGCTGTTGTCCTCATTATACCCACCACCGCATGTTTACTAGTTACATAAGCTCCCAAATTTGCAAAACCAAGTAGTCCTGCAACTGAGGAAGTCATTATAATGCTTCCCCCTTCATTCATTTTTGGCAATACGTACTTATTTCCTAACCAAATTCCCTTTACGTTTACGGAAATAACTTTGTCGAAAACTTCTTCAGGATAGTCAATAATTGGTTTAACTACGCCCTCAATTCCGGCATTGTTAAAAAATACATCAATTTTACCAAACAATTTTACTGCTTCATTAACGTAATGTTCTACTTGAGCTGCTTTTGATACATCGGCAACGCAATATGCTACATTTTTGTTTCCTATTTCAGCTATGGTTTCTTTTAATATATCTTCATTTAAATCTACCAATAAAACTTTGGCACCTTCCTCTAAAAATAACTTTGCGGTAGTTTTTCCAATACTACCTGCACCACCTGTAATAATGGCTACTTTGTTTTCTAATTGTTTCATGTTTAATTGTTTTTTAGTTTTTTATTGAAATACAATAAATTTTTCTCTTTCGGTTAATGAAAAGTCGCAATGTTTTGGTGCAATATTGGCGTACGTGTTACCACAATTTGGGCAAACAAAATATTTTGTTGGTAAACTGTTTAAGGTATTGCTATTAATATCTCCCAAAGCTTGCTCAAAAAAGTATTTATGTTTTGCCTCTGTTTTCATTGCATATGTTAGACTAATAAAAGCTGTTTGATTATTGGCAGTTTCAGCAGTTTTTAAAAAATCAGGGTACATAGTTTTGGCTTCATAAGCTTCTCCGCTTATATCGTCACGCAGGTTTTCTTTTTGTTGTTTTTACTTTGTATTCTGGTGTAATGTTTGGAACAGTCGAACCGGCATCTTCTATAACCGATTTGTGATTTGAAGCGTGAATGCTTTCTGCTGTGGAAACTGCGTTATAAAGCAGCGCAATGTTATGGTAGCCTTCTTCTTCTGCCTTTTTTGAAAAGGCTTCATACTTAGCAGTTGCGGTTTTCTCGCCCTTATAAGCTGATTGCATATTTTCAATTGTTTTAGTTCCAGATTCCATAATTTGCTGTGCTGTAGTTTTTAGTTCGGTCTTTTTATTGTTACAAGATGTTATCAAAACACAACTAACAGAGGCCAAGACTAAATATTTGCTTTGGAATAATGTTTTCATTTTTTTAAGATTAATCATTTTACAAAATTAGTCTCAATAAAATTTTTAGTTGTTATAGAATTAATTTAATAAGTTACATGATTCAAACTATTGTATTAGTTTTTTAATACATTCCACCCTTTTTGTAACTCTCTGCTAATGCAAAATAGAAGTATTCTTTGGGAAGTGGCCGTTAATGATTAATGTGTCTTCACTTCTAAGCGATTTTACTTAGGACTTAAATTAACACTTACAATTATTTCATTTTTTCTTCCAAATAATTGATAAGGTGGGTTATATCCTAAAAATCTGAAGCTTCCATAATAAGAAATTGAATCGGCTTTTAAAGCGTCTTCTAATTTTTTTGCAAATAGTTTTATTTTCCTATCTGAGGCAAATCCTCCAAATGTAATTGCCGCCACGTGTTCTTCTGAAACAGTTCTAATGGTGACGTTTGCATCGCTGGGTTTTGGTAAATTAGTTGAATTAAATTGTGAGGGCATTACAAAACTCATACTTGAAACTGAATCACCTATATCCATATGAACCGGAGAAGTCATTGCTATTTGTTTTTTATCTTTATTTCCGCCAAAGATGTAACCTGCTAATTTTGTAAAACCGGAGCTTCCTAATTCTTTATAAGAAGTTGCCGAAGATTTGATTACAGCCATTGTCACAGAAGGATAAAAGCGAATTTCAAACTCCTTCTCTACCTTAATTACTTTGTAAGTTTGCGTTTCTGATTTATTTGTTGCCATAGTTGTATAGATTTGAAATACGGTGAATAATCCCACTAGTACACTTATTATCGTTAGTGTCATTTTCGGTTTTAAATTTTTTCGGTTATTTTTAATTGGTATAATAATCTTTCTCTTTTAGTCTAATTGCGTTACTATTATAGATCACTTTATTTAGCGTTCATATTCCCGAAGGCATTTTTAATATCATAGTCTAAATCTTCTTTTAAATTTTTTGATACACGTCGTTAAATGGAATTCTCATTCTATCTCCCCAAACGCCTTTCTCATCTCTAATTCCGCAAGATACAATCATATTAATTTCTGCACCAAAAGGTAATTTTAAAATGCGTTTTACCCTTCTACTATCAAAACCTTCCATGGGACAAGTATCATAATTTTGATTAGCCATTGCCAGCATAAATGTTTGCGCTGCCAAAGCACAGGTTTTGTGAACCACAACGCGCATGTCGTTTTCAGATACCTGGTAAATGATCGGTCTGATGAGCCCAATAATGTTTACGATTATTTTTCTCACAATACCAAAAATACCAAAAAAGCGTACATACAAAAAAGGCATTATTTTTCCGTAATACATTTTCCAGTTTTTTATTCTTTTCCCTTGTTTTAATTCGGGACTATTTTTTTGTACATTTTGAATTTCTAAGTTCATGATTTCTTTTGCTCTTTTTCGATACAAATCTTGCCTTGTTACAAAAACTACAATTTGTTGTGCAGTGGTTGCAGCTTGTTGACTTAAACAAGCAACTGAAAGTTTTTTCAGAATTTCTGAATTGGTTATATGATAAAATTCCCAAAGTTGCATATTGGAACTGTTAGGAGCTAAAGTTGCCAGTTCAATGCACTGTTTAACTTTTTCTGTATCAATCGGATTTTTTTTATATTGCCGTACCGAACGTCTGTAATTTATTATTTCTTCTAGAGTCATTTTTAATTTTAGTTTTTTTGTTACCTTATTAGCTATACTATTGTTGAAATATAATAATTTAAATTTTATCCTTTTTTAATTTGAGGTTTTATTGTTTTACCCAATATGAGGTTCTACGAAATACTCCTTTTTTTGCAATTACTTTTAGTTTTGTTGGGTAGAGTATTAATTCACATTTGGCAATTAAATTTTCTTTTGGATTTAAAACTACTGCTTGCCATTTACCGTTCACAAACCTCACATCTTTTAACACTACTACATTTTCTATTTCAGTCCGTCCAATAAAACCCTCATTCGAATTAGTAACAATTATTATATCGCCTTTTGGGGCTTTCCATTTACCGGTAAAATCATCAATAATTTTCTGAGCAAATACTACGTTGTTAAAAAACAGAATTCCTATAATGGCAATTAATTTTTTCATTTAGAATTATTATTTTGAGAAATATGTGCCCCCATTTATCTATACTTAAAACAAAATTATACTACTTGTCTTTTTAGTTCTCTGCGTGGGGTCATCAGCTATTATGACTTATATCATATCACTAAATTTAAGCTTATTTGTTTTTGAAAATATTAATAGTCAGACATATTTGTACAATTGCTTTCATAATTAATTGTGGGTATTTTAATTGGTCAAAAGTGGTTCTTTTTTTATAATCTTCCATTATATAATTCCGGAAGAAAATTGCACTATTCACACATTGGTTAATACTAGATTTGCTCCAAGCGTTTCCTTTTTATATTTTGCAGATAAGACATCTAAACTTTAGTTGCAATAGTTTCAGGCCAACCCTGACCCGATTTTCAAATTTTTTATTTATAGCTGGGAAAGGAATATTAATACAAAAAATCATATGTATGGAATTTGGTTCGAATTAATATCATACCATACTATGAATATTATCATGTAAACTCCCTTTGTCATTCAATAGTTTTGAATTATAAACGTGAAACCAATAATCATGAAAGAATTAAAAAAATTAAATTACCCAGTTGGTGAATAGGGATCTGCAATTGCTAATTAGACTTGGAAATTCTAAAAGAAGAACGCCTAAAAGTTCATGGTACAAAATTTAGTCTTTTATTTTTACAAAAAACCGTGATTTATGTAAGACCCATTAAATATTGTGTAACACTTACTCTTATAAACATCACCACCTTTGCTTCGACATTTAACTACTATATTTTTGAAACTAAAATTATGGAAACAACCTAAACAAACCACACCGAATTAACGCAAACTTTAACAATAAACAATATAACTTTTAAATTTATGAAAAATCATTTGCCAAAAAATGCAAGCAATTATTTTAGCCGTTTGGCTATAAGTTTAGATAAAGGGCAAAACGATAATTGGATGAAAGATTGGATGGAACAGGCAAATAATTATAAAAACAATACAGAGGCCTTAAAGTTAATAGAAAATGATGTGGAGGGTTTTTTGGAATACGCAGACCGTGTTAAGGGTAAATATGTATAAGTATGAAAACAAAACGAGATAGTGGAATAGAAGTTAGTCTATTAAAGGAAGGAATACTTCACATTCATTTAAAAGAGCATAGCGAAATTACTTTAAATGATGCTGTATTAGCCGTTGAGGAAATGGGGAAGATTAGTAATGGTAAAAAATTGCCTGTGTTTATTGATGCGGGCGAATTTTGTACCATAGATAAAGAAGTAAGACTATTTTCGGCAAGCGAGGAAAGTAATATTTATACATTGGCGGATGCTATTGCCTACAGTAATCTTGGTCAAAAATTAATTGCTAACTTTTATTTGCAACAGAATAACCCAAGTGTACCAACAAAGATATTTTCCGAAAAAAAAGAAGCAATAGCTTGGCTAAAAACATTTTTAAAATAGCACCTTTTAAAGTAATTAATTCAATTCACTTAATTAAAGCTTAGCAATAAATGCCAAATCACTCAACTCAGAAAAAGTAACAATGAACAATTTAAAATACATATTTGAACCAAAATCGGTTGCCGTTATTGGTGCATCTGATAAAAAAGGAAGCATTGGTAATGCTATTTTCTCAAACATTCTTACTTCCGAATTTAATGGAATAGTTTATCCAATCAATCCAAAGTGTACAAATATTATGAGTGTAAAGGCTTATAAAAATGTATTAGAAATAAGTGATGACGTAGATTTAGCTATTTTATGCATCCCAAAAAATGCTATTGAAGAAGCCATCAATCAGTGTGTAAAAAAAAATGTAAAAGCTTTAGTTGTAATAACCGCTGGTTTTAAAGAAACTGGCAAAGTAGGAAAACAATTAGAAGATAAAATTAAAGCCATAGCATTAGCCAACAACATTTTATTAGTTGGGCCAAATTGCCTCGGCGTAATTAATACGTCAAAAAATATAAATTTTAATGCCACGTTCTCCGTTGGTATGCCACACATTGGCAACGTTGCATTAGTATCTCAAAGCGGAGCGGTAGGTGTAGCTGCTTTAGATTATGCTGAACAAAATCAACTGGGCATTTCAAAATTTATTTCCATTGGTAATAAAGCAGTAATAGATGAAAGTGACGTGTTAGAATATTTGATTGAAGACGATTTAACAGATATTATTACGATGTACATTGAGGATATTACGCGACCGGCACGATTTTTTGAAATGGCAAAAAAGGCAAACGCAAAACAAAAACCAATCATCGTTATAAAAACAGGCAGGTCTGTTCGCGGGGCTGAAGCCATTCATTCTCATACAGGGGCACTCTCAAGTTCAGATACCGCTTATGATTCGTTATTTGCACAATGTGGCGTTATACGTGTTGTAGAATTAGCCGAGTTGTTTGAATACGCCAAAGCGTTTACATGCAAAAAAAATCCAATAGGTAAGCGAATATCTATTATTACGAACGCAGGTGGAATGGGTATTATTGCAACGGATGCCATCGAAAGAAATAAATTGGAAATGGCTTGTTTAGAAGAAAGTACAATTAAAGAGTTAAAAAAAGTTTTACCAGAGGAAGCAAATACACGTAACCCAATTGATGTGATTGGTGACGCCGATGAAAAAAGAATTACAGATGCTTTGCAATTAGTTGTGAAAGATAAAAACGTAGATGCCTTAATTATCTCCATTGTACCAACAATAAAAACAGATATGAATGCCATTGCTCTATCACTTGTTGAAGTTGCAAAAAACAATCCTCAAATGCCAATACTTGCCAATTTTATGTCATTAGAAACTAATCCACTATTTGAGGAAATTTTAGAAAAGGCGTCTATTCCTAATTTTCATTTTCCTGAGATTAACGTGCGTGTGTTAGGCGTAATGATTAATTATTTTGAAAGTATAAAACAAACCAATGAACTACCGGAGAAATTTTCTGTTAATGAAAAGGCAGTTAAAAAAATTCTACAAGATATAAGGATGGATAATAGAATTCGTTTATCAGAGGCGGAGGCCTATAAAATTTTAGAAGCCTATGGTTTTAAAGTGATGGATTACAGTGTCGCTAAAACTAGCGAAGAAGCTGTTGATGCTGCCAAAAAAATAGGCTATCCCGTGGTTATGAAAATTTTATCGTCTGATATTTTACATAAAGTGGATGTTGGAGGTGTACAAATAAATTTAAAAACTGATGATGAAGTAAAAGAAGCGTTTACGGTTATAACCAATAATGTTAGCAAATTAAAAGAAGGTACTAACATACAAGGCTTTTTGATACAAAAATATTTTACAAGCAAGGGCTTGGAAATTATCATCGGAGCCAATGCAATACCTGGGTTTGGTTCTTTAATTATGTTTGGTTTAGGTGGTACGTTAGTAGAGTTATTTAAGGATGTTGCTTTTCGATTGGCGCCGCTAAAGAAACAAGACGCCTTAAACATGATTATGAAAACTAAAGGCTATCAATTGCTTAAAGGCTATAGAGGACACGCGGCTTATGATCTAGACGGTATAGTTGATAATCTTTTGAGGCTATCACAATTGGTGACTGATTTCCCCGAAATAAAAGAAATAGACATGAACCCTTTAAAAGTGCTTGACGAAGGTGGGATTGTAGTAATGGATGCTAAAGTAATTCTAAATGAAGAAGCAGTTGTTGATGCCGTTAAAGAAAAGGAATTAAAAAAAATGCTGGTAACTAACTAATCTATGTGTTTTTCAACACCAGCAAGTTTTGTTTCGGAAGCATTATTAAATGCAGTGAAGCTCCTATAAATCTGCCATAATATGGTAAATTTTTTCGCGTTAATTCCAAAAAAGCAGGACGCGCAAGATTAAAATTAATGTTCTATTTCTATTATGATTTTAATAAACTACTCTGGTTTATAGTCAGTTTTATGAGTATCGTTAGATTTATAAACATCGTCCTCATCTTCTTCTTCTTCTTTTAACTCGTAATTTTTTTCTTTATCTAAATTTACGTTTATTATTATTGCGGGCGCAGTTGGTTGCGAAACCCACATACCACCATCGTAATATACATAATGGCTACGCCAATTATCCCAATAAAAATTATAACGTGGAAAGTATACCCAACGGCGGTTATATGCATAATTTGGTCGCCAATAAGGTTTGTAAACTACTATTTTATTTGGGCGATATGGGCTGCGTTTTACAATTACTACTTTGTTACGGTGGCGATATCCGTGTCGTTTTTTTACGACAACAACTTTGCCATTTTTGCCACCGTGGCGACGTTGGCTAAAACTGTTTGTGTTTAGCAATAAAACACTTATTAAGACTAAAATTAATTTTATAGGTTTCATATAATTTTTTTTATTTTTTAGGTATTCTAGTAGTTAGACTATCGCAAAAGTAAAAGGTTTAATTGAAATTAACAGGATAATTTATTTAATTTCTTTTAAAAAACGTATTTACTTTTTTTCCTTATCATTTTTTTTCTTTTTTTTAAAAAAGCCTCTTAAAAATATATTTTTGCTTGCAGCATTCATGTTTTGTTTAAAGCCACCTGCACCTTGTTTAATGTTTACTATGGTTTGATTGATGTTGTCTGCAAAAGCGGTGTCACTAAATAATTTTCCAACAGTACCTTTTCCGTCTCTGATATTTTTTACTATTACCGCTAAATCTGACGTAATATTCGCAGCATTATCGCCTGTAATTTTTACACTTAATAAAATATCGTCCATACTAATGGGTTTAACCGTTTCAATAACATCGTTATCTGCAATTTGTTGTCCAGCTTTTGCACTAGGAATAATAGTAATAATTTTATTTCCCATCAATCCATCAGAACCAATAAGTGCCTTTACATTTTTTTTCATAAACTTTTGGGTATTTTCGTTAATCACCATTTCAACTTTTACACTTGAATCAGATATTTGAATTATTTCTTCAACAATACCAACGTTTATACCAGAAAACCGAACATTATTACCAACTTGTAATCCGCCAATATCTTTAAATATTGCAGTTATCTGAAAAGTGCTACCAAACAATTGTTGTTTTTTTCCAATAAAATAAATGCCAACAATTAAAAGCAAAAAGCTTATTGTTACAAATATTCCTAATTTCATTTTATTTGATTTTGTTGTTTGCATATTTTTTTTATTTAAAGAATGAGCTAACCCACTTGTCTTTTGATTCTGATAATTCGTTAAAAGTTCCCTCTGCTTCAATAGCCCCGTTTTTTATTATAATCATTCTGTTAGCTGTAATCCTTGCACATTCTACATCGTGCGTAATGATGATAGATGCTGCATTGTATTTTTTTTGAATATCTAGAATCAACTTACTTATTTCTCTCGAGGTAATGGGATCGAGTCCTGTGGTGGGCTCGTCGTATAAAATAATCTCAGGCTTTAAAATTAAAGTACGTGCCAGCCCTACTCGTTTCCTCATTCCACCCGAAAGCTCGGATGGCATTTTATCAATTGCTTCTTCTAATCCTACGCTTTTTAAGGTTTCTAAAACTATAGCATCTATTTCTTCCTTAGTTTTTGATTTTAAACCGCGAAGCGGAAATTCTAAATTTTCACGCACACTCATCGAATCGTATAAAGCAGCACTTTGAAAAAGAAAACCTATTTTTTTTCTGAGGACATTTAATTCTTCTTTTTTTAACCCTAAAATATTTTCGCCAAGTAGCGTTACAGTGCCTTCATCCGGTTCAATTAAACCGACCAGACATTTTATTAAAACAGATTTACCACTACCCGATTTTCCAAATACAACAAGATTTTCGCCTGCTTTAATTTTTAAATTAATATCTTTTAAAACCTCATTTGTACCAAATGATTTTTTTAAATGTTCCATTTCTACAACTGATTCCATATTTTAATTTGTAAACAAACTTGTAATTTGAACGGCAATCATATCAATAATAAAAATAGATAAAGATGCAAGTACTACCGACGAGTTAGCCGCTGCCCCTACCCCTTCGGTGCCTTTATTAGAATTATAGCCTTTGTAACACCCTATTAAACCAACTATAAAACCAAAAAACACAGTTTTAATCATTGCTGGAAAAACATCGTCAAAAGTTAATTTTTCAAATACATTTAAAAAGAATAATCTAAAATTGACATCACCTTTTAAATTTACACCAATATAGGCGCCATATAAAGAGATAGCATCGGCTGTAATTACTAAAATAGGTAGCATTAAAGTACTTGCTAAAACACGAGTAACAACGATGTATTTAAAAGGATTGATGCCAGATACTTCCATAGCATCAATTTGCTCTGTAACCTTCATGCTCGCTAATTCGGCGCCAATGCCTGAACCTACTTTGCCTGCGAAAATTAAGGCCGTAATTACTGGACCAATTTCGCGAACCATAGATACTGCTACCATTGCTGGTAACCAACTCTCTGCTCCAAATTGTGCCAATGTTGGACGAGATTGAATGGTTAAAACTAACCCCATTATGAAGCCAGTAATTGCTACTAAGGGAAACGATTTGTAGCCAACTAAGTAACATTGTTTAAGAAACTCATTAAACTCATAAGGCGGCTTAAATACTTCTTTAAAAAAAAGCAGTGTGAATTTTGTAAGCTGTGAAACTTCCTCAAAAAATAATTTAATTTTTTTTAAAAATAAATTTTCAGAATCTTTTTTTATTTCTGGAATTACATTATTTTTTATAGTTCTATCTAGCGACATTATTTAAAAAGATTAATTTAAATACCTTCTAAGTATCCACGATATGGTCTCGTGGTCTTCCATTAAACCAGTTAAAAAATCTGTAGTTCCGGCATCATTATATTTTTGCGAGCATAAATCAATGTCTTTTCTTACAGAAATAATTATTAGTTCATGGTCATGCAATAATTCATTTATCATTTCTTTTGCGGCAGGATATGTATTTGGATGCTCTTTAATAGCAGAAAGTTTTAAAAACTCTTGCATTGTGCCAATTGTTTTGCTTCCTAATTTATTGATACGTTCTGCTACATTATCAATAGATTTTTCTATAATCTCATATTGATTTTGGAACAACTTATGGAGTTCCATAAAACTTTCGCCACTTACATTCCAGTGAAACTTTCGTGTTTTAGTGTAAAGTGCTACTTCATTTGCAAGCACAACATTTAAAAGTTCGGTTACGGCGTGTAACTCTTTTTTTGGTATTCCGATGTTTGGTTTCATAGTATTACTTTTTTATTGGTTTTATGTTTAATTTAAAAATTGGTTTGGTTGGCATTGTATCTCCTAATAAAAAGCCCCATGCAGAAAGGGATTGAATACGATCGAATACTACTTTTAAAATTGCTGTTAGTGGAATAGATAAAAACATACCAGGTAGGCCCCATAATGCTCCACCAGCAAGTACTACAATGATGGAAATTAGAGCGTTGATTTTAACTTTTGAAGCCACTACTTTTGGGGAGATGTAATGATTGTCAATAAATTGAATTACAACATATAGTCCCAATACTAATAAAACTGAAGAGAAAGATGATTTGGTGGTGTAAGCAATAATTGCCGGTAAAGATACGGCAGCTATTCCACCTATGTATGGAATTATATTTAAAATGGCACCAAGAATACCAAGTATAATCGCGTAATCAATTCCTAGTATTAAAAGTCCAATAGAGTTTAATGTTGCTATAATAATTGCTTCCAGTAACAATGCCATTAAATATTTTTGAATAATGGTTTTGGTTGATGTAAGCACTTCATTAACTTCTTTAAGATTATTTACTCCAAACAAACGACGAATAAAATCTATTAATAGCGGTTCGTAAAATAAAATCATAAAAATATACACAGGTATTAATACTAAAATGATTAGTAAATGCCCCAAACTAGAGAGTGTTGATCCTACGGATGACTTCGAAGCATTAATAATTCCAACTTTTGACTCAAGAATGGCCGTGTTAATTTTTTTTGTACTAATATTGAAGTTGTATGATAGCCATGTAACACCTTCATTTAAGGTTTCAGAAAATTTATCAATAATTTTTGGGACTGATTCTGCAAAAACACTTAGCTGTGAATAAATTAAGATAAGAAATAATACTGTAGCGCTAAATACAATAGTTAGTGAGATGGAAATGGCAAATACTCGATTTAATTTTTTTCGAACAAAGAAAATTACCAAAGGGTTTATAACAATGGCAATAATGGTGGCATAAATTATTGGCACTATAATTCGTTGGCCAATATAAAGTATAGTAATAAAGGCAAATAATCCAATAAAAATAAGTGAAGCACGAGCATAAAATGGATACTTTACAGTTGATTCCATTTTAATTTACACTTTTGTTTTTAATGAATAATTTAGTAAAAATTGTTAAAGCTGTAGATTTAATTCCGTTCGTGTTTTTTGAAACAATGCTAGTATCAACCATTTTCAATAGTGTTCCCAAAATTTGCTTTAGGGTATTCTTAGTTGAGCAAATGTCTATTTTTTTAGAAATGGAGCCTTCTCTTACTAAAAAAGGCTCTATAAAGATTGCATTGTGTTGCATAAGTAATAATATTCTAAAGGCTTATTTTTAAATGTGTAATTAACTCATTTGAGTCTTAATGTCTTTCTTAATGTCTTCAACTTTGTGCTTGCCCTTTTCGAACAAATCGGTAGCTTCTTCTTTAGCAGCCTCAAATTTTTCATTTAATGTGCACAATAACTCATCAAACTTCTCTTTTAAATCGTCAACGGAATCATTGCTTTTTTTGGTAATTTTTCTTCTAGTTTCCGAACCTTTGTCTGGCGCAAACAATATTCCTAAAATTGCTCCTGCGGCCATCCCGGCTACTACTCCTAATACTACTTTTCCTGTGTTCATTTTTTTTATGTTTTTAGATTGTTAATTTGTTAAACTCTTTTAGGTCCTTGAATAATTCGTAGAATCACTGCTATTATGGCAATTACTAATAATATATGAATAATGCCCCCTGCGTTATAGCCAATAAATCCTACTGCCCAAACAATTAATAATAATACTGCTAGTGTGTAAAGTACATTTCCCATAAATTTATTTTCTATTTTCTTTTTTAGTTTTATCTGATTCGGTATCTATACCCGTGCTATCGGGACTTTTTTCACGTTTTGGTTTGTTATGTTTTTCAACGTTATCTTTTTCTAGCGGTGCAATTGTTTGTGTTTTGTCTGCGTCTCTATCTGTTCCTGTTTTATCGGCATCATTATCCAAGTCTGTTTTGTCATTTTTATTTATAGAATTTTTGCTGTTTTCTTTGTATGGATTTTTCATATGTATTGTTTTTAAGTTTTAAAAGTGAAATGCGAGCCCAAAAGTTGAAACTCCGGTTGATAAATCGAGTTGTAAGCCCACCCTGTTATTAAGATGGTACTCCGTTCCTATATGAAAATCAATGTATAGATAACCCGTGCCTGGCTGAATATTTGTTTCTCCATAATAACCGTAATCCCAAGTAGTTCTTCTATATATAAAGCCTAAAGAGCCCGCGGCATAAAAATCCCATTTTGGACTTACTTTTAATAGTTGGTCAAAGTAGTAAGTTATTTTTGCACCAATTGGAATAACCGTTTCTCTGTAATAATAATTTCTATACGAGTTATTTCTATCTCCCCAATAATAATTACGTTCATAATTATAAAATGTTATTGATGGTGCGATAGTTAAGTTTCTATCTAATTCGATTTCATAGTCAGCGTGAATTACAGGAATATTATATCCCACGTAGCCGTAATATCCAATTCCGACGCCGGCATTTAACGCATTGCCGTATTTTTCTGTTGAAATTGTATTCTTTGTTTCGTTAGAAACCGTTTTTTGGGCGGATACTTCCAAACTAAGGATCAAAGTTAAAAGTGATAACGTAATTACTATCTTTTTCATTTTCGCTTTTATTTTTGAATTAAGTGTAATTCGTATTTGTCATTACCTTCGAAATAGTAATACCAAAACGTTTTTTCTTCGAGTTTTAGAATTGTTAATGTACGTGATGACTGATTATCGTTTCCGGTAATTCTAATTTCTGAATCTTTATTTTGAAATGCCCAAGTTCCTGAACCGTCTAATATCCCCCATGAATAAGAGTAACTCTTGGTTTTCGAGAACGTTTCCGTATAGCTGGATACTAATGAGGTAAAATCGTTTCCATTAATTTTGTAATTTTCTAATTTCCAGGTGTTGCTTACTCTTTCCGTTCTGCTTCTTAAACTTAAACTAGGGCCATCTGGGTATTTCTTACAACTTTGAAAAGTTGTTGCCAATATTAAAGCGAGTAATGCAACGGGTATTATTTTTTTGATTTTCATCTGTTGTGTCTTTAACTATTAGTTATTATTTTAAAAATGAACAGCTAATCCAAACGTGGAAATGCCTGTTGATAAATCAAGGAATAATCCTAATTTTTTATTGCAGTGATATTCTGTACCAATGTGTCCGTCTAAATACAAACCGCTAGAGCCGTGTTCAGTATATGTTTCGCCATAATATTCATTTTCCCATGTTGTTTTTCTGTAAGCAAAACCTATTGAAGCGGCTAAATAAAAATCCCATTTTGAATTTGCTTTTAATAGTTGATCGAAATAGTAAGTGGCTTTTACTCCCACTGGTATAACAGTGGTACGATACGAATAATTCCTAAAGGGATAATTTTTATTCCCCCAATAGTAATGGTTTTGATACGAATAATACGTTATAAATGGGGCAAGTGTTAAATTTTTTGCCACATCAAATTCGTAATTAGCATGAATAACAGGTACGTTATATCCAATATAGCCGTAGTATCCAACACCCAGCCCTATGTTTAACGTATTGCCATATTTTTCACCGATATATGTGTTTTTTGTTTCTGTGGAAATTTTTTGTGCAGATGTATCGAAACTTAATAGTGAAACTAAAAGCGATAAAGTAATTATTATATTTTTCATTTTATTTTTATTAAATATTTATTTTTTAATGGATGTTAATTTTAAAATAAAAATGCAAATCCAATGTATACCGAGTTTGATCGTATGTTAGCTTTTTCGATAATGTAATACGAAGGGTTGTTAATTACCTGACTGGTATTACTGATATTTGTAAAGCCATATACACCTCTGTATCCTAAACCTAATCTCATTGTTCTGTCTTTATTCAACATAAATTCTAAACCTGCACCGTATGCTAATCCTATATCGTTCTTTTTAATCGCAAACACTCCAACCAATGTATCAGATGAACTACCTCCGGTTTTATTAACGCTAGATCCAACATTTATACCTAATTGAGGACCTACTACCAAATTAAAATTAACGGGCTTTGTTTTATTTGTATTTATGGATAGTAAAAATGGTATGTTCACATACCTGATTTTAACATCACCCGCAAAATGTGGGTCTTTATATTTTTGCGAAAATGAATTGTAAATCGCCTCCGCTTGTAAACCAACGTGCTTGGTTATATTAAGTCCTAAAGCAATTCCACCACCATAACCAAGTGTTACGTCACTTGCCACAGCACCTGCAGAATTAGAAGTCATATTAAATGACGTAAATGTGGGCATAAATCTAAAACCTAATTCTAATGGCTTTAATTTAAACTCTGAGGCAGGGATATTTTTATCTTCTTGGGCATTAATAGATGGGCTTGCTAGCAAACACATCGTAAAAATTTTAATAATTGAATTTTTCATATATATTTTTTTTATTTGCAATTTATTTAACATTTTTGTTAGTAAGGTCTTTGAAGGCGTCTCCTAATTGGTCCATGTCATGGTTAAATTCAGCTTTAAATTTTTCCCAATTTTCCTTTCCATCTGCCCTATAATCGTCCATCTTTTTTTTCATATCACTGTTTTTTTGCTCCAACTCGGCTATTTTCTTTTTATAGTCTGCTTTCACTTCTTTCTTTTCCTTTTCTAATCTTGAATTAAAGCTTTCTATACTTTTATTATTTTCTTCTAGTTTATTTGCAGTTTCGATTCTGAAATTTTCGACTTCTTTTAAATATTCTTCATTTGCTTTATCCAAATCGTTATTGGCATTTACAACTTCTTGTTGCGCATTTTCAACTTTTTTCTCAGAACTAGTACAACTTGATAAAGCTGTAAACGTTACAAACGTGTAAGCTGCCATGGCTATAATTGATTTTTTTTTCATTTTTTTAGTTTTAATATTATTTATAATTCAGAAATTAATTTGTGCAATTCTTCCTTAGTTTTTCCAAGTTTCATTTCCAGTCTTCCCAGTAATTCGTCTTGCTTACCTTCTACCATCAATACATCGCTATCTGTTAGTATTGCAAATTTTTGTTTTAGTTTTCCTTTGGTTTCATTCCAGTTTCCCTTTAATTCGGTTAAGTTTGCCATTTTTTTATTTTTTAATTTATAGTACAAAGGTGGGGTGATTTAAAGCGTAGTGTGTTACATAATTTAATTGATATGTTACATCATTCACTCTTAATTATTCTTTCTGTGGCTTTAAAATTGCCAGCAAGCAGTCTTTCCAATTGATCAGCTCTTGAACGAAATGCAATAATGTCTTCTTTCATTCTTGTTGTTGCATCTTCTTCTACGCATTTTGCTTTTCCCAATAGTTTATCACGTGTTTTAGAACCTTTGTCGGGTGCAAATAAAACTCCGAATAAAACGCCGGTTAGCGTTCCAATGGCTAATGCGCCAATTACTTTTATTGTTTGATGTGAATTATCCATAATAGCTTTTTTTAATAAATATTCGTCTTTGAAAAATGATTTTTTACAAACGCGTGTTGTTGATTTTCGGTCATTTTATCCGTTTGTTCTATTTTCATTTTGAGATCTTTAAAGTTGTGATCGGCTTTCAGCATATTGGATAGTTCTATTTTTGCTTCTGTCGGTCCAAACAACAATATCTCACCGTAGTTTTTTATAACCTCTCCCAATTCTTTGTAGTAGGTAGCTTGCTGATGCTGTTCTTTATTGTGCATCATATGTTCACTTTTTGACAAGCTATGCTCTTTTACCTGATGCGTAAATTTTGATTTAATAGTTGTTGTTGTGATGGGTTCTTGGGTATACTCCATTAAATGAGCACTTGTATGATCCATCCAAATTCCTAATTTTTTAATAGTTGACATAGTGTTTATTTTTTATTTGTTTATTTTAAATAACGCGAAGTAACCAAAGGATTAAAAGTATTAAAGCAACTACTAATAATAAATTAATTAATCCTCCTAATCCAAATCCGCCAGCTAAAAAGCCTAATAACCATAGGATCAGAATGACTAAGATTACTACCCAAAAAAGGCTAAGACCATCACCATCACTCCTACTATTTTTAACTGTTTTATTTAGTTGTTTTACGTTTCTAATGATTATGTTTTGTTTATTAACATATGTTTCGGTTTCGGTCTTGGTTATTTTATGATAACTTATGGTTTGCTTTTTCAGCTCGTTATTGCCTGAATAATTATTACTGGTGCTACTTTGAAGTATCTTATTATCACTAATAGGTTCCATATAAATAGATTCTTGCATTGCTAATTCAGTTATTATTGGTTTAGTATTTGCATTCCTATCATCGCCTTTTATTTTAGTTGTTGTGGGTTTATGTGAATTATTTACATAATAACCTTTACGATAATGACGTTTTGTTAATGACAGTTTTGAACTGCAAGAAGATAAAAGTATACTCGCAGTAACAAATAGGATAATAGATTTAATAAGTTTTTTCATGTTTTTATTTTTAATTTATATTAATTTTATATGACAAAGGTGTGCAATTGGCTCTGCGAAAGTGTTATATAAATCCAGTAATGAATTACATTATTCACACTTTTCTGAATATTTATTCAAAAAAAAAGCCGCAACTCTTAAATAAAAAAGCTGCGGTCTTTATTCTAAAATTAACGTTATTGCTTAATCAGTTTGCCTGATTGTATAGTTGACTTATTGTTAATTATCTTATAAAAATATATTCCAGAAGGAATATCGTTGGCTTGAATAGTATAAGACGGTTTTGTTAAATATGTTGAAAGAATAATTTTTCCAGTTATATTATAAACTAGTAGTTCAGAATTACCTGTTTCTCTCAAATCATTTATTTTAAAATTAATTTCATTCAAAAATGGGTTTGGATAAATCGTTACTTTTTCATTAGTATCATCGCTTGTTAATATATTAACTCCTGAAGGTATTCCGCAGCCTGCTGGCATTATTGCATTAATTGCGGTTGTAGTTAATGCGCCATTAGTAGTAAGAGCACGACCATCGAGTACAACTCCTGTGTTTATAGCTCCTAGTGCCCCATTATTACAAATGATTGTCCCTCTAAAAACCGAATAATTATTTATGTTTACAGCTCCTTCAATTTTCCAATACACGTTTTTGGACTGTGCACCATTGATCAATTTTACTTTTGAATAGGTACTAGTAGATAACGCTCCATTTATTTTAATAACAAACACAGCGTTTGAATTTCCTAAGGCGTTAAGATAAAGAGAATCCGTAAACACTGTTGCTGCATTTAAAAGATATACATGAGGCGTAAGGACTAAGTTGTTCCCAAACTGAGCAGGATACAATAACTCAATATCGTTTGGAAGTGTATTTAAATAATTATATGCGGTTAATAAATCTGTTGCGCACTGCGCTGTAGATAAATCAGGGATAGCATGAACACTACCCGTGACATTTGAAAGATTAAAACCCGTAGTTAAGCCTACGTTAGTTCCAACATCACCTGTTACGAAAGTAATACCTGAATTGGAAACAGCACCGTTACCTGAAAATATTGCATAACAAGCAGCGCTTCCAAGTACTGGAGCTATAGGGCCGTTCAGAATAGGGCTACCGCAACCAATAGGAGTGTACGCAAATACGCCGTCAGTTGTTACCGCACCTGCTGTAGATAGCGCGCGACCTTCGAGTGTGTCTCCGGTATTCATGTTAATTGCAGCATTATTTGCAATAAAAGTACCTTTCATTGAACATCCTGATGCTATGCTTACTAAACCTTCTACTTTCCAAAATACGTTACACGCTTTTGTACCGTTTATTAATTTAATTTTTGAAGAGGCATTTGCTGACAAAGGGCCTTGAATTTGAAATATAAAAACTGCGTTAGAATTTCCTTGCCCGTTTAAAATAAGGTCTAAATTAATACTAGCTGCGCTTCCAATAGAATATACGCCTGCATTTATACTTTGTCCGTTACCAAGTAACGGCGCAGGAAAATTGTTAGGGACAGTACTATTTAGCTGATTATAGGCAATTAATACATCTGCAGCACACTGTGCACTTGTGCCATCACCGTCGTGCATTCCACCATTTACGTTTCCAAATCCTGTACTTGAACCATTGTTAGTGCCTACATTTCCTGTAATTTGTGAGATACCTATGTTGCTTACGGCACCATTTGTGGAAAACAAAACAAAGTTGGCCGCTGTGCCTAAGTTAGGGGCTTGTCCAAAAATTATTTTTGGTAAAGATAAAAGCGTTATGGTAGTTATAATAAGAAATATTTTTTTCATTTTAATGTATTTTAGTTGTGAATTTGTTTTCACTTTACAAAGGTGGTCAACACTTCGTGTATTTTGTTACACAACGCATAAAATCAGTTACATAATTCACACATTAGTATTAAATGTAATTACTGGCTAAGTAATTTAAATAACTCTGCAAGGTTTGGTGTTAAAATAATTTCGGTTCTTCTGTTTTTTGCTTTCCCATCAATGGAAGCGTTATCTGCTATTGGATAAAATTCAGCTCTCCCTGCTGCACTAATTGTTTTGGGATCCACATTAGAATCTGCAATTAAAATGCGAACAATTGAAGTAGATCTTGCTGTGCTTAACGACCAATTGTCTTCATATTTACCGCTTACAGGAACATTATCAGTGTGTCCTTCAATGGTGATACTTATATCTGGTGTTACATTTAAAACGGATGCCAGTTTTTGCAATGCTTCTTTTCCTTTTGGATCAACGACTGCGCTTCCAGATTTAAATAATAGTTTTTCTTGAAGTGATACATATAGTCTGCCGTCTTTTAATTCTACAGTTAATTCATCTGGTTTAAAATTAATTAAAGCATCTGCCACTGTTTTTTTAAGTTTAGTTAATATATCTTTTTGTGATTGAATAAGCGCTTGCAAATCCTTTAAACGTTTGGCTTGCTCGGCTATGGTTAACTTAGAATCTGCAATTGTTAGCTGCGAACTGGAAGTAAGATTTTGCATGCTTTTTTGCAATTCGGTTTTTTCTTTTTCTAAATCAGAAACTTTTACGTTACACGTATTTAGATTTTTATTTAAAGAAGTACTGTCGTTTTGTAAATTTCTTACGCGCGCCTGTTCTTTATGAAATTTCTTTTTCGAAACACATGAAGAAAGTACTAGTAAAATACTTAAAGAGATAATTGATAATGATTTCATAATTTTTTGATTTAATATTTTGTGATTTTTAGTTCTTGTTAATTTATTTCAGTAATTGTAAATTCAACTCTACGGTTTAATTGCCTACCTTCAGGGTTATCAGTCCCATCTTTATTTTTATTTTGTGCATCAGGCATTGTTTTACCATATCCCTTTGCTTTCATTCTCTGAGCGGGTATTCCACTTTCTATTAAACGATTCACAACAGCCTTTGCACGCTGTTCCGAAAGTTTTTGATTGTATTCGTCGCTTCCTTTACTATCGGTATGACCAGAAATCTCAACTTTCATTTTCGGATATTTTTTCATAATGGCTACTAAGTTTTTTATTTCAACGTTCGAAAGTGGTCGTAAAGTGGCCTTATCAAAATCAAAGAATATGTTATTCAACGTGATTTTTCCACCAACTTTAATTGAATCAAGCATTATTGGTCGGTATATTTCATAATAATTTGTTTCTGCTGGCACCTCACGATTTTCAGAGTAAAAAAGGTGGTCTTCGGCCTGATAAGTAATATTGTAGTTTTTGCCAGGTGTTAAAATAAAAATATACTTTCCCGAAAGGCTATTGGGATGAAATACACCAACAAGCTCTCCGTTTAAATTATCTGTAACAACAATCTCTACGTTAGGTAATGGTTTACCAGATTTATCTGTTACAGTTCCTATCATTAATGTAAGAGGGGCTTCTTTACGGTTAGGAAATGTTGCCATGTAATTATCTTTTTCTCCGTATCCACCTTCTCTAAAAGAAGAGAAATAAGCATTGCGACTATTTGGACTACTCACATAAAAAATATCATCATCGGTGGTGTTAACTGGATAACCAACGTTTTGAGGCTCTGACCAAGGTCCATTTTTTTCGCGAAGGCTTACGAAAATATCGAAACCGCCCATCGTGTTATGACCATTTGAACTAAAAGACAACGTGATTCCATCTGCGTGAATAAATGGTGCGTCTTCATCGTATTGCGTATTTATGTTTGGTCCAAGATTCTGAGCTTTTGCCCAATCACCTTTTGGAGTGCGTTTACTAATGTAAATATCACGTCCGCCATAACCACCTGGTCTATTACTTACAAAATAAAGTGAGTTTCCATCAGCTGAAAAAAACGCACTAGGCTCCCAATAAGTTGTGTTGATGTTTTCGTTCAGCTTAACAGGCTCGCTCCATTTGTCTCCATTCAAAGTTGTACTGTAAATATTACCATCGCCATTATCATCTTTGTAAATTAAAATAGTTTGTCCGTCAGGAGAAGTACCAACAGTTGCTTCGTTCCATTCTGTATTAATTGGCGCACCAATATTTGTTGCGTTAGACCAGCCATTTTTTGTTTTCGTTGACATAAAAATATCTTCCATAAAATTTCCTTCTCCGTCTTTCTGTGAACCTGTTGTTTCCGGTCGCCGCGATGTAAAGAAAATGGTATTTTGATCGGCTGATAAAACGGGCGAGTAATCGGCATATACTGAATTAACAGCACTGCCCATGTTTTGAATTTTTACGTTTATAGGAGTACTAATTAAACTTTTACCAGTTTTACACATTTCGATTTTGTGAAGAGTTTCTGCATGAAGCAATTTATCTGAATTGTGGGTTTCAGATAAAAGTGTTATAAATTTTTCGTAAGCTGCAATGGATTTATCAAATTGATAATCTAAATGATAAGCATCAGCTAAATATTGATAAGCAATAATTGGCGCATTCTTTTCTTTGTAAGAACTTCCTTTATAATCGGGGGAAATAGAAGTAATCGCTTTTATAAAATAAGAAGTCGCTTTAGCTCTTTCCATTCTTGATCCTTGATAACAAACTCCAATTTTAAAGGCTAAATTCATATTAGTTGTATCTTGTTGAAAAAGTTTAAGGAATATTAATCGCACCTGAAAATATCCTAACTTAGAATCTGTCTTTGTTTCGGCCTTACTGTAATCGTAAATTTTTGAAAATGTTTTTTCAGCATCATTAAATTCCTTTTCGAAATTTTCTGCGTTATTTTGTGCATGCAGACTAAATGTACCTATCAATAAAGTCAAGATTAGCCGTTTAAGTTGTTTCATTTGAAATGTTTTTGAAATTTAATGGGGCAAAGATGACCAACTTTATTTTCAATTATTTACACAGTTTAAATAATAAGTTACAAAATTCACGGTAAGTAATCCCAAACCATAAATAACTGTCATACAATATACTATTATAGTCTAACGCCCATGACTAAGATATCGTCTACCTTCTCTAAATCACCTTTCCAATTTTCTATGAAATCGTTTAAACAACTTTCTTGATCTATCATAGATAAATGAATTTATAAACAGGTAATTGTGTCATTTCATCCATGCGGATATTCAATTGGGAATGGCCGTTGAAAAAGGATTGGGGGTTGATGTTGATGAAAAAGTGATGTCACATTCGAAGTAAAATCAATTTAAAAAAATAAAAATACTTGTGTAGTAACATGCTTGTGTCTATACAATAAACTTTCTTTCTCTAAGTAAATAGCAACTTCCTTCTGCAATGATGCTAACGTTTAAATTTTCAACTATTATAGGAGTTGAATTATCAACAGCATCTACATTAGATGAGTTTATTTTATTTCCGTCAATAATAATAACCATTCCAGATCCTATACATTCAGCATAGTTTCCTTCTGAAATAATTAATGATGTATCTTCTCCCAATCCGATGCCAAGGCAGCTTGGGTTTAAGATAACTGCATGTGCTAATCTTGCAAAACGACCTCTTTTAATAAAATGTGTATCTACAATAATATTTTTAATTATATCGAGTCCTTTTGCAATTTTAATATCTTCTTTATAAAGTGCTTCGCGAATTAAACCACCAGCAATTATTATTTCCGGAATAGCCATAGCTCCTGCACTTGTACCTGCAACAATAAAATTTTTATCAGAATTGTATTTAGTTTTAATAGCCTCCAGCAAATTGGTATCTGCAATTAAGGACACAAGTTTATTCTGGTCACCGCCAGTAAAAAAAACGGCGTGGGCTCCTTGAATTCGTTTTATTGAATCGGGGTTAGCGGCATCTTTTGAGTTTTCTACTTTTATTATACCGACTTGAGTAAACCCTTCGCGTTTATAGGAGTCTATGTATACTTTTTCCATTTCCTGAGGAATAGAAGAGGCTGATGCAATAATTTCAATAACATGATGTGCTCTTGGAATTTTTGAAATAAGAGTACCTAAAATTTCGTAATGAGATTGTGATTCTTTTTTTTTGTGAACGGTTAGATTTTCTCCAACGATTTCTTCGCCTTTATTCTCGTGTCCGCCTATTATTAGTAATTTTCCTTTAGGGATCATCTTATAGAAGTTGATTTAAATTTTTTCTTATTTATTTCGTAGCTAAGTATTACTAAAATGTAAAAAGTAAAATCTCCAACCAATTTGCCAATTAAAATCCCTAACGTAAAATTTTTCATTAGGACTGGGAACAGATATAAAAAGAACGGGCGTAAAAGAAAACCATCAATTATTCCTGCAGGTCCAAATTCCAAAATAATGCCTGTTGTAATTTTATATAAATCTAAGAGAGAAAGCGCCTTATTTTCACTAGCAAGCATTTTAGTTTTTATTAAAATGCGCTGAATAACTACTGTTAAATAAAATCCTATGGCCTCACCTAAAGAGCCTATGTATGCAGTTAAAACAGCGTTTTCATATAGTGAATTTGCCATCGTGGCGCATCCAATTGCCGTTAGCGTTCCAACTATTTCACCGGGTAAATATCGCTTAAGCCACTCTTTAATTTTCTTCTTTGGCATTATTCATCTAAAACAAATTATACAACCGGATAGGCTTGGCCAATTTTAGTGCCCATTTTATAATGTACTGTAGGCTGTGCCGTTAAACAAACATTACTTGCTGCTTCAAACACCAAAATAATATCAGAGCCTCCAAATTGAAAATAAGACAACTCTTCGCCTTTGCGAACAGTAACGCCAACTTCGGCAGTCATAATAACAGATGACACTTGCGACATGCCTATCGGCAATACTGCAACTAGCCCGATCACAGTGTCAAGTATAATTAAACCTCTTGTTTGAGCAAATTGATATCCTGCTTCATTGTAAGACTTGTAAATTCTTTTAAGTTTTAATGAATGCTTTTCTGAATTTTGTTCCAAGGGCTCTGCCTCTACCTTTTGGTAAACCTGTCCCTGAATTACACGGGCTTCTAAAACTTTTCCTCCGATAGGGGCGTGTTGTCTGTGGTAATCTGTAGGACTAAGATAAGAGTGCATAAATATTCCATTTTCAAAACGGTCTTTAAACGGGCTTCCTTCAAGTAGTTCACTAATTTTCCAGTTTAAATTTTTAACTGTTACGTTCGAATCTTTTCTAATTTCCCATTGTCCTGCAAATGTAGAATCTGCAGGCATTACAATAATAGTTTGATCTGATACTGCTGCAATAGGGCGATATCCGGGTTTAAAATGTCTTGCGAAAATTTGATTGAATGATTTCCATCCACCATGCGGTTTTGAATACTCGTTCATGTTATAACAAGCCGAATCGTAAAATGATTGTTCTGATTCTTTCGTTAGAGATTCAGGTTCATCATGAAATGCGCCAAGAGCGTTAGCATAATCTACTAACCATTTCGAAAATGGAGTTAATGGAAGAGCCCTATCAAACGGAGCAACCTTATTTTGAAAAGAAAAAATAGGTTCTTGATCTGCTATAAAATAAAATGCACTTAAATAATCATTCACCATTTGGCCGGAGGAATTTTCAGACGGAACCCAATATAAAAACCCGTTAATCCAGTCTAAATATTGCTCTAATGTTTTTACATTTTCTATTAGTGGAACATTTTTATTATTGGCTGTTTTAATAGCTTTTTCAAAACTCTCTTGCCAGTTATTTGTTTTAATCATTTTGATTAAATCGTTTATAACGGGGTGGTATTTTGTTTTAGTTAACATATTTCTATTTTTTATTTTTTCATAATTGTAAATTCTGTACGTCTGTTTTTTTGATACTCTTCATCCGAACAACTTGAAATAACATTCCCTTCACATGAACATGTATTTACCGGTTTTGCTTCACCATAGCCTTTACCATAGATACGTTCAGGTTTAGTAATTCTTGATTTTATATACCAAGCAGACGTTTTTGCCCTTTTATCGGATAACACTTGATTGTACTCTTTACTTGCTCTACAGTCTGTAAACGAAGCCAGTTCCACAACTAAATTTGGATATTCGTTCATTATTTGTACAATTTGATCCAGTTCAATTACTGCATCAGGACGAATATTGTATTTATCTAAATCAAAATAAACTGTTTCAGCATTAAAATCGCCATTGAATACAGGCTTCAATTTTAATATTTTTCCTAAGTCTGCACCTACTTCAATTTTTTTAGCAATCTCTTCCGCTTTATTAAGTAGTATAACATCGGCTTTCACTATAAATCCTTTTTCATAAGTATTCACTAAGGTAGTACCTTCAATATATTTTTCCTTCTCGCCGGTTAATTTGAAATTTTTATCGCTATCTACTAAAAAGGCAAAAGAGGCATCAGTATTTGTTGTAACGGTATCTATTATTGCGCCGTTATCACCAAGCAATGTTACAAACGTTTTAGCAAGTGGCGTTTCGTTTTTATCTTTTGCAATACCTTTTATTTTTTTACCAATGTTTAAGGGTTTTAATAAATCAAAAGAATAAATATCATCGTCTCCACTACCACCAACTCTATTTGACGAAAAATATCCTTTATTAGTTGTGGTGTTAAGAATTGATGCATAATCATCGTATTGAGTGTTTAATGGATAACCAGCATTATAGGTAGTGCCAACCTTAGAACCATTAAGAGGGCAGATAAAAATATCTAATCCACCTAATCCAAAGCGACCGTTTGATGCGAAAAATAATACTTCATTATTTTCTTCCATAAAAGGAAATAGTTCATCACCTTCGGTATTTATTCTATCCCCTAAATTCACTGCTTTTCCCCATACACCTTTATCATCTTTTGAAGTTTTATAAATATCTGTTCCACCATATCCACCCGGCATGTCACTTGCAAAATACAAGGTGTTTCCATTAGCTGTTAAGCATGGGTGTCCAACAGAGTAACCTTTGTTATTAAGATAAAAGGGTTCTGCTTTAGACCATTTACCAGATGTATTATTTGCAAAAAATATCTCCAATTTTACAACCTTATCCTTTTTAGTAAGATCGTAATTATTTTTAGTGTATGCCATATGATTACCGTCGCTACTGAAACTAGCAGGGCCATCGTGCATTTTGCCATCTAATTTTTTACCTAGGACTTTTGGTTTTTTTAATTGCCCACCTTCTACTTCAGAAATATAAATATCTAAATAGGGTTTTCCATTCCAGTTCGATTTTCTTGCAATCATTTTAGCGTTTGATCTGCTTGAAGAAAATACGATACTATTTTTATAATAACTTGTTCCAAAATCTTGTGCATCGGTATTTAGGCTTAAATGCTCTATTTTATATTTACCATCATCGTTTTTAATGCTCGAAATATTGTTTTTATTAGCAACATAATCCTTTGCGCGCAATTCATTCGGTTTAAGGTCTTTATATTTATCCATCATGGCGTTAGATTGATCATATTTTCCATTGCTTTTTAAAATCATAGCATAGTTAAAATAATCTTCCGATAAATTTCCATTTGCCATGGTTACCAATTTAGAATAGGCTATTTCAGATTCGGTATATTTTTCAATATTAGAATAACTTTTTGCTAATCTACGTTGCCCCTCGGCTGTCAATTCTTTTGAATGATTGTAGGATTCAATTGCTTTATCAAACGCGTAAATAAAATAATATTTATCGCCTTTTAGTTCCTTATTCGATTTATCGATTGCAAAGGCGTTAATACTAACTGCAATGCATAAGGTAATTGTTGTAATTAATGATTTCATGATTTTTTGTTTTTAATATATTTGTTTTATGTTTAAAAATGTCTAGGAGTATGTATTTGTTTTTTACTGAAAAATATAAAGTCATAGCGTAATAATATTTCATGACTTCCTTGATTATACCTTCCTGTTTTTAAACCGTAAGACCAATCGAAAGAGTAACCTATATGGAGTTGATTTGTAATGTCAAACCCTATTAAAGCTCCTGCAGCATCGCCTGTACGAAACATAGCACCCACCAATAATTTTTTCATAATTATAAAAGATGCGGTAAGGTCGACTTGAATAGGAGCCGCTGGTGTAGCTTTAATAAACATTGTAGGTTTAAAAGCTAGATTATCTGCTAAATTAATTACCCCACCTGCAATAAAAAAGTAAGTTCTCTGTTCAGTTCCTACAGAGTTACTTCCGGTTGGCAAATAACTATTTTGAATTAAATAAGGAACAGAAACTCCCGCATAAAAACGCTCTCTTGAATAATATGCGCCCACACCAAAATTTGGAGTAACACGATTATTGATGTTGTTTTGAAACGTTGGGTCACTTTGCTGATCTAATTGAAGTGAACTCAAGTTTGCTTGAAATATACTTGCTCCCGCGCTTAAACCTAAAGCTAATTTCGATTTTTTTGTCAGGTTCATTCTATATGCAAACTGAGCAAACGCCGACGTTTTATTAAATGTTCCTATTTTATCATTTAATACAGATAAACCTATACCCAAATGTTCATTTTTTAAAGGTCCATGAAGCGTTAAAGATTCAACTATTGGTGCACCTTTATAATCTACCCATTGTGAACGATGAAGCCCTGTTATTGTTAACGCATCTCTGCTTCCGGCATAACCGGGATTTATCATTAATGTATTGTACATATAATGTGTGTACATTGGATCTTGCTGGGCTTGTATTGTTAAAGCTCCTAAGGTTGAGACAACTGCTAATGCTATTTTTTTAAAATTTTTCATTTTCTTATTTTTTTACTGATGTTGTTTTAATTTATTTTATCTGTTTAAATAAATAGTTCCTTTATAAACAGGGGTTCCGTCTTTCAAATCAAGGAGATAAAAATAGGTTCCAACAGGTAATTCGTCGCCACCAAACCTTAATCCTTGAGTAGCTTTACCATCCCATGTATTTTTATAAGGACTTGCTTCAAATAATTTATCTCCCCAACGGTTAAATATCATAAAAGTATTATTTGGATAACTATCAATTCCTCTAATAAAAAATACATCGTTAATCCCATCTCCATTTGGAGAGAAACCTTCGGGGATAAAGAAATCAAAACATTTGGTTACATCCACTATTATAGTTGAAGGAGAGGAAGTGCAACCGTTGTTTGAAACGGTTAATGTATATGTACCGGCATTAATAAATGCAGCTGGTGAAATTACTGGGTTTTGTGCTGTTGATGAATAGCTATTTGGGCCATCCCATTTGTATGTTCCTCCGGTAATTGTTTGAGCTTGTAAATTTATTGAGCCACCGGGACATACTGTAGAATTAATACTTGCTACAGCAACTAGTGCTGATATAGAAAGTGAGGCGTTAATAGACGTATCGTTTGGAGCACAAGCTCCTGTTACAACAACATTATAATTTGGCGCAATGTCAGAAACAGTTACCGGATTGATAATAAGGGTTGCAGAGGTTGCACCCAAAATATTTCCGCCATTAGTTAAATTTATCGCTCCTTTTCTCCACTGATATGTTAAACCAGAACCAGTTGAATTTGCAGAAAAACTAACTGAATTACCAGAACATGTTATTTGGTTTACCGGTTGAGATATAATATTGGGGTTATTAAGCGCTAAAGAAACATTTATTGACGTATCGTTTGGAGCACAAGCTCCAATTATAACCACGTTATAATTTAAAGCTACATCTAAATTACTTACAGGATTAAGCGTAAGAGTTGCTGTTGTTGCTCCTGATACATTTCCTCCATTGTTTAAATTTGTGGTTCCTTTTCTCCATTGGTAGGTAAGACCTGAACCCGTTGCATTAGTTGTAAAACTTACTAAATTACCAGGACAAGCTATTTGACTTGATGGTTGTGAAATTATGTTTACGCCACCAATAGTTAAAGAAACATTTATTGATGTATTGCTTGGAGCACATGTGCCAATTACAACAACATTATAATTTGCAGCAACGTCTGAGACATTTGCGGGATTAAGAATAAGAGTTGCTGTTGTTGCGCCAAAAATGTTCCCACCATTAATTAAATTTGCTGTTCCTTTTCTCCATTGATATGTTAAACCAGGACCGCTTGCCATAGTTGAAAAACTTACTGAATTACCCGGACAAGCCGTTTGATTTGAGGGTTGTGAAGTAATAGTTGTAGTATTTAGAGTTAATGAAACATTTGTTGATGTGCTGCTTGGTGCACAACCGCCAGTAACAACAACGTTGTAGTTTGCTGATACATCTGATATGCCTACAGGATTAATTATTAGAGTTGCAGTTGTAGCACCAGAAATATTTCCGCCGTCAACTAAATTTACAGCTCCTATTTTCCATTGGTAAGAAAGGCTAGAACCGGATGCAGCAGACGAAAAACTTACTGAATTACCTGCACAAGCAATTTGACTTGCTGGCTGCGAAGTAATACTTGCTGAAGTGCCAATAACCAAAGAAACGTTTGTAGAGGTATAATTTGCTCCACAACCTCCACTTATAACAACATTGTAATTTGATGAAGCATTCGTAATGTTCACAGGATTAAAAACAAGTGTTGCGGACGTTGCGCCTGATATATTTCCGCTATTAACCAAGGGTATTGTTCCGTTCATCCACTGATAATTAAGCCCGGAACCCGAAGCACTAACTGAAAAACTTACCAGATTTCCTGCGCATACCGTTTGACTGACCGGTGCTGTAGCAATGCTAATAGATGATGGAATAGTAACTGTTACTGCAGAAGTACTTAATGCACCAGTTGTTGTTAATGCTCTACCGTCAAGAAAGACGCCTGTGTTTAAATTCATTGCACCATTGTTACAAACTATTGTACCTCTAAAAATAGAATTAGCATTTAGTGTTACAGCGCCATCTACTTTCCAATATACATTTTTTGATTGCGTACCATTTATTAAATTAATTTTTGAATTTACCGTTGTAGCCATAGCACCATTTATTTGAATAATAAATACGGCGTTAGAATTACCCTGTGCATCTAAGTAAAGTGAATCGGTGAGCGTTACAGCTCCGTTTAAAAGATAAGTGTGAGGCGTAAGAATCAAATTGTTACCAAATTGTGCAGGGTATAATAACAATATATCATAAGGTAAAGCATTTAGATATGAATAGGCGTTTAACAAATCAGTGGCGCATGCACCTGTAGACCCATCTGGTATTGGATGAATAGTTCCTGTAACTAATAATGGATTATATCCTAATGCCGACCCTAGGTTACTTCCAACATCGCCTGTAACATATGTAATTCCAACATTTGTAACGGCTCCATTAGATGAAAATATACCATAACACGCTGCAGAAGCTAGCGTTGGGGAAATAGGTCCATTTAAAATAGGTACTCCACAACCTAAAGGTGTATAGCCTAATATTTGGCTAACAGTAATAGCTCCATTTGTAGTAAGTGCTCTTCCTTCGAGTGTATCACCAACACTCATGCTAATTGCCGCGTTGTTGGCAATAATTGTCCCTTTCATACTAATTCCGGTGGCCAAGCTTACTAACCCTTCTACTTTCCAAAATACATTACACGCTTTTGTACCATTAATTAATTTTACTTTCGAATTAGCTGCGGCGGAAAATGCACCTTGAATTTTAATTATAAAAACAGCACTAGGATTTCCCAAGCCATCTAGTATAAGATCTAAATTTAATGTTGCCGGACCAGAAATAAGATGAACCCCTGGAGTAAGAATTTGACCACTACCAAGTGCCGGCCCAGGAAATACAGTTGCAATGGTACTATTAAGTTGGTTATATGCAGATAATACATCTATTGCACATGCGGCACTTTGAGGCCCTCCTGCATACATATTGCCATCCACATTTCCGAAACCACTAATAGCGCCACTGTTTGCACCTACGTGACCAGTTAAGCGCGTTAAAAATGTAGTACCTGAATTTGTTACTGCCCCAACTGAAGAGAAGAGTACAAAATCTGCGGCGGTGCCCAAGGTAGGTGCCTGCCCGAAATTTGCCTTTGGTATTAAAACCAAAATTATTGCTGTTAATGTATTTATTATTTTTTTCATTTTAATTGATTTACTAGTGAATTCATTTCCACGAGGCAAAGGTGTGTATGGATAGATGCTTTTGTGTTATACAACTTTAGAAATATATTGTATTATTCACAGATTGCAGTTTATAGAAATAAATGGTTTTGGCAGGGCCAGGAAATTCTATATTTTGAATTGCTAAATAAAAAAAGCACCAGAAATTATCTGGTGCTTTTTTTTAGAAATTTAAAAACAAATGTTATTTGTTTAAAGCATGTTGTTTTGAAACTTCTTTGTGAACTTCGTTTGCTAAAGCCATGTGTCCGTGAGCAGTAATAGTGCTTTTGGCTGCTTTTTCATGGTTATTCTCTTCATGATGTTTTGCAGCATCTGTATGATGTTTTGACGCTTCATCTAAATGAGTAGCAATTTTTTTGTGGTTGTCAATTACTTTTTTAGTCGCTTCTGGAGTAAAAATAGTTTCCTTTTTTTGAGTTGTTGGTGTGTTTGACATGTTGTTAGGTTTTATATTATAAATGAATTTTTATAACATTACAAAGGTGTAAAACAACCCAACCGAAATCGTTATAGAATTTTATAAAAAAGTTATATAATTAACTTGTTTTGTAAATTACATCCTATCCATGTACCAACTTAATTCCTTTTTTATTTTTTTTAGCTTGAAAATATTTTCAATATTCTTTTGTAAACGAATAAAGGCTGTTTCGCTTTTAATAACATAGTCGAAAGCCTTGTGATGCATACAATTTATTGCTACATCTATTTTATCCTGCGAGGATAGCATGATAACAGGTATTTCGGAATCATGTGTTTTAATTTGATCTAAGGTATCTATACCATTCATAGCATTTTCATCAATGCCGTTTAAGTGATAATCTAAAATAATTATATCTGGATTATGCAATAAATTTTTAACACATAATTCACCGGTAGGATATGTTTCTATTTCAAAATCGGCATGTTCTTTAAACTCCAATTCTAAAGATTTTAAAAATAGTGGGTCATCGTCAACCAAAAATAATTTTATTTTATTTGTACTGTTCATTTATTAGTGCTTTTTATTTTATTATATTCTTCTTTTAATTCTTTGCAAGCCTTTGTGCAAATGTCTTCTAATTGCGTTACCATTTCTTGTATTGCCTCTGTTTGTTCTTGCGCTGTGGCGTACTCTTGAATTTTTTTTGCTATGTCTTCAAAATTTTTATTAATGCCAACAATCGAAAACGAGGGAATCATTTTATGAACGGTTGCATGTAACATGTGCCAATCTTTATCCTGTATGCTTTGTTTCATTGAAATAATCAATGGAGGGGTTTGCTCTAAGTACAAGGCAATCATTTCCATCATTAAATCAGGGTTTGATTTTGTTCTTTGCATTAAATAGGTTAAGTCGGTATATTTAATTTGCTCACTACTATTTTTTTGGTCTTCACTTGTTGCAATCGAAATAGGTTTTTTTACCAATCCAATTATTTTACTATAAAGTAAACGGTCATCAACCGGCTTAGCAATATAATCGTTCATACCCACGGCCTTGCATTTTTCCAAATCAACGGTGGTAACATCAGCGGTTAACGCAATAATGGGAATAGTTAATTTCATTTCGTTTCTAATATATTCTGTCGCCTCAAAGCCGTTCATTTCAGGCATTTGTAAATCCATTAAAATTATATCATAGGTTTTTTGTTCTAACTTTTCAATGGCTATTCGGCCATTAGAGGCAATATCGCGTTCAAAACCAAAATCATCCAACAAAGTTTTCATTAATAATTGGTTTAAGGCAATGTCTTCAACAACCAATACTTTTATGTTTTTAATTTCGACATCTTTTTCTATCATTCCTGTTTCGAGTTCTGGTTTTGTATTCGTTTTAGTAAAGTTCAGTTGAAAGCTAAATGTGGAGCCTTCCATTATTTCGCTTTTTACTACTACTTTTCCTCCTTGTGCCTCTACTAATTGTTTCACAATGGCTAAGCCTAAACCCGTTCCTCCATAAATACGTGATGTTCCGCTAGACGCTTGCTGAAAATTTTCAAATATTGATTTTAATTTATGATCAGCAATACCAATACCTGTGTCTGATACGGAAAACTTAATTTTAACAGTCTCATCCGTTTGAGATATTAATTTTACACTTACTTTAATACTTCCCTTGTTTGTAAATTTTATGGCATTACTAACTAGGTTTAAAATTATTTGATGTAAACGAACGGGGTCGCCAATTAATACTTCAGGAATAGTAACGTCATATTCTTTTATAAGTTCTAAGTTTTTTTCTTGAATTTTTGACTCAAATAAATGAAGCATAGACGAAATGGAAGACGATAATTTAAAGGGTGTTTTTTCAAACATCATTTTACCGGCATCTACTTTTGCTAAATCTAAAATATCGTTTATTAACACAATTAAGGCATCGCCACTTTGTTTAATGGCATCTAAGTACTCTCGTTGCTTTGTGGTTAACTCTGTTCTTAAAACGACTTTTGTAAAACCAATAATAGCATTCATGGGTGTACGAATTTCGTGACTCATGTTGGATAAAAACTGTTGCTTTGCTTTTACAGCATATTCAGCCTTTTCTTTAGCCACCTCTGCAATTTCGGTTGCCAACTCGGCAAACACTTTTGCTTCAATTAGTTCTTTTTCGTTTTTCTTTTGCTCTGTTATGTCTCTTGCCACAATTACGGCGCCTAAAACATTGCCTTTATCATCACTGTAAACCGAACCATTAAATAATACATCGGTTAATTTATGATCTTTTATTGTTAATGGATAGTCGGCCACAAAACCTTTTTCGAATACTTGATGATAAATTTCGCTTGCCTTTTGAGGGTCGGTAAAATAGTTTTTAAAATCGCTGCCTTTTATTTTTTCGCGGGTGGAGCCTGTTACTTTAACCATTGCCTCGTTCATGTCCATTATTTTACCTTCGAGACTAATGGTTACTAATGGGTCGCGGCTTGCTTCAATTAAACTGAGTGAATATTGCGACAATAATTTTTTGGCTGTAATATCCGATCGTATGGAAACATATTGGTAAATGTCACCCTCCTCATTTGTAAAGGGTACAATAGTAGTATCTACCCAATAAATGGTGCCATCTTTGGCTTTGTTTTTAATTTCGCCTCTCCAAATTTTATTGCTACTAATGGTTTCCCACAAATCTTGCATAAAGGCTTTTGGGTGATGGCCGGAATTGACAATGCTATGATTTTGCCCAATTAGTTCGTCGCGCGAATATTTTGATATTTTACAAAAATTATCATTCGCAAAATTAATAATACCATTATTATCGGTAATAGCAACAATAGACGATTCGTCTAAGGCTTTTTTGTATCCTGAAATTTCTTTTAAACTTTTATCAAGGTTGGCCTCAATTAATTTTTGTTTGGTAACATCTCTGGCCGCTGCAAACACACCTAATACTTTTCCAAGTTCATCTTTATAAACCGAAGCATTATATAATACGTCCGTTAATGTGCCGTTAATATGTTTAATAGTAAGTGGATAATTTTCGACATACCCATTTTCAAAGGCTTGTCTGTAGCCTTCTTGCGCCTTATCAGGTTCTGTAAAATAGAGTGAAAAATCTGTATTAATTAAATGTTCTCGCAAAACACCGGTTACTTTTACAGAGGCTTGGTTTACATCGGTAATTTTTCCTCCAATATTTATTGTCACTAAGGGATCTAAACTGGCCTCAATTAAACTTCGTGAATAATCTGAAGAAAATTTGGCAGAGTTACTTAAGGCTTCTAGCTCTTTATTATGCGCTTCGCGTTTTTGTTTTTCTTTATTTTGAAAATTAAGTTCAATATCGGCAATAACCAATTCTGCAGCTCGTTTTTCCTTTTCTCCGGCTTGAAATTCTAACTCAATGTTTGCAATGCCTAACTCGGTTGCTCGTTTTTCTTTTTCACTATCTTGAAAGATTAATTCTTTATTTGCAATGCCAAGCTCCGCAGCCCGCTTTCCTTTTTCTTCTCTTTGAAAGGTTAGTTCTTTATTTGCTATTATTAATTCGGCGGCGCGTTTTTCCTTTTCGTTATTTTGAAAGGCTAATTCTTTATTTGCTATACTTAATTCTGCAGCACGCTTTTCCTTTTCGTTATTTTGAAAAGCAAGTTCTTCATTTGCAATTACTAATTCGGCAGCGCGCTTTTCCTTTACTGTATTTTGAAAAGCTAATTCATTGTTTGCAATTACTAATTCGGCAGCACGTTTTTCTTTTTCGTTGTTTTGAAAAGCAAGTTCCTCATTGGCAATTACCAAATCAGAAGCACGTTTTTCTTTTACTAAATTTTGCGTAGCCAGTTCCTTATTTGCAATTACTAATTCTGCAGCTCGCTTTTCTTTTTCATCATTTTGAAAAACCAGTTCTTTATTTGCAATACTAAATTCTTTGGCACGTTTTTCTTTTTCTTCTTTTTGAAGAGATAACTCTTTATTGGCAAGTAACAATTCGGTAGTTAATTTATCATTAACTAGTTTAACGTTTGCCAACTCTTTTTGAGCAGCCAGCAATTCGTCGTTAGATGTGTTATTATTTTTTGCCATACTATTAACTTATATTTCCTACATCTTCAATAGGACTGCGCGTATTATTTTTTAATTGTTTAAATTGAGAGGGTGTTAGCCCAGTAACTTTTTTAAATTGATTAGATAAATGCGCTACACTGCTATAATTAAGTTTATATGAAATTTCGGTTAGGTTCATTTCATCGTACAGCATTAACTCTTTTGCACGTTCAATTTTATGAGTAATAATAAATTGCTGAATGGTAATGCCTTTTACTTCAGAAAAAATGTTGGAGAGATAGGTATAATCGTGATTTAATTTTTCGGCTATAAAATCAGAATAATTTACTTTGGGCGTTTCATCCGTGTAATGAATCATTTCGATGATGACGTTTTTTATTTTTTCGATGAGCACGGCGCGCTTATCATCCATTAACTCAAGACCTGAATTTTTTAATAAAGTATTTAATTCGTTACGTTGTAGCTCAGATATATTTTCCATAATATCAATTTCGCCCAGATCAACCACCACAAAATGTAAGTTCATTTTTTTAAGCACCTCTTTTACCGCCATTTTGCAGCGCGTGCTAACCATGTATTTAATGTAGAGTTTCAAAAGTAGGTGTAAGGTAGACTATTAAAAATTACAAATGTTGTGTAATTAAATAAAAAAGTTACATAAATCACACATTTTGGCTATCGTTTCATAAACTGCATACCAATTACTACAGCAATACCCATTGTTACAAAGGTTATAAGGAAAATAGCCATGTATTTAGATACTTTAAACTCTCTTACTAGTAATAGTATTGGTGCGGTAATAATATTATAAACTATTCGTGATATTTTTTTTAATGAGCCTTGTCCCTTTACAACGTAATCGGTAGCCCCGTTCCTAAACGTTTGTATGGCTAATGCTATATCCTCATTACTGGATAACATAATGACTTCCGTTTTAGGGTTTTTTGCTTTAATCTGTTTTAAAATTTCTAAGCCATTTTGCCCGTTTAAAAAGTAATCGAGAATAACAATATGTGTTTCTTTATCTATTTTCTGTAAACAGCTTTCACCATCATTAAATGTTGAAATGTTTAAACTTACTCCAAGTTTTTCTTGTAAATAATGTTTTAGGTCTGCTACTACTAGCTTATTGTCGTCGACGATAAACAAATTCATTCCTTGCGTTTCCATTGATGGTCCTTTCTTTTTAAGTTGTGATTAATTGTAACAAAGTTGAGGCTATAAATTGGAGATAGTTTTACACTAAAAAATATAAATGTTATAGAAATTACTGATTGTGTGCGGATAACGGCTTTACAAACAATCTTCAGTTTTGCTTAAAGATATTTTGATTTGGTTTATTGAATAAGGATTACCCAAATGCAAGTAGAACACTATTTTTATTTTTCCCGGACTTTAAACAGCTTTTAACAGCTTGCAGTAAAATTTCCAATTCAAAGGGTTTTGTTAGGTACTCCTCTGCACCTAGTTTTAATGCGATTTCTCTATCAATTTTTTCTGACATAGAAGAACTGAATATAAAGGGAATTTTGGCAGTAATTTCCGTATCTACTATTAATTGCAATACCTCAAGCCCATTCATTTCCGGCATAATAACGTCGCAAATAATTAAATCTGGTAAAAATTCTTTTGCCAATTCTACTCCCTTTCTTCCACTATCAGCGAAAAGAATTTTAAACCCTTCCATTTCTAAATACTCTGTTAAATTCTCAAGAATTTCTTTATTGTCTTCGATTAATAGAATTGTTTTCATGTTGATTTCTTGTCAATTGAATTATTAATACAAATGAGAGACTATTCAGAGAGAATAACGTTATACCGAAAAATAAAAATGTTACAGAAGTTACGGATAATTGGTAAAAGGGAATGAAATCATTTTGCTAAAGCTATCACTGAGATTTCTGTATGTAAAGCTTTTTTAAATTGTAGATTTATTAAAACAAAGGCAGAAAATAATTAGTATTAATTTCTTAAAACTACAACGAATAAGTGCACAAATTCTTGTATAAGTTAACTTTTTCAAAATCAATCAAAAAGTTCGATAAATCTGACCTGTAGGGTACATAACAAAAAACCCCTAATTAATAGGGGTTTCTGCGTTTTGTATGCTGTATTGTTATAAAGTGCTATTTTAAATAAAATGCAAACCTAGTTTATCATATTCGTTCCAAACAATGCTAACATGCCATATCACAGTTGCTAAAAACCGAATGCAATACGTTGTAGTTTTAGCTAATGGCTAGGTTTGGATGGATTGTGAAAATTTAGTCTTATCGCTAAAAGATATCGTTAAATCGGTACTTTATGTTTTGCGTAAACTTTATATTCTATTGTACAAATACTGAGTAATAATTAAAGCTGTGCATCTAATTTAGCAGCTAAAGTAGCTTTGGGTACAACTCCAACTTGTTTATCTACCACTTGCCCGTTTTTAAAATACAATAAAGTTGGTATATTGCGTATACCATAATTTGCACTAATGGTTGAGTTTAAATCTACGTTTACTTTACCAATTACAGCTTTTCCTTCGTATTCTTTAGCCATTTCTTCAACTACAGGTCCAACCATTCTGCAGGGACCACACCATTCTGCCCAAAAATCTATTAATACGGGTTTATCACTTTTTAATACTAATTCTTCAAAATTTGCGTCGGTAATTTCTATTGCCATACTATTAGTTTTTTATATTTTTTTAATTAATAATTTCTTAATCAAAGTTACTATCAAAATTTAAAATTTTGAACTATTTTTTTAAATGTTATTTGTATTTAACTAACATTAACGACAGTATTGTTTGATGTACCAACGTTAAAAAATAGTGTTATTTTTTTTATTTTGTTAGTTTTTCTCTTAACGCAACTATTTTGGAGGCAATGGCGTTAAACTTATTCTCATCCATTTCTTTAGCATTTTTAACGGCTGTAATTTCGGCGTGAATGGGTTTTAAGTCGTTGATTAAGTCTACACATTCTGGTTTATCTTTATAATCATTTAGTAAATTAATTAAATTTCCTAAATAAAAACGTTGTTCCCATAAATGGTTATGTACTTTTGCGGCCATGGCATTATCTGTAGCATTTTCGCCAATTTTGCAGGTTAAATAAAGGCTTTCTAACCAACTTCCAGCAAAAATAGTTCCTGCTGTATACACGCGCTCGTTGGTTCTTAAATAAGAATCGCTTTTTACAAAAATTTCGTCTAAAATCTTATACAAACTATCTTTATTATTTAAATTAGTTTCGGCACGTTTACCAACCATTACGTCAACAGCTGTTTTTAAACCTAATGCATCGCTAATAGTTAACACATTTTTCATGTATTTAATTACATCTTCTCCCTTGTCTTGCACCATCGCATAACACATATCAATATTATATACACCTAAATTAATAGCGCGCTGAAACTCGGTAGTATAGTTTTTAATTTTTTTAGAATCGTTTAAAAAAGTATTGTTATAAACCGCACCATAGGTTGTAAGTTCGTGTATGCTATTGGCAGGCGAAGGAATATTTGCAATTGCATAATCAAATTTAAATTTTGTGCTATCGCTAACGGTAATAGCTGTGGTATCAACTGTAGTATTATTTACTGATGTTGAATCATTGTTCTCATTTTCATCATGTGCTTTATCACCACCGCAGGCAATTAATAAAATTGAACAACTTAAACTAAGGCTAAAATTTTTTATTGACATCATAACAATTATTTTTTAATTAAAATCATATAAAGTATACCAATTTTTGTTTAAAAATACATTTTTTTTAACATTTCCCACTCATTTTACAGCATATTTTTTAAAATAACCGCATTCCGCTATCACTTCTTTGTAATACTTGGTATTTGTATATTTTTTTAGGCCAATAAAATTTTTGAAAGCAATAAAGTCAGTACCATTATCACTTCCCCCACTATTATACCATTCATTACGTTCGCATTTGCTGAGCAGATAAGTACATTTTGCTTTTTGTTCGTCGGTGGTTGCAGAAGTTAAAGCCATTGTATAATATTTTTTAGCCAGAGTCATGTTTAATAAATTGCCTACTTGGTCCTTGCTAATCATACCTGACATGGAAGACCCTTCATCAACAATAGGGCAATAGTAAAACACGCGCGAACTTCCATAGAAAGTAAAGTTATAATACGCATTTCCAATCAATAAAGCATTATTATAGGTATCAGTTGGAAGCTTATCTTTCATATCCTTCATCTTTTTTAAAGTTGATAGTTTCGTATACTTCGTTTTTTGAAGCAGAGCGTGGTCGCAATCATGACAATCTTTGATGCCTCCGTTAAAAGGATTGCTTAATAGAACAGTTTCACCATTTTTGCCAGCTTTTTCCATTAAGGCAATAGCAGCATCAATATCATCTTTATAGGTTTTACCAATGGCTTCATATTCATAAAGTGTATTAATATTAAATTGATAAATACTTTCGCAGTATTTTTCGTAAGATGTTTTATTAATTTTTAATAATTGGTTTTGCATGTCGTGCAATTGTTTTTCATTCGCATAAAATGCATGGTCTACTTCATAATATTCAGCTTTTAAAAGGTCTTTTTGAAAACGGTATTTTTTAGCCATTACTTTTTTTATCCAACTGTTTACAGCTACTAAGCGCAATTCTTTTTGTACATTGCTTTTTCTGCTTTCGTCTAACCAGTTTAATTCGGTCACAAGTTTGTCTTCTACTTTTGAATCAATGAACTTTAAATCGTAAATGGTATTAATTAATTCAAACAACCGAATTTGATTAAGTATTGCTTTGTTAGATCCAGCACTCTTTTTTGCCAGATTATAATTTTCGAAGGCTTTGTTATGCTCCCTGTCAAACATTTGTAAATAGCCTAATGCCAAATGCCATTGATAAGGTTTGTTGTTTTTGTTACCCGAGATTATTTCTGAAATTATTTTTTTTAATTCGGAAGAACTACTATTGGCTACTTTTTTACCATTATCATCTTGAAACTCATTATTTATTCCTGTTTCAAATAATTGCGATTCAATTTTGTTTATGGCTCGTGAAAGTAACAAATCCAGCTTATCACTTTTAGGATTTAATTTTGCAATTTCGCTAATAGAGCGTACTTCATCTTTATAAAAAACGCCAATCATTTGCCAAAGTGTGCATTTTTCATCGTCAGTTTTACAGAGAGTTAAAGTTTGTTGCCAGTCTTTTTCTTCCTGTGGTTTAAAACTAAAATGTGCTGTGGTTTTTAATTCGTCACAATTATTGTACACCAAACTATAGTAATAATTGGCTTCGCTTATTTTACCTAATTTTTTATAAGCACCTGCAGCATAACTCAAAGTTCTGTAATACATAGTGTTTTTTGGAAAAGCAGAAGCGTTGGTTTCAAAAACAATGGTACAATTATTATAATCTTTATTAAAATAAAATGCTCTAACCAATTGAAACAAGTAACGTTGTTTAATAAAATTATCTTTGCTCGCTTTGTAAGCACTTAATATAGAATTGCAAAAAGCAGAACTACTTGATCTTACAACGGGTTTGTCGTTATAATACCATTCGTCTGCAGTTCTAAGCGCAAAGGTTTCGGATTGTTTTGCTAGGTTTAAGTAATTTAAAAAGTCGGTTGCTTTTTTATCTTTATTTTTAATAATTAGGTAGTTAGCAAAGCGATAGGGCATTAAGCCTGGCTTTAAAATACTATCAATTGTTTTTGGGTAGGTTTTAAAAAGAAGATATTCAATTTCGGGTTGAGGAAATTTTTTATCTAAATAGCTGTACCAATCGTTTGCAACGGTCGCATTAAATCTGTCATTCTGTTTATCATCATGACCAATTTCATTATAATAATCAAAGGAATAAAAAAATGGGGAATAGGCTCTATCAACAAACAATTCAGTGGTGTAATTTGTGGTTTCATCAAAACTCCACCAACCACCGGCGCATGCCAATATTACGCCAATTCCTGCAAATACACTGCTAATTAAAAATAGAAGTTGTTTTCTTAAAGATGTTTTTATCATAACGGTTTAAATTAATAGTATCTAAATCATAAAAAATTAGTTCAGTTGGTTTTGTTTTTACATTATCGTTTATTGTTTCTGCTATTTCAAGTAATTGTTTTTCTGAAACAGTCTCCAATTTAACCACATCGTTTTTCACAAAATAATAACCACCTTTAAAGCAATAATTTTTCACTTTAAATATAGTAGTTGTTTGCTTACTAAAATTAGTATCGGAAATAAAATCCTGATAAGTCATTTTATTTAATAGATTAATAACATTTCCTCCTCTGGATTGAATTCCCCAACCAAAAATTGGTAAAGCAACAGTTAATTGTAAAGGGTAATTTTCTAAATAAGAAATATATTTTTTGGTGATTTCCTTCGAATAAATAGAGTTTAAAGTATCCCCACCAATTTTACCCATATTGTACAGCATCAGTGTGCCCGATTCAACAGGGGGAATACCAGTTTTAAATTTATATTTTATTTGATGTAAACGAATAGTGGCGCTTATTTTTTTTGGATTAATTTTTTGACCGAATTGTTCTAAGAAATAAAAATAATTTGTCTGGGTACTCTCTGTCCAGTCGCAATCAAACTGAATAGCGTTAAACGAAACGTTATTTTTAAAATTTATTTGAGTAATTAATTTTTGAACGTTGCTTACCAATGTATCAACCTTTTGTTTAGTGGTATTAGCAAACACGTCGTTTCTTATAAAAACTACTGGAATAATTTTTAAATCTGTTTTTTGTGTGAATTGAATAATAGAGACTGGTTTTACAATGCCATCTTCTTTTATTACATCAAAATACTTTAAATAAATACTTTTACATCCATTGTTTTTGAAGCATTCTTTTTCTTGCGAACTTAAATTAAAATTGCTTCGCCAATAATAGAAACTAACTTGTGGGCTTTGTTCAGATTTTTTCTTGCAAGAAAAGAATGCAATACAAATTAATAAAGTATAAAATAGTTTTTTCAGGATTTTAGGGATCATGTCAGTTCGAGTAACTAAGCGGTAGCGAAGTGTATCGAGAACTGTTTGCAATCCACTTCTCGATACGCTCTCACGCTTTGGCGTGAAAGCTACTCGAAGTGACACGGTATTTTACTTCAACAATTCTCTTGCGATTACCAACTTTTGAATTTCGCTAGTGCCTTCGCCAATAGTACATAGTTTGCTATCGCGGTAAAACTTCTCCACCGGAAAATCTTTTGTGTAACCATAACCACCGAATATTTGAACGGCTTCAGTACTTACTTTAACGCACATTTCGCTGGCGTAATATTTTGCAATGGCGCTTTCCTTCGTCATTGGTTTGTGATTATTTTTTAAATCAGCAGCCTGGAATGTTAATAACTCCGCTGCTTCGTATTCCGTTGCCATGTCAGCTAACTTAAACGCTATGCCCTGAAAATTAGCAATTGGTTGCCCAAATTGCTGACGCTCTTTAGCGTATTTAACACTTGCATCTAACGCACCTTTTCCAATTCCTAAACTTAATGCAGCTATGCTAATGCGTCCGCCATCCAATACTTTCATTGCTTGTTTAAAGCCATCTCCAACATTACCTAATACTTGAGATTTATGTACTCTGCAATTTTCAAAAATTAACTCCGCAGTTTCGCTGGCGCGCATACCTAATTTATTTTCTTTCTTTCCGCCTCTAAATCCTTCGGCAGTGCGCTCTACTATAAATGCAGTAATGCCATTGCTATCTAGTAATTCGCCGGTACGGGCTAAAACAACAGCAACGTTACCTGTAATGCCATGTGTAATCCAGTTTTTTGTGCCATTTAATACCCAATAGTCGCCATCTTGTTTTGCAACACATTGCATACGCATGGCGTCGCTACCCGTATTTGCTTCGGTCAAGCCCCAAGCACCAATCCATTCTGCTGAAGCTAATTTTGGTAAATATTTTTTCTTTTGTTCTTCGTTACCAAACTGTAAAATGTGTCCGGTACATAAACTGTTGTGCGCTGCCATTGATAAAGCAATAGAACCACAAATAGAACCTAATTCGGTAATTGCTGTTACATATTCTGTGTAACTAAACCCTGATCCACCATATTCTGTTGGTACTAAAACACCCATTAAGCCTAACTCTCCAAGCTTTTTAAATACTTCAATAGGAAATTCTTGCGATTCGTCCCATTCCATCATTTTAGGTAAAATGTGTTCTTTGCCAAATTTGCGAATCATGTCCGCAATCATAATTTGATTTTCGTTTTTTGCAAATGTAATTGCGCCGTTTTCTAATACTGTACCAGACATGTTATGTTTTTTGAGTGATTTATTAATTTATCTTTTCCGTTTAAAAATTCTAATCCTACAACAAATGTAAAGCCTAAAATGTTTGCGCCCAATTTTTTAACAAGTTGTGCTGCTGCTTCGGCGGTGCCACCTGTGGCTAAAAGGTCATCGTGAATTATTACGTTCCAATCTTTTTCTAAAGCACCTTCGTGCATTTCGATAGTAGTGCTACCGTACTCTAAATCGTAATCGTATTTTATCGTTTTATAAGGTAATTTACCTGCTTTACGAACCAAAACAAAAGGAATATCTAGTTTGTTTGCAACTAAAAAACCAAACAAAAAACCACGACTTTCTATACCAACGATAGCATCAGGTTTAGCATCTAATTTTGCAATAAATGCATCTACAATTTCAGTACAAAGCGTTTGATTGTAAAAAATGGGCGTAATATCTTTAAACATAATGCCTACTTTTGGAAAATCAGGCACATCGCGTATTGTTTCTCTAATGGATTGTTCTAAGGTCATTTGTTTTACAAACCTAATTAAAATTTTAAATTTATCCTAAGGCTTGTTGTATGTCTTCAATTAAATCTTCAACATCTTCAACACCAACACTTAATCGTAATAGATTTTCTACAACGCCTGCTTTATCACGTTCTGCTTTGGGAATAGAAGCATGGGTCATTGTAGCTGGATGGTTTATAAGAGACTCTACCCCACCCAATGATTCTGCCAACGAAAACACTTTAAATGATGAAGCAATCTTAAATGTATCTTCTAATGTAGCATCTTTTAAAACTATAGAAATCATTCCTCCAAAATCGCGCATTTGTTTTTTAGCAATTAAATGATTGGGATGATCTGTAAATCCGGGCCAATATACTTTTTCGATTTTTGTATGGGTTTTTAAATACTCGGCAATTTTGCGCCCGTTATAACAATGGCGTTCCATACGTAAGTGCAAAGTTTTAATACCGCGCATTACTAAAAAACAATCCATTGGGCCAGGGTTAGCGCCGCAGCTGTTTAAAATAAAATAGAGTTTATCAAATAACGTATCATCGTTTGTAATCAACGCACCCATCACTACATCACTATGCCCGCCTAAATATTTTGTGGCGGAGTGCATTACAATATCTGCGCCTAATGCTAATGGATTTTGTAAATAGGGCGATGCAAATGTATTATCTACTACCAATGTTAAATTATTTGCTTTAGAAACTGCAGCGCAGGCTTCAATATCTATAATTTGCATAGTAGGATTGGTAGGGGTTTCTGCCCAAATTAATTTTGTGTTGGCATTAATATATTGCTTTATATTTTCGGCATTTGTTAAGTTAATAAAGTGAAACTTTATACCATAATTTGCAAATATTTGGGTAAACATGCGGTAACTACCGCCATACAAATCATCTCCTGTAATTACTTCATCACCAGGACGCAATAACTTCATTACGGCGTCTGTAGCACCCATACCACTACTAAAGCACAGGGCATGCTTGCCATTTTCTAAAGCAGCAATGTTTTTTTGTAAAGCTGTACGTGTAGGATTTTTGCCTCGTGCATAACCATAACCTTTGTTAACTCCAGGAGATTGTTGAACATAGGTACTGGTTTGGTATATTGGTGTCATGATGGCTCCTGTGGATGGGTCGGCTTCGGCACCAGCGTGTATAGCTTTGGTGCCAAATTTGTGTTTTGAGAAATCGCTCATTAAATAAATTCTATTTTAGTTTGCAAGAGTAACGCTTAGTGCCTGTATTAGTTATTATAATTGATAAATTAAAAGATGCTGACGGCACTGATGTTAAAGTTGTTTCAGTATAAGGTTCAGAATAACTAATGCAATTACTCTTTGCATCACGTTTATTAACTTTTTCTATTTTTTTATCTGTGTTTTGTACCTCGTTCACTGGTGTTACAAAAGATGTATCTGCCAATGGGGTTGGGAAGCCAGGAATCAATATTATATCTGCTTTGGCAGTAGTAGTAGAGGTACCTGTTTTGGTATACGTACATGAGCATGTTCTATCTTTTTTGCATGCAACAAAAGTTAAGCAGGCTAAAGCAAATACTATTGTATTTTTCATTTTTTGCTTTCTTTTAAATACTTCTGTTTAAATCAAAATTCTCTAAATAATCGGCAACTTTACGTAAAAATGTTCCACCTAAACTTCCATCAACAACGCGGTGATCGTAACTTAAACTTAAAAACATAAAATGACGAATGCCAATCATATCGCCTTGAGGTGTCTCTATTACTGCAGGTTTCTTTTTTATAGAGCCAACCGCTAAAATCGCAACTTGAGGCTGTAAAATAATTGGGGTTCCCATTACGTTACCGAAGCCACCTACGTTGGTTAATGTAAAGGTACCACCTTGAATTTCATCTGGTGTAAGTTTATTTGCACGCGCACGATTTGCTAAATCATTAACCGCTTTTGTAATGCCTAATAAATTTTTTTCATCTGCATTTTTTATTACAGGAACAATTAAATTACCAGTTGGTAAAGCCGCAGCCATACCTATATTAATGTTTTTACGTTTTATTATTTTTGTTCCAGTTTGGTCAACACTCACATTAATCATCGGGAAGTCTTTAATAGCCTTGGCTACAGCTTCAATAAATAAAGGTGTAAAGGTTAATTTTTCGCCTTCTTTTTTCTCAAAATCCTTTTTTACTTTATCGCGCCATAAAACCATATTGGTAACATCTGCTTCTACAAACGAAGTTACATGAGGAGCAACATGTTTGCTCATTACCATATTATCGGCAATTATTTTACGCATGCGATCCATTTCAATTATTTCATCACCTGCACCAACACTTACAGCAGGACGATTAACAATAACTGCATTTTCGCCAACGGAAGTAGTAGTAGAAGTAGTTTTTGTTTCGGTAGTAGTAACAGGCGTTGTAGAAGGCGTAACACTAGCAGCTTGTTTGTTTCTATTTGGAATATATGCTAAAATGTCGGATTTAGTTACTCTACCGTCTTGCCCAGTGCCTTTAATGCTATCAAGTTCTGAAATGCTAATACCTTCTTCTTTAGCAATACTTTTAACTAATGGAGAATAAAATTTAGAAGATGAATTATAATCGTTACTAACGGCTGACACGCTTGCTGTAGTAGCTAACGATGCAGTTTTTGATTCAGCAACAGGTGTAACTGTTTTTGGAGTTTCGCTTGCTGTAGCATTAGCGTCGCTACTAATTACAGCAATTACAGTACCTACTTGTACCACATCCCCTTCTTTAAAATGGCATTTAATTAAAGTGCCTTCAAATGGAGATGGTATTTCGCTATCTACTTTATCGGTGGCTATTTCTAAAACTGTTTCGTCGAGTTTAATTTTATCGCCCTCGTTTTTTGTCCATTTTATAATTGTAGCTTCTGCTACACTTTCGCCCATTTTAGGCATTATTAAATCAAAGTTTGCCATTGTGTGTGTTTAGAAAAACAAAAATAGGTTTATAAATAGGAATAACAAAAAATTGTGTAAACAATTAGGAAACAATTTTTTATAAAATTTTACAAAACCTTAAATACCTCTATTTTTTTTATATAATTCATCTTTACGACGAAGGCGTTCTTGCCTACGGGCACCACCCAATTGTATTTTTTGGTTTTTAGCTTTTTTTTCGTGAAATGCACCGGTTTTAACTTCTAATTTTGGAATTTTTTTTAGGTTTTTATCAGCTTTTATAGGTTTTTCATCAGCAGTTAACACGTCAGATAGTTCTACCGCTTTTGGCAATGTTATCAATTTAATTTTTTTATTCATTAAAATCTCAATACCTTTTAAAAACTGTTTTTCTAAGTCGTTTACAAAGGTAATGGAGGCTCCTATTTTGTCTGCCCTACCCGTTCGCCCTATGCGATGTATATAATCTTCGGGTGTTTTTGGGGTATCAAAATTAATAACGTGCGTTACTTCAGCAATATCTAAACCACGGGCTATAATATCAGTAGCAATTAATACCCGCGATATTCCTTTCTCAAAATCTATTAAAGCTGCAAAGCGCTGCGGCTGTGTTTTATTGGAATGTATAATTGCAATTTCGTTTTTTAAAACAGGCTCCAACGCTGTAAATACATCGTTTGCCATGTTTTTATTTTTACAAAATACAAGTACTTTTTTTAACGCTACGTCGTTTGCCAACAAATGTTGTAATAAATTTACTTTGGTGTAAAAATTAGGTACTTTATAAGCGCTTTGTGCAATTTTATCAAGCGGGGTGCCACGTGCAATTAGTTCTAAATATTGTGGTGTAATAAAATAGGTTTCTATTATTTTTTCAACTTCTTCATCTAAAGTAGCCGAAAACAAAAGATTTTGACGTTTAACAGGTAATTTTTCCATTAGCTGCACCAATTGCGTTCTAAAACCTAAACTCAATAATTCATCAACCTCGTCTAACACTAATTTTTGAATATCTTTTAGTTGAAGCGTTCTATCTAAAATCATATCCATTAGCCTACCTGGCGTTGCTACTAAGATATCTAAACCGTTGTAAATTAATTGTTTTTGTGGGTTTATATTCGCGCCTCCATAAATACCGCCTATTCTTATGGTAATGTAGGGCGTTAATTTTTTAATTTCATTTATTACCTGCACCACTAATTCGCGTGTTGGTACAACAATTAAAATACGTGGGTGCCTTTGTTCAGAAAAAGTTATTTGCCTAATAATGGGGATTAAGTATGCAAATGTTTTACCGGTGCCGGTTTGAGCAATAGCAATGGTATCTTTACCACTCATTACGGCGGGATATGCTTTTATTTGAATAGGCGTTGGTAGTGTAAAACCTAAATCGGTAATGGCCCTTAGTAAAGGTTTAGAAAGGTTTAGGTCGTGGAAAGTCATATAAAATTAATTTTAAATTATAAATTTTAAATTATAAATTCTTATTTATAGTTTAAAATTTCTTATGCCTGTGCTGTTGGTCCGCCAAAATTCATTGGGAAGCCATTATCAGCTTCTTTTATTTTACCGTTTATTTGTTCGAACTTTTGAATGTTTTCGGCTAAAGCTTTTACTAAACGTTTGGCGTGTTGAGGCGTTAAAACAATACGCGATTTAACCTTGGCCTTTGGTACTCCTGGCATTATTTTAATATAATCAATTACAAACTCGCTTTGTGAGTGCGTTATTATGGCAAGATTAGAATAAATACCTTCGGCTATTTCTTCGCTTAATTCAATATCTAAATGTGGCTGGTTTTGGTTAACATCTTCCATTTTTATAAAATTTTAAAGTATGAATTTACTATTTATTTTTTGTAATTTATATTAAACATTTATATAAACTAAAAAATCCCGCACCATTAGCGGGATTTTTCACATTTATTTTTATTTTTTATTACGATAACGAAAAACGTTTAAATGAAGAGATAATTAAATCTTTTTCAACGCTTTGTAAGTATTGGCGAACGCTAACTTTATTGTCAATAAAATATTCTTGATTTAATAAGGTGTTTTCTTTAAAAAACTTGGCTAATTTACCTTGTGCAATTTTTTCCACCATATCTTCAGGCTTACCTTCGGCACGTATTGTTTCTTTAGCAATATCTAATTCACGGTTAATAATATCTTGATCAACATCATCTTTATCTAATGCTACAGGTGCCATTGCAGCGGCCTGCATTGCTATATTTTTAGCAACCTCGGCACTTACTGTTTTATTAAACCCTACTGCCACTGCTAAACGGTTACCTGGATGAATGTATCCAACAACTTCTTCTGCTTTTACAATGCTATAAAAACCAACATCAATTTTTTCGCCAATTTTACCAATTTGCTCCATAAATTTGTCAGCAACTGTAATTTCACTATTATATGGTAATGCTTTTAATTCATCAATAGTAGCGGGTTGTTTGGTTAAAGCAATGTTTGCCACTGTGTTTGCAAAATCTATAAAATCAGCATTTTGCGCAACGAAATCGGTTTCGCAGTTAATACTAATCACAATCGCTGATTTCTTATCATCGGCAGTTTTTGCTAAAACTACTCCTTCTTTTGCATCTCTGTCGGCACGATTTGCTGCTACTTTAGCGCCTTTTTTACGTAAATGATCAACGGCAGCTTCAAAATCGCCGTTTGTTTCTTCTAATGCCTTTTTACAGTCCATCATACCTGCGCCAGTTTGTTGGCGTAATTTGTTTACTTCTGCTGCTGTGATTGCCATTTTTTTAATTTTTGATTTAAGAATTTATATTTTAATTTTAATTATTTTTTTGCAATATTATTAAAAAAAACGGTCATACTGTTACCAGAATGACCGCTAATTATTAAGTAACTATTAATTATTTTTTAGTAGCGGGGGTAGTTCTACGACGCGGTTTTTTTGCTCCACCTTTGTCTTCATCTTCTTTAGTAGCTTTAAAATTAACGCCTTCTGCTAATTCTTCTGCCTCATGAGCACTTGATTCCTTAGTATCGTTTTCTTCTCCTACGTTTGCTTCTTTATCCATTTTGCGGTCGCTTAATCCTTCTTTAATTGCAACACACATTAATTCAATAATATAGGCAATAGAAGTTGAAGCATCATCGTTAGCAGGAATTGCAAAATCAACTTGGTTAGGGTTAGAGTTTGTATCAACAATTGCAAATGTTGGTATGTTTAAACGCTTAGCTTCTGCTACCGCTATGTGTTCTTTTGTAATATCCACTATAAATAAAGCAGCTGGTAAGCGCGATAAATCAGATACCGAACCAAAGTTTGTTTCTAACTTTTCGCGTTCGCGCGATAATTGTAAACGTTCGCGTTTTGAAATGTTTGTGTATGTACCGTCAGTAGCCATTTTATCAATTTGGCTCATACGACGTACCGATTTACGAATAGTAGCAAAATTAGTTAACATACCACCAGGCCAACGCTCAGTAACATAAGGCATAGCCACAGTTTTCATTTTTTCGGCAACGATATCTTTTGCTTGTTTTTTAGTTGCTACAAATAAAATTTTACGACCGCTACGGGCTATTTGTTTAATAGCTTCGGCTGCCTCGTCTATTTTAACTACAGTTTTGTTTAAATCAATAATATGAATTCCGTTTTTTTCGGAATAAATATAAGGAGCCATTGCTGGATTCCATTTGCTTTTTAAGTGGCCAAAATGCGCACCTGATTCTAGTAATTCGTTAAATGATGTTCTTGCTGACATATATTTTTTATAATCTTTCTTATTAGTAAATCTATTAACGTTTGCTGAATTGGAAGCGAGCACGAGCTTTCTTTTGCCCGAATTTTTTACGTTCAACCATACGTGGATCGCGAGTAATTAAACCTTCGGCACGTAAGTTTGGCTTTAACTCTGCATTATTTTCAACCAAGGCTTTTGCAATTGCTAAGCGAATAGCTTGTGCTTGACCAGTTGTACCACCGCCTTTAACGTTTACTTTAACATCATATTCGCCAACTGCATTGCTAACAGCTAGTGATTGCGTTACATAAAAGTGAAGGGTTGGTGTTTTAAAATATTCTTTATAATCTCTACCGTTTACAATAATACTACCAGTACCTTTGGTAACGTATGCGCGTGCTACTGAAGTTTTACGGCGACCAGATGTGTTTGTTACTTCCATTTATATATTAATTATTTAATTTTGCTTAAATCTACTTTTTTTGGTTGTTGTGCTTCCATGCCGTGAGCTGTACCAACAAAAATACGAACATTTGTATTTATAGAACGACCTAAGCGCCCTTTTGGTAACATACCATGAATGGCGTGTGTTAAAATTTCTTCAGGTTTTTTAGCTAATAACTCTTTAGGTGTAGCAAAACGTTGCCCGCCTTGGAAACCAGTATAACGAATATACACTTTATCGGTTACTTTTTTACCCGTAAAACGTACTTTTTCTGCGTTTATAATAATTACGTTGCTACCAGCATCGGCGTGTGGTGTATAGCTAGGTAAATGTTTGCCACGTAATAACATAGCAACTTTAGAGGCTAAACGGCCAACTACTTCATTTTCAGCATCAACAAGTAACCATTCTTTATTGGCAGTTGCTTTGTTGGCAAATTGTGTTTTATAACTTAATGCGTCCACTTTTTATTTATTTTTAGTATTTTCCTTAAATAAGGGGTGCAAATGTAGTGAGATTTTTTAGATTAACAAATTATTTTTTAAAATAATTGTTATAAGTACGCTGTTAAAATTTAATTTATACTTTTAGGAGTGCAAAAATACGTAAAATTATTGTTTTTTTTATTACCATTTTGTCTTTTTGGGCAGGATAGAAGCATTGATTCTTTAAAATTGGTACTTAAAGGCGCAAAGCACGACACTACAAGGTGTAGAATTTTATATCAATTAGCAGAAACTGCGCCTGAAGGAGAATGGGAAAACTACAACGAAAAATTACTATACATTGCCGAACTAAATTTATCAAAGAATTCTGATAAAAAATTTAAACGCTTGTATTTAAAATACCTAAGTAGTACTTTACACAATTTTGGGTTATTAAGCCTACAACAAGGTAATAGTTCAAAAGCGCTTATTTTTTACGAAAAAGCCTTAAAAACAAATGAGGAACTTGAAGATACGATTGGTATTGCTAATTCATTTAGCGGTATCGCAATGGTATATGGCACACAAGGTAATACAAATAAGTGTTTAGAGTATAATGTAAAGAGTTTAAAATTAAGCGAAGCCTTCCATTATGACAATGGCATGATAGTATCGCTTATTACAATTGGGCATGTATATGAAAGTCAAGATGATTATGTAAATGCTCTAAATAATTACCAAAAAGCCTCAAAAATAGCTGAAAAAACTAATAACGCATTGGCAATAGCTTCGATATTAAGTAATATTGGAAGTATACATCAAAAGAATAAGAAAGCTGCAATTGCTTTGAGCTATTTTCAAAAATCTTTGATATTATCAAAAAAAGCAAAAAGCATACCAGGTATAGCCAATGCATTAAAACAGATTGGTAAAATACATGAAGATAATGGAAGTGATTTAATGGCTTTTGAAAATTACAATCAGTGCCTAAAATTATTTGAAGAAATGCAGGACAAGAATAGCGTTTCTGAAATATTATTTATTATGGCGGGGCAATTTTATAAAACAAAAAAATACTCTAAAGCAATTGAGTATGGCACAAAATCTCTTACAATAGCAAAAACTATTGGCTATGCCGATAATATAAAACAAGCGGCATTCGTCTTAAAAAATACATACAAAGAATTAAATCAGCCAAAGCAATCGTTAGAAATGTATGAACTCTATATCCAAATGCGCGATAGCATCTCTAATCAAGAAACCCGTAAAGCCTCAATAAAAAGCCAACTAAAATACGAATACGAAAAAAAAGCCGCTGCTGATAGCGTTAAAGTTGCCGAAGAAAAAAAACTAACAACACTAAAATTAAAACAAGAACAAACACAACGTTATTATTTATATTGTGGTTTAGGCTTAACAGCTTTGTTTGGCTTGTTTATGTTTACTCGTTTTCGCGTAACACAAAAACAAAAAAGCGTAATTGAAGAACAGAAACTAATTGTTGAAAAACAAAAACACATTGTAGACGAAAAACAAAAAGAAATTTTAGATAGTATTCGTTACGCCAAGCGCATACAACAAAGCTTGTTGCCAACCGAAAAATTTATTAGTAGAATTTTAAAGAAATAGAAATTGAAATCATTATTAATCATATTTATCTGTGTTATCAGCGTTCCAATTTTTGCGCAAGATAAAACAATTGATTCTTTAAAACTGGCTATAAAAAGTGCTAAACACGATACGATACGCTGTAATATCTTGTCAACGCTTATAGAAATATCAAATGATGATGACAAACGTGTTTCTATCGAACAGCTAAAACATATTTCCGAGAAAAACAGTTTATTAAAAGATAGTTTAAGGATAAAATATTTGAAATATCTTGGCTTTGCCTACTTATCAATGGCTAATTTATTTACAACAAAAGGAGATTTGGTAAAAGCAAATCAATATATCCTTCAATCATTAAAAATATATGAGGATATTGGATATAAAAAGGGAATAGCCATATGTTTAAATAATCGTGGCCTTTATTATAATTCTTTAGGAAACATTCAGATGGCGCTGGATTATTCTCATAGGAGTTTAAAACTGCTAGAAGAGATTGATGCTAAGTTTGAACAATCAAATGTGTTAAACAGCCTTGGGTTAATCTACCAACTTCAAAAAGACATTCCGCAGGCTCTAACATACTACAAAAAAAGTTTAAAAATCAGCGAAATCTTGGGAAATAAAAAAGAAATAGCACTCGCATTAAATAACATCGGCAATGTTTATGAAAATAACGGAGATAATCCCAAGGGACTTGAATATTATTTTAAAAGTGCCAAAATTACCGAGGAAATGGGGATAAAAAAGCAATTAGCAACTACCTTACACAACATTGGTACTGTTTATTACAAACTAGGTGATTTTAACAAGGCTTTGTATTACTGCACACGAGCCTTAAAAATTAGAGAAGAAATAGGACATAAAGTAGGAATATGCGGTTCGTTAAATTATTTAGCTGCGACATATTTAAAAAAAGGAGATTTAAAAGAATCGATGCACTATGGCAATCGCAGTATGAAAATTGCAAACGAATTGGGTTTCCCAAGACAAATAATGGGTGCAGCACGTACACTCAAATCAATTTATACCAAATTAAATAAATATGAAGATGCTTTACAGATGTTTGAACTGGAGGTAAAAATGCGAGACAGCATTTCCAACCAAGAAACTCGAAAAGCCTCTATAAAAAGCCAACTAAAATACGAATACGAAAAAAAAGCTGCTGCTGATAGTGTGAGAGTTGCGGAAGAAAAAAAATTAACCACCGTTAAATTAAAGCAAGAACAAACGCAACGTTACCATTTATACGGTGGATTAGGTTTAACAGTTTTGTTTGGTGTTTTTATGTTTAACCGTTTTCGCATTACACAAAAGCAAAAAAATGTAATAGAAGAACAAAAATTAATTGTAGAAAAACAAAAACATGTTGTAGACGAAAAACAAAAAGAAATTTTAGATAGTATTCGTTATGCCAAACGCATACAGCAAAGTTTGTTGCCGACTGAAAAATTTATTGACAGAATATTGAAATATAAAAAATGAAAATTTTAAAAACATTATCAATAGTTATCGTTTTAAATATTAGTTTCATATCTAATGCTCAAAACGCAACGGTAGATTCTTTAAAGCTCCTGCTTAATAATTCCAAACAAGATACTATTAAACTCAGAATACTTTTTCTATTAACTGAAGAATGTGAGTTAAACGAAATAATGACATTTGCCAATCCAGCTTTAAAAATAGTCAATCAAAACTTAAATAATAAAAATAATCTTAGCTCTAATGAACTAAAAAACATAATCAATTTAAAGGGACACATTTATAGTAACATTGGTTTTTATTATGAAAATGAAGGTAATTTAATAGTGGCTTTAAAATATTACGACACCAGTTTAATTGCTTTTAATAAAATAAATTACACAGTAGGTATTATTTCAACTTATATAGCATTAGGGGCATTGAATGCAAATATTCAAAAATTTAATATCGCTCTAAATTATTATGAGAAAGCGTTTAATTTAAGCAAAAAAATAAATAATCAAGATTACGAAGCAGAAATACTTAATAATATAGGAACGGTTTATTCAACAGAAGGCATGACTATAAAAGCATTGGAATATTATACCAGGAGTTTAAAACTTGCTGAATCTATTAATAATTTAGAAGGTATATCATATTCTAATTTAAATATAGCTGGTTGTTATTCTGTACAAAAAGATTATGTAAAGGCACTTGAATGTTTAAATAAAAGTTGTATGATTTACGAAAAAACAAATAATAAATATGGAATTTCGTCTGCCTTAAATAAAATAGGAAACATTTATGCAATTCAAAGTAAATACGCAGTGGCCGAAGATTTTTTCAATAAATCTTTAAAAATTAGCGAGCAAATAGGAAATAAAGAAATGATTTCGACTTTGTACCAAAATATAGCTTCACTAAGTATAATGAAAGGGGACACTATAAAATACAATAATTATATTGAAAAATCAATACCACTTTTAAAACAAAATGGGGATTTTAATGCATTGGCGGTTGCATACAGAAATAAAGCGTTTATAATGTTCAAACAATACATAAAGGAAAACAAAATTAAAACAACATTAAAATTGGCAATAAAATATTCTGACAGTGCTCTTAGCTTTGCTAACATTTCAAAAAACCTATCTTCGATATCTGAGTGCGAACTAACCCATTCTCAAATAGACTCTGCTTTCGGTGATTATATTAAATCATATAATCACTATAAACAACATATTTTTTTTAAAGATAGTATCAATAATATAAATATCAGAAAACTAACAATAAGAAATGAATTAAAATACGAGTACGAAAAAAAAGCAGCGGCCGATAGTGTTAAAGTAGGCGAAGAAAAAAAACTAATCACTGTAAAATTAAAACAAGAACAAACACAACGTTACTATTTATACGGTGGCTTGGGTTTAACAGTTTTGTTTGGTGTTTTTATGTTTAACCGTTTTCGCATCACACAAAAGCAAAAAAATGTAATAGAAGAACAAAAAACTTTAGTAGAAACACAAAAACATATTGTAGACGAAAAACAAAAGGAAATTTTAGATAGTATACGATATGCAAAACGCATCCAGCAAAGTTTGTTGCCAACAGAGAAATATATTTACCGAATTTTAAAAAATAATAGCCGTTGAAAAAATCACCTAAATATTTTTTTTTGATCATAAGCATTTTTTGCCTTAACGCCATTTTTTATTCGCAAAATAGAATAATTGATTCATTAAAAAAAACACTAGAAATACATACGCAAAACGATTCGGAAAAGGTAAATTTATTATATAATATAGGTAGACAATACAATAGCTATACAGCCACTGAACATATATCAAACTATATAACTGCATATAATTTAGCCAAACAAATAAATTTTAAAAATGGAGTTGATAAAGTTGCAAATACATTAATTAGAGACTCTTATTACAAAGAAATGTATGATATTTCACTTAGTTATTGCTTGGATTATATTGATTATTTGGATCAACACAACGATAGTTCAAAAAAACAAACTGTATATTTATTATTAGGTAATTTAATGGTAAAACAAGGCAAAGCTTCAGAAGGCATTTATTACCAACACTTAGCTAAACACTATTATTTTACTAAAAACGATAATTATAATTACGCCAGATCGTTAAATTCTATTGTAACAACACAAATTGAAATTAAACAATACGATAGTGCATTATTATACTGTAATAAATCATTGCTTTTATTTAAACATAGTAATAAGTACTCCGAAATGGCTAATTCTACTTTAGCATTAGCTGAAATTAATTTAAGTAAATTTAATTACAATGAAGCAAAGTTAAAAGCACAACAATCGTTAAATATATATACAACAATAAATTTAGAGCACGGTATTTGTAATTCTGATTATGTTTTAGGATTAGTATATTTAAAACTTCTAAAACCAGATTCAGCTTTATTTTACTTAAATCAATCGCTTGAAATTGCAACAAAATTAAAGTTGATAACACAACAAAAGGATTGTTTTAAAGCCATTTCAGATACCTATTTATTAACTGAAAATTATAAACAGTCATATCAAAATTACGTACTCTATAAATTTTATTTCGACTCTATTTCTGTTCAAAATATTCAATCAAAAATGAATTCTAAAGAAATTCAAATCGATATCTCTAAAAAAAATAATCTTTTAAAAAATCAAGAATATCGAATAAATATAAAAACAAAGCAAACAACTTTCTTAATATTAGTGCTTACTTCCATTTTATTTCTTTTATTAATTTTAATAATAGCTTATAAGAAAATTAAAAAATCAAAAAATGAAATACTAAAACAAAAAAAATTAATAGAAGAAAAGCAAATTGAAATTTTAGATAGTATTCGCTACGCCAAACGGATACAGCAAAGTTTATTGCCAACTGAAAAGTTTATTGGTAGAATTTTTAAAAATAAAATATGAAAAAAATAAAATCATATTTTATCACTTTTATATGCATTATAAGCGTTCAACTAGTTGCGCAAGATAAAACGATCGATTCATTAAAAAACGCCCTAAAAAATGCGAGGCATGATACAATAAAATGTGTAATTCTTTCCCAACTTACAGAAATTGCGCCCGATGGAGAGTGGGAAAAATATAACGAAGCCTTAAAAAATCTTGGGGAACAGAAGCAAAACATAAACTTTCCAAAAATCGAAAAAAATATTTATTTAAAAGGGTTGGCACTAGCTTATAATAACAAAGGTGTAATTTACAATAGAGAAGGGAAAAATGAGGAGTCAATGGTATTTTACAATAAAAGCCTTAAAATAAGCGAAGCTATAAATGACGTTAAGAGTATAGGTACATGTTTAAGTAATATTGGTATGATTTATCAGATGAACGGTGATGTTTTAAATGCCCTATCGTACCATCAAAAAAGTTTAAAAATTCACGAAGAAATTAACTATAAACATGGCATAGCATCCTCACTAAATAACATTGGCGGAATATATAACAGTCAGGGAGATTATGCGGAATCTATAAAATATCTAAAAAAAAGTTTATTAATTAGTAAACAATTAAATGAACAAGCGGATATTGCTAATACTTTAAATAACATAGCTACAAATTATATCAGTTTAGGTAACGTATCTGAAGCTTTAATTTATTGCAATCAAAGTTATAATATCAGTGCTACTCTAAATAATAACGTTACTATGGGCAATTCCTTAGATAATATAGCATCTATTTATGGAAAAAAAGGTGATAAAAATACCGCATTAATTTATTATCAAAAAAGTTTAAAAATAAGAGAAGTTGTAAACGATAAAGTTGGAACAGCAAGGTCTTTTCAGAACATTTGCGGTATTTACATTGGTCAAAATAATTACAGTAAGGCACTTATTTTAGCTAATAAATCTCTGCAATATGGCAAAGAACTAAATTATCCAGAAATCATCCGAGACGTTTCAATATTGCTAACCAAAATTTATAAATCAACTAATCAACCAAAGTTAGCCCTTCAGAATTACGAGCTCTATATCAAAATGCGCGATAGCATATCAAACCAAGAAAATCGTAAAGCCTCTATAAAAAGCCAACTAAAATACGAATACGAAAAAAAGGCTACAGCTGATAGCGTGAGAGTTTCTGAAGAAAAAAAACTATCCACTATTAAATTAAAACAAGAAAAAACACAGAGGTATTATTTATACGGGGGCTTGGGCTTAACAGTTTTGTTTGGTATATTTATGTTTAGCCGTTTTCGCATCACACAAAAACAAAAAAATGTAATAGAAGAACAAAAACTAATTGTAGAAAATCAAAAGCACATTGTAGACGAAAAACAAAAAGAGATTTTAGATAGCATTCACTACGCCAAACGTATACAACTAAGTTTGGTACCGACTGAAAAGTTTATTGATAGAGTTTTAAAAAAGAAAATTTGATAGAAATAAAATCATATTTAATATTACTTCTCAGCGTTTTCTGCCTTCATTTTTTTGCGCAGAATAAAACAATAGATTTTTTAAAACATGAACTTAAAAATGCAAAACACGATACAACACGATGTACAATTTTGAATGAATTAATAGAAGCCGAGGGCGGAAATGAAGCTGTTTGGCCCATTTATAACAAACAATTAACAGACATTACTGAAACGAGATTAAAAACCAACACTGTTTCAAAATCTGAATATTATTTTTATCAGAAAAATTATGCCATAGCATTAAACAACACAGGTGAAACTTATCACAATGCTGGCGATATCCCTAAAGCATTAGAATATTTTGAAAAAAGCCTGAAAATATCTGAAGAAATTGGATATAAAGCAGGAATAGCAAATTGTGTAAATAATATGGGGTTTGTTTACTATAACCAAGGTGATATTTCAAAAGCCATAGAATATATAAGCAAGGGTCTAAAAATAGACGAAAGTACCGGAAATAAAAGAGGATTTGCAAATGCTTTAAATAATATTGCCTTTATTTATATCGAACAAGGCGATCCCTCTATCACTTATTCTAAAAAAGAATCTCATAGATTGGGGCTGATTAAAGCTATGGTATATTTGCGCCAAAGCTTAAAATTAGAAGAAGAGGTAGGTAATAAAATTGGTATGGCTAATGTTTTGAACAACATAGGGGCAAACTATAATATATATGGCGACCCACTGGTAACATCATCCTATGAAGAGTCGCGTAAGACGGGACAAACTAAAGCGCTTAAATATTTGACCCAAAGCCTTAAAATAAATGAAGCAATTGGGAACAGAAAAGGAAAAATAGAAACACTTAATAACCTAGGTAATATTTACTTTAAACAAAAAAACTACAACAAAGCTTTAGAAACTACTATTACTGGGATGAATCTTAGCAAAGAATTGGGATTTCCTGAAAATATTAAAAATGTTGCTAGTCAACTTAGTAAAATTTACAAAGCAAAAAATAATTATAAAAGTGCTTTGGAAAATTATGAACTCTATATTCAAATGCGTGATAGTATCTCTAACCAAGAAACCCGTAAAGCCTCAATAAAATCGCAGCTAAAATATGAATACGAAAAAAAAGCAGCGGCTGATAGTGTTAAAGTTGTTGAAGAAAAAAAATTAACGACTATTAAATTAAAACAAGAACAAACACAGAGGTATTATTTATATGGAGGTTTAGGATTAACCATCTTTTTTGGTATTTTTATGTTTAACCGTTTTAAAATTACCGATAGGCAAAAAAGTGTGATTGAAGAACAAAAATTAATTGTAGAAAAACAAAAACATATTGTAGACGGAAAACAAAAAGAAATTTTAGACAGTATTCGTTATGCCAAAAGAATACAAACCGCTTTGATTCCTAATGAAAAATATATACAGCGGTATTTACAAAAATTAAATCCTCAAAAATGATTAGGAAGTTGGTTTCGATAATATTCGTCTTAATTTGCTGTGATTTAACCCTAGCCCAAGAAAATCTGGAGGGTTTAATCAATAAAAAAAACACTTACAAGTCTAGCTGTGTTAAACCATGCTTGGCAGATTCTATTTTGGTTTTAATTCTCGATGATATGTCATGGGAGTTGAAATCATTTAATGTTGACAGCGCGTTATATGTTGCCGATGAAGGGCTGGCACTGGCCACCAAAATAAAATGGACTAAAGGCATGGCCCGTCTTTGCACACAAAAAGCCATTTGTCTTAAATACTTAGGGCGCTACCCCGAAGCATTAAATATTCTTGACCAAGCAGTTGGGTTTTGGAATGCTTTTGAAAAAGAGAATCCTCGTTATAAAAAAACATCTGTTACTGGAATTATTAAAGTATATTTTCAATACGGTGCTATTCATTCCCAGCTGTCAAAAAACTATTTATCCATTGAGGATTATAAAAAGGCCATATTGCTTGCAGAAAGCATTAAAGACGAAAAATTGCTAGGCGGTTTGTATGCTAACATGGCGGTAGACTATAATACATTGGGCGACTATATCCAAGCAACGGAATTAAGTTATAAAGCAATAAAAATATTCGATCGCATCAAGGATGAGCGATCTTCTATAGTTTGCTTGAATACAATGGGTGCTATTTATTTAAATCTAGAACAGAACGAACAATCGTTAACCTATTATAACCAGGCCTTAGCAAGGGCGCTTATGTTTGGCGACGAACATATCATTGGCGATATTTATAATTCATTAGCCAATAATTATCAAGGTTTTAAACACTACGACAAAGCTATTAATTATCGGCGTATTGCTTTGGAAATGCACCGTAAAAACAAAAACGATTATTCCGTTGTTGGAAGTTTGATTGGAATGTCTGATTCATATTATGAAACTAAACAATACGACAGCTGTCTTTACTATGCAAGGCAAGGCTTTAATTTGTCCAGCAAACTGAATTCCCGTTACGATATACTTGTATCTTCTTTATATATGGCTATGGGTTATAGCGGATTATCGCAAAACGGAAAAGCAAAACAACTACTAAACATAATATCAGACAGTAGCAAAGTTGTAGATGAACTATCTTTTCATTCAAAATATCATCAATTTGCTCGCGAATTTTATCAAAAATTAAAAGATGATAAGCAAGCACTTTGGCATTACGAAAAGTATATTATTTACCATGATTCTATGATCAACGAAAAGGCTAAAAAGGGACAGTTAAAACAAGAACTAAAATACGAATACGAAAAAAAAGCAGCAGCTGATAGTTTAAGGGTTGCCGAAGAAAAAAAATTAACGACTATAAAATTAAAACAAGAACAAACACAGCGGTATTATTTATATGGAGGTTTAGGATTAACCATCTTTTTTGGTATTTTTATGTTTAACCGTTTTAAAATTACCGATAGGCAAAAAAGTGTGATTGAAGAACAAAAATTAATTGTAGAAAAACAAAAACATATTGTAGACGAGAAACAAAAAGAAATTTTAGACAGTATTCGTTATGCCAAAAGAATACAGCAAAGTTTGTTACCAACAGATAAATATTTAGACAGAATTTTAAGAAATAATAAAAGTTAATGTTAAAAATAATATCATATGTAATCACACTTATCATTGTTGCCAAAGGCACGGTCTTAGGTCAAAATACTGAGTTCGATTCTCTATTACGTGCGATTAAAACTGCGAAGTTCGATACAACTAAACTATCCCTTTATTATAAAATAACAGAAGCTTGTGAAGAATCAGACATTGAAAAATATGCAAAGCCTGCAATTAATTTGGTTGATAATTTACTTAAAAACGAAGAAGATATAAACGTAAAAAAAGTCCTACTACTTCGTAAAGCGCAAATTACTAATAATTATGCCTTATATTTTTCGTTTCAAGGCAATATAAATCAAGCATTTTTTTACAATAAAGTAAGTTTAAAACTAAGCCAAGAGATTAACGACGTGGCTGGTATTGCTACATCATACAACAATATTGGTGTTTTATATAATGATCAAAGTAATGTAGCTAAAGCTTTAGAAAATTATAAGAAAGCACTAATTATGTACGAAAAAAATAAAGATATGGATGGAATAGGAACCGTATTAAATAATATTGGTACTGTTTTTAAAGACCAAGGCGACTACGCTAATTCCTTTGACTATTACTCCAAAAGTTTAAAAATACACAAAGAAATAAATGATTCATCGGGGATGGCATTATGTTATAGCAATATTGGCTTTAATTACGACCAACAAAAAGATAGCGAAAAGGCATTTATTTACTATAAAATATCGTTAAAAATATACGAATCTTTAAACAATAAAAATGGGATAGCTAGTACATTAAGTAAAATAGGAAGTATACTACTAAAATTAGGCGATTTAAAAAATGCCTATGCCAATTTTTATGAAAGTTATATTATCAATAAAGAAGCACATAATACAAGAGGCATAATTACCTCACAATTATTTATAGGCGATTATTATTACACTATTCAAAATTACAAAAAATCTATTTTGCATGCCGATAGTGCCTTGGCTATTTCAAAAACCATTGGTGATGCTGAACTTATAGCAAGTAGCGAAAATTTACTGTCAAATAATTATTTAAAACAAAAAAAAGTTTTAGATGCCTTTAATCATTATAAACAGTACATAATTTTTAAAGACAGTATTTTAAATGAAAACACCCGGAACGCCTCAATTAAAAGCCAACTAAACTACGAATTCGAAAAAAAAACGGCGGAAGATAGCATACGTGTTGCTGAAGAAAAAAAAATAACCACAATAAAACTTAAACAAGAAAAAAACCAACGTTATTTTTTATATGGTGGTTTATCACTAACAGTCCTATTTGCAATATTTATGGTTAATCGTTTTAGAGTTACCAATCGTCAAAAAATAATAATTCAAAAACAAAAACAGTTAGTGGACGAAAAACAAAAAGAAATTTTAGGTAGCATTCATTATGCTAAACGTATCCAACAAAGTTTGTTGCCGACTGAAAAATTTATTGACAGAGTTTTAAAAAATAATAAAAATTGAACTTAACAGTAAAATCATATTTAATCATATTCATCTGCCTTATCAGCGTGCCTTTTTTTGCTCAAAAAAAAAATATTGATTCTTTATTAAAACTGCTTAAAAGCGACAAAGCAGATACCAATAAAGTAAATCACCTTATTAACTTATGCAAGGAAAGCTATTTAATTAGTAAATACGATAGTGGGTTAAATTATGCAAATCAAGCCTTAGATCTAGCAAAACAAATACAATTTAAAAAAGGCATTGCTCATTCATACAATAGTATAGGAATAATATTTTACTACCAAAGTAACTTTCCTAAAGCAATTAAAAATTATTTGGCTTCTCTTAAAATCAGACAAGAAATTGGTGATAAAAAAGGCGTGGCAAATTGTAATAGTAATATAGGCGTTATCTACTACGAACAAAGCAATTACGCAAAAGCGCTAGAGTATTATTTGGCAGCACTTAAACTAAGAGAGCAACTTGGCGATAAAAAAGGGATGAGGATTTCGTACATCAATATTGGACTAATTTATTTTAATCAAAATGATTATGTTAAATCTTTGAAATACTACCTAGTATCACTTAAAATCGCTAAGGAATTAAATGATAAAAAAGGGATAGCCGATTGTTACAATAACATTGCTAGTGTTTATAAATTAAGAAATAACTATGGAAAAGCAATGGAATATAATCTAGCGGCTTTAAAAATAAAAGAAGAGTTTGGCGACAAATTGGGGATAGCCAATTCCTATATGAACATGGCTAATATTTATGAGGCAAAAGGAGATTATGAAAAAGCACTTGAATACAATAATACGTCTCTCAAAATTAGATTAGAAATAGGCTCTAAACTTGGTATAGCTGATTCGTACATTAATATAGGTAACATACATTTTAAATTACAAAAATTTAATGAATGTGCAAAATACCAAATTCTTGCTTTAAACATTGGTAAAGAGTTAGGAGTAAACGACTTGTTGAGATTAGCCTATGGTACGCTTTCTCGTTGCGATTCTGCCTCTAACAATTTTAAAAGTGCATACCAAAACTACAAACTTTTTAAACAATATAACGATAGTATTTTTAATGAAGTAAGCATAAGAAAATCTTCTCAAATGAGCGCGCAATACGAAAGCGAAAGAAAAGATAATGAAATACAGTTGCTAAATAAGGAAAAAGAAAAACAATTTGTATTAGCGGAAGCAGAAAACAAAAAGCAAAAAATTATTATTTGGTCGGTTTTGCTTGGTTTACTATTGGTTATCGTTTTTTCAATATTAATATACAAAAGGTTACAGCTAACAAAAAAACAAAAACAAATAATCGAAAATCAAAAAAAAATAGTAGACGAAAAACAAGCCGAAGTATTATCAAGTATAAGATATGCCAAACGCATACAACAAAGTTTACTACCTACAGAAAAGTTTATTGATCGAGTATTAAAAAAAAATTCACGCTAACTTATTAGCGTTAACTCACATTTCTACTGCCAAAAATGGTGCTGCCAATTCTAATCATAGTACTCCCCTGCTCTATTGCCAATTTATAATCGTTGCTCATTCCAATACTTAAAATTTTTAATGATAAATTTTGAATTTTAAATTTATTAACTAATTGAAATTCCTTCCTAATCTGTTCTTCATCATTTGTATTACTAGCCATAGCCATAAGGCCTTTGATGGCAATATTTTTAAGTTGTTTTAATTCATCACTTTTTAAAATAGCATCTGCCTCCTCAAACGAAAAACCAAATTTTGTTTCTTCTTTGGCAATATAAATCTGTAGTAAACAATCTATAACGCGATTATTTTTTAAGGCTTGTTTATTAATTTCTTTTAATAAACTAAAGCTATCCACCCCATGAATTAGGAACACAAAGGGCGCAATGAATTTTACTTTATTACTTTGCAAGTGCCCAATAAAATGCCACTTAATATCTTTTGGCAAATGCTCATATTTATCTACTAATTCCTGAACATAATTTTCACCAAAGTCTCTATGCCCGGTTTCGTATGCTTCGATAATAGCTTCGTCAGGCATTGTTTTCGATACCGCAATTAAAGTTACGGTTGGGGGTAAACTATTTTTTAAGTTAAATATGTTTTGTGAAATAGACATTTTTACTTTTTGGTTAAATCTATTTTTAAATCGCTACTATCCTGCCATACCGTATAATTAAGTTTGTAACTATCATTGGAGTATAAACCTTTATCTACAATTCCTAAATTATATTCAAAATTTATTTCTTTACCATTTATATCATCAACTTTTCCAATGGCATATAAATGTGTAAAACCCGCGCCTAAATTATCTGTATACGTTTTAAATTCATTAATTACGATGGTTGAACCATTAGCCAATTGTGCTATTTTTACACCAGGATAGGTACTGTCCGTTACTAATAATTGGTCTAACAAATCGTATTGCCCTTTTTCAACTTTAGTTATATAACTATTTTTTTTTAAAGTAAGTAGTTTATTCAAATAAGGTTTTAACGGAGCTTCATCACTTACATTTTTTATAGTAGGTGATAACGAATAAATAATTAAAACCGTTAATAGCACAACACCACTTACTACAACTATTGCTATCACTTTAAAAATATTCATTTTGTTTTTGTTTTAGAAAAAAATAATGGCTAATTGGTATGGATTATCATATTTATCTATGTTAGGAGTGTTTATCAATCAAAACTATACACTACTAAGCCACTTCGCATCTTAGGTTCTACCCAAGTGCTTTTTGGCGGCATAATATTATTTGTATCAGCAATCCATTTTAAATGTTGCATCGTTACAGGGTATAAGCCAAAAGCCACTGAAGCCTTACCTTCATCAACCGTTTGTTTTAAAGCGTCTGCACCTTTAATACCGGGTACAAACCCAATACGTTTATCCGTTTTTAAGTCGTGAATATTAAAAATTGGATACAAAACATGTTCTGTAAGTATAGATGCATCCAAGCTCCCCACTGGACTATCAGATTTATAAACACCATCTTTAGCGACTAAGCTATACCATTTGTTTTCTATATACATGGATAGCTGGTGCTGTTTTATTGGTTTAAATATTTCCTCTTTTATTTCTGTTACATCAAAACTTATTGATAATTTTTGAAGTAATTCTTTGAGGCTTAAATTATTTAAGTCTTTTACTACCCTGTTATATTCATATATTTTTAATTGATTTTCTGGGAAAAACACCCCTAAATAAAAATTATAAGCTTCTTTACCTGTAAATTTTTTATCTTTTTCGCGCCGAAGCTTCCCTAACAATGCCGAAGATGCGGAGCGGTGATGGCCATCGGCAATATAAATAGCAGGTATAGTTGCAAATTGTTCGGTTATTAATTTTACAGATTTACTTTTATTAATTACCCAAAGCGTGTGTCTAACTTTATCCGTAGTAGTAAAATCATAGTCGGCACGGTAAGTCATTACATCTTTGCATAAAGTATCAATAGCATCGTTATTAGGGTATGAAAATAAAACCGGCTCAGCATTAAATTCACATACTTCCAAATATTCCTTTAATTTTTCTTCGCGTTGGGTTAATGTTTGTTCGTGTATTTTAATTACGCCATTCATATAATCATCAATACTTGTACAAGCTATAATTCCAACATAATTTATGTCATTTTTTATTTGACGATATAAATAGTAGCATGCAACGCTATCTCTTAAAAAAATACTTTCGTTTACAAAATTAGTAAAGCGTTTTTTAACTTTTTGCAAACGTTCTTTACTTCCAGGCTTTGTTCTTTTTCCATCTTCAAAATCGGGATTAATAACATGTAAAAACGAATAGGGATTACCTGATAATTTTTCTTTTAAATCGCTGGCACTATACCCATCCATACTCCGCGATGCAACTAAATGTACCTTGTCGTTTGTGGGGCGTAATGCTTTAAATGGTAAAACTGTTGCCATAATTAAAAATTATAATAACGCAATTTTAACGATAATTTTTGTAAATAATGCTATTTTTTAATTATGATAAGTTATATCGATATTTTTAGACACAAATTAATTACACGCCCTTCCAACGGCGCCCAAATAGATTTAAAAACAGGATTACTAACGGATCCTGTTACAATTGGTTCGAATTTGGATTGGCGTGTATCTAATAAATTTTCGCAATTTAATACTAAGCTTCCTGCTTTAAATTTGCGTTCAATCATAGCAGCCAAAAACCAAAAATTAGTTACCGGTTGATTGTTGTAAATGTATTGGTTGCCAACCCAACTTCCTTCAATTCCCATTCGCCATTTACCTTCAATTTCATAAGCTAATGTTGTTGAAAATTTATCTTTAGGATTAAATGGCATATTTGCATAAGTAGTAGCTGTTTCTTGTAAAGATTCGGTATGATTATAACCTAAATATAACTCCACATGCGCATAAGAAAGACGAACATATGTATCTGTTCCATAACTGTTAACAAAATAGTTGCCATTTTGAATTAAATTCTGACCTGTAGAATTTAGAGTTAACATAATAGGATTGTCTATATGTGTATAATATAAAGCTTGGTTTATTTGTAAGTTAAGTTTTTCAAAAAGCAAGGTATGAAAATTGATATCAGAATTAATACCATAAGAATTTTCTGGCTTTACAGAACTTTGTATGTTTAATAAATTATTAGAAGGGTTGGCAAAATCGAATAAATTCGGTACTTTATATCCTGTACCACCCGCTAAGCGAATGGATAAGTTCGAATTGGCTTTATAAAACAAGGATAAACGTGGTAAATAAAAATTACCATATTTATTATGATTATCAAAACGCATGCCTGTTTGAATTGAAAATTTTTGAGTCAACTGCCATTCATCTTGAAAAAATAAACCTATGGTTTGATAGTCATAGTTGTTGAATAAAACGGAATCTGATTTGTTTTTCAAAAAAGACTCACTCATAAAGTTGGAACCAATAACCAAATTGTGTTTTTTAAGTTTTATAAAATCATTTATTTCGGAATAGGTGGAGTATTGGGTACCATTAAAAACAAAGCCTGAATAATTTATGTCTCGTTGAAAAGAACTTCCCGCAGTTTTAAAAGTTAATAAGTGGATAGGGTTTAATTGACTACTGAAAGACGCGTCTAATGTGTTTCTATATGTTTTTTCTTTTTGAAGAAAAGTATGAACGGAATCTGTTTTAAATAAAATAGCTGTCATATCACCACCTAATCGTGTATCATAAGAACTAGTTAGCCCGACAATAAGTTTATTATTTTTATTAAAATCGTAAAATACTCTTGGATGAAGTGTTACATTTTTATGTTCAGGAACCTCAGAAAAACCATCTCCATTAACATCATAAGGTGTTTTTATATTTGCGCCGCCAAACAAAGTAATACCAAATTTTCCATTTTTTTTAGAAGTAAATGCGTTTAAGTTATATTCTTTTAGCGAAGTTCCATTAAAAGTCAAAGTTGTTTTGGCAGAATCGGAAGGCGCTTTTGAAATAAAATTAATTAAGCCGCCTATTGCACCGCCACCATATAATGTGGAGGCAGAGCCTTTAATAATTTCAACCTGTTTTAAATCTAAAGGGGGAATAGATAAAACACCTAAGCTTCCTGAAAAACCTCCGTACAAAGGTAAACCATCGCGCATAATTTGAGTGTAACGTGGGTCTAGTCCCTGCATACGAATTGCATCATTCCCATTTACTGGATTAGTGCGTTGAATGGTAATGATTGATAAATCTCCCAAAATGCTGGTTATACTTCCTGGAACAACCGTACTTTCTTCATCCATATCGTCTTGCCCCAATACCTCTACTTTTGTATTTAAATCGTCGATGTGTGAATTTGTCCTCGAAGAGGAAATAATAACTTCATCTAAATTTTCATTTTCCGCTGCGAGTAATATAGTAATTGCGGTAGTGCTATCTTTTACTGGAAAATTAATAGTCCTTTCAATTGTTTTATAGCCAATAAATGAAACTTCAATTATGTTATTCCCATCCTTTATATTTTTTAATACCGCTTTCCCATTTTTGTCTGAACTTACGCCATTTGTAGAGCCTTTTAGAACAATGTTAGCACCAGGCAAAATTTCCTTAGTTGTGCTATCTTTAATAACACACTTAAAATTATTTTGAGCAATGTTTTTATAAAAACAAAAAAATAATAGGATTAAAATTGAAGCGCGCATTTTGTTTTTGGTTAAGAATTATGAAACTCAATTTTAAAATAATGTTGACTATTAGCAAAAGAATAGATAATCGAAAAATTGTAGTTATCAGTAATACTCTTCACAATTGCTAAACCAAGCCCCAATGAATCTTTTGAGCTGTCGTCCTTTTTAAAACGATTAAATAAATCCGTTGGGTTAAAGTTAAATTCGTTACCGGTATTTGAAATTATAAAGGAGTTGTTCTCAATAGTTAGTTCAATAGTTCCATTTTGAATATTGTGTTTAAAAGCGTTGTTTATTAAATTTCCAAATAATAGTTCTACTAAAGTTGAATTAATTTTTAAATTTTTTTCTTGTTTAAAATTTGTTTTGACGGTTATGTTTTTGGTTTCGTAAATGAGTTTGTAATCGTTTATTAATCGAACAAATAGCGTATTTAAACTAACTTCTTCTACATCTTTAAATTGATTGTTTTCAATTTTTGTAAGTAATAAAAGTGATTTATTTAACTGGGATAGTTTGTTAACAGAAGCTTCGATACTCTGTAAAATTATCAATTCTTCTTCCTTTAAATTAGATGATTGAAACAAATTATCTAACGAAATTTTAATAATTGCTAAAGGTGTTTGCATTTCGTGACTCGCATTTTCGGTAAATTGTTTTTGTTGTGAATAATCCGATTGAATTTTTTCAATCATTTTATTTAAAGTTGTATTTAGTTCTTTAAACTCTTTTATAGAACTTGTTTCAAAATTTACTTTAGAATTATTTTTTAAATCATAGGCACTTACGTTTTGTAATGTTTTATAAAAAGGTTTCCACAATGTTTTTGAAAGAAGCCAGTTTACTGCAAAAAAAGCTAAAAGCAAAAAACTAAGAATAATGGTGAAAGTACTAAACAAACTATCCATTAAATCGTCTTTTTCTAATGTTGGTTTGGCAATTGTTATTAAATAATTTTGATTTTTTATAGAGTAAACACTTTTTAAAAGTCTGTATTCTAAAGTTTCCTCTTCGTATTTGTCGTAAATTAAAGTATCTATAAAAATATATTTAAATTGAGGTTGGTACGATGAAATTGGTTTTATATTGGATAAACTGTCCAATCCCAAATGGAAACTTTGCGGTTCTTTAAAAAGAGAAATTTGTTTCTCGCAATTAATTTTTTCTTTCCACAAGGCTTCATCAGTGCCATCTTTTAATTCTTTATTAATAATATAAAACGAAAACAGACCAGCAATTAGCAGTAAAGGCAAACTAATTAACAAATAGTAAATTATGGTTTTAGTTATTAGTTTCATTTTATTTAACCACAAAGGTTACAAAGATATTTAACACAAAGTTCTCATAGAATAGATCATTTATTATCATAATAATCGGTGTCATCTGCGTTCTATTCTATTTTAAAATTATACCCAATTCCATAAATTGTTTGTACGTAATCTTGACAACCCTTTTCTAATAATTTTTTACGTAAGTTTTTTAAATGAGTATATATAAAATCGTGACTATCAATTTGATCGGCATGGTCGCCCACCAAATGTTCGGCAATGTTCGATTTGGATAAAACCCTGTTCTTATTGGAAATAAAATACAAAAGCAAATCGTACTCTTTTGAGGTTAAACCAACTTCTTCATTTTTGACTTTTACACTTCTATTTTCCGGATTAATTGAAATTTCATTTACAATAATATTTTTATTCCCTTCAAAATTTCGACGACGGATCAAGGATTTAATTCTAGCGTTTAACTCCGATAAATGAAATGGTTTTGGCAAATAATCATCAGCGCCCATATCTAAACCTACAATTTTATCGTCAAGAGAGTTTTTTGCAGATATAATTATCACTCCTGCTTTTGAATGATTGCTCTTTAATTGTTTTATTAAATCCAATCCATTTCCTTTTGGGAGAGTTATGTCAACCAATATGCAATCGTAATCATAATTAGCGATTTTTTCAGAAGCTTTTAAATAATCATCAGCTGATTCAACAGTGTAGCCCTCGTTGTATAGAAACAGTTTTATTGCTTTGCGTAATTCAGGTTCGTCCTCTATGAGTAAAATTTTCACGTGACAAATTTAAATGATTTTGTAGCAATAAATCTGGTTTAAATCTGTTCTGGAAAAAAGCTACTCTTTTATTTCACCATTTGAATAGATTTCTGAATCAATAACCTTGCCATCCTCATCAAATTTTTTCCATTCGCCATTTTTTTGCCCTGCTTTATAATTTCCTGTTATTCTTGGTTTTCCATTAGTGTGATATTCTTTCCATAACCCATCAAGAGTACCTTCTTTATAAGTACTTTCGATGTACTTTATTCCGTTGTCATAATTTATGCGAGTTCCATTAAAGATACCGTTCTTATAAGTTTCTGTTTTTTGAATAGCGCCTAAGGAAGAATATTCGCGCCAAACACCATTTTTTTGGTTATTTTTCCACCTGTATTCTCCAGTTAATTTTCCTCCTTCGTTATAAGAAAATATACTATCTTTTTCTCCGGCAGAATTATAATATTCTTTCGAAGAAATAATACCGGTTTCAAAATAATATTTCCATAACCCAACTTGTTTGTAATCTTTATAAGTTCCCTCCAAGCTTAATTTTTTATTTGAATAAAATTCTTTATACGAACCAAAGCCTTTATCTTTATTGATATCAAATTCGGTATCTATTTTAGTTGATACAACACGATTAACATGCCTAACGGTAGTGTCCGAATCATCTTCATCAGATTCTGTTTTAGTGTTGTTTTGTGCTTTAAAAGTTACGACAAAAAGCGTAGTAAGAATTATAACTGTTATTGTTTTAGAAATCATAACTGAAAACCGAATTAAATTTAAAATCTGTGTAATATCTATATTAATTATTTAAAATTGTCAAATACTCTACTTCACTAATTTCATCGGCCATTAATTTATAATCAAAAATTAAATCTTTAATAAATAATACTTCAGGATATTTAAGGGCCTCTATTTGTTTTACGATTTTTTTAGTTCCGATAATTTGAATTTCTTCAAATAATTTAAAATGTAGTATTTTAAAATAACTCTTGTTATTTTTATACTTTCGGTATACAGGAAAATGTATATCTTCATTTTTCATTTTGACCCCATTTTTAAAATTAATAGCCGAACATGTTTTTTTACACTATAAAGATAGTTTAGAAAATTTATGCATTGTGTTACCCAACAAACGAGGTGCTCTATTTTTAAAACACCATTTAGCACAAACTTACGGAAAAACTATTTGGTTGCCAACCATAATTAGTGCCGAAGATTTAATTGCAGAGTTAAGCGAATTACAAGTTTTAGAAGAAATAGATTTAATTTGCCATTTATACGAAAGTTATAAAACTTGCTTTGGAAATGATGCCGAGCCTTTTGACAGTTTCGTAAAGTGGGGGCAATTAATTCTACAAGATTTTAATGAGATAGACCGTTACCTAGCTGATAGTGAACAATTATACGAGAACTTAAAAGAAATTAAAGTAATTGAAAACTGGAGCTTAGGTGAGGAAAATTTAAGCGAATATCAACTAAACTATTTAAAATTTATGAATAGTATAGGCGCTATCAATAAACATTATTCTAATTTTTTAAAATCAAATAAATGGGCTTACCAAGGCTTAGCTTATAAACAAGCTGTGACTAATATTACAACCAGTACCTATCCTGATAAATTTAACAAGCTCTTATTTTGTGGCTTTAATGCTTTAAACGCTTCTGAATTACAATTACTAAATTATTTACATCTTAATAAAAAAGCCGATATATTATGGGATGCAGACGAGTACTACCTAGACAATAAAAATCAAGAAGCGGGTTTGTTTTTAAGAAACAATTTTAAATTTTTTAAACAAACTACAAAACAGTTTATTGAAAGCAATTTTTTGCAAAAAAAAGATATTAAAATTATTTCGGTACCAAAACAAATTGGGCAAGCACAAATAGTAAAACAAACGATTCAATCCTATATTGATAGAAACATTCCTTTAGATAAAGTTGCCGTAGTATTAGCAAACGAAAAACTGTTATGGCCTGTATTACAGCAAATACCAAGCGCCGTGCAATATGTAAACATAACAATGGAATATCCATTACGCTACACGGCTGCATTTGGTTTAATTGAACAACTTTTACAATTACATTTAAATTTCGAAAAACAAACTAAAACGCAAAAGACAATTTATCATAAAGATTTAGTTTCTCTATTAAGGCAGCCTTTATTTTTAAATTATTTAAACAATAATTCAACGCCAATAAATAGCGCTAAAATTATTGACCAAATAAATACACGTAATATTTCGTTTATTAGTAATAAAAATTTACAACAGTTATTTGAAGAAAATTATAACAGGGTAAGCCACTTGCTTCAACCTACGGGTTCAATAGTACATTTATGTCAATTAATTTCAACTGTTTTACACACGTTAATCGATTATTTTGTTGGGCAAATAAGTACCAATCAATCAAATTTAGAATTAGAATATTTACAAATACTATCTAAAAATTTTAATCGCCTAAACGACATTATTTTAAAGTACGGTTATTTTAATGATATCAAATCATTTAAACAATTGTTTAATCAGGTGGTAGGTAGTGCTACAGCCCCTTTTATTGGTGAGCCTTTGCAAGGTTTACAAATTATGGGCGTTTTAGAAACACGTACGCTTGATTTTGAGTATGTGATTTTTGTAAATGTTAACGAAGGTGTTTTACCTTCTGGCAAAACTATTAATTCGTTTATACCAAACGATTTAAAACGTGCCTTTGGTTTGCCACTGTATGTAGAAAAAGATGCTATTTATGCCTATCATTTTTATAGGCTATTGCAACGCGCATCTGAAGTTACTATTACCTACGATAGTGTTACTGATACTTTTGGTAAAGGCGAAAAAAGCAGATTTTTAACGCAACTGCAATTAGAACTGCCAAAGTATAATCCTGACATAACAATTACCGAAGCAACAGCTGTAAATGCAGAATTCCCTGCAAAAACTAATAATCAAATTAGTATTACAAAAACAAACGACAGCTTAAATCGTATCTACAAAAAAGCAACTGTAAATGACGATTATAATGGTTTGTCCCCATCTTCGTTAATTACTTTAAAAGATTGTGGTTTAAAATTTTATTTTAGGTATGGTGCGGGTTTAAAAGAAATTACCGAAGTAGAAGAAAGTGCCGAAGCAAATACCTTTGGCAGTATTTTACATTTAAGTTTAGAAAATTTATACAAACAGTTTATTGGTGAGGTGCTAGATGAAGCGGACTTACAATTTGCTTTAAAAAACAAAAAAAGTATAATTCACCAAAGTTTTATTACTTTTTTTGATGGTGCCGAACTTAGTGGTAAAAGCCTTTTACAAGTTGAAGTAATAAATGTGTATGTGGAGAAGCTAATAAAAAATGATTTAAAATTAATTTCAAACTTAAAATTAAACAATCAGTTTTTAACACTAACTAAGCTGGAACAAGAATTCTCGACGTCATTAAATGTTAGCATTAACAACGCCATAGAAACCATTTACATAAAAGGAAAAATTGATAGAATTGACTCTTACAATGGCTTTGTAAGGATATTAGATTATAAAAATTCGGTGCAAGTAACTGATAAATTCGTATTTACTGATTTTGAACAACTTTTTTTAGATAAAGATTTTAATAAACAATTTCAATTAATAATGTATGCCTGGCTTTTACATAAAAACAAGTTTTGCGCACCCGAAAAAATGCTTCCCGGAATTATTCCCTTTAAAGAATTTTTAGTGGAGCCAAAATATATCTTAAATGATAAAAAAACAGAATTGCTTTTATCTGCCGAATTTTTACAAGATTTTGAAAACAGCTTAGTTAAATTTATTGAAACTATTTTTAACCAAAGTATACCCTTTAGCCAAACCGACGACAAAACTACCTGCGAATACTGCGCCTATAATGTTATTTGCAACCGATAATTTTTTATCTTAATAACAACACATGGCCAGTTAATACGTGTGTTTCGTTAACGTTATCCGTAACTTTTACCCGCCAATAATACACATTACTTGGGTCGTATTTTTCATTAGGTGTTTTTCCATCCCATGCTTTTGTTACATCATTTGTGTTAAAAATTTTTAAACCCCATCTATTAAAAATTTCAAAACTATAATTTAAATTCACCCAACCTGTTCCCATTGGCATTAATTTTTCATTCAAATTATCATCATTCGGCGTAAAACAATTAGGCATATAAAAATTAAACCCTTCAATAACACAAATGTTTTTTTCAATTGTATCTTTACAATTGTTTTCATTTGTTGCAATAAGCTTAAAATAAAAACAACCCGTATCTTTTAAAGTGTAATTAGTAATATTAACCGAAGTACCCATGTAGTTGCCTTCTGCAAACCAAACATAGTTGGTACCATTGTCTGTTTCATTTTTTAAAGTAAAATTATCGCAATTATTTAAAGTTAGTTGCTTAGGTTCGGTTATAAAATTGGCTTTTGGCTTTGCTAATACTGTAATTGCATTCGTATATGTATATGAAGTTTTACATTGGTTTGAATCGGTAACCGTTAGTTTTAAATTATACCGTCCGGCAGTTGTATAACAGTAGTTAGTACTATTTCCTAATTGTTCAAAGGGCTTGTCGCCATAATTCCAAATACTATTGGTTGATTTTGGTGTTGTATTTAAAAATGACGTACAAAAAGGCTCACAACCCTTATTTTGGTAGGCAGCATACGTAGGTATAATCACAGGAAACAAATTAATAGTTATAATTTTTATTGCTGTTGGCGAACCACAACCATCATTTACCGTTAACGTATACGTTGGCACCAAAATGTTTTGCACAAAAATAGATGCTGTGTTAATATTACCGGGTAGCCACGTATAACTATAATTGCCATCTCCACCACTTAGTGTGGGTGTAATTTGGGCAGTAGTACCCGGACAAATTCCGGTATTAGAGTTATTTATATCTATTGTTATGGGAGGATTAACCGTTGCCGTAACCTGAAAAGGAGCGAGTGTGCACCCATTTGAATCGTATACATTTAAACTGTAAGCGGTAGTTGCAGTTGGTGTTAAACTTACAACTTGTCCGGTAATGTTACCCGGATTCCAAACAAACGTATAGCCCCCACTTCCACCACTCGCGTTAGCTTGCAAGGTTATTTGTTTATTTAAACAGCTTATACCCGGTTGGGTAGCCGAATATGAAAAAACGGGTGGTGGCGTAAAATTTACTGTGGTTGTGGCAGGACAACCAATCGCATCAACTACTTTAATTGTAATTAATCCTGCACATAAATTTGTAAGTAAACTAGCGTTGGTAGTGGGCGTACCTGTTGCACTGTAAGTTACAGGCAAAATAGCATTGGTTGTGGTAACTTGTACTTTACCGGTGCAATTGCCGTAACATAAAACAGGCGTAAAACTTATGATTGATACACTAACCGTACTTAAATTTCCTACTATAAATTTTAAACTGTCAATACAATTATTTGCATCTTGTACGATAGTAGTATAAGTTCCACTAACAAGGTTACCGAGCGTGCTGGTTGTTGAGCCTACAGGCAACGTAGTGTATGTATAGGGTGAACTCCCTCCCGAAACGCTTATAGTAGCACTTCCATCGGCGGCACTGCAATTTTCAGAAATGGTAGTTGTTACAAGCGTCATGCTTGCTGCGGGGAGCACCGTTATAACACTGTTTGTTATACATGCATTTGCATCTTTAACAATTACAGTATAGTTACCAGTGGCAATATTTTGAATAGAATTTGTAAACGAAACCGTTGGTTGCCAAGTATAACTAAATGCAGGCGGCGCATTACTAACACTTGCTGTTACAGCACCATTGGTGCTACCGGGGCAACTTGGCTTCGTAACCGTAAAAGTAATTGTTGGAGGATTAACCTGATTTAACAAAATTGTGTTGGTTTGTAGGCAGCCATTTAAATCTTTTGTAGTAAGGGTTTTAATACCAACCGATAAATTACTGGCGGTTATAGAGCCTATTGCTACCCCATTTACGGAGTACGTGTAAGGCGAAGTGCCACCGGTACTTGTAATGGCAGTGCTTAAAGTGCCTCCAAAACAAGGTATTAACGTCGTGTTAAATGAACTTGTAATTTGAGTTCCTTGGGTAATTTGCACCGTATTGGTTACTTTGCAACCCAAATTATCTTGTACCGTAACCGAATAAATAGCAGCTGCTAAATTTGTTGCTGTTTGATTATTATTGCCATTACTCCACGTATAGGTAAAGGGTGGCACTAAAGCGTTACCAACGATGCTGGCATTAGCACTACCTGTATTACCGCCAAAACACGATAACGTACTTGTAAAGGCAACGTTGGACGAGCTAAAGCCCATTGTAACTAAGTACGAAGTGCTTTGAATACAACCAAGGGCATCAATGGAAGAAATAGTGTAATTACCGACAGGTAAATTAACCAACGTACCCGAAATAGATGCCGAAATATTGGTTGCCACAACCATATTGGAGGCGTTTACTGCTGTTACAGTAACTGGTGGCGTTGCAGAAAACACGGTATAGTTAACTACGCCTTGGCCTACGTTGCAATCGTAATAACCGGTTGGGAATATAGAAAAACACTGCCCTTTGTATTTATTTACACAAAAAAATAAAATTAAAAAAAGTATACAGCTATATTTTAATGTTTTCAAACAAAAATGGTTTAACCTCTGTGTTTAAAGTTATTAAAACAAAGCTACTAAAATTAAACTATTTTATAGGTGGTAGCATAATTTTAATATCTGGTTAAACTATGCTATTTTTAGGCAATGATTTTTTCAATTAATACATTTAATAACCTTACGCTTTTAAACCTTTACAGTATTTATAAGTTACGAAACGAAGTATTTATTGTAGAGCAAAACTGTGCTTATCAAGATGTGGATACCTTTGACTTAACGGCACACCATTTATTAGTAATTAACGACGATGAATTAATTGCCTATGCCCGCATTTTACCGCCCTATTCCAATTACAGTCAGCCAAGTATTGGCAGGGTAATTGTAAAATCAAATTACCGTTCGCAAAATCTAGGCAAACAATTAATGCTTTATGCTATTGAACAAGCCCAATTACTGTTTCCGCAGCAGCAACTTATAATTTCGGCACAAAGTTATTTGTTAAAATTTTATACTAACTTAGGCTTTAAAGCATCCGGTAACGAGTATTTAGAGGATAACATACCCCATACCAAAATGTTTTATAATAATTAAACTCAAACAAATAAATAACATGGAAATAAAAGACAGTAACGGTGCAATTTTAGTAGATGGCGATTCGGTTACTTTAATAAAAGATTTAAAAGTTAAAGGCTCATCTCTTACTTTAAAACGCGGTACCGTAGTTAAAAAAATTAAATTAACGGACGACGAAAATGAAATAGATTGCCGTATTAATGGCAGTAGCATTGTACTTAGAACCGAGTTTTTAAAGAAAGTTTAGTTAACTTTTAACTGTTGCAAGGCTTTTAAATAATTTTTTGTAAATTAGCTAGTAATTGAAAGAGCTGCTTTTTCATATTCATAGCCAAAAATGAGAAAATCAATACTACTTGCTTTTGTTTCACTTTTTACAATTAATGTAAAAGCACAGGTGTGGTGCCCTCAGGGCGCGCAATGGTATTATAACAATTACTATAGCTATAGTGCTGGAGGTCCAGCAGGATATTGTAAATTAAATTATACAAATACCGTTACTATTAGCGGAAATGTGTGTCAGCAATTATTGATGGAGCAAAAGTATATGTATCAATTTAATTATTCAATTATAACTGCTACATCAAATATCTACACGCACGTTAACAATAATGTTGTTTATTTATATAACACCGCAAATAATAATTTTGATACATTGTATAATTATAATGGCACTATTGGCGATAAGTGGAGTTTAACTCCCAGTAATTACACAACTTGCGCAAAATCGAGAGTTACGGTAGTTGATACGGGTCATAAGCTAATACAATCGGTTAATCTGCGCTGGATGAAAGTTAATATAACAGGATACATGTCGTCTAGTACCAATACATTAAGTGCAACTGATACCATTTTTGAAAGATTTGGGTCGGTTAATAATTTATTTATTAATCCTTTTAACCTATGTCCATGGGCTATTGATGGTTTTTCTCCTAATAACCTAAGATGCTACTCCGACAACCAAATTATTAATTATACGAGAACAAGCATTGCCTGTAATTACTATTTTACTGTTACGAGTATAAATAAATTCAATAGTAATGAAGAAGGATTAAAGATTTACCCAAACCCAACCAATGGTATTTTAAATATTTCTTCAACAAGCTCAGCCACCAAAATTGAAGTTATAAATATATTAGGCGAATTAGTAAAAGAAGAGGATTTGGATAGAAAGCAAAGCACTGATATAAGCGACTTACCAAACGGCATTTACTTTTTAAAAGTGTTTGATAAAAATAAATTAATTGGTAAAACTAAAATTGTAAAAGAATGAAGAAACTAATACTAATTGCTTTTGTTTTTTTATATACAATTAATGTAAAAGCACAAATGTGGTGTCCGCCTGGTGCAGAATGGTATTTTACTGCCTATTCATACTACCCCAGTGCAAACGGGTATTTTAAAATAAAATATACAAACGATACGGTTGTGAATGGATTAACCTACAAAAAACTAATTAAATCCTTTCATGGGTTTCATCCTATGTTTTTTAGTATAGGTGGCTATGGAAGTTTTACCGCAGAAGTTATTTATACCCGTGAGCAAAATAATGTAGTTTATTTAAATACCGATACACTTTATAACTTTAATGCCACTATTGGTAGTAAATGGTTGCGGCCTCAACTAATGTATAACTTTTCGCTAAACAGTTCATGTGATGCACCAAGAAGATACGTGACTGTTGTAGACACAGGACATATAACTATTAACGCCGTGTATTTAAAGACGCTTAAATTAGAATATGTGTCTAAGGCAGTTGAAACCTCTACAAATTTTCCGTTAGTAACAAGCACCGTTACGGTTTGTGAAAAAATTGGAAATTTGTATGGCGTGTTTGAACCAATTGCGTGTGAAACATATTCCACCATTATTATTAATCACCCTATTTTCGATGTTCCGTTAAGGTGCTACTCCGATAATAACTTTGCATTACATACTAATCCACAGTATACTGGCACGTGCACTTATGTTGCAACAACGAGTATAAACGAATTAAAAATTAAAAATGAAGAGTTAAAAATTTACCCCAACCCAACAAATGGCATTTTAAATATAGTTTCAACAGGCTCAGCCACCAAAATTGAAATAATAAATATACTCGGTAAATTAGTAAAAGAAGAAGAACTAAAATTAGAGGAACAACTTATTGATATCAGTAACTTACAAAATGGCATTTACTTATTAAAAGTGTATAATAAGGATAACTTAATAGGGTCCACTAAAATTGTGAAAGATTGAAGAGGCTTTTATTACATATAATTTTTAGTATTTGTATTATACAAATAGCAACTGCGCAAACTGCCACCACAGCCACCATTAGCTGGCAAAAACTATCAGGTTCAGATGGTGTTTATGGTGTAACGCATAATGGCGCAAAACCACTGCAGTATAAACCTATTACCAATACCACAACATTTACACATTTAAAAAGTAATACCTATACTTCAAGCCCTGCAAATACTAAAGGCGATGTTGTGGTTATGGTTTCAACTAATAATGGTACAAGTTGGGACAGCACCTGTGTTTGGAGCAATACTACCAATAGAGCTATGTTTCCACAAGGGGCAGTTTATAACCCTCCTGGCAATTCAAATCCTATAAATACTTGGATTGTAACAAATGGTATTACTACTAATACTAACAATAGTACTACAGGTAATTTTTATGCATCAAAACAATTATCTACTTTTAATTCAACAGCATCAGCATTTCCAAATGCACAACAATTTAACTCCAATTCAAACTCATTCAGCCCAGCTTTTCCAAAACATAACTACGATTGCAATAGCATCACTACTACAGATGATGGGGTAATACGCAGCACAGGTGTCATTGCAAACGATATTAATTCTAATAATGCTACAAATTTTGGGTTGAGAGGGGCGTTTATTACTAAAGGTGTTTTTAATGCGGGTAGTTTTAATTGGACTGGCGATTCACTTATACCACAAACAATTATAAAAACCGATGGCACAAAGCAATTGTATGCATTTCCGAAATTAGCATTCAATAGTGCTGGTACTGTTGGTTATGCTGTATTAATTGGCTCGCAACCGTCAGGCCAATTAGTAAATACAGGTTGGCAACCGATAGTTTATAAAACAACCAATAGTGGTATGTCATGGTATTTAGCAAATAGCATTAATTTTAATATCAATCCCATTTTTTTTGCGTCCATTATAAATAAATTAAAAAGTGTAAACGGTAATATTACGTTAGCTATTCCACAGTTTAATATAAACGAAGGTTTTGATATTACCGTAGATGCAAACAATAATTTACACATAGCCACAACTATTACCAGTACTAAAAGTAGCCATATAGATTCGTTAGACCAAACTCATCAATTTGGTGCTCAAGGTTATAAATGGGCACACACTGCTGGCAACAGGCCTTATTTATATGATTTTTTAACCAATGGTAGTGGTTGGAGTTATATAGTGATAGATTCCCTTTCGAGCGAAATACCGGGGAGAAAACCAACAGAAAATGGTTTTGCTTCTAATGGTTGGGATATAGATAATAATGGTAACAAAGTAAGTAGTGGCGCACGTATACAATTAAGCCGAAGCAATGACGGACGATTTATTGTTTATACCTATTCCGAAAGTGATACCAATAGCACTAATAATTTTGAAAAATGGAATTCTATACCCAACGTAAAAATTAAAGTGTACGATGCCGTAACCAATGGTTTAGCCACAAATAAATTAAACGCCAGTAATATTGCGATTGGGCAGGGCACTAATAATTCTAATGTAGCAAATAAAGCCTATTTCCATAATGCATCACCACTATTAGAAAGTGCCAGTGGCAACATTGGAGCCAGTTTTAATGGAGGCTGTATTCCTGCAAATGGAACAGTAAGCATCAGTCTCCCTTTAACTGTAACAAACACTAATCCATTGTTGCAAAATGCAAACTGTACGCATTGGTATTCATCCGTAAAATTTAAACTTATAAATCCTTCTATTGCAACTAGTTTTCCGTCGTTTCCTGTACAATCTGGCTTAACTAAATTTAAAACCAACGATGAATTTAAACTATACCCTAACCCCTTTACCAATCAACTCACACTAAACACAAACTTAAACGAGCTAAAAAAACTAATTATTACCAACCTGTTAGGGCAAACCGTTTACCAAACTGAGTTTTATCAAAATAGTATAACTATTGATTTACCGCAATTACCCAACGGAGCTTATTTTGCGGAAATAATAAATAATGGGTTATGTTACAGGTATAAGTTAATTAAGGAGTAATAATAATGAAAAAAGTAGCCTTATTAATTATATGTTTATTCGTTAGTATAAGTTACTCGCAAGTTAGTTTTACCTTAAGTAACAATGCTTGTAGTGGCACTTCAAAAACCTTAACTGCTGCTACAGGTACAGATGTTGTTTTGTCTTACACTTGGTCGTCAACTCCTGCAATTCCTGTTTTTTCTTCTCCAAATACAGCAAGCACTGCTATTACTTTCCCCTCATCAGGTACATTTACGATTAACTTAAATGTTAGTTTAGCAAGTGGCTCCGACTCTTATTCCACTATAGTAAACGTTGCAGCAAGCCCAACTATTTTAGTTACCCAATCAAGCCCTACAACCTGTGTTGCCAGCAATTATCCTAAATATTCACAGCCTGTGTATTTATCACCAATTGGTGCTTCAAGCTATATTTGGAATCCTTATATATCTTACACAGGCCCGCCTAATCCAAGTGCGATTTATGTTCGCCCGCCAGTTTCTACCTGCTATACGGTTACTGGTATTATTGGTAATTGCACAGCTTCTGCAGTAATTTGTGTGAGTGTTATTCCGCAATATTCAATTGCTGTTAGCCTTGCCTCGCGTACAATTTGTCCGTCCTACGATTCGTTACAATTAAATGTAATTGCCATTAGTACATTAGCGGTGTTGCCTATTACAAACTATGTTTGGTACGACCCTATTCCACCAAGTATTTCGAATCCTTTTAATCCTACGGTAACAGTATCTCCAAGTGTATCGTGTACCTACACTGTTGAAGTATATGATACCAGAGCCTGTGTATCTTTGCCGGCTTTTGCAAATGTGTCGGTTGCAAGTTGTGTGGGTATTCATTCCAACTCTCTTGATAATACGAGTGTTTTAATTTACCCCAACCCCTTCACTAATCAACTCTCGCTAAATACAAATACAAACGATTTAAAAAAACTAATTATTACAAATCTTTTAGGGCAAACGGTTTACCAAACCGAGTTTTACCAAAATGATTTAACATTGGATTTACAGCAATTACACAGCGGGGCTTATGTGGCAGAGCTTTACTTAAATAATAAAATTAATTTTAGAACGAAGCTCATTAAACAGCACTAATTTTTTAGCACAACAGCATTTAGTTAACCCGTAATTGTTGTCCGGCTTTTAAATAATAGCGTTTGGCGGTTCCATTTAAGGCCAACAAATCTTTAGTACTTAAGCCATACATACCGGCAATAGCATTCCAACTTTCGCCTTTGTTTACGGTGTGTATATACGCATTGCTGGGAAAAGCGCAAAGTGTGTGTTTTGTATTTTTTATGGTAATACTGTGATGTTGTAATTTATGCTCTGTAAACGATATAATGGCGCCTGGGTTTAAAGGATGTCCCTTATAACGTAGTTCAAAATGCAAATGTGTGCCGCGGCTATGCCCTGTATTGCCTCCCAAGCCTATCGTTTGTCCACTTAAAACAACATCGCCGGGTTTTACTTTTAGTTTATGTAAGTGAGCATATACGGTTTCTAAACCATTGGGATGCATTAAAATGACCACATTACCAAAACCACCTTGTTTTTGTGCAAAACGTACTTTACCATCAAAAGCGGCACTCACTTTGTCGCCTTTATTTAAATCAATGTCAATACCTTTGTGCATGCGTCCATCGCGCCACCCGTAATTGCTGGTAACCACACCCTTAAAAGGCGAAAAATAATAACTCAATAAATCGTTTTGTAAAATAAGGGTAAACGATTCCTGTAAACTATCTAAATTAGTTAATGGAAACAGAATTTTTTCGTCGCTGGCCGAATAAAAACTCAATTCATTTAAATTAAACGCCGATAGTTTTACCGAATCGCCATTGTTGCTTTTTAGTAAACTGGCATAATAGTTTAGTAAATCAATATCTTTTACGCTTACATCTTCTAAATCAAAAACCGAATCAATTAAATGTGCCAACTTGGTTTTAGTTACGAGTTTATAGGGGCGTAACGAATCGTTTTTTTTTGCGGGATTTTCGTTAAATCCAAAACCGCTATAAAAAGCAAAAATCAAACTTAATATGTTAATAACTTTCAAAATAGGAATTGCTAAAATACTAAATTATTAACAATCAGCAAGTTTTAACAAATTAATTTAATGGTAAGTTTAAGTTGTTAACAAAAACTTATCTTATTCGATCGGCGCTTTTTAAAAGATTTATGTCTTTTTTTATAAAAACAATGGCTAAATAACTTGCCAGTAAAGCAAAAACACCGCATACGTAGCCAAAATAGGTGGTTTTAATTTCAATAATTTCGGGCTTAGTTACAAAAAACGGACAAAAAGCAATCATCGCTATTAAAATTAACCAAATAGCCATTAAAACATAACACAGTTTTATTTGCAACTCGCGTTTTTTAAATAAAAAAATAGTAGCTACAGATAGTATTAATGCTAAAAAGTTGAGTGCGATAGCGGCAAAATGACCGGCTGTTGAAGTAAAGTTTACTAATGGAACCAAACACACGTAATTTGGGCTTACTTTGCTATAAATAATTTGAAGCGGAATAAATAACATAGCAATGCTAAATAACACCAATTGCAATAAAAATAAAGTTTGTTTACGCTGAATCATTTGCCAAATTTAAGAATTATAAATAAATTGTTACTGTTTAAATAAAATGAAGACTTGATTTTTGCCCAACTTTTTATCAAGAAAAAGTTGGACGATGTTTTTTAGGTTAAAATTGCAATAAATAATTTTAAAACCATTTCTATTTAATTACTACTTTTAAAGTCTAAATAAAGGAAATCTATAAAAATTAGGTTTTTTTAGGCGAACAAATTTTTAAAAGCGTAAAATACCAACGTATTTGAGCATTTTAAAAATGCAGTTTAACAACAAAAAAACAATTTTTAGAGGTTTCCTTAAAAAACAAAATACTATGCCAATACGCATGAGTGAGGATAACGACTCCAACGGAGGTTATTCTGGAAACCAGGGCAATAGGGGTTCTGGCGGAGGATCTGGTGGTGGAGGATTTCCGGGCGGCAATTTAATAGGTTTTTTATTGCCTCTTTTGTTTCGTTACCCTAAATTATTAGTAGTAGTAATTATTTTAGGTGGCGGTTATTATTTAGTTAACAAAGGCTGTTCAGGGCCTGCCCATAAAGCCTCACAAAGTACTTATGCCAAAGGCGCTACCTTAGACCAAGAAGTCTATGATAAAAACGAAGTATACGCAGCGCTTGATAATGGCGAGCCTTTGCCCGATAGAGTATCTTTAGAGCAATTTGCCCCTACTCCCAAAGACCAAGGTCAGCAGGGTTCGTGCGTTGGCTGGGGCAGTACCTATTGTGGACGTACTGTTTTAGAGTGTGCCATTACCGGCAAAAATCCTAACGAGGTGGCTTTTAGTCCTGCTTTTACCTATAACCAAATTGGCTTAGAAGATTGTCAGGGTACTTACATTACAAAAGCTGTCGATTTATTGTCGAACACGGGCAGTGTGCCTTTTAACGAATTCCCCTATACCGATCAATCGTGCCAAAAACAACCCGATAACCGTTTATTACAAGATGCCGGCAAATTTAAAATGAAAGGCGCAACACGTTTAAGCATTAGCGGAGACGAGTATACGGTTGACGTAAATGCAATTCGTCAAAACTTAGCACACAATGCCCCTGTAATTATTGGTATGGCTGTTGGCGGTAGTTTTATGCAAGATATGGAAGGGAAAGAATACTGGGAACCCACCCAAAGTGATTTTAATAAAAATGGTTTTGGAGGCCATTGTATGTGTATTATTGGATACGACGATAAGTACTTTAAAGATGATGGTGCATTTTTAATTCAAAACAGCTGGGGACCTAAATGGGGCAAAGGCGGAAGAGCATGGATAAGTTATGGCGATTTTGTTGAATTTGGGAATGAAGCTTATGGAATTAATGCCATGCCTAGTAAGCAAGATCAAAGTAAATTAGATTGTAGTATTAGTTTAATTGATAAAGAAACTAAAGAAGAAATTAAATTAAATGCAAAAGGTAATAATGTTTTTGAAAGTGCTTCGCCTTTGAAAATAGGACAAAAATTTAAAGTAAAAATTACCAATAATGTTGAGTGTTATGTGTACATTTTTGGTAAAGAAACAGATAACACCAGTTATGTATTATTCCCCTATACGCCTAAACACAGCGCTTATTGCGGCATTACAGGCACACGTATTTTTCCGCGCGATTACAGTATGGAGGTAGATAAAATTGGTAATAAAGATGTAATAGCCATTTTAATTAGTAAACAAAAAATAGACTTTAAAGAATTTAATTCGAAACTTACAGCTAATAAAACTTCCGATTTTGCAACACGCTTGTTTAACCAAACAGAGGCTGAAACAATTACAAATGTTGAATTTCAAAAAACAAACGGCATTAGTTTTAAATCTGAAATAAAAGATAAAACGATGCTTCCATTAATAATAGAGATAAATAAATAATGTTTCACTTTTTATTACGCACTATACCGCGCCCAGTTTTAATTACTTTAAGTTTGTGGTTTAGTAAAATTGCGCCCTTAATTTATTATGGCAAAAAATACGAAGATCCTATTAGCGTCAAAACCTACCGGAAATTTTTACCCTATGGCTATAGTGGTAGGGCTAAACGTAAAAATGTACTATGCCCCGGTAGCCTATCGTTAGAGCGACACCGATTGTTGTGGCTGTATTTAAAACAAAAAACCGATTTTTTTACTAAGCCTTATAAAATGTTGCACATTGCTCCTGAACAATGTTTTTACAAATTATTTAAAGCACAAAAAAACTTAACTTATACTACCGGCGATTACAACAGTCCTATTGCCGATATACATTTTGATTTACACAAAGCTCCGTTTGACGATAATAGTTTTGACGTGATTTTTTGTAACCATGTGTTGGAGCATGTTGAAAATGCAGAAGTGTGTATGAAAGAATTGCACCGTATTATGAAACCGAACGGTTGGGGTATTTTTCAAGTACCATTAGATACAACACGCGCTACAACCTACGAAGATAAAAGTATTGTTTCGGAAGAAGATAGGGAAAAGCATTTTTGGCAAAAAGACCATTTGCGTTTATTTGGTTTAGATTATAAAGATAAATTAGCCGCTGCAGGATTTACCGTAACAGTTGACGATTTTGTAAATACACTAAGCCCCGAATTGATTGATAGGTACCGCTTACCTGCAGGAGAAATGATTTACCTTTGTAAAAAAACAGATAAAAAAATGCCTCATGGGCCACCTGCTTAAAATTTAATAGTAGCTTAATATTAATTATTGCCGCAAACGGAATAAATAAATTAAATTTAAATAAAATTAAAAATGAAAACAATATTAATAACTGGAAGTACAAGTGGCATTGGTTTAGGGATTGCGCACGAGTTTGCTAAAACAAAACAATACAATATTGTTTTTAATGGTTTAGAAGCCAACGGACAAGAAATTGCTGACGGAATTGCAAAAGATTTTGAAATACAAACCATGTACAGCAATGCTAACATGTTAAAACCAGAAGAGCTTCGCAAAATGGTAGATGAAGCCGTTGCTGAATTTGGAGGTATTGATATATTAATTAACAATGCAGGAATACAACACGTTTCACCAATCGAAGATTTTCCTGACGAAAAATGGAATGCTATAATTGCTATAAACTTAACTTCTGCTTTTTATTTAAGCAAAGCCGTTTGGAAAGGCATGAAAGAACGTAAATTTGGACGTATTATAAATATTGCCTCTGCACACGGTTTAGTAGCAAGCGAATTTAAAAGCGCCTATGTAGCAAGCAAACATGGTATTGTTGGTTTTACAAAAACATTGGGTTTAGAGGGCGCACCGTTTAATATAACATGTAATGCGATTTGTCCGGGTTATGTAAAAACGCCGTTGGTTGATAAACAAATTGCTGATCAGGCAAAAGTTCATAATATGAGCGAAGCAGATGTTGTATCTAAAGTAATGTTGCTAAAACAAGCTGTTAAGGAGTTTGTACCGGTTGAAGTGTTAGGCCAATTGGCTTTGCTTTTAGCCTCAGAAGGAGCCTCAACAATTACTGGAACTGCAATACCTGTTGATGGTGGTTGGAATGCTCAGTAGAATAAATTACACCAACAGTTACTACATTTTTTTATTCTATTTTTTCCATTTTTGAGGGTTAGTTTTCTTTCCTACTCATCTTTAAAAAAACTGAGTTTATGCAAATCAATTAACTGTATGTTTTTATAATAAAAACTAATTATTTCTGGGTACTTATATCCCAATTTACTCATTTTCATTGCGCCCTCTTGGCACATACCTAAACCATGTCCAAAGCCCCTACCCTTAAAAATAATACTGTCTTTATTTAGTTGGCTAATTGTAAAATAAGTTGATTTTAATTGCAAATCTGTTCTTACATTTTTTAATGGCACTTTACTTGCACTACATTCTAAAAAATATTTTCGTTGATCTTGTTTAAAAGTAATAGCAGCATTTTTAGCTTCTTCGTTTTCAATGGGGTAATTGTGTTTTAATTTTAAATAGGTTAACCAATCATCGGTTAACATTTTACGTTCCCACTTACTATTTGGCATTTTAATGCTAAAACTATCGTTTACACTTCGTAAATAGGAAGTGCGTGTACCCCATACATCTTCGCTATTGGCTGTTTGCCCGCCACTGTTACTATGAAATGCTGCAACTATTAAATTTAAATTTTCATCAACTACAACTTTACCTTTGGTATCTTCTATAGCTGTGTAAATGCTAAAATCTTTTGGTTTGCCAAAATAAGCCTGGCAATGCACTTGGTCGCACAAACTAAAACCTTCTGTAATGTGTTTATTAATATGGGCCAATGCAAACGTACGGGCTAAAATAGATTGCACTTTATAAAACTCTAGCGTTGATTTACTGCCTGCTTCAGCCTCAGTAACTCCTGCAATATAATTATCTAAAATAACTTCGTTTAAAACTCTAATAACTCCATCATTTACACTAAAACTCAAATTATTTTGGTAAATCCGCGGTTTTCTATCGGGGTTAATTAATTTTATTTTTAATTCGCTTAAATCATCACCGCTAAACTTTATATATTTAAAAGTGCCTAGTGCTTTATCGTTTTGTTTTAATTCAATACTATCGCCTTTTAAATTAAATTTAAAAATACTTTCGCCTTTACTTTCTGAAATTAAACTACCATCGGCCAATACGTTATAAGTTCCGGCATTTACATTAACATTAAAAGATGTGACCTTTAAGTGAGTAAAAACTCTAATTTGCAAACTTTCGGCAACAATAAAAAAGGAAGAAAACAACAACAATACAAAAGCAAAAACCAATGCTAAAAACAGTACTTTTTTAAATGGATGTATTAATAGCTTCATTTTTATTAAAAATATAAAAATAAGCCTATTAGTTGCTCTATTAAATAACTTTTAAAAGAGTTTTAAGCCAAGCAATGTTTAGAAGATTAAATTGAATAAAAAATTAAACTTAGAAGTTAGAACTTAAATCCTAATTCCAATAACGCAAACATCGTCCACTTGTTCTAAATCACCCTTCCATTTTTCAAAAGCAGTGTTTAATTGGTCTTTTTGGGTTTCCAATGGCAAATCTACTGACGCTAAAAGCATATCTTGCAATTGTTTGTATTTAAATTTTTTGCCTTTTGGTCCACCAAATTGGTCAGCAAAACCATCCGTAAAAGTATAAATGGTATCGCCTTTTTGTAAATCAATCGTTTGTAAAGTAAAGGGCTTTGATTCGTCATTATATTTACCAACTGGCATTTTATCAGCTTTGTATTCAATTACTTCCTTGTTACGCACTAACCACAATGGATTGTTAGCAGCCGCAAATTCAAGTTTATTATTTTCAAAATCGTAAGCGCATAAAACACAATCCATACCATCTTTACTTTCTTCTTCGCTACCTTCAGGGTTTAACGAATCAATAATACCTCTACGAACGTTATCTAAAATTTCGTTTGGTTTAACTATGTTTTTTTCTAAAATACTTTCATTTAAACGCGAAATACCCACCATGCTCATCAAAGCACCTGGTACACCGTGCCCCGTGCAATCGGCTGTACACAAATAAAATATTTCTTTATTACTTCCTAATGCCTTGTGCGCTTGTGCATAATAAAAATCACCACTTACAATATCTTTTGGGCGATATAAAATAAAAAAATTTTTTGTTTCGGTTGCTGTTTCCATAATTTAAAACTACTATTTATTTGGTTAAATATATAAATTTTTTAATCTGTGGCAAAACATCTATTAACATTTATATTTTTTTGTTAATTGCTAATAACAGCTGTTAATAATTAATTTTTGGTAACACTTTCTTAATACTCTATAAATCAAGGCTTTTAATTTTAATAGTTAATTACTCCCTTTTTTGTTAATAAGCCTATTTTATTGGTATGCAAAGGCTATGTATATTAGTTAATTGAAGTTTTTGGAGCGGTGTAACAACCAGCTAAAAACTGCTGACTTAACTACTGAATTTAAAAATGGCATTACAAGTAAACGTAAACGATATACTGTCTCAACTTTACCAAAACCGTGGTATCGTTGAGTTTTTATTTGCAAATCGCGAAAACATTACGGTAAACGAACTCCTATCGCGCGAAGATATCAGTGCCGAGCAATACCAAAAATTAAAATCACTCGATTTAGTTTACGAATACGAAAGCGTGGTAAGCCTTAACGATGCTGTAGTAGCAATGTTTGAGGATTTTATGGAGATTGGCGAAGTAACTCCCGGCTTTATAAACGATTACATTAACGAACTAAAACGCCACATTCGTTTTTACCAAGAGGTACACGAACATCGCTTTCTACGCAGTATTAAAAAATATCTCAAACGTATTAATATTGCTTTAACCCGCGAAATTATTAAGCTTCAAAAAAATGTAGATGACACCTATAAAAATGAAGCCAACTACCGTATTAAAATTCATAAACTAGAAGATTACAGAGAAAAACGCGATACCATTATTGATTTTATTCGTAAAACGGAAGAAATTATAGGCGATACCCGCCAGTTATTCGTTCACACAAACGACCAAGAATTATATGGCATCGTTAACTCTTTAAAAATTAATTTAATCGAGAATCTTGATTTTTTAATTGAAATTCAAACCGATATTACAGATTACATTAATAAAATTCAATTTCAATTAGATGTGTATGTAAAAGCCCAACGTTTAAAAGAAATTAAAGACCACGGCACACTCCATTACCGCACCAATTTTAACGAGGTTATAAAAGACATAAACTCATTGCGCTTTAACAACGTAAAAGGACCGCGTACAAAAATTGCTATCGACTTTTTATTTACCGACGAAGGACATGTTTTATGTAAAAAAGTTGCCGAAAAATATAAGTTGTCTCGCTTAATGATGCGTGGCATTGCTGGTAAATTGCCTAGCAATTTTAAAGAACAAATTGTTGACAATCAAATAAAATTAGACGTTGAAAAACTAGTAGAGCGTTTTTTAAATCAAAGTAAATTAAACCTGTTTGAATATTTAATTGACTATAAATTTCCAAAAACAGTTGGTAATGTTACGTTTGAAGATCGCTTATCGTTGTTTGTAGAAATTACTATGGAATACCAAAACCAGTTAGACTTTAAATACCGCTTAAACTATCACGATTATTTAGATAACGAAAAAATAAAAAAACGCTTGGGATACACATTAATACTTCCTCTAAAAAAATAAAAATCTAATACCTAATAATTATTCCCTATTAACTAAAAATATGAATGAAATAGACTATAATCTCCCAAAACAAACACACGATATTTTCGCCATTTTAGCGCGTGGACATTTTATTAGTAGCAATGGCAGTAAAGATAATATGGGCAGGCTTTACGACCTCATTAATAATCCTGAAAATTTTGATAGACTACAGGCGTATTTCAACGTTATTCGCTACAATATTGAACGTGGAAATAACTATTTTTATTTCTCTCGCTTAAACGAAGCAAACAGTTTAATTGAACAAAAATTAGAAACCTTTGAGCGTTATATTGATGTGATTGATTTATTTGCTAGCATGGATAATAAAATCACAATTGGTTCGCGTTTTCGCCCCAGCGAAATTGCCGAAGAATGTAATGCAAACGTGCGCTTAAAACAAAAATTGCAAAAAATACCAATGTATCGCTCTGAAACATTGTTAAACAAAGTACGCGACATTTGTAATTTAATGACCCGCGATAGTTTTTTAGAATTAGAAGACGAACAAACCGAAAGTTACAAAGTATTAGATGCTTACACGTATTTATTAGATATGATAAACGCCATCAGCATTTACGAGGAAACATCAGGGATGGACACGAATAGCAGTGGAATAATATTAAACTAAGGAATTAGAAGTTAGATTTAAGAAAGAAAAAAACCTAATACGTTGTAAAATGACGTGTATGGGTCAAATGAAATTAGAAAATGGAAAATACAAGAATATTAAACAGAATTGTACAAATAAACATATCAAACGTAAAATACGCAGATATTGAATTGAGCGGAAACACTTGCTTTGTTGGAACTAACAACTTTGGTAAAACCTCGTTACAACGTGCTATTTTATTTTTTTACAGCGCTAACAGCCGTGGTTTGGGTATTGCACAATCTCAAAAAAGTTTTGAAGAACACTACTTTCGTTACGAAAATTCGTATTTAATTTATGAAATAGCGACCGAAGAAAAAAACTTTTTTGTAATGGTGTATCGCCATAACAAATTGGTGTTCCGCTTTGTAGATGCCCCTTACAACCCCGATATTTTTTTAAATAGCAACGATGAGGCGATGAAAATAAAAGAGATTATTGCTAATCTCGAAAAACAAGGTATTTATGTTTCTAACCAAATTGATACATTTGAGCGTTACCGTAATATTATTTTTGGAACCGAAACCGACAAACAACTTTCTAAATTTTATTTGTTAAAAGGGAACGAAAAATACCAAAACATTCCAAAATCCATTACCAACGTATTTTTAAGTTCTAAAAGCAGTATCGACAGCCGTTTTATAAAGGATTTTATTGCGAACTCGTTAACAAACGAAAATTCTTCTATCAAATTAGAGCAAGTGGAGCGTCAGTTACGTCAGTTTAACGAAAAGTATACTGACATTGAAACCTACGTTAAAAAAGAAACGCAACAATTGATTGAACTGATTGATAAAAAGTACGACCAAGTGCACATGCTAAAAGGAGCACAAATGGAAATGGCAGATAAACTGGGCAGTAGTTTACGTTTTGCTGAAACGCAGAATGAAGCCATTCGCGATGCTGCAAAAAAGAAAGAAGAAGAGTTGGACATTTTAACCAACGAACACGAAGAACAATTATTTACAATAAACGAAAAACAAAATAACATCCGCGAAGAGATTGGTTTTTACGACCGTACCATTCGCGATGCTAATAAAAAATTAAAAGAATACAAAGACAAAAATATTGACGAAGCTGTTGAAAAAAATAACGAGCGCGAAAAATTACAGGTTGAGTTAAATATTGCCCGTCGCGAATACGAGAGTTTAACAAGCAACGTAGCAAATATCGAATTAAAATATTCGTCGTTAATTGAACAATTGCGAAATGATAAAGCCGCTTATGTGAATAAAATAAACGCACGCACCAGCGAAATTTTTAATCACTATAACGAGTTACAATTATTACAAAAAAACGAATTTAATAAGCGCGATGCAGAACTAAAACAAAAACGTGATGAAAGCGTAAACGAATTAGCGCAAGAAGTTACAGCCAAACAAATTGAATTTAACGAATTAAAAAGTGAAGAAAAGGTAATTCGTACCACTCGTTTTTACGAGCAAGAAATTAAAAATTTAGAAAACGAATTAGCAGAACTGCGAGCCGTTAGTTACAAAAACAAAAGCGAGCGTGCAATTAAACAAAACATGGTGCAAACCATACAGCGTGAGTGGGAAAATTTAGAAACTAAATTAAAAACGAGTTTAACTAATCACGTTAACCAAACCAATAACGAAATAATAAAATTAAAAAACGAAATTAAAGAAATTGAAGGAAAACTAAATGTTCAGCACGATGCTTTTTATGGTTTCTTAGAAAAAAATGTAAAAAATTGGCAAAACACTATTGGTAAAGTAGTAAATGAAAAGTTATTGTTCCGCACCGATATTACACCCGAGGTTAAAGAAGCCACAGCCAGCACACTTTACGGCATTAGTTTAAATTTAGAAAATGTAGAAGTTGTTTCAAAATCGATTGAAGAATATCAATTTGAAAAAAACGAACGCTTGGCACAAATTCGCGATTTAGAAGATACGCTTGCAAAATTTCAAACAGCAAACACCGAAGAAAAAATGTTGGCTGCCGATAAATTTGGTAAACAATTGGGCGAGTTTAAAGAAGATTTAAAAGTACTCACCTACTCTTTAGAATTAGCAGATAAACGCGAACAAAAGCTTCAAATAGAATTAGAAGATTGGAAAATGAAGGCTGGTGGCGAAGTGGAGGAATCCTTAACAAGCAACCGTCAGCGTTTAAATATTATTGAAGAAGAATTAGCCATTTTAAATAAAAAGAAAAATAATTTATTAAACGATTTTAATAATCAATTTGATAAAATAAAAATATTTAACGACGAGCGTTTAGCTGATTTAAAAGAACGTCAAGAAACAGAAATTAGTGAATTAGAAGTTGAGAAAAAAAATCAAGTAAAAGATTACGAAGCAAAGGAAGACGAGCTAAGCAAAGAAAAAGAAACTAATTTTAAAAGCAAAGGCGTTGATGCCAAACAGTTAAAAGGTGTTGAGGGTAGAATGAAAGAATTGCAATCGTCGTTAAAAGACATTGAACAATACGCACAAATTGTAAGCGATTACTTAAAAGACAAGCGCGAAAAATTTGATAAACTACCCGATTTAATTCAAAAAAAGGAAGAGTTTGTAAAAAGCAATAACGACTTAGCCGCTCAATTAGATGAGAACACACGCAAGTTTAATTTAAAGCGTATGGAATTAAACAAACAAAAACGTGCTTTTGATGAGGAGTTAATTGAATTTAATAACGGGGTTAGTTTTTTTAGTAACAACTTTCGCGAAACCCCTGTTTACAATAAATACGCCGATATTATTGAACGTGCAGAACCTAAGCGTAGCAACTTTAACATTATGGAATTGTGTACGCAATTATTAAAAAACGATTCGCATTTTAATGAGGAGTATGGTGCTTTTCAACGATTTGTAAACGAGTTTGCTGGTAAATTTAAAATAGATAATCACTTCAACTTTGTTATACGTAACGATGCCACGCAAGGCGAGTACGAGCGCTTTGCCCAAAATTTACGTTCGTTTATTAACGAAAACAAAATTGAATTAAGTATTGCCGAAACTGCTACGCAAATTGGTTTGGTAACAGATAGTATTGCTACCAAGGTAAAAGAGCTAAGCGGGCAAAAAGAAAAAATACAGCACATTATTACCTTAATTGCCGAAGACTTTAAGAAAGCAGAATTTGAAGAAAGTAAGTTAATTGAATTCATCAAAATTAAGATTGAGGAAAGCGATAACAAAGTTTATAAGCTTTTAAAACGTATTGAAGAATTTAGAGAAGAGCATGGCTTAGTGTATAACGAAGGCTTATTTAACACCGATTTTGCAACCGGACAAAAACGCGAAATTAGCGGACGTGCCGTAAAATTATTAGAACAATTACGCTCTGCCATTAAAGAACAAGAACAGGAAGAAATTCGTTTACAAGATTTATTTGAATTAAAATTCAACATTAAAGAAGGAATGAACGAAACTGGTTGGACCCATAAAATTGACAGCATTGGCAGCACTGGTACCGACATTTTAGTTAAAGCGATTATTTACATTACTCTATTGCACGTGTTTATAAAAGAAAGTAGCCACCGCAGCAGTACTGACTTTAAAGTACACTGTATAATTGACGAGGTGGGCCAAATTAGTGCCCACTATTTACGTGAATTATTACGTTTTGCTAAAAACCGAAACATTATGATGATTAACGGTTTACCAAACAAATCCGGCTTAGAAGCACATTACAAATACACTTATCAATTCCGCCGTGAAGAGGCCGGCAATGTGCGCATCTTCCCAAGTATTGTTACAGAGGTGGAGGCATAGAATAAATTATAAATTAATCTAAAATAAATAATAAAAAATGAAAACTACACTTAAAACACTAATACTACTTTTAATAGCTAGCAGTTTTACTCTTTTTAAAAGCGATTGTGATACCCTTATCTTTTTTAAAGAAGGTACACAAATTACAATGACGTCGTATAACGATGATGGTAAACTTACGGGAACAACTAAAACTATTTACACTAAAGTAGTTAAAAATGCAACTGGAGCAAGTGTCACTGCCAACCAAGAAAATTATAATAAAAAAGGCAAATTAGATAGTAAAAACGAATTTACAATTAAATGTATAAAAGGTATTTTATTTTTTGATATGAAAATGATGCTAACCGAAGACCAAGCAAAAAACAATAAAGATTTTGAAATGACGGTAGAAGGCGCAGACAAAGAAATACCAACAAAATTTGAGGTAGGTAGTAGTTTAAAAGATGCCGATATTACGATGACATTTAAAACAAAAGAAGGTACCGAAGTACCCTTATCTAAAATAAATTTTAAAGTCACTAATCGTAAAGTAGAAGCAAAAGAAAGTGTTACCACCCCCGCCGGTACATTTGAATGTTACAAAATAACCGAAAATGTAGAAATGAAAACCCTTTTTAGCTTTAAAATAAAAAGCATTTTATGGTTTAGTTTAGAGGCAGGCAATGTAAAAACCGAAAGCTATAAAGAGAGTGGAAAATTTTTGAGCAAGTCTGAATTAACGGAAATAGTAAAATAGTTGCGTGTACATCGATCAAAAAATGATAAAACAACAAAATACGCGTTTACCCCAAGACAAATACAACTTACGAAAATTGCAAGAATTAAATAAGCATAAGTTAATGAAAATCAGTTACTTAATTAATTATAATTAGACTTATTTTTTATCAACTGAACTGTTTAAAAATTTAAACATAAATTAAAATTACACTACAATAAAACAGCTAACTTTAACCAAACAAACTAAAACTAAAAATTATGGCATTTGAATTACCTACCTTAAACTATGCATTTAATGCATTAGAACCACATATTGATGCAAAAACAATGGAAATACACCATGGCAAACATCATCAAGCCTATGTTACCAATTTAAACAACGCATTAGCCGGTACTGATGCCGAAAAATTAAGTATTGAAGACATTTGCAAATCCATTTCAAAATACCCTATGCCTGTTCGCAATAATGGAGGTGGGCATTTTAACCATAGTTTGTTTTGGCAAATAATGGCTCCTAATGCAGGTGGCACTCCAACAAACGAAGTAGGTAAAGCTATTGAGGCGGAATTAGGTGGCTTTGAAAAATTTAAAACAGATTTTACAGCTGCTGGCGCAACCCGTTTTGGCAGTGGTTGGGCTTGGTTATGTGTTAAAGCCGATGGTAAATTAGCTGTTTGCAGTACACCAAACCAAGATAACCCTTTGATGGATATTTCTGATTGCAAAGGCACTCCTATTTTAGGAATGGATGTTTGGGAACATGCCTATTATTTACATTACCAAAATCGCCGTCCAGATTACATGACTGCTTTTTTTAACGTAATTAATTGGACAAAAGTAAACGAACTTTATCTAAACGCTAAAAAATAATAACTTAAGTACATGTAACATTTAGTTTATAAATTAAAAAGAGACGATGATTATCGTCTCTTTTTTGTTTTAATTAATGTACCAAATCGCTTTTGGTAAATACCCTTACGGGATAAAGTGCTGCAAAAAAACCAATTAGCATAATTAAACCAAACAGCCAAATAAAATCGTTTAGCTGTATATCTATTGGGTAATAGGGAATTACAAACTCGCTACCAAAACTTACCAAATGAAATTGCAGTTGTATCCAACAAACCAATAGCCCTAACGCCAAACCAATGCTAGCGCCGATACCGGTTATTAAAAAGCCTTCGCGCATAAAAATACTGCGTATTAATTGTATATCCGCACCCATACTATACAGGCATTTAATATCTTTTCGTTTTTCAATAATAAGCATGGTTAGCGCACCAATTATATTAAAAGTGGCAATTATTAATATAAAAGCTAAAATAATAAAGGTTGCTAACTTTTCGGTTTGCAATGTTTTAAATAGTAAATCGTTTAGTTGATAACGGTTTTTAACTACAAATTTATTTCCCAATTTTTCTTGCAGTATACGTTGAATGTTATCCGATTTCGATTTATCGCATCCAATTTCGATAGCACTAATTTTAGTAGGTTCGTCAAATAATTTTTTTGCAGTTTTTAAATTCACAAACGCAAATTGGTAATCAAACTCATCGTTAATTGAAAATAAACCACAAGGTGTTGCATATAATTGATTTAAATCATCTTCAGGGTTTAAACTACCGTCTTTGCCCTTAGTAGGACTAAATAAGCTTAATTCGTTTACAAATTCTCTAATATTTATTTGTAATTGCCCGGCAATACCTCGCCCTAACAAAATTTTATTTTTAGAAGCGGTATCTGCCAACCCATATATTCCATCTACTACTACCGAATCTATTGTGGTTAGCTTATTAAAGTTTTCGTCAACACCTTTTATCGTCACCAATGTTTGTTTATCCCCATTCTTTAAAAGAGCCTTGTCGCTGAGCGTTTGTGATACAATAGTTACGCCATTTATACTTTTCATGTCGGCAATAAGTTTTTCACTCGCTTCAAAATATTTTCCTTTGGCAATTGTAATTTTTAAATCGGGTTCAAATACATTGTACAAATTTGCCACAGTATTGGTTAAACCATTCATTGCACTTAAAATTACAATTAAAGCAGCGGTAGTAATGGCTATGGCAATTACACTTATCCAGCTAATTATATTTATAGCGTTGTTCGATTTTTTTGAAACCAAGTAGCGTTTGGCTATGTAGAACGAAATATTCAATTTTTGATTGCGGATTGGTGATGGAAGATTGTTGATTTTTTATTGAATTAAATTGTCATTTTTTCATCAAGCAAAAATCTTCAAGCATCATTATTTCTTTAGTAGTTCCTCTATTTTCATTGCATAATCCAACGAATCATCAATATAAAAATTTAAGTCGGGCACCACGCGTAATTGCTTACCCACCAATAATCCTAATTTTTTACGTATAACCGATGTTTGTTCTTTTATTAAATTAAAAACTACCGTTTTATCTTTAGTAGCCATAATACTTAAATACACTTTAGCCAAACCTAAATCAGGACTAACCCTAACAATAGTAACCGTTATAAAGCCCCCACCAAATAAATTGCGTGCTTCGCTTCTAAAAATTTCTGCTAACTCTTTTTGAACTAATTTATTTATTTTTTGCTGACGTACACTTTCCATATAACAAAGGTAGTTAGATTTTTGTAGTATATTTGCTTAGCCAATGAAAAAACTATTTTCGGTTTTAAAATATACCAAAAATTATAAAGGTTATACTGCTTTAAATGTGTTGTTTAATGTTTTATTTGCAGTGTTTTCGGCGTCTATTCTGGCATTAATTGCACCTTTTTTAGATTTGCTGTTTAAAAATAACGACGTAGATAATATTGCCATTGTTTTTAAAGGCCAGCCTAATTTTTCGTTTACTTCAGATTATTTAAAAGATGCCTCTAATTATTATTTGGCGGGTTTAATTTTAGTAAAAGGCAAAATTGGCGCCATGACCTTAATATGCATTTTAGTTTTTGTTTTAACTTTTTTAAAAAACATATTCAGGTACTTGGCTATGTATTTTATAGCACCAATCCGTAATGGCGTGGTACGTGATTTACGGAACAAAATGTACAAAAAAGCAATGGGCTTGCCATTGAGCTATTACAGCGAAGAAAAAAAGGGCGACCTTATGAGCAGAATGACTACCGATGTGCAGGAAATTGAATGGAGCATTATGCAAACCTTAGAAATGATTTTTAGAGAGCCTTTAACCGTAATTATTTTATTTACACTCATGCTTTTGATAAGTGCAAAACTTACACTGTATATCATTTTATTACTGCCAATTGCAGCAATTATTATTGCATTATTGGGCAAAAGTTTAAAAAACGCATCCAGCGTTACAAAACAGACATTGGGGCAATTAATAAGTTTAATTGAAGAAACCCTGGGTAGCTTAAAAGTAATAAAAGCCTTTAGTGCCAATACGCACATGCAAACTAAGTTCGAAAACGTTAATCAATCCTATTACAAACAATCCGTTCGCGTATATCGAAAAACAGATATCAGCTCGCCTTTAACCGAAATTATTGTTACAGGGATTCTAATGTTAATTTTAATGTTAGGTGGTAAAATGGTTTTTAGTGGTGAAATAACCGGGGCCTTGTTTATATCTTATTTTGTATTGGCATCGCAATTAATACCACCATTTAAACAAATTACACAATCGTACAACAACATTCAAAAAGGCGTTGCCAGTGAAGAACGCATTGATAAAATTTTGTTGGCTGACGATTTAATTAGGGAGCATACTAACGCCACTACGCTTAAAGAATTTAATTCGAGTATCGAATTTAAAAATGTTTCGTTTGCTTATCATAAGGGAGATGAAGGTTATGTTTTAAAAAATATTAATCTATCTATTCCAAAAGGCAAAACTATTGCGTTGGTGGGGCAAAGTGGTAGCGGAAAAACAACTTTAGCAGATATGTTGCCCCGTTTTTATGATACAGATGCCGGCGAATTATTAATTGACGGCATTAATATTAAAGATTTAAAAATAGACGATTTACGAAAACATATTGGCGTTGTAACACAAGAAAGTATTTTGTTTAACGATACTATTTTAAACAACATTGCCTTTGGTTTGCAAAACAAAACGAAAGAACAAATTATAGATGCCGCTAAAGTTGCTAATGCTCATCAATTTATTATGCAATTACCAAATGGCTACGACACTAATATAGGCGATAGAGGCGGTAAATTAAGCGGGGGACAAAAACAACGCATTAGCATTGCCCGTGCTATTTTAAAAAACCCCGATATTTTAATTTTAGATGAAGCTACATCTGCACTGGATACAGAAAGCGAAAAACTGGTGCAAGAAGCCTTAACACAATTAATGAAAAACCGCACAAGTCTTGTTATTGCCCACCGTTTAAGTACCATTGCCAATGCTAATGAAATTATTGTAATGCACAATGGCGAAATTATTGAAAGAGGCAACCACCAACAATTACTTGGGTTAAATGGTTCGTACAAAAAACTATGCGATATGCAGAGTTTTAGTTAGTGTTACAGCTCTAATAAAGAAAATCTATAGCTAGAGTGTCAGATCAAGCAGAAAAATTCGCCTCTTTTCATTTTTCGTATCGAGAGCATTATTACAAATACATAAATCGTACTATAAATTTATTACTCTCCCACAAACTAACATAGTGTTTCCAACAACTTTTGCCACAGATTCACAGATTAGTTAGTACCTGATTTTCATTTTTTCCTACTAGAGCTTTTTTTTCAATCTTTCAAAAAATTAATTAGTTGATTATTTACTTTTTTTGAATACCGAAAATGAACATCATGTTTTGCCTTTTTGTATATAATTAGTTTAGTGGTACTTGGATAATTTGAGTGCAGTAATTCTCCTACCTTCAGCGGCACAATACCATCTTTAGCACCCCAAATAAGTAACGTCGGTATTTTATCAAGTCCATAATTTATGGTTGTTAATTTTAATTCCTCGTCTAATAAACTTTTAATTTGTTGTTTTCTATACTCTAAATTGGGTGTAAAATAATGTCTAATTATTTTCTTTTTAATGCCTTTAGTAATAACTATTTTTTTAGACACACCTGCTTTAAGCAAACTATTAAAATCGCTTAGGCTTTGTGGTGCTAATAAATTGGTAATGTTATCTGCTCCTGCAATTTTAGCCAAACTATCTGCCGCATGTATCGAAAAGTATTTTACAGGCCCATCAATAATAATTAATTTATTTACCTCGCTACTATAAATTTGGTTATAGTATGCTGCACACAAGCCACCGTAACTAAAACCCATTATATTTATTTTTTTAGTAACCTTTAAGCGCTTTAAAATTTCGTTAATTTGCGTTACTTGAAAATCAAGTGAAAAATCGTTTTCGTTAGACGTACTTTCTCCAAAATAAATTAAATCAGGTATAATTAAATTAAAGTGTTTTGATAAACACTTTATTTGTTTATGCCAGTTTTGTTTTGATTCGGAACCCATACCATGAAACATTAATAAATAGGGTTTAACGGTATCGTTTGAGTAAAATAAATGAATTTTAGCTTTTGACGTATTTACAATTGTATCGTACTTTAAATACTTATGAAATTGTTTAGTTAACTGTTTTGCATGATACCTAAATATAAAAGGCATTTTAGTTTGACAGTTAAAAACCAAATAAAATAAACTAAAGTGTATGATTATTAATAACCTAAAACGCATTTAATTAATTGATTTTTTTTGTTTTGCGATTTTTTTCTTTGTGAACTTTTGGGCTAAGTTTTTGGCACTTACTCGCCAAACAAACCACCATCACGTTTCCAACTATTTTTACCCAAATGTTTGTAGGCCATTTCGGTAGCTTCCCTTCCACGAGGAGTACGCATTAAATAACCTTCTTGAACTAAAAAAGGTTCGTACACTTCTTCTATGGTTCCGGCTTCTTCGCCAACGGCGGAACTAATGGTGCTAATACCAACAGGGCCACCTTTAAATTTATCAATAATGCAATTTAAGATACGAATATCCATTTCATCTAAGCCATTCTTATCAACGTTTAAAGCTTTTAAGGCATAGGTGGCAATTTCAATATCTATTGTACCATCGCCTTTTATTTGTGCAAAATCTCTAACCCTTCGCAACAAAGCGTTAGCAATACGAGGTGTTCCACGGCTTCGGCGGGCAATTTCATAAGCAGCCTCGTCTTTAATTTCAACTTTTAATATACCTGAACTTCGTTGTACAATGCCAGTCAGCACTTTACTATTGTAATAATTTAAACGACTGGTAATACCAAAACGTGCGCGTAAGGGGGCCGTTAGTAAACCGCTACGTGTAGTGGCACCAACTAATGTAAACGGGTTTAATTTTATTTGAACTGTTCGGGCATTGGGCCCGCTATCAATCATAATATCTATTTTATAATCTTCCATTGCAGAATATAAATACTCTTCTACAATTGGACTTAAACGATGTATTTCGTCAATAAATAATACATCAAAGGGTTCTAAATTTGTAAGTAAACCCGCTAAATCGCCCGGTTTATCGAGTACCGGGCCACTGGTTACTCTTAAATTAACACCTAAATCGTTGGTAACAATATGTGCTAATGTTGTTTTTCCTAAACCAGGCGGGCCATGTAATAAAACGTGGTCGAGGGCCTCGTTACGCTGTTTAGCCGCAGCAACAAATACGCGCAAATTATCTACCACACTTTCTTGCCCGCTAAAATCGTCAAATTGTATGGGGCGCAGCGCACGCTCAATATCCTTATCGGTACTGCTTAAATTTTCTTCGCTCGCATCAAGATTAGTATTCATAATGTGAAGTTACTAATTAATGCCTCAACCTATTGCTACAAATTGTAGAATTATTGATTTGCCACCATTACTAAGACTTGTCTAAACTAACAAATAAGCTCGCTTTAAATCTTATAAATTACTTTACTTCTTTTTAAACAGATTAAATCTTACTTTAGTAGCGTCTCTAATTAATTTTTATATTTTAGCCTTTGTGAAGTTTAACAGATACATAATTTTTAATCTCGCATTTTTAATCTTTAATTCCTATTGCATTGCCCAATCGTCTAATCGGCAAATAGACTCGTTGGTAACCCTTCTAAAAACTGATAAAGAAGATACGAATAAGGTTAAACATTTAATTAAATTGTGCCAGTATCGCGCTATGATTGGCGACTACGATAAAGGCCTGGTTTATGGCAAACAAGCTCTAGCGCTTGCTACCGCTATCTCGAGAGGCGTCGAGAAATCTGTTACCAATCCCATATACAAAACTGCACTAAAAGGCATATCTCAATCATACAACAACATAGGAAATATTTATTTCGACCAAGGCAATTACCCCGAATCCCTAAAAAGCCATTTTGAAGCTTTAAAAATACGCAAAGAAATTTTAGATAAAAGTGGCATGGCTTCTTCATATAACAACATAGGTAACACTTATATAAATATGGGTAATTACCTCGAAGCGTTAAGAATGCAACTTGCTTCTTTAAAAATAAAAGAAGAAATTGGAGATAGATATGGCACTGCGGGTTCTTATAATAACCTTGGTGCTATTTATATGAGTCAGGGCAATTACTCCGAAGCATTAAAGAACCATGTTGCTTCTTTAAAGATAATGAAAGAATTAAACGATAATCAAGGCGTTTCCAATTCTTACAACAACATTGGAGCAATTTATAAGAGTCAACGCAATTACCCCGAAGCTTTAAAAAACCATTTTGCTTCATTAGAAATAGCAAAACAAATGGGCGATAAAAACGGCATTGCATCTTCATGTGCCAACATAGGGGCTATTTATACAGAACAGGGCAATTACCCCGAAGCCCTAAAAAATTACCTTGCTTCGTTAAAGGTATTTGAAGAAGTGGGAGATAGTTATGGTTTTGCTGGTTGTTTTATTAACCTTGGAAAATTGTATACCAAACTACATAAAACTAAAGAGGCACAAAGCTATTTAACGAAAGGCTTGCAGCTAAGTAAGGAAATTGGCGGGAAAGGATGGATTAAAGATGGTTATGCACACTTAACTTTATTAGATAGTGTAATGGGTAACTACAAGGCTGCTTTTGAGCACCATAAACTATATATACTATACCGCGATAGCTTAAATAACGAAGAAAGCCAAAAACAGAGCCTACAAGCCAGTATGCAATATGAGTTTGATAAAAAAGAAATAGCGGCCAAAGCCGAACAAGAAAAAAAAGACGCAATAGTAGCCGAAGAAAAACAAAAGCAGAAAATTGTCATCGGTCTTGTGTCATGTGTCTTGGCTCTTGTGGTCCTGTTCTCTTTCTTTTTATACAAGCGTTTCCGCATTACTAACAAACAAAAATTAATTATCGAACAGCAAAAAACAATGGTTGATAAAGCCTACGAAGCATTACACGAAAAAAATAAAGAAGTAATGGATAGTATTAATTACGCCAGCCGTATTCAACGCGCACTGCTTACTACAGAAAAACAAATTGCAAAAAGTATGAATCGATTAACTAAAAAGTAAAAAAAATTACATTTTACTTCCAAAAGCCAAATCACCTGCATCGCCCAAACCGGGTACAATGTAGGAATGAGCCGTTAATTCTTCATCTACTGCTCCACACCAAATCGTGTAATTTAATGTCGGCATATTGTCACGTAAAAACTTTATACCTTGTTGGCTGGCAATAGCTGTAACAATGTGCGTGTGCGTTGGAATTCCTTTTTCTAACAAAGCTTTATAAGTTAATGCCATCGATGCACCGGACGCTAACATTGGGTCGCAAAGTATAACTGTTTTACCCGTTAAATCAGGGCAAGCTACATACTCTAAAGCAATTTCAAATGTATTGTCTTTTTTATGACGGCGAAAGGCACTTACAAACGCATTTTGCGCTTGGTCGAAATAATTTAATAAGCCTATGTGCAACGGTAAACCTGCTCTTAAAATGGTAGCTATTACAGGCTGAGATTCTAAAACTTTTGAATTAGCTTCACCCAATGGTGTTGTTGTAATAATATCTTTATAAGTAAGTGTTTTGCTAATTTCGTAGGCAAATATTTCGCCCATTCTCTCTAAATTTCTGCGAAAACGCATACTGTCTTTTTGTATGGTTTCGTCACGTATTTCGGCAATAAATTGATTAAATATTGAATTTTGAAGTGCTAAATTGTGGATCATATTATTTTATTTTTTTGAGAGAGATATCGTTAAACTTAATTCGGATTGATAAGACACTTTATCAAAAATTTCTATTTGATATTTGTAATCTTTAAAACCGGGTGCTTCTGCTAAAATAGAGTATTTGCCCGGCGGTAAAATAATTATAAATCGTCCGGTTGAAGGATTGGTAAGGTAGTTCCCCACAATTTCGTTGGTAATATTATCGTTTACAGTTATAAAGGTATTTCTGTAATCAATTTTATTAAGTGTATCTTTTGCTTGTATTTGGCCAATAATTACCGAATAATCTACCTCTACCTCATTAAACAAAACGCGGTAAATATCAAAATCGCCAAGCCCACCGCCACGTAAAGAGCTTACATAACCAAATCGTCCATTTTTACTAATTCTAAAATTTAAGTCGTCGTAACTTGTATTTACGGGGTAACCAATGTTTTTTACTTTTTCAAATTGTTTTGTAGTTTCGTTTAGGTTGGCTTTAAAAATATCGTAGCCACCCATACTACTGTGTCCTTTACTACTAAAATAGAGTAGTTTACCATCGGGCGAAAGATTAGGGAAATCTTCATCGTAAATTGTATTAATTTCTTTTCCTAAATTTAATGCCTCACTCCATTTTCCGTTTGGTAGTTGGTTACACACATAAATATCTGTTCCGCCCAAACTACCTTTTCTGTTGCTTGCAAAATAAATACTGGTGCCATCGTTATTAATGCAAGCAGCAATCACATCGCCGTTTCCGTTTATAGTGGCGGGTAATTCTTTTAATTTACTAAACTCGCCGTTTTTTGCTAAAGTAGTAGAGTACAGTTTACTTTCGCCTTTTAAATTTGGCTTGTTAATTAATAAAGTGGTGCCTTTTGCATTCATTCCAATTACCTCTTCGCCCGAGTTACCTTTGCTTATTGGCTCTCCAACAATATCACTTTCCATATATTGTCCGTTAACTACTTTTGAAAGGTGAATTGAATTTAAAAACTCGCCATTGGGTTGTTTTTGAACTTCGGCAGAATTGGGGCGTTTAGAATTATACATAATGTACGCTTCATCTTCGTTTACAAAGGGGTAATAATCTGCATATTCTGAATTAATATTTTTGCCCAAATTTTGAAAAATTACATCAATAGGAAATTTAATTAACTCCTTCGCATTAATACAATGTTGTACCTCCTCATCCACAAATTTTAAATTATCTTCTGTTCCTTTGGCTAATTTTTTAAATTTTTCAAACGAAGCAACAGCATCATCAAATCGGTTGCCATATTGATAGGCTCTTCCTAACAAAAAATCGGCATTAGGATTGTGTTTTTCATTTCTAACTACAATTTCTAAATAAGGAATGGCTTTAGATTTGTTGATGTTCGTATTTAAATAACATACTGCCGTATTATAATTATATAAATCGTTTTTAGGTTCAATACTTATTAATTGCAAATAATCTTCTAAAGCATCGTCGTAATTTTCGGCACTTAGTTTTGTTTCGGCATTATTAATTAATGTTTTAACATTAGTACTTTGCGAAAACAAAGTAGCAGAAAAAAACAATGCTATGTAAAATAAAAAAAGTTTACTGTTCATATAATTAGATTGTTAAAATTAATACTTTTTTTAACAACGTTCAATTATTACTGCATAGCCCTGCCCTACCCCAATACACATGGTAACTAAAGCATATTTTTTAGCGTGAAGGTGTAAATCAATAGCTGCCGAGTTTAAAATACGTGCGCCGCTCATCCCTAAGGGGTGCCCCAAAGCAATAGCGCCGCCGTTAATGTTAATACGCGCGTCGTTATCGGCCAAACCCCAAGTGCGAACACAGGCCAAAGCTTGCGCGGCAAAGGCTTCGTTTAATTCAATCAAATCAATATCTTTAAACGTTAACCCCGCTCGTTTTAATGCTTTGTTAGCAGCTTCAACCGGACCAATGCCCATAATACGGGGCTCAACGCCTGCTATACCGCACGATACAATACGCGCCATGGGTTTTAAATTATATCGTTTTATGCCTTCGTCACTTGCTAATAACATGGCGGCAGCTCCGTCGTTTAAACCACTGGCGTTACCTGCGGTTACGGTACCGTCTTTTTTAAACGAAGGTTTTAAATTTTGTAAACCTTCTAGCGTTGTATTAGGTTTTGCAAATTCGTCAGTATTAAAAACTAGTGGGTTTCCTTTGCGTTGTGGTATTTCAATTGCTTCAATTTCTTTTTCAAAACGCTTATTAGCAATGGCTTTTGCAACTTTTTGTTGGCTCCATAAGGCAAAGGCATCTTGGTCGGTTTTGTTTATTTTATAAAGTTCTGCTACATTTTCGGCTGTTTCGCCCATAGCATCCACACCAAAAAGTTCTTTCATTTTTGGGTTTATAAATCGCCAACCAAAGCTACTGTCAAATAATTGTTGGTCGCGCCCAAATGCACTGGCAGCTTTACCCATTACTAAAGGTCCCCGCGTCATGTTTTCAACGCCGGCAGCAATCATTAAATGGTCGTCGCCCACTTGTATGGCTCTGGCAGCATCTATAGCCGCGCTTAAGCCGCTAGCACACAAACGGTTTACAGTTTGACCCGGCACCGTAACCGGCAAACCCGCCAATAAAACAGCCATACGGGCTACATTGCGGTTATCTTCGCCAGCTTGGTTGGCACAACCCATTATTACATCGCCCACATCGGCAAAATTTACCGACGGATTTTTTTCGACTAATTTTTTTAATACAAAGGCGGCTAAATCATCTGTTCTAACGGTAGATAAAGTGCCACCAAAACTTCCTATTGCAGTGCGCAACCCGTTAATTATATATGCTTGATTCATGTAATTAATTAATTTAGTTATGAGGTTAAATGTACTAAATTTAAAAAAACTAAATGGTGTCTTCTCCTAAAAAATTGGGGCTCAATTTAAAACATCGAAAAACACAGAGTTTAATTACCCAATTTACGCTTATTTTTCGTTAGCATTGAATTTTCAGTTAAAGCATAGGCTTTAAAATTGTAAATTTGTTAGGGCAAGAGATTTATTTAGAAAAAAATATAAATAAAAACAGCATCGATAGTAACTTTTTATTAAACCAAACAAATGGTATGTATAGTATTATAGTAACGTTTACCGATGGTACAATTACTAATTTTAAACTAATTAAAATATAAGAAACTGCATAATTTTAAACAAATAACTATCGTTTTATTATTTAGCATTATTGCTAATTGCAAAGCGCAAACCAGCAAAAAGGCTGATGAATATTTTGTGTTTAAAGCTAATTTAGGGCTGTTTTATGATTATGACGGGAATCGTTTAAAACATGGTGACCAAAATTATGATTTACCAAGTGGTGGTAAATCCCCCGCGCCTCATTATTTTAGCGCAAAGCAAACATCTTTTAAACCTAACATTTTCCCAGGAGCAGAACTATCTTTTTATATAAAAAAATACATCTTTGGCTTGGCATTTTCGTATGATAAAACATATTTTCAATATTCATATAATGAACATAGAGGTGTAGGCTACTTAAGTAATAAAGCTGGTTCTATAACAAACGATATTTACGGGCAAGGTAATAGCTGTTTTAGCAACTATATGTTTAAGTTTATTTATGGCTTTAATTATAATACAAAATTTGGGTTAAATATATACATACAACCTTTAAATCCTGAACTTAGGCTTATTAGAAATGGAAAATACACCGTAACATCAGACACCTACAATAATTATTTTTTAAAATCTGTTGTTAGTCCTTTTAATGATTCTATCTCCACTGTTAAAGTTGATAGTGAAACTTTAGATATTAATTTTGTAAACTATAAAACTAATGTAAATTACAGTATTGCCTTACCAACTTTGATAGGTGTTGAGCAAAAATTTAAACTAGGCAAACTTACCTATGTGGCAGGAGCAAGTGTTAACGCCTCTTTATTTGAGTGGTATTTAATATATCGGGCGCATATTGGGGTTTGTTTTGGTAATTTTAAAAATAAGGTAAAAGAATAAAACTTGCATAATTTTAAACAAATAACTATCGTTTTATTATTTAGCATTATTGCTAATTGTAAAGCGCAAACCGACAACAAGGCTGATGAATATTTTGTGTTTAAAGCTAATTTAGGGCTGTTTTATGATTATGACGGGAATCGTTTAAAACATGGTGACCAAAATTATAATTGGCAGGGCGGTAAATACCCTCCTACTAATTATATAAAAGTAAAACAACCAACGTATAAACCTAATCTGTTTCCAGGAGCTGAATTATGCTATTACACAAAAAAATATGCTGTTGGTCTAGCCTTTTCTTACGATAGAACATATTACTCTTATTCCTATTATTCAACTGAACTTGTTGGGAGCTTTACAAACGGCTCTATTACAAAAAAAAATTATGGTGAAGGTAATGGAAGCTTAAGTAATAGTATGTTTAAGTTTATTTATGGATTTAATTTTAATACAAAATTTGGGTTAAATGTATACGTACAACCTTTAAATCCTGAACTTAGGCTTATTAGAAATGGAAAATACACCGTAACATCAGACACCTACAATAATTATTTTTTAAAATCTGTTGTTAGTCCTTTTAATGATTCTATCTCCACTGTTAAAGTTGATAGTGAAACTTTAGATATTAATTTTGTAAACTATAAAACTAATGTAAATTACAGTATTGCCTTACCAACTTTGATTGGTGTTGAGCAAAAATTTAAACTTGGCAAACTTACCTATGTGGCAGGAGCAAGTGTTAACGCCTCTTTATTTGAGTGGTATTTAATATATCGGGCACATATTGGGGTTTGTTTTGGTAATTTTAAAAATAAGGCAAAGCAATAAACATTAAATTAAAAAAAGCTAAATAGCCTTTTTAAGTTTGGCAGTTATGCTATTTTTAGAATTTCGGTAATAAATATAGGTACGGGTGTTTATTTTTTTTACACGGTAGTTTGCCGAGGCCTGTTCGTAAAAATCGCTATCAGCGGCATACATACTTTTAAAAAGTACGGTTTCAAACACTTCTCTTTTTCCAAATAAAGTGGCAAATAAAATACAGTCGTCCACATGAACATTTTTGCTGGTATCCGCTTTATCCGGCACAAAATAGTCATGTTCAGTGTTTACAATAATTTCAGCATTCGACGAAATTAAATCGGCCCCTTTTATTTTGTTTAGGCAGGTTGATAGATGGTTTACTTTGTATTCATCATCCGCATCAATAATTGTAATGTAGTTGCCTTTACTTATTTTTACGCCTTTATTAATGGAAGCCGATTGTCCGCAATTGCTATGCCTTAAATACGTTATAATGTTTTGATGCACTTGACAATATGCCACAATTTTTTTACTTAGTAATTTAGTGCTTCCATCATCAATAATAATTAATTCAAAATTTTTATAATCTTGGGTGAGTACAGAATCGATAGCACGTTTTACAAGCTTAAAAGGGGTATTGTAAACGGCCATTAATACAGTAATTGTTACAGAACTCATCATTAAATTATTTTTTGTAACTTACCATGTAGTGCAAGCCAACACTCTCTTTACGTTGCATGGCATGTTTAATTATTAAATAGCCAATACAAATTAGGTTGCGTAATTCGCCTAAGCGTTGCGTAATTGTAGTTGTTTGGTACAACATTTCATTTTCCATATATAAAATTTCTAATCGGTCAAAAGCGCGTTTTAAACGCAATTCGCTTCTAACAATACCAACATAATTACTCATAATTTGTTGCACTTCTTTTTGCGATTGTGTAATTAAAATCATTTCCTCGGCATGTTCGGTGCCTTCAGCATCCCAATTGGGTATGTTTTCGTTAAATGTAATGGTATTAATTTCTGTTTTCACTTTTTCAAAAGCTCTGTGCGCAAACACAATGGCTTCTAATAACGAATTACTTGCCAAACGGTTAGCACCATGCAAACCTGTACAAGCGCATTCGCCAATGGCATATAAGTTTACAATGGTACTTTGTGCAAATTCGTTTACCACAATGCCGCCGCATAAATAATGCTGAGCGGGCACAACCGGTATCATTTTAATAAACGGGTCAATACCCACACTCATACACTTGTTGTAAATATTTGGAAAATGTTCTATAAATCCTTTTCTATCAAAATGCCGGCAATCTAAAAACACATAATCCTGTCCACTAATTTTTAATTCGTTGTCTATCGCTCGTGCAACAATATCGCGCGGGGCTAGCGAACCACGACTATCGTACTTTTGCATAAACTCTTTACCGGCTTGTGTTTTTAAAACGCCACCAAAACCGCGCATGGCTTCGGTAATTAAAAAACTTGGGTTTTCGCTTGGGTTGTATAACGAGGTAGGATGAAACTGCACAAACTCCATATCCTTTACATGCCCTTTAGCACGGTACACCATTGCAATACCATCGCCAGTAGCTATAGTTGGGTTGGTAGTAGTTGCATACACATGCCCGGCGCCACCAGTGGCCATAATGGTTGTTTTTGCTAATACGGTATCTATTACGTTGGTTTTTGTATTTACCACATACGCGCCATAGCACGTAATATTGGGTGTTTTAGAAGTTACAAACTCGCCCAAATGATGTTGGGTAATAATATCAATGGCATAATAATGGTCGTAAACCGTTATGTTTTTGTTAGCATGAATTTGTTTTAAAAGTGCACGTTCTATTTCTAGGCCGGTAACATCTTTATAATGTAAAATACGGTGTTCGCTGTGTCCACCTTCTTTTGCAAGGTCGTAATTACCTTTTTCGTTTTTATCAAAATTAGTTCCTAATTCTATCAGTTCTTTTACACGCTGTGGTCCTTCGCTCACTACCATGCGCACAATGCGTTCATCACATACGCCTCCGCCGGCATCTAAGGTATCGGCAATGTGCTTTTCGATGCTATCGTCGGCTTCCCACACAGCGGCAATACCACCTTGTGCGTATTTGGTATTACTCTCGTCTTCATTACTTTTTGTAATTAACATTACTTTGCCTGTAGTTGCGGCTTTTAAAGCAAAACTTAATCCGGCTATACCCGAGCCTATTACTAAATAATCGGTTTTTAGTTGCATTGTTCTATTAACAAAAATAAGCAATAAATGTTGTAAATTTAGCCCTTATAAATTTAAACGAAATATGAGCCCCGATAGAGAAGACAAAATACGCAATGCCTTTGCACAAAAAGATTGGAACGATATTAAAGCACAAAACAGCTGGCAAATTTTTAAAATAATGAGCGAATTTGTTGAGGGATTTGAAAAAATGAGTCGCATTGGGCCTTGTGTATCTATTTTTGGAAGTGCGCGTACCAAACCTGATAACAAATATTATTTAATAGCCGAAGAAATTGCCTTTAAATTAGTAACCGAAGGTTATGGCGTTATTACTGGTGGTGGACCCGGCATTATGGAAGCTGCGAATAAGGGCGCTCGCAGGGGTAATGGAAAATCGGTGGGTTTAAACATTGATTTGCCTTTTGAACAAAAACACAACGATTATATTGATAACGACAAATGTATAAACTTTGATTATTTTTTTGTACGCAAAACAATTTTCTTAAAATACTCGCAAGGCTTTATTGGTATGCCGGGTGGCTTTGGTACTATTGACGAATTGTTTGAATCGTTAACCTTAGTACAAACAAATAAAATTGCCCAATTTCCTGTGGTATTAGTGGGTAAAGAATATTGGAGCGGGATGATTGATTGGATTAAAAATACAATGTTGGAGCAAGAGCACAATGTAAACCCAACCGATGTTGACCTTTTAAAAGTGGTTGATACTGCCGATGAAGCGGTAAAATACATTGTTGATTTTTATAGCAGATACCTACTAAAACCAAATTTCTAAAAAATACCGTTGAGCAAACTATTGTTTAATATTTTTGTAATTCCTTTATTTTATTTTATTTCAATAATGCCATTTTGGCTATTACACGTATTTAGTTTAAAATTATACGTGTTGGTATTTTACATTATTGGCTACCGAAAAAAAATAGTGATCGAAAATTTAAAAAAATCGTTTCCCGAAAAATCAGAACAAGAAATAAAAAAAATTACCAAACAATTTTACAAACATTTTTGCGATGTAATTTTTGAAACATTAAAATTGATAACTATTTCTGTTCCAGAATTTAAAAAACGCTTTGCGCTTACACCAACAGCCATTGAATTATTTCAAAAATTTGAGTTACAACAGCAAAGCGTTATAGGCGTTATGGGGCATAGTGGCAACTGGGAATGGGGCGCTATTGCACCACAATTTTATTTTAAACAATTACTAACTGGTGTGTACCATCCATTAAGCAACAAAAATTTTGACGCCTTTATGTTAAAACTAAGAGGGAGAATGGGAGGAAACATAGTAGCGATGAACAATTTATTACGCGAATTAATTACGCTGCGACAAAAAAAAACAGCCACTATTGTAGGCTTAATTGCCGACCAAACCCCACCACCCGAAGGAAGCCATTGGGCAGTTTTTTTAAACCAAGACACGCCCATTTTTTTGGGTCCCGAAAAATTAGCAAAAAAATTTAATTACCCTGTAATTTATGTTAGCGTAAAAAAAATAAAACGGAGTTACTACCAAATGGACGCAGAATTAATAACCGATACGCCAAACGAATTGGCAGACGGCGTTATTACAGATTTGCATACAAAAGCACTCGAAAAAAATATTAGAGATCAACCGCCGTTTTGGCTTTGGAGCCACCGACGCTGGAAACACAAAAAACCAAATTAAATAAATGATTTATCTATTTTAGTATATTTAGTAACTTAGCATTTTTATCAATATGAACTTTTCATCGCAATTAATCGATTTTAAAATCTCTAAATCTTTAAACCAATTAGTTGCAGATTATGTAAACCAAAACGAAAAAGTAAGTCCTTTTTACAACCAATTTCCTGACGCGCGTGGCTTTAGCGAACTAATAAATAACAATTTAACTGCGTTGGTGGATAGAGATACATTGGTAAACGAACTAACGTACCAAAACCAGTTAGTTGCAAACACCTCTTCGTTAACCGATGCAAATACTCAGTTATTATTAAATAAAAATTGCTTTACTGTAACCACGGGACATCAGCTTTGTTTATTTACAGGACCATTGTATTTTATTTATAAAATTTTTAGCAGCATTAATTTGGCTCTAGAATTAAAACAACAATTTCCTCAACATAATTTTGTGTCCGTTTATTGGATGGCAAGCGAAGACCACGATTTTGAAGAAATAAATAACTTTAGCGTATTTGGCAAAAATACTAAATGGGAAAGTGAACAAACTGGTGCCGTCGGCAATTTTGAAACCAACGAATTAGAGCAGATAATACCTCAATTACAACAACTGTTTGGCGATACAGAAAATGGAATTTACCTGTTTACTCTTTTTAAAAACGCCTATATTGAACATAAAAATTTAAAAAATGCCACTCGCTTTTTAGTAAACCAATTATTTGGAAATTACGGATTAATAATACTCGATGGTGACAGTGGTAATTTAAAAAAACAATTTATTAACCATTTTAAAACCGATATTTTTAATAATACGCCTTACTTAAAAGTTAGCGAGAGTATTGCTAAATTAGAAACCTTGGGTTACAAAATACAAGTAAATCCGCGCTTAATAAATTGTTTTTTTATGGAGAATGGTTTACGAGCGCGCATCGAAAAACAGGAAGATTATTATGTTGTAGTTGGAACCGATAAAAAATTTACCAAACAGGAGTTAGAGAATTTAATAGAAACCAACCCTGAAAAATTTAGTCCAAATGTTGTATTGCGCCCACTTTACCAACAACATATTTTACCAAACATTGCTTATGTGGGTGGCCCGGGCGAATTAGCCTACTGGTTACAGTATAAGGCTATGTTTACTGAGTTTACTATTAACTTTCCTATTTTAGTGCCCCGTTCGTTTATTACGGTAATTGATAAAACTACCCGATTAAAGTTAGAAAAATTAAACTTTAGCGAAGTTGATATTTTTAAAGACGAACAAGAATTGATAAAAGAATTTCAACAAAAAGCCAACGCTATTTTTAGCTTAGAAAGCGAAAAGAAAACAATTGAACAACTGTACGAAGAAATACAAAACAAAATAACAGCGGTGGATAAAACGTTAGTTGCAAGTGTAAACGCCGAATTACAAAAAAACCTATCGGGTTTAGATGCCTTAACTGCAAAAGCAAACAAGGCTTTAAAACAAAAATTAGATACAGAAATAAGCCAAATTAAAACCAGTAAACAAAAACTATTTCCTAATAATTTGCCACAAGAAAGAGTTGACAATTTTGCTGCCTTTTATTTAAAATATGGTACCGATTTTTTTGATGAACTAAAAAAAATAACAAACCCTTTAAATTTAAAACATACCATTTTAAGCGAAGTTTAAAACTTAAAACTAATTCCGTTTTTTAAAATATACGTTAAAGCCGGCACGCCTATGGGTTGCCGTGTATCATACAAAAAATTTATTCCTGCTCTAAAATTTAATTTTTTATTTATTTCGAGCTCAAATGCACTGTCGTTAGCAATTCGATAATCTTCAATGTCGTTTATATTTGGTTGGTAATACGTAGTAGTAACAAAATCAACATTTTTTAAGCCAATACTTAACGTAAAATAACTGCTAATTCTACTATTGTATTCTCTTATAGTATCGCTATTTTGACTTTGAAATTCGTACATATACAAACTACCTGCATATAATCTTAACTTAGGTTGTTTAATTAATTTATACCGCAAACCAGCCCCTGCTAAATACCGTTTATTTAATAACAACGCTAAGTTGTATTGTGCTTGTGTAAAAGCCTCAAAAGTAATACGGTTTGCCAACTTATAATTATAACGTAAATGTTGGTAACCCGAATTTACAAAATCCTGTTCGCCGGCTTTTATAAACAACAAATCGCTTATTGCAAACACACGATGCTTGTTACGTAAATACTGCACATGCACATTAATACCCAAACTCATTACTTGCTTTACGTTTTGATTAATAGTAAAATTAAAGGTAGAGTTACCAACCAAACCATTGGTATCCTTTAAAAATCGCTTATTTTCAATATTTATAACCTGTGCCGTTATCGTATTTATAAAACAAAATAGCAGTACTATTTTTATAATTTTAGCCATTTACTTCCGTCGTAAATTTATTAAGATTTTTAGCACTGCTAAAATTTTATATATTTGTAAATAATATTAATTTTATTTATGAAGAAATTTTATTACCTCACTTTACTTTTAAGTACAAGTTTGCTTTTTAAAGCTCAGGTTACTATGCTAACCAATATGCCTAAAAGTATTGCTCCAAATGCTAATATTGTTCTCGAAATTAAAATTAACAAAGGCACTATCAGCAACTTTGCAAAATATCAACTGGATGTTCCTGCAGGAGTTACCGTTACCGAAGGCGATAGCAGAACCGGCAATTTTACATTTGAAAATAATCGTGCTAAAATAGTTTGGGTCAGCATTCCTGTAGAAACTGAGTTTATAATTACAATGAAATTAAGCGCTGGTAATACCAATGGAGCCACTACCTTTAATCAAAAATTTTATTTTTTAGATAATGGTACAAAAAAAGAAGTAGAAAGCGAACCTTTAAGTGTAACCTTTGATGGCAGTGGTGCAACCGTTGCAACGAGTTTACCAAACACAACCCAAACTAATACAACCTCTACCACTCCAACCGAAACAACCGCAGTTGTCGTTAAAACAGAAACAACTTCTACCACTGCAACACCAACCGAAACCACAGTTGTTAAAACAGAAACTACCTCTACCACCTCTACTCCTACCGAAACAAAAACGGCCACTACTATAACTCCAGCCACTGGTTTGGTTTATAAAATACAGTTAGGTGCCTTTGGCGTACCCCCCGATAAATCTAAATTTAAGGGTGTAAGCAATGTACAAATTAGTAACGAAGCCGGCTTGTTTAAAGCCCTAGTAGGCAATTACAATTCAAAAGACGAAGCCCTAAAAAAACGCGAAGAACTTATTGCCAAAGGTTTTAATGGCTTTATTGTAGCCTACCAAAATGGCGTTAGAGTAAAATAACACTACATACAAATTTTAAAAATGAGTAAAAAAATATTAGCCAATGATGGCATCGATGAGGTTGGAAAACAACTGTTAGAAAAAGCTGGTTTTACAGTTATTACAGATAAAGTAGATCAAGAAAATTTAATTTCAGAACTAAACGAAAAAAATTATTCGGCACTAACCGTTAGAAGTGCCACCAAAGTGCGTAAAGACCTTATTGACGCCTGCCCAAATTTAAAAGTAATTGCACGTGGTGGTGTGGGTATGGATAATATTGATGTGGAGTATGCCAAATCAAAAAACATTAATGTAATAAATACACCTGCGGCATCAAGCAATTCTGTTGCTGAATTGGTATTTGCGCATTTATTTAACTCGGTTCGTTTTTTGTACGACAGCAATCGCCAAATGCCAATTAATGGCAGTGAAAAGTTTGACGATTTAAAAAAGAAATATGCAAAAGGTATAGAGTTGCGAGGCAAAACGATGGGTGTTGTTGGTTTTGGACGAATTGGACAAAATGTTGCTAAAATAGCCTTGGGCTTAGGTATGAAGGTTGTCGCCTTTGACCCCTTTGTTACCGAAGCTACCATAGAAGTAGACATTTTAGATAAAAAAATTCCGGTTCCTATTTCAACTGTTGGTTTTGATAAAGTTATTCAAACAGCCGATTTTATTACCTTTCATGTACCCGGAGGCAAATTAATTTCCCGTCACGAAATTGCATCGATGAAAAACGGCGTTATTTTAATAAACACCGCCCGTGGTGGTGTAATTAACGAAGACGATTTATTAGAAGCCCTTAACAGTGGTAAAATTTCGCATGCCTGTTTAGATGTATTTGAAAACGAGCCCCGCCCATCGGTTTCAGTTTTAAATCATCCTAAAATTAGTTTAACGCCCCATATTGGCGCAGCTACCAACGAAGCCCAAGAACGCATTGGCGTTGAATTAGCTGAGAAATTGATAGCGGCTTTGAGTTAGAAAGAGTCGGTTAAATGGAAGTTATGTTTATCCAAGCCAGTTGAAGCAGATATTGTAAACCGACCAAAGACAAGTCGCATCTTCACAAAAAATAAACCTTTCTTAGAACCACGGAATGCTTGCATGTTTTTACCTAAGCCTTTCAGCAATTTGTTTTTTGTACCGAACTTATACCGATTCCTTTCACGCATAATTGCTCAGGGTTTCAGGCCTACTCTATTTGTTCACCTACAATTCATGCATCGGCTTCAAAATGCGCATGTAAAGGCGACCAAGTCCCTGCCCGATCAGCATCATGCTGCCAGGAGAAATCGTCAGATTATTTGAACCACTATATTGCGGATCGATGATCTGTGCTCCGCTTAATGCAATATAGGTTGCTGCAGCCTCTGGCTTCCAATTAATAGTGAGTGGAGAATTGAAAGGACCACCTTTGCTGATCTTTACATTTTTACCTTCTGGAATAATGGACTTGTAGTATTCTCCTCCTTTTAGCTGTTTTTTTTCCTCGTTGACGTAGAAGGTCCGTTTTTTATTTGTTGACCTTTCCCGTCCGAAAACATAAATGCAATTTCGCTCTTCAAATGCGATGTTCTCGTGAAGACCAGACTCCGTTAAAGAATACACTTCTGCCTGAAGTGTGTTGTTCGTGACATTGTAGATAGGTTTTTTATACCCATTGCCTCCTGCATCAAGTGCCTTTTTTCTTAGGTTATAATAAAGTTCCTGGATAGTCGCCCGGCCTTCGGCTCCTTTGACAAGGATTTTTGTTATATAGTGGAATTTTGAAGTATCAAGTTTATCATCAATAAAATATAATTCCTGTGGTTTGTTTTTTGTTGTTTCTGACTTTTCCTTTGATTTATCTGATTGCGCGAAGACGAAATTTTGATAATTCTCGAACCAAAAAATACTGATTAAAAGAAGAAGTCTGAAATAAATACGTTTCATTTTATTTGTGTGTTAACTTCGATAAAGATAAAGTAAAATTGGGTTTCTAAATAACTCTTTACTTTTTCTTCAAACCGCCACTCATTCAATATCTTCCTGCTATACAGTATTGCATTTTAGCATCATCAGACAGCAATCCGGTAGACTTGTTAAAGTTTTGGATCCGCATTCCGGTTAAGTAGATGTATTTAACTCCCTGATTTAATATCTGTTATAACATCTAGTAAAATACCATTTTTATGGATTTTTTACTATTATTTCATCTAAACTTAAAATAATAGTATCTTTAAAACGTATTATATGATGATTTTAAGGTGCTTAACCTTTGTTGGTAGCTTGTTACCCAAACCCAAAATTGTTAAATTAACAATTATATTGTTGTTAATGCTGTTCTGTGGCTTAATTTCTGCACAAACAAGTATAGAAGATACAAAAAAACAAGCAAACCAATATTTTGAAGAGGATGAGTTTACCCAAGCCTACAAATTATATTCGCAATTAGTTTCTAATTTTCCTAAAGACCCCGACTTAAACTTCAAATTAGGCGTTTGTATGATATACAGCGAACCTGACAAGAAAAAATGCTTACCCTACCTACAGTTTGCTAATAGTAGACCGAATGAAAGCCCAAAAGAAATAAAATTTTACTTAGGTAAAGCCTACCACATTAACTATCAATTTGATGAGGCCATTAAATTTTACAACGAATACAAAAAAGTGGGTTCAGGCGCTAAACAAAAAAAATTACAAGTAGATAGAGAAATTGCTGCCTGCGGTTATGGCAAGCGCTTATTAAGCAATCTTAGCGATTTGGTAGTACAAAGTAAAAAAGAATTAAACGAAGCCGATTATTTTAGAAGTTACGACCTTAAAACTCTTGGTGGCAAGCTATTGGTAAAGCCCGATGAATTTAAAACAGGCCCTGATAAACGCAAAAAAGACAAATCAGTTGTGTTTTTACCAAAAATCGGCGACCGAGTTTATTTTAGTAGCTATGGCGATAATACAGATAACGGACGTGATATTTTCTATAAAATAAAATTGCCAAATGGCGAGTATAGCAAACCAGTAGAAATAAAAGGTATTAACACACCCTATGATGAAGATTATCCCTTTTTACATCCAAATGGTAAAACCATTTACTTTGCCAGTAAAGGACATAACAGTATGGGTGGTTACGATATTTTTAAATCAACGTACATATCTGAAACCGACTCGTGGACCTTGCCTGAAAACCTTGAGTTTCCAATAAATTCGCCCGACGACGATTTTTTATTTGTAACCGATTCTGCCGAAAAAGTAGCCTATTTTAGTACCGGTCGACAAAGCCTACCCGGCAAAATTGATGTATTAAAAGTGAGTATAGAGCGCAAACCTATTGATGTTATGGCTTTAAAAGGCACGGTAGTAAAAGAAAGCTCTACCCAAAGCTTAAAATCTAAAATAACAGTAAAAAATATTGATAAAGACGAACTGGTAGGCACCTATACTGCGCAAGATAATGGCGATTATTTAATGGATTTACCCAATGGCGCAAAATTGTTATACACCGTTGAAACCCCTGGTTTAGAAACACAATCGCAAGGCGTAAACCTACCTTTGGTAACTACCAGTAAGCCATTTAAACAAATTATAAGTTACGATAAAGGTATTTTAAAAATTATAAATTATTTTAACGAAGCATCAAACGATGATAGCTATTTACAATATTTAAAAATAATTGAACAAAAAGCTAAATTAGATGTAAACGAAGGCAAAAACAAATTGGTGCCAACGCTTGTTAACGGCACAGCTGCTAATACGCCAACAATCAATGGTACAGGTAATACCGATAGCAATACAAAAACCTTTACAGATGTTACAGATACTACAGGCACTGTTAAAACAAACTCATTAAGTGCTGTTAAAACAAACACAAGCGTTACCAATAAAGAGCTAATTAATATTGCAAAAAAAGATGCTGAGGATACAAAAAAAGAAGCTACGCAATTAAACCAAGATGCGAACGATGCATATGAAATTGGTACAAGTAAAAACATAGAAGCAGATAAAAAATTAACCGAAGCCGACGAAGCTCTTAAAAATGCAGAAGCCATAACAAATAACGATGAGAAAAAATTAGCTACAGAAAAAGCAATTGCAATTAAGCAAAACGCCGAAATTGAAAAAAATACGGCCGAAAAGATTTTATCCTACTCAAAAACTTTAGATGAAGATGCTAAAATAAAAATTAAAATTGCCGATTTAAATAAACAGTACTCAGAAGAATTAGAAAAAATTGTTGCCAACAAAACCAATAAGCAAGAGTCGTTAACCAAATTAGACGATATACAAAAACAGCTAAACAATTTAACAGGTCAAAAAATAAAATCAGACGAATTTTTCAATAACCTAAAAAACGATGTTGATGACAAAGAAAAACAAATTGCTTCGGTAGAAAATTCGAATAACATAATTAAAAAAGATGTAGTTGAAATCAAAGAAGAACTTACTACAAATGAAGCAGAACTGATTAAGGCTAAAAAGAGGGATAAACCACTTATACAAGAAAAAATAAATAATTTAAAAACTGAAGAAACAGAAAAAACAACTAAAATTACCGAAAACGAACTAAAATTAAACCTTTTAAAAAATGAATTAGCCGGCTTAAACGAACAACTTGCGTTGGCTAATAAAATTAAAAACGAAAACATTGCAGCTACCAAAACAAACACTGTAATAGGAAGTAATACGATATTAGCTACTAATACCAATGAAGCAAAAAACACGCCTATAACCCAAGCCTTACAAGATAAATACAAAGATAAAATTGTTATTACCGACAACACTAACAAAACTAATATTAACCAAAGCACCACTGAGTTAAAAAACTTTAATAAAGAAATAGATGCGGCCATTGCTAAAAATAAAACGGCAATTACTGCTGCAAAAACAGCAGATGAAAAAAATAATATTACTACCGAGCTGAAAAATTTAGAGGATTTAAAAAAACAAAATCAAACGCAAATTATAGCTAATAATAAATTGGCAATTGGTTTAAATACGACTACAATTGCATCAACTACTAATACAACAACCGTTGAACAAGGAAAAACAACATCTGAAGTTTTACAAGATAAATACAAAGATAAAATTGTGATAACAGATGAAACTAATAAAGACAACATCAACCAAAGCACAACCCAATTAAAAAACTTTAATAAAGAAATTGATGCAGCCATTGCTAAAAATAAAACGGCAAGTGCCAATGCCAAAACAACCACCGAAAAAAATAAAATTAACACCGAAATTAAAAATTTAGAAGACCTTAAAAAGCAAAATCAAACCCAAATTGCAGCTAACACGAAATTAGCAAGCGCTAGTGATAACGCAACATCTGCAACAGCCCAACAGAATTCTTTATTAACCCCAATATCTACTACAAACACTACCGAAGCCATTACTCAGCTACAAAAATTAAATGCTAACTTAAACGGAAATGATGGTCAAAATTTTGCGTTTAACGCCTACCAAAACACAACCGCCCAACAATTAAAAAGCGATGCAGATGCTAAAATTAATAGTGCTAGCGCCGAACAAAAAAAATTAATCGAAAAAATTGCAATGGCTAATAACGAATTATCAAAAGCAACTACTAAAACTAATGTAAGCGGCACATCTAACCAAACGCCACAGCAATTAAGCAAAGAAGCAGAAGAGTTAGCCAATAAATCTATTGAAGTGCTAAACGAAGCAAAAACTAAAACCGGACCAGAGAAAGATAAATTAACAGCCGAGTCAAAAGAATTACAAACTAAATCGAACGAAAAAAACCTACTTGCTGCCGAAATTGCAAAAAACGATAACAAAGCTATTTTTGATACCAATAATCAAAACATACAACTATTAATTACAGAAAATAAATCGACAGAAACTGAAAATACAGAAGCAAAAAAACTAAACAACGAAGCGCTTATCGCCTATAATCAAGCCAAAACCATTCGTGAAGAAGCCTTATCGCAAACTAATATAGGCGCAAAATTAGGAGGCTTAAGTAATGCAGAAGAAAAAGAAGCGGAGGCATTAAACAAACAAAAACAAGCTGTAGATTTATTAAAAAAATCTAACCCTAATGCAAATTTAAATACAGCCCTTACCTCTGCCTCAAACGCGGTAAATTCAAATTCATCTACCCCAACAACCAATAACGATGATTTAATTGCACAAAAATTAAACGATGTAAACAAATCTATCGATACATTATCCGATTTAAAATTAGCGGCCTATCAAAAATTATTTGAAGCCAATAAATTAGAAATAGAACAGTTAAACACAAACTTAAGCAACAATAACTCTCACATTAACAACACCCCCGCATTAAAAAGTGAATACATTGCAACTACAACTAAAATGGCATCTGCCGAAACTTTAAAACAAAAATCGGATGCAGATTTAGTTAAAAACGATAAGCTAACTAATTTAATTAACGCAACTAAAAAACAAATTGAAGCCATTAATCAATTAAATAAATTAACTAAAAAGGTAGATGCTCAACTAGCAAAAAACACGATAGCAACAAATTCTTCTAACACAAATGGAAATGATAACACAAATACAAACGTTGCTGTAAACACTACTACAAAAAGTACTACTCAAAACAACAACTCAACCGATAATACCAACACAAGTGTTGCAGTAAATACCGATACTAAAACTACTAATGGCAATGATAATACGAATAACAAACAAACGCCGCTAATAGATATAAATACACTCTCTAAAACAGATACAACAGCGGCTCAAACACTTAGCTATTTTGAAAATAAAAATACAAAATTAAGCAATCCAGAAGCTAATACTTATATTTCAAATTCCTTAATCGAGTTAAAAAAAATAGAAGAAGAAACTAAACAATTGCAAATTGCTTCTGCTCAAAGTACCGCCACTTCCTCACAAAACACAAATACCGTAAACCCAACAGAACTTAAAACCAAATCAGACGAACTATTGCAAGCTGCCGAAGAGTTAAGCACCAAAGCCGCTAATACTAAAACAGAAGCAAATACCAAAAAAGGAAAAGAAAAAGATAATTTATTAGCCAAAGCCAAAGAATACGAAGACGAATCTAACGCCAAAAAATTAGACGCAAGTAACCTTATAGAACAAAGCAATACTATAAATTATACAACAAACAACACCTCTATTACCGAGTTATTAGTAAAATTAAAAACCGATAATCCGGCGCTTGCCATTGAATTAGAACAAAAAAATAACGAATTAAAAACTGTAAAAACACAAGCCGCTAATTTAAGAACAGAAGCAAATGCACAAACAAATGCCTCTGCTAAAATTGGGGGTTTGGGTAATGCCGAAGAAAAAGAAGCGGAATTGTTGCAAAAACAAACTACTCTATTAAACGAATTAAAAAAAACCTATCCTAATTATGTAGCTGATAACCAAAATAACACTACAAAATTAACACCCGAAGAAATTACTCAAAAACAAAATCAATTAAACGAAAATAAAAATACAGCCTTAACTAATTTAACCAATGCCTTTACATTAGAATACGAAACAAATAAAACGAAGATACCTGTTAACTTAAACGCTAATCAAAAAGCGGTTAAACAAAACGCCGACGATTTAAATGCGGAATCTAAACGTTTATTAATTCAATCGGCAAACGAAACCAACCCTAACCAAAAAGTAAAACTACTTTCGTTAGCAGCAAAAACTGGTAATGCAGCCGTTGAACAATTAAATACCTTAACTAAAACCAGTACTTTAGCTTCTAATAATCCACGCACCAATACGAATGCAAACAACACAACCAACAATCCTCGAAACAACACTAATAATACCGCTGCCAACAATACAAATCCTCGTAATAATAATCAAACAAACACTACTACAAATCCGCGAAACAATACGGCAACTAACAATACAAATACAACAACAAATACTAACCCGCGTAATAATCAAACAACTAATAATAACACTATAAAAATAGAAGGCTTAGAGGTTACCTCAGGTAACGCCTACAATGCCAATCGTCCAATTCCTGTAGACTCTAAAATACCCGATGGTTTGGTATTTAGGGTACAAATAGGAGCGTTTAAAAATCAATTACCAAACAATGCGTTTAAAGGCCTCAGCCCGGTTAACGCCGAAACTGTTGGCAATGGCTATTTACGCTATACAGCAGGTAACTTTAATCAACTAGAAAACGCCAACGCTGTTAAAAACGATTTACGCAACTTAGGCTATAACGATGCCTTTGTGGTTGTGTATTACAATGGTAAACGCATTTTATTAAATGAAGCATTAGCCATTTTAGAAAAAGAAGGCAAAACTATTAATACCAATGCACCTCAAACCGCTGGCATTAATGCCAATTCAAATGTACCAAAAGCAACTACAAACCCTATTCAAAACCAAGTGGTCAATCCACAGGATGCGGTTATAGTTACCAAAGAATTAGAGCAAATTAAAAATATGTTATTTACGGTTCAAATTGGCGTGTACAGTAAAAAAGTTACCAAACAACAATTGCAAAACATAAAGCCAATTTTTACCGAAAAATTAACAAACGGATTATACAGGTATACTGCTGGTATTTATAACAATGGCGAAAAAATAATAACTGACAAACGTAGGGTAGTAGATTTGGGAATTAAAGACGCATTTGTAAGTGCTTATTTAGATGGAAAACGCATTGATTTTAATGAAGCTAGAAATCGTCAACAATCTGATTCTACTGTTAAAATGGAAGCCGAAAATCCAATTATTTTTACAGATGCAATTCCTAGAGTCGACAACTCAACTGGAACAGCCTCAACAAACACAAACAGTCCAACAAACACTAATACTGCTGTTACAAATATCCAACCCTTTAAAAACAACGTAACTTCATACCCTGAAGCAACAGCTGAAAATGGTATTAAAGCTAACGAAGAAGGCGTTTGCTTTAAAGTTCAAATTGGAGCTTACAGCAAACAAGTGCCTAACGAGGTGGCGGCCAAATTCTCAGCAATAAAAAATTGGCCTATCGAAAATAAACAAATTAATGCTTTATTTATATATAACGTTGGTAATTATACCGAAGCAAAATATGCTAAAGATTTAAAAGATGAAGCCATTCGTTTAGGAATTAACGATGCATTTATAAGTGTGTACCGCGACGGCAAAAAACTATTTGGTGCCGACGCAAGCGCATTATTAAACCGATAAACTTAGTCTACTTTTGTAATTTTACCCTAAGCTTGGGATTAATAATAATATCACTGTGACAGAGGTTTTTTTGAAATATTTTAATTACAAATAACAATATTACCAAATTAACAAATAACCATTAAATTTGTAGCTATGATAAAACGTAAATCTACAACACTTATAGCTTTTTTATACCTTACAACTAATTTGGTATGCCAAACAAAAACTGGCGGAAACACAAAACCCATTCTTGACACAAAAAAACCAAACACAAGTTACGAATATGCTATTAACGACCCATTAAATACCCGAATATATACCCTTAAAAACGGTATGAAAGTATACCTCTCGGTATACAAAGATGCCCCTCGTATTCAAACCTATATTGCCGTAAAAGCCGGTAGCAAAAACGATCCTGCTAATGCTACAGGCTTAGCCCATTATTTAGAACACATGGTGTTTAAAGGGACAGATACGTATGGTACAAAAGACTTCGCTAAAGAAAACATCGAAATTAAAAAAATAGAAAACCTTTACGAAACCTATCGCAAAACTACAAATGATGCTGAGCGTAAAGCTATTTATCATCAAATAGACAGTATTAGCGGAGTAGCTGCAAAATATGCGATAGCAAACGAATACGATAAAATGTTAGCCGGTATAGGTGCTACTGGTACAAACGCCTTTACATCGTTCGACCAAACGGTTTACGTAAATAATATTCCAACCAATCAAATAAATAATTGGTTAAAAATCGAAGCCGAGCGTTTTCGTAAACCCGTGTTGCGTTTATTTCATACAGAATTAGAGGCGGTTTACGAAGAAAAAAATAGAGGTTTAGATAGCGATGAAAATAAAGTTTACGAAGCCTTAATGGCGGGTTTATTTAAAAACCATACTTACGGCACCCAAACTACCATTGGTACAATCGATCATCTAAAAAATCCATCAATGGTTGAAATAAACAAATTTTATAATAAATACTATGTGCCTAATAATATGGCAATTATTATGAGTGGCGATTTTAACCCCGAAAAAGTAATTGCTGATATTGAAAAAAACTTTGGTTCCTTTAATCCAAAACCTTTTGATGAATATAAATTTGTTCCGGAAGCACCAATTACTCAAAAAATAGTTAAAGAAGTTTTAGGGCCCGACCCAATGAGTGTTAATTTAGGTTGGCGCACTGCCGGCGAAGGCACAAAAGATGCAGAAATAGGTACCCTAATTTCGTTAATGATGTATAATGGCACTGCCGGCTTGCTAGATTTAAATTTAAACCAAGCGCAACGCGTGCTAAATAGCAACTCTATTTTTTACCCTTTAAAAGATTATAGCTTATTTGGTATTACAGGCACACCAAAAGAAGGACAGACCTTAGAAGAAGTAGAAAATATCCTTACAAGCCAATTAGCCATTATTAAAAAAGGACAATTCCCCGATTGGTTATTGCCAGCAGTAATTACCGATTTAAAATACACTAAAACAAAAGCCTTAGAAAACAATCAAACCCGTGGCGATGAAATGTTAAACGCCTTTGTAAATGGAACAAAATGGCAAAATAATGTAAAATTAATTGAACGCCTTAGTAAAATTACAAAACAAGAAATTGTTGATTTTGCAAACAAAAACTTCACCAACACCAACTATGTAGTTGTTTATAAACGTATTGGTGAAGATAAATCGGTTGAAAAAGTTGAAAAACCAGCTATTACCCCTGTTCAGTTAGATAGAGACAATACATCGCCATTTGTGCAAAACATTGTAAATTCTGCACCGTCAAAAATCGAACCTCAATTTTTAAATTACGATAAGGATATTTTAACGTCAACCGTTAAATCAACTATCCCTTTGCTGTATACTAAAAATACCGAAAACAAATTATTTCAAATGTATTATAAATTTGATATGGGCAAAAGCAACGATAAATTATTGCCTATAGCCATAAAATACATAACATATTTAGCCAGCGAAGAAATAAATGCCCAACAATTTAAACAAGAACTTTATAAACTAGGCTCAACGTTTGAAGTATTTATTGATAATGAAAACACCTGGATAAGTATTAATGGCTTAAACGATAATTTTGATAAAACCGTACAACTTTTTGAAAAAGTACTAAGCACGCCATTAGTAGACCAAACCGTTTTAAAAAATTTAATTTCTGATTTTAAAAAAGAGCGTAACGATACTAAATTACAAAAACAAATTATTTTAAACCGCGCCTTAGTAAGTTATGCGCGCTATGGCTCAACAAATCCATTTTCTTATGTTTTATCGGATGACGAATTAGATAAAATAACCGTTAACGATATTAAAGCCAAAATTAAAAACTTGTTTAATTACGACCATAAAATTTTATACTACGGGCCTAAAGAAGTGGCAGATGTAAAGCAGATTATTAATACCTACCATAATGTGCCAAACGTCCTGACGCCAATTCCAAGCATTTTCAACTTTAACGAACAAGTTTTAAGTAACACCGTGTATGTAGTTGATTATGACATGAAACAAGTTGAAATTATGCTTTTAAGCAATGGAAATGCCTTTGATGCCAGCCAAGTACCCGTTATTACACTTTATAATGCTTATTTTGGGGGTAATATGAGTGGAGTGGTGTTTCAAGATTTACGCGAATCTAAGGCCTTAGCCTACTCTTGCTTTTCACGCTATGTGCAGCCAAACAAGTTAAGTAAAAAATATTACAACACCTCCTACATTGGCTCGCAAGCCGATAAATTAGCCGATGCAATTAAAGGCATGAACGATTTATTAATCGATTTACCAAAAGCAGATGCCAGTTTTAATGCTGCTAAAGAATCTATCATTGCCGAAACAAGTACCCAGCGAATTACTAAAGCCAATATTTTATTTAGTTATTTGTCTGCTCAAGATTTAGGACTAAACTACGACCTGCGAAAAACCATCTACGAAAAAGTACAAACTCTTACTTTTGAGGATGTTAAAAATTTTCACGACCAAACTATTAAAAATAAACCAAAATGTATTTTAGTGTTAGGTAAAAAAGATAACATTGATTTAAAAGTACTTGAAAAATATGGTACCATTAAATTTTTAACTTTAAAAGATATTTTTGGATACTAAAAAAATTATAAATTTTAAATATTTCCTATTAACTACTAATGGTTTCGTTCGAAAATACTGAAAACGCCTTTAAAGCTCAAACAAATGCCGACCTATCGCGTTCTTATTGGCTATTTAAACTTATTGGCAATCCTTTTTTAGTAAAAATGGGAGCTGCTTTTTCGCCGTTGTTATTAAAAATTGGTTTTAAAAAATTAATTAAAAACACCATTTTTAAACAGTTTGTAGGTGGCGAATCTATTCACGATTGCTCACAAACCATTGCACAACTTGGTAAATATAACATAGGTACTATTTTAGATTATAGCGTTGAAGGCAAAGAAAGTGAAAAGGATTTTGATAATTGCCTCGCCGAAACATTAGAAACGATTAATAAAGCTAAAAATGATGCCAATATTCCCTTTTGTGTATTTAAAGTTACCGGTTTGGCGCGTTTCGATTTGTTAGTTAAAAAAAGCAATCCAGGTAAACGCATTACCGAAGGCGAAGATACCGAATGGCAAAAAGTAAAACACCGAGTACATACCATTTGCAAAGCTGCTTTTGAAAGTAAGCAACCCATTTTTATTGATGCCGAAGAAAGTTGGATACAGCCTGCAATTGATTCGTTAGCTAACGAAAACATGGCCGCATTTAATAAAACCAGCGTTATTATTTACAACACCTATCAGTTTTACCGTACCGACCGACTGCTCACTCTAACTCATGCTATCGCTCACGCTAAAGCTAACGCTTATCACATTGGTGCTAAATTGGTGCGTGGCGCTTATATGGAAAAAGAACGCAAACGTGCTCAGGAAATGCAATACCCATCTCCAATACAGCCTACTAAACAAAAAAGCGACGAAGACTACAATGCCGCCTTAAAACTAAGTATAGATAATATTGATATAATGGCAATTTGCGCCGGTACGCATAACGAAGCCAGTAGTTTATTGTTAGTCGAATTAATGCAACAACATAACATTGCACCCAACGATAAACGTATTTATTTTTCTCAATTATTGGGCATGAGCAACCATATTAGTTATAACCTTTCGTTAAATAATTACAATGTTGCCAAATATGTACCGTACGGTCCGGTAAAAGAAGTATTGCCCTATTTAATTCGTAGAGCCCAAGAAAATACAAGTGTAAAAGGACAAACCGGACGCGAATTAAATTTAATAATAAGCGAAAAAAAACGCAGAAAATCTTAAAGATTTTCTGATTCTTATTATTGATTGAAATAAAAACGCAATTGTCTCATTTTCAACACCTTATTTTTATCCAACTCCTGTAACTTTTTTGCCTTAACTTCGTCTTACTACTAAATAAATTGACCTTAGCCGATTATAATAACTGTGTAGAAGTGCATGCCGATGGCGTGTATCGCTTTATTGTAAAACAAATTAAAGATAAAGATGCTGCTCGCGATATTGTACAAGATGCCTTTGAAAAAATGTGGCGAAAAGTAGAAACCATTGATGCCCAAAAAGCAAAAACGTATTTGTTTACCACGGCCTACCATACTTTAATTGATAGTACCCGCAAAAATGCAAAACAAGCAAATTTTAGCGAAGTAAACTTTAACCAACACAGCCATACCAAACAGTATAGCGATTTAAAAGAAATATTAAATATCGGTTTAGAACAATTACCCGAAATTCAAAAAACTGTTTTATTATTACGCGATTACGAAGGCTACGATTACCAAGAGATTGGAGATATTACAAACCTAACCGAAAGCCAAGTAAAGGTTTATATTTTTAGAGCACGCACATTTTTAAAAAATTACATTGGCAAAATAGAAACTGTTATTTAATGCAAAAAATAAACCTACATAATTACGAAGCTTTTTTGCTGGATTACCTAGAAGGTAATCTTAATGAAAGTGATTTGCAGGAATTAAAAACATTTTCAGTGCTAAACCCCGAATTGGATATTGATTTTACAAGCGATGAATTGCCAACTTTTAATTTAGCAAACGAAACGTTTATAAATAAAACGGCACTGAAAAAAACCGAAGACGATTTTATTTTAAATAACCTTGCCTTAAATTATGTTGAAAATAATTTAATCGCCACCGAAAAAATAAGTTTTGAAAACGAATTAAAAACAAACACCACCTTACAAAAAGAAGTTGCGCAATTACAAAAAACAAAACTAAGTGCCGATGCCTCTGTTATTTATCCAAACAAAAAGGAGCTTAAAAAACAAACAAAAGTAATTGCCTTATTTAATTTTAAAACAATTTCGGCAATTGCTGCAGGCCTTTTGTTGGTAATGAGCTTAAGTTTTGTTTTATACAATTACTTTAATTCTAACAAAAAATCAGAGGTAAAAATTGCCTTAAAGGCTAAGAGTAAAAACAATTTTAGTAGTCCTAAAAAACAACTTAACGATACGGCAAGCGCTACTAAAAATTTAATTGCAAAAAACACAACCAATCGTTTTACCACAAAACAAGTTAAGAAAAATAACGTCACCACTAATTCTATTAAGGCTACTTACACTATCAATAATAGTGTGGTAAATGCTCCTATAAAAAAAGATAGTACTTTATCAACATCTACTAATACAAACTCTGCCATTGCCATTTATACCACCTCTATAAACCCTGCTTTAACAAATACGACAAATACTACAACAACGCAAACTACTTTGTTAGCCTACGAAGAAGATATAGAAGAGTCTACTCAAACAAACACAGTTCCACAAAAAAACAACCTATGGAAACGTGCCGTTAAAGTTGCCAAACAATTAAACGGTTTAGGATTAAAAGCCGTTAAAGGCGACGAAAAATCTACAAATGATTATGTATTAGCCTTTAACTCGGTTAGTATCGAAAAAAAATAAAATTATTTTACTTCTCCTGTAACTTTTTAATTCTTTCATCCGTCTTACTCTCAAATAAACCAACAATTAACATTTAACATGAAAAAATCAATACTAAGTTTAAGTTTAATAACTGCAAGTTTTTGCTTAAACGCTCAAGACATTCAAAAACGGGAAATTTCAAATTTTAATAAATTAAAAATTTCGGGGGCTGCCAATGTTGTTTACACAAATTCCGATACCTTAAAATTAGAAGTAAACACCACATCAAAACAATTTGATAACGTGGTTACAAAAATTGAAGACGGCACACTACACATTTTTACAAAAGGTAACACCTACTCGCCCATTGTAGTAAACGTTAGTGGTACTAATTTAAGCGATGTAGAAATAAGCGGTGCATCCAGTATTAAATCTAGAACACCATTAAAAAATAGCAATCTCGAAATTATTATTTCAGGCTCAAGCGATGCCAAATTAATTTTAGAAAACGAAAACACTAAAATTACTCAAAGTGGCGCTAGCGATTTAATTTTAAGCGGCACTACTGCGAATTTAATTGCCCAAGTATCGGGTGCATCCGCTTTAAAATCGTACAGTTTAACTTCAAAACAAGCCAATGTAACTGCAACTGGTGCCTCTACCGCAAAAATATTTGTAACCGATAAATTAGTAGCAAACGCCAACGGCGCAAGCAGCATAAAAGTAAAAGGCAATGTAACCGATATTGTTGCCAACGCTTCTACATCATCTTCTATTACCAAAATTTTAGACGATGGCTCCAATCACAAAACATCTGGAACAGGTAATGATTCAAAAGATTCAACCTTCTTTAATTGGAAGGATAAAAAAATAATTATAGTTGATATTGCCAATGACAATAACGATACCATAAAAAAACAGTCGATTGATACAGACCGCGATGCTTTTAAACATTGGCATGGCTTTTCTATGGGTGTTAATGGCTATTTAAATTTCGAAAACTCACTAAATTTAGATAAACAATACAGTTTTATGGAGTTAAATTATGCCCGCAGTTTTAACTTTCAATTAAATATGTTTGAGCGACAATTTAATATTTACAAAAATTATGTAAAAATTAACACAGGTTTTGGTATCGATTTTCACTCGTATTCATTTAATAACAAAACCAATTTAAATGCCGATAGTAGCTTTACTTCCGGCATTATTGATACAACCAATAAATTTACATACCATAAAAATAAATTACGTGCTGCGTATTTACAAGTACCTTTATTATTAGAATTTAATACAAGCAATAACCCTAACAAATCGTTTCACATTGCTGTAGGTGTAATTGGGCAATATTTAATTACATCGCGCACAAAACAAGTTTTAGAGCAAAACAATAACGATTTTAAAAAAATTAGAAAAGACAACTACAATCTAAACCCTTTTGGCGCAAAAGCACATGTAAATTTGGGCTACAGAAATGTAACAGTGTTTGCAGAATATAACATAACCTCATTATTTAAAGCTAACCAAGGTGCTCAATTATATCCTTTTTGTGTTGGTGTTAGGTTAATTCCATTTTAAACTAAAACACTATCCGTTTTTTAAACACAGAGGTTAAAGAATTTAAGGTTACAGAGTTTTATTTCTGTGAACTATTTTTCTCCAATCTCTGTGTTTATCTTTTATTTAGTTAGATCAAAGATGTCTAATTAACTAACAGTCAAACACTTAAATAAAATGTTTCGTTTTTTAAAAAATAGTATCTTTGCAGTCTAACTAATTACCAAAAATGACATACTTAGATTTTGAGAAACCAATTCAAGATTTAGAAACCGAATTAGCTAAACTTAAAGACGTAAGCGTAAAAAGTAAAGTTAACCTCGATGATAAAATTAAAGAATTGGAAGCTACCATACTTCAAACTACAAAAGATATATACGCAAACTTAAGCCCTTGGCAAAGAGTACAAGTTAGCAGACACCCCGAACGCCCTTATACCCTAGCCTACATAGACGCCGTTAGTAATAAAACGTTTATGGAATTGCATGGCGACCGAACCGTAGGCGACGATAAAGCCATGGTAGGTGGTTTTGGCGATATTGATGGGCAAACCGTAATGTTCATTGGACAACAAAAAGGGATTAATACCAAAATGCGTCAAATACGTAGGTTTGGCATGGCTAACCCCGAGGGGTACCGCAAAGCTTTACGTTTAATGAAATTAGCCGAAAAATTTAATAAACCTATTGTTACATTTATCGATACCCCTGGTGCATACCCCGGTTTAGAGGCCGAAGAACGTGGACAAGGCGAAGCCATTGCGCGTAACTTATTAGAAATGGCTCAATTAAAAGTGCCTGTTATTTGTATAATTATTGGCGAGGGTGCCAGCGGTGGTGCTTTAGGTATTGGTATTGGCGATAAAGTAATCATGTTAGAAAACACGTGGTATTCGGTAATTAGCCCCGAAAGCTGTAGTAGCATTTTGTGGAGAAGTTGGAGTTTTAAAGAAAAAGCGGCCGAAGCTTTAAAACTAACGTCCATTGATATGAAAAAAAATGGCTTAATAGATGGTATTATTGCCGAACCTACTGGTGGTGCACACCGTAACCACGACGAAATTTTTGCAAGCGTTAAAACACACATACTTAATTATTTAAGTTACTTAAATACCTTAACTGCAGAGCAACGTATTGACCAAAGGATCGAAAAATTTTCATCCATGGGTGTGGTACACGATTTAATGGAAGTATAATTTATTTTTTTATCTTTAATTTATTAATTCTCATTTTTAATCTATAATTTATAATTTCTTTATATGGCAGATACAGGCGACATCAACGTAGGATCAATTATCCGTTTTAACGGCGAACTAGTTCAGATTATGGAGTACCAACACCGTACACCAGGTAATTTACGTGCTTTTTACCAAGCAAAAATGCGTAATTTAAAAAATGGCAAACAAACCGAAAACCGCTTCCGCAGTGGAGAAGGTGTAGAAATAGTAAGGGTAGAGTACAAACAAATGCAATTTATTTATACCGAAGGCGAGTTTGCAGTATGTATGGATAACCAAACATTTGAACAAATACACGTGCCCTTAATTTTATTTGGCGATGCTGCAAAATTTTTAAAAGAAGGTATGGAGGCTAAAGTTAGCTTTGAAGGCGATGATGTTATTTTAGCAGAAGCTCCAACATTTGTAGAGTGCCAAATAACCTATACCGAACCAGGGATGAAAGGCGACACTGCCACCAACACGCTTAAAAAAGCGACCTTAGATACTGGAACCGAAATTAGCGTGCCCTTATTTTTTAACGAAGGCGATTGGGTAAAAATTGATACGCGCACTGGTGATTATGTTGAAAGGATTAAAAAGTAAATCTTAATTTTAAAGCGAGAATTTTTCTCGCTTTTTTATTTACATGTAAAAATTGTATTCCCTAAAACAAATAGCTCAAATTACCAATAGCACGTATAGTGGTGCTAACGATTATAAACCCAGTTTATTTTTAACCGATAGCCGTGCGCTACAAAATGCCGAAAACACCTTGTTTATTGCCATTAAAACGCAACGTAATAATGGCCACAATTATATAAACGATTTAATAAAAAAAGGAGTTACCTGTTTTTTAATTGATAAAAATGAATTTGATGTTTCAATTATTTTTCCAGATAACATTTCTTTTGTTCTTTCAAATAATACCTTACAGAGTTTACAAGCATTAGCTGCTTATCATCGCTCTCAATTTAACATTCCCGTAATTGGCATTACGGGTAGCAACGGCAAAACAGTTGTTAAAGAATGGTTGTATCAGCTGTTAAAAGATGATTACAGCATTTGCAGAAGCCCTAAAAGTTTTAACTCGCAAATAGGGGTGCCATTAAGTGTTTTAAATTTAAATGCAGGTCACACCTTGGCAATTTTTGAAGCTGGTATTTCGCAACCCAACGAAATGGACAAGTTGGAAAAAATTATTCAACCTACTTTGGGAATTATTACATCTATTGGAACTGCCCACGACGAAGGCTTTGAAAATAAAGAAACTAAAATTGATGAAAAATTAAAACTCGTTATACATTCAAAAAATGTTATCGTTAACGGATTAGAAAAAAATAAAGTATCCCCTACTCTATTTTCAAAAACTACCTTTGTTTCATCACAAAGTGATGCAGATTTACAATTTAGTTTTTTTGAAAATAATCTTCACTTAAAAACGGCTTCAAAAAACTATTCGTTTAAATTTAATTTTACCGATAGCGCTTCAATTGCCAATGGCGCCACTTGTGTAGCGGTACTTCTGCAATTGGGCTATGCCGCCGATGTAATCCAACAAAAACTAACACAACTTCAACCCATTGCCTTACGTTTAGAAATTAAAAATGGCATTAATAATGCGTTATTAATTAACGACTATTACAATTCCGATTTAGACTCTTTAACCATCGCTTTAAATTTTTTACTGCAACAACATCGCCGTACAAAAAAAATTGTTATTCTATCAGATATAGAACAGTCGGGGGTTTTAGCTACCAACTTGTATAAACATTTAGCCGATTTGTTTTCTCAAAATAAAATTGATTTGGTGGTGGGTATAGGTAAAGAAATTTCACTCAATAAATTTTTATTCAAAAACAATTCTCTTTTTTATCCCGATACCAATTCATTTATTCAACAATTTCCTATTATTAATTATCAATTCAGCGATGCCACTATACTTTTAAAAGGAGCACGCAGCTTTGGTTTCGAAAACATAAGCCGCTTATTGCAACAAAAAAGTCACGACACTGTTTTTGAAGTTAACTTAAACACATTAACCAATAACCTTAATTATTTTAAATCGTTGTTACAACCCACAACAAAAATTATGGCCATGGTAAAAGCCATGGGTTATGGAGCTGGCAGTAGCGAAATTGCAAAAACCTTAGAACATGTTGGCATTAATTATTTGGCCGTTGCATATGCCGATGAAGGTGTAGAATTACGAAATGCTCAAATAACGTTACCCATTATGGTAATGAGCCCCGAAAGTGACTCGTTAGACGATATTATTAATTTTAATTTAGAACCCGAAATTTATAGCTTTAACCTATTACATCAATTTATTTCGAAGTTAGAGCAATTGGGCATTTCAGAACCTTATCCTGTTCATATAAAAATAGATACCGGAATGCATCGCTTGGGTTTTGAAGAAAAAGATTGTGAACGTTTAATAGATGAACTAAAAAAACACCCGCAATTAAAAATAGTATCCATTTTTTCGCATTTAGCAGCTAGTGATAACCAGACTTTAGATGAATTTACAAACCAGCAACTAAAATTATTTACAACCTTAAGTTCTACTATCGAAAACCAAATTGGTTACACCACATTAAAACACATTTGTAATTCGGGTGCTATATCGCGTTTTAAAAATGCGCATTTTAATATGGTACGTTTAGGTATTGGCATGTATGGCATTGGCGTAACCGAAACCGAACAAAAACAATTAGAAAATGTTGGTACGTTAAAAACAAAAATTAGCCAAATTAAGTTCGTAAAAAAAACAGATACAGTTGGCTACAATCGTAACGGCAAAATTTTAAGTGATACTAAAATTGCTACCATTCCTATAGGCTATGCCGACGGCTTTAGCAGGCAATTGGGAAATGGCAAACATGGGGTTTATATTAACGGCATTTTTTGTAAAACAATTGGTAACATTTGTATGGATATGTGTATGGTGGATGTAACCACTATAACTTGCAGCGAAGGCGATGACGTTATTATTTTTGAAAGCACCAAACAAATAAACGATTTGGCTTTGGCATTAAATACTATAAACTACGAAGTATTAACCAGTGTTTCGGCCCGCGTAAAACGTATTTATGTGCAAGAGTAGGGTTTTTTAATTAAATTAGAAACAAAAACAATAAATTTGTACTGCGTCATCCTAGTTCTATAAGGTTTTATTTAACGTTATCTGTCTTATTTAAAATAAAAAAAAGTACTATTAAATGCAAAAACAAAAAATAATACTCTTTTTATTAATAGTAGCGTTAAATGGATTTTCGCAAAAAAGTCCAAGACAACTATTATTAGATAGTTTAAATGCCGCCAGGGAAAAAGACCGCGGTGTTTTCAAATTGTATATAAAAAAAATTAAGGGTGAGGTAATTGCAGGTGTTTATAACACCCGAGAAACCAACATGCCAAATTTTAAACCCTTTAGTATAACATATAACATTTATCTCCCTTTTCAGTTTGACTTAAGTTACTTAAACCTAAAAGCTAAAGATAAAATATTAAAAATTAATTCAGTTTTTATTTTGCAACATACTAATTATGGCAATTATGCAATGGGGGCTGCGGGTAGATTTAGTTTTTTAGTATTTAAAAAAGCCTATTTATCCTATCAAATTGGGTTGGTTTGGGTTGAAGCTACTTCTAAAAAAGCACCCGACGGACTAACCAATATGGGCTTTTGTTTTCATCATAACATAGCGTTTAGTTACGCGTTATCAAAGCATTTCGACGTATCTTTAAACCTCCTTCACATCTCAAATGGCAATGTTTTTAAGTCCGCCAAAAATTTACAAGATGTACTTGGAGCTGGTATAGCTTATCAATTGTAATAAGTTGATTGGGTAGCTTTAACTTTTTATTCATTGTTTATAATTCCTTTTTCAAACTATTTTTTTTTACAGTATTTTAGCCTACTATGGCAGTAACCACCGACGTTAAAGAAACCCCATTAATGAAACAATACAACAGTATTAAGGTAAAATACCCTGATGCTATTTTGTTATTTAGAGTGGGCGATTTTTACGAAACTTTTGGCGAGGATGCTGTAAAAGCCAGTAAAATTTTAGGTATTGTGTTAACAAAGCGTGCCAATGGTTCTGCTTCCCACATTGAGTTGGCTGGTTTTCCGCATCATTCTATCGATTCGTATTTGCCAAAATTAGTGCGTGCGGGTTACCGGGTTGCCATTTGCGACCAATTAGAAGATCCAAAATTAGTAAAAGGGATTGTAAAGCGCGGCATTACCGAGTTAGTAACGCCGGGCGTTTGCTTTAACGATAAATTACTAAACCACCAGCAAAATAATTTTTTAGCGTCGGTACATTTTAGCAAAGAGCAGGCAGGTATTGCCTTATGTGATGTTAGTACCGGCGAGTTTATTGTAGCCGAAGGCACTTTAGATTATATTGAAAAATTAATTCAAAACTTTAAACCCAACGAAATTTTATTTGAAAAAAATAAACGCAACCAACTAAACGAATTGGTAAGCGATAAATATTATTCGTTTGGTTTAGATGATTGGGCCTTTACTTACGATTATGGCTACGAAAGTTTAATTAAACATTTTGAAACAGCTTCGTTAAAAGGTTTTGGCATAGAGGGTTTAAACAACGCCATTAGCGCCTGCGGCGCTATTTTACATTATTTAAACGATACCAAACACGATAAATTAAAACACATTACTAACGTTAGTCGTATTAACGAAGAACAGTTTGTTTGGTTAGATAAATTTACCATTCGTAATTTAGAATTGTACACTACCAATCACGAAAACGGTAAAAGCCTAATTGATGTAATTGATAAAACCGTTAGTCCGATGGGCTCGCGTTTGTTGAAGCGTTGGTTAGCCCTTCCTTTAAAAAATTTAGATGCCATTAACGAACGCTTAAACGCTGTTGCTTATTGTGTTGAACAAGTAGATAACCGTTATGAGCTTATCTCCTTATTAAATGAGGTGGGCGATTTGGAACGTTTAATTTCTAAAGTAGCTGCTTTACGCGTAAACCCACGTGAGTTGGTTCAATTAAAAAAATCGTTGCAATTAGTAGTTCAATTAAAAGGCAAATTAACTACCACAAATAACATTACGCTACAAAAAATTGCAGATCAGTTAAATCCGTGTCAGTTAATAATTGATGCGCTAGAGCAACAGTTAAATAGTGATGCACCCGTAAATGTGTTAAAGGGCGATGTAATTAACAAAGGTGTTAACGAAGAGTTAGACGAACTACGGAGTATTGCTTACAGCGGAAAAGACTATCTTTTAAAAATACAACAACAAGAAATTGAAAAAACAGGTATTTCTTCCTTAAAAATTTCGTACAACAATGTGTTTGGTTATTTTTTAGAAGTAACTAATTTGCACAAAGATAAAGTTCCAGTTGAATGGATTCGTAAGCAAACCCTTACCAATGCAGAGCGGTACATTACACCCGAATTAAAAACCTATGAAGAAAAAATTTTAGGTGCCGAAGAAAAAATTACTGCAATTGAAGTTAGGTTGTTTGAAAATTTGGTGCGCAGTATAGAAGAGTACATTCAACCTATCCAATTAAATGCAGCCCTTTTGGCTAAATTAGATGTGCTATGTGGCTTTGCCACATTGGCTTGCGATAATAATTATAACCGCCCACACTTAAATAACGAGTTTGCAATTGATATAAAAGAAGGAAGACACCCCGTTATAGAAAAACAATTGCCAGTTGGTATTGAGTATGTGAGTAATTCTATTTATTTGGATAATGAAAACACACAACTCATAATGATTACAGGTCCAAATATGAGTGGTAAATCGGCTTTGCTGCGCCAAACAGCTTTGATTGTTTTATTAGCCCAAATGGGTAGTTATGTGCCTGCGCAGCAAGCTAATTTAGGCATCGTAGATAAAATCTTTACCCGCGTGGGCGCTACCGATAATATTAGCAGTGGCGAAAGTACCTTTATGGTGGAAATGAATGAAACTGCCAGTATTTTAAATAATTTGAGCGATAGAAGTTTAGTACTACTAGATGAAATTGGACGAGGTACAAGTACTTATGACGGTATTTCGATAGCTTGGAGTATTTCCGAATACATTCATAATCAACCTAAAAACAGAGCAAAAACGTTGTTTGCAACCCATTACCACGAGTTAAATGAAATGACCAACCTGTTTCCGCGTATAAAAAACTTTAATGTAAGTGTGAAGGAAAGTAACAATAAAATTATTTTCTTACGCAAATTAAAAGAGGGTGGCAGCGAGCATAGCTTTGGAATTCACGTAGCCCGTATGGCAGGTATGCCTAAAATAGTTATTGACCGTGCCAACGTAATTTTAAAAAAACTAGAACGCGAACATGAGTTGGAATTAACAGAAGGCGAAAACGGTTTTGTTAACGGAAATCAAAAATTATCTAAAAAAAATGTTCGATTGGGTGCAGTCGAAGTCCAGCCTCAACTCAGTTTTTTTCAACTAAACGACCCTCTTTTAGAAAAACTGCGTGAAGATATTTATTTAATTGATATTAACACCTTAACGCCCGTGGAAGCGCTTTTAAAATTGAGTGAAATAAAAAGAGCGTTGGGAGGATAATTTGTTCCTTAGTGCTTGGATAATTCGATACCAAAAATTACTCCCTAAAAAATTTATTAGTACTAATTAGTTTATCTTCGTCAAAAATTTGCAAAAAATAAATTCCGTTTCTAAAATCATTAATATTTAATTGCAGCTTTTGACTTAAAATATTAGTTGAATAAATTACTTCGCCTAAAAAATTTGTAATTTTTAGATGAGTTGCAGAACCAATAGATTCAATATTTAAAATGCTATTTGTTGGGTTGGGATAAATTTTCATTTCATCTTTTACAAATATTTTTTTGTTAATATCCGTTACCAAAAGACAAGAACTGCTATTACCACTTTGAGAATAGATTGTTTGAATACTTGGAACTATTTTGGCCATACAAATTAATTGATGACCATTCCCATAACCAACTTGATAGGGCGTTACCAAACCCAGAGTGCTTCCAACACCTTCAATAGTATTTCCTGCGCCTGTTCCACCAAAATTATATCTTTTATGATAATTACCATCGTTAAGTAAGACACTGTCCTTATATGTTAATGTAAAAGTTGAAACAGTGCCTGCTGAAAATAGTTTAGCAGTATCTCCAACAGTTTTATTAAAATTGTATAATATATACTCTTGACTTGAACTCAAAATAATTACTCTTTTTAAAATAGTATCTTGTCTTAAATAAAAAACATCCGCGCCAGACGCCATATAACCCCCGTTGGAAGAGTAATATGAAGTAGTGGTGCGTTTTAAAATACAATATGTTTTGTTATTTATAATTGTATCTTTAACAACTTTTAATTGATAAGTACTGTTATAATTTGCAGTAACTGGATATGTAAAATAGGCATACCAACTTTGTTTCCAGCAATGATTTGTGTCAAATGGCATTTTAATGTATTGCGCATTCGTCATTAAAAAAACAAATAACAATGAAAGAATAAGTAATTTTTTTTTCATACTTTATATTTTATTAATAAATATAACAAATTAAATCCATTTTAAAAAAATAATTTCTTCTATTTTTAAATTTTAATAATACATTTAGTAAAATATTTTATTGAGATTGTTACATAATAATTGTGTTTATGCGTTAGTGATTTTTTCATCGTTAAAAATCTATGGGCAAGATACCCTTCCCAAAACAACCTTTGCGCCTTCGTTTAATTTATATGTTGGCGCCGCACCTAAAACCTACCCTATTGCTCCAAAAAGCAATTATGTGGCTCTAACCTCGTTAGGTATTATGTGGCAATTTAATGGAAAAGATAAATGGCATCAGTTTTACCGTTTTCCAAAAGCGGGTTTCGAGTTATTTTTTAGCGATTTTGGTAACCCTGCCGAATTAGGTTATAACGTAGGTTTTGTGCCTACATTACAATTAACAAATAAAAACCCAAAAATAAAATGGCGAGCAAAATATGGTTTTGGCATTTCTTATTTTAATAAAACATATAACCCAATTACAAATACTAAAAATTATTACATAGGCACAAACCTAACCTATATGGTGACTTTAAGTTTTTTACGCGAAAAAAAAGTAACTAAAAATCTAGTATTTACTTATGGATTGTCTGCCATACATTGTTCAAATGGTCATACCGCATTACCAAACGTAGGCTTAAATGTGTTCACGGCACAAGCTGGCATTCGATTTATAAAGCCACAAACAACGTTTAACACTGAGTTTATTCCACAAAAAAATAAATTATCCTACGCCATTAAAATGGGTATAGGCACGCACCAATTTGGCGCTACCGAAAAAGCAGTTGGAGGTCCAAGTTACCCAAGTTACCATGCATCATTATGGGTAAACAAGCCGTTTAAAAATATTCACACAGTACAAGCGGGCGTTACTTTTGCTTATTATACAAGTTTTTACGATTACATAAATTTACAACAAATATATACCTCTAATAAAAAGAAAAAAGCGTGCACTGCCATTGCATTTGTTGGTCACGAATTTATAATAGGAAAATTTAGTTTATGCACACAGCTGGGCATTTATTTTTACAATCCATTTTTTATTCAGCAAAAAAAAATTGAAGAAACTTGGAAAAAAACTTCCGAAAAACTAGAAGCTTTTAGTACCAATAGGTTGGGGTTATTGTATTATCCTTTTAAGAAGAAAAACGCATTAAATAAATTAAACAACCAATTGCATTTTGGTGCTTTTATAAAAGCAAATATGGCGCAAGCCGATGTGTTTGAATACAGCATCGGCTACGTTTTTTAAATAAAAAATAGTACATTAGCAACAATTAATTTACTATGCAAAACCAATCAACTCCTGCTATTTTATTTGAAAACTCAGCTGCGTTTGTCAAACAATTAGATGCAAACGACCCACTAAATTCCTACCGATCGCAATTTCATATTCCACAACATAATGGGCACGACGTTGTTTATTTTACAGGCAATTCGCTTGGCCTACAACCCAAAATAACAAAAAATTATATTAATCAAGAGTTAGAAGATTGGGCTGCTTTTGGTGTTGAAGGACATTTTTTAGCTAAAAACCCTTGGCTATCTTACCACGAATTGCTAACCGAAAAAATGGCAAAGTTAGTTGGTGCATTAGCTGAAGAAACAGTAATGATGAATCAATTAACCGTTAATTTACATTTACTAATGGTTAGTTTTTACCGCCCAACCAAACAGCGTTATAAAATTTTATGTGAAGCAAAAGCTTTTCCTAGCGACCAATACGCACTTCAATCGCAAGTAAAATTTCATGGCTTTTCAATTGAAGATGCTATAATTGAAATTGAACCACGCCAAGGCGAATACACTATCCACCAAGATGATATTTTTGCAGCTATTGAGAAACATAAAGACACTTTGGCATTAATCATGATTGGTGGTGTAAACTATTTTAGTGGACAAGTATTTGATATGAAAGCCATTACCCAAGCCGGGCACAAGGCGGGTGCTATTGTTGGTTTTGATTTAGCGCACGCTGCCGGTAACATAGAATTGGAATTACACGATTGGGATGTTGATTTTGCGGCTTGGTGTAGTTACAAATATTTAAACAGTGGGCCGGGCAGCGTAGCAGGTGCATTTGTTCATCAAAAACATCACGAGGATACAAGCATACCGCTATTTGCAGGTTGGTGGGGGCAAAATAAACAAACGCGTTTTTTAATGGAAAAAACATTTGACCCAATTAAAACAGCCGAACGTTGGCAATTAAGCAATGTGCCTGTATTTAGTATGGCTGCTTGTAATGCAAGCTTAACTATTTTTAACCAAGTAGGAATGAAAAAGTTAAACCAAAAAAGTAAACTATTAACAGCGTATTTAGAATTTATTATTGGTGAAATAAATAAACAAAAAAATAATTGCTTACAAATTATAACTCCTATAGAAAACAGAGGTTGTCAAATTTCTATTATAGCCCATGGATATGGAAAACCACTGTATACAAAATTAATTGAACATGGCGTGATAGCTGATTGGAGAGAACCAAACGTTATTCGTTGTGCCCCAGTCCCGCTTTATAACTCTTTTTTCGACGTTTATCGATTTGGCGCTCTTTTAAGCGAATTACTTTAGTAATAGCTAAAATATTTAGTAGATTTGAGAAAGTGATTAAAAATAGATGGGCTTAAGTAAACGACTAGTATGTATTTTTTATGTTTTTTTGATTCTTAAGCCAAAGGCTCAAGTTTCGCAAAATGCCATTTTTGATAAAATAGATACTCGTCAATTAACCAACTCATTTGTTACAAAATTATTTCAAGACCAAAAAGGCTATTTATGGGTTGGAACTTTGGCAGGCTTAAGTAAATACAATGGTTACGATTTTGAAAAATACCGCAGTTTTCAAAACGACACCAACACTCTTAGCAACCCAGCTATTACCTGCCTACATCAATTAAATGTTGATAAAATTTTAGTAGGTACCCGCAAGGGATTAAACATTTATAACTACAATACAAATACCTTTACACGCATAAAAATAGACACTTCGGTAAAAAATTATCGGCTAAAAAATAATATAAGTTGTATTGCAACCAACGTTAAAGGCGAAAAAATTATAGGCACCGCTGATGGCATTTACAGTTTTAACGAATTAAAAAACACTATTAACACCATTAAACATGGTAAACAGCACCTACTTGAAGGTTGGTTAATACAAAGTATGTGTTTTGATAGATTAGAAAATTTGTGGGTGGGGGTAAAAAAAAATGTCAATGGTAATTATATTTCAAGAATTTATAAGTGCAATTTAACTAAAAATAAAGTAGAAGAATTAACACCGTTAGATGGTGGAGCAACTGGGTTTTTTGGTATTTCGGAAGATTATTTGGGTAATATTTGGGTAAGTGTAGATGATGGCTTGGTTAGCATTAACCCCACAAATTATAAACAAACAAAATACCAGGCCCCCAATAAATTTTACTCAAATATTTCATTTACTCATACAAAGGATAATACCATTTGGCAATGTTATTGGAGCTTTGGCCTAACATCGTTTGATGTTGATAAAAAAGAATTTAAAATATACCAAAACGACCCCGACAATCAAAAATCGTTAATGAGTAATAAATGCTGGGCACTAATTAAAGATGATAATGATATTTTGTGGGTAGGTTCGGATGTTGGCTTACAGAAACTTACCAGCCGCAAACCATACTTACAAATTATAAAACGTAATTACCAAAGCCCCCAAAATTCGTTTTTAAATAATATTAGTATTTCGGTTTTGGCAAGTAAAAAGCACAATAATTTATTATTTGTAGGACTTGACGGCGAAGGCTTTTCCATTTACGATCAATTAAATAAAACAACAATCAATTATGGCCCTAGTGCAAATAATAAAAACGACGAACGTTTTGTAAATACTTTTTGTGAAGACGATAGTGGTAACGTTTATGTTGGTGGGCAAAATTTATTTCAAAAATTAACCTTTAACAAAGGTAAAAACACATTTGATATTAAAAGTTTTTATAAATTTCAGCAACATTATATTTCATGCATTTCAAAAAATCCGATTAACTCAAACCAGTTAGTTTTAGCTGGTATTGGAGAGTTAATTGTTTTTGATAAAAAAACAGAAACATCTACGATTTTAAACCAACCCTTAGGTATAAAAAATCTATTTAACTCCAACTTTACATTTAATAATTTTATTTATTTTGGTTATCAAAATGGATTACTAAAAATAAATCCTACAAACCATGCGCTTCAAGCTATTAAATTACCCGATGTTGGTTCCCTATCAAATGCCGTTGTTTTAAACGATAGTGTGGTATTACTTTCGTCGAGTTATTTAGGTTTATTAAAATTTTATCCAAAAACCAACACCTATACAATTGTTTATAAAAACAAAACTGATTTTTTTACTGAATTCAAAAGTTCAATTTTATATAAAAACTGTTTGTGGATGGCAACCGAGCATGGGCTTGTAAAATGGAACATTAACACAGGTGAAATAAATGAAATAGCATCAGATGATGGTTTACCGTCAGAAATTATTCATCAACTTGATTTTTTGGATGGTTATTTTTACTTAGCAACACAAGAGGGCTTAGTAGTATTTAATCCCGATTTTCAAGTATCACATTTTAATTTGCCAAAAATTGATGTAATTAAATTTGACGGGTTAAGTGATAATTTTTCGTTAAAGAACTTAACTAATGGGCAAGAAATAGAATTAAACGAAAATCAAAATTCGTTTAAAATACATTTTACTATTTTAGATTTTAATTTGCCCGAAAAAAACAGATACAAGTTTAGATTTTTACCCTACGAAACCGAATGGCAACAACCGCTAGGATCTAATTATGTAATCTATAACGATTTGCCTGCTGGTACCTATCAATTTGAAGTTATGGGTGCAAATGCCGATCAAATATGGTGCGCAGAACCTTTTAAGCTTACCATTAAAGTAGTACCACCTTTTTACAAAGCAAAATGGTTTTATGTTTTAATTACTACATTAGTTTTTTTAATTATTATTTTAATTATTTATTTAAGAGTAAAAGCAACTCGTTTAAATAGAATACGATTAGAAAAAATTATTAAGCAACGCACAGCCGAAATACAAGAGCAACGTGCAGAATTAATGGACAGTATAATTTATGCGGAAAGAATACAGCGGGCTATTTTTGTTGGTCAAGATACCTTAAAAGCTAATATTATTAATAGCTTTATCTATTTTAAACCCAAAGATAAAGTAAGTGGCGATTTTTTTTGGGTAGGTAAGCACAAAGATTTATTAGTAATATTTACAGGAGATTGCACCGGACACGGTGTTCCTGGAGCTATGCTAAGCATCATAGGTACGTCCTTACTTAACAAAATCGTATACGAAGAAAATATATTTTTACCTGGTGAAATTTTAACCCGTTTAAACCATTTGTTTTATCATCAATTAAATTTAAAAGAAGATAATATTAGAGATGGTATGGATGCTAGTATTATTACAATAAACTTAACTAATAATAATGTTTATTATTCGGGTGCTAAAAACGATAGTTATTATATCGTAAATAATACACTTATTGATTTAAAAGCACACCGCTTTTCCATTGGAGAAAATGATACAGCTGAATTTAAAACAACATTCATACCGTATGAACCAAATAGACTATTTTATTTGTTTAGCGACGGTATTAAAGACCAATTTGGTGGTGGCATTCGCCAAAAAAAGTTTTCATCTACTCGCTTTAAACAAACCATTCTCCAAACAGCCGATTTACCGTTTGATAAACAAGCCAATTTTATTCTAGAGGTAATGAATAGCTGGCAAGGAACAACACCCCAAACTGATGATATTTTAGTTGTTGGATTTAAGTTTTAGTTTTTTACTTTTCTAAAATGCCTTTTATATTGGGCCTAAAATACCTGTCTGATTTTAAAATCTTACCATCTTCTCTAAAAATAGGTAATCCATTTTCATCTAACTTACTCATATTGCTACGGTGTATTTCGTTAAATACATCATCGATTTTATGTTGCAAACCATGTTTTAATAAAGTACCACATAGTATATAAAGTTGGTCTCCTAATGCATCTGCAATCTCGATAATATCGCCATTTTTACAAGCTTCTAAATACTCTTCATTTTCTTCTTTAATTAAGTTAAAACGCAGCGTAAAGTCGGGTTCGTTAATTAAAGTTTGTTCGTAAGCATTTTCAATTTTAAAAGTCGTGTGAAACTCTTCAACTAATTTTATAGTATTAATTAAACTACTCATGTTTAGTGTTTTTTTGAAACAGATGCTTTTTTTGCTTTGTATTCATTATTAATTAACTCTACAACTTCCGTTGTAATATCTAAGGTAGCATTTCCAACAAGCATAGTAGGTACAGCATCACTATATGATAAAATGTAGTCGTATTTGCCACTATTCCATTTTACTAAAAACGATTTTATGGTTTGTTGAAACAATGCATTTTTTTCGCCAATATCGTTTGTTAAATTATCCATTTGTAGTTGTTTATTCTGCGCTTCTTTTTCTAAAGATTGTATTTCTCTGGCTTTACCTTCCATTTCGCTTTCACTTGCTATCCCTGCTTTTGCAGACACTTGATACTCCTGCATTTTTTTTTGGTAATTCATGCTCAGCGTTTCCAAGCTAGCTTCGATACCAGCTTTACGATTTTTAGCTTCTTTTACTAAATCCAGTACTTCTAAACTACTTTCGTTTAGCACGTCTAAATTCAAATAGGCAATTTTACCGGTAGGAGGTGTACCAATAGCAACTGGGGTTATTTGTTTTTTTGCTGTATCTGTTTTTATTTCGGCATTAACTTCTAATTTTTCATCGCCCGATTTATCACCTGATAACGAATTAATTTTATAAAACAAAAATGCTACAGCAATAATTAATAATGCATTAAGTACAAGTAAAAGTTTATTCATTCGGGTTAAGTTTAAATTTAATGAACAAAGATAAAAACCTTATTTGGTTGTAAAAACACTTTGCTTAGTATTAATTATAAATTGGGTTTCTTTAACAAATTTTGGTAATGGTTTTGCTATTTCTGTATATATTGCTTCAAACACTTTTTTTTCAACATTACAATCTGTTTTTAATTCGCTTAAACACCATTCATTATAATCTAAAACATAGAGTGTATCTAACTGAGCACAAAAATGTTTTACATATAATGGTAATTGCTTGTATTGGATTTTCGTAAAACTTAATGTTAAATTATCTTCGTTTCCATTTTTAATAGTACAAAGTAAATTAATTGCCCCCTTATTAAATAAATTAAAAGTGGGTAAAATAAAAAATACAATTATCACAAAATAAAAAATTGGCTTTTGAAACAAAATTGCGGGACTAAAATAGCGTTGTTTGGTTTTACCCGAAAATAGAACAAATAAGATAATTAAAAACACATTATTCATAAACCAAAGCGCATAACTTTGGTTGGTTTTACTTGGAAACAACAAAATAAATAAGCTAATATGGATTAAACACCCTAGCGTAATGGCTAAATATCTAATAGGAACAATAATTAATCCAAGTCCAATAAATAACAATAAATAAGGGATACTGGTGGCAAATTTTATAAAAAACAAAAATTGTCTTTCCGTAAAAAGTGTTTTAAGTGGTTCTATTAGTTCAATAAAGCTATTTTGTACGAAGTCGGAATTAAATTTATTTAATCCATTGTAAATATAAATTGACGCTATTAATAGTTGTATAATAATAAATACAGAAGTAAAATTATTTGAATTATCGACCCTGCCATCATAAAATAAAAAAACAAATAATACAGCATTGTAATAAAAGAACCAAGGTTGTAGCCTATTCAAATCAAGTAATACCATAAACACATTTAGCAATAATGCAATAAATATAAATTTACGTGTAGCTTTTAAAAATAGTGAGGCTATTAAAAAAAAACAACTAAATAAAATTAATAAGCAATCGTAAGGCGCTTTAATAAAATTAATTTTTATAACTGGTGTGTAAGGAAAATAACGGTAACCACCCCATAAATTAAAACTTAAACAAATCGAAATTAGTAAGGCAATTGTTATTACAATTCTAATAACTTGCAATCGTTGCGGTATCGTTAAACTTACAATTTTGAGCATTAGGTTTTTAGTTTTGCAGCTGCATAAAAACATTTTTTATAATAAGCCTCGTTCAAATCACTTATTACAACACCTTTACTGGTACTTGAATGTACAAATTTATTGTCTCTTAAATATACACCTACATGCGAAATTGATTTGCCATTGGTTATAAAAAAAATTAAATCCCCTTCCTGTAATTTTTCGGTTTTTATCTTTTCACATGCTTTGTATATTTCTCCAGCCGTGCGCCCTAATTTTTTGCCATATACATTTTCAAATAAATTATCTGTAAAGCAACTACAATCAACGCCGGTTTTTTGACAACCACCATATTTATAAGGTGTTCCATACCAATCGTTAACAAATAAATACAATTTATTATGTTTAATTTCTTTGTTCGACACGCCTAATTTTTCCTGAACATAATTTGATGTTTTAGGTGTTGTATCCTTTTTTTCGTCAGTTGTTTTTACAATAGTATTTTTTTTTACCAAATCTTTTTTATGACGACAAGCAAAGTTTATTAATAAAATAAACAGCAAAAAAAATATTTTTAATTGTCGGCTATACATTTCTTCTAATTTAAGTATACAAAACGCTCAAATTCATTAACACTTAAGCCAATTTTATACATTGCATTGTTTAAAACCTCAATTATGATTTTGTTTTAATTTTTCCTATTTTTAAATTCTCTTAAATTCATAGCAATGCAAGATATACCTACAAAAACGCCTTCCTTGAAAACTAAAATACCAGTTGAAACACTAAAAAAAGCCTTCGAATTAATGTGCACTGCCAAAAGCATGAGCACCTTGTACGAAGCCAATAAAGAGGTTACAGCAAAATATGTACACGCCACCAGCCGCGGACATGAAGCAATACAAATTGCCTTAGGTTTACAATTATTACCACAAGATTTTTTAAGTGCCTATTACCGCGACGATAGCATTTTATTGAGTATTGGCTTAAGTCCTTTTGAATTGATGTTGCAGCTTTTAGCAAAACGCAGCGACCCTTTTAGTGGTGGCCGAACATACTATTCTCATCCAAGTTTGCGTAGAGAGGATATGCCTAAAATCCCGCATCAATCTAGTGCTACCGGTATGCAGGCCATTCCAACAACAGGCATTGCAATGGGTTTGCAGTATTTAGAAAAAAATGGGATGGCTAACGAGTATAATGGCAACAATCCATTAGCCGTTTGTTCTTTAGGCGATGCCAGTTGTACCGAAGGCGAAGTTTCGGAAGCCTTTCAAATGGCTACCTTAAAACAATTACCTATTTTGTTTTTGGTTCAGGATAACGAGTGGGACATTAGCGCCCATGCCCGTGAAATTCGCTCACAAGATATTTCTGAATTTGCAAAAGGCTTTAAAGGCCTGGAGGTTAGAACTATTGACGGTACTGATTTTGTTTTGAGCTATAATACTGTAAAAGAATGTTTAGATATTATTAGAACCGAGCGTCGCCCTATGTTACTGCATGCCAAAGTTCCTTTATTAAATCACCACACTAGCGGCGTGCGTAAAGAATGGTACCGCGATGATTTGGAGGAAGCAGAAAAAAGAGATCCGTTACCGCGTTTACGCAATCAATTAATTATTGCAGGCGTTGATGCTTTAGATATAAGAAACATTGAAGATAATGCGGATAAGTTAGTTGCCTCGCAGTATCAAAAAGCATTGTTGGAAGAAGATCCTCATCCCGAAGATTTATTTAATCACGAGTTTGCCCCTACTCCAATAACCGAAGAAAAAGGTATTCGTGAGCCCGAAGGAAAAGAAAAAACCGTAATGGTGGATAGCGCCTTGTTTGCCATTAGAGAATTAATGACCAAACACCCTGAGTGTTTATTATACGGACAAGACGTAGGTGCCAGATTAGGAGGAGTATTTAGAGAAGCTGCCACTTTAGCCCAACAGTTTGGTAATCATAGAGTGTTTAATACACCAATTCAAGAAGCATTTATTGTAGGTTCTACCGTTGGTATGAGCGCTGTTGGTTTAAAACCAATTGTGGAAGTGCAATTTGCAGATTACATTTGGCCGGGTTTAAACCAATTGTTTACCGAAGTTAGTCGCAGTTGTTATTTAAGCAATGGTAAATGGCCGGTGAGCATGATTTTACGTGTACCTATTGGTGCTTACGGCAGCGGCGGACCTTATCACTCAAGTTCGGTAGAAAGTGTATTAGCTAACATAAGAGGTATAAAAATTGCCTACCCAAGTACTGGAGCCGATTTAAAAGGCTTATTAAAAGCAGCCTATTATGACCCAAACCCAGTTGTGATGTTAGAACACAAAGGTTTGTATTGGAGTAAAATAAAAGGTACCGAAGATGCAAAAACCATCGAGCCTGATGAAGATTACATTATTCCTTTCGGAAAGGCACGTATTGTTTTGGAGGCAGATGCTGTCACCCTGAGCCGAGTCGAAGGGGACATTCAACAATCAACAATTACCATCATTACTTACGGCATGGGCGTGTATTGGGCCAAAACTGCGGCTAAAAAATTTGAAGGCCAAATAGAGATTATAGATTTACGCACCCTTGCCCCTATTGACGAAGAAGCTATATTTAACTCTGCAAAAAAACATAGCAAAGTAATGGTATTAACCGAAGAGCCAGTATTTAATGGCTTTGCGCAAAGCATTGCTGCACGTATTAGTGAAAATTGTTTTCAGTATTTAGATGCGCCTGTAAAAGTAATTGGTGCAGAAAACTTACCTGCCATACCATTAAACTCTATTTTAGAAAAAACCATGTTGCCAAATGCTGATAAGGTAGAGAAAGCAATTGCTGATTTGTTGGCTTATTAAGACTATGAGTAAAAGCGATTTAATACTTGTTACAAAAGGTAAAAGAGGCGACTCTGGTTACGACACCTATGTGGTTGAAGACTCTAAGACTGGCGCAACAAAAAGCCGGTGGATAAACATTGGTTCGGTAAAACTAAGAGGTGTGTCGGATAAATTATATCTTGACAGTAGTCATGGTGATTTAATAATTGTTGCATATAACAAAAAAGATTTTACAATTCGTAGTTTTTGGAACGTAACTAAAAACGAAGGCAAATTAATTACAATTGTCAACTTAATTTTTCATCCTTACATATGGATAATGGCCGTGATAGGTGTTTGCTTTTTATTGGGTTTTAAAAAGACTTTAAAAATTGATGAAACCTTTAAATTTTATGCCCTTTTAGCTTATGGTATTGTTATGGGAATTACTTTTATTTATAGCATTTTTGATTGGCGTATGGATAAAATTGCTAGTAAAAAGGTGGAAGAATTAAAAAATAGTTTATAATTCTATTTACTTTCCTATATTATTCCAGAATTAAATAATTAAAAAAAAGGTCAAAAAAAAATCCCCACTATAACTAGTGAGGATTTCTTTAAAATTGGCATCGACATACTCTCCCGGGCTTTAGGCCAAGTACCATCTGCGCAGGCGGGCTTAACTTCTCTGTTCGGAATGGGAAGAGGTGATCCCCGCCGCAATAGACACCATAAAGGGATAGAAATTATAAATTTTATATGAAAATTCATTTAAAATTCAAGATTTCAAAAAAACAATATTGAAAAAAAAGACACGAAACAGTTTCGCACTGAGTAGTAAATAAATTTACTACTCAGTACTGTTTTTAGAAAGCTTACGGACAATTAGTACTACTCGACTGTGACATTACTGCCTTTACATCTGTAGCCTATCAACGTTGTAGTCTACAACGATCCTTATAAAGTAAACTTATCTTGAGGTGAGTTTCGCACTTAGATGCTTTCAGCGCTTATCTCATCCAAGCATAGCTACCCTGCGGTGCTTCTGGCGAAACAACAGGTACACTAGCGGCTTGTCCGACTCGGTCCTCTCGTACTAGAGTCAGCGCCCCTCAATTTACTAACGCCCACAACAGATAGGGACCGAACTGTCTCACGACGTTCTGAACCCAGCTCGCGTGCCACTTTAATCGGCGAACAGCCGAACCCTTGGGACCTTCTCCAGCCCCAGGATGTGACGAGCCGACATCGAGGTGCCAAACCCCCCCGTCGATATGAGCTCTTGGGAGGGATCAGCCTGTTATCCCCAGCGTACCTTTTATCCTATGAGCGATGGCCCTTCCATGCGGAACCACCGGATCACTATATCCTACTTTCGTACCTGCTTGGCTTGTCGGCCTCACAGTCAAGCTCGCTTATGCTATTGCACTCTACGTACGGTTACCAAGCGTACTGAGCGAACCTTTGAAAGCCTCCGATACCCTTTCGGAGGCGACCACCCCAGTCAAACTACCCATCAAACAATGTCCTCTTTGCAGAGTTAGACTCCAAGTAAATAAAGGGTGGTATTTCAACGTTGGCTCCACAATGGCTAGCGCCACTGCTTCAAAGCCTCCCACCTATCCTACACATCATTTACCCGAAATCAATGTTAAACTATAGTAAAGGTGCATGGGGTCTTTCCGTCCCGTTGCGGGTAATCAGCGTCTTCACTGATACCACAATTTCACCGAGCTCGTGGCTGAGACAGAGCGGAGATCGTTACACCATTCGTGCAGGTCGGAACTTACCCGACAAGGAATTTCGCTACCTTAGGACCGTTATAGTTACGGCCGCCGTTTACTGGGGCTTCAATTCAAAGCTTCTCTTGCGATGACCTCTCCTCTTAACCTTCCAGCACCGGGCAGGTGTCAGGCCTTATACTTCAACTTTCGTTTTTGCAAAGCCCTGTGTTTTTGTTAAACAGTCGCCACCGCCATTTCTCTGCGGCCAGCATTGCTGCTGGCACCCCTTCTCCCGAAGTTACGGGGTTAATTTGCCTAGTTCCTTAGCCACGGATCACTCGAGCGCCTTAGTATATTCTACTCGACTACCTGTGTCGGTTTCCGGTACGAGTAATACTCACCTGAAGCTTAGAAGTTTTTCTTGGAAGTATGTTTGGGTACAATCCTCTTGTCTGACGACTCAAGGTACTTTCATGTTTCAGAAGAGATGCGGATTTGCCTACACCCCCTAAACCTACGCACTTAAACGAACTATTCCGTCAGTTCGCTGTACTTACACGCCTTCGTCCCTCCATCGCAGTGGTATTAGTACTGGAATATTAACCAGTTGTCCATCGATTACGCCCTTCGGCTTCATCTTAGGTCCCGACTAACCCTGAACCGATTATCGTTGTTCAGGAAACCTTAGTCTATCGGCGAATAGGTTTCTCGCCTATTTTATCGTTACTTATGCCTACATTTGCTTTTCTAACCGCTCCAGTAGCGCTCACGCAACTCCTTCAACGCAATTAGAATGCTCCCCTACCAGATACATTATTCATGTAAATCCAAAGCTTCGGTACTAGTCTTGATGCCCGAGTATCATCCACGCCCAACCGCTCGACCAGTGAGCTGTTACGCACTCTTTAAATGAATGGCTGCTTCCAAGCAAACATCCTGGCTGTCAATGCAGTCGGACCACGTTATATCAACTTAGACTAGATTTTGGGACCTTAGCTGTTGGTCTGAGTTCTCCCTCTCTCGTCGCTGGACCTTAGCACCCAGCGGCTCACTGCAGAGTATATTTAATAGCATTCGGAGTTTGTCAGGACTTGGTAGGAATCGCTTCCCCCGCATCCAATCAGTAGCTCTACCTCTATTAAACTTAACCTCTACGCTGTCCCTAAAGACATTTCGGGGAGTACGAGCTATTTCCCAGTTTGATTAGCCTTTCACCCCTACCCACAGTTCATCCGGAAGCTTTTCAACGCTTATCGGTTCGGACCTCCATTGACGGTTAAGTCAACTTCATCCTGACCATGGGTAGATCACAAGGTTTCGCGTCTGCCTCTACTGACTATGCGCCCTATTCAGACTCGCTTTCGCTTCGGTTCACGAACCTTAAGTTCTTAACCTTGCCAGTAAAGAGCAACTCGTAGGCTCATTATGCAAAAGGCACGCTGTCACCCCAAAAAGGGCTCCAACCGCTTGTAAGCGCACGGTTTCAGGTTCTATTTCACTCCGCTGTTCGCGGTTCTTTTCACCTTTCCTTCACAGTACTAGTTCACTATCGGTGTCTTAGGAGTATTTAGCCTTACCGGATGGTGCCGGCAAATTCCTACAGGGCGTCTCCGACCCCGCAGTACTCAGGATACTACTAGGTATAAAATTTATTTCAAATACGGGACTATCACCCTCTTTGGTCGGCCTTTCCAAACCTGTTCTTTTATAAACTTTAAGTCCACATTGTAGTCCTACAACCCCAAAGTAACCGTAATTACTCTGGTTTGGGCTAATCCGCGTTCGCTCGCCACTACTTGCGGAATCATATGTTATTTTCTTCTCCTCTGCTTACTTAGATGTTTCAGTTCAGCAGGTTTGCTCCCTTGCGGGTACCCTTGCGGGTGGGTTGCCCCATTCGGAAATCTTGGGATCAATTCGTATTTGCCAATCCCCCAAGCTTATCGCAGCTTATCACGTCCTTCTTCGCCTCTAAGACCCAAGGCATCCTCCATGCGCCCTTAATTACTTTCTTCGTTTAAGCTGTATTTCTTCAGATACATTACACTTCGGTATAAATACCTTGTGTAGAAAATCCTCCATTTATACAGCTAGATGGTATGCAACTTTTGCTTCGCATACCAAAGATGTTTGTTTTTTAACGTGGTTTCTGTCCACTTTTTTATATAGCTTCTTAACTTATTTCTAAATTAAGGAGTCTATCTGTTGTACAACATTTTATTTCTTCTTTACAGAATAATAAAACATTGACGTTTCGTGTCTTTTTATCAATATGTCAATGAACGTAACCAGTAAACTGGCTTTGGTGGAGAATAACGGATTCGAACCGTTGACCCCCTGCGTGCAAGGCAGGTGCTCTAGCCAGCTGAGCTAATCCCCCAAATTAAAAGCGTCGCTTTTCAGCGTTGTAGTCCCGAGCGGATTTGAACCGCTGACCCCTACATTATCAGTGTAGTGCTCTAACCAACTGAGCTACGGGACTGTAATTAGTGTTTAGTGATGAGTGATGAGTTTTTAATAAAATTTTATTAAAAACTAAAAACTTACAACTAAAAAACTATCCTTGCCTTCAGTGGCTTTAAGCCTTACCCCGGCTCTTTTTTTGGGTGTAATGTGTTAGATTGAATAGAATAAATAAGATAACAAATGATATCGAACAATTTGTAAATAAATTACAAATTAGTGTATGAACATCAAAACCCTTGTAATGAGGGATGGCTCCAGAAAGGAGGTGTTCCAGCCGCACCTTCCGGTACGGCTACCTTGTTACGACTTAGCCCCAATTATCGGTTTTACTCTAGGCGGCGCCTTGCGGCTACCGACTTTAAATACCCCCAACTTTCATGGCTTGACGGGCGGTGTGTACAAGGCCCGGGAACGTATTCACCGCGCCATTGCTGATGCGCGATTACTAGCGAATCCAGCTTCATGGGGTCGAGTTGCAGACCCCAATCCGAACTGAGACTATTTTTGAAGATTTGCATCACATTGCTGTGTAGCGACCCTCTGTAATAGCCATTGTAGCACGTGTGTAGCCCAGGACGTAAGGGCCGTGATGACTTGACGTCATCCCCACCTTCCTCACCGTTTGCACGGGCAGTTCCATTAGAGTCCCCGACATGACTCGCTGGCAACTAATGGTAGGGGTTGCGCTCGTTGCGGGACTTAACCCAACACCTCACGGCACGAGCTGACGACAGCCATGCAGCACCTAGTTTTAGGTCATTGCTGACTGACTGCTTTCACAATCATTCCTTAACTTTCAAGCCCTGGTAAGGTTCCTCGCGTATCATCGAATTAAACCACATGCTCCTCCGCTTGTGCGGGCCCCCGTCAATTCCTTTGAGTTTCACCGTTGCCGGCGTACTCCCCAGGTGGATTACTTATCGCTTTCGCTAAGCCACTAAAGGTTGCCCCCTAGCAGCGAGTAATCATCGTTTACGGTGCGGACTACCAGGGTATCTAATCCTGTTTGATCCCCGCACTTTCGAGCCTCAGTGTCAGTTACAGCTTTGTGAGCTGCCTTCGCAATCGGTGTTCTATGACATCTCTATGTATTTCACCACTACATGTCATATTCCGCCCACAGCAACTGTACTCAAGACCTACAGTATCAATGGCAATTTCCGAGTTAAGCTCGGAGATTTCACCACTGACTTATAAGTCCACCTACGCTCCCTTTAAACCCAATGAATCCGGATAACGCTTGCATCCTTCGTCTTACCGCGGCTGCTGGCACGAAGTTAGCCGATGCTTATTCTAACTATACTATCAGCCCAGTACACGTACTGGGGTTTTCTCTAGTTCAAAAGCAGTTTACTACCCATAGGGCATTCTTCCTGCACGCGGCATGGCTGGATCACTCTTGCGAGCATTGTCCAATATTCCTTACTGCTGCCTCCCGTAGGAGTCTGGTCCGTGTCTCAGTACCAGTGTGGGGGGTAGTCCTCTCAGATCCCCTATCTATCGTAGCCTTGGTGAGCCGTTACCTCACCAACAAGCTAATAGACCGCATACTCATCAATAACCGCCGGAGCTTTCAAATATCGTCGATGCCGACAATACTATTATGGGGTATTAATCCGAATTTCTTCGGGCTATCCCCCTGTTATAGGTAGATTGTATACGTGTTACGCACCCGTGCGCCGGTCGCCACCAATATTGCTATCGTGCTGCCCCTCGACTTGCATGTATTAAGCCTGCCGCTAGCGTTCATCCTGAGCCAGGATCAAACTCTCCATTGTAAAAAAAGTTTGATTCCCTTAAAATTAAAACTGTATCACTACAGATCTAAAATTTGCTAACGCTCATTTCATTTTTTATCTTATTTTAGGAAATCTTTTGTTATGTCTTTTGCGACATCCCTCAAGGGCTTATCCATAAAGCTACAAATAAATTTATAACTCTATTTTAAAGTTTTGTGATATTCTTTATATACTTCTATATATCATACTTACGTACTTTATATAGCGATTACCATTTGCTATCTTAATTATTCTTTCCAATCTGTCAATGAACGTAAATATATTCTAGTTTTTAATGTTTAGTCTCTAGTTTTTATAAACTATCTCCTAAATCATCTTAACCTTAATAACCCTACTATTTTAGAACGTTTTTCCCAATCTTAATTCTCATCCTCTCACTTTGGGGGGGCAAAAGTATAAACTCTTTTCCATTTCTCCAAATTTATTTTAAACTATTTTTAAATTTAGGTTTTTGTTGTAGTATTTTACTCAAATAACGGGCGACAAAAATACAACTTTTTTTAATAATAAAAACAAAAAATAACAAAAATATGTTATTTTTTTTTGAATAAGCTTATTGCAAGGTTATCAGTACATTCCAGAAGCAATTGCTTAATGTTTTTTTTAATTAGGGGGTGAAAGTATTCTCCATTTATCTCAGCCAATGGTTTTAAAACGAAATTTCTTAAATGTAAACGCGGATGTGGCACTTGAAGCGAGGGTAAATCAATTAATTCGTTATTAAAAAATAAAATATCAATATCAATGGTTCTATCTGTATTTTGATTTTGCGTTCGAATTCTACCAAGATTTTTTTCTATATGAGACAAGGCTTCTAGCAGTTTTAATGGCGTTAAAATGGTTTTAATTAAAATAACTTTATTTAAATATTTTAAACTTGAATTGGAGCCCCAAGCCTCTGTTTCGTAGATAGACGATGAGTTGATTAATTGACCACAAGTATCTGTAATTTTTAAAATAGCCAATTGAAGGTTAGCCTCTCGGTTGCCAATATTTCCGCCCAAACATAAAAAAACCTCGTTCATATAAAATTTAAAAGTGTAAAGATTAATTTAATTAATTTAAATAAAAATTAAATTTAATTCATGAAACAATTTTTTGGTGCATTTTTTGGCTCAGTGATAGGTATAATTATAGCAACTATTATAACGGTTTTAATTATTATAGGAGTAATAAAATCAAGTATAGGTAATTCTTTTAAGGAAGATGATAAAGCTACAACCGTTAAAACAAATTCTATTTTAAAACTAGTTTTAAATGGAGCCATTACCGACAGAGAAAAAGAAGACCCTCTTGCCGAACTAAAAGGCTTAGCCAAAATGGGTGGAAATGAAGATAAAATGGGGTTAAATAGCATTTTAAACAAACTTGAAAAAGCAAAAAACGATAGTAACATTAAAGGTATTTATTTGTTTTGTAAAGACCTTGACGGAGGTTACGCCAGCATTGAAGAGTTTAGAAATGCGCTAATTGATTTTAAAAAATCGGGTAAATTTATTTATGCATATAGCGAGGCTTATGGACAAAAGGAATATTATTTAGCGAGTATCGCCACAAAAATATTTTTAAACCCTCAAGGAGCCATGGAATGGAAAGGCTTGAACATGAGTCTATTGTTTTTTAAAGGAGCATTTGACAAGTTGGGATTAGATATTCAAATTTTTAGACACGGTAGATTTAAAAGTGCTGTTGAGCCTTTTATGTATGATAAAATGAGTGCTGCCAACCGTTTACAATCCGAAACATTTTTAAATAGTATTTGGAACTCAATGCTAACAGGCATTGGCGAAAGCAGAAAAATTAGTGTAACTGAATTAAATAAATTAGCAAATAATTTAACCATTAATTTCCCTGAAGATGCTGTAACAGCAAAACTTATAGATGCTAACGCCTACGAAGACGAAGTATTGAGTGAACTTAAGAAAAAAGTCAGTATCACTGAAAAAGATAAATTAAATTTTATTGATTTTGCTGAATATGAAAATAAAACTAAAAAAGATGCACATATAAAAGCCGATAAAATAGCTGTAATATATGCCGAAGGTAGCATAGAAAGTGGAGACGGAGGCGATGATAAAATTGGTAGCGACCAACTTGCAAAAACAATTAAAGGTGCCCGCTTAGACGAAAAAATAAAAGCCATAGTTATTCGCGTGAATTCGCCTGGTGGAAGTGCTTTGGCCAGTGATGTTATTTGGCGCGAAGTACTACTAGCAAAAAAAGCAAAACCAACCATAGTAAGCATGGGTAACCTAGCGGCAAGCGGGGGGTATTACATTAGTTGTGCTGCCGATAGAATTTTTGCACAACCCAATACCATTACGGGCTCTATAGGCGTATTTGGTATGATACCTAATATGCAAAAAGCCCTACAAGATAAATTAGGGATTACAATAGATACTGTTAACACCAATAAACACAGCGATGTGGGTAGCACACTACGTCCAGCAAGCAAAGAAGAATTTAATTATATACAAACCAGTGTAGAAAAAGTGTATGATGTTTTTACAAAACGTGTTGCCGAAGGTCGTAAAATGACACAAGCCAACGTTGATAGTATTGGGCAGGGACGCGTTTGGAGTGGTGCAGATGCTATTAAAATTAATTTAGTAGATGAATTAGGAGGATTGAATGACGCAATTGCATATGCTGCTAAAAAAGCAAATGTAAAAGGGTATAAATTAATTGAATTACCAAAGCAAACTAGCCCTTTTGATAAATGGCTAGGCAAAGTTGAAAAAGATGCCGAAGCCCGCATAATGGAACGAAATATAGGTGTTGTTTATCCATTTTTTAAACAATTACAAAGTGTTATTTCTTTAAAAGGTGTACAGGCGCGTTTACCTTTTGAAATGTTAATTGAGTAAAAACCATAACCAAGAATACGTTTTTTAAGTCCAAAACACAAAATTTGTAAATTAATATTGTAAACAGTATTATTTATTAATTTTGCCAACTATGGATAAACGTGCCGAATCGTTTTTGCGCTTGCTAAAAATAATGGACGAGTTGCGAGAGCAATGCCCTTGGGATAAAAAACAAACTATTGAGAGTTTAAGGCATTTAACAATTGAAGAAACATACGAGTTAAGCGATGCTATTTTAAAAAACGACTTAACCGAAGTAAAAAAAGAACTGGGCGATATTTTATTACATATTGTTTTTTATGCCCGTATTGCCAGCGAAACAAATGTTTTTACACTATCAGAAGTAATAGATAGCTTGTGCGAAAAGTTAATTTACCGCCACCCACACATTTATGGCAATGTGAAAGCAGACACAGAAGAACAAGTAAAACAGAACTGGGAACAATTAAAACAAAAAGAAAAAGGTGGTAACACGTCCGTTTTAAGCGGTGTACCAAATAGTATGCCGGCTTTATTAAAAGCCTATCGTATACAAGAAAAAGCCCGCGCCGTTGGTTTTGATTGGGAAGACCCTAGCCAAGTATTTGAAAAAGTAAAAGAAGAATTAAACGAATTTGAGGCAGAAATTAAAAATAAAAACCAAGTCTTAGCCGAAAAAGAGTTTGGCGATGTTTTATTCTCCTTAATAAATTATGCCCGTTTTTTAAATATTAATCCCGAAGATGCCTTAGAGCAAACCAATAAAAAATTTATAAAACGCTTTGGATACATGGAAGAAAAGGTAAAGGCGCAAAACAAACAAATTGCCGATTGTAAGCTGGAAGAGCTTGATAAATATTGGAACGAAGCTAAAAACAACTAAAAATTGACGTCTTTTTTTAAAAATAACTTATTAATTTTTTTAGTATATTTTGCTTTAATTGGTACGTCCATTTTCTTTTTATTAAATTTTGATAAAACTACTATTCATATTTATATTAATCAGTTTGTTGGTAATGTAGTAATAGATACATTTTTTTGTTACATAACGTATTTAGGCGATGGCACCGTAGCGCCGTTTTTAATTTTAATTATTTTATTTTACAACATTAGATTGGGTATTTATGCCACGTGTTCAGTTTTGGGCGCAATAATAGTTTCATCTATATTAAAACATTATTTTTATACAGATGTTTTTAGGCCAGCGTTTGTATTTGAATGGTTTAACCATACGCCAATAAAATATGTTGCAAATTTAAAAATGTATAATGGCAATAGTTTCCCCAGTGGCCACTCTACACAAGTATTTGCCATTTTTATGTGCTTAGTGTTTTACACAAAAAATAATTTATTAAAGTTTTTATTTTTTACAATTGCTTTATTAACTGCATTTAGCAGAACCTATTTGTCGCAACATTGGTTGGTAGATATTACTGCCGGAAGCATTATAGGAACTGCTTTTAGTATTGTTTTTTATTATTATTTTATTATTAAAAATAAATTAGTTAACTTAAATAAACCTCTTATTAAAAAATAGTGCCGTTAATTTTAAAAAATAATTTTTTTGTTGGCGCTTTAATATCGTTAATTGCGGCTTTAATTTTTATTCCATTTATTGGTAATTGCCCGTTATTTGATTGGGACGAGGTAAATTTTGCCGAATGCGCCCGCGAAATGGTAATTTCGAAAAACTATGCCGAAGTACAATTAAATTATCAGCCGTTTTGGGAAAAGCCTCCATTGTTTATTTGGATGCAAGCCGCCTGCATGAACGTATTTGGTATAACAGAATTTTCGGCCCGCCTACCGAATGCATTGTGTAGTATTTTTACATTGTTGGCGTTATTTATAATAGGTAAAAAATTTCATTCGCAAAAGTTTGCACTTATATGGTGCTTACTTTACACTGCATCATTATTACCGCATTTGTATTTCAAGTCAGGTTTAATAGACCCCTGGTTTAATCTTTTTATTTTTACAGCAATTTATAACTGTATTCAGTTTATAAATAATCCGAATGGAAAACAGCAATTACTTAATGCTTTATTTGCTGGTGTTTGTTTGGGCTTGGCGGTCTTAACAAAAGGGCCAGCGGCATTAGTAATTGTTGCATTGGTATTTTTTGTTTATTTTATTCTTACAAAATCGTTAGTATTATTTAAAACTAGGGTTATATGGCTGTTTATAATTACAACATTATTTGTTAGTGGGAGTTGGTTTTTAGTAGAATTAATTAATGGTAACCAACAAGTAATTAATGAGTTTATTGGTTATCAACTACGTTTACTAAAAACAGAAGATGCCGGGCATGGTGGACCATTTATTTACCATTTTATAGTATTATTAATTGGTTGTTTTCCTGCATCTCTTATTTTTATTGCGAGTTACTCTAATAAAACAAATCTAACACCTTATCAATTATTGTTAAAAAAAATTATGCTCATTTTATTTTGGGTAGTACTTATTTTATTTTCAATTGCAAAAACAAAAATTGTACATTATTCGTCGCTGTGTTATTTTCCAATCACCTTTATTTCTGCAGTGGGTTTAACTCTTTACTTTAATCAATTAAAACTTAACTCCTATTTAAAAATTATATATTGGCTTGTTACAGTAATAATTACAATACTTTTTATCGCGGTAGGCTTTTTTAATTTGTTTAAAGACAAATTAATAAACAGCAATTTAATTGATGATGTTTTTGCTAAAGAGAATTTAAAAGCTGACGTAAATTGGAGTGGTATAGAATGGATCGTTGGGATTTTGTTTTTTGTAGCCGCATTACTGTTATATGTTGCAATACACAAACAAAAAATAAAATTAATGTATAGTAGTTTAGTTTGTTTTATTTTATTTATTTATTTGGCAATAATATTAATTATACCTAAAGTTGAACAGTATACACAACACGCAGCTATTGAGTTTTACAAAACCTGTGCAACTAAAAAATGTTATGTAGAAACACATGCTTTTAAAAGCTATGCTTATCTATTTTACAGCAATCGTTTACCAAGCGATTACCAAAATCCAAATCAGCTAAAAGATATTAAACACTATTTAGACAACCATGAAAAGCAAGGCCATTCTCGCTACAGTGGTTTTACAACTGCCAATGCCGAATGGATGAAATATGGAGCAATAGACTACCCAGTATACATCGTTACGAAAATACAAGACGAAAAAGCAATGTTTATAAACTTAGAATTTAAAAAATTGTATTCAAAAAATGGGTTTAGCTTCTTTGAAAGAAAGCCGAAAAAATAAAAAACTCTACTAAGAGCTTCTTTAAATTTTATCTAATTAATTTTAATAAACTTATAACAACTACTTGAAACTGAATTTTGTATAACTATAAAATAAACCCCATTTTGCCAGCTACTGCAGTCAATTTTAGTTTCGTTATAAATAGTTGTACTTTCAACTAGTTTACCGTACGCATTTGTTATTTTTAAATCGTAGTTATAAATATTGTTTTCACTTTTTAATAATAAGCTGTTTGAAGATGGATTAGGAGAAACAGAAAATTTAGTATTAAAATTTAAATTCTCTTTTAAACCAATTATGGTTGTTTTCCAGATACTATCAGCCCATTGCGGATTATCAATAAATGGATTACGATTGTTTTGAATTTTGTAAATCGAGTCGTTTCTTGCAATTTCTTTAGCACTTACTGGGTCTTGATTATGCCATTGTAATAGTACATTTACTTGCCAAGGCAAAATGTTCGATTTATTAGTAGCGTCAGAACTAGCCCAAGCCCCATCTTCGTTACAATACCGTGTACTCATATAAAAATAGCCACGGGCTAAATCACCTTTAAATTCGTTAATTGGTTCAAACACCGTTAAATTATAGCCAACATTTGTGCAGGTTCCAAGTTTACTGCCATTTTGAGTTAGTGTATTTATTGTTCCAACATTACCATAAGGATAATTTGCTCTTATACCATTTACTTTACCGTCCGTAGGATAAATATGAAATAAATCAGAGCTAGGATTAATATCGGAATTAAACCAACTTTGCGGCCAGCTATGCTCGCGGTTATAACAATCGCCCTCGGAATTATACGACCCACATTGATTAGTTGTAAATATAAATTCATAGGGCTGGGCACCTATAGGCTTGTAACTATAAATGTCCCAAACGTTGCCATTTGCTTTTTTATCTGATTTTGGAAACGCCGACCAAAGGGCATTATATGTTAAAACAGTTTGATTTTTTATGATATTGTAAAGCGAAATTTTTAAAGCATTGCCCGTCTGTCCCTGTGCCGAATTATAATAGCCATTGGGTATTTGCGATTTACAACCAAGGGCAACGATTAAAAAAAAGAAAACTAATTTTTGCATAATTTTAAAGGTATGAAAAAAAAATAAAATTATAGTGAAATAGACAATTTACGCTTTTTATTATTAATTTAATTCCTTTTTTAAAAACGGCGCAGTATAACTATTTTTTACTTTAACTAAATCTTCAGGCGTTCCTGCAAATAATATTTCTCCACCTGACTTACCTCCTTCGGGACCGATATCAATAACATAATCAGCAACTTTTATAATATCCATATTGTGTTCAATTACTAAAACCGTATTGCCACTGTCTACCAACCTATTTAATACTTCTAATAAAATACGAATATCTTCAAAATGCAAGCCGGTAGTGGGTTCGTCTAAAATATAAAACGTATTGCCAGTATTACGCTTGCTTAATTCGGTAGCCAATTTCACTCGCTGTGCCTCACCTCCGCTCAAAGTTGTAGCTTGTTGCCCCAAAGTTATATACCCCAAGCCCACATTTTGCAAGGTGCTAATTTGTCGATAAATGTTTGGGTTATTTTCAAAAAACTCGCAGGCTTGGTCAATCGTCATATTTAGCACATCGCTAATTGATTTACCTTTAAACCGTACCTCTAACGTTTCGCGGTTGTAGCGCTTGCCATTACAGGTATCGCAATGCACATACACGTCGGGCAAAAAATTCATTTCAATGGTTCTTACACCTGCACCTCCACAAGTTTCGCAACGCCCACCTTTTACGTTAAATGAAAATCGACCAGGTTTGTAACCTCGTATTTTAGCTTCCGGTATTTCAGCAAATAAATTACGAATGTCGCTAAAAACGTTAGTATAGGTTGCTGGGTTGCTTCGTGGTGTGCGCCCTATAGGACTTTGATCAATATCAATTATTTTATCAATATGCTCTAAACCAGTAATACTCTTATACGGCAAAGGCTTTTTTTCCGAATTGTAAAAATGTGCTGCTAAAATGGGATAAAGTGTTCCGTTTACTAAACTACTTTTTCCACTACCACTAACACCTGTAACACAAATAAATTTCCCCAACGGAAAATCGGCACTAACGTTTTTGAGGTTGTGACCTGTACAGTTTTTTAATGTCAACTTTTTTCCGTTTCCTTTTCTACGTATTGTTGGAACCTCAATTTTAAATTTACCATTAATGTAATTTGCCGTTGTAGTATTTAATTTAAGCATTTGTTTGGGCGTACCGCTTGCTACAATTCTGCCACCATGAATACCGGCACCCGGCCCGATATCAATAACATAGTCACTTTCTACAATCATATCTTTATCGTGTTCAACTACAATAACGCTATTGCCAATATCACGTAAATTTTTCAAAGCGGTAATTAAACGCACATTATCGCGTTGATGTAAACCAATACTTGGTTCATCTAAAATATACAACACGCCTACTAATTGCGAGCCAATTTGAGTGGCCAGCCGAATACGTTGCGCCTCTCCCCCACTCAAGGTTTTACTCGAACGATTAAGGGTAACGTAATCTAAACCTACATCCATTAAAAATTGTATACGACTTCGAATTTCTTTTAAAACTTCTTTCGCAATTATATTTTGTTTTTTATCTAATCGTTTTTCAACATCGCTAAACCACATTTGTAAAATAGAAATATCTAAATCGGCTAACTCAGCAATATTTTTATCGGCAATTTTAAAATATAAACTCTCTTTTTTTAAACGTGTACCGCTGCAAGTCGGACACTCTTTTTTATTAGTAAAACCTTGCACCCAGCGTTGCATAGCGGGGCTTGGGTCGTCCTCCGCTTGTTTAGTAATAAACGTAGCAATGCCTTCAAAAGCTGTGTTGTAGCTGCCACCATCGGTTGTAACTTTAAATAATTCGTCACTTCCATACAGTAAAATAGTTATAGCATCGTCGTTAATTTCGTCAAAAGGAGTATCTAAATTAAAATCGTAAACATTACCAATAGCTTCAATTTGTTTAAAAATCCAACTGCTTTTATGTGCACTAATTGCTGCAAATGCGCCTTTGCTAATACTTAATTTGGTGTTAGGAACAATTTTAGAAATGTCAATTTCAGAAATTACACCCAAGCCATTACATTGCGGGCAAGCACCATAGGGTGTATTAAACGAAAACAAATTTGGTGCAGGTTCATCGTAACTAATTCCAGTAGTAGGGCACATCAACAATCTAGAGAAAAATTTAGCCTCGCCTAAATTATTATTTAGGTTAGTCGCTTTTTTTGTTGATTTTTTCGCCGAATCTTTTACGTCTTGCACAACAACACTTTCCACCATAATTGTACCTTTGCCATGTTTCATAGCTGTTTGCAAGGATTGGTTTAAACGGGTTTTTACATCTGCAGTAATTTCTAAACGATCAATTACAATTTCAATATCATGAATTTTATAACGATCGACCTGCATTTTAGGTGTAATATCAACTACACTTCCGTCTACTCGTACTTTATTAAAACCTCGTTTACGAATGTCTTCAAACAACTCGCGGTAATGCCCTTTGCGTCCTTTAACGATAGGTGCTAAAAGATTTATTTTTTGTAAAGCATATTTTTGTAAAATTAAATCGATAATTTGTTCATCGCTATAACGCACCATTTTTTCGCCAGTATTGTAACTATAGGCTTGACCCGCACGTGCAAATAGCAAACGCATAAAATCGTAAATTTCGGTAATAGTGCCAACTGTTGAACGAGGATTTTTATTTACCGTTTTTTGCTCGATAGAAATAACGGGACTTAAGCCCGAAATTTTATCAACATCGGGTCGCTCTAAATTACCTAAAAACTGACGGGCATAGCTACTAAAACTTTCTACATACCGCCGCTGCCCCTCGGCGTATATCGTATCAAAGGCTAAAGATGATTTGCCACTACCACTTAAACCGGTAATTACAACTAATTGGTTGCGAGGAATGGTAAGTGAAATATCTTTTAAATTGTGTGAGCGCGCACCAATTACTTCAATGTTTTCGTTTTCAATAAATTCGGGTTTCATTTAAAATTTTAGAATTGCGTAGCTTTAATGGATTTATGATATTAATTGGTTAACCCAGTAAAGGGTATTTTGTTGTAAACATATCACTATTTACTTTCTTTTATCGATACCCCACAATAATTTATTGCGTAAGGTTGTAAAAAAATGTTGCCCCTCTAAATTTATTAAGTTAAATCTAAAATCGGCTTTATTGATTGTAATTTCTGTATTACAAGAAATTTGAGCACTACGCGAATCTAATGAAACATTAATACTATCCGTTCGACCACTAACTTTAAAGCTAATTTTTTTGTTATTTGAAATTACTATTGGCCTCACATTTAAGTTATGCGGCGCAATGGGTGTGATAATAAAATTTTCAGAATCAGGTATCATAATGGCGCCACCGCAACTTAATGAATATGCTGTAGACCCAGTAGGTGTTGATACAATTAAACCATCTGCAAAGTAAGAGTTTAAAAAAACTCCATCTACAAAAGTATCAATGTTAATCATGGCACTACTATCTTTTTTATGAATTGTGAATTCGTTTAAGGCATAATTTACATTATCAAAACAATTGTTACAGCCATTAATTTCAATCAATTCACGTTTATCTAAGGTAAATTTTTCTTTTACCAACAACTCTAACGATTTTTGTAAATCATCTTTATTGACAGAAGCTAAAAAACCCAATCGCCCGGTATTTACGCCTAAAACGGGTATTCCAGACTTTCGAACCAAAGCTAACGTTTCTAACATAGTGCCATCGCCACCCAAAGAAATAACAAAGTATGCAGACGCTATTAACTCTTCGGAAGTAGTATAGGTGTTTAGAGTTAAAGTAAAATTGTAGTTTAATTTTAAAAAGTCGTAATAGGGCTTAAAAATAATTACATCTATTGATTCGTTTTTTAAGAAAGTATAAATCTGCTCAATATAAGCCTGATGATTGTCTTTTGTTGAGCGAGCATAAACGGCAATTGTCATGGTACAAACATATTAAATTATACTCCAAAATTATATAAATACTGGTGTAATTGAAAATTTAACTTAAAATTGATTTAAAAAAAATAATTGTACAGTTAATTGCAGTAAATTGCAATTTATTATTAAAATAATTTTACACCCAAATAAAAATGAGTTTATTACCTAAATCCATCCTTTCACTATTTTTTATTACAACTTTTTCGAGTGCTATTTATTCGCAAACAGCTAATCCTAAAATAAAATGCTATTTTAATAAAACGGTAAATACTGCATTATCTACCGGTGTAAATGCCATGTACAATACAGCTTTTAAAGACACATTGATTGGACACATTAATCGCTCAAAATACACTTTAGATTTTTGTATTTATAACTACACATATAGTTCGGGAGATGGTTTTGATGCCATTGCTACCGCGGTAAATAATGCTTATAATCGTGGGGTAGTTGTTCGTTGGATTTATGATGGAGCTTCAATAAATTCAGGATTATCATTATTAAACACGGGTATTAATAAACTGGGAAGTCCCACTACTTCCAGCTACGGAATATCACATAATAAGTTTGTTATAATTGATGCTAATTCTTCTAATAGTAACGATTCGTATGTTTGGACTGGTTCGTTTAATTTTTCTTTAAATCAAAATACTACCGATTATAATAATGTAATTATTTTTCAAGATAAACCATTAGCACAGGCATTTACCAGCCAATTTAATCAAATGTGGGGCGCTACAACTGCTGCACCTAATTTAACTAATTCAAAATTTGGAACCTTTAAGACAGTAAGTGCGCAAACAAATTTTACTGTTAATGGCACTCCAGTGCAAGTCTATTTTAGCCCAAAAGATAATGCAACCGGCCAAATGCAAAATGTGATAAATACTGCGAATACAGATTTATTTTTTGGCATTTACACTTTTACTGATAATAATATTGCTACAGGCATTAAAAATAGAGTATTAGCAGGTGTTGTATCAAAAGGCATTGAAGACTCTTATTCGCAGAGTTACGCACCTAACACTACTTTGTCTGGCGCCATGGGTGCAAATTTTAAAGTTTATTCCGGTTCGGGAATATATCACAATAAATTCTTAATTGTAGACCCTTCAAACCCTTCGTCTGACCCATTAGTTGCAACAGGCTCGTACAATTGGTCGAGTTCGGGTACAAGTTTAAACGACGAAAATATGGTTGTTGTGCACGACGCTGTTGTTACTAACCAGTACTATCAATCGTTTTGTAAAAACTTTACCGATATTGGCGGAACAGCTTGTATACCAGTTTCTGGGATTAATGATTTTGATTTTGGCTCCCAAACCTATGCAGTTTATCCAAATCCTGCAAACACTAAAATAAACATTCAATTAAAAAATTACAGTAAAAATTTAAAAGTAATTATAAGCGACAATTTGGGTAAAATTGTTTTAAATGAACAAACTTTAAATACTGATTTAATGACTATTGCAATTTCTAATTTAGTTAGTGGTGTATATATTGTTACTGTTTATGCTGACTCTGAAAAATTTGTCCAAAAACTCGTGAAAGATTAATTTTTTTTAAAAAACTATTATTTTTTTTATGAAAAAAGGCTTCTAAATTTAGAAGCCTTTTTTTATTATTTTTTATCGTCGTCTTTATCGTCTTTTTCTACTACTTTTTTAATAAAATTACCATTACTTTCAAAAATATAATCAGTTTCATCTACTTCGGCTTCGTAGGTTACTGTCCCTTTGTTATCGGTAATTTTTGCGGCTTCTTTAATTTTTCTACCTGCAACATTTTTTGCTAAATAATCAGAAGCCGTTGAAGGCAAGTCTTTTACTGAAATTTCAACTTCAGTTTCTAACAATGCTCCGGTTGCATCAAATAATGCTGATGTTTCAATTTTATTTACATCAAATTCAGCTTCGAAATTTGCACCTTCCTTTTCCCATTTTTCAACTTGTGACGTTGGAAAATTTCTTTTAAAACCTTCTTTAACTGTTGCTGGCACGTTTGCCTCTTTTACTTTTTGTGCGTACGCATTGCTTAATCCTAAACAAAGGGTACAAATTACGATTACTTTTTTCATGTTTTTATGTTTTTAGTTTATTTTATAATACAATATTACACTACAATTCTAAAGCAAATTTGTACTTGTTTTATATAATATTATTATAAATGTACAGACAAAACTCCATAAACTATTAAGGAACTAATTAGATTTTAACCAATTTTACTCCAATTAGTTTTTTGTTGTTGCTGTTTTTGTAAGTGTAACAAGTAAACTTTGTTTTTTTCTAAATCAAAATTCACATCTTCATCTACTACTGTCATAGCGGCTTGTCTCGCTAATTGAAGGATGTGTCCATCTTGCGCTAAGTTTGCTAATTTTAAATCCATAACGCCACTTTGTTGCGTGCCTTCAATATCGCCAGGCCCACGCAATTTTAAATCTACTTCGCTTATCTCAAAACCATCATTTGTACGTACCATTGTTTTCATTCTTAAACGACTATCGGTGCCTAATTTAGCACCGGTTAACAAAATACAAAAACTTTGGTCCGCACCCCGTCCTACTCTACCACGCAATTGGTGTAATTGCGATAAACCAAAACGTTCGGCACTTTCAATTACCATTACACTAGCATTTGGAATATTTACACCTACTTCAATAACTGTGGTAGCAACCATAATTTGAGTTTCGTTTTTTATAAAACGTTGCATTTCAAACTCTTTTTCATCGTTTTTTAATTTACCATGCACAATGCTTATTTGGTATGTTGGTGGCGGAAATTCAAGAACTAAATTATCGTAGCCTTGTTGTAAATTTTGATAATCTAATTTTTCACTTTCTTGTATTAACGGAAAAACAATGTATATCTGCCTTCCCAATTCAATTTGTTCTTTTAAAAAACCATTTACACGTAAACGTTGATTTTCGAAATAATGCACTGTTTTTATAGGTTTACGCCCAGGAGGTAATTCATCAATTAAACTTGTATCTAAGTCGCCATAAAATGTCATTGCTAAAGTGCGTGGTATAGGCGTTGCCGTCATTAATAATATATGTGGCGGATTGGTGTTTTTATTTCGAAGTTTAGCACGTTGTGCTACGCCAAAACGATGCTGTTCGTCTATAACAACCAACCCTAAATTGGCAAATTGCACTACCTCTTCAATTAAAGCGTGTGTGCCTATTAAAATATGAATTTCGTTTTTTAATAATTTTTCTAAAATATGTTTTCGTTCTTTTGTTTTAGAAGAGCCTGTGAGTATTGCCACACTTAGGTTTAAAGGCTCTAATAAATTTTTAAAGGTTACAAAATGTTGTTGCGCTAAAATTTCGGTAGGTGCCATTAAACAGGTTTGAAAATTATTGTCAATAGCTAATAACATACTCATTAAAGCCACCAACGTTTTACCACTGCCTACATCGCCTTGCAACAATCTATTCATTTGCCTACCACTACCCATATCTAATCGAATTTCTTTTAAAACCCTTTTTTGCGCATTGGTTAATTGAAATGGTAAATGTTTATTAAAAAAAGTATTAAACACGTGACCTACCCTACTAAATATAAAACCTTGCGTAGTATTAACTCTAACTTTATTTAATTTTAATAGTTTAAGTTGAATGTAAAATAATTCCTCAAACTTTAAGCGAAGCTCGGCATCCTTTAATTGTTGCGCATTTTCGGGGAAATGAATTTGCTTTAATGCCTCAAAATGAGAAATTAATTTTTGTTCTGCAATAACCTCTTCGCTTAAATTTTCCGGACAGTGTTCAGGCGCTAATTGTTGAATTAAGCTACGTTGCACTTTACGAATACCATTGCTATCTAAACCTTTAAATTTTAATTTTTCGGTACTGTTATATACGCTTTGAAAGGCAGATTGTTGCTTTAAAAAATCGGCTGTAACTTCATCTATTTCGGGGTGCGCTATGTTGTATCGGCCCATAAAATTGGTGGCTTTACCAAATACAACGTATTCAATGCCTAATTTTAGTTGCTGTGCCATCCAATTATAACCTTTAAACCAAACTAATTCAAGGCTTCCGGTGGTATCTTTAAAAACAACTACTAAACGTGTATTTTGTTTTTGCCCAACAATTTGTAAACTATCAATTACCCCTCTTAATTGAACATAAGGTAACTCTTCGTTAATTTGTTTTATGGCATAAAACTTCGTTTTATCAACATACCTAAAAGGATAGTAGGTTACCAAATCGAATGCAGTATAGATACCCAATTCTTTTTTTAAAACATCGGCACGTTGTGGTCCAATCCCTTTAATATATTCAATAGGTGTATCTAACATCAAAACATAAAATTAAACAAGTTATTTGTTGAAATTATTATTTTACACTAAATAATTGAATAGTTTATAAACGTAATTTTGTTATAAATGAAAAATGTTTTTTTTATAAGCGTATTTCTATTTGTCAGTCAAGGCTTAAAAGCACAATTTTTAGATACTTTACACGATGTATTTAAGAACAAATCGAGTATTGATGCACGTTTAGAGAGTAGAAATAGTTTTATAAGCAACCAATTAATTAGTGTAACAGGTGTTAGACTAGGCGTTGCTTATCAACGTAAACTGCGCATTGGTGGAGGAATAAGTTGGATGAAATCTAATTATGGCATTAATTTTAACGAGCAAAATGCAGACGGAAAAACCGAAACAATTACTAGATATTTAAAATTTACCTATTTGTGTTATTATATTGATTTTGTTTTTCATAAAACCAAACGCTGGCAATTAAGTGTGCCTATACAGGCCGGAACGGGATTGGCATGGTTTCAAAAAGCAAAACAATTTAATTTATACAGTGGCGACAAAAAATCGTTATTGTTATTATACGAGCCGGGTATAACTGCACAATTTAAGGTATTTAAATGGTTTGGTTTAGGTACAGATATTGCCTATAGATTTACTTTAAAAAATACTAAAAAAGTAGGAGAAAAACTAAACTCGCCTACTTTTAGTTTTAAAATTTTAGTGTGGTTCGATCAAATTTTTTATGAGGTATTTCCAAAAAGTAAGATTACTAAAAAATTAGGGCCAGCGGTGTGGTAAGCTTATTTTTAATAATTAATTAAATCCTTGCCAATATCTTTTCGGTAATATTTATTGGTATAACTAATTTTTTCGGCAGACTCAAAACTTCTATTTACGGCCTCTTCAATGGTATTGCCAAAAGAGGTTATAGCAAATACACGTCCACCGTTAGTAAGTACTTTATCGCCCTCTAATTTTGTGCCTGAATGAAAAACGTGAGAATCAAATTTTAATTCTAATCCACTTACTTCATAACCTTTTTTAAACTCCTCCGGATAACCGCCACTCACCATCACAACAGTAGTTGCAGTTTGTGGTGTGGTATTGTATTCTTTAGTATGAAGAGTTTGCTGCCCTACCCCAATTAATAAATCTAGAAAATCAGATTCAATACGCGGAATTACTACTTCTGTTTCCGGGTCACCCATACGGCAATTGTATTCAATTACTTGAGGTTCGCCATTACAATTCATTAAACCAATAAAAATAAAACCACGGTAATCAATCCCTTCGGCATTAAGCCCTGCAATAGTAGGCTTTACTACTTTTTCCTCAACCTTTTTTATAAAATTCTCGTCTGCAAATGGAACAGGACTTACGGCACCCATGCCACCTGTATTTAAACCAGTATCACCTTCACCAATTCGCTTGTAATCTTTAGCTGCTGGTAAAATTTTATAAGATTTTCCATCCGTTAAAACAAATACCGATAATTCTATACCGTGTAAAAATTCTTCAATTACTACTTTGCTACTGGCAGTTCCGAATTTTGCATCCAATAACATCGTTTTTAGTTCGGCTTTTGCTTCTAAAAGAGTATTTAAAATTAAAACTCCTTTTCCTGCTGCCAAACCATCTGCTTTTAATACAAAAGGAGGGTTTAATGTTTCCAAAAAATTATAACCATCTTCTATATTAGCCGAAGTAAATGTTGCATAACGCGCAGTTGGCACATTGTACTTTTGCATAAATTGCTTGCTAAAATCTTTACTTCCTTCTAATTGTGCACCGTCTTTTTTTGGACCGATAACTGGTATTTCTTTTAATACGTCATCGTTTAAAAAATAATCGTGAATTCCATTTACCAAAGGATCTTCCGGACCAACCAATACCAAATTAATGTCCTTTTCCCACACTAGGTTTTTTATGGCGTCAAAATCGTTTACCGCAATATTAACGTTGGTTCCACAATTTGCCGTACCAGCGTTGCCGGGCGCAATGTATAAATTTTGTAGAAGTTTACTTTTAGCAATTTTCCAAGCAAAGGCGTGTTCTCGTCCACCCGAACCCAATATTAAAACGTTCATAATTTTTAAACTAGTGCCTCAAAATTACACATAAATTAATAGTATTTTTACAGACAATGACTAATATTTTAATAATAGGCGCAGGTCGCTCTACTACTTCGTTAATAAATTATTTAATAAAAAATTCAACCACCTATAATTTTAAAATTACAGTGGCGGATGTGGATATTAAATTGTCTCAAGAAAAAGTTGCTAATCATACAAATGCTACTGCCACTAGTTTTAATATTAATGACGCTGAAAAACGCAGAGAAATTATACAGCAACATGACTTTGTTATTTCGATGCTACCGGCATTTATGCACGCAGAAGTGGCAAAAGATTGTGTTGAATTTGGAAAACATATTGCTACGGCAAGTTATGTAAGTGCGGATATGAAAGCTTTAGATAAGGAAGCACAAAAAAAAGGATTGATTTTACTGAACGAATGTGGCTTAGATCCCGGGATAGATCACGCCAGTGCCATGAAAGAAATTAATGACATAAAACAAAAAGGTGGGGAAGTGATTTCTTTTAAATCGTATTGTGGTGGTTTGGTAGCACCTGAAAGTAATGATAATCCATGGGGATATAAGTTTAGTTGGAACCCGAGAAACGTAATTTTGGCTGGACAAGGAACGGCTCAATATTTAGAAAATGGTGCTTTAAAATTTTTACCGTATAACCGTTTGTTTTCTCAAACCGATACCATAAGCATGGAAGGCTATGGAAGTTTTGATGCGTATGCCAACCGCGATAGTATTTCATATCAAGAAATTTATGGTTTACAGAGTGCAAAAACCATGTTGCGCGGCACTTTACGTCAGCAACATTATTGTAAAGCTTGGAATGTATTTATTTTATTAGGATTGACAGACGACACCACAAAAATTACGCATGCTAATCAATTAAGCTATTCCGATTTATTAAATGCTTTTCTTCCATATGGAAAAGGAACATTAAAAGAAAAGTTAAAACACTTTTTAAAAGATAATTGGGATGCACAAATTGAAAATATGCTGGATTATTTAGAATTGTTTTCCGATAAAAAAATCGCATTATCAGAAGGCTCTCCGGCGCAATTTTTGCAAGCATTGCTAGAGGAAAAATGGAAATTACAAGACACCGATAAAGACATGATTGTGATGCAACATCAATTTGAATTTAAATTACCAAGTGATGCGAATAAAATTTTTAAAACAAATTCTTCATTGGTAGTTATTGGGAAAGATAATCACGATACTGCTATGGCACAAACAGTTGGTTTACCTTTAGCCATTACCGTTAAGAATTTTATTACTAAGAAATTTACTGATGTTGGCGTGCAAATTCCCACCACACCTCAAATTTACGAACCTCTTTTAAAGGAATTAGAAGAACACAACATTATTTTTAAAACACAACATCTATAATTTATGTTAGTTATTATCACAGGTGCCAGCAAAGGAATAGGATTTGAAACAGTAAAATTGTTTTTAAACAATCCCAATTATTCAATTATTGCTATATCGCGTAATATTGATTCGCTTACAAAGCTTGTAAACGTAAATAATACCACCAATTTAATTCCGTTTAGAGCTGATATTACCAATACCAAACAACAAAAAAAAATAGTTGATGTAATAAAGAAAATTAAATTACCGGTAAGCATTTTAATAAATAATGCAGGACAAATAGTTAACAAACCTTTTGAAAAAATAGCTGAAAAAGAACTAGAAAGTGTTTATGCTACCAATGTCTTCGGTCCTTTTAAATTAATACAACAGCTATTGCCTTTTATGGGTAAAAAAGCTAAATCGCATATTGTAAACATTAGCAGTATGGGAGGTTTTCAAGGCAGTTCAAAATTTGCCGGGTTAAGTGCCTATAGCAGCAGTAAATCGGCATTAAGCGGATTAACCGAATGTTTAGCTGAAGAATTTAAAGATAAAAACATTGCAGTAAATTGTTTAGCCATTGGTGCTGTTCAAACAGAAATGTTGAATAAAGCTTTTCCGGGTTACAAAGCACCTTTACAACCCAAACAAATGGCAACATTTATCTACGATTTTGCTATTAACGGACAGAACTATTTTAATGGTAAAATTTTACCTGTGAGTTTGAGTACGCCTTAGTTTTAAAAACTGTAAAAATAATTGATATTTTTTATTACATTTATGTAAATGAAAAAACTACTATTTATTTTATTACTATTCACGTGTCAAATTAATGCACAAACTTATGTATTAATACCTGATGCTAATTTTCGCACTTATCTTAATGGTATTATTCCTACTGCCATGAATGGCACTTCTTTGAATATAACTAGTACATTAGTTACAACTGCTACAAAAACGATAAATGCAAATAATCTAGGTATTTTAGATTTAACAGGTATTCAACATTTTTCGTCACTCCAATTTCTTAATTGTGGCAACAATTCTTTAACCAGTTTACCAGTACTTTCTAATTCTCTTCTTTTTTTGGATTGCTCCAGCAACCCTTTAATTAATTTACCAACTTTGCCGGTCTCTATTCAAACATTAAACTGCGTAGGAAATTCCATAACAAGTTTACCTTCTCTTCCTAATTCAATTCTAACATTGAATTGCTCAAATAACCCTTTATTGAACAATCTACCGATTTTACCAACCTCGCTTCAAACATTATATTGTTCTGAAAATTCTTTAATTAACCTTCCTTCACTGCCTAATTCAATTCAAAATTTACATTGTGATAATAACTTGTTAACTAGTCTTCCACCTTTACCTACTTCCCTTCAAAAATTTTACTGTAATGGAAATTATTTAACCAGCCTTCCTGCATTGCCAAATTCAATTCAAAACTTATACTGTTATAGTAATTCGCTAACAAGCCTTCCCGTTTTGCCAACATCTTTAACTATTTTTGACTGTTCTTCAAATGCACTCAATAGTTTACCATCTTTACCAAATTTATTACATAATTTGTATTGCCAATATAATTCATTAACTAGTTTACCGATTCTAAACAATTCTTTAACTCTTTTAGATTGCAGACATAACTCCCTTACCACAATTCCTGTTCAACCTAATTCTCTTCAGTTTTTATATTGCGAATACAATTCCCTAACAAGTTTTTCTGGTTTTGGATCCTCGCTTCAAGTTTTGTATTGCAATAATAATTTTTTAATTAATTTTCCAAGTTTTCCTAATTCTCTTCAAACAATATATTGTGGAAAGAATAACTTAACCGGTTTTCCTACATTGCCGCTCTCTTTATATGAAATGTATTGTGATAATAATTCTATTACAGCATTGCCTAATTTGCCAGCTGGTATGCAGAGATTGTCATGTAGTTTCAATTTACTGACAAGTCTACCTTCATTACCAACTATTTTTAAAGATTTATACTGTTCCAATAATTTGTTAACGAGTTTACCAAATTTACCTACATATTTAAGGACTTTACGATGTGATAATAATAATATTAGTTGTTTTCCACTTTTTCCAAAAGTACCGGGGTTTGGTTTTCCTGAAGAGTTAAATGATATTGACTTTTTTCCAAATCCAGTCACATGTTTTCAAAATTATTTAATAGCAATGGGAAATATTTCTTCCACATACCCCCTTTGCGCCGCAGGAAATCCAAATGGATGTCCAATTGCGCCTGTTGGGATAGAAAATCAAAGTTTAGATTATAATAATAATTTTACCACTTACCCTAACCCCAACAATGGTATCTTTAAACTACAATTAGATGCTGATATTATCAATGGCGAGTTAATTTTAATAAACGTTTTGGGGCAAAAAATTTATGAGTGTAAAATAGAAAAAGGCATATACGAAATTGTTACACAAAATCTTTCAAAAGGCTTTTATAGCCTGATTTTACTGCAAAATAAACAACAAATAGGTAGAACAAAAATAGCTATTGAATAATATTCAACTCTTTCGCCAGCCCATTACAATCAATACTGTCAAATTAGCGCTGGTCATCATTAGCAATAGTTCATTCTGACGGTAAGTAACCAAAAAAATTATCGTTCTTCATCTTTTAAAACCATTTGCAAGGTATTTCGGCTACGCTGCTCAATTAAAATAGTTTTATTTTCGGTTAGTTGTTCTATAATAGTTGCGTTGTAATTTCTTACAGTCATTAATTCCATATTGGTATTATACAATACTTTAAATTGTTGTTGTAATTCGGCTATTAAAGGTTCAATTTTATGTACATCATAATCCACACAAACACTAAAACTAATCGCAGAATTTTGAGTCATATTTGCATGCACGCTGTATTTACTAAACAAACTAAAAATAAGGCTTAAATTGTCTTCGGCAATAAAACTAAAATCTTTTGGCTGAATAGAAAGTAACACTTGATTTACCTTAAAAATATAGGTCGTTTCCTCCGAACGTTTCTCGCCATTATTAACCACTGTTCCTTTATCATTAGGTTTTAAAAAAGATTTTACAAATAGGGGAATATTTTTATTTTGTAAAGGCTTAATGGTTTTTGGATGTATAACTGATGCCCCGTAATAGGTTAATTCAATAGCATCGTGATAAGTGAGTTCATCAATTTTTTTTGTGTTTTTAAAATACTTTGGGTCGGCATTTAACACTCCAGCCACGTCTTTCCAAATAGTAACGTTTGTTGCATTTACAAAATAAGCCAATAGTGCTGCTGTGTAATCACTTCCCTCTCTACCCAACGTGGTACAGTAATTTTCGGAAGTACCACCAATAAAACCCTGGGTAATAACCATGCCCACGGTATTTAATATGGGTAGTAATTGTGTTTGTACCAAAGTTTCACTCAATTCGTAATTTACTTTACCTTCGCGGTAAGAGTTATCAGTTTGGATAATGCCACGAGCATCTATCCATTTATTACGAATGTTAATTTCATTTAAAAAGGCTGATATTATTTTTGTTGCTAGTACCTCTCCTTGGCTTACAATTTGATCGTAATGAAAATTATAATTAGGCGTTAACTCATCTTCTAAACCCCATACTATTTCCGTAAACACATTTTCAATGTCTGCAAATACGGGATGATTGGGGTTTTCGAACAGCTGATGAAGAATGTTTTGATGAAAGGTTTTTAATTCGTTTAAAATTTCATCTACATTTCCTTCTTTATAAAAATAAGCATTTACTAATTCTTGTAATTTATTTGTGGTTTTACCTATTGCCGAAACAACAACAATGGTAGGAATAGTAGCTTGATTTTTTAAAATTTCAGATACATTTTTTACAGCCTCCGCATCCTTTACCGATGCACCACCAAATTTAAAAACTTGCATAGTTTAATTTTATATAACTAATAAAATAGTTTGTTATTTACTTTTTTGAATTTCAAAACCAAAATCCATTATTAATGGCAGTGGGTCTACCCGCATGGCTTGTTCAAACGTAAATTGGTAATTACCGGCATTTGGGAAACGAATATTTTTTTTAATAGGAATTTTAAAATCATAAATATCGCCTGCCCCACTACCCTGCCACTCGCCTTTTTGATTGGCCAAAACAACTTCCATTGTATCCGTTAAGGTTAAGCCATCGGGATATTTTGTAGTAACAAATAAAAACAAATTACTGTAAGGATAACTATCCGCATGGCGAACCATTAACGAAATAGTATTTAATGACGTAACATCGGTTATAGCAACATCAAACACAGCCTTATCTTTTACAAACCATTCATTATCTTTAAATGTTTGGTATTTACTAAACACTACATTTTTGTTACAGGCCGAAAAAAACAACAATAACGTTCCTATTAAAAATAGCTGGGCAATTTTTTTATTCGGTTGGCTTGGTAGTATTCGCATCGTTATTTGGTTTATTATTATTTTTATTGCGGTTGTGATGAGGCTTACGGTGATTATTAGAAGTTTGAGGTTTGTTGTTAGACAGTGGTTTCGGATTATTTGTTGTTTGAACTTTATTAGTTGGTTTTTGTTGGTTTGGATTAGGTTTTTTGTGCTGAGAATGTTTATTTGGATTATTTTTAAAACCTTGTTTATTTGATTTCGTTTTATCAAAACGGGTTAAACTATCTTGCCCTACCACATTTTCGAAATTATGTTCAATCACTTTTACTTTGTTGGTTTCTTTAAAGGCAACTTTAAAATCATCGGGCAATTCTCCTTTGGCATTTGCTTCCAATACTTCTTTAACCAAAGTAACATTTAATGGTATAAACACATCTGGTTCGCTACGGTAACTAAAGTACATCGTACGCTTAAATATATCTGTTTTTTGCAAAAAAGCTTCTCCCTTTTTTGTTTGTAAACGTTTACCATCCATTTCTGGAAATTCTTTTAAAGCATCTAAATAACTGTCTAATTCATAATTTAAACAGCATTTTAATTTACCGCATTGACCTGCTAATTTTAACGGGTTTAAGGATAATTGCTGGTATCGCGCAGCACTAGTACTAACGGCCCTAAAGTCGGTTAACCAAGTACTACAGCATAATTCTCGTCCACACGCACCAATACCACCTAAGCGAGAAGCTTCTTGCCTTGCACCAATCTGTTTCATTTCAATTCTTACGTTAAACTCAACAGCTAAAACCTTAATAAGCTCTCTAAAGTCCACGCGGGCTTCGGCCGTGTAATAAAATACAGCTTTTGATTTATCGCCTTGATACTCTACGTCGCTTAATTTCATAGCCAAGCCTAGTTTTAAGGCAATGGTTCGGGCTTTATACATCGTATCCACCTCCAAAGCTTGCGCTTCCTTCCACTTATCTATGTCGCTTTGTTTAGCTTTACGGTATATTTTTTTTATTTCTATACTATCCTTACTTATGTTACGTTTTTTTAGTTGAAGTTTAACTAATTCCCCACTTAAAGAAACCATGCCAATATCATGCCCGCTTGTAGCTTCAACAGCAACAGCATCGCCCACGTTTAAGGTTAAATTATTTACATTTTTATAATATTCTTTACGAGAGTTTTTAAAACGTATTTCAAATATATCAAAAGTAAGTTGACCATCAGGTAAGTTCATATTACCCAACCAATCAAATACAGTTAATTTATTACAACCACTATCCGTTCCACAACTGCCATTATTATTACAGCCTTTTGGTATTCCGTTACTTTCTGTGCCACATCCACTGCTACATCCCATAGTACAATTTTTAATTTTTAAAGATAGTTAAATTTTTTATTAAATTGTTGCTTCGCTTAGTGTATTTGTTAAGAGTAAATAGTTAAAATCTGTGCTAGCCAATAAAAATTTAATATAAATTCAGACATTATCTAATAATTTGTTCTATAAAAAATAAATTAAGTACTTTTGTAAACTACAATGAAAGTTAGTTACACACTCTTATCTTTAATTATTTTTTATGTTGTTAAAAGCCAATCGGCTTGGGATTTACAACAATGTATAAGTTATGCCAATAACCATAATATCAGCTTAAAACAAAGTGCATTAACTAACGAAGTAAATAAAAATAACACCTTACAAAGTAAAGCTTCTATTTTACCGAGTTTAAATTTAGGCGCGTCGCATACCTACAATTTTGGGCAAACTATTGATCGATTTACCAATCAATTTGCCAACACACAGGTGCTTTCACAAAACTTTTATGTTAGTAGTAGCGTAGTTTTATGGAGCGGTTTAAGCCAATATAATACTATTAAAGCCAATGAATATAAGTATTTAAGCGGTGTCGAAAATTTAAAACAACAACAAAACGATTTAGCACTAAATGTAGCAAATGCTTATATTACTGTAATTTTTACAGATGAATTGTTAAAAATATCGGCAAACCAATTAGCAATTACAAAAGAACAGTTAGAGCGAACGCAAAAATTGGTAAATGCTGGGGCCCTTGCCAAAAGTGTTGAGTACGATGTTAAAGCGCAATTGGCAACAGATGATGTGAATGTGACAACAGCAGATAACAATTATCAATTATCTGTGTTAAATTTAAAGCAATTATTAAATTTAGATAGTGTAACAAATTTTACAATTGCTCGCCCTGTAGTTGATGTGCAGGATAACGCACTTGTATCTAATAATATTCAATCCGTTTACGAAACGTCGTTAAAAAACCAGCCAAGCGTAAAAAGTGCAGAATATAGTATTAAAAGTGCAGAAAAAAGTTTGGCTGCCAGCAGAGGAAGAATAAGCCCAAGTTTAAGTTTAACAGGTAGTTTAGGTACTGGCTACTCCGGCTTAGGCAAAGAATTTGTAAGTGCAAATATTACCGGATTTCAGGCCAGTGGTATTACTAATAAAGGCGATACTGTTTATACACCTGTAACAGATTACGTTACGCGTAAAAAACCATTTGCGGACCAATTTAACGATAATATAAATAAAAGTATTGGGTTTACATTAACTGTGCCATTATTTAATGGATTACAAACCCATACATCTATAAAAAACGCAAAATTAAATGCTTTAAATGCAAAATTCAGCCAAGATTTAGTAGAGCAAAATTTGTACAAAACCATTGCCCAAGCTTATGCGAGTGCTAAAGCAGCATTAAACAAATACAATGCCACCAAAGCAAGTGTTGAAGCTGCGAGTGAGTCGTTTAAATACGCACAACAAAAATTTAACGCAGGTGCCATTAGTGCGTTTGATTTTAGCTCGGCTAAGAACCGATTATTTGCTGCCGAAAGTAATTTAATACAAAGTAAATACGATTACATTTTTAAATTAAAGGTGTTAGATTATTATCAGGGTAAACCACTTACGTTGTAAAATGAAACACTATAAAATTTTTATAATTTTATTTTTCAGCTTCTCTATTTATTTTTCTCAAAACACAACTACTAAATGGGATTATGTTGGCCCTAAACAAACCTCCGAACAAGTAAAAGGATTAATTCAAAGTATTTGGGTAGATAGTACAAATGCTAATTTTGTGCTAGCAGGCAGTGCATGTGGTGGGTTATTTAAAACCGAAAATGCTATGGATAGCATTCCAAATTGGATTAATATTACTGAAAGTTACAATGGCATTAATTTTGGTATAAGTGGTATTGTTGTAAAACCAAACTCAAGTAATAAAACCATTTTGGTAACTACCGAACAAATTGGTGGTGGTATGCCACTTATATTTGGAAATGGTATTTTAAAAACAACTAATGGCGGCTTAAACTGGCAAGCCATTGGACCAAAAGGCGAAAAAGAGAATTTATTCCCACTATATGGTTTAAAAGCCAATTGCGAAAACGATAAGGAAATGATAGCCTATTCAAAACACGATGTGTACATAACCACGGACGATTGGGAAACATATAAAAAAATAGAACTACCCCTAAAAAATACCACCGAAGCTTATCACGATTGGAGTATTTGTGACGTAGAATTTGCTCCCTTTGAAACTGGGAAATTTTACATCAGCACACGAACATATAATTATTATGAGCCAAAATTATTTGTATGTACAAACTATGGAAGCAATTTAGAAGATATTACACCTGCTACATTTAAAAGCGAACGCATTGAAATTTCGACTATTTTTTTACCAAAATTTAAAAGCAAATTTTTCATTGCCACAGGCTGGGGACAAGTTTTCATTCAGTACTTTAACGGAAAAAAATTTAGCCCTAATTTAAACGCCCAACCTATAACTCAAACATTTGGCGGTGCTTATTGGAATTTAGAATTTGAGGTCAATCAAATAGATACAACTGTTATTTATGTTGCTATGACAGAGGTATCTCGTAGTTTAGATGGCGGTAAAACATTTAATACCATTGCAGGTTACAACGCCCACAATACCCATGCTGATGTGAGGGCCATGACAATTGCTAACAATTCTATTAACGGATTAAATGACAAATTGTTTTTAGCTAACGATGGAGGCGTTTCGTTTTTACAAAATTGTAAATCTATTTTGTGGAAAAACCTCAACGGCAGTGGCTTAAACGCTAATATGTTTTGGGGTATTGATGTCGCCCAAAGCGACTCTCTTTTTGTTGTTGGTGGAACGCAAGACAATGGCGATTTTATTTTAAAAAATAATGTTAATTACAATAATGTAAGTGCTTGCGGCGATGGTTATTTGGCTGCCGTTATTGATGAGCATTCTGCAGTAGCAGAGTGTAATGCCCCATCCATAATTTATTGGAATTTAAAAAAACAACAGCACCATTATTTAAATGTGCCTGATGAGTATTTTGAAGGCAAAAGACCAATTACTTTTATTGACTCTGTGGTTTATATTGGGCACCACGATATTTGGCGTTTAAGCAAACAAAATTTAGAAAATGCTATTACCCATTTTGAAAAATTTACAGACATACCCTTTTATAAAAACGCGAGCGAATCTAAAAAAAATACTAGCATTAAGAGTTTTGCTATAAATAAAAACTCTGCTATTGTTTGTTATTCTAATCCTAATTGGGATGATAAAAATAATACCGGAAAGTTATTTTTTTGTAACAACCTCAACTCTAAAACTCAAAATTGGATTGACTTAACGCCAATTGCTGTGCATGGAAATAGTTTAGAAATTTGCCGTTGGTCAGAAATTACAGCCCTCACCTTCGATAGTAAAAACACAACTAAATTTTATTTTATTAGCCAAGATGTTTTTAACCAAACAAACTCTCGTTTATTTGAAATGAATTATGACGTGGATTCTAATAAATGTAGAATAAACGAAATAACTTATAATTTACCGAAACTGGGTATTAATAAACTAATAATTGATAAATACAGCAATCTAATGTATGCGGGCGGTAATGATGGCGTCTATTACAGAGATTTAATTACTGACACCTTAACTTGGCACAAATTAAATGGCATAACTAACAAATTGCCAAACGTTATGGTGTTAGATTTAGTAATTAATTATGCCACTAACACCCTGTTTGTAAGTGCCTATGGGAGAGGTGTCTACGAAACACAATTGCTTGGTAATTTTAAAACAGCAACCATTATCTCTAAAAACAGAATAGAAAAAGAACCTCTTAAAATTGATGGAAACTTAACCATAGAAAAGAAAAAAAAGATTACCATTGCATCAAAACTAATACTCACAAAAGGCTCTACCATTAACTTACATAAAGGCAGCACATTAGTAATAGAAAACACTAATTTAATTAGAAACGAAAATAACGAAGTTGTTTTAATAGATAATTTTGTTAAAAAGCATAAAACGGCTAAGTTGGTTTTTTTATCAAAGTAAATTTGTCATTCAATTTTTGTATTACAATTCAAGGGAAGCCATGAAAGAATTTTCAAACAATAAAAATCATTAGTTACTTTTACAAAATGCTACTACAACTCCTTAAAAAAGAATTTTTATTGGAATTTCGCCAAAAAGCAACTTTAGGCGGCGTTTTAGTATACGTAATTGGTACCGTGTTTGTAAGTGCATTGTGTTTTAAAGCCCATGTTGATAAACCTACCTGGAATGCTTTATTTTGGGTAATTACATTATTTACATCTGTTACCATTAGCAGTAAAAGCTTTTTAAAAGAAACCGGCGGACAAGCTTTGTTTAATTATTTACATTATACACCTACCCAATTTATTTTTAGTAAAATAATTTACAATATGGTATTTATGTTTTTGCTGAGTTTTATTACCTTCTTTTTTTATGCATTTTTTATAACAAACCAAGTTGAAAACTTGAGTTTATTTTTCATTATATTAATTCTTGCATCAACAGGTTTGGCAGGTATATTAACCTTAATGAGCGCAATTGCAGCCAAAGCAAATGGCAATTTTGCATTGATGAGTATTTTAAGTTTTCCAGTAATAATGCCGCTCATGCTAGTGGTTGTTAAATTAAGCAAACAAGCTGTTGACGGAATTGAATGGAGCGCCGTTGGTTTTAATTTTATTGCAATTTTAGTTGCCTTAAATTGTTTAACAATAGCCTTATCGTTTTTAATGTTTCCGCAATTGTGGCGCGATTAAAACTACTCCCCAAATAGTTCAGCATCACTCATGCATTTACATTTTGGTGCCGGGCGAGGTATTATAGCTACTTCAAAAGGTTTCATTCCTTTCGTTTCTCTATCGTATTTTAAAGTAATTTTTACTTCTGATTTTACAGTTACACCGCCTTTTACTGCCGGATTCCATAAATTCATATTTTTAATGGCATCGGTAACTTGTTGGTTAAGCGTTTCGTCTTCACCTGTAATTAACGATTTTTTAATAGATCCATCAAAGTTCAATTGTAATTTTAAAACAGATACTAAATCTTTACCATGTTTACGTTGCTTTTTTGTTAATTTAATATTGGTAACAAAAAAATTATTTAAATCTTCGTCGCCGTTTTCATAACAGGGCGGACGACATGCTTTAGGGTCTTTAGCCCGTTTTGGCTTTGCATAGCCAACTTTTTTGGGCTTTACTTCTGTTACTGGTTCTATATCTGCTTCTTTCGTTTCGGTAACTTTTACTTCAGGCTCCTTTTTTTCTTTTTCGGCTTTATCTTTCTTTTTATCATTTTTCTTCTCAATTTTCGCAGTTTCCTTGTCAGAATCGGAATCTTTTTTATCCTCTTTTACTTTCTTTTTATCTTCTTTCTTTTTTTCTTCAACTTTGTTTACTGTAACTTTCTTTTCTTCAACCTTTTTTTCTTCTACTTTGGGTTCTTCCATAGTGCCAAAATATACATAAAAACCCTGTGCCTGTTTAAAGGCAGTACTATCGCCTTTGGTATTGCATTGGCAAACACTTTTGTAAGTAGTACTAAACTGAAAAAATTCTGGGTATGTTTTTAATAAATTTTGCCAACGCTCGTTGTTAGCTGTTTCCCTTTCATCGATTGCCGATTTATTTAATTCAGAATAAACTAATACAATTTCAGGAATTGTTAAGGATTTAATGGAATCAGCACGCGTATTTTTAGTAAGCCCACCAGTACCTCGTTTTGAACGAATAAAAGCATAGTTTTTTCCGGCAGGTTTATAGGTTTTTGTGGTTGAATCTTGCTCAAAATCTAATTCGTCAAATTCTGGTGTCTGCGCCGCAAGTGGCGTGCACAAAATAAAAAGGAATATTATAAAAAGGGAGATTGATGTTTTCATACTGTTTTTTTTGTAATATTAAAAATAAGTTTATAATTATGCCTTACTAAATAAACTATTTACAAACTCAGCAGCGTTAAAAACTTGTAAATCAGTCATTTTTTCGCCAACACCAATATATTTTACAGGAATTTTAAATTCGTCGCTAATACCAATTACCACGCCACCTTTGGCAGTCCCGTCTAATTTTGTAACGGCAAGGGCTGTAACATCGGTAGCAGCTGTAAATTGTTTACATTGTTCAATAGCATTTTGACCGGTGCTCCCATCTAACACTAATAATACTTCGTGCGGTGCATCTGGTATTACTTTTTTCATTACATTTTTAATTTTGGTTAATTCGTTCATTAAATTAACCTTATTGTGTAAACGTCCCGCCGTATCAATAATTACTACATCGGCATCTTTAGCTTTTGCACTGCTTAAGGTATCAAAAGCCACGCTGGCTGGGTCGGCCCCCATACCTTGGCTTACAATTTCAACACCAACACGTTGGCTCCAAATAGTAAGTTGGTCAACAGCTGCGGCTCTAAATGTATCCGCCGCACCTAAAATAACTTGTTTACCTGCTTGTTTGTATTGGTAGGCTATTTTACCTATAGAAGTGGTTTTACCAACACCATTAACACCCACTACCATAATTACATAGGGCTTTTTGGTTAAAGCTTCGGTAAAATGGGTTGTTTTATTTTGGTTATTGTTTTCCGCTAATAATTGCGTAATCTCATCTTTTAAAACAACGTTTAGTTCTGTAGAGGAAACATATTTATTTTTTTTAACCCGTTCTTCGATCCGTTTTATGATTTTTACGGTAGTATTTACGCCTACATCGCCTGTAATTAAAATTTCCTCTAAATTATCTAATACATCTGCATCAACAGTACTTTTACCGGCAATGGCCTTAGCAATTTTACCAAAAAAACTCTCCTTGGTTTTTTGTAAACCTTGGTCTAAACTTTCTTTGTTTTCTTTGGTAAATAATTTTGAAAAAAAACTCATTTTAAATTTTAGAATTAGGTTGTGAGATTTTAGATTTTCACATTATAAAAGTACAATTTTAATTTTCAACAAGGCCTTTTAAAAATTAGAATTTTTTGGTCGAACAATTTTTTAAAACACGGTATATTTCCAGCGGAAATATAAGCGAGTCTTTGTGAAAAGGAAAGCCCTTAGTATTCATAAAATGAAGTTCAACGACAAAAAAGCAATTTATGAAAAGTCTAAAAACAAAAAAATTCTTTCCGTTTTAGAAAAGAATTTTTTTAATGTTTTATTTTTTAAATTATTTGTTTTTCAAAAAATCAGCTACGTGATCGTTGTGAACAATTTCTTCTTTAAAGCTATACGAACCTGTTTTAGGTGATTTTACCATTTTAATAACTTTTGTAAAGCTATTTCCTTTACCTGATTTTAGCGTTGCTACTACTTTCTTTGCCATTTTATTTCTTTATTAATGGTTATTTAATTTCTTTATGAACTGTCATTTTCTTTAAAACTGAGTTGTATTTTTTTAATTCAATACGTTCAGTAGTATTTTTTTTATTTTTTGTTGTAATGTAACGAGATGTTCCTGGTTTACCACTAACTTTATGTTCGGTACACTCTAATATTACTTGTATTCTATTACCTTTTTTTGCCATGACTTTTATTTATTGAAAAAATTACGCTAAGATACCGTTTTTCTTAGCCTCTTTTAAACAGGCAAAAATGCCTAATTTATTAATGTTTTTAATTGCTGAAGTTGATACGCGCAACGTTACCCATTCGTTTGTTTCAGGTACAAAAAAACGTTTACGCTTTAAATTTACTTTAAATTGGCGACGCGTTTTACTATTTGAGAAAGAAACTTTGTTTCCTCCCATTGCTGTTTTACCGGTTAATTGACAAATACGTGACATATTGATTATAGCTTCTTAAATTAATTTCCTTTTAAAAGGGACGCAAATATACTACAACATATTTAATTTACCAAATATTGTTTTAATTTATTTTTCTTCTACGTAATTTAAATCTTTATGAAAGGTTTCTTCTAATTTATACCAAGCAAAAAAGCCCATTATAAACACAATTAATCCTACCATAATAGCCGAGTAAATGTTACCAATACCATTATAACTTGCAAAAAACTGAAACAACGTAGTTATTAAAATAGTTCCGCCTCTTACAAAATTAGGTACAGTAGTAGTAACAGTGGCACGTAAATTGGTGCCAAACAGTTCGCTGGCGGTGCTTATAAAAACTGCCCAATAACCTGTTGCAAAGCCAATTAAAATAATTACTGTGTAAAATGCAACAACCGAATTTTTTGCAATCGTAAAATAAGCAATTGTAAAAATTACAGTTAATACTAAAAACAACAACAAACTTTTTTTACGGCTTTGCCATTTTTGGCTTAATAAACCACTTACAACATCGCCAATGGTAATACCAACATACGCTAAAGTTAGGGCTAAACGTGCATTTTTTGGTGGGTTTTCCATACCTAGACTTTTCATTATTTCGGGACAAAACGTTATTAAAATACCCATTACAAACCACACAGGCAGGGCAACTAAAATAATGCTAATAAATTTTGTAAAGCGGTGCGTACTTTTAAATAGTGCCAAAAAATTACCCTTTTCTACTGTACTTTCTTTTACTTGTTTAAACATGCCACTCTCTAAAATACCAATACGCATTAATAACAATAATAACCCCATTACCCCCCCAATAATATAAGAAACTCGCCAATTACCAATAGCAATACCAACGGTACCAGCTACTACAGCACCAAACAAGCCTACCGAAGCTACAATAGTAGCACCATAACCGCGTCTTTCTTTACTCATACTTTCGCTTACTAGGGTTATGCCGGCGCCTAATTCGCCAGCTAAACCAAAACCTGAAATAAACCGCATAAGTGCATAAGTGTCAGTATCATGCACAAAAGCATTGGCAATATTTGCAATGGAATATAAAAAAATAGAACCAAAAAGAACTGATAATCTGCCTTTCTTGTCACCCAAAATACCCCAAAAAATGCCGCCTAACAACATACCAAACATTTGCCAGTTTAATAAAGCAATACCAATTGATTTTACCAGTTTATTGCGCTCTAATTCATCCGTAATAGTTGGTGTTAATATCTCTGTTAGACTGCTTACACGCTCCATACCAAACAACACTAGGTCGTAAATATCTACAAAGTAGCCCAAAGCGGCTACCAGTATTATTTTGTTAAGGGCAGATTTATATATTGCGTTTTCCATTATTCAACACAGAGTCAAAGTGATTTTGAGTACTCAGAGTTATTTTTTAGAGCTAAATATATTGCTTTTTCTTTCATTTGTTCTTATTTGAAATCAATTCTTCTCAGTTCCCTCCATTTCTCATTTTCCTCTGTGTTGAAAAAAAACTATTCCACCCAAAGTACCATGCCCTTTAAATACTCCCCTTCCGGAAAATTAGGTGTTACAGGATGATCGGGCGGTTGATGCAGATAATGTAATACTCTTACATTGCGTTTTGCTTCAATAGCTGCGGCTGTAATGGTGTTGTAAAACAAATATTTGTCTACTACCCCACTGCAACTAAACGTAAATAAAATACCATTGGGTTTAATGTATTTTAAAGCTGTTGCGTTTAAGCGTTTGTAAGCAGTAACGGCGTTATGTTTACTCTCTCGGCTTTTTGCAAATGCCGGGGGATCTAACACAATAACATCGTACACATCCTTTTTATCTTTCAAAAAATCAAAGGTATCCGCAACAAAACTTTCATTATTTGTTAGGTTATTTAAATTACAATTAATATTACACAAATCTAATGCACTTGCACTTACATCTACCGAATGCACAGTATTTGCAGTAGCAGCCGCATAAATACTAAACCCGCCTGTGTAACAAAATGTATTTAACACCGTTTTATTTTTGCTGTAATGCGCCAATAAATTTCGGTTATCGCGCTGATCGATAAAAAAACCTGTTTTTTGCCCTTTAATAAAATCTATCTTAAATAAGTAGTTGTTTTCTTTTACAATAACATCCTCATCTATTGCTCCAAATAAATAATTGTTTTTGGTTTGGGCGTTTAATTGTTTTGGAAGCGTTTCGGCACTTTTATCGTAAATACTTTTCAAATCGTTTCCTAAAACTTTTACAATAGCAGCAGCAATATTTTCTTTTTGCAAATAAATACCCATCGAATGTGACTGAAAAACAACATGTCCATCATAATAATCTAAAATTAAGCCGCTAGCACCATCCCCTTCCCCAAAGAAAAGCCGACAAACATCAGTACTAGAATTTAAAATACCCAAATGTTTCCTATAATGATAAGCATCATTAATTTTTTGATACCAAAACGCTTCATCAATAACTACATTTTTAAACGATATAAAGCGCACGGCAATACTACCATTGGCATAATAGCCAGTACCTAAGTATTGGTTTTGGTGTGAAAAAACTTCAACAATATCTCCTTCTAGCAAATTTGGTTCTTTTTTAGCAATTGCACCTGAAAATATCCAAGGATGAAATCGAAGAGAAGAGGTTTCTTTACCCTTATTTAAAATTATTTGTGAGTAACTCATAGTTTTACAAAAACAAATGTAGTTTTTATTTTAAATTATTAATGTGTAGATTTACAATAACTTTAGGGGTGCTTTTTGAAATTAAAAATTTTAAATTAAAAAATTATAACTGGACATGACATTTATAATTTAACATTTAATAATTCAAAATTTCTTAATGCTGAGATAATACCCTTTGAACCTGATGTTGTTAGCACAATCGAAGGGAAAAGTGAAATGACTCTCCGTTTTCTGTCATTCCTAAAGCGTACTAAATTTATTAGGAATGGAAATTTTAATCAACAATCAAAAATACACTGTCAGCGATAATTCGCCTCTGAAAGATATTGCAAATTCTCAATTAGGAGAGAAACAAAACGGTGTAGCCATAGCGATTAACGACACCGTTATTCCGAAAGTAAATTGGGACACCCATATTTTAAAACCCAACGACCATATTTTAATTATTAAAGCTACACAGGGAGGTTAATAAGCTAGTTAGCCCATTAATTAATGTGATAATAAACCTCAAAAAACGTACATCTTATATCAAATATCTAACTAAATGAAAAAACAAGAAAACTCTCCAACTCAAACCACCATTACATCTGGTGCCATTACTGGTTCAAAAAAAATATATGTAGAAGGAAAACTTCATAACATAAAAGTGGCTATGCGCGAAATTATTTTATCGCCAACTAAGTTAGCTAATGGTAAAACAGAACATAATGCCCCCGTTACCGTATACGATACTGGCGGCGCTTTTACAGACGATTCGATGACTATCGATATTAAAAAAGGTTTGCCAAGAATAAGGGAGCAATGGATTTTAGACAGAAACGATGTTGAACAACTAGATTCAGTTAGTTCGGATTTTGGTAAAGACAGAAGGGACGATAAATCATTAGACGCTTTGCGTTTTGAACACATTAAAAAACCACTTCGGGCAAAACAAGGAGCTAACGTGTCTCAATTATACTATGCTAAAAAAGGAATCATTACTCCAGAAATGGAATACATTGCCATTCGCGAAAATCAAAAAAATGATTTACTAAAAACACAACTTAATGGTCAGTACGAAAATTTATCTCAACAACATGCGGGAGAGAGTTTTGGTGCTAACTTACCAAAAGGATTTATTACTCCTGAATTTGTTCGCTCCGAAATTGCCTGCGGCAGAGCCATTATTCCTAATAATATTAATCACCCCGAAAGTGAGCCAATGATTATTGGCCGTAATTTTTTAGTAAAAATTAATGCAAACATTGGTAATAGTGCAGTAACATCAAGTATTGAAGAGGAAGTTGAAAAAGCAGTGTGGGCTTGTCGCTGGGGCGCTGACACCATTATGGATTTATCTACCGGAAAAAACATTCATGAAACACGTGAGTGGATTATTCGTAACTCTCCTGTGCCAATTGGCACCGTGCCAATTTATCAAGCCTTAGAAAAAGTAAATGGAAAAGCAGAAGATTTAACTTGGGAAATTTTTAGAGATACTTTAATTGAACAAGCTGAACAAGGGGTTTCTTATTTCACAATTCACGCTGGTGTATTGTTACGTTACATTCCGTTAACCGCAAAACGTATGACAGGCATAGTTTCTCGTGGAGGCTCTATTATGGCTAAATGGTGTTTGTCACATCATAAAGAAAATTTCTTGTACACACACTTTGAAGATATTTGCGAAATTATGAAGGCTTACGACGTTGCATTTTCATTAGGAGATGGTTTACGTCCGGGTTCTATAGCAGATGCTAACGATGCCGCTCAGTTTGCCGAATTAGAAACCTTAGGCGAATTAACGAAGATTGCTTGGAAACACGATATACAAACGATGATTGAAGGACCTGGTCATGTGCCGATGCATTTGATTAAAGAAAATATGGATAAGCAATTGAAAGAATGTCATGAAGCACCTTTCTATACTTTAGGGCCATTAACAACCGATATTGCGCCAGGCTACGATCATATTACTTCCGCTATTGGAGCAGCTATGATTGGCTGGTTTGGAACTGCGATGTTATGTTATGTAACACCAAAAGAACATTTAGGTTTGCCAAATAAAAAAGATGTTAAGGACGGAGTTATCACCTACAAACTAGCTGCCCACGCTGCTGATTTGGCAAAAGGACACGTTGGTGCACAATACAGAGATAATGCATTAAGCAAAGCCCGTTTTGAATTTAGATGGGAAGACCAATTTAATCTGGCCTTAGACCCCGATACCGCTCGCGAATTTCATGATGAAACACTGCCAGCAGATGGAGCTAAAATTGCACACTTCTGCTCAATGTGTGGACCAAAATTTTGTTCAATGGCAATTACACAAGAAATTAGAGATGCTGCTGCCAACGGAATGTTTGATAAATCGGAAGAGTTTAAACAAAAAGGAAGTCAAATTTATTCATAATGCTTATAGTTATTTCAAGTCCTACGTCTGTTACTAATGAGGCAGCTCTAATCAATCAATTGTTTGATGAGGGCTTAGAAATATTTCATTTAAGAAAACCCGAGTACTCTTCGCAAGAGTTGGTTTTGTTATTGCAGGAAATAAATCCAATTCACTATGCAAAAATAGCGTTGCATAGCCATCATTACATGGCAAAAAGCTTTGGAATTACTCGTTTACATTATACCGAAGCAAGCCGTAAACAGTTAACGGAAATTAATTTATTGGAAAACGAAAACATACTTTCAACTTCTGTGCATTCACTAGAAGACTATAAAAATCTATCTGGGCATTTTAATTATACTTTTTTAAGCCCTGTGTTTGATAGCATTTCAAAACCTGATTATCTGGGCCAAACATTTGATATAAGAAGTATTATTATTAAACCAGAAACCAAGTTAATTGCACTTGGAGGTATTGATGAGACCAATTGCAAAAAAGCATTTGATATGGGATTTGATGGCATTGCCTTATTAGGTTCTATATGGAATAGTGAAAATAAAACGAAATCATTTAAAGAAATTCAATCTAAATGCCCTATAATCGCCCTATAGTTTTAAGTATTGCAGGCTTTGATCCTTGCGGCGGTGCTGGTGTTTTAGCTGACATTAAAACCTTTGAGCAACATCAGTGCTTAGGAATGGCAGTGAACACTTCTACTACCAATCAGGTTGAGGACAAATTTATTTCTGTAAATTGGTTTTCTGCTAATGAAATTATCGGACCTATAAAGACGTTAACCAATACCTACCAAATTGATTTTGTAAAGATTGGGATTATTGAAAATTTAAATACGCTTTATACAGTCGTTAGCTTTTTAAAAGGACAAAACACAAATATCAAAATTGTTTGGGATACAGTATTGTCAGCTAGTAGTGGATTTAGTTTAATAGAAGCGATCGATAAAAATAAATTAGTAGAAGTATTAAAAAACATTTTTCTAATTACACCCAATACCAACGAAGCAAAAAAATTAAGTGGAATAAATGATGAAACAGAAGCAGGTCATTATTTATCTACTTATTGTAATGTATTAATAAAAGGTGGGCATAGCACTACTGAAAAAGGAATTGATTATTTGTTTTACAATAATCAAAAAACAAAAATACAATCAGAAGTTACAAAAGAATTATCTCCTAAGCACGGATCCGGCTGTATTCTTTCATCGTCCATCACAGCAAACTTGGCATTAGGTAATGATTTGGAAACAGCCTGCAAAAAATCAAAACAGTATATTGAAACCATCTTAAATAGTAACACTAATTTATTGGCCTATCATGTTGCATAAACTACAATACATATCTCAAGGCTCAACTCCCGACCTTCATATTCAGAATATCAAATCTGCATTAGAAGCTGGTGTTAAATTAATTCAATTGCGCTTAAAAAACATTTCTAATGAACAGTATATCGATTATGCAACTAAAGCAAAAGTATTATGCAATCAGTATAACGCCACGCTTATCATTAATGATAATGCAAATGTTTCAAAATCAAGTAACGCAGATGCCCTTCATTTAGGCTTAGATGACATGAGTGTATTAGAAGCAAAAAATATCGTTTCAAATAAAATAATTGGCGGAACAGCCAACACCTTTGAGCATATACAACAGCGTTGTTCAGAAAAGGTTGATTATATTGGCTTGGGCCCCTATCGCTTTACGAGCACTAAAGAAAAATTAAGTCCAGTTTTAGGAATTGAAGGCTATCAAACTATCATTCAACAAATGAATAAAGAAAACCTCAATACTCCAATTTATGCCATTGGTGGAATTGAATTGCATGATATAGAATCAATTATCAACACAGGAGTGTATGGTATTGCTGTATCTGGATTATTAACTCGTGCTGAAAATAAAGAACACTTAGTAAAAGAAATTAATAAAATTTTATATCATGCTTAAAATAGCCGACCATCAGTTTTCATCCCGCTTATTTTTAGGAAGTGGTAAATACGGCTCCAGCCAAGAAATGTATGAATCCATTTTAGCATCTGGTTCCGAAATGGTAACCGTTGCATTAAAGCGAATTGATACAGACGCAACTACTGATGATTTAATTGAAGCATTAAAAAAAGCAAATGTAAAGTTATGGCCAAATACGTCTGGTGTTCGTAATGCCAAAGAAGCTGTGTTTGCAGCACAACTGGCCAGAGAAGCTCTAGAAACCAATTGGATTAAATTAGAAATTCATCCTGATCCCCGGTACTTAATGCCCGATCCCATTGAAACTTTAAAAGCTACAGAAGAATTAGCTAAACTGGGATTCATTGTATTACCCTACATTCACGCAGACCCCGTGTTGTGTAAACGATTAGAAGACGCTGGAACTGCCGCTGTTATGCCTTTAGGTTCGCCAATAGGTAGCAACAAAGGATTGAAAACAGAAGATTTTTTAGAAATTATTATTGAACAAAGTAAAGTCCCAGTAATTGTAGACGCAGGTATTGGTGCGCCATCGCACGCTGCTAAAGCTATGGAAATGGGAGCCGACGCTGTTTTAGTAAATACTGCTATCGCTTCATCAAATAACTCTATACAAATGGCAATTGCCTTTAAAAACGCAGTTATCGCCGGGCGAATAGCGTTTGAGGCCGGATTATCGAAAGTAACTCAATTAGCCTCTGCAACCAGCCCTTTAACGAATTTTCTAAATGACTAATTTCAAACACATATTTGATACATATAATTGGGAAGAACAAAAAAATTCCATTTATTCAAAAACAACTACTGATGTTGAGCAAGCATTAACATCCAAAAAACGCACACTCGAAGAATTTAAAGCACTCATCTCTCCCGCTGCTATTCCTTACCTAGAACAAATGGCGAAGTTAAGTAATGAGCTAACGACCAAACGTTTTGGGAAGACTATACAATTATACGCACCCATGTATTTAAGTAACGAGTGCAATAATATCTGCACCTATTGCGGATTTAGTTTGGACAATAAAGTAAAACGCAAAACATTAACGGATGTTGAGATTTTAAAAGAAGTTGAGTTTATTAAAGCACAAGGTTTTAATCATATCTTATTAGTTACCGGCGAAGCTAATCATACTGTACATGTTGACTATTTTAAAAACGCCATTGCATTAATCAAATCAAAATTTGCAAATATTTCAATTGAAGTACAACCGTTAGAAACAGAAGAATATAAAGAATTACACCAAGCAGGTGTGTATTCTGTTTTGGTGTACCAAGAAACCTATCATAAAGATGTTTACAAACAGTATCATCCGAAAGGGAAAAAATCGAATTTTGATTATAGGCTTGAAACACCTGACAGAGTTGGACAATCGGGTACACACAAAATTGGCTTAGGTGTTTTATTAGGTTTAGAAGATTGGCGGGTAGATTCATTTTTTTGCGCCTTGCATTTAGATTATTTACAAAAAACATATTGGAGAACTAAATATTCTATTTCATTTCCACGTATGCGTCCTGCTGAAGGAATTATTGAACCTAATGTAATTGTTACCGATAAAGAGTTGGTACAACTGCTATGCGCTTATCGTTTATTGAATGAAGAGGTAGAATTATCTATCTCTACTCGTGAATCAGAAAAATTACGAAACAATATTATTCCGTTAGGGGTTACAAGTATGAGCGCTGGCTCTAAAACTAATCCTGGTGGCTATGTGGTAGAACCTGAATCGTTAGAACAATTTGAAATTTGTGACGAGCGAAGTGTTGAAACTATTTCTAATTTAATTAAATCGAAAGGATACGAACCCGTTTGGAAAGATTGGGACAATGCTTTAATTTCTTAAACATGGATAATTTATCAAAAAATAGTTTAGCACTATTTAGCCGTCAAATGATGGTAGATGAAATTGGATTTGAAGGGCAACAAAAAATTAACAAGGCAAAAGTACTAGTAATTGGTGCCGGCGGTTTAGGTTGCCCGGTTTTACAGTATTTAGCTTCTTGTGGTGTGGGCACTATTGGTATTGTTGATTTTGATAAAATTGAAATTCATAACCTACACCGACAAATTTTGTACGGAATTAATGATGTTGGGAAACAAAAAGCCATCATAGCCAAAGAAAAATTAAAAAAAAATTATCCGCATATAAACGTTATGTCCTTCAATGAAATACTAAACGAACAAAATGCAGAAACTATAATTTCTCAATTTGAAATGGTGGTTGATGGTAGTGATAATTTTTATACACGTTATTTAGTAAACGATACTTGCATAAAATTAAATAAGCCTTTGGTTTATGGTAGCATTTTAAATTTTGAAGGTCAAGTTTCTGTTTTTAATTTCAATGGCAGTAAAAATTTAAGAGATATTTTTCCGCAACAACCCGCTGCCGAAGATGTGCCTAACTGTGATGAAAATGGCGTAATTGGCACCCTACCACCTATTGTAGGGAGTATTATGGCAAACGAAACTTTAAAATTAATTTTAGGTTTACCACTATTAACCAATCAATTATTAATAATTGAAACATTAAATTGGGAAGTGAAAAAAATTAAATTTTAATTGATAGCAATTGGGAGATAAAAAAACAAGAGCGAATTTTAAATAAGTTAACATTAATAAAAAAAAGATATTGCTAAAATCAATTAAAAATTAAAACTGCCCGCCTTCTACCAATTTTACGGCTCGTTCAATCATCATATCTTCTTCGGGGCTATAGGTAACTTTCATACTATTGCCAAATAAACTCGCTAAGGCTTGCCAAAAACAAGCCTGAAAGTTGCCCCGCATTTGTTTTACAATTTCGTAAGTAGTTTTACCCGTTTCGCGATCAATTAATTTCATTAGTACTTTCCCTTGGCTAACGGTTAATGATTTTAACTCATCCTCAAACTCCTTCCTCAAATCTTTTTCGCATACTTTTAAATATAATTTTTTTTGCTTTTCGTCCGAAATTAATGCCAATACCTTATCGTATTCTTTTAACTTTGCCGCAGCCAAAATAGCATAAGGATAAACTATTTTTACATTGTATTTAGTGCGAGTCCATAATTCGTATGTACGGTAATTTCTATACACAAAATCGGTTATCACGTCAACGGTACCTAAATCTACAACGGGGATGGTATCCCCATCAATAATTTCGGCACGGCATCTAAAACCTTTTTCTGGTGGTATAGTAAGGTCGTTTATAGAAGTTTGCGAAAAAGAAGATATGGAAATTAGGCAAAACGAAATAAAAATCGGCGTTTTTAAAATTATATTTTTATATATAGAAAAACGAGTAATCATTTTACCATTTATATTAGTATACGTTAAAGGTAACCTACAAGTTGCAACTAATTTAATCTATTTTCTTTCCATTTACTTTTTTTAACAGTATCTGTTGTTTGAAGAGTTAAGGATGTTAAATTATTTTTTTCACTACTAAATATTAAGGCTCCCGCCAATGCCGAAATTTCTTCTAATTCAGTATTAGTAGTTGTTAAAACTTCGGGAGTGAAATATTTAGCAATAAATCCTGTATCAAAATTTCCACTTACAAATGCTTGGTGTTTTAGAACAAAGGTGCAAAAGTCTAAAGTAGTTTCTACCCCAACAATTTTATAATCGTTAATGGCACGTAACATTTTTTCGATAGCCTCTTTTCTATCTTTGCCATGTGTAATTAATTTGGCAATCATACTGTCGTAGTAAATAGGAATGTCCATACCTTGTTCAAAGCCATCATCCACTCGTACTCCATTTCCAGTTGGCGTTTTGTAAACAGATAAAGTGCCAACTTCGGGTAAAAAATTATTTAATGGGTCTTCGGCACACACACGTATTTCCATAGCGTGTCCGTTAATTTTTAAATCGTTTTGCGTAAAACTTAATTTTTCACCACGAGCTACTTTAATTTGTTCCTTTACCAAATCAATACCGGTAATCATTTCGCTTACTGTGTGTTCCACTTGTAAGCGGGTATTCATTTCTAAAAAATAAAAATTTAACTTATCATCTAATAAAAATTCAACTGTTCCTGCTCCGCTATAGTTACAAGCTTTTGCTACGTCTACCGCGCATTTGCCCATTTTTTCACGTAATTCGGGCGTTAAAACGCTACTTGGGGCTTCCTCCACTACTTTTTGGTGACGACGTTGAATACTGCATTCACGTTCAAATAAATACACACAGTTACCATAATTATCAGCCAAAAGCTGAATTTCGATGTGGCGAGGGCGACTGGCATAGCGTTCGATAAAAACAGCACCATTGCCAAATGAAGATATTGCTTCACTTACAGCCAGTTTCATTTGTTCTTCTACTTCACTTTCTTTTTCCACTAAACGCATTCCTTTTCCACCACCGCCTGCACTTGCTTTAATTAATAATGGAAAGCCAATTTGTTTAGCAATTTTAATAGCTTCAGCTACATCGCTAATAGCGCCTTCAGATCCTTCAATCATCGGTACTTTCATTTTTTTAGCGGTGGCTTTGGCGCTTAATTTATCGCCCATCATATCCATACTTTCGGCACTGGGCCCTATAAAAATAAGACCAGCTTTTTTAACTTTACGAGCAAAATCGGCATTTTCGCTTAAAAAACCATAACCGGGATGGATGCCATCTACATCTAATTGCTTACAAATGTCGATAATTTTATCGCCCTGCAAGTACGATTGCGAGCTGGGTGGCGGACCCACGCAAACAGCCTCATCGGCATATTTTACGAAGGGAGCATTGCGATCAGCTTCGCTAAAAATGGCTACAGTTTTTATGCCCATTTCGCGTGCACTGCGCATTACGCGGAGGGCAATTTCGCCACGGTTGGCTATTAATATTTTTTGCATAGAGAGAATAGAGTATAATATTATAAAGATAAGTATTTTAGTGATTAGAAAATTAAAACAAAAATAGTAGTTTTGTATTCATGCAAGCCCAAACGCTTATAAATTATATTAAAAATCCTGCTTTATTACCCAAAGAAAGCGTTCTGGAATTACAAAAGCTGGTACAGGATTTTCCGTACTTCCAGTCGGCACATCTATTATTAAGTTTAGCAGGTAAAAAGTGGGATGCTTCGTTGTACCAGCAATCGCTAAAAAAAACGGCCATAGTAATTAGTAATAGAGCACATTTATTTAATTTAATAAATGGAATGGATGACGTTACTTATTTTAATGAAACGACTGAAGAGACGAATGGGATTGGAGAACCGAAAACAGAAAACCCAACGCAAAGTGAATTAGAAGCGCTTAAAACTACTATTGAAGATATAAAACACGAGTTAAATATTTTAAAAGCTACCGAAGTTGTGGCTGAAAATAATATTACAAACGGAGCTTCAATAAGCTCAGCAAACAATGAAATTGAATCGTTACAAATAACAGCAGTAGACAAGACCGACGAGGTTATTATTTCCGAAAATGAATTACTAGAAACAAAAAATCTTCAGCAAGAGATTGAAAAATCGCTTGTAAATGCATATATTGAATTAGAAGTAATAAAAACACCCGAACTACACCACCCTGAATTAATTAAAAAACAGCCTGAAAGCTTTACTGATTGGTTAAAATTATTAAAGAAAAATAACGGACAAACTATCAAAGAACTACAAGAACAAGTTGCATTTGAAAAACAAAAGCAGCACACTGTTTTAAAAACAAATAAACAAGTAGTAGAAGAAAAAACACAAGCCGAACTAAAAAAACAAAAACAAAAATCGTTAATCGATAAAATTATCGAAACCAACCCTGGTGCAATAAAAAACAATATTTCAAAAGACTCAACAACCGAAAAAAAGTTTTTTGCGCCAATTACCCAAGCAAAAGAAAGCTTAATTGAAAATGAGCACCTAATTACTGAGACTTTGGCTAAAATTTATGCAATGCAAGGCAATGTAAATAAGGCAGTTAGAGCATATGAAATATTAAGTTTGAAATTTCCACAAAAAAGTGTTTACTTTGCATCCCTAATTAAAAGTTTAAAAGAAAACCAATAAAAAACAAATAGATATGATTTTTTCAATTTTAATAATTTTAGTGTGCATTTTACTAATTTTAGTAGTGTTAATACAAAACAGTAAAGGTGGTGGTATTCAAAGCCAATTTGGCGCCGCTACACAAATTATGGGTGTTAAGCGTGGTACCGAGTTTATTGAAAAAGCAACTTGGGGTTTAGCAATTACTTTAATTGTTTTAAGCGTTTTAATGGCACCAAAAAGCAGTATTACGCAAACTACAGATGGTGATGGCGGTTCAATCGCTAAAAAGAAAGCACAAACTGCAATTTCGGTTCCTGCCCAACAGCAACAAAAAGTGCCTAATTCGCAGCCAAAACAACCTTAAAGTATAAAGCTTACATTTTTCTAATATTATATTTATGCGAAATTCTAATTAATAGAATTTCGCATTTTTATTTTAATTAGTTTTAAATAAAATTTTACAATGCATACAAAATCAAAAACAGAAGTAGATGTTACCTTAATTGGTGCAGGTATAATGAGTGCTACGTTAGGTATTTTATTAAAAGAATTACAACCTAATTTAAAAATTGTAATTGTGGAGCGACTAAGTCAAATTGCCGCCGAAAGTTCTGATGCATGGAACAATGCGGGTACTGGCCACTCAGCCTTCTGCGAATTAAACTACACCCCTCAAAAAGAAGATAACACCATTGATATTACAAAAGCTTTAAAAATTGCATCCTCTTTTCAGGCTTCAAAACAATTTTGGGCTTATTTAGTTGAGCAAAAAAAAATTAGTAATCCTAATATCTTTATTAATTCTATCCCACACATAAGTTTTGTTTGGGGGGCTGATAATGTTTGGTATTTGCGCAAACGTTATGAGGAATTAACCAAACACCCTTTATTTAAAGGTATGGAATATTCAGAGAAATGGAACGTGCTAGATAAATGGATGCCACTCGTAATGAATGGCCGTGACCCCGGAATTGAAGTGGCGGCAACAAAAATGGAGGGTGGTACAGATGTAAATTTTGGTGAATTAACGCGTGCCATGTTTAGGTATTTAAAAACACTAAGCGATGTTACGATACATCTCGAACATGAAGTTCGAGACATTACAAAGCAGGAAAACGGACAATGGCAGGTTGAAGTAAGAGATTTAAAAGCTGAAGAAGAAAATGACATTATAAGTAACTTTGTTTTTATTGGTGCGGGCGGTGGCTCTTTACCCCTACTCGAAAAATCAAATATAAAAGAAGCGGAAGGTTACGGGGGATTTCCTGTGAGTGGGCAATGGCTAAAATGTAACAACCAAAACATAATTGAACAACATGCGGCTAAAGTATATGGAAAAGCCTCTGTTGGTGCACCACCAATGAGTGTACCCCATTTAGACACACGCATTATTAATGGTAAAAAAGAATTATTATTTGGCCCTTTTGCTGGATTTTCAACCAAATTTTTAAAAAACGGATCGTTCTGGGATTTAGCAACATCCATTGAATTAGATAACATTTTCCCAATGCTATCGGCAGGTATACATAATATCCCGCTTACTAAATATTTAATACATCAGGCTACACAATCGCCCGAAGACAGATTAATAGCCTTGCGCCAGTATTTACCACATGCCGTATTAGAAGATTGGGAATTAGTTGTAGCCGGCCAACGCGTACAAGTAATAAAAAAAGACGAAGACCACGGTGGTGTTTTAGAATTTGGCACAGAAATAGTTTGCGCCGGCGATGGTAGTTTGGCGGCCTTATTAGGTGCTTCGCCAGGGGCATCTACGTCGGTAAGTGTAATGTTGGATGTGTTAAAAAAATGCTTTAAAACACAAATGCAGTCAATTGAATGGCAGCAAAAGCTAAAGCAACTAATACCAAGTTACGAAAAATCGTTTGTCGATAATGAGGCTCTTTGTATTGAAACGAAGGAAAAAACTAACCAATCACTTCAATTGGAAAAGTCTATTTAAAGTAAATCAAACAAATTATTTACACCAATGTATCGGTTTACGGTAAATCCTTCGGCATAAGGCACGCCAATGCTTCTACCCCAAATACTCATTTTACTGTTTAAACTTTCAATAAACTCTTTACTCGATATTGGTGTTTGGGGTTCGTTACTATTTGGATTATAAAACTGCGATGCATAAGCCATAATGCTTTTGTGTTTTTGTTCTATATAGTCGCTAACATCAATTACAAAATCGGGCTTAATAAAAACATCTTGTATGTAATGGTAAACTGCTTTTGGGCGCCAGGTGGCTTGAAGTTTATTATTCTCAAACGTTTCAATTTTAACTAAACCGCTGTAAAAACAAGCCTCTGCTGTTAATTTGGCAGCGCGGCCGTGATCAGGGTGCCTATCTTCAATAGCATTACATAATATAATTTCGGGCTGGTGCAACCTAATTTGTTGTATTAATTGTAGTTGATGTTCTTGGTTATTTTCAAAAAAACCATCTTTAAAATTTAATTGTGTTCGGGTTGTTATGCCTAATAATTTAGCTGCTTCATTCGCTTCTTTAGTTCGCAATTCGGCACTGCCTCTTGTACCTAATTCACCTCTGCTTAAATCTAAAATACCAACTTTTTTACCAAGTGCTATGTGTTTTAATAAAGTGCCACTACACGAAAGCTCTACATCATCTGGATGAATACCTATTGCTAAAATATCTAATTTCATATGCTTATTTTATTGTTTATTTAATGTATTTGAATGAAAAATTAAACTAATACATTTTTACACTATTATAAAGGGTATCGCGTTCAACTGGCGTTTTACCAACTGCCTTAATCAAATCTACCAATTGTTGGGTACTTAATTTTGGATGTTGCTCTTCGCTACCAGCCATGCTATAAATTTTTGTGGTATCGTCAATAGTGCCATCTAAATCATCTGCACCAAAATTTAACGATAGTTGAGCCGTGTTGCGCCCAATCATTGCCCAATAAGCTTTTATATGATTAAAATTATCTAAATAAATTCGGGCAATGGCATAATTTCGCAAATCTTCAATTACGCTTACCTCGGGTACATTAGCCATTTCATTTTCTTTATTGCGAAATTTTAAAGGTATAAAAGCATTAAAACCATTCGTTTTATCTTGTAAATTTCTTAACCTCTCCATGTGGTCAACTCTATGTTCAAAGCTTTCAATATGCCCATAAAGCATTGTTGCGTTTGAAAAATTACCCATAGTATGCCATATTTCATGTATAGAAAGCCATTCCTCTGTGCTGCATTTCCCCCCGGCAATTTTGTCTCTAATCTCTTTATCAAAAATTTCGGCACCACCGCCCGGTAAACTATCTAAACCGGCTTCTTTCATCAGCTTTAATCCTTCTTCGTATGTAAGTTTTGCTTTTTTAAAAATGTAGTGAAACTCAACAGGTGTAAGGGCCTTAATATGTAAATTAGGACGATGCAGCTTTATTTTTTGAAATAACTCAATATAAAACGCTAAATCTTGTTTGGGCACTACCCCACCTGTAATATGCACTTCGGTAACCGTTTGGTTATCGTATTTTTTAATAATGTCTAATATTTGATCTACGGAAAGCTCCCAACCTTGTTCACGCTGTTTTATAAGGCGAGAATAAGAACAAAACGCGCAGGTATATACACAAATGTTTGTAGGCTCAACATGAAAATTATGGTTAAAATAGACGTAGTTCCCGTTTTTTTTCTCACGCACATAATTTGCCAATACCCCTAAAAATCCTAATTCTGCTTCCTTGTATAAGGTAACCCCTTCGTTAAAAGTTATACGTTGGTTATTTAAAACTTTTTGCGCAATGGCTTTTAAATTTAATGGGTAACTCGAATTTAAAAGGAATTGAACATTAGAATCTGTTGGCGCTAAAATCATAGTACAAATTTAAGTAGTTTTTGCTTTAATTGTTATTAATAATATTTTATTGTATTAATAACAAAATATTATTTTACTTTGTTTAGTAAATGAGTAGTATTGAGATAAATAATCAATTTGAACAAGTTTTAAATTTTGTTAACCAAACCAATCAAAGCATTTTTTTAACTGGTAAAGCAGGTACAGGCAAAACCACATTATTAAAATACATTAAACAAAATACATTTAAACAATTGGCTATTGTTGCACCAACTGGCGTTGCGGCTATAAACGCAGGTGGTAGTACTATACATTCATTTTTTCAATTTGCATTTAACCCATTTGTACCACAATTAAACCAAACAGGCGAAATTAATTTTAATCATTCAAATTTGCCTACCTTAAAATATAACAGTTTACGACTTGGCATTTTTAGAAATTTAGAATTATTGGTTATTGACGAAATTAGTATGGTGCGTGCCGATATGTTAGATCAAATTGATGTAACGCTTAGGCAGGTTCGTAAAAAATCACATTTACCTTTTGGCGGTGTACAGGTTTTACTGATTGGCGACATGTACCAATTACCGCCAGTAGTGCAACATGAAGAATGGAAACTATTAAATACTATTTATAAAAGTCCGTATTTTTTTGATAGCTTGGTTATAAAAAACAATTACCCAGTTTATATTGAATTAGATAAAATTTACCGTCAAAAAGAACAACAATTTGTTGATTTATTAAATAAAGTGCGAAACAATAATTTAGATTTAGAAAGTTTAGAACTCTTAAATTCACACTATTCTCCCACTATAACCCAACACGATTACGAAACCAATATTACATTAACTACACATAATAAAAAAGCAGACCAAATAAATGCAACTGCGTTAGATGCCTTACCTGATAAAGCTTACAAATTTAAATGCAAAGTAGATGGCAGTTTTAACGAAAAAAATTATCCGGCGGAAGAAACTTTAATTTTGAAAAAAGGTACTCGTGTAATGTTTCTTAAAAACAATCCCGAAAAAAATTATTACAATGGTAAAATTGGTGTTATAACCTTTATAAACGATGAAAAAATAAAGGTAAAGTGCGAAGACGATGCTTTTGAAATTGAAGTCATAAAAGAATCTTGGCAAAATGTAGCCTATCAACTTGATAAAAACACCAAACAAATTAATGAAGAGGTTTTAGGAACATTTGCCCAATATCCATTGAGGTTAGCATGGGCAATAACCATTCACAAAAGTCAGGGACTAACCTTTAGTAAGCTAATAATTGATGCCGCTGAAGCCTTTAGTGCCGGGCAAGTTTATGTGGCTTTAAGCAGATGTAGCAGCTTACAAGGCCTAACGTTAAGTAGTAAAATAGATAAAAATAGCCTGCTAAACGATGCTAAGATTATTCAATTTGCGAATACTAAACAGCAAGAAGAACAAGTAAATTCGTTGTTTTCAGCATCTCAAAAAAACTATATAAAATTATTATTAATTAATTTATTTGATTTAAGCGAAGTAGTAGAATTAAGAAAAGACATTGCAGGTAGTATACAAATACACCAAAAACATATCAATGCGCTATCACACGATTGGGCTACTGAGTTATTTTTAAAAATTGATACGTTAAACGATGTATCTACTAAATTTAAATTACAATTAGGTAATTTGATTGATAATGCTGTTGATATTGAAAAAGATGAAACCCTACAAAATAGGCTAAAACAAGCATCTACGTATTTTGCAACAGAATGGCAAACACAATTGTTACTTATTAAAAACACACCATTGGTTACCGAAAGTAAAGAGACGGCCGATGATATAAACAGTAATTTACAACAGTTATATGATTTAATTTATGCTAAAAAAGCACTAACAGCCAATTGTGTAAATGGTTTTATTTTTAAAGAATTTATAAAAACAAAATTGGCATTAAATTTTTCTGAAACAAAAATAAATGTGTATGCAAGCGCAAAAAATACAAAAGTAAGTGCCGATGTAATCCATCCAAAATTATACAGAGCATTATTATTGTTACGCGACGAAATTTGTAACGATGAGCAAAAACCAATTTTTATAGTAGCAAGTAATAAAACATTAACAGAATTAACCAATTTTTTACCAACAAATACAAGCCATCTTTTAAAAATTACAGGCTTTGGCGAAAATAAAGTAAATGCTTACGGCGATCGGTTTTTAGCAATTATTAAAGCGTATATGCTCGAACACGATTTAACAAGCAATATGGATGCCTTACCTGAAAACAAGAAAAAGTCTCAAAAAACAAAAACTGACACTTATACAAGTGCAGTGAGTAAAAAAGATAAAGTAATTGCGAAAAAAACCGACACAAAGGAACAGACGTATTTGCTTTACAAACAAGGCAGTTCGCTTACCGAAATTGCGAATCAACGCAAGATGGCTTTAACTACAATTGAAGGACATTTAACACCTTATATTGCTAGTGGTAAACTAAATATTAATGATTTTGTAAGCACTAAAAAACAAGACTTAATTACTAATGCGCTTAAAGATTTTAAACAAGAGTTAGGCATTAACCCAATAAAAAATGTGTTACCCTCTGATATTTCCTATACTGAAATTAGATACATGATTGCTTTAAAAAATAACGAGAGAGTTAACGAATAGTTTTTTACTCAAAAAAAGCTTCATTAAAATTTATTAAATATACTTTTTCTGTAGCGCGCGTTAACGCAGTATAAAGCCATCGGATAAAACCCTCATCAACTGATTCGTCGTTCAAAAAACCTTGATCAATAAACACAATGGGCCACTGCCCACCTTGCGATTTGTGGCAGGTAATGGCATAGCTAAACTTAACTTGTAATGCATTATAATAGGAACTGTTTTTTACAAAATTTAGTCGCAATGCTTTTATAGGCTCGTTACTGGCATCGGCCAATACATTATTAAATAAGGCTTTTTGCTCCTCGGTACTTAATGCTGGGCTATCGGTAAACAAACAATTAGTAATTATTTTTACCTCTTGATCGGGTAAGTTTGGGTAATCTGTAAAATTTAAAATACAATCGCAAAAATTAAAGCCATAATTTGTTTCGCGTTTTGTTATTTTTTTTATTTCTGCCATGTCTCCATTGGCAATAAAACCCGCTTCGCCATTCGTTTCAGGCAACCAAAAATAATTATTTTTTACTATCATTAATTTATCACCCGCACATAAATCATCTTCAAAAAAATGTATTCTGTTTCTGAAATTTTGATTAAATAAATTAGCCCGTTTATTGCTTCTCGTAATAATTATAACATTTTCTTCGCCAAAATTACTAACAACACTGTTAATGGTATCCTCTAACTCATCGCCGTTTAGTTTAACAACATCGGGTGTACACATTAATTTAGGTAATTTAAAAATACCAGTGGCTAAATTACTTCGCAAATTTGTAGCGTTTAATAAAATGCCGCTTTCTAAACGTTGGCGAGCTACCTCGGTTAACTCGTACAAAAAAATATTTAGATAAAAAGTACTTTTTAAATAGTTTGGGTTTAAAGCCGGACTATCATTACTTCCTACAGGAGGTAATTGAGCAGTATCGCCAATTAAAATTAATTTACAATTAATGCCACTGTAAACGTATTCAAATAAATTTTCTAATAAATTATTAAAAAGTTGCTGGCTGTTGCCACTATCAGCACTAATCATCGATGCTTCATCCACTATAAATAAAGTGTTTTTGTGCAAATTTTCTGCTAATGTAAAATAGAGTACACCATCTGCGCCAATTTGTTTTTTAAATATTTTTTTATGAATAGTGTATGCTGTTAATCCAGAATAGTTACCCAACACTTTTGCTGCCCTGCCAGTGGGTGCCAATAAAACACTGCGCCATTTAACAGTTGGTAGCGCCTTTGTAAAAGCCGATATTAAATTTGTTTTACCTGTTCCAGCATAGCCTTTTAACACAAACACACTGCGCTCGTAGGTATTAAAAATAAATTTGCAAATTTTAGTTATGGCAATAGTTTGGTTGGCATTTGGAGTAAAAGGTAATTTACTTTTAACTTCGGTTTCAAAACTATTTAAAGCTGTTTGTTGCAACATGTATTTGTAAAAATAAACAACTAGTAACGTATAAAAAACTAATTAAAAAATAGTTTTAAAAATGTAAGTGTTGAAGTGAAGTTTAAAGAATCTATTGCAAAACCAAACGAAAAAAACAATTAAATAAATCTAAATTGCTTTGCCGCTTTGCGGTTTTGAAGGCATAAAACTTGTTAAAAATTTAAATACATTAAAATACGATGGGGTATTGTATTTCCCGATTGTGTAATCATCTGTAGTTTTGCTTTCTGCAGTTGCCTCATTATTTACATTTATTGACGAGGAGCTAGTGTTAATTAAAAAAGTATTTACAAAACGCGAAGGTGCAATTACCCATACAGCAATAACAACTAAACCAATAGCTGTACCACGTTTCATATTTTTATTTTTAAAAATCATGTAAAATACAAAGTTAACTTATTATTATTATATTATCAAATTATTTAACATTTATACAATTCAAATACACTTCTTTAATAGGTATTTTAATTAAAATCAATTACGTTACTTAAAAAATTAAACATTTTTTATTTTTATTTTGTTAAATTCGCAACTCCATTTTAAAAACAAAACTATACTATGAAAATTTTAGTTGCAATAAGCAATGTACCCGATACCACTACTAAAATTCAATTTACCGATAACAATACAAAATTCAACTCTGCTGGCGTTACTTTTGTAATTAATCCATACGACGAATGGTATGCCCTTGTGCGTGCACTTGAAATTAAAGAAGCTAATGTTGCGGAAAAAGTTACCATTATTCACGTAGGCTTATTTGATAGTGAAGCCACTATACGTAAAGGTTTGGCGCTTGGTGCAGATGATGCCGTGCGTATTGATGCCGAAGGTCCTGATGCTTTTTTTGTTGCTGAGCAAATTGCAAATTATGCTACACAAAATGGTTACGATTTAATTATGGTAGGTAAAGAAACCATTAATTACAATGGTAGTAGCGTTGGTGCTATTATCGCAGGATTAATGGATTTACCCTTTGTATCGCTAGCTACCAAATTAGATATTAGCAATAATAAAGCCACAATTGAACACGATATAGATGGTGGAACACAGATTGTAGAATGCGACTTACCATTGGTATTAAGCGCTGCAAAAGGTATGGCAGAACAGCGTATACCTAATATGCGTGGTATTATGGCTGCTCGCACAAAACCGTTAACAATAGTTGCAGCTTCTAATTCTACACCATTAACAAGCATAAAATCGTTTACATTAAGCGCCGGGCGTACCACTTGTAAAATGATAGACGAAACGAATATAGATGAATTAGTTAATCTATTACATACAGAAGCAAAAGTTATTTAATTATAAATTATAGATTAAAATTAAAGATATGTCAATATTAGTATATACCGAAATTAACAAAGGACGCGTAAAAAAAGCTTCGTTAGAGTGTTTAAACTACGCCTCAAAAATTGCACAATTAACAGGTAGTTCCGTTACTGCTCTCGTGAATAATGCAGATGCTACACAATTAGAAGAAATTGGAAAAGCAGGAGCTTCGAAAATTTTATCAGTAAAAAATGATATTTTAAACAGCGATGGCATATTTATTGCTGCCTCTGTAGAACAAGCTGTAAAGGCCGAAAAAAGTAAACTTATTATTTTTGCTTTTGATATTACCGGTAAAACCGTTGCCCCTCGTTTATCGGCTAAATTAAAAGCAGGTTTGGTTGCTGGAGCAGTTGATTACCCAGTGGTAAACGGTACAGATTTAGAAGTTAAAAAAAATGTATTCTCAGGTAAAGCCACAGCGATTTATAGTATTAATAGCGACGTTAAAATTATTTCCTTATTACCAAATAGTTTCCCTGTTGTATTAAACGAAAACAAATCAACTGTAGTTGATTTTACTGTTGATTTATCTGCAATAAAATCGCGCATTGTAATTAAAGAAACAAAAAGTACCGATGTAGCTGGTATGATTCCATTACCCGAAGCTGAATTAGTAGTAAGCGCTGGTCGTGGTTTAAAAGGACCAGAAAATTGGGGGATTGTAGAAGATTTGGCAAAAGCCTTAAATGCAACTACTGCCTGCTCGCGACCAGTGGCGGATATGCATTGGCGTCCACATCACGAACACGTAGGACAAACTGGTGTTGCCATTCGCCCTAATTTATACATTGCTATAGGCATTTCTGGTGCCATACAGCACTTAGCAGGCGTTAATGGTAGCAAAACAATTGTTGTAATTAATAACGATAAAGAGGCTCCGTTTTTTAAATCGGCAGATTACGGTATAATAGGCGATGCTTTTACAATACTACCAAAGCTTACCCAAGCTATAAAAAATTTTAAAGCCAACCAAAACTAATTAATTTTTTACTATATTTAGTTTTGTAATTTTTAATGAAAAAAGTCCGTTTAGAAATAGTTGGTTTATCCTATAGCCAAACCCAAAGTGGCGCTTATGCCTTAGTGCTTGGCGAAAGCACAGGCACACGTCGTTTACCAATTATTATAGGTGGCTTTGAGGCTCAGGCTATTGCCATTGAATTAGAAAAAATGAGCCCAAGTCGCCCACTTACACACGATTTATTTAAATCCTTTGCCGAAGTTTTTGATGTAAAAGTAAGCGAAGTACTTATTTACAATTTAGTAGAAGGCATTTTTTATGCGAAATTAATTTGTAACGATGGCACCCGCGATGTAGAATTAGATGCCCGTACGAGCGATGCCATTGCGCTTGCGGTACGTTTTAATTGCCCAATTTATACCTTTGAATTTATTTTAAAAAGCGCAGGTATTGTGTTAGACGATGAAACCGGAGCAGCACTTACCGCCACTACTGAAAACACGGCAGTATCAGAAATTAGCGAAAACCCAGTTGCTAAAAACCAAGAAGAATATAAAGAAAAGAGTACCGAAGAATTAAAAAACCTCCTTCAAACTGCCTTAGACGAAGAGCGTTACGAAATGGCCTCTAAAATTAGAGACGAGCTAAACCAACGTAAAAAATCGTAAAAAAGAGTTTTTAGGGTGTATAAATAGTTTCTTTTAAGTAGTTTATTAAGCGCTTGCTGTTTGTTTTTGATTAGCGGTGCTATTACATTGTTTACCTCAAAAATCGTTTGATTTTCGGAATTTTGACAGGTGTCGTTTGACTTTGTGGCATCCGCCTTTACTTTTGGAATTGGAAAATTAATAGCAGTACCTTTGGTTAAAAAAAACAGTAATTTTGAAAAACGAAGTAAGTAAAGTGCCTATCTTTTTATTTTAACTAAAATTAAATTAACATGAAAATAAAATTAGCTTTATTATTTATTGGTAGCATAGTGTTACTTACTACTTGCACAAAAGATCAGGCTGGGCCGGATGGATGTTTTCAGCAAGATGTACTTCCTATTTTCGTTTCTAACTGTGCAATGTCAGGTTGTCATAATTCAAAAGATAGAAAATCTGGATATGATCTTAGTAATTACGAAGGTATTATGAAAGGAATAAATCCAAAACATCCGCTAAAAAGTGAAATTTATAATACTATAAAAGGAAAAAATCCCACTATGCCAGAACAGCCATATAAAAAGTTAAGTTCAAAAGATGTAAATATGATAAAGCTTTGGATAAATATGGGAGCTCGAAATTCTTCTAATTGCAAAAGCTGCGACACAACAAATTTTACGTATACTGCCAGAATTAAAAGTATAATGCAAATTTGGTGTGTTGGTTGCCATAACTCGGCTACTAGCGGTGGTGGTTTTAATTTGTCGGATTATAATGGAGTTATTGCTGCAATTTCTAATAACAAATTGCTTGGTAGTATAAAACATCAATCAGGATTTATACCAATGCCTCAAAACGCTGCACAAATATCACAATGCGAAATTGCAGCAATAGAAAAATGGGTAATTAGCGGCCATCCCAATTAAATTAGTGATTCAATATTAAGGCTCTAACTTTTTAGTACTTTAAATTAGCGTAATTTTATCACCAAACACAATTCATCTTGTTTTATAACGGTGTTGGTAACGTAAACAACGACCCGCTAAAAGTAATGAAGTATAAGCGGGCTAAAGTTTTGTATCTTTAAAATACATTTTAAGGTAGTTCGACCCATCTATTTTTTTGTTATATTTAAAAATTATGAAGCATCTAAATATATTCCTATTTATATTTTTGTTTAGTGCTTTATTTACAGGCTGTAAAAAAAATAGTTTAAACCCAGCACTTACAGTAATAGATACACCCGTTAACACCAAAATTTATAAAAGCTGCTGGTTTAATGCAGATGTTGGCTTTTTTTGTGGAGGGGAAAAAACCACATCGGGTTACATTTATTACACCACTGATGGCGGGCAAAATTGGACAAATGTTTACCAAAATACCAGCGCACACTTAACTGATATTTTTTTTATAAATGATAGTGTGGGTTATTGCTGTGGCGATAACTTGGTATTATTAAAAACACAAAACAAAGGTATAACCTGGCAGCATATTAATCTCAATACAAATTACAGCTATTTTACAAAAGGCACCTTAAGAGGTATTTTTGGTAACGAAAATTGTGTATTACTTGTAGGTGGTAAAAATTTTAATGTGGGTACTGCCATACGCATTAATAATGGCAATGTAGATTATACTATTAGAGGTTTTAATAATGAGTTAAGTTGTGGTTTTAATTTTAACACCACCAATTACGTAAGCTGCGGTTATGGCACCGGCTATAAAACAAACGATTTTGGAGCCAATTACACCCCTACTACTTTTAGTGGCGATAATATTACAGCCTGTGTTACTATAAACCAAAGCACAGGCTTTGCCTGTGGTTATAATGGTGGCGTTTACAAAACAAGCGATGGTGGCCAAAGTTTCGAAAAAATTTTAGACCACAACCGCATTACCAAAAAACGAATTAATTTTAATGGAATTACGTTTATAAACCAAACAACTGGATGGGTGGTTGGTAACTATGGCGAAGCCTACCAAACTACAGATGCAAAAAAATTTAAAAAGATTAATTTTAATACCAATAACGATTTACTTTCAATTGTATTAAATAAAAATAACCAAGCCATTGTATCCACTTCAAGTGGTAAATTAATTAGGTTTAATTATTAATTTATTTTTTTTCTTGGCATAATTCCACTAATACGCCATTGGTTAATTTTGGATGTAAAAAGCAAATGCGCTTATTATCGGCACCATCTTTTGCTTGTTGGTTTATTAACTCAAAACCTTCTGCTTTTAAACGCTCCATTTCGGCATTAATATCATCAACTTCAAAAGCAATGTGGTGTATGCCTTCGCCTCTTTTTTCAATAAATTTTGTAATGGAGCTTGTTTCGGTTGTTGCCTCTAACAATTCTATTTTTGTGTCGCCCAGCATAAAAAAAGAGGTGCTAACCCCCTCGCTTTCTACTGCTTCAATTTTATAGTTTTGTTTACCAAACAATTTTTCAAAAACTAAATTACTTTCGTTTAAGTTTTTAACGGCAATACCTATGTGTTCAATTTTTTTTATCATCTTAATTTTAGTTGGGTTGCTACTTTTTAATACTATCGTTAGTTATTAATTGCTTCGTAGATATCGTATTTATTTGCTTTCTATCGGGTGTAGCCCATGTTACGATTAACAAAAATATAATTACGGCGATGGGCGTAGCCAATAAAACATATTTAAATTCGTTATAGTTACTTTTTACAAGTTGTTCAACATTTTGATGTTGGTATTTTTTTGCGTGTTTTTTTATATGCTCATTATAATATTGCCTGCGCTTTAATTCTTGCTCGGTAAACGTTGTTTTTTTTTCGTGCGAATTTGAATAAGAGGGCGTATGGTGCTGATGATAGGTGATTTTATAATCGTAACTTGATTTTAATGTAGGATTAGAAAGCGTTTCGTATGCCCTTAAAATTTGGTTAAATAGTTCTTTACCATTGGGGTTTTTATCGGGGTGGTAAAGTTTAGCTAATTTACGAAAAGCAATTTTTATATCGCTTAAATTTGCTTTTGATGTTAAGCCTAATATTTCGTAATAGTTTTGCAAATAATTTAATAAATTTTCTGTTTTGAAAATTTATTTAATAATATAAAATATGTTAGTTTGCCATTTTGCAGTATCTTTTTCTGCTATGGGATCGGTAACATATTCTTCAATTACAAATAATTGCGATAAACCTTTTTCTTTCATATAAGCATCCATAGCATAATGTGCATTGGCCGATTTATCGTAAGCACCAAAATATTCAATTTTTAAAACTTTGGCTAAAGGTGTTTCAAATTTTTCAACGCCTTCTAACTTAGTACCGTTAGCAACTTCTATAACGGCAGCAACATCTGTTACCATTGTTTTTTCATCAAACGAAAAGTAAATAGCCTTAGGCGGCATTATGGGCTTAGCTTTTGCTTTAGCTATTGCTGCACCAATTTTACCATAACTTTCTCCAAAAAAAGCAGCTATTTTATCAAAGCTCGTTTTTGTTTTTATACCATAAAACGTTTTTGCTTCCCAATTTATCTCGGCAACATCATAATGTGCAGTACGTTCGTTAACCTGAGCAGCCTCTATAGCTGTTTTTAATTTTGCTAAGCCTTTTTCAAAATCGGGACCCACCATTTTATCAATATTCATAAACAACATCATGGCTTTAAAAAAGAAAGGCACTTTGTTTTGCATTATCCAGCTAACTTTACTGCCTTGCCCTGTTGAAGTTACAATATGGTATATTTGCGCCTCGCCTTGTCCTTCAAAAAACAAAGATTCAGCAATGGTATCTCCGTGGGTATATTTATAAGTCATGCTACCTTTGCCCACTTCTTTTACATTACTTTCCCAAGCCATGTTACTACCTTCTTTACCTGCTTCGCCTGTAAAAGTAACTTTCATCGCGGGGTCTTTTTCTGTCCACGGCGACCACGTGTTATGAAAATAGTTTAAATCAACTAATTTAGATTTAAGTAAATCTGCATTCGCATTTATATCAATTGAGCGTTCAACTTTAACCTGTGAGGGTCCAAATAAACATAAAATTAAATAAACAGCTATTAAGCCAACTAAAACGTAAAGTATTTTTTTCATAATAATTATTTTTGTTTCAAATATAATAAATTTTAAATTAATTAATTTTAAACAACTGCATCTTTATATCTATTTAAAATAAATTTGCATTTAACTACAATTAGTAGTAAATTTAAACTATAAATTATAGCAATGAGTAAAATTTCATCAAACATTCGATTTCTGCGTCAGCTAAAAGGCTTGTCGCAAGAACAACTGGCAGACGATTTAAAAGTAACCCGTTCGCGCATTGGCGGCTACGAAGAAGCTCGAAACGAACCTCCAATAGATTTGCTAATTCGCTTATCTGAGTATTTTCATATAGCAGTTGATGCTTTAATACGTGGCGATTTAACAAAAACAAATTTAGATGGCTTAATGAAAGTTGGTAAAAACCGTATTTTGTTCCCTATTTTGTTAGACCAAGATGGTAACGATATGGTAGAGTTAATACCACTTAAAGCACATGCCGGTTATTTACGTGGTTACTCAGACCCTGAATACATTGAGCGTTTGCCAAAAATGAAGTTACCTTTTTTACCCTCAGGTAAACACCGTGCTTTTCCAATAAAAGGCGATAGTATGCCTCCAATAAAGGAAGGTAGTTTTATAATTGGTAAATATTTAGAACGTTTGGAAGATATGAAAGTTGGTAAAACCTACGTGGTTGTTACCAAAGAAGACGGGTTATCCTACAAGCGCATTATGAATGCTACTAAACGCGAATTAGAATTACACAGCGATAATAAATTATACAAACCCTATAAAGTAAAAACCGAAGATGTGTTAGAGCTTTGGGAATATACCTGTTGTATAAACATGAACCAATACAACGATGAAGAATTAAACCTTGGGAGTATTATGAATATGTTGCGTAGTTTAAAGGTAGAAATTGAACAAATAAAGAAAAAATAAATTAGCGCTTAAAGTAATTGCTAAATAAATTATATTTGTACTAATGTGTTTTATTAAAAAATTACTTTTTATAGTTCCAATTTTATTGTTTTTACAATGCCGTAAACCAAATTCAACCAATTGGGATGTTGATTTAGTGTTTCCGGTAGTAAATAGCCAACTTAATATTAAAAATTTTTTAGGCGACTCTATTTTTAAAACCGATAACACGGGTTTACTTAGTTTAAGTTTAACGCGCACCATTACAGCTATTAAGTTAGACTCGTTAATAAAACTACCCGATACCACTATAGTAAATACATTTAATAGTATTTTCCCTATAGCATTACAACCAGGCTTGCCACTAACCTTTTTTCCGCCCAGCGAATTAACATTTAGTGTTGGAAACGGCGTAGCATTAAAAACAGTTGATATAAAAAACGGTTTATTAAACGTAAAATTTAGTAATTCGGTGGCCGAACCCTTAGATTTAATATACATTATTAAAAGTGCCACAAAAAATGGCGTGCCCCTAACTATTTTTGAAACGATACCCACCGGCACCAACTCATTAATAAAAACTTACAACTTAGCAGGCTATAGTTTAGATTTGCGTGGCCTAAACGGCAATGTTTATAATACCATTGCTCAAACCTATACCGTTTCGTTAAACCCTGGTTCGCCATCGCTTACAACTGGCTTTAACCAAGGTGCCAGCGTAGAGTTAAGTTATAGCAATATAGTACCACAATATGTTGAGGGCTATTTTGGCCAACAAACCGTAGCTTTACCATTAGATACAGCACGCATAGATATCATAAATAATTTTGAAGCCAAAAATTTTATGCTAAGCGATGCCACCTTTAACTTTAATATTTTTAATCAGTTTGGGGCAGAGTTTACAAGTAATTTATTTAACATAAAATCAATACATACTAACACGGTAGTACCACTAAATACAACTCAATTATCTAATATAAATATAAATAGAGCCAGTAAAGTAGGTAACACTTTATTTCAAACCGTAAAAAGTGTGTCGTTAAATGCCACTAATAGTAATATTGCACCATTTTTATCTGTATTACCCAACAAACTTACCTACCAAGGCTCAATACAGGTAAACCCTTTGGGTAATGTTTCGGGCTATAACGATTTTGCTTTTTACAACACAGGCATAAACGTTACTGCCGATATAAATATACCCATGCGTTTTAGTGCCAATTATTTTAAATTAACATCCACCACAGCCGTCGATTTTACAAATGTAAATCAACTAGACCGGGTTAATTATGGAAACATTATTTTATCGGCATCTAACGGTTACCCCTTTAGCGCGCAACTACAGGCTTATATGTTAGACGAAAATAAACAAATAATAGACTCCTTATTTACATCCACCAGCAATACATTGGTAAAAGGTATTACTAATGCACAAAATGTAGTTACCTCTCCCACAAAATCGCGCGTAGCAATACCTATTAATAAAACCAAAATAGATCATTTACGAAAAACAAAATGGTTAAAAATAATTTCGTACATGCTAATGCCACCAAACCCGCCTGAAATTAAACTATACGAAAACTACAGCTTTGATGTAAATATAATTGCCGAACTAAATTATAACGCTAAACTTAATTAAATTAATGCAAACAGTTCGTTTTAAAATAATAGTGTGTTTTGTATTAATTTATTGTAGTAAAACCTTTGCCCAATACAATACAGAATTTATTAATTATGCCAATACTGGCCGAAGCGTATCGGTTAATTTAGATGCCGACATTGGCGGTAATGGTATAAACAATAGTTTAATAAATAAATTTATTTACGGTGGGCATATTGATAGTGCAGATAAGGCTCAATCTGCCAAATATTTAAAAGCCAGCAATAATTTTGGTTTAAATATTAATTACGGTATAACTGCTTTTATTAAAGGCGGTAAAAAGTACGATTTTTTAATAGGCTTAAAAGACCAAGAAGTTTTAAATGCACGCTTTACGAACGATTTTTTTAATCTGCTTTTTTATGGTAACAACAAATATAAAGGCGCCACTGCAAATTTGGCGTATTGCAATATTAACGCCTTACGTTTTCAAGAAGTTAAGTTTGGTGCCATAATGCATAGTGTTGATTCTGTTGGAAAAATTGGCATATCCTTATCTTTTATAAAAGGCGAACAATTATTTTATTTAAAAACAAACAAAAACTCGAGTTTATACACCTCAAGCGATGGAAGTGAATTATTATTTAACTCAAATTTTAACCTGGCAGTTAGCGACACAAATAACAAAAATTTAACCACCTTTAATGGTATTGGCGCAAGTGCCGATATATTTTTTGAAACACCTTATAAAAGTGTACTAGGTAAACAAAGCATTTTAACAGTAAATGCAAATAACATTGGCTTTATACATTGGTTGAATAATAGTGTACAATACAGCAGTGATAGTACTTTACGTTTTAGCGGTTACACAGTAAAAAATATTTTCGATTTAAAAGATAGCACCCTAAACCAGTTAAATACCGATAGCGCCATACGCAATTTAACCAATGCCCGTAAAGAAAATTTTAACGTAAACATACCTACCAATTTAGTAATTATAAATAAAATAATTTGGCGTAATAATTTTAGCACGTCCTTTGGTTTTAGATATATTTTTAACGCTAACTACAAGCCTTATGTGTTTATTGAACCCGAGTATAAATACAAAAAATTAACGTTTGGCCTACATACCGGCTATGGGGGCTATGTGCGTTTAAATATTGGCGCATCAGTAATGTGGAATACAAAAAACTGGTATTTGCGTATTGGCAGCAATAGCTTGCAAGGTATAGTTGCGCCAAAAATTAGCACAGGGCAAGGTGTATTTTTTAGTTTTGCTAAAAAATTTAAGTAATTTTTATTACCTTTAACTAATCTTTATTTTTATAGCAAAACAAATGAAAAAAACCGTAAGTATACTCATTACCTTTTTTTGTATAGTTGCCGTTGCCCAACCCCCTGCCCGCTTTTATACAAAATTTGGTGGCAATGGTGTTGATGTAGGTTACAGTGCTAAACAAACATTAGATAAACAGTACATTATTGCTGGTAGCACCAGTAGTTATGGCGCTGGCAATAGCGATGTGTATCTTGTAAAATTAGATAGCATGGGTCAAATACTATGGGAAAAAACTTTTGGCGGTTTTGCAAACGATGTTGGTAAAGCTGTAATACAAGTGGCCGATAGCGGTTATGTAATAGCCGGCTTTACAAACAGCTATGGTGCTGGTGGTTATGATGCTTATATTTTAAGAACCGATAAAAATGGCGTTTTAATTTGGCAAAAAACCTATGGTGGTACCGATTGGGATTTTGCCAGCGACCTTGTGCGCACTCCCGATGGCGATCTTGCTGTTGTGGGAAATACTAGCAGTTTTGGAAGCGGAAAAAAAGATGGTTTTATTTTAAAATACGATTTTTTAGGGAACCTTATTTGGCAAAAACTAATGGGTGGTGTTGAAGATGACGAACTAAAATCCATCATAACAACAACCGATGGCTTTTTAGCCACCGTAGGTTATACCCAAAGTAAAAGCGATGTAAATGGCGATTGCTATTTTGCAAAATATAACCTAAATGGGGATACCTTGTTTACTCGAACCTTTGGTGGTATTTATAAAGATTATGCAAATGATTTAACGCAAAAAATAAATGGTGATTATTTTATTGCTGGAGCAAAAACATATTCGGTAAATTTAGACCCGGAAGCTTATATGTATAGCTTTTCATCAACAGGGATTTTTTCGTGGGATCATAATTACGTATCAACAATAAAAAATGAAGGTTTTGTTTCTGTTGCTAATTCTAAACATATTCCTATGTACACAGCTTTTTTAAGAACTATGTCTTTTTTTGGTGGCGACCAACAAGCTGAAAACTTTGTTGCAAAACCACAAGGTTGGGGATATCTTATTAATGCTTTTGGTGGCGGTGGTAAAGAAACCTGTTATTCTATTGAAAGTACTACGGATGGCGGATTTGTAACAGTTGGTACTACCGAAAGTTACGGCGCAGTAAATGGTGATGTTTTTTTTATAAAGCAAGATAGTACAATAATTAATTATACTTCGGTAGTTGGAATTAATCAGAACACAAAAAATATTAGGCCATACATTTTATATCAGAAGAATTTAATTACAATTAATTTTGACGGTTATACAGGCGAGTTTATAGAGATATATGATATAATTGGAAAGTTACAATACAGAGGTTTAATTACAAACTTAAATACAGAAATTGATATTAACCAATTAACGAGTTCTGTATATATTCTTAGAATAAAATATAAGAATGGGCAAGAGTATAATACTAAATTTATTCATCAAGAATAATTTGTAATTTTTCACTTATTTTTTGAGCTACTGTCCTTCTTCCGTAATACACATAATGTTCTGTGGGCCAATTTCTATCAATAAAGCAACTATCCTTTAGTATATCAAAATTATTAATAAAAATTGTATTTTTTTCATACCTATTTTTTAAAAATGATACATTCGAATGCATTAAGATTACTAAATCTTTATCAAAAAAATCAATAGCCTTTTCGTAGTTTTCTGGCAATAAATTATAAATTAATTTTATTTTTTTTTCATTACAATAATTTACAATATTATCTAAATCTTTAATTCTTGGGTTATTTGCATTTAGAGTAAATGCGTAATTTTTAATAAAATGACAGGCTAAATCTGTTTGTTGTTGATTTTTAACCCCATTAACATCAAGTATGCCCTTATTATAAACTACTTTATCCCAATCTCTAATTGTTTCATATTTTTTTGAGATTAAGGTAAATTTATCATTTTTACAATGTAATTTAATTGTGTTTTTTCTTTTAAATTTCTCTACATTATCGTATACTTTAAAACTCAACATTAATTTTTTAATTATAGGCGGGTAATTATTGTAAAGTACGTTTGCCCTAGATAAATTGGTTTCTAAGTCCGATTGGATCCAATTTATTCCAAACGATCTTAAATTTATAGTTACGATAATAATTTTTACAGTTGAATTATTTTTTATCCTATGAATTAATAAATCATAAGCCTTTGCATGAATTGCACCTTTTGTAATTGCAGCTACTTTATAATTTGGATTAAATTCACTAACTATCTCTGCAATTGATTTTTTACAACTATCATGTTCACTAAACGTAAAGTTTGAAGACTCTCCAAAATATAAAATATTACTTTTTTTTATTGAAGAGTCCAGTTTATAAACTAATTCTGCATTACATTTTACGATATCTCTATCGTAAATACCAAAAAAAACATAACAAAAGTTTGCTAAAAAAAACACTCCTACCAACAAAACTAAATAAATAATATTTTTCATTAAAATTGAAAGTATATAAAAGGTAAATTATCAATACCACTAAACGTAAGGATAGCAAACATAATATAAGCGAATAATAATAATTTTTTACTAAAGTTTATTTTTAATAAAAAGCTTGAATAATTGTCGAATTTTTTTGCAGAATATTCAATAAAAAAAACGAATAAAATGTTTAATAACAATATTAATGATATTGGTTTAAAATCTATAAACTGAGTTAAAGTAGTTGAACTTTTCAATATTGTAATACTCTCGGCAACTTTACCGCTTCTAAAAAAAACAAATACTATTGCCACTAAAATAAAAGTAAAAATGTATCCAATAAGTTTGGGAATAGAAATATTTATTTTTTTAAAAAAATAAATAGATAATAAGTATAAAACAGCATGTAAAAAGCCCCATAATATAAAATTAATGCCTGCGCCATGCCATAAACCACTTAAACTAAAAACGATTACAATATTTAAGCAATGTTTTAATTTTGACTTTTTACTTCCACCTAAAGCAAAATAAACATAATCTCTAAACCAACTGGTTAACGAAATATGCCATTTTCTCCAAAAAACAATTATATTTTCTGAGAAAAAAGGAAAACTAAAATTATCAATTAACTTAATACCAAACAATTTTGCGCTTCCTTGTGCAATTAAAGAGTAGCCAAAAAAGTCAGAATATATTTGAATACAAAAAAACAAAATAGCGATAACGATATTATAATTGTTTTGATTAGTAATATTTAAATACGTTTCATTTACATATTCCCCACAATTATCAGCAATAACCATTTTATAAAATAGCCCAATTAAAATTAATGGTATTGCTTTTTTAATAAAATCAAATTTAAAGTTTGTCGATTTTTTTAATTCGTTTCCTAAGGTTGTAAATCTTTCAATAGGGCCAGCAACCATTTGCGGAAAAAATAACACGTAAGTAGAATATATACCTAAATGGTTTTCAGGCTTTATTTTATTTCTATATACATCTAAAATATAACTTACCGATTGGAAAGTGTGAAAGGATAAGCCTATTGGCAAAATGGTTTCACTTATTTTCAATTCGGAATTAAACAAGGGAATTAAAATTTGATTAAGGCTTTCTGTAAAAAACACAAAGTATTTAAAGTAAAACAATAATCCAAAATTTGAAGTAATACTTAAAATTAATAATATTTTTTTAGTTTTTAAATTCTGCGCTAAATGTATCTTTTTCGCCAAAGTAAAATCTACAAGTATTAAAAAAAATAAACAAAAAATATATACTGGAATAAAGTACATATAAAAAATACAACTCGATAAAAAAAGGACTGCCCAGCGATATTTTACATTTGTGAGGTAGTAAAGAATTAATACTATGGGTAAAAAAATTAAATATTGAATAGTATTAAAAAACATTGTGCTTATAAAAATACCAAAAAAACTCTAAACACAACCTAATTCGCTTGCGGCTTAACGTCGTTGTATTTACTTGGGCATTTCATTAAAATATCATTAGCATGAAATTCGCCATCTTTCATTTTACCAATTAACACAATTTGCTCACTTTTTTCAAAATCTTGTGGTTTACTTTTGTGTAATACTACAGGTTTTGTAATTCCTTTATTATCAATTAACGTAAATAAAAACTCGTCGGCATTAACTTTTGGGTCGTAAATTTGAGGTTGGCTTTTATCTAGTTTACCAACCACATGGTATTCTGTATTTGGGTTATTTATAGCTTCGGTAAAATCGGCATACGTACTGGTATTTTTTAGTGATATTACTATTACGCCAACTGCCACCGCAATTATTATTAATCCTATTATGTGTAATTTTTTCATTTTAAATTCTATTTTTTTTCAACACAGAGTTTTTGAGTTATAGAGTTCACTGAGATTATTTGCCTCTGTAAACTTTGTTACTTCGTAACTGTGTATCAGTTTTTTAATTGCTTTTCAATCTTTTTAATCTTTCGCTCTAAATAAATCAAAAACAAAATTATTGCTAAAAATATCATAGCAATAACTGTTATTACTACATAAATTTTGCCATCTTGCCTAAACCCATCTGCCATTTGTGGCTCGCTAGTAGCTTGAGCATTAGCAAAAAAACTTACCAATAAAAATATAACTGTAGCAATTTTTTTAATCATTTTCGAGTCTTGTTTTAATAGTACTTATTCTGTTTTTAAGTTCAAAAAGCCAACAGCTAAACAATATCCAACCTATTACAGCCGGATAAAATACCATACGCATTCCGTTGTCCATATCGTATTTTGCAAAGGCGGGGTTACCACCATTACCGGGGTGTAAGCTATCTTGTATGCGCGGTAAAATCATTATAAAAACATTCATCATTACAAACGCAAAAACATTGTACACGGCTCCAATTTTTGCTCTTTTTTGTTCATCATCAATGCTATTTCGCAAAATAAAATAAGCCAAATAAATTAATATACTAATAGCCACGCCATTTAGTTTTGGGTCTTCAAAAGTCCACCAGGTACCCCAGGTATATTTTGCCCATAAGCTACCAGTAGTAATACCCGGTAACGCAAAAAAGAAACCAATAATAGCGGCATTATAGGCTTTTGTATCGTTTTTTAAAACATTTTTTTGTAAAGCAAGTAGGCTATACACTAATGATACTGTCATCATAAACAACATAGCAAACCAAATAGGCACGTGGTAAAACACGTTGCGAATGGTTTCGTTTAAAATATCTAAGCGTGGTACTTTATTTAATAAACCAAAAATAAGTGTGTAACTAATTAAAATTACCGAAAGTATTTTGTACCAATTTTTCAACGCCTCAAAGATAACTAAATATTAATGATGTTATAAAATACAACAACCAAGTATTTTATAATTTAAGCAATATGATTTAATAAAAAACAATTAAAACTCAATTTTACACCGCTCTCCCTCTAAAATATGTCGCTCGGTTTCGGTTTTTAAACTAGTTTTAGCGTTATCTAATTCTACCTTGTATGTTTGTCTTAATTCTTTACGTTTTATAGCTTCCAAAAAATGGCGAATATCTTCTTTGTTTTCTAAAATTAAACCCGGCACCTTGGTAGGTTTACCGCTGTCGTCCTTTGCTACCATTGTAAAGTAAGAGGTGTTGGTATGTTTTACGGTGCCTATTTTAAAATCTTCTGCAATTACCTTAATTCCAACCACCAACGACGATTTACCAACATAATTAACGCTTGCATACATACTTACCATTTCGCCAACATCTACAGGCTGCAAAAAATCAACATTTTCTACTGAAACGGTTACACAATAATTTCCGGCATGTTTACTTGCACAGGCATAAGCCACCTTATCCATTAATGACAATAAAATACCGCCGTGTATTTTTCCGCCAAAATTGGCGTAAGCCGGTATCATTAATTCGGTAAGTGTGGTTTGCGAATAGCTAACGGGTTTGTAGTGTTCTTCTTCGGTCATAATTATTTTTAAAACTTAAATCTACTAATAAAAATAACACAGAGAAACAGAAGCACCAAGTGCACTGACGAAAAAAGTATCCCAGTGAACTCATTTACTCCTTGCCTCCGTGTTTTAAAAAAAACACAATTTGTCAAATACAACTGCCATTTTTTCCTACATAAATTTTAAAGCATAACATTTTGTCCACAATACGGATAAAAAATAGTATTGGCATAGTTTATGAGTTACATTTACCGAATTAAAAAAACCAATAAATTTATATAATTATGGCAAAAATAAACGTTAAACCTTTGGCTGATAGAGTGCTAGTAGAATCTGCACCAGCCGAAACAAAAACAGCAGGCGGAATTATCATTCCAGATACTGCAAAAGAAAAACCAATGCGTGGCAAAGTAATTGCTGTTGGTAATGGTAAACCAGATGAACCTATGACTGTAAAAGTGGGCGATAATGTACTTTATGGCAAGTATGCAGGCACAGAATTGAACATTGACGGTAAAGATTACCTGATAATGAAAGAAAGCGATATTTACGCTGTAATATAAATAGAGACCGGAAAGACTAAAGAGATCAAAGGGAAAGAAAAGACAGAACAAGTCTTTTAAATCTCTTAAGTCCCTTAAATCTTTCAAGTCAAAAATAAAAAAATTATAAATCTTAAAACAAAAATTAAATTAGTATGGCAAAAGACATAATGTTTAACATAGAAGCCCGCGATGCTTTAAAACGTGGTGTAGACGCTTTAGCGAATGCAGTAAAAGTAACTTTAGGACCAAAAGGTCGTAATGTAATTATCGACAAAAAATTTGGTTCACCGCAAATTACTAAAGATGGTGTAACTGTTGCAAAAGAAATTGAATTAAGCAACCCGGTTGAAAATATGGGCGCGCAACTTTTAAAAGAAGTAGCCAGCAAAACGGCCGATTTAGCTGGTGATGGTACAACAACTGCTACTGTATTAGCGCAAGCTATTGTTACAGGTGGTTTAAAAAACGTGGCTGCAGGTGCAAATCCAATGGATTTAAAACGTGGTATTGATAAAGCTGTATCGGCTGTGGTTGAAAATTTAAAAAAACAATCACAATCTATCGGTAACGAAAACAAAAAAATTGAACAAGTAGCAACTATCTCTGCAAATAACGATAGCACCATTGGTAAACTAATTGCCGAAGCAATGCAAAAAGTTAAAAAAGAAGGCGTTATTACGGTTGAAGAAGCTAAAGGTACCGAAACTACTGTTGAAGTAGTAGAAGGTATGGAGTTTGACCGCGGTTATATCTCTCCATACTTTGTTACCAATGTTGAGAAAATGGAAGCTGTTTTAGAAAATCCATACATCTTAATTTTCGAGAAAAAAATTAGCGGTATGAAAGAATTATTGCCAATTTTAGAAAAAGCAGTAGGAACAGGGAAACCATTATTAATTATTGCCGAAGATTTAGATGGCGAAGCTTTACAAACTTTAGTTGTAAACCGTTTACGCGCCAACTTAAAAATATGTGCTGTTAAAGCTCCGGGCTTTGGCGATCGTCGTAAAGCAATGTTAGAAGATATTGCCATTTTAACTGGTGGAACATTTATTAGCGAAGAGCAAGGTCGTAAATTAGAAGATGCTCAATTAACTGATTTAGGACGTGCTGAAAAAATTACCATTGATAAAGACAATACAACAATTGTAAATGGTAGCGGTAAAAAAGCGGAAATTGTTAGCCGTGTAAACCAAATTAAAGCACAAATTGAAACAACTACTAGCGATTACGATAAAGAAAAATTACAAGAGCGTTTAGCTAAATTAGCAGGTGGTGTTGCGGTATTATACATTGGTGCTGCCAGCGAAGTAGAAATGAAAGAGAAAAAAGATCGTGTGGACGATGCTTTAGCTGCAACACGTGCAGCAGTTGAAGAAGGAATTGTACCGGGTGGTGGCGTAGCTTACATTCGTGCAATTAGCGCTTTAGAAAAACTAAAAGGCTTAAACGAAGACGAAACGACTGGTATACAAATTGTAAAACGTGCTATTGAAGAACCATTACGCCAAATATGTGCAAACAGTGGTATTGAAGGTAGTATCGTTGTACAAAAAGTAAAAGAAGGTAAAGATGATTTTGGCTTTAATGCTCGTACCGAAGTGTTTGAAAACCTTTTAAAAGCAGGTGTTATCGACCCAACTAAAGTAAGCCGTATAGCCCTAGAAAATGCAGCCTCAGTAGCGGGTATGTTATTAACTACCGATTGCGTATTAGCAGAGCGTAAAGAAGAAAAACCAGCTATGCCAGGTGGCGGAATGCCAGGTGGGATGGACGGAATGATGTAATAAAGTTCTTAGTTTTTATCAATAAAAACCCCCAAATTAATTATTATTTGGGGGTTTTGTTTTTGCATTAGAAATAAATAGTGGTTTAAATTAAAAAAGCCTTAAACAACACGGTTAAGGCTCTTAAAAACATTTGGGAAAAATTTATTTATTTCCTTTTACGATAAACCACCATAAAGCCACATATACGGCTTCAGGCTTTGCACCTTGTATGGCGCTGGTAACATCGCTCATTTTAGCAATAGTGCTATTGCTTGAGTTACGAATATCATTACCATCTACTTTTAAAACAGAAGAGTTACTAGAGTTACGGATCGTTTTTCCATCGCTATCTACACTTCCTACAGAAGAATTACTAGAGTTACGGATAGTTTTACCATCACTGTCAATTTTTCCAACTGATGAGTTGCTTGAATTGCGTAACGTTTTACCATCACTATCCATTTTGTATTGGGCAGAGGCAACAGTTGAAATTAGCACAAATGCTAATACCGCAAAGAAAGATTTTGTTTTGTTTTTCATGTTTTAAGTTTTTTATTTTAAAGGTAAATCTAACTAAAAATAGTTTAAAAAAATTGCAAAAAACGAGTGTTAAGAATTATTAATGTAAAATTGTGACAATAAAAAAAGCCTCATCTTTAGATGAGGCTTTTAATTAAAACTAATTTAAAAAGTTATATTATTGTTTTACAACTTTAATAACCTCTGTATTATTATTACTAATTACTTTAATATAGTAAATACCGTTGCTTAAAGTTGAGATATTAACGTTTACTTTATCAGAAGTTGATGAAGTTGTTAAAACGATTCTACCAGTAATATCGGTAACATTAATCGTTTTGTTTAAACCATTAGCAAATTCAACTGTAAAAATACCAGTACTTGGGTTAGGGTAAACACTAACAGCAGATGATTGGTTAGCAATTGTTTGAATACCAACACAGCTATTTACATTTTGAGTTACTGTACTAACATTAGAACAACCATTAGAGCTACCATTTACAGTATAAGTGGTAGTAACGCTAGGGCTAACAGCAATAACAGCCGTTGTAGCACCAGTATTCCAGCTATAAGTTGTGGCGCCAGTAGCAGTTAAGCTAACTGATTGACCAGCACAAATAGAACCTGAAGTTGATGAACTAGCAGTAACCGTTGGTACAGCATTTACAGTAACTGTAGAAATAGCTGCATTACCTGTACAACCTAAAGTATTTGTACCTGTAACTGTATAAGAAGCATTTGCAGTTGGTGTAGCAACAGCACTACCATTGCTATAAGTATAAGTATTTGCACCACTTGGCACCATAGTAAATGATTGACCAGAACAAATTGCACCACTGTTAACAGAGATTACAGGAGCTGCATTTACTGTAACTGAACTGATAGCAGTATTTGCACTAACACAACCTAATGCACTTGTACCTGTTACGCTATAATTTGATGTAGCAGTTGGAGTAACTACTGCACTACCACTACTATAAGTATATGTATTAGCACCACTAGCAACCATAGTAAACGATTGACCAGCACAAACTGCACCACTATTTACAGCAACTGTAGGAAGAGCATTTACAGTAATAGTTGTAACCGCATTACCAGTACAACCCAATGAACTAGTACCTACAACTGAATAGGTTGCATTTGCTGTAGGAGTTGGCGCAATTGAACTTGATACAGAACCTGTGCTCCATGTATATGTACTAGCACCATTTGCAGTTAAGTTAAGAGAAGAGCCTGCACATACTGTAGAAGGACCTGCAATAGTTACTGTTGGAGTAACAGGTACATTGCTAACAATTGTTATTAAACCGTTACCAGTTTGAAAACCTTGTGTATGAACAACTGAAGTAGCACCAGGTAATGTATAACTACTACCTCCAGCACCACCACTCCAACAAATACCAGCACCGCCACCGTAGTAGTAGCCGCCGCCGCCGCCACCAGAAGTACAACCTGTACCATTACAAGCACAAGTAGATAATCCAGAAGGAGCACATGTTGAATTACCTCCAAAACCAAAAGTACCAGCTGTTGCCACTGCAGAACCACCACACCAGCACGAGTTATTAGTACCGGCACCGCCTGCAACTTGAGTACCACCAAAAGCTTGTAAACAAGAAGAACCTCCATTGTTAATTGGAGTAGCAGCCGTTAAACCACCACCTGGGTTTGAATTACTTGTTGTATTATAACTACCTCCAGATGCACCTGCAGCGCCACCGCCACCGCCAGCAACAACTATGCGGTTAACAAGTCCGGTACCTAGTCTTCTAATATCTGAGGCACCACCACCAGCTGCCCAAATCACTTCGGTTCCACCGCAGCTACCACCAGTGTTACCACCGCCGTTAAAACCACCTACACTTGAAGTTGGTTTTGCTCCAACATAAATATTTAATACTTCACCAGGCGTAACTGTTATTACCGCAGTAACACGTCCACCATCTCCACCAGATAAGTTTATAGGACCATTGCTCCATCCCACGCCATTTCCAATTGCATCTCCGCCTTCTGCTCCTCTAGCATCAACGGTTATTGTTGTTACACCGCAAGGCACAGTGTATGTTTGCACTATACCCGTAAACGAATACGTAGTTGTTACAGTTTGTGCTTTTGCTGTATTTACTGCAACTAATGCAGTAAAGCCTAAAGCTACTGTTCTAAATAAGTTTTTTTTCATGTTTATGTTTTTTATTTGTTTCAGTAAATGTATAAAAAAATTATTTAAAAAAAAAAGCGAAAAAATTTTAACAAAAAAACTACTTTAAATTAAAATAATCGGTTGCCATTACCGCTATTTCGTTACCATAAGCCAAACTGGCGGTTGCAGCAGGGCTAGGACTGTTAATAACATGTAAGGCATTCCCGTTTTTTTCAATTTTAAAATCGTCCAACATTTCGCCATCCGGCCCTAATGCCATAGCTCTAATGCCACAACGAGCAGCTTCAATATCATCCATTTCTAAACTTGGAATAAGCTTACGTAAGCGGTTTAAAAAATAGGTTTTGCTAAACGCTCCTCTATATTCATCTAAACCAAAGCGCCAGTGTTTAGCAAAAAATTTCCAAGTTCCGCCATAGGTAAAGGCTTCGGTAGTATCTTTTAAACTAAAAGCGGTTTTTTTATAGCCTTCTCTATCAAATACAAACACGGCATTTGGTCCACATTCTGTTCCGCCCTTAATCATACGGGTAAAATGCACCCCCAAAAATGGGAATTTAGGATTAGGTACCGGATATATTAAATGATTTACCTTCGACAGACCTTTTGCTGTTAAATCGTAATAATCGCCCCTAAAGCCAACAATAGATGCATTTGTTTTGGCACCCTCTTTTTTAGTAATTCTATCAGCTTGTAAACCAGCAGTGCTAATAATGTATTTACCTGTAAATTTTTCTTTATCTGTAATAACAGTTGTAAAATCGGCACTTTTTTCGAAGCCTATTACTTTTTGCGATGTTAAAACTTTGCTACCATTGGTTTTTGCATTAATTAATTCGGCATATTTTTTAGCTACGTCTGCATAATCGATAATACCTGTACACCCTACTCTAATACCGGCAATACCTTCGCAATAAGGCTCAATTTCTTTAATTTGCTTGGCATTAATCAGCTCTATATCCTCTACCCCATTGGTTATGCCATTATTAAATACTTTGTTCATGTGTGGCAATTCGTTTTCGTCGGTTGCCACAATTATTTTGCCACACAAATCAAATTTAATTTTATGTTCTTTGGCAAATTCAACCAATTCTCTTCGGCCAGCAACGCAATTAACAGCCTTGTACGAACCCGGTTTATAATAAATGCCGCTGTGAATAACACCACTATTATGCGATGTTTGATGGGCAGCTACTTCTTTTTCTTTTTCTAAAACTAAAATAGTTTTAGAAGGGTGTTGGTTTACTAATTTTAAAGCTGTTGCTAAACCCACAATTCCACCGCCAATAATAATAATATCGAAATTTTGTTGCATAAAAAATGTAAATTTATAAAAAATAAAGCAGTTGATTAAACCTTTAACCAATAATTGCGTCCTAGTACAAATTTACAAACAATGAAAACACTAATTAATTATCTATTTTTTGGAAGTATTGCAATCTTTTTAGCAACGTCTTGTAGAAAGCAAGAGCAAGAACAGGATACGGATACAAATTCAGTTTCAGAAAATTTTTTAGCGACGAATATTACAAATGATTTGGCAAATATTTCAGACGAGGCTAAAAAAACAAACAGTGTTAGTAGTTTTAAAACAGAACAAACACAAGCGCTTTTAAGCAGTTGTGCCACGTTACAATTTGATACAGCAAACATTACAAGCCCCAATACGTTTACGGTAAATTTTGGAGCAACTAACTGCTTAGGCAATGATGGCAGATACCGAAGAGGAAGTTTAGTAGTAAATTACAATGGAAAATACAGGGATTCTGCTACTGTTATTACAATTACACCACTTAATTATTTTGTAAACGATAATGGCGTAAGCGGTACAAAAACGATAAAAAATTTAGGAAAAAATGCATTAGGAAATTTGGTTTACCAATTTAACGATAACGTTACTGTTACTAAAGCTAACAACGGTGGCACATTTACATGGGTTTCTAACCGCCAACGCGAATGGATAGCTGGGCAAACAACAATTAATTGGCTAGATGATAAATATTCCATTACCGGTTCTGCGAGTGGCACAAATAGTAACGGCAGAAGTTATACTTCTACAATTACCAAACCTTTAATAAGAGATATGGGCATTGCTTGCAGAAAGCATTTTGTAAGTGGCATAATTGCGCACACCCCAAGCAATAAACCTACACGTACAATTGATTTCGGAAATGGCGCTTGCGATGGTAAAGCAACAGTAACAATTAATAACAAAACCTATACCATTACTTTAAATTAAAACAAACTTTATTATACCGATTCTCAATACAGAATTTCCGTTATTGCTAGTCTTTTTAACGCAAAACATTAAATAATACCATTATAACACCCGTTATAAAAGTTAGTCGGTTATAATATTAATCTATTAAAAAACCAGGTCAATCTTTTGAAGTAAACGGGTCATTTCAGTCGTTATATAGGTGTAAGGAATTAAATTTGGGCTAAACCCTTATTATTGAATGGATCTTTAAATAGTTTATAAATCTAACTTGTACAATTAAACCCTGTTAATAAATAAATAGTTAACTGTGTATTGAGGTTTTGTTATATTTATATTGTTTTAATATATTTAACATTAAAATATTTAAATTTGCTAAACAACCATATATTTTGATAAAAATTTACAAACTCATTAGTGTTTTAATTTTAAGTAATGTAGTTCATTTATACAGTACAGCACAAAAAACACCTCCTCTTTTTGAAGAGAATAACGGGCAATTTGTAGCCTTTAAAGGTAGTACAACTAATCAAGTATTGTTTCAAGCTAATTTACCAGGGCTATGTATTTGGGTCACTCAACAAGGCTTAACCTATAATTTTTACAAACAAACAAGTAACGATAGTTTAGTAGCCCCAGCAACTAAAATTAACAACGCCAACCAAACTGTTGAATGGTATCGTAGCGAAATGCTTTTAAAAAATGCCACATTAACTAAATACAATTTAATTAAAAAAAACAAAGTAAGTTTTAATAAAAACTATATAATCGCTAGTAATAATCAAATACAAGCCAATTTATATGAAGAAATTTATTTTACAAATATTTACCAAGGTATTGATTGGCGCATTTTTATAGAAAATAATCAAATTAAACAGGAATTTATTGTACAACCTTTTGCAAATGCCAATTTAATTAATTTAGAATATGTAAGCACTGGAAATATTGACGTTAAGAATAACGAAATAATACTATCAAACAAATTAGGTGTTTTTACCGAAGGAAAGCTACTGTGTTATCAGGATAATATTGAAAACACTATTGATTCGAAATATATCTGCACAGCAAAAAGTATAGAGAACACTACCATAAAAAAATACGCAGTTAAAGTTGAAACAAAAAATTACAATAACAATAAACCATTGGTAATAGACCCAACCTTGCAGTGGAGTACCTTTTATGGTGGTACAAACGACGAAGACGGCCACGTAATTTATAGCGATGGCACCAATACTTGGGTGGGTGGGCATTCCTTATCTTTTAATTTCCCCACTTTAAACCCAGGTTCGTCGGCCTATTACCAAGGCTCAAACAGTGGTGGTTTTGGCGATGCCTTTATTTTAAAAATGAGTAACACCGGCAGTTTAATTTGGGCAACCTACTTTGGGGGCTCAAGTAACGATGAAACATTAGCCATTCATAGCAACGGCACAAATGTTTGGGTGGCTGGCTTTAGTGGCTCAACAGATTTTCCTGTTTTAAACCCCGGTGGTGGTGCTTTTTTTCAGGGTTCTAATGCAGGGAATATTGATGGTTTTATTTTAAAATTTACTAATTCAGGTGTCTTGCAATGGAGTACCTATTGCGGCGGGGTTAATGGCGATTATATTAGTGCCATTCATTACAATAATAACGAATTATATGTTGGTGCCAATAGTGCCTCGTCAAATTATCCTGTATTTAACTCTGGTAGTTTTTTTCAAACCTATACAAACGCAAACGATGGAGTGGTAATGAAATTTAGTCCTGCTAATAATTTACTATGGTCTACATTTATTGGTGGTACAGGTAACGACTATATTAATACCATACAAACCAACTCTACTTCTATTTTTATTGCAGGGCAAAGCGGTTCTACAAATTTTAATGTATTAAATGCCAGTACATTTTACCAAGCTACCAATAACGGCAACAGCGATGGCTTTATTAGTAAATTTACGTTAGCTGGAAATTTGAATTGGAGTACCTACTTTGGCGGTAATAGTAGCGATCAAATTAATTCGTTAACCTTAACCAACAACGCTTTATGGTTAACTGGCACAAGCAATTCAACCAATATGCCAGTATTTAATACTGGTGGCGGTGCTTTTTTTCAGGGCGCTACCAATGGCGGCAGCGACGGTTTTATTTCTAAATTTAATTTATTAGGAACCCTCCAATGGAGTACCTATTATGGTGGTTCGTTAACTGATTACTTAACAGGTATAACCACTGACGGAAAGAATGCCTTTGTTTGCGGTTATTCAAACTCTAGCACTCTTACAACTGTAAACCCCGGCGGAAATGCTTTTTTTCAAGGCAGCAATGGTGGTTTTTTTGACGGTGTTTTATTAAAGTTTGATACGACATCCGCCTGCACTTGGGGGAGTTTTTTTGGTAATGCATCCAATGATTATCTTTATTCAATAAATTGCGATATTAGCAAAATACTGATAACGGGTTATTCGCAATCTATTATTTTACCAACTCTTAATCCGGGTGGCGGAGCCTATTATCAATCAACCAATGCAGGTGGCTTAGATGCTATTATTACCTCGTTTAAAAATTGTATAAAACCTACACTTTTACCTACCATAAACAACCCTGTTTGTGCCGGAGGTAATTTAAGTTTGAATACAAACACCTTTGTTGGTGCAAATTACCAATGGTTTGGGCCTCAAAGCTTTTATTCTACGTTACAAAACCCGGTAATTACAAATTGTAGTTCAAGCAATTCGGGTAATTATTCGTTAATTGTAGATGTGCCCTACGGTTGTAACCAAGCAACCGTAATCCCCGTTACAGTTAACCCTCAACCAACCGTTACGGCGTCAAATAACAGCCCTATTTGTTCGGGTAATGTTTTAGTTTTAAATAGCTCACTAGCAACTACTTACACGTGGTCAGGTGTTGCAGGGTTTACAAGTGCAGTACAAAGTCCAACTATAGCCAATGCAAGCAATGTAAATTCGGGTATTTATACGTTAACCATATCTGATGGTATTGGTTGCACTAATACTGCTACTACAAATGCCATTGTAAATGTAACTTTAGCTGTTAGCATTTCAAACAATAACCCACTTTGTGTGGGAGGTAATTTAATTTTAAATGGTTCTTCAGCAAATTCGTATACCTGGGCCGGCGTTTCGGGCTTTACAAGTTCCATTCAGAGTCCAACTATTGTAAACACAACTACATTAAATTCAGGTAATTACACCTTAACTGCCTCAAACGGGGTAGGTTGTACCAATACGACCACTATTAGCATTACAATTAATAGTTTACCAATTGTTTCCAGTTCGGCAAATCAAACTATTTGTGCCAATTCACCCATAAATTTAACAGGTAATGGCGGGCAAACGTTTTATTGGTCAGGGCCTAACAGCTATAGCAGTAGCCTACAAAACCCAACTATTAGCAATACCAGCAGTTTAAATGCAGGTACCTATACCTTAACGGGCTTTAATACGAGTGGTTGCAGTAACACAGCAAGTACAACTGTTTTTGTGAATGCCTCGCCTGTTGTTTCTATATCGGTAAATTCTGTTGTTTGTGTTGGTTCGTCTATAAACTTAAACGGAACTGGCGGCCAAAGTTATCTGTGGACAGGCCCTAACAGCTTTTCTACAACTAACCAAAACCAAATCATTACTAATGTGGCACTTGTAAACCAAGGCTATTATGTAATAACAGTAACTGGTACAAACACCTGCACAAAATCCGATTCGGTTTATGTAACAGTAACTAATTGTGCAAATTTAAAAGAAATGAATAGCGAGGTTGTTTTTGAAGTTTTTCCAAACCCTTCTAGCAACGTACTTTATTTTAAATCGGCAAAAATAAACCAAAATACAGATTATATTATATCGTTATTTGGCGCTGATGGAAAATGTGTTTTAAAACAAAAATACAATTCAACACTAAACATAAACACCTTACCAAAAGGCTTGTATATACTTATTGTTACATCAGAAAGCCAAATAGTTTATACCAAAAAAATAATTAAATCTTAATTTATACAAAATTTAATAAATGAAAAAATTATACATTTTAATTATTTTACTAGTTGGCGCGATAAGCCAAGTGAAAGCCCACTCGGTACAAATTGCCTATTGTGTTGATTGTAATGGTACTCTACATATTTATGTAGAGCATTGGCACAGTAGTTCCGCAAACCCGAATACCACTAGTATGACTATTCAGTTAACTGTTAATGGCAACCCAACCGTTATAACGCAAACAGCTTCCGCAGCCATTTTAAGCACACCTTTTAGCAGTTTACCCGGTTGTTTTACACCTATTACGTCAGTGGCTAATTGCCCTGGTTCTGCAAATTACTACAATGATTGGCTTGTTTACGATTTCCCAAACTTACCTAGCGGTGTGCCCATTGCCTTTACTATTTTAAGCGGTAATAATTCCGAAGTTGCTGATGCGTGTGGTATGTATCCACTCACCGTTAATTTTACAGTTCCAACTACTACAAGTACTAGCTCAAGTTTTACTACTTGCCAAGGTGGGCAAACGCCACCTATTTCCATTCCTAATAACGTATTTTGGACCAACAACAACACTGCTACTGGTTTAGCGTCTAGTGGCATAGGGTCTATTCCGCCATTTACTGCAACTAATGCTGGTTCGTCAATAATTAGTTATTCGAATATTTGTGGAGCGGTTAACACAACGCTAACCGTTGTGCCTTCTATTACGCCTAGTATTTCAAACAATACGCCACTTTGCGTAGGAGGTAATTTAATTTTAAATGGCTCTTCAGCAAATTCGTATACTTGGGCAGGTGTTTCGGGTTTTACAAGTTCTATCCAAAGCCCAACCATTGCAAATATTAGTACCTTAAACTCTGGCATATATACACTTACCGCGTCAAACGCAGCAGGTTGTATTAAAACTGTTACCACTAATATAACAATTAATACCTTACCTGTGGTTTCATGTTCGGCAAACCAAAGTGTTTGTGCCAGTTCGCCTATAAATTTAACAGGCAATGGCGGGCAAACCTATAATTGGGCTGGTCCAAATGGTTACACCAGCAACCTACAAAATCCAACGATTAGCAATGCCAGCAGTTTAAATACAGGTGCATATACCTTAACTGCCACTAACTCCAATGGCTGTAGCAACACCGCAAGTACAAGTGTTGTAGTGAATACGCTACTAGTAGTTACTGTTTCTGCAAATTCAACTATTTGTATTGGTTCTTCCATTAACTTAATGGGAGCCGGTGGGCAAACCTATTTCTGGACAGGACCAAATAGTTACACCAGTACTTTGCAAAATGCAACAATTAATAATGCAAGCACCATAAATGCCGGTACTTATACTTTAACGGCATTTGGGTCTAACGGCTGCAGTAATACCGCAACTACCAGTGTTGTTGTAAATGTGTTACCTGTAGTTTCTGCTTTTTCAAATTCAACTATTTGTGTTGGTTCGGCAATAAATTTAGTTGGAGCCGGTGGGCAAACCTATTTTTGGACAGGACCAAACAGCTACACCAGTAATTTACAAAACTCAAATATCAACAATGCTAGTGCCACAAATGCAGGTACGTATACATTAACTGCAACTAACTCCAATGGCTGTGTCAATAGCGCAACTACAAGTGTTATCGTAAACGCATTGCCGGTTGTTTCTGCTTCTTCAAATTCTAATATTTGCGTGGGTTCCTTCATAAACTTAATAGGAGCTGGTGGGCTAACCTATTACTGGACAGGCCCTAACAGTTATACAAGTAATGTACAAAACCCCAGTATTACCAATACAAGCAGCTTAAATACAGGCACGTATACATTAACTGCAACTAACGCGAATGGTTGTATCAACAGCGCAACCACAAGTGTTATCGTAAACGCATTGCCTGTTGTTTCTGCTTCATCAAATTCCACTAGTTGCGTTGGCGCTGCCATTAACTTTACTGGAGCAGGAGGGCAAAGCTATTACTGGACAGGACCTAACAGTTATACAAGTAACCTGCAAAACCCAACGATTAGTAATACAAACAGTTTAAATGCTGGTATTTACACATTAACTGCTACTAACGCCAATGGGTGTAGCAATACTGCAAGTACTACAATTGTTGTAAGTCCGCTGCCAGATGCTTCTATTTCGGTAAATTCTGTTGTTTGTGTTGGGTCGTCTATAAACTTAAACGGAGCCGGAGGGCTAAGTTATTTTTGGACAGGACCTAACGGGTTTAGCGCGGGTAATCAAAACACAATTATTAGTAATGCTACCCTTTTAAACCAGGGCTATTACGTATTAAATGTTACAGGTACAAATACCTGTACAAAATCCGATTCGGTTTATGTAACAGTAACTAATTGTACAAATTTAAAAGAAATGAATAGCGAGGTTGATTTTGAGGTTTTTCCTAACCCTTCTAGCAACATACTTTATTTTAAATCGGCAAAAATAAACCAAAATACAGATTATATTATATCGTTATTTAGTGCTGATGGAAAATGTGTTTTAAAACAAAAATACAATTCAACACTTGACCTAAACGCCTTACCAATGGGCTTATATTTACTTACTGTTGCCACAGAAAGTAAAATTGTTTATACTAAAAAAATTATTAAATCTTAGTTTTTTTATTTTTTAATATAATAATACTTTGTTATCTTTCTAGTAACTCAAAGCATTGTTAAAAAATGGATATTTGTAGTATTAATAAGTAAAGTTTTGCCAAATTTATTTAAAGAAAATACAAAATATCGATTTAGATTTACTGAATAGCACTTATGGGTTAGTAAATGGAGTTGGTTATTACTTTTATTGTATGTATTTTAACATTCATAAATTATGCTAATTAACAAATATTATATATAAAATCTCCAAAATGAAAAAACTATCTCTTTTAATTATTTTACTGGTTGGGGCTATCAACCAAATAATGGCCCACTCGGTACAAATTGCGTATTGTGTAGATTGTAATGGTAACCTGCGTATTTTTGTGGAGCATTGGCATGGCTCTGCCAACCCGAATAGTACAACTATGACTATTCAGTTATCGGTTAATGGTCAACCGACGGTTCAAACCACATCGCCTTTAACGTCATACATAAATGTTCCATTTGGTAGTTTACCCGGATGTATTACACCCATTACTTCCGTAGCAGGTTGCCCTGGTTCTGCAAATCAATACAATGATTGGGTTGTTTACGATTATACTAACCTACCTACCGGCGTACCTATTGCTTTTACTATTATTAGTGGTAATAATGCGTTTACAGCAGATTGTGGTGGTATGTATCCACTAACAGTTAATTTTACAATTCCACCCAATATTACCAATGGCTCACCAATTACTTCTTGTCAAGGCGGACAAACGCCACTTATTCCAGTGCCTAATGGTGTGGGTTGGACAAACAATAATACGGCTATTGGTTTACCAGCAAGTGGTACTGGCCCAATTCCGCCATTTACTACTAATACACTAGGTACTGCAATTATTAGCTATGCAAATGGTTGCGGTGTATTTAACACTACCTTAACTGTTATACCTGCTTTATCTGCTAACTTTTCAAACACATCTGGTTCAGGTGTTTGTTTAGGTACTGCGGTAAACTTTAACAATACATCAACGTCGTCATCAACTGGTTGGCTTTGGAATTTTGGTGATGGAAACACCTCCAATTTACAAAATCCTAGCCATGTTTACGCTGCACCAGGCACTTACACGGTAACGCAAACCATTTCAAGCGGTACATCTTGTCCGGGCACTGCCACCCAAGTAGTAACTGTAAATCCATTTCCTGTATTGGCCTACACGGTAACCCCTGCTTGTGCCAATGCTAATGTTACCATTGCTAACACTTCTTCTATAAGTAGTGGTAGTATAAACTATAACTTTTCAATGCCTGGTGGAAACCCAAATACATCTACAGCAACTAATCCTGTGTATACTTATTCTACTGGAGGTACTTACACAGTTACTTTAACAGGTACTTCAAATAATAATTGCGTTTCAACTTTAACCAAAACAGTTACTATTTTAGCCTCGCCAATAGCAAACTTTACCACAAATTATACGCCTTGTACTACCGCATCATTAACAGCTACCAGCACCTCCTCAATAAACGGTGGAACATCAATTACAGGTTATAACTATAATTGGAACGATGGTACACCTAATACACTAACAAATCCGGCAAGTCATACGTTTGCAGCATCAGGGCAACAAACAATTACGTTAATTGTTACTAATGCAAGTGGCTGTACATCTACTATTACCAATAATGTTTACATTACTCAAAAACCTATTGCAAATTTTACGTTTGCGCCACAATGTTTTGGAGCACCGATTAATTTTACCAATACATCAACTGCAGGAAGCGGCGTAAATTCTTATACTTGGACGTATGGCAACACGTTTAGTAGTAATGCTGTTAGCCCGTCGTATAATTATCCAGCTTCTGGTACCTATACCGTAGCCTTATATGCTATAAATAGTGATTTATGTAAAGATTCTATTAAAAAAACAGTTAATGTTTATGGACGCCCAGTACTTGCCTTTACACCAAACGCTATCTGTTTTAATACACCAACCACCTTTAGTAATTTAACTACAACTACGGTAAATGCTAATACTGGTACTATAGCTACTTATAGCTGGAACTTTGGCGCTACTGCTGGTTCATCTACTTTACAAAACCCGGTGTATACGTACACAAATCCGGCAAATGCTACTGCAAACACAACTTATACTGTAGATTTAACAACCACAACCAGTAATGGCTGTGTGGATGTACTAACCAATACTGTAATGGTGTATAGCTTACCAACCCCAACCTTTGTTGCCGATTCGGCCTGTAAGTTTTTTGCAACTACAATGACGAATGTTGGAACTAACAATGGTAACCCTTATTATTTATTTAATTGGGATTTTAATAACGATAACATAGCTGATGCCTCTTCTATTAATCCTACAACTACTTTTGTGTTTCCAAATTTTGGTAATAACAATGTAACCTATACCGTAATTACATCTCCTAATGGTGGCGCATTACAGTGTAAAAGTGTATTTAATAAAAATGTTTGGGTACACGCCTCGCCTGCCGCTGCTATTACCAATACAAATGTTTGTAGTGGTGCACTAATTGGCTTAAGCGGCGTAACGTCCACCATAAATATGGGTACTATTGCTAATTATGCTTGGCAATATGGTAATGGAACCAACAGTTTAGTAAATGCTACACCTTCTACTTCTGTTATGTATAATCCATCGGGTGTTTACTCAGTTTCATTAACGGTTACTTCAGCCGTTGGCTGTACAAATACGGCTGTTAAAACAGTTACTTTATTTGGTAGATCGGTAATTGATTTTACGCCAGACGCGATTTGTTTTAATACACCAACTACTTTTACAAACTTAACGAGTACTTCTATAAATGCTAATACAGGTGCGGTAGCAAGCTGGAGTTGGAACTTTGGTGCTACCTCTGGTTCATCAACTTTACAAAATCCAATTAATACCTATACTAACCCTGCTAATGCTACAGCTAATATTACATATAGTGCTACATTATTTGCCACTACTTTTAATGGTTGTAAAGATTCGTTAACAAAAACAGTAACGGTTTATAGCTTACCAACAGCAACGTTTGTGGCCGATTCGGTTTGTTTTGGTAGCCCAACTACTTTAACAAATGTGGGTAACAATAATGGTAACCCATATTATTTATTTAATTGGGATTTTAATGCTGATAATATTGCAGATGTATCTGCAGTAAACCCAGTTGCAACAAATATATTTACTGTTAATGGTAATAATGCGGTAACCTACACTGTATTAACATCGCCAAACTCGGGTTTATTACAGTGTAAACAAGTGTTTTCAAAAAACATTTGGATTTTCCCTATACCAGTGGCATCAATTACACATACCAACTCATGTATTGATACTCAACCTCTAAATATGAGTGGTATTAACTCTAGTGTAGCATTAGGCACCATTAATAATTATGCTTGGAATTATGGCACTTTAGCAAACAACAATAGTTTAACTAATCCAACACCGGTTACATCGTTTAGCTACAATACGGCAGCTAATTATGTTGTTACGTTAACAGTAACAACCAATGGTGGCTGTAAACATATTGATACTACTGTAGTTGAAGTATGGGAACGCCCTTATGGTAGTTTTACTTACTCAAAAAACTGTTTAAATAAACGCATGGTTTTAACAGGGCAGCAAGCACAAGTTAGTGGGCACATTGCTATTTACGATTGGGATGTGAACTTAAACCCTTCAACAGTTGAAATAACTGGTGCTGTTGTTCATCATACTTATACCCCAACTGCAGGTGCCGGTACACACACTGTAAATATGTTAATGATGACGGATAAAGGCTGTAAGAATATGTACACTGGAACGGTGTATGTTAATTATATTCCTGTACCTAAGTTTTATGCGCCAAAACGTGCGGGTTGTACTGATTTGTGTATTACTATATTAGATAGCACGGCTGCTTTAACAGGGCCAGCAAAAAATAGCAGTTGGAGTTGGAATTTTGGTAATGGCCAAACAGCTACAGGAATTGCTGGTGCTTCATTTAATCAATGCTACAAAAATGAGTCGCATTTAGATGTGCAAAATTACGACGTAAGTTTAATTGTTAGAAGTGATAGTGGTTGTGTAGATTCGATCATAAAAAGAAACTTTATAACTGTGTACCCAAAACCAGTTGCTAGCTTTAATTGGGAAGGCGAAGACGGTACCATTTTAGTTCCTAAAGTTAATTTTACTAATACATCTATTGGCGCTACTAACTTCCAATGGGCTTTTAGCGATGTTACAAATGAAATTGATAGTATTAATCAAAACCCATCACATTTCTTTAAAACAGACGCGCCTGATACCTACAATGTGTTTTTAGCAATTAGAAATCAATACGGGTGTAAAGATACCACAATGAAACCTGTTGATATTGGACCTAATTATACGTTTTATGTGCCAAATGCATTTACACCTAATGGCGATGGTAAAAACGAAGTGTTTACAGGAAAAGGCATTGGCGTAAAATCGTTTAAAATGTGGATTTACGACCGTTGGGGAGAAATGCTTGCTTACACTGAAGACATTGTAAAAGGTTGGGATGGAAGTGTTAAAGGAAACCAAATAGATACAAAATCGGATGTGTTTCAATACAAAATCATTGTTAGCGATTTAAAAAATAAACAACATGAGTATGTGGGGCATGTAACCTTAATAAAATAAAATTAAAATGATTTAAAGAACAAAAAAAACCTCGATTAAAAATCGAGGTTTTTTTTGTTTAGTATAAAACGAAACTATAAACTTTTAATGTCTTTTAGTTTTACAGCTTGCCTTCGAGAAACCTCAATATCTCTGCCATCTTTTAGTTTTACATTTAAGCCACCATTAAACCAAGGCTCAACGCTGGCAATGTAACTAAAGTTAATTATATGCTTTCGGCTAGCTCTAAAAAATTGTTTTTCGTTTAAACGAACTTCTAAACTATTTTATTTCAACGTGATTTTTAAAATAATACTTTTTTATCTATTTAATAACTCAAAGCATTGTTAAAAAATAGATATTTGTAGTATTAATAAGTAAAATTTCACTGTATTTATTTTGAAAAAATACCAAATAACGATTTAGATTTACTGAATAGCACTTATGGGTTAGTAAATAGAGTTGGTTATTACGTTTATTTTATATATTTTTCAATCATTAATTACGCAAATTAACAAATATTATATATAAAATCTCCAAAATGAAAAAACTATCTCTTTTAATTATTTTACTGGTTGGGGCCATCAACCAAATAATGGCCCATTCGGTACAAATTGCTTATTGTGTAGATTGTAATGGTAACCTGCGTATTTTTGTGGAGCATTGGCATGGCTCTGCCAACCCGAATAGTACAACTATGACTATTCAGTTATCGGTTAATGGTAGCCCAACGGTTCAAACTAATTCGCCATTAACAGCCATTTTAAACACGCCTTTTGGTAGTTTACCCGGATGTGTTACACCCATTACCTCTGTAGCAAGTTGCCCTGGTTCTGCAAACACCTATAATAATTGGGTTGTTTACGATTATACTAACCTACCTACCGGCGTACCTATTGCCTTTACTATATTAAGTGGAAATAATTCTTTTACTTCTGATGGTTGCGGTATGTATCCACTAACAGTTAATTTTACAATTCCACCCAATATTACCAATGGCTCACCAATTACTTCTTGTCAAGGCGGACAAACGCCACTTATTCCAGTGCCTAATGGTGTGGGTTGGACAAACAATAATACGGCTATTGGTTTACCAGCAAGTGGTACTGGCCCAATTCCGCCATTTACTACTAATACACTAGGTACTGCAATTATTAGCTATGCAAATGGTTGCGGTGTATTTAACACTACCTTAACTGTTATACCTGCTTTATCTGCTAACTTTTCAAACACATCTGGTTCAGGTGTTTGTTTAGGTACTGCGGTAAACTTTAACAATACATCAACGTCGTCATCAACTGGTTGGCTTTGGAATTTTGGTGATGGAAACACCTCCAATTTACAAAATCCTAGCCATGTTTACGCTGCACCAGGCACTTACACGGTAACGCAAACCATTTCAAGCGGTACATCTTGTCCGGGCACTGCCACCCAAGTAGTAACTGTAAATCCATTTCCTGTATTGGCCTACACGGTAACCCCTGCTTGTGCCAATGCTAATGTTACCATTGCTAACACTTCTTCTATAAGTAGTGGTAGTATAAACTATAACTTTTCAATGCCTGGTGGAAACCCAAATACATCTACAGCAACTAATCCTGTGTATACTTATTCTACTGGAGGTACTTACACAGTTACTTTAACAGGTACTTCAAATAATAATTGCGTTTCAACTTTAACCAAAACAGTTACTATTTTAGCCTCGCCAATAGCAAACTTTACCACAAATTATACGCCTTGTACTACCGCATCATTAACAGCTACCAGCACCTCCTCAATAAACGGTGGAACATCAATTACAGGTTATAACTATAATTGGAACGATGGTACACCTAATACACTAACAAATCCGGCAAGTCATACGTTTGCAGCATCAGGGCAACAAACAATTACGTTAATTGTTACTAATGCAAGTGGCTGTACATCTACTATTACCAATAATGTTTACATTACTCAAAAACCTATTGCAAATTTTACGTTTGCGCCACAATGTTTTGGAGCACCGATTAATTTTACCAATACATCAACTGCAGGAAGCGGCGTAAATTCTTATACTTGGACGTATGGCAACACGTTTAGTAGTAATGCTGTTAGCCCGTCGTATAATTATCCAGCTTCTGGTACCTATACCGTAGCCTTATATGCTATAAATAGTGATTTATGTAAAGATTCTATTAAAAAAACAGTTAATGTTTATGGACGCCCAGTACTTGCCTTTACACCAAACGCTATCTGTTTTAATACACCAACCACCTTTAGTAATTTAACTACAACTACGGTAAATGCTAATACTGGTACTATAGCTACTTATAGCTGGAACTTTGGCGCTACTGCTGGTTCATCTACTTTACAAAACCCGGTGTATACGTACACAAATCCGGCAAATGCTACTGCAAACACAACTTATACTGTAGATTTAACAACCACAACCAGTAATGGCTGTGTGGATGTACTAACCAATACTGTAATGGTGTATAGCTTACCAACCCCAACCTTTGTTGCCGATTCGGCCTGTAAGTTTTTTGCAACTACAATGACGAATGTTGGAACTAACAATGGTAACCCTTATTATTTATTTAATTGGGATTTTAATAACGATAACATAGCTGATGCCTCTTCTATTAATCCTACAACTACTTTTGTGTTTCCAAATTTTGGTAATAACAATGTAACCTATACCGTAATTACATCTCCTAATGGTGGCGCATTACAGTGTAAAAGTGTATTTAATAAAAATGTTTGGGTACACGCCTCGCCTGCCGCTGCTATTACCAATACAAATGTTTGTAGTGGTGCACTAATTGGCTTAAGCGGCGTAACGTCCACCATAAATATGGGTACTATTGCTAATTATGCTTGGCAATATGGTAATGGAACCAACAGTTTAGTAAATGCTACACCTTCTACTTCTGTTATGTATAATCCATCGGGTGTTTACTCAGTTTCATTAACGGTTACTTCAGCCGTTGGCTGTACAAATACGGCTGTTAAAACAGTTACTTTATTTGGTAGATCGGTAATTGATTTTACGCCAGACGCGATTTGTTTTAATACACCAACTACTTTTACAAACTTAACGAGTACTTCTATAAATGCTAATACAGGTGCGGTAGCAAGCTGGAGTTGGAACTTTGGTGCTACCTCTGGTTCATCAACTTTACAAAATCCAATTAATACCTATACTAACCCTGCTAATGCTACAGCTAATATTACATATAGTGCTACATTATTTGCCACTACTTTTAATGGTTGTAAAGATTCGTTAACAAAAACAGTAACGGTTTATAGCTTACCAACAGCAACGTTTGTGGCCGATTCGGTTTGTTTTGGTAGCCCAACTACTTTAACAAATGTGGGTAACAATAATGGTAACCCATATTATTTATTTAATTGGGATTTTAATGCTGATAATATTGCAGATGTATCTGCAGTAAACCCAGTTGCAACAAATATATTTACTGTTAATGGTAATAATGCGGTAACCTACACTGTATTAACATCGCCAAACTCGGGTTTATTACAGTGTAAACAAGTGTTTTCAAAAAACATTTGGATTTTCCCTATACCAGTGGCATCAATTACACATACCAACTCATGTATTGATACTCAACCTCTAAATATGAGTGGTATTAACTCTAGTGTAGCATTAGGCACCATTAATAATTATGCTTGGAATTATGGCACTTTAGCAAACAACAATAGTTTAACTAATCCAACACCGGTTACATCGTTTAGCTACAATACGGCAGCTAATTATGTTGTTACGTTAACAGTAACAACCAATGGTGGCTGTAAACATATTGATACTACTGTAGTTGAAGTATGGGAACGCCCTTATGGTAGTTTTACTTACTCAAAAAACTGTTTAAATAAACGCATGGTTTTAACAGGGCAGCAAGCACAAGTTAGTGGGCACATTGCTATTTACGATTGGGATGTGAACTTAAACCCTTCAACAGTTGAAATAACTGGTGCTGTTGTTCATCATACTTATACCCCAACTGCAGGTGCCGGTACACACACTGTAAATATGTTAATGATGACGGATAAAGGCTGTAAGAATATGTACACTGGAACGGTGTATGTTAATTATATTCCTGTACCTAAGTTTTATGCGCCAAAACGTGCGGGTTGTACTGATTTGTGTATTACTATATTAGATAGCACGGCTGCTTTAACAGGGCCAGCAAAAAATAGCAGTTGGAGTTGGAATTTTGGTAATGGCCAAACAGCTACAGGAATTGCTGGTGCTTCATTTAATCAATGCTACAAAAATGAGTCGCATTTAGATGTGCAAAATTACGACGTAAGTTTAATTGTTAGAAGTGATAGTGGTTGTGTAGATTCGATCATAAAAAGAAACTTTATAACTGTGTACCCAAAACCAGTTGCTAGCTTTAATTGGGAAGGCGAAGACGGTACCATTTTAGTTCCTAAAGTTAATTTTACTAATACATCTATTGGCGCTACTAACTTCCAATGGGCTTTTAGCGATGTTACAAATGAAATTGATAGTATTAATCAAAACCCATCACATTTCTTTAAAACAGACGCGCCTGATACCTACAATGTGTTTTTAGCAATTAGAAATCAATACGGGTGTAAAGATACCACAATGAAACCTGTTGATATTGGACCTAATTATACGTTTTATGTGCCAAATGCATTTACACCTAATGGCGATGGTAAAAACGAAGTGTTTACAGGAAAAGGCATTGGCGTAAAATCGTTTAAAATGTGGATTTACGACCGTTGGGGAGAAATGCTTGCTTACACTGAAGACATTGTAAAAGGTTGGGATGGAAGTGTTAAAGGAAACCAAATAGATACAAAATCGGATGTGTTTCAATACAAAATCATTGTTAGCGATTTAAAAAATAAACAACATGAGTATGTGGGGCATGTAACCTTAATAAAATAAAATTAAAATGATTTAAAGAACAAAAAAAACCTCGATTTTTAATCGAGGTTTTTTTTGTTTAGTATAAAACGAAACTATAAACTTTTAATGTCTTTTAGTTTTACAGCTTGCCTTCGAGAAACCTCAATATCTCTGCCATCTTTTAGTTTTACATTTAAGCCACCATTAAACCAAGGCTCAACGCTGGCAATGTAACTAAAGTTAATTATATGCTTTCGGCTAGCTCTAAAAAATTGTTTTTCGTTTAAACGAACCTCTAAACTATTTAAACTTCGTAAAATTAATGGGCGAAAGGTATCAAAATAAACACGGACATAATTTCCTTCGCTTTCAAACAAACGAATATCACTCAACTTTACAAACCAGCATTTTTCTCCATCTTTTATAAAAATAATATCGCTTTCGCTTAACGGCGTGTTGTTATCCGACTTATTTGCAATTTCTTTAATTGATAATTTTTTTACAGTTTCAGATAAACGCTCAGCTTGAACGGGTTTTAATAAATAATCAATAGCATTTAACTCAAATGCTTTAATAGCATGCTCATCGTAAGCCGTTACAAAAACAACATCCACCGTACCCGAAATTTCTTCAACCAATTCTAAACCAGTTTTGCCTGGCATTTGAATATCACAAAAAATAACATCGGGTTTTAATTCGTTTATTTTTAACAAAGCCTCATCAGCGTTTGCGCATTCGGCAATTATTTCAATGTCTTTATGAACGGATAATAAACTTTTTAATTCTTGCCTAGCAAGTCGTTCATCATCTATAATTATTGCTTTCATAATAAAACTTGTAAAAAAATGTAATGGTAAATATAAAAAAATTAATTGTTTAAAATTTTAAAATTAGTTTATGGTAAATAGAGGCGTTTTTAAAAGAATTATAAATGATAAATTAAAAAAGGCTTTCCATTTGAAAGCCTTTTTTAATTATAATAACATTATTTAGATTTTAATGTTTGTCGCCACCAAAATAAGTAGCCTCAATAATATCGCCATTAAAAGCTACATCGTACAGCATTTCATTTAATATAGCTTCTGTTATTAATTCAACAGGATGAACACCTTGAACAATAACTGTTTCGCAAGGGCTGCCATCTGCACGTTTATCGGTAGTTACTGTTACTTGAGCAAAGGTACCATAACCACTTTCTTTTAGTAATTTATAGTGATTTAAATTAGGATTATATTCTCCACAGCGGCTGTTCATGTATATTACGTCCTTTCCAAAGTGGCGACCTTTAATTTCCCACACCCAAACATTTTGGTAACGCCAGCTATCGTCTTTTTGTTTTATTGCTACATCTACCCTATAAATGCCAGGACTAGTTTCATCTAATTTGTACTTCCAACGCTCGGCGATGTTGGTTACTGCTGTTTTTAAATCGAACATGTTTTTTAATTTTAATTGGTTTAGTCAAAACTAAAAATTAAATTATTATTATCAAATATATTTTAACGTTTGTGTAGTAAATTAAAAATAACTTTACAATTTCTTAAAATAGCCTTTTTTTCATACTTATGAAACGTTCTGACATTACCCTACTTCTTATTCTTGCATTTGTACAATTTACGGGTATTGTAGATTTTATGATACTAATGCCTTTAAAGCCAAAACTAACCGAGTTGTGGGGCATTAGCCCTAAGCAGTTTGGTTTCGCAGTGTTTGCTTATGGCTTTGGTGCTTTTTTATCCTCTTTAATTTGTGTAAATAAGGTAGATAAATACGATCGAAAAAAAGTATTAATTTTTATTTACGCCGGTTTTACAATTGGTACTTTTTGCTGTGGCTTAGCCACAAGTTACATTATGTTAGTAATAGCACGCTTTGTAACCGGCTTATTTGGTGGCGTTTCGGGTTCTATTATTCAATCGATTGTTGGAGATGCTATACCTGCAAAAAACCGTGGACAAGCCATGGGCATTTTAATGATGGGTTTTGCTTTAGCAAGTGTTTTGGGCGTACCCGGCGGTTTATTTTTAGCTGCACATTTTAGCTGGTATACGCCCTTCTTAATTTTAGGGGGCTTGTGTGTTTTAGTGTTTTTTGGTGCTTTGTTTGTTGTTCCATCGTTTACAGGGCATTTGGCAACTTATAAACCACAAACATTTATTGGCGTTGTAAAAAGTGTATTAAGTGAAAAAAATAGACGGATGGCAATGCTCTTAACGGCGGTTATAATGCCTGCTCACTTTTTTATTATTCCGTTTTTAACCGATTATTTTACCTTTAATTTAAAGTTTGATTATGCAACTACCGTACCTTTTGTGTATATTATTGGCGGAACGCTTACAGCAATTGCATCGCCCCTTATAGGCAAATTGAGCGATAAAGTTGGGCGCTTTAAAGTACTAGTTGTACTTTCAATTTTAGCAATAATTCCATTAATTGGCATACCCAATTTGCAAACAGATAGTAAGTTGGTGTTATTTTGTTTTACGGCATCGTTTTTTGTATTTAGTGGTTCGCGCATGGTTATTAGTATGGCGCACACCACCTCTACTGCTGAACCAAGTATTAGAGGCGCATTTTTAATTTTAAATTCGAGTGTGCAACAATTTGCAATTTCGGTAGCGTCGCTAATTAGTGGTTTTATAATGGTGCAAAGCGAAGACAAAACGTTGCACAATTACCCAATTTTGGGTTATATTTCAATTGTGTTTTCGGTACTGGCTTTATTTGTATTTAATAAAGTTAAGGTTGTAAAGCAGTCCTAAAATTTGTATTATTTTTTAATCTAATTAAACAAGCCATTGTTTAGTGCTTGCAAAGCTTGTTTTTTTAAAGTGCTATTTACCAACACAGAAATATTATTTGAACTACCACCATATGAAACCATTCGTAAAGGGATGTCTTTTAACGCCTGTAAAACTTTATACCCATACCCTGCTTTGTTTTTTGGTATTTGCCCAACAATACAAATAATGGTTTGGTTTTCGTCTACTTCAACGCTTGCAATTTGATTTAACTCTTTTAAAATAGCATGTAAGTTAGTATTATTGTCTATGGTAAGCGACACAGCCACTTCACTGGTTGTTATCATATCAATAGGTGTTTTGTAACGTTCAAAAATCTCAAAAACCGAACGTAAAAAACCATGCGCCAATAACATTCTATCGCTTTTAATATTAATAGCTGTAATGCCATCTTTTGCGGCTATGGCTTTAATACCTTCTGTAGTGCTAATATTTGCAATAAGTGTACCTGCTGCTGAAGGTTGCATTGTGTTTTTTAAACGTACAGGAATATTACGTTTTTGTGCCGGTAAAATACAGGTAGGGTGTAAAATTTTTGCACCAAAATAGGCTAATTCAGCTGCCTCATCAAAACTTAATTCGTTTATTGGATGTGTATTGGATACAATACGAGGGTCGTTATTATGCATGCCATCAATATCTGTCCATATTTGAATTTCGGGGCTATTAATCGCAGCCCCAATTATTGATGCTGTATAGTCGCTACCACCACGTTTTAAATTATCTATTTCGCCAAACGCATTGCGGCAAATATAACCTTGTGTAATAAATAATGTTTGGTTAGTATGTTTTTGTAATTCGGCTAAGCAAGTTGTTTCAATATAGTTTAAATCAGGCTCTTCGTTTTCATCAATCCGCATAAAATTTAAGGCCGAAAGTAGCACGGATTCAACATTTATTTCCTCCAAATAATAATGAAATAAAGCGGTACTTAATAATTCTCCTTGAGCCAAAATAGCTTTTTCTTCGTTTGATGTAAACATATCTAAGGTAAAAGCATGTATATAGTTAAAATGATTGGTAATTAAACTTGTAGCTTTTTCTTTACTTTGCGTAGTGGAGAATAACTCAGAAATTACGTTTATATAATATGTTTTTAATGTGTGTATTAGGGCAGTTGCTGCTGCAATATCTTTATTATAAAGGGCAGTACTAATTTCAACCAAAGCATTTGTAGTGCCGCTCATAGCGCTTAGTACTACTATTTTTGGTGTAGTGTTTACGGTTAGTTTTACAAGGTCTTTTATACGTTGGGCAGAGCCTACGCTTGTGCCTCCAAATTTCAATATCGTTAACATAATTTTAATTTTACCCTTAACACACTTAGTGTATCAAGACTTACAAAATAGGTTTAAATGCAAATTTATAAAAATTTAGCGAAACTTTGTTTTATCTACAGTTGACTTAGCGTTGTAATTTATCAATACGTAACTTGTAATTTTGATTATGGACGATACTTACTTTTGCTCAAAATCTTCTGCGCATCCTTTTCTGTCATTAATTGATCTAAAGTTACATTTTTGTTTTTATTCATATAACTTTTTACAATTTGCCAACCCACCCACATGGCTATACGTGGCGGGCAATCGCGACTAATAGCTCCTGTAAACGGGCCTTCGGCTGTTAATTCTTGCACAGTTTTTAAACTATTTTCGTACAACCTGTTTTTTTCAGCAAAAAATGCCCAGGAGTTTTTTTCATTTGCTTTGCAGTAATTTAGTTGTTTTTGTGTGTAGCCAATTAGTAAACTGTCGGGCGTATTAGGCAATAACGCATTTATGCAATAATATAGTTTTCCATAAAAAATGGTGTGGTAAAGAAGCGTATTTACAGGCTCTGCATTATCAAATTCGGTTAATAACCACCCACGTACTAAATCGGGTACGATGTAATTCTGATTCATACAACGGGTTTTGTATTGAGGCAGCTGCAACATTTGGTAAAAAATGGCTGTATCTCCTAAATAGTTATCTAACCCAACTACTAAAGCACTATCAACATAAGCCACGCTGTAATTAAAACAATTGGTGCAGGTTACTAATTTGTTGGGTAAATTCCGATTTGGAAAGTGATACTTAAAACGCTTAGCGCAATCGTTAATTTCGGCAGTAATTTCTTGTAATTTAGCATCGGTATAAATATATTTTACAGCTTTATAAGCGGCTTTCATATCTTTATCTGATATAAATTTAAGAATAGTTGGCTTACTAGTACTATCATAAGCACCTCTTTTATTTAAAAAACTAAAAATATAGCGGTCATAAAAATTACCATATTTAGTTTTAAACGCGTTTGTTTTTTGGGTGTAATTTGCTTCAGTTAATGCAAATAAATCATCTTCCAATCTAAAGGAGTTGATTGTATTTATTTTTATAGAGCTTATATCAACATCCAAATTAGATTGTTTACAACCCATTAACAAAATGCTAATAACTAATACAAAAACAAAATTTTGACGCATAAAGTATTTTTTTATATTTGTAAAATTAATCTTAAAATTGTATTGATGAGAAAAATTTTATTTACAGCGATAACAGCTCTTTTATTTAGTAGCGCGGTTAATTCGCAAACTACAACACCATCACCTGCTGATAATAATAAAGCAGAGTTCGATAAAAAATTTAGATTTGGTTTACGTATTACACCACAGCCTACTTGGTTTTCAACTAAAGAAAAAAACATGACACCCGCCGGTGCTAAATTTGGTTTTGGTTTTGGTTTAAATATGGAGTTTAAACTATCAGACATTGTTGCTTTACAAACCGGTATTGGTGGCGATTTTGAAGGTGGAAAATATACCTTTAGAAATGATAAAGCTAACAAGTACGTAGTATCTTATACGCAAGATAACACCGGGGCTTTTATTGAACCTAAACAAAATGGTGATGGCTCCGAGTTATTAAAAGATGGTAACATTACTTACACTTTAAAAGAGCGTACTATTAAAACTACACACGTTACTATACCTGTAATATTAAAGTTAGGAACTAAAGAATACAACGGCATGAAGTATTTTGGAATGTTTGGCACCGAAATTGGCATTAGAGTGAAACAATTAGCTACTGATAGTTATTATGAGTCGTATAAATATTCATCTACATCAACGGTGGTAGCGGTAAATACGTCTCCAGAAACCCAATCCAACTTAGTTATTGGAAAAGATGGTTCTTTAATACCTTTACGTATGGGGTTAAATGTTGGCGCTGGTATGGAGTACCGTTTAGGAGGTTCTACTTCTGCCTTTTTTAGCATTAATTATTTTAGAAGTTTTACAAACCAGTTACGTAGCGAGGCTAAATATTTAACTTATGATAGTGCATATACTTTATCGTCTAATACATTTAATTACAGCTTTGTAAAACAAAATTTAATACAAAACGCTATTCGAATAAACATTGGCATTTTATTTTAGAACATTTTGTAATCTAAAAAATTTAGCCATCTCGATTAAACCGTGATGGCTTTTTTTATGCATAAATAATCATTAATTTGACCTAAAACAGGAAAAAAGTATCATTTTTGTTAAAAAATACCTTAAAAATTGCTTTTTTTTATAAAAAATACCTTTACTTTTACGCCCTAACTAAAAACGAAAAAAATGAAATTAACCGAAATACAAGATTTAATAAAGTTTGTTTCGAAAAGTGGCGTAAGTGAAGTTGAACTGGAAACAAAAGAAATAAAAATAGTAATTAGAACACCTAAAACGGCCATCCAACAAGTAGTTACTCAAACTGCCCCTGTTATTTCTACCCCTGTAACCCAAGCTAGTCCAATAGTTAACACACAGGTTGCCGAAATTAAAACCCCTACTCCAACGCCTGTAGTAAACGAAGAAGCCAATTACATTACAATTAAATCGCCAATGATTGGCACCTTTTACCGCAGCGCAGGTCCTGATAAACCGCTTTTTGTTAATATTGGAGATGAAATTACTGCTGGTAAAACCGTTTGCATTATTGAGGCAATGAAATTGTTTAACGAAATTGAAAGCGATATTAAAGGTAAAATTGTAAAGGTTTTGGTAAACGACGCTACTCCAGTAGAATACGACCAACCTTTGTTCTTGGTAGACCCTTCATAAAGAAATGTTAAATGTTGAATGATAAATTTTTAATTAATCATTCAATTTATCATTTAAAATTTATCATTTAAAATTTAAATATTGTGTTTAAAAAAATATTAATTGCCAATAGAGGCGAAATTGCCTTACGTGTTATTAGAACCTGCCGCGAGATGGGTATTAAAACCGTTGCTGTGTATTCAACTGCAGATAAAGATAGCTTGCATGTTAAATTTGCCGATGAAGCTGTTTGTATTGGTCCACCGCCAAGTAAAGAAAGCTATTTAAGCATGGCAAATATTATTGCAGCCGCCGAAATTACAAATGCAGATGCCATACACCCTGGTTATGGCTTTTTAAGCGAAAATGCTAAATTTAGCGAAATATGCAGGCAAAATAATATAAAATTTATTGGTGCCAGCCCCGAAATGATTAATCAAATGGGCGATAAAAGCAATGCCAAAGCCACGATGATTAAAGCGGGTGTGCCATGTGTACCTGGTTCTGATGGATTATTAGAAAATGTGCAACAAGGCATTGAGCTCGCAAAAGAAATTAAATACCCGGTAATTATTAAAGCAACTGCCGGCGGCGGCGGTAAAGGGATGCGTATTATTTGGAAAGAAGAGGATTTTCAGGCGGCATGGGATAGTGCAACCCACGAAGCGACTGCTGCTTTTGGTAATGGCGCCATGTATATGGAAAAATACATTGAAGAACCGCGCCATATTGAAATACAAATTGTGGGCGATGCTTACGGAAAAGCGTGTCATTTAAGTGAAAGAGATTGTTCGATCCAACGCCGTCATCAAAAACTGGTAGAAGAAACCCCTTCGCCATTTATGACTCCTGAATTACGCGAATTAATGGGTAATGCGGCTGTAAAAGCAGCCTTATCGATTGCTTACGAAGGAGTTGGAACCGTAGAATTTTTAGTGGATAAGCACCGTAATTTTTACTTTATGGAAATGAATACCCGTATTCAGGTAGAGCATCCCATAACAGAAGAAGTTATTAATTACGATTTAGTACGCGAGCAAATTTTAGTAGCATCTGGTGTACCTATTAGTGGTAAAAACTATTATCCTGTAATGCATGCCATTGAGTGCCGCATTAACGCCGAAAACCCTTTTATGAATTTTGTGCCTTCGCCTGGTGTTATTACGACGTTACACACCCCTGGTGGGCATGGTATAAGGGTTGATTCGCATGTGTATAGCGGCTACCGTATACCACCTAATTACGATAGTATGGTGGGTAAATTAATTACGGTAGCACAAACCCGCGAAGAAGCAATAGCAAAAATGCACCGTGCTTTAAGTGAATATGTAATTGAGGGTGTAAAAACGACTATTCCGTTCCACCTAAAATTAATGCAAAACGAAGATTTTAAGGCCGGAAACTATACGACTAAGTTTTTAGAGACTTGGGATTTTAAAAACGCTTAATTTTTAATTAACGTTCCTTTTGCTTTTCCATTGCTGTAATTTGTAATTGTAGCTGGGTTCCCTGTATAATAAATATTTCCTTCGCTTCGTATATTGCACTCTAAAGTGCCATTATCAGGCGCATTAATGTAAATACTGCCAAGGCTAATATTTTCCATAAATGTATAATTTGTAATGGTTAAATTGTTGCCATATAAAAAATTGGTTCCAAACATGTAAACATATAAAGTATTGCAAGTACCATTTAAATACATGTTTCCATCGCCATGCGAACTGGTTGAAATTTTATAATAATTGCCATCTATATAGGTATCGCCCGAATTTTGAGATCTTACCTTTAAGGTATCTTGAGTAAAATTAGGGTCAAAATAAACTGCACCTACCCCTAAATTTTCAATAATATCTAAATAAGGTAGGGTTATCGTCATTAAAATTTTCTTTTTATATCCTCTAACAAAATTACAAGTGTTTTTATTTTTAATCGTTAAAGTGCCGTCGTTAATGGTAGTTTTTATATTCGAAAGCAAATGGCTACCTCCGGTAATGTCTACTCTATACGTGTTACCTTTAACGATGGTAACTTCTATTTTATCATAAGTTTTAATTTTAGTAAATGCTTCTAAAAAACGTGTTTCTGTTTTTTCTTTTCCGTTACCTTTAAAACAATCCAAAGCATTTTCTTTTTTACAAGAAATTGTAGTTAATAAACTAAAATATAGCAGATGCCTTAATTTCATTTTCTTCCTAAAAATAATCTATACCCTAAACCATATTCAAAATTATACGCTACAGCAAAATGTGTTCGTAAACCCACATGCCCAACCAAACCACACTTACTATAATACCGCACTGCTAAACGACTAACAATTATGGCATCAGGGTTTGTTGCTTGAAAAAAATAATAACCAAGTTCTATTGGAAGACTTATTCTTCCAACATTATAAGAATAGCCTAACTTGGCAGACATTCTGGTTTTATATATCCCTTCGGGTTGTTTAAAAAATACATTTTCGTAGTCCGTAAAATAATTTTGATCGTAAAAAATATCTACACCAGCAGCAAATTTGTGGGTGTTTCTTACATTACGCTGGTAGGCAAAACCTAAAACATAGGTTTGTAAAATGGGGCTGTTTATATCGCGTTGATTAAAGCCCGCCGCAAAATAAGTCAATAATTCGTTTTTACTTTTTACTTTGGTTAACGAATCTATTTGCGAGTAATGCTTAATTTGTTTGTAAGGTAAAGCAATGTTTAAACCTGCATTTAAGCTTACTACATTTAAACCTAAATTAGGATTTTTTGCTTTTCCATTACTGGCGTGGCTAAATGTAATGCCCGGCTCAAAGCGCAAATTTTTAGTTAATTGTAAATGCCAAAACCATTTAAATTGTACAAATGCATTAACTTGGCTTCCAATTGCAATGTTTTTTTGATTTGTATTAATATCAAATTTTTTATTAATGTAGGTTGCACCCCAACAAATACGCATAATTACCCGCGATTTTTTCGGTTTTACATTAAATGGAATTTCAACAAAGGGTGCAACAATAAACGCATAACCAAGTTGGTGTGGGTTTTTAAAATCTATACATTGAAAGGAAACACCAATATCGGGTTTATTGTTTTCTAATTGCCATAGCTTGTTACCATATGTTGGCTTTACAATATCCACTTCATAAATGGTTGGGTAACCTTTTACTAAATGCCCAATAGTACTGCGGTGTACTAATATAAACCCCGCGTTAACAACTGGTTTTATACACCATTTTGGTTTACTAATAGTATCATTTTGTGATACTATTGACAAAAAACTAAAATTAGAAATTAAAATATATGTGATTAATTTTTTCAAAAATAAATGCTAAAATACTAAAATTTAAACATTTGTGTTAGGATTAAACAATATCTTTATTTTTGGGTTTTAATAGTAAAACCTTTAAAAAATAAATATGATCAAAAAAATTATTTTAGGCTTGCTATTAGTACTGAGTTTAAAAAACATTGCTCAAAAAAGCTGTTGTTCAAAATCTGGCTCAACAGAAACGTTTGCGATGCTTACGCTTGATAAAAAATTTGTAGATACACATTTAGAACCATTACCCTTTGTGTTAGAAAATCAAATGGGACAATCTATTTCGTTTAAAACAACCGATGGAAAAGAAGGGTATGCCTACGAAATTAAAGCCGAAAAGCCTACTAATAATTACGTTTTTGTGATACACGAATGGTGGGGTTTAAACGATTATATTAAGCAAGAATCGGAAAAAATACTTAAAAATTTAGGCAACGTAAATGTAATTGCACTTGATTTGTACGATAAAAAAGTGGCTACCAATCGCGATTCTGCCGGAAAATATATGAAATCGGTTACTACTGAAAGAGCAGAAGCTATTATAAAAGGCGCTTTAAGTTATGTGGGCAATAAAGCTAATATTGCAACTATTGGTTGGTGTTTTGGTGGTGGTTGGAGTATGCAAACGGCTTTGTTAGCAGGTAAACAAACTAAGGCCTGCGTAATGTATTATGGTATGCCTGAAGAAAAAATTGAAAAATTAAAAACGTTAAATGCACCCGTACTTTTTGTATGGCCAGAGCAAGATCAATGGATAAACAAGGAAATGGTTACAAAATTTGAAGCAAACATGAAGGAAGCAAAAAAGAGTGTGGAGGTAAAAAAATATAACGCCGACCATGCCTTTGCTAACCCTAGCAATCCTAAATACAGCAAAGAATTTGCCGACGATGCATTTAAAAATTCAATGACTTTTATTAAAAAGCAATTAAAGTAAACTTAATTGGTTTTTACTTATAAAACTCAACAACGGTTTGTGAATCTGAGTTAATTGTAAATTTTTTTTCTACGGTATAAAAACTTCCTTTTAACGATTTACTGCGCCAAGTAGCAACATAATTACCGGGTTGTAAATAAAAAGTTTGCAGCGTTTGATTGCTTAAATTTACAACCCAATGTAACCTATTTGTTTTTTTTACAAGTATACAACCATCACCCGCTTCTAGGCATTTAATTTGCAACATACCTGCGTTCGGAATTTCTACTTGTGTTATTTTGCTTTGTTCTATTTTGTTATCGCTAATATAAATACGAGGCAGTGTTAGTATTTCAATATCATACACACCTACAATATACTTTTCGGTAGTATTAAGCATTTGTACATTTAACGTAGTTCCCTCATCTTTTTTACGAATAATGTATTTTACTTTTTCGTTAAAATTATAAACTCCCTCGGGTCGCTTAACGGTAAAAAAACCTTGAGGCGCATCAATGGGTATTATGGTATGTTTACCAATAGATAACTTTATTTCATTACTTTCAACAGGTGGAATAGTATGTGCAATTACTTTATAGGTTGGAAAATCGTCAATATATAAGGTATCAGGGTTGTTTTGATAATTTAAGGTATGGATGTAATTATATTTATATTCCTTTTTATTAACGTCGTAAAAGCTCATATTTACATTTGTTTCATTGGGCTTGGCGTTAATGTCTAATAAATTTACCTGTGCCGTTGTTTTGTTTAATTTTTGTTGTTGTATAATGTTTGTAATGTTTGATAGCGTGGTTTGATTATCGTAATCGTAATAAGTTCCCACACATTCAAACGTTTTTATTTGTTCGAGTGTTAAACCAATACCAATAATAAAGGGTTTAAAAATAATACCTTTTTCTATTAATTTTTGGCGGGCTTTGCAAGGGTCGCCACCACATTCTTCAATACCATCTGTAATAATAATTACAATATTATTGGCTTTATTATCAACAAAATCATTAGCCGCTTCGGTTAGCGAATGCTCAATTGGTGTAATGCCCGTAGGTTTTGCCTCTTTTACTTTTTGCTTTATAACGGCTAAATTATTGGAAGCAAAGGGCACAACCAATTTGCTGTCTTTACAATCGCCTGGAGGGTACTGAACGGTGTGGCCATACATGCGCAAAGCAAATTGCAACGTTTTATCTTTACTTAAACTATCAATAAATTTGTAAAATAAATTTTTTGCACCCTCCATTCGGGTGGTGTTTTTATACAGTGCCTTCATGCTATTGCTAGCGTCAAACACAAATAATATGCGAGTAGACTTTATCGTTTTTTTTGTTTGAGAAAAACCACCTAAACAAAAACCAAAAAATAATATAAAAAATAAATAGCGCATTTTAAAGGCTTAAAGTATATAAATACTTAGTTGTTTAAAATCAATAATACAAAATGTTATAAACGATACAGTTTTGAAAGAAAATCTAAATCACTTCAAATTACTTATTATAATTTTTCTTAATTAAACTAAAACTCCAACCTGTAACTTAACAATGGCAATAAAGGTGTTTGGTAATAGTATTTTACACTTCCGGTTTTCATATCAAAGTATTGCCCTCCAACATTTTTACGGTTTGTGGTGTTTTGAATATCCAGTGCCAATGTACTTGTTAGATGTTTAAAATTACGTTTTACGCTGATCCGAATATCCAACCTGTAATAATCGGGGTTTTTGTTGTCGTATGTTTTTTCAGTATCGTATTTTGTTTCTCCTGCAGCGACCGAAGCTGTTAAATCAATTGGCGTGTATCGAAAACCACCAACGTAAATGGATTTTATATTAAAACCAATAATGCGATTCTTTCCTTTTTCCGAAAGCACCCATTCTTTTCCTGCAGTAAATGTAACAGCATAATTGGTATTAAAACGCGTATTATACCAGTTACCATTTGCGGCTTTGTATTTTGAATCATAAAATGAGGTGGATAAAAGATAATACAGGTTTTTATGCAAAAAGCGCTCATAGGTTAATTCCAATCCGTAATTTCTTCCAAGACCTTTGTTTGTAAGTTGATTGGTATTGTATCCATCTACCGAATTTAATATTGAATAAGTACTTGTATTATCTATGCTAATTGGCACATTAAATAAATGCTGGTAATACACTTCCGTTTTAATGTGAGAGAAATTATTGATAATGCGGTCATATCCTAAAACTATGTGATGCGCTTTACTTAATTGCAAATTTTTATTTGGAGTAGAAAAAGTATTATCATCATTTTGTTTCTTTGCAAAATAAACACCAATGGGCTGTAATTGACTGTGCAAACCATAACCCATGCTGAAATTATTTTTTGGTGTCAGCTCATACTTTAAAGAAGCACGCGGTTCGAGGGAATTAGAATTATTTAAAAATAATTGAAAGTAATGTAAACCAATATTAGTAGTTAATTTTGGCGTTACTTTATAATTCCATTGAAAAAATGCTTGTGCAGTTTGTGTATTACCTTTTACATGAATACGCTCAATAAGTATAGTTGTATCTTCAACACTGTTCTGTGTTAAATTATAACCCAATTGATTTAAAATAAAACCGCTACGCAAGTTACTCTTTGCATTTATTTTTTGGGTATACGTGGTTGATAAAGTCACCTTTGTTTGTACAAATTTTTGCTCATACTCTTTTTTAAAAGTTGTATAATCATTTGATAATTTATTTTCCACATCACCATTCTCGGTTCCTGAAAAAACCAAAGCAGTTTTTAAATAGGATTGATTACTGAATAATTTTGTATTGGTTAAACCAACAGCCCCTGTGTTAGCATAAAATTTAGAATTATAACGCAACCATTCATCATATTCCCATTTTAAAGAATCTTTTTTGGCATAAGAAGTTTGATCACTAATACCTCCAAAACCAAACATACTAAATGCTCCCACTTTTTTTGTAGGCAAATAAATATTAAAAGAAAGATCCTGAAAATTAGTTATCGCATCCCCTAATGGAACACCTATTTTTCCTAACACCGACAAAGTAGAATATCGGTAGTTTATTAAATACGAACCATCATATCCCTTTTTAAATGGACCTTCTGCCGCCACATCTGCACCTAAAACACCTAACTGAACCGTATACTCTCTTTTTTGATTATTACCTTTCCGTAATTTAAGATCAAACACTCCCGAAAGTGCGTTGCCATATTCAGCAGCGAAAGCACCAGTAGAAAAATCGGAATTGTTTAATAATTGTGAACTTAAAATAGAAATACCTCCCCCTGATGTCCCCACATTAGAAAAATGGTTTGGATTTGGAATTTCGACACCTTCCATGCGCCACAATAAACCATTTGGTGAATTACCGCGAATGGAAATATTATTATTACCATCTTGACCTGAAACTACGCCTGCGAAAGCCAGTACCATACGGGCGGGATCATTAGCTGCAGCTGCAAATTTTTGTGTTTCTTCAACCGAAAAAGCACGCGTGCTTACTGCAGACATATCATTTAAAGGCTTATTTTTTTCAACTTTTGCAGTTACTTCAACCTCATTCATTTGTTTAATATCTTCTTCAAGATTAACTGTAAGTACTAATTCTTTTCCTGAATTTACCGAAAGGTTTTGAAGGAACGAAGGCTTATATCCCAAATAAGAAATACTTAAACTTTGTTTTCCCACCGGTACTTTTTCAAAAGAAAATTTACCATCCGCATCACTTGTGGTAACCATTAAAGGTTCCAAATTTATTACTTGAATTATTGCACCGGGAATGGGTGTTTGAGATACTTTATCGACAACAGTACCGCGAATTTTTTGAAAAATAGTTTGGGATTGCATGCTGAAGACAAAGCAGCACAAAAATAAGAGATTGAAAAAAATTTTGATTTTCATAATGATAGTTTTTTAAATAGTATTTGCTTGTTATAATGAAGACAATGCAAAAAACATTTACCCCTATTTGGAAATAAAATAATTATTTAAAAAAACCGAAGGGAAATTTTAGCACCAACCCAACCTTTAATATTGATACCATTTGTGTAAGAATTATCAAAAAGAGTATAAGGTGCTATATAACTATATTTACTAGAATAATCATTGCTAAATGAATCTGCGACATACATATTAAATACCGGTCCGGCCGCTATTGAAAATTTCTTTTTGAATTTATACTCTACCCCCCAATACAATTTATACAATTCACTTTCAGCATCTTTAAAATCACCTTTGCTCACGTGATTAGCTGTTAAAGTAATATCGCTATTTAATTTATTTTTTATTTTAAAAGAAGTTCCAAGTCCGTAACCAAATGACCATAAAGGTTCGTTACTTCCAACATCAATTCCTGCATTAACTATGTTATAAAAAATAGGTAAGCCAGTTCTGAAACCAATGTTCGCTTTAAAGATTTCGTCGCTTGATATTTCTAATTGATGAACCCCGGTTTTCACAAAACTTAAAACCCCTACTGGTAATCCTTTACAAGAATCAGAAATATTAATAACTCCAATCTGTAAACCCTTTTTTACATATTTAGCATGATTTACAAAGCCTGCTATTTGTGTTCCTTCTAATTCTTTTGTGTGATTTATAAATCCCGCAACCTGCACTCCTTTTACTTCGCGTAATGCACAATTTACAAAACCTGCAGCCTGTAAACCTTCAATCTGTTTTGCATAATTCACATATCCTGCAAGTTGCGCACCTTTTACATTTCCAAAATTAGCATTCACAAAGCCTGAAGCGCTAACGCCATTCAATTCTCCAAGATTTATATTTGTAAAACCTGCTGCCTGAAAGCCATGCATACTTTTGCCGGTTACATTAAAAAATCCTGCTAATTGTGTCCCTTTCACTGTATCGCCTACCAAATTAAAAAAGCCTGCCAATTGTGCGCCATGCACATCTTTTTTATCTACATTAAAAAAACCGCCAATCTCCAAAGCATCTACACCTCTTGCATAACCACCAAAAATATTGAAAGAATATTTATTAATAACGTTCCCCGAAAGTTTATGATTGGTGCCAATAAACGGTATAAGTGATACCTGCACATTCTTGTGCAAAGTATCTTTTACATTTAACGTATTTATATATGCCGAAAATTTATTAGCAATCCTGGTTGTGTAATTCTCAAGTTCGCGTAATTTTTGTTTCCATAAAACCGAATCTTTTTTTGTTGAATCAACTGGACTAAGATTAATGAAGGTCATACTGCTTGTTTGCAAATCAGCAAGAATAATAGAAGTGTCTTTATAATTTTCTTTATTAATAATGATACTTTGATTTTTGATTGGAATATACATTGAATAATAACCATAATCGTTGGTTGTCACCGATTTTAAAGTTGTTTTATTATAGATTGTAACATTGGCCAATCTTTTATCGGTGGCTTTATCGTAGACATAACCACTCAATTCCGTTTTCTTAGGATTTTTATCAAAATTTCTTTCTTTAAGAATGATATAATTATTTTTTGCCTTATATGAAATAGTATTTGGAAGTAATAAAGTCAGGGCTTCGCGCACTGTTTTGTGTTTTATATTAATAGTTACAGATGGAAGATTATTAATAATGTTAGATGAATATGAGAATATTAAACCTGTTTGTTCTGCCATTTTATTTAAAGCTGTACTCACAGGCACATTAGTAAGCGCCAAAGTAACTTCCCTCTCAAGAGGAGGAATAACTGAGAAACAAAAAGCAGAACTCAGCAAAAAACCGAAAAGAAAAATAAACTTTCGCATGAATTTTTTATTGCACTTTGGTTTTATTTTTAAGAATAACGGAACTATCCCGTTTCTCAATTTCAAGATCGAGTGTTTCGGCAATAATACTAATTACCAAATCTACAGGCTCGTTATTAAACTCCACTGATAACTCTTTTTTACCCAACTCCTCATCTGCCAAATCAACATTTGCATTGTACACATTATTAATTTGTTTAATCACCTCATCTAATGAAGTAGCATTAAAATTAAAAATCCTCGAACGGTAGCTTGCTATATTTTCAGAAGACTCTAACACACTTTTTACAAATTGTTTGGTGGCGATAGTGTAAATAGCTTTCTGTCTTTTCGTTAAATTCAATCCCGAATCGGTTGAAGTATAAAAATGCACTTCGCCACTTTCAACCACAACTTCAATAGTGTTATCATTGGGCAAAGCTTTCACATTAAAAGCGGTGCCAATGTCTTTTATCACCACATCATTAATAACAATTTCGAAAGGTTGTTTTTCGTTATGCACCACTTCAAAAAAAACTTCTCCTTTTAATTTTACGCGACGTGAATTTTTATCTGAGACATAACTTAATTCTGAGTTTTTATTAATAAATACTTTACTGCCGTCCGGCAATGTATCTAAAACAGTTTTGTTTACTGCAGCATATACAATTGGTTGAATTTCTTTTGGACTAAAAATAAATTTTACAACAACGCCCAAAGCCACCAGTAATAATAATGAAGCAACAGCACGCATTACTATTGCACGTTTAAATAAAGGAATAACTTTTGCTTCACCGGAAATACGTTTATCTAATTTACTCCAAGCTAAATCTTTATTAACATTGTATTCAATTTTGACATCATCTATAGCAGAAAATAATTTTTTACTTAGTTCAAAATAGTCAGTGTTCTCTATCGATTCATTTTTCCACGCTTCCACCAAAGCAATTTCTTCCTTATTGGCATTGCCTGAAAGTACCTTTGCAATTAAATCGTCTCTATTTTCCATGCTCATCCTATCAACAAATTAATTAATTAATAATAACCAAATTAACAAGTACAAATGCTCCTTTAGTCTTTCTCTCATAATCTTTAGAGCCTTACCCATATGGTTCTCTACTGTTTTTACCGAAATATTTAATTGTTCGGCAATTTCTGAATATTTTAAATTCTCAAAACGACTTAATTTAAAAACAACACCGCATTGCTCAGGCAAAGAAGCAATAGCTTCATTTATTTGTTTGCCTAATTCTTTTGCCTGTACTATTTTTGAGGCATCTTCCAAACTTCCATCAGTACTTTTTTTATAATCTTCGGCATATGCACTTTTTATCTTACCATGTTTTATTTTATTTAAACAATCATTATGCACTGCCCTGTATAAATAGGACTTAACAGAGCTATTTATCTGTATAGTCTCTCTTTTATTCCACAAATTATAAAACATGTTTTGTACCACTTCTTCCGATTCGTCAATATTTTTAATTATCGAGCAGGTATAATTGCACAAAGGTTTATAATACGTTTTAAATAATTGTTCAAACGCACTTTTATCACCTTCTTTTATTAATTGCCAGTATTTTTGTTCGTTTAGCTCCACTTTTTAGGAAAAAATTCCAAACAAAGATACATTTTAACCGAACCCATAAAAAACAAAGCCATTTATTGGCTAAAGCCTTGTATGGATCCGTTTCAAAAAACTATTGCAATGATACAATTTGCCCTTTACACCTATAAGACAATTAAAAAAGAGTTTACCCCTATTTAGCTTTAAATTTATTTTTTTAAATCTGTTAACTGGGTTAAGGCCAATTTTGTCTAAAAATTTAAATGCTTATTTTAGGCTTAATTACATGATAATTAAATCAAAATAAATGAGCATTTTTTAATAAATTTGTATTCCTAATATAATTGTAAAATGTTCGATAATTTATCCGAAAAACTTGATAGAGCCCTTAAAACACTTAAAGGGCAAGGTAAAATAACTGAAATTAACGTTGCCGAAACGTTAAAAGAAGTGCGTAAAGCCTTATTAGACGCCGATGTTAACTACAAGGTAGCTAAAACATTTACCGATACTGTTAAAGAAAAAGCCTTAGGTCAAAATGTATTAACTTCAGTTTCACCGGGGCAATTATTAGTAAAATTAACCCACGACGAGCTTGCCCAATTAATGGGTGGTACTAAGGAAGATATTTACCTAGGCGGTAACCCTACCATTATTTTAATGAGTGGTTTGCAAGGGTCTGGTAAAACTACCTTTACCGGTAAATTAGCCAATTACCTAAAAACCAAAAAAGGAAAAAATCCTTTAATGGTAGCTTGTGACGTTTACCGTCCTGCGGCTATTGACCAATTACAGGTGTTAGGCGGACAAATCGGTGTTGAAGTATTTGCTAATAAAGAAGAAAAAAATCCAATTAAAATTGCCGAAGCTGCTATTAAGCAAGCTAAAGAAAATGGCAACAGTGTGGTGTTGATAGATACCGCCGGTCGTTTAGCGGTTGATGAGCAAATGATGAACGAAATTGCTGATTTAAAAAAAGCAATTAAGCCCAACGAAATTTTATTTGTAGTAGATAGTATGACCGGGCAAGATGCCGTGAATACTGCAAAAGCCTTTAACGACCGTTTGGATTTTGACGGCGTAATTTTAACCAAATTAGATGGCGATACCCGCGGTGGTGCGGCTTTATCAATAAAAAGTATTGTAAATAAACCTATTAAATTTATTGGTACGGGCGAAAAAATGGAAGCCTTGGATGTCTTCTACCCCGAACGTATGGCCGACCGTATTTTAGGGATGGGCGACGTGGTAACATTAGTGGAACGCGCACAAGAACAATTTAACGAAGAAGAAGCTCGTAAACTCAACAAAAAAATTGCAACCAATAAATTTGATTTTAACGACTTTTTAGCCCAATTACAACAAATTAAAAAAATGGGTAATGTGAAAGATTTAATGGGAATGATTCCCGGCGTTGGCAAAGCTGTGAAAGACATGGATATTAAAGACGATGCTTTTAAAGGCATTGAAGCCATTATACAAAGTATGACGCCCGAAGAGCGCAACAAACCTGAATTAATGAATGGAAGTCGCCGCCAACGCCTTGCAAAAGGGAGCGGACAAGGCATACAAGAAGTAAACAAATTATTAAAACAATTTGAAGATACCCGCAAAATGATGCGCATGATGAACGATAAAAATGCCATGGCAAAATTAATGCGTAATATGCCAAAAGGCATGGCAGGCGGTTTACCTAAAATGTAGTACCCAATTTATAAATGTCCCATTTCCTAAACGAACTTAACCCAGTACAACGTGCCGCTGCACAAACTACCGAAGGCCCCGTAATGATTATTGCCGGCGCCGGCTCGGGTAAAACGCGTGTACTAACATACCGCATTGCGCATATTATGGAGAAGGGCATTGACGCCTTCAATATTTTATCCTTAACCTTTACCAACAAAGCAGCACGCGAAATGAAAGACCGCATTGCTAAAATTGTTGGACCAACCGAAGCAAAAAATTTATGGATGGGTACCTTCCATAGTATTTTTGCAAAATTATTACGGATAGAAGCCAATAAAATAGGCTACCCCAACAACTTTACTATTTACGATACGGATGATAGTAAAAGCGTTATTAAAGAAATTTTAAAGCAATTTAATTTAGACGATAAAATTTACAAGCCCAGCATGGTGCTTAACCGTATAAGCGATGCGAAGAATAAATTAATATCAGCTACAAGTTATTTAAACAATCCTATTACACAACAGGAAGATTTTAGTAGTCGCAAACCGATGCTGGGGAAAGTTTACGAAGCCTACCAAAAACGCAACTTTAAAGCAGGCGCAATGGATTTTGACGATTTATTGTATCAAACAAATATATTGCTACGCGATTTTCCGGATGTGTTATTAAAATACCAAAACAAGTTTCGTTACATTTTGGTAGATGAGTATCAGGATACCAACTTTTCGCAATACGTTATTATTAAACAATTAGCGGCACGTTTTCAAAACATTTGTGTGGTAGGCGACGATGCTCAAAGTATTTATGGCTTTAGAGGAGCCAACATTCAAAACATTTTAAATTTCGAAAAAGATTATCCCGATTTACAAACATTTAAACTCGAGCAAAATTACCGAAGTACAAAAAACATTGTAGGTGCTGCCAATCAAATCATAGCCAATAATAAAGACCAATTTAAAAAAGTTGTTTTTACCGAAAACGACGAAGGCAATAAATTAAAAATAATAAAAGCAAGCAGCGATAATGAAGAAGGAAAAAAAGTAGTAGATAGTATTTTTGAAACGCGTATGCGCGAGCAAGCTATGAATAGCCATTTTGCTATTTTGTACCGCACCAATTCCCAATCGCGCGCTTTTGAAGAAGCTTTTAGACGTTTAAATATTCCATACAAGATTTATGGCGGCGTTAGTTTTTATCAACGCAAAGAAATAAAAGATTTATTAAGTTATTATCGTTTAACCATAAATAATGCCGATGACGAAAGTTTAAAACGTATTATTAACTACCCTGCGCGTGGCATTGGTCAAACAACCTTAGACAAGTTAACTGTTGCCGCGGCTGAACATGATATTAGTATTTTTACAGTACTTACTAATTTAAAAGATTTTAATTTAGGTATAAACGCCGGCACTGCCAATAAAATAAACGATTTTGTAATGCAGATAAAATCGTACAGTTTAACGGTGCCTTATAAAGATGCATACGAATTAGCCAATCACATTGCTGTAAACACAGGCATTGTAAAAGAACTATACAGCGATAAGACACCCGAAGGAGTTAGCCGTTACGAAAACACGCAAGAACTTTTAAACGGGATAAAAGATTTTGTGGAGCAACAGCGTACCCCGCAAGAGGAAGAAGTAAATGCTATTATTAAAGAAAGTTTAGAAAAAGACGACACACAATTATTTGCTGAACCAACTAATAATCAATTAAAAACATTAGATGAGTTTATGCAAGAAATTACCTTGCTAACCGATGTAGATAAGGAAAGTGATGACGAACACAACGCTGATAAAGTAAGTATGATGACGGTACATGCCTCTAAGGGATTAGAGTTTCCTTATGTTTATGTTGTAGGCTTAGAAGAAAATTTATTTCCCTCACAATTATCTATTAATAGCCGAGCCGATTTAGAAGAAGAGCGTCGTTTGTTTTATGTTGCCGTTACTCGTGCCGAAAAGCAAGCCACCTTGAGTTTTGCAACCATGCGTTACCGTTTTGGCAATGTTACCTATTGTGAACCGAGTCGTTTTATTGAAGAAATAGATTCTGAATTTTTAGAATATCCTGAAGTAGAAGCTGCGCCAGTATTTAATGATAATTTATTTGAGAAATTCAGAAACGATTACACAGATCTTTCCGGCAATGAACTTGGCTTTAAAAATAATTCAACTCCGTTTAAGTCATCCGAAAATAAAAATACAGGTATTAGTTTTAACCCTCCACAAAAAAAATTAATTAGCTTAAAATCCAATCTAAATACAACACCGGCAAAGCCTGTTGACATTAGCTTAAACCAAAGTCTACAAGTAAACGATTTTGTGTTACACGAAAAATTTGGGCGCGGACAAATAACTATTTTAGAAGGCAAATGGCCCGAAACTAAAGCTACTATTCAGTTTGAGGGTAACGGCACCAAAGCCTTGTTATTAAAATTTGCAAGATTAGCCAGACTTTAATAAAGTGTTGACCAATTTTTTAAGAAGTTTGGTTATAATATATAAACTAAAATGCCTTCTTTTTCTGAAACATGCTAAATAGCTTGCCAAAAAAGTCTAACACTTTTTTGAAGGTATCAAAATACAAGGTTAAAATTAAGCTTATGCTCATTAGCCAAATTACACAAATATTAAACCAATAGGTTGAGTAATAGTTACCAAATAAGTTCTTGCGAGGGGCATAAAAATGCGCGCTTCCTAAATTAGATTCAGTAGGGTCGGCAAATACCGGGTCTACTGTTTGTATCAGCCTACCGTCTTTTTCTAAACATTTTTCACCGCTAATATCATTTGCATTTTTTACAGCTTGGCTTAAATAATCATTTTCGTAATTATCGCGCAAAGCAACAATATCTCTATCTTTTTTAAGTTTTATAGTTAAATCATCAGCTTCTTTACGGGCTTTCTTATCAATGCTATTATATTTATCTTTTAAAATTTCTAAATAAGCAAAAATTTCTTTACTAACAGTTGCATTAAAATCTTTCGTATTTAATTGGTTTAAAAAGTCTGCTTTACTGTTTTTGAAAAATTTATGTTCTTTGGTTAATTCTGTTTTTAGCAACTTTAAATCTGCCTCGAACTCTTTTAATTGTTTACCTTCTTTTAACCCACTTTCAATTTTATTTACTTTGGCTTGTATTTTTTGTCGCCAGAAATCTTTTTTATAGCTGGCCACACTAATGCTTTTATCAAATCGGTAAAAATTACGCTCATATTTATTTTCTTTAAATTGGTTTACAGCTAAAGCTTCATAAGCCCAGCGGCTAGCCATCATTTCACCAACAATTGGCACGCTACCTTGTTTTGCTAATAACGGGTTAAGCTTATCAAACTTTACTACTACACCCGCTAATAATAATTGTGGAATGATTAAAAATGGAATTAAAATATAAATAGTAACGGCACTATTAAAGGCACTACTAATATTTAAACCGAGCATATTTGCAAAACAACTTGTTGTAAATAACACCATCCAATAGTCGGTGTACATACCTTTAACGCCCAACACGGAATTACCAACTATTACAAAACAAAGGGTTTGAATAGCAGATAGGGTAAACATAATAATTATTTTACTCCACAAATAACTACTTTTACTTAGGTTTAAAAACGATTCGCGTTTGCGTATTTTTCTATCTCTAATAATCTCTTCGGCACTTACGGTTAAACCAATAAATAAAGCTACAACCACACTCATAAACATGTAGGCCGGTACATTTTCGTTTTCTCTAAAAATATACCCTTTACTATTTTCAGCATCGGTATTAAAATATCGTACTAAAAAAGCCAAAATAAATGCTAATAAAGGCGCTTCAATAAAGCTAATTAACATGTATTGCGTATTTGTTAATTTACTTTTAATATCGCGGGTTATGAATACTTTAAACTGTTTAAAAACATTAGGTATTTTAAAAATACTTTCGGGTATTTCAGTATGCTTTTTTTCGGAGTGAATGTTACTTTCAATTAATTCTTTGTAATGTACATTCCACTCAGCAGGTTTTGTTTTACGGTTATAAGTTATGTTTCCGTACTCATCTAATACTTTACTTTCAATAATATTAAAAATTTGTTCGGGGTTTACGTTACCGCATTGTCCACATTCGCTTTCTTCGGCATTAACGTGGTTAACCAAACGCTTAAAGTAACTAACGGCATCAACAGGATTGCCATAATAAATAGGGTAACCGCCCACATCTAATATCATTAGTTTATCAAACATTTTATAAATGTCGGACGAAGGTTGATGAATAACAACGAAAATTAATTTTCCCCTTAACGATAATTCTTTTAAAAGGTCCATAATGTTTTCCGAATCGCGCGATGATAAACCCGAAGTAGGCTCATCTACAAATAATACACTTGGTTCGCGAATTAACTCTAAGGAAATATTTAAACGTTTACGTTGCCCTCCGCTAATTGTTTTTTCTAAAGGCGAACCAACTTTTAAATTACGGGTTTCACTTAAGCCTATATCGGCCAATAAACTGGTACAACGTTTTGCAATTTCATCGTCGGGCAAATTACCAAAACACAATTTAGCATTGTAAAATAAATTTTCATAAACGGTAAGTTCTTCAATTAGCAAATCATCTTGGCTAACGTGACCAATTACACCTGATATAGCTTCGCGCTCGGTATGAATATTTTTACCATTTATTTTTACCGAACCGCCACTTGGCGTTTCCATACTATTTAATACGTTTAAAAGGGTAGATTTACCTGCTCCTGAACCACCCATAATACCAATAAGTTTACCACTTTCTTCGTTAATGTTAACGTCGCGTAAACCTAATTTACCACCTTTAAATTTGTATTCTAAATTTTTTACTTCAAAAGTAATTTTTGCTTGCGATTCGTCGCTTAAAAAACGCCCAATAACATCGCTGTAATAAATAGGCTTTATTTTGCTTGAACGTATAGATGAGCCTGGTGTAAAAATATGCACCCGTTCGTTTGAAATTATTTGCCCGTTTAGTTGTAACTCCATGTTACCATAAATACGCAATACATACATCGCTACGCTTTGTATTTGTATTATGCGAACATCTTTTGTCATTGGTTCGCAATAAATATGCTTGCATTGATTTTGGTAACCTAACTCTTGGTTACTAATCGTTAAAATATTTGGCGTGTTTGGTATTACATCTAAACCGTCTTCAATAAATGAACGTAGGGCATTAAACTCCTCAATAGGAATATTAAATGTATCAGCAACCGTGGTAACAAATTCGTTTTCTTGTTCACTAATTTCGTTGCTTGAGTAAATAAATTCTAACAAACGTACTAAAACAATTACTTTTTGAGGTTGCTCTAACTCTTGATTAATTTGAGTACAAATTTTTAAAACTTTTACCGAGTTTAAAGATGTGCGTTTAGCAGCGCCTTCTTTCTTTTTACTGGCAGTTTGGCTGGCTTCAATGTATTCATCAAATATTTTTAAATAGGTATCAACTTGATCAGCGCTTAATTGTTGCTTTAAAAACGATAGCACGATTTGTCTTCCTGTATTATTAATGCCATCAACTTTGGCAATAATAGAAAACATCTGCATAAGGGCTCTAAGTATTCGTTCGCTCATTTTTTTTTAATTTTTTTGTTTTGTTTTTTTTGTGTCAATAGTTTGATAAAAGCACTCGGCAAGTTGTTTAACTTGCTTGCTATCTTGCTTTGTAAAGTCGGTTTCGGCTTTTCCAAAAATAATTAAACTTAATCCATCCTCTTTTAATGTGCCAATATAGTTTTTAAAAATTTCAATCATGTAATAGCCCGTGTGCTTATTAAACTCGTATTGCTTGGTATCTTTAGCAAAAAAACTTTTTGAATTGGATATGAGTTCTAACATATCAATTTTACCAAAGTATAAATTTTCGGTAACAATTAACTTTAAGTAATATTTACCATTATCTGTTTTATAAAGTATAAAATTAGATCTGTTTTTAAAAGTAGTTTGCAAATATTCGGCATTTACTACTTTATTTTCTTTCGGAATAAAAATTGTATCGGCTTTAAATACACAATCAACTTGGCTTTTTAATAAACCTAAATTTAATAAAAAAAATAATATAAATAGCCGATACATTAAAACCAAGTTTAAGGAGTCTAATATACAAATTAAACAATAAAATACAACTTTATATCTGTTTTATTTTTAAATTACAAATTAATTAACACACTGATTATTATTACATTAAGTGCCTTTACCTAAAAATATATATATTTTAATAATTAATTATTTCATTTTTTTTAAATAAACGCAATAAACATTAAACTAATACGTTAGTACTATAAAAAACAAAACAATAAAAAACGCCTATGATTAGTACATTTACTCCAAACACCCCTATTACCGAAAATACAGTTAAAACAGAGCAAATTAGCAAATTACCCGAATTTGCAGACCCATCGGTAAACACCATAAATACTATTTTAAATTATAGTAAAAATTTAGAAGTAAAACACTCCCAGTTTATTGAGGATATAGAAATTATAAAGAGTTAGTTTTTATTTAAGTTCCAATTAAAATTGTATTTTTATACAAAGTAATTTTTAATGCGGAGGTTTTATTTTTTAGTTTTTGTGCTTTTTACGGTAATTGCTTTTGGGCAAATTAAGATTGGCTTACCCGAGCAAGAAATTCCAATTAATAAACTTTTAGCTGATAGTAATTGGTTATATTCCGCTAATTCCAGTACTGATTTATATAAAAAAGGAATAAACGATTCGGGTTGGCAAAAGTGTAAGACTAGCATATTTGAAGATGATATAAATAAATTACATTTTACGGGTTTTGCCTGGTTTCGCAGACATATTTGTATAGATAGTTCTTATAAAAATACTCCATTGGTATTAAATATTAGTCAAGAGGGTGCCAGCGAAATTTATTTTAATGGTATTTTAGTGAAAAAAATAGGCGTAATTGGTCGTAATAGTTCTGATGAGGTTCGAAACAATGGAGATTACAGCCCAATATTTATTTCGCCAAAATATGGTGAGGATAATGTAATTGCGATTAAGTATTCTAACAAAAGTTACAATTTTAGTTACGACAACCAAGGCAATATACATGCAGGTTTTAGAATTGGTATTGACAAAAGTGCAAATTTATTTAAAGAAAACACTAATAACCTTATTGCTTTTTCAATATTTGGCTTAGGTCTTTTTTTATTTTTTGCAACCATTGGTTTCATATATTTTTTACTGTTTATTTTTTATAAACAGCGAAAAAGTAATTTGTACTTCGCATTATTTTGTTGTTTTTATGGTTATTATCCCTTGCATCTTTATATAACAAATGTGTTCACGTCAAACGCTCATTATATAGATTTATTAAATTTATTTGTATTTCTAACGGTTCCATTTTTTGGTTTGTCGCTTATAGCAGTTTTATATTCGGTTTTTTACACAAAATTTCCTAGACAGTTTAGGGTATTTTTTGTTTTAGCTTTAATTATAGGTATATTTTTGTTTTTCGCAAAACTTGTAGGTTTTATTTGTTTGTTCTTATTTTCTGCTGTAATTCTAATTGAAGTAGTTAGAGTAGTAATTATCGCAGTTAAAAATAAATTAAAGGGGTCGAGAATTATAGGAACAGGCTTCGCAGTATTTACTGTATTTATTTTAATTTCAGTTTTTTCGGCATTCATGTACCAAGGATATACCGCAAATGGTTTATTATCTGCTTCTTTAACAACAATATCTATTATCAGCATTCCACTATCAATGTCTATCTTTTTAGCTTGGGATTTTAGTCAAACCAACAAAAATTTAAAGCAACAATTACTTAAAAACGAAGAATTATCTGCTCAATCTTTAGCGCAAGAGAGAGAAAAACAAGACTTATTAGCTAACCAAAACAGATTTTTAGAAGAACAAGTCGAGGAACGCACCTTAGAAATTAACGAGCAAAAAAAAGAACTACAACTTAAAAATGTAGAAATAACAGACAGTATTAATTACAGCAAACATATTCAATTAGCTCTTTTACCTGAATTAGATGATATTCAAAAAGGATTACCTGGTAGCTTTATACTTTACCAACCCAAAGATATTGTAAGTGGCGATTTTTATTGGTTTAAACAAATAGATAAATCAGCTTTCAATACGCGTCAGTCGTCAGTTGTAAATATCGATCATACATCGGTACTTATAGCTGCTGCTGATTGTACTGGGCATGGTGTACCAGGCGCATTAATGAGTTTAATAGCTATCGAAAATTTAAATAAAGCCGTAGACTTTGAAAACGAACCACAAAAAATATTAGAGCTGGTAAATAAAAATATTAAAAACGCTTTAAAACAAAATACGGATAAAGCAGCTAAAGATGGCATGGATATTGCACTTTGTAAAATAGAACAACTTTCAGAAGAAAATTTTAAAGTTACCTATTCTGCGGCTAACCGCCCATTGTGGGTTGTTAGAAAAAATGCAACAGAAATAGAAGAATTAAAAGCAACAAAAACAGCAATTGGTGGGCATACCGATTACTACCAACAATTTGAACAACATACTATCGAATTTAAAAAAGGCGATAGTTTTTATATTTTTAGCGATGGTTACGCCGACCAATTTGGTAGTACAAAAAATAAAAAATTAACTACAAAGCGTTTTAAGGAAATTTTACTAGAAATAAACCAGTTGTCTCCTAATGAACAAAAACATCACCTAAATACTTATATACATAATTGGCGAGGTAAATTAGAACAAATAGATGACATATTAATAATAGGTCTAAAATTTTAGATTTATTTTTTTAGTATTTAGTTTAAAATTACACCAACGGTTTTTTTTTATTAATTTATTTTAATAACTTAGCTTAACTAATTTTAACAAACACAAACAAATTATGAAATTAAACTTACAACTGACGGTAGCAACCTTGTGCCTTTCGTTAAGCATTAATGCTCAAACCGGGAAAATAGCGTTAAAAAATCAAAACGTGCAAACCCAAAATGCACCTCAAAGAAGTTGTGGTGCTCAACCAGGCCCAGAATGGGATATTTGGTTTAATCAAAAAGTAGAAGAATTTAAAAAAAATAACCCTAACGCCAAAAACCAAGCAGCAAACTACACAATACCTGTTGTTGTGCACGTTGTTCATAGTGGGCAAGCTGTAGGCACAGGCGCAAACTTATCGGCTGCACAAATACAAGACCAGATAAATATTTTAAATGCCGATTATGCTGGTACAGGCCTAAATAACGGTAATGCTCCGTCAATATTTTTACCATTAAAAGCCAATTGCAATGTAAATTTTTGTTTAGCACAAAAAACACCAACAGGTAGTACTATGGTTGAACCAGGTATTGATAGAATTAACAGCGTAACACAAGGATGGACGGCTGGGCCCTACACAAGTACGTATGTTGATGCAACTATAAAACCAAATAGCATTTGGGATCCTACCCGTTATTTAAATATGTGGGTAATGAATTTAGGCGGCGGCTTATTAGGGTATGCTACGTTCCCAAGCGGTACGGGGCTAACAGGTTTAAGCGGTCCTTATGGTACTGCAACATCTGACGGCGTAGTAATGTTAAATTCGGCTTTTGGTAGCATTGGTACAGCTGCAAGTAATGCTCCATATCATAAAGGGCGCACTACCACTCACGAAGTTGGACACTGGTTAGGTTTACGACATATTTGGGGCGATGCTAATTGCGCTAGCGATTTTTGTAACGATACGCCAACTGCACAACAGTCAAACTTTGGTTGCCCTACTCACCCCTACAAAGTAGGTGTATGCAGTGGTAATACAACAGGCGAAATGTTTCAAAACTTTATGGATTATACCGATGATTTGTGTATGTATATGTTTACAACCGACCAACGCACGCGCATTCAAACAACTATGGCAAATGGTACTTATAGAACTTTGTTAACTACTAGTGCTGGAACATTATGTACTATTGCTCCTGCAACCCCTACCGCAAACTTTTCAATGAATAGCACTGGCTGTACAAACTCTGCAGTTGTTACAAACAATACTACAAACGGTACGCCTATTCCAACTTACGTTTGGAGTGCAAACCCTTCAACTGGTGTTACTTTTGTTCCAAACAATACAGCAACAAGCCCAAGTATTAACTTTACAACTCCAGGCACTTACAGTATTATTGTTGTAGCAACCAATTCATTAGGTTCAAATACAAGCGTAAAACCAATTACCATTACTACTTGTACCACAGCAACCATTTGTAACGATACATTAACAAATGTAACACCGACGGGAACTTTATTGCCTAACGCTGCAGGTAGCGATACTGCAACTCCTGGTTGTAGTCCTAAAGCAGGTTATATTATGGGATCAAATTGCTATGATGATAAAGAAAAAGCTGAATTTTTTAGCCCTAGTTTATATAGCGGAATTGCTTCTCCCCAAATTAAGAGCGTAATAGTTATTTTTTATAAAGATGGCACTAAAGGTACTGGTGGAAATAGTGCAACAGCAGTTAACTTAAAACTATATAATGGCACAATGGTGAGTGGTCCAACAGGTACAGCTTCGCCAATAGCCACAGTGACTGCAAATATTGGCAGTATTTTAGCGGTAACAGCTACAAATAGTGCAAATTATGTGGGTAGTTCAAGTATAGTTTATACAAATCCTATACTTAGACCATTTAAGTATACCTTAACTACACCAGTTAATGCTCCAACTACAAATGGATTCTTTGCTTCAGTAACTACACCAACTGCAGCTGGTGATACAGCTGTAATTATGGATGATGGTAGCTTAGCAGCAGGTACAAACTGGGAATTATGGAGCGATAATAGCTGGCATAGTATTTCTGTGGCATGGAGTGGTTATGACGCAAGTATGGCAATTTTACCAGTTATTCAATGCGGAACAATTACGGCCATTGGAAATAACTCTATTTTAAACACAAATATTAGTTTACATCCAAATCCTTCAAACGGTATAGTAAATGTTATAACTACATTACCAAGTTCTCAGAACCTTGATATTACAGTAAGTAATGCTTTGGGTCAGGTAATTTCAGCAACTAAACACAGCGACATAAGTAACAACGTACTTACTATAGATTTAAATAGTTATAGTAGTGGTGTTTATTTTGTAACCTTTAATAACGGACAAGAAAAAATTGTTAAACGCGTTATTTTAAGTAAATAAATTTAGTTTTAATTTTACTAAAAAGGCTTCCAAAATTTTGGAAGCCTTTTTTTATTAAAAATACATTGTTCACTACTATAAACACTAAAATTGTTAAAAATTATAAATTAGGGCTAAAAAAAACAACTTGTATTGCTTTACTTTTGTTTAGGAACTATGGCAAGCAAACGAAAAAACGAAATGAGTTTAAAAGAAGTGATTGCATTAATTACTTTGTTAGACGACCCAGATGAAAATATTTACTGCGAAGTTAAAAATCGTTTTGTAGTACTTGGCCCGCCGGCTATACCACATTTAGAAACTGCCTGGGAAAACAGCTTTGATGCAATTATGCAAAAACGCATCGAAGCAATTATTCACACCATTAATTTTGAAGCCTTACAAAAGGGTTTAAAAAATTGGGCAAAATGCGAACAAGACGATTTATTAAAAGGCATTATTATTTTAGCACGCTACCAATATCCCGATTTTGATGAAAACGCAATTCGTAAACAATTAGCACAAATTAAACAAGATGTGTGGTTAGAATTGCACGACGACCTAACCGCCCTTGAAAAAGTTAAAGTTATAAACCATATCTTATTTGAAGTACATAACTTTAGTGGGAATATTACTAATTATCACGCCCCCCAAAATTCGTTTATAAATAACGTTTTAGAAAGCAAAAAAGGTAACCCCTTAATGTTAAGCGTTGTATATTCTTTAATTTGTAAAGAGCTAAGCATACCTGTTTATGGGATTAATTTGCCACAGCACTTTGTGTTGGCCTACGTAAACGATTATGCAAACCTAATTGATGTAAATAATAAAACCTTATCAAATAATATTTTATTTTACATTAATCCTTTTAGCAAAGGTTTAATTTTTAACCAAAAAGATATTGATAGCTTTTTAAAACAATTAAACTTAGAGCCTGAAGCTAAGTATTACTTGCCGTGCAGTAATATCGAAATAATTAAACGTTGCCTAAATAATTTAATTTATTCGTACGAAAAATTAGGCTACTTAGAAAAAGTAGATGAATTAAAAGAGTTAGAAAAGCAAATTACGCTTTAAAAATTTATTGTTTATTTTATAAATAACGTAAAATTGTTAATACAATTTTACGTTATTTTTTAAGCCAAACCCTATCTTCACAACAAAAAAAATATGAAATTTTTTATTGATACTGCAAACTTAGAGCAAATTAAAGAAGCACAGGATTTAGGTGTTTTAGATGGAGTAACCACTAACCCAAGTTTAATGGCAAAGGAAGGCATCAAAGGCGCAGAAAACATATTAAAGCATTATGTTGATATTTGCAACATTGTTACGGGCGACGTAAGTGCCGAAGTTATTAGTACCGATTTTGACGGAATGGTAAAAGAAGGCGAAATATTAGCAAAATTACATTCGCAAATTGTGGTAAAAGTGCCAATGATAAAAGAAGGCATTAAAGCCATAAAATATTTTTCAGAAAAAGGTATTCGTACAAATTGCACGTTAGTATTTAGTGCGGGGCAAGCTTTGTTAGCTGCCAAAGCAGGTGCTACTTATGTATCTCCATTTATTGGGCGTTTAGATGATGTAAGTACTGATGGTTTAAATTTAATTGAAGACATTCGTACAATTTATGACAACTACGGCTATGATACGGAAATTTTAGCGGCTAGTGTTCGCCACCCAATGCATATTATTGATTGTGCAAAAATTGGTGCAGACGTGGTTACTTGCCCATTAAGTGCTATTACAGCTTTACTAAAACATCCATTAACAGACATTGGTTTGGCGCAATTTTTAGCAGACGCTAAAAAGTAGGCTAAGGACTATATCTTTAAGGAAATACAAAATTTATTTGAGTGCTTATGTTAGTTGCAGCCTGAGGCGACAAGTTAAACGTTGTATTAGCAGTACTTATCCAATCACCAGAATTTATATTATTGTTTGCATCATTATCATAAAAAGCATAATAGTAGTACGTACCGGGGTGCATGTAATTAAACGTAAAATTAAAATTGTTCGCTGCTAAAACAACATACCTACTCCTATATTTTAAATTTGCATTATTAAAAGTAAACCCGCTGAAAAGTGGCTGTGTTGTAATAACTAAAAAAACTTTTTTAGTTGTAACAGGTGTAAAAGAACCTAAAAAAGTATAATTTGCATACGTTTGTCCTAAATACGGCTGTGCTGTTTCGGGGTAGGGATCGTTAGCAGGGTTACCCGATGTAGCATAATAAATAGCTTCTAACTGCCCAGTAAAAGTTGCGGAGAAATCTTTTGTTTGAGATTTTATTGGATAATTAAAGTTGCTTGTGGCAAATTGGCAAGAAGTAGTATCTTGCAATTTTGCACTCCAAACCATGTGTGGCGTTGTATTAGGCTGGGTATTATTTTTGTTGGTATATGATTTTATAAACAAGCTATCAGCTTTAAAAATAACTTCGGTATAGGCCCTACTTTTGCCTTTTATGGTTTCGCTAAACCTATAAAATGATTTTGAAGACGTTTCTGAAACGCTATCTACTAAAAAATAAGCAACACGTTTCGCCCCTGCAAAAGATCCACCATTTCTAAAAGCTACTTTATACTCATTATTATATTTTACAATAAAAAACGACATAAAAATATCATTTTGTATATCTAATTCGTTTTTTGCCGAAATTTGATTTTCAGAAATTGGCCTAAAATCCACAATCCACTCCGGATAGCCACCCAGCGGCGTAGTTGAACTTACCGGACCATTCCAAATACCTTTTATTTTTTTAAAAATATTAAATCCATACGTAGAATTAATATCTGCATTTACAGGATTGGTAGGAGTAACAGGCGTTTCGGCTTCAGCAGTTTTTTTATCTTTACAATTACTTAAAATTAAAATAATTAAAAAGCTAAGAATTGCTATGAGTTTTAATTTGGTGTTCATCTATTCTTTAATTAATTTATAATTCTTAATCCCTGCCTTATCCTTTAAGCACACCAAGTAAATTCCTTTTTGCAAAATACTAACATCAATACTTTCAATATGTTTTGCTTGTTTGTTTAAAACTAATTTTCCTTCCAAATTGTAAATGGCTACTTCGGTTACACTTAATTCATTCTTAATTTTTAGTTCGTTTTGTGCCGGATTTGGATAAATAATAATTTCAGATTGTTTATTGTTGATTGTTGATTTTATGTTTGTTGGTGTATAATAACTACAAACACAATCTGCCCAATGGTTTTGCATGGCTCTGTCTTTAGCCGCGTTGCTATTGGTATTATATGCGTTAGGCACTCCCAAAATACTCCAATTATGTACGCTTGCATTAAAGCATAGTGGACGTTGCACGCCCGCATAATACAAACTTTTTTCAGATAAACTACTTGTTGCCGCCGGAGTTAATACTCCCTGAACTTTGTTGCCATATTCTAAATTACCATTTCCTACAATTGTATATAGCCCGTAGCCACTGCCAGTATTTGTTACTTCTAAACCTAAAAATTGTGTAGTGTCCGTGGCGGGGCCGGTATTCATAAAAACGCCATATAGTTCTGAGCGGTTTCTAAACAAAGTATTATACGGGCCATTTTTTGCATGCGAATTATCAATCACAGTATTTTGATTGATGTTGCCCTCGCATAAATTTGCAAAAGGGTAATTGCCATGAAATACTATATCGCCTGCACTATTAGCGGGAAAAAAACTTTGCACCCAAAACGGATTGAACGAATAATTATAACCACATACATTACCATTTGCACCCGCTTGAAACAACATACTGTGCCGTAGATTTTGGAACACGTTGTTCTCAACCTTACATTCGTTAGCACTGTATTGAAAGGCAATGCCATAGCCCTGCCCGCTTCCACCGTAGGCAAAAGCATGGTGAAAGTATGAATTGGTGATATCAATATTTGAACAACGATTTAATTCTACGTGTGCAAAGTTTGTAGTATCACTTTCAATGCCATGTATCCAACATTGCACAGCCTTATCAAAACTAAATAAACTTGTTTGTTGCGTAGTTGCATCTAAACGCTGTACCTTTAAACACTCAAAACCAATAGCTTTACGCGGATTTATTTTTTTTATTTTTGGTTGCAATGCTAATTTATAGTAAAATCGAAAAGGCGAATAAAATGTAATTTTATTGGCAACAATCGCCTTTATTTGCATCACTTGACCAAGACTTCCGTATGCCCATGTATCATTAAAATAAGCATTACTACCCGCACCACATTGCAAATAAACCCACTGCCCAGCGGTAAAAGCACTTGCGTTTAATACATTTACCCAATTGCTATCACGCACACCCGCACTTGCAAAACTGGTAGTATCGGTATTTACTTGGCTACCAGTAATATTTATACAATTATTTAAAACGCCACTTAAATTAAATCTTAATTGTGTGCTGTCGTAGCCGGCTCCTTTAAGTGTTATACTATCGCGGCTAAAACTTACTTGCCCAGTAAAACTATATACCCCCTTTGGAAAATAAACTACGCCTCCTAAATTATTTAAAGCCGCAATAGCGCTTGTTAATGCTGTATTATTAGCAGCACTATTAGTATTGTTGCCACCATAACTCATTATGTTTACGGTTTGGTTATATGTTGGTTTTAGTCCCTTAAATCCGGCATCTTGCCAGTTAAATTTTTTAATGGAATAAGACTGGGAGAATACATGTAATGTACAAAACAATAAAGCCAAAAATTGAATATATTTTTTCATTTAATAAATGTACAAAAAAAATGTAAAGTTTTTTGTAACCGGTTTTTATAAAAAAGTTACAGGGTGTTAATAAAAAAAAAGTTTGTAACTTTTTTTAACGTAACCATTATTTCAATTATTAACCCGTAAATAATTTTAATATGAGTAACGTAAAAGAAACCCCTCGTCAAAAAATGATTGGTATGATGTACCTTGTCCTTACTTGCTTATTGGCATTAAACGTTAGTCGAGAAGTGCTACAAGGCTTTGTAACCATTAATGATAGTATTGAAACCACCAACTCTAATTTTACTGCAAACACTAAATTAATGATGGAAGCCCTTGATGAAGCTATAAAACAAGGTCATAATGAAGCAAAACCCTATTATCAAAAAGCCAAAGAGGTTACACAATTAACACAAAAAACCTATGATTATTTAGATATTTTAAAACAACAGGTAAAACAATATACTGAAGATATAAAAGGCGCAGACACTATGAAATTAGCACAAATAGAGCGTTTGGACGATTACGATAAACCTACCTTTTTCTTAATTGGTAGCGATGAAACCAAACCAAAAAGTGGACAATATTCTGCAAAAGAATTAAGAGGAACAATTCAAAATTTAACAACAGAATTAACAAAACTAATTGACTTTATGAAAAATAAAGATGGATTAAAGCTACCAGAAAAAGATTACTTAATATTAAAAGATAAACTAAAACTATTTACCCCGCACGATAATTTTAAAGACAAGGAAGGCAAGCCACTTACTTGGGAATTAAAATATTTTTACAATATGCCGTTGGCGGCAGTGGTTACAAACCTCTCCAAAATACAAAGTGATATTCGGAATATTGAGGCAGAAATGGTAACTACTTTTGCAGCTGCATCGGGTAAATTAGCATTAAAATTTAACCAGATGCAAGCGCGTATAGTACCTGTTAGTCAATACGTACAATCAGGCTCGCCATATACGGCCGATGTTTTTTTATCGGCTTCATCAAGCGATTTTACAGAAGAGAATTTACAATTTATTTTAGGCGATGTGGATACCACTACAGGAAAACTAGCCGATGGAGCAACCATTTTACCAATTGATAAGGGAACTGGCAAAATTATATTACCTACAAGCCTTGCGGGACATAAAGAAATAAACGGTTGGATAAAACTAAAAAACGGAAATGGTAAAAACGAATACTATAAATACAAAAACGACTACATTGTTGCAAATGCAGCAGTGGCAGTAAGTGCCGAAAAAATGAATGTGTTTTATATTGGAGTTGACAATCCTGTAAACGTATCGGCAGCAGGCGTAGCGCCAACTGATTTGGTAACTGTTATAAGTGGTTGTGGAGGAACGTTGAGTAACATTGGAAACGGCAAATACGTTGCTAAAGCCACCAGTGTGGGCACCTGTGTGGTAACTGTAATGCAAAAAACACCCGCAGGAATGAAACAACAAGGCGCGCCCATGGTATTCAGAGTCAAAAAATTTCCAAACCCGCCTTTACGTGTAAATGGCAAAAGTAGTTTTGGTAATTTAGAAATGCCATTAAGTGATGTGAAAAACTTAAATACCTTGGGTACAGATATGGCTGGTTTTGATTTTAATGCAACTTTTAAAGTAACTAAATTTAAATTAGCAATATATGGTGGCGGTAAAGCCGAGGAATATAATTGCGGCGGCAATGCGTTAAGTGCAGAGGCCAAACAGGCTTTAACACGGGTTAAAAAAGGCTACAAAATTTATATTGAAGATATAAAAGTACAGGCACCAGATGGCGAAAGAGATTTATCAAACACGAAAATTAGTGTTAAGTAGCTATTGTTTCGGAGCCCTTAATACACGTTTTTAGCCATTGAGACGCGTCTTTTTCATCACTAAATAATTGAATTGACACTTTGGGCTTATTAACTTTTAAATACATTTGGGTTAATAATTTTATTCCGAAGTTTTTAGTTACTACTGCAATGGCGCCGTGGTGTGTTGAATAATTTGTATCGGCTAAAAGTTCACGTGCTTCGCGCGAAGTAACAAAATTACCTGCAATTATAACCAGTAAAAAAATTTTTTTATTAGGTAACAACGAAGTGGAAAAATTTTTAGCCTCCAACATTTCATTCACATCAAAGGTAACATTGTCCTTAATGACTAGCTTAACCAGGCCATTTTTATGAACTGTCTCTTTAAAAGAATCTGTTTCTAAAGTTTCCATATATTTGAAGGGGATTATGGACGGTTTAAAACAATACTCTAAAGATAATATTATTAGTTTAATTCGCAAACGGCAACATGAAATAAAAATTGGCGAAACAATTAATTTTTGCGGAACAAATTTTAATAATGATTTAAAAAACGATGACGTTGAATTTGTAATAATTGGTATACCCGAAGATATTGGCGTACGAGCCAATTATGGCAGAGGTGGTGCAAATACCGCTTTTAAACCCGCATTAGAAAGTTTTTTAAATTTGCAAGAAAATGATTTTTTAAAGGGTGAAACCATTCTTTTAGCAGGCGAAGTTTTTGTTGATGATCTAACAAAACCTTCGCAAAATTTGAACACAAAAAATAAAAGGGAGCTAGATGAACTTCGAAGTTTAGTGAGCGAAGTTGATAATAGGGTTACTAAAATTATTAAACAAATTGTTGAAGCAAATAAAATCCCCATTATAATTGGTGGTGGACATAACAATGCTTATGGCAATATTAAAGGTGCGTCGCAAGCATTTAATAAAAAAATAAATGTCATAAATTGCGACCCCCATTTAGATTTTAGAAGCACGGAAGAAGGAAGACATAGCGGAAATGGCTTTAGTTATGCCTTTAACGAAAATTATTTAGAAAATTACAGTGTATTTGCAATGCACGAACAATACAATAATCAAACTTCTATTCAGCAGTTTAAAAACCAACCCACTCAATTATTTTTTAACACGTTTGAAGACATTTTTGTGCGTGAAGAAATTGATTTTAATATAGCGCTTAATCAGAGTATTGGTTTTGTGAAAAATAATAGTTGTGGTATTGAATTAGATTTAGATGCAATTACTAATGTGCCCACTAGCGCAAAAACAAGCAGTGGTATTTCTCCATTGCAGGCAAGGCAATATGTTCACCAATGTGCATCGCAATTAAATTGCGCATATTTTCATATTGCTGAAGGTGCTCCAATTTTATCGCACATAAAAGCCGATAACAAAACCGGAAAATTGATCGCGTATTTATTGAGTGATTTTATTAAAGCAACACTTAGCAAAAATTTGTTTTAAAAGTTTATATTTGATAATTGTGAATTTTGCTATTAGATATTTTATTTTTATTTACGGTTTATTACTGTTTTTTTCTTGTAAAAACTCGTCTAACACTATTGAAGATACTTCAAAAGTAATTGCTACAGCAGGTGACGAGCAATTACGATTCACCGAATTTTCTGAAAATTTTATTCACAACAGTAATAGTAAAGATAGCGCCTACGTTACTAAAAAACTAATTGAAGACTGGGCAACAGAATCATTATTTTATCAAGAAGCCCTTACTAAACTTAACACAGACGAAATTAATGTTGAACAACAAGTACAAGCTTATAAAAAACAACTTATAAATTTCATTTACCAATCAAAATTAGTAGAAGCAAATTTAGATACCAACGTAAGTAAACAGCAAATAGAAGAGTATTACGCAAATAACCGCAATAATTTTATATTAAAAGATAATATAGTTAAGGTGGATTATATTAAAATAGCTGTAAAATCGGCTGCCCTAAACAAAATAAAAAACTTATTATATGCAACTACAACTAAGGATAAAGAGACTTTAAAAAATTTATGCTTACAAAATGCCGAAAATTTTTTTATAAACGATAGTACATGGTTGTATTTGGAAGATATAAAAAAAGAGATCCCAAAACTAAACGAGCAACCCGACTTTAATTTAAGCAAAGGTAGAGTGGTACAATTTAGCGATGAGTTTTACTATTACTACTTAAAAATTAATGATGAAAAAATAAAAAACGGACTCTCGCCCATAAATTTTGAGCGCCAAAACATTAAAAATTTTATTATTAATAACCGTAAAACGCTTTTAATAAAACAATATAAAAAGCAACTGTTAGATAAAGCTGTTATCGGTAAAAAGTTTGTAAGGAATTAATTCCCAAAATCACTCAAAAATTTAATGCGCATTAAACGAATTTCTTCTTCTGTATAATCGTTTTCGCCTAGTTCTTTTAAGGCTTCACTAACGCTGCTTGTTTCGCTTTCTTTAAAATAGTCCATTACTTCATCTTGCTTTTCTTCGTCTATCTCACTTTCAATATAGTAGTTAATATTTACTTTTGTGCCGCTTTCAACAATAGTTTCAATTTCGGTAAGTAACTCTGGCAATTTTAAATTTTTGCTTTTTGCCATTGCACCCAAATCAATTTTACGATCAATGTTTTGTATAATGTAAACTTTTAACAACGATTTGTTTGCCACTGATTTAATAACCATGTCTGTAGGGCGTTCAATTTCATTTTCTTCTACATAGGTTTTAATTAATTCTATAAAGGGTTTACCAAATTTTGCTGCTTTACCAGCACCCACACCGCTAATTTTTGTCATTTCATCCATCGTTATTGGATATTGAATGGCCATTTCTTCTAACGATGTTTCTTGAAAAATAACATACGGTGGCAAAGCTTTTGCTTTTGCTGTTTTTTTAACTAAGTCTTTTAACATTGCAAATAACACCTCGTCCGAAGCACTACTACCGCCTTTTCCGCCAGCAATGTCGTCATCGTGATCACTTTCAGCATTGCTGTAATCGTGGTCGCGGGTAAATTTAATGCTCACAGGTTTCTTTAAAAACTCATGCCCTTTTTCGGTAACCTTTACGGTGCCATATTGCTCAATATCTTTGGCAAAAAAACCATTTACTATGGCTTGGCGCATAACAGCTTGCCAAAATTTATCATCTTTATCGTGTTCAATGCCTTCACCCCAACTCTTTAAGGTATTGTGCTTGTGCATTTTTGCATTGGCTGTAAGATTACCCATTAATACATTGATAATATCTTTAACCTTGTGTTTTTCTTTCGCTTCAATTACACATTCAATTGCTAGTTCTAAATCTTCTTTGGCTTCAAATTTTTGTTTTGGATTTCGACAGTTGTCACACATTTCGTTGCATAACTGTTCGTTAAACTCTTCACCAAAATAATGTAATATAAATTTACGACGGCAACTACTTGTTTCGGCAAACGAAGCTGTTTCAGATAACATTTGCTTTCCAATTTCTTGTTCCGCAACGGGCTTATCTTTCATAAATTTTTCCAACTTCATAATATCGTCGTAACTATAAAAAGTAACGCAATTTCCTTCGCCACCATCGCGCCCTGCCCTACCCGTTTCTTGATAATAGCCTTCTAACGATTTTGGAATATCGTGATGGATAACAAATCGTACATCGGGTTTATCAATTCCCATACCAAAAGCAATGGTAGCTACAATCACCTTCACGTCTTCCATCAAAAATCCATCTTGCGTTTTTGCACGTTCTTTCGCATCTAAACCTGCATGATAGGGTTGTGCCTTTATTCCATTAACCTGCAATGCTTGTGCAATTTCTTCTACTTTTTTACGGCTTAAGCAATAAATAATTCCGCTTTTTTTAGAGTTTTGTTTAACGTATTTAATTATTTCTTTAATTACGTTTTGTTTGGCTCTAACTTCATAAAATAAATTGCCACGGTTAAATGATGATTTAAACAAACTTGCCGTCATCATACCTAAATTCTTTTGAATGTCTTGTTGCACTTTTGGAGTAGCTGTTGCCGTTAATGCTATTACGGGCACATTGCCAACAGCATCTATAATGGGGCGTAAGCGACGGTATTCGGGTCTAAAATCATGACCCCACTCCGAAATACAATGCGCTTCGTCAATTGCAAAAAACGAAATTTTAAATTCTTTAAAAAATGCCACATTTTCTTCTTTATTTAATGTTTCGGGAGCCACGTACAACAACTTAGTTTTCCCCGACAAAACGTCTTTTTTTACAACTGCTGTTTCGCTTTTGTTTAAAGATGAGTTTAAAAAGTGGGCTATGCCCGTTTCGTTACTAAACCCACGTATGGCATCTACTTGGTTTTTCATTAAAGCAATTAATGGCGATACAACAATTGCTGTACCAGCACTCATTAAAGCCGGTAATTGATAACATAAACTTTTGCCACCACCTGTTGGCATAATTACAAAAGTATCTTTACCGTTTAAAACGTTTTTAATAATTTTCTCCTGGCTTCCTTTAAAGCCATCAAAGCCAAAAAAACTTTTAAGGGTATCTAATAATTCTGTGGTTTCTACTTCTGCAATCATTTGTTTTGTTATAATTTAATTAAAGTTTTACTTGTAGTATAAAGATATACAATAATTTTTTAATGTTGCAAAACAAAGTAGTTAAAAACCCCTACTTTTAGATGACTAATAAGTTTTAATAGACGAAAAAATAATTTAGGAAATTGTATTTTTTTTTTGTACTTTAAAATTTGTAGGCTTACAATTTTAATTAAAATAAGGGATTTTAGTTTATAAATTTTGATTCATTTTTGAATAAAATTTTATTAAAATAAATATTGAAAAAACAGAAATACTAGTTGCTAAATAAAAGCCAAAACCCATTTGATTAGTAAAAATACTAAACAATATTTTCGCAAAAAATGAAATTAAATACAATTGCACACCCCATTGTTTAAAATGCCAAATGCCAACACAAGCAATAAAATAAAGCGATACCAATATACCATAAATGGCAGGTACAAAAACACCTAATTTTTTTATTTGTGGCGAAAATACTTGCGGAAAACCAAGTACTACTGATAAGTAGCCAACGATACAAATAATGGTTATAATACGCGGACGATGCAAAATAGTTTTATTAGAAATATAAAAAAATAAAAGCTGTTTTATAAATTATAAAACAGCTTTTATTTTAAATTAAAAATGTATTAGTGCGAAACCGCAAATTTACCATTACTAAGGCTTTGGTTTGCATTATCTTTAATTTCGTAAAAATAAATTCCTGAAACTAAATTTAATGTACTAAAGCTTGACTCACCATTTTCAAATAAATAGGTGGTTAATTTTTTACCAGTTAAATCATAAACATTTACAGCTTTAGCCGCATTGTTTTGTGTTTTTAAAGTAATAAAATCAGTTGTTGGGTTAGGATAAACAGATAAATCAGTAATAGTGTTTGTATTTTCGTTTATACCCGTAACTACTAAATAATTTTTGTTAACAGTAACTAATGTTTGAGTGGTTGGTGGCCCTAAGCTAGATGTTATAGTAGAGGAAGAAATAGTAAAAACTGGTGTTTTAAAATTGCCAATTGAATAATAATCATAAGTTAATTGCGAAATAGTACCGTTAACAAAACTACCTGCACTATAGCTAAGGGATTGAGTTGTAACAACTCTGGTAGTTGCAGTAAATGTTTTGCCTGGTAATGCAATTGTACCAGTTCCATCCGCCACAACATAACAATTACCACTAAAGGTGCCGCTTTGCCCTATTACGCTTAATGTGCCGCTTGTAGTAGATCCTGTAAACGTATTTAATGCCATTGGATACTTTGCAACTACAGCAGGAACCGTGTAACCAATAGTAGCTACTTGACCACTAACCACCATATCTCCACCATAATATTTTAGGTCGCCGGCACTAGCTAAGTAATAAGCAGAGTTACTTGAATTTGGGGCAGCTTTAACATTAGCTGGGTTAAAACTAGCATTACTACTAGTAGTTACAGTATAGTTATTTGCAAAAATGGCTTGGTTACGAATATTTAATGTGGCATAATTCCATAAAACGCTAGCACCCGAGCCTCCTGGAGTAATACCCGTTGAATCGCATTGTTTTGTGCCATACATATCACCATTTACAGGCGCATGATTAGCTTGGGTTAATGTTGTTTGGGCATTAATAGCACCACACAATATCAAAGTTCCAAATAGTAAATTTTTTTTCATAATTTTTTGTTTTAAGGTTTTAGTTAATTACGTTACGTGTAAAGTTACAATATTGTTGGGTTATTTTTAGGCAAATATACAAACCACGAGCGTAACTAGTTGATTTTAAGGTAATTTAAATTGTTTTATGAAATTATTGAAAAATGAGTTTTAGACGTTTTTATTTAAGTGCTAACTCAAGTTCTGGATTCCAAAACAGAGTTTTAAAATCACTAATTTTATCGTTAATTACTTTTATTTTTTCTTTTTCAAGTAATTCTTGCATTTTGTAAGGCGTTTCAAAATGGTGCTTGCCGGTTAATAGTCCGTTACGATTTACAACCCGATGAGCTGGTACTTTGGGTTTTATTTTGTGTGCAGCATTCATCGCATAACCCACTACTCTACTGCTAGTTTTTGCGCCTAAATAAGCGGCAATTGCACCATAACTTGTAACTCGCCCTTTTGGAATAAGGCGAACTACCTGGTAAACTTGAGTATAGAAATCGTTTTCCATTTATTTTTTACCCATTAAATTGTGTAATTTTTTTTGAATGTATTTTTCTGATGCTAAAAACGAATCTTGTATACGTTTAGCATAACGTATACTGCTTAAAATTTCTTTTTGCTTTTCTTCAATAATTTCGTTTTTATTTTTCAAAAGCGTTAAATCGTTTCGACGTAACTTTAATAATCTAAACACAAAAAACAGACTTAAAATTAAAATAATTACAACACTACTAAGGCTTATAAGCACTATACTGGTGCGTTTTATTTTTAAGCGTTTTATTTCGTTATCTTTTTTATTTTTTTCGAGTTCTAGTTGAGTTTTTATGTTTTTAAATTTATTTTCTTCCTCTAACGATTTCCTAATTAATTCACCATTCATTATTTCATCTCTATTTGCAATGTATAATTTATAGTTTCGTAAAGCTTCTTTATGATTACCTAATTCTTCGTATGCCATAGAACGGTAATTATATGCTTTTTTTAACTGGTCGAAAAAAGGTTTTTTTTCTAAAATAGTAATGCAACTATCTAAATCTTTTATCGCTAGCTTATAATTTTTTTTATAAATGTTGTAATGCCCAAAAGACAAGTAAGCCGATTCGATATACATTAAATTTGATTTATAATATGGTAAACTTATTTCGGTCTTAAGTTTATTATAATAATCGTTAGCGCTTTTTTCATCACTTAATGATATGTACGTATCTAACAGATTACCAAATAATTCTATTCTTCCATTAAGTTTATTTGCTAAAAAAACAGGAAGTGCTTCTTTAAAATAAACCAATGCAATATTGTGTTGTTTTAACTCGTTATACTCAATGCCAATATTATTTTTTATTACACCAACGGCACTTTTATTATTCGTTTTTATGCATACGTCCAACGACTTTTTAAAAAAATATATTGCTTTTTTGTGCTGATCTTGTATGGAAGAAATTATACCCAAAAAATTATATAAATCGTATTTAATTTTATTTTCATTTAATTTTTCGGCAATTGGTAAGGCCGCAAAATAACACCTAATAGCCTCTTCAAAATTCTGATTACCATCAAGGCCGTATCCTAAATTATAGTAGCCATATAATTTACCTCTTTCCCAGTTAGTTTTTTCGGCTAAACTTAACATAGCATTTCCACCTTTGATTAAAATATCGTATTCACTCAATTTATTATTTAAGTAATTGTGAATATTTATAATTTTAATGGTATCGTTTACGCTAGATTTTAAAATAATATCTACACTATCGCTTTGCGTAAAAGCTAAAGTTGAATACATGCCTAGTAAAATAAAAAAATATTTTCTTAAAAATTTGACGCTTAAATGTACAGTTTAAACTGTATTTAAACAACAAAAAAAACTATCTTTGCAACGTTATGGAAAAAAAAGTTAGAGTTAGATTTGCTCCAAGCCCAACGGGTGGCCTACATATGGGCGGTGTGCGCACAGCCTTATTTAATTATCTGTTTGCAAAAAAACATGGCGGCGATTTTATTTTAAGAATAGAAGATACCGACCAAAACCGTTTTGTTGAAGGAGCAGAAGACTATATAATTAACGCTTTAAAATGGTGCGGTATTGAGCCTAACGAGGGTGTGGGCTTTGGCGATGGGCCTCACAAACCATACAGACAAAGCGAGCGTAAAGAATTAGGTATTTACAAAACATACTCTGATAAATTAATAGCCAGTGGCCACGCCTACTTCGCATTTGATACAAGTGAGGAATTAGACGAAATGCGCAAGCGCATGGAAGCAGCAAAAGTTGTTGCACCCCAATACAATGCAATTACGCGGCAAAATATGCGTAACTCATTAACGCTTGGCGAAGATGAAGTGAAAAAATTACTCGACAACAATACGCCATATGTAGTGCGTTTAAAAGTGCCCCGTAACGAAGAAATTCGTTTTGAAGATATTATAAGAGGTTGGGTAACTGTAAATTCAAGCCAGGTAGATGATAAGGTGTTGTTAAAAAGCGATGGCATGCCCACTTACCATTTGGCTCATATTGTTGATGATATTGAAATGCAGATATCTCATGCCGTGCGGGGCGAAGAATGGCTGCCAAGCGCGCCCGCACATATTTTAATTTATCGTTATTTAGGTTTAGAAAACCAAATGCCCTTATTAGCACATTTGCCTTTAATTTTAAACCCTGATGGCAATGGTAAAATTAGTAAACGCGAGGCTCGTTTTCCCGTGTTTCCACTTAGCTGGAAAGACCCGCGCGAAGCAACGCCATATATAGGCTACAAAGAGAGTGGTTATTACCCCGAAGCATTTGTAAATATTTTAGCACTACTCGGTTGGAATCCCGGAACAAATGAAGAAATTTTTAGTGTTGAAGAATTAAGCAAAATTTTTGATTTTGACCGTGTACATAAAAGTGGTGCAAAGTTTGACCCAGAAAAAGCTAAGTGGTTTAACCAACAATACCTCCGTAAAAAAAGCGATGAACAATTAGCCGAGGCTTTTAAGCCTGTACTGATTGAAAAAGGAATTGTAAAAGAAAATAATTTTATCGTAGAGTTTTGTAAATTGATGAAAGAAAAAGTACAATTTACGCACGAATTTTGGGAGCAAGGAAAGTATATTTTTGAACAACCAATAACATACGACGAGAAAGTTATTGCAAAAAAATGGAACGAAACTAGTAAAAATTTATACATGCAATTACTCGCTAAGTTACAAACTGTTAGTGTTTGGAATGCAGTGGCATTGCACGATGATTTTACTTTGGCGCAAACCGAAATTGGAAAATTAGATATGCAATTAGTTCGGGTATTAATTACAGGTGTTGCTGGCGGACCGCAGTTGTTTGATTTACTGGCATTAATTGGCAAAGAAGAAACTTTAAGCCGATTAAAAACTGCTTTAGGAAAACTATAATTTGGTTATTTTTTCGTTTTCATTATTTATGTTTTTTATAAAAAACACACCCACAAATAAAAAACCAAACCCAAAAGGTATGGTGGCATAATTTTTATAAATATTGTGGTTAAAAAATTCCATTAACATCCAAAAGCTATTAGCGCTAATCCAACATAAAACGGCTAAATTTACAAATATATCATTTGTCTGTTTTGTTTTTAATACAATCCAAACGCATAAACTTAAAGTGGGAATAATCATAAGTGCACCAAGCAATTTTAATTCCAACATCCAACACATATCTTTTATTAGCCAAAAAACAATGTGTATGTTTTCGAGTTTTCTTATTTTATCAATTAGATTCATCTAATCTTATTCACTTAAAGGTTTATTCTCGAAAAAGCTAAAATTAACATTGCCATATTTTCTATGCTGTGTAAAGTTTGGCAGAGTATCTAATTTTGTTTTCGGTCCGTGTTCTACTATTAAAATTCCATTAGGGTTTAGTAAATTGTTTTCAAAAATTAAAGTGTGAATGTTTGCAATAGTTTCTAATTCGTACGGTGGGTCGGCAAAAATTAAATCAAACTTGGTTTTACACGTTTTTAAAAACTCAAATACATCGGCTTTTATAGTATTAATATCAAACTTGTACTCTTTACTAATAGTTTTTAAAAAGCCCACGCATTTAAAATCATTATCAACACTGGTAATGTTTTTACTACCACGCGAAGCAACTTCTAACGAAATGTGACCAGTACCGCTAAATAAATCCAAAAAAATAGTATCCTCAAAATTTACTTTGTTAGTTAAAATATTAAACAAGCCTTCTTTAGCAAAATCAGTAGTAGGGCGAACAGGCAAGCCTTTTGGCACTTTTATTATTTTACCGCGATGGGTGCCATTTATAATTCGCATAGGTGTTGATTTAAGACTGTAAAGTAAAAATGCTCAGGCACATTTTTCAATTCGTTTTTAAAATATGTAGGGGTTTCTGTTACAATAAAATTAATATGTTTTATGTATTTTTTTAAACTGTTTATTAAAGTACTGTTATCCACAATTTGACCAGCAACAACCATATTTACAGTTATTGGATTTAGACTTAATTGTTCCAATGTAAATAGCAAGTAGTAAATAATATCTTCGTTTGCTTGAACATTAAATACATTATAAAACTTTAAATTAGTAGTATGTTTTACAGCAATTTCAATGCTATTATAATTAATAATTAATAGTAAATTAGTATTACTAAAATTTGGATGATTGATAAACAAATTTAAATTTACTGCCCCAGCATGACTAATAAAAGCAGTTGAAAATGTTTTTTCTAAATACTGTTTTAAATCTTGTTCGAGTGTAAAACAAAATTTAAAATTGTTTAAGTTATTCTCAATTGTGGTGCTAGGAATGTTTGATCCAATAGTAAATTGTAATAACGCGTTGCTATTTGTTGTATTTGCAAAGGCGGTTGGTATTAAAGCAAAGTTTAAATTTAAAATACTAATATAAACTTTTTGATAGGGTTTTATTAATTGGTAGTTAGCGAATACAAACTTTAATCTCTCTAATAAACTAAGCGATGGATTAATTATTAAATCAAATTCGATTTCGCCTAATTCGATAATTTGGGCATAATCTTGTGTAAATTGGCAAAAAATTAAAGAATTTGGGCTGAAAAACAAGGACAAATTGCCTTTTTGTTCAAAAACTGCTGTACTTTTGAAATAATATTTAACCCTATATGTTTCATTTATCATATTTAATATGTCAAATATAACAAAACAACTTAGGTTTAAAAAAACAAAAAACTAATTGTTATATTTAATTGGATGTGTGCAATTTTTCTATTAAAAAATTTAGAAATTCGGTAAAATATAAACTATTAATTAAAAAAAATAAAAATAGTTTTAAAAGCAATTAAACCTTTTACTATCTTTATAATCGTAAAGATTTAAAACAAAACTCTAAAAATGAAAACAAAAACCATTACTTTAGGATTGACGTCACTTGTTATCGCTGGTTGTTTGACACTTGCTTCTTGTCGTAAAAAATCAACAACTGCTGCCAAAGACCCCGATACAGACCAAACGTCTTTAAAAGACAATAATTTAAGTGAAAGTACTGACAATGATATTGTTGCAATGGGAAGCCAAGCGGCTGAAACACAAACGGCATTAAGCACATTTAAAACATTGGATGGTTTGCAAGGAAATACAAATGTATTGAGTATTGCGCCAAGTGCAACCGTAACATTAAACTCATCAACTAAAGTTATTACTGTTGATTTTGGTCCTTTACCTGGCTCTACAGGCGCAGACGGTAGGATTAGATCTGGTAAACTATTTTTCGATTATTCTGTTTCGCCAGGCACAGCATGGAAATACCGTCATCCGGGTTTTGTAATGTCAGTTTCAACAACTACTGCTTCGCCTTATACTGTTAATGGAAATACAGTAACTATTATTTCTAAATATATCGCAAATACTACGCCATTATCGGTTACCGGACAAACTGCTTATACCGGCACAAATTTAACATGGTCTGTTACTGCAAATATTTCAATTGTTAAAGCTGGAGGTGCCGGTACTGTTACCTGGAAGTGTGTTCGAACAAAAGAGCTAACAAATTCGAACGACCCTGCATGCTATAATGGACAAGGTACAAATATTGATTGGACGAAGGCAAAAATAAAAATGAATGGTACAGCCAATGGAATAAATGCCGCTGGAGAAAACTACGATGTAGTAGCTACTAATTTAGTACGCGACTTAAACTGCACGGGTAACGCTAGAAGACATTTTGTTAGTGGCACATTGCTTTATGCACCTGGTTCTAAACCAAATCGTTTATTGGATTATGGCAGTGGAACTTGTGATGATCAAGCTGTATTACTTGTTAGTGGAAAAACATTTGTTATCACTCTTCCTTAAATTTAAATTTTAATAACGTCGTTTTAAAACTTCGAAAAAATTAAACCAGCTTTGTAAACAAAGCTGGTTTTTTGTTTTTTAACTATTTAATAGTTTTAAGTTGAACCAATTTAAGTAAAAAATAATTTAAATTTAAATTAAACCTTTTATTATTTACATCATCATAGATAAAAATAAACAAAAAAACAAAAAAATATGAAAACTAAACACATCACCTATGGAATAGCTGCAATAATTGTGGCTTCATCGTTAACGTTTACATCTTGTCGTAAAAAAGATAAAACACCTGCTGCAGAGCCTGATACTGAACAAAGTACCTCTGCAGATAACAACACTGCTGAAAGCAATGCTAACGACGTAGATGCTATGGGTAGCCAATTATCTGAAAGTTCGGGCACACTAACAACTTTTAGAACCACTGAAGCTGATTTAATGATGGCTGCAGGTGCAACTGTTACTGCTGCTTTTACTGGTACCAACATTTCGGGTTATACCTTAGATTTTGGAACAACCGGTATTACAGGAACCGACGGACGAATTAGAACTGGTAAATTAATTTACGATTTTTCTGGTTCAACCACTTTACCTACTCGTTATCGCTTTCCTGGCTTTAAAATGACGGTTTCTTCGCAAAATTATGTGGTAGATGGCAACTCAGTGGCTATTACTAAAACAGTTACTAATACTACACCTTCTTCTATACCTACCGGTACTAATCCAGGTACAAATTTAACATGGGCTATTACGGCTAATGTTACAATTGTAAAATCGGGTAATTCAGGTACTATTACATGGGCTTGTAGCCGTACAAAAGAGTTAACTAATACTAACGACCCCGCTTGTTATAAAGGGCAACTATTGCCAATCGATTGGACAAAAGCTATAATAAAATTAAATGGCAGTGCTAGCGGTGTTAATGCAAAAGGAGAAAGCTTTACATCAACAAGTACCAATTTAATTAGAAGTTTTGTATGTGCTCCAAATGCTAATCAGCCGCACCGTCATCCATTTATTGGAGGACAAATTTCTTACACACCAGGCAATCGTCCAAATCGTTTAATTGATTTTGGTAATGGCACTGATTGTGATTTTAATGCTACTATTACTATTAATGGTCAAACCTACGCTTTTTTATTACAGTAAATTTTTATAATTTAAAATTAAAAAGCCGTTTCAAACTATTTGAAACGGCTTTTTTTATGAATAAAAACAGAATAAAAAATAATTAATAAAATAAATTAGCGTTGCTAAACACATTTAAATACAATTTCGGTTTTTTAATTTTTTGGCTGGGATAATACAAATATTGATTTCCATTTTCATCTAACATGGGGATATGGCATACTTTACGTTTTTTTAATTTTTTCGGGATAAATTTCGCATCGTGAATAAATTTATTTTGTACTGCGTTACGCACTTGCTCTGCATCAATACCAATATTTGCTTGAATAGTTTGACTATAATCTAAATTAAATTTGCATTGTGCGCTTAATAAACCATGCGAGTAATTAGTATAAATGCCCTCTGTGGTATCAATATAACAATGCGAATAAATTTTAGAAGTATTTAAATCTATTAATTTGCCCATTTTACCTGTCCACATACTACAATTAATTGCAGCCTGCATAATATCCTGATATTGATATTGTATAAGAACGGCTCCAGTTCTAAATCTATCTAAGGTTGGTTTTGCAAAAATATCATTTTCGGTAATTACAGAAATTGTATTGAATTGAAAAGCAATAATACCTGTTACTTGTTTTGTTTTTATTTTGTTTAAATATATGTTATACGAATAAGAAATTGCATTTTTATAATACGTTTGATTTGACACTGAATTTAAAAAAGGATTATAAAGAGGTTGTTGTTTACCATAACCAAATACAAGGCCTTGCGCCAAAACTAACTCACTATACATTTTAGGTGGACCTAAATTTTTAAAATTAAAATAAGCTCGTAACTCTGAATTGGTTTGAAAAAAATTTGATACGTAATAAAAATTAACGTTTATACCTACGCGTTGAAAATGACTACCTAAGGCAATATTGGCGCCAAAATTAAAGCCAATGTGCTTATTATTATAAGTTAAATCTTGTGCTAAAGTATGTTTAGCAACTAAAAAACAAATAATTGTTAGTAGTTTAATTATCTTTTTTTTGAAAATCAATAAGTTGATAGGCTATGCTGTGTGGCGAAAGCGTTAGTCCATTTAATATTACATCGGCTTGTTCGTAAAAGGGTTTACGTTCTTCTAACTTAAGTTCAATAAATTTTTTTAAATCGGCAGTACTTAAATTTTTTATTAAAGGACGTTGCGTGGTAGTTTTTTGTAACCGTTTAAATAAAGTAGCTACCGGAAGTTGAATATATAATAGTACACCATAGTTTTTAATAATTTGTAAATTATTATTAAAACAAACCGTGCCTCCACCTAAAGCAATTACATAAGGTTTTTTAAGTGATGTTATTTTATTTAAATAGGCTGTTTCTAGGTCTCTAAAAAAGAGTTCACCTTTTGTGTCAAAAATTTTTTCGATCGAGGTGTTTTCTGATTGCTCAATAAATACATCTAAATCAATTACATCTAACTTAAGCTGTATGGCCAAGTTCTTACTAATTGTAGATTTACCAGAGCCCATAAAACCCGTTAAAAAAATATGTTTATTAAATTGCATTATTCTATTTCTATAGCAAACAAACTAACATCATCTATTTGTGGATGAGCACCCTTAAAACTAATATAAAAATTTTTGAGGGTATTCATTTGATTATGTAATGTTAACGATTTTGTTTCGTAAATTTTACTCAACATACCACTTTTATACATTCGCTTTTTTGTAATTGCATTTTTTTGGTCGTAATAACCATCTGAATATAAATAAATCCGATCTCCTTTTTGTACAGTAAATTCTATATCTTTTAATTGCAAGGAATTAGATAATAAAAACGAACTCTCTGTTTTAATTTCGGTAACATTGGTTTGCGTAGCAAAAATTATCGATTGGCTAATACTACTTAAATAAATTGTTTTGTTGTTAGAATTGTAACAAATTAATGAAATAGCAAAACTTTCTTTAACATCTTGTCCTTTAATATAAATATCTGAAAAATCCTGTAATAATTTTTTTAGAATAGTAGAAGGCTCTTTAAAATCATCAATTTTATCAAAAATACCATGTAAAATTGAGTTTACAGAAAAAGACAACAAAGCTCCTGGAACTCCATGACCTGTACAATCTACTAAAGCAAAGTAATTAAAATTACTTTTTGAGCAAGTATAATAAAAATCGCCGCTTACAATATCTTTTGGCAAATATAGTGTAGCCGTTTTTACAATAGTTAAAAATTTATTTTTTAAATAGGTATCCGAAGGCAAAATACTTTCCTGAATTTTTTTTGCATATTCTAAACTTTCGGTAATTAACTTGTCTTTATTTAAAAGTTCGTTATTAATAAGTTCAAGTTCTTGCGATTTTAAATTTAATTGTTTGGTACGATCAGATACTTTTTTTTCGAGCGAAGTGTTTTGTTTTGTGATACTTTTTAAACGAATTTGTATTAAAAAATAAATTACGGTTAAAATAGCTAATACTAAAAACATATTAAACCACCATGTTTTATAAAATGGTGGTTTAATAATTATATTATACGAAATTTTTTCTCCAAAATTAACTTTACCATTGGAGGCAGATAATTCAAACGTATACTCTCCAGGGTTTAAATTTGTGTAAACCGCTTTTGTTTCGTTGCTAGGAATACTCCAATTTGAATTGAGCCCAATTAATCTGTACGAATAAAAAACATTATCTAGTAAATTATAATTTATTCCTTTAAACTCAATTGTAAAATCGTTATCAGCATAGCTTAAATTTAGTAACTTATCATCATCAACAATTTGTTGCGTAAAATTTTTAGAATTCCGAAAAACTAATGAGCCGTAATCGTTATAAATATTAGAAATATAAATTGGTATATTTAACTTTAATTGATTACTTGGTTTATACCGATATGCCCCAGTTTCGTGAGCTATCCAAACATAAGAAGAGTCGGCAAAAAGGGCTCTATTGGTTAAATCAAAATCAACTAAACCGTTTCGTTTATTAATTACTTGAAAAGTGCAATTTTTATTGTTTTTTGGTTTAATGGCCACTTGAATTAGGCCTTTATTAGTGGCGGCAAATAAAAAAGTATCAATTACTGCGATATCCCAAATTTCATTTGTGGGAAAAAAATCTTTTCTATAATTGGAAAACGTTTCTTTTCCTTCGTAGCAAAACAATCCCTTATCTGCCGCAACCCAAATATGATTGTACTTATCTCTTTCGATGCTGTTTGCAATTCCTTCTGGAAAATTTAAACTTGTTTTACTAGAAATTTCATGAAATGAATTTGAATAAAATTCACTTAGTCCATTGTCTAATGCAATTAATATAGAGTTATCTAGCTTTAAAATATCTTGAAAATATTGTCCATTAATCTTTTTTCTAGCAAATGTATCAACAGCATTTGTTTTGATATTATAACGTAATAAACCTCTTTTAAATCCAAACCAAATAAAATCTCCTGCATTTAATATTGTCATCGAAGGATTATCCAGCGTTCCAATTTTGTATTCAAAAAATGTTTTTTTAAGCTGCGAAGTGATTTTCACAAACCCTTTATCCCCTATTGAAATATAAATTGCTTGATTTTTATCAAAACAAAAATCGTTAGGATTACCAATACCTGTTATGTTTAAAAAATTTAAAAAATCATTTGAATCATTATTAAACCTCTTTATTTGATTTTTTGTTAATGCGTACAAGTTTTTTTTGCTATCTATCGCAAAAGCAATTGGCTCTTCACTAAAATTATATTTTACAATATCACTTTTAATCATTTTATACATTCCTCCTCCATTGCTTCCCACCCATAACAAGCCGTTTTTATCTACACACAAACATTTAATCTCACATTTATCAATGCCATTTTTGGAATCGAAAGATTGGAATTTTATTAAATCTGTAGTGTTTACTAAGCCATTTTTAGTGCCAAGCCATAATGTTTTACCGTCAACCAACATACAACGAACATTGTCTTGCGCTAAGCCATTTTTGTAATTAATAGTTTTTACCAATTTAAATTTGTCAAATACATAAAGACCATTTTTTGAAGAAATAATAGTAAAATTTTTAAATTTTTTTATGTCCGATAATCCTTCTAACTTGATATTGTATTCTTTAGCATAATCTAATAATTTGCCATTAGCTAATTTAATATTAAGTTTATTTCGAGAAGGCAACCAAAGATTGTTTTCATCGTCACAAAGAAGGCTTGTTGGTATAACAGATTTTATTGCATTTATTTTTTTATGATTTACTAACGTAACAAATCCATGTTCAGAAGCTGTATAAATTGTATTACCAATTATAGATGTTAAAACAATGTTTATACCATAAGTACCATTTATTTTATGGGTTAAATTGATTATAGTATCTCTGGTAATTAGTTCAAATGCACCTTGTGATCCTACATAAATATTGCCATTTGATTCATCCAATGAAATATTCCGTATCAAATCATTGTTTAAACCCATATCTGAATTAATGGATTTAAAACTAATGCCATCGTAACAAGCAATTCCACCGCCAAATGAAGCCAACCAAATACGATTGTATTTATCGGCTTTAATATCGTAAATAATAGAGGATGGCAATCCATCCTCTACGCCAATTTTTTTAAATGTTTGAGATATTAATTTGTTTGAAAAAACAAATAAAATAAATATTAAATGAAAATAATATTTTAGCAAGTTAAAGTTTTGGTATATAATTAAATGTTAAGCCACACATTTCTTCCATTTCTTTTCCGGCATCTAACATATCGGTGTCGTCAACAAAATATAACCAATCAATTTCAAAATGAATTTTAAATTTTTCGATGCCAGTATTTTTTAGTAACGAGAATAAATCAAACAAAACCTTAGCTGATGTAGAGTTAAAATAATCTAAGTCAATTTTCAATTTTTTAGCAATAGTATTTGATTTATTGCCTAAATCATTTAACACATACGAATAATTAAAAAATTCGTTAAACCACGTAAATACAGGCTCGTAATATTTTAAAGGGTTTTCAGGTCTGCTTTCGCCAGAAATTAAATATACATTATCAATGTGATTTAGTACAATTGTAGGATTAATATCGTCTCCTTTTACATCAAGCGTTTCCATAATTTATAGTTGAATTAATTTTAAAATTTATATTAAATAAAAAGTTAGTATCGTAATTTTTAAAGTTATAAAAACAAGCATCTGTTCGTAATACCATATCCACTAATCCTAAACCGGCAGTAGAAACTTCAGAATATAATTTATTTGAAATAATATCTGCTTTAATTTGTTTTAATTCAATTTTATTTTTTGAATTTAAAAAAACCAATTGTCCATTTATTTGTTCCTTTTGTTTTGTATTAATTACGTTTATGGTATCTATTATATAGCTTTCGTTTTGTTTAGAGACTAATAACAAAGATTTGTAATGTAACATATCCGAATCGGGAAAAAAGTTATGCTTTATAATATTTTCAACGCATTCGTTTATTGCATTGTAAACGCGGTTTACGATAACAATTGGTTCATTATATGAAATTAATTTTGCTTTAGTAATACCTAATACTTCGTTTAAAACGAACTTATCTATAAAACCATAATAACTAAACAAAACATTGTTTGTATAAAGAATTTCTGTTAAGTGTTGCATAAAAAAATTTACCGACTAAAGTTATATTATTTTTTTGATAGCGCAAATTCCTTTGCAAAATAAGTTAAAATTATATTAGCGCCCGCCCGTTTAATACTTAATAATATTTCATCTCTAACTCTATCTGCATCTATCCAACCCTTAATACCAGCAGCTTTCACCATAGCATATTCGCCACTAACGTTATAGGCAGCAATTGGCAAAACAAAATTTTCGTTTAACAATTTAATAACATCTAAATAACTTAAAGCGGGTTTTACCATTAAAAAATCAGCACCTTCATTTACATCTAAATTAGCCTCCAATAAAGCTTCTTTACTATTAGCAGGATTCATTTGATAGGTTTTTTTGTCTCCAAATTTTGGGGCGCTATCTAAGGCATCTCTAAACGGCCCATAAAACGCACTAGCATATTTTGCACTATAACTCATTATACTTACATCTGTAAAATTATTACCATCTAATGCTTCGCGAATAGCCCCTACTCTGCCATCCATCATATCACTTGGTCCTATTATATCTGCGCCGGCTTCGGCCTGAGTTAACGCCATTTTACATAAAATATCTAAGGTTTCATCGTTTACAATTTTACCGTTTTTTACCAAACCATCATGTCCATCACTGCTGTAAGGGTCCATCGCAACATCTGTCATTATTACAGCTTCCGGAAATTGTTTTTTGATTTCTTTAATTGTTGAAGGGTATAAGCCCTTTTTATTAAAACTTTCAGTAGCTTTTTTATCTTTTAAATTATCGGATAAACTAGGAAAAAGACAAAATGTAGTTAAGCCTAATTTTAAACAGCTTTCAATTTCTTTTATAAGTAAATCACTACTATACCTGTAAATATTGGGCATTGAAGCAATTTCGGATTTTTTATTTTTGCCTTCGGTTAAAAATAAAGGGAAAATTAAATCGTTAGTTGTTACCCAATTTTCTTGAGTGAGGTTACGAATAGCTATTGACTTTCGGTTTCGGCGGGGACGTTGAGTAAGATCCATTTTTATTTTAATTTTTTTAAAAGCTCTACAAATTCATCTTGTAAAGTTAAGGTTTTATCGTTGTTATACCATTTTTGTAAAATCAAAGATTTATCTTCTAATGTAACTTTACGTGCCAATAAATCAAGCATTATTTCTTGTGTTTCTTGTGGTCTGGGACCCCAAACAAAAATTTCTTTTAATGCTTCTTTATCTAAACAAATTAATTTTGGTATAGAGCGGCCACCGTTTGTAAGGTATTTATCCATTAATTCTAAATTTTCGTCACGTAAAATCAACCTTAATTCAATATTCGGATTTTCTTGTTCTATAAAATGAAACACAGGAATGTTTTGAGCAGCATCGCCACACCAGCCTTCTGTAATTACTAACCAAATGTATTTTTTAGTTATTTTTTTTAATGCTCTTTTTAACTCCTCGGTTAGTTCTATCGTTTTATTTAAACGATTCATTCGCGCTAAATTTAACTTTGCATAGTTTAAATAATCTTCAGATTGGTTAATGCCTGTAGTTTTACCTTCTTTCATCAAATTTTCTAATAAGGTATAGTAGTCGTTGTAAGTAAAAGACTTTGAAATGTAGTTAAGCATAATTTAGATGTATTTTTTTATTACGAATAAAATTTTTTAATAAAAGCGGTATGCGTAAAATTAAGATTTTTTATGCTCTAAGCCACCTAAATATTATCCAAATAAACCTAACAGTTATTAAATAATATTATACATTTAGGCTTTACATTTTAAGTCGAAATAGATTTTGAAAGCTCAATATGTTTTATTGATAAACTTGCTATTTTTTTGCAAAATTGTTTTTGCCCAACAATTTAACTCACATCCAATTGCATTAACGCCCGAAATAAAAGAAGTTTTTTATTTTAACGATAGTATTTACAGAGCATCAATACTTAAAAGATACGCCGAAAAATTTAAAATTCAATCTCGTCTTTACGAATTTACAGAATACGTAGTATCTAACGCTAAGGAAGACTTAGGTAGAAATTTTGTATACACAAATTTAGCCGCTGAAAATAAATATTTAAAAAATGTAATCGAGAAAACAATTCCTAAGGAATATTTAAGTGATAATATAAAAGTATACATAGTTAAAGACCCTAGCCCTAATGCTTTTTGTAAAGAAGATGGGTCGATATTTATTAATATTGGGCTGCTAACCCTTTTAAATACAGAAGCAGAGTTAGCATCCGTTTTATCGCATGAATATGGGCATTATTTTTACATGCATTCTTTAAAAGGATTTAAAAATTATAAAAATGCTCAATTAACACTTTTCATTTCACAATTTTTAAGTATTTACGGTTGGATTATTTCTCCTTTCACCATTGCAAAATATTTCCACGACTCAAGAGTCATGGAAAAGCAAGCTGATAAAATGGCTATTACTTTTTTCAAAAAAAACAATTATTCGCCTAGTGCAATACTAAACGAACATAAAAATTTTATGAAATTAGAAAAGTATTACTCGTACAAAATTAATAGTACTAAAGTGCGTGCTTTACTTAGAACACATCCACCGAGTAAAAAACGATTAAAAATTATGCAATCAGCTGTAAAAACAATTGATAAACCAGGTACTGCTTTTTTTCAAAATGATTCTGCCATGTTTTATAAAGTAAAACAACGTTTTACGGATGAGTGTATTTATAATTATTTTGAAAATCAATACTATTCCGATTGTATTGAATTAGCCTATAAAATGCATATTATTTATCCAGACGATGAATTTTATCTATTTTTTATTTTAGAGTCTCTTCGCAAAAAATTAGCGTTATTCCCGCAACAAGCCAATAATTTTTTTATAATAGAAAATTACAAGGTAAAGCCCAAAAAAGGAATTAAAAAAAATAAAAATTCTTGTTCGGTACATTACAATTTAAAGGAGCTATATGGTTTTGAGGATATACTATTAGAGAACTATAAAAAAAATAATCTTATAAATACCGATACTATTGAGTTCGTAACCAACAAACAAGCTTTAGATTATTTTGTTAAAGAGGCTGAATTAAAATGTAAAAGTTGTTATCCTTCCTTAAAACGAATGGACAAAAAATTTGAACAGCCATTACGTTCTGGTAATATAACAGAGTTACAACAATTTTTATACGACCAAGCTTTTTTTAAAAATACAGATACTAATATTTCATTAAAACAGGTCGTTCCGTTTTTCTTTAACAATATCTATATAAGTGATAGAGGTAAAAAAAAATATTATAAATCAGCTATAAATAGTACAAATGAAGAATATAAGGAATTAGAAAAATTTTTAAATGATAAAAGTTCTGAATTTCGTTCAGGATTGGACAGTGTATTTAATTTTTTTCCACAGCTCAACTATCGTGAAGTAAATACCATTAATTCAGTTTTAGATATTGCTACGCAAAAAATCAATTATGAAAATTATAACAGTAAACAAAGAATTAAAAAGGAATTTATTTACTTAAAGAGTGAAAACACTTCTAAAACTACACTGTCAGTATATAATAATTTACCGGAATTAAATTTAATTGCCAAGAAATACGGTTATAAAAAAATATTTTTTGTCGATTTTGTAATTAATAGGCCTAATTACGATTTTTACGCCTTCAATAAAAAAAATAAATTGGACGTAGTTATTTATAGCATCGATATAGAAAATAATTTATTGATTAAATATTACAAGAGGTATCAGTTCAAATTTACTAAGTCGTCAGAATACTCTTTTATCTTCCCTCAAATAATTAATGATTTAAAGGCAATAAACAGTAGTAATTAAATTATTTAAAATAATTTTTTATACGTATTGCAAATTTTCGCTTCATGATCCAGCAACCTCTGCTTTCTCCATAATTCGCCAGCATAGCCAGTTAATGAACCATTAGAACCAATTACCCGGTGGCAAGGAACTATTATAGCAAAGGGATTTTTAGCATTTGCAGAAGCTGCAGCCCTTATACATTTGGGGTCGCCTAAATTTTTTGCCATTTGTAAATAAGAGATTGTTTTACCAAAATTAATCTTCCCTAGTTCCGTCCACACTTTTTTTTGAAAATCAGTCCCTAAAAAATGGATTGGTAATTCAAATGTTTGTAATTCGGAATTAAAATAAGCATTTAATTGGTTTTTGGTTTCAGTAAATAGGTGTGTTTCTTTTGAGGAAAATTTCTTTTTTGTAATTCCTTTTACATCCATAAAACTAGCGGCTAATAAGCTATCTTTATTAGCAACTAGCTCAATTTCGCCTAAAGGCGAATTAAAATAATTATAAAGAACATCCTCTGTTTTAAAGCCTTCCATTAACTATTTCTTGAACTACTTGTGGATCGAGTAACGTGGAGGTATCTCCTAAATTACTTGTTTCGCCCTCAGCTACTTTTCGCAAAATACGGCGCATAATTTTTCCGCTACGCGTTTTTGGTAAGCCACTTACAATTTGTATTTTATCGGGTTTGGCAATTGGACCAATAATTTTTGTGACTTCGGCAATAATTTCTTTTCGTAAATTATCGTGGTTTTTTGTTGTAGATGGAGCAATTACGTAGGCATAAATCCCTTGCCCTTTAATATCGTGAGGATAGCCAACAACTGCACTTTCAACAACATCGGCATGCATATTAATGGCGCTCTCCACTTCTGCTGTTCCTATTCTGTGACCAGAAATATTCATTACATCATCCACACGACCTGTAATTCTGTAAAAACCATTTTCATCTCTTCTGCAACCATCTCCAGTAAAGTAAAGACCGGGATAGGTTTCAAAATACGCCTGTTTGCATCTAGCATGGTCGCCATAGGTGGTACGAATCATCGAAGGCCAAGGAAATTTAATACATAAATTTCCCTCTACATTGTTTCCTAATAGTTCGTTGCCTTTATCATCTACTAATAATGGTTGAATGCCAGGCATTGGTAAAGTTGCAAAACTTGGTTTAGAAGGTGTTACGCCTGATAAAGAAGAAATTAAAACGCCACCAGTTTCTGTTTGCCACCATGTATCAACAATCGGGCAATTTTCTTTTCCAATATTTTTATTGTACCAGTGCCAAGCCTCTTCGTTAATAGGTTCTCCTACGCTACCTAATACCTTTAACGATGCTAGGCTGTAGGGTGTTACAAAGTCTAAACCGCATGCTTCAAGGGCTCTAATAGCAGTTGGTGCGGTATAAAAGTGCGTAACTTTGTATTTATCAATTACTTTCCAAAAGCGCCCTGCATCAGGAAAAGTTGGTACACCTTCAAAAATTACTGAACTTGCGCCTGCTAATAATGGTCCGTAAGCGATGTAGGAATGACCTGTAATCCAACCCAAATCAGCAGTGCACCAAAATAAGTCTTTAGATTCGGCGCTTAAATTCATTTGGAAAACATTTTGAAAAGTATAACAAGTGTATACCATATATCCGCCACAAGAATGGACCACTCCTTTTGGTTTGCCTGTAGAACCGGAAGTGTAAAGAATAAATAAAATATCTTCACTATCCATTAATTCGGGAGTGCAAATTGGCGAAGCATTAGGAACAACTTCTTGCCAAATTACATCCCTATCTTTATTAATTGTTATGGAAGTATTTGTATGTTTAAAAACCAAAACTTTTTCAACACTCGGGCACGTTTCTAAAGCTTCGTCAACCACCGCTTTAATTGGAATGTCTTTTACACCTCGGTAAGCACCATCTGTAGTTAATACAATTTTACAGTCGCTATCTTGAATTCTGCCGGCAAGTGCAGAAGCAGAAAAACCTGCAAAAACAACGGAGTGTATAGCGCCAATACGTGCACAAGCTAACATTGCAAAAACTGTTTCAGGAATCATGGGCATATATATACACACTCGGTCACCTTTTTTTACGCCCAATGATTTTAAGGTGTTTGCAACTTTACAAACTTCGTCGTGCAAATTTTGATAGGTAATAATTCTATTCTCGCCGTCATTTGCGTTTGGTTCCCATATAAAGGCAGTGGTATTTGCTTTTGCGGGTAAGTGCCTATCAATAGCATTTTCGGTAATATTAAATTTGCCGTTAACAAACCATTTTACGTTTGGTTCGGTAAAATTCCATTCTAAGGTTTTTGTATGTTTTTGTTGCCAAGTAAAATGATTTGCAATTTCGTGCCAAAACGCTTCTGGATTATCAATACTTTTTTGATACGCTATTTTATATTCTTCGTAGGTTTTTAGTTGCATAAAAATTTATTTTTTAATGTATTTTTTAAAATATTTTTCGCTCGGTAATAGCGCTTTTTGTATACGGCTGGCGTACTTAATAGAATCTAAAATCTCTTTTTGTTTTTCGTCAACAATTAATTTTTGCTGTGTTATAATCTCTTTTTGCTTATTTATTTCAATATTGGCATTTACCTTTTGTTTATAGCTTCTATAAACAAAAACAATTAATATTATCATCACTAAAAAAGCAATTATAAATACATTTAGTTGAAATGATTTTTGTTTTGTTAAAACGGTTTGCTTGTCAATTTCTAGGTCTTTTAATTTTAATTCTGTATCTTTTTTTTCTGTTTGATAATGTATTTGCATATCAGCAATTTGTTTTGAATTAGTTTCGGAGTACATGGAATCTCTATAAACTTGGTATAATCCCAAATAATAGCCAGTGCTATCTGGTTTTTTAAGATAGGCTGACGTTAAAATTAAACCAGCTGTAGCTTCCATTTCTCCGAGCGTGTATTCCGCTGATTTTGCAAACGTTAAGGCTTTTAAAAAGTAGTGATGCGACTGAGCATGATTACCTAACAAGTCTATTGCTATAGCCATATTAGAATATAATTCGGATAATGGTCGCGGATCTTTTAATGGTAAATAGATTGCAAGGGCTAAATTATATTGTTTTAAAGCTTCGGTAAAATTTTTTGCCTTTTTATAATTTTGGCCTAAGCTTGTAAAAGCATCCGCTAAAAGTAATGAATCGCCACATTTTTTTGAATAAACGATAGATTTATTTAGAAAAGATATAGCCATTTGATTTTGTTTTAAAGCACCAAAACAAGCGCTAATATTTAAACAACAGGAAGCGATACCATAATCGTCTTTTTTTTGTTCTCTAATTTTGAGCGATTGTTCAAAATAATTTAAAGCAGTACTAAAGTTTTTCTGTTCGAAATACATTGTTCCAATATTGTTACTTGCACGGGAAATAGCGTCCTCATCTTTTAATTTATCGGCAATTGAAAGTGCCTTTAAGTAGTTTTTTGTGGATTCACTATAGTTACCCAAATAATCGTAACACACGCCAAGATTAGAATAAACATCGCAAACCCATTTTGATGAGGTATTTGGATTATAAATAGATAAAGCCTTTTTTAAATAAACAATTGCCGAATCATAATTACCAGAATAAACATAACAAATACCCAAATAATTATTCCCTAACCCCTCCCCTTTTTTGTAATTAACAGATATCGATTCGTTTAAAATACGTTTTGCGTAAATTTTAGCAGAATCGATGTTTCCTTTTAAATGAGTTTTAAAAATATCGGCGAGCTTTGAAAAATAAATACTGTCTTTTTGCGAAAAGGCATTGAAACTATTTATAGAAATATAGAATAAAAGAATTAATTTAATTTTTTTCATTAAACTATTTTTTAATGTATTTTTTAAAATATTTTTCGCTAGGCAGCAGTGCTTTTTGTATGCGGCTGGCGTAGTTTATGCTTGCAATAATTTCTTTTTGTTTCTCTTCTAATAATTTTTTTTGCAATAATACCAAGGTATTTGCTTTTTGTTTTTGACGAAAATTAATAACACCAACTATTAAAAATATTGCTAATAAAATAGATGCAATTATTACAATTAAATTTATCTGTTTTTGCTTTTCTAGTTTGGTATCAGAAAGTTGTTTTTCTTTAGCCCTTAAACTTTCTTGTATTTGTTTTTCATATAAAAATTCTTTTTGTGCTATACCGCGTAATTGTCCTTCGGTTTTTAAACTATCGTTAATTGTAGAATATATTTTAAAATATTTTAACGCGCTATCCGCATTTTTTTTAACCTCATATACCATGGATAAATTTTTTGCACAATCCTTTAGTATGGTCGCTTTTTCAAACTTTAACGACATGTTATACCCTTTTTTAGCATACACTAAAGCACTATCATATATTTTTAATCGTGTATAAATTGTTGAAATTGTGCCATAGTTTTCGCACATGCCTATTTGTAATTGGGAGACTTGATTTATTTTTAAGGCTTCTTTTGAAAGAATTAATGCTTGCGAATAATTTTTATTATCTACATAAATAGAGGCTTTTGAATCTATAGCTATTGCGAAATGAAAATTATCTTTTTCTTTTGACGAAATTTTTAAGGCTAAATCCAAATAAAATAAGGCACTATCACTATTCCTATTTTTAAAAGAAGTAGCTATATCGATGTATAACCCTGCCAATTGGTAATTATCCTTATATGTTTTAAATAAGTATAAGGCTTCCTTATAGTATTTTAAAGAGGTTGGCACATCTTCTAAATTCATATAAGTATATCCAATAGATTGTAACGAACTCAGTAAATTAAATGTATCTTTTGCACGTTTAAAATAATCTAAAGCTATAAAATTATAGTCGGCACTTTTTAAATAATTACCTTGTTGAAAATAAATTAACCCAATATTGTAATAGGTTTTCATTTCCTCAATTGTATCTTTAAACTGTTTTGCAACAGTAATTTTTTTTAAATAATATAATTCTGAACTTTTAAAATCGGCTAAGTTGTAATAGATAGCGCCCATTAAATTATAGGCTCTTAATAATACCTTTTTATTATTTGATTGATTTGCATAAATTATTGATTTTAAGGCGTATTCTTTTGACTTGTCAATATTGCTATTAAAATAAAACAGCACCGCTTTTTTACATAATGCATCAGAAATAAAAAAAGGCTCGTTATTTTTAACCGCAATTTTTTCAATTTCATTAGCGATTTCAATCCCTTTTTCTCTATCAGTTTTAGCAATTAATTCGTATTGCTTATATAATTTTAAATAAGGGGTAGAATCTGCTTTATCACTTTGAGCACAAGTTATAAATGCAGAAAAAAGTGTAATAAATAATACTACGATTTTTTTTGAAAACATTACAATATCAAATATAACAAAGTTTTGTTTAAAACATATTTTTTATGTCTATATAAAATTTAAAAAATAACTTATTTTTGAATATGATAAAAAAATACATATCCATAGCCTTAGTATCGGCATTTATTGGTTTTGCCTGTGTACCTGCTCGCCAATTAGAGGAATGCAGAGAAAAACAAAAAACTTGTGAAACGGAATTAGCAACTATTAAAAAATCAGCACAAGAAAACGAAGCTAAATTGGCTGAGCTAAAGGAGCAAATGGTAAAAAACGAAAAAGAAAATGTAGGTTTAAAGCGCGACACCACTATTATTGGAAGTAACTACCGCAATCTGACTTCAAAATACGATAAGTTGGATGTATTGAATAACCAATTAATGGACCGAATGAATAAACTTTTAGCAGGTAGTGAAAAAGACAACAGTAAATTAAGTGGCGATTTACAATTAACACAAGAGCAGTTGCTTAAAAAGCAAGATGAATTAAAATCTTTAGAGGCAAAGTTAAATAAGCAAAAACAAGATTTAGACGATTTAGGCGCCCAGTTAAAAGCGCGCGAAGCCCGAGTAAATGAATTAGAAAACGTTTTAAAACAAAAAGACCAAGCGGCGGCTGACTTGAAAAAGAAGTTAAGCGACGCGCTTACTGGCTTTGAAGGTAAGGGCCTAACTATTACTCAAAAAAATGGTAAGGTATACGTGAGTATGGATGAGAGCCTTTTATTTGCAAGTGGCAAAACCAATGTTGAACCTAAAGGTGTTGATGCCTTAAAAAATGTTGCAAAAGTGCTAGAACAAAATACCGATATAAACGTTATGGTAGAGGGACATACAGACGATGTGCCTATGAAAGGTACTGGAGAAATTAAAGATAATTGGGATTTAAGCGTAATGCGTGCTACGTCGGTTACGAAAATAATGCTGAATGCCGCTAGTATTGATGCTAAACGCATTACAAGTGCTGGCAGAGGGGAGTTTTTTCCATTAGACCCAGTTAAAACACCAGATGCGCGTAAAAAAAATCGCAGAACAGAAATTATTTTAACGCCCAAATTAGACGAGCTTTTAAAAGTTTTAGGTTCTAATTAAAATAATGTATTTTCGCCTCCTAAAAATATAATTTATGGGAATGATTAAAGAATTTAAAGAGTTTGTATTAAGAGGTAATGTTGTTGACCTTGCAATTGGTGTAATTATTGGTGGAGCATTTAATAAAATAGTTTCGTCATTAATTGAAGATGTTATAACACCTTTAATGTTAAAACCGGTATTAGAAGCAGCTCATGTGGCAACATTACAAGATTACGCTTGGCATGGTGCAAAAATTGGTTTATTTATTAGTTCGGTAATTACTTTTATTTTAACTGCTTTTGTTTTATTTTTAATTATTAAAGCAATGAACGCGGCTAAAAAGAAAGAGGAAGCTAAACCGGTTGTAGCACCAGAACCTAGCAATCAAGAAAAATTACTAATGGAAATTAGAGATTCATTAAAAAAGTAATATTTCAAAAACTAAAAAAGCCTGATTAAAAAATTAATCAGGCTTTTTAATATTATTAACTTTTAATTACTTTATCTCTTCATAATCAACGTACTCGCCTTCTTTATCTGTACTTTTTTTAACAGCAGTTTTTACATCCATTGCTGTATGCGAATTAAAACTAGTGTTTGTTGTTTCTTGGTTCGACGTGTTGGTATGGTTTTGTTGGTAGCCAGCAAATCCTTTTTTAGGGGTAGAACTTTTAAACATGGCTACTAATCTGTAAACCAACCAAATTATTATAAGTGTCCAAACTAAATCTCTCATATGTATTCTTAAATCAAAGTTACAAATAAATAGTAGAATAATAAACTTATAATTTGTTAAACCAACTGCATTTGTTTGTACATCTCGTTAAAGCGTAAACGGGTAGATTCAATAAAATCATCGTTTATTTTCAGTTTTAGGCCGTCTAAACCTGTTACTTCCTCTACCAAAAATTTAAAAATCTGTTCCATAGGGCCGGCCTCAAATTTAACTTGGTACTTATCATTCATTTGAAAAATACTAATCGTCATACTTTTATGTGGAATACTGTCTATTATTCTCATTCTTTTTTTATAGCTTTTTTAAAGTTTAATAAATTATTCATCACGCCCCAAGGACTCATGTTTCTATCGCCATCTTCGTGTATACGACTTTGTATAGCGTGCGCCAACAAAACAAAGTGCTTTTTATTAGTTTTATTTAGTGCTTCTTCAGCTTTATCATCGCCATTAATAATGTTAGCACAAGCAGCCCAATCGTAGGCTTTAGCATCTAATAAAAATTTAAATGCTTTTTCATCATCCCAAATAGCGTTTACAAAAGCCGCCAATACAAAATGTTTGTTTTCCATTAAAAATTTAAAGGCTTGTTTATCATCGCGAATAGCATCTAAAGTGGCTAATAGCTCTTTGTAACCGTTATTCATTAACCAATTAAAACCGGCAGTATCTTTTAAAGCGTGGCGAGTAAATTGGTCGATAGCGTGGGTGGAATAATGTTTCATTTTAATAAATTACTTAAAGTAAAGGTAACTCGTTTTTTAAGAAAATAAAAATCCCGCTACTTTTAAATCCTCCCAAAATTTTGGATAGGATTTTGTTACAACGTCAGGATGTTCTATTTGTAGTGACGAAACCTTTAAAGCCAAAGGAGCAAAAGACATTGCCATTCGGTGATCGCCGTATGTACTAATAATTAACGATTGACGATTGACGATTAACGATTTTTGAATTACCATTGAATTTTGTGAAACATCCACCTTTGCCCCAAACTTTTCCAATTCATTTTTTAATGCTAAAATTCTATCTGTTTCTTTTACTTTTAAGGTTTGTAGGCCTGTTAAATTAGCTGTAATACCCAATGCAAAACAAGTAACCGCAAGCGTTTGGGCAATATCCGGACAATCGCTAAAATCGTAATTGAAGTTTGTTATTTCTACTTGTTTTTTTGTAAGGATTAGTTTGTCATTTTTAAACTCGGAATTTACACCAAAATCAAAAAATAATTTTGGGAGAATAGAATCGGCCTGTAAACTATTTTCATTTATATATTTTAACTCAATGGTTGCTTCGTTACTTAATGCACAAATACAGTACCAGTAGGACGCGGAGGACCAATCGGATTCTATTTGAAATGTTGAGTTTTGAATTTCGGGTTTTAAATTTAGTACTGTAATTTTTGAGTCTTGAAATTTTACGTCAACGCCAAATTGTTTTAACAGCCCTATTGTCATTGTAATATATGGCAACGATACAATTTTGTTTTTAATAGTTAATTCCAGTCCATTTTTAAAACTGGGTGCCACTAGCAAAAGTGCCGAAATAAATTGACTGCTAATGCTTCCATCAATTTCAATACTTCCGCCCAATAATTCTTTACCATTAATTTTTAATGGCGGAAATCCTTCTTCTTCTAAATAAGAAATCTCTGCTCCTAACTGTTTTAAGGCAGTTACTAATTCACCAATGGGTCGCTGTTTCATACGTTCAGAGCCTGTTAAAACCCATTCGCCATTTTTGCAAGAAAGTAATGCGGTTAAAAAACGCATATCGGTTCCGGCATGATGAATGTTTATTGAGGCGGCAGTTTTATTTTTAATTTGCAACAAAGCCTTTTGTAATAAAACGGTATCTTCAGCATCTGAGCAGTTTATTAACTCATAGTCGAGTCCCAACACCTCTCTAATAATTAATAAACGGTTGCTTATACTTTTAGAGCCTGAAATAGAAATTTTGGCATTAATCTGTTTTGGCGCAACAACTTTAATCATTATAGTGTGTGTTAAAAAACTGAATAGCTTTATTTAATTGACTTTCAGTTACAGCAACATCTATTTTACAATTACCAATACTGTTAACTAACGCAAATTTTAATGTAGTGTTACTGTTTTTTTTATCCTGTTTAATAAATTCCAACAACGTATGGCTTTGTAAATTTAATTGTTTAGCAATGCTAAATGATAAACCCAAAACCTTTACAACATCATTAAACTCCAATTTAGTAATTAATTTTTTTTGAAGAGAAATATGACTTTCGATTAACATACCAATAATTATGGCTTCTCCATGTAATAATTCATTTTTGGTATTTATAAAAAATGCTTCTACCGCATGTCCAACGGTGTGTCCAAAATTTAAACTTTTACGAATACCTTTGTCTAAAGGATCTTTAATAACAATTTTATTTTTAAGCTCAACACTTTTTGTTATAAGTTGAAGAGCGTTAGTATCCGTTTTTAAACGATTCCAAAATAGTTTATTACTTATTAGGGCAATTTTATATACTTCCGCCAATCCATTATTAATATGCCGTGGTGACAGTGTATTTAAAAAATTCGGGTAAATAAATACGGCTTTAGGCAGCGTAATGGTTCCAATGCTGTTTTTTAATCCGCCAAAGTCTATTCCTGTTTTTCCGCCCACGCTAGCGTCAGCCATAGCAAGTAAAGTAGTTGGAATATTAATAAAATCAATACCGCGTTTATAGGTAGAAGCAATAAAACCACCCAAATCGCTTACTACACCACCACCTAAATTTATTAATAAAGCATTTTTATCAGCATTATTTTCTAAAAGTGTTTGCCAACAATTAGCTACAATTTCTATAGATTTATTAGCCTCACCACTTTCAATTTCAATAATTTCGCAGTCTTTTAATAATTTACAATTTAATATAAGTGTTGGTAAGCAATGCTGCAAGGTGTTTTCATCGCATAAAATAAAATACGAGGAGTATTTATTTTTTTGTAAAAAAACAGTAAGCTGTTTTAACACCTTATCTCCTATATAAATAGTAGAATTTATTGATTTTATTACTTTATTCATGTATCCAATTTTTAAAAATATGTAATCCGTGTTCGCTCAAAATACTTTCGGGGTGAAACTGTACACCGCAAATATCAAACTCTTTATGCTTTAATGCCATAATATTTTTTTGCTCATCTTGTGCTAAAACGGTAAAACAATTTGGCAACTTAGTACTGTCAACTACCCACGAATGGTAGCGCCCCACCAAAAAAGTACTAGGGCAATTTTTAAATATGTTACTTTTATTTAAAACTTGTATTGACGTTGCAACGCCATGAAACACGCTGTCTAAATTTTTTAACGGCGCACCAAATGCCTCACCAATAGCTTGCATACCCAAGCATACACCAAAAATTTTTTTAGAGGTTTTGTATTCGTTTAATAAATTAGGCATTATGCCTGCATCTTTTGGTAAACCTGCCCCGGGCGATAATACAATAGATTGGTAATTATTTACCTCTTGTAACGAAATTTTATCGTTATAAAAAACATCTACTTCTACACCGTTTATTTGTTCTAATAAATGAACTAAATTGTAAGTAAAGCTATCGTAATTATCTATCAGTAAAATTTTTGTGTAACTCATTTATAAAACATAAATTTAATTAAAAATTATAAGATGACTTTTTTTAAATATAGCGTGTGTGTTTTAATAATTATAATTAATTCATCCTTTAATCTTCGGCAAAAAAAACAAATAAAATACCTTCCCTTGGGCGATTCGTATACCATTTGTACGGGCGCTGCTACAGGCGAATCGTGGCCTACACTTTTAACCAAACATTTAAACGATGCCAATATTAATACTACCCTACTAGATAACCCTGCCCGAAATGGCTATAGCACACAAACCTTAATTAATAAAGAATTACCTTTGTTAACTGAGTTAAAACCAAATTTTGTAACGCTTTTAATTGGTGTAAACGATTGGGTGCGCGAGGTGCCAAAAGCTACCTTTGAAAAAAATCTAAAATTTATTATAGATGAAGTACAAAAACAATTACCCAATAAATCGAACTTAATTTTAATTACTATTCCCGATTTTGGTGTTACGCCAACTGGCAAAAGTTATAGCGCTGGGAGAGATATTAGCAAAGGCATTTTAGAATTTAATACCCTTATTATTGCTGAAGGTAAAAAACGAAATTTACAAGTGGTTGATATATTCGAACTTTCTAAAAAAATGAAAGACGACGCTACTTTAGTGGCTAACGACGGTTTGCACCCCTCAGCAAAAGAATACGCCGAATGGGAAAAATTGATTTTGCCTGCGGCTACAAAGTTGCTTAAATACTAAATATGGCATTATAAAATTTTGCGATTAACTTTTTCTCAAGAAAAAGACTAAATAGTAATTATTTTACTTCTACCAACACCCCATTCTTATAATACAAAGTATCTTTTAACTGATGCTGTTTATCATAAATATACCACTTGCCTTGTTTATTTCCCCTATAATCTAACCTATTGCACGTATCGCCTTTATAAATCTCACACCTAAAAGTTGCAGAACTATCACTTATAACTCTGTCTTTTTTTAGAGAATCATTTTGACAAGATGTTATTAAAAAATAACAGCCCCCTATTAGTATGCACGAAAGAGCTTTCATATAATTAGTTTTTTGTTGTACTAAATTTACCAAAAATTAGTATCCGAAATTTGCTCGCCTATCTCTTTTTCCTGCAATTATAACCCATTAATTTTGTTAATGAGCCAAAATTATTTCTGATTAAACCTTACATATTTTCAGTTAGAGCTGGATCACGTTAAAAACAGTGTATTTATTTTAAACAAATAGTAATGTCTTTTGCGCCTTTTTGTACTTCAAAAAAAATAAGCGATTTATTCTTTTAACAGTTAAATTTTAAACCTTAATTAATTTAAATAAGCTTGTTAACAGTAACATGTTCAATCAAATCTGCGGCACTATTGGTATTTGTTTTTTTGTATATATTATAGCGATGTCCTTCTATGGTGCGGCGACTTAAATATAATATCTGCGAAATTTCTATGTTTGTTTTTTTAAGACATATTAAACTTATAATTTCCAATTCCCGTTTCGAAAAACTGGTAGATGGACTCAACGGCCCCATTGAAGGATGTTTTTTAATTAAAGATGCCATTGCCGACGATACTTTATTATCGTAATAATAGCCTAATTCGTTTACTGAATAGATCGCATCTACAATTTTGTCGATATCGCAATTTTTTGGAAGAAAGGCACAAGCGCCATTTTTAATAAATTCAATAATGTATGCATCGTTAAAATGCATGCTCATCATTATTACTTTAATTTTAGGGTACTTAGCTTTTATTTTTTCTAAGGCTTCTCTGCCGTTCATTACCGGCATTTCAATGTCTAACAATATAATATCCGGTTTGTTGCTTTTTAACGCATTCATTAATTCTTTGCCGTTATTAACCCCAATAATTATATTTATTTTGTCAAATTCTTTCAATAAAGATATTATGCCTTGCCTTAACACTACATGGTCGTCTGCAATGGCTATGTGTATCTGTGTATTCATGTTATTGATTTGGTATAATTAATTTAACGCCTGCTTTGTTAGTTGTAGAAATATAATCAATTGTTGCATTTAAAATAAGTGCTCTTGCTTTTAAAGACTTTAAACCAAGTCCGGTTGATTTTTCGGTATAAACTTCCATTTCATCATTTGTAACGCTTACACCATCATGTATAAACTCTATCACAAAAAAATCATCCTGCGTATCGGCAATCATTTTAAAGTGTTTGCATTTTGAATGTTTAAAGATATTGTTTAATATCTCCAAACACATCCTGTAAATAGCCAATTGGGCTTGTTTATCAAAAACGTTTACGTCTTTTAGGTCGGTTCTGTTTTCAAATTCCATCTCACTCAATTCTGTTTGACGTAAGCTGTGGATATGATCTTCTATGGATTTTAAAAAACCAAATTCAAATAAAAACGAGGGTATTAAATCCAAGCAAGTGGAGCGAATTCCTTCAATGGCTTTATCTATCATTTCCGCATCTAGTTTTAAGTTGTCGGGATTAAAAGTGTTTTTTTGTGCCTGAATGCGATGCCTACTTAAATTTAATTTGAGAACAGTTAATAAGGGATTAATTTCATCGTGAAGATTGCGGGCAATTTTTTCTTTTTGTTGTTCTTCGGCTTGCACCGAAGCTTTAAAAATCTCAATGTGTTTTTGGTTTTCAATTAATTGAATTTTAGCTTCTTTTAGTAAGATTTTGCGTTGGTAAATAGCCACAAACATAATAATAGCAATAACTAATACTAACATGGCTAAGCACCCAATAGCTATTAATACGGCTATATTTTCTTGACTTTGCATAAACCAATTGCTATTAAAACGTTTAATCCTATGTTTATTAAATGTTGAATTGCTGTTAAAAAGTAAACTATTTTAGGGTCAAATTCTTTTAAATTGTTATTAAATAAAAAAAGGAAAAAAGTAGTGGCAAAATAAATTAAAAAAGCTGAGTTAAACCAAAAAAAAGGGTAATCTGTAAGTTTGATTACTTCTAAATCAATAAAAATTTTGTATAAAAAAACAAGTGCTAAAATAATAATGATGGCCGATTCGGTAACACTTATATAATCTAAAACACTTTCAAAATTTCTACTTGTAAAATATGAAATAAAAAATACTGCTATGTATATTACAATAAATGCTCCTATCGTTACTTTATACCCTGTCTTTTTTAATTCTAACCAATATAAATAACATATAATTAAGAACTCAAATACAGCAAATGCCATTTGCAAAGGCATTTTTTGCATTTTAAATATAAATAATAATGAGGAAAGAGCATCAACGCATAAGCTTATAACCATATATAAAAACAACGCTTTTAACTGAACATTAAAAGCGTTACGTTTTTTTAAACCAATAATAATAGCTACTACCGGGCTTAAAATAGATAAGCCAATTAGTAGAGCAAATATTATTTTTATAATCATTATACGCTTAATGGACTTCCTGAAGGATCACAAAATGGCGGGCACCAAACTGATCGTTCTGCAATAATACCACCGTGAAGATCATTTTCATTAGCGTCAGCACCAACCACCACAAGTTGTTTTTTACCTGCATCATCAATTGCATAATAAACTCTAATACCAACACATCCTGGTTGGGCTAAAATACTGTTAATAATGTTCATACCAAAGAAATGCGCTTTAGGATCGCCTGCTTTCCATTCTCTTTTAAAATTTTGTGTCCATGCAGCGGCTAATGCCACTGGAATTTGTTCTGCTTCATTGCCTGTAAATGCCATAATTTTTTTTTTAAATTGGTTAAGGCATAAATATAGGAATGTAAACCATCTGTATTTAATTAAACAGCATTATATTTTGGTGTTTTTTTTAAGCAAATTATTAAGCCATACTCAAAATCAAATAGTTATGTAAAATTACCTGCAAAAAATCGAGTAATATTACTTGGTAATATCGAGTACTATTACTTGGTAAAACCAAGTAATGTTACTTGGCATTTTTTTACAAATAATGCAATTATTACTCAAGTAATAACTGCTTTTTTTGTTGAAAAGATTTATTTATTTGTATTCGCTATTTAATCGTTAAAACCTCTAACGGCATATATAAAACCATTGGAGATAAGAACAAACTGCTTATCGCCAATTTGATATTTTCCGCTTGGGGCAAGCTTACCATTTAAAAAAGCCTTGTCTTCGGCACTGGGAATGTCGTTTTTTTGTTCAATTAATAGTTCCCCAAAATCGCCATTGTAGCTGTGTTTTTTTAATGGTGTTTCGGCAACCTCTTTTTCAGCTTCATCACTTAAAAGGGATTCATCTTCAACGGCAAAATCTTCAATAGGCTTGTGTTGTATTGGGTTCACAAATTTTCGCCCTGTAAATCCTTCTATTTTTTCAACTAATTCTTCAACGTCCCACGAGGGCATATTTTTTCCAAATTTGATACTTTTTGCTTCGGTTTCAATTTTTATGTTACCCTCATCTATAACATACTGTAATTCTTTTTCGCGTGCTGCAAGTCCTGTAAAGTCTACAATCGTGTTATCAAGCGGATGTTTGGTGTAGTATTGATCGGCAAAGCCAAAATAGAGGATGGAATTAAGTTTAACGACACTTTTTTTAACAGTGCTTAAATTTTTAAGTACTACCGTAATACTATCTTTTGTTACAATTAAATATTCTTTAAAAAAAGCCGCATTTAGCATTTTAAAAAAAATACGAAATAATATAAAAACAATTATAAAACAAATAATAGCGCCAATAATCGAGTCCTTAAAAATGTAAAGCCCAAATAAGGCCACACCTATTACAAAAAACAAAATAACACATGCACGCACTACAAAACCAATTTTTAAAATAGATCTTGTTTCGGTATTAAGTTCAATAGTTATAGAGTCGCTCATTTGTAATTGGTTGAAGTAAATATAATAAATATTACAATTTATTTTGCTGGTTTTGTTTCGCTTGTTTTATCCTTTTGTTAAGTTTTCGGCGTGTCCAAAAACCAGTGTACCAACTACCTAGGTGAGGTAATTTAAAATGCGTTCTTTTTTTTAATTGCTCATTTGTAGAAAAAAAACTCAACGCAGCATTAAAATTGGTGGTATTTGAAGTTTTCATAATGCAATATTGTTTCTAAATTATTTTGTCCCTTTACTTTGATAACGTTTTAGAGTATTGTTGCCGCAGGATTGCAAATCCTGCGGAGCGGGGGGAGGGAGGGAGCAAGCGCGGAAACAATAAAAACTTTCCAGCGTCGACGTAACAATAACTTGCTTTGCGACAAACCGGCAATCCGCATTGGTCGAGACCGCTCCTGTTAGCCCTAGTAATTAATCGTCAATTTTCTCAAAACAGTTGTTGCAAATTCTTTGTTTAATATATGCTAAATGATTTATATCTATTGTCTTTGTACATTTTGGGCATTTTATTCCTTGACCAGTTTCTAAATTAAATTTATCGAAAAAATCTTCTTCAATAGAAAGTGATCTTGTCTCTCGAATATCTTCAACTGTGTTCAAATTTGTAATTAATTCGGAAAAGTCAGTATTTAATGTGGTTTTATTGATATCAATACTTGTATAGCTACCATAGTCAATCGAGTATACATCATATGTTTTACTCGTTACGTGTTTATGTGATATGCCTTTTTGCCTTAAATGCAAAACTCTCAAGTCAACTAGTTTTTTAATAGATCTATTCTCTGAATATTTTTGAGGTAATAGAAAATGCGTTTTCTTTTTTGTCAGGATTACCTGATGCACTAACTCTTCAAATAAATGTTTTGTGATTTTATCCTTATCAATTTCTTCTTTTTTATCAGATGTATACCACTCTGTAGTTGAGTTACGTATATTTTTAAGAATGATTCTTTGTGTAATATTAATTCTATTGTTATAAGATAAAATGAAAAGATTAATAAAATCTCTGGGTATACCAGCGGAAGCTACAAGTATTTCTGATAATGCCTGATTCGCAAAAAAATAATTTATATATTTAGATTCATCAACATCAGTAAATATTGCTTCGTCAATTTCTTTTAGATGGTTCACTAAAAGTTCATTGTAAAATGTCTTAGTCCCAATCTTATCAATTTCATATATATAACGATTATCTAATGAAATAGGGAAAATATCGCCACCCTCTTCGAGTCCAATTTTTATTTCGTCATGCAGTATTTCCCTAAATCTAGACCTGTAAGGGATTGCTGCAATTTTAAAAGTGTAATTGGAACTTATAAATACTCTCTTAATTAATTCAGCTAAATATGGCTGAAGTTCTATGGGGATTTCAGACCATTCATCCAATAAAAAAACAACTTTAGTGTCATTTAATTGATAGGAAAGTTCCTCTAGTAGCTTTGATATTTGATTAAATGATAAAAATTGAACGGTAGTTTCTGCAAAATTACTTTTTTCTTCTTTTCTACCATCTATACCTGCTTGTGGGCTTTGGCTCAATTTTAAACTTCCCGAAATGTTTTTTATTTCTTCCTTATTAAATTCAACATTACCTAATCTTTTAAATTCACGTCCATTGAATTCAACATTCAAATCAGCCAAAATATTTGTTAACTTATCAAGTCTGGATCTCTCAAATGAACTGAATGTTCCAATTTCATTTATGTCAAAAAAATATTTTAAATTGTTAATCAAGGCATCTATTAAATCATTAATTAAGGCTTGAAATATTAATATTGCTGCCTCTACATTAAGGGTGTTAGAACTTGTAAATAAAGGTAAATACTTTCTTAGGTCAATATAAATCGAATACCTTTTTTGTTGCCCTGGTTTATTTTTTTCCGATGACAAATTTTGAAATGCAAAAAGTAAATGAGTTTTACCTGTACCTCTACGTCCATATATTATTTGATTATTATGGTTATCTAGTCTATTTATTATTGATTTATCAGCATAAATATTAAATAAATTACTGACTGAACTTCTTTCAGTCCTTATATTATTAGCCAAACTATTTACAGCATTTTTAACCTGGGTAGAATTAATATAATCTATTTCGTTCATTTTTATAATTTTTTTTTGTAATACTAATAACGGTTTCGGCTTGGCTTTCGTTTTGCTGGCCTCAGCTTCCCGGCGAAGCGCTGCGGAGCCAACTAAATGTCCGCTACCAAAATGACGCCAGAGCCGCTGTTATGCGCAGACTACTGCTTTTTACGTTTTATAGCTCTATTTGCGATTAGAAATTCGTCACCATGTGGAGTAAGTGTCCAATACCTATTTATATCATCTACACCTTTTTTTCGGTCTGATTTGACTGTAAGCCCCAAAGCTCTAGCTTGAATAATTACTGTTTGAAAGTCATTATTAGTTATATTAAATGTATGCACGTACTGGTCTTTAATATTGTCGTCTTTGGTGTATTTATCTTTACATTTTATATACAAAAATTCACCAATAGTCTCCCGAATTGTTGAATCAGAAGCTTCGTCCATTAATAAAGGTAGAGTCCAACCGAAGATTTCGTCCCAAGTTATTAATTCCGAATGATTCCAAGATGTTATTTTCTCCTCCTTATTTGTACTTTTAAAGCTGTAATGAATTTGAATTTTATCAGTTCCTTGGGCATAATCATTTGAACCTTTTGGGGCATTTCTGTTTGTTTGCAACTCCTTTTTGTAACTTTCTATTTCAGCACGAAGTTTTAAAATTTCGAGTTGACTCTCTTTATTTGAAATAGCGTCTCCTTTAACCCATCCCATCCCAGGATGTTTTCTTTGGAGTGAAATTAAGCCCCTGCTTGCAACTGAACCAAGCTCTTTTGCTGTTTCCCAGTATTTGCACATTTTCTTTTGAGTAAGATTACGAAATTCCTCAAGTTTTTTTTGTCCGTCTGCAGTTTTTTCAGTTCGTTTGGCTGGCAAAGAAGTCGGGTCTCTGTGAAGAAATGCAATTATTGGTTTTCCCTTTTCCATTGCATATCTATATTCCATCTCCGTGTAACTCAATCCCTCAGGCCCAGTTGACCCATATCGTCCGCCGATAATTATTAAATAGTAGTCACAGTCTTCTATAACGCCTTTTATTAAACTCCACTGGTCTTCGTCTGCAGCCGGAAACAATTCCATTCCAGATGGAATGCAGTCTAATTCTAATAAAGCATGTATTACCTCTTGTCGTTCTGCCTGTAAGTCTTCATAAGTTGAACTTACAAAAACTTGATATTTTTTTTGATCTTCTGCCATTTTGTTGTTTTTTGAATCGTATTATTAGCTTGCACATAACTAATGGCAATGCGCCACTTATTTGTTTGTAAACGCTTTTAAGAGGTTGTAATTATTTAAAATTGTTTTTATTTTTTCGCCTACTCTTTATCGGATTTTTGGCTTGCTCCTTGGTTTTAGTTTTGTTTATTTAAATATAATGAATTATTTTTATCAACATAAAGAGAAGCGTTTACAACTTTAAATTCAGTTACCCATTCACTTAAAACCCAAAGGCTATATTTTTAAAACAGTATTTTTTGTCTTTTTATTAAAACCGTTAAGTAATTTCTATTTCAAGCTCAATGCGAGAAAGTGTATTCAATAAAGTCGTATTGGTCATTTACAAATTCCTTAAGCTTAAGTTCTTCTTTTCTTAGCTCAGTAACCCTGAAACTAAGTGACTTTGTATCTATTCCCTCAATTTCAATATGTTGTTTTTCGCTACTAAAACTCCATGTACCGTCAGTTGCAGTTCCATTTGCATTATAGGTAAATGCCCCGCCTTTACTAAAAGTAAAGGAAAATGAAGGGAAACTTTTAGTTAAGTCCTTTGCATTTTTATCCATTACTTTAGTTATTTTCCAGTTGCCACTTACCAGTTTTTTTTCAATAGATTTTTCATTGGTAAAATTATTACCATTGTCAAATCTTTTTTTGCAGGATACGAATGACACTATGCAAATTACGATCCCAAATATTAAAGGTTTTAATGATTTCATAATTATCTTGTTTGTTTTTTAAATTCTGTAATTTTTTTTACCCATTCTCCATTTCTTTTATTTTCTGATAGGAAACTACTTATCTCTTCGGTGGAATACATGTTTGGAGTTAGTGGCGTAACAACCGAGTTATGTTTATTAGATCTTATATTATTAATGGATGGTGAATTTTGATTGATAAACTTATAATTTTCTATACTTCCCGAAGACTGTTCTGCGCTATTTGATTTTGACGAATTGCCATTATAAAACGATTTTGGATACGAGGTTGTAAAGAAAAAATTATTTTGTTCATTGTCTTCATTTAAAGCATCATAAGTATCTGCTATCAACACAATAAAATACTGACCGGTAAGATAAGGTACTGGATAAGTTCTAGTAATAGACGGTGCGTTAAATACTACCTGACTAAAATTGCCCCCAATAGGAATTGTATAATTAAACTGCCAGCTATAAGGATTAGAAGGATTTTGTATGGAAGTGTTTTGTGCGATTGTATTTGTAAATTCATCAATAAATAAAAACCCCCAGTCGTTAGCGTTGTATGCATTATAATAAATAAGCGAAAAGGCATATGGGGTAGAGGTGGATACGTTCTGCGAGCCTATGTTGTATAAATTAAAATTAATACTTCGCAAATAGTTAGACTGTGTATTGCCGTTTGGAATATCATATACAACCCATGATGCCAAATCACTACTTGATGGCGCGTTAGTTGGAGTTGTTGGAGCTGTTGTGCTTGTGCTTGCCCCAAGGTCCATTATAAATAGTGCTTTTTGATCTGAACTACTGCCTTGGCAAAACTTATTGAGAAAGAAATTATAATCTACCCAAGCTGTCCCATTATCGGCCCACGATGAACCCCAAGAATTAACAATTTTAAAAGCATTTTTAGAATCATCATAACCCGACAAAGTCATTGCATGGCCTGAGGGTTGTCCAAAGGAATAATTTAAAGTATTGGAATTAATTATTTTTCCAGCATTCCATTGCACGAAATTATTTGGCACCTGAGCTCCAAAAATCACAGGTATATTATTACTTAAACATTGTTTTATAGTAGTAATATCTCCTTTAATCTTGCGATAAGACTTAATCTTATTATTCGCAGCAAAACTATTCCATGCACCTTGAGAATACGATTTTGAACATCCATTCATTTGATAAGGAACATTTAATAGTGATGCAACACCCCGTGTTTGGATAACATCTAAGGCCGAAGTAAACCAAGTACCTTCACAACCTGATTTTTTAGAATCATCTATATTTAGGTACAAATCTTTTGGACTATATTGGTTACTTACGTTGGTCATATGTGAAACATTGAGATTGTTTAAAATCCCTTTTTGTGTACTGTAAGCATTATACGCACATGACCACGCCACGCATGTACCAAAATTACCTTGGTTACCAATAGGTGGGAACTTTGATGTGAAATCATAACTAGACGGTACATTAACTGAACTCCCCATTCCAAAAGAAATGGAAGTAGGTACCGTGCCCATGTCATCGTTAGAAATGTAGCCTCCATTTAAAAGAGACTCTCGATCATAATTTATTTTATCCTGTTCCCTTACTTTTTTGCAATCAACAAAAAACTGTAATGCAATTAGTAATAAACTTATTTGAAAAACCTTATTTTTCATTAGTATAATTTTTTTACCTACTCTTTATTGGATTTTCGGTTAGCTCCTTGTTTTAGTTTTTTCAATCTAAATATAGTAATTTTGATAAAGTGGGCAAAGTAATAATTAAAAGATAATCCGCACTAAGCAAATACGATATTTAAGATTATTTTTTAAAACTAAGTTTCGATTTATATCCAAATTGTAATAGTGAGTAAAAATCATCGCCAAGCCCGGTTTGTATATTTTTAAATCTAACAAAAATCATATTTAAAGGGTTTGATTTTGGATGATAGAATAAAGAGAATTCAGTAATTAAATAGGGGTCCCATAAATTATAGAATTCTATGCTAGAGTCTTGTATCTTTTGAAGATATCCTTGAATACCATATTCGAAACCAAAATTCTTGTATTTTAAAATTTGCCCTCTTGTTTCAACAAACATTCCAAAAGTATTTAGGGTTTTAATTGAATTATTGTACTTAAATAAAACATCGGAATATTTAAAGTCCATACCTCCGTTTAGTAAATCGAAAGTATGCTGGAATAAATTAAATTTAATAATATTTAATCTAAACCCAAGTTCAACATATGCCAATTGATTGAGTTTGAGACGATCAATTTTATATTGAATAGTAGAATCTGTTACTAATTGATTTTTGAATTGATTATCAAATTTTGATAATTTAAACATAGGCTCAACATAATTAAACAAGGTTAGGTATTTATTAATTGATCTGGCATTAAAAGTAATTTTAGACGAAATTTCGGATTGCACTAACCCATTTCCCTCTTTATTTAATAGAGCGAGCATATCCGAATATATTCTAAAATCTACAAAGGAATTTATATCAGTTTGAATAATTAGTTTTTTCTCTCGCACGTCCTTTGTTAATACTATTAATTCATCTTTAGGTAAATAATGTGTTTTATCTAATTCATCGATATAAGTTATTATATCAGATAAATTACAAATAAATGAATCTGGATTCTTGATATTATATAATTTAATGTCCTTTATAAACCTATTTACTTGAAATAGTTGAATAGAGTATTTTTTATTTGTTTCACAAATTAAATTGTTTGTAAATATTACCCTAACTCTGGCTAAAAGCCCATTTGAAATATTTATTTCAACGCTTCTGATTTCGAGCGTTTCATTGTTCACATTCACCTTAATAGTATCCAATAATATTCTTGCAAGAAGGTCTTCTTCGTCTTTACTATCAATTATGGCATTCAATTTCTCAATAGTTTTTTTTTGTTCTAATACCTTTAATGAATCACTATTTTGGGCATTTGTTATTAAATTAATTAACGTTAAAAAAAGAAGAATTTTTTTCATAATTTTTATTTTTCACCTACTCTTTATTGGATTTTCGGTTAGCTCCGTTTTAATACTAATTTAAAACCCCACAATCTAAAAATAGATTATGGGGTAATGTTTTAATTAACTAACTGACCAAAATACGGTAGCAGTGTAAGTACCACCAAAATCTTGGAAGTTTAACGTTTGTAAAGGTCCTGTAAAAGCAGTATTTGAATTAAGCGTAATGCTTGTAATTGTGGGTTGAAAAACATCGTCTTGCAATACACTTGCAAGCCAACCTATTAATGCGCCTAAAATAAGTCCTGCAACAACACCAATAATTGTACCTAATGGGCCCGCAATGGCTGTACCAACTGACCCGCCAATAGCAGCACCTATTGCTGCTCCCGCTGCAGCGCCAACGGCCGCTAAAATAATACTTAAATCGGCTTTTATAGCCTCATATAATTTACTTAAAAAATCGCTAAAACCACCAGCGTCCTTCTCAGCTAACGTTAAAAACGCTGTAAATGTAGAGGGGTTAATTGAGTCAAGAGGAAATTCTTTAAGTATTTTTACCGGGTTAAAATTTTTCACATCATTATCATTAAACTTACCTACAGCAAATTCACTGATTTTTGTTTCAACTTGTTTATCATCTACAGCAACACCACCTGCATGAATATCATCCTTACCACCCCATTCAGGATCGGTTTCATCAATACATTTAACTTGTTTTAAATTTAATTTTAATGAAAGGTTTTGTGTATTTGCTGTTGTTGTGGTTGAAGTAGATGATTTATCTACCCCAAATAAGCTACCTAAACGATCAAACATTAATTTATCATTTATATAACCAAAGTTGCTTTTTAAATCTATTTGCGATAATACATAATTTTTGCTTTTAATATCAACGGCTTTAAATGTTGTATTTGCAAAGGCAGTTTTAGCCATAAAACTACGTAATCCAAAATTTTCAGTAAACGATTTAATTTGTTCAGGTTTTTTTTTGGTTAACCATTGTCCTACTACCTCGCCAACAGAATCATATTCAATTTGTTTTTTTCCACCAACTTTTAATTTTGCAAATTTTGTTGGTTTACTTAAACTGTTGTTATAGGTAGCTTGATATATACTTGTTTTTAAAGTATCGGCTACGTGATCTACTAATTTTTTTAATTCAGGATCTTGGATTGCTGAATAAGATGTTTGAAAGGTTGAAAAATTTGGCATAGTTTTTAATTTTTTTGTGTTCCTACTCATTTGGCTTTTCGGTAACGCCCCGTTTTTTTTAGTGGTTTCTGGAACCCACTTTTTTTATCCTTTTTTACTGGGGGTTAGCCAAAAAATTTAACCAGTGTTTTGTTTTAATTACTTACTCTTCAATCGGATTTTCAGCACACTCCGTTTAATAATTTTATTAAGATTTTTATAGCGGTTGGTATCAAACATAAGTCTTAGTTCTTAAAAAGTAAATAAGTAGTACTACCTGATTTTAACTAGGTAATTTTGTTAGATAAAACCAAGTAAGTACTCAAAAAAAAAGGGAATAGCAAGTTGATACTATGTTAACACAGTATTTACAGTAAATTTATTTTAAGAAACAATTTCAATAAAATAGGCCTGCTATAAGGCATTAAAACATGGTAATTAAAAAAAACATTAATAAAACATAACATAAAAACCAGGTAATATTACCTGGTTTTTTTACGTAATTAAATAATTTTTAAGGGGAAATAATCTATTTACTTCTTCACCTCAAACGTTTGGTAACCTATTAATTCGGATTCTTCCGAATTAACTTCGCTTACTTCGGCACGGCGCGACCCTACGTAACACCATTCAATAAATTTATTTATATTTTCATCAGAGCCTTCTACTTCGCAATAAACCGAGCCATCGGGCTTATTACTAACAAAACCTGTTAAGTTAAATTTGTGGGCTTGGGCCTGTGCATTAAAGCGGTAATTTACGCCTTGTACCTTGCCTTTTATTTTTATGTTGTAATGGCGAAGCATAAATATAGAAAACCGTTAAACTTGAAACCAAACAACTCTAAACCGAATTATTGTGTTTTATTAATAATATTAATTTTGCTTTCGCCAATAACTTTAAACGCGGTACGTCTGTTTTTTTGGTGGGCTGTTTCAAATTCTTCACTTTTTGGCACCATTTTATTAATCTCTTCTTCTTTTATAATAGGTTTTGTTTCGCCATAGCCCGTTGCTACAATTCTATTTGCAGAAATTCCTTTGCTAATCATATACGTTACACAGCTCTGCGCTCTTCCTTGCGAAAGTATTAAATTATAATTATCATTTCCTCTAGCATCGGTATGTGAGCTAAGCTCTATTTTTAAGTTATCGTTTATTTTTAATATTTCAACAATTTTGTCCAGTATTTCCATCGATTTTGGGCGCAATGTATATTTATTAAAATCATATTCAACCCCTTCAATTTCAATATCTCCTTCTGGTATTTTACCTAATTGAAAATCGCGCGTAAATAATTCCGATTCAGTTTTACCTTTTGTAGCCACCTCATCTGCTCTACCAAAATAGCCCGTTTTTTGTGCTTTTAAAAAGTATTCCATGTGTGGTTTTAAAGGTGTACTGTAAAATCCATTTTCATCGGTTACTAAAAAAAACGGTTCATCGCCATCATGTACATCTTTTATTGTAACTAAGGCACTTGGTATTGGGTTTCCAGTTTCTGCATCCGTAACTAAACCTTCTAAACTAAATTTAATGGGTTCGTTTAAGTATTCGTATATTTTATAACAGTGTCCGCTCGGACAATCTTCTCTATCGCTAGCAAAAAAACCTTTTGTTCCCAAACGCTCCATAATAAAATAAGCATCGTCTTTGCTCGAGTTTATAGGTGTATTTAAATTTTTTGGGAAACTATAAACGCTATCATCTACGTTTAAACTCGATTTAAAAACATCTAAGCCACCTAAGCCCGGTAAACCATTTGAACTAAAATAAAGCGTGTTACTAATTGTATGATAAAAGGGAGATACCTCATCGCCAGAGGTATTTATTGAAGCTCCTAAATTTTGAGCGTCGCCTATAAAACCATTTTCGTTAATTGGAGCCATCCATAAATCAAAACCACCTTTACCACCTGGGCGGTTTGATGAGAAAAATAATTTTGTACCATCTGCCGTAACAAAAGGTTGTTGCGATTTATAACCCGGTGTGTTAATATTAGTGCCGAGTTTCATGGCTTCGTAAAATTTACCATCAAGGGTACGTGCCATGTATATAAAGGCTTCGTTACGGTTATTATCGCTCCATCGGGTAAAAAGCATAACCTCATCGGGTGTAAATACGCCTGCACCTTCGTGTAAAGCGGTATTAACAGGTCTTCCAAAATTTTGAGGGCGTTGCCAAATGGTATCTTCTAAACTTGTTTGATATAAATCACAAAAATAACGAGAGTCTTGTTTTTCAGGATCGGTTACAACACCGCCTTTGCGCGAACTAGTAAAAATTAATTTATTATTTGCCAAATTATACATTGGCGCAAAATTACTGGTGCCTCGGTTAAACACTACGGTATCCATTAATTTTATTTTAATTAATTTTCTGCCGGCTAAGGTATCTAACGCAAAAAAGCACGACTGTTGTTTTTTTGTTGCCAATTTTAATAAAGAGTCAGTACCTACTCCTCCTAGTGTATAGGCATCAAAAGTTTTTAAAGCATCTTGGTACTTTTTTAAATTCATTAACGATAAACCATAGTAATAAGGCGCATCAGGGTATACCTTTCGTTCAACACATTTTTGGTATTGAGGCACCGCATGTTTATAATCAAAGTTTAAACGGTAACTTTGTGCCAAACGGTACATTATAAAATCGTATTTACTCGAATTAATTACCGTTTCTTTTACAGTGTTGGTGCTATCTTTTCGTTTTGTAACTTTTAACTCAGGTACTTTAAAAAGCGATTTCATTTTTAAATTAACCAACTGAGTTTCGTAAGGCAAAACAAAGTCTTTTAAAACCGTAGTGTCGTCTAATACTTTTGCATAATAAACGGCAGCAGTAGCATAGTCTTTTTTGGCATAAGCATTATCTGCAATTTCAATCCATAATTTTTTTGATTGGGAAAAAGCAAAAGAGCTAATTAAAATAAATAGTAAAGGAAAAAAGGTATTTTTTTTAAACATAAATTAGTTTTACAAACGTGGACAATTTTTTACATCTTGGTTTTTAGATTTTTTACCCATATAGGTTAAAGATATTTCGAAGGCACCTCGCGTTTTAGTGGTTCCTTTTAACGATGATTGATTAAAATCGTAACCTAATTTAGCAATGTAATTATCTTTTCTAAAACCCACGTAACCAATGCTGGCATCATTAGGGCGAACTATAACACCTGCTAAAGCATAAAAACGTTCGCCTTTAAAAAAGTAACTGGCATCTAATGCTATTGTTTGTTGTACAATATTTGCTTGGTTGTAAATTAAAATTTTAGGGGTAAAATATAATAATTCGCTTACGTTAATACGCACGCCTGCATGTGCATAATAGCGAATAGGCAAACGGTTAGAACTTCCAAAAAAGGTTTCCTTTGGGCGCGTTAAATTAAATGCACTTAAACCAATAAAAGGATTAACACGCGATTGCTGTTTGCCATAATAATACAATGCCCCAAAGTTTACTACTTCTTGAAATTGTGCTTGCCTATTAAAACTTTCGTTATTATTTATTCCTTTGTCAAAACTGCCACCATCATTGGTACTCCATTGGTTATCAAAACTTAAAATTTGATATTCGATCCGTTTTTGGGTAAAACCGCCTTGCAAACCTAAGGATAGGTTATGGTACCTATTTTTATCAATTGGCACAGCATAACTTACCGAAGCTAATGCTTGAAAAACATTATAGTTGGCAAAACCGGCCCGCATATTACTTATTTGCCCGCCATAACCCCATTTACCTTTAGGTACATCAAAACTTACCAAAGCTGTAGTATAAGGCTTATATGCTACTGCGTTCCACTGGTTTCGGTAATGGGCGTGTAAACGCATTTTTCCATCCACTAAACCTGTCATCGCTGGGTTTAAAAATAAGGGTGCTGCATCGTACAAGCTTAAATGAAAATCTTGCGCCCGCAACATTCCTACCAAACATAGTAAAGCAATTAAACTGTATTTTTTTAATTTTATCATCGCTATCTAATTAAAGTAATATCACCATTTTTCTTAACCTGTCGGTTATTATACAAATCTACCTCTAACGTCCAAACATACACACCAACCGGTTGGTCAATTCCATTTTTTGTACCGTCCCAACCTATTTTTTGGTCGGTAGTTTCAAACAACAGTTCTCCCCAATTGTTATACACTCTAAATTTCATGTTTTGAAACGGACCACCTTTTACAAATAATAAATCGTTATTATTATCTTTATTTGGAGTAAAGCCTGTTGGTACTTGGGGTACTAATACTACTTCAATAGATTTGCTTATAGTATCGCTACAACCATTGGCATCGTTAACGGTTAGTTTTATAAAATAAATACCAGGGTTTGCAAAATTATGAGTTGGCGCCGGTCCACTGGCAGATGTTTCGTCGCCAAATTGCCACAACCAATTTGCAATACCACCTGTAGGGGTACTAAAGTCCGAAAAATAAACAGGCTCTTGTGCTACACTTGGGTTGTTTGTCATCCCAAACTCAGCTTTAGGCTTAGGATTAATGGTTATTGGTATTATGGTAGTGCTTGTACATCCATAATTGGTTGTAATCGTAAACGATGCGTTGTAAGGCCCCGGATTAGCATACACATGAACGACTGTAGACGTTAAACCCGTATTTAATGGAACATTAGAGTCGCCAAAATTCCAAGTAATAGCAGTTACAGAGCCGCCACCACCGGGTACTAACGTTAAGTTTTGAAACACTGAATTTATATTTTGACAGGCGTTTGTTACCGAAAAATTAGGTATTGGTAAAGGATAAATTGTAATACGCTTACTAACAGTATCTATACAGCTGTTTTGCCCAGTAACTGATAGAGTAATAACATAACTACCAACATTTGTATAGGTATATATTGGATTTTGAGTAATAGAATTGCCTAAGCCTGCTCCAAAATTCCAATTATAACTAAGTGGTGCTGTGCCGTTATCAAGCGATGCATCTGTAAATGGTAACGATTTATTTAAACACCTGCCAGTATTAGGCACAGTAAACAACGCTTTTGGCGAAGCAATAAAATATGCAGTTACCGATTTAGTAGTTGGAATACAAGGGGCATTACTTATTAAAACGGTAAACGATACACTTCCATTTCCTACATCAGCTGGAGTAGGGTTATATTGCGCAAATATAGTTGAAATGGGTGGGCTTATTAAGCCTGCTGCCCCCGGTGAGCTAAATGTACCAGTAGAACTACTTTGAGCTACCCAAGTATAACTTGTACCCCCGGCAACTACAGCTGTTAAATTAATGGGAGCATTTCTACAGATGGAAATACTATTACTTGTAATACTAATATTTGGAGCTCTTAAAATAGTGATGCGAACCGAATCTTTTTCGGTTGGGCAAATACCACCACTCGAACTTAAATATAAATTTACACTACCAACTAGGGTATCGTTTTGACTTAATGAATAGGTAACTGTAGCAGGGGGCGAAACAGGACTAAATGCACCACTACCCTGCCCCGGCGCTATTGCCCAAGTGCCAGCAGAGGCCGAACCTCCCACAGAGCCCGTTAATACTACAGCAACTGAAGTAGCACAAATTGTAAAATTGGCTGGGGCATCTACAAAGGGTTTTGGTATAATGTTTATTTGCATAAAATCTTTTGTACTGGCACATAAACCATTATTGGTGGATGTTAACGTAAAGCTAATACTTGGCTGTAATAAATCATTTGCACTAAATTGATAAATGGGTGTAGTTGTATTACTGTTAGGTAAAAACAATCCGGTACCACTACTCGTCCAAATCCCTGTATTCGTTATGCCGCTAATACCACCGTTTAACGCTACGGTTTGCGAATTGGTACAAGCCGTAATATCGGCACCTGCATTTACAACCGGTGGATTTACAAAATTAACCGTAATACTTTTTGCTGAGTTTAAACAACCCGGCAATGGTCCTGCACTGGTAAGCGTTAAAGTTATAGTACCCGCCGATAAATCGGAAGGCGAAGGATTATAAGCCGTTGTTGGACTTGGCGAGCTAAATGTACCGCCGTTGCCGCCCGTCCAGCCCCCTGTATTGGCATTTGTTATGGTACCGCTTAATACAATTGGCATAATATTATTTTTGCACATACTTATGTTACCACTTGCAAGTACTTTTGGGCGCTGGTTTATAAATAAGTAGGTACTGTCTTTATAAGGTTTGCCACAGGCATCTAAAGCATTTAAATAAAACTTAATACTGGGTTGAACTAAGGTATCAGCAGAGGATAAAAAGTAGGGCACCGTAATTGTATTTAACGTTGAAGAATAAGTGCCAAAAACACCCGTTCCATTAACCGCTGTCCAGGTACCTGTACTAGCACCTGCACCTACTGTGCCTGTAAGTATAACAGAGGCGGTAGGACTGGCACATACTTGAGTGGTTGGTTGCGCTATTACTGTTGGTTTTCTAAAAAATGCCGACATATAATGAAATAAACCGCCTGAGCTAAAACCGCCATCAAAAACGCCTAAAGCAAATTCATTTGAATTGTTCCCAATTGTGTATGAACCTATTGGTAATACCGTTGTTGATGTAAATGCAACTTGAGCTCCCCAATAAGGGCCGCCTGGCAAAGACCCAGTACCAGGAACTACCGTAAAATTGGCTGCGGTAACCGACGTAGTAGAGGCATTTAAGGTAAATGTAGATTGCGACCCATTTTTACATAAAATATTAAGGTTAAAATTTTGATTCGTATTTCTTGAAAAAGGTACGAGTTTAGAACCTGCACAATTTAAAGGTGGTAAAATAGCCTCTCCTAATTCGCATCCAAAACCACTAGCATGTATAGCATACACATTTTTATCTGCATTTACATAGGTTAAAGCGGCAGTAAGTTTTACTTGATACGTATCTCCTTTATTTATTGTTACTGTTGTAGTTGAGCCATTGTTAATTGTCAATTTAGTGAAATTTTCAGTAGCAACAATAAAGCCAGATTCGTCCATATTAGTATATAATTGACCCAGATTAAAAATATAATCGGTACCAACAAAATTAACGGGTACAATTTGGTCACCCATTAAGTCATAACATGTGCGCAAAGGACTTTTGGCAGAGTCATCCGCCACTGTTACCGAAATGGGTTTATCGGCCACTACAATTGTTCCGGATAGATTATTACCCGGTAAATTTGCGCTTTGAACAGCATTTTCAATAGTATAGGCACTACCAGGTGATGGTAATAATACGCTGTAAGTAATATTTGCTAAATGCCCTACAACATTACACCGTGGTTTAATCCAAACAACCGTGTTTGGTTTAGAAGCAACAATATTAATTTGCTGCTTGGGCTGAGTGGATGTTCCATCACCGTTTAAATCGCCAATGGTTTGATTAAAATAAATAGTTTGAAAAGGGCAAACAAATTCTAAACCCAAACCATTTTGTCCCTTTAACGAAAACGTTTCGGTATTAAAAGAATTCGGCAACCGGGTAACAACGTCATAAACTGCAACAATACTTGCTGTAGAGGATATGTAAATTCCATTATTAACAACTGTATTTGCAGGTATGGTTTCTAAGTTTGAATATCCATAAACAGTTGCATTTGATACAGCGTCTTTCCAAAATGTAACATTTGTAGTTGTACCAGCTGCCACAATTATAGTGGTATCGTACTTAAGTGGATTTATAGATGCAGGCTGTCTTAATCTAACAGTTGCAGGAGCGTTTAGCGCAGTAATGTGCATAACAACTGGGTCACGCCACCAGTGGTCAGGTGTTACCCAAGGGGCAGCAAACCAAAAAGAGGTATCAATTTGAGCAAACGAAACAGTTAGTTTTAACGTAAAAAATAACAGTAAAAAGCAGAGTTTATTTCTTTTCTTCATCTTTCTTTTTGTTTTTTAAGTTTGTTTTAATAGAGTTATCAATGTTGTTAAATTCTTCCTCATCAGCATCTTGTATTTTATCGCTTGCTGTTTTACGTTTTTTAGCGGCAATGGCATAACTTAATAATACCTCGTGGCTACCGCTGCTGTATTTTTGCAAGTTACTAAGTGAGTAGTCGTAAGCATACGCTACTCCAAATTGTTTGCTAATGTTTACCCCTAACATTACACTAGCGGTAGATTTTAAGCGGTACGATACACCTAACCAATACTGTTCTTTATATATGGTTTTTAAATTAAATTCCAATTGGTAAGGCGCAGGGCGGTTAAATCTAATTAATGCCGATGGTTGCAATACCCACTCTTTTTTGGCCTTATCTAATACAAAATTATAACCTATATTTCCATATAAATGTGGTGTTAAACGCCCAAGGCTATTATCCCAATGTATTTTACTATTGGTAAATTGTTGGCTACTAAACCCAAAAAAGAATTTTTTGCTGTATAAATAAAAGCCGGTGTTAGCATCAAAAGCATACGCATTTAACACATTACTTTTTAAATATACATCGTCTGCATCGTAAGGGCGGGCATCGTAATTTTTAACATTGTATTGCATGCCACCTATTGATAAGCCAAAACCTAAGTTTACATTTTTATTAATTTTAACATGGTAACTGTAAGACCCATAAAAAGACGTACGCTGTAATAAGCCGCTTCTATCGTTACTAATTAAACCACCTATAGCCATATTTGGTTTCTTTTTTAAAGTACCGTATCCACTTAATATAAATGTTTTTGGTGCGCCATCAAAACCAGCCCATTGCTGGCGGTAACTGGCATTATATTCTTGCCCTTTATAAACGCCTGCATAAGCAGGGTTGTATAAATATTTATTTATTAAAATATTAGTAAACAGTGTTTGTTGCTGTGCAAAATTTGCAGTAGCCACAAACAGTAAAAGGTAAAGTATATATTTTTTAAAAAGCATAAATTATTTAATTACTGTTATAGTTCCTTTATAAATTTCGGTAATTTTAGGGTCGTTTAAATTTATTACATAAAAGTAAGCACCAACTGGCAAAGGACTTCCTTTGTAACTGCCATCCCAGGCGTTTGAATAACCCGAACTCTTAAATAACTGTTCGCCCAAACGGTTATAAATTTCAATATCTGCATTGGGGAAATACACATTTATAAAATCTAAACGCCAAATATCATTTTTCCCATCGTTATTTGGCGAAATTACATTTGGAATCAATTGCGTTATTTCAGATACAATGTTTGATATTTTAACGGTTGCAGTAAAAGTGCTTGTACAGCCAAACGCATCGGCTATTGTTAACGAAACCGTATAGGTACCATTTGCTGTATAAGTTGTGCTTGGGTTTTGTTGATTACTCATTAAACCGTTTCCTAAATTCCATAACCAATTTGAGGCTGAGATTGAATAATCGGTGAAATCTACATTTGATAGAATGCTTTGTGTATTATTATATACAGGAATAAATGAGGCAGATGGAGCCGGTGTTACATTTATAGTTTGTATTATAGTAGCTACACAACCGTAATTGGTAGTTACAATGTGCGTAATACTATATAAGCCCTGCCCAGGAAAAACAACCGAAGTATCTTTAGTGATAGATGAACCAAAGCCACCCAAATCCCAAAAGTAACCGCCGTTAACTGGGATGGTACTTGGTGGTGTTACAGATGAAAAATCGCTAAAATTTACTTGAAGCGAGGAACCACTACACGCCCTTGTTATTTGCAAACTTGCAGTTGGTAACGGGTAAACGGTAACCGGCTTACTGATAGTATCGCGGCAATTAAAACCATTTGTTACCACCAATTGCGCCGTGTAACTTCCAGCAGCAGAATAGGTGTTAACCGCAGTAGCGGTGATAGCGGTGCTACCATCTCCAAAATTCCAATTGTAATTTGTTATTCCGGCACCCGAAGGATCGACTGAACTATTATTAAATACGGAAGCTTTATTATAACAAACAGGAATTACTCCAAAATTAGCGGTTGGCTTTTCTTTATAATCAATACGTATTTGATCAGAAACACCATTACATAGTCCATTGTTTGTAGTGCTAAACGTTAAAATTACAAAACCAGAACTAACCTCGGCAGGTGTTGCGATGTAGGTTGGTGTTAAAACCGTGTTACTACTATTAAATGTTCCTAGGCCACCGTACCAAACACCCGAATTAGTGGCTGTACCAGTTATAACGGCGTTTAGAGCCGATTGCGGATTATTTTTACAACTGTTAATATCTACACCTAAATTTACAGTTACGGGTTGCGTAAAAATTACGTTTACACTGTCCTGCACTTTTTTACACTGTAAATTATTAGTACTTTCTAGTTTTATCCAAACGTTACCGGCAGTAATATCTGCAACACTTGGTATATAGTTACAAATTAAAGATAAATTGCTTGGAAAAAAATAGCCGGAGCCATTACTTGTCCATTTACCCGTGCTAGTTGTTGTACCCGACACCGTACCGTTTAAAAATACGGTGGCGTTGTTGGCACATTTTAAAATAGGTTTTGTAAGGCTTGAGAGAACAAGTGGCGCATGGTTCATTGTAATTTTAATAGTATCGGTAACAGCATTACAACCAGCATTGTTTGTGCTGGTGAGTACAATTTTTATAACATTAAGAGCCGTATCCGTATTAGAAGGAATGTACATTGCCGAAAAGCTGGAGGCGCTTGGTGTAAACGATCCATTTGCAGGTGCTACTGTTGACCAAATACCCTGATTGGTTGCACCTACAATATTACCATTTAGTTGCACCGTTGCATTATTTGAACAAATAGTTGAGGCTGTGCCTGCTGTAACAATAGGAGCTTGCTTAATGTACAATTTTAAAGTATCTGATTTATTAGGACAAATACCCGTAGTTGTTAAAACAAACTTAACTAAACCCCCAATTAAGTTAGGTGGTTGTTTTATACTTGTATCAATTGGGCTTGGCGTATAAATATTGTTGGTTATAGAAGTGCTTGGCGCAGATAGTGTTCCAAAACCATTGTAAGTATAATTTCCGGTAATAGGCCCGCCACCCACAAAACCATTTAATACAAACGAGGTATTTGAGCAAATTGTGGCAGATGGTACTGAATTGGCTTTTACGATTGTACTAACCCCAAATTCTGTTGAATACGCGTAAGAACTTCCTCCACCTGTGCCTCCATTAAGAACACCTAATCCAAAAATATCTTGACTATTTCTTAATAAATTGTGTGAGCCAACGGGAACAGCACTCGTTGGAAAATAAAGGCGAGCCGCAACCAAGTTACCAGATGTTCCAGGCACCACTGTAAAACTAGATGGAGATATAGCAACTGTTGAACCATTGCTTGTTAAGGTAAATGAGTTTTGATAACCTGAACGGGTGTATAAATTTAAGTTTAACGAATCGGTACTTAAGCGTGTAAAAGTTGTAGAGTAAGACCCAGCACAATAGGCTGGCGTTACTTGAGCTCCACTTAATTTACAACCATAACCACTAACATGCATAACGTAAGCGGGTTTATCTGTTTTAATATACGTAAGTGAATTTATATTAACAGAATAGGTTTCGCCACTATTAATTAACCAATTAACGGTGCCAGTACCAGTAGTTATGGTTAAGCTTGTTGAATTTACAGGCGCTAAAATGTAGGCAACATCTGTTGTGGCGTCACCTTTTATAATAACATAATCTTTTCCAATATTATCGCTGGTAGTAATTTGGTCAGCAAAATAAGAGGGACATGACGTAGAAGTTCGAACGGCACCACTTAATGTAACTGCAATTGGTTTATCGGCAGAAACAATAGAGCCGGCCAATTCGCTGGGATTAACAACACCGTTATCTTTCATTGAAAACGTTTGTCCTTGGTTAAGAGAAACCGCAAACGTATTATTTTTTATTCTGCCAATACAATCGGCCCTTGGTGTAATTAATACCGTTGTAACACCCGTATTTGTTGCTACTACATCAAAACCTACTCCAGAATCGGTAATCGTAACTGCCGAAAGTAAAGTTGTGGGTACCGGCATATAAAAATCTATTCCTTTGGCTCTTTGACCTTTAAGGCTTATCATTTCCTTATTATTAGCCGAGCCGATCGTATAATAAATAGAAACATTATTTGTAGCGCTAATATAAATTCCTTTATTTGAAACTGAATTAGTTGGCGCACTTTCAACTGCAGTTATTGAAGCACTAATATTTAAAACAGTAATAGTATTGGCAGGAATAGTTAATGTAGCATTTACACCGCCTAAATTGGCAGGTTGCCGTACATAAACTGTTGCACCTACAGAATAGGTTTGAATGTGTAAATTTATAGGTGCTTGCCCCATAGTAGCAGAAATATCAGGGGCTACAAACCAAAAACTAGTATCAACTTGGGCCTTTGGTTTTAAAAAAAATACGGTAATAAATAAAAAAGAGAGTAAATATTTTGGCATAATTTAGACTAAAAGTTAAAACAATCCCACGAATATACTAAAAAAATTTAAAAATTAGACTTTATTAACATAAAAATAACGTAACTTTATACATAAATGCCCCTAAATCGTATTCAAATTGAACCATTTAAAAACCTTGAACTTTTAGCAAAAAAAGTAGTTGAAGGTTTTATTACTGGCTTGCATAAAAGTCCTTTTCATGGCTTTTCGGTTGAGTTTGCCGAACACCGGCTTTACAATGTTGGCGAAAGTACCCGCCATATTGACTGGAAATTGTTTGCCCGAAGCGAAAAATTGTTTATTAAACGCTACGAAGAAGAAACAAATTTACGTTGCCAGATTGTAATTGATACTTCGGGGAGTATGCATTTTCCAAAAGACAGCGCGCAAAATAAACTAAGCTTTAGTGTACACGCCGCTGCAGCTTTAACAGAATTATTAAAACAACAGCGCGATGCGGTGGGATTAACCTTGTTTGAAAGCGAAATAATAAAACATTACCCAGCAAAAGCAAACCCCTTACACCAAAAATTAATTTTTAACAGTTTAGAAGAAATTCTAGAAACCCAGACTGAATTAAAAACAACTAATGCTGCCCATGCATTAAACCAAATAGCAGAGGTAATTCATAAACGTTCGTTAGTTGTAATTTTTAGCGATATGTTTGATAGTAATTCAGACAACGAACAACTTTTTTCTGCATTACAGCATCTAAAATATAGAAAGCACGAGGTAGTTTTGTTTCATGTGGTTGATAAAAGTAAAGAGGTAGATTTTGAATTTGAAAATAAACCTTACCATTTTATTGACCTTGAAAGTGGTGCAGAAATTAAATTAAATCCTACCCAAATAAAACAACAATACAAACAACAGATTTTAAGCTTTAACGAATCTTTAAAAACAAAGTGTGGTCAGTATCAAATTGATTTTGTTGAAGCCGATATTAATAAAGGCTTTGATACTATTTTGTACACGTATTTGGTTAAGCGGAGTGTTTTGTTGTAGGTTGAACCTGTATTACGTTTGAACTTTAACCAGCTAAAATTGGCAAAGTTTTAAAAAACCTCACAGATTTTTTTCTGGTATTAAATATCTTTAGGATAACAAATAAAATATTTAGTAACGGTTTTACTCAGGCTTTGTAAATTTAATTGGTCGCTGGCCTTGGCTACATCTACTAACTTACCGTTGCCCATTAAAATAGTAATATTAAATTTATTTGCTAAATACGCACTATTATTTACATGACTGGTTAGCACAAAATAACTGGCTTCTTTTTTTGTAATATTATAGTCTTTACAAACTTTATCAATAAACTTAGTTTTGTAGCCCACAGCAAAAGGTTTGTTTTGTAATTCAATTTTATACAATTTACGGTCTAATAAATTAGTACACAGTTTACTTAAAATAATATCTTTATGTTCGGCCCATACCTTTATGGATGCCATAATATCATAGTCATCTAAATTTGCAAATTCGTTTAATATGCTGGGGTCGTTTTCAAAATCGTGTTTTGTAAAATCGGTAATCAAAAATAGTTTTAATGTGGGGGTTGCAAATAGGTTTACACCATTAAAACTTAGCTCTTTAGCGCGCTTTAAAATATTAACTAATAAGTTTTCGGCACTTAAAACCGTTTTATGCAAGTATACTTGCCAATACATTAAGCGCCTGGCAATCAAAAATTTTTCAATACTGTAAATAGCTTTATATTCTACCACCAATTCGTTATTTACAACATTTAGCATCTTAATAATTCTATCGCTACTAATAACGCCCTCACTAACGCCGGTAAAAAAGCTATCGCGTTTTAAATAATCTAATCTATCCATATCGAGCTGTGAACTCACTAGTTGGTGTAAAAATTGTTTTTTGTGTTTATTATTAAAAATTTTTATTGCTAAACTTAATTTGCCTTTAAATTCTTTATTCAGTTTATCCATTAATAAACTACTAATCGTTTCGTGGTTAATACCTTTTACAATGCTATGCTCTAAAGCATGGCTAAAAGGTCCATGCCCAATATCGTGTAATAAAATGGCAATTAAAACCGCATTTTCTTCATCGTCAGTAATGGTGACTTTTTTTTGTTTTAAATTTAAAATAGCCTCCTGCATCAAATGCATAGCACCAATAGCATGATGAAACCTAGTATGTAGCGCCCCCGGATAAACTAAATTTGTTAGTCCTAGTTGTTTTATTCTGCGTAGGCGTTGAAAGTAAGGATGATTTATTAAATCGTAAATTAATTCGTTTGGTATGGCTACAAAACCATAAATAGGATCGTTTATTATTTTGCGTTTGTTGGTTAACATTAATGTTTAAAATGTGTTAAATTAAATAATAAAGCTAAAATTAATACGTTATTTGTTATAAAACTAATAGTATGGAAAAAATTAAAATTCTTTGGGCCGATGATGAGATTGAATTATTAAAACCACATTTATTGTTTTTAAATAGTAAAGGATATGAAGTAATTACTGCCCTGAGTGGCGATGAAGCATTTGATATTGTTAAAGAAGACAAACGCATTAGCGCTGTTTTACTAGACGAAAATATGCCCGGCATTACCGGTTTAGAAACGCTTTTAAAAATTAAACAAATAAATAACGATTTACCGGTGATAATGATTACCAAAAGCGAAGAAGAGCACATAATGGACGATGCCATTGGCGGTAAAATAGCCGATTATTTAATTAAACCTGTAAATCCAAATCAAATATTATTATCGCTAAAAAAAGCATTGGACAATAAACGCTTGGTAAGCGAAAAAACAAATACCGAATACCGTAAAGAGTTTAGTAACATTGGTAGCCTAATTAACGACAACCTCACTTGGCAAGAGTGGGCTGAGCTTTATAAAAAAATAATTTTTTGGGAATTAGAAATTGATAAACTTCAAGATAAAAGCATGTTTGAAGTATTAAAAATGCAAAAGGCTGATGCAAATGCTCAATTTTTTAAGTTTATTGAACGCAATTATATATCATGGTTAAACGGCAAAGCGAGCAGTATACCAACCATGAGCCATACACTAATTAAAAACAATTTTTTGCCCGAATTAAATAAAAACGAACCTGTTTTTTTATTGGTAATAGATAATTTACGTTTCGACCAATGGAAAATGATACAACCCATTATTCAAAACTATTATAAGGTGGATAGTGAAGAAACTTATTATGGAATTTTACCAACCGCGACACAATACTCGCGTAATGCAATTTTTAGCGGATTACTGCCCAGCGAAATGGAAAAAATGTATCCAGATATGTGGTTAAATGACGAAGACGAGGGTGGCAAAAATTTACACGAGGAAGCCTTTATGCAAGCGCAATTAAAGCGTTTAAATAAAGATATTAAAATGAGTTACAATAAAATTACAACACATGCAGCAGGTAAAAAATTAGCGGATAATGTAAATAATTTATTACAAAATAAATTAAATATAATTGTGTACAATTTTGTGGATATGCTTAGCCATGCCCGAACGGAAATGGAAGTTATTCGCGAATTGGCAGACGATGAGCCGGCTTACAGAAGCATAACCGTGAGTTGGTTTGAACACTCACCTTTATTAGACATTATTAAACAATTGGCCGATAAAAAAATTAAAATTGTAATTACAACCGATCATGGAACGGTTCAGGTAACACAACCTACAAAAATTTTAGGTGATAAAAACATAAATGCTAATTTACGCTACAAACAAGGCAAAGCATTAGAGTATAATTATAAAGAAGTATTTGAAATTAAAAACCCTGCCGATGCGTTTTTACCGAAGCAATTTAATAGTACGCGTTATGTGTTTGCAAAAGAAGACAGATTTTTTGCCTACCCAAATAATTTTAACCACTACGTAAATTATTATAAAAACACATTCCAACACGGAGGTATAAGTTTAGAAGAAATAATTATACCCTACATAACATTGAGTGCTAAGTAAAACTTAATGCACACCACTTGCCGCCAAATAACGTTCAGCATCTAAAGCACCCATACAACCACTACCAGCTGCCGTTACTGCTTGGCGATAAGTTTTATCAGCGCAATCGCCAACAGCAAAAACGCCCTCAATATTTGTTTTGCTGCTACCTGGTATTATTTGCAAATAACCCAAGTCGTCCATATCTAATTGTCCTTTAAAAATATCAGTATTGGGTTTGTGGCCTATAGCCACAAAAAAACCAGTTACATTTAAAGTTCTTAATTCGTTTGTTTTAGTGTTTTTTACCACTACCCCTTCTACCGCTTCTTTTCCTAAAATATCGGCGGTTTCGCTATCCCATAAAATTTCAATATTTGCTGTATTTTTTACACGGTGTTGCATAGCCTTACTTGCACGCATTTCGCCTCGTCGTACAATCATATATACTTTTTTACACAGTTTACTTAAATAGGTTGCCTCTTCTGCCGCTGTATCCCCTGCTCCAACAATAGCAACATCTTGTCCTTTAAAAAAGAAACCATCACACACAGCGCAAGCACTCACTCCGCCAGCATTCATACGCAGGCGAGTTTCATTTTCCAATCCAATCCACTTTGCGCTAGCACCAGTACTTATAATAACAGTATCTGCTGTTAATTCTATGGTGTCATCTACCCAAACACGTTTTGGTGTTGACTTTAAATCTGCTTTTGTTACCATTCCGAATCTCACTTCTGTTCCAAAACGCTCCGCTTGAGCCTTTAAATCTTCCATCAATTCAGGCCCAGTAATTCCTTTTGGATACCCAGGAAAATTATCTACTTCTGTAGTTTCGGTTAATTGTCCGCCTGGTGTTAAGCCTGTATATAAAATAGGTTTTAAATCGGCACGGGCTGCATATATAGCCGCGGTGTATCCCGCAGGACCCGAACCAATTATTAAACAAGTAACATGTTGAGTTGTAGTTGACATAATTTTTTTTTAGTCCACAAATGTAACTGAAACAACTAAACTTTGTTTTAATTAAAAACCATTTTTTACACAATTTATCATTTGTTTTTCAATTTCATTAATTTAAACCGCGAGTTAAAGCGTTACAGAAAACGCATAGTTTTTTTTAATCTCTGTGAACTCATTCCCTCCAACACGCTGTATTAAAAAATAGTATCTTTACACGTTTTTTATAAAGATTATGATTTCAGTTAGTAATGTAAGTTTGCAATATGGCAAACGTGTTTTGTTCGACGAAGTAAACGTAAAATTTACCCCTGGCAATTGCTACGGTTTAATTGGAGCTAACGGTGCAGGCAAAAGTACCTTTATGAAAATTTTAAGCGGAGAAATTGATCCTACAAAAGGCCAAGTGAGTATTTTGCCAGGTATGCGCATGAGTGTATTAAAACAAAATCACTTTGAGTTTGATGAGTTTACCGTTTTAGATACAGTAATGATGGGCAATAAACGCCTTCACGCCTTAATTAAAGAAAAAGACGAAGTATATGCCCGACCCGATTTTAGCGAAGCAGATGGGCTTAAAGCAGCGGAGTTAGAAGCTGAATTTGGGGAAATGAATGGTTGGAATGCTGAAAGTGATGCCGCTACGTTGCTTACCAATGTTGGTATTGGCGTAGAAGCGCATTTTAAGTTAATGAAAGATTTAACCGGCAAGGATAAAGTTAAAATACTATTAACACAAGCTATATTTGGTAATCCCGATATTTTATTATTAGATGAACCAACCAATGATTTAGACGTTGAAACTATTAGTTGGCTCGAAAATTTTTTAGCCGATTTTGAGAATACTGTAATTGTAATCAGTCACGATAGACACTTTTTAGATGCGGTGTGTACACATACCTGTGATATTGATTATGGTAAATTAAAAACCTACACTGGCAATTATAGTTTCTGGTATCAAATGAGTCAGTTAGCATTAAAACAACGTGCCGACCAAAACAAAAAAACCGAAGATAAACGCTTGGAATTACAAGAATTTGTCCGCCGATTTAGTGCCAATGCCAGTAAAAGTAGTCAGGCAACTTCTCGTAAAAAATTATTAGACAAATTGGTAATTGACGAAATTCCACCAAGTACACGTAAATATCCGGGTATTATTTTTAAGCAAGAGCGCGAAGCGGGCGACCAATTGTTGCATATAGAAGATTTAAGTAAATCGAATGCTGACGGCGTGCTTTTTAAAAATGTAAATATTAACGTAGTTAAAGGTGATAAAATTGCATTTATCGCAAAAAATCATTTAGCAATTACAGCCTTATTTGACATTATTAACGAAGAAGATACTGCCGATAGCGGTGCTTATAAATTTGGTACTACCATCCACAAAGGCTATTTGCCAAACGATAACGCTAAATATTTTGTGGGCGATATGAATTTAATGGATTGGTTACGCCAATATTCTACCAACAAAGATGAAAGTTATGTACGTGGTTTTTTAGGAAAAATGCTGTTTACCGGTGAAGAAGTAATGAAAAAATGTTCTGTACTTAGTGGAGGAGAAAAAGTGCGTTGCATGACTAGCCGCATGATGCAAGTAAATCCAAATTTTTTAATTTTAGATGAACCAACCAATCATCTAGATTTAGAAAGTATTATTGCCTATAACGATGCGTTGAAAGATTTTACCGGAACAGTGCTATTAACCAGTCATGATCATGAATTAATGCAAACCGTTGCTAATCGTATTATTGAATTAACACCAAACGGAATTATCGATAAAAAAATGACTTACGATGAGTATTTAGAAAACGAAAACGTAAAGCAAGAACGAATTAAACTCTATAAAAAATAACATGCCAAAAAAACCTTTAATACTTATTACTAATGATGACGGAATATCTGCACCAGGTATTACATATTTATCAAAAATTGCCTCTCAATTTGGTAAAGTTGTAGTAGTAGCGCCCGATAAACCGCAAAGCGGCATGGGGCACGCCATAACAATAAATGCAATGTTGCGTATACAGAAAACTAAATACCATAATGTTGCTGAAGAATACGCATGTAGCGGTACACCTGTAGATTGCGTAAAAATGGCAGTAAACCACATTTTAAAACAAAAACCCGATTTAATTTTAAGTGGTATTAATCACGGAAGTAATAGCAGTATTAACGTAATTTATAGTGGTACAATGAGCGCCGCCGTTGAAGGTGCCTTGGAGGGTAGTAATAGCATTGGCTTTAGTCTTTGCGATTATGCCGATAGTGCTGATTTTAGTCAGGCAGAAAAACACATCAAGCATTTAATTAAATTTGCATTAAAAAATAAATTTGCAAGTGGTGTGTGTTTAAATGTAAACATCCCAAAACTAAAAGCTAAGCAATTAAAGGGCATTAAGGTAGTTCGTCAAGCCAAAGCAATGTGGGTAGAAAAATTTGAAGAGCGTAAAGACCCTTACGGAAGAGATTATTTTTGGTTGACTGGTTCTTTTATTAATTACGAGAAAAACGCTACAGATACCGACGAGTGGGCATTAGCGAATGGATATATTTCGGTAGTACCGACGATGGTAGATTTAACGGCACATTTAGAACTTAGTAATTTAAAAACATTAGAATAAATTATGTGGTTATATAAAATTGACAAATTTTGGATTGGGCTTGTAATTGGTGTTTTTTTTCCTATACTTGTATTTACAGGTTATTGGTTGTTTACCGAGCCTCAAATTTCTTTTCCGCGTCGCTATGTAAAATATTTACTAAATGGACAATTATTAAGCGGTGTTATTAAAATATGCGGCATTGCCAACCTCCTTTTATTTTATTTTGGTTTAACAAAAAAAATAGACAAATTTACCAAAGGTATAATTACGAGCGTTATTATTTATGTAGCTTTAGTAGCCTACGTTACGTATTATTTAGAAGTTGATTTAGGATAATGCGGTATTATTTTATAGCTGGCGAGCCCAGTGGCGATTTGCACGCAAGCAATTGTATAAAACAAATTATTGCATTAGATAAAAATGCAGCTTTTGCTTTTACTGGCGGCGATTTAATGCAAAAAACTACGGGCGTTACACCAAGCATTCATATTAAGCAAATGGCTTTTATGGGTTTTGTTGATGTATTAAAAAACATACGCACCATTAAAAAAAATTTTAAAACTGTAAAACAAAGTATTTTAAATTTTAAACCCGATGCTTTGGTATTAGTAGATTACCCGGGCTTTAATTTGCGAATGGCTAAATGGGCAAATGAAAATAATATAAAAGTATACTATTATGTCTCGCCAACGGTTTGGGCTTGGAAAGAAAAACGAGTAGAGATTATTCGTAAATACGTTACCAAATTATTTGTTATCCTTCCCTTTGAAAAAGCATTTTATAAAAAACATAATATAGATGTAGATTTTGTTGGTCACCCCCTACTCGACGCTATTGACCAACAAAAGCCTTCTTTTAAAACAAAAGAAAATTTTATTAAAGAAAATGGATTAACGGAACTGCCGATAATTGCTGTTCTGCCTGGCAGTCGTTTGCAAGAAATAAATTATATGTTAGAAATTATGATGGGTGTAATTTCTGATTTTAAAACGCACCAATTAGTTGTGGCAGGGTCTACTAACTTACCGCAACATATATACGAACCCCTGCAACAAAAAGGGATTAAGGTTATTTTTAATCAAACTTATGAATTAATGACCAATGCCGAAGCGGGCATCATTAAATCGGGAACATCAACACTCGAAAGTGCTTTGTTTAAATTGCCGCAAGTAATTTGTTACAAGGCCGGGGGGTTGTCGTTTAAAATTGGTAAGCTTTTAGTAAAACTAAACTACATAGGTTTACCAAATTTAATTATGGATAAGCTAATAGTAAAAGAGTTGGTGCAAGATAATTTAACTACTAAAAATATTTGTACCGAATTACATAAATTAATAAATGATACTAACTATAGATCTGAAATAATTAAAAACTATAGTGAAATGGAAAAATTACTTGGTGGAATTGGTGCCAGTAAACAAATTGCAGAAGGTATCGTAAAGGATTTAACTAGATAACTAAAAAAAATATTAAGGAATTTGAATTGCAAATTAAATTAATTATATTTACTTATAAATTAATTTATTATGAAATACATCTATTTATTTAGCTTATTGTTTTTTGGCGTTACTTTAAAAAGTAAAGATGGTTTTACCGTTATAAAAAGCGATGCAAACTCTGTAACTATTGAATATTTGTTTTCGGGTTTAAACCAAAAAGAAGTTAGCATAAATGGTAAAACGTATCAAAATTTAAATGCACAAAACTGTGTACCTGTTTTAACTAAAGGTTTTCCTCAAGTTTTACGTTCGGCACTTTCAGTTGCATTACCCGCTAATGCTGATGCTAAAATAGAAGTTATTTCAAGCGAATTTTCTGAAATTCAAAATAAATTAATTGCCCCGTCTAAAGGTAGTTTAACACGTAATATTAATCCTGACGATGTTCCTTATACTTTTGCAAACATTTACCAACAAAATAAATTTTACCCGGAAACTACCGTTGAATTAAATTCGGTTTATAATCTTCGTCAACAAAAAGGTGCTTCGTTAAGCGTATTTCCTATTCAAGTAAATGCTGTTACAAACACAATTAAAGTGTATAGTAAAATTATATTTAAGGTAACTTACATTAGTAAAAGTGGTGCAAAACAAAATTTCAATATACCAACATTTACTTCTAACGAAGAAAAAGAAATTTTAACACATCGTTTTATTAATTTACAAAATGTAGTTTCTAATCAAAAAACAATGTACACGCCAATTAACGAATTTGGAAGTATGCTGGTAATCTATCATACACCATTTGCAAATAACATTCAACCACTTGTCGATTGGAAAAATCAAAAAGGTATTTCAACTGAAATGGTTTCATCTGCTATTACAGGTACAAATTATGTATCTATAAAAAATTACATACAAAGCTACTATTCTTCCCACCCAAATTTATTATATGTTTTATTAGTTGGCGATCACGAGCAAATAAACTCTTATAATGCTGGTATGGCGGGTAGTGAAACTAAATGGAGCGACTGTTCATACGGACTCTTAACGGGAAATGACTATTACCCTGAGTTAATGGTTGGGCGATTCTCATCAAATAATGCAACTGAAATTAATACAATGGTTAATAGAACTTTAGAATACGAAAAAACTCCATTAACAGGCAGTTGGTATAGTGCAGGTATTGGAATAGGTTCGGATGAGGGCTTAGGAATTGGGGATGATGGAGAGGCTGATTGGCAACATATGCGCAATATTGGTACCAAATTATTGGCAACTGGAAATTATAACTTTTATAATGAATTTTTTGACGGTTCGCACGGTGGAAATGACGCAACCGGTAATCCAAACTCAACGATGGTTTCTAGTGCGGTAAATATAGGTGCTAGTATGTTTTTGTATTGTGGGCATGGCAGTCAAAATTCATGTGCTACTAGTAATTATAATATTTCTGATATAAATGCTTGTACAAACTATGGTAAGTACCCTTTTTCATTACAAGTTGCGTGCAATAACGGTACATTTATTGGAGGCACCTGTTTCTCAGAAGCATTTATTAGGGCGGCTGGATCAGGAACACTTGGTCCAAAAGGCGCTATAGCATCTTGTGGATCTTCAATATTAATGGCCTGGGCTGAACCAATGCAAACCCAAGATGAAATTGCAGATATCGTTTCTAATCAATACCCTAATAACTTAAAGTTTACTTTGGGTGGATTGTTTTATAATTCACAAATGAGTATGCTTGATGCTTATCCAACTTTAACGGGACAGGAAGTTATGGAAACATGGGTTATGTTTGGTGACCCAAGCTGTATGTTTAGAACTGTTAATCCAAGTTCAATTACTGCTAACCATTTAGGCTGTATTGATGCAACTGCAACCTCTTTTAGTCTAACTTCTTCCTTTGCAAATAATACTTATGCTTGCATTTCACAAAATAATCAAATTATTGGAACAACATTAATTTCAAATAGTTTAACCAACGTTGTGCTTACACAAACATTTAATACGACTCAAAACTTAGTTTTAACCATTACTGAATTTAATAAAACGCCTTATACAAGTACTATAGCAGTATGCGTTGCAACCACTGTTACCGGAATTCAAAACCAAAATAATAATGCGCACTATAACATTCAAACAGTAGTAAAAAACGAATTAATAATTAACTATTACCAAGTTAATTCAAATTTAATTAATTTTAATATTTATGACTTACAAGGAAAATTGCTGATACATGAGTCTAAAGAAAATACAGGCACCGAGCAAAAAATAAATATTGAGAGTTTAAATGCAGGAGTTTATATTCTTTCGATAACAGATCAAAATAGTCTCGTTTTAAAAACTACAAAAATCATTAAACAGTAATTTATCAGTTAACTTTTATTTAACACTTATTAGTTTTAATAATTTTAAAATACCTGTATTTTAGCATTAATTAGTGAAAGTTAATTTAAGACATATATTTTTTAGTACCCTTATTTTTTTCGGAATCATGTTTTCATGCCTTCAATCAACCATTAACTATTTTACAAAAAACACTAAGTTAAGTGCAATTGAATTATCGGTTGAAGACTTTGATGATAGTGAAGAAGACTCTGAAACTAAAAAAATAGAATTAGAAGACGATTATTTTCTTTCGGAGTTTAAGTATTCTTTTAACTTTTTACCAGATTTAAAAGTTAGTGTATTTCACAAACAACAAATACATTCTACTCCACCGGTAATTTCTATAAACACCCCTCCTCCAAAAGTTTAAAATTATTTAAGCGTTTTGTAAGCGCATTTTTTATTAAATAATTTTTAAATTTTAATTTATGTTCAAAAAAAATGGATTAGCCGATTTCAAATCGGGCATTGTAGTATTTTTAGTTGCCCTCCCTTTATGTATGGGAATTGCTCTAGCATGTAAAGTGCCTTTGTTTAGTGGTATTATTTCTGGTATAATTGGCGGCATTATTGTAACTGTATTTAGTGGGTCTAAATACAGTGTATCTGGTCCGGCAGCTGGCCTAACAGCAATTGTAATTAGTTCAATTGCTTTATTAGGAAGCTACCAACTATTTTTGGCAGCATTAGTTGTTGCAGGTATTTTTCAAATTATTTTAGGATTTTTAAAAGCAGGTGGCATTGGTAACCTTATACCTAATGCAGTAATTAAGGGTATGTTGGCTGGTATTGGCATTATTCTAATTATAAAACAACTGCCACATTTATTTGGCTACGATAAAGACCCCGAGGGCGATATGGAGTTTATACAAATGGATGGCGAAAACTCGTTTACAGAATTAATACACATGGTAAACTTTATAACTCCTGGCTCAATTATTATTGGGATCGTTTCTATAATTATTATTTTAATTGGAAATCAAAAATTTTATAAAAACGATAAAATTTTATCACTTATTCCGGCGCCATTGTTGGTGGTAATTTTTGGCGTACTCTTAAATATAAGTTTTAGCAATTACGAATTTTTAAAAATTGACGAGCAACATTTGGTAAGCATCCCTAGTATAAAATCGTTTGCTGATTTAAAATCAAATATTATATTTCCGAATTTTGAAGAATTGCTTACAAAGAACTTCTGGGTAGTAGCTTTTACTTTAGCCATTGTCGCCAGTATCGAAACCTTGCTAAGTATCGAGGCCGTCGATAAACTAGACCCAGACAAGAATCAATCAAACTCAAATAAAGAATTAATAGCACAAGGTATTGGCAATATTAGTTGTGGTTTAATTGGAGGTTTACCAGTTACATCTGTTATTGTGCGCAGTTCGGCAAATATAAATTCGGGTGCTAAATCAAAAGCATCAGCTGTAATCCATAGTGTACTTTTATTAGTTTGTGTTTTAATTTTACCCAACGTATTAAATTTAATTCCCAACGCCTGCTTAGCAGCAATATTAATAATTACTGGTTATAAATTAACTAATGTTAGCTTAATAAAAACTACTTTTAAATCGGGGGTTGAACAATTTTTACCATTTATAGTTACAATAACCGTAATGTTACTTACGGATATTTTAAAAGGTGTTGGTGCTGGTTTACTTATTGCTGTTATTTTTATTATTAAAGATAATATTAAAGCCTCATTCGATTCTACAAGCCAATTTATTGATGGTAAAATGTATTACATTGTTAAATTACCGCAACATCTTACTTTTTTTAATAAGGGATTTTTAATTAAATTTTTTAATTCGGTACAAGAAAATAGCATGATTTCGATTGATTACTCCATTAATAAAAAAATAAATTCAGATGCTAAAGATGTAATAGATGATTTTATACAAACAAGCAACAAAAAAAATATAGAAGTACAACTTATTAAAAACAATCACTAAAAAAGATATGGAAAAAAGTTATAAAAAATTATTAGATGGAAACCGACGTTTCTCTATGTCGAAAAAATTTGATGACCCTGAATATTTTAAAAAATTATCATTAGGACAAAAACCCGATTATTTATGGATTGGGTGTAGCGACAGCCGAGTGCCGGCCAACGAAGTTACAAATACCGAAAGTGGTGAGATATTTGTGCATCGCAATATTGCAAATATGGTGGTGCACACCGATATGAATTTATTAAGCGTGTTAGAATATGCCGTGAAATTTTTAGAAGTAAAACATGTAATTGTATGCGGGCATTATGGGTGCGGTGGAGTAAAAGCATCCATGACTAATAACCAGCATGGCTTTGTAGATAATTGGTTGCGAAACATAAAAGATGTGTACAATAAAAATTCTAAAGAATTAGAAGCCATAACTGATATGGATAAACGTACCGATAGATTAACAGAATTAAATGTAATTGAACAAGTACGCAATTTAGCTAAAACATCAATCGTACAAGAAGCTTGGGCAAAACGCTCCCTAGACTTGCATGGTTGGGTATATGGCATTAACAATGGTTTAATTACCGATTTAAGCGTTATTCACGACGAAAAAGAAGATTTGGAGCCAATTTATAGACTTAATATTTTGCATTAACACTAGTATTAATCTAATTTTTTGTTAATAACACATTTTTGTTTGGTGTGTTTTTGTAATGCTATATGATTAAATTTATCCTATTCTTTTTAAATTAATCATGGTTTTGCAATTTTTGATTTAAAAATTTAAAAAATTAATTCTTAGTATGTCTAAAAACAAAAAACCACAACGACACTTATTTGAAGAAGTGTTAGATTTTTTAAAACACAACGCCGATAAAGCTTTTAACTACAAACAATTGGGCGCTGCCATGGAAATGAATGTTGAAAGCCAGCGCATAGAATTAATTGAAATTTTAACCGAATTAAAAAAACAAGGTTTTGTTTTAGAAAAAGAACTAGGTAAATTTCAAATAAAAGAAACTAAGCAATATGTAACCGGCACTATTGATTTTACAACCCAAGCCACAGCTTTTGTGGTTTACAGCGACTCTGAAAAAGATATTTTTATTCCAGCAAAAAAAACTAAAGACGCCTTTCAGGGCGATTTAGTAAAAGTATATGTGTTGCCCCGCCGAGGTAGTGGTACTCGCTTAGAAGGCGAAGTGGTTGACGTTATTAAACGTAACAAAACCGATTTTGTTGGCACCATTCGTATCAATCCAAAATTTGCATTTGTAATACCCGATAGCAATAAAATTCATGTCGATTTTTTTATTCGTAGCAGTCACATAAATGGCGCAAAAGATGGCGAAAAAGTGTTAATTACTTATCGCGACTGGAAACCGGGCGAACAAAACCCAACTGGTGAGGTTAAACAAGTATTTGGCAAACCAGGCGAACATAAAACGGAGATGAACGCAATTATGAGCGAATACGGTTTACCCGAAAAATTTCCGGATGCAATTGAATACGAAGCAAAAAAAATTCCTACCGAAATAACAGAAGCTGAAATAAAAAAACGTCGCGATTTTAGAGATATTATTACCTGCACAATTGACCCTGTTGATGCTAAAGATTTTGACGACGCTTTATCCATCCAAAAATTAGATAACGGTTTGTGGGAAGTTGGTGTACACATAGCGGACGTAACACATTATTTAAAAGTTAATACCAATTTAGATAAAGAGGCTGTACAACGTGCTACCAGTGTTTATTTAGTGGACCGTTGCATTCCAATGCTTCCCGAAGTACTAAGTAATTTTGTATGCTCCTTACGACCAAATGAGGATAAATACTGCTTTGCAGCTGTATTTGAATTAGATGATGATGCCACTATTCACAATCAATGGTTTGGTAAAACGATTATAAACAGTAACCGCCGTTTTGCTTACGAAGAGGTGCAAACCATAATAGAAACAGGCGAAGGCGACTATAAAGACCAAATTTTAGTATTAGATAAACTCGCAAAAAAATTACGTGACTTTAGATTGAAACATGGCTCTATTACCTTTGATAAAGCCGAAGTGAAATTTAAATTAGATGATGACGGTACACCACTTGGTGTATATTTTAAAACACAAAAAGATGCGCATAAATTAATTGAAGATTTTATGTTATTGGCAAACCGTAAAGTTTCTGAATATTTAAGTACTACAAATAATAAACAAAACGATTCGCCACTAAAAAATAATAAAAAGAAAGAAGACCCTAAAGCACTGTGTGTTTACCGTATTCACGATACACCCACGGACGAAAAAATGCAGGAATTAAGTGGCTTTGCTGCTCGCTTTGGGCATGTAATGCATTTAGGTAGTAAACAAAAAACAGCCGAAGCTATTAATAAATTATTGGTAGATGTAAAAAATAAAAAAGAGCAAAGTATGATTGAGCTGTTGGCTGTGCGCAGTATGCCAAAAGCCATTTACTCTACTAAAAATGTTGGGCATTATGGTTTGGGGTTTGAGTATTATTCGCACTTTACATCCCCCATACGTCGTTATCCTGATGTGATGTTGCACCGTTTATTAGATGCAAAATTAAATGGTAAAACCTATTCTACTAAAGATGAATTAGAACTACTTTGTAAACATAGTAGCGAAATGGAACGCCTTGCTGCCGATGCTGAAAGAGCATCAATTAAATACAAACAAGTAGAGTTTATGACCGATAAGGTGGGGCAAAGTTTTGATGGAATTATTAGCGGTGTTACAGAATGGGGCATTTATGTTGAAATTATTGAAAATAAATGCGAGGGAATGATAAGAAGCCGTGAAATGAAAGGTGATAATTACTTTTTTGACGAAGAAAATTATCGCTACGTTGGCAAAAATACCGGCAAAATATATGCTTTGGGCGATACTGTTAAGATTTCTGTAAAAGATGCCGACTTAGTTAAAAAACAATTAACATACGAGTTTGTAGAAACCGAGCGTATAGGCGGAAGCGATAAAAAACCAAGATTTAGCGATCATAAAAAAAGAAGAGGAAGATAGTTACTTTATTTTAGTATCAATCAGCAAATCGTTATACAATTTTTCCATTTGATTTAAATTTATAAGCCAGTTAAATTTTTGTTTAACATGTTTATAGGCATTTATTGAATTTATATAACGTAACTCGTTATTCAAATAATAACTTTCCATTGCCTCAAAAATAGCTACTATTGATGTGGATGGTGTTATTAAGCCTACACTTTTATCAGGTATTAAATCATTAAATCCTTCAATATTACTAACAATTACAGGTATTTTACAAGCCATTGCTTCGGCCACACTTACCCCAAAACTTTCAATCTCCGAAACATTTACCAATACGTCTAAGGTATTTAATTGATAGGGTATTTGCGAATGTGGTAATTCGCCCAGCATATCAATTTTAGCACTTAAATTATTTAATTCTGTTAGTTTTATTAAGTTCTCTTTTTCGATTCCCGAACCAATAATTTTTAATTTTAACCTGGCTAAAGGGTACTTTTTTACCAACAGGTTAAATGCTAATATTACCCTATCTATATTGTATATTTTTTCTAAATACTTAACACAGCCAAAAGTAAACTCAGTGTTATTTCTAATTTCTTTAAATGCAAAGAACACATTTAAATTAACGCCAAAGGGTATAACGTAAACTGGCTTTTTTGTGTATTTGCTAATTTCTTTTTCCAAAACGTTTGAGGTAACACAAATTTTATTGGCTCTAAAAAGCACAAATTTTAATATAAATTTTTGTAATCCGCTTTTTTTCGGAAATTCCATCACATCACTTCCCCAAGCAGAAACAATAAAAGGTTTAAACAACGTTAAAGCTCCCAATAAACCGTAACTGCTGGCGTAATGCGAATGTATAACATTGGGTTTAAACTTAAAAACGTAATAAATTAACTTAGGAAATAAAAACAGGTATTTAAATTTAGAAAGTAAACCACCCGTATTTTTTTTAGACGCCTGGTGTAAACAACTTATATTTTTATTATCCCGGTACCAATTATCTTTTGAATGATTAAACGAAAAAATCCCAATCTCAAAACCGTCAAAAGCTAGCCCGCTAGCCCACTTCTGAGTATGAGGAGAATTAATATCGGCTAAAAATAAAATACGAGGTGTAATCATTATATAACTTAAACGCAAAATTTACCCAAAGGTTTAATTGAAGGCAAAAATAAATTTTATTTAAAAACACGTCCGTTAATAATCACTAAATCAATTTGGTTAGTTGAAAACGAGTAAGGTATAAACCCGTAACTATTTATTTTTTTTGTTATAATCAAATTTGCTCTTTTGCCAGCGCTAATCGTACCAACCTCCTCATTTAAATTCATAGCATACGCTGAATTAATGGTTGAAGCATTTATAACCTCTTCGGGGGTTAATTTATACAAAACACAACCTAAACTCATCATAAAACTCATGTTTCCACTTGGGGAGCTACCTGGGTTATAATCGCTTGCAAAAGCAACTGCTAAACCAGCATCAATCATTTTACGTGCAGGCGGTAAGGGTAAATTTAAAAAAAATGCAGCCCCGGGCAATATAGTTGGCATTGTTTTACTGTTTTTTAATAATTCAATGTCGTCAGCATTACAAAACTCTAAATGATCAACGCTTATGGCATCGCATTCTATAGCCGTTTTTATACCGTTACTATGGCTTAATTGTTCGGCATGAACTTTGCCTTGTAGTCCGTATTTTTTTCCTGCTTCTAAAATTTGTTTTGTTTCTTGCGCTGTAAAATAATTTTTTTCGCAAAAAACATCAATAAAATCGGCTAATTTTTCAACTGAAATGGCGGGCAACATTTGATTTATAATTAAATCAACATATCCTTTTTTATCTTCTTTAAATTCTAAAGGTACCGCATGTGCCCCTAAAAAAGTTGCTTTTATGGGTATCCAGTTTAAATTTTTCAGGCGTTTTATAACGCGTAGCATTTTTAATTCACTTTCTAAATCTAATCCGTACCCACTTTTAATTTCAACTGCGCCGGTGCCTTGTAAAATAATTTCATGCAAGCGTTGTTTGCTTTCATCAAATAAATCGTCTTCCGCCGTTTCTCTTAATTTTTTGGCCGAGTTTAAAATACCTCCGCCCCTGCTTGCTATCTCCTCGTAACTTAATCCACTTATCCTATCAACAAACTCCTTTTCTCTATTACCAGCATAAACGATATGAGTATGACTATCCGCAAAACATGGCATAACGATTTTACCCTCACAATCTATCACCTCTAAATCTTTCCAATCGGTAATTCCCGGAAACGTATCCATCTCGCCAAAATCAACTATAATGCCATCTTCGGCTGCTAACCAAGCACTTTCAATGCAAGGCAGGTTCTTCATTTCTTTACCTGATAGTTTTATTGGCGCGTTTTCGTATACCGATATAAGTTGCTTAATATTTTTTAAAAGAAGTTTACTCATATAAGAATTTGAAGGTAAATAAAATTCTTAACTTTTATTTTGATTTTCGCACAACAATTATAAAGTGTTTACGTTAATAACTAAAAACAACAGTTATTAATTTTAACTACTCTAACCTTATAAAACCTAAAGCATATGAAAAAGTTAATGTTGTTAACGATGTATCTAATTTCATTTAAGACGTTTAGCCAAGATAGCCTTTCTAATAAAGGATTAACGAAACCAAAGCGTAATGAAATTGGAATTAATGTATTGCCTCCTGTTTTAATATTGTCGAGTGTAACTAGATCTCAACCAAAATTTTTTAATGCCACTTACCGCTATTTGTATAGTGAACATAATGCGTTACGTATTACCGGGGGTATTAATGTTTTTAACTCAAGTAATCTAGCTAAACAAAGCGTTGCGGTATCTATCTCTAATTCTATTACGGTCTATAAAAACACAACTGTCAGTAATCCTGTAAATACTATGCTAGGTATAGGTTACGAAAGAATTATTGGAAAAAGAAAATTAAAACACGTTGTTGGTTGCGATTTAACCTATAATTATGTAAAGGAAAATACAGCTATTAATTACCACGCAATTAAAGACACTATAATTAACTCTTATAAACAAGAAAATTTTATGCCTATTGATACAGGCAAAACAAATCATCAACGGTACTTTAGCAAATTTGGTATTGCCCCATTTTACTCTTTAAGATTTGCGCTAACTCCAAAGTTGCTAGTTACTGCCTCTACCCGCCTAAGTTTGCAAACCTATACCATTAAAAATGATCGTTACCCTAACATGAGGGTTTTTGATTTTAATAGTGATGGCTTAATTTCTGAAATTAGTTTATTTTATCGTTTTTAATCAAAAACTGTATCTTTGCGGGTATGGCAGGTAATTCTTTTGGAACACTTTTTAAGCTTACGACTTTTGGCGAAAGTCATGGAACTGCCATTGGTGGTATAATTGATGGTTGCCCTGCCGGCTTAAAACTCGATTTTAATTTTATACAAACGGAATTAGATAGGCGTAAACCCGGTCAATCGCACATTACCACGCAGCGTAAAGAAAGTGATACCGTTGAGTTTTTATCAGGATTATTTGAAGGCTTAACAACCGGCACGCCAATTGGTTTTATAATAAAAAACGAAAATCAAAAAAGTAACGATTACGAACATTTAAAAGATACGTACCGACCTAGCCATGCCGATTTTACCTACGAAAAAAAATATGGTGTAAGAGATTATAGAGGTGGCGGACGAAGTAGTGCCCGAGAAACTACCTGTAGAGTAGTTGCAGGAGCAATTGCAAAATTAATTTTAAAACAAAATAATATTAGTATTAATGCGTTTGTAAAACAGGTTGGAGAAATTAAATTACAGAAAAATTTTAACGACTTAGATTTAACAAAAACAGATACTAACCTTGTGCGTTGCCCCGATGAAACTGTTGCTCAACACATGATTACGTATATTGAAGAAATTAAAAAACAAGGCGATACCGTTGGCGGTATTATTCAGTGTGTTATTAACAACACACCTATTGGTTTGGGAGAGCCAGTATTTGATAAATTACATGCTGTATTAGGACACGCGATGCTAAGCATTAATGCCGTTAAAGGTTTTGAGATTGGAAGCGGCTTTGATAGCATAACTAAAAAAGGTTCGGAGTTAAATGACGTGTTTATTTCATCGATGGATTTGGAACAAGGCACTGTTAACAACAAAGCTGTAATAACCAAAACCAATAATAGTGGCGGTATACAAGGTGGTATTAGCAACGGTATGCCCATTTATTTTAACGTTGCGTTTAAACCTGTTGCAACCATTATGCAGTCTCAAAACTCTGTAAATAATTTAGGTGAAGAAATTACATTAGAGGCTAAAGGCAGGCACGACCCCTGCGTATTACCGCGCGCAGTGCCAATTGTTGAAAGTATGGCAGCATTAGTGCTAGTTGATTTTTTATTGCTGAATAAAACGGCGAAATTTTCTTAATTATAAAACTATTTTCACAAACTAAAAAAATAAATCCAAGGGCTATTTTAGCATCAATTCAAAATCAGTTTCGCTAATAATTTTTACTCCTAAGCTTTGTGCCTTTTTTAATTTTTCGGGTCCCATATTATCCCCTGCTAATAAATAAGATGTTTTGCCACTTATGGAGCCAACATTTTTTCCACCGTTTTGTTCTATTAACTCTTTTAGCTGGTCGCGACTGTGATTATTAAACACACCACTTATTACAAAAGTTAAACCAGTTAGTTTTGTGCCTGTGTTTGCCATAGCTTCTTCACTTAAACTAAATTGTAAGCCAGCTGTTTTTAATTTTTGTATGCTAATTTTGTTTTGCTCGTCGGCAAAAAAGGCTATAATACTTAGGGCTATGGTTTCCCCTACTTCATCAATTTCTAAAAGTTGTTCTTTAGTTAAACTTATTAAATTATCAATTGTTTTTACGTTACGTGCAATTTTTTTGGCTGTGGTTTCGCCCACATGCCTAATACCAATGGCGTACAATACACGTTCAAAATTTACGTGTTTGCTTTGCTCAATACCTGCTATTAAATTTTGAGCGCTTTTTTCGGCCATTCGTTCTAATGGCAATAGTTGTTCCTTTTTTAAATCGTAAATATCACTTATATTTTTTATGAGATTAGCGTCCACCAATTGGCTGATGGTTTCCCCACCCAAGCTATCAATATTCATAGCCTTGCGACTAACAAAATGTTCTAACTTACCTTTTATTTGTGGCGCGCAACCGTTTTCGTTGGGGCAATAATGGTTGGCTTCGCTGTCTTTTCGAACCAACTCTGTGCCACATTCGGGGCAATGTGTAATGTATGTTGTTTTTACCGCATTAGCATTTCTTTTAGAAAAATCAACTCCAATAATTTTTGGAATAATTTCGCCGCCTTTTTCAACAAAAACAAAATCGTTAATGCGAATATCTAATTTCTCAATAATATCGGCATTATGCAAACTGGCACGTTTAACTAATGTGCCCGCTAATTGAACAGGGTTTAAATTGGCTACAGGAGTAATGGCTCCAGTTCTACCCACCTGATAGCTAATAGTTAGCAATTGAGTGCTGACTTGTTCTGCTTTAAATTTATAGGCAATTGCCCAGCGTGGATTTTTGGCTGTAAACCCCAATTGTTTTTGTTGTTTATAATCGTTTACTTTTATAACAATACCATCAATTTCGAAAGGCAAGGCGTATCGATGCTTATCCCAATAGTTAATAAAATCAAGCACTTCAGCAATATTATTACATAATTTAGAATGTTTACTTGTTTTAAAACCCCAACTATTAGCAGCTTGCAGATTTTCAAAATGGGTTTGATGTGGCATTTTTTCGCCCAACACAGAGTATAAAAAACAATCTAATTTGCGAGAAGCAACAACAGAGCTATCTTGCATTTTCATAGTACCACTGGCAGCGTTGCGTGGGTTGGCTAAGGACGCTTCTCCAATTTCTTCACGCTCTTTATTAATGCTTTCAAATACTTTTTTTGGTAAAAATATTTCACCGCGTATTTCAAACAACGACGGATAATTACCTTGTAATTTTAAGGGAATAGATTTTATAGTTTTTGCATTGTTAGTAACATCATCGCCTTGCACGCCATCGCCACGAGTAACAGCCTGTTGTAACGCTCCATCTTTATATGTTAGCCCGATAGATAAACCGTCAAATTTTAGTTCGCACACGTATTGCACTTGAGCGGCAAACAAATCGTTAGCCTGAATTTGCAAACCTTCAAACACTTTTCTGTCAAAATCAATTATATCGTCTTCGTTGTAACTATTGCCAAGTGAAAGCATTGGATAGATATGTTTTACCGATTTAAACTCTTTCGTAATTGCTCCACCCACACGCTGACTCGGCGAATTTTGAGATATAAATTCTGGGAACTTTTTTTCTAATTCAATCAATTCTTCCAACAATTTATCAAATTCAAAATCAGTAATAGTTGGTTTATCTAAAGCATAATAATTGTAATTATGCTGATTTAGTGTTTCGCTTAATTGTTGTATTTTTTGTAGAGCTTGTTGTTCTTCCATTGCGTAAAAATAAATTTTAAAATGTTTGTTAATAAAAAAAGTTTTGAGAAACTGAAAAATTGTTTTAGTTTTATATTTATGATGTTTAAAGAAGAAACTTCAAAATTGTATTATTCCATTAGTGAGGTAAGCGAAATGTTTGACGTAAACCCAAGCACCCTTCGTTTTTGGGAAAAAGAGTTTGAAGCTCTAAAACCCACAAAAAACAAAAAAGGCAATCGTTTATTTACACAAAAAGAAATTGATTATATAAAACAAATTGTTGAATTGGTAAAACAAAAAGGTTATACCATACAAGGTGCTAAGGAGGAATTAAAAAGTAAATCTTCAAAAAAAACAAGTTCATCAAAAAATGCTGAAGTAATTGCAAAGTTAGAAGCCATTAAAGAAAAATTAATAAACCTAAGCGATACAATTTAAATTACTACACAAAATGGAAAACACATCTACTCCCCAGCCAAATACTGCCGATAGCGGAAAAACAATTGCTATAATTAGTTACATTACTTTAATAGGTTGGATAGTTGCTTTGGTAATGCATGGCAGCAATAAAACATCAATTGGTGCTTATCATATCCGCCAATCATTAGGCTTAATTATACTGGCAATAGCTACTATTTTTATAAGAACTCCTTTACTGTTTATACCTATGGGTTGGATTATTAGCATGATAATTGGCGTAGGATTATTAGTTTTATGGATAATGGGTTTAATTACTGCTGTAAATGGCGAAGAAAAACCCTTACCTCTTATTGGCGAATTGTATCAAAAGTGGTTTGCAAGTGTGGGTAAATAATCCCTTTTTTAATTACTGCAAAATTTATACTTTTGCCAAATGATTAAAAATTTATTTTTACTTTTTGGTGCCCTGATTTTTTGTTTGTGTTGTTCAAATTCTACACCAAGTAAAGCCAATGAAACTGTTGTAACTTCCCTAAAAAAAGATACTGTTGTTGCAAAAAAAGATTCGGCAAAAACCAGTAACTCAACCTTTTCTACCGATAATAAATTTAACAACATAACTGCCGTTCTATGCGGTAATAAAGGAAAAGCCAACAATCTTAATTATTTATTTGATACATTGGCCTGGAACAAACACGTTGCTTTTATTGACAGCAGTTGGAAACGTTTAGAAAAAAAACGCTTACAAGCAATGAAAAATTGGGGGCGCAAAGAATTTGAACAACCTAATTCCGAAGCAAAAACAGTTTTTTATCCCTTTAGCGGTCCTGATTATTTAACGGCAAACGCGTTCTTCCCAAATGCCGACACCTACATTATGTTAGGACTTGAAACTGTAGGGAAGTTGCCCGACTTACAATCGTTTAAAAACGGTGATGCAGCTGATTATGAACAAGATTTTAAAAAATCGTTAAGTGATATTTTTAGCAAAAGCTATTTTATAACGCAAACAATGATTCGCGATTTTCAGGCACAAAAAGTAAATGGGTTATTGCCTGTTCTATCTTTTTTCATAAAAAAAACAGGTAACGATATTCTAGATATCAAGTACCTTGTGCGCTACAAACAAGATAGTATAGGAGTTGTAAGCTACGATTATAAAAATACGGAGCATAAACCTTTTGGTGTCAAAATTAGTTTTTTACAAGAAGCCAAACAAAAAACAGCTTACTATTTCAAATACGATGTACGCAACGATTTTTTTAACGATACTACTGTATTTTTTAAATTTATTAATAAAAACACCAGTAATTGCATTACGTATATAAAAAGCGCTTCGTACCTTCTACACGCTAATTTTATGGCAAACATGCGTAAATTAATTTTAAAAAACTCAGTAGCTATAGTACAAGACGATACCGGTTTGCCATACAAATATTTTGAGGAAGGGAAAAAATTTACAGTAAAATTATACGGACAGTATGTGCAACCTGTAAAAGATTTTCCCTATTTAAAATTGCAAAAAGAATTAATACAAGCCTTTAAAAGAGATAGCGCTACCATTAAACAATTGCCTTTTCACTTGGGTTACCATTGGCAATCGAATAAAGATGTTATCATGTTTGCCAAGAGGATTTAAAAATATAGCCACAAATTTTATAGATTACTCAGATAGTTCATCAGCGTAATTTGTGTAATCTGTAGCAAAAAAAAGTGATGTATGCAACACAAATCAGTAATAACACACATTGTAAATTGGTTAAAAACGTATAGCGACACGTCGCACACAACTGGCTTTGTAATAGGTATTAGTGGAGGTATTGATAGTGCAGTAACTTCGACACTTTGTGCTTTAACCGGAAAAAAAGTGATCGCTTTAAATATGCCAATTAGACAATTTAAAACTGAATTTGATAGAAGCACCGAACACATTAATTGGCTAAAAGCTAAGTTCGAAAATGTTAGTTCTGAAACTGTTGATTTAACGGATGCTTTAGCAGTTTTAGAAAAAACATTTCCACAAAACATAGCAACCGATTTTTTAAGTATGGCTAATACCCGTGCGCGTTTACGCATGATAACGCTTTACGGTTTTGCCACCACACATAAATTATTAGTGGCAGGCACCGGAAACAAAGTAGAAGATTTTGGCGTAGGTTTTTATACCAAGTACGGCGATGGAGGGGTTGATTTGAGTCCTATTGCCGATTTAAATAAAACGCAAGTATATGAATTAGCAAAAGAATTAGGCGTTGTAAATACTATACAAACAGCAAAACCTACCGATGGCTTATTTGCCGATGGTAGATCCGACGAAGACCAAATTGGAGCCACTTACCCCGAATTGGAATGGGCAATGGAATATCTTAGTGCCAAAGAAACTTACGAATTAAACGATAGACAAAAAATTGTTATACAAATATACAACCAACGCCATAAAGCAAACAAACATAAAATGGAAGCCATACCTGTATGCGTTATTCCCAAAGAGTTGTTATAATAGAATTGGTTAATCCTTTATCTCCACACTTACCTTATCTACATTACCATTCATGGGAGGCAAAAGCTTAGTAACTTTAACGTGTAAATGCGTTATGTTTAAAAAATCAGATTTAATTTGATTAAAGATTCTATCACACACCTGCTCAATTAATTTGCTGCGAATAGCCATTTGAGCTTTGCAAATTTCGTAAATAGTACAATAATCAATGGTTTCAATTAAATTATCAGTTTTAGCGGCCGAACTAAAATCGGTAGTCATATAAACATCTACAATATAATTACTGCCAATCTTCGCTTCTTCTTCTAAGCAGCCATGGTAGCCATATAGGTTTATTCCTTCAATATTTATTTGATTTATAGCCATTTTTTTAATTAAAATTATCAATACCAACTTGATTTAAAACACAAACTTAATTAAATGGTTTCATAAAAATAGAACCAATATAAAATTTTATTTAAAACAAACTTAGTTGGCTTTGGCCTGCTTTATAATTAAATAAAGTAGTATTGTAATTAAAACTATTTTCGGCTTTCATAAATCGTAATTTAGACACGTTAAATAATTGTTTAATACTTTCTGCCATTTTTCCTTCGCCACGCATTCTTACACCAAAACGACTATCCGTTACATCACCACCATGCGCATCACATATTTGGCTCCATACTTTGTTCGCTCTATCTGGAAAATTTTTTAATAACCAATCTTTAAAAATAGGGCCCACAGCCCCGTTTAATCTGGCAATTGTGTAGCCTGCTTGCGTGGCGCCAGCATTAGCAGCTTGTTGCATTACGTCAGGTATTTCGTGGTTATTAATGCCAGGAATAATTGGCGCTACCATTACACCACAAGGTATATTGTTGTAGGCTAAACTTTCTAATACTTTAAAACGGTTTTTATAGGTTGCTGTTCGCGGTTCTAATTTTTGACGCATGGCTTCATCTGTGCCTGTAATTGAAATCATTACATGTACTAAATTATAATTTGCTAATTCTTTTAATACATCCAAATCGCGCAGAATTAGAGCATTTTTACTAATAAGCGCAACAGGGTGCTTATACTTTAAACAAGTTTGTAAGATACGGCGGGTAATTTCTAATTTTTTTTCAATAGGTTGGTAACAATCGGTATTACCCGAAAGCATAAGTGGCATTGGTTTCCAATTTTTATTACTAAATTGTTTTTCTAACGCCTCAACTACATTTTGTTTTACAATTATTTTTTGCTCAAAATCTAAACCTGCACTATAGCCCCAGTATTCGTGGCTATTACGTGCATAACAATAAATACAGCCATGCTCGCAACCTTGGTAAGGATTTAAGGAATAAGCCAAACCAATGTCGGGACTATTAACTTTATTAATTATTGTTTTTGGGTAGGTATAAATTATTTCCGTTTTTTCGCTAACTAAAAACGCTTCGTCTAAAACTTCAATATTTTCCTCTACATACCGGCTTTTATTAAATTTATTATGGGTATTCAATTGTGCACCTCTGCCTTTAAAATATGTGCTTTGCTCCATAAAACTAATTTTTAGTAGTACAAAGCTATATCATTTTATAGTAATTGATTGCTATAAATTATAGTATAAACTAAAAAGCTAAATAATTTTAAATTGCCCTAAAAAAACTAAAGCAACACATAGCAACAAAAGAGTTAAAATAGTATTGGCTATTTTAATATCTTTTAATTGAAATAAAAAATCGCCAATAAAAAACGAGAGCGGGAATGCATAGGTTAAAATAATACTGCTACTGTTGGCACCCCCTGAAAAAAATCCAAAAGTTGAAAAAAACAAAATCCATAATAATATATATTTTGCCCGTTGTTTTTTTACAGTATTCCCAAAACCCTTTACTAAATTATTAAATATCGAAAAAAACAATAAACCAAATAATAAAGCTAATAAGGGTAAAAAATACTCGCTAAATGAGGGTACTTTCAAATTTTTTAAATACAAATTGGTAGAGCTTATAAAATACCATTGATTAAAATTACTTAAATAGGCTATGCACTCAAAAATAAAAATAGGGGCTACAAAACCAAGTATCGAAACTATCCAATCGCGCCATTGCACAGGGCGCAACACTAATAAAATAATAAAAAATAAAGGGAAACTTATAATACTAGAAATAGTAATAAAAGCCGAAAAACTTAACCAAAATGCCGCAACAAATAAGTGGTTTAAAACATCTTCTTTTCGATAGGTATCAAATAACTTGTAAACCGAATACAGCACAAACACATTGGTAAAAGCTTGAGGTGCAATTTGAAAGGCGTTAACCGATACACTTGATAAAACGATATAAATAAATACAGGAAAAAAATTTGATTTATCTGCTATCTCTTGATTGATTGCAATTAAATTTATTAAATAGCCACCAATTAAAATAAAAAAATAATTAAGCAATAATATTATAATTTGAGAATTTATTTTATTAACAATATAATTATAAAATAAATTCGGATAATTGTTACTTTCGATTGGTATCGTTGAAAAAAAAGATAAAACAGCAAAAAACACAAAAAAAACGAGTACTGTTACTAAACCACCCCTAATGCCTTTATTTAATACGTTTGTAATCACAATTTTTTTATTTAAAACATTTACTTATTTTTGCAATGTAAACATACAAATTAATACAAATTATGAGCGCTTTATTTATAACCTTAATGGTAACTTGGACAGATATTTTTGAAGGAATTGGCGATATTTCTTACAAAATTTTTGATGTAATGCGTAAAATGGGTCAAGGACCAAATCTTTTTATTTCGTTATTTGTAATTGGTATGCTTACCTTTTGGATTATGCGCATAATTAAATACAAAAAAGAAGCGCAACGCAATAGCACTATTGAGTAAATTTTAATATTAAAACACATCCTTTTCTCGGTTGTTGTTTTTCTTAATATAAAAAACTAGTATTTTTTAAGAGGGCACTTAGGGTTTAAAAAACTTATAACTACATAGTAGTTACAAAAACTATTTTACCAAAATACCAATTACAAATTATTTAATAAAGTAACGTGCCCGTAATGTATTTCGTGTTTTTCGGTAACTACATTTTTAAATGTTATGCGCCATACGTATGTATCTTGCTTGCACTCTTTCCCTTTAAAAAAACCATTCCAACCTTGTTTTGGATTTTGAGTGCTAAATAGTTTTTCGCCCCAACGGTCAAAAATATCAAACTCGTAATTTATAATACCAATAGCTATCGGCATAAAATTATCGTTTAATAAATTATTATCGGGTGTAAAACAATTGGGTATCCAAAATCTAAATTCTGGTAAAATTTTTACCGTTTGTTTTAAGGTATCGTAGCAACCATATTTATTATTTACAATTTGTGTAATCACATAATCGCCATAATCTTGATAGGTATGCACTTCGCTAGAAAAAGTTGTACCCAAGCCGTCTCCAAAACTATAATTCCAAGCAATAACATTATCGCTAGCACTGTTATTTATATAAATCTCTGGGTCAAAAATGGTTGTAATTTGTGGGCTAAAAGTAAACCCTGCATTAGGGCTAGGATTTACGGTAATATTACTTACTGAAAAAATACTAGTATCAACACACAAACTTGTTGTTTTTACTGTTAAGGTTACACCATAAATACCTGCTGGTGTAAACACTTGTGTAGGCTCAAATGCCGTACTCGTATTACCATTACTAAACTGCCAAAAATAACTTAAAGGTAATTCGCTATAAGAACCATTTACAAATGCCACTTTAGCGGGGTCGCATTGGGTGCTTCCTAAATTATTAATTAATGCTACAGGCCTTCCTATTACTCTAATACTATCTATAAACGAATCTCTACACGCAAATTGCTTTGCGACTAATTTCACAAAATACAATCCCGCTTGGTTAAATACAACATTGTTAACTGTTGACGTAATAGCAGTGCTCGGCGTTGCGTTGGATGTGAAATCCCACTTAAATGTAGCCGAAGGAACATAAATACCCTGTGCGCTAAAATTAAACGTATTGCCTTTTAAGCACTGTTTTAAATGCGTTGGAAAATTTATTTTTAAAGGCGGATAAACATAAAACGTTTTTTTAACAGTATCCGTGCAAAGGCTGCCAGGGTTGGCGATTAGCGTAACAGTATATTTACCTGTATCAGCGTAAGTATAACTTGGGTTTACTAGATTAGAGGTATCGTTTGTTAACGTATTAACTCCAAAATCCCAATGATAGATTGTGTTAGCCAAAGTTGACGTACTTTGATTTAAAAAATTAATTGTATTACCTTGGCATTGCTGCGTTTGATTAGCAATGGCACTTATCACAGTTACTACACAGGCTCTAACATTAAATTGAAAATCGCGGTAATGGGTATCAATTAAAACACCATTTCTAAATTCTTGTACACACACTCCCACAACAAATTGCCCAATTAAATTTGGTGTACCAACTAATACACCCGTTGTTGGGTTTATTGAAAACGCGGGATTGCTGGCAATAGGGTAAGAACCACTGTAAGGATTTTGGTAAAAAACTGTTTGGTAAGGTGGCGGTAAAGCTTCGGTTGGGCAGTTTTGAACTTGGCCCGTACAACCGTTAACTCCAGGATTTGAAAAAAGCGAGGGGCAATTTGTGCCTAAGCCATCAAAAGGTGGACACAAAGAATAAACTAATTGATCGCCATCAGGGTCGGTTGCAGCATGATCGAAGGTGAAACTAATATTATTACAAATAAAAATGGGCGGAAAATTTTTAAACCTTGGCGAGCTATTAATTGCAACAACCTCTGTACCCGGTATTTTTGCGAAATAAGTAGCGCCGGTACCCCCAGGATTTGCGATGTTTAAAATACTATTGTTTCTACAACAGCGCTGGTAAACAATATAGTAGCCCCCAACTTGTTTTGGCAAAGTAACAGTATAAGTATATATACCTTCCTCAACGCACACATCGTTTGGCGTTTGAATACAAGGGCTATTGATGGTAGGAGGAATATTTGTAATAATTGGTGCGCCAATATCATAGGTTGCAAAAAACGTACTATCGCCGTTATATACCGTTAAAATAGCACAAGGTAGTCCGTTTGTACCATCAAAACTTGGTCCACCTCCAAAACAATCTCTATAAACTTTTAAAGTAATTCTATATTTACCTGAACCTAAATCATCGTAAATAATTTCGCCGCCTACAATATGTTTTGCATTACTTTTTATAAATGCAAAAAGCAAAAACACTAAAATATATTTTTTTAAGGCTTTCAAATATTCAATTAAATTACAAAAAAATACTATATCCTAAAAATGATTTTATAAGTGGTTGGTTTTTTAACTTATCTGGTTAAAAATGTTGCTTTTTTTGTATGTTTATTCCATACCGTTTATTTTATAAGCTAACATTAAATTCACTAAATTTGTAGTACTATGTTAAAAAAGTATTTAGCAGTTTCTCTACTATTTTTAGTAAAACTAGTTTCGGCTCAATTAATGGTTAGCAGAGATACCATTACTGTTATTGAAAACAACACAACTCTTAAAATGCCTTGGGCCAACGGTATTAACTGGTCAAACCTTTCAAATATTGATTTAAATTTTGATAACGTACCAGACATTGTTGCCTTTGATAAAGCTAACCAATTTAGTACAGGACGCTTTAGATGTTTTATAAAAACGGGATTGCCCGGTGTTGCCAGTTATAGCGCTAACCCCGATTTAAGCTACAATTTTCCGGTGGTAAACGATTGGGCATTATTTTTAGATTACAATTGCGATGGTAAAGAGGATTTGTTTTGTTCAACCAGTGCCGGTATTATGGTTTACAAAAATGTAAGTACACCCACCTTAGGCATTAGTTTTCAATTAGTAAAACCTTTAATTTATACCGACTATAATCCTGGCCCGGGCGGCTCGCCTCTAATTGCAAATTTATATGCAAGTAGCGTTGGGGTACCTGGTATTTCTGATATTGATGGTGATGGCGATTTAGACATTTTAACCTTTAGCCCACAAGGTGCTACTATTGAGTACCATAAAAATATAAGTATCGAAACCTACGGTACGTGCGATAGCTTAAAATACGTTATTGGCACAAATTGTTGGGGCAAAATTCAAGAAAGTAATTGCAATGTGGTATTAAATCAAAGTTGCGCTTTTAAACCATTTTTAGATCCATACACTATTAATAATGAACGTCATTCAGGTTCGTGTTTAACTTGCTTTGATGGCGACGGCGATGCGGATAAAGAAGTTATTTTAAGCGATATTAGTTGCAATGTCATACAATACTTAAAAAATACAGGCACAAGTACTTCTGCTTTAGTAGTGGATACGACAAAGCTATACCCCAATGCTGTAAACCAAATCAAATTAAATAATTTTCCTTGTACCTATGTGGTAGATGTGGATGGCGATACAAAAAAAGATTTAATAGCAACACCAAATGCGTTTAATAGCGAAAATAATAAAAGTGTTTGGTATTATAAAAATACGAGCACAACAAATACGGTTAATTTTAATTTCGTAAAAAATAATTTTTTGCAAAGCGAAATGATTGAAGTAGGACAAAACTCGTATCCGGTTTTATTTGATTACAATGCCGATGGAAAAAAAGATTTATTAATTGGAACCTATGGCTATTATACCGGCACTTCGTTAAAAGCGCAGTTAACCTTGTATCAAAACATTGGTACCTTAGCTCAGCCCAGTTACTCTTTAATTACGCGCGATTTAGCCAACCTAAGTTTACAAGGCTTAAATAATGCAATGCCAACTGTAGGCGATATTGATGGTGACGGCGATACAGACATTTTAATTGGTACCAGTAACGGGCAAGTACATTGGCTTGTGAATAGCGCTGGCGCAGGTAATACCTGTAACTTTAGTGTTTTTTTAAATTCGCCTTTTACATTTACAACAAATTCGGGCAGTGCCGCCCCCCAATTATTTGATATAAATACAGACGGGAAATTAGATTTATTAATTGGTACACGTAATGGCAAAATTGCCTATTATCAAAATGTTGGTACACCTACAAGCCCAAGTTTTACGTTAATTACAAATAGTTTTGGTAATGTTAATGTTACCACAAATACCAGCCAGTTTGGTATTGATGCATACGCCACCCCATTTTTTTATACCGATGCTGGCATTACAAAAGCTTTGGTAGGTTCGGTAAGTGGGCAACTATTTCAGTACCAAGTGCCAAGTGTTATTACCAACTCTTTTTCGCTCATTACTAACAATGTAAATGGTTGGTTAGAAGGGGGGCAATCGACAATTTGTTTTGAAGATGTAAACAACGACGGTAAGCGCGATGCCTTTGTTGGCAATGCCTCTGGCGGCTTAAGTTTTTTTTCATCTAAATCTTTTTTTGTAGGGCTAAGCGAATTAAATCAAAGTGAGTTAATCGAAAATATAAAATTATTTCCAAATCCCGCATTTAATCAAATTACGTTAACGCTTACTAAAATTGAAATAGAATCTGCAACACTTACTTTTTACAACGTGTTAGGCCAAGAAGTTATTTCAAAAAAAATTACTCAAAATACGGAGACTATTGATTTGAATGGTTTACAGGCTGGTGTTTATTTTGCTACCGTAACTGTAATTTCAAACGGCAAAATGAGCAACGTGACAAAAAAAATTATAAAAAATTAATTTGAAATTTGTAAATACTATAGTTGTTTGTCTACTTTTTATGTCTTGTAAAAAAGATATGGGTAAAGTTAATTATGGTGAGTATCCTGCCGATGTAGGCAAAATTATTGGAAACAGTTGTGCAATATCTGGTTGCCACAACGGTGCCAGTTATTTAAGTTCGGGCAATTATAATTTACAATCGTGGGCAAGTATGTTTGCGGGCAGCAGTAGTGGCTCGCCGGTTATACCTTACAGCAGCAAATTTTCTAATTTGTGTTATTATATAAACACTTACAGCGAATTAGGCATACAAAGTATACCCACAATGCCCTTAAATAAAAAACCATTATCTATAAATGATGTAAAATTAATTAGTAATTGGATAGATGCCGGAGCACCCGATTTAAATGGAAATGTAATGTGGGCCAGCAACCCAAAACGGAAAAAATTATATGCCTGTAACCAAGGTTGTGATGTGGTAATAGTAATAGATGCCGAAACACAATTGCCAATGCGCTATATTTCGGTAGGAAATAAAGTAGGCACCGAAAGCCCTCATCAAATAAGGGTTAGCCCCGATGGGCAATATTGGTATGTAAATTTTATTAATAATAATATTTTACAAAAGTTTAGGTGTAGTGATGATAGTTATGTGGGGGATATCCCTTTAACACCAGTAGCCGCAGGCACGTCGACAAATTCAACCATAGACGATGCTTTTAATTGGAATACTTTTACAATTACAAACGATGGCAAAAAAGCGTTTGCGGTATCCTATCAACCGGGGGGTAAAGTAGCATGCGTTGATTTAGAAAAACAAAAATTATTGTATTTTATTGGAGGATTTGTTAGCCCGCACGGCATTGTATTAAATGCTTCAAACACAAAACTATACATAACAGCACAAAGTGGCAATTACATTACTGAGTTTGATACCGCCTTTACAAATTACAACAAACTATCGCTTCAAAACGGGGTGCAACCTGGCGATGGAAACATATATGATTTAGGACTTCACGACATTATCCAATCACCTAATGCTAACGAATTTGCAGTAACCTGCCAAAACTCAAACGAAGTTAGGTTATTTAATACACTTACAGGGTCGGTTACGGCTGTCATTCCAACAGGTGTTTACCCGCAAGAAATTATTTACTCACCTTTAATTAATTCTTATTTTGTTTCGTGTACGAACGATACGGTATCGTTTGCAAAATCGTTTGGTGTTATTACTAAAATTAATGCAAGTACCAATGCAACTACCAAAATAGCTTGTGGTTACCAACCACACGGCATTGCCGTTGATGAATCTAAAAAATTATTGTATGTACTCTCACGTAACATTCAATCGAATGGGCCGGCACCGCATCATTCCAATTCCTGTGGCGGACGAAATGGTTTTGTTAGTTTTGTAGATTTAAATACTTTTAAAGTTCTTTCAAAAAAATACGAATTAAGTGTTGACCCTTATTTTATAGCCCCCCGCCCGTGAACATTGACGAATTACTTTTAAAACAACCTATACTTTTATTTGATGGTGAATGTGGCTTTTGCAATAAAAGCGTTCAGTTTTTTTTAAAAAACGAAAAAAATAAAAAAATGCATTTTGCGCCACTTCAATCGCCGGCCGGAAAGCAATTAAAATTGTATTTTGAAATTAACGAAAAGGTTGATAGCATTATTTTGATAAAAGAACATGCAGCCTTTATAAAATCGTGTGCGGCTTTACGTTTATTTCCGTTTATGAAAGGCGCATGGCCTTTAATGATTGTGTTTGTTGTTATACCGCCCTTTATCCGCAATTGGGTTTACGATTTAATTGCTAAAAACAGAATGCGGATTTCGGGACGTGTGGAAAGTTGTGCCCTTATTTCCGCAAAAGACAAAGAACGATTTTTTGATTAACATTTTTTTATTTAAATCGTTAAGCCCCCCACCTGTAAGCATCGTGGTTAATATCCGCCAAATCAAGCACCCTGTCAATTACGGTAGCTGCTAGTTCTTCAAAGGTTTTAGGTTGAGAGTAAAACGATGGGGATGCCGGGCAAACGATGCCGCCCGCTTCGGTAATAGTTTTCATATTATTAATATGAATGAGGCTTAAAGGCGTATCGCGGGTTACTAAAATTAATTTACGTCGTTCCTTTAAAATTACATCGGCCGCGCGTGTAATTAAATCGTTACTCATTCCGGAGGCAATTCGCGAAAGAGTGCCCATACTGCAAGGACAAATAATTAGTGTGGTATATTTAGCCGAACCACTTGCTATTGGCGAAAAAAAATCGTTTTTTTCGTATGTTTTAAAGTTGTAGTTTTTATAAGAATCGTTACCCAATTCAAATTGCCAAACCGTTTTTGCGTTATCGCTAAACACCAAACTCACTTCGGCAAATTGTTCTTTAAGTACTGTAATTTTATCTAACAATACTTTGGCGTAAACGCTGCCACTTGCGCCAGTAACGGCTATTGCTAATTTATGATGACTGTTGTTCACGTTTTGGTTTTAAGCTTAGTTTATACGAAACAATTAAAGTAAGGATATTGTTGTAAAAACCTTTATTAAAAAAACGAGCCACAGGGTTTGGAAAAAACACTAGGTTTGCAATCTGACCATAATCGCGAATTGAAGCAAAAGAGTTAGAGGCCCTTACCTCAACAAAAAACTTTTCTTTTATCTTTCTCCCTAGCCCAACGTTAACACCATATTCAAATTTTTTAAAAGGATAGTCGTTGGTTACGTTTACATAATTTATATCCTCGTTATAATTAAAAAGATAGGCAATTGATGGGCCAACAGTTAAAAAATAAGTTTGGTTAGCTTGGTACCTCAGCATCAAGGGTAAATCAATATAATATAAGTTTAAATTGTAATATTTATAATCGCCCTTTTCGGGGTTTGGGATGTGGCGCGCACCTTTTTGTGAAAAATAAAAACCCAACTCAAAACTTAATTTTGAGTTTAATTTTGAGTTTACACTTATGCCTCCAAAGCCACCCGGTTTATTATAACCATCAAAACTATCGCCATGCACTTGGCAGGCATTAAATCCAAGTGCCGGTTTTAACGTAAATACATCGTTCGAAGTTGTTTGCGATTTTAAGGCAAATGATAAAACTAAAAGTATGTAAAAATGAATGCGCAAATTAAAATGAAGAATACCCCTGACAGGGTTATCCGATTAGTTTTTATAACCCTGTCAGGGGTTTTAATTACCTTCCACCAAATTTTTTATCAATTCTAAAATCGGCGTCCAGCCTTGTCCGCCATTATCGGCTTCTTTAAAACGGCGCTCGCCTTCCGCTACCTTGCTATAATCGCCTTGGGTTACATTTAAATGAGTGGTATTTCCTTCCGAAATTAATTCATACGTTACAGTTAAATAATTTTCGGGAATTATTGGAATGTTTTTATTATTTGGGTCGATAACGGTGTATTCTAAGTACTTTTCGGGCTCTAATTTTACTAGGTAGCCTTGCACAAAATCCATTGATTTTCCTTCGTATTCGCCACGCCAAATTAACTCACTTCCTACTTTCCAATCGCTAACCGTTTCGCAACCAAACATGTATTTTTTTGTTTGCTGCGGGTTTACCAAAGCATCCCAAACGGTTGCTGGGCTTGCATTTATGGTAATACTGCTTTTTATTATTAGTTCACTCATTTTTATTCAACTATTAGTTTTACATATTTACTTTTTTCTTCATCGTAAAAAACAACATAATAAATGCCCGATGATAAGTTTGACTGACTAGCATTTAAAAGAATAGAATTTTTTCCCTCAGAAACATTTTTTTTATTATAAATAACACTTATAATTCTCCCGGTGTTATCAACCAATTGCACAGTTAAAGTTGACTTTTTTAGAATATTAAAATCAATTTTTGTTTCGGTTTTAAATGGATTTGGCATGGGTGTAATTACACTAACGTTTTCGGGCTTTGCGTTGTAAATACCTACTGTTGTTGGGTTTATTAAGGCGGTATAAACACTTAAACCGCCAGTACTTGTTAATTGCATCCAAATGGGGCGTACTACATTATTGTGGGCCGAAATGCCAATATAATCGCCAAAAAAATAACTCGCACTGGGAGTAAAAGTATTTGCATTTACTTTGTAATTTGTGTATGTAGTACCTCCATCTTGAGATACAGCCATATACACATCAGTATTAGTACCACTCGAAAAATTTCGTCTATCATAAAACAAAACATATATGTAGCCTGTAACTTGGTCAATGGTCATAGCACTCATAAACTGTTGTTTGCCCGGCGCATCGTCATTTACACGTTTTGGCGCACTCCACGTTACACCGTTATCGGTAGATTTTATCATCCAAATATCACCATCGTTGGCACCTGCACTTTGGTCGCTCCAATTAATATAAATAGTGCCTTTGTACGGACCGTTACTCAAATCGCAATAGGTAAAAGGTAATCCATTACAGCGATACAGGCCATTTATGGTATAATCCCATCCACCCGGAAATGCACCAATAATGTTTTCAGTAGGTAACCAGGTAACACCTCCATCTAACGATTTTTGAAATAACAAGCCTTTGGGACCTGCCCAAGCCACATACAATTCGCCAAGTGGCCCAATGGCCGGCACAGCACCTTCAACAGTGTTATCACTATCAATACAGTCGCCCGCATAATGCGAAATACGTTTAGGGGTGCTCCACGTAATGCCTCCATCGCTCGATTTGGAGTGCAAAATAATGCTACTGTCTAATGGCGCTGAGCTTCCATAATTATCGAATTGTGTCCAAGTTAGATGCATTTCGTTGGTGTATGGATTAATAACGGGCCATGCTTTATCTTGTACTTTAGTACCGTTTTTACCGGTTGCAGTGCAGGTTGTATAATTTTGGCCAAAATTGGTCGATTTTTGAATAACAATTCTATCTACCCAACTGCCACCACTTGGTGGGTTTGAGAGATGCACGTAATAACACGCATTTGCAGTATCCCAAATTAAAACAGGGTCGCCATATACGCCATAAGCGGGACAGGTTATTGTTTGCAGTGACCAAGTAACACCGGCATCGTTACTTCGGTATGAATTGTTTAAATTTGCACCAGCAACAATTTGGTTGGTGTTTTTAGGATTAATGGCAATAGCAACCTCTTCTGGACTATTAGAAGTGCTAATTAAAACATTTGGAAATTGCGCAAAAAATGGTGTAGATATTAAGAAATAAAAAAGTAAGCTTATTTTTTTCATTTTTAAATTATTAAAATACAATTAAATGTACTGATTTTAAGCCAGTAATTCAACTAATTTCTTTATTACAAAATCTATTTCATCCTTAGTAGTGTATTTACTAAAACTAAAACGTACCGATGGTTTTTCCATATCTACTCCTAAACCACGCAATACATGGCTACCTTGGTTACTTCCGCTGCTACAAGCACTTCCGCCACTGGCTGCAATACCTGCAATATCGAGATTAAATAACAACATTTCAGCATCGGGGTGATGCGGAAAACGACAATTTAAAACAGTATATAATGATTTTTCACGACTCGTTTCGCCGTTAAATTCTATGCCTATTATTTTTTGTTCTAACTCACTTTTCATGTAGTCTTTCAAATCCATAATGTGCTTTTGGTGGTGTTCCATTTCATCATAACAAATTTGAAGAGCCTTTGCTAACCCAATAATGCCGTATACATTTTCTGTACCACCGCGCATATTACGTTCTTGAGCGCCACCGTGAATAAAAGGCGTAATTTTATGCTGATGATTAATGTATAAAAAACCCACGCCTTTTGGCCCGTGAAATTTATGGGCTGCGCAGGTAATAAAATGCACGTTTACTGTTTGTAAATCCATTGCATAATGCCCCATCGTTTGCACGGTATCGCTATGAAACAGGGCATCGTATTTTTTACACAACTCCCCTACTTCTTTTAAAGGCAACAACGTCCCAATTTCGTTATTAGCATGCATTAAACTAACTAATGAGCGTGGATTGTTTTTCAAGAGTTCTTCTAAATCTTGTAAATCTACATTGCCTTTACTATCTATTTTAACCCAACTGGCTTTTACTTTACCTTCTTTTTCTAAAACCTTAATAGTGTGTTCAACGGCATGATGTTCTATTTCGCTCGAAATAATATGTGTAATGCCAAAAGTACTTACCGATTGGCAAATAGCCATATTATCGGCCTCGGTGCCACCCGACGTAAAAAAAATTTCAGCCGGACTAACATTTAATAATTTAGAAACTGTTTTGCGTGCATTTTCAATTAACGAACGTGATTTACGCCCAAATGCATGAATGGAAGACGGATTACCAAAGTCTTCTAGCATTACCGGCATCATGGCTTTTAAAACTTCCTCGTCGAGCTTAGTGGTTGCAGCGTTATCTAAGTATACTTTCATTTAAAAAACTAATATTAAACTGTAAATTTAATATAAATTATGTTCTAAACGTATTAAGCCAATTAAGTGCTTTTTGTTTATCGTCAAAAAATTTTGTAGGGGTATGGGGGCGACTAAATTTCATAAATACATTTCCAAGTATGTTATGTGTAATTGATTTACTATATAATGCTAATGCGTTTACATGCTGGCTATACTGTTTTGATGCCCCTGCCTGCCTGCCATCTAAACTTAATTCAAAATCGCCTTCGGCTTCCATTAATACAAAAAATTTAGTATTTGGCATATAATTAATCGACATTTCTTGCGACTGCCAAACATCTTTTGCTTTTAAAACACAATTTTTTTTAACCTTAAACTCAATTAATGCGTTAGGGTGTATTGTCATATAAAAAATATCTGTTTCAAATTTTTGCATATTTTTTTAAATTAAAAGTATACTATTATTAATTAATACCAAAGTGATTTAAACAAAAAAAACCTGCCAGTAAAATTTACCAACAGGTTTTATTAAAAAATTAGCGGAGTTTATTTATGGTAAAAACGTTCGTGTACTATTTTGTCGCCATCCCAACGTTGCACGGCAACTTGAGACATGCTCATGCGGTTTCCATCGTTAAATTCGGCTTCCATCGAACTTTCAACCATGGTTACTTTTTTATCTTCATCAGCAGTAATTGCGTCTACACTCATGCTATGCACTGCTTTAATGCTCGAAAAAAACTTAATTTCATATTCTCTATTGGCATCTTTTCCGTTACGTGGTTCTTCGCCTAACTCTTGCATTACTACATTGTCAGCATAATATTTTTCAAAAGCATCCATTGCCTTTCCTTGTCCCATAAGCGCATAAATGTCGCTAATTTTTTCTTTGTACGTACTCATAATTTTTTAATTTTTAAAAGGTTTATATTTTTTGTGTTTATATAAAGATATAGGTTAAAATGTTTTCCTGTAATGGTATTAATATTAAGGTTGTGTTAATTAACGTAATTCTTAAATTACTCTTTTATTAACCTCAACGTTTTAACCTCTCCATTTGTTTCGGCTTTTAATATGTATAAACCTACTGGAAAATGAGAAATGTTAAATGATGCATGTAGAATGGTAATATTTTCAATAAATAAAACTTGTCCTAAAGTATTTAAGACTGTAATTTTAGTTGGTGTATTTATCATTTCTATATCAACATTAATAATTTCTTTACTTGGATTTGGGTACACACTTATGTTTTGGTTATTGGCAAAAGATTGAATACCGGTGCAAAGCGAAACTACAACAGATGAAGTTGCCGTTTTTGCACAACCCGTTACAGTATTAGTATAAGCATACGATTGCGTATAAGTGCCAGCAACCGAACTTGGTGTAAACACTGAACCGACTACGTTACTGCCACTATAAATACCACCGCTAGGACTACCAGTTAATGCTACCGTTGCGCTATTAACACAAACTGTACCTTGCGATACATTTAGAGATACGGATGGTAAAGCGTTTACCGTTACAGAACTTACAGCGGTATTTGAACTTACACAACCCGCTGTGCTAGTGCCTACTACACTGTAAGTTGAATTAGTAGTTGGCGAAACAACCGCACTACCACTTGAATACGTGTAGGTATTTGCACCACTTGCTACCAAAGTAAAGCTACTACCCGAACAAATAGCGCCACTAGTTGCCGAAACCGTTGGCAATGCATTTACAATTACACTAAGCGTTTGCGGGTAAGTACAATTATTACCAGTTGCCGTTAATGTATAAACGGTTGTAACACTAGGGGTAACTAATATGGAAGCAGAAGAAGAAGACACTGGCGACCAGGTATAACTAATTGCATTGGATGTAACGGATAAAGTACTTGATGAGCCATTACAAATTGAACTTGCCGTTGGTGTTAGGTTTGCAGTTAAATTAGTAACTGCAATTGTTGATGCGCCTGTTGTACATCCATTTCTAACCGTAACCGTATATATGCCTGCAGTACTTGCAGTCGTTGAATTGGTTATAGTGCCGTTACTCCACAAAACTTGGTTATACGCCCCAATTATATTTAAAGACGCAGTTGCACTTGGACACAATAAATAATTAGTACCCTGTACAATGCTTACCGCTACGGTTGGTTGATTAATTGAAAAATCGGAAGAAATAAAGGTTGTATTGTTTAAAAACTTAAAATTAGAAATTTGCAATAGGTCGTTTGCAACAGTAAGTTCCCCATAAACCGACGCCAGTTGAAAGGTATTCGCCAAAGGCTCTAATACTTCGGAAGCAAGATGTGGGAATAAAATTTGTCCGTTTAAACCAGAGTTGCAACTTGTAAAATCTTTAATAGGTGTAAACTGGTTGGTAGTTACATTAAAACCTCTAGCAAATAAATTGGGTGTTTGATTAGCTGCTCCTAATATATAGGTAGAATTATCCGTCCAACTAAAAAACAATCTAGTGCCATCTGCCGTTCTCGAAATTTGAGGTTCCATGTCCATACTCACCGTATTTGTGGATGTTCCATAAATCCCTCTGCCAGCATTTACATTTGCAATATCATAGGCATTCCAAACACCATTTAGTTGGGTAATATCAAACATGCGGTGGGTGGAGCCATAAAAAACAGAATAACCATTATTACCATTGCATAACGTAGTAAACAAATGTGGATTTCCGTTAACATCCACCGCTAAATCGTGTTCAAAAGAAGTAGTAATAACATTTGTACCCGTTAATATGGCAGTTGCACAACTAAATTGGTTCAAATCAACTTGAATAGGCCCTGTCCAAGAATTGCCGCCATCGGTTGTTTTGTAAAAAACAGGGTAATAGGCATAGTTGGTTGGCCCACCATTTAAATGACTTAAAAAACTCATGTAGCCTATAGTACCTGTAGGGTCAAAAGCAATATTATAATCGCCGGTTTGTGGCACGCTACTAAACGACGTATTAAAAGAAGGCGTAACCGAAAAATTAGTAACCCAATTTACGTCGGTTGTTCCATTCCAAGTGCCCTTATAAATTGAAAATCCGGTTACGTTAGTACCATTATAAATAGCATCTACTGACCAAAAAACACCAGGTGCACCTTTTACCATGGCATGCGTAATTAAAGGTGTTGGGTTACCTGTTTGATTATAATTTTCGGTATTACCTGTTCCGTTTAATTGGCGAACACCTGTAACTTGTCCATTCCAAGCACTTGAGGTTGAATTAATAGTAGCTGCCATATAAGCAATGTAAGCGTTTGAAGGATTAACATTTAAGGATGGGTTAAATATTGCTGCATTTGGGTAACGCGCTGGGCTGGTTCCTATCGGATTTAAAACGCCCAAATTAGTGGTCCAAGTTGTTCCAGCATTTGTAGAAACATCGTATCGTAATTGCCCTGAGTTGCCCCCAAAACCTGTTGCATTATTGCGATGCGCATATACAATCGTATTTAAATTTTTATCGGCAGCAATTGGGTTTGTTGAATTACGAATTAACGTAAATAAGTTAGATGAAGAACCAATGGTAATAGTAGAGGCACATTGGGCATAAACAGTGCATTTAAATAAAATAAGTAAAATAAAAGCACCTAAATTTTTGTAGTTTAATTTCATAGCTAATGTTTTTTTAAAGTTAAGTAAATGTAACAAAATTAATTTAATATCCAAATCTAATTTGGCCTTTACCTAACGGGTTTTAACTATTTAGCTAAAATTGGAATGGATATATAAAAAGCAACTTTTTAAAAACAAATTTTGAACGTATATTTACACAAAATATTAGCAATTAAATTGACACTTTTGCCCGACATACTTGAACAAGAAATTATTGAAGTTATTTTAAAAGAAGAAGCTGTGAAGGCTCTTGTTTTATATAACGACGATTACAACACGTTTGAGTTTGTAACAGAAAGCTTAATTAAAGTATGCAAACACGAATTGGAACAAGCAGAACAATGCACTTATTTAGTTCATTACAAAGGAAAATGTGTTGTTAAAAATGGCACATTTAAAAAGTTAAAACCCCTATGCGAAGCATTGTTAGAGAGGGGTTTAACCGCTAAAATTGAAGATTAATGCTTTATCTATTTCGTTAACAAAGTTGCAATAAATGCCAACGCTAAACTAAAACAAATGAAAAAAATAATTATACTATCTGTTCTATTAAGTTCTGTTTTTTATTCGTGCCACAAAAATGCAATTACTGGAAGTAGGGCCTTAACACTTTTACCCGAAAGTGAAATGATGGCAATGAGTTACACCCAATACGACCAATTTTTAAATGAACACAAACCTTTAACGGATGGAGACGAACGGGTAACTTTGGTAAGAAATTGTGGTGTAAGAATACAACATGCTGTTGAACAATTTTATAGCGATAAGGGTTTAAAAAAAGAGTTAGATGGCTTTAAATGGGCATTTAATGTTGTTGATGAAAATACTGTAAACGCTTGGTGTATGCCTGGTGGCAAAGTAGTTGTATATACAGGTTTACTGCCCGTAACACAAGACGAGCAAAGTTTAGCTGTAGTAATGGGACACGAAATAGCACATGCCATTGCTCGCCATGGCAACCAACGTATGAGTCAAGGCATTTTGGTTCAAACAGGTGGTACGGTTTTATCGGTAGCTTTATCTCAAAAACCACAGGCTACGCAACAATTATTTAATCAATCGTTTGGTATAGGATCACAATTAGGGTTATTAAGCTATAGCCGTAAACATGAGACCGAAGCTGATAAAATGGGCTTAGTTTTTGCTGCCATGGCTGGCTATAATCCCGAAGTTGCCGTAACGTTTTGGCAACGAATGAGCCAAAGTGGTGGACAAAAACCACCTGAACTTTTAAGTACACACCCAAGCGACGAAAGACGTATTAAAGATTTACAGGCCTTTATGCCTGAGGCAAAAAAATATTATAAGCCACACTAATTCCTTTTTTATTTATTTAAAATTTTGATTATTTTCATATCAAAATTTTAAGAAAACAGTTATGAAATCAATACTTTTAATTGTATTTGTTTTTACAATAGGTGTATTTAGCAAAGCCCAAACAGATGCCGATAACGGCGATTGGAAAAAGCGTTATGTGTTTTTAAAAAATACACCTGAGGCAGAGTATATGATTCGATATGGTGATGTGGATAATTTGAATTATAGTTGGGAAGAAGGGTACAATCCTTTTATTGGTAAATCAAGCACATCACATAATTGGCCTACAGAACAAACCGACTCTTCTGAAATTGATGGGTTTGATGTAGTACAATTAGGTACCAGTTTTAGAGACCCCGCCAATGCCCGAGAGGGGTATTCAAATGCGTTAGATTATTTATTGCAAAAATATAAAAGAACAAGTTTCCAATTCTCCATTCCATTAAAAGGTGTTGATACTTCAAAAATAAAAAATATAAATCTCCAAGTTTTTGTGGATGACTTCCAAGCAAAAAGCTTTGGCAGTAAATTTGAATTTTATATTAACGGCAAACGTTATGCTCCAGCTGAGAAAATTATTAATTCGCTTGATCAAACAGGTCCAATTGGAAAATTAATTACGATACCTATTTTAAACGAAAGGTTAAATGATTTTAAAAAAGACACGCTTAAATTGCAAATAGACGATAAAACGAGCAAACTGGGGGATGGCTTTGCTATTGATTTTTTCAAGATTTTAATAAATACTAAAACAATTAAAAAAGGTACAGTGTCGGGTAAAGTAATTGATATGGCAGGTAAACCTGTTGCAAATGCAAGTATTAATTGCAATGGTGAAATTGTAAAATCATTACCTAACGGCACGTTTAAATTGGTAAACGTACCATCGGGTTTAGCTATAATATCGGTTACAAAAACTATTAAAAATAGTGTGTACGAAAAATCGTTTTCAATTGATGTTGAAAGTGGTAAAGAAACCGTAACTGATTTACAATTAGATTAACACATTATTCTACTTTTTTCTTTCGCCTATTTGCTGGCGCCACATGGCGTAATACAAGCCTTTTTCGTTTAATAAATCGCTGTGTTTACCTTGCTCAATAATAGTACCATGTTCTAATACAAAAATAGTATCAGCATGCATGATGGTACTTAAACGGTGTGCTATTAAAATAGTTATTTGCGTTTTATTGGCACTAATAGCACGTATGGTTTCTGATATCTCTTCTTCCGTTAACGAATCTAGCGCAGAGGTTGCCTCATCAAAAATTAATAGTTTTGGTTGACGTAATAATGCCCGCGCAATGGATAGTCGCTGTTTTTCGCCACCACTTAATTTTATACCCCCCTCGCCTATTGTAGTTAAAATACCATCTGTTGCACGTTTTAATAAATTTTGGCAAGCGGCTTTATTCAAGACATCTAAAATTTCTGCTTCAGTAGCATTTGGTTTTACAAATAATAGGTTATCCTTTATTGTGCCGCTAAACAACTGTGAATCTTGACTTACCAAACCTAATTGTACGCGTAATTCGTTTAAATTAATGTTGTTTGAATTAATGTTGTTGTATAAAACCTCGCCTTGGTTAGGTTTATATAGGCCCAATAATAATTTTACAAGCGTAGTTTTTCCACTACCACTGGGGCCTACAAAGGCGATGGTTTTGCCTCCTTCAATTTTTATATTAATATCTTTAACAGCATAACCCTCAGATGATTTATGACCAAAGGAAACATTTTTAAATTCTACCTCTTTTATGTTACCTAATGTATTAGGTTGCTCTGGTACTTCTTCGGAGTTAGAATTAATGAGCTTAGCAAAATTATCCATACTTACTTTGGTTTCGTTATAAATAGTTATTACGTTGCCTAATTCTTGTAAAGGATTAAAAATAAAGAATGAAAAAAACATTAAAGTAATTAAATCGCCTATTTTAATAATATCATTAAACAAAAAACAGTATAAACTAAACACTAAACACGTTCTAACAAAATGAACAGTGGTACCTTGTATAAAACTTAAAGAACGGATAAACCTCACTTTTTTTAACTCTAAACCTAAAATTTTTAAAGTCGTTTTATTTAAGCGTTCTTCTTCTTGGTTAACTAAGCCTAAACTTTTAACTAATTCAATGTTTCGCAATGATTCGGTAGTAGCACCAGCTAATGCTGTGGTTTCCCCTAAAATTTGTTTTGAAATAGCTTTAATTTTTTTACCTAAAAATGAACTTACAAAAGCAATAATTGGAACCGTACCTAAAAACAGTGGCCCTAATAACCAGTGAATATTCATGGCATATACTACAACAAACACAATGCCTATTAACGATTGAAATACCAACGAAATAAACGAGGTAATAAATTTTTCGGTATCGCTTTTTACTTTTTGTAGTTTACCTAGCGTTTCGCCACTACGTTGGTCCTCAAAATCTTTATAAGGTAGCGATAAGGCTTTTTTAATTCCATCGGTATACATATTTGCGCCTGTGCGCTGAATAATAATATTTGTAAAATAATCTTGAAAATTTTTTGCTATGCGCGAAAGCATTGCTGCACCAATAGATAGTGATAAAAAGAAAATTAAATTAGAGGCAAAATCTTTAAAATTAGCCCCAATATGCCAGTAATGCGAATTGTTGTTTTCGGTATGTGGTGTGCTAAATTTATTAATTAGTTTACCGGTAATTATAGAGTCGCACAACGAAAAACATTGATTAATTGTTGCCAACAACAATGCTAAAAACAATAAATTTTTATGCTTTTTTAAATAGTAAACTAATATCTTCATGTATCAAAAATAGCCGTAAATGTATAAAATTGCATTATACCTAATTAAACAAATTGTAACTATTTTTAATTTTTAACGTTGGTTTGTAAATTACAAATCTTCAACTACTTTTAATCTTATCGTTTCAACGCTTTGGCGTGTGCGTTTTAGAATTGTAATTTCATACCCGTCTTTAAATCGCTTATCGTTGGTAGCAGGAATTCTACCAAAAATATAATTTATATAACCTGAAACCGTTTCGTAATGCGAATTTTCGGGTAGTGCAAAGGGTAAAGCTTCATTAACATCATTTATAGCTGCTTGTGCATTTACAATATATTCGTTTTCGCTCTTCTTTTCAACATTTGGTTTTTCTTCATCGTGTTCGTCTTGTATTTCACCTACTAATTCTTCAATAATATCTTCCATCGTTATTAAACCGGCTGTAGAGCCAAACTCGTTGGTAACAATTGCCATTTGTATGTGATGTTTTTGAAAATCACGCAATAGTTCGTTAATTTTCATACTCTCTGGTACAAAATGTACTGGACGCATAATATCTTTTAACGACCTAAATTTATTTTCAATTAAGGCTTTTAATAAATCTTTACTGTGTACAATTCCAATTACATTGTCAATATCGCCCAAATAAATTGGTATGCGACTAAAACCTTCTTCAATAACTTGCTTTGTAATTTCATTTTTACCAAGTTCTACATCTAAAGCTATTACTCGGTTTTGAGGCACCATAATTTGTTTTACAATACGGTCGTCAAAATCAAATACATTTTGTATTAATTCATTTTCGCTGGGCTTAATGGCCCCCCCCTCTTCACTTTCGGTTAAAATTAAACGGAGTTCTTCTTCGGTATGCACGTCATCATCGCCCAATTTTTTAATTCCCATAATTCTTAAAACGGTGTTAGACGATTTATTTAAAAACCAAATAAAGGGGCTAAAAATAAAATAAAAAATACGCAATGGCCAAGCAATAACAAGAGCAGTAGCCATTGAGTATTTTATACCAATCATTTTTGGGATTTGTTCGCCAATGGTAACATGAAAAAAGGTAAGTAACGTTAACGCTATTGGAAGCGCCAAACTATGAACCGTTAATGTGCTAATTTCTAAACCCGATTTTTCGAAGGAGCGAATAACGATTTCTGAAATAACTTTTTCGCCAACGGCTCCAAGCGCAAGACTTGCAAGGGTAATACCTAATTGTGTTGCTGAGAGGTACGCATCTAATCTTTCTAATAACGATTTGGCTAGTTTTGCACGGCTACTTCCTTTTTGAGCTTTTAAATCTAATTGCGATGCCCTTACTTTAACTAAAGCAAATTCGGCAGCTACAAAAAATCCGTTTAAAAGTACTAGTAAAAAGGTAATAAATAAGTTGGTAAACATTTTAGTTACACAAAGATAACATTTTTTTGGGTTTTAGCTTAGCTTAAGTAATTTGATATACATTTAACCTAAAATTTGAAAAAAAAATATATTTTTGCATAAAAGTAAAATGAAATATACTACGTATTTTATTATTCTATTAGCTTGTTTTGGTTTGCTTACTTCGTGTAAAAAATCATATACTTGTTCTTGTTCTACAAGTTGGACTTACAAAAGTAGCTCAGGCAATTACAATACACAAACCTTTGCAGGTGATAAGAGTGCTTATGGCTCAAAACTCACTAAAAAACAAGCAAAAAATGCCTGCGAACACGAGAGAGTTGCAACCGAAACTAATTTTACCAATGTAATTACCGATAATGGTTACTACCCCCTTGTAGCAGGTGAATCTGTTAATACATCTTGTTCCATTTTGTTAAACTAATTCAATCATGAAAAAAATTATTACCGTATTTATCATACCTATTTTATTTTGTCTTTTTTCATGCAAAAAATACTACAATTGTAGGTGTAATACAACGCTTATATTTACCAATAGTCAGGATGGATATTCTTCTAAAAATGAAAAAATGAAATCGAAAATGACAGAAAAGCAAGCTACCGATGTTTGTAAAAAAGAGGCAAAAACAATCAATCAAACCAATCAAAATTTACTAACAAATAACGGTAATTATTCGGGAAATACAATAGTTGCAAGCACTGTTTGTTCAATAGAATAAGCGTTTAACCTAACTTTTTTAACTGTTCTTCTTTTAATATAATGATTTGCTTTAATAATATAATTTCATCATTAAGCTGTTCGGCATTTTTTTCGCTGTCCTCGCCTGTCCATAATTTATTAATGTAGTAAGGCTTTTCAAATTGATTAAAGGGTTTGGTTTCTCCTCTAAAAAAGCTATAAAGTGGCACGCGTAGTGCTTTTGATATTAATTCTAAATTTCGTAAATCGAGTGTTTTATTGTTTAAAGCTAAGGTTAAATCGTCTTCGCTCATTTTTAAAAAATCGGCAAGTTGCTTAAAGGTATAATTTTCTTTATTTAAAATTTCTATTAATTGTGTTTTAATTTCCATAACAATACTATAATTTATACAACTATAAAAGTACAAAAAAAGCCAACAAAATTGTTGGCTTAATTAATTAAGTAATGATATTTTAAATTATTTAGCTTCTTTTTTAACTTGAACTTTTTCGCGAATACGAGCAGCTTTACCAGTAAGCGAGCGTAAGTAAAACAATTTGGCTCTACGCACAACGCCAACTTTATTTATTTCTATTTTATCAATAAATGGCGACGAAATAGGGAAAATACGCTCAACACCTACTCCATTACTTATTTTACGAACAGTAAAAGATGCTGTAGCAACTTCGTTTTTACGTTGAATTACAACACCGTTAAATTGCTGAATACGCTCTTTATCGCCCTCTTTAATTTTGTAGGATACGGTAATAGTATCGCCAGCCTTAAATGTAGGGTGCGTGTGTTGGGCTGTTAATTGTTTTTTTACGTAATCTAATAAAAGACTCATTTTGTTAAATTTTAATGTTAACGTTTAATGCATACTTTACTTTGTGTAAACAGCGGCTTTTAAAACGGGAGGCAAATATACTAATTTTTTATTTTAAAACACAAAAAAATTCGTAATTTTTATACTTTTGCACATCTCATTCGTTTGTCCTGATTGTAATTAGGAAGTATGCCCAGGTGTTGGAATGGTATACAAGTACGCTTGAGGTGCGTATGCCGCAAGGCGTGGGAGTTCGAGTCTCCTCCTGGGTACGATGCCGGAAAGGGAGCAAATTTTGCTCCCTTTCCTTTTTTTATCCCTTCCATGTTGCCCGTCTCCGTAGGTTATCAGCGTTATGAGATTATTTATCTTCTCCGTTCGAACTCGTCCGTCCGAAAACACGCCATTTTCTTTCAAGGTCGAACGGATAATGTCTTGTTTCCCGCTAACATCCAAATTATCAAAGAGATGCCCCAAATTGTGAATTGCACTCAATGCTTTCTTCAAATAATCCTTGTACTCAACTTCTATTTGGTTGAAGCCTAATTGTTGCGCCAACAAAGCGTCAATTTTTGGCTCGATATTGCGTTTTATTTCTTTATAATCTGCCATATCCATTTCGCCATCAAGCATCATTTGTTGGGCTTTATTCAGGCGTTCTTTATTCTTTTCGATCTCTACTTCTAAAGAGTTTTTCTGTGCGTTTTTGTCCCCGTTCTTGTTCTTAAAATAGTTCTCCGAGATATAATCGTATATCTTATGAACCCCCTCCTTAAATCGAAATTTGGCGATAAAATCAGAAAAGGCGCTGTTTGCCTCATGCGCCTTAACTCTTTCCCCACAAGGGTATTTACAATGGTAATAATGGTGCTTAATACCGCTTCCTCCGGTTGAAGCACTTCCGCATAATTTCCTGCCACATTGTGGGCAATTTAAATAACCCCTTAATGGCAGTTCTTCTTGGGCGCAAATTTTATAGGCGGTTTTAAACCGTTTCCCTGCAAGGGCTGACTGAACCCTATCAAACAAAGCTTCGGAAATTATTGGTTCATGTTGTCCTTTTATTATTTGCTCTTCTTCATTCTTATATGCCGGAATAATAATTCTTCCGCAATAAGCCGGGTTTTTAAAATAAGTATAAAATTGACTTTTCTTAAAATCAAATCCCTTTTTCAAACACATCCTTCTTACATCTTCAACTCCATAATCTCCTGATGCTAAAGTTTCAAATGCCCATCTTATAATTGGTGCGTACTGATTTGGAACAATTACTTTTTTACCTCTATCATCCAATTTATTATCATAGCCTTTCGGTGCAGAAGAAATCCACCGACCTTCTTTTCTCGCTCTACGCATCCCAACCAAAGTATTTAATGCCCTTCTGTCGTTTTCAACTTCAGGTGCAGACAAATAAAATGCGAGCATGATTTTATTTTCAGGGATACTTAAATCTAAAGGCTGCTCAACTGCTTGTGGTTCTATCCCTATTTTATTTAAGGTGCTTATCATCGCATAAGCGTCTGGAGCATTTCTCGAAAAGCGATCCCACTTTGTGAACATTAAATAATCGGCACGAATTTTCTTTGTCTTTAATCGAACCAAGAGTTTATTAAATGAAGGTCGTATAAAAGTCTTAGCTGAGTAATCCTCTTTTACAACTTCAAGCATTTGAATAGAATTCATTTCACAATACTTTCTCAGGTACTCTTCCTGATGCCTCATGGAGTATCCTTTGTCGGCTTGCTCATCGGTTGAAACCCGGATGTAAATAATTGCCTTTTTCATTTTACTTTATTTTATGCTGCTTGTTTAAAATCTTCTTCTTCTCTTTTTTGTTTTTCTTTTTCAAATTCAGCTTCTCTTTGTTTATGTTTCAAAAACACTCTGTAATCCAATTCAGCGAGTTTGTATAAAAACTCTCTTATCTCTAAAACCTCTTCATCAGAATATTTAGAACCATCCGACTCAAGAACTGATTTGCATTTATTCAAACTAACTTTTTCAACTTCCTTTTCCATTTCACTTTCCTTCTTTTAAAATCAACTACTACCAATCCATGACCACCGCTAGTTGAGGGAACTAACGACAATTTCGATACACGTTTTGAAACGTGGTAGCGATTCCGACTTTATTTTTTTGAGGGGAAAAAATCAAGGGAATAAACTTGCACGTTCAAAATATAAATGCCATACTCAATGGCAAATACCGCTAAGAATCGTCTATTTTAAGGGGGTATGGGGTATAACAAAACACAAGGCAAAACTATGCCCGTGAATTAGGAAGGCTTCGTGGTTTAAAAAATCTATTTTAATGTGTTGAGTCCTTTTTAAAGGTCTTTCTAACTTTTTAAAAAAAAGTGAAATGTTTTAAAGGATTTGAGCAAACCAATATTTACGCTGAAGTAACAATTATTTTATTTTCGTGTACCCTAATTTTTCTGCAATGAGAGGGTTTTTATCCAACCACTTTTTTAAATCCTGTAAGTTGGAAAAGTCATTTGATCCTTTACTTCGATTTGTGTCGTATGAAAGTGTGATTTTTGCAGAATTAACTATTTCGTTCTTTAAATCATTCATGGCATATACTTTTAATTGTCGAATTTATTAAACACTAATGTGTTTCAAATTTATTCAACCAACATTGAAGATGCATGGCAACAAAAACCTCAAATAAATATAACTCTTCATCATTTTCAATTGGGATGAAGGCTAATTTTTGTTTTATTAGAAATTGCTTGATGGGTTCAACTTCCGCTTTGAAATTAAATTCCTTTCGTCCCCCTGAATAATCTTCACCATTTATTATCGAATATCGAATCAGTCCGATATTATAGGCCAGTGTAGATGTGTTATGATTATGCCCTTTCAAATGTTGAAAAATTCTACCAATTACACCTTTTGAAATTCCCACATAAATAGGCATATCATCATGTAGGAATACGTATACCCCTTTGAAATCCTTTTTTATTTTTCCTTTTTTTGTTTTGTATTCTCTAAGCCAATCTGACATTATTTTTTTATCAGCAATGAGCTTCTTTGTTGCGCTAACATGCCCCGCACCGTTTCCGAAATATTTTTCAATCTCAAAACAGTTTTTACTTGGGTCATGTTTAATATATTTATTTTCAAAGTCATTAATAATTTCGGAAAAGGTCTTTGTCCGTTTTCTCTTTTGCCGAATGATTTTTATTAATTTTTCCTCTACTTCAGGTTCCATTTTTATTAAATTTTTAATGTAAAAGTTGTAACAATGAAATAATCAAAGAGCCAATGGAAGAAATATTAGCACCAATCGTTAGAATTTCATTTGTATTGTCTTTTATTGACTGCCCATTTTCGACATTAGTTATTAATTTATTAAAAGTTCCAATCGCTTCTTCTTTAATGGAGTTATCAATTGAGTTGTCATTTTCGATAGCATCTATTATGCTTTTAACCTTATGGATTATTTCCGAGTTGTTATTAATAGTTGCACCCGGAGAATGATTAATGAAGTTAACATTGGAATTGTTTCCAACGCTAAAATTTACAGATGATGTATTTTCTTTTGTTTGCATTTCGAGTCCACGTAAATAGTTTAAGCCTTCTTTGGTCACAAAAAGAATATGCATCCCCAATCCCGAGCTAGCATAACCCTCTCCAACTAATTCATTCATTATTCTTGATGTTGTAACTTCATCAAAACCAATAGTCTTTCCTAATTCTCTAGGATTAATATTAACGGAAAGAGGACTTGAAGGTGCAAATTCAACTGCCACCTCGTAAGCCTTTTTTAGAAATTCGTTCTTTTCTTGTAGTTGTTTTTGTAATAACATATTTTTCTTTTTTATTAACCATTCAAGCATAATTATTTTTTGTTGACGATCAGGCAACACCACACTTCCCTGAGTTAACTTACTGCTGTTGAATTCATGATATACATAATCAACAAAATATTTCTTGTCGCCTTTATATTTATCAAAATGAAATTGAATAAAATCCTCAACTTTATTTATTGGTAAATGATAAAGAATTCTTACAAACGAACCTCTATTATCCATAAAATCATTCCGGTTTATCGCTAATAAAGGATGATGCTTTCGTTGGTAAATTGTAAAGTCGTTCTTGATGAAAAAAGTCGCCCCATCCGTCTCTAATTTTTCTTTCTTTTGCCCGGGAAAACTTTCATCATTAATAAACTCATGATGAAAAAACAATTCCTGTTCAGTACTAAAATTTTGAAGTCCCATCAGTTAATAAATCTTGAATCATAATGTGTTTTCCATAATAGAAAAGCTTTTTCAGGATCAGCCTCTTCAATAGCTCTCTTCCCATCATTCACTAATTCTTCGAAACACTTCATAAAATATTGTTTTTGAGTTGAGTTTAGTTTTTCCGTCAAGTCATTATATGGCTCAACTGGCTTATATATGCCCTTCATCCCAAATAAACCATCAATACTATTATAAGCACGTCTAATTGTTTCCCTAAATGCTAAATCATCTCGATCGGATGATTGGTAATTTTCGGCCATTAAAACCGTTAAAATCATTCCGCTTGGAAATTTTGAATCTGAACTTTTAAAGTCTTTCCAAGCTTTAATATATTTCACAAGACGAACTAATTGATTCTTATCCTTTTCATTTAGTTGGCACTTTTCAATAAACCATTTTGTAAATCCAACAGGATCAGATTTATCAGACCATTGCGTTTCTCCATTAATTCCTATACGTATTCTTTTGTTACCCCAAAAGTTTGTATACTCAACATAAATAGGTAAATCAACATGATATGCAACGTCTTTATTTTTTATTATTGGCTTATATGCGATGCGCACACAAGTCCTTTTGTTAATCGGACTTGTCGATGTATGATTTTGAAGAGCATTTATTAACCATTGCGATGCTGCTTCTGGTGTAGGCCATCCACTTTGATAATCGGAGAGACCTCTTAAGTAAACTCCAATATCAATATCGTAGTCGCCATTTAAAGGCTTAACTATTGTGCCCATTGTGAAAGATCCCTGTGCAATAAATTCCACCTTTGGACAATGACTGTTTTCGGCGAAGTATGTTCTTATTTTAGCTGTAACAGCTTTCCTAGCTGAACGTAAATATTTCCTGTCAGTTTTATTTAAACTAATTGTTGTATTAAATTTTAAGAAAGTATTTGAACAATCGGCCATTTTAACTTTTCCTTCTTAGAATTATTTTCCCATAAGTGTTTCTTCCTCGTCCATTAAAAAACTCTCCAACAATAGCATTGGTGTTTTCAAAATAAAAATCTGCAAAACCGCAATGAGCATTCATCGTTTGAACAGCATTTACTTTCGGAGTATTGCTATAATTAAATACAAGTGATCTTCTGTTAACCTCCAATAAAGAGAAAGCGGCAGTTAAACTTTTCGAAGATGAAGTTTCCGTTTCAGAAAAAATCAATATTTTATTCCATTTTTGGTGAATCTCATATTCAACATTTTTATGAGTTTGAAAATTGTCATAAGAAGAGCTAATCTGCCCTTCGAAAATGCCATTTAAATTTGGAGTTTCTATAAAAAGTATTTTTCTGAAGAAAGAAATTCTCCATAGGTAGTTATTGAAAAGAAAGAAGAATATTCCATAAAATCCAAAAACAGATGGAGTGTCAAGCCACCAATAAGGTTCAATTTTAAAATGTTTAAATAGCGCCCCCAATGCCCATGCTGCTGCCACACTCACTATAAAAAGAACAATATGTATTCTTGTTCTATCTGACGTATCCGCTGTGTAATGATGTAATCTTCCGTTCATTGTTTTTGATTAATTTAGTTTTGATATTACAGATCGAAATAAAAAAATATGTTTCGCTAATACTTCTTCATTAATTAGCAAAAGTTCAGTTGTGCTTTTTTTGTGGCAATGCCTATATTTAACTCCGCTACCACAATAGCAAAAGCTTGTTCGTTCAATTTTCTTTTTGGATGAAACAACAGTCATATAATGCTCTAACTTCCTTATATCCTTTGTCATTAAAAGTTCCGCATAGTATTCGTACAGACCAAGGAAATTGTGACTATACTCTCCGTTTGCATATCTGCCTTCATTGATCCGATATTGCTGATTTGAAAGATAAGGTACTAACCATTTTGAATAAAAATCAATTAGGGTTATAGTTTCTTTACAAGCAATCACTTCGATTGGTTCTACTGTAAAACAAAAGCTTTCATCGGAGTTAACATGCCAATCTGCAATTTTTTTTATCTTATTAGAAAGCTCAAATACTTTTGGAAAACGAAATGGATAGTTTTCTGTGGGAGTTATCTTCACTTCAAAATCATAACTTTTATTATCTGCTTCAATTATTACTATACCTGAAAGAAAAGAATCGTCACCCTCCCCAGATTTTATGAATCCAGGGTGTTTTAAAATAAATTGATCTATATCTTCAGAAGTAAACTTTCCCAAAATTTAAAAATTACAATAAGGTTTATGTGTACCCACTAATGCCTTTAAACCAGCCGAATTCTCTCCTTCTTCTTCATCTTTTGCATTGCTGCAAGAAAATCTATCACCGAATTCTTTTTGCCAAATTTCACATGATTTTTTGTGGTTAGTTTCTTCGATAGCTTTTTTAGCAGAAGAAATTAAAGAACTTAAACATTTCATGAAGTCATCCTTTCCTGTATAATCTTTTAAAAGATCTTCACCCACAGGAGTAGTTGGCCTCACGCATTTAAAATCACGTAATAGTTCCGCTTCAATCAGAATTAAAGTTTCCTTGAAAGAAATATCATCACGTGTATGTTTGTAAAAATGATTCGCTCCAAGTATTGTTAAAATCAAACCGGAAGGAAATGATCTTGATGAATTACTAAATTCTTTGAAATCTTTCCAAGCCTTTAAATACCGAACAAATCGTCTTAGTTGATCCTCTTCATCTGCTTTAGCATTAAACCAATCAGAAAACGCTTTAGGGTCGCTTAAAATCCATCCTTTTGTCTTGTGAGCAAGTTCAGGTACATTGTTTTGTTTATAATAAATAGGAAGATCGATGTTGTGCCCATCTGCAAATATCACTCTGACACATGGATTTTTGTCAATTGGATCTGTCTCAGTATGGCCTTTAACAGCATTATAAATCCATTGATGATAACTTGCGATGGATTTTCTTTGATCGGGATTTTCATTTCCAATGAAGTATACCCCATCATCTACATCATAATACAAAACGGTTTTTTCTTCCTCTTTGACTTTAATTTTTCGAGGAATCGGATTAATGATTACATCAGTTAGCATCGAGCCCTGCCCAGCGAACTTAGGCATAATCTCATTTGGTTTTTCATCCTCAAAATATTTGCGGATTTTACGTCTTAATTCCTTTCGTGAAACTTTAAGACTTTTTCTTCGTGAGTCAGTTAATCTGATTGTTCCGTTGAACTCTTTAAATAATTCGTGACAATTGGCCATTTTTTTTATAATTATAAATCTGAAATACTTGTTATTACAATTCCTTGAATTTGAAAATCACGAGTCAATATAATAGGTTGATGTTTTTTATTATTTGATCTTGGTTTTAATATTATAGTTTCACCTTGCCGGGAAAATTCTTTTACTGTTGCTTCATCATCAATTAGCGCAACAACAATATCTCCGTTATTTGCGGTCGACTGTTGTTTTACTAACACCATATCACCATCATTAATTTCTTTTTCATTCATGGAATCTCCTTTAGCCCGCAGAAAGAAATATTTATGTGGTGGTTTTGCGAGTTTAATAGAGACAGGAATCATCGCATCAATATTTTCTTCCGCAAGAATAGGTAAGCCGCACGCCACAGATCCTAATAAGGGTACATCTATCGTTTGAGCTCTTACCTTTTCATCTTCCTCAATATCCCTAAATTGAATATTTCCATCGGTCTTTCTTTTTAAAATTCCTTTTTCAATTAGCTGCTCGATAACTACTGCGGCAGAACGAGGAGACTTATAGTTAAGCTCGCTCATTAACTCTCGCACTGAAGGGAAACTGCCTTTATGGACAATTGAATTTCGAATAATTCTTACCGCTTCTAACTCTGTTTTATTTAAGGGACTCGACTTTAGCATACACAAACATACAGAAATAATACATTCAACACTCAAATACTTATCAACTGACTTTCAACACGTTGGCGAAATGGGCTTTTTTCATTTGATTAGAATGGCTCAAAATCTTTATGGCGTAGGAATATAAAATGACATCTCACAAAGTGAGATAAACCAAAATCTTTAAGTACATTTAAGACGTTCAAATTTTGAGAACAAATGAATCGAATAAAGGAAGTATTAGAAGAAAAAGGATTAACACAAACTTGGCTTTCAGAAAAACTGAAGAAAAGCTTTAATATGGTTAACTCTTATGTGCAAAACAGAAGACAACCAAGCATTGAAATTTTATATTCAATAGCCGACATACTTGATGTGGATGCAAAAGAATTATTAGTTACAAAAAAAGTGAATGGAAAAACTAACTCTAAATAAACTCGAACAATATCTTTCTAAAGCAGCATGGATTCTAAAAGGCCCTGTAGATGCTTCAGATTTTAAGGTATACATATTTCCTTTGTTATTTTTTAAACGTCTTTCAGATGTTTATGACGAAGAATATCAAATTGCTTTAGACGAATCTAAAGGAGATAAAGAATATGCTGCCCTACCCGAATTTCACCGTTTTGAAATTCCTAAAAAATGTCATTGGAATGATGTTCGCGATACAACTACAAATGTTGGGCAAGCCATTGAAAAAGCATTTCGTGGTATTGAACAATCTAATCAGGAATTATTGTACGGTATTTTTGGCGATGCCCAGTGGAGTAATAAAAACAAACTTTCCGATCGTTTATTAATTGATCTAATAGAACATTTTTCTCAATATACTCTATCTAATTCATTGGTTGACCCAGACATTCTCGGCCAAGCATACGAATACTTAATCAAGCACTTTGCCGATTTAACAAATAAAAAAGCGGGTGAATTTTACACACCTCGTTCAGTTGTACATTTACTAGGTTTAATACTCGATCCACATGAGGGCGAAAGCGTTTATGATCCGGCATGTGGAACTGGCGGTATGCTTTTAGAATGTGTAAACCATCTACAATCAAGTAAGGAAGATTATAGAACTTTGACTCTTTATGGCCAAGAAAAGAATTTGACCTCGAGCTCCATCGCTCGTATGAATATGTTCTTGCATGGTATTGAAGATTTTAATATTGTGCGTGGTGATACATTGCGCAGTCCTGCATTTTTTGCGGCAGATGGTTTAAAAACATTTGATTGTGTAATTGCAAATCCTCCTTTTTCATTAGATGATTGGGGTAGCGAAAATTGGGTTAATGATCCATTCGGCAGAAACATTGCCGGAGTGCCACCTAAAGGAAATGGTGATATGGCTTGGGTGCAACACATGATTAAATCGATGAATAGCACAGGACGAATGACCGTTGTTTTACCTCACGGTGCTTTGTTTCGTAAAGGTGCGGAAGGAAAAATAAGAGAAGAACTTTTAAAACAAGATCTATTAGAAGCAGTAATTGGATTAGGGCCTAATATTTTTTACGGTACTCAGTTAGCTGCTTGTGTAATGGTGTTCAAGCAAAATAAGCCCGCAAAGAAAAAAGGGAAAGTATTATTTATTGATGGCTCCGACCAAGTTCGCGTTGGGCGTGCGCAAAATTTCTTAGAGCCACAACATGTAAAACAATTATTTGATTGGTACACTAACTTTAAAGAAGTGGAGAATTATACAAAGGTTGCTTCTCTTAAAGATATAGTTGAAAATGAATATAATCTTAATATCTCTTTGTATGTGGAGAAAGCAATTGAAGATAATTTGCCTTCGGTAGAAGTAGCTTTAGCAGATTTAAAAACAGCTTGGAATGAGAGTTTAAAGGCGGAAGAGAAATTTAAAAAGATCTTAAAAGAGTTTATATAATGACCAATAAAGAGTTTATTAAAAAATTAGATACGCATCGAAATACTACTCACGATTTAATTGAAGGTGATGGAGGTTTCAATATTAAACGTGGAATGGGGCATACAATGTCTGGCTATGTTGAGGATTTGTTTGCTGTTTTTATTGCCAAAAAAGTTAATAGTAAGAAAAAGCAATTTTTAGTTGATAAAGTTACTTCTATACGCTTCAACGAAAATGAAAAAGCTAAATCATTCAAGCCTGATTTATCAATTATTGATAATAATACAATGACTCATTATTTTGACCTTAAAACGAACATGGGTTGGAACAGAGAATTTGAGGACTACCTTCAGAAAAAGGATGATTTTGTGAAGAGTTTGCGAGGCAGAACTGCTTGGATTTCATATTCAGAAGCTCCCATTCAACATATTACAATAAGTAAAAATATGATTTATCAAATGGTGGTGATATGGGGTTGGAATATCAATCAAGAAATCTTGAAAAAGAATTTGGATTCGGCAAGAAAATTCAAAAATCTGCAGGTTAACATACTGTATCATAAAAATCATGAAAGTGATGTATTTGAAATTAATGAATTAGCCTTTACAAATATTTTCAAAACACTGTAACATGACACAAAAAGAATTAGAAACCTACCTCTGGGGTGCTGCCAAGGTGTTGCGCGGAACCATAGATGCCGGAGATTATAAGCAGTATATCTTCCCTCTTTTGTTTTTCAAAAGAATATGTGATGTGTATGATGAAGAATTTGAAAAAGCATTAAAAGAAAGCGATGGCGACATAGAATATGCCGCCTTTGCAGAGCATCATCATTTTATTGTGCCTAAAAAAGCACATTGGAATAAGGTTAGAGAAAAAACCACCAATGTGGGAACGGCGATACAAAATGCCATGCGTGAAATTGAAACAGCAAACCCCGATACGTTATATGGTATTTTTGGCGATGCAAGTTGGACTAATAAAGACCGCCTTTCTGATGCTACGCTAATTAATTTAATTGAACATTTCTCTCAACACAAACTCAATTTGAGTACAGTTGCCGATGATAAATTGGGTAATGCTTATGAATACTTAATAAAAGAATTTGCAGATGATAGCGGACATACTGCTGCGGAGTTTTATACCAACCGCACGGTTGTAAAACTCATGACTATGATTATGGAACCGCAACCGGGCGAGAGTGTTTATGATCCTACATGTGGCTCAGGTGGCTTGCTGTTGAACTGCGCTTTGCATTTGCGTGATGAAGGCAAAGAATACCGAACTCTCAAATTATACGGACAAGAAATTAACCTTATTACCTCGGCCATTGCGCGCATGAATATGTTTATGCACGGCATTGAGGAATTTAGCATTGTGCGTGGAGATACGCTTGCACAACCTGCCTTTTTAGAAAATGATACCCTTAAAAAGTTTAATGTCATCTTAGCTAACCCGCCATACTCCATTAAAGCCTGGGATCGTAAAAGTTTTGAAAATGATCCTTACGGAAGAAACCTTTGGGGCACTCCTCCGCAAGGCTGTGCCGATTATGCTTTTCAACAACACATACAAAAAAGTTTGAATGATAAGAACGGACGTTCAATTTCTCTTTGGCCACACGGCGTACTATTCAGAGATTCTGAAGCAGATATGCGCAAAAAAATGATTGAGGAAGATTTGGTAGAATGTGTAATTGGCTTAGGCCCAAATTTATTTTACAATTCACCAATGGAAGCTTGTTTGTTGATTACTAAAACAAATAAAGCAAAGAATAGAAAAGGTAAAATCCTTTTCATTAATGCCGTGCATGAAGTGAAGCAAGAAAAAACAATGGGCTTTTTAGAAGACAAGCACATTAACAAAATATTTAAGGCTTACCAAAGCTTCAAAGCCATTGAGAACTTTGCTGCCGTTGCTTCTTTGGATGATGTGTTGAATAACAATGGAAATATGTCCATTAGTCTCTATATAAGACCTGATACTGCTGAAGCAAACTTTGCATTATCATTTACAGAAGCTTATGATAATTGGAATACGAAGGACAAGGAACTTAAAAAGAGTATGAATGAATTATTTCAAATTATAGGAAAATAATGGAAGCAGTTATGAATCATACAATTTTTAAAATAGATAAAACTAACTGGAAACCTGTGAAGTTTGGCGATGTCGTTGCAGAACCTAAGGAAATCTGTAAAGATATTGTTGCTGAAGGCATTGAGCATGTTGTAGGTTTGGAGCATATTGACACAGGCGATTTGCATTTAAGAAAATCGGCAACGATTGAAGAAAGCACTACATTCTCAAAGAAATTTAGAAAAGGTGATGTATTGTTTGGAAGGAGAAGGGCTTATTTAAAAAAAGCAGCACAAGCTGATTTTGACGGAATCTGTTCAGGTGATATTACAGTGTTCAGAGTTAAAAAGGAATTGTCATCCGCCTTGCTTCCCTTTATCGTGAACAATGATAAGTTTTTTGATTATGCAGTTAAACATTCCGCAGGTGGACTTTCCCCGCGTGTAAAATTTAAAGATCTTGCCAACTACGAATTCCTACTCCCACCTAAAGCAGAGCAAGCACGTTTGGCAGAATTACTCTGGGCATTGGATGTGATTATTGAGAGGGAGACTGAAGTGCTTGAGAAATTCAAAAAATACTTAGAAACTTCACTAAAGAATATATTTCAATTAAATTCTAAAAGAATTCCATTAGTTGATTTATGTGCAGAACCACCAAAGTATGGAGCGAATTCGCCTTCAACTGAATATGATAACAACATACGGTATTTAAGAATTACTGATATTGGAGATTTTGGTGAATTAAATTCTGAAAAGGTTTCTGCAACAACACATGAAGATAAGTACTTATTAACCTATGGTGATTTCCTTTTAGCGAGAACAGCTGATCCTGGAAGGTCTTATTACTACAAACAAGAAGATGGTATTTGCACGCATGCAGGCTACTTAATTAAGTTTAAACTTAATTTAAATAAGATTATACCTGAATACTTATATTACTATACTCAGACTGTGGAGTTTAAATCTTGGATTAATAAAACAACAAGGAAAGGAACAATTAGTAATATTAATGCTGCTGAATTTTCAAAACTCAAGATACCTTTTGTTGACATTGAAAAACAAAAAGCTTCAATTCAAGAAATTAACTCCACATATAATTTATTAAAACAAGTTGGGTTCAAATTAAAAAGCACCCAATCCTTACAAAAGAGCATAATCAACCAAATATTTTAAGCATGGAATTTAACGAACTCAATAGCATAGAGCAGTCTATCATTCACCAACTTAGTGGGGTGAATTTGACTGAATTTAAGAACCATTTAATTAATTTGAAATTTAGTTTATGAAACTTAAAGATTTTCTATACATAATAATCGTTGTGCTTGTGCTTGTGATTTTGTGGGCCTTTTATGATAAAGATCAAAGAGCTAAAAAAGCGAACCTTATTATTAAACGACTAAGAAAAGAAAACCATGATATTAAAACATCATATTTAAACTTGCTAGAAAAATATATACGACAACAAAAAAACGTTGACGTCGGATTAATTCAAGAGGTGCAAAAATTGAAAAAGAATACGGACGCTTTGGATTTTGAAGTTCATATAGAATTGGAGGAAATAATAAATAATTTGAATGATGGAAAAGCCGAAGAAGCCATTAGAAAACTCGCAAAAATTGTTGAACATAAACTGAGTGAAAAAGTTAAGGAGGATGAAGATTTTAAGGGAAAACCGATGCTTCACAACCTCTTAAATCATGCTGCCAAATGCAATTGGATCACAAAAAGACAATTTGAAAACGCTCTTTTGTTCAAAGAAATAAGAAATGAGGAGAGTCACCAAATTGCGACAGTAGGAGAATCACGAGAGTTAGCACTTTCAATATTAACAGGAATTGATATTCTATATTCAATATAATAATTATGGGATTTAACGAACTCAATAGCGTAGAACATTATATAATTCACCAACTCAGTGGTGTGAATTTGAACAGTAATGAAGCACAAGAACCTAAAGTAGGTTATGGTGCACAATGGCAATATAAATCGGCTGCTGATTTAAATCGTTCAGTAAACGAAGTACTCATTGAACAAGAATTAAAAGACGCACTGATTCGTTTAAATCCGGAAATAGCAGGGAAACCTGAATTGGCTGATGAGGTAATTTATAAACTTCGCGCTATTTTAATTTCGGTTAATCAAATAGGTCTAGTAAAAGCCAACGAAGAATTTTTTAAATGGCTAGGTGGTGAAAAAACTATGCCTTTTGGCGAAAACAATCGCCATGTGACTGTTCGTATTTTCGATTTTGAAAATTTATCTCAAAATAAATACATTGTTACAAATCAATTTCGTATCCATCATCGCGAAACCAAAATACCTGATATTGTTTTATTCATCAATGGCATTCCGGTTGTTGTAGGTGAAGCCAAAACACCCATTCGCCCGAGCGTGAGTTGGTTAGATGGTGCCTATGAAGTTCACGAAGTGTATGAAAATACTGTACCTCAATTATTTGTGCCCAATATTTTATCCTTCGCCACCGAAGGCAAATCGTTGTATTACGGAAGCATTCGTTGTCCACTAGATTTTTGGGCACCTTGGCGTTTAGAAGACGAAGATGAAACACTTGCTCGCAGATTGGGCTTAGGTGAAATTGGAAAAGAGATGGGTGATCTATTAAGCCCTGCTCGCTTGTTAGATATTTTACAAAACTTTTCTTTGTTCACAAGCAACAAGAAAAAACAACGCAGTAAAGTTATACCACGCTTTCAGCAATACGAAGGAGCAAATAAAATTGTAGAACGCGTAAAGGAAGGCCGTGTTAAAAAGGGATTGATTTGGCATTTCCAAGGTTCAGGTAAATCGTTGTTAATGGTTTTCGCAGCACAAAAATTAAGACGAGCAACTGAGTTAAAAAGTCCAACAGTAATTGTGTTGGTAGATCGTACCGATTTAGATACTCAAATTTCAGGCACCTTCAATGCATCAGATATTCCCAATGTTGAAGCTACCGAAAGCATTAAGGATTTACAAAAAATGTTGGAACAGGATACACGAAAAATTATCATTTCGATGATACATAAATTTCGTGATGCTAAACCCAACATGAATACTCGGGATAATATTATTGTGTTGGTGGATGAAGCTCATAGAACTCAAGAAGGTGATTTAGGAAGGCAAATGCGTGCGGCCTTGCCTAATGCATTTTTGTTTGGATTAACCGGAACTCCCGTAAATAAAGCCGATAAGAATACTTTTTGGGCATTTGGTTCTGAAGAAGATGAAGGAGGATATTTATCTCGTTACACTTTTCAAGATTCTATTCGCGATGGCGCAACGTTGCCCTTACATTTTGAGCCTCGCTTGATAGATGTTCACGTAGATAAAGATACCATAGACAAACTTTTCAAAGATTTCAAAGAAGAGGCTTCGCTTACAGATGAAGAAGCAGATGCACTAAATAAAAAATCGGCTAAGATGGCCGCCTTCCTTAAATCACCGGAGCGGGTTGCAAAAATTGTAGAGGATATTTCAATTCACTTCAAAGAAAAAGTAGCACCTCATGGTTTCAAGGCCATGATTGTGACTCCTGATAGAGAAGCCTGTGTGCAATATAAAGAAGCACTTGATAAGTTTTTTCCAGTTGAAGCTAGTAAAGTTGTTATTTCTACCACTGCCAATGATACTCTTGAATTCAAACAAAAGTGGGGAGTTGATAAATCGCAGCAAGAAAGAATAGTAGATGAGTTTAATGATCCAATTTCTGACTTACAATTTTTAATAGTTACAGCTAAACTACTTACCGGTTTTGATGCGCCTATTTTGCAAACCATGTATTTAGATAAGTCCATTAAAGATCATACTCTGTTGCAAGCCATTTGTAGAACCAACCGTTTGTTCCCAAACAAAACTTACGGACGAATTGTAGATTATTTTGGTGTGTTTGACGATGCTGCAAAAGCATTAGAGTTTGATGAAGCATCAGTAAAACAAATCATCACCAACTTATCCGAACTGCGTGGTCAATTACCCCAAGCTGTAAAAGATGCTCTACAACATTTTTCAGGTGTAGATAGAAATCAACATGGATTCGAAGGTCTTGAAGCCGCACAAAATGCTATCAAAACTGATGAGAGAAAAGACGCCTTCGCTAAAGATTATAAATTCTTAAGTAAACTTTGGGAATCACTTTCGCCCGATAATATTTTAAATTTATATCAAGCAGATTATAAATGGTTATCACAAGTCTTTGAATCTGTTCGTCCTGCATCAGATAATGTTGGTAAATTATTATGGATGACATTGGGTGCACAAACCACTAAACTCATTCACGATAATATTCATGTTGGGGAAATACATAACCTAGATGAATTTATTTTAGATGCAGATGTGATTGAGGACATTTTTAATAATCCTGATCCAAAGAATGCGAAGAAGCTTACCAAAATTCTAATCAATCGCTTTAAAAAACATGGAGACGATCCAAGGTTTAAAAAGTTAAGCGAACTCTTGGAGGAGCTGCGTGACCGGGCAGAGAAAGGTTTAATCACCTCCATTGAATTTGTAAAAGAGCTTTGTAAAATAGCTAAAGAAACTGTTCAAGCGGAGAAAGATTTGGAAGCAGAAGTACAAGAAAAATCACCAAAGGCAGCATTAACAGAATTGTTCATAGAATTAAAAACAGATCAAACTCCTGCGGTAGTAGAACGTATTGTAACGGATATTGATGCAATTGTTCGTGTAGTCAGTTTCCCGGGTTGGCAGAAAACAACATCAGGAGAAAGAGAAGTGCAAAAATCATTAAGACAAGCACTTTTAAAATATCAATTGCACAAAGACCAAGTATTGTTCGATAGGGCTTACAGTTATATAAAAGAATACTATTAAAATTTATAAAAGTTAGAATATGATGACTAAAGAAGAAATAGCAAAAATTATTGACCCTCAATACCTGATGGTATATGCTCCAACCACGGAACCAACTAAGCTAATTTTCGAGGATTCCACTGAAATGGTTGGATATTTTCAACGTACAAAGGAATCTGATGAACTTGAAAAACAAAATAAATTCACTTTCGTAGAGTTCGGAGAAAAGGCTCAAAAATATAGAGCAACTCAGGATGATGGCTACGTTACCACAATCGATGCAAACCTATTAAAGGATGTTGAGTACCCCTCCTATTCAGGAATTTTAAAATCGCGCCTAAAAAAAATTGAGGAAATATTGAATGAAGCTCCGAAGAAAAATTGGGAGGAATACAAAACAAGGTGGATTGAAGATTCTAAAAAATTAATTGGACAGATAATGTTTAAGTGGCTCCAAGAGTATGAAGAATCCGGCTTGGTTAAATTAAGTCAATTGAATGCTAAAAGATATGAAACGAACCTTGGCGAGTATTTGGTTCCATATTTAGAAATTGGTTTTCAGACTGGCAGCACTATAGTCGTAGAACCTGTAGCAGGTGTTACCTCTGATTATAATGGACGCTTAGATTTTTATATGATAGGAAACGTTTATAAAAAGGTTTCAATTTTACGAAAGATAATGGACGACAATAGTACATCATGGATTTTGGCGAAAAATTATGACCCTCAAACGCATTTTCCTCTTGGAGAACAATTATTCATTAAACAGATAAATGAATGGTTACAATAGAAAATGACGATTTAAGGGAAACCTACCATTGCTCAATTACTTTAAGAAGTATTTTAGACCGAGATTTGCCTCGCATCCAAAATGACAAAAGCTATCTAGATAACTTAGTTCCAGAAGGAATAAGAGGTGTATACACTAAGAAACAAAATGCAGCCCTAAAATTTAAGGATGCAATTGAGATTCAGGTATATGAAACTTCACTTGTAGCACTTGTAACAACATTTGAAAAAGTGGCTTTTGCAAAATACAGAACTTCATATGGAACGATAAAAACTGTTGTTGCAGAGAAAGCCGAACATCCTTTGGATTACTTCGCTTCAAGGGAAAGATTTATAAATACAAGCATTGATAAATTAGCAGGTATTTTTTTCTTGATTGAAGGTATTATCGATGCCGATACGATGCAAAAACTAGCAGTAATAAAAGAACATAGAAACTATATTGTTCACGGTAAGCGAGACAGTGATCCTCCTGCTTTCGAATATGATATTGATACAATTGCAAGATCACTTGACAAAGCTATTACTGAAATTTCAATAAGACCTTAGTAATTGATAATCAATACAATATGTTTTTTCGGAAACTTTTAATGCAATTTATTTTGCATAATTGCAGAATATTTATACTTTTGATATGCAGTTGAACTGAAAGTATAAGAAAGATGACCACTCCGAAATTGAATCCCAAAATGTTAACGGTTGCTCGTGAAAGCAGAGGTTTAAACCAAGCAGAACTAGCAGAAAAAGTGAACCTATCCGCTTCTAATATCAGTCGGATGGAACAAGATTTTATTGAAATAACACCTTCAAATTTTAATTCAATTATTGGGGTGTTAAATTACCCGGAGGAGTTCTTTTATCAAGAAGGAGAAACATTACCTTCTGCCCTTGCGCTGCGCAAGCGTAACATTGTAGCGCAGAAGATTATGGTTCCTATCGAAGCACAAGTAAACATCTATCGTTTAAACGTAGAAAAGCTTATTACAGCAATTAATTATCCTGAGATTAGTTTACCTGTGCTAGATATTGAAAAATTAGGCTCGCCTGCGGAGGCTGCACGAAAGTTGCGTAAACTTTGGAAAATTGAAAAGGGAGTGATTAATAATCTCACTCAGGTCTTAGAGGACAATGGTCTATTCATAATCAACTTTGATTTTAATACTGACCGTGTAGATGGAATGAGCATTTTAGCAAATGGAAAATTCCCGATTATATTTTCCAACAAACGAAGCTTAGGGGATCGCCAACGATTTACCTTAGCTTATGAATTAGGGCATTTAGTAATGCACCTACAAACAAACCCATCCTTTACGAGAGATATCAGTCATGAAGCAAATGAGTTTGCTGCTGAATTTCTGATGCCGGAAAAGGATATTAAAGGAGATTTTAAAGATGGCGTTAATTTAAATGTCTTAGCAGATTTAAAACGCAAATGGAAACTCTCCATGCAAGCTCTGCTTTATAGAGCAAATGATATCGGTGTTATTACCGACAATCAAAAAAGGTATTTGATTAATCTTTTTAACTCAATGAACATTCGCAGAAGAGAACCTGCGGAATTGGATATACCGAGAGAAAATCCAATGAAGTTGAGAGATTTGATTACCAACTACAAAAACAAACAAAGATTAAATGTAAAACAACTTGCTTTATTTTTTAATTCAAATGAAGAAGAGTTTTTGAGTAAATATTCGTAGTAGTAAATTTTAGATATAGAGAGGACATGGGAATCACAAACGACAAATTCGAGTTGAAGGCATACTCCAAGAAGGAGTTAGCGGAGAAGTATCAAGTGTCAGTAAAAACCTTTGACAAATGGTTAAAGCCCTTTACTGAAAAAATTGGAGAAAAAAGAGGTCGCTTTTATACAGTGAACCAAGTTAAAACAATGTTAGAGGTACTTGGAGTACCGGGTACGGTAAATTAATTCCCGTTTTATTTTATTGAAATCAATTTGTGAGGTGACCTGATGGTCACCTTTTTTATTTAAACAAGTCTCCCCGAAGTTATCCCCGATAAATCCCGAATAAAACCCTGAAAAATATTTGAAGAAAATGAAAGGAATTTAAACGCCTTGTTGTCATCCCGGTATCATCCCCAATTAATCCCGGATAATTTTCAATTATAAAATCTATAAAAAAAAATAAAATAGATTAATCAAATCTGCCTAAAAATGCCCAAACCTTTCTATCTCTTCCGATAACATCCAAATTTTTCCAAAATGCGCAAAGTTTAGCGCATATCGTCAAAGTTTACCCATAATAACCCGAACAACGAAACCACTATTTACTGCTGCTGCACCTTTGTATCGTCAAAAGCAAACGACACAAAAAAGTAATCTATAAAAACTAAATAAAATGACAGCAGTAAGAAAAATCAAAACAGCAACACCACATTTAAGAGTAATAAAAGGTGGTAAATCAAATCCAAAAAACAACACGGTTGAGAATACTTGGATTTTTATTCACGCAGCATTATGGTGCAACAATGAGTTTACTAATAAAGAAGAAACTCAATTTCAAAACTTAGTTGCAGAACATTACAACACTTTTAAAAACCCAACAAAAGTATTTGAAGAAATAATTGAGCGTGTGTGTTTAGCGAAACGATATGTAAACAGAAAACGTGGTCGTTACTTATCAAAGCCTATCGATTGGTTAAATATTAATTACCACAAAGGGTTAACCGGAACAGAAGGATGGTATAAGGAAGTTTGTGTTCAACGCATTTCTGTTCCTGAATACAATAAAGGAATAACTCTTCTTGCAAAAGCAATCACCAAATACCTGCAAGAGCCTACAATTAAAACAATTGTAGCGTATCGTAAAAAATTAATTGTACAAAAACAATTCGACCTTCTTCAAATGTTCAACAACGCAGTAATCAATTTCCAAATCAATAATTAAAAAATAACACTATGTCACAATCAAATAAACAAGCAATTGAAATAAAGCCATATCTGTCCAAAGACCTATTGCGCTTTTATCAGGTAACCTATCCAACTCTTAATAAGTGGATAGATGGAATCAAAGATAAAGTTGGAAAACGCAACGGTGCTTACTGGTCTTCCAAACAAGTCGAAATAATCTTTCAAGAATTAGGTATCCCAAAAACGATTTCATACTAAAAGAAATTCAAAGAAATTAAAAATGATTGAAAGCAAATTAAAAACAATTTTCAATCTAAGAAAGCGACCCAGACAACCGCTACACCTTTGTACCGTGATGGATGAAATACTAATAAAAAAACAAAAAACGATGTCAGAAATTAAACACAGCGGAACAACAGATGGAACAGGAAGCATGCTTCTCACCGCAAGCATTCTGTTCGCAAACATAGACTACTCAAGTTTGATGGACTATGCGATTAAAGCTTTTGTAGGCGGAGCAATTTGGATGGCTTTTAAAGTAGGCGGCGAGTATTTAAGCAACAAGATCAAAAAAAAGTAAATGGCAAGCATTAAAAAAATACTGTTGGGCTTAGGCATAGGAGGAGGCGCAGTAGCAGGTGGAATGTATCTGTGGAGATTAAATAAGACCTCGGTTAACTTGGAAGTTGTTCCAACAGTTAAGCTGCACAAGTTGGATTTGCAAGGGTTGGTGTTGAGAGTTGATGTGCAATTGAAAAATCCAACTCGCACGAGTTTAAAACTCAAGTTCCCATTTATCAAATTACTGATAAAGGGAAGCAGCATCGGAAGTTCACAGGCTGTCAATCAAGACATCGCACTTCCTGCTTTCGGTGAGGCAAAGTTCGAAGCGATAATGATTCGGATTCCAATGTTCAGCCTCCTCTCTACTGCCAAAAGCTTGTTGCAAGCAGTGCAACAAGGAGAAGCCTTTATGATTGGTGTAACAACCATGACAACAATTGATTTGGGAATAAAAAAAGTTCCTTATGAAAAAACAGATGAAGTACAATTAATCGGAGCGCAAAATGGAAGCAAATAAAAAAAGGAAAATAAAAAGCGGAGAAGAGTTCGAGCATTTGTTTCCAAAACCATTATTCCTTGATCCAACAATTAAAAAAGGCGCAACGGTAAATGACACTGTCCGATTCATTCCACAAGTAGTGCGAGAAACATTGTTTCAAACTGCAAAGTTAGCACCACTACTAAAAGGAAGTAACGTGTATGAAACCTGTAAAAACATTTGGGAATTTGTTTACACCCACATCGCTTACAAAAAAGATGAAGAAGGCAAAGAACAAATAAGAAGTCCGGCAAGAGGCTGGCACGATAGGTTTCATGGGATAGATTGCGATTGTTACACGGTGTTTATCAGCAGCATATTGAGCAACTTAAAAATAAAGCACAAACTGCGAATCACCAAATACAGCCAAGATCACTTTCAGCATATCTATCCGATAGTACCAACAACAGGAGGAAATTACATCACGGTCGATTGTGTGGTAGACCGATTCAATTATGAAGAACCATACACAGAAAAACAAGACACAAAAATGGAATTAGAATATTTAAATGGCATACCCAGCACAAACAATGTAGATGTGCAAGACCTAATGGGTTGGGAAGAATTAAACGGAGAAGATGATTTAGGAAAAATTAAACTCTTCAAAAAAATGGCTCAGCCACCGGGAAGCGAAGGAGATACTTCAAAGAAAGGAAAATTAAAAAACCTTTTGCATAAAGGTCTTCATATCACAAACCGACTGAACCCTGCTACGACCTTGATTCGTGAAGGAGTTTTAATAAGCATGAAACTCAACCTTTTCAAAGTTGCTCAACGCCTCAAGTATGCATACTTGAGTGAAGATGATGCACGGAAAAAAGAAATGGACATGGAGAAGTTTTCCAAACTAAGAAAGATAAAAGAAAAGTTGGAAAAGATTTTTTACGATGCAGGTGGCAAACCTGAGAATTTGAAAAAAGCAATTCTAACCGGAAAAGGAAATTCGAAAGGCAAGCATGATGTAAATGGACTCGGATATATTCCTGATGATATGAGTGGCATGGATGAGAAAACTCCATCAAACACTTTACTTGGAATAGACATTTATCAAAGTGAAGGATTTGGAGAACTTGGATCAGCAACGGCAGCTGCTGCTTCAATCACAGCAGCAACAGGAATTATCGGAGCGATTGCAGGGTTATTAAAAGGCGTAGGAAACATGTTCCCTAAAAAAAGTAAAGAGGGAGCAGATTTTGAAAATCCTGAATCAACACCGGGCGATGGAACATCCACAGCAGAAGTTTCTCAAAATGCAGGAAATGTAAAGATCACTAATAGCGATGATGGGAGTTCAACAACATCAAGTAGTTCAAATAGTGAAGGTGGCGGAGGGAACAATCAAAAATCACTCATGAAAACAAGTGGAGATTCTTCTTCAACTGATAGTAGTGATAGTTCGGGAGGCGACAAACCACAAGGTTTTTGGGACAAGAATAAAAAATGGATCAAACCCACAGCCATCGGTTTAACAGGATTAGGATTGGTTTTCCTTGGAGTGAAAATGTTACATAAACCAAAACCACCGGCTCCTGCTCCACCACTAACAGGAATTAAATCTCGAAAGAAAAAAAGGAAAGGAGGAAATAAAGGCAAGAAGAAAAAGCAAGCAGTAGCATACATGTAAAAAAAGAAACAAACGATTAAAGAAAAATAAAATGGCAAAAAGTAAAAACAGTTATCACAAAGCAGCACTCAAAAAAGAATTGAGTGGAACTGGATACGGAAGCACCGGAGAGAAAGTGAAAGATGCTGCAACTGAACTCGGCAAAGATATCGTGGTTGGTGTTATCGGAGGTGGTGTTGCAGGAGCAGCATTGGGAAGATTGTCTTTCATTGTTGGAGCAGCGGTTTCAGGAGTTGGACACTTTGCAAAAAGTAGAATTGCATCGGCACTCGGATTAGGAATGATGGCATCGGGTACTTATCAAACAGTATCAGGCATGAACGGAAAGCCTGCTGAAGGATTAGAAGGAGTGAAAGAAAGATTACTCGCATTGAAAGATGATATGAAAAAGAGAATCTTCCTTGACAAAGTGTTGAAAGCGAAAGCACCAAAAACTGAAGAGAACGCAACTAACGGTTTAGGGCAAGTACAATACTTCGTGTATCCAAACTCCGAAGAATCAATGGGCGAACTTGACATGAGTGCCTTGGATAAAATCCATGAAGCAATTCAAACCAATGCAACCAACGGATTGAATGGAGAATTAGAAATGGGAATTGTAGAACCATCAGAAAAAATCTACTAAACAAAAAAAGAACATCCATCACACACAAAGAATAAACAGAAGTTAAATTTTTAAAAACAAAAATTATGTTAGAATTATTAGACGGTACAGAACAGTACAACAATGCAGGAGCATTACTTGGATTAGATGGCGCAGAAGGAGAAGAACTGTTGGGCGCACTTCGCAGAATGAATCCAATTGCTCGTCAACGCACAATCAACAAATTGGCAAGTCCAGGAGTTTCAAGTAAAGGCTCTCGTGCAGAAATGGAAAAACACTTTGGCGAGTTACCAGCTCACATCAAAAGTGCATTAGCAAAAGGAGAGTTGCGCTTGGCAGATACGATTGTGTATTCAATCAAACCTGTGAATTCAAAAACAATCAAGTTGTTTGAAACACAAGATGTAAAAGAAGTTGGTTTGAGAAACATCAGCAATGCGAAATTGCCAAAGAACCAAGCGTTATTGGTAAGTGGAATCTTCTTGTTGGCTTCCATTCCGGCAGACAACACACCTGACAAAGTAATGGGATCAAAGTTTGGTCAGTTGGAAGACTTCCCTGCAATCGCAAGTGGCGAGTTTAGTTTGAAAGCAAACAAAAAAGTAATCATTCCTGAAACAAGCATCGCTGCTTTCAAAACAAGCAACATGCACAGCTTACCATTAGGTTATTACAAATTGGCGAACCCACGCTTGATTCACGATGACATCTTGGTTGAGTTTACAGTTGACTTGGGTTCAATGGAAGGACTTGATCCAAAGACACAATTGTATGTTGGTTTACACGGAACGATTACCACTCCTTAATCATTAACCAAATAGTCGGGAGAGTAATCTCCCGGCTTTTAAAAAACAATACCATGTTAAAAGCAACAAAGAAAAGATTTGACATAAAGATTACTCAGGCGAACTCAACAGTGAGCGACACCTTTGAACTCGACAAGAACATTGTGAAAGTGCATGGTGTGTTGGTTACATCGGATAAGGACGATTTACTTTATTACAGAGGCACACAGAAGATTGAAATAAATAAGGAAGAGTTCTTTCCTGAAAATTACGAGAGTAAACTTTTGATGTCGGGAATAAATGTAGCGCCTAAACAACGCTACTACGATTTGGGTGGTGTAGCACCGGGTAATGGAAGAGTTCAAATCACTTACAAAGATTTGGATGATGGAAGAACTCGATTCGAACCTTATAGAGTGAGTTTGTACTTAGACTGTGAAATGGAGGATGAGTTATGATGAAAGAAGGAGTGATAATAACCAAGATAAGTATCAAAAGACAAGGTGAGCGAAAGCACTTTCAAATAAAGCTTCCAAATGACACCAAGTTTATTATCGGGATTGAGTACGGAGGGCGATTGATTAGTAAGTCGGATGCAATAAAATTTGCAGCTGCTCCCAAAGCAGCCCCGACAGCGGAGTTACCAAAGACCGAAGTAATAGCAATAGGTGGAGGAACAATTGAAGAGCGATCAAAAACTTTCTTTAAACGAAATCAATTGATCGGAGAGTTGAAATTGCAAAGTAGTGAAGAATCAAATTGGTTTTATTCTACAGATGTATTTGGTGCGGATGCGAATTTGAAATATGGAGATTTTAGCAATGCAGGTTTCAATGTGAATGATTATACACACGGCAATAAAAGAACAGAAGAGATTGTGAAGGTCGATGCCGAGTCAACAATTATTCAGGGATGGTACTTGGATGCTCTTGGTAAATCTCAAAAGGTAGACATCAATTACGAAGTAACAATTTATGTATGGATTAATGTGGAGGAATAGATTATGACGATAAACCTTGCCTTAGAATACATCCCACGGAGGATGCAAGAATTAGGATACAAAGCAGATTACTATATCCGATTCCGACACTTAGTGTTACAGCCGAATGAAGAGCAAATCATTGATGCATTCAACCAGTTCTATTACCTCGTTGAAGAAGCCGAAAATGTGAGAGTGGAAAGTGAAACTGGGGTTTTCGATTTGAGTGAAAGCACAACCAACGAAATGCAATACGAACATCAAAGTAAAATACATATCACAAATTACTTATCAGGTATTAATCACTTGCGATTCATCCAAGTAATACCAAAACACAAAATAAAAACAACAATTAAAAAGTAAAATAATGCAACAAACAAATCCATACAATGATGTGAAGCTATCACAATTTAAAATGTGGCTTCACGACATGGTCGACAAAGGCGAAGGGAAATTCATTGAAGTGTACGTTGACGATGTGAAAGTTGTACCACGCACAAGCAAGATCGAATCCCTTGATGACCATAAAGCATATCTCGAAGATACGACTGAGACAGTAAAAGTATTTGTCTACAACACCGAGAACTCAAACCGTTACACGCAGTTTATATTTTTCATCGAGAAGAAAAAACCAATGGAAGCTGTCGCACAAGTTCAAACACCTCAAGTGATCGGTTTATCAGGGATTGAGTTGGAAAACAAAATCAATGAGCGATTAGTGGCAGGTTTGGCGCAGGAAAGAGAGCGTTGGAAAAATGAATTGATGAAGCAAGAGTTTGAAACCTGCAAAAAGGATCTATCAGAAGCGGAAGAATATATTGAAGATTTGGAAAAGCAGTTAAGCACTTACAAAAGCAAAAAATTGCATTGGGGTGATGTTAACCTTGGCGATGTAGCTTCTGTGATTGTAGAAGGAATGGTAAAACGTAATCCGCATTGGGTTGCCAAATTACCGGGTGGAGATGCGCTTGCTGGATTGATTGCTCAGGAGTCAACAGAAAACTCCACAGCAGAAGTGATTGATAACGAAGTTGTGTTTAAAAAGAAAACGCCTGAAGAAGATGGCATGTCTGAGGAGACAAAAGCACAGTTAGGTTTCTTAAAACAATTAGAGACTCACTTTAATCAAGAGCAGTTGGATAAAATTATGTTGATCCTGCAATCCTTTGTTGAAAAGCCAAACACCATCGAAACAGTATTTGAATTATTAGAAATCAAAAAGTAAAATGAAAAAGTTTAGTTACGACATAACCATTGAAGCGGCTACTGAAGCAGAAGCCGATTCTAAAATGAAAGCGTTAACCACGATTGCAAAAAAGTTGAACACTAAAGAATTAGTAAAGCTTGCTGACATCGTGCAAAACGATCCAATTAAAACTGCATTAGCAAAAAAAGCATTAGGAGTTTAAGATGAAAAAAGATGCCACCAATAATGATTTAACTGTGAAGGAGAAAATCCTGTACTCCCTAATTGGATTGGGGATTGTAGGCGGTGGTGTTTTCTTTGGGAGAAAACTTGTTGTAAAGAGTGTTGCAAATCGTGAAGAGAAAAAATCTTTTGAAGACGGTACGCCTGCAACTTATGCCAAGCAAATTAAAATGGCATTTGATAACGATGGATGGTGGGGAACGGATACCGAAAAATTAAGAAGCACGTTACGAGACATTCCAAGCAAACAAGTTTTTCTCAAAGTTCAAGAGTCCTATAAAAAACTCTACAACTCAAATATGATTACCGATATGAGTGATGAGTTGCAAACTACCGAGTACAATGAGATGCTTCAAATCATCGGGCAAAAACCCGACAAAACAGGCAGTAAACCTGTAACAAGCGGAGCAGCATACTTAGGTTGGGCAAAACGGTTAAAAGCAGCCTTTGATAAGTCTTATGGTTTTCTACCGGGAACAGATGAAGATGCCATCAAAGCAGTCTTTAATGAAATCCCTACTCAAAGAGCATTCACAGTAACAGGAGCATTATATCAAAAGCTTTTCGGCTCAAGCATGATGACAGATTTGAAGGGTGAGTTAGAAATATGGGAATACAACGACTACATGAAAATAATACTATCAAAACCAAAGGGATAATGGAAAACAAAACACATAATAAAAGAAAAACAATCCTGATTGGACTGGGTGTATTAGGGACTGGAGTCGCAGGTTTCTTGGGATGGAACTATTGGAAAAACAAGAAGAAAGCGAATCAGGAAGAAGACACAACCTCCTTTACAGATTCATCAAGTGCAAATACTGCACCTGCGAGAAATGATGAATTTCCTTTGAAGAGAGGAAGTAAAGGAAACCGAGTAACTCAATTGCAAAATGCCTTAGTAAAAAAATACGGTGCAAGCATACTTCCAAAATACGGAGTGGATGGAATGTTCGGAAAAGAAGTGGAAGCAGCTTTAGTGAGGGCTAAGATGCCGACATCGATAAACGAATCTAACTACACCAAATTAGTAGGTGGTGGTTTAACCGGATTAATAAAACATGGAGAGGAGATCGTGACCATTGCTGATTGCGAAATCTATAAATCCAAAGGCAACTTTAAAATGAAAGTACCAAAGCACATTGTGCTTGGAGAGAAAGAGTTTACGCATCAAGGTTGGATTTATTTTATTCCTAAAAACAGCACGGAACTATTCAGGGTAAAAAAAGAAGAAGTAAAATCCTTTAAAGAATTTAAAAATGAAAAATCTTAGAAACATTAAATATATCGTGGTGCATTGTACCGCAACACCTCCAACAACAACAGTTGAATCCATTAAACGCTATTGGAAAGAACAACGTGGTTGGGGCGATACGCCGGGCTATCATTATCTAATCCAACGACAAGGAACTTTAATTCAGTTGTTAGATGAAAGTAAAAACAGCAACGGAGTGTATCTGCACAATTCAAATTGCATCAATATCGCTTACATCGGTGGAGTTGATAAAGATGGCAAACCACAAGACAACCGAAGTGATGCACAAAAACATTCCATGTTTGATTTGATAGTTTCTCTTACCGAGAAATATCCTCAAGCAGAAGTATTAGGTCATCGTGACTTTCCGGATGTGCATAAGGCTTGCCCTTGCTTTGATGTAAAAACATGGTTGAAGGAGTATGAACCCGATTTAGGAAATGCTGCATAATGGTGCTGTCGAAGATCAAAGGAATTTTACGAAGCAAAGGATACGAACTCTATACAAAGCCAAACGAACTAAATATAGTCGGGATCAGGTCAGCGAGTACCATCCCCAACAGGTTTGATGATGAGATTCATGTCTTTTACAAAGTGGCTCCCTTAAAGTGGCATTACCATGTTTACAAGGTCACGACAGATCCGGGTACTTTTTGGTTGCGTAATCCAATGCAACCTCAAGGCACAGCCATCTTAGCTCAAGGACAATACAAAGGCGCATATAGAATCGGTTTGCATCAAGGAAAGTACAAAGCGTTAGTTGAAGCAAAACCACTAACAGTAATTAGAGATTACGACAGAGATGCAAAACTTGATTTTAGAAATGGCACAAAGAGCAAGGGAATGTTTGGAATTAATATTCACCGTGCAAGTTTGAATGGAATCACAAAGCAAGTAGATAAATACTCAGCCGGTTGTCAAGTGTTCGCCAACATAAATGAATTTAATGAGTTCATGGCGTTATGCGAAAAGCACAGGAGTTTACACGGCAACAGTTTTACCTATACGCTGATTGATTTCAGAGCGGTTAAAAGACAAACTCTAAAACGATGGGCAATCGGATCGGTGTCGATAGCATTAGGCTTAACAGCCTTGTGTGGGATTCTAAAACGCAAAAAGAAAAAGAAAAAATGAAAAATCAGTTCATAGCAATTTTAGTACAACTACTAAAAGACAAAAACGGAAACCATAGTCTGCGAGAAGTAGCAACAGCCCTCTTTGTAATAGTGCTACTTGTAAGTTGGATCGCAGCGCAGTTCTTTGATAAGCAAATGCCGGAGTATATGTTTTACGCCTTCGTGAGTTTAGTTGGCGCAGGATGCTTCGGGTACTCGATTGAAAAAAAACAAGTGTAAAATTTAAAAACGAAAATAAATATGAAACAAATAATTTCCGCCTTTCTCATAGGTATAGTGGTCTGCTTCATTGCAGTAAAAAGCTGCAACGACAAACCGCATCAGGTAAACATTGCTGAAATAAAAAAGGACATCAAATTTGAAAATAATCAAATTGATAACGCTCATAAAAAATATCAGCAACAAATAAAACAGTACGAACTCAAAACCGATTCCCTATCAAAGCAAAACAAGGATTTATCTTTTAGGCTGAACACCGCTCGAAAATTACTCAAGCAGCAGCAAACAAAAGTTGTATCGAATATTCCTTGTGATACTTTGAAACAGGAAGTCTTAGTCCTAAATGGTATGATGAACAATGCGGATTCTTTATGTTCAGAAAGCATCAATAGTTTAAATCAATCCATTGCGATAAGGGATACACAACTCACATTCTGCAATAGGAACTATCAATCCTTGTTTGACTTGCAAAAGGAAAATCGGATTCGAGAGCAACAGTTAACCGATGAACTGAAGGTCGCCTATAAGCAGAATAAACGAAAACGGTTTGAAAGTAAAATGCTGAGTGCCGGACTTATGATTATGACAGGAATTACAACAACATTATTTATTAAATCACAAAAATGATAAAAGAGAAAACCATCGTTTCCACCGCAACATTAGCAAGCTCTCTCTTGATGTATTTCTATGCGAGAGCTGCTGAAAAAGATGCTGTTCCCTATGTGATGATTGGTGGATTTATGGGAGCAGTTATCGGAGAGAGTATTGTCGAATATTTAAACAAAAACAAAAAACAATAATTATGGCAACAGTAATTGAAAACAATGGTGCGAGTTTAAAGATCACCGAGGACGGTGCAACTCGCTTTGTATTAAAAAATCAAATCCGTGAAGTGGAAGTCGTAAGAGATACCATTATCAAGTTTGATATTGGGCAGGGTGCATTGAACAATATTTTTATTGATCAGGCAAGTGTAACTGCCCCTGCTTCAACTGGCGTGGAAGATTTACGAGACCAACTAATGGGTTTCATTCAAACAAGCACTTCAATTGTAGGATTTGCAACTGAATTAAATCAAAACAAAGAATTGGAAACGCTTAAATCGTTGCAAACAACTATCAATGCGTTAAACGAAAAAATGTTTATTGATCCAATCTTAATTGATGAAAGTAATCCGAACGTTATTTATAACGGTTACGCATTACCGGGAGCAAAAGCTGCTGAGCCTGTTTGGGCAATTCAAAAAGTAACAAAAGTAAAAGGTGTCTTGACCTACCAATGGGCAGCAGGAAACAAAACCTTTGACAAGATTTGGAACAACAGAACTGCATTAATTTATAGCTAAAATCAAAGAGCCTCTTTCGGGAGGCTCTTTATTCTTTTTAAAATGAAAACACCAATAACATACTACGGAGGGAAACAAACCCTATTAAAATATCTACTCCCTTTGATTCCGCAGCACAAACTTTACTGCGAACCATTCTTTGGTGGTGGTGCTGTGTTTTTCGCAAAACCAAAATCAGATGTAGAAGTGATTAATGATATCAATGGGGAAGTCATTAATTTTTTTAAAGTGATTAAAACGAAGTTCCCGGAACTTCAAAAAGAAATTCAATCAACCTTACACAGTCGTGAGCTTTATAAAAAAGCTATGATAATTTATAACAATCCTGAACGCTATTCCGATGTAAAAAGAGCGTGGGCATTGTGGACAGCTACCAACCAAGGATTCGCAGGAATGATTGGTTCATGGGGCTTTGGAAAGGATGATTCAAAAGAGGCAGCTCTTGCAAATAAAAGAGATGGCTTTACTAAAGAATATGAACAACGTCTTGCGAGAGTGCAAGTTGAAAATAATAGTGCAATCAAAGTAATAAACAGATGCGATGACAAAGAAACATTTATCTATGCAGACCCTCCGTACATTGGTTCGGATCAAGGTCATTATAAAGGTTATTCGGAAAACGATTACCGAGAACTTCTCAATGCGCTTTCCAAGGTAAAAGGGAAGTTTTTATTGAGTTCTTATCCTTCAACAATTCTAAACACTTATATCAAAAAGTATAAGTGGAAAGTTCAAAAGGTTAGTAAAAGCGTTGCAGTAACAAAACACACCGATAAAGTAAAAACGGAAATGATCGTTATGAATTACGATCCTGCAAAAATTAAAGTCTTTAAACACACCCTGAACACTAAGGATAAAAAGGAACTACAAACTATATCAAGACAACTAACACAATTAAAATTTAAAGCAAAATGAGAATAACAACGAAGAATTATTTTAAAGCCGTGAGTGAAGTTGGTTTTGAGAATCTGCCGGAAGTGCTTAAAAAATCTCACTTGCTCATTGCTGAAAGAACTGACAAAGGAAACGATTGGGGCATCTATGAAAACGATGCTGAAGTAAAACGAGTGTTTGATTTGGCTTTTGAAAAGCTATATGAGTTCATTGACAAGAAGGATGGTTTATCCGGTGTCGAAGACAACTCAATCATTACTCGTGCAAAAAGAGATGCCGCAGGATACAAGCATTTACCACTTGATAAATTAAAAATGATTTACCGCTTAGAGTGTGATGCTGAATTAGAAGATGGCTTAACTGAAGAAATAAAAATCAGGAAACCGGCTTTGGAAAAAGCAATAGCAGAAAAAGAAGGAAAGGCTACAACAAAAGAAACAATGAAACAAGAATCTACATTGGCGGAAAAGTTCGTTAAACGATTTTTATTACTTAATGGCAAAACGCTTCAGAAAAAAGAAATTGAGGGATTTCTAAATGAAGTGCAAAATGCAATTAAAGAAAAAGAAATCACGAAGGACTCCGTTTTGTCAAAAGAGGTTCTATTGATTCAAAGTAAACTTTTGACAACAGTTAATAACATGGGCAGGAGCATCAAGGTTGAATTAGCTTCTGATACAAAGCGAAAGCTTCAATTAGCATTAAACAAATTGAAAGCGAAACCACAAAAACAAAAAAAGGAAACTTTAAACGGTACTGAAAAATTAGAAGTTGTTGATCCAAAACAAAACTTGATGAACAGTATTGATTTTGCAAAACTTCATTTCAATTCAATTGGTTTCTCCGGCAAGTGGTTAAGTTTAATTGGCGATCCGAGTCCAGGATTTACAGCGATGGTTTTTGGAAGACCTAAAATGGGTAAGTCTTATTTATGCGTGGACTTCGCAGGATACTTGGCTCGCAATCACGGAACGGTGCTTTACGTTGCTAATGAAGAGAAATTAGATGCTACGCTGCAAATGAAACTCAACGACAAAGATGTTAAGCATGAGAATTTATTTGTAAGTGACTATTTACCTGAAGATTTGAGCAAGTTTCAATTCATCATTTTAGATAGTGTAAATAAACTTGGACTGAGTCCACAAGACTTGGAAAATCTTAAACGTAAGAATCCGGGCAAATCGTTCATCTTTATTTTTCAAACAACCAAAGATGGAAAATTCAAAGGAGCGAATTCATATCAGCACGATGTGGATGTAGTTATTGAAGTACCCGAAAGAGGAAAAGCTACACAGTTCGGTAGGTTTAATCAAGGTGGCGAGATGAGCATCTTTGAAGATGCGCCTATAGGAGAAACAGAAGAGTTAAATGGCGTCGGAAAGAGTAGAAAGAACTTGGAAGTTCCAAAGAAAGTATCGAACGTAGACACCATGAAAAAGAAAACAACTAAAACCAAGGACTGGACTGAGCCTGAGTTTTTGAATCGCTCCGATTGGCGTGATTTAAAATTAGTAAAGAAGTATTATGATGAAGGCGATTTTAAACAAGCCATGAATTATGCTTCGAGATTAGAAACTATTGTTCGAGAAGAAATTCCACCGAAAATATGGCAAGAGATCGGTGGGGAATTAACCCAAACCGGAAAGGAAAGATTAATGACTAAGGATTATGAAAGCCGTGCGGACGATATTAATCCAAGATTTATTTTTAGCACTACAGCGACCGCTTTATTGGTTGAGGCTCTGAGGGGAGACTTCGATTTAAAGCAGCTTATAAGGCGAGAATTAGCGAATCGTGGGCTAAATACCGAGGGCAATTGGGTTGGCTTTGATAAGGCTGCCCAAATCCACAAGGTTAAAAAATAAGGGCTTAAAATAAGTCTGCTTTTCAGCGGAGTAATTCTCCGCTTTTAGTCGTTCTTTGATTTATTTAAAAATTGTATATTAGTGAATGCGAGTAGCCCATTTAGATATGGCTCCTACCTTTACGGGATTGTGCCTGTTTTAAACGGGCAAAATAAAACAAAAAACAACATGAGCTTTACTGAACTAAGAGAATTTACTAAACTAATGGCCCCTACAGCAGACTTTGATACTGCCTTTACTTTCTTTTACGATGAAACAAACAATATTAAAAAGTTTCATGTTAAAGAGGAGGACTTCAATGTTTCCTTTTCAGCAAATTTTGTTTTAGGAGGAATCGTTTGTGATAAAGATATTCCCGACTTGACTTTATTATTTAGCGGGCTCAAATTGCAAAAGACCACTAACGAATTAAAATTTAAGCATATTGCAAAGGGAGAGTTCCTTGATTGCTTAAAGTCAGATAAACTGAACTTTTTTCTTCAATATATTTTTAACAATAACTTTTATATTCATTATTCAACTGTCAACATTTTATTTTATTCCATTGTTGATATAGTTGATTCGGCAATAGCAAGCTCTGAAGTTGCAAAAAAACTTGAGCCTACATTTTCTAGGCATTTAAAAAACGATCTTTACAAACTTGCCAAACTTGAAATTGATTCTGTAATAGAATTATTTCGTGACTATGAATATCCAAATATTAAACCTGAATCAGTTTCATCTTTTATAAATACATTGGTGTCCCTTTTTGACAGCTACATTGACACACCTGAGTTTCATTTCGGACTAGAATCTCTAAGGCAAATACTGAAGGAAGCAAATAAGGCTAACTCACTGCCTTTTATACAAGATGAAGTTGATTTTACCCTAATCAATGACTTTTCGCAATTTTATTTAAGACCACTATATCTTTATACAAACTCAAATCACATCTTCGATAATGAGTTAGATATTGCAGACAATTTAAACTCTGCCAAACAAATTGACAATGAAAATGAGTTAGCAGCTTCATTTTCATTCGTTGATTCGACAACTAATCACCTAATTCAAGTTTCAGATGTATTCATCGGACTTATTGGAAAATTATCATCTTTCATTAACACAAATTCAACTGAAAATATCGAGACAATTGTTGCGTCTCTTTCTCAAAAACAATTAGCAAATCTGTTCCTACTTCTTGACATTATTGATAAATCCATTGACAGAAACATAGCCTTTGTGCATTCAGTTGATTGCTTTGAAGAGTTGAACAAAATGTCAATCTTGCGACGATTAAAAAGTGAACAACAACAGTAAATACAATTTTACTGAAATGAATCTTCCTCTAATGAAAAACCTGATGTAAGTTTGGAAGAATATTGAATTGGAGGAAAATCGAGGTAGATTTAAACAGAAAAATAAATACTAGTAGAATGAAAACAGCCGTTCCAATCAATAAAAAACTTTTTGATATATTCCTGCTCTTTACAAGAGAACCATTTGTGCAGTATTTTACAAAGGAGTTGGAATTTTATTCTAATGGTAACGGTGGTTTATTGGGATTGATAAGTTTGGACTTGACAGACAACGACTACTATGGCTGCATTTTGTCACGAGATGAATCAAAGCAATATCGTGCGGAGGAAATTAAGGCAAGCATTCCAACAATTGAAGAAGCAAGATTATGGATAGACGAAAAAATGAGCAGCAATTCTATCGTTTTCCATGATAACAAACATGGCTTTTTTGATCTCTTTCAAGATTTAAAAAACATAAATCAACAACATCCGAACTTTACTCTACTTAAAGAACATCTCAGCTTGTCATCGGCTATGGAGGTGATAAAAGAAATCTCATATCATTATAAAGACATTGATGGAAACTTTATTGATCAATTTCAGTCATTAAATGGGTTCGATTCTCGAGTTTGGGAACTATTTTTATTTTGTTTCTTCAGAGAGCAATCCTTTTCATTTAAAAGAAATCACTACTCTCCTGATTATATGATTGAAAAATTCAATCACGAAATCGCTGTTGAGGCTGTTATTGTTAGTAGAAAAACCGAAATAGGCGACAACAGTCCAAAAAGTGCAGAAGAAATCCAAGCGAAGCTCTCAAATGATGTACCATTACTTTTTAGCAACGCCATATTTGATAAAATGAAGAAAAAGTACTGGGAGAAAGACCATGTAAAAAATATTCCTTTTGTTATTGCAATTGCTGACTTCCATGATACTATGTCAATGGTTTGGTCATTTAATGCATTATCTGATTACTTATATGGATATAAATACGAACATTCATTTGATGAAAAAGGTGGACTCATTATTAAACCTGTTAGAATTGGAAACTATGTGAAACCAAATGGAACCGAAATACAGAGTGGCTTCTTCTTTCTGCCTAATTCAGAAAATATAAGTGCCATTATTTTTTCTTCGTGTGGCACTTTGTCTAAATTCAACAGAATGGGAAAACAAGCCTGTCTCGGAAGTAATAAAGTTACTTTGATAAGGATGGGGAGCTTTTATAATCATGAACCAAACGCAAATGAACCACTTCTAATTTCTTACAATGTTGACGAAACAAGCAGTGAAACTTGGTCAGAAGGCGTTATAGTTTTTCATAATCCAAACGCCAAAATCCCATTAAATCCGGAAATATTTGATGAAAGGGTAGCGCAATGTTTTTTTGAAAATGAATTAATATACAGCAGAATGCCAAAGATTTTTCCTTATAACTCATTCACACAAAATCTGATACCAAAGGAGGATAATACAGCAAAGTAACTGGAATTTTTTATGAAGAATTTAAAGATCGAAGTAAGGATAAGATCAGACATTTTCGCCTTCTTTCAATAGGTGTCCATACAAGTCCCAAATTCGAGCATAAGCCCTAGTATCTTCAAGGATTTCGTTTATGTTCGGTGTGGTCGGGGGTAACTTAACCAGAAAACCCCTGATCAAGTCTTATTTATCAGGGGTTTTTGGTTCGATAAAGTAGCTTCGAAATACAAAATGGTTTATTTTCGAGATAGCTAAGTAGGTCAAAATTTGAGCTTCTAAAATATCCAGTTTAGCATCAAATCAATCCGTTTCTAAGTAAAATTGTTATTTTTGTTTGAACCAATGATAAGGATTTTCAAACCCAAATCTAAGATATTACAGAACTATGTAGATCTATTCTACGTTTTAAATAATAAAGAATCTGAAAAATTTAGTTACGCTGTTTTTCCTCATATAGATACATGCATGTCTTTTATTAAGGGAGCTGAGATAACACGTTCCAATTTTCAAGTAAATATTTTAGCTAACAATAAAAGCGCCACGAATGAGTGCATAGAAGTCATTGGTAAATATACTAATCCGGTATTCGTAAATTACAGTGGTAAGATACAAGAGGTTTCGGTTATTTTTAAACCTCTAGGAATAAACCATTTTTTTAACGAAGATTTGAAGCTTATAACGCCTGATTTTTCACAATCCTTAAATCTTCCCGACTGGGATTTTCTTTGCCATAAAATTTTTAAAACCCAAGATGACCTTAAGAAAATAGAACTGATAGAGGGTTTTTTATTAGATAATCTTTTAGACTTGAATTTTGATAAGTTGTACAAAGCGCAAGCTTATCTAGAAGACATAGAAAATGATTATTCCATTGAAGATGTTGCTGAACTTATTGATCTGAATTTGAAAACCTTTCAGCGGTTATTTTCAAAGCACCTAGCTTGTTCACCTTTAGAATATAAGAGAATAGCAAGGTTTAGGCAATCTCTAAATGTTAAATTGCTATCCAAAGAAATTAAATCATTAACAGAGGTTTCATACGAAAGTAATTTTTATGATCAATCTTATTTTATACGTGAGTTTAAAAAACTAACCAAATTAAATCCACGTAAATTCTTCGAGTCCATTTCAATATTAGACGAAGAGAAAATTATCTGGAGTATTAAATAATTGTCTTAAAAGTCCAATTTTGTCTTTTAACCATGTTGTTACTTTACAAAAAAAAACAACATGAATTCATTAAGAAAATGGGAGACCACCGGCGAAGGCAAATATGCTTTTTTTGATTCCGATAAGGAAATTGGTTCGATTGAAATTTCACGAGGCACTTTAGAAAGAGTTGCGCATGCCAAAATTGGCAATCGAGAACTAATTATTAAAAAAGCAGGTATATGGAAAAGCACCATCGAAATCACGGATATAAATGGCGCAACCATAGCAAAAGCTTATCCCAAAAAGTGGTATGCAAATACTATAAATTTAGATTACCAAGGAAAGTCTTACACTTTAAAAATCAGAAACAATCCCTTAGCCGAATATGTTATCCTTGAAAACGAAAAAGAAATTATCTCATATGGAATAACAGCAAAAGATGGAAAAATTGGCGTTAAGATAAATTCGCAGCAAGAAGAATCGGATTACCTTTTTGATTACTTATTATGGTACCTTTTTGTTCCAATTGCACATGAGAACATGGGTGATGCTTTATTATTTTTATTGTTAGTTGCTTAACTATTTATAAAATTTTAGGTATGAATAGTTTTTACAAACAGTTACCAGTTTTATTATGGTTTGAATCAATTTTGTTATTAATTCTTGGTTTTTATCCTGCGCTAATTATAATTGAAGCGGGAACGACGTCGCCTTATTACTACTTTCTTTTTTTATTCTACATACCCATTGGGCAGTTTAGTTCTACGCCAATCTTTCGTTTGATCGGTATATATAAATATTATTCGCCAATGCTAATTGGCTATATGCCAAATAAAATACAAATAGACCTTCACAGCGGCAGCAGCTTTGATTATTTATTTATTATGTGGAAATACAGATCTGGTAATGAAACGAGAAATAAGCTATTCATTTATTACATTGAAGGACTTCTTCATTTAATTACGGAAATTGAATCAGGCGAAATTCCAAAATCTGTAAGTATTATTGGAACCTCCTATTTTTTTAATGAAAGGACAATAAAAAAGCTAGGATTTGATGAAAAAAAACCAACCTTATTTTACCGACTGAATTTACTTATCAATTTTATAGATATCTTCTGGATGTATTCATTATCTAAAAACAAGATAGGCTTTCCCAATCTTTTGGCGGCGAAAAAATTAAGCATCTCAGGAGAAGCTTTGATAGCAAAACGAACACAAATTGAATATTTGTATCAAACTTTAAATACCAAACTAGCATGAGAAGTTTTATTTTATTTTTAACAATCATTTTCATTAGTCATCCATTTTGGTCTGGAAGGGGGCACTGTAAAGCATACTATTATTGTTAATGGTCTATTTTTTTTGTTTCTATTTCCAAATAGGATCAAGTAATTGCAAATCAAATCACAACAATATTTTTGTAATTAAAGTATCCACTTATCAATTTGTAATTATTAGTTTGGATTTAACTTGAATAACCATTAATGGTTATTGCAAAGTGTTTTTAATCGCGCTTAATTTGCATAAAAAAAGATATATGAAAAAAATTAGAACTTTAATGGTAGCAACTTTAATTGCACTTAACGCAACTGCGCAAACACCCCCATTTCCAAGCATCGACGCTGCATTTGCAAAGGTGGTAATGGCAACTTACGATGGAGAAATTTTAAAATCAACAGGTTTACATGCCAATAAATTTAAGTTATTACCAAAAAAAGAAGCGCGTGAATGGAACGAAAAATATACTGAAGAAAATTCGTCATTTTCGGCTTACCCATCAACGCGCTGCCAAGAATTGTATTGGGCTTCTAAACCAAATTATCCTGATGATGAATGTCACATCGTGTTTTCGGCAGTAAGTCCAAAAGTTGGTAACGAAGAGTTTTATTCTATTTCATTTGAAGTTATTTACACACGGTTAAAAAACTCAGTATTAACGAATGCTTGGGAATTAAAATGGGTAATGTACGGTGGTGCGTATACTTATAACAGAAAAGGTATTGACGGTAAATTAATGGTTGAAAACGCCGTTAAAGCATTACTCCAAACCAAAGGCGTTGCAAGTAAACTAGGTTATGAAGAGCCCGTTAATTTAAATGGGAACCTTTATACCTTCCACATTGATTTTAATAATTTTTCAAGTATAGATTCTATCACATTTAAAAACAATGAAATAAGTAATGGTGGATATTATCTTTATTTCTACGGAACATTTCAAGATTTTCAATATGGCGATAATTGCTTGCCAAGTAATTCGGGAACAAAATACATGGTTTCGAAAGTAAGCGTAGAAACGAACGGAGGAAAGGTTGTTGAAACGCAATTAAGATCTGATAAAGGGGATGCGTTAAGTACGGTTAAATCTCCTAAAGAAGGATTCAAAAATGCCGAAGAACTTACATTTTCCCAATTGTATAAACAACCATTGCAATCTAAGTGCGAAACTAAGTAAGGTGCCTTTAAATATGAAGCGCCCGAAGACAGAAAGGTAAAATTTATAGAGCGTATTAAATATTATGTTGGAAGGAAAACAATAAAAAAATCCTGAAAAATTAAAAGAGTATTTAACACCCGATGATAATACAGGCTACGATAAATTTATAGCCCTATTTAAAGCTATAGAAGACCAAGGGTATGGCTGGAGAGATTTTAATGAAAAAGGAGTTAATCAGTTTAGCAATCAAATATTTGGTAAGAAATTAATTAATAAAATGTATAAAGAAGATAAAGTACTAATTTATTTTGAGACAACTGTTAAAGACGTCACTTTTTTCAGATTAGATCCATGGTAAAATACCAAAGCATAGTATTAATTATAGTGGATAACAAAATAAAGTTAGAATGGAGCAAACAGCAAATAACAATGTAGTTAAACTATATAATCCTTCAGATGGTGATGAGTTTATCTTTTTTTATTTTGAAAAAAGTTTGTTAGAAAACCATTGTAATGTTTCAATTACCTTACAAATAAATAAAGTGACTTGCAACTTTGAAAAATGGACGGTTCATTTTAACGATATCATTAAAATGGCAAATTGGTATAAGAATATGCCGACAGGCAGTGTAGAAGAGTATCCGGGTTTAATTATCGAAGATTTGAATTTAAAATTTACAAGCTACTTTTTTGAAAAGGGAGATGGGTACTATTATTTAACTTACACCACCGAGGTTGGTAAAATTTTTAAATTTCAATTTTGGGAACAACTTGGCAGTTCTAATATTTTCATTCATAAGCAATTTATGGAATGTTTAGAAAAGTGCAAATAACTGTTTTTTGCTATATTTAAACCATGGCAAAAAAAGGATACAAAACATTTTTTAACGAAGCAAAACAAGCCATAAAACAAAAAGGTATTGTAAATAAAGATGAGTTTATAAGCGAAATCGAAAAGTACATTCCTTTATCGCAACAAACCGATGCTATTTTATTTGTAATTGATTACAGAATTGGAGAATTTATTTATGTTAGTTCAAATGCCCTTCATGTGGAAGGGTATACTGCGGAAGAAGTGATGGAATTGGGTCCAATTGGTTTTATGGGAAATCTCCATCCTATTGACGCAGATGTTTTAATGAATACTGTTTATCCGGAGGGTATGGAAGAAACGTTTAAAATGAGTGACGAAGATTTTCAATCGCTCCGTGTTAGCGTTAATTACCGTTTGAAGCAAAAAACAGGAGATTACTTTACCATGTTACAGCAATTTTGGTATTTGGCAGATGATGGTAATAGAAATCCTTTGGCAATAATTGGTACGGTTACAAACATTACCGATTTGTATAAAGAACATCAAATGTTTTGTAAAATACATGTGTTAGACGAAAAAAAACATTGGAAAAAAGTATTTGAAAAAAAATACGCAGTAAACGAATCGCAGGTAGAGATGGGTATTACGGATAAGGAATTAGAAATTATTAAACATATTAGTAAAGGTTTAACATCAAAAGAAATTGCTTACAATTCAAATAGAAGTGTTGAAACTGTAAACAAACAACGTAAAACTATTTTAGAAAAAACCGGCTGTCAAAGTTTATCAGAGGTAATTACAATAGCATTACAAAATAAATGGATATAAAATGAAAATAGAAACTGATACTGCCCATATTAATAAATCTTCAAAAGAGGTGTTTGATTTTTTAAGCAATTTTAAAAATTATTCCAAGTTAATGCCTCCTGAAATTAGTGATTGGAAAGCAAGTGAAGAACATTGCACCTTTAAAAAAGATAAGTTTGTAAACATTGGTATGCAATTCGAGCATAATTTGCCAAATTCAGAAATTAAAATTGTGGATTATGCGAAAAACGCTTTTCCTTACTCGTTAACAATTTTAATTAAAGAAATTACACCAACTACAACCACTACACACATGATTTTTGAAGGTAAGCCCAATACCTTTTTGAAATTAGTCGTTCAAAAACCTTTAAGTGTTTTTTTTAATAACTTAAATCAGAGTTTAAAAAATATTTAATCTGCAGGTATTATATTGGGAAAAAGAGTGTTTACATCCAACTAAGTTAATTCGCCTCGCAAATTTAACTGCAATTGTTTTTTAAGCTCTTTTTGGCTTAATTTTTGCCCCAATAAAAACATTAATTTTGTGATGGCGCTTTCAAATGTTAAATCTGAGCCGCTTATTACACCTATCTTTTTTAATTGGGAACTGGTTTGATACATTCCTTGTATTACTTTACCCTCGGCACATTGGGTAATATTTAACACAATAATATTTTTTGCAATTGCTTGTTTTAACTCGTTAATAAACCATTCTTGCGTAGTAGCATTACCTGCCCCAAAAGTTTCTAAAACAATGGCTTTAATGCCTGGCGTATTTATAATTGCGCTTGTTATTTTTTTACTAATACCAGGAAATAATTTTAAAACAGTAATATCATTATCTAAGTTTTTGTAAACTTTTAAAGGTTTTTTACTTTGTTTTAAAAATGCCGACGTGTTATAATTAATATCTACACCCGCCTCTGCCAAAGCAGGGTAATTAGGCGACTTAAAAGCATCAAAATGCTGACTATTGTATTTAAACGTTCTATTACCTCGGTAGAGTTTATACTCAAAATAAATACACACTTCGTTTACAATGGGCTTAGCATTTTTTTGCCTTGCCCCTGCAATTTCAATGGCAGTAATTAAATTTTCTTTCCCATCTGTTCTAATTATACCAATAGGCAACTGCGAACCTGTTAGTACTACAGGTTTTGCAAGGTTTTCGAGCATAAAACTTAAAGCACTCGCCGTAAAGCTCATGGTATCGCTGCCATGCAATATTACAAAACCATCAACGTTATTGTAATTTTTTTCAATAATTTCAGCTAGTTCTACCCATACAGTGGGGTGCATATCGCTACTATCGATTGGCTTTTTAAAAGAGATAGACGAGAGTTCAATATCAAACTTATTTAACTCTGGAACCTGTTCTTTTAAACTTTTAAAATCAAAAGGTTTTAATTCACCACTACGTGCATCCTGCATCATACCAATGGTGCCACCGGTATAAATTAAAAGCACTTTCGATTTTTTTTGGTTCATTACTTGTTATTATTTTAACACAGAGGCAATAGAGTTAGTGAGTGCACTGAGTTATTAAAAAAACTCTGTGAATTCTTTTTCTCGGTAACTCTGTGTTAAAAATAAGGTGGTTTTTAAAATGGTAAATCGTCGTTATCGTCTGTATTTGCTGTAAATACCGGCGACGTATTTGTATTAATGGTATTGTTCGACGCTTGATTGGTATTTTGACCAGTTTGTCCGCCATTGTTACTACCTTGCAAACGCTCAATACGCCAAGCTTCTAAGGTATTAAAAAATTTAGTTTCGCCTTGCGGACTTTTCCACTCACGTCCGCGTAAATTAAATTGCACTTTTATTTCTTCGCCTTCGTTAAATTGATCTAAAAGGCTACATTTATCTTGAGTTATTTGAAAACTAACGTGTTGTGGGTAAGGTGTACTAGCTTCTGTCGTTAATACAAAATCGCGTTTTGTAAAACGTTCGCTTACTTTTTGTGTTTCAAATTTTACTTTAAGTGTTCCTACTACTTCCATGATTATATATATGTTTAATTGATTACAAGTTTATACCATAAATTTACAAAATTTGAAACTTTTCACAAACTATTTTTATAAAATTATAATAACACCAACCAAGCGTCTTTAACTTTATTAGCATTTAAAAGGCTCTGAGCATATAAATGCTGTTCGGCAACATTAGCAAACACTTTTAATGTTTTTTTAAATTCAGTAATTTCTTCGTTAGTTGGCAACGCCTCTATGCTTCCTAATAAGCCTAAATTATTACCAGTTAAAATTGGACTATTTTTAATTTTTGTTGGAATAGCATCAAAACCCACACCAATACTGGTAATTGGTTTTTGTACTTCAAACAGGGCATCGCCATTGGCACGGCAATACCAGTTGTCGCCCATGCGGGCTACTAAATCTATTTTATGCGTATCAATTTGATTGGCTTCGTTTAAAATATTTTCGTCGATATGAATTTTTATAATTTCACAAATCACTAAATTACCTGCGCCACCTGATTTACCTAGTTCTTTTACCTCAATTACCTTACATTCCAGTTGCACCGGACTTTCTTTTACACGAAATGGCTTTACCAAATCTGATGCTACTTGTGTAAAGCCGGCTTTTTCAAATTCATTTACTTCTTTTGCAAATGGGCTGCTAGCAAGGCTTGTTTGGTGCACCATATTGTAGGTTACAACATTAATTACACATTCGGGTACTTCTAAAACATTTAGCAAAGTATCTTTTGGAGCACCGGTTCGCCCGCTATAGGCTGGCGAAAAAATAGCAATTGGTGGGTTGGTACTAAAAATATTAAAAAAACTAAAGGGCGCTAAATTTGGGTTCCCGTTTTTATCAATAGTGCTTGCAAAGCATATAGGGCGGGGGGAAATAGCATTTTGCAAATACTTTTGTAATACAGGTATAGTTAGGTCTTTAGGGTTTAGAGCAAGCATTTTTTATAGGATTTAGATTATAAAATTAAGAAAAATTTGAAGAAAAAGTTGCCAGAGATTTCGCTGATTAATCAGATTTATTTTTTCAGAGATATAATTTCAATCTGTGCCAATATAAAACTAAAACTTCCTATTTAACTCCCGCTCCACGTCGCGTTTTTTAATATCGTCGCGTTTGTCGTATAATTTTTTTCCTTTGGCTAAAGCAATATTTAATTTGGCAAAACCTTTATCAGTAATGTATAATTTTGTAGGTATAATGGTTAAACCTTGATCCTTAATTTTTTTTAAAAGTTTGTTTAACTCTTGTCTGCTAAGCAATAATTTACGTTCGCGCAACGGTTCGTGGTTGTAAAACGATGCTTCGGAGTACCCCGAAATATGCATGTTTTTCACAAATAGTTCGTCGTTTTTAAAATAACAAAAACTATCGCTTAAACCTGCTTTTCCTTCTCTAATCGATTTTATTTCGGTGCCACGCAAAACTAAACCGGCAGTTAGTTGTTCTAAAAATTGATAATCAAATTTGGCTCTGCGGTTTTCTATATTAACAGTATTACTTATCTTCGGCACACTACAAAGGTACAAAAAATATGACAATTATACAATTAATACCCGCTACTACTAATGATATTAGCACTATTAGTGCTTTAGCTACTACCATTTGGAACGACTATTATGTGCCGTTTATTGGGCAAAAGCAGGTAGACTATATGTTAAAAATGATGTATAGTAAAGAAAGTATTACTGAACAATTTGAAATCAAAAAACATCATTTTTATATAATAAGAAATAATGCAGACGCCATTGGATTTATTTCGATACATAAGGAAACTGAAAACGATTGGTATATTAATAAATTTTATCTTCTGCAAACTATTGCTACTAAAGGCATTGGTAGCCGCGTGTTTAAACAAATAATAGCACTGCATGAACCAAAAAAAATAACACTAACCGTTAATAGGCAAAATTACAAATCGATAAATTTTTATTTTAAAAATGGATTTAAAATAAAGGCGGTTGCCGACTTTGACATTGGTGGCGGGTATTTTATGAATGATTTTGTGATGGAATGGGTTGGTTAATAATTAAACCACTGCTATTTTAATGCCCAACAAAAATAAAATAATTAATACCCCTCCAACAACAATTCGGTAAACGCCAAACCATTTAAAACCGTATTTATTTAATATACCAATAAACGTTTTAATGGCAATTAACGCTACTATAAACGCTATTACATTTCCAAACGCTAATAATTTTATTTCGTCAGAGGTAATATTTATACCTTCTTTGTAAAAGTCTAATAATTTTTTAGCGGTTGCAGCTAACATTGTTGGCACTGCTAAAAAAAACGAAAACTCGGCTGCCGTTTGGCGGGTTAATTTTTGGGTCATGCCCCCAATAATAGTACTAGCGCTGCGGCTAACACCCGGGAATAAAGCCAAACATTGAAACAGCCCAATTTTTAAAGCTTTTAAATAACTAATATCTTTTTCATCATCAATGGTCTGACTTTTAAACCATTTGTCTACAAATAATAAAACGATACCCCCAACAAATAACGCCACCGCAACACCAAATACGTTTTCGAGTTGTGCATCAATCCAGTCGCCTAATAATATACCGGCAATGGCACAGGGAATAAATGCAATTACCAATTTTATATAAAAATTTATGCTTTTAAAAAAGCGTTTAAAATATAAAACTACTACGCTTAAAATTGCTCCAAGCTGAATAGCTATTGTAAATAATTTTACAAAAGGTGTAACTTCCATTCCCAAAACGGCAGTAGTAATCATCATGTGCCCGGTAGAGGAAATGGGTAAAAATTCTGTTAACCCTTCAATAACTGCAATAATAAATGCTTGTAAATAATTCATACTTTATTAGTTGTTATATATTTGTTTTTGGTTATTGGATATGTTTTAATTTATCGTCTTGCGTCATACAGTCCGGTATCTGGCGTCCCGTCTAGTCTTTTTTCGCATTTTGTTTTCTATACCACTTATTAAACAGCCAATAAAAAAGCAATAAAAAAACAATTGAAGCTATTAAAATAACAATAGTTTGATTAGCTGTAGGCATTTTGTTTCGGCCTTGTGCAGCGTTTTTTGTATCCGCTAATAAGCGGTGTAAGCCCAATTTTTCCCTTAAAAATTTTAATTCGTCAAAATAATCATTACCATAAGTAACGGCATAAAAATCTTCTTTTTCGTTTTTAAAGTATTTTCGGCTTCGGCTGCACCAATCCATTAAGGCATTGCCTATTTGTTTGTAACGGGTATATATTATCCATTCTTCGCCTGCATTAAATTGTTGGGCACATTCTATTCCGCACTCAAATAATACTGTAAATTGTTTGGTAGCATTGCCTTTGTACAATTCCTCTATCTCAAAAATAGCCTCGCCATATTTACCGTCGCAATTTTTTACAGATATAATTTTTCCCTTAAAAATTAACTCGTATTTAATGCATTCTTCATTACCTAATGTAGTAAGCGGGCATTGGCAAGCATTTAGTGTAAACCAACCATGGCCTAAAAGGAGAACAAAAATTAGTGAAAGTTTTTTTAGAGACATTATTTTTTAAGACTTTAAAAGTAATTATAAAAAACTTATTTTTTTCAAATCAATTTAATGTTAAATAGTATAAATGGCGAAATTAGCTTTTGAAACAGTAAATTTAGTAGTTGCGTGAGTAAAACAGAAAAAAAGCCTGCTTTTCAATTAATTTTTACGCTTATTTTTTTAGTTTGTGTAAAATTGTAACAAAAGCATAATCTTTAATTAATGCAAGTTATTGTAATTTGGCTTAAATTTGTTTAAGCAAGTGAACACCCTTGATGTTTTGCAAAACTATCTTTTTTGCAATTCAGAAACCGCTTCATTAATATACAATTATAAAAATGAAAAGGATAGTACTCTTAATTTTAGTTATAATTTTTGTAAATTTTACTGCCTTTGCACAACAATTAGTTATTAATGAGGTATCGCAAGGCCCAACTGGTGGACTTGGAACCAAAGAATTTGTAGAACTTCTTGTAGTTGGCAGCCCAACTTGCAATGCTATCCCTACCCTTGATTTAAGAGGATATTACATTGACGATAATAATGGCACTTTTGACAATGTTAGTTTTAATGGGTTAGCTATGGGCTGTTACCGCTTCAGAAATATTCCGTTTTGGCAAAACATTCCCTATGGAACGATTATCGTAATTTACAACGCTGCAGACGTAAATCCTTCTATATCCGCTTTAGGAACCGGGTCAGTTGATTTATCAATGGTTGACGGTAATTGCAGGTTGGTAATACCTTGTACAGATTGCACATTGCTAGAAAACCATACCGCTTCACCCAATTCTGGAAGCTTTGTCTATCCTACAACGGGTTTTGGTTGCACGGGAGCTTGGCAGCAACTAGGAATGGCTAATACTGACGATTCCTTTCAAACAAGAGATGCGTCTGGCACTTTACTTCATGCTGTTAGTTGGGGGCCTACGAATAGTAGCTCTTCCTCTACAATCGTATCTATGGGGAATGTCCCCGCTGGTGGGAAGGTTTTCTCAATGTCAAATTCAACCAATAATAATCCCGCAGTATCTTCAAATTGGACAAATCAAACAGTAACTGGAAACGAAACCCCAGGTGTAGCAAATACCCCTGCAAATGCCGCTTGGATAAATTCGATGAACAATGGCTGCACGGTTATTCAACCCTTTGGCGCAACAACTTCATCGGTAAATGCCGGATGTAGCTGTAACGGCTCCGCAATAATTACGCCTACAGGGGCCATTAGCCCTTATACGTATACATGGGCACCAAGTGGTGGCAATGCCGCAAGTGCTACAAACTTATGCGCCGGAATTTATACGGTAACTTCTGCTTCTTCAAATAGTTGTATACAAACAACCACTATAAACATAGCCAGTGTAGGCGCTTTAACCATTACGCCAGCCACTACTACAGTAAGTTGTTTTGGCGGCACAAACGGTTCAGCTACGGTTACCCCATCGGGTTTAGCAGGGCCTTATGTTTATAATTGGGCACCCGCGGTAAGTGTTAGTTCGGTGGCAAGTGGTTTACCTTTTGGTAATTATACTGTAAACGTTACGGCTGGCAGTTGTTCGGCAAGTATTACCATAAATATTGCACAACCACTTACAAGTTTAAATGGCGTAATTAGTCCAACTGATGTGGCGTGTTTTGGTGGCGCTAGCGGAATAGCGTCGGTTACTGCATCAGGTGGTACTGGCCCCTATGCCTATAGTTGGTTGCCAAGTGGCGGCAATTTAGCCTTGGCTTCGGGTTTAATTGCAGGAAATTATTCTGTTACCATTACAGACGTAAATAATTGTACGTTTACAACAAATACCCTAGTGTCGCAACCCCTAACCGCTGTTAATGCAACAACCAGTTTTAGTAATGCTGCTTGTGGTGTAAATAATGGAAGTGCAACCGTGACAGCAAATGGTGGCGTAGGCCCTTATGTTTATAATTGGGCTCCATCTGTTAGTTCAAATTCGATAGCAACTGGTTTGGCAGTTGGCAATTATTCAATAACTGTTGTAGATGCAAACGGATGCAGTTTTACCACATCTACAAGTATTGGTCAGCCGGTAACGCTAACGCTTAGTATTAATTCGCAAAGTATAACCTGCTTTAGTGGTGTAAACGGAAATGCATCTGTTACTGCAAATGGCGGTGTTGCGCCTTATACGTATACCTGGTTTCCGGCGCCGGGTGGCGGACAGGGAACAAATAGCGCCACGGGTTTGGGTGTAGGTATTTATACCGTTAATGTAGCAGACGTTAATAATTGTTTACAAATCCTTACTACCTCTATCAATCAACCATCGCAAATTAGTTTAAATGTAAACGGTATAACCTTATGCTCGGGGCAAACAGGTAATTTAACTGCTAATACTGTGGGTGGTAGTAACCCTTTTACATTTAATTGGAACGGACAAACCACCATTGTAAACACTCTTGCAATAACACCTACCACTACCACTATATACACAGTAACAGCAACCGACGCAAATGGCTGTGTTTCGGCAATTGATACTGCTTTAGTAAACACCTCAACCCCACTGCAATTAAGTGTTGCTTCGGGTTATAGTTTATGTGCCGGTAGCTCAACAAATATTACTGCCTCTGCTAGCGGTGGAAACGGTACTTTAAATTATTTGTGGCAACCCGGCAATTTAAGCGGACCAAGCCAATTAGTAACCGCTGATGGCGCGCAAATATATACGGTAAGTGTTACAGACGCTTGCCCAAGTACAAAATCGGCAACCACCATTGTTATTGGTTTTTCTACTCCTGTATCCAATGCTGTTGTATCGCAAACTACTGGCTGCGCGCCGGTTTGTGTTTCCTTTTCAAATAATCCACTTGTAACAAGCGGACAAATACAAAGTTATAATTGGAATTTTGGCGATAATGGCTTCTCCCCTTTACCCGAGCCGAACCATTGTTATAAGTACAAAGGCATCTATACTGTTATATTAAATTACACTACCCTTTATGGTTGTGTGGGCTCACAAACACTCAGTAATTTAATTAATGTGCATCCTGTTCCGGTAGCCGATTTTATTTGTAATCCTATCGAAATTTCTTCTTTTAACACCACGGTAAGTTTTACAAATCAATCTACGTTTGCCACGGGCTACGAATGGACACTTGACTATGAAGCAGTATCAACACTTACCAATGTTAGCCATACATTTGTAAATGAAAAAGACCAATTTATTGCTTTAATTGCCTCAAACGAATTTGGTTGTAAAGATACCATTACCCGCATACTTAAATTTACACCCGATTTTACTTTTTTTGCCCCTAATGCCTTTACGCCAAACCAAGACGGGACCAATGAATTGTTTTTACCAAAAGGGCTTGGTTGGGATGTTACACGTTACCAATTAGAAATTTTTGACAGGTGGGGCGAACGAATTTTTATTACAAACGAGTACAATAAAGGCTGGGATGGCAAAGTAGGCGGAGTTATTGTAAAACAGGATACTTACATTTGGAAAGCTTACGTGTTTGATTTAAATAGCAAAAAACACTATTACATAGGGCATACTATGGTGTTAAAAAATACGTTTTAAAACGATTGAAAAATTATGACCCTTTCTAGGTTTTACGTTTAGTAAGGCAGTTTACAGGTTGTAAATACCTATTAATTGTCTTTAACTTTTGTGGATACAACGTTTGGAAAAAATCATGAAACAATCGTTCTAAACGTTAGATTTATACGCGGTGTTTTTATTAAAGTGCTGGGTGGTAAACGGTGTAGCCAATTCGTTTGTGTTGTATTTTTCATTAGCAACAAACTACCGTGTTCTAAAATTAAAGATACTACTTCTTTACTTTGTTTGTGTTTAAATGCAAATTTACGTTGGGCTCCAAAACTTAAGGAGGCTATGGCCCCGTTCTTTTTTAAATCTTTTTCGGCATCGCTGTGCCACGCCATTCCTTCGCTACCGTTGTGGTATAAATTTAATAAACAACTGTTGTAAGTTTCATTCGTTTTTTGTTCAACTATTTTTTTTAATTCTAACAATTCATTTGTAAAAATTAAGGCTTGTTTGGTGATGTTAGAGTAGCTGTATTCAAACACTTTATCGCCATACCACGCTACTTTACGTTTGGTAACAATGTGTTTACCAAAAATAATGGCTTCGTCGTTTTTCCACTCAATTTTGTTTAATAAATAATTAAAGTAATAATTTGCATTACTTTCATCTAATACTTTACCTAAATAATTTACTGTGCCATCTTTTGGCAGCAGGTTTGTATGTTGAGTTGTGCTGTTAAATAAATCCATTTATGTGTTTTATTAAAATCATCGGTAGATGCTTCGACTACGCTCAGCATGACAGCTTATACAGCTTTGTGTAAATCGAAATCACTCTCGATACGTTCCTCCTATCGTCGGAACTACTCGAAGTGACAAACGCGTTTTGACTTTAATTTAAACCAAAAACCCCGCTATTAACGGGGTTTTGGCTCTCAAAAAACTAATTACCTTGGCTAGGCTTTTAGTTGCCCTGCATTAGCTCGTAATGCTGGGAGTTTTGTATTAACGGATTATTTACCGTCCATTTTATCTTTTAAATCAGATAATGCTGAAATATCACCTAAGGTAGAACGTTCAACGCTATCTTTTACTTTTTTAACCGATTTTTTAGCATCATCATCGTCTGCTTTTTTAGAAGCTCTTTCTACTTTTTTAGCTTCTTCTTTTACCTCTTCGTGTAAACGAGCATGCGATACTACAATGCGTTTTGCATCTTTACTAAATTCAATTACTTTAAATTCTGCAACTTCTTCAGCTTTTAAATTTGTACCATTTTCTTTATTTAAGTGACGGAAAGGGCAAAAGCCTTCAACGCCATAAGGTAATCCAATGGTTGCTCCTTTATCGTTTACAGTTGTTACAGTACCTTGATGAATTGAATCAATTAAGAAAATAGTTTCAAATACATCCCATGGGTTTTCTTCTAATTGTTTGTGTCCTAAAGATAAACGACGGTTCTCACCATCAATTTCTAAAACAGCCACATCCATTTTATCGCCTACTTTACAGAATTCGCTTGGGTGCTTAATTTTTTTGCTCCAAGATAAATCAGAGATATGAACTAAGCCATCAACACCTTCTTCTAATTCAACAAATACACCAAAGTTTGTAAAGTTACGAACTGTTCCGGTGTGTTTGCTTCCTTTTGAGTACTTGTCAACAATCATATTCCAAGGATCAGGCGTTAATTGTTTCATACCTAAGCTCATTTTGCGCTCTTCACGATCTAAGGTTAACACTTGCGCATCAACTTCATCACCAACTTTCACAAATTCTTGAGCACTACGTAAATGTTGACTCCAGCTCATTTCACTAACGTGAACTAAACCTTCAACACCTTGAGCAATTTCAATAAATGCGCCGTAATCGTTAATAACAACTACTTTACCTTTAACTTTATCTCCCACCTTTAATTCCGGATCTAAACCTTCCCAAGGGTGTTTGCTTAATTGTTTTAAACCTAAAGCAATACGTTTTTTATCATCATCAAATTCTAAAATTACAACTTGAATTTTCTCGTCTAATTTTACAATTTCTTCTGGGTGATTAATACGACCCCACGATAAATCTGTAATGTGAATTAAACCATCAACACCACCTAAATCAATAAACACACCATAAGAAGTAATGTTTTTAACAGTACCTTCTAATACTTGTCCTTTTTCTAATTTAGAAATAATATCGCGTTTTTGTGTTTCAATTTCAGCTTCAATTAAAGCTTTGTGCGAAACCACTACGTTTTTAAATTCGTTATTAATTTTAACTACTTTAAATTCCATTGTTTTACCAACGTATACATCGTAATCGCGTATAGGTTTAACATCGATTTGTGAACCTGGTAAAAATGCTTCAATACCAAATACATCAACAATTAAACCACCTTTGGTACGGCATTTAACAAAACCTTTAACAATTTCTTCGCTTGTAAGCGCCACATTAACTCTATCCCAACTTTTATTAGCACGTGCTTTTTTGTGCGATAACACTAATTGTCCTTGAGCATCTTCTGCACTTTCTACAAATACTTCAACGGTATCGCCAATTTTTAAATCGGGGTTGTAACGAAATTCTGATAACGCAACTACACCGTCTGATTTATGACCAATGTTTACTACAACCTCGCGGTTATTTTTTGATACAACAACACCTTCAATTAATTGAAGATCGGCAATTGTTTTTAACGATTTACCGTACAATTCATCAAACGAAGCTTTTTCTTCACTTGTGTAATTGTCTTGTTTTTTTCCGATGGCACTCCAATCGAAATCTGGGTTTCCTACTAAGGTATTTTCTACCATTTTTTATTTTACTTGTATCAAACTGATAAGGCACAATTTGAGGGGTTTTTAAATTAAAATTATATTTCCAAGTTAGCCTTAATTAAATTGGGCTACAAATATACTCAGAATTTGGGTGATATTAATTAGAATTGATATATTTTAACTAATTGATAAACAGAACTATAAAAAAATTAACACCGTGTTAAATTACTTTGTTTTTTAATAAAATAGTAGTAGAGTTTATGATTTTGTCCGCGTATTTTAAATGTTTAACTATTATATATAAGGTAATAACAAACTAATTGATTTTTTAAATAAATATGCTACTTCATTTATATTTAAAAAAATAATAAAGCTGCATTTAGTAAAAATTTTATCTTTGCCCTAAATTAAAAAATTATGTCAGTTACAAGTATACCTAATAAGGGTCCGGTTTCAAATTTTATTAACCATCATTACAAACATTTTAACGCTGCTGCATTAATTGATGCTGCTAAAGGCTACGAAACACATTTAACCGAAGGTGGTAAAATGATGGTTACCCTTGCTGGAGCTATGAGTACTGCTGAGTTAGGCAAATCGTTAGCCGAAATGATCCGCAAAGGAAAAATTGACATAATTAGTTGTACGGGTGCTAACTTAGAAGAAGATATTATGAATTTAGTGGCGCACAGCCATTACAAACGTGTGCCTAATTACCGCGATTTAAGTCCAAAAGATGAGTGGGATTTATTGGAAAACCATTACAACCGTGTAACAGATACCTGTATACCTGAAGAGGAAGCTTTTCGCCGTTTGCAAAAACATATTTATAAAATTTGGAAAGACGCGGATACCAATGGTGAGCGTTTTTTTCCACATGAATTTATGTATAAAATTTTAAACAGCGGCGAGTTACAACAGTATTACGAAATTGACCCAAAAGATAGTTGGATGTTAGCTGCTGCTGAACGCAATTTACCAATAATAGTACCCGGTTGGGAAGACAGCACTATGGGGAATATTTTTGCAAGTTATGTCATAAAAGGCGAAATTAAAGCAAGCACTATGAAAAGCGGTATTGAATATATGGCTTGGTTAGCTGATTGGTACCCAAAAAATAGTGGTGGTAAGGGCGTCGGCTTTTTTCAAATTGGCGGTGGCATTGCAGGCGATTTCCCTATTTGTGTAGTACCTATGTTATACCAAGATATGGAAATGGAGAACATTCCTTTTTGGAGTTATTTTTGTCAAATTTCTGATTCCACTACCTCTTACGGCTCTTATTCGGGTGCTGTGCCCAACGAAAAAATCACCTGGGGTAAGTTAGACATTAATACACCAAAATTTATAGTAGAAAGTGATGCTACCATTGTAGTGCCACTCATTTTTGCTTGGATATTAGATATGTAAGGATTACATCGAATTTATAAATTTTAAACAGCTTTTATGCGTTTAAAATGTATAGCCTTTTTATAAATCTTTTTTTTGATTTCAACCATCTACAACCGTTGTGCTAATTGCATCACCATTTTATTTTTCCATTCAACAAAATTACCTTCAGTAATTTTTAAGCGCGCTTGTTTTACTAACCATAAATAAAACCCTAAATTATGAATACTGGCAATTTGAGCTGCCAGCAACTCGTTACATACTAATAGGTGTCGTAAATAGGCTTTGGTATAGGCCTTATCTACAAAGGTGGTTCCATTTTCATCTACTACCGAAAAATCGTTTTTCCATTTTTCGTTTTTAATATTTATTATTCCCTCACTTGTAAACAATAACCCGTGCCTTGCATTACGCGTGGGCATTACACAATCAAACATATCTACCCCCAAGGCTATGCTTTCTAAAATATTTATTGGTGTGCCTACACCCATTAAATAGCGCGGTTTATCTTTTGGTAAAATATCGGTTACAACCTCTGTCATCGCATACATTTCTTCAGCAGGCTCGCCCACACTAAGCCCCCCAATAGCATTACCAAAACAATTTTTGCTAGCAATATATTCGGCACTTTGTACACGTAAATCTTTGTAAGTACTGCCCTGCACAATAGGAAACAGAGCTTGCTCGTAACCATATTTTGGCTCCGTTTCGCCAAACTGTTTTATACATCTATCTAACCAACGGTGGGTTAAGCCTAAACTATTTTTTGCATAATTATAATCGCAAGGATAAGGCGTACACTCATCAAAAGCCATTATAATATCCGCGCCAATTATGCGTTGGGTATCCATTACACTTTCGGGTGTAAATAAATGTTTACTGCCATCAATGTGGCTTTTAAAAGTGGCACCTTCTTCGTTTAGTTTTCGCGAGTTTGATAAAGAAAATACTTGGTATCCTCCACTATCGGTTAATATTGGTTTTTGCCAACCATTAAATTTATGTAACCCACCTGCATTTTGCAACACTTCTAAACCGGGTCGTAAATATAAATGATAGGTATTTCCTAAAATAATTTGTGCGTGTATATCATCAGCCAACTCGCGCTGATGAACACCTTTTACGGTAGCCGCGGTGCCCACCGGCATAAAAATTGGCGTTTCTATAATGCCATGTGCCGTGTGTAACTCGCCTACTCTGGCTTTTGATTGCGAATCGGTTTGTAATAGTGTAAATTTCAAAATAAATTAATTTAGTTGTTTTATAAGTATTAAGGCATCATTCATATTTTTACAAGTAAAATCTGCAACATTAAATTTTAGATTATTCCTATTCTCTTCATACAGCAAGCCTAGTACTGGCATTTGTGCTGCTTTTCCGGCAATTATTCCATTTACCGAATCCTCTATTACCAAACAGTTAGCAGGTTTAATTTGTAATTGTTTGGCGCAAAGTAAGTATACTTCGGGGTGTGGTTTGCCATATTGTAAAAATTGTGCCGAAACTGTAGAATTAAAATACGAGTTAATTCCTAATTTTTGAAGCACACTGTTCATCAATTTTTCAGATGACGATGTTGCCAAACCAATTTTAATGCTTTGATGTTTTAAATAGGTTAAAATTTCTAAGACGCCTACCATTTCTCTACCATTTGTAAAAATTAAATCTATTAAATTAGTGGTTACGTTATTTTCAAAATCAGTAGTAGAAATAGTTGTTATTTTATAATAATCAAACCAAAACTCTACAACTTCAATAAAGCGTAACCCAGTTGTTTTTCTGCAATCGTCTTCGGCAAAGGGTATACCAATGTCTTTAAAACCTTTAATCATCGCCATTCGCCACAATGGTTCGCTATCAATTAGCACACCATCCATGTCAAAAATAACAGCTTTAATTTGGCTTCGCATTGTTAATTAGTTTGTTAAGTATTTGCAAAGATATTTTATTTAACACAGTACAAAAAATTACTTTTGTATTATGTTTTTGCCCGAATTTAAAACCCTTGGTTTACCCGAATTATTTTGTATTATAAGTGTACTCGCGTTTATATTAATAACAGTAAATTATTTAGTAAATTACTTACCACTTAGTTTATTTAAAAACACACATATTGTTTCCGAAGAAACAAACGAACCCATTTCGGTAATAATTTGTGCTAAAAACGAAGACGATAATTTAACCGAATTTTTACCAAAAATTTTAACACAAAACTACTCTAATTTTGAAGTAGTAATTGTAAACGATTGTAGTTTTGATAATACGGAAAACGTAATTGACGAATTTTCTAAAATATTTCCAAATTTAAAAAAAGCAAATATTAAAGAAGATGCTTATTACAAACACGGCAAGAAATTTGCAATGTTAGTAGGTATAAAGGCGGCTACCCACAACCGTTTGGTGTTTACTGATGCCGATTGCTACCCTGCCAGCCAAAATTGGTTAAGCGAAATGGCAAAAGGCTTTACCGTAAATAAACAAATTGTATTAGGCTACGGCGCGTACGAAAAAAATAAAGGTTTACTAAATAAATTAATACGCTTTGATACTTTTATTATTGCGGTACATTATTTAAGTGCTGCTACTAAAAACAAAGCATACATGGGCGTAGGAAGAAATTTAGCTTATACAAAAGAGTTATTTTTTAAAAAAAACGGATTCAAAAGCCATTACCATATTAATTCGGGCGATGATGATTTATTTGTAAACGAAGCTGCAACAACTAGTAACACCAATGTATGCATTAACGCTGCTTCTGTAACACTATCTAAACCAAAAAAAACGTTTAAAGACTGGCGTATACAAAAATCTAGACATTTAACAACCGCCCCCTACTATTCGTTTGCGTCTAAAACCAAAATAGCCTTTAATTATTTTAGTCAATATTTTTTTTATGTTGCTATTTTACTTTTATGTTTTTCTTTACAAACAATTTTAATAGCACCAGCATTACTTTTACTAAAAATGTTAATTCAATGGCTTATTCTAAATAAAGCTACAAAGCGCTTAAACGAGAGTGATTTGTTAGCAGGTAGTGTAATTTATGAATTGCTTTTGTTAATAATTTATCCTATCTTTCATTTATCTAAATTATTTTATAAACCAAATAAATGGACGAACTAAATAATAATCAACATTTATCAACCAAGGGCGTTTACGATTACAATTTAGTTCAGTTAGCACTAAAAGGTAACCAAAAGGCTTTTGCAGAGTTATTGCAGCGCTACCGCGAAAGTGTTTATTTTACAATGCATAAAATGTGTAACAATAAAGATGATGCCGAAGACTTAACAATAGAAGCATTTGGCAGAGCCTTTAAACGTTTGGAACAATATAGCCCGGATTTTGCCTTTAGTACGTGGTTGTTTAAAATTGCAAGTAATAATGCCATCGATTTTTTACGTAAAAAAAAGCAAACAACAACATTTTCTATTGATACAAAAGCAAATAATAATGATGGATCTGAGCATTCTGCCAATCTTAAATCAAGTGTATTAGACCCAGAAGAAACGTTTATTAAAAAGCAAAAAATTGAAAACGTACGCATTTTAGTAAACAAATTAAAACCAAAGTATAAAGAAATGATAGAAATGTTTTATTTTCAGGAAATGAGTCACGAAGAAATTTCAAAAAAGTTAGATTTACCAATTGGTACTATAAAAGCTCAACTATTTAGAGCAAGAGATTTACTATTTGCCGCTTTAAAAAACAAAGATTAATAAAATACCTTTTGTATTGATTTCTATAATTACCAAATACTTTACAGAGCTTTCTCCCCTTCAAAAGCAACAATTTGAACAATTATTTGAGTTGTACAGTTTTTGGAATAATCAAATCAATGTTATTTCACGTAAAGATATTGACTTGTTATTCGAACGACACATATTACACTCCTTAGGTATTGCAAAGGTTATTAGCTTTAAACCTAACACTCAAATTTTAGATGTAGGCACTGGTGGGGGCTTTCCTGGTATTCCATTAGCAATTTTATTTCCCGAAAGTAGTTTTTTGTTAGTGGATAGTATTGGTAAAAAAATAAAGGTTGTAAATGAAATTGCAACTGCACTTAATTTAAAAAATGTAATTGGAAAACATCAACGCGCGGAAGAAATAAAACAACAATTTGATTTTGTTGTCAGTCGTGCTGTTACAGAATTTCCACTATTTTATAATTGGGTAAAAAACAAATTTTTGAAAACAAATTTTAACGATTTACCAAACGGTATTTTGTACTTAAAAGGTGGCGATTTACAAACAGAATTTGGTCATTTTTATTCAAAAACAAAGTTTTATAATTTAAGTGACTACTTTACCGAAGACTTCTTTGAGACCAAAAAAGTTGTGTATTACAAAATGTAAAATAAATCATAATCTCTATTTTCTTTTTTTTAACAAGAAGTAGCCGGCACTAATCACATCAAATCCATGTGCTTCTTTCGCTGGAAACGTTAATTTTTGGATAGTTGACGTTGGATAAATAACATTTACTTGCTTCCCAATCACAAAGTTAACCTTCATCTTAAAATCGTCTGGTAACTTATGTGCCCATTTATATTCCACTATGGTTGTGTCACTGTTAGATTTATTTAAATGATATTCAATAACAGGCGGATAAATTTGTTTCAAATAAAGATCAAAAAAGGGTGTAAAATCTGTTTTTGTTTCTTCATTAAAAAACAACATAAATGCGCTACTCGTGATATTGCTTTTAGCAAAACGTTGCTGTGCCTTTTTCAAAGTTTTAAAAAACAACGAATCATTGCTTAGTTGCATTCTTAGCGTATGCAAAAATAAAGCGCCTTTTGGATAAATATCTTCATCTGCAACATTCACCAAATTGTTATACCGCACATTGTATGGCTTAATAACGGGACGTTTATTTTTCACTGATTTGGTGAATTTGTAAATATATCGCCGGTATAATTCTTTACCGAAATGTGCTTCAGCAAATAATGCTTCCGAATATTCTGCAAAGCCTTCGTGTAACCAAAGATCGCCATAATCAAAAGCTGTTGAATTATTGCCCCACCATTCGTGTGCAATTTCATGTGCCAATGTAAAATTAATGTGATTGAAATTGTATAGATAAGCGTCCGTCATAGAGATACCAGATTGATGTTCCATACAAGATCCGTTTACTAAACAGCTTTCTATAATTTTACAACCGTCATTCCACCAAGGGTAAGTGCCGTATAAATGTTCGAATTTTCCCATCATGATGGGAGCTTGATCATAAAAGGTATCAGCAATAGTTTTATTATAAGAAAGAGCGTATATCTGAATTTTACGCTCATTGTCATTTATATCTTTATAATTTTTCTCTAACTTTACGTAATCTCCAACATTAAAAGATAAATTGTAAATATTAATGGGATTATGAACTGACCAATTGTAAATTTTTTCGGTTGTAGTTTCAGTAACACTATCTAGTTTTCCGTTTGCAACGCCCGTCAAATAATTGGGCACACCCACACGAATAAAACAACTATCTGGTTCATCGTTCAACATATTTTTGCAGGGCATCATGTGGTGTGGGCCAATCCCTTCTGTTTCTGTTGAAATCCAAGGTTTATTATTTTTGTCTTTGTTCCAATTGATAGACGAATTTTTTAATAAGTGTATAGGTTTTCCGTGGTAAGAAATTTCTAAGAGCACTTTTTCTCCTTTTTGTAAATCGCGATTAAAAACCACAAAGAGAATATCTTTTTTTCGTTTCGTTTTTTTTAAAGGAACAGAACTTTTAATGCCATCAATAGATAAATGTTTTTGCAAGTCTAACATAATACTGTCTTGATTGAATTCCATTTTAAAATAAATTTTCATGGTGGAATTTATTTGTTTTTGTTCGGGATAAACATGTACTAACCAATCGTAACATGTTACGTTATAGGCTGTGCGCAAAGGATTTGCATTAAAGCCAACAAATTTATCCCATTTATTGAATTTTGCTACATGCGTTTTTTTGGACGGAAGATAATATTTTAAAAATGGACGGTATTGGCACGACTGCAATACAATTGATAAAATGAAAAATAATGAAAGAATTTTTAAGGTACTTTTTTTATGCTGCATAAATTATATTTTCAGATTTTAAAACGATACATGCGATTTCATATAATGCATTATTTAGATAAATTTACTTTTATTTCAACCTCTCCAAAACGCCTTTGCGTTTCACAATGTTTTTATAATCCCATTGAATCTCTTTGGCTTTCTTTAACCAACGTTTTAAATCTTTAGTATTAATTTGACAGGCAGATGTATAAGTAATAGAAGCATCTTTAAATTTCCCGCTTTTGCCCGGCACTAACTGTTCTTCTTCAAACGTTACACCGCTCCAAAATAGCAATTGCAAACCTGCTTTTAATTTACTGTAACCTACAATTGGGTTGCTTTCTAAAAACCAAACGGGATGTCCGTGCCAAATTTTATTTTCGGCTACCGGTAAATGCTTATAAATTTCTTCATGTAATATATCACAAATTTCTTTGGCTTCTGGTACTTGAGATTTGTGGTAGGCTTGGATGTCTTTGTTCATTGTTTCTTATTTTCATCTCAAAAGGCATAGTATGCATCCTCTCAGTTATAAAGATACAAAAAACCGACAATTTTCAAATCTGATTTTCCCTTAATTAAAGCATAAAAATGCCAATTTATTCCCTCTTTATTTTTATATTTAGTGCTTATTATCTTTCTATTTCTATGAACAAATTACAAAACTACGCCGTAGGGCAATGGGTTGCCGGTTCCGAAAACGGCCAAGAATTATATAACGCTATAACGGGTGAGGCAATTGCCACGGTTAGTAGCAAAGGATTGGATTTTGCGGCCATGTGTAATTACGCGCGTACCGTTGGCGGGCCAAAGCTTCGCAACATGACTTTTCAACAACGTGGTTTAATGTTAAAGGCTTTAGCATTACACTTGCAAAGTAAAAAAGAAGATTTTTATAAAATCTCTTGGGCAACGGGAGCTACGCGCGTTGATAGCTGGGTAGATATTGAAGGCGGTATTGGTAATTTATTTGCTTATGCTTCTTTACGTAAATCGTTTCCAAACGAAACCTATTGCTATGAGGGCGATGTAGCGCGTTTATCAAAAAACAATACGTTTATTGGCCACCATATTTGCGTACCAAAAGAAGGCGTAGCCATTCATATCAATGCCTTTAACTTCCCGGTTTGGGGTATGTTAGAGAAAGTAGGAGTTAACTGGTTAGCGGGAGTACCAGCAATTGTTAAGCCTGCGGCCTTAACGTCTTTTTTAACGGAAGCCGTTGTCAAAGAAATTATCGCAAGTAAAATTTTACCAGAAGGCGCTTTGCAATTAATTTGCGGTAGCGCTAACGGAATTTTGGAGCATGTAGAAAGTCAGGATATAGTAACGTTTACAGGTTCTGCCTCAACAGGTAAACTATTAAAATCGCATCCTCGTTTATTGCAAGAGGCGGTTCATTTTAATATGGAAGCCGATAGTTTAAATTGTTGTGTGTTGGGTACAGATGTTACACCGAGCATGCCGGAGTTTGATATTTTTATTAAAGAAGTTGCGAGAGAAATTACTACTAAAGCAGGACAAAAATGTACTGCCGTGCGTCGTATTATTGTACCTGAAAATATGGTGGAAGATGTACAAATTGCATTAGGTAAGCGCTTAGCACAAAATGTAATTGGCGACCCGAATGTGGAAGGTGTTCGCATGGGCTCATTAGCAGGGCAATCGCAACTCATCGAAGTAAAAGAAAAAGTAGAATTACTCTCAAAAACACAAAAAATCATTATTGGTAATTTCGAAAATTTTGAAGTAAAAGGTGCAGATAAAAACAAAGGTGCTTTTATGCCGCCCATTATTTTTTATAACGATAAACCATTCACCAATACAGATTGCCACAATGTAGAGGCATTTGGACCCGTGAGTACTATTATGCCCTACAAGACGATTGAAGACGCAATTCAGTTAGCAAAAATGGGTAAAGGAAGTTTAGTAAGTTCTATAGTAACGGCTAGCGAAAGCATTGCTCGTAAATATACCATTGGTGCGGCTTGTATGCATGGCAGGATTTTAGTTTTAAATGCAGACTGTGCTAAAGAAAGCACTGGTCATGGTTCGCCAATGCCAATGTTAGTGCATGGTGGTCCGGGTAGAGCAGGTGGTGGAGAAGAGATGGGTGGAAAACGTGGTGTGTTTCATTACTTACAACGCACTGCTATTCAGGGCTCGCCAACCATGATTACTGCAATTTTAAATAGTTACCAAGTAGGCGCAAAACAAATTATAAAAGATGTGCATCCGTTCCGACAGTATTTTGAAGATTTAGAAGTTGGTGAAACAACTATTACTCCAACGCATACCGTAAGCGAAGATGATTTAGTAAACTTTGCTAACTTAACAGGAGATAAGTTCTACGCCCATTTGCAACCCGATGCTTTAGAGGGAACTATTTTTAAACGCACGGTTGCTCACGGATACTTTATTTTATCGAAAGCAGCCGGTTTATTTGTGGATCCACCTAAAGGCCCCGTGTTATTAAATTATGGTATAGATGAGTGTCGTTTCACACGTCCAATTTACCCAGGTATGACCATTGGCGTGAAATTTACGTGTAAAGAAAAATTAGAAAACGATAAACCATTAAAAGCAGCGAGCGGCGAAGATGTAAAAGTGGGAATTGTAAAATGGGTAGTAGACATTTATGATGCAAGTTCAATGGAAGTATTAGAAAAATACGATGCATTAGATCAGGCCGGACAAACGGTTGGTATTGCAACTATTTTAACCATGGTGAAATTGAAGGATCAGGGTAATTAAATTTATTAAATACTAGATAATTTAAAAAATTAGTTTAAACAGGATATACGCTTTTTAATACCTAGAATTAAGATATAAATGAAAATTAAAATTACATATCTAATACTATTATTATCGCATTTTGTTTATTCTCAAAATCTAAAAAACGAAGTAGATCTTTTAGTTGAAAAAATTAAAAACTCAAAAGAAGATACAAATAAGGTTAAGTTACTTTTTAGAATTAGTGAAATATGTGAAATAGAGGATGTTTTTAAGTACGCAGAAGCTTCATATAATCTAGCAGCTAAACTAGATTTTAAAAAAGGAGTTGCTGACGCTCAAAACAACATGGCCTACATTTATGCAAACGAAGGTAATCCGTCAAAAGCATTAGAACTATATAAAAATAGTTTGTCAATTCAAGAGTTAATAAAAAATCCTATAGGTATAGCTCAATCATTAAACAATGTTGGAGACGTTTATGAAAGTCAAGGCGAAGTTGCAAAGGCACTTGAATACTACCTCAAAGCACTTAAAATTCAAGAAAAAATAAATGATTCTAAAAATACACCCACCACATTAGACCATTTGGGTTCCATATACCACGATCAAGGTAATTTTAATACAGCAATGGAGTATTATAAAAAAGGCTTGTTTATTAATGAAAAATATAATAATCTACAAGGTATTGCTTTATCCTACAACAATATTGGCATAATTTATCTAGAGCAAAAAAACTATTCTAAAGCTCTCCATTGCCACCAAAAAAGTAAAAAAATACTCGAAAAATTAGGCGATCAACTAGGAATCGCTCGATCACTAAACAATATTGCAAGTATTTATAAAATAAATGGCGATAAAGAAAAATCATTAGAGTACTTTCTTGAAAGTCTGAAAATTACAGAAAAAATAAATTTTAAACAAGGAAACATCATAACCTTAAACGGAATTTCAAAATACTATTTTGACAAAAATGAAATCACCAAAGCTCTTGAGTATGGAAAAAAAGCTCATGCACTTAGTTTAGAGTCTGAGTCACCAATAAATATTAAAATAACTAGTGAGAATTTGTATGAAATATACAATTCACTGGGTAAAGATAAGGAGGCGCTTCAAATGCATGTTTTATTTAAGAACATGTCAGACAAAATAAATAATCAAGAAACCCAAAAAATTTCTCTTCAAATGATCTTTAATAAAAAGGAAGAACAATTACTCATAGATCAGGGTAAAAAAAATATTATTACCCAATTAGAAAAGAAAAAGCAAAAGTTGATTTTGTTATACGTTAGCATTTTTTTATTTAGTTTAGTTATTTTTTCAGTCATTTTATTTAATCGATTTAAACTTAATCAGCGACAAAGGAAAATAATTGAGGAAAAAAATCATGAAATTTTAGACTCTATTACTTACGCCAAACGCATTCAATATACTCTACTTGCAAATGCACAATTATTACAACAAAATATACCCCAACATTTCGTATTATTTAACCCAAAAGATATTGTAAGTGGCGATTTTTATTGGGCAACAACGCATAATAATAAATTCTATTTGGCAGTTTGTGATAGCACCGGACATGGTGTACCTGGTGCTTTTATGAGTTTATTAAATATGGGTTTTTTAAGCGAAGCTATTAAAGAAAAAAATATCGAAAAACCTAACGAAATATTAAATTACGCTCGTATGCGACTAATACAAAGCATAGGCAACGATGGGCAACAAGATGGCATGGATGCCATTTTAATTTGTCTTAATACTTTAGAGTCAAAAGTACTTACCTACGCTGCCGCCAACAATGAACCCATTTTAATTTCGAACAATCAAATTATAGAATTAGCTAAGGATAAAATGCCCGTTGGAAAAGGCGAAAAAGAAGACTCGTTTACTTTACAAACCATTGAAGTAAAGAAAGGCGATGTTTTATATTTATATACCGATGGATTTGCAGATCAATTTGGCGGACCAAAAGGTAAAAAATTTAAGTACAAACAGTTAAACCAATTATTGTTAGAAATTAATAACAGTGAGCCTATCCAACAGTTGAATATTTTAGAAACAACCTTTAAAAATTGGAAAGGTGATTTAGAGCAAGTAGATGATGTGTGTATAATTGGAATTAAAATTTAATGAAAAAATACAGCTTAATATTTGTTTTAATTTATGCGGTAAATATTATTATTGCGCAAAATAGAACTGTAGATTCATTAAAAAAAGTAATAGAGTTTACAAAGTCAGACACAATAAAAGCAAAAGCCCTATCAGAATTAGCAGGCGAAGCTGATGAAGGTGAATGGCAAAAATACAATCTACAATTACAAAAATTAATCAACGATAAATTACCAACCTGCACAGCAGTCGCACTCTGCAACTTTTATAAAAAAATGCAAGGCAACGTATTTGCAAATTTAGGATACGATTTAATGAACAAGGGTATTGTAAATAAAGCCATAGAATACGACATAAAAGCTCTGAAGATTTATGAAGAGTTTAACTGCCAAACCCAATTAGGTGAAACTAATAATAATATTGGTTTTATATATCAAGCACAAAAAGATTTTATTAGAGCCGAAATATATTATAAAAAAGCATTAAATAATTTTATAAAAGAAAATTTTAAAGAAGGTATTGCTACAAGTTATAACAATTTAGGATATGTATCTAAAGCACAAGGAAAATTTATTTTCGCAAAAGAATATTACTTAAAAGCAATTAAAATAACAAACGAAATAAATGATATTGAAGGTTTAGCTGGAAGTACAAATAATTTAGGTCTAGTTTATCGTCAACTTAATGATGATGAAACCGCTTTAATTTATTATAAAAAAAGTCTAAAGATGTTTGAGCAAATTGATAATCAAGAAGGACTGTTGTTTGCACTTAATAATATTAGTAACATCTATTATAGTCAAAAAAAGTTTAATGATGCATTAGATTACTCCAATAGGGCTCATGTCATTGGAAATAAAATAGGGTCCATTGATGGTTTGTATTCAATTACAAGCACTAAATATTTAATTTACAAATCAAAAAAAATGTATGCAGAGGCATTACAAATGTTTGAATTAAAAGAAATATACCGTGATAGCATAAATAACAAGGATAATCGTTTATCTATATTGGAACAACAAATCAAATATGATCAAGAAAAAGAGAAGTTAAAACAAGAAAAAAATCAACTCGTTTCTGACTCTGAAAAACAAAAAAATAAATTTGTAACATATACAGTTATATTTATTCTATTAATTGTTTCAGGTTTTTCATTTTGGTTGTATAAAAAGTTTAGGCAAGTATCTCAACAAAAAAACATAATTTTACACCAAAAAACAGAAGTTGAACTTCAAAAAAAATTAGTTGATGATAAACAAAAAGAAATTACTGATTCGATTAATTACGCAAAAAGAATTCAAAATTCTTTTATTGCTTCAGACGAACAATTCGAAAAAAATGTAAAAGAGCATTTTATACTTTTTAAACCCAAAGATATTGTAAGTGGAGATTTTTATTGGACAAATACCATAGATAACAACTTTTATTTGTGTGTAGCCGATAGCACTGGGCATGGAATACCAGGTGCCTTTATGAGTTTACTTAATATTTCCTTATTAAATGAGGCTCTGCTAAGTAGAAATCTTACACAAACAGATGATATTTTAAATTTTGTTAGAAAAATACTAATTTTAGGATTAAAAAGTGACGACTTAGGTCAAGGAGGCAATGATGGCATGGATTGTACTCTAATTAAACTAAATACTATTACCAAAGAAATTGAGATTTCGGGCGCAAATAATCCAGTTTGGATTGTAAGAAATAAAGAACTTATTGAAATAAATGTTGATAGAATGCCAGTTGGAAGATCACCTAAAGAAACCTTGCCTTTTACTGCGTCTAATTTTAAATTAATTGAAAATGATACAATCTTTTTGTTTACTGATGGTTACGCTGATCAATTTGGCGGCGAAAAAGGTAAAAAGTTTATGAGCAAAAACTTAAAAGAGTTGCTACTAACAAATGTACATTTAACAATGAAAGAGCAAAAAACAATTTTAGAAACCACATTTATAAATTGGGTTTGTAGTATGGAACAGATAGATGATGTAACATTAATAGGAATCAAAATTTAAAAATATAATTTGTGGAAACTAGTCCAAACAATAATTCAGAACTTATAAAATACATTGATGGATTAAATGAGCGTATTTGGCAGATTAGAGGTATACCGGAAGAAGATTTTGATGCTTTTACCGCAAACCAAGATGCATTAGAAAAAGCAAAATCAATAAATTATACTTTAGGCATTGCTCAATGTCTTTTAAATGCTGGCATGGGCAATTTTGTAATAAAAAACAATAAGCAACTTGCCTTTAAAAATATAAACGAAGCTTTTGAGATTTTTAAGCAATTAAATAATAAAAAATGGATTGCAAATACGCATTTAACACTTGCAATTATCTACAACACACTTTCTAACCCTGAATTGGCTTTATACAACGGTTTAAGGGGTATAAGTTATTTTGAAAAAAACGAAGGAAATGTTTACGATAAAATAATGGGCTGTTATATTTTAGGTACAATTTACAAAGATCTAAAAAAATATGATGAAGCCGAAAGCTATTATCAAACTGGTATATCGTACTCATCTGCCAAACAAAGCTCTTGGTTAGGTCGCATTTACTCAAGCCTGGCAAATATATACACTTATCAACAAAAATACGACGAAGCTATTGAAATAAGCATTAAAGCACTTGAAATATTAAAAGCAGAAAATAATAGTATAGGTGAAAGTAGATCGCTTAGCGATATAGGTGTAATTTACAAAAAGCAAAAAAAATATAATAAGGCACTACATTATTTTTTAGAGGGATTAAAAATTCGCGAATCACGAGATTTAAAACAATTTGTTTTAACAAGCCTATTGGAAATTGGAAATACCTATTACCTGTATAATAAGTTAGATGAAGCACTTGTTTATTTTTTAAAGGCAGAACAAATTGCTATAGAATTAAATACGGAACCAAAATTAATAATCCTGTACCAAGAAATAGCTAACACCTATAAATCCCTTGGCAACTATATCCTTGCAGTAACATTTTACGAAAAACTATTTAATATATCAGCATCATTTCATCAAATACAATTAGAAACAAAACTTACTAATGTAAGCAGTGATTTAATAGTTGAAAAAGAAGCAGAAATTGAACGCCTAAAAAATGTAGAACTTAAAGCAGCGTATGAGTTAATTGAAGAAAAAAATAAAGAGATTTTTCAATCTATGCGTTATGCAAGCCGCATACAACAAGCTTTATTACCAAGCGAAAAATATATTAAAAAAAATATAATTCGTATAAACAATAACAAAACCTAATGAAAAAAATAATTACGCACCTATTTATTTTTTCTATTTTTAGCAATTTAGTAGCACAAACTAATTTAATTAAAATACTGCAGAGTGCCGATTCGATTTATTACTCAAATCCTGATTCTTCCTACAAACTGAGCCAAATTGCCGAAGTGGAAGCACTCAAAACAAACGATGAATTAAACTTAGCTAATGCAAAAACATACCTAGCCCGTTGCTTACTTTTAAAATCGTCGTTACCAGAAGCGCAAAATAAACTTAATGAAGCAATTACAATTTACAGTAAAAAAAATGCCCAAAACGACTTAGCATTCTGCTTTAAACTAAAAGCAATATTATTAAAACGTGTAGGAAAATTAGAAGATGCAATAAAATTAGAAGAACAAGCTATTATTATTTACACAAAAACAAATAATACTAAAGGATTGATTGGTGCGTTTTTAAATATTTCTATTGACTATATAGAAACCCAGCAATACCAAAAGGCACAAAACACGTTTAACGAAATTGAAAAATTAGGTACGCAGCTTTCTAAAACAAATAAATACTTTCTACATCAAAACAAAGGTAAATTATATGCCGAATTAAAACGCTTTGATGTGGCTATAGAAGAATATAGTTTAGCTCTACAAATAGCCAATAATTATAACATGATTGACAGTAAGGCTACTATTTTAATGGAACTAGGTAAAGCTTACCGCCTAGATAATAAGTTTGAAAAATCGAAAAACTATTTATCGCAAAGCGAATTAATTTGTGTAACAAACAACCTAAAACATGAGTTAACTCAAACCTATGAAGAAATTATTTTATTACATCAAGCCACCGGAAATTACGGGTTGGCTTATAATTTTTTAAAGCTACAAAACGATTTAAAAAACGAAATTATTAACGTAGAAAAAATAAATAAAATAAACGAACTCGAAAAAAAATTAGCCATTGCTCAAAAAGAAAAAGAAATTGAAACCGAAAAACTAAATACACAAAAAGCCCAAACAAAAAGTGCACGATTATTTTACATAATTGTTGCTATGACGTTAATTGGAATTATTTTAATTATTATGATTGTTAGAATAATTAAATTAAATAGTGAAATAAAAATAAAAAATGCACTTTTGCACCAAAAACAAAAAGAAATATTAGACTCTATACACTACGCCAAGCGCATACAACAAGCACTTTTACCAAATGAAAAATACATTGAAAGGGTAATAACAGAATCAAAAAAAGGATAATGCAGTTTTATCCTAAAATTTGTTTAATTAATGTGCTAACAATTTTATTATCGGCCCTACCTGCAAATGTTTTAGACGCAACGCCCATAATTTTGCCCATTTCACTGGCATTGGTAATTCCTAAGTCAGCAATTATTTTAGTTAATTCAACTTTAATTTCGTCTTCACTCATTTGTTTTGGCAAATACAGTTCCATTACACTTGCCTGAAAATTCTCAACCTCTTCCAAATCTGCACGATTTTGGGTTTTATAAATCTCTGCCGATTCCTTGCGTTTTTTAACCTCTTTTTGTAAAGCTTTATTTACACTATCTTCTGTTAAACCTTCGGGCGATGTTTTTAGTAATAGTACTGCTGATTTTATAGCGCGCAATGCTTCTAATTTTTTAGCATCTTTAGCTAACATAGCAGTTTTTATGTCGGCATTTATTGTTTCTTCTATGTTCATAATATGTATTTAAAACATAAAGTTAATTATTTATTGTAGTATTTAATTTTTTTTACAAAATTTATAATTTATATTATTTGTTAATTTCAAAAGAAAAAAAAGTACGAACCTCCCTAAATAACAAAAAAACTTGAGGAACAGACGATCCAAATAATTCTAATAAAAAACAGTGAAGCCACGTTTACGATTTAAATAAAACGTTAATTAACAGACTCTTTTAGGCGCAACAGGTATAAACAGAAAAAGACAATGGTGTTTCAAAATAAAAAAATTAAAGCTTTAATTAAACTTTTTCAAAATTAAATCGTCATAGATGAAAATAAACAAAAAACAATAACATGAAAACTAATTTGATTATAAAAACCGGAATTACCACTGCAATTGCTTTGGCTTTAGTATTTACATCGTGTCGTAAAAAAGAAATGGAAGACGATGATGATACGCCTTTAATTAGCACTCAAGCTAACGATGCACAAACAAACGATGCCAATGCTGATGATGCTTATACAGACGCAGATAACAGCATGAGCAACAGCAGAACTCTTTCAGGAACAAGTACTGCAAGTACCACAACCACTTTTTGGCCGTGCGATGCCACAGCAGATACCTCTCAAATTCAACAAGGTATTGTAACTTTAACATTTAATGGCAGTGCTTGCAATGGAAAAACCAGAACGGGACAAATTAAATACGAAGTTGTAAATTACACAACCGGCGTGCGTTGGAAAGATGTAAATGCTCAACTAATTGTAAACTTTATTAACTATAAGGTAACCCGTAATGGCAAAAATATGACCATTAATGGCACACACAATTTAGTAAATGTAACAGGTGGTTTGGTATCTGAATTATCGGGCGATAAACCAAGTATTGTAAGAACAGTAAGTAGCACTAATATGAATGTTGTTTTTGATGAAAATACTACCCGCCAATGGAGTGTTGCTAAACGCAGAACTTGGGATTACAATGGTGGTAATTTAAAGTTTTCAGTAACAGCCAATGCTGCAAATAATGTTTCTGCGTGGGGAACAAATAGAAAAGGTAATGCATTTACTACAAAAATAATTTATCCGGTTATTTGTTTAAAAAATTGCGGCTGGAACAAACCAACATCTGGAACTATTGAACACTCAGTAAATGATAGAAACGCAACAGTAACTTTAGGTACAGATGCTTCGGGTAATGTAAGCTCAAACTCATGCCCAACTAACTTTAAAGTAGAGTGGACAGGACGTAAAGGAAAACAACGCACTTATATTGGAACGTATAATTAATAAACATTAAAACTTTAAAAAGAGGTTGCCAGTATAAGGCAACCTTTTTTTACGACTTAAAAACTAAACTTTTAATTGACCAAAAACTATGAAAAAACTATTATTAATTCCTGTACTTTTATTTACACTAATCTCTAATTCACAAACGTTTACACCCAACGACGTTGTTTTAGGCAGTAACCTTTTTCAAGTAGAATTTTCAACCGATGGTCGCTCCATGGTTTGGTGCGAAGCTATTGGTGGTGGCAAAGCCAAAGTTTGGTAAACCGATGTAAACCTAAACACAGGAACACCCAATTTAGGTTCTGGCAAACAATTAATTGATACCATTCAAGACCAAGGCTGGCCTTATTGGGGGCAAGATAATGTAAGTAAGTTTTTTTTGTTTAAAAATCAATACGGTCAATTTAAATATACTAGACGAACAGGTTTTAATACTTTAACTACATTTAATTTAGGAACTGTAAATAACGATGTTAAATCATTAATAAATGTAAATGCAGACAGTACAAAAAATTATTTTTGGGTAAGTTATATTATTAAAGATCCAAATCCAGCTATTACAACTATAAAAGACAGTTTATTTGTATTTAAATCTACAAATCCAGGCGTTCGTTACTATGTAAACTCAGAATTTGAAAATAATGGAGGATCGGCATACGAGCTTACCTTTCCACGTTGGATGGCACAATCAGAACTTTTGGCCTATCCGTTTAGAACGAATACTGTACAACCTGTTTTTGATATGAAATTTTGGAACGGGCAAACATTAACTTCAACAAAAGTTACGAATGATATTGTTAATAGTCCTTTGAATCATCATGTGGATGATTTACCTTTTAGATTACCACAATTTCCAACCGATACCTTTATGTTTAGTGCCCGTAGCGCAAATAAACTGAGCATTTATAAAAAAACTGGGCAATATTTTACATTAAATCCTGCTGATGAATATTTGCCAATAAGTACTCTCTCGTCAACTTTAACTCTTACATCGTTTGAACCTTTTACTATTTGTGGCAATAAAACCTACGGTGCTTACCAGGTATACACAGGTGCAATACCTGGAAATACTGCTGGCGAAATTTGGCTAAAAGGTATTTATAACGACCCAATGCACATTCAAATAAGTAATTTTCCAGGTGAAGTTGCAGTTGACCCTGAATATGTTATTGGCACTAACCAAGTTTGGGTATTTTACTACGGAAAGGTTATAAATGCGCCAGTTTATAATTTACACAGATGTTCTACACCACTTGTTATTCCCTGCTCGACAGCGGGATTCCAAGAGAATAAACAACAAAGTAACTTACAAGTATACCCTAGTCCTTTTACCAATAAAATAAATATTAAAAATCTTGATGGTAACGAAACATTTGTTTTAACTAATGCATTAGGACAAACAGTTTACCAAGGAAAAAATATTAATGAGGAAGATTTTATCGATTTAAATAATGGTGTTTATTTTTTGAAAATAAAATCCCAAAATACAAATTCCATTCAAATATTTAAAATAATTAAAGAGTAAAGAAAAACCCTCCAAAAATTTAAATAAATATTTTGGAGGGTTTATTTCAAAATTCTTGTATCCACTCAAATACTAAAGGTAAGTCTTGAAAATTTTTATTTAATCTTCAGCCACCACAATAATAAAATCGTTTTCGCTAAACTTAACACTGCTTGATTTTGCTGGATTAATTTTAACACCAAAGTGTTTTTCTGAATCACTACTTTGTGATGAAATACGATATCCAATAGCAGTTTCGTTTAATTGGGCAGCGCTTTCTAACACCGTGTAAAAGTTAACTGATTCGCCCGGTTTTACGTAACGGCTTACAGGTTTTAAATAAATTTCAGAGCCGTCTGCTTCAAATAAAATATCGTATACTTTTTTCAGATCTTTGTTTTCGCTTAATTGACTTAACATTAACGATATTAAATTATCGCTTACAATAAAATCATCGGCCTTGGCTACTACTCCTAAATCGCGGTTTCTAATATCTAACATCTCCGATACAATACTAAAATCTTTGCCTGCCTTTTCGCTTAAATTACGTAAGTGTAATAAACAGATTAATGTTTTTGCATCGCTTTCTTGCACATCAATATCTTTGTAGCTTAATAATATAATGTGGTCAAAGGTTTCGGGTTTTAGGTTAACTAGAGTAGCTTTATCGTTAATATCACCGTTGCTAAAATTAATTTTTTGCTTTTCTATTTTAGTTTTAAGTTCGTTTACTTGCTCATCAATTCCTTCTAAATCTGCCACAATCATTACTTGTGAGCCGCTTGCTACATAATTATCTAACTCTTCAATAATTCTTACCCCTCGTTCGTTCCAACCTAAAATTAAGGTTTTTTCGATACCAGTATTTTTACCTTCGGCACGGCTAAATAAATTCTGTTTTATATCAAACGTAGTTTTACCACTTAATTTTATCGTATCATCGTCTTCGCTAATCGCTATAACGTTATCTCCCGAATTAAACACGGTATCCATTGTTGGATTAATTAATGCTTTTTCCTCTTTGGTTAAAATTCCAATAACAGCGGAATTTTCGTATGCAAACACTACATCTTTATAGGTTTTACCTGCCAATTTAGGCTCAGCTTGAAAATAAATTTCATCGCCTTCAAATTGTAATAATTCGCTATATACAACGCTTAAACCCGATTGGCGACAAGTTTGTGCAGTAATACGCGAAATTAAATCGGATGATAAAACAAAAACAGCCTCGTCGTTACCAACTAAATCGGCGGCTTCCATGTTTTTTGGATTCTTAATTTCGGCAACAATATTAAATGCTTCTTTTTTACGGTTTTTACCATTTGTAAGCGCCAAAACAGATTTAATTACATAGGTATCTGCATTTGCTTCTTCGTTAGCCAAAACAATTATAGAGCGAGCAGCATTAGGATTAACCACGGCAATATCCGATAACTCTAATGGACTACCACTTCTAATAATTACTTTTGTGTTTTTAAAATTTTCAATTTTAGATCGCACTTCGTCTTCCATTTCGCCTTTATCTCTATCGGCTAAAATAACAATACTTGGTTTTTTTTGGTTTGAGTTAGCTTCAATAATTTCTAAAATAATTGAAAATACTTTTTCGCTCCAACCTAAAATCAACGTATGATTGGTTTCTAAAACGCGTGAACGGCCTTTTTTCAGTTCATCTAACTTCTCATCAATACCGCTCGAAATGGTACCAATTAAAATGGAGATAACAAAAATACCGCCCAATGTAGCAACAAAACGAACTGCTCTAAAGGGCCAGCCTTCGTCGCCACCCATAGTTCCACTATCGAGGGTAGCCATTAAACTTTGCCAAGCACCTTCAATAAAGCCTAACTTTTCAGCTTCGGCTTCGGGCGAACTTTTTATACCAAACACCAGTATCAATAAACCTAAAACAAGCACCATAAAAAGAGACGCAAGTGCTAGCCATTTTATAACACCGCCTGGTCCGGCAGACATTGTATTTTCGAAATAATAGCGAACTTTTTCGCCGAAAGTAGGTTTTTGCATGATAAATTATATTTTATTATTGACGAGTCAAATATAATAAAATACATTAAAGTATATAAAAAAGGTATTTTTTTATTTTATACCTTTATTTAAATGCACATGGAGTTAAAAATGTGTGACGAACTTCGATATTTTAGTACTTCACCTAACAACACTATTACGGAACAAACTTAAAGGCTTTACCTAAGTATCGCGCTGTACCGCCCAGCTGTTCTTCAATACGTAAAAGCTGATTGTATTTTGCAACACGGTCGCTGCGGCTGGCACTACCTGTTTTTATTTGTCCGCAACTTAAAGCAACAGCCAAATCAGCTATGGTATTATCCTCTGTCTCACCGCTTCGGTGGCTCATTACGCTGGTATAACCGTTTGTTTGCGCCATTTGCACAGCGCTAATCGTTTCGGTTAAAGTACCAATTTGGTTTACTTTCACTAAAATAGAATTTGCTACACCTTTATTAATTCCATCGGCCAAACGGTTTACGTTGGTTACAAATAAATCATCGCCAACCAATTGTATTTTATCACCAATTTTATCGGTTAGTTGTTTCCAACCATCCCAGTCGTCTTCACTGCAACCATCTTCAATACTAATAATGGGGTACTTTTTACACCAATCGGCCCAATAATCAGTCATTTGGTTAATTGTTAATTTATCCCCGGTTGATTTTTTAAAGTGGTACATTTTTTCATCGGCATTATAAAACTCAGTACTAGCAGCATCTAAGGCAATAAATACATCCTCACCTGCTTTGTACCCAGCTTTATCAATTGCTTGCATAACGGCCTTAATTGCTTCTTCGTTATTTTTAAAATCGGGGGCAAAACCTCCCTCATCACCAACATTCGTGCTCATTTTACTTGCTTTTAAAACTGCTTTTAAATGATGAAAGATTTCAGTTCCCATTCTTAACCCATCGCTAAAGCTTTCGGCACCAATTGGCATAATCATAAATTCCTGAAAATCAATTCCGTTATCTGCATGTGCACCACCGTTTAAAATATTCATCATAGGTATTGGCAATAAATTGGCGCTAACCCCGCCAACATAACGATACAAAGGCATACGACTTTCTTCGGCTGCCGCTTTTGCAACAGCAAGCGAAACGCCAAGTAAGGCATTCGCTCCAATATTAGCTTTGTTAGGCGAACCATCTAACGCTATCATCTGATAATCAATAGCGGTTTGGTCTAGCAAATAAGCACCTTTTAAATTTTCGCGAATAATTGTATTTACGTTGTTTACAGCATTGTGAACGCTTTTACCTAGGTATTGTGTTTTATCATTATCGCGTAATTCAACTGCCTCGTGACTTCCAGTACTTGCACCAGAAGGTACAGCAGCTCTTCCTAAAATTCCGTTATCTGTTACTACATCTACTTCAATGGTTGGATTACCACGAGAATCGAGTATTTGACGGGCAGTAATGGTATTTATAAATGACATAATTTTATATTTTTAAGAACCTAAAATTAGGAATAATAAAAGAGGTAATAATTATAGTTTTAAAACTATTTTTGTTATTAAATCTAAAATTATCAACATTATCGTATTTTTAGTGTTTACTTTATTGTTTAAATGCAACAAATTATAATAGAAGATACTTTAGTAAAAAAAGAATTTACAAAATCTACCGAGCAATTTCACGTAATAACAACATGGATAGGGTTGTTGTTAAATATTGTTTGGTGTATAAGCGATTATTTTGTTTTGCCCGACAAATTTTTAGCCTTTTTTATTTTCAGAGCCTCAGTTTCGTTAATTACAGTTTTAGCTATTTTATCAAAAAAACTTACAGGTTTTAGCATTTATACAATTATGTTCATTCTGGTAATTGGTATTTCGGTTCAAAACGCATATATGTGGAGTGTGATGGATTTAGCCAACCTACAAAAACACGCTTTTGCTTATATGGTATTGTTTATAGGTGTTGGTATGCTTGTGTTGTGGGAGATATGGTATTCCATAATAATTGTTGCAGTAACCATAATTAGTAATATTATTTTTTATGTTATAAACAGCAAATTAAGTGTAGATGAGTTTACAATTAACGGTGGCTTACTGGTTTTAACCGTAGCCATTTTTTGCATTTTTTTAATACGTACGCGTTACCGATTAACAATAAACGAAATAAGAATTAGGTTACAGCTAGAAGCAAGTAATGAATTAATTGAGAAAGAACATGCTATGGTGTTGGAGCAAAAGAAAGAAATATCGTCACAAAAAGATGTTTTAGAGCACAAAAATAAAGAAATTACTGATAGCATAAATTACGCAAAACGTATACAAAGTGCTATAATACCTGTTGAAACACGTTTTAACGCTTTTTTTAAAGATTGTTTTGTATTATTTAAACCAAAAGATATTGTTAGCGGCGACTTCTATTACATTATTGAACACAACAAAAAAATTTATTACATCACTGCTGATTGCACTGGACATGGTGTACCTGGAGGATTTATGACAATGATGGGCATAAGTTTTATTGAAGATATTATTGAAAATAATCACAGTATTGATGCTGCCGAAATTTTAAATATTTTGAGAGATAAAATAATTACAACCATGCGTCAAACTACGGTTGGGCAAGAGAATAAGGATGGAATGGATGTAACTTTATGTTGTGTAAATTTAAGTACTTTAGAAATGAATTATGCCGCAGCTAATAATTCGTTTTTTATTATTAGAGATAATGAGTTATTAGAATTTAAAGCTGATAAGCAACCCTGTGGCTATTTTCCAGAACCAAAACCATTTACATCGCATACCATTAAATTGCAAAAAGATGATTTTATTTATACGTTTACCGATGGCTATGCTGACCAGTTTGGTGGGCCAAAAGGTAAAAAGTTTTTGTATAAACAGTTCGAACAATTACTAATGAAAAACCATAAACGATCTGCCGATTATCAAAAAAAAGAATTATTAAATGCAATTACAAATTGGATGGGTAAAGAAGAACAGGTAGATGATATTTTAGTAATTGGGGTTAAAATTTAATTAAATTCACAAAATATTTTCAGCGACAGATTTTCGTAAATATTAAAAATAATTATCAATAAAAATCTGTGTAATCATCAACACATGCGGCAAATAAAATAATTGAAATGAGCAAAAAAAAACGCATAGCCATCCTTGGAAGCACTGGTAGTATTGGAACTCAAGCCTTAGACGTTATTAAACAAAACCCCTCTTACTTTGAGGTAGAAGTTTTAGTAGCAAATACCAACGTTGATTTATTAATTAAGCAAGCTTTAGAGTTTAAGCCTAACGCCGTGGTTATTGGCGATGAAACTAAATACCAATTTATAAAAGAAACATTACAACCGCTTGATATAAAAGTATATGCAGGCACAAAAGCTATTGAGCAGATAGTTGAAATGGATACGATAGATGTGGTGTTAGCTGCCATTGTTGGCTATGCTGGTTTGGCAAGTACACTAAATGCTATAAAATGTAAAAAAACAATTGCCCTAGCTAATAAAGAAACCCTAGTAGTTGCCGGAGAATTAGTTACAGAGCTTGCCCGACAACATAACGTAGCTATTTATCCGGTAGATAGCGAGCATTCAGCTATTTTTCAATGTTTGGTAGGAGAAGTGTATAATCCTATTGAAAAAATATATTTAACAGCTAGTGGTGGCCCTTTTAGAGGAAAAGATAGAGCCTTTTTATCAACCGTAAAAAAAGAACAGGCTCTAAAACACCCTAACTGGACAATGGGCGCAAAAATAACCATTGATAGCGCAAGCCTTATGAATAAAGGCTTAGAAGTTATTGAAGCCAAATGGTTATTTAATTTACAGCCCAGTCAAATTGATGTAATTGTACATCCGCAAAGTATAATACATAGTTTAGTGCAGTTTGAAGATGGAAGCTTAAAAGCCCAATTGGGTTTACCAGATATGAAATTACCCATACAATATGCAATGGGTTTTCCTTTTAGAATAAAAAATAATTTTACACGTTTTAATTTTTTAAATTACCCAAACCTTAGTTTTGAAAAACCCGATTTAGAAACCTTTACTAATTTAAAACTTGCCTATAATGCGCTTGAGCTGGGCGGTAATGTGCCATGTGTTTTAAATGCCGCCAACGAAATAGCCGTTCAAGCTTTTTTAGAAGATAGAATTGGCTTTTTACAAATGAGCGACTTAATTGCAAACACAATGCAAAAAATTTCATTTATAGAATCACCAACCTATTTACAATACATTGAGTGTGATAGGGAGGCAAGAAAAATTTCTGAGAGTTTAGTTTAGCAAGTAAAAAAAAATCTTACAACTTTGTAATTTTTATTTAACAATCTGCGTGTATTAAAATTCACTCAATATTTGTATCAATTCACTCATTTACCCATTAAGTAGAAAAATAGTTTCTTATATTTCGAATTATAATATTCAGAACATGACCAATAAAATTAAACTATTTGTTGTAACGCTAATAACGTTATTCTCATATGCTTTATTTTCGCAACAAGCGCCTAGTTGCCCTACTAATTCAATTATAGCCCACAACGGAAGCTCTATAAATAACCACTCTTTACCAAATGGTCCTTTGGGTACTATTTTGAATAATTTACCCGGAGGTGCTGGAGGATTAGCTGTAGGTCCAGCATTTTCATTTCCTGCGCCTAACCCTACTTGGTGGACAACAAGTGGTGGAACGTATTGGTATTACAATAATACAGGCACTTGGAGCAATACTGGCCATGCATCTGGTGGTGTTAATATCGGTGGTGGTGGAAGCGTAATATATAATTTAGTTGGTGGTACGGGACAAATTTTTGTATATAATGGTACTGCTAATAATACACTTTTAACTACTTTGGTGCCTGCATTTAATGGAGGAGGTCCTTATGATGTCGTTGCCGATTTAGCAAATAATTTTTATATTTTAAAGGCCGATGTTAGCCAAGGCATTTATTGTTATAATCCCTCGGGAGTATTAACCTGTTCATGGGCTGTAACAGGTATGCTTAGCCAAACAGCTGGTGGTGGTTTTGCTATATTAACTACTTCTAATCCTTCAATTCATACCATGTATTATAACAGTAATGGCACCGATTATATTGGCAATATGATACCTGGAAACAGTACTATTATTTCCACTGTTCAGCCTTTACCTGGTGGGTCGGATTATGCATCTTGTGCATTACCAATTCCAACAGGAACAATTTTAGCCCCTCTAGGTGCATCCTTATCTTGCTCTATTCCTCAAATTCCATTAGTTGCCCAAGCATTTGGCAACGCAAGCCTAGGTTGGATGGGGGGCTATAACACCAATACCACAACAGCAGTTACGCCCACTTGTGGAAGTATAACTTGGAGTGGACCCGGAATACTTAATGGTCAAGGCACTGCAACAATTAATGTAAATCAACCCGGCGTATATTCGTATACTTTAACTGGATGCAATGGTTGCCCTGGATACAGCATTACCGCATCTATTACAGTTATTGGGCAAGGCGCTGTAATTGTGCCGTCTATAATTTTATCTAATACGTTAAGTTGCTCTACTACTACAACACAATTAACCACCACTCCTATTCCTCCAGGATATACTTACACGTGGACCGGTCCGGGCTTAATGAGTTCCAATTCAAACACAGCTATTATTAATATATCCGGTATTTATACTGTAGCAGTATCAAGTAGCACAAGTGCTTGCGCTGGCACACAAACTATATTTGTGCCAACAAATACTATTGCTCCAACATTAACCGTTACGCCAACAAACACTACCATTTGTTTCGGACAAAGTGCTACATTTAGTGTTTCGGGTGCTGTTAGTTATGTTTGGAGTAATTCTCAAACCACAACATCTATAACGGTTTCACCAACCACATCTGCGCAATACAGTGTAGTCGGAACTGGAACAAATGGTTGCACATCAACGGTTGTGGCAAACGTTAGTATTACCCCTCTGCCTACCCCCAGCATTACCAGCAACTCCCCTGTATGCGCTACCAAAACATTAAATTTAAACGCAAGCGGTGCTACCACTTATAATTGGGCTGGCCCTAATGGCTTTACCTCTACCTTACAAAATCCAAGCATTACCAACGTAAGTATATTAGCCAGTGGGGTTTATACCTTAATAGGCACCTCGGGAACCTGTTCGGCCAGTACAACGGCCAATATTACTATTAACGCCTTACCAACCCCTAATATAATAAGCAATAGCCCGGTATGCCAGGCACAAACATTAAATTTACAAGGAAGCGGTGGCGTAAGTTACGCTTGGACTGGCCCTAATGGATTTACAAGTACCCTACAAAACCCAAGCATAAGCAATGCCCAATTGGTAAACGGAGGCACTTATAGCCTAACAGTAACAGCAGCCAATACCTGCTCAAACACAACCAATGCTTTAATAACAGTAAATGCGACCCCTCCGGCCTTGGCAACAGGCTCTACAGTATGTGCGGGGCAAAACTTAGCTTTAACAGCAAACATATTGGCAGGTGCTACCTATGCCTGGAGCGGACCGAACGGCTTTACCTCCAACTTACAAAACCCGGTAATAACCAATGCCCAATTGAGTGCCACAGGCGCTTATAATTTAATAGTAACCAGTTCGGTAGGATGTACCAATACAGCTGTAACCAATGCTTCGGTAATAGCCTTACCTATACCTATTTTAGGAAGTAATAGCCCAGTATGTGCAACCAAAACCTTAAACTTAACCGGTAATGGCGGTAACAGCTATGCATGGGTGGGCCCTAACGGCTTTACCTCACTTCAACAAAACCCAATAATAAATAACGTTACCACTTTGGGCAGTGGTATGTATACTTTAGTAGCAACAGTAGGTAACTGCTCGGCAGCCGTTACAGCCTCTATCACCATAAATGCCTTGCCAACGCCTATAGCAGCCAACACCGGCTCTGTTTGTGAAACAAAATCGCTTACCCTAACCTCCAATGGGGGAACAAGCTATAGCTGGACAGGGCCAAACAACTTTACCTCTAACCAACAAAACCCGGTAATAAACGCAACAGCCTTATCGCAATCGGGTGTTTATGTGGTGGTAGTAACGGATGTAAATGGCTGTGTAAACAATGCACAAACCACGGTATTAATAAACCCTAACCCTAATGTAATAGCCAGTGGCGGTATTTATTGTGTGGGTAACAGCGCCAGTGTAACAGCTAATGGTGGCAGTGTTTATAATTGGAGTGGACCTAATGGCTTTACATCTAACTTACAATCGCCCCAATTGGGTAATGCTACCTTTTCGTTAGCCGGTAATTACGTTGTATTAGTAACAGCAGCTAACACTTGTACGAGTATAAACTCTGCCTCGGTAGGGGTGGTACAATTGGTACAACCAACAATAAGTAACAATGGTCCTATTTGTGTAAACCAACAACTTAGTTTTACAAGTAGCGGGGGCTATATTTACAGTTGGGTAGGGCCAAATAACTTTGTAAGCAACCAAGCTAACCCAAGTATAATAGCAGACGATATGGGCTATGCCGGAACGTATCTACTCACGGTAGCCGATAACAATGGCTGTAGTAACTCAGTAAGTACACAAGTTGTAATAAACCCATTACCAACAGGAGAACTCATCAGCTCATCTACCAAAAACTGTGTACCTTTTTGTGCTAACTTTAGTGTAACCAGTACTAACAGTAATTTACAAGCCACTACGTGGATAAACACCAATGGCGGCACAGTAACGGGCAATGTATTAAGCAGATGTTTTACCACAGCAGGCGATTATAACTTTAAAGCAAGTTATACCGATAATAATGGCTGTACCAACACCAGTAGTTTTGTGGCAACAGCTTACCCATTGCCAGTAGCCGATTTTAACTTTACACCCGAAAAACCAATAGAAGCCATAGACGAGGTTTACTTTACCGATGCTACCACTATAGGCGGGCCAGCCACACAATGGACCTGGTGGTTTATGAATAACAGCACCATCCGTTTACAACAAAACCCAACCTTTTTATTTGAAAACCCGGGTACTTACCCAGTAGCCTTGGTGGTGAAAAACAAATGGGGTTGTGCTGATACGGTGGTAAAAAACATAACCATCAACGAAGATTTTGCTATTTATTTACCCAACACCTTTACCCCAAATGATGATGGTATTAACGATGTGTTTGCACCAAAGGGTTTAGGAGTAGTAAAATACACCATGACCATATACGACCGTTGGGGTGAAAAACTATTTACCACCAACGATTTTACTAAAGGTTGGGATGGTACTTACAAAGGTGTAAACTGCAAAAACGATGTGTATGTTTACAAAATGAGCTACTACAACAACCAAGATAAAAAAATTGATAAAACTGGACATGTGACGATTAGTAGGTAGGATTCTATCCAACTAACAAAAAAAAGAATATAGATTAACTATATTCTTTTTTTTTGTCATGTTTTTTTATTCTCACACAATCTATTTGGTGTTGGCATTATCGATAATCACTATTATTACCATTTAATAAGAATAAATTTTCATAAAATTAACAAATATATGTTGTAACATTTAATGTTGTAACATATATTTGTATCGAAATATTTAAAAACATAAAACATGAAAAAATTAATTTTAACGGTAGCTTCTGCATTTTTAATGCTAACAGCTACATCTCAAACAAAATGGAAATTAGATGCTTCGCATTCTAAATTAGGATTTTCGGTAACTCACATGATGGTGAGCGAAACAGAAGGTAAATTTAAAATTTACGAAGGAACTGTAGATTCTAAAACTGATATGGATTTTTCAGATGCGAAAATAGAATTTTCGGCTGATGTAAATTCCATTAACACTGAAGACGAAAAACGTGATGGACACTTAAAAAGTCCCGACTTTTTTGACGCAGCAAAGTATCCAAAAATTACTTTCAAAAGCACAAGCATGAAATTAATGGCTAAAACAAAAACAGCATATGTTTTAGAGGGCGATTTAACAATGCATGGGGTAACTAAAAAAGTAAAATTAATAGCAATGGGAGCGCCTAAAGTTGTAAAAGATCCTTACGGAAATTTAAAAAATGGTTTTAAAGTAACCGGAACAATTAATCGCAAAGATTTTGGTTTAAGTTGGAATGCAGCTTTAGAAGCAGGCGGTGTGGCAGTTAGCGAAGATGTAAAATTAGATATGAATATTGAATTAAATAAAGGCTAAAATTATTTTTATATTAGTCCCCACCAAAAAAAGTGGGGACTTTTTTTATAATGAAGTTAGAAGACGAAATACAACAAAAAAAATTTAAATCGCCACAACAAAAACTGGCAATAAACCTTTTGTACACTACAAATTGGTTAAACCACCACTACATTACTTTTTTAAAAAATATTGATATTACCACGCAGCAATATAATGTATTACGAATTTTACGAGGACAATATCCCAACATTTGTAATTTAAAATTAATTAAGGAACGAATGTTAGATAGAATGAGTGATGCATCGCGTATTGTAGATAAACTAGTTTTAAAACAATTGGTAGAACGTAAAACCTGCCCTAACGATAGAAGAAATGTAAATTTATTAATTTCTAAACAAGGCTTAGAACTTTTACAAAATTTAGACTATATTGATGATGCCACAGAAAAAATGTTTAATGCGTTAACGCAAAAACAAATTATTGAATTAAACAATTTGTTGGATACACTACGCGATTCAAAAAATGAATTAAATCCTGCGAAATAAGTATAAAGTACTCGTTTTAATGAGACAATAGCTTATACTCAAATGTACTAATGTTCCCCACCCTATCATTTACAATTAACTTAAAATTAATGGCGCCGATGGGTGTATCTTCATCGAAGTTGTAAGTTAACATATCTGATTTTGCATCGTATTCAGCAATTACCCATTTTTCATTTGCATATAAATTATATTTATAAATTCCACTTAAATTATCTGTTATTATAAATGATATTGATTTCGATTTTTTTAAAGCATTTAATTTATTTTCGGGTAATTGTGTTTTTAATTTTGGCGAAACAGTGTCTTGGTCTAACTGAAACCAGCCAAAATTGCGTACACTATAGAATACAGAATCTCCTGTATTAATAGGACTTAACACAGAGGTACCACTTTTTAAAACAAGTTTACTTTTGTTTTTTAAATATTTTTTAGGAACCTCAAAACCAACTATTGATGTTGATTTTAAATTGGCTTCGCTTGGTAAAATTATTAACTTCCCCGTACTTGCAATCGTATTCTCAAATATTAAACCTGTTGAATAATACAATGTTTTTCCTGGAATAAATATTTGCAATTTGTTTTTATTAATCATAAAATCTTTATTACAATCAACATATACATCGCTTTTAATTGAAGGTTTTGCATAGTAATTTAATTTTTTAGTTTTAAAGTAAAACTTAATACTTCGTTCATTCCCTTGTTCATCATTATTTGTCATTAGAATGCTGTGATAATTAGTGTCAATTAATAATATTCGACCTTTATTTTTACAATTTTCGTACATTAGTTTTGGGTATAAGGTTGGCAAAAAACATTTTTGAAATTTTTGTTTTTCTATGGTTTCACAAAATTCATTTACGTAGCGTTGCTCATCAAAATGAATTTCGTCTAATTGGTGTGAGTATATTAATTTTCCGTCCAAATACATTTTTGTACTATAAATATTATTTGGATTTCCTTTGGGTTGAAATAAGTCAAAACCACTGTAAGCAAAGCCAAGTATTCCTTGAGATAAAATAATAGAGTCATTTTCTAACACTAAACTATCTTTTTTTGTTTGTTTAACTTTGTATGCAGCTAAAAATTTTGGCGCACTGGTATCTGCCAAATTATAAAAAGCTATTTGTTGTATAATCGGGGCAATTGTATCGTCTATATGAAAATATTCTAGTGGATTTAGAGGGGTTTCCGTCTGCTCATCCCTAATTTCAAAATGCAAATGTGGACCAGTAGAATTACCTGTGTTACCAGATAAACCTATTAACTCTTTACTGGTAATTTTTAATTCATTGGGATTTAATTTAAAATCAATTTCAAAATTTTGTTTTTTATACTGTTCTTTTTTTACAGCACTTGCAATTTTTTGTGAAAAAGAATTTAAGTGTCCATACAAACTTACTTTACCATCAGCGTGGGTTATATATACGGATTTTCCATAGCCTGATGGATTTATTTTAAGGCGAGAAACATAACCATCGGCAATGGAATATACCGGTACATCTACCTTTCCATTAGTGCTAAAATCTAAGCCTGCATGGAAGTGATTAGTGCGTAATTCTCCATAATTACCTGTTATAATTTGTGGCGGATTAACAGGCCAAACAAATTCAGTCGTAGTTTGTGCATTACAAATAAAATTAATTAGTAAAGTTAAAAAAATACAGTACTTATTCATCGTTATTAAGCAATTGGTTTTTAGTTGTTAAATTAAAAATACAATAAAAAAACACAAAAAACAAAGTGCCAGATGCGGCTTGTAACATACTTTCTACCAAAAAATTTAAAATTATTAATAAAGAAAAAATAAATAGCAAAAAATGTTTTTGCAGTATGGCTTTTGATAATTGCCAAAATGTGATAAGGCATAAACTAATAAACCCAATAATACCCAGGCCAATAAATGTTTGAAAAAATTGATTATGGGCATTTAACTTATGTTCTAAAGCACCTGTTAATCCTTGTTGTTGATACGTTGTATAAAGTGCATCATTTGCATCACCAACTGTAACGCCAAATAATAAATTATGGTTAATTAATTTAACAGACTCTTGCCAAATTAAAAAACGAACTGTAGTGCTCTCTGCCGAAGTTTTGTCTAATTGATTAATATTTAAAGAGGAGATAGATTGTAAACGCTCAAAAACTACAGGAAATAATTTTGACGAAATTAAAATCAATGAGGATAATACAATAATAATAAAAAATACTTTTTTGAGATTTAAAGTCGATTTTAACTTATGTAAAGCTAAAATAGGTATTATAATTATAAAACTAATTAACCCCAATTTACTTGAGCATAAAAAAATAGTTATTGAAAAAAGAAGTACAAAAAAATAAGCGCTGTAAACAATGCTTTTTTGATTTTTAAACCAAGTTGCATAAAATAGAATTACGAGTACTATCGCTAAAACTAAATACATTGCAAAATAAGATACATGTATAAAAATAGAAAACTGACTATAAAAAAAATAATCGGGATGCCCATTAAGGCTATAAAAAAAAGCCCGACCAAGTAAAATAAGACAGCTAAAAAAGCAGCCCGATACAAAGGAAACAATACAACGTTTAATAATTTGAATAGGAATATTAAAACAAAATAATAAATAGGGTAAAAAAATAAAACTTAATTTATTTTCTACTTCAAATACTGCTGAATTTTTATTATCTGAGAATAATGCGCTTACGAATGTGATAACAAAAAATAAAAATGCGAGTAAACTATTTCTATTTTTTAATCCTACAATAAGTTGTTTTTTTTCGATATTAACCAGTGAAGTTAAAAACATAAAACTATAATTCCAGAAAGTAATAGTGAACCAAAGGGCAAACAAAAACAAAACAGCGTAGGAAAAAAATAAAATAGACGTTGTTTTAAGGGTAATACCATAAAAAATTATTGTTTTTGAAATACAGCTAAGATATGACTTCTTAAAAAAGGAAGATTAACTAAATGATACAATTTACCAACACGTCTACCAATAGGAGGGGCCAGAGTTACTTTAATGATTTTAGTTTTTACTGCTTTTGGAAATAATTTTTTCACCTCGGCTACATCCACTTTTTTAACATTTTTATTGTTGGGATTATTATAAATAAAATCGTACCACAAAATAATACCGCCCGGTTTTAGCATTTCCCACATTTTAGCAGCAAGGTTTAATCTATCTTCTACATTTAAAATAGAAGTAAACACAGTAGATTGAAAAACAATATCAAATGTTTGAGTAACATTAATTTTTAAAGCATCACCTTCAATTAATTTTATGCTTTTATAATTTGCTTTAAGAGCTTCAATGCGTTCGGGTAGTAGCTCGTTTACTACAATATTATTTTCAGTAAATCCCATATTGAAAAGCATAGGTAAATTACCGCCCTGCCCTGCACCAATTTCAAGTATTGTGGTGTGTTTTGTTATAGGTAAAAAATTTGCAACTAATAATCTAATTTTTTTTTGTTTTTCAATGTCTGCTATTTTTGAATAGGTAGAATTGTATAAATTATCTTTATTTATTCTGTTATTATATGTATCTATTATCTCTTTATCTAACGACATTATAAATTAGTTAGTTGTTTGTAAAATTGAAGAGCTATATTTTCGCGATTAAAAAACGCGTTTACAAATAGTCTGCCATCTTTACCATACTGTAAAGCTAAATTTTTATGCGTAGTTAGTTCTAAAATTTTTTGAATAAGATCGGTTTCGCTTTCGGGCTCAAAAAATAACCCGCAATTGCCTTTTGTGATAAACAATTCACGTGCTTCGCCATCAACACCCAATAAAATTGGGACTTCCATGGCTAAGTTTTCAAAAATTTTAGACGGAATGGCTCCTAAAAACAAGTCTAATTTTTTTAATGGAATAATAGCTGCATTAATTGATTTTAAAACAAAGGGCATTTCTTTTTTCGAAACGGGCTCCAAAAAAAATACATTTTCTAATTTAAATTCAGTTTTTAATTGCATTAATTTTTCTTTTTCGGGACCGCTACCCATTAATACAAATTTTAAAGACGAAATGTTTTTAAAATTTTTAGCTGCATGTAGTATTATTTCTAACCCTTGTGCAATGCCGATAATTCCGGCATATAAAAAAATAAAATCGTCGGATGAAAAATTATTTTTTTGTCGCCAATTTGTTTCTTGAATTTTTTCGGGGTTGTAATAACTCAAATCAACGCCGTTTGGTAACCAATATGTTTTTATAGTAGGAAAGCGTTGATTTATATTTGCGCAAATGCCTTGCGTTTGCCCAGTAACTAAAACCGATTTTTTATATAATTTTTTTTCGAGATTATAGGCTAACTTTAAAAGTAGTTTATTAGTTACTACGCCTAATTTTTCAGCACTTTCGGGCCATAAATCACTTACATTAAATATTAATCTCGCATTTTTTTTACGGGCTAAGTGCATGGCACTATAGCCTAAAAAAAGAGGTGGAGACTCACACATCAAAAAATCAAAATCTCCTTTAATTCTCTTTCCAACTTTTGCACTTGAGAGTACAAATGAAAAATAATTTCGTAATCGATTTATAATGGATTTACTTTTTGAAACAAATATTTTTGAGCGATGAACTTTTAACCCTTCAATTTCTTCGTAAACATAATTTTTGTTTTTATACCCTTCGTAAATTTTCATTTGAGGATAATTGGGCATTGCCGTTAAAATGCTAATATCTATCCCTAATTTTTGTAAACGCACAGCCAACTCAAACAATCTGTTTTGAGGAGCGCCTACTTCCGGCGGAAAATATTGGGTTAGGATTAGAAGTTTCAAATTTGATTATAATTTTATGCCGATTATACACACATCATCTAATTGCTCTAAATTACCTCGCCAGTTTTCAAAAGATGTATTTAATATTTGTTGTTGTGTATTTAAATCTTTTTTATTTATTTTTATAATTAATTCGCTTAAATGTTTTAATTTAAATTTTTTGCCCTTTTCGCCACCAAACTGGTCACCGTAACCATCGGTAATTAAATAAAATGTGTCGTTTATAATTGCATTTATTTTATGTGTAGTAAAATTTGCAGGATTATCAACTTTGCCAATGGGTTGTTTGTTAGGTTTTAACTCGTGGTAATTATTTTCTGAAAAATACCAAAGTGCATTGTTTGCTCCAGCCCATTCTATTGTAAAATCAGTATTACCATTTTTTTCAATAACAAGTAATGAAATATCCATACCATCTTTTACATCGGCATTACTTTTTTCAAAGGTTTCAATTACCAACTCGCGTGTTTTATCTAAAATTTTTCCAGCATCGGTAATATTAAATTCTTTAATACTTCGATTTAGCGCATTGCTGCACACAACACTTACCATTGCACCTGGTACACCGTGACCAGTACAATCGGCGGCTGCAATAATTAATTTATTATTTAATTTTTCAAAAAAATAAAAATCACCTGCTACTACATCTTTTGGTTTATAAAGTACAAAACTCTGACTAAAACTATTTTTTATAGTAGTTAAATTTGGCAAAATAGCCTCTTGTAGGCGTTTGGCGTAGTTTAAACTATCGCTAATTTCTTTGTTTTTGGCGTCAACTAATTGTTTTTGGTTTTCAACTTCAATTTTTTGTTGCGAAATAATTTTAAAAGCTTCTTGTTTTTGTTTAATAATTTTATACGCCATTATTAGTAATACCAAAATAATTATCAAAACAGCTACAATTACATAATTAATTATTTTTTGTTTTTTTAATTTGTCAATCGCTTCAAAATCTTTACGTTGTTGTTCTAATTTTAATGCCTCTTGCTCGGCTTGAAAATTATATTTTAAGTTTTGTTCGTTTACTGATGAACGTTGTTTTTGACTATCACTGCTATCTCGTGCAATTTTATATTCGTTTAAATAAACAAATGCTAATTTGAAGTTTTGTTTGTATTTGTAATAATTACTTAAATCTAAAGTCCATATCGTGTTAAATTCTATTGGGTATTGTTTTTTATAATTAAATGTAGCTGTGTCTAAAATATGTTTTACAATATCTTCCGTTAAATCGTACTTTTTTGCTAAAAAAGCAATTCTAAATAAAAAATGGCTTACATAAATATTACGGTCGTATATTTTATTTTTTATTAAGTAATCGGTACATTGTTTTATATAATATATTGCGCTGTCGTAGTTTTTTAGGTTAGCATAGCTTATGCCTATGTATCTATATGCATCGTATTTTTGAAACATATTATTTGCACTATCAGCTAAATGTGCTGCGCTTTTACTATATTTTATTGCAGTTGTGTAATCTTTAACGCCTGCATAGGCATTCCCTAACCAAGATGTGTATTCAATTAAATCTGCTATGTTAGTTTTAGGGTTATTTATGCACAGGTTGTAGGCTTTTTTTAAGTGTACAAGTGAAGAATCAGTCATTCCTAAATTAAATTCGAGCCAACCTAATTCAAATACCGAAAATGTTTTATCGTGGTTGTTATCGTAAAATTTAGTGCATTCAACTGCTTTTTTCATTTCAGTAATCGCATCTTCTTTTAAATCTAAATCGCTAAATATATTTCTTCCAATAAATCTATGGGTTTGGTAAACTATTATATAATCTTTAGCCTTTGTACCAAGTTCAATTGCAATTTTTGAAAAAGTTAAAGCTTTTGAAAAATCATTTAATGCTTCTCTGCAATATGTTGCTTTATAATAAAAAATTTGTGATAATAGTAAATTGTTATTTTTTTTACTTAGCTTTTCGGCAGCATTAAAATAGTCGTCTGCTTTTTTTTGCTCATCTTTATTGCAAGCAACGCCTAATAAATAATAGGCTTCAATCTTTAACGAATCTTTTAAATTAGAGGTTGTTACTTTTAATAACGAATCGTTTTTCCAAGCAAAAAATTTAAACGAAACTAAAATACAAATAGTAAAAAGCAAGTTTTTTTTTGAGTACATAACTATTTTTTTAGTTTGCATAAATGTATAAAAAATTTAATTAATTTTAGATTTTAGATAATTAATTTTAATTAAGGATATAAATGTCAGCCATACTACAAATAAATAATGTCTCCAAAAAATACAGCAATCATGTTGCTTTAAACGATGTATCTATTTCGGTAAACGAAAAAGCAGTATTTGGATTACTTGGTCCTAATGGTGCTGGTAAAACTTCGCTAATACGTATTATTAACCAAATTACAGGCCCAGATAGTGGCGAAATTTTATTTAAAGGCGAAAAATTAAATCAAAAACATATTTCACAAATTGGGTATTTGCCCGAAGAACGTGGCTTGTACAAAAAAATGCCTGTAGGTGAACAAGTGCTATATTTAGCGCAATTAAAAGGGTTAAAAAAAGCGGAAGCAAAAAAACGCATTGCTTTTTGGTTCGAGAAATTTGAAATGCAAGGTTGGTACAAAAAAAAGATTGAAGAATTAAGTAAGGGGATGCAACAAAAAGTACAATTTATTGTAACGGTATTGCACCAGCCCGAGTTATTAATTTTAGATGAACCTTTTAGTGGTTTTGACCCTATTAATGCTCAATTAATTAAAAACGAAATTTTAGAATTAAGAAAAAACGGAGCAACGGTTATCTTCAGCACCCACAATATGGGTAGCGTTGAGGAATTGTGCGATAGCATTGCTTTAATTAATAAATCGCAAAAAATATTAGATGGTTCGGTAAAAGAAATTCGTAAAACGTTTAGAACAAATACCTATAAAATTTCTTTTAAAGGCAATGTAATGGGCTTTACCAATGCCTTGTGGACAGGAGCAGAAGTGTTAGAAAAACATACCGATGAGGATGTGCATTTTTTTACTTTAAAAATTGCAAAAACTATTACTTCAAGCCAATTGTTGCAAAACGTATTGCCAACTTGTGAACTATTATCGTTTAACGAAATAATACCAAGTATGAATGATATTTTTATTCAACAAGTAAATCTTGCTACATCTGGTTCAACAACCATTGAAAATAACATAGGCACAAAAAGTAACTTTACTGAGTAAAACGCTATTAAAAACTAATAATAAGAATTAAAAACTTACCTAGGTATGAGTAAAATTGGACTAATAATTGGCAGAGAATTAAAATCGAAACTCACCAATAAAACATTTATTATAATGACTATACTAGCTCCGCTTTTAATAACGGGCTTTCTCGGCTTTATAATAAAAATGTCGCAAAGCGAAAAAACAGAACAAAATGTGTTGGTAATTGACGATTCTAAACTCTTTACCGATAAGTTAGTTGGCAACGACTATATTTCATTAGCATTTGGCAATCAAAAATTGGAAGTAGCCGTAAAAGAATTTTCGGACAAAAAATTTAGTTGCTTGCTTTGGATTTCGCCAAATATTATTGAAGGCGGGGCAGGCGCTACAAAATTATTTTATAAAAAATCGCCAGGCTACGGTTTTCAAACTTTTATTAAAGACCAACTGGAACGCATTATTTATGAAAATAAGTTGAAGGCAAATAATATAGATCCTACTATTATTTCTAATTCAAAAACAAGTGTAAAACTTATTTTAGAAAAAGTAAACGATAAGGGTAAAACCGAAGAACAAAGTAGTTTTGGGCTGTTTGGATTTTTAACGGGTGCCCTCATGTTTGTGTTTATTTTATTATACGGTATGATGGTGTTTAGAAGTGTAATGGAAGAAAAAACAAATCGCATTGTGGAAGTAATTGTATCAAGTGTTAAACCATTTCAACTAATGCTTGGTAAAATTTTTGGTGTAGCTATTTTAGGTATTATTCAATTTATTACTATGGGAATAATAACTTTGGTTTTAACTACAGTTTTATCAACTTTATTTTTAAAAGACGCTAAAGTTGATATGGCAAAATTTAATGAACAACAAGAGTTAGTTAAAAAAAATGGCACAAATGTTAATTTTGACCAACTACAAAAATTTGACGATAAATTAGAGATGTTTGAAATACTAACTAAAATTGAAAAAATAAATTTTACTGAAGTGTTTATTTGCTTTATTTTATTTTTTATTGGGGGCTATTTATTTTACAGTTCTATTATGGCAGCCGTTGGCAGCGCGGTAGACAGTGAGGCCGATTCCCAGCAATTTATCACCCCCATAATGATGCCATTAATGGCAGGCTATTTTATAAGCACAAAAACTATTTTAGACCCCGATTCGGCAACCGTATTTTGGGGCTCTATGATTCCATTTACATCACCCATAGTAATGATGAGCCGTATTACAAATGGCGTACCCTTGTGGGAATTAATTTTATCTATCTCTATATTATTTGCATCGTTTATTGGAACCACCTATTTGGCAGCAAAAATTTACCGCACGGGTATTTTAATGTACGGCAAAAAAACCAGTTGGAGAGAAATTGGTAAATGGTTGTTTTATAAATAATTTACTTTAGTCGAAACTATTTTTTAAAATTTAATATTTTAATTACATTAGCATAATTAAATACTAACATTAAATTTATTTTTTATTCTATGAAAAAAATTTTTACTCTTATTTCTTTTATCTCTACAGGTTTTATTTTTGCTCAAGTGCCTACATGTAGCTTAAACCCAACGTTTATTGCCAGCAATAAAGTTGGTATTTGGCCTGATAGTGCTACTAACTTTATTCAAGGTACCGTTGGCGTTCCTTATGCACAAAATATAACCGTAAAGGTACCATTAGATACAATTTCAAGTGGTATAAAATTTTGCTTTAATAGGGTTGAATTAACAACAAGTACGCTTGTTACCAATTATAATTTACCTCCGGGTTTAAATTTTGGTTCAAGTACTTCTGCTTTGGCTAACGGCACTGTAAGTGGCGCCTCTTCTTTTAAATTTCCGGGCAATGCCAATAATTGTGCTGGTATTTATGGTACACCAACTACTGCGGGGATATATACACTGGTATTAAAGGTACAACCTTACGTTACACCTCAGCCTTTTGGTAATTGTGCTGCTAGCCCTAATATTACAGGCGGAAGCGCTATAACGGCTGCATCTATTTTAAATTATTATATCATTAAAATTAATGCCACTGCAGGTGTTAAGGAAGATGTAAACGCTAAATCACTAAACATAAGCAATATGCCAAACCCTTTTAGCGGTAAAACAAAAATAAAATTTACAGTTAAAGACGAAGCGCCATTAAAATTAAATGTATATAATTTATTAGGCGATAAACTATTTAGCGATAGTTTTACAACGACGTATGGCGAAAATAATTACGAATTAAATGCTACTGAGTGGGCAAATGGAATATACTTATATACGATACAATACAAAAATCATACCGAAACAAAACGTTTGGTAGTTGCAAATAATCGTTAATGAACCAACAAGCTTTTGAATTATTAATACTTGGTTCAGCAAGCGCCACTCCTACTTCTAATCGAAACCCAAGCGCTCAATTATTAAATATAGCCCAGCGTTACTTTTTAATAGATTGTGGCGAAGCGACTCAAATACAATTACGCAAATACAAAGCTAAATTGCAAGCTATTGACCATGTTTTAATTTCGCATTTGCATGGTGATCATTTTTTTGGATTGCCTGGTTTATTAAGCACAATGAGTCTTTTAGGCAGGAAACAAAAATTAACTATTTATTGCCCGCTAGATTTAAAACTAATAATTGATACTATTAATAAAGCAAGCGAAACTATTTTAAACTTTGAAATTGTTTGGCAGTTTACAAACAATAGTGGATTAAATTTATTATTTGAAGACGCTAAAATAGAAGTGTATTCCTTTCCCTTAAAACACCGCATATACTGCACAGGCTTTTTGTTTAAAGAAAAACCTTTGCCTCGAAATGTAGATAAGTATAAACTCGAAAAATTAAATATTTCGGTAGCGGATATTTTAAAATTAAAGAAAGGGTTAGATGTAGTGAACGAAAAAGGGAAATTAATTAAAAATAAAGATGCTACCATAGCCCCTCCCCTACCTCGCAGTTATGCCTATTGCAGCGATACTATTTTTTACAAAAAAATTGCTTCCATTATAAAAAATGTAAGTGTGGTTTACCACGAAAGTACTTTTTTAGAAGATAAAATAGACAGAGCAAAAAAAACATTTCATAGCACTGCTAAACAAGCTGCCGAAATTGCAAAATTGAGCAATGCCAATAAATTATTATTAGGTCATTTCTCAGCCCGTTACGGCAATCTAACTAGTTTTTTAGATGAGGCCAAACCAATTTTTGAAAATTGCGAATTGGCTTTGGAAGGGAAAGTTTTTCATGTCTAGATAATTAGTGTTTAATTTTCTTTATGATAGAATCGTTAAATTTTTTTGTCTCGTCATAAAAATATGTTTTATTAATATAACGATATTGATAAAGCTCTCTTCCCATCTCATCGTAATTATCGAGTACTTTTGGCTCTTCTAATTTCCCATCTTTTGCATAAACCAAACAACTATCATTTATTTCAATTCCATTTTTAAAGTAGCACTCATAATGTAATTTCCCATCCTCATAATATACCAATTGTTTTCCTTCTCTTTTACCGTTTTCGTTAAAATTAAATTCGTGTTGAATATTATCATTATAAGAGTATAGGAAATATTTATTAATCCACCTATTGTTTCTCCAAGTCCCGCTTTCACTAATTTTACCATTTTCGCGATAACAAGTAAGTTGTCCATCAGGTTTGCCATTGTTATAAATGGCAATAATTTTAATATTTCCATTTACATAGTACTCAATCCATTTACCAGTTTTTCGGTTATTTAAATATCTGCCCTCTGAGTTTAATGTTTTTTCACTATTAACTACTTTATATACTTTCCAATAACCTTGTTTAAGGCTGTCTTTGTCAAATTGGTTTAAAGTGTCGGTTTGAGAATGTAAATTACAGACAGCGCAAAAAATAAATAAAGATATTAATTGTTTTGCTATCATTTAATCTGGAAATTAAATTATTAAGATAAATTTAAGAAAAAAAATGTTAAATAGGTAACTTTAAATTAAATATCACTGCATTTAATAACATTTTCATCATACGATTTTTGCCGTTTATACTATTTTTACTACCTTCGCGTAAAATAAAAAACATATAAAACATGAAACAAAAAAATTTACTAAAATCAGCTGCTTTGGGTATTACTGCATTATTTGCAGTGAATACAGCAAATGCGCAATTAACAACCGTTACTTATTCGTTCGTAGGTACCGTAAACACCCATACTGGCGTTATTAATACGTTTACAGTGCCACCTTGCGTTAACCAAATGACGATTGAAGTTCAAGGCGCCGCTGGTGGTTTTGGAAGTGGTGGCGTAGCAGGTAACGGTGCTCGTATGATTGGTACTTTTACAGTTACTCCAGGGCAAGTATTAAGCTATTTAGTTGGTAAAACTCCTGGCTCTACAACTTTATTTCCTGGTGGAGGTGGCGGTTCTTATGTAGCTAATGGTGCAAATTTTTCTACAGCAACACCAATGATTGTTGCTGGTGGTGGTGGTGGTGGCTATAGCTCTGGCGTTGGTACTGGTGCTCCAATAACTACTTCTGGTACCGGATCTAATCCTGGTATTAATGGTAATGGTGCTCCATCTGGTTCATGCGTTGGTGGTGGCGGTGGCTTTTTCACCTCTGGTGGTACTGATATAAACTATTCTTTTCCTGGTGGGCAAGGTTTCCAACAAGGAGGCTTTGGTAGCCAAGCAGCAAGTTCTTATACTTCAAGTTACCAACCTGGTGGTTTTGGTGGCGGTACAGCTGCTAACTACGTTGGTTCGTGTAATACTTTTGGTGGTAATGGTGGTGGTTACAGTGGCGGCAGTGCTCAAACTGGATCTTTAATTTATTTTGGTAATGCTGGTGGTTCGTTTAATGCTGGTACTAACCAAAATAATACCCCTGCATTTAACACTGGGCACGGCTTAGTAATATTTACTTATGTTGCTGGTGGTGCTAACGTTTCTGCGGTAAGTTCTAACTCTGCAGTTTGTGCTGGTAATTCAGCTACTCTAACTGCAAGTGGTGTAAGTACTTATACTTGGAATACAGGTGCTACAACTGCAGTTACTGCGGTAACGCCAACTGCAAATACAGTTTATACTGTTGTAGCTACTAATTCTTTAGGCTGTGTAAGCAACGCAACTTTAGCAATTAATGTTAACGCTTCTCCAACTGTAAACGTAGCTTCTACTTCTTCAGCTGTTTGTGCTGGTCAATCTGCAAGTTTAACGGCAAGTGGTTCAGCTAATACCTATTCTTGGAATACTGGTGCTACAACTGCTATTATTAATGCTACTCCTAGTGTTACTACTATTTATTCTGTAGTTGGTACAAGTACTGCAAACGGTTGTGCAACTACCGCTACAACTTCTATTGCTGTAAACGCTAACCCAACTATTACTGTAAACAGTGGTTCTATTTGTGCTGGTAGTTCATTTACTATGGTAGCAAGTGGTGCTAATACTTATACCTATAGCAATGGTAGTGCTATTGCTACTCCAACTGCAAATGCAAATTATACTGTTACTGGTACTAGTGTTGCTGGTTGTGCTGGTAATGCTGCTATTTCTTCTGTTTCTGTTAGTGCTTTACCTACTGTTACGGTTAGTTCATCAACGTCAGGTACTATTTGTGCTGGTCAATCGGTTAGCTTAACAGCTAATGGTGCTGCTACTTATAGCTGGAATACAGGTGGTTCTACTGCTGTAATTGTTGCTTCGCCTTCAGTTACCACAAGTTATACGGTTACAGGTACTGCTGCTAGTGGTTGTAAAAACACTGCTGTTATCACTCAAAGTGTTAGCGGTTGTGTTGGTATCCAAACTATAGCTAACCAATCTTCTGCTATTAGTGTTTATCCTAACCCAAGCACTGGTATTTTTACAGTTGAATTTGCGAATGGTTTAAACAAAACAATTAATGTTACGGATATCACTGGTAGAATTGTTTTAACAACTTCATCTACTGCTGATAAAGTAAATGTTAATATTTCAACTTTAAGTAATGGTATTTACTACATTAAAGTAATTAGCAATAATAAAGCTGAGGTTATTAAAGTTGTTAAACACTAATTATTGAGTTTAATTAAACTTAAAAGCCCATCTCATTTAAATATGAGATGGGCTTTTTTTTATGGTGTATTTTTTTAATAAAAGTACTAAAAATCAACCCAAATTAACAACATTTTAATTTGCTAAATATCCGGTATTCGAAAAATTCGACATGTGTATTTAAAATTATACCAAAAAGGCTACTAATCAAACATTTATAGAAATAATATAAAAAGTAGAATCTTTCGAAAATTAAAAGTAACAAATGTTTGTATAAACTCTGTAGAATATTATTTAGAAAACAATATTAATTTCTATAATAATATAGTGAAAACCGCGATCGCGGAGTTATTTAACTTTAAAATTGAAAATAATTTAACAAACTTAATAAAAAGGTTGCTAATTTGATTTTTTTACATAATTTTTTTTATTTTTGGAGTAAAAAAACTCATGAAAATAAACTTAAAAAAAATCAATCAAGGGCTTGTAATAGGCACTTTGTTATTTGGGGTTAGCCAAATAAATCAAGCACAAACCTTTAATTTTACTGGAGGCGTGCAAACGTATACTGTACCTGCATTAGTATCGGTTATTAACGTTACAGTTATAGGTGCAAGTGGTGGTGGGAATGGCGGTTTAGGTGCTAGATATACTTCATCTTTAGCGGTTACACCTGGCCAAGTGTTAAACCTTTATGTTGGTGGCGCTGGAACTGCGACTTCTGGTGTAAATGTAGGCGGTTATAATGGTGGTGGTGGTGAATTTGGGAACTTTGGAAATGAAGGTAGTGGTGGTGGAGCTTCTGATATAAGAGTTGCACCTTACGCGCTTGGAAACAGACTTATTGTAGCTGGTGGTGGCGGTGGCCAAGGTGGTTATGCTGGTGGTAATGGTGGCAATAGTGGATTAGTAGGCGTTGCAGGTGGCGCTGGACAACCACCTTGTACTGGTGGTGGTGGTGGCACTGGCGTTGCTGGTGGAGTTGGTGGCACCCCTAACGGAGCCTGTGGTTTTGGTGTGTCTGGAGTTTTAGGAGTTGGTGGTAATGGTGGAGCATGTGCTTATGGTGGCGGCGGCGGCGGCGGTGGTTATTATGGTGGTGGTGGTGGTGGTAGCGATAGCGACCCTTGTTGTGCTGATGCTGCTGGCGGTGGCGGTGGTTCTTCTTTTTGTCTTTTTACCGGTGGTACTTGTGTTGTTAATACAGCTGCAGGAAATGGCACCATTATTATTTGTGCCCCAAGTCTTCCAGCACCTAATAATACTACGCCTGGACAAAATTTAACTTTTTGTGCTGGTAATACAACAACTTTAACTGCTAGCGGTTCCGGTACAATTACTTGGTTTTCTGTTCCGGTTGGTGGAGCTGTACTAGCTACTGGTAATGCTTTTGTAACACCAACATTAAGTGTTGGTAATTATACTTATTACGCTGAGGATAACCAATGTGCACCAAGTGTATCTCGTACAGCAGTATCTTTAACTGTTTCTGCAAATCCTACAATTACCGCTACAAGTGGTTCAATTTGCAATGGACAATCCTATACAATTGTTGCAAGTGGCGCAAATACGTATACTTTTCAAGGTGGTGGTGCTATAAAAACACCTACTACAACAACAAGCTATACGGTTGTGGGCACTAGTACTGCGGGTTGTGTATCTCAATCTTTTGCTACTTCAACAGTAACTGTAAATCCTACTCCAACTATTAGTGTAAACAGCGGTGCTATTTGTGCCGGTCAATCATTTACAATGGTAGCTAGTGGTGCAAATACTTACACGTATAGTAGTGGAAGTGCGGTTGTTACACCTACGGCAAGTGCTAATTATAGTGTAACGGGCACAAGTGCACTAGGTTGTACAAGTTCAAACACAGCAATTAGCAGTGTTACGGTAAATGTTGCCAATGTTAGTGTGGTTGCTTCATCAAGCGCTGTTTGTGCTGGTCAATCTGCTAGCTTAACTGCAAGTGGTGTAAATACGTATTCGTGGAATACTGGTGCTACTACTGCTACTATTAGTGCTACCCCTTCAGTGTCTACTGTGTATTCTGTTATTGGTACAAATACTGTTAATGGTTGTTCTAATACAGTGACTACTTCTATTAGTGTTGATCCTAACCCAACGGTTACAGTAAACAGTGGTGTAATTTGTGCGGGTCAATCATTTACAATGGTACCAAGCGGTGCAAATACTTATACGTATAGCAATGGTAGTGCTATTGCTACGCCATCTGCAAATGCTTCTTATACTGTTACAGGCACAAGTACTGCTGGTTGTATAGGTAATTCTGCTATTTCTACAGTTACTGTAAACGCATTACCTACTGTTACTGCAAGTTCATCAACTTCAGGTTCTATTTGTGCTGGTCAATCGGTAAGCTTAACTGCTTCTGGCGCCACAACTTATAGCTGGAATACTGGTGCTACAACTGCTGTTATTGCTGTTAGCCCTAGCGTTACTACTACTTATACTGTAAACGGTAGCTCTAATGGTTGTTCTAATGTTAGTACAGTAACTCAAGCTGTTAACAGTTGTGTTGGTATCCAAACTAACGCTAATCAATCGTCAGCAATTAGTGTTTACCCTAACCCAAGTACTGGTATTTTTACAGTTGAATTTGCGAATGGTTTAAACAAAACGATTAACGTTACGGATATTACTGGTAGAGTTGTTTTAACAACTTCATCAACTTCTGATAAAGTAAACGTTAATATCTCAAATTTAAGTAATGGTATTTACTACATTAAAGTAATTAGTAATAATAATACTGAGGTTATTAAAGTTGTAAAACACTAATTATTTAGCTTAATTAAATTTAAAAGCCCATCTCATTTATAAATGAGATGGGCTTTTTTTTTACAAAATGTTCTATATTTTATTACAAACAAAGTTCAACTATAAAGAATTTAGTAATTTTTATTCTTAAAATTTAACTATCTTCGTTAGATAATCAATTTAAAAACAAAACATGAAACAAAAAAATTTACTTAAATCAGTTGCTTTGGGTGTTACTGCATTATTTGCAGTAAATACAGCAAAAGCACAATTAACAACTGTTACCTATTCGTTTGTAGGTACAGTAAACACGCACACAGGAGTTATTAGTACTTTTACAGTACCACCTTGCGTTAACCAAATGACTATTGAAGCTAGAGGAGCTTCTGGTGGCTTTAACACTGGTGCTACTGGTGGATCAGGTGCACGTATGATTGGAACTTTTACAGTTACTCCAGGACAAGTATTAAGCTATTTAGTTGGCAAAACTCCCGGAAATTGTAGTTTATTAGGCATCACGTTCCCTGGCGGAGGTGGTGGTTCTTATGTAGCTTCTGGCGCAACTTATTCTACTTCAACACCAATGCTTGTTGCAGGTGGTGGCGGTGGTGCTGCAGATAATACAACGGGAGAAAATTCTCCTGTAACAAATCCGGGTACTGGTCCTTTACCGGGTACTAATGGAAATGGTGCACCAGCTTACAATTGTGGCGGTGGAGGCGGTGGCTTCTATACAAATGGTGGTACTGATATAAATTATGGTTTTCCAGGTGCTTCGGGTTTCCAACAAGGTGGTACAGGTGGTATAACTCCTACCTCTTATACTGCTACATACCAAAACGGTGGTTTTGGTGGTGGTGCTGAATGTAATTATATTGGCTCTTGTAACTACCGCGGTGGTTCTGGTGGTGGCTATGGCGGTGGTAGTGCCGAAACTGGTGCTTTTATATCAATAGGTCATGCCGGTGGTTCTTTTAATGCAGGTACTAATCAAAGTAATACTGCTGGCTTTAATCAAGGGCACGGAATGGTAATGTTTACTTATGTTGCTGGTGGTATAGCCGTTACTGCAGTAAGTTCTAACTCTGCAGTTTGTGCTGGTAATTCAGCTACTTTAACTGCAAGTGGTGCAACTACTTATACTTGGAATACAGGTGCTACAACTGCTGTTACAGCTGTATCTCCTACTACTAATGCAACTTACACTGTTGTAGCTACTAATTCTTTAGGTTGTGTTACTAACGCAACCTTATCGGTTTTAGTTAATTCATCTCCAACAGTAAACGTAGCTTCTACTTCTTCAGCGGTTTGTGCTGGTCAATCTGCAAGTTTAACTGCAAGTGGTTCAGCTAATACCTATTCTTGGAATACTGGTGCTACTACTGCTATTATTAATGCTACTCCTAGTGTTACTACTATTTATTCTGTAGTTGGTACAAGTACTGCAAACGGTTGTGCAACTACTGCTACAACTTCTATTGCTGTAAATGCTAACCCAACTATTACTGTAAACAGTGGTTCTATTTGTGCTGGTAGTTCATTTACTATGGTAGCAAGTGGTGCTAATACTTATACCTATAGCAATGGTAGCGCTATTGCTACTCCAACTGCAAATGCAAATTATACTGTTACTGGTACTAGTGTTGCTGGTTGTGCTGGTAATGCTGCTATTTCTTCTGTTTCTGTTAGTGCTTTACCTACTGTTACGGTTAGTTCATCAACTTCAGGTTCTATTTGTGCTGGTCAATCGGTTAGCTTAACTGCTAATGGTGCTGCTACTTATAGCTGGAATACAGGTGGTTCTACTGCTGTAATTGTTGCTTCGCCTTCAGTTACCACAAGTTATACGGTTACAGGTACTGCTGCTAGTGGTTGTAAAAACACTGCTGTTATCACTCAAAGTGTTAGCGGTTGTGTTGGTATCCAAACTACAGCTAACCAATCTTCTGCTATTAGTGTTTATCCTAACCCAAGCACTGGTATTTTTACAGTTGAATTTGCTAATGGTTTAAACAAAACAATTAACATTACCGATATTACTGGTAGAATCGTTTTAACAACTTCATCTTCTGCTGATAAAGTAAATGTTAATATCTCAACTTTAAGTAATGGTATTTACTATATTAAAGTAATTAGCAATTCTAAAACTGAAGTTATTAAAGTTGTAAAACACTAATTATTTAGCTTAATTAAATTTATAAGCCCATCTCATTTACATATGAGATGGGCTTTTTTTACGTTATATTTTTTCACTTTTTGCAAGAAAAGTTCGATTAAAACATAGTTTAGTGTTTTTTTTTTTAGTAAATTTTACTATCTTCGTTACATAACCAATTTACAAAAACAAAACATGAAACAAAAAAATTTACTTAAATCAGTTGCTTTGGGTGTTACTGCACTATTTGCAGTAAATAGCTCAAGTGCACAAACTGTGCAAACTTTTAATTTTACTGGCTCTTTGCAATCCTTTACTGTCCCTAACTGTGTATCTACTATTACAGTTGATGCAAGAGGTGCTCAAGGAGGTACAGGTAGTCTTAATGGGGCACCAGGAGGCAGAGTACAATGTGCCTACACTGTTACGCCTGGCCAAGTATTAAATATTTATGTTGGTGGTCAAGGTGGAGCTATGGGTAGTGGCGCCGCAGGAGGTTTTAACGGAGGTGGCAGTGCAGGAACAAGTTCTGGACCTACTTATGCTGGTTCTGGAGGTGGTGGTGCTTCTGATATTCGCGTTGGAGGTACTGCACTTGTAAACAGAATTATAGTTGCCGGTGGTGGTGGTGGTTCAAATAATATAAACGGAAATCCAGGTGTTGGTGGAGGTTTAACTGGTGGTAATGTTGGATCAACTGGTAATGGTTGTATTTCAACGTATGCAACAGGTGGTACTCAGTCTGCTGGTGGTAACGCTTGTGTTGGTACTAACATTTGTTGCCTTTTTACACCTGCTGTTATCGTTGCAACTTTAGGTATTGGCGGAAACGGTTCTGGTCCAGGATCATCATGTAACGCAGGCGACGGCGGTGCTGGTGGCGGTGGCGGTTATTATGGTGGTGGCGGTGGCGGCACCTACTCTTCTGGTGGCGGTGGCAGTAGCTTTACAGGTCCAGGCGCTACTGGTGTTGTTCATACACAAGGTACACAAACTGGAAATGGTCAAATTATAATCTCATATGTAACAGGTGCTCCAGTAGTATCTGCTGTAAGTTCTAACTCTGTTGTTTGTGCTGGTAATTCGGCTACTTTAACTGCAAGTGGTGTAACTACGTATACTTGGAATACAGGTGCTACAACTGCTGTTACAGCAGTAACGCCAACTGCAAGTACCGTTTATACTGTTGTAGGCACTAGTACTTGTGGTGTTGCAAGTGCAACTGTAGTTGTAAATGTTAATGCTTCTCCAACTGTTAACGTAGCTTCTACTTCTTCAGCTGTTTGTGCTGGTCAATCTGCAAGTTTAACGGCAAGTGGTTCAGCTAATACCTATTCTTGGAATACTGGTGCTACTACTGCTATTATTAACGCGACACCTAGTGTTACTACTATTTATTCAGTAGTGGGTACAAATTCAGTAACTGGTTGTGCAACTACTGCTACAACTTCTATCGCTGTAAACGCTAACCCAACTATTACTGTAAACAGTGGTTCTATTTGTGCTGGTAGTTCGTTTACTATGGTAGCAAGTGGTGCTAATACTTATACCTATAGCAATGGTAGCGCTATTGCTACTCCAACTGCAAATGCAAATTATACTGTTACTGGTACTAGTGTTGCTGGTTGTGCTGGTAATGCTGCTATTTCTTCTGTTTCTGTTAGTGCTTTACCTACTGTTACGGTTAGTTCATCAACTTCAGGTTCTATTTGTGCTGGTCAATCGGTTAGCTTAACTGCTAATGGTGCTGCTACTTATAGCTGGAATACAGGTGGTTCTACTGCTGTAATTGTTGCTTCGCCCTCAGTTACCACAAGTTATACGGTTACAGGTACTGCTGCTAGTGGTTGTAAAAACACTGCTGTTATCACTCAAAGTGTTAGCGGTTGTGTTGGTATCCAAACTACAGCTAACCAATCTTCTGCTATTAGTGTTTATCCTAACCCAAGCACTGGTATTTTTACAGTTGAATTTGCTAATGGTTTAAACAAAACAATTAATGTTACCGATATTACTGGTAGAGTTGTTTTAACAACAACATCTACTGCTGATAAAGTAAATGTTAATATTTCAACTTTAAGTAATGGTATTTACTACATTAAAGTAATTAGCAATAATAAAGCTGAGGTTATTAAAGTTGTAAAACACTAATTATTTAGCTTAATTAAACTTAAAAGCCCATCTCAATTATAAATGAGATGGGCTTTTTTTACAAACTATTTTAGCTATAAAATCGAAAAATAAAACAAAAAAAACTACATTTTAAAGCAAATTATTATTAAACTTGCATAAAATTTTACAAAATGGCAGAAATTCACATAGTAGGTATTAAATATATAGAGATAAACGACCAATCTGATTTAGAATTCAAATACAAACCAGAAGTTCCTAAGCTAAAATTAGTTGGAACTATATTAAATCCTGAAACAGAAGACGACGAGGAAGGTGTTATATTTTTAACTCAAAAGCAATTGAACCAAGTAATGGTGGATAAAGATATTGATTTAAAAATGCAAGACGACCGCTGGTACTTAAACAAACCATTAAGTAAAGATCAAGTTAAAAAAGTAGGCTTAGTTGATATTGAAGCTGAATTTTTAGGTGCTGCTGGCGAACTTAAATGTTACGAAGCGGTAAAAATTTCTTAAATAGTTAACACATAAACTAAGCTTTAAATAAATTAGTAGTATTTAAAAAAACGAATAAATACATTAAATGTTTAAAAAAATTAGTTTATTATTCTGTTTTTTAGCGTTAATAAACTCCTTTAAAGCGCAAAAAAAGACTTCCACTACTACCATTCCAATTAACGATTTTGCTGTTTCGCTTCACGAAGAGGCTGTAAATAAAGTAATTACAGCAATTGGGGATATTAGTGGAACAAACGAGTACGAGGTTATGTTTATTAAAGGCAAATACCATTGGCTAATGCGTAATGCTAAAATTAATATACGGCCCGATAGCAGTAATTTTACATGCGATGCATTTGTTACCTGTGGTCCTTTTGCCTATAAAACACAAGTTGTAGGCGATGTAAAAATTACATACGATAACATCAAAAATTTAATTTATATAAAAATTTCGCGCGCTATTTTTGAATTGTACACCATGGTTTTCGAAAAAAAAGTTCATATTAAAGATATTCATTTAGAAGATTACTTTAAAGAACCTTTTGCCTTTGACGGCCCTAAAACAATGGCTACCGATATGCAGTTTACAATGCCCGACAGTAGCATTAAAAAAATTTATATACAACCTACCGATTGTAAAATGGAATTAAAATGGAAAGAAATATGTACCGCTTGCGAAATTGCTGTTGCAGATAAACCCTTTAAACCACAAATTAAGCTAATGCCACCCATAGAAACTACAAAGCCAATGGCAACACCAACATATACTGCCAGTAATCAACCTCAAAAAAAATAAGTATTTTTACTTTATAAATGTATAGTTTATTTAAATTATTTTGGACGTATAACCTACCCCGTTGGTCAATTTTATTTATTGATACTTTTATTTGTGCATTTGCTTTAACCATTGCCTTTTTATTGCGCTTTAATTTTGATGCTATTCCCCAAGCGGACGCTAAAAATTTGGTTATAGATTATACCGTCGTTTTATCTATTCGATTTATTTCTTTTTTTGTTTCAAAAACGTATAAAGGAGTTGTTCGCTACACAAGTTCGCGCGATACAGTAAGAATTTTTTTAGTAATTGTTGGCGGAAGTTTAGGTGTTTTTTTAATTAACCTAATTGGGCTAAAGTTTGTTTTAAACTATTATTTTATTCCCAACTCGGTAATTATTATTGATGCTTTGGTGAGTTTATTTTTAATGATTAGTAGCCGTTTAGCTATTAAAGCCATTTATTTTGAAACAAAAAATCCAACAAAAGAAAAAATGAATGTCATTATATACGGTGCAGGCGAAGCCGGAATCATTACTAAACGTACTTTAGACCGTGATGCTGCTATTAAATACAATGTGGTTTGTTTTATTGATGATGATAATAAAAAGTGGGAAAGAAGCCTAGAAGGTATTTTTATTTATTCGCCCGACAGATTGCAACAATTTATAAATGAAAAAGAAATTGAGTTTGTAATTATTTCTATTCAAACAATTTCGCCAATTAAACGAAACGAAATAGCAGATATTTGTTTAGCTAAAAATGTACGGGTATTAAATGTTCCGCCAGTTACCAAATGGATAAATGGCGAGTTAAGTTTTAACCAAATAAAAAGTATAAATATTGAAGATTTACTGCAACGCGATGCTATTAAATTAGATAATGCTACCATAAACGCACAGTTAAATAATAAAACAATTTTAATTACCGGGGCCGCAGGTAGTATTGGTAGCGAGTTAGCTAGGCAGTGCGTAAACTTTAACCCAAAAAAAATATTTTTGTTAGATCAAGCCGAAAGCCCCCTGCACGAATTAGAATTAGAGTTTAACGATAAATATAAACACATTGCATTTGAGGTAATAATGGCGGATGTACGAAATATTGAACGCATAAAAAATGTTTTTAATACCTTTAAACCTCAAGTGGTGTTTCATGCAGCCGCCTACAAACACGTACCTATGATGGAAAATAATCCATCAGAATCTATCCTCACTAATATTTTAGGCACAAAAAACATGGCCGATTTGGCAAACGAATTTAATGTAGAGCGTTTTGTATTTGTGAGTACCGATAAGGCTGTAAATCCCACTAACGTTATGGGTGCCAGTAAACGTATTGCCGAAATTTATATTCAAAGTTTAGGTACTCAATCGGCAACAAAATTTATAACCACCCGTTTTGGAAATGTGTTAGGTAGCAATGGCTCTGTAATACCGCGTTTTAAAAAACAGATTGAAACAGGAGGACCAATAACTATTACACACCCAGATATTACGCGTTATTTTATGACAATTCCCGAAGCAAGCCAACTGGTTATTGAAGCCGCTAGTATGGGCAAAGGCGGCGAAATTTTTGTATTTAATATGGGTAAATCGGTAAAAATTGTTGATTTGGCTCGAAAAATGATTTTATTAAGTGGTTTAAAAGAAGGTAAGGACATTAATATTACGTTTACAGGCTTACGCCCAGGCGAAAAACTATTTGAAGAGCTTTTGGCAGATACCGAAAATGCTTTGCCAACACACCATCCACAAATATTAATTGGGAAAGTGCGCCAATACAATTACGATGAGGTAAAACACATAATTAATCAGTTAATAGTATTGTTTAATACTCAAAACAACGAAATTATTGTACAGCGCATGAAAGAATTAGTGCCAGAGTTTAAAAGTAATAATTCTGTTTTTGAAAAATTGGATTAATTAATATCCTCAATATCCGTAGTAATTAAACTATCTTCTTCAATAAATTCTTTATTAGTTAATCGTTTTTCTAGCGATAATAAAAACGCTGGTAATAAAATTAAATTAGCGCAATAAGCTACTAATAATGTAAACGAAATAAGAATGCCTAGTGCTTGGGTACCACCAAAACCTGATAAAGCAAACATTCCAAAGCCAAAAAACAAAACCAGTGCAGTATATACCATACTAACGCCCGTTTCTTGAATGGTAAGGCTAACAGCACTACCAATACTTAATTTATTTTTACGAATTTCGTACCTGTATTTTGTTAAAAAATAAAGTGTACCATCGCTACTTATACCAAAAGCAATACTAAAAACTAAAATTGTACTTGGCTTTAAAGGTATTTTTAAAAAACCCATTAAACCTGCTGTAATTAATAAAGCAACCAAGCTAGGTATGGTTGAAATTAAAATCATTCTAAACGAAGTAAATAAGGTTAGCATAAAAATGGCTATTAATATAATTGCCAACACAACACTTTCTACCAAATTGTTTACTAAAAACTCGTTTCCTTTTAAAAACACAATGCAATTGCCAGTTAATTTTACATCAAACCGCTCATTACCAGCTACCCACTTTTTTTCGTCCTCGTTAAAATTAAAAATACTGTCTAACCGCGGTTTTAATTCTTTTGTAATTTGAGTTACACGTGTGCTTCCGCAATCGGCAATTTGTACTGTAATTCGGGTATACCGTTTAGTACTATCAATAAAAGATGATAATTGATTTTGTTTTTCTTTTTCTTGTTTTACGTAGTCGGCAATTGTTTTTAGATCGCTAGCCGCTGGCAGTTTATAATATTTTTCATCGCCACCTTTATAGGTTTGATATAAAAATTTAACCCCTTCAACAATAGAAACAGGGCGAGAAAACTCTTTGTATTGCGCCAATAGTTTTTGAGCTCTATTAATTTTGTATAAACAACGTGCGTTATTTGCAAATACGCCATTCTCTTTTTTAGTATCTATTGTAATTTCAAACGGAAGAACCCCTCCGTAATTATTTTCAAAATATTTTAAATCGGTTTTTAAAACATCGGTATTTGGTATATCATCTACCATATAACCAAATGCTCTAATTTTAGTTAAACCTATTAAACTTACTACACAAATTATACTAACAACAACATAAATCGTTTTTCGGTAATGTTGAGTAACTGAGGCTACTTTGTTAAGTATTTTACGAAGTTGTTTTCTATCCAAATGCTTTAAATGTTTGGTTGATGGGATGGGTAAATAGCTAAAAATAGTGGGCACCAAAACTACCGAAACTAAAAAAGTACTCATTACATTAATAGATGCTATTAATCCAAATTCGAACAATAATTTATTTTGAATAGCACAAAATACTGCAAAGCCAATAGAAGTGGTGATATTTGCAAAAAATAATGAGGCTAACGATCGTTGAATGGCAATGTGTAATGCATTAATTTTAGTTTTTCCGTTTGCAATTTCGGTGTGGTATTTATTTAAAATTAAAATACAATTTGGCACTCCTATCACGATAATCAACGGCGGTATTAAACCCGATAAAACAGATAATTTATACCCAAACAACACTATTGTGCCCAATGAAATAATTACACCGCTAAATACAACCAATAACGAAAATATTACGGGATACAACGAACGAAAGAAAATAAATAACAGTAAGGCGGTTACTAACAAGGCCATTCCTAAAAAAAAGCTGGTTTCGTTGCGTATTTTGCGCATTACGGTGGTGCGAATAAATGGCAAACCAGAGGAATACGTATCTATTTCTGTCTCGGTATTAAATTTATCTACTTCTTTTTTTATGTTATCAACTATATCTAATCTGGCTTTTGAGTTTAAATCTTTTTCAAAAAAAGTAACCGCCATTAAGGTTGATTTTGTTTTGTTATTAAAAATAATGCCTTCGTAAAATTTTAAGGAATTTATTTTTAATATTAAATCGTCTAACTCGCTTTGTGTAGTTGGATTTAAATTTTTTAAGGCTTTAAATTCAAATTTACCTATACTATCGTTTAGTTCTAAATCATTAAGCCTAGCCATAGATATAACGCCTTTTATACCTGCCAAATTTTTTATATCGTTACCTAAAGTAGCCCAAGCTTTATAATTTTTTAAATCGTTTAACTTATCTTTATTTATACCTATTACTAAAACGGTACCATCTTGACCAAATTTTTTCTTAAAAAAATCATAGTCTATGCTTGTAGAATCATTATCGGGCAATAAACGCGCAAAACTATAGGTAATTTCAATTTTACTGGCAAAAAATGCCATAAACACAGTAATTGCCGTAATTGTAATAATTAAGGAAAGCCTAAATTTTAAAATAAAATATGCAATGCGTTTTAACATTTGGGGTGGCTAAAGTAAAAAAAAATAAGGACTTATTAATATAAAATACCATAAAACAAAAAAGCCTTCTCAAACTAAATTGAGAAGGCTTTTAATAAGTTTACTTAATTATTAGAAATAAAAATTTAAACGTAGCGTTCCGCTACCACCAATTAAATTATATGTTGCAGAATTAGCAGCATTACGGTCTGTATCTAAAACAAATTTAGAACCACCATTTACTTTATCTTTAACTTCAACAGTTTTTACTTCTTGAGTAGCTCCTGGAGCTGTACCAGTTCCTTCAGCTTCCCAAGTAGATTTGTCTTTTGTACTTACTTGGTATCCAATACCCCAACCAAATTCGCCACCAAGGCTAATTTTAGGTAAAATAAAATACTCAACACCAATAAAACCTCTTAAGCCAACACCAATGTTACCGCCAGTTTTTACTTTAGTAGCACGGGCACCAGATACTTGTTGGTAACCGGTTAATGTAGTAGTAATGTTTGAACCAAAATTTGTAACACCAGCTGCATTCGTTGCATCTAAATTTTCGTTAAATGCTGTAGTTGCGTTGTCAGATTGAGTTAAAGCATTACCATATTTGTATTTTTCTTTTTTGCTACCACCCCATACAAAAAAATCGGCACCATAAATACCTTGTAAGCGAGTTTTACCTTTACGTTTTTCGATACCAACACCCAAAGCGATGTTACGCGTTGATGAATTGTACTGGTCAAAAACTGGAGTATTAGCTTCAGAAATTGCAGCAATTGCACCAGTACCAGGCGCTTCGTATTTCGCAATATCTTGTTTTTGCTTGCTGTTAATCATACCCAAACGAAGAATACCACGGTAAGCATTACTAGCATCTGTAAAATATTTACCAACAATGGTTTGATTTAAACCGTAGTTGTTAAACGTTGGTGCTACGTTAGGCCCTGTTTTTCCAAAAAAGTTCCCAGCATAATTTAAAAATGGAGTGGCGTCTATTCCTATACTCCAATCGCCAGCCTCTGGTAACATAGGCTCGCCCTTTTTAGAGGTTAAGTCTTGTGCAAATGCGCTGGTTACCCCAAACGCCATTGCAACAATTGCAATTGATTTTTTCATAATTTTTATAAGTTTTAAATTTATAGAACAAAGGTAGCAGTAAAAAACAGTATACTACATAGGTTATAAACGTTTTTTAACAATAATTTGTTAATAGCCTGTTGCCTTATTTTGTAACAAAGGCACAAATTTAAAATTACCTAACACCTTCTTATTAAAGCTGTTATCGGTTGTCTTTTGAAGCCAAACCATTTCTTGCGTATCGCCTTCGCCTATAGGTATTAACATTATACCATTTGTTTTTAATTGAGTTAATAAGTCGTTTGGTATATATGGCGCACCGGCAGTTACTATAATTTTATCAAAAGGTGCAAACTGAGGTAAACCTTTGTAGCCATCGCCATAAATAAGTTTAGCCGAAGAGTAACCAATATAAGGCAAAAATAGTTTTGTTTTATCATAAAGTGTTTTTTGGCGCTCAATACTATATACTTTTGCGCCCATTTCAATTAAAACAGCTGTTTGGTAGCCACACCCTGTGCCAATTTCAAGCACTTTTTCCCCTTGCTTTATCTCTAATTGTTCGGTTTGAAAAGCAACAGTATAGGGGTGCGAAATAGTTTGCCCTGCGCCAATTGGTAGTGCTTTATCGCTATAAGCATGGTCTAACAAGGCTGGACGCGCTGTAGTATTATCAAAAAACAAATGGCGGGGTATTTTTTCGATAGCAGCTAAAACACTATTGCTTTTTATACCCTTTAGCTTCAATAGTTCTACCAATCGCTTGCGCTTGCCTTTAAAAAGATATTCATCTTCGCTACTTACCTGGTAAAACATAAGGTGGGTTTATAATTTAAGGATTGACACTAAATTTATGGTTAAAAAATGTTTATTTTAATTAATTAAAATAATAATACTAACAAGTAGTGCTTTAAAAATATATTTTTACGAAATTTTTAAATAAATGGTTTTATTTAACCAACCTTTTTTAATTTATAAACGTATTGTTTAATAAGATTAGTAGTGTTAGGTATTAAATGCAAAACTAAATTAATTTAAGTAATTGATTTTTAAATAGTTAAATTTTAATACCATTAGCCAAATTTACAACACATTTTTATTAACAGACACAATAAACAATAAGTTACAAACGTTAATAAACTATAATTTTTGCAGTTTTGAAAATAAAGTACACAATAATACGCGTTAACAGTTTTTTTTTATTTGTATTGCTTTACTTGGGGGTGTTTACCACAAGTTGCAAAAAATATAGTGCTGCCACTCCTGCGTTTTATTTAAAAGCTAACGATGTTTCTGTAGTTACAACGTCAACAATTCAAGGTTCTAATAGTAGTAAAATAACCGAATTATGGTTATATCTAAATGGTTTCTACCAAGGCGCATATCCAATTGGAAGTATAATACCAGTTCCTAACGCCAATCAAAATATTAAAATTGATATTTTGGCGGGAATAAAAGATAATGGATTTAATACTAAGCGCGTACCTTGGCCATTTTACGAAAGAATTACATTCGACACCTTAATTGAAAATGGTAAAACATTGGCATTACCCATAAAATTTAACTACAATCCCAATACAAAATTTGCCTGGGTCGAAGGTTTTGAAAACTCGCAAGGTTTTACTATTGTAAACTCATCTATCTCTAGCGCAACCTTTGCTACCGTTATTGGCGCCGACAGCTTTGAAGGAAAATCGATAAAACTAGAGCTTACTAACGCCGAAACCATTGCACAAATAGAAACAGCTTTACCTTACACATTGCCGTTAGCTAATAGTAACGTATATATAGAGTTAGATTATAAATGCTTTACGGAGTTTGAGTTAGGTGTTGTTTCGGGCAGCACTTACAAACCTGCTTATAATTTTTTGCCTAGCACTACTTGGAATAAAACATACATTAGTTTGGCCTTTGCAATAAACCTTGCACCAACTTCTACTTCGCATAAAATTTATTTTAAAATGAAAAAAAATAAAGCTGAAGAAGATGCTAGGTTATTTTTAGATAATATTAAAGTTGTTTATTTGTAAAAATGAGTAAAAAATTACGTACTATATATTATTTACTGCTCGATTTTTTAACTGCTGGCATAGCCTGGACAGTTTTTAATTATTATCGTAAAACCCAAATAGACCCAATAAAAACACATCAAAGCAGTAGTACTATTTTTGATAACCAGTTTTTAATAAGTGTATTAATTTTACCCCTAATTTGGGTATTGGTGTATTACTTAATGGGTTCTTATAACAATGTGTTAAGGCGTTCGCGCATTAATGAATTTGTACAATTATTAGCTATTAGTATAATTGGCGTTACTGTTTTGTTTTTTGTTATTTTGTTAGATGATTATGTAGCTACTTACAAATTATATTATAAACTTTATTTTGTTTTATTTATTTGTCATTTTGGGTTTACTTCTTTTTTTAGGTTAATACTATCAAGTAATACCAATAAAAAAATTCATTCGCGCCAATTTGGGTTTAACACAATAATTATTGGTAGCAACGAGCGTGCCTTAAAAATGTTTAAAGAAGTACAGGCATTAAAATACGGTATAGGCAACAAATTTGTTGGCTTTGTACACATTGAAGGTAAAAATGGCTACAGCGAAGAGTTAAAAAAAGAGTTAAGTCACTTAGGTGAATACCACGATATTAGAACCATTATTGAAATTAATAAAGTAGAAGAAGTAATTATTGCCTTAGAAAGTTGGGAACACGAATATATTAAAAATATTGTAAACGACTTAAGCGATATGGGAATTGTAATAAAAATAATACCCGACATTTATGACATTTTAAGCGGGCATGTAAAAATGACCACCATTTTAGGAACGCCCTTAATTGAAATAAAAAATAAAATTATACCCGAATGGCAAATTTCAGTAAAACGTTTTATTGATGTTTCTATTTCAATTATTGTTTTGTTTTGTTTTAGCTGGCTATACTTAATTATTGCGTTTTGTGTTAAACTTAGCAGCAAGGGCAAAGTGTTTTTTAAACAAGAACGAATAGGTATACATGGCAAACCTTTTTATATTTTTAAGTTTAGAACCATGTTTATTAATTCCGAAAAAAATGGCCCTGCCCTTTCGAGCGATAACGACCCTCGAATTACACCCGTTGGTAGATTTTTAAGACGCGTGCGCTTGGATGAAATGCCTCAGTTTTTTAACGTACTAAAAGGCGACATGAGTATTGTAGGGCCTCGCCCCGAACGCCAATTTTTTATCGAAAAAATTGTTTGTAAAGCACCACATTTTAAGCATTTGCAAAAAATACGTCCGGGTATTACAAGTTGGGGGCAGGTAAAATATGGTTATGCCGAAAATGTTGATCAAATGATTGATCGCCTAAAATTTGATATTTTATACGTAGAAAATATGAGCCTTTTACTTGATTTTAAAATTTTAGTACACACTGTTTTAATTGTACTACAAGGCAGGGGTAAATAATATTCCCAAAAAAAGCTAAAAAAAAATTATTTTATTTTTTATATGTAACCTTTTTCAATCTTTGCATTATACCAAAGACTAAATTAATTTATGCAAAAAAAACTTACTATTTTATTTTTTTTGTTTTTATGCATAAGCTACCAATCGCAAACATTAAAGTTAAGAGGTAATATTAGCGATACTACCTTAAAACAAAGCCTGCCCAATGCGCTTTTAATGGCTATTAAATTTAGCGATAGTACGTTAATAAACTTTTCGCGCACAAATAGTAATGGTTTTTTTAAACCTATTACTTTACCTGTTGATACCTATATTGTAATAATTAGTCATCCAAACTTTAACGATAAAACCTATTTATTAGTTCCTACTGAAAAAGATTCTGTTTTTAATTTTAAAAATGTAATTCTTCCTCCAAAAAACATCCAGCTAAGCGAAGTAGAGGTTATTGCCTATAAAGAAAAAATATACTACAAAGGCGATACCCTGCAATTTACTGCAGATAGTTTTAAAGTACAAGCAAATGCCACGGTTGAAGATTTGCTAAAAAAATTACCCGGCGTTAAAGTAGATGCGCAAGGTAAAATTACCATACAAGGTAAAGCCGTTGACCAAGTTTTAGTAGATGGCGACGAATTTTTTGGTACCGACCCTACCATTGCTACAAAAAATTTAAATGCAAATACTGTTGAAACCATACAAGTTTTTGAAAAGAAAAACGAAAATACGGAGAGCAACGACGAAACTGTAAAAGTTGTAAACCTAAAACTAAAAGAAGATAGTAAAAAAGGATATTTTGGAAAAGTAAGTGGTGCCAGTGATTTTAATAAATTTTACGAAAACGATGTACTAGTAAATAAATTTAAAAAACAGCAAAAATTTTCGCTGTTTGGTTTATTGGCTAATACGCCTAAGCAAGCTTTTGCATGGGACGAAACTAATCAATTTGGGCTTACCAACGAAAGCAATAATAATTACGACCCAGAAACAAATAGTTGGACTTCGATGAATAGCAATGGGACAGGCGTTCCTCAAACGTTAAAGTCGGGTTTTTACTTTAACGATAAATATGGCAAAAATACAAAAGTAAATGTGGACTATACGTTTAATCAAAACCAATTAGTTACGGGTAGCGAAACCAATACACAGTTTTTTTTACAAGATACAAGCTACACTAATAAGCAATTGCTTGGTAATACTGCCAAAATTCAAAGCCATAAATTTAATTTTAGATTAACTCAAAAATTAGACTCGCTTACTGAACTCATCGTTAAACCAAAAATAAATTACAGTGTTGGCAATAATAGTAATTATCAAGAAGATAAGTTTATTACACAAAATGGTGAAACAACTCGCCAAACAAGCATTTCAAACACAAATAACAATCAAACTATTGATGCAAATGTGTTATTAAAATTAAATAGAAATTTTATGAAGAAGGATAGGAATTTAGTTATTACCTACCAACCAAGTTATTACGATGCCTCTGCAAAAAATGATTTAAATACAAAATTTAACTACTTCCAAAACCAATTACCCGATTCATCCTTGTTACAAAAACGAACTCAGGTTAGTCATCGCGAAGAGCACAACGCATCCCTAACGTACATTGAGCCATTAACCAAAAAATTTAAAACCGAAATTAGTTATGGTTTTGCTTATAATAAAAATAATAATAACCGTACTACACTCGATTTTAATGGACTAGCTTACGATAACGTAAATGTTACACAAAGCAACGATTTTAAAAATTTAAGAGTTGTTAATAGAGTAGGCGCAAAATTAATTTACGATATAAAAAAATATAGAATTAGCCTTGGTACTGCGTATAGAAACATTTATCAAGAAAATATAAACGTTACAAAAAATCAAAAATTAAATCAAACCTTTACTAATATATTACCAAATGCCTCGTTTATTTACCGCATTAATCAGGGATCTAACTTACAAATAAATTATAGCTCAAGCGCACAACAACCCGACTTGCAACAATTGCAACCCGTTATTGATAATACTGATCCTAATCGTATCACGATTGGTAACCCAAATTTAAAACCGCAATTTTCAAACAACGTAAATTTGAATTATTATTTTTATAAAGGTATAAGCGATGTAAATTTTTATGCAGGTTCTCAATACAGTAACGTTTTGCGAGAGATAAACGAAAAAACAAGTTTTGATAGTCAGGGTACTTCCACTACAACGCCCATTAATATTGATGGAAATTATAACGCTAATCTGTGGATGGGTGGAACTTTTCCTGTATTTAAACGCTTTATGAAAATTAGTTCTAATTTAAGTAGCGGCTTTAATAATAATGTAGCTTATGTTAACGACCAAAAAAACATTACACAATTTTTTGATATTACACCAACCCTAGGTTTTGAAAAACTATCAGATTTTTTTGATCTAACCATGGGCGCAAGTTACAGTTACAACATACCAAAACAAACAATAAGCACCCAATCTAAATCTTACTATACGTATAGTTTAGAAGGAATGTTTACCATTAAACTTCCTAAAAAATTTAAAATTAATGCCGATGGCCATTATACAAACAACGGTAATAGAGCTGTGGGTTATAACATTAATTTTTTTATTTTAAACGCATCGGTTAGCAAAACATTTTTAAAAGCTGAAAATTTAATTATATCAGCCGAAGCCAATGACATTTTAAATCAAAACATTAGTAACCAACGCGAAATTACTGCTAACAAAATTATAGACACTAAAACGCAAATTATAAAACGCTATTTTTTAGCCCGCCTTATTTACAAATTTAACAGTAATAAAAAGAAGGAAGAAGAAAATGAGTTTAATTAAGCAAATTGAAGGCACATTGAGCTTAGTCAAAGCTTCTGGTCACACTGAACGTCGTCTAACTAGTCGACGTGTGATGGTTGTATTAATTATTTTATTTTTTTCATCTACTTCCTTCTCTCAAATTACAGCCGCAAAAATTACATTTGAACGTAAAACAAATCTTTTTAAAAAATTTAAAGACGAAAATACCCGCCGTTGGTTAAAAGAAGAAGATAAAATAAAAATAGATTATTTTGAACTATACGTTAACGATACCATAAGTGTTTTTAAGCCCCAAGAGAGCGACATTAGAGATAAAATGGAATGGACAACAGCTAAAAACACTGTTTACCAAAATTTTAATACCAACCAACGTTACCTTATAAAAACAATGTGGGGCGAGGAGTTGCACTTAACCGATAGCCTTTTTAAACGCCAATGGAAAATTACAGAAAGTAGTCGAAAAATTGCAGGATACAATTGCCGCAAAGCGATTTGGAAAGCAAATGATACTACCACTATTTATGCCTGGTTTAGTTATGATTTAGTACCAAGTACCGGGCCCGAAAGTTTTAACGGCCTGCCAGGAACCATACTGGGCTTAGCTACCGAAGACGGGGGAGTAATTTATTTTGCAAAAAAAGTCGAAATTTTAAATCCGCTAGCAAGCACATTTTTAATTCCTAAAAAGAAAAAAATATTTACCATGCCCGAACTTAAAGCCGATATGGAAAAACGCTATGGTAAAGAAAAGTGGTTTAAAAGTACAATGAATGAACAGTTTGGTGTTTGGTAAATTACCTACTAACTTTTTTTATTTTCCGCTTTTTCGCAAAATTATATAAGCCCTGCTAAAAGAAGGAAAAAAGCCCCATACAATAGCACTGCAGCAATTAGTATAACCCAACATATTATTTGACAGTTTCTAACTATTTCTAGCCCGGTATATTTATTAGGTTCCATTAAAATAGCACGTTTAGCTTTCGATGCATTTACTAAAGCAAATGGTATTGCAAATAAGCTTATCGCAAGAATTAAAATTGTCCATAAAACTGTTTTTTGTACGAGCGGATGTTCAATTTTATCGCCGTTAACACGATTATAGCTACTTCCACTCCCCCCAGTTCTGATATTCGAATTTACTTGAAATGTTTTTATAAAATTATCTGTGTTGCCGTTTGTATATTTAATGCTATACACATCGTTTTTATTTATAACCATTAACGGTCCATCTAAATTATCGCAACGTTTGTATTTTATTTGGGTTTCATTAATTTCTAAAACCTTTGCTTTAACAATATCGCCCTTTCTTAAATTAATAATGTCGCCACAGGTGTCTTTTAATACCAATAATTTTTTTGGAAGAATAATTTTATTAGTAAGAGCGTTACTTTTAGAAGCCACTTCATTAGTAGCTTCGGCAGGTATTTGTAATTCTTCTTTTTTTTGAACTACCGTATTTTTTTTAGTAATTTTTTGTGTTGAATTTTCTTTAGCCTTATTACTTTTAAGTGCCCAATCTACATAATAACCCTTTCGGTACGTTCGCTTTTTTACAGAACAAGCGCTTAGTACAATAAGTGAAGATAAAAGTATATAAAATGCTTTTTGCATGTACTACTTTACATCCAACAATTCTATATTAAAAACCAATACCGAGTTGGCAGGAATGCTACCCGTTTTTTGCGAACCATAACCCAACTCTGAGGGAATAAGTAAAGTTCCTTTTCCGCCTTTTTTAAAATAAGTTAAGCCCTCTTGCCACCCTTTTATTACATCGCTTAATGCAAAAGTTGCCCCTGTTGAAGGACTCGTATCAAACACGTTACCATTTACCAATAACCCATCGTATTTTACTGTTACTTGCGAATTAGCATTGGGGTAAACTCCCGTACCTTGTTTGCTAATAACATAATATAAGCCGCTGCCGCTGTAGGTTGCCGTTAAACCATTATCGCTAATGTATTTTTCAATTATTTCAGCGTCTCTTTCCGACTGCGTTCGCTTGTCCTTTTTTTTACAGGTAAACAAAGTAAACATTAACGCTAATAAAAGAAAGTGTTTAAGTCTCATACAGTAAATTTAATTAAAAGTTTAATTTTTATTTTTTCTCCCACAAAGTTTTTACTAGGGTAGCATTACTAAATTCTTCGCCGTTAATTTTTGTATTGCCGGCAAATCCGCCTAAATACCCTAAAGTAGAGCAGTCTGAACTAAGTAACTCGGTGGTCATATCAGCACCACAATTTCCGGGGTCAAATGCATATACTGTTTTACTTTGAAAATTATACTCTTTTACATTTGCGGTCTTGCAATTTGACGATTTATCAAAATCTTTTATTTTGGTTTCTATGCACTTAGGTGTCCCTTTCCCCAAACTCGTTTTTTTACAACAGCTAATTGTAATTAGCGTAAAAACTGATAAAAAAATTAATAATTGTTTCATTTTTTTATTTTAAAGATACAAAAAAAAGTACTACTATTCAAATTGATTTAATCTGCCACCACTAAACAAAATAGGAAGCACAAGGCTTTATTTAACCACTGAATCGCCATTTCTTTTTGCTGCTGCTAAGTGCTAGTTTACTCCTTAATTACCTTAAACGTTTGTTTAAAATTAGTTCCAATACTTATTAAATAAATACCGCTCGATAAATTCCCCAATTCAATAACCGTGTGTTCAGAGAATATTTTACGTTGTAAAACAGATTTTCCTGTATAGTCATAAACGGTATAAACTGAACCTAACAAATTATGTGATTTTAAATTTATTTGATGGGTTGTTGGATTAGGGTAAAATTCGAAATTACTACCTGCGTGTTCTTCAATATGTGTTGTTGTAATCTGAATGGTTTTTGTAACGGTGTCAGAAAAAATGCAATTTGAAGCGATTAACGTTATTGTGTACGTTCCATTAGTTGTATACGTGTGGCTTGGGTTTTGAATACTAGATGTATTTCCATCTCCAAAATTCCAAAAATAATTTAGCGTAGTATTAATTGAAGACGATAAATTGGTAAATGTGGCGGTGTTGGCCGAAACTGACGCACTAAAATTAGCGCTAGGGTTATTAATGAGAAGATTCCAATCATTTGTGCTATTGAAAATGGAATTGTCAGACATCAATTGATAATAGTGCGCTAACGGAGTTGATAACCCGGCAGTATAACTTAATCCGCTGGCACCTTGTTTCCATATACTACTAAAAATAGCACAAGCAGCTACATAACTACCGTCAATGTTTGGGTGGCTATTATCTCCGCTATGCAATACAAGTGTTGTATCATTTAAAATAGCTTGCCATACCACACCTACCGGGGCACACTGAATATTTAATTGTTCGCTTATTTGAACATAGGCACAGGTTAATGTATCCTGCATGTGATTAAAATCCACAAAATTTGGACTACAATACGTGTTGCCTGGGCCACATTGCATTCCGCCAAATCGTCTGCCCCATGTCATATACGTGATAATTTTCGCACACGGATTGTAGAATTCAATCGTGTCTTTTAATTTCATTAATGAAGGATACATATCATTGTAACGATAAAAATCAATGGAAGGAATTTGACTTTGTTCCTGAATAACTATATAGTCCCAGTTCCCTTGTTGAATTTTATTTAGAGTGGTTGCGTTGCTTAAGTGATTTGAAATAGTAAAACCTCCTGGCGTATTTGCATCTACAAGAAGCGTTTTGCCAGCGGCGTTGGTTAGATTTGTTACTAACTGAGGTAAGTTGTTTACAGCTGTATAACTATTCCCTAAAAAAAGAACGGAGAGTGTATCCTGAGCAGAGGTATTAAGCCTAAGTAGAAAGAGCACGAATATTACAAAAACGCGTTTTATTTCTAATCGTTGTTTTTTATTTTTGTTTTTAAATGTCATCCATTTTTCAAGTTTGATTCAAGCTTACCGCTAACGTTGTGTAGCTATATTTTATTCTGATTCGGAACACTCAGCTACCTAAGCAGACAAAACTTTATTAGTTGCTCTATGTTGCCTCTTTTTTTGTTTACAGTAAAAATAATCATTCCGCCGTAGGCGAGCAAATTGTAAGAGTAAAACTTGCGCTTCCGCCGCCTTACTTTTAGGCACTGCTATGCCCCTGTGCTTTTGTCCGTCTTGTCGTCTACTTTGGTCCGACTTAGTATTTTGTCGATAAATTTGTCAGTAGGCAAATGAGATGTCTGGATGCGTTTCGCATAACGAATACTGTCGAGAATGTCTTTTTGTTTTTCTTCAATTAATCGCTTTTGAGTTTCAATTTCTTTATTTTTTTCAATTACTTCTCGTTTTGCTTTCTTTACGCGATTAAACATTAAAACCAAAAAAAGAATAGTTAAAAGATTAAGATATTTGGGAAGGTTTTTACTTTCCGATTCTGGAACTAAAACAATTGATCCAACCATAATGATAACAAAAAGTACAAACCCATATCTTTCTACATTATCACGTTCCTTCCAATCTCTGATATAATTTTCTTTTTGTTTTTTAAAAAGTTTTAAAATCCAGTTCATTATAAGTGTGAAATAGAAGTGAAGTTAGCAAAATTTATTTGTCATTTAGGCCTGTATAGGAAAATTTGTCTTTTGTTGGAACGAGTGGAAAATTAATATTTAAAATATTTGGTCGTAATTTAAACTCATGTTTGTATTTAAGCATTGGGCAAGACCGCTTTTAGCAACAACTACCGCCACACAGTTTAATTGCTATTTACTTGCTTAATTACTTTATTGTGTAACCGGAATTGTTAGAACAATGGTAACTTCTTTCCACGCATTTTGTCGTGTAATATTATAGTCTTTTGTTTCTATAGTAAACCCACCTCGAAATGTTTCTTTTTCGAAAGTAAACGGAAATTTAATTTCTTTAGTTACATCTTTTATGGTTAGGTTTCCAGTGGCTTCATATCCACTAATTGTCTTAGTGATTGCAGTCGATTCGAAAGTAATTTCCGGATATTTACCTACATCCAATACGTCTGGTTCTTTAGCATGAGCCGTCACGCCTTCATGACCCATATCTATCGTCGTTGCATCAATGGTCGCTTTTATTTTAGATTTTTCCGGACTAGTTTCATCAAACAAAATAGTAGCTTTTAGCCCTTTAAAATGACAAAACTTACTTTCCGCATGGATTTTTCCATAGGTAAATTCAACCTTATAATCTTCCTTCACTTTCCAATCAACCGAAACAATAACTGTAAAAGCTGATGCTAACAAAATTGTTGATGCGCCAATAAGTAATTTTATTTTATTCATGATAAACCGTTTAGTTTAAATAAAGATAAAGCAAATTGAATTCTTTATTTTGTTTTATTGCTATTTTAATGTTTTTTAACGTCGTCAAAAAGCAATTTAATTGTACAAGAACAAAGGTTCGAATACCTGTCATTATGTTAGCAGTAGTGGTGTGTTCTAGGAATGTTGTTGCGGCAATGGGTACCAGTGTTTTTCAGGTTTAAGAGTTCGCGATTTCGAACCGCAAAACTATCTGCCAGCAATGGACTTGATACGAAGCACAAAGCTACAATTTTACAAGCCAGCTGGCCTAACGCAAAACCTATTTTGGCATCAGCTTTTATCTTGAATTATCAAAAAGCATTCGTCTATCTTCAATAATTTTATTTCTTATTTGAATAGACTGTTTAACGGTAAACATACATCGACATGGATTATAATCCATAAAATTGTTATATAGTCTTTTATGGTCTTTGTAATAAATATTTCTAGGCGGACAAGGGCAATCTGGCGTAATTCTATAGCAAATTGCTGTAGCTCCTTTTTGTTCTGGCGTATCATCAATTAGGTCATCTCTATTACCAAATGTTTTGTTCCACCATGAACTGTTCCCAACTTGTCCAAAAATGTGATATAAACCTAACCAATGCCCTGTTTCGTGGGTTAAAGCTTGTTCGTGTGTTCCAACATCCTCGTAACTTAAATTAACTCTATTTTTACCATTCCCAACACCAATAGTTGGCGCATTATTCCCCTGGTCAGCAATAAATACATTTAGACAATTTGCGGGATTAATAAGCAATTCGTCTCTGTTCCTGAGTTTTTTTTGTGACACTCGCCGTACTCCTTTTATTCCAGTTTGGAATGACGAGTCAAATAAATAAAACTCAATATTTGGGTTTCCAACAAGATTACGAAAATCATTGTCAAGTAAACTCATGTCATTTTTTCTAGTAAAGTCTAAATTTAAATTGTTTAATTCCCTTAAGATTAAACTATCATTTATGTTTTCCTTTTCATTATTGTATATAATATGAAAAACAATAGGGATTTTTATTTTTCTATCGTCATCAATGGGGTTTTTGACTTGTCCAAATGCTAAATTAAAAGCGATTGTGTAAATGATTATTGCGATTTTTTTCATTTTTTTTGTTGTTAATGTTGCTGGTATCGTTGTCGGGCTTGGCGAATTTGGCAATTTTCACCAAAAATTTGTCTGCGGCGCTCTGAGCCACCACTTTTGCCAAACCCATCTTGTCTTTAGTTTTTTTATAGATTTTCTCTTATGGACTTTAGCGTTTCTTTCAATAAGGCAGGTATTTTATTGTCAAGAACCATTTGATAATTGACCTCATCAATATTTAATACGTCAACAATTAAACAGTTTTCAGGACTAACTTCATATTTTTTCGAGAAATTATTACTTAAATAATGGAAAATAGCCTCGGCAAAAATTCCAAATTCCGCTTTACTATATCCGTCAAGTTTAGCAACAAACCAAATTGCGCCAACATAATCAATTTTATTTTTGGTAAAACTGAATACTTGATTTGGTAAAACTTGTACGGGAATTTTATTTATCTCTATAATTGATTTTTTATTAGCTTTTTCCAATATTTTAAATGTTTTATTTGGATACCATGTGGAAAATTCGAAATCTTCGTAGTTATACAAAATGGCAAGGTTTCTTTGGTACATATCTTTGGTTTGCCTTAGTTTCGAATTGTTAAAGTCATGAGAAATATCAGCAATTTTATCTTTAATATTTTGATTATCGTTAGATTTAAAAGTGTTGCTTAATGCACTTATGCTTCTAACCCAGTAGTTTCCACCACCTTCAGAATCTATTTTTTTCACCTTGTTTAATGAAGCTAAAAAAGTTTCTTTGGATTTATCCGATTTCTTGCGAAAACCAATAATATTTTTTACTGATATTTTATTCATATTTCCTTTTTTATTTTATTTAGACAGGCTTGGTGTAAGATTATAAATATCATTTTGTAACTTTCCTAATACGAGCCTTTTATAGCATCATCTATAAAGCTTCTACAATTTTTATTTATTTCCTTTAATTTTATTTACAGATTTCCGCCCAGTTTTTGGCAAGATGCTATTAGTAGCTATTTTTTTTTCGTCAAGCATGTTGAACAACCATAAGATTGAAGCTCCAGGTATAAAACTCTCAGGTCTTGGTTCAGGAAAGCTATGATATTCCTTGCGTGTATGTTCAATTATTGCTGTCGCATTTTCCGCAATTAATTCATCTAACATTTTAAAAGAATCGATTTTGTATTCCTTAAGCCTTTTCAATGCATTTTCCACTATATGAGAAGATTCAGAATGTTGTCCTCTTTTACATGCTATAGTTTCAATTGATAGCTCTAAATTATTTAAAGTCGAGCTTTCCTTTATAAATGCTATCAATGATGATTTGTCAATCTTAACAGAAGAAATGTTTGTTACAATTTGTTCCTTGATATTTAATTCATGTGCCGTTATTTCAGTTCTTAATTTTACAAATTCTATATCAGCTTGTTCTAATAGCGCAGCTACTCTATAAAATGTTCTTTTGGCAGTTTCAGGGATTTCACTTTCGCCCTTGTAACCCAAATCATGTTCTATTTCTGCCCAAGAATGTTGAAGAATACTCCTAATTTGAACTTCGAATTTGAATCCTTTAAATTTTTTGTACTCAGTTAAACCTAGTCTTTGTTTGTTCAATGCTGCAACATAATGTAAACTACGATACCCAAACTTGTCCGCCTCGACTTGTCTTTTATCGATGGAATTTGGATAGTCAATTTCAAATTCTTTTTTAAATATTTCGGCAATTCTATCAATATCATCTTCGAAATAACATACAATTCGTAGTCCAATAATATCTGTTATTTCTTTGATTGAAGAATATTTATTGTTTTTTCTTAAAAGTTTGTTGGATAATGAATCTCTTTCCTTTACTCTAAAATTTACTTGATGAGGATTTATTAACGAATTAATTAAAGATTTTGTTAATGTTACAACAACTTCTCCAAATTCTTGAAAAAGAAATTTACCATTGTCATACTCTTTAAGAATTATTGCTGTGTCTTTTTTCATAATTCATTTTGTTTAAAATTGCGACAATATATGAATAGAAACAGCTTATCGGTTTATAAGCGTTTGTAACTATTTCAAATTAATTAAATTATTTTCACTGTAATAAACCAAAAATAAAAAACCAAAATTGCTTTTCCTATTTTTTAACTACCTGTTTTTGTGGGCATTTCTACCTGTTTTTTAACAAGTAGTTTTACGTGGTTTTTGGCAAGTAGGTCTACTTGCTTTTTGCTAACATTTTATAAAATTATTTTTTGTAATTGTTTTTAAAAACTATATTTAGTGTTTAATAAAATTTTAAACACAGTACATGAAAATTTGCAAAACTATCCTAGAAACCATTGGCAACACGCCCATGGTAAAAATAAATAAAATTACTAAAGATTTAGCCTGCGACGTATACGCCAAGGTAGAGACCTTTAACCCCGGCAACAGTATTAAAGACCGTATGGCCATTAAAATGATTGAAGATGCTGAAAAAGATGGTCGCTTAAAACCAGGCGGCACCATTATTGAGGGTACGAGTGGTAACACCGGTATGGGCTTGGCCATTGGCGCGGTTATTAAAGGTTACAAATGTATTTTTACTACCACCGATAAACAAAGTAAAGAAAAGGTAGACGCCCTGCGCGCCTTTGGTGCAGAGGTAATTGTGTGCCCTACGGATGTGGAACCGGAAGATCCTCGCTCTTATTATTCGGTAAGTAGTCGTTTGGTAAACGAAATACCAAATGCCTGGAAACCCAACCAATATGATAATTTAAGTAATTCGCAAGCCCATTACGAACAAACCGGGCCCGAAATTTGGGACCAAACCGACGGAAAAATTACACACTTAGTAGTGGGTGTTGGCACCGGTGGTACCATTTGCGGTACCGGAAAATATTTAAAAGAAAAAAATCCGAACATTAAAATTTTAGGAATTGATACCTATGGGTCGGTTTTTAAAAAGTATAAAGAAACCGGCATTTTTGATAAGAACGAAATTTACCCTTACATAACCGAAGGGATTGGCGAAGATTTTTTACCAGCCAACGTTGATTTTAATATTATTGACCATTTTGAGAAAGTAACGGATAAAGACGCAGCCGTTATGACCCGCCGTATACCCAAAGAGGAAGGCATTTTTGTGGGTAACAGCGCAGGTAGCGCCATGGCAGGTTTACTGCAAATGAAAGATCTATTTAAAAAGGGCGATGTGGTAGTAGTTATTTTTCACGACCATGGCACCCGTTATATGGGAAAAATGTTTAACGACGATTGGATGCGCGACCGTCACTTTTTAGAAGTAACAAAACCAAAAGCAATAGATTTAATTGCGAACCATAAGAACCAAAAATTATTAACGGTAGATGTAAATGCAACGGTGCAAGAAGCATTGGAAACCTTAAGTAAATTTTCTATTTCGCAAATACCGGTAACTGAAAATGGCGAATACGTGGGCTCGTTAAATGACAATTACATTTTTAGTAAATTAATGGAGAACAACGACATTAAAACTAAAAGCGTAAAAAGCTTAATGCAGGCGCCCTTCCCTATTGTTGGCGAAAAAGCACCGATTGAAGAAGTAAGTAAATTAATTACCAAAGATAATAACGCCGTTTTGTTGCGCGACCTTGGGGGCAACATGCACATTATTACCAAGCACGATATTATTGAGGCGGTAGCTAAGATGGGATAGAGGTGTTTGTCAGTTCGAGTAGCTAGTCCTTCGTCAAGCTCAGGATAAACTTATCGAGAACTGATTGTCGTGTCAGTTCGAGTAGCGAAGCGTATCGAGAACTGAATTGGTAGCACTTCTCGATACAACCTTCGTTCCTCAGGTCTACTCGAAGTGACAGCGTGGTTGTCAGTTCGAGTAGCTAGTCCTTCGTCAAGCTCAGGATAAACTTATCGAGAACTGTATAGGTAACACTTCTCGATACAGTTTTCGTCCCTCAAACTTACTCGAAATGACAGCGTGGTTGTCAGTTCGAGTAGCTAGTCCTTCGTCAAGCTCAGGATAAACTTATCGAGAACTGTATAGGTAACACTTCTCGATACAGTTTTCGTCCCTCAAACTTACTCGAAGTGACAGCGTGGTTGTCAGTTCGAGTAGCTAGTCCTTCGTCAAGCTCAGGATAAACTTATCGAGAACTGTATGGGTAGCACTTCTCGATACAGTTTTCGTTCCTCAAACTTACTCGAAGTGACAAATTAATGAAATGAAAAAAGTAATTTATTTATATATTGTAAAATGTAACGACGGTTCTTTTTACACAGGTGTAACTAACGACTTAGAGAAAAGAATTATCGAACATAACAATGGAATTAATTCTGATTCATATACATACAATAGAAGACCTGTTGAATTAGTTTATCATACCTATTTTATAGATTTTAATTTAGCATTTGAATGGGAGACCAGAATAAAAAAGTGGAGTAAAGCAAAAAAGCTTGCATTAATTAATGGTGATTTTGATTTACTGAAGATTTTATCTAAAAAGAATTTTAACAAATAAGCACTTCTCGATATAACCTTCGTTCCTCAGGTTTACTCGAAGTGACAGCGTGGTTGTCAGTTCGAGTAGCGACCTAAGGAGCGAATCGAGAACTGAATTGGTAGCACTTGTCGATACAACCTTCGTTCCTCAGGTTTACTCGAAGTGACAGCGTGGTTGTCAGTTCGAGTAGCGACGTTAGGAGCGTATCGAGAACTGTATCGGAAGCCACTTCTCGATACAACCTTCGTTCCTCAGGTTTACTCGAAGTGACAGCGTGGTTGTCAGTTCGAGTAAATTAATTAGTAAATCATTTAAAGATTAAGCCAGTAAATAAATTTTAAAACTACGGCTCTGTTTTTAATACTAAAATCGTTATTGTAATAATTGTCGCTGTAAACAATATATAAATCGCTCATAGGTTTAAAGCGCCATTGCAAACGCCCATTAAAATTAACGTTTTTTGCCTGACTATTGTATTGCCAAAAGGTAGTTAAAAACAAACTTTTACTAAATGTAAAATCAATACGGGGGCTAATTAAATTTAATTCTGTGTAATTAGCTATGTACGGTAAATAAATTCGATCGTGTGTAAAACTCATTGTAAAAATTGCAAAAGGCTGCAATCTAAATGAAATATCTGCCGCTGCCGAAAATTTATTGCCTACAAAGTAACTACCATAATTTGTGGTAAGTGTTGTGTACAATAATTTACGTTGATTGGTTTTGTATTGCAAATTAATATTTTGATAAAAATAATTACCAGCATCTAAAAAATCAGTCCTACCAGTAAACGTAACATCGGTAGGAAATAATAAACGGGTGTAATAATAATTATAATCAAAATACAAGCCCGCACTGCTTGTAAAATTAACATCGTAACCTGATTGAAAAAATATATCGGTGCTTTCAAATTTTTGATTGCGGTAATGATCTAAATAAAACGTTGGACCGGTTTTATTAATAATTGATTTTTTTGGGTAAAAATAAAAATTAGCATGAGGTTCAAAACGCCAATAAGAAAGTTTATTTAGTTTCCCAAAATTATCGTACTGCGACGTACGGGGCACAAAACCAGTTTCCGCGTTATAATTTCTATCTACATACTCGTGGTTCCATTCTATATTTACATTTTGGGTTGCATAATTTATCCAACTGGCATGTGCAAAAGCATTTTGATTATTTTTATTTGATAAGGAATGATGAAAAAACAATTTACCATTCCACTTATTATCGGCACTTGATAAATTATAATCTAAACCGGCTACACGGTTATAATTAGTAATGGACAGCCCTGTTGTATCTACCTGCTGGCGGTTTACAAAAATAGCCGAAATGTTTGAACGCTTAAAAACATTGCGTTGCACCGCTGCAACAAAATAGTTTTGTGAATAGACTGTAGCATTATTAATAGTGGCTTTGGCTGTTTGCATATCCATTATACCAATGCGCCAATTTTTACTTGGCTTGCCGCTTAAGCGAGCACCGGCCAAAATAGGAATTACATTACCATTGTCTAAACCAATACGTCGTGAAAAAAACGGACGAATTTGTCTAAAACCAAAACGTTCAAACAAATCGCTATTCTCAATAAAAAACTGACGTTGTTCAGGAAAAAATAAACTAAAGCGCGTGAGGTTTGTAATTTGCCTATCTACCTCAACCTGACTAAAATCGGGGTTTACAGTAATATCTAAATTAAGCGACGAGCCTAAAACAATTTTAGCGTCACCACCAATATTGGGTGTGTAAATTGCTTTGGTGGCATTTTGATAATCTTCGGTATACCTGCCAATAGCATAAGGAATAATAGAAACATTACCTCCAGTTTTTTTTGGTGCATCTTCAAAATTTAAAAAACCCGCAAATGATAAAGTTGCAATATTAAATTGCCGAGGAACTTTAACCCAGGTACTATTTTCGTTTTGTTTTAAATCGTTTCGCGCAAAGTTTATACGCCATTGTTTTAAATTAGTTTTAAAACGAAGTGTTTTAAATGGAATTGCCATTTCGACCACCCATTTGTTTTGGTAACGTTTTACTTCACTAAACCATTTATTATCCCAATTGGTAGTTACTCCACCGCCTCCGCCGTTTGCTATTAAACCTTCGCGTTGCACACCGTAGGGGTTTACGCCAAAACTAAAGCCATTTTGTAAATCACTAAAGGGGTCAATGCTTACTACAAAGGCATCGCTTATGGGGTAAGAAAAATCGCGTTTTAATGTTTGAACTATATGTTTACCTGGAATAGAATCGTAGCAAATAGCAGCAATGTAAAGATAATGCTCATTATACGCTACCATTACTTCGGTTTTCGATTTCGCTAAGGATGAATCAAAGGGAAAATTTTGCCAAAAATTACCAAACTTTTCGGCTGATTGCCACGTACTGTCGGATAAATCGCCATCTATTTTTAATTTTTCGAACGTGTTTTTAGCAGTGATGTATTTGGGAGCATGTTGTGCAAAAACTGTATTAATAAGTAATAAACTAATTATAAAAATGGTCGCACGCATTTGGTTTGCAAATTTACATAAATATAAATTAATGATTATAATTTTCGAACTTTAATAAGCTTATTAAAAAGAATATAAAATCAATTAGTTTAATGATGTTAGAGAAAAGTTTTTGATGTTTTAATGGTTAATTTTTTTTTAATATTCTTTCAATAAACTTTTCGGTAGGCATTAAACTTTGCTGTATGCGCTTTGCATAGCGTATACTGTCTAATACTTCTTTTTGTTTTTCATCAACCAAGTGTTTTTGACGTTCAACAATTAATTTTTGGTCTTCAATAACTTGTTTTTGCTTTTGCGTAATGCGAAAGCGATTAAACATAAAAATTCCAAACAGTAATGTTAATCCTAAACCGCCATACAAAAAATAACGTTGGGTTTTTTCCTGTTTTAGTTTTACAAGCGTTAGCTTTTTTTCTTCGGCCACTTTTACGCTATCAGCAGCAGCCTTTTTTTCGTATTCGTATTTTAGTTGGCTTTTTATACTTGCTTTTTGGTTTTCTTGATTGGATATGCTATCGCGCATTTTTATATATAGTTCGTAGTTTTGTAAGGCTAATTTTGGGTTGTTAATGGCTTTGTATATTTTGGTAAGATTTAATGCGGAGTTTTGCATATTTTTTGGATAACCCAATTCCTTACTTAATTGTAAAGATTTTAGTGTGTAGTCTAATGCCTTGCTATACATATTTTGCTTTAAATAAACGCTCCCTATATTTAAAAAAGAATTAGACAAGGATTCTTTATTTTCAATTTTTTGATTTATTTCTAATCCTTGTTTGTAATATTCAGTGGCTTGTGCAATGTTTCCTTGTTTTTCAAATATATTTCCAATATTATTAAATGATATGCCTATACCCTCTTTGTCGCCAATTTCTTGATTTATTTTTAAGCCTTTAAAAAAATAGTCGAGGGCTTTGTTGTAATTTTCTTTTTGCTTACCGTATATTAAACCTATGTTGTTAAAACAAACAGATTGGCCGTCTTTTTGGCCAATTTTTTCATATATATTTAAACTTCTGATATAATATTCTATCGCTTTGTTAATCTCCCCTTGGCTTTGATATACAAGTGCAATATTATTAAGAGAACTAGCAATACCCTCATTTTGCCCGCTCTTTTCCTTTATTTTTAAGCTTTTTTGGTAATATAATAATGCATTTTTTATATCCCCTTGGCTGTAATATACTGCTCCAATATTATTTAATGATTTTGAAAATCCGTCTTGGTTACCAAGTTCTTCTTCTATTTTAGCGCTTTCAATAAAAGATGAAATTGCTTTTTCAATACTTCCTTGCTTAAAATAAAGCGTTCCTATATTAATAAGCGAATTACCGATAGATTTTTTATCTCCAAGCATTTTGCGCATTGTGAGTCCTTTATTTAAAAACTCTATAGCTTGTTTTGTATTACCTTTATTATTATAAATAAAACCAATATTGTTATACGCATTAGCAAGGTGTTTTAAATAAATGTTTTTTAAACTAGTATTCGTATTAACATTTTTTTCTGTCAATTTTAAAAGTTCGTCGTTATACCTTTCCCACTCTCCATCAGGTGCTGTTTCGGCTAAAATGTTTAAAATATTACACCGCGTGGTATCATACTTGGCGCTTTTTAAAGCAAGTTTTAGCGAATCGATGGTTCGGTTTGGCTCAGCGCCAGGGGTTTTATCTTGTGCACTTAAAATAAGGTTGATAAAACAGATGAATATGATTAAATACGATTTCAAGGTTACAGTCTATTTTTATTTAAGATTCGTGTAATAAACTTTTCACTTGGCATTAAACTTTGCTGTATACGTTTTGCATATCGAATGCTGGCTAATACCTCGTTTTGTTTTTCTTCAACTAAATGTTTTTGGTGTTCAACTATTAATTTTTGATTTTGAATGATTTGTTTTTGCTTTTGGGTAACGGTAAGCCGATTAAACATAAACAGGCCAAACAAAACTGTTAAACCCAAACCGCCATATAAAAAATAACGCTGTGTTTTTTCCTGTTTTAGTTTTACAACCGTTAGTTTTTTTTCTTCAGCTACTTTAACGCTATCTGCAGCGGCTTTTTTTTCGTATTCGTATTTTAGTTGGCTTTTTATACTTGCTTTTTGAGTTTCTTTATTATTAATACTATCGCGCATTTGTATAAAGAGTTCGTAATTTAATAAAGCATTTTTGTAATCTTTTTTTTCTTTATAAATTCTTACTAAATTGTTTGAGGCTTGTTTAATATTCATAGGCAAACCTAATTTTTTACTTAACGCCAACGATTTTAAAATATATTCTAACGATTTAGTATAGTTTTTTTGAGACATATAAATTGATCCCATTTGATTAAGCGCAACTATTTTACCTTCGTTAAAATTATTTTCTTCTTGAATTTTTAACGATTTATTATAATACTCCAATGCTTTAACATTATTTTTTTGGCAGTAAAATACAAAAGCCATATTGCTAAGCGAAGTAGAAATTTCCTTTTTATTACCAAATTTTTCTTGAATAACTAAGTTTGCATTATAACACTCTAACGCTTTATCAAAATTATTTTGCCGTGTATAAATAATACCAATATCACTTAGTGTAATTGCAGCACCTGATTTATCACCAATTTGATTATAAATTATTAAAGCTTTATTATAATAAATTAGTGCATTGTTATAATCGAGTTGGCTCTGGTAAATGTTTGCAATATTATTTAACGAAGCGGCAATCCCGGGATTATCTTGCAATTTTTCTCTTAATTGTAAACTTTTAGTATGGTATTCAATAGCTTTCGCAACTTTACCTTGCTTGTAATAAATAACACCAATGTTATTATACGTATTGGCACTCCCCATTTTGTCATCATTTTCTTGTTGCATTTTAATACATTTATTAAAATAGTCTAACGCCTTTAAAAAATCACTATTAACTTCTGCTAAGTATCCCATATTGTTGTACGCACTAGCCAAATGCTTTCCATAAAATTTATACAATAAGTTTTTGTTAGAAATGGTTTTTAAATTAAATTCGGCAATATCTTTTAACCGCTCATTAAATATGGGCCATTCTTCGTCGGAAGCCATTTCGGCTAACTGGGCTAAAATAATACATTTTGTTGTATCACTTGTAGCCTTTTTTAACGCAAGTTTTAGCGAATCTACAATTTTATCTTGTGCCTTAAGGTTACAAAAAAATAAAAAGAAAATAAATATTTGTAATGCCTTTTTCAATTCTAAGCATATTTTATAGCACTATCAAATGTCTCTTCATTACTTTCCATAACAGCTAATTCCCAGCCTTGAGGAAAAGGGGCCTCTAACAAACTACCTTTTAGTAAATAAGGATACATCTCGGCATAGGTTTGTATTTGGTTAGCACTTACTCGGCGGTAAATATGCGAACGATGCAAACGTTCCGGATGATCAATTCCTGCGGCAGCCATTAACTCTACTGCTGCTTTTATGGTTTCGTGATGATAATTTGCAACGCGTACTTTTTTATCATCCACATTTAAACCTTTATACAATTTCGGATTTTGAGTTGCTACGCCTGTTGGGCATGTATTGGTGTTACATTCTAATGCCTGAATACATCCTAAACTCAACATCATGGCTCTAGCACCATTACACATATCAGCTCCTAATGATATATTCTTTACCAAATCAAACCCAGTATGTACTTTACCACTTGCAATTATTTTAATGTGTTTTTTAATTCCAAAGCCATTTAATGTATCATACACAAATGCTAAGGCATCGCGTAGCGGCATACCTACCGAATTACTAAACTCTAATGGCGCTGCACCTGTTCCGCCTTCGCCACCATCTACAGTTATAAAATCGGGTAAAATACCTGTTTTAACCATGGCCTTACAAATACTTATAAACTGGCTCTTTTGCCCAATGCATAGTTTAAAGCCAATAGGTTTACCACCACTTAACTCTCTTAATTTTTTTATAAATCTTACCAATTCTAAGGGGGTTGAAAATGCCGTATGGTAAGGAGGCGACAGTACATCTTTTCCTTTTTCAACCAAACGTATTTTTGCAATTTCGTCGGTAACTTTATTGGCCGGTAAAATACCACCATGCCCTGGTTTTGCGCCTTGGCTCAATTTTATTTCAATCATTTTTACATTCGGTAATTTAGCACGCTCTTCAAAAGCTTGATAACTAAAGCTTCCGTCAGCATTACGCGTGCTAAAATAACCAGTGCCTATTTGCCAAATTACATCTCCTCCAGGTTCTAAATGATAAGGACTTAACCCCCCCTCGCCAGTGTTATGAGCAAAACCACCAATTTTTGCACCACCATTTAACGCCATTATTGCATTTTTACTCAAGCTACCATAACTCATGGCGCTTACGTTAAAAATACTTGCTTCGTAACGCTGTTTGCAATCGGGGCCTCCCACCACAATGCGGGGGTTATGGTTTACTTTTTCGAAAGGGGTAGGCGCAATAGAGTGATTAAGCCACTCGTAACCCGTTTGGTAAACATCTAACTGGGTGCCAAAGGGGGTGGTATCGTTTACCTTTTTGGCCCGTTGGTATATTACATTACGGCTTAAGCGGTTGTAAGGCGCGCCATCGGTATCACTTTCAATAAAATATTGATACACTTTTGGGCGTAACCACTCGGCCCACCAACGCATACGGCCAATTACAGGGAAATTATGAATGATGGAGTGTTTGGTTTGCAATACATCCATAATTCCAATTACTATAATTGGAAGTATAATAATGCCTAAAAACCACACCCAATGCCAAAAGTAACCAAGTGTGCCAATAATTGCACAAACAATAAACGATTTTAAAAGAAATTTAGTCATATTGATATTTATATGTTTAATAACTAAGAAACATATAAATATAATAAAAAAGTTTAAACTAAAACTTTAAGCCAATTGTGGCTGCTAACATACTATTTCGGTAGTTTAATTTAGCCTTTGTATCAAGGGTTGTAAATAAATAATAATTTTCTGAAGTAAAAGTTGTTGCATACGTAAAATCATAATAAAAATTGCTTTGCGTTCTAATACCAAATCCTATACTTGCCGTGTGGCGAACCAAAGTACCCGTAAACGTATTGCCAAAAGGGCTACCATACATTGTATAACCTGCTCTTACTGCTACTGGCTTTATATTAAATTCGGCACCAACTCTTAAGTTATGCCCAAACTTATATTTATCTTTTATTACAGCATTTACACCATCAAAAACACCTGTTACCGTGCTTGATATACTTGCCTTAGCATAATTTACCAATTCATAATCGACACCTATTACAGCTAATTTTTTTATTACGTAGGCTGCATTTATACTAATTTTACTTGGAGTAGCAATTATGTAACTAAATGTTCCTCCTTTATCTGGATTTTTAACCGTAACAGTTTTTTTTATATCGGCATCCCAAGTAGTTGTTAATTCATTATAATACACATCCGTTAAATTATAAACGGTTCGCGTATGGTAATACGCACCTATTCTTAAGCTCTCCCCTACCCTACCAATACCACCAATTTTTAGATTAAAACCTCTGCCGGTTGTTTTAAAATATTCGGTGTAAGTTAAACTATTAAAGCCTAATTTATCTGTATATACAAATGGTAAAGCATAGCTATAAGTGCTAGTAAAAGTTGTTGGTGAAGTCATTGTAACTCTCATACTATCTTTATCATCTGCTTCTACATGTGTTGTTGTAGATGTGTATTCCACTTTGGGTATACCTAAACTTACACCAAAATAAAATTCATCTTTGTGAGAATAAGCGTAAGAAAAATTTAAATCATTTACTTTACCTGATGTTATAATATCACGTGTTTGTTTTACAGTTTTATTAATATCTAAAAACGAAAAAAACTTTGAGGTAGTAGAATCGTAATCTAACAAATAAGTATTGTAACCTAATCCTTCGTAACTACTATTTGTATTTTGTAAGGTTTTATTTTGTAAGGCTAAATTCAACATATCTTTTGCAATAGAATTGCTGTTTGTGTAATTTGCAATTTTTGTTTGATTGCTAAAGTTTTGTACTTGCGACGTGGTAAAGGCTATTAGGTTTCTACTTTCATTGTCATTTTTAGTTGGCCATGCTTTGGCAATACCAAAATTATTAAATGCAAAACCCGAACTAGGGATTGTATTCACTTTGTTATTAATAATGGCAGTGCTATTGCTAATTCTTAAACTACCACTGTAAGCTATATCGCCTTTTCTAAACAAGCCTAAACCCGCAGGGTTATAAGCAGCACAGCTTAAATCAGCCCCAATAGCTCCAAATGCGCCACCCATAGCCACAAAACGCGACGTCCCGTTTACACCATTGCGCGAATAACGTACAGCATCAATATCGTTTTGAGCATAAAAACTAAAGGATGACAAAATGAGTATAATGTTAAATGAGTAACGCAACATATAGGAATGTTAAATGATAATGCAAAGTTTTATACTATTAAAACATTTTAATTAGTATCGAATTAATTTAAACTAAAGTCGTTTAAGCCCTTTAGCCGTTTGTACTAAATTTTTTAACGTGGTCTGCCACCACCACCAGAATTTTCGCCACCTCTTGGGCTACTTGAACCACCATTTGAATTACTATTACTTGGCGAATTATTCCAACCCGAATTAGAATTTCTTTCGGAACTATTAATTGTATTCGAGTTGTTTTCTATTCCACTAATTTTAGTATTATTTCCATTTCTTGGGGTAGAATTTGTATTGCCGTTTGTAGGTGTAGTGTTTGTAGTTTCGTTAACCGGCGTGCCGTTAAAAAATCCATTCCAAAATCCACCTTTTTTTGGTTCCGAGGTTGAATTATTTTGTTGTGTACTAGGATTACTATTTAAATTGGTTTCGTTTTGCGAGGTGTTATTACGTGTTGGGTTAGTGTTATTTTGACCTGAAGTATTATTAAAAAAAGCGTTCACATTCCCTTCGTTAATTGACGTTTTATTAGGTTTAACAACCTCTGTAAAACGCGGTGTCTCCTCTTGCTTTTGAACTACAGCTTGAAAGAAATCAGATTTCATTTTATAACCTAAATCCTCAGGTACAGCCATTCCTGCAGTGCTGCTTCTTCCACCATTGTTACCACCATTACTACCACGAGGGGCCACAGTTGAGTAGCCACTATTTGGATCGTGTCCATTTAAATAACCCCACCCATTGTTGTTATAGTTACCATTTCCGTAATAATTATTTATTGTACCATAGTTGTTGCCGTAAAAATTGTTGTACCCGTATGGATTGTACCCATTATTATATCCATAATAATTGCCTCCGAATGAATTGTAGCCATATGGGTTGTAATTGTTATAACCATAAGAATTGTAATTGTTGTATCCATATGGATTATAACCATAACTATTGCCAAAACTCATACTTAAACCACTACTATAATTATTAAATTGACTGCTTGGCATGTAGCCGTAATTATTATAAATACTACTACCGTAGCAATTAGGGTTTTGGTTATAATAATATTGGTTGGTATAATAATTATCGTAATACCCTGCTCCATTTATAGGCTGATTAAAACGGCGAACACGCGATGCATATTTATAATCGTAATAATCATCTGAGTTATAATCAGGGTCTTTGTATAATGGATTAGCATCATCTTTAGCTTTTTGAGCTAATTGTTCATTTTGTTTTCTTTGGTTCGCTTCAGCCTCTTTCTTAATGCGTTCTTGTTCTGCTAATTTTGCTAATTGTTTTTCTTCTTTTGGATTAGCGTATGCATCATCGCTATAGTTAGCTAATTTATTTGTAGCACAAGCACTTAAAAGTAAACTTGCAACGGCTGTAATAATGACTAAATTTTTCATTTTCAATCTTATATTAAGTTAAATTAATAACGGAGATTATATGTAAATTTACGAAATTTCTATTGATTGATGTAAATTTTAACGAATTTTATTATCAATAACATTTTTAATATTAACACATTTTATGAGTAAAGTAATTACACCACAGGAAGTAGATTATAGCAAATGGTATAACGACATTGTAATTCAAGCCGATATGGCCGACCATAGTGCAGTACGAGGCTGTATGGTTATTAAACCCCATGGCTATGGTATTTGGGAAAAAATGCAGCAAACATTAGATAAAATGTTTAAGGATACGGGCCACGTTAATGCTTACTTCCCACTTTTTATTCCTAAAAGTTTGTTTGAAGCCGAAGAAAAAAATGCCGAAGGTTTTGCAAAAGAATGTGCGGTAGTAACGCATTATCGCTTAAAAACAGATCCTAAGAATCCGGGTAAATTAATAGTAGACCCAGAAGCAAAATTAGAAGAAGAATTAATTGTACGCCCTACAAGCGAGGCTATTATATGGAACACTTACAAAGGTTGGATTGAGAGTTACCGCGATTTACCGTTGCTTATAAACCAATGGGCAAACGTAGTACGCTGGGAAATGCGTACGCGCTTATTTTTACGCACCGCCGAATTTTTATGGCAAGAGGGCCATACTGCTCACGCCACAAAAGAAGAAGCCATTGCCGAAACAAAGCAAATGTTAGATGTGTATGCACATTTTGCCGAAAACTGGATGGCGATGCCGGTTATTAAAGGTGTAAAAACGGCCAATGAGCGCTTTGCTGGGGCTGATGATACATATACAATTGAAGCATTGATGCAAGACGGAAAGGCTCTACAAGCTGGCACGTCGCATTTTTTAGGACAAAATTTTGCAAAAGCATTTGATGTAAAATTTGCAAATAAAGAAGGTAAATTGGATTATGTTTGGGCCACCAGTTGGGGCGTTAGTACGCGTTTAATGGGCGCATTAATTATGAGCCATAGCGATAATATGGGTTTGGTAATTCCTCCTAAATTAGCACCTATTCAGGTTGTAATGGTTCCTATTTATAAAGGCGAAGAAGGCTTAGCAAAAGTGAGTGCTGTTGCAAACGCAATTAAAACCAAACTGCAGCAAAAAAACATATCGGTAAAGTATGACGATAGAGATAATCAACGTCCGGGTTTTAAATTTGCAGAGTACGAGTTAAAAGGCATACCCGTTCGTATTACACTAGGTGAAAGAGATTTGGCAAACGGAACCATTGAAATTGCTCGCCGAGATTTATTAAGCAAAGAAGTTATTAAAATTGAAGATGTAGAAAATTATGTTTCCAAATTATTAGAAGATATTCAAACTAACTTATTTAATAAAGCGTTAGAACGTAGAAATAATTTAACGACCAAAGTAAATACATACGAAGAATTTAAAAAAGTGTTAGACGAAAAAACTGGTTTTGTGTTAGCGCATTGGGATGGCACGCCCGAAACGGAAGAAAAAATTAAGGAAGAAACAAAAGCAACCATCCGTTGTATTCCATTAAATAATGAACAAGAAGCAGGTATTTGTATTTATAGTGGCAAATCAAGCACACAAAGGGTTTTATTTGCAAGAGCCTATTAAAATTATATTATGAGCGAACAAGAGCAAAAACAAAAAGACACCATTTTAAAATTATTATCGCAAAAATCGGTAATGAAACAAGATGTATTTATAAATACAATATCTGTTTTTAACGATTTAAAAAATATTTTAAAAGAAAAATCAGATGATTTAGCAAAAGAAATATCTAGTATTGATAAACGTGTAAATATTTTTTATAAAGATACAACTCCTCAAAGCATGCAAATAAAAGTTGCGGGCGATATGTTAGATTTTTATATGCATACCAATGTTTTTGATTTTGATCGCAGTCATCCGATGTTTAAAAGTGGTTATGTAAAAAGTAATGAGTTAAATTCGTATTGTGGCATTATTAATGTTTATAATTTTTTAGCAGACTCCTTTAAATATAATCGTTTAAACGATTTGGGGTACTTAATTGCACGTATTTTTGTTAATAGAGAAAAGCGATTTTTTGTAGAAACGCGAACGCAGTTAGGTTATAAATATGCAAATTTTAGCACCGAAGAAATTACAAAAGAGCAATTATCCGACATTGTAAATGAGCTTGTAATTTTTGCCGTGAGTTTTGATTTATTTACACCACCTTTTGATGCTATTAAACAAGTATCTTTAATGGAAATTCAAGAGAAATCAAATAGTAATGCGTTACGTACAGGAAAAAGATTAGGGTTTAGCGGTACAGAAGGGTCGAATAGTACTTTTGATGATGAGTTAATTTTGTAATTGAATTATTTACAAGTTTTGATAGTACCTTAAGTAGTTACTTCGCCAAGTTTTATTAGCCAAGGCATTGTATTTTTCTAATAGTGGAAAATTATCCGTATTAATTAAATCACTTTTTGTTAAGCTGTCGTTTAATTTATAATTAACCGATTTTATTTTTTGTAAAGAAGCAACAAAAATAATATTGCGGTAATTTTCGTCGTTTGATAGCGAAGTTAATTGTACATTAAAACCTGCTTTTACTAATGTATTATTTAAAATCATAGTTCCTGTACCTTTATTACCCCTCAGGTAACCGTGCCAATTAATGAGTACAATTGCATTTTTATTTAAATTATTTTTTAATTGCATTAAACTTTCTAGCGTTAAAACATGGCTGGGTTGTTCTTCGGCTTTAAATACATCTACCACCACGAGGTCGTATTTTTTATTACAATGATTTAAAAAATAACGAGCATCTGCACAAATTGCATTTATATTTTTATCTAAATAAAAAAAATTATTTGCTGCATAAATTATACGTTCGTCAAACTCTATGCCATCAACAGCATAGTTTTTTTTTATTAATAAATTAGCAACTAAACCTCCCCCCAAACCCAAAACTAATGCTTGTTTTTTTTTAGTATTAAACTGGGTAGTCGCTGAAGCTGTATCTACATGAGTGAGTAAAGTATCTATTAGTGTTATGTATTCCGAAACAGACGTCTTAGTATTTACATTCATTTCAGTTTGTACAATATTATTTATAGTTAATAGTTTTATTGAATCCGCGTTTTTTATAAATATCGTTTTTACTTCTAAATGTCCTAAGATGCTATCTGTTTTATAAATTACTTTAGTTTGACTTAATGTAAATTGTAAATTTAAATACAAAACACTAGCTAAGATAAATAGATGCAAGGGTTTAAAGTTTTTAAAAACTACTGCTGTAACTACAAAAAGCAAACAACCAAAAAACAACAAACACACCGTTAAGCCCATAATAGGGATTAAATAAAAACCACATAAAAAAGTAGCAAAAATACCTCCCAGCGTACTAACAGCGTAAACGGTTCCACTTGCTTTGCCAGCCGAAGTAGTAGAATTAGTTTGTATTAAAATAAACAAAGGCGATGTTGCTCCTAAAAAAAAAACAGGTAAAAATAGAAGCGCTAATGTGCTAAAAACTACACCAACTAAAAATGGTAAATACGAAATACGTGGAATAACATAGTTACTTAAAAAAGGCATTAATAAAACAAATACTGCTGCTAAGTATAAAATTTGTGCTAATTTTTTTTGAGGTAGTTTAACCTTATCACTTAACCAACCACCATAAAAGTAACCTATTGCCAATGCGCCAAGCGTGATACCCATTACCGAAGCCCATACATACAAACTACTTCCAAAAATAGGAGCCAATAGTTTTGCGCCACACAATTCAGCAACCATTACAACCGCTCCTTCAATAAAACTTAGTATGAGTAATTTTTTTTGCATGGATGCAATTACGAATTTACGAAGATAATTTAACTAACGACTCCAATTGCTATTAAAACGCCCATTATGAGCATAAAGATGCCTACAAACCATTTAAAAAATTGCAGGCTTGTTTTTTTAAATAACTTATTACCAATAAAAGCTCCTAACCATGCGGAAATCACAGCCAATGCTAACAAACCATAATTTGTTTCGATAGTATTTAAAACTGAAAAATTACTGTAAAGTGTGAGTCTTACTGCATCCACCAAACAAGCCACGGTAACACCAGTAGCAATATACGTTTGTTTTTCTAAATTTAAACGCAATAAAAAAGCGCTTCGTATAGCGCCTTGATGTCCACTAAAACCGCCAAAAAAACCACTTAATACGCCTCCTATTGCTAAATGTTTTTTATCAAATGTAACTGCAGACAATTTTTTTGATAATTCTATAATCGCAAATAAAATTATAACTACACCAATAATTAAACCCTGCCAACTAATTGAAACTATTTTAGAATTTAGAGAATAACTATACAATAACAAATTAACTGAATCTAATTGCTTTAATAAATAAGCACCACCAAAAGCTGCAATTGTTGAAGGCAACCCAAATTTTAAAACGAGGTTCCAATTAATTGCTTTATAAACCAAACCCAGTTTAAAAATATTATTTAATAAATGTACACAAGCTGTTAAACCAATAGAAATGGGTAATGGATAATAAATAGCAAAAACAGGCAATAAAATTGTACCTAAACCAAAGCCTGAGAAAAAAGTTAAAAAAGAGGCTATTAGTGAAGTTAAAGCTATTAAAACATAAATCATTTTTAAGAATTACTGTGGTATTCTATTAATCCTTCAATAGGAGATTTTATAACATTACCCATTTCGTATCCATTATCTTTTGCAACTTGGGCAATTAAATCCTTATAATTAAAACCTATAGAGCCAACGGTACTTACCTTGTAGTTTTTAGCATTGGTATATTTATTTACCTGCTGTTTAAAAAACGAATCAAAGCTAACATATAACAACTCCTTTATAAAAGGGTGGTTTTTGTACTCGCCAACAAACAAGCTAATACTTGCCAAATATTTGCTTGGCATAGTTGTTTTGTAGGTACTGTTTAAAATTTCTTCTCTATTATAACCTGCTTTTTGAAACGCTTTTTTTAACTCGGGTGGCAAATTTTCTTTAAAATAATCGTTTATAAAAAATTTACCAATTTGGGCACCACTTCCATGATCGCCCCACAAATAACCAACCGAAGGAACGTTTTCTAAAATATGTTTGCCATTATACAAGCAACTGTTACTGCCTGTACCTAAAATGCAGGCTATGCCCCACTCTTTATTACACAACGCACGGGCTGCTGCCAGCAAATCGTGCGATACTTTGATTTTTTGGATGTTTAATGTTTCTGTTAACGTGTCCTCTAACAACGAGCTGTTTTCAAATGTTGAACAACCAGCTCCATAATAATGTAATTGTGTAATATTATTTAAATAGTTGGCTAGATGTGGCTTTAAATGTGTTGTAATTTCTAAATTAATTTCCTCGCTGCTTTGAAAATAAGGGTTAAAGCCAATCGTTTTAATTTGTGTAATAATTTTACTTTTATCCAACAACACCCAATCGGTTTTTGTAGAACCACTATCTGCAATTAAAGTATACATTTTCCAATCTTTATAACTAAAACAATTTAGTGTAATTTTATGTACGAATATAAATAAAAAAACCGTCTAACATAAATTATTTAGACGGTTTTAAAATTAATTTAGAGTTTATACAGTTTCTTCTGAGGGAGTTGCATCATCAACAGCAGGAGTTGTTGTTTCTTCCACAACTGGCTCAACTACTGCAGTTTTTGCGGCAATTTTTGCTGCTTTTGCTTCGTTTGCAGCTTTTTCAGCTTTATTTTGAGCAATAATTTTGTTAGCATCTGCCGATTTTAATTTCTCTTTTTTGCCAACAATTTTACCGTCTTTTTCGCCTAACCATTTTGCGAATTTTTGTTCTACTTGCTCTGCTGTTAAAGCACCTTTTTTAACACCTTCTAATAAGTGTTTTTTCATCAATAAGCCTTTGTACGATAATATTGCACGGGCTGTATCAGTAGGTTGAGCTCCCTTCATTAACCAATCTAACGTAGAATCGAAGTTAATATCGATTGTAGCAGGGTTTGTGTTAGGGTTATACGTTCCTAACTTTTCAATAAATTTTCCGTCACGTGGTGCACGACCATCCGCAACTACAACATGAAAAAAAGCTGAATCTTTTTTACCATGTCTTTGTAGTCTAATCTTTGTTGCCATTTTATTTAATTTTTAAAAATTTGAGGTGCAAATGTATTGATTTTTTTTGTTTTGGCAAAATATCCGCTAAAAAAACCATGTATATAATAAAAAAACTATACTTTTGTGTTAAATTTAAATTAAATATTTACTATGCAAGTAAAAGAAAGAGGCATCATTTTAATTCCAATAGATTTTACAAAACAATCGCTTTTAGCAATTAAGCAATCGTATAATTTAGCAAAATATACGCACTCGAAGTTAGTTTTATTGCACGTTTATGATAAAAGTGGTGACGAAAGTTACGAAGCCTTAAATTTATTAACCAAACAAACGGAGCAGGAAAGTGGTGTGCCTGTAGAGTTTATGAATGTTAAAGGCGACATTTACGATGAAACTGATCGTATTGCGGAAGAAATTAAAGCTACTTTAATAATTGCTGGTTTAGAAAGCCACATGAAATTTAGAAACATTGTAGGAACAAGTGCCAGTAAACTAATTCGTAAATCGCCCTGCCCTGTAATAACTATTAGAGGGAACGAACACAGAGATGGTTGTGAAAATATTTTATTACCCTTAGATTTATCGGCCGAAAGCCGCGAAAAAGTTGATGCTTGCGTTCAATTTGCCCAATATTTTGGTGCAAGTATTCGTATTTTAGGTGTTTTTGACCCTAAAGATGCTGCTTACGAAGATAAATTATTAGCCTATTGCCACCAAGTAAAGCAATTTATTAAAGCTAAAGGCGTTTCGTGCTCCAACAAATCAATACCAACCACTAAAATAGCGGAAACGGTTGTTGAATATGGCAATAAAATTGAGTGCGATTTAATTATGATTATGAATAAACCCGCATTGGGTGTTGTTGAATTTTTTAATGGAACCGATGCACAACGTATTGTTGATATTAGTAATATTCCAGTATTAACTATACAGCCTATGAAACGCGAAAGCACAACACATTTTAGTACAGGGTATTAAGATTAAAATGTAATAGGTTTTTTTTTAATTTTATTTACTGTTTTGTGATGGTGGTTTTGCCACTCATCTCTGTCACCTATAACACCGTTCTATAGCGTAGCTTATTAAATTTTTTGCCAAGTAGTGTGCAGTTGCACAAAAAACATTTTACAAAACTATATTTAATTTATTAAATTTTGACTTGTCGCAGTTTGTTGTCTATTTTCGTTTACATATTTTTCGTACATAGTGTGAACGATACCATCTGATAAGCCAAATTGAGGAACAAATACTTTTTCGATATTGGCATTTTTCATAACACTTAAAAATATTTTTGCTGCTGGTACAATTACGTCTGCTCTATCTGGCTTTAAATCCAAACGCTCAATCCTTTCCTGGTATGTATGCGAGCACAACATATCGTACAAGCCTTTTAATTTTTCATAACTTAAATGTTTGGTTTCTTTTTTACCACTCATTTTATACAACTTATTTATATTACCACCCGAACCAATAGCACTTAACGGATGAATACCAACAGTATTGCGTTTTAACCAGTTTTTCATTTCTTCCCACTCGTTTTTATCTACTTTATCGAGCAACATTCGAACGGTTCCAATATTAAACGACCTTGCCGAAATAACTTTGCTATCAAAATAAAGCGTTAATTCGGTGCTTCCGCCACCAACATCAATATATAAATAGGCATGTTTTGGATTTAAAATTTCTTCAATATGATTTGAAAATACTAATGCTGCCTCGTTTTTTCCGTCAATAATTTCAACAACAATGTTGGCTTCATTTTTTGAGCGATTAATAATATCTGCCCCATTAATTGCATCGCGCATAGCACTGGTAGCAACAGCCCTATAGTTTATTACCCCGTACGCTTTTATTAATTCGCTAAAGCCTTTTAAGGCTGTAATTAATCTATCGGCTTTTTCATCGCTAATTTTCCCTAAAGTAAAAACATCGTCGCCCAAACGTATCGGCATTCGAATTAACTCCTCTTTACTAAAATGCGGTTTTCCGTCAACATTATAAACCCTACAAAAAAGTAAGCGTATAGCATTACTTCCAATATCAATAGCAGCAAAAATCATTTTGGTTTTAGTTATAAATTATTTTTTGAGATTTTATTGTTTTTAAATAATTGGTGTTATCATTTAATAAATACGTATAAATCTCGTCCTGTACCCTAACTTTTTTTTCGCCAGGTTTAGCTTTCTTATAAATATTTTCTTGCTTTTTATCTAAAATACGCACTTTGGTATTGCCCGATAACTGAATGTCAATAATATCTTTTAATTGCTTTCGATTGTCTTCATCGTAAATCGGTACTGCTACTTCGCTGCGACTATCAAGGTTACGGCTCATCCAATCGGCGCTTGAAATATATATTTTTTCTTGTCCGTTATTATGAAAAATAAAAACACGTGTATGTTCTAAAAACTTATCTACAATACTGTATGCTTTTATATTATCACTCCAACCTTCGTATTCCGTTACTAACGAGCATATTCCTCTAATAATTAGTGTAATTTGTACGCCTGCTTTACTTGCTTCGTAAAGTTTATCAATCATTTCTTTATCTACCAAACTATTCATTTTTAAAGTAATAGCAGCAGGTTTCTTTTTTTTAGCGTTTATAATTTCGGCTTGAATTAAATCTAAAAACGTTTTACGCATATAAAAAGGCGCAACAATTAAATGCTTAAATGGGTATACTTTAAAATTGTTTTCGTAAAATTCAAAAACTTTATTTAGCTCTTCGGCAATGCTTTTATTGGCAGTTAGTAACGAAAAATCAGTATAAATACCTGCTGTTTTTTCGTTAAAATTACCGGTACCAATATGCGCATAATATACCTCTTTCCCGTTTTCGCGCGCTGTTATTACAAATAGTTTTGAGTGTACTTTTAATCCAGGAACGCCATAAATTACTTTAGCGCCTTCTTCTTGTAATTTATTAGCCCAATAAATATTATTTTCTTCGTCAAAACGAGCTTGTAATTCAACTAAAACCGTAACACTTTTGCCATTTTTTACAGCGTTTACAAGCGATGTAGCAATTTTACTGGCATCAGCAACACGGTAAAGCGTAATTTTAATACTTTCAACAGATGGATCTATAGAAGCTTCGCGCAATAAATTGATAATATGGTTATAAGTATGATAGGGATAGTGCAACAATATATCTTTTTGTTTTATAACTTTTAACGTTGTTTGGGCATTATTAATTAAATATTTATGATTTAAAGCGTGGGGGTTATTGTATACTAAATTTTTATCGCCTAAATTAGGGAAACTTATAAAATCTTTAAAGTTGTGGTATCGTCCGCCAGGTATAGCATTATCTTTTTTTGCCATTCCTAATTTTTTCATAATATAGCGCAACATATCGTTTGGCATGGCTACATCGTATACAAAGCGAACAGGCAAGCCCTGTTTACGTGCCTTAACACTTTTTGAAATTTTTTCCATCATGCTTTTGCTTACATCATTATCTAAATCTAACTCCGCATCGCGGGTTAATTTTATATTGTAAGCACCAACTGTTTTGTAACCAAACACATCAAATATTTGATTCGTATTAAAACGTATTACATCGTCTAATAACATAATATAGTTTTTAGCACCTTGCTTTGGCAAAACCACAAAGCGCGATTTACTTGAAGGAATTTCGATTATGGCATATTTATTTTTTTGTTTTTGATTGACTGCCTCTAGTTTTAGATATAAGTAGCTTGCTTTATCTTTTAAAAAAGGAAAAGGTTTTGAATCATCTATCATTACAGGAAACAGAGTAGAGATTATTTCTTCACTAAAGTACTCTTTTATATAGGTTTGTTGGCTAACTGTTAATTGCGTTTCATTTATTATGTACACATTGCTTTTAGCTAGTTCTAGCAATAACTCTTGGTAAATGGCTTCAAATTTATTTTGTTGCTCAATTACACGGCGTTGCAAACGGGTTAACAATTCTTTTGGATCTTCGCCATAAACTGTTATTGCTTTTTTACCTAATTTTGCTAAACGCCTCACAGTAGCTACACGCACGCGGTAAAATTCATCGCGGTTATTACTAAAAATACCTAAAAATTTCAAACGTTCAATTAAGGGAGTGGTTTTATCTGCTGCTTCCTGTAGCACGCGTTCGTTAAATGATAGCCAGCTTATTTCTCTGTTAATATAAGGTAATTCTTTTTTCTTTACTGCCATTAGTACATTATTTTAATCGTTATTCTTATAATCTTTTGGAAATTGATGAAAATTTATTTTTGCTTTTTTGGTTGAAACTTCCTCCCAATTTTTAATATCAAATTGCAAACATACAATACCACAGGTAGGGAGGTTATCAAAAAACAAATCGTTGGTTAGTTCGTTGCAAATATTAGTAAACGAAGGATTATGCCCAAATAACATAATTGTTTTTTTTTGATTTGGTAGTTTACTAATTATTGATAAGAGGTTTTTACCCGAACTCTCATAAATTTTATCATCTAATTTAAAATCAGTTAAATCAAAATTAAACGTGCGTGCAAATATTAAAGCAGTGTTTAAAGCCCTTGTGGCAGTGCTACTAACTATTAAATCGGGTTGTGAATGTGTTTTTAAAAACCATGTACTTAAGTCGTAAGCATCTTGATAACCTCTTTCAGCAAGCGGTCTATCAATGTCTTTTAAAAACTCATTTCCCCAATCGCTTTTTGCGTGACGAATAAACGTTAAACTTTTCATATTGAGTATTTATTTTTTTTTAATAGTAAACATGAAACAACTATCGTTTTAATTATTTTTAATAGAGGTTGTTGTTTCATTTAAAACTGTGTTTAAAAATTTAGTGCAAATAAAAAAAATTAATATATAAATTTACTATTAATCAATAACATGTTATGAGTAATAATTCAACAATTAAATGCCCCAATTGCCAACACGAATTCCCAATAGAAAATGCTTTAACGCAAAAAATTGAAGATGATATACGTGCCAAATATTTAAAACGCTATGGCGAAGATAAAAGCAAATTAGAAGCCGAAAAAGTACAATTAGCAGCACAAGCCGAGCAGTTAAAATTACAAACCGAAAACCAAACAGCCATTTTAAACGATAAATTAAAAGCCGCTAAACAACAATTAGAAGAAGAAGCGATAAAAAAAGCTACTGAAGAAATGAATTTAAAGTTTAAATTTCTTAACGATGAGTTAACACAAAAAACAAGTAAATTAAAAGAAAGTCAAGAAAAAGAGTTGGAGTTTTTAACCGAAAAGCGAAAGTTGAAAGAAGAACGCGAAACTTTAAATTTAGAAATTGAAAAAAAATTAGTGGAGCGTGAGAAAGAAATTTTTGAAAAAGCGCAAAAAACAGAAGCTGAAAAATCGGGGATGAGGGAGTTGGAGTTAAAAAAACAATTAGAAGATCAAAAAAAGTTAATTGAAGAAATGGATCGTAAATCTAAACAAGGCAGTATGCAATTACAGGGGGAAGTCCATGAATTGGCCTTAGAAGAACTATTACGAATTAGCTTTCCCTTTGATTCTATTGAAGAGGTAGCTAAAGGTGTAAAAGGGGCAGACTGTATGCAAATTGTGAAAAGTAATACCTTGCAAATTTGTGGTAAAATAATTTACGAAAGTAAACGCACCAAAGCGTTTACCAACGAGTGGATAGAAAAATTAAAACGTGATATGCGTGCCCAACAAGCCGATATTGCTGTAATTGTTACCGAAACCTTACCAAAAGATATGGAGAGTTTTGGATTTAAAGACGGCGTTTGGATTTGTAAATTTAACGATGTAAAACCTTTAAGTTTTTTGTTACGCGATAGTTTAATTAAAATAAACACTGCATTAATTAGTCAGGAAAACAAAACGGATAAAATGCAATTGCTTTATAATTTTTTAACCGGTAACGAGTTTAAACAAAGTATGGAAGCTATTGGGGAAGGCTACATAGCGCTGCGTGAGGGCATTATAAAAGAAAAAATACAAATGGAAAAAATTTGGAAGGAACGTGAAAAACAATTAGATAAGGTACTATTGAATACTGCGCAATTTTATGGCTCTATCCAAGGTATTGCAGGAAATGCTATTGGCGATTTGAAAATGTTAGATGAATAATTTTGCTTTAAAAAAATTCCAAACCGCATCGGTAGTTATTGGAAACGCGGACACTGCAATTTTTTCTTGTTTGATGGGATGTACAAATTCGATTTTATAACTGTGTAAATGAATAAATCCACCTTCATTCGTTCTGTTAAAACCATACTTTAAATCGCCTTTAATCGGGCAACCAATGGCGCTTAATTGACATCGGATTTGATGATGCCTGCCAGTATGCAAATCAATTTTTAATAAATGGTAATTATCACTACTTGCAATTAATTCATAATCCAACTCGGCTTTTAAAGCATTAGCAACCGGCTTTGGATAAGCCTTACTCATATTTGTTTTTTCGTTCTTTATGAGATAATGGATTAATTTATCACTTGTTTTTGGTGGTTTATTTTTTACAACCGCCAAATAAGTTTTTGTAATTGTTTTTTCTCTAAATAATTCATTAAAACGTGTTAATGCTTTACTGGTTTTAGCAAAAATAATTAAACCGCTGACAGGCCTGTCTAAACGATGTATAACACCACAAAATACATTACCTGGTTTTAAATCACGGTTTTTTAAAAACGTTTTTATTTTTTCGCTTAAAGGCATATCGCCTGTTTTATCGCCTTGCACCAACTCTCCAGGCAGTTTATTGATGATAATTATATGATTATCCTCATAAACAATCTGATCTTCTGAAATGGTATTTTTATTTGCTTTTGCTTCCACTATTACATCCTCTCCGGTACATTAATTCCCAATAAATTCATTGCGTTACAAATTGCTTGCGCACATACCGAAGATAGTTGTAATCTAAATTTTTTAATTGTTTCGTCTTCTTCTTTTAAAATGGTGAATTCATGGTAAAAACGGTTGTACAATTTTGTTAACTCGTAAGCATAATTGGCAACTATACTTGGGTTGTATAGTTTTGCGCCTTCTTCAACCGCTCCTTCAAAATCATAAATTAATTTTATTAATTCTTTCTCTACAGAATTAAATTTTACAGTAGGTATTTCCTGATTAAAATCTATTTCTGCCTTGCGTAATACCGATTTAATACGCGCATAGGTGTACTGAATAAAAGGACCTGTATGCCCATTAAAATCGATACTTTCTTTGGGGTCAAACAGCATTTTCTTTTTTGGGTCTACTTTTAAAATAAAATATTTTAAAGCACCCATGCTAATTGTTCTATACAATTCTTGCAATTCCTCGTGGGTAAAACTGTCTACTTTACCTAATTCTTCGGTAGTTTGTTTGGCGGTGTTAAACATTTCGTCAATTAAATCATCTGCATCTACAACCGTTCCCTCGCGACTTTTCATTTTACCTTCAGGTAATTCTACCATACCGTAACTTAAATGATAACATTCTTTGGCCCATTGATAACCTAACTTCTCTAAAATTTTAAAAAGCACTTTAAAATGGTAATCTTGTTCGTTACCAACCGTATAAATTAATTGGTTTAATTGCGGAAATTCTTTAAAACGTTCAATGGCTGTACCAATATCTTGTGTTATATAAACACTTGTACCATCGCTACGTAACACTATTTTTTCATCTAAACCTTCGCTGGTTAAATCAATCGCAACGCTGCCATTTTCTTTTTTGTAAAATACATTTTTCTGCAAACCCTCCTGCACCAATTCTTTGCCCAACAAATAGGTATTGCTTTCGTAATACATTTTATCAAAATCAACTCCAAGGCTTTTGTAAGTTACGGCAAAACCATCGTACACCCAGCCGTTCATTTTTTGCCAAAGGTCAACAACCTCTTTATCTCCGGCTTCCCATTTCAAGAGCATGTCTTGAGCTTCAATTATTAATGGCGCTTGTTTTTCCGCTTCTTCTTTGGTTTTTCCTTGTTGAACTAATTCTTCAATTTGCTTTTTATATTCTTTATCAAAAATTACATAATACTTCCCTACCAAATGATCACCTTTTAGGCCACTACTTTCAGGAGTTTCGCCATTACCCCATTTTTGCCAGGCCAACATACTTTTACAAATGTGTATTCCTCTATCGTTAATAATATTTGCTTTTATAACATTGTTGCCATTTGCTTTCAATATTTGAGCAACTGAAAATCCCACCAAATTATTACGCACGTGCCCTAAATGCAATGGCTTGTTGGTGTTTGGAGACGAGTATTCCAACATTACTGTTCGGCCACTGCTATTTGCATTTTTTAAACCAATATTCAAATTATTTTTAATGGAATTAAAATAGTTTAGCCAAAAAATTTCTGTTAACGAAATATTTAGAAAACCCTTTACTACATTATAAGCACTTATTTGTGGCTCGTTGGCTAAAACAAAATCGCCAATTTCTTTACCAATTTGTTCGGGAGATTTTTTTGTTTCTTTTGTATAAGCAAAGGTTACTAAAGTAAAATCGCCTTCAAATTCCTTTCTTGTTTTTTGAAAAGAAACAGATATATTATTTAAATTATATAGTTCCACCAAAGCTTTTGTAACGGTAGTTTGTAAAATATGTTCAGCACTTATCATGGGTTAAAGTTAGAAAGAAAAATATACTTTTTTGGTTTAAGATTGCTTCGTACCTCGCAATGACGAGATAATAAATACTAAAGAGGCTCTATGCCATTTACCATTTCATAAAGCTCCTTTTCAACCGTTGGATTTAAAAGGTTCGCACTCTCTTGCCAGGCGTAAATAATGTAATGTCTATCCTCAATTTTTGTGAGGTATCTCACTACATCGTATGCTTTTTTGTTTGTCTTAATATCAGTAAAAAATGATGATTTTTTTTGAAATGAGAAAAAAGCATTTTTGGTTTTGTCGTATTTTTCAACGTTTTCAAATCTTAAGGTTCCAACAAAATTGCGTTTTGTAGAATCTAATCCCGAAGTTGTGGTAGGATAAATAACCACATTCATTTTACCGTTTTTGTGCGCTTTAAAAAACAAAATACCGGCACATTTGCATAATTTATTGCTTGTATTTTCCCAGGGTTGTTCGGCAACATAAGCCTCAGCGTTCCAGCTATCGGGTAGTGTATACTTTAATTTTAACTCCTTAACCTTTACTGCTTTTTGTGCAATAGCAATGGTTGAAATGGCTATACATACTAATATATAAAAAAATTTCATATAAAACAAATTTAAAAATTTAGTTAAAAATACAAATTAGCCCGATAAAATGAGTAACTTTGTAAACGTTCTTTATTAAAAGTTAATAAGTGTTGCAATTTTTAATTTTGCATTTATAATTTTTAATTTCTTAATGGGTCCGACCGGTTTTGACAGTGAGCGCATCAAATAAGTAAGCATGTAGAGCGTTGTAGGCAAATCTCTTTAAACTTAACTTTCAAAACTTTTATTTGGCGAAGAGAATTCTTACGCTATGGCTGCTTAATTTAGAATTAAGTGTCCTTTGTCTCTTAGGGAGCTAAACTGCTCTGCGCCTTAAGCAAGGCATCACAAATGTGTAGTTTGTTTTTAGAATGCTATTACTAAAAACAATATTAATAGCTAAGATGCAATTTGGTTTAAATTAACGCCTGATTGTGTACAAAAACCAAGTTAATTTTAAACGTGTAGAAAGCTTATTTTTTCCTTATTTGGACGAGAGTTCGAATCTCTCCGGATCCACTAGCATCAAGCCTTTGAGAGCACTTGCTGTCAAAGGCTTTTTTGTTTATGTAGCCAAATTACACCCACCCACCCCCATTTACACTTTAATCTACTGATAATTAGGTACTTGTATGTTATTTATCAAATAATTATTGTACATACAATCAATATACGTACATTTGTATCGTCATGAAATTAGAGGACGAAATAAAGCAAACAAAACCTTTCAAAAACGAAATGCAGAAATTAATTCTGAATATTTCAGTAACTAGCAGTTGGTTGAATACCATGTTTGCTGAAAAACTAAAGGCATATGACCTAAGCCCTCCTCAATACAATGTACTTCGTATCTTAAAAGGCAAACATCCAGAAAGTTATTGCAATCAGGAAATAACGCAGCGCATGATTGATAAATCCTCTAATGCAACACGAATTGTAGATAAACTTTTGGAAAAGAAGTTGGTTAGCCGAACTGAAGATAAAACAGATAGAAGATTAGTAAATATTAAAATAACCGATAAGGGAATAAAGCTATTAGGCGAAATAGATAAAACTCCATTTGCAGAAAGAATGAAATTAAAAAGCTTTAACGAAGAAAAAGCAAAGCTGATGAATGAATGGCTTGATGAATTAAGGGATTAAAAAAATTTCCATTATTAATTGTACATACAAACATAATACATACATATAAATAAAACCAAATCAAAAAAACAAAACAACATGAAAACTAAATTAAACTTTAAACAAGCCTTTATGGCAGGCCTTATGGCAGCAGGTGCAGCAACAGTAGTTAATGCCATTCTCTTTTTTGTATTTCACGCAGCGGGAATTATTGTAGATACAATATTCATTCAGCCAAACCAACCAATGACAATTGTACCAATTATCATTTCTAGTATAGTGCCAACTCTAATTGCAACGCTAGTATTTTTTCTTTTAGAGAAATACACTAAAAATGGTTTTAAAATATTTCGAATTATTGCGTTAGTATTAATGGCGCTATCATTTGTAAATCCATTTATGGGTATACAAGGTGTTACTATGGGTTACGCCATTGTGTTAAACATTATGCATGTAGTTGTAGTTGGCGCTTTATTGTACTTCATTGGAAAAAGTGTAAAAAAGAATGCTGCAAACTAATACATGAAATACTTAACACTACTTTTTATAACGATTTTCACTTTCACTGCATGCAATAGCCAAACAAGTATGGAAACTAAATTAAAATCAGAATTCATTCATAAAGACCCCAACGCGCCGATAATGGTTATTTTTGGTGGTAACGCCGAAATGCGTGATCATTTAGTTGGAATGCTTTCAGATTTCAACAAGGTAACTGTTTACGCTACCTTGAGCGAGGAGGAAGGAATGCAGCGTTTGAAAACTTTACAAAAGGTAAATTTTGTTTTAATTGGGGGAAGATATGATGAAGAGCAGCGGGTTAGAATTAGAAAGTACGTAAATGAAAATATGCCAGGCACCTTCACTTCTGAACCCGGTATTGATTATCCTTATGGAGATGAGGGTGTAAAGAATGATTTAACAGTTAAGCTTAAATTAAAGTAAATTGCAGTATGACTAATTACTTTGAAAAGGATATACACGGAAGCATTGGAACTCAAAAATACCTCTGCGCGATTACATGGAGAAATGGAACCATCACCATGGATGAACCCGAGAAAATAGAAGGCAGAGATTTAGGTCCCGACCCATATTCAACTTTATTGGCTTCTTTAGCAGGATGCACTCTTTCCACTCTTCGAATGTATATCGACAGAAAAGGATGGGATATTCCGGAAATACATGTTAACATGAATTTTGCAATGAATACCGAAGGAGAATTCTCAACAGACATTAAAAGAAAGATCACCTTTTCAAAGGAAGTGCCTCCTGATCAGAAAGAAAGACTATTACTAATAGCAAGCAAGTGCCCTGTTTCAAAAATACTCGAACATAACATAAAAATTCATACAACAATTTAAATGGAAAAGAAAAATTATACAAACGGAGAAGTGACCATTGTTTGGCAACCAAAAATGTGCATTCACTCAGCCAAATGCTGGCGAGGAGAGAATTCATTACCAGAGGTGTTTAACCCATCGGAAAAACCATGGATCAAGCCGGAAGGAGCGAGCACCGAAAGAATAATTGAACAAGTTAAAAATTGTCCGAGTGGAGCAATAAGTTATTTTAAAAATAATGAAATGGAAAAAAATGAAAGTATAAGTTCTGAAACAGTTGCGGAAACAATTCCCAATGGTCCTTTGTTAGTGTATGGAAATATTATTGTGAAAGATTCGGAGGGAAATCAAACTCAAAAAAATAAAGTAACTGCTTTTTGCAGGTGTGGTGCATCTGGCAACAAACCTTATTGCGATGGAAGCCATGTTAAGATAGATTTTAAAGGATGAAAATAATTTTAAAACCAAGCAACAGTCGCATCCATAAAAAAGATGCTTGGAAAGAAAGTTGGTATGCGTTTGTTCCTCACCAAACAAATTTTGGCGAGCTGTGTGGCTTTGCTGATGATATTGTTGAGGCGGGACAAGGATTTGGTATGCACCCTCATCAGAATATGGAAATAACTACCATTCTCATTTCCGGTTCACAAGCACATAAAGATAATACAGGTAGTGAAGGAACCATAAATGAAAACTCGGTACAAACCATGAGCGCCGGAACTGGAATAGTGCATAGCGAATTTAATGCGTCACAAACAGAATCCTTTCACAGTTATCAAATTTGGGTTTATCCTAAACTACAGAATGTAAAGCCTCGTCATGAAAAATTTAGCTATAAACCCGAAGATAAATTGAACAAAATTCTTCTAGCGCTTTCGCCTGATGGAAGAAATAATAGTGCTCTGATTAATCAGGATGCTTTTTTCAGTGTCACCAGGCTTGATAAAGATATTTCAATAGAGTATAAAATGAATATGAACAGAAATGGTGTTTACATTCATTGCGCTAAAGGAAAAGTTGAGCTTGCAGGAAATATATTAGAGGCCGGCGATGCAATAGGAATTTATGAAACCGAACTTATTCAAATTAATTGTTTTGATAATTCAGAATTGGTTTTTGTAGAAGTTCCAATGGAAAAGGGTATCCAACATTAATTAGTAATCAAATTACACCACTTATTTTTTGCACATTGCACATAAAACGGTGTTTATAATGTTAGGTAATACTATTTTTTTGGGAAGTTTTTCCTCTTTAGTCATCAAGAAAAATTATAAAATTATTTTTAAATCAAAACTAAAAGTATTTTGTTAATTTCAGTAAATCATTTTCAAAATTTCAGAAAAAATTGCATTTCAACCACAGATAAATTAAAGTACATTAAATTTATTAATTATATTTCATTTTAAGTATTCAAAAAAATGCAATTGTTTCCGTAACCCACAATTATTTGCGCGCTACCAATGATACTAAAACAACAGAAGTGGTAATATCGTTTTTCCTTAAAATACGAAAAGATATTGGCGTTTTACAGTAAATTATATAAATTAATTTAATAGTGTGTAACAATTCGGTTAATTTTTTTTCTTATCTTTGTATTGTTGAAAAAAACAATTTCCATATTAATCCTGCTTATTTTTTTAACAGCTAACACAGAGGCGCATCAGTTGTTAAAGTTACCGATGTTGTTAGAACATTTTATCGAACATAAAAAGCAAAATGAAAAAATTTCCTTTGCTGACTTTTTAAATATGCACTATGTTATGGCGGACGATGGTGATGGAGATACCGCCGAGGATATGCAACTTCCGTTTAAATCGGATAATACTTGTGCAAATGTTTGTAGCATAGGGTTTGTTTCACAATCCGACTATCAGTTAATTATTAAAGTAACTCCAACTGAGAATAATGTATTTAAAAAGCACTCAGTAGAATTTTTAAATTCTGCCTTTCTTTCCTCTATTTGGCAACCGCCAAAATTTTGTTAATTCTTAAATTTTATTTTTTGCGATAAAGTAAATTCTAAAAATTTACTGTCGCTGTTGTAATTTAATAATTAACAAAAAAATTATGCTCAATAAAATAATAGAATTATCTATTAAAAATAAACTCATTGTGGGGCTTTTTACAATTGCCCTATTAGTTTATGGAACATTGCAAGTAGCAAAGTTGCCAATAGATGCGGTGCCCGATATTACAAATAATCAGGTACAGGTAATTACTGTAGCGCCGTCATTTGGAGCTGTAGATATTGAACGATTGGTAACGTTTCCGATCGAACAAGCAAACAATAATATTTCTGGGCTTAAAGAAATTAGGAGTTTTTCTCGATTCGGCTTATCGCTTGTAACCATTGTGTTTGATGATGCAACCGATATTTATTGGGCGAGGCAGCAAGTAACCGAACGCTTGCAAAAGGTTCAGACCCAAATACCTCAAAGCATTGGTATTCCCGAACTTGCGCCGGTTACAACTGGTTTAGGTGAAATCTATCAATACGTAGTAAGACCAAAACAAGGTTATGAAAAAAAATATAGTGAAACAGAATTACGCACCATTCAAGATTGGATTGTGCGTCGCCAATTGTTAGGTGTGAAAGGCGTTGCAGAGGTAAGTAGTTTTGGTGGAAAATTAAAACAATTTGAAATTGCTGTTAATCCAAATAAACTCCAATCTTATAACATTACCATTAACGATGTTTTTTCTGCTCTTGAAAAAAATAATCAAAATACAGGAGGCGCCTACATCGAAAAAGGAGCAACTGTTTTATTTATTCGAAGTGAAGGGTTAATTGGCTCTATTGAAGATATTAAAAATATTTCAATTAAGTCGATGCAGGGTGGAACACCTTTATTTATAAGGGATGTGGCTGATGTTAACATTGGTTTTGCAACGCGTTATGGTGCCATGTGCTATAATGATAAGGGCGAAGTTTCTGGGGCAGTAGTAATGATGCTAAAAGGAGCCAATAGCAGCGAAGTAATTAAAAATGTAAAAGAACGTGTTGCACAAATTCAAAAAACATTGCCGGAAGGTGTGGTCATAGAGCCGTTCTTAGACAGAACGAAGATGGTAAACAACGCCATTGGAACCGTAGAGCAAAATTTGTTGGAAGGCGCATTAATTGTGGTATTTGTTTTAGTATTGTTTTTAGGAAACTTTAGAGCAGGTTTGTTAGTTGCTTCTGTAATTCCTTTAGCAATGTTATTCGCTATTATCTTAATGAACACATTTAATGTAAGTGGCAATTTAATGAGCCTTGGGGCACTCGATTTCGGACTCATTGTAGATGGCGCCGTTATTATTGTTGAAGCGGTGATGCATCAATTATCTCATAACAAAAAGTTTAATTCGGTTCCACTTCTTTCGCAAAATCAAATGGATGGCGAAGTAAAGTATTCTGCTGGAAAAATGATGAACAGTGCTGTGTTCGGGCAAATAATTATTTTAATTGTTTACCTTCCAATATTTACATTACAAGGCATTGAAGGAAAAATGTTTAAACCCATGGCACAAACCGTCGCATTTGCTTTGCTTGGCGCCTTTATACTTTCGCTCACTTATATTCCAATGATGAGTGCTTTATTTTTAAGTAAAAAAACAAAACATAAACCAAATATTTCGGATAGAATTATGTTAGTTATCGAAAATGCTTATCAAAGCAGACTTGCAAAGGTAATTCGTCATCCAAAAATGATTTTATCTTTTGTTTTGTTATTATTTGTTAGTGCTATAATTACAATGACATTTTTAGGTGGCGAATTTATTCCAGCTTTGGAAGAAGGGGATTTTGCAGTAGAGACAAGGGTTTTAGCAGGTAGCAATTTAAAAACAACAATTGCAAGTACGCAAAAAGCTTCTCATATTTTAAAAACACAATTTCCCGAAGTGGAAATGGTAGTTACAAAAATTGGCAGTGGCGAAGTACCAACTGACCCAATGCCAATGGAAGCTGCAGATTTAATGATTATTTTAAAAGATAAACATAAATGGACATCTGCAAAAACGTTTAATGAGTTAGCAGAAAAAATGGGTAAAGCACTTGAAGATGTTCCCGGTATTACAACCAGTTTCCAGTATCCAGTACAAATGCGCTTTAATGAATTAATGACGGGAGCAAAACAAGATGTAGTGTGTAAAATATTTGGAGAAAATTTGGACACCTTAGCCTTATATGCTCATAAATTAGGTGAAATCGCAAATACTGTTGAGGGAGCGAAAAACTTGTACGTTGAACCAGTTACAGGAATGCCACAAGTAATTATTGAATACAATCGTGCTAATATAGCTCAATATAATTTAAACATTTCAGATATAAATAAACTCGTAAATTCAGCCTTTGCAGGTCAAAGTTCTGGTTTGGTATTTGAAGGCGAAAAACGTTTTAATTTGGTTGTAAGATTAGATACAAACAAAAGGAAGAATTTGGAAGATATTCAAAATCTTCTAATCCCAACACCATTGGGTACTCAAGTACCTTTGTATTTATTGGCCAATGTGCAAATAAAGGATGGTCCAAATCAAATACAACGTGAGGATGCCAAGCGACGAATAATAGTTGGCTTTAATGTTAGAGGAAGAGATGTACAAAGTATTGTGGAAGAGTTACAACAAAAAACAGACAAACAAATTAAATTCCCTGCTGGCTATTACGTTACTTATGGAGGCGCCTTCGAAAATTTAAATGCAGCTAAAGAACGTTTAATGATTGCTGTTCCCGTATCTTTAATTCTAATTTTTATTTTGCTGTTCTTTGCCTTTAATTCAGCTAAACAAGGTTTATTAATTTATTCTGCTATTCCGCTCTCTGCCATTGGAGGGATTTTCTTTTTAGCTTTAAGAGGTATGCCATTTAGTATTAGCGCAGGTGTTGGTTTCATTGCTTTATTTGGAGTAGCTGTATTAAACGGTATTGTTTTAATTGCAGAGTTTAATCGCTTAAAAAAGGAAGGGTTAACCGATTTAAAACAAATAGTTTTGGAAGGAACAAAATTACGTTTGCGTCCTGTAATGATGACAGCATTTGTAGCATCGCTCGGATTTTTACCAATGGCTTTAAGCAACGGAGCTGGGGCTGAGGTGCAACGACCATTAGCAACTGTAGTTATTGGAGGCTTGATGCTGGCTACTTTTTTAACCTTATTTGTTTTACCTATTTTGTATTTATTGTTTGAAGGCAAGAATAATGCACACACAAAAGTTTCAACTTCAACAATTGTTTTACTTATTTTTTGTTGCTTAGCATTTCAAAGCAAATCGCAGGTAAACATTAATTTACAAACTGCAATCGAAACTGCGTTAAAAAATAATTTAACATTAAGAACTGAAAAACAGAAATCGGAATACAAGCAGAAATTAATTAAAACATCAGCAAATATTCCGCTTACAAATCTTATTGGCGAATATGGACAAATAAATAGTATATACGCCGATAACCGTTTTGGGGTTTCTCAATCATTTAATTTCCCAACCGTTTATAATAAACAAAAAAACCTTTTAACTGAAGAGTGGAAGGCAGCTACTCTTGGTGTTACGCTAAAAGAATCAGAATTGAAGAGGGCGGTTACAGAAACATTTTATGCGTTTTTAGTTTTAAAAGAAAAGGAAGTATTGCTCTTAAAAAGTGATACCATTTATTCTGAATTTTTAAAGAAAGCAGAATTGCGTTTAGCAAATGGCGAAAGTAATGTTTTGGAAAAAGCAACTGCTGAAACACAACGTGGAAACATCGGTATTCAACTAAAACAGTTGCTTCAAGAAAAGGAAACTACTCTTCTTCAGTTACAATTGTTATTAAATACAGAAACAAAACTAATTCCGGATGAAAGCAAATTTAAAATTGACCAAAGTATTGTGCTAGATAGCAACTTGATAGTGACTCACCCACTTCTTAAAATAGCTGAACAGCAAAAACAAATTAGTACTGCAGCTATGAAATTAGAAAAAGCAAAACTTTTACCCGATATAAATTTGGGCTATTATAATATGAGTATGCGGGGCACCGGCGCAGACAATGTTTTATATTCAGGCTCCTCACGATTTCAATCCGCACAATTAGGCATTGGGGTACCATTATTTTTTAAAGGTCAAAAAGCAAAAATTGCTTCGGCAAAAATTTTCCAAAGTTATAGCGAAAACAATTTTATTTTAGAGAAGCAGGCACTCCAAAAACGTTATCAAGTAGCCTATTCACAGTATAAAAATCAATTGGAAGCAATAAATTACTTTGAACAAAAGGCATTGCCAAATTCAAAACTAATATCCGAAACGGCTAACAAACAATTTGTAAATGGCGAAATAAATTATCTCGATTGGGTTATGTTAACAAATCAGAGCATCTCCATTAAAAGTAATTATATTGATGCAGTCAGATTATTAAACGAAACAATTATTCAATTAAATTACTTAACCTCTAAATAATATGGAAAGTAAAAAATCATCTTCAATAAAAACACAACAACTGTTAGTGTTTGTTTCATTAGCTTTATTTGTTATTAAAATGGCTGCTTGGTATATTACCTCATCAGTAGCCATACTAACAGATGCATTAGAAAGTACGGTAAATGTTATAGCAGGGTTTATAGGTCTTTACAGCATAATTATTTCAGCCAAACCAAAGGATAAGGAGCATCCATATGGCCATGGAAAAATTGAATTTATCTCCTCTGCGTTTGAAGGTATTTTAATAAGCGTTGCGGGTTTAATAATAATTTATGAAGCATTAAATAATTTCATTCATCCGCATAACATTCAAAAGTTAGATTATGGATTAGCTCTGGTGGCTTTCTCCGCTGTCATTAATTTTATTGTAGGAGGTATTTGCGTTAAAAAGGGAAAGAAGGAAAATTCTCCAGTTTTGGTGGCCGGGGGTAAGCATTTAATTTCAGACACGTATTCAACTGTTGGTTTGTTAGTTGGATTAGGCTTAATGTTGCTTACAGGTTATAAATGGATTGACAGTCTTGCAGCTATGATTTTTGCATTCATTATTATTTTTACAGGCTACAAAACAATCCGTAAAGCCATTTCTGGAATGATGGATGAAGCCGATACCGAAATTATTGAAGAAGTAAAAACCGTTTTAAATACGCACAAGGAATACAATTGGATTGATGTACACAATATGCGCATTATCAATTACGCAGGCTTCTATCACATTGATTGCCACTTAACGGTGCCTTTTTATTTAACTATAAATGAAGGACATGACGTATTAGAAAGGCTGACAATTGTTTTATCTAAACATTTTGAAGAAAGAGTAGAGTTTTTTATTCATGTAGATGCTTGTCAATTTTTTCAATGCAGTATTTGTCAGGTTACAGAATGTAAATTCAGAAAAGAAAGTTTTGTTCAAACAGTTGAATGGACAACCGAAAAATTGATTTCAAATAACAAACATAAAATTTAAGAGTATGAGAACAAGTATAATTTTTTTAGTATTTATTTTGTTTGCAGCATGTGGTTCAAAACAAAATGAAAATGTAAAGTCAGAAGAAGCTGGTCTACAGGAACAATCGGTAATACTTACCGACGCACAATTTAAAAATTCTGCAATTGTAGTGTCAAAGATGGAACAGCATTCTATTTCATCTATTATAAAAGTAAATGGAAAAATTGATGTTCCGCCGCAAAACATGGTATCAGTCAGTATGCCATTGGGCGGTTATTTAAAAACTACAAAATTGCTTCCGGGCATGCATATTGCAAAAGGCGAAGTAATTGCTACGATGGAAGATTTACAATACATTCAATTGCAACAAGAGTATTTAACTACAAAGTCAAAATTAGTGTTTGCCGAAACTGAATTGGCGCGCCAAAAAGAACTCAATCAAAGCAAAGCAAGCAGCGATAAAATATTGCAACAAGCGCAAATGGATTTTTCGTCTCAAAAAATCACCTTAAGTGCTTTGGCTGAAAAGTTAAAACTAATAAACATTAATCCTCAAACATTGTCAGAAAACACGCTTTCAAAAAGTGTGAACATTTATTCACCAATAGATGGTTTTGTTTCAAAAGTAAATGTAAACATTGGTAAATACGTAAACCCATCTGATATTTTGTTTGAATTGGTAAACACTACCGATATTCATTTAAATATTAAAGTGTTTGAAAAAGATTTAGATAAATTATCTATCGGTCAAAAGGTAATTGCTTATAATAATCAATCCGACAAAAGGCATATTTGTGAAATTATTTTAATTAGTCAAGATTTATCACCTGAAAGAACGGCAGAAGTGCATTGCCATTTTAGCGATTACGATAAAACCTTGTTGCCAGGAATGTACATGAATGCTGAAATAGAGACCACTAAAGGTAATGCAATGGTTTTGCCGGAAGAAGCAATTGTAAATTTTGAAGGAAAGGATTATGTATTTGTGCAATTAAAAGAAAAAGAATACATCCTAACAGAAGTAAAAATAGGAATTAAACAAGAAGGTTTTATTGAAATAATTAATGGTAATTCTTTTGGTCAAAAATTAATTGTTACTAAAGGAGCTTACACTTTGTTAATGAAATTGAAGAATAAATCGGAAGAATAAAAAAATAATTAAAACATGTGTTTAAGCATTAATAAAAGATATGTAATTTGGTGTTAGACTTAATTAAATTACTAAATTCTTATTTTTGGGCGTAAAATAAGAGTTATTTACCTATAACAATTACAAAAATTATTTTAGTAAATTTAAGCCTAATAAAATGTATCTAAAAAAAAACATACCTAACGCTATTACGTGTGGAAACTTATTATGCGGTTGTTTAGCAATAGTACATTGTTTTGAAGGTAACTTAGTTTTAGCGGCCTATTTGGTTTTTATTGCAACTTTATTAGATTTTTTTGATGGCTTTGTGGCACGTTTATTAAAAGTCAGTTCCCCTATTGGTAAAGATTTAGATAGTCTGGCAGACATGGTAACTTTCGGAGTAGTTCCTGGAATTATAATGTATAAACTTATTAGAGGCAGTTTATATTTTAGTAAAGAAGGCTTTGATTTTTTAGAAAATAACTATTTTTTTGACTATTTACCTTTTATAATCCCTATTTTTTCGGCTATTCGTTTAGCAGTATTTAATAACGATACCCGCCAAAGCGAATCATTTATAGGTTTACCTACGCCTGCTAATGCAATATTCATTTGTTCTATTCCGTTAATTGTTAATTGGAATATGGATTTTAATTTTGAAATCTATCAAAAATATGCCCTTCTTTTAAATCCTTATGTGTTATACGTTTTATCTTGTATGCTATCTTTTTTACTTGTAGCTCCCCTCCCACTCTTTTCTTTAAAGTTTAAGCATTTTAAATGGCAGGGTAATCAAATTCGGTTTGTGTTTTTAATTTGGAGCCTACTGTTAGTGGTGTTTTTACATTTTATTGGTATTGCCTTAGTCATTATTTCATATTTACTTTTTTCCATTATCAATAATTTGACTAAAAACAAACTTTAGTTAGTGTACTATTTATTCGACTATTTTTTTAATTATTTTGAAGGTTTTATTTTTGTAAAAAGAAAAAAATAGTATATGAGCACTGCTAGTAATTATTTTTTCTTAAATACAAAAAAAACTAAATTAATAAAACGATTAGTTATATCTTCTTCAAATGTATTAAGAACTTTATTCGCTAGTACCTTAACAGTATTACTAAACTATATTTTATTACACTATAAAGCACCTGAAGTATTAAACACTTATGTTTACTGTATATCAGTTACTAATTTAGCATTAATCATTTCGGGTTGGGGCGGAAAAGATTTTATTACTAAAACAATTGTAAATAAACCAAGTCAATTAAAAGAGACTTTAAACGTAGTATTAAGTAGTAAATACATGCTATTATGCGTTTGTGTGTTGGTTATATTTTTTTTACCAATACCCTTAAAATTAAAACTAATAATTAGCGGGTTTACGGTGTTAAAAACACTTTCATCCCTAATTGAAGTTTTAATAATAGTAAATAAAAAATTTACTCGTTTTTTATTAATTGATATTTTAAGTAATCTTTTTTTTATACTAATAATTTGTACAGATAAAAATTATATAAATTCAACTTATTTTTTATTTGAATTATTTTTATTTGAATTTATAAAATTTATTATTGGTTACTTTTATTTTAGGAAGAGTATTACACTAAAAATTTCCATTACAAATGGACTAAATTTTATAAAAAAATCAGCATTATTTTTTTTTATTTCATTAGCTTCATTTGCGGGCGGCAAAGGAGATTTATATATTGTAGGTATACTATTAGATAAACATCAAATGAGTATTTATTTTATACTACTTAATTTAGTGGGTTTATGCCTAATCTGTTTTTCTGCCCTTGTGGGAACGTATTCGGCAACAATTTTTAAATTAAACGCCTTAAATTTTAAAAACATTACAAATTTCATAATAAAAATTGGGCTCCTGTATTCGATTGTAACATCAGTTGTTATTTTCTTTTTATGTGTTTATTATTTTAAGATAAGTATAGATGTATTTTTTCATTTACTGATTGCCTGTAATATTTTCATATTTACTATGATTGTTACTGAGATTTATTACTTCACTAAATTAAACTTGCAACGTATTATTTTTAAAATAATGTTTACAACAGGTATTTTAAACCTACTGATGGCTTATTTTTTGGTAAAATTAGTTGGTATTAAGGGAGCTTTTTTAAGTAATACACTTACATTATTATTTACAGTTTTAATGTTTAAACGTAACCACAAACGATAGCCAAAATTTTTATAAAAAAATTAATTTGTTAAGTTTGGTTCGTAAGAGCCGGGTTCTCTAACATCATTTGGCATTTTAATACCGTTAAATGGCGAAAATTTTTCAATGTCACTTCTAGTATATAAATCTATTAAATATTTAAATTCATGATGAGTATGTGTTTGGCTATTCTTTAGTATTTTTTTTAATGTTATCTCATCCATATTCCATTCTTTACTTAATTTTTTTAACGAGGGTTCGTAATAGTTTATGTATAATAATTCCATTAATGTATGATCTTGTTTTTTGTTAAAATCAATTTCGCTATGTAAGGTTTTTCTATAACTATTTAAACTAAAATTTCGATTACTAATAACTTCTTTAAATTCACCAGGACTTATACTATTTTTAACCGAATCTGTTTTCACAAACAATGGCTGAAATACAATTTCGTGGCACCATATACATTTGGCAGGCTTCCCTGCTTCTCCATATGATTTAGGGCTCGCATCTACCAATTTTCCTAATTTATTATAAATCGCAAAACGTAGTTGTCCGTTTGGCATTACATCAAGTACTTCGTATACTTCAGTTTCAAACATACTTATATTTTCACAAAGTTTACCTTCTTCTGCGATAAAAACAGATTGTAAAATACTATCACTCGTATTATATTTTATTAACCGTTGGTGTCTGGCTACGGAAGAATGAGTTAAAAAAAATGTGTTCATTTTTTTTAGGTTATGGCATTTTAAATATTGACTATAATTAGTTGGAACACCTGTAATAGCATAATAATGCCAACTACTTCCAACAGTTAAAGCTATAAATTTACCTAAATCAATAGCATTATTATTTTTATAAAATGCGGTTTGTTTGATGCTATCAGTAATAGTATTTAAAGCAATTAACGCCGTTTTAGTGAAGCCTAACTTTTCAAAATTTATAGTAAACGTCGTGCTGTCTATCCATTTAATACTTTTATCAAAACAACCATTCGGCAAATCGGCTCCTAAATATGAAAGTGCCCACAATAAACCTGTTTTATTCTTTTGCCAACTATCGTTCTTGTAGTTTAAGGTATAACGTAAATTAATTGTACTAGTAATATTGCTAGTGTTTTTATAATAAAAAATAAAAAAAATTGACACTAAAAAACCGAAGCTTATAAAGGCTATTTTTGCTTTTTTAGTAATCATAAAAAAATTAATAATTAGGCTTTTTACCTATTTTTTTATAATAGTCTATGATGTCTTGATAGGGACCAAATTTATGATGCAACACTGAAAAAGTATCTAAATAGGGTCCTTTGCCATAATCAATTGGTTTGTGATGGATATTTATATAATCAAATTTGGTTTTTGGTTGAGGGCGTTTGTGAATTGCATCATCATTAATAAAAGCAACTACATCATAGGCTTCCTCAACTGTTAATTTAGGATTTTCATATGTGGTTTGTTTATTAGGCATATTGGCATATACAAAAGCTGCTAATTTAATTACACGATGAACACTGCTTCCGGCTTGGTAACTTTTATCGCCCCATAATGGTGGATATTCGAAACAGATATTATCTGATTTCATTTTCCCTTCGCCATTGCTGCCATGGCAACTTAAACATTCTCTTTTATAAACTTCCTCTCCTTTTACTGGGTCTGCCGCTCTATCAGGAAAAACAATTTCTATTGGCCCGTCGCCTTTAACATGTTTATTTACTGGTACATTAGTTCCTAACCATTTCATATAACTAATAATAGCAATTATTTCTTTACCATCTAGTGGCAAGGGTTTTCCATTATGAGGGCGTTCAATACAGTTATTTATCCGTTGAGCTAATGAAAGAATTTTATTTTCGCGCGCTCTGTATTGAGGGTACCTTGCATGCGTACTAAAAAAATTAAACGCATATGGTTTCGTTCCCGCATTTAAATGACAATTTGTACAATTCATTTTATTTCCAAGATATTTTCCTATTTTTCCTTCCGGGCCTAGATAATATGCTGTATTTAAAATTAAATCTCTACCGTACCGCACCTCCATGCCAAACTCATCCTTTGGAATTTCGCTAGTGTCCGGCACCACCCATACAGGCTCATCTATTATTAGGGAGTCTGATTTAGGAGTTTGAACACCAATATCTTTTTGTTTCGTTTTATTATCTGTGCATGATCCAAAAATTAAAATACAACTAAAACATATAAAAAATTTATGAATAAGATTTAAAATCATCCTATAAAATTAAAAAATTATTTTAAGTTTAAATATCTTAATTTGTAAAAACCAACGCCTTGATTTAAATCACTCATAAACACTGCAAGCGTATCGCTATATATAAATGGATTAAGTTTATTATCAGCGGTATTACAAATTAGTTTATTTTTATAAAACAACTGATTATGCTTAATACACAAATCGTCTGTTTTTTCTTTCTTACCAGGTAAGTAATAATGTTCTTTAAACGTATTTACACCAAGTGTACTCACAAAAGTAATAGAATCGTTTTTAATACTGTAATTATACAAAATACCCTGTGTGTTTTGTAATTTAAAATAGTTGATATTTTTTATAGAAAATGAAAAATATTTAATTGGAATTATAACAACACAAATTAAAATTAATAGTTTAAAACTAAACAATGGCTTTAGGGGTAAAATGACATTAAACATTATAAAAATTAAACTAAACAGCATTATAAATTTTAAGAAATATATTTTATTAAAAAACGGAATTACAGGGAGGTTAATACAAATGAATAAAACTGCCAAAATTGTAATGATATGGTTAGTATTTTGTAATTGATTTATAAAAATAATTATACTTGGTATTAATAATAAATAAGAATAAGTTGGATTGTATCTGCCAACTATAAATATACTCATACCTATAATTGCAAAATAAATGGCATTATTTATTTTTTTTAACTGAAACAAAAAATAGATAACAAAACTGACGATTATACCCTCTATAACTGGCACCAAAAAAGGCAAATTTAATATCGGTAAGGGATTGTTTAACTCATCAAACGAAAACAACCGAAGTAATAAAGTGTATGTACTTTGATTAACAGAATGATAAGTGCCAATAACATCGTTATTAACCAATCTAGGCAAAATAGTGATATAATAATTAAGCACAATTTCTTTGCCAACCAAAACCAAAGTAAGTGATTGGATTATTAAAACGAACAAAAGTGTATATATAATAACTTTATATTGTTTTTTAAATAAAAAAAATAGCAAAATAAATACTGGAAAAATTTTTAAGCTAATACTGATTGAAAGAAATAACGCCGCACTAACATAATTTTTTTTTTCAAACCTTATGTAACTTTCAATTATAAAAGCAGATACTAATAAATACGTTTGGCCTTGACTAAAATTACTGTACAATGTAAACGCAAAAATAATTGGGATAAAGTAGTTCAACCCATTTTTATAATTTAAAAAAGTTAAAAATCGCTGTAGCACAAAACAAAATACTAGTAAGCTAATACAATTAAAAGCCAACTTAGCTTTTAAACTACTAAAAACTAAAAAAGGCAAATAAAATAATAATGTTGGCGGTGGAACAGGTGTGTAATTTTCAAAAAAATTAGTTTCGCCGTACCCTTTAATTTGTGCGTTAAAATGGGCTATATTTTCATAATCTAAAATGCTAAATTTAGAATCATAAAACAATTTACTGCCATAATAATAATTACCAAAGTCGCCAATAGTATTAGTACTCGATAATACAATCAGTATACAACCAATTACAAAGAAATAAATTACAAACCCATATTTATTTAAAATAAAATTTTTCATTGTATTTTACATAAAACCCATAAAAAAACCCCTTTCAAAGGGGCAGTTTTGTAGTCCCACTTGGAGTTGATAACTCATTGATTATCAACGCTAACCTTCCTATGTAACGTAGAACTGTATTGATAATTGTTAAGTTTATAATTTATTTAATTTTTGATAAAATTCGATAAGAAACGATATAAAACGAGCAAAAAATCCACCTACAAATCCACCTGTTTTTTAAATCTATGTTGTTTCATGATCAATCTTACAAAACTTGTTCTAAATGTAAGAAAATATTTTCAAGTTGTTTAAGTTAAGTCATTATTAAATTGGCTCCGCTCGGGACCTCCTAAGTATTTCTGAAACCATCGTAAGTATTTAGTTTCAGTGTTTTTTTTGAATTTCTAGGTGGTTGTACAGGTAATAGTAAATTTTGTTAAATCAGGTCCAAATGCGGCTAATTTTCATATTAAAAAGTGTCACCTCAACTGTCACTTGCAAAAATTTAAAAGGCTCTAATGCTTAATTAGCAAGGTAACTGTGATTTTAATATGGCGCCTCGAGCGGATTCTAAATTGACTTAAAAATTATTTTTTTAAATAATTAGTTTGATTGAAGTATAATTTCAAATAACATTCAAGTATTTCTTTACTTTTCGAAAATCAAATTGTTTCCCGGTTTATAGAAAAAATTAAAACGTCTTTTTATGCTTTCCTTTTTTTACTTATTGTTTGTATTTGTATTCTTCAATAAACTTAGTAAGCATCGATAAGCATTTCTAATGGCCCAAAGCGGTCAAACTAATTTTTACATACTGATATTAATATTTCTTTATAGTAAGGGATAATTATTCCAAATTTATCAAATCATGGAGCATAGCTAAAAATATAAATTCTGCTTTAAGAATAAAAAGATTTGAGAATTCTGTAAAAAATATTAATTATAAGCGTACTGAATTGATCACTTTTTTATGATTCTATGAACGCTATTCTGTACGGCAGGCAAGGGAATTAAACTAAAATCCCTTACTAAGCAAATGTAGAATTTATTAGAGCCATCTCTAGCAAACTCTTTATGTTTGGTTGAAGTTTTATCAATTTCTTTACGATTGGCTGACGCAGGAAACATATTATAAATGTCAAATATTTTTTCTGAGAATCTTGGGCCGTAAATACAAATTTCTCATTCAATACTTGGATAATATTGGCACTACGCACACTTTTTTGCTCAAAAGACAATTTTAATTTTCAATTAGCAAATATTCCTGATTTACGATCTTATTAATTACTTTATGCTTTCACTACTTTAAGTTTTGTTGATGATAATCGCTCCATAATAATCCATAAATTACTAATTTCTCTTTCTAAAAACAATATTTGCTTATTATTGAGTCTCAATGAATTACTATTGTCCTTTGGCTTTATTGATTTGAATCTATTATCAACGGTTGCTTCAATAAAATCAGAAGGAAGTTCTTTCTCATCTCTCCAATTTATATGTAGTTCAAATGGCTTCATATCTTTAATTTCAAGTGAAACGAAAATAATATTCCAAAGCTTATTTAATTCCGTTGCCAAAAAATCTACTTGCCTAAAGCTGTTATTGAGAAGCTCCGATTCGATATTTTCATTTAACTTTTCTTGAAAAATTGATCCTAAGCCACTTGGTAGCATATCACCCATGCCTTTTATCAACCACTCCATAGTTGTACCAAAAGTTTCTATAATTTTAAGAAGGACATTTTTACTTGGTTTTTTAGTTCTACCCATTTCCCAATAATAAACGGCAGTTGGAGATAACTCGCAATGCATCGCAAACTGATTTATATCAAGCTCAAAATGCAATCTTAGTGCTTTTATCCTTGTCCCAATTTCAGTTTCTACCTTCATAACGAGTTATATGTTTATTTAAATTAATATTGTAATAAATTAAAAGTTTAATAATCTTACATAAATAATAAATTCTGATTTAATCAAACCAATCTGCACTTTTTAGTATAAATAACTTAAGATACAACCCTAATTGAACGCTGAATTATGACATTAAATTTCGAATATGATCTTTTCTTATTAATTGATCTTTTGAATCTTTTATTTGCACTTTATACTATTTTAAGTTTGAAGCAAGTACAACTATCTAAAGACTTTTTCCTACACCATACGCACAACGTTATATAGATTAAAACGACCAAATTGAATTTTCAATATGGTCGTTTTAATTTGAGGAATATAAAGCCTTATATTTTTATGATGCTAAACTTACAGCTATTATCGGTTGTAAGATTAACAGTTGAGGAAGCAAGGTTAAGACAAGCTTGAATTTTGATTACATCACCAGCGTTTAAGGTAAGAAGTGTTGTTATTTCTCCTCTGCTTATAGGGGTAGGAATGTTCCCATTTTGCATACCGATTCCATAAACTGCTCCTGTCCCATTTATTAATAATATAGGATATAGTCCTACAATACCTGATGCAGGTACTCCTGCAATATTTATTATTACCATGTATGTGCCTCCTTGTCCTGCACCAACTGTATAGTTAGTGCCATTAAATGAGCCAATTGCAGGAGGGGCAAAACTATTAAAAGTAACATCTGCCAATGCAAAAGGTGGTGTTGCCCCTGAGCTAAGTGATTGTGCTGCTGTGTTTGTTGCTTTTAATGCAACAATACCTGTTCCATTAGTTCCAGCAGCACCAGTTGCTCCCGTAGGTCCTGCAGGTCCTGTTAAACCAGTTGCACCTGTTGGTCCGGCAGGCCCAGTTAATCCTGTAGCTCCTGTTGCACCAGCGGGTCCTGTTAATCCAGTTGCACCAGTAGGTCCTGCAGGTCCAGTTAATCCAGTAGCTCCTGTTGCACCTGCGGGTCCTGTTAATCCAGTTGCACCAGTTGGTCCAGCGGGTCCAGTTAATCCTGTTGCTCCTGTTGCACCTGCGGGTCCTGTTAACCCAGTTGCACCTGTAGGTCCGGTAGGTCCAGTTAATCCTATAGCTCCTGGTGCACCAGCGGGTCCTGTTAGCCCAGTTGCACCTGTAGGTCCGGTAGGTCCAGTTAATCCTGTAGCTCCTGTTGCACCAGTGGGTCCTGTTAGCCCAGTTGCACCTGTAAGTCCAGTAGGTCCAGTTAATCCTATAGCTCCTGTTGCACCAGCGGGCCCTGTTAATCCAGTTGCACCAGTTGGTCCGGTAGGCCCGGTTAATCCTGTAGCTCCTGTTGCACCAGCGGGTCCTGTTAGCCCAGTTGCACCTGTAGGTCCGGTAGGTCCAGTTAATCCTATTGCTCCTGTTGCACCAGCGGGCCCTGTTAATCCAGTTGCACCAGTAGGCCCTACGGGTCCAGTAGCACCAATTGGTCCCGGAGTGCTATTTGCTGCAAACAACGCATAAGGCACACTCATTAATTCAGTTGTACCAGAAATTGTATAAACAATTCCTCCTGTAGGATCAGTTTCTGTTTTAATAAAATATGGCCCCGTTGCCCAATTAATTGCTGCAAATGTGCCACTCAAAATTGTTCCAGTTCCAATTTCAAAACTTGCTAAACCATTAGCATTTGTTGTTGGTGCTTGGGTTTCAACGTAAACGGGGATTCCGGTAGGTGAGCCTTGCAAAATGCTAATTTGCATGCCGATTGGTGTTGAAGCTATAAGTGTATTACTATTATTTCTTATAACAGCTTGATAGCTCATTTTTTGCGGAGCTTGTGCCCACAACGTTGCTGTAAATAAAACAGCTATGATAAAAGAATGAATTTTTTTCATGTTTTTTTAATTTTTAATTATTTTAAATGTTTTTACATCTTTATTGTTTTGTATTATTTTTAGAAAATAAGTAGTGGGCGCTAAATGCACTGTGTAGATAATTTCTGTTTTATTAATGATTTTTTTGCTCTCCAACAGTTTGCCATTCAAATCCAGTAATTGATAAATCAAATCTTCTTTTGCCGCATCTGAAATTTGCAATGATAAATAATCATTTGTTGGATTTGGAAAAACCGACAGATTTAAAGCTATCGTATTGTTTTCAGCCAGACCAGACACTATTGAAATTTCATAAGTTTGTTGAACGCCTTGCGCTACAACCCCTGCTGTGCTTGTATTGGTTGTGTAAACTAATTGACCAACAGAGTAACTTACAAATCCTCCGCCGCCAGAAGCATTTCCGCCAGAAGCCACCGATGCTTCTTGGGCATTTGCCGTTGCCAGTCCTAAAACCAGAAAGAGCAATAAACTTAATTTTGTTTTTTTGTTTTTCATATTTTTATTATTGAGTATATACATGTATAATTTTTTTAAATACGTGACACCTAGTTTTTGAAAAGCGACATATATTTTAACTTATTCTTCAAATAGTTTTGACTAATTAAGTATCATCATAAAAAGCACTTTGATAAATACTATTTAATTGTTTCATAACATTTCCTTGCTTTTGCACCTCTTGAAAAGTGATGCCTGAGTACTGCCAAAATGATTGCAAAGAACATAGCAACATAACAGTTGAAATCAATATTGCTTTAAGCATAATTTTTTTGAGTGTTAATATGTTAAGCTCATTTTTTAGCATACTCGGAGTCACGATTAATAGGGCTTATTTTTATTCTTTAAATACATTATCCTTCCATAAGCTTCGTTAATTCGGTGCCTACTTATTTTACCACTCGCGACAAGTTTTCTGATAATGTCATGCAGTTCAGTTGCTGTAACAGGATTATCTTTAAGACTTACATTATTTCCAAACATTAAAATATCTACACCCGCATTAATTGCCATTTCTATCCCCTTTTCAAAGCCGTAGTTTTTGCTGATAGCAAACATTTGCATGTCATCAGAAAATATTACGCCTTTAAAGCTGTGCAAATTTCTTAAGATACCTGTTACAACATTTTTTGATAAGGTAGCAGGCAGTAAAGTACTGTCCCAATTTCTATTAATAATATGAGCTGTCATTATAGCATCGCATTCATTACTTTGAATTATACTGTTATATGGAATCAGTTCTTCAAATCCCCATGTTTTGGTGACATCTACAATGCCTAAATGTGAATCTCCGCTGGCACTGCCATGGCCTGGAAAATGTTTTAAAACGGTATTAACATTGTTTTGATGATGAGCTTGTATACAAGTTAGAGCTCGCTTTGAAACTATTTCAGGGTTCTTTGAAAAACATCTTCCCTTGGCGGCAATTGCTATGTTAGTTGAATCCTTTGCCAAATCAAGGCACGGCGCATAATTAAGATTAATACCCAAATCATACATTTCTTTAGCTAGTCTTCGATTATAGAAAAGTGTTGAATCTTCACTATTTAATTTACCAAGATAACTAGCAGATGGCATTGAAAAAAATCCATATTTTTCTTTTAACCGATGAACTTTTCCACCCTCTTCATCAATAGATATGAATAATTTGATTGGAGAATTTGTTTGGAGTTTTGAAATTAAGTTTTTTAAATTATTTGATGAGTTAGTTTGTGAAATATTTTTTTCAAAAAGAACTACACCGCCAAGCTTACCACCCCTAATTTCAGTTAATAGAGGATCATTATCTAATAACTCCTTTCGATCGTTGATTCCAATCATTATCATTTGACCAATTTTAATATCAAGACTGTCGATATTTTGGCTTAGTAAAATTTTATTTATTAGTGCTAATGCACATAGTATTACTTTTGTTTTCATAATTCGTTAGGGATTTACGTTCCACTTAATTTTAACAGCACTTATCATTTCGCTTTCTTTTCTTATATCATGTAAAATTTCAAACCCATGTTTCAAATAAAATGGCAAGGGTGTTTGATAAAGTTCTCCATTACCCTTTAAATCGTTGTTGTGGTCTATTACCCATCCATAAAATAATTCATTTTCACGCTTTAACTTTTCAACTAGTAAACTTCCCAAACCTTTTCCTTTGTGTTTGGAATTTACAATGATTGAAAAACGTATCTCATTTTCCTTTATAAAATCAACAGCCCAAGCCAATACATTTTTCTTTTCATCCTCAATTATATAATGGTGCTCATTTTCAACGTCATCTAACAAAAGTGGAAACCTATCTTTAAGTTTTATTGGATACTCTTCATTCCACAAGTAATTAAGTTGCGCAAATTGATATATTGATAGTGTTTTAGTTATTATGATATTCATCTCAAAATGATTTAAAATGCAAAGCCATTAAAACAATGGCAATTACGATTAACGTGTTCAGTAAAATAGAAATCGGATTTAAGAAATTAATTGTACATCCAAAAGGTCCATATCGTTTTGGAGGAAATATTCTTTTGTCATCTTTGTTGAAATAAAAAATCCCCCATTTCCAATTGTTAGGGTCTTTGTACCAATTTGCGATTATTTCTAATGTTGGTTTTTTGTTTGTCATATTCTATTTTTAAAAATATATACGATCGAAATTGAATGTGATATATAATTACCTTTATTTGAGGTTTTAAATATGTACTCACTACTACCAGTACTAAAATTTATTGTATCGAATACAAAATTCTTATTTGAAAAAGAAATGCAGGGTGAGTAGGCCACCTCAAATAAAGGTTTTCCTTTACTTTTAATAGTGTAACCAACTGGTAATTTAATGTGCATACTATAAACGTCGGTATTAATAAAGTTCGCATCGTTAACAACATTCACATTCCATTTGCCATCTACAGTAACATTTCCTTCGGTGCGCCCTTCGCTACTTGGATTTAAGGGTTTTCCAATACCGACTAGAGGGGTAATTGAGAAGTTTTTTATTTTAATATTGTAGCCGAAAGATAATTGGGCACTCCAAACATTATAATATTTCGAATACTGGATTGGAATGTCACCACCAGTCACAGAATCTAAAATATTTCCAACAGTTAAATCGGTTCCAATTGCCACTCTTGATAAAGAAATTTCATAAACCAAATTACTCTTAGCTTTCAATCCTACTCCAAAATGAAGACATAGTTTATTTATATTTTTTGATGAATAATTTACTTCGGTTAGCACGTTTGGCGATAGCGATTCAATTTTAGGACGGTTTGTTGAAATTCCAGCTTCCGCAAAAAGATAATATTTGGGTAGCATATTTTCACCTTTTCTCTCACCCGTTTGAGCATTTAAGTTTACAATAAATAATAAGATTATTACAATTAAATTAATCCTTTTTGACCTATTGATATAAAATTGAAATACTTGATGTTGAATTATCATATTTGGTTTATTTAATTTGAAAATTAGTTAAGTGATTTGCATTAATAAGCACTATTTTTTAATCTTTTTTCATAGAGCTCTTTCATTTTTTTTTGTCTTTTTTTGAGATAGTAATCAAGATAGAATGCTTTGGTTATTGAATAATAAAACCCCGAGCCATTTGAATACTCCCGATGCATAACTCTTTCACCATTTGGCATAGTTATTTGAATTCTTTCTTCAGAAAGTGCGGATACGCCTAGAGAATAGAGTATGGTGAGATTTAGGATATTAGTACCCTTTTTCTTACCCACAATAAAACTCAAACCAATTGTTCTTAAATAACTTCTGTAATCACTTGTGTTGTATAAGTCTTCATCAATAAGAATAGCGGAGCCGTTTTTAGAGTAGAAAGTATTTGTGCCACCAGTTAAAGGCTTGTTAGGATCCCCCATGGGTGAAACTAAAAAATCAATACCCAAATTGAGGTCTATACCAAACGTAAATTTCGATTGCTTAATACTATCTAATCTCAAAAGATGATAATTAAAGCGAAACGGAATTTTTGAAAACCTAACTCCTCCCAAAAAGGAATTATAGGTGGAGTTGTATTGACGCGTTGTTGAATCATAACTAAACCCCCGAATTGTTGCACCAGATGAAGTGCTTATAAATATAAATCCCGACTCTATACTTAGTCGTTTAAAATTGTAGCCTATGAAGCAACCACTATATCCCCCTTTCTGGAAGATGTATTTAGACTTTGTAATAGTAATTGGCAGGCCATCACTATTAGTAACAGTGAGGCTAAAAGGGTATTTATTATGACTTACCGCGCGTTCTATTAGAATTGTTTTAAGGTATAATCCTTTTTGAGAGTATAGCTGCCCCGATAAGGAGAACAGTAGAAAGTAAAAAAGTAATTTTTTAATGCTTGTAGATTTCATATTGATCCCTCTTGTATTTTTGATTGTTATTCATATTTTTCTCCTTCAATAAATGCCATAGGAACTGTTAAAGTCAATCCATTATTTTTCGTTGAAAAATCATTTAAGCTTTGCTCCAAAGCAGAAAATATCACTTGCAGTTCTTCCTTAGGAAACAAACTAATCCAAGTTGTTACCCATCCCAATTTAACAAAATGGTGATTCAAGAATGCACTCCCATCAACAAATTTCATTTCAAAATTTTCTTCAAAATGTCGGGTTACCTTAAAACCATTCTCAGTAAATAATTTTGATACACTCTCAACTGTTCCTCTGTGTTCTTCATCATTTTTTAAAATAGGAACTAAAATTTCTTTTCCAATTTGTTTTAGTGTTGCATAAAATACCTCATAAAATTCTTTCCAATGCCCATTAAGATTACTTGTAATACAAAGTTTACCTTGTAGTTTTAAAACACGATTACATTCTTTAAAAACAATTTCAGGTTTGTCAAAATTGTTAATACCTAAATTTGAAACGATCAAGTCAATTGTATTATCTTGGAAAGGAATTTTCTCCGCCGAAGCTTCTATTATTTCAACATTGGCATAGCCATAGTTTTTTATTTTTTGTTTCGCTCTTGCGTTCGCATTTACCCAAGGGTCAAGGCCATAAAGTGTGCAGGTGTTGCCCATTCTTCCTGCTAACTCCATCAATGGAAAACCGGCACCAGAGCCAATGTCAATAACAGATTGCCTTGACTTTAACTGCAAATGTTTTAATAATAAAAATCCAAAGGCTGCACTCCACAAAGGTGCTTCATCAAATGTGTTGATGAATGTTTCGTTGTCGTTAAATGTGTAGGATAAGTAATCTGTCATTTTCTTTATTGTTCTGTTGCTAAATCTTGAATACATTGTTCTCTAATTGCCCAAATTTCATCAAGTGTAAATTCTATTTCCTTATTTTCTTTTAGCCATTTTTTCAAATATTCTTTATGATAATCCACTTTGTAATTTGTAATTTGATTGGCTTGGATTTCTCTTTCCTCTATTAAATCATTTATAAAATCTTCGGGGCTTGAATTTGCTTTTGTTACATCGATTGTTTCGTTTTCAAACTTCAAATAGCAATGTACTTCGGGAATGAATTCAAGTTTATATTTTTCAAGGGTTGCTTTTATTTCGGGTGTATTTTTACCATTCATTTTAAAAAGCCCAGTGTATAATTTTACTTTATAAAAATTATTTTCAATTGCCAATTGCTTTAATAGTGCATGTTTTGTACTGCATGTCCCACATCCATCTATAAAAACCGTTTCTAAATTTTCTTTATCGGCGTTTCTGCCGTAAGGAAATTGCTTTATGAAATGTATTGCAATTGTAAAATTGCAAACGCCCATTTCTCTAAATTTATTAGAAATAATTAATTTTGAATTAATTTCAAAATTAGGGAGATTCAAACTCTTTTCAGCCATTCTTCTTTTGTTATTTTTAGCCAGTTACAGGTTAACTCATTCCATTCTTTCCAAACAAATGTTTCAATAAATTTAAGCCCACATTTTTCAAGTACCATTCTAGATTTGATATTTTCTACGTTCGTAATTCCATATACTTCGGGAATATTCAACTCTTCAAAAGCGTATTTCAAAGAGGCAATTGTTGATTCTGTTGCATAGCCTTTACCCCAATATTTTTGAATTAATCTATAACCTACCTCATAAAAATTTAATTGGTTATTAATTGGTTGTGTTATGTATTTAAGTCCAGTCCAGCCTGCAAAATTTCCTGATGATTTTTCAATCATGGCAAATCTTCCTATGCCATTTTCAATGTATTGCTTTCTAACCATTTCAATTGTATTTCTGCATTCTTGAATATCGCTTACTGGCTTATTTCCAAGATATTTATGTACTTCAGGATCAGAATCTAATTCAAACATTCCGACGTCATCTGTCGGAAGCAGTTCTCTTAAAATTAGTCTTTCGGTTTCTAAAACTATTTTCATTTCACACTATTCTTGTTTTCAATTTTATAAACTACACCATCTTCATTACCACAACTACGGTCTTCGAAAAATCTTAAACCTAATTTTTGTAAAACTTTTATTGAATCAGTATTTGCTTTCATTGCTCGACCAACAATAGTTTTCATTCTAAAATTATTGAACCCAAATTCAATGGCAGCCTTTGCCGCTTCGGTGGCGTAACCTTTGTTCCAGTGTCTTTTCATCAGCCTAAATCCAATATCATATTCATCTAATTCAGGTGTATATTTTAAACCACACCAACCCAAGTAATCATTGGTTTCTTTATTAATTAATGTCCATCTCCCAAAACCATATATTTTATAATGGCTGTAGTTTAAAAGAAAATTCCGTGCTTCTTCAATGCTCGCAAATGCCGCATCGCCAGTATATTTTACAACATCAGGATCAAGATTAAGCAGATAAGCGTTTTCGGCATCATCGACTGTTTGTTCCCGCAATATAAGTCTTTCGGTTTCTATAACTATTTTCATTCCTTTAAATGCTTGGCTTTTGTTTATCTGATATTTTTCGCATTAGTGTTTCAATAGGGCCATTTTTAAATTTTTTATTCCACACATAACTAAAGACTGCACTCAATGCAAAAAATAAAAGGGCGTAAAACAAAATAAAATTTGATTCTAATGGTGTATCAGTTTGAGGAAAGCCGGAGTATTTTTTATTGGTTAATGCTGACAAAATAATTACTCCTATAGTCATGTGCATCACGTAAAGTGAGAGGGTCATTTTACCTGTTTGGGTCAATATTGAAACTAATTTAGTTTCCGAAAATTTATTACCTAAATACATACAAATAGAAATCACCATTAATGCCCAACCCGTTGTAATCATAATGAAGGGAACATTTACAGGAAAATAATCTTCCATTAAATGAAACCAAGAATCAATGTAGAATTGATGGTGTAGTGGATTTTCAAAATCATAACTAATATAAAGTCGTAATGCTTTAAATGTAGTAAGCAGGCATAAGCCAATTACAAACAATTTTTTCCAATTTCGTTTGTCTTGCCAATTTAATTTTCCTAAAAACATGCCAATTGTGAAATATGCAAACCAAGGAAAAATGGAGTTCCAACCATTATAGAAGGTGTTTCTTAAAAAGCCAATGGGTGTCCAAAAATCAGCATACTTTGTTGTTTGTAAATTCCAACTTGTAAAAATTGGAATATAGAATTGTAAGATGTTATAAACCATAATGAATGCTAATGCAATCCATAAATAATTACGTTTTTGTACAAAAAGTATGAATGCAGCAATGTGCATGTAGCCGCCATAAAAATGAAGTATGTCGCCAGGCCACCAGTTGTAAAGTAATAAACCTAAAGCAAATAAAAACAATGAACGTTTTAATAGAATTGATTTCAATTTTTTCTTTTCTTCAATACTATTTGAATAACGGTTTGTTAAAAACACAATGCCCATGCCTGCACAAATAATGAAGATTGAGGTTGAATTACCAATAAACAGATTCGTGAATTTTCCCAAAAGTGTTTCGTTCCTAAATGTGCCAAAACAAAAAGTAAAGTTTACAATATACATTCCGAAAATAGCGTACGCCCTTGCCAAATCGAATCCTATTATTCTTTCATTCATCATTTCTATTTTTTAGTTGCAACAATTGCATACACCATTGGTATTTTATTTTCTAAATGTTTGATACGGTATTTCTTTGGCTCAAATTCTATGGTTTCTTTAAAACAATTGTAGGGCGAATAATCAAATTCGTCAACCGAATTTATTTCAAGTCCACTTTTAATTAAACTATTTAAAGCTTCACTCATTCCATGATTCCACATCACATACTCTTGTTTGATTGGAGCTTCACGGTTTGCATAAGTTCCATTTTCGGTTTCTATAATTGCTCCTGTGTTAAAATAATTGTACCCGATATTTTTAAAGTCATCATCAAACATCCATACAACTGGATGAAATTCGGCAAAAACAAATTTGCCATTTGGTTTTAAAAATTGAGAAACAACACTTGCCCATTTGTCAAGATCAGGGAGCCAACCTATTGTTCCGTAACTTGTAAATACAATATCAAACTCTTGGTTTAAATGATTGGGTAAATCATACAAGTCACAACAAATAAAAGTAGGGGTGACGCCTGCTTTTAAAGCTAAATCATTTGCACTTGCAACGGATTGACTTGACAAGTCAACACCAGTTGCCTTTGCTCCTAATCGTTGCAACGAAATAGTATCTTGCCCAAAATGACATTGCAAGTGCAAAATGCTTTTGCCTTTTATATCTCCCAATAGTTTAAGTTCAATACTATTTAGGGAAGTGTTGCCTTTTAGGAAACCTACTACATCATAAAATTCAGAAGAAAGGTGTACTTCCGTTCGTTTGTCCCACGATTGTTTGTTAATGGTTAGATAGTCTATTTTTGTTGTCATTTTCTATATTTTTTGAGCAATTAGTTGAAACGCTTCGCCTTTATTGCCATTCATTGTACTTACTTCAATTTTAACTTCATTCAAAATACGAAAGTCTTTAAGCAAAGTTTTAATCCAATCTTTTGTGTGATGTCGGAATGTAACGCCTTCTGGTAAAGCAAATACTCCGTAATTCTGTGCATCATCATTCAGATACCTATACTGATCTACTTCGCTTGAATTGTTTTGCAAATAATAGTCGCTAATATAAATAATCCCATTTTCTTTAAGTTTAGAATGCAAAATTCTAATTAACTCCGTTTGTTTGATATTACTGGGAATACATGTTAAAACTGCAAATAGCAATATGCAATCTAATTCAAGGTCTTCAATTGGCAAATCTGTTGCAGAATTTATTTGAAAAATGTTCTCTATTCCTAATTTATTGCCTCTATTAATTAGTTCAACCGAAAAATCAAAACCCTGAATATTCGTAAAACCTTCGTTATTTAATTTTTCAACTAAGCGTCCGTAACCGCAGCCATAATCTAAAATGAAAGAACTTTTATCAATTAAATTTTGAAGCAACAAACTATTTATGGGGTGGGTGAATTGTTTTTCATTTGCTACTTTGTTCCAGTATAATTGCTCACTAGTCATAATCGAATTATTTATTAAATATCATGTCAAAGCGGTGCATCCCATCCATGTAAAAATCATTAGTTATTTTGGTTACTTCAAAACCATATTTTTCAAAAAAACCATATGTAAATTGTGTAGTATCAATATAAACTGGTTTTGATGGATAAAGCCTATTAATATGGTAGAGACGATATTTTAAAAGCATTTCGCCATAACTTTTTTTATGATAGTCTTTATGGATTAAACCCCAAGCCAAAGAAATAATGCCTTTATTGTCCTTATCTCCAAAGCCGCCACACCCTATTATTTCATGCCCTAAAACAACAACATAAAAGTATGTTTTGTTAGACAACGGTTTGTTTTGGAAAGTATCTAAGAATCTGGTGAAATCGACAGTTTCATCCTTAGTAAAAAATAAAGGAATATTACTTTGAAAAGCTTCTAAACAAGCTTCCTTATCGATTGTTTCAAATTCTCTTATCTGGGCTATCATTGGCTTAAGTTTTATTAAGTGGTAATTAAATCCGTAAATTAGTTATCTTTGGTTTTACAAAATTGTATAGAAACGAAATGCGATTTAAAAAAATACTACCTTCAGTAAAGTTACAACCTTTTGTGAAAAACTATTGGTTGTTGGATGTAGATGATCGAGATATACCTTTTTCACAAGTATTGTTTCCGTTTGGTTCGTTTGAGTTGATTTTTAATCTCGTAAATGCACCCGAAATGCAGATTGAAGGGTTCAAAAATGCTATTATGCAAACTGATAGTTTGTTTCCTGGGCAATTCACAAAACCATTTCTACTAAATTACACAATGCCTTTTTCTGCGGTTGGCATTAGTTTGCAACCTTGGGCCGGAAACTTATTATTTAAAACTCCAGCACAACACTTTACCAATTGTCTAACAGATTTAAATGACTTAGATAATAAATTAGAATTAAGAGATCAGTTGCTTAGTGCCAAATGCGAACATGAAATTATTTTGCTGTTTGAAAACTATATACTAGAGAAGTTAAAGCACTATCAAGTTGATTTGATTTCGACTGATATAGCAAATGCAATTCTAAAAAATCCATCTGTTGATGAATACAAAGATATTGTATCAACAATTGGTTTTACCCGAAGGAGAATTGAGCAGCGTTTTATAGAAACAACGGGTTTGCCAATGGGGAGTTTTGTTCGTAAAATCAGGTTTCAAAAAGCGGTAACTATTTTACGACACAACAAACCGCTAACATTAACACAATTTGCCTTGGAAGCTGGCTATTATGACCAGTCACATTTCATTCGTGATTTCAAAGAACTTTCAAGTTTAACACCAAAAGAGTTTGTTAAACAAAATTCTATCACCAATAGTAATATCAGTGATTGGATGATGGCTTGATAAGTAAGATTAGGATTTAAAACAACAGCCCTTTTTCCTTAGTTATACTTTTTTCTTACTTCAATAAATTTTTCCTCGTCATATTTATTCTAACTATTTATATTTTGCTTCAGTGTATTTTAGTCATTTCACAATTTTCCTCAAAGTCGGTTCATTATGATGCTCAAAACCTTCTTTTACATATACATTTTCTCCATCTTCAGTTGCATGCAATTCAAAAGCAGTTACTCCATATTTCTTTCCTTCCTCAACCAACAAATTTAAAATCCCTGTGCTAATTCCTTTTCTTCTAAAAGCGGGAACGGTATACATATTCATAATGTAACCCCATTTGCCAGATGGATTTTTAAAATTGCCTGGCATTTCTCGTATGTGAACCGTACCAATGCCAGCGATAATTCCATTACATTTTGCAATGAACGAAATACAGGAACTATCGGCAGTTGCTTTTGAAAAATAATCCGTCATTTGTTTTTTTAGTGCCTGAATGGCTTCCTCATTTTGTTTACCTGCTAATTCAAGTGCAAATAAAATTCTGTTTTCAACCAATGTTGAAACATCGGCGATTGAGGCTCTATCATATGTTATGTTCATTGTTATTTTAGCTTTAGGGCATATAAATAATATTGCTTTCCGAAAATTAAATCAAGATCCTTTTGCTTAACAAAGCCAAGGCTTTCATAAATATGCCTTGCTGCATTTTGGAACTCGGAAGTATGTAAAGCAATAATTTCCTCTCCAGATTCTTTGGCAAAATCTATACATTGTTGTGTGAGTTTTCTACCTATACCTCTGCCTTCAAATTTTGGATGAACGCCTACCAATCTTATATAGCACCATTCCTTTTCAAAAATAGCTGTTGGATTTCCATTTGGCATCAAAAATGCCATTCCAACAAGTTCGTTTGCATTTTCACAAACAAAACACTTTGCTAATTTCAAAACGTTTAAATAAGTATCATCGTTATTATGATTGGCTTTCATTAATTCCCAATTTTCATTTCCTAATACATTTTGGAATTGCCCATAAGCAAGTAAACCCAAACTTTTTAGTTGTTTCAAATCGGATTCTATTGCGGTTCTATAGCTTAAGTTATTCATAATGTTCTTGTTTCTCCTCTATTTTAAACTTTCAAGTAAAATTGAAAGTCAGTGTTTTCATTTACCTGGACAATTTTCATCTTAACAGCCAATCTTGTTTTGAAATTTTAAGCCAATCGCATTGTGCATTGTTCCAAACAGGATTTTCATAACTTTCAATAAATTTTAATCCGCATTTCTCAAGTGCCCTTCGTGATTTAATGTTAGTTACCATTGCAAATCCAATAATTTCTGATAAAGCCATTTTTGTAAAACCATAGTCAATGGCTGCTTTTGCAGATTCAGTTGCGTAACCTTTGCTCCAATATCTTGGAATAAATCGGTAACCTACATCATAAAAATTAGTATGATTGTTTTCGGTGGTTTTAATATACTTTAAACCACTCCAACCAATAAAGTTACCTGATGCCTTTTCAACCACAGCCCAACGCCCGATGCCGTTATCTATATATTGCTGACGAATGTTTGTAATGCCAACATGGGCTTGCTCAATTGTTGAAATTGGCTTATTGCCTAAGTATTTATGGACTTCAGGGCTGCTCTCCAATTCAAAAAAGGCATCAACATCAGTAGGAAGTAATTCGCGTAAAATTAGTCTTTCCGTTTCGATATAGTATTTCATCTATAGATTTAATTGTTTTTGTTTGTATGAAGTTTGACTGCTTTATATTTCTTTATATTTCTTTAGATTGTCGTTTTTGATTACAATTATAATTTATTTCGTTTTTTTAATAGAAGTTTTCTATCTACTGCTAGTCATAGTGTATTTGCAAGTCGCACCGCTTGAATAAGCTTAAGGTCCCCTTTTGTATTTTTTCTTTTCCCTAAATAAAAACATACCTCAAAGCCAGCCAGCATAGTCAAAGGTATTGGTTTAATGTAGGTTGAAATATCATTCGTCCTGTTTAGTTCGTGGGCAGTATAAAACATCCAACCCGTTAATATAGTAATGGCCGATAATAGCAAGACATAACTTTGCTTTTTGTGCCTTTTAAATTCATAAAAATTGCTCATCGCAGTATCACTTTTTTTAAGATATGGGAAGATGTTCGCACCGAGCTTTCTGACTTTGTGCCATTCTGTGTCACCAGCTCTTTTGAAATAAATTCGGTAATAAGAGGTCCATTCTTCATTTCCCAAATTAAAAACATGAATTTTTCTATCCCAAATAACGTTACCTCTCTTACCAACAAACAAAGAATCGTTCTTTGAAAATTGTGATTTCACAGTGCTTGAGATGCCTATAAACAGTATGATTAAAATTAGTTTTTTCATGAGCTATTAAATCAGTTTACCTTTCAATTATTATTTTAACGGCAACCAATTCAAAATATTGTATTATTTTTCAGAGGGTACATTTTATTATGTTCAAGTGAAACATTACTTATTGTTCAACATACTCGGAAACTCCTTTTTCTTTTTTATCACCTAACCACTCCCAATTTAACTTAAGTTTTATTTTTTTATTTCCAGTTAAACTTATTTCGGCTATAGCTTTTCCTGCTTTTAATTCGTTTTGTTTAGTAAGACATTGATAAAGCATTTGCAAATGTTTGCCCTCCAAACGAGAAATTATTTTCCCATAAATTATACTACCGCCGAAATAGTCGGCAGTTACCAAATTATCTTCCTGTTTATACTGAAAAATGGTTTCGGAATTTACTTTTCCGTTTTCAGAATTTTCAATCAATGAAAATGTCTTGTTGTTGAAGTTATATTCGCTCATACTTTGTGTTTAAGTTATCAATCCTGATTTTTAATAATTCTTTCAAAACCTGTGTATGGTTTTAATTCTACAATATCAAAACGTATCTTCTTGTTTTTTACCAATGGTAAATCATCAAGCAATTCCTTAGCCAATTTTTTATTCTTTGTTTCTAGTATTAAAACAGCATTTTTTTCTTCGGTAAAATATATTTCTCGTATACTATCTGAAAGATATAATTGAAAAACATGTTTTGCCTCTTCTGCTAACATGACTTCCATATTATCCCGTTTTGTTCCCTCTATTCCTTTTTCTATGGCAAGTATTTTCACATCAATCTAAATTTATCTCCCCAGTTAAATACAATCGAGCTTCACCTCCAATAATGCATCTTTCATTCTTAAATTCACACAAAAGCTGCCCTCCACGTTTAGACAATTGATTAGCAATCAAATTGTTTTTACTTAATCTTTTTGACCATAAAGGAGTTAATGATGTATGTGCTGAACCTGTTACAGGATCTTCGTTTATCCCAGATTGAGGAGCAAAGAATCGGGAAACAAAATCTACGGTATTTCCTTTTGCCGTAACAATCAATCCTCTAGCTTTTAGTTTAGCTATTTCTTCTAAATCAGGTTGAAGATGTTGTAATGAAATTTCATTGTCAATTAATGCGATATAATCTGTTTTCCCTTTGTATAATTCCAATGGTTTAAAACCAATACATTTTTCAATTGAAACGTATTTCAATTCACTTATTGATTCTAATGTATCAGATGGGAAATCTAAATAAAGTATATCATCTTTCTTTTCTACGCTTAATAACCCGCTTCTCGCAGAATAAAATCTAATTACAGAATCGGGATGGTTAAGTATGTTGAATAGAACAAAGGCTGAGGCTAATGTAGCATGACCGCACAAATCAACTTCTATTGTTGGAGTAAACCATCTTATTTCAAAGTTCTTTTCATTGGGAACTACAAATGCTGTCTCTGCCAAATTGTTTTCTTTTGCAATGGACTGCATCAAGCTGCCACTTAGCCATTTATCCAATATACATACCGCGGCAGGATTGCCTGAAAATAATCTATCTGTAAATGAATCAACCTGATATATTTTGTATTTTAACATGATGATCTATTGTTTGTTTTATGAAATAACATTTCTCTAACTTCTTTAAACCACTCCTCTTTTAAGATACTCAACACAACTATATCAATTCTATGTCCTTCACTATCACTGTTAAAATTTCGGAGTACACCCTCCTCAATACAACCAATACTTTTCATCGCATTTTTACTTCTTTCGTTTAAATTATTGGCTCTAAAACCTACTCTTTGAAAACCAATAGTTTCAAATGCAAATTGCAATAATAGAAGCTTACAATGTTTATTCAGTCCTGTTCCTTGGAACTTTTTACCATACCAAGTAAAGCCTATCTCACATACTTCATTTTGCAACTTTATATCGTAAAATCCTGTACTACCAGCATATTGATTATTCAATTTATCAAAAACAATAAACCGATAGTGGTCATTTCTATTTCGCTCAGCAACCGCATTAGAAATGTACTTTTCTAAATTATCCTTCCCAGCTCCACCACCTCTGTTAAACTTCCACAATTCGGGTTCATTCAAAGAAAAAATTTCTAAATAAACTAAATCGTCATTCACCAGCGGACGAAGTAATACTCTTTCATCTTCTAGAATATAGTCGTGACTGAAATTAAACTGAATCATTTTTGAAGAGCAATTTTTATTTGTTCATTATGCGATTGATTATGCAAAGCCACTTTTTCAAATTCGATTTGTAAGGTTCTTAATCCAGTTTCATTATGCACAAATTCTTTTTGATTATATTCATCATAAAACTTCTCAATAAGTTTGTAATTCATTTCTCTGCATAGTGAATAAAGTTCCTTTTTGTTTGTTAGTGGTTCATTCAAGTAGTCAAAAGCAATATTCCAGTCATCTTGATTGAAAGCCCAAATCACTTGTTTAGGTTCAGCAATTATCTTTTTTAACCTTCCAATAAATAAATACTCAACATCCGTTAAATGATGAAGGATTTGGCGAATATTCCATTTGCCTTTGCCATAAGTCTTATTCAATTCATTTTCTGATAAATCAAAAAATGATATTGTATTGGATTTAGTATCTAGCAAAAGCCTTAGTATTTCTAATTTTGTCATATGTTTACTCTGTCATTATTTGTGTTAGGTTGCGAAATAACTAAAAACTCTATTTCGACATTGCTTTCATTGGCTATTAAATGTTGTTCTTTGTTTAGCACCCTTAATCCATCATTTGCATTGAGTAAGAAAACCTCATCTTTAAAATAAAAAGTAGCTTGACCTTTCAATATATAAAAAAACTGAGTAGCTTTTTCGTGAATATGCAATTGTTCCCTGGTGCCAATTGGCATCAATTCTTGTTTGATAGACAAAGATTCACTGTTGTTTAAAATCCATGATAAACAGTTATTTCCCCATGTATAGTTGGATGCATTTTGCTTATTGCTTATTTTGTTCATTTAGTTTTGTAGTTAATGCTAATAATAAATTACTCCTTACTTTATCCCATTCTTCTTCGATAATACTGTAAAATACAGAATTTCTTTTTGTTCCGTTGTCTCTTATCATATCGTATCTCAGAATTCCTTCAAATTGACCACCAATCTTTTCAATTGCTTTTCTTGAGCGTAAATTTTCTACACTGGTTTTCAGTTGCACACGAATTGTCAATAAATCCTCAAAACAAAAATTAAGTAGTAGAAGTTTACATTCGAAGTTAATTGCGGAAGCCCAATAATCTGGGTGTAACCAGGTCCAGCCAATTTCTAATTTTCGATGTTTGGCTTCAATGTTCATTAGCCTTGTACTGCCTATTATTTTATTTTCGTTTTTATAGAAAATTACGAATGGAAACTGAGCCCCATTTTCTCTTTCACTGATGGCATTCCTAAAAGTCTGCATGCGCCTTTCCGTGGTACTCATATCTACAGGAAGAAATTCCCAAATTCTTTTTTCTTTTGCCGGAATTTCTAGTTCGGCAAAATGTTTTTCCTCCAATGGAATGAGTTTAACTAATTCCCCCTCTAAAATTGTATTTGACTTAATCCAATTCATTAGCAATTTATTTGATACGGAGTATTAAACATTTATTACTACAAAAATCAATCAAATATTTAAATTAATACAGATACAAATTTGCTAATTATTACCAGTACAGTTATATTTGACAAATGAATAAAAAGGAACTACTCTATTTGCAGATTGCAAATACGATTGAACATCAAATCAAAAATGATGTTTTAAAAATTGGCGATAAGCTCCCATCATTACGAACAGTTGCATTTGAAAAGGGAGTTAGTTTAACTACTGCTCAACAATCATATTTTGAGTTAGAGAGCAGAGGCTTGATTGAATCTCGTCCGCAATCAGGCTATTATGTTTCTTATGCACACAAACATTTTAAAAATATACCACAAACCAGTCAGCCAATTATTGCTAAAGTAGAAGATGAAACTCAAAATATTATTTTTACTGTTTCGCAAAATATACGTAAAGCAAAAATTAATTTGGCGGCAGGTGTGCCTGCTATTGAATTACTACCTGTTGCAAAAATGAACAAAGCCATAGTAAATGCTACCCGTGCATTGCAAGGTGGTGGATTGAATTATGATTTATACGGTAACCAGAATTTAAAAAAGCAAATAGCGATAAGATCATTGATGTGGGGTGGTAAATTAAAAGAAGATGATATTCTTACCACTTCGGGTAGTATAGATGCAATATCTTTTTGCATGCTTTCATTAGTGCAAAGAGGTGACACTATTGTTGTTGAAAGCCCTGTATACTTTGGGATTTTGCATTTGGCAAAAAGTATCGGTTTGAATATTTTGGAATTGTCTACTAGCCCAATTACAGGTATTGATGTAGGTGCACTAAAAAAAGTATTGGAAACAAAAAAAGTAAAATTGTGTTTGCTGGTAAGTAATTTCAGCAATCCATTAGGCAGTTGTATACCCGATGAAAATAAAAAGGCAATAGTCAAATTAATGGAAAAACATAACGTGCCATTGATTGAGGATGATTTATTTGGTGATCTATATTTCGGAAGCCATCGCCCTACGTGTTGTAAAACTTATGATGAAAGCGGCATGGTTTTATTATGTAGTTCCTTTTCAAAAACATTGGCACCAGGTTATCGTGTGGGCTGGATGGCTCCGGGTAAGTTTAAGGATAAAGTAGCCCAAACAAAATATTATCATTCGCTATATACCACTTCTATTACTCACGAAGCCGTTGGAGGTTTCTTGGAAAATGATAGATATGAAAATCATTTACGAAAACTTAGGCAAACATTACATAGAAATTCATTGCAATTTTTGCGCTCCATAAGTCAATATTTTCCGGATGATACAAGAGTTACTATACCGCAAGGCGGCTTGCATTTGTGGGTTGAACTTAATAAAAAAGTTGATACGGTAGAACTTTATAATAGTGCGATGGCTAACAAAATAAGTATTTCTCCTGGTAGAATGTTTACGTTACAAAATCAATATAATAATTGTATAAAATTAAATTTTGGTTTGGTGTGGGGCGAAAAAGTGGAAGGGGCTTTGAAATTATTAGGTAAGTTGGCCTCGGCGCTTTAATGTTTAGTTCCTGGAACATGAATAGCTGTATTGGCGGCTAAAAATTTTCTGCCTAATTAACACAAAAGTGTAGATACACATTTTTGCTTTCAAAAATTGAAATGCAAATTGGGGATAATCAAACATTAGTAACAAGAACTAATGACGTAAATAAATTTGACCTCGCTTGGTTTTACGCATACAGCCTGCCAGTTGAGTTTGCCATCAACCTTATCAGTTTTAAACTTAAAGCCAATAGTACAATTCCAACTAATGATAACAAAGCTGCTGTAAGGAAATTTTGTACTAATACTGTGCCATTTACTGCAAATATTTTTACTGTATCCGGCACCAAGCCAGCAAGCTTTAGAATATACATCAGAAGAGTTACTGAAAAAATTAAACTCAAAATTATACTGAAAAAGTTCACAAAAAGGTAAATAATCCCTAATGGCAGCTTGGCATATGATTTAATTAAAATCATCCATTTTTGATCTTTGAAATTTTGAATTAGTGCGTTAATACCACCAATTTTATATCGTACTGTGCCCCCTTGATATAAAGTTGCGTTTGAATCGATCAATCTTTTATAAAAAAGATTTTCCAATTTGCAAACTTCATTGCCAATATAGAAGGCGAAGTTTAAAATGGGAATGCCGACCCACACAATGACCAAGCCAAAACCCAATGTGATAAGAAAAGTTAGTGCGGTGAAATACAAAATACCCAAAGGAAATGCTAGGACGCTATACAAAAGACTTTTATAAAAATTAAGTTGTGTGAGGGGGCTGAATATATTTTTCATGCTTTTTATTTTTTGAATAGAAGAAATATTAATTGCTATTACCCAAAGATAGGCAGCAATCGAAATGGATTGAAAAAAAAAATGACAAAAGGCGTTGGTCAACGGTCACAATATTTTATACAAATTTTAACGGCGAACAATTTTGAGTAATGAAAGCGTTATTATTCAACTTACTAGTTAAATTGTAAAAATTATACAGCGGTGCTTGGCGTGATCTTTTGCGTTCCTCTCTTTTATTTTATCACGATAGGTCTTGTCCTCATAGACATAACTAATGAATACAGATTTTGACATTTTATTTAACTATTTGTGGAAACATATTATATAAAACTTCTAAACTATGGACTTTGGGGTCAAGAGCCTGTTGCCAAGAAACCAAATCACTTAAAACTAGTCTATGTAAATGACTAAGATCAGCATTATGCAATATTTTCAAAGACTTTTCCAGGCTCTCCGTACCAGAAAAACTCGAGGTTTTTTCAAAAAGCTTTACTTTCCTTTCTGGAATTCTTTCACGAAGAAAATGTGTAGCTGCAATTTCAGCGTAAATCCATGGAGACTCAGTTTTATCAATGGTATCATAAGATTTTATAAAGTCATCAGTACGGAGAAAAAAAATACATTCCGTTTTATCCATCATCATATTTAGAGCAGTTGCAAGTATCATGTGAACATGGCTTGTTGAGTGATTTCTGAGTTTATAATTGTACAGATTCGGTCCTGTGGTACAATGCATCTTATCAATTTCCAATAACAGATCATCAGCATGACCCCAAACACTTGAATCAATAAACGGTCTTAGCCCAAAAGTGTTTTGTAAATATCCAGCCAAGAAAAGTGCGAGGTCCAGATTAAAATGAGCATGCGATATAAAAACGTCAGCTCTTACTAGTGGAAACCAAGCTTTTTGAAGTTCAGATCCATCAAAATATTTATCGTTATGAAGAAAACTATTAAGAAAAGGTCTGACATTGTTGGAATTTCTATTATAAGATTCAAGGCCCACATTATGACACTCCACATAAAACGAATCCTGCTTCACATTTAATTCTAAATCAAAACCTCTATACATGTGTCTGTGATTTATCTACCTATCTGTTTAGCGGCTGTTTCAACCCAGTCAACCAAATTCTCTTTACCGTTATGCCAATTGTAACTGAAAGACTTGAAGAAATCAGCGAAAAGATATGTCTTATTCCAATAACTTTCATTTGAGAAGTGTTTGTTTTTGCATGAAGGAAAATCAGTATACTTTTTCCATCCACCGTCATACTCAAAAAATTCAATATTGGAGCCATCAGCGCTAATTTTTAGTTTAAGATATTCAAATGGGTTGTTACCCGCGAACATCTTTGTATTTCCCTTATTATCCTTTATCCAATTAATTCCGACAGCCAGCAGACCTCTTTTTGTTGAAAAACTCTTGACGATTTCATAACGTACGAATCTTCTTTTATAGGTTCCTGAGCCGACTAAAACGCAAGTTACACTGGTACCTACTAAACTATTATCGATAAGTTCCTTTATTTTCGCTATACCTTTCTCCATCGCTTCTTCCCAAATAGATGAATCCTTAAATTTATACTTATTCATCAGATAGCTATTACGCACTACATTAGCGCGAAAAGTTTTTACATCTTCATAATCAAAAGCAAAATATACCGACCTAGCCATTTAGATTAGTTTCTCTTAGTTTTAATTGCTTCTTCAACCCATTTCTCCAAATTATCCTTGATATCATTATAAGCATCAACTTTAGGGTCGTAACATGGCACAACTGATGATAGGTTTTTGCCATCATCAGCAGTTACATAATCAAATGGGTTTGATCCTTTAGAACACTTCCCATTTTTTATGCAATTTATGTTATGAATGTAAATACCAAGAAGGGCTTTCCCTTCTTTCCATGCCTTTTTAATCTCATGCCTAACCCACTTTCTTTCAAATGTTTTTTCACCGATTAAAACTACTACTATACTTCGCCCAAACATATTGTCATTGATCCATCTTTCTATCCCACTGTCACCACCTTTTTTAACTGTTTCCCAATCATTTGGTGCTACAGGCTTATTCTCCTCAATTGAACCAATGTTTCTGATTTGCTGAACCCTAAATACATCATTATCGAAATGAAAACTGTAGAATACCTGTCTTTTTGTTGCCATATTATTTCTTATTTAATTTATTGATTATATTAATTGTCACTTTAATCAAATCTACATTTGATAATGCAGAATCACCCAACTTCAGAAATTCATTTTTCAAGTCCTTGTTTTCTGGGAAATATTTATCAAAATCCTTACAAATGATTTCCCAAAGTTCCTTTGCCAAGAATCCTGTTGCTCCTATAGGAATTGGTTTTAAACCATGTTTAATAGCAATATCGAATTCTTCTTGCATACCTCCAGCTGAAATAATTTTACCATTTTCCATTTTATTTCCAAAAACAAAAATTGCAATGCCAGCAAGCGGAATAAAATTATGACGATATTCTGTCCATAACTCCTTTATGTTCTTTCCAGAAGTTTCAAACTGTGGAAATGGCCGAAGGATAAGATAATTATCCATGTTTTGATTATGTTCAGATTTCATATTATCAAGCACGCCATTAATAATGGCACTACCAACACCCAAGCCAAAGCCTGAAAGTATCTTATAACCTTTTGAAGAAATCTCTTTACTCAAATCATGTAATAATTCTCCAGCACGTTTTTCACCAAATGAGCCATAAACCTCTGCGCTACCAGAAACTAATATAGTATTGCGTAAATACCTAACCTCAATTTCCTTTAAAATTTTAGTAATTTCAGGATAGTCGTTTATCCAAACAGCATTTAATCCATTTCTTTTTAGTGAATTAGTACGCACCAATTGACGTTTATGTTTTTTCGCATCCGCGTCTTTTCTTAGAAAGAAATAATCTGGCTTTAAATCTCTCCCCAACGTTTTACGAATCCTACTAATTAAATATTCGAGATTAGGATCTGTAAAACTAAACCCGATGAAAAGAAACGTCCGGGAAACATAATCACTCTTAAATGCATTACTGAACAACTCCCTTGATTTATTGTAATCTTCGTATTCATGTTTTGTTAATACCGTTTCAGATACTGTTTCAATATCACCATGCATTTTATAAACAATTGCGTCTCTTTTCGGAAAGTTCACAGACAAATCTGCTTCTGTTTTTTTAACGTCAGGCGTTTTACCTTGTTTTTTTAAAGCTTCTTCTATATGTTTATCATAATTGGTTGTCCAATATATTTGTATCGGCAGTCTGGCCAATATTTCGTGATTAAGCGAGGGCTTTAAATCCATTTTACCATATTGCTCAACAAGCATTTGGTTTAATTCGCCTCTTACTCCTCCTTGATCATCAACAAAAAATTGAGCTAATGCAGGAAGATCATGTTCTTCATCATCAATATCTAATTCCATTCTCTCTGCAATTGGTTTTAATAATTTTTTCCAATCGAATAAACCATTAGAGGTTGACATACCTGCACCTGCAAAAATCACTGCATTATTTTCTTTTAAGGCTTTCACATAATTATTTATAAAAGCTTCTTGTTCCTTGTTCATATTTAATTTACTTTTTTTTAAACTTTTAATTCTTAACTATTTTGATTTTTCACAATCTTACTTTTATTTATCAATCTTCAAATCCTATCTTAATTGTTTCTTCTGTACAGGTCTGGGTAATAGTTAACGGCCTTTGATTAACGGTAGCATACAGCATATAACCTGAAACCTGAACAGCTTTAAGGCTATATTTGCCGGGCTTAAATTTGAATTTTAAATTACTTTTAGAAGGAATTCTTTCAATATAATTATCTCCATTATAAAAGTCGTAAGGATTGGAAGAAACATTAACTACTGTTACATACCCAATCGATTCCTTTTCGCAATCGGGAAGAGAGGCTAACCAAGCATCATGCTTTATTTTGGACATTTTTCTTAATTCGGCTTTTATTTTTGAATTAAGTGTCGTTACTTTATCTTCATATGATCCGGTTACACCGCAAACACTATCCAAATTGCAATAGATATTTGAACATTTCGTGTAAATTTTCTCCAAAAACTTTAGCGTTGTGTCTACTTCCTCTTTATAGGCTGAAATAGTAGGAAGAATTGCATTGAATTGCTGAATATATTGTTCTTTATACTCATCTTTCTTTTCAAAACCTGGAATGTCCTTATCGAATTTATTAGAAACAAAATTTATACCATCTGGGTTTGTTAGTTTCTCGAGATTGGACTTGGAAGTATTAAGCGTTAAGGCATTTTTATTTATTGTAATTAATTTGTTTAATTTTTTATCATTCCATTCTATCACTTTAACGTTATACAAAGTAAATGGTGTATAATAGTATTGAGTATATTGGGCTGTAGCTTGGTTTGAGATATCTTTAAAAGCTGAATTAATTATATCCGATAAGGCTTTCATTTTATCTTCGGTTTGACCCGACATCAATTCTCCGATGCTATTTTGTAAACCATCTGGTTTAATAGCGGGGCCTTTAATTTCAACGTTCACATCATAATTCTCAGAATTTATTGCTTTTTCAATTTCTGTATTATCTGATGTTTCAATCTTAAAGCTTGGATAAGTGGGTGGACAGAATTCTTCATTGAAAGAAGTGCCGTATGTAGTTTTATTCACATTTAAATTTGACTTTTTTGTTAGAGTGATCCAGATACTACTTTCCTTTCTTACGCCGGATATATAATGGGTTCCATACAGATCAATGAAGTCATTGAATTTTGAATTTGTTATTAAGGCTTTAGCCTCTGGCTTTAATAGAGGCTCGCCAACTAAGGTGTAAATTCCAAAATCAACTTTTGCAAGAATTACAATGCGTTCTACCATTACGCTTGATTTTGTTGAATTAGAAGAATTTGAAGAGCCTCCAATTGAAAACATATTCAAATAACTTACCTGACCAGAAGTACCTTGAGATTTTAATGTATTGTATTGAGCTTCATTTTTAGTATAATAATAATTTATAGAAGTTTGTTGACTATTTTGAGTTGCCTTTAATTTTGGAGTAGCAATAAAACAAAACTTAGTTGGTTTATAAACATCAGTAATGTTTATTCCTTTACCTATTTCAATTGATGGTTTTGTATTTCCCATATCAAAATAAGAAGCATCAAATACGCTTGCTGATTGAGAATAATGCCTTATTGAACATAATACAAAAAAGATGATCAGTACTTGTTTTTTCATTGATGTTTTATTTATAGCAAATTTTATTGGGGTATTTGCCTGTAAAAAGGTCTTAAAATTAGTGCCCATATTTTTCTTATCAACTCCAAAAATCACTTTATATAATTAAGTCCATTTTTTAGAACATGACTAACAAAACTTACTACACCTCGGGTTTGGGTTTTTTTAAATAAATTTTTTTTATGCGCTTCAACTGTTTTACTTGTTATTTTTAAATCACCAGCTATTTCTTTATTTGATTTCCCTTCGCATATTAATGAAGTAACTTCAGATTCTCTTTTACTGAATATGGTTGTTTTATTTTCTTCCAAATGTTGAGTTGGATTTAAAATAGTTTTGTCAGCATGCACCAATCGTATTGTTTCAACTACTGCTTCTATATCAGTATTTTTTGCGAGAAATCCATCTGCACCCTTTAAATATAGATGTTCAATTAAATGTTTTTCATTATGTGTAGATAGAAAAATAATTTTTTGATCAGGATATATTTTTTTTATTTGATAAAATGCATCACAACCATTCATCACAGGCATTTCAATATCGAGTAAAACAATGTCCGGTTTCTTTTGTTGCAGAATATTTAAAAGTTGTAAACCATTGTCGGCCTCATCTAAAGTATAAATATTATATTCATCTAATAGTTTTACTAAACCTTGTCTAAATAATTTATGATCTTCTGCTATGACGATATTTATTCTCATACTGTAACAAAGTTGTTAAATCTAAGATAATAAACAATTAAGTAAAATTATGCCTCTTAACAATTTAATAATGCCAAGTTAGGGTAAACCCTAATTGACAATTAAATTCTCGTGCACTTTCTTTATAGAAAAGAATTCTATTAATTAATTCTTTTCAAAAACTATTTTGCAATGCATAATTCAGGTATATCAAACACATTATATTTTTTAAAAACCGCTTTAACTAATTTATGAGTACATATGTAGAAAGAAATTTTAGAGTACGAGGAGCAATAGCTTCTCTCTTTTCGCCACCTACCGGAACAACTCTTGAAAATATTGCGAACATCGAAGTTCAAATTTGGCATCAAGCACCCTTTGAATCTATTTTACTAAATAAAGGTTTAACAGATGCAAACGGCGAATTTATAATCGATATAGAAGTAGATAGTCCGGTATCTTATGTTGTGGATGGAAAAATTCAAGATGTTTTTATAAAAGCGTTTTATAATGGTGAAGAACTTACGCCTTACTCAAATAATTTATTAAATGGATTAGTGGCTTATTGGAAATTAGATGGCGACTCAAACGATGTTATAAATTCTCACAATGGCGCAGATACTTCGGTTGTCTATTCAGAAGCGAATGGTAAAATTAATGATGGAGCCGGGTTTAATGGAACAACGAGCAGAATACTTGTTCCCGACTCTGATGATTGGAATATGGGAGCCGGAGAATTTGCATTTTCTATGTGGGTAAAAAGGGCAGATATGGGACGCAGAGCTTTTTTTGGGAAAATAAATAGTTCGGGTATTGATGCAACAGCTTCTTTCGGTTTTGAATTCGATGCTTCAGATTTTCTTACCGCCTGGTTTGGCACAGGTAGTTTAATTTCAATTACATCAACAAGCGCTATTACTGATAGCAATTGGCATCATATTGTTTTTACACGAAAAGCAAATACACTGTATTTATATCTTGATAATGTTGAACAAAGCACTTATGATGTAACAGCACAAACGATGCATAACGAAAGTAATCATTTAGGGATTGGAGCCTGGGGTGATTATACCACAGTTCTTTTTAGTGGTGCAATTGATGAAGTTGCTATATGGAAAGGCAGAGGGTTAAATGAGGAAGAAATAAATGTTTTATATAATGAAGATAGTGGCTTACAATATCCATTTTAATGAAAAATAATTTATGAGCACATACGTAGAAAGAAATTTTAGAGTACGCGGTATTATAGACTGCACCTATTCTCCACCAAGCGGTACAAGAATTGAAAACTTTGCTAATATAGAAGTACAGCTATGGCATCAGTCGCCAATGCAATCTATTTTGCTAAATACAGGGCTGACTGATTCCAAAGGAGAGTTTGTAATTGACATAGAAGTTGACAGTCCTGTTTCTTATGTTGTAGACGGGAAAATAAAAAATGTTTTTGTTAAAGCATATTATAATGGAGAATTATTGACACCAGGATACGAATATGATGCAGATGCCCAATTATATTTCAACCAACTTACGTTTCAGCCATCTCCAGAATTTAAATCAGCTATTAACACACTGGTTTTACAGTTAAAGGCAGATGATAATTGGTCTAAGCTGGATAGATTATGGATACATGCCACCGAGTACCGGCAACATGCCAGAGTAAGTTTAGTTAATCCTATTTCCGATCAGTTGATAGAAGAATATTCTCCTACTTGGACATTAAAACAAGGTTACACAGGTGATGGCACATCGTCTTACATAAAAACAAATTATATTCCAACAACGGATGGGGTTAATCATACTTTAAATAATAATTCAGCAGGCGTTTATTCAAGAACAAACATCCAATCAAGTGCTATCGAGATGGGTACTTTTTCTGCATCAGCATATTCTTTCTATTATAATAGAATAAGGGATCCCTCTGATTTATGGCGTAATGCCATGTACAGCGATTCAGATGTATCTAATTCAAATGCCAATTCAACAGGTTTATTTATGTGGACAAGGACATCGGCCAGTGAGGGCGATTTTTTTCGTAACGGTACATCTGTAGGAACGAATATTGGCACTTCGGGAGATTTATCAACTGTTGAATTATATTTATTAGCACTTAATGGTAATGGAACTGCGTCAAATTTTTCGAATCGTCAGGTAGCTTTGTCGTTTATTGGTAGTGGCGGTATTGATGCTGTTAGTTTCTACGATGCCGTTCAAACATTCGCAACAACCATAGGTTTTAATCTATAAAAAAATTAAAAAATAACAACTCAAACTCACTAAATACTAACGCTAAAAAAATCATTATGCCATTTAACGGAATTACAATACACGAAGGTTACAACGATCTTGGATTTTTAGAATACGATATTACAGATATTAAACAAGAGGTGCAGAATATACCTATTCAGTCTTTAAGAGTGCCTCCTACATCTACATTATTGCTTTTCAAATTCATGTTTAGTGATGCTCCACATAACCCAATACCTAGTGATTTTAAGGTAGTTTTAACTGTTAGAGATCCAGATGGGGGTGCAATGAATGATGTGGAATATATATCGTATCCAAATAGTGATGGATTTATTGAAATTCAATCTCCCGTTTGGCCAAGCGTTTCTGTTTCAAGCGAAATTCAAAAAATTATTCGTTATCACATTTCCGGTCCTTTAGATGAAAGATCAAAAGAAAGTTACCTGAAGGTATTAAGTGCTACAGGTGAAACGCTATATACACTGATTACTGATTTCTTAGTACATGATGGTTATTTATGTGTTACAGACGGTGACAATAACTATTATAAAGTTCAAAACCCTGAATTGGCAATAGACTTAGAGTATATTTCAGCGATAAATATAAATAAATCTGGTCTGGTGTCGCTATTTTTAATTGAAGATAATCTTTGGGAAGACTCGGACACATTCACTTTTTATGGATTTCAACATCCCGAAAATCTTGTTTCTGTTTCTGATGGGTTTTATAATGCATCCGGTGATGTAGGAGATATATATTCAGCAAATCTAAGAGAGGGGTATTTTACAAATTTTTCGGGTGTAATTATAAATTCAGAGCCATATAAAACTGATGTTAATGTTAAAGTATATTATCCTAATGTGGTTGATCCTTTTTATACACATCTATTTCATTCTTTAGTTCAAGGTACTTTAAATTACACCTCGGTTTATGTAGAAGGTACAATTCCCGCTATACCTGACAATTCCCCTACTCTTCATGATATTGAAACTATTACAGGCATTACATTTTCCACAGCATTTTCTGACTTTCTTGCTTCTAGAGGAATTGATACAGTAAATACAGCTCGTAAAGCCGGGCCGATTACATATATCGAAGGATATCCATCAAGTGATGTTGGTGTGGAAGAGTTAGCTGCATTACAAAGTCATACTGATCTTTATATGATGAATCAGAACATTGATCAGAATCAACGTATAATGAATCAAGGTTATAACAACCTTTTTAAAATTGCAAATACTCCAAAAAATGTGTTTGTGGATGATGTAGTTGACGAAGGGCTTCTACCATTATTTCAGGCGGCAAAAATTCATGAAATTGCAACACAAAATCAAAAATTAGTAGCTAATTTGTTGGCAGGAACTTTAACCGACTTACGGTTGGCGACTCCGGCTACTCCAAACATTGAGGGTTCAACTTTTGTAAGAGAAGCTTTAGGCAAAGCAATAAGTTCATGCGGTTGTAGTGATTGTAAGTCAAATGTGAGTCCTTTTGCCTATTTAATGGATTTAATAAAATATGGCGCGGCACATATTGACCATACTACATCGCCTTCCTATACTCATGGGGGTGCGGCAAGTAATTTTATTTCTGTCATTTCGAGTATTTTTTTACAACCATTTGGTACTTTGAATGTAGATTGTGCGACACTGCACGATGAATTTTGTCGTGTCCGTTTAGTAACAGAAGTTTTAGAAAAATATATCGCCAATCAGATTTCGGGAAGCTTTACACCTCCAACTTCTGCCCAAATAACAGCTCTTGCCGCCGAACGTAAGCAATTTTTAATGTTAATCTATAGAACTATATTGCTACAGGCAGGAACTTCTTTAGAAGAATTACGAAACGTTGTTACCACTCTACCTGCAGCAGATAAAATAATAGCCGCACAAAAACTTTCCGATAAATTAGGTATTCCATTATATATGCCTAGTGCACCTACTACGCTTACAGCTGACAGAATGTGGCTAACTTTCACAGCAACATTTTTTCAAGAACTAACTGCAGTGAATATTGAAGCAGTGTTTGGTTTTAGAGACACACAGCGAAATGTATTAACTACAACACCTGTTTCATTGATAGAACAATGGCATTCAGGTTATTTAAGAAATGTTTGGAAAACAGAAGATTATCCTCTAACAAGTTATAGTCGTGAAGGAGTGGTTCCATCTAATAATGCCACGTTTAAATCTAACTGGAAACCGATCATTGATCCCGATAATATCGGTTGGACTGATTTTACTTACTTGAATGACTCTACAAATTACCCTGCATCAACTTTTACAAAAGATTTGTGGAATAGACGTAAAGAAGATACCGATGACTTTCTAACCTATTGTTTAACCGATAGTACGGTCATATCAAGAACGTCAGTTGATTTGAACAACCGTATTTTAAAGGTAACCAACAGAAATATTACAACTCAAGTTATCGATAGCGATACTATTCAAATAGAAAACCCAGCAACTACTTGGAATAATTACACACTAATTGCCCGTACATTAGTTCAAACAGATACAAATGTAATTCTTAAAAAATCAACACCTTCCTTGCCGCAACCTGCGATGTTACAACCAGTAGGTACAAATCCAAAAATGCGATACAAAAGAATTTTGGTTACAGAAACTGTTATTGTGGGTGGCACACCTACTAATATTACCTTAACATGGGCCAATAAAGTAATTATGGACCAATTACCAGGAGGGTACGCTAAGTTAGTTAGTACTTCAGATGCAACCGTTTATCAAACCTCAGACTCCTCTCTGTTTTCGATTACATATGCTTCAAATGGCAAGCAAGTAGACTTCTCAATAACAAGCGTTTTTCCTTCTGGCTTTTTAGCTGGTACCGTTCGTTTTTTTTATGAAGTAGAGGTTCCATTATACACGGATGTAATAATGGATCCTGAAAAAATTTCTGTAGAATTATTTTCTACATCTCAAAATTATAATCTGCTTTCGCCAACACCAAGCGGAATGACAAGCCCTCTTCCTTATAAAGTTTGGGACGCCACTGGCTTGTGGCCATCTTTTTTAACAGGGTCCGATTACGAAAAACTTAAACAAATGTATTTGTTATTATCTGCAGGTAATTACGTCTCTGAGATTACAGATATCATTACTATAAATTTACATTTAACAAAAGCTGAGTTTAACCGTATGATGCAATTACTAATTGCTACGGAAAATTATAGTAATTCTATGTATACTGCAAAAAGACCTCTGGAACAAGATCTTTACGAAGTTTCGTCTATTTTTAGAACCAGTGCAAAAACTCCTTTACGTGATACATGGGTAAAAGAAGAAATTAAACATATTGACGGTAGTTCAAATCCCATTATCCTTAGGTTGTCAAGTCAATTTTTCTGGAAATCATTAACTGAACCTGTTTCAGGACCGTGGGATCCAAGTTTACAAACAATTCCAAGCACAATTGGAGCAATCACATCATATAATAACGCAATCATTGATCCTGAGTTACTTTTAAGGGAGGATATGATTGTTAACCCTGAAGCAAAACCATATCGTGATCTGTATGATACAAGAAAAATAGTTCTTGATGCAAAATACACCAACTATTTAGCAATGGTTGTTCCTTTTTATGTTAATGGTTTTACCGAAATGCTTAACGAGATAAGCACAGGTAGTACTGGCTCATCATTTGTTCCGAATATTTCTCCATATACTACTTTAGCCGAAATTATAACGGACCTTCAAAGTACGAATGCCTTTAATCAAAAAGAAGCGACTGATGTTTTGTGGTATGCATTTAGTATGAACAGTAGTGATTTTTTATCTATTTATAAGGTTAAAGTGGCCTATGAATTAAATGATCCTATGCAAATGCCAACGGATGTAGACATTCAAAAATCGATTAAATTATTGGTATCTGCATATAAGCGAAAGCAATTATTTCCAGGAGGTTCAGGCTGGATTGCAGATGAAATAAGCGGCACTTATACACCTCCTGTTTTTTATTACAATGTTATTAAAATGAAACTGGCTCCTGGTCGCGGCGATGCAATTGAACGTAGTGAATGGCAAAACACATTAAAGTCATGGAATCGTCTACCAATTATTCAGCCGGATATAGTACCGCCTGAAAACATTATTAACTTTACTTCCGCTAACTGGGTATATACAAAATGGAACAGCAGGAATAATGCTTTAACTACAGACTATAATACGCTTACTGCAAGTTATATTAATAATAGTGGTAACGCCGACAACCTGCTTGATAGGTTACAGCATCAAATTGACAATGTTGTTGCTAGGGTAAATTCATACGTACCATTGTCATCATTTCCAACACCAATGGTTTACTATCCTTATTTCGCGGATATAAAAGTTAAAGAATCTGCTGGTGAAGATATTCGTCCGTTTCTTGAACAACTAGGCATTAATATTACCGAATATAGATTTTTAAGAAACATAATTCATGTTCTCGAATCAGCCGGCACTGGTGCAATCCCATTAATTGATACCGAATACGAAGATATTCGAAACATCCTTATTGCAATTCACTCACGTAATTTACCGTTTGCTCAAGTATTGGAAGAATATAATTCAAGTATAATACTGGATCAGGATTATTTCCAAATATATAAACCATCAGTCATCAATTTTCCACTTACTGATCTTCCAGTATATAATCAATGGCGTTCGCCCTACAATTTGCGTAAAGCATGGGCAGACAGGTTACAAACACGAATTGATTCAGAGAATCGTGTAAAAGAAAGATGGAAAGATGTATTAATGGAAGCAGAAGACCGCAATATGCCATTATTGAGAGATGCTTTAATTAGAGCACTAACAAATGCCTGCGAAAATTGGCAGGATGCAGCGGAGCGTTTAGCAAAAACCTTTTTTATTGAAACAAAAGATAATTGTTGTGTAAAACACACCCGTGTTTCATTTGCTATTGAAACATTGCAGGGTTTATTATGGGCTTTGGAAACAGGTATTTATGATAACTTTGTTACAAACTTCACGTTAACCGCCCCACAATTTAAAGAAGAATGGAAGTGGATAGGGTCTTATGCAACCTGGCGTTCTGCTATGTTTGTATTTCTATATCCCGAAAATTTATTATATCCAACTTTAAGACGCAATCAAAGTGAAAAATTTGTAGAACTTTCTAACACTCTTAACAGTAATAATTCGTTTAGTCCTGAGGATGCTTGTCACGCTGCCGAAGATTATCAAAAATATTTAGACGATATTCAAAATTTAGAACCTATTTGCTCTACTAGTTTTAATGAATATCAATACTTTTACAGTGATCCAAATTCTTGCTGTACTGGAAATACATTAACCGGCGTTTTTAAAACATACCTTTTTGCTCAAGGTATATCCGGAACCGTTTATTATTGTGTGAGAAATCCGGATGATAAAACTGAAACTGCCGTTAGCCAATGGAGAAGATTACCTATTGCGAACAAGTCTGTTAAAGTTATAGGCGCTATTTCTCTTGGGGAAATAAAAGACACCGATAACCAAACAAACCCTATTTATGGGCCTAAGTCAAGTACTCTATATGTTTTTTACACATATCTTGACAAAGGAAAACTTGTTCTGGCATACATTACGAAAAATTTAAATATAGTAAATGCCGATTGGGCGGCCGAAAAACAGACTGCTGATATTCCAGCCTATACTTACAATGCTAATACTTCTTATAGCAAAGATTATCAGGTCACCAGTGTTGTCCTGTGTCAAAGCACCAGATATTGGGATAAGCCCTCTTTTATATTTAGTTATACATTATATGGAGTATTAGTACTAGTAGGCCCAAATCCTACTAACGTAAATACAATCAGTACTTACCAAACATATAATTATAAAAATAATAAATTTGAAAATTATATAGACTCACAAACGTATTCTGAAAAGGTTGCAATTAATGCCATTCGGATGCAATTTTTTAATAGTTCTTTCGCTATTGCGGATAAAGGAATAGCGATAGTTTATGAGAATTCAATTTATTTTTCTTCTATAGATAACACTATCTATGAAAATTCTTGGAACGATAATGGTAATGTCAAGAAAATTATTGGTGCTTATAACAAGGTTGCTAATGAAGTAATAGTAGTCTATTTAGATAACGCTGGTGCGTTTAAGGTTAATAACCTTTTTATTTTTGAAAATTCTTCCGCGTTAACAGTAACACCGCATAACATATCTGGTATAACTAATCAATTTAGTACAATTACCAAAATATGTCCTATATTTTTTGAAACCAATCCTACTGCGGGTCCTAACAAGTATTTCGCTATTAAATGCTCTACCAACACTAATTTAATTTTATGCTCTGGTATTTATATAGGTTATTATAACGCTGCGACCTTACAAAATTTTTTAGATCCTTCAGAAATACCTTTGGTAATAGCGCCAGAAATTGTAAATAATGTATCTATTCAATCTGGAGAGTGTATTCAAGATTTTTCTGCTCGTGCCTTAAATATTAAAACTAAAATACGAAAGAACCTAAATGATCCTCCTGGAACATCAAGTACTGATGTTATAAGAGTAATTGCTGTAAAGGATCTGCTTTATGAAGCATATTATTTTGTTCCTATGCTTTTGGCTCTTGATCAGCAGAAACGAGGCCAATTTGATTCAGCTTTAGCTTGGTATAAATCGGTTTATGATTATACTAACGCATTGTTAGCTAAACGAAAAATCTTCTATGGCCTTGTATTGGAGCAAACGATTCCGACTACGTTTCTTCAAGCGCCTAATTGGTTATTAGACCCTCTGAATCCTCATCTAATTGCTCAAACTAGAGCCAGAGCATACACTAAATATACTATAATGAATATTATTCAGTGTTTATATAGTTATGCGGATCAGCTATTTACGTTGGATACAAGTGATACTGTTCCAGTTGCCCGTAAAATGTATACTACTGCTCTTGAGCTATTGCAAACAACAGATCTTAATTATAAAACTAATCAATGTATTGCAAAAGCAAATTATTGTTTAAACACATCTATACCCATGTATGGGTCTGCTGAAAGAATGTGGGCAAATATGTTTAGTTCATTAAAGGATAATGTTGCTTCATTAGGAGATGCTGATTTGATAGAAGATGCAGTTGGGGGGTTGGTAGATTTATATAATGATGACTATCCAGATATTTCACGCTTTTTTGATCAAGCTACTGAATTTATTGAAGGTATAAGACCTCCGGCGCCAACACCACAGACTATAACAGAGGTTGTAAATGGAAATAAAGATCGCACAAACAATGCTTATCGCTATTTATCGGCTTTGAATAATATTGCAGATTTTAACAATGATGTCGCGGATAAATACGCGAGAGCTGTTGCGTATATTTCAGGATTAAATGTTGACGATGTAGCATCCATAGATTCCGAACAAAAAATTGGATGGTTATATCAACCCATTCCTACAAACACTACGGATTACCAATTCCGATTTGCAAATACCGATGGCGAACAATATTTAACTGGGGGTCGGAGTTATGACCCTATATGGCCAGAACCTGAGCCATTTACAGCTAACCTCAACTATACCAATGCGCCAATTATTATAGAAATTATACCAACCGGTATGCCTGTTTCGTATACCCCGCTAATTGATTTTGTATTTTGCGTTCCACAAAACCCAATTTATAATGCTTTACAACTAAAAGGGAATGTTGAGTTATACAAAATTTTTAATTGCCGAAATATTGCCGGTATCATTCGTGAGTTAAATATATATCCGGCTTCAACAGATAGTGTAAGCGGACTCCCTATTATTGGAGGAACAGGAAATCTTACCTTACCTGGGATAAACAACTATACACCTTCCCAATATCGCTTCCAATCATTAATTGATAGAGCTCAGCAAATAGCTCAACAAGCACAACAGATGGAGAGCTTATTCCTAGCAGCCCTTGAAAAGGAAGACGCTGAAAATTATGCACAGTTAAGAGCCAAACAAGATTTGGAAACCGCAACAGCTACTATTAAGTTGCAGGACTTGAGGATAAATCAAGCGAATGATGAGCAGGACATAGCGTATATTCAATTAAGTAAAGTGACCTTCTCCCAAAATCATTTTTCTGATTTATTGGCACAAGGGATGAATTCATATGAAAAACAAACACTTTCTCTTTTGAAGGACCAAATCGAAACTCTAGAAGGTGCCGCAATTACTTCTACTGCAGCATCTTTTTTAAATTTAGCGAAGGGAGGGGGGGATCTACTTACTGGAACTTTATCGACTTTAGCGCAAATTACATCTGTAAATTCGTCAATAAGTTCTCAATTAGCATCTTTTGAAAGAATGTCAAAAGAATGGAATTATCAAAAACAATTAGCAGGGTTTGATATAAGTTTGGCTAATCAACAAATTAAAATAGCAAATGATAATATACGTATTGTAACTCAGGAAAGGGATATTTCAGTATTAAATAATACACATGCACAAGATTCATTAGCTTTCCTTCAAAACAAATTTACTAACGCTGACCTATATAATTTTATGAGTAACGTGTTGGGTGGTTGTTATAATTACATGCTTAATTTGGGTACGGCTATAGCACGTTCAGCTGAAAGCCAATTGTATTTTGAACGCCAAGAACAAGCAGGTCCATTTATTTTAAATGATTATTGGGAGACTCCTTCTTCTGGTTTTACTTCTGGTAGTTCTAGTAAAGCAACTGATCGTAAAGGGCTAACAGGAAGTGCAAGATTGTTAGTGGATATCACTAAATTACAGCAATATGCTTTAGATAGTTACAAACGAAAACTACAATTAACAAAAGTAATTTCATTAGCGCAAAATTTTCCTTCAGAGTTTCAAGGATTTAAGGAAACCGGGATCTTTAATTTCTCACTCACTAATCAACTATTCGATTATGATTTTCCTGGCCATTACATTCGACTTATAAATAGTGTGCAAACGACGGTAGTTGGCTTACTTCCAGTTTACGATGGTATTAAAGCTTCCCTAACGGCCGATACTATTTCATACACTGTGATTGGAGGAACCTCTTTCCAAAAAATTCCAATCCGAAGATTAGAGCAGGATTCAGTGGCTCTCACCTCACCTAACAAAGCAACAGGCTTATTTCAACTTCAACCATTGCAAAATAATTTGCTCAACCCATTTGAAGGCATGGGTATTGAATCGCGTTGGCAATTTTTAATGCCTCAATTTACTAATCGTTTCGATTTTGATAATATTGCCGATGTGTTGTTAACGGTTGAATATACTGCTTTAGATAGTTATTTATACCGCGCGCAAGTTTTGCAGGATTTGGATAATACACTATCATTTAACCGTGGCTTTTCATTTAAAAATAATTTCCCTGACCAGTGGTATGAATTAGGTGAAGCTGAAGCTGGTCCCAATGAATTTGATGTAACCATTGAATTGAAACGTGAATTTTTCCCTCAAGGAATTGATAATTTGAAATTGAATGGAACAGATATTGTCGTATACTTTGTTAGAGAAGATGGCTTTACCAGTGAAATAAATAACGTGGCAATACAAGTTGTAACAAGTTCTTCTACCCCTCCGACATTCTTGCAAACTATAAATGGTGTTTTACCAACAGGGCCTTTGATGAGTACTATTGGAAATAGTCCATTGGTAAAACTGAAATTTATTTTTGACAACACAACATTTGAAAATCGAGAGCTCTTTAGTAAGGGGCAAGTAAAAGATATTTTGTTGTTAGTTGGCTGTAAAGCTGATTTGAAAGCATATCCTCTATAATTAAATAAATATTTAACTAGGTTAAAAAATTTAATTATGGCAAATACTAAAGGAACATCAGTCATATCCAATCCACAAAGTGGTGGTGCGCAAAGTGGCCTGGGCGAGAAATTTTCTCCCGACCTTTTTACAGGCACCGGTAATTTTAGCGTGCCTATTTCAGTACCTCCAGGGCGTAATGGTTACCAGCCTGAATTAACCTTGGGCTACAGTTCGGGTAATAGCGATGGTGTATTTGGAATGGGATGGAATTTGAGTGTGCCGGGCGTGATGCGCAAAACATCCAAAGGCATTCCCATTTATGAAGACAAGTCGGATATTTTTATTTTATCGGGTGCCGAAGATTTAGTACCTGTAAGAATTGAGAACGAAATATTAACTGGAAACATTGGTTACGAAAAAACTTTTTATCAACCTCGTACCGAAGGTTTGTTTGCACGCATCATTCGCCACAAAAAAACAAACGGAGAACATTATTGGGAAGTGCGTAGCAAAGACGGATTAATCAGTTGGTACGGCACGCCTGGCATGGCTTCTGCTGATCCTGCTGTTATTGCAAATCCTGATAATCGCAATGCTATTTTTTCGTGGCACCTTACAAAAACACAAGATACTTTTGGTAATGAAATTCTTTATTTCTATGAACGCGACCTTGTGACTTCTGAAGAGTCAACAGCCAACAATCCTCATATTTACGATCAAATCTATCTGTCCTCAATTCAATATGCCAAATACATGGCGGGCTCCGTTGTAAAATATATGTGCGAAGTACGCTTAGTCTATGAAGATCGTCCGGATCCCTCTTCAACCTATCGACAAGGGTTTGAGGTACGTACTACCAAACGTTGCGTGAGCATTGAAACTTATACCAACGCAGCCTCTCTTATTAAAACAAAAACCTACCACTTTAATTACAAAACCGATTTACCGCTTAACGGTGCTTCACTATTGGATTCAGTGAGTGTGGAAGGACATAACGGTGATGAAAGTGAATTTATGCCTCCCCTTGAGTTTTCTTATTCGGTGTTTAATCCCGCCAAAAGAGAATTACAAGAAATCAGTGGACCTATACCTATCAACTCTTTATCCGAACCGGGTTTTGAATTGGTTGATTTGGATGGCAACGGTTTACCCGACATATTGCAATTAAATGGAGTAGCACGCTATTGGACAAATAAAGGCAGTGGTAAATTCAGTCCGCCTCGTGATTTAAACATTGCGCCCTCTGTACAACTCGGTATGCCGGGTGTGCAGATGATTGACGCTAATGGCGACGGACGCACTGACCTATTGGTAAACAACGGTCAGGTAGCAGGATATTTTCCCGGAGCTTTTCATAAAGTGTGGGATGCCAAAAGCTTCCGGCCTTATGAGCAAATCCCTTCTTTTAGTTTTGCCGACCCTGAAGTACAATTAATAGATTTGGATGGTGACGGCATTACTGATGTATTACGCAATGGCGCAAAGTTTGAATGTTTTTATAACGACCCCATTAAAGGTTTTTACAAAGTAAGAACTGCCATTAAAACATTTGCTGATTTTTCGTTTGCCGATCCACGCATCCGTTTTGCGGACATGACAGGTGATGGTTTACAAGACATTGTACTCATTAGCTCCGGCCGTGTGCAATACTGGCCAAATATGGGTTACGGACGTTTTGGGAAAAAAGTGAACATGAAAAACGCTCCGGTGTTTCCAGAGCAATATGACCCTGCACAAGTTTTGGTGGGTGATTTAGATGGTGATGGGCAAGCAGATATTGCATTTGTAGAATCAAACTCGGTTACCTTATATGTGAACCAATCAGGTAACGGTTTTTCAGCTCCTGTAAAAATTGTAAACACGCCTCGGGTTTATAATCCAAAGGCTTTACGCATTATTGATATTAATGGAACGGGGCAAGCAGGCATTCTCTGGAGCTTTGGCCCCGATGCAGGCACCCCCGGTAAAATGTATTTTTTAGATTTTACAAAAGGCAACAAGCCTTATGTGCTGGAACAAATGAATAATAACATGGGGAGTATTACCCGCGTGTCTTATGGGTCATCTGTCTATCATTATTTAAGAGATCAAGCAAATCCGCTTACACGCTGGAAAACGGATCTTCCTTTTCCGGTGCAGGTAGTAAATAAAGTAGAAGTGTTGGATTTATTATCCGGTGGAAAATTGGTAACACAATACAATTATCATAACGGTTACTGGGATGGTGTAGAGCGTGAATTCAGGGGCTTTGCCCACGTGGATACAGAGGACACCGAAACTTTTGCACAATTTGAAATTCCGGCTACATACAATTATATCACTTCGAGCGAAGTCGAGAAGTCTTTTAACCAAGCCGCTTTGGACTCCACGCAATACACTCCTCCTGTTCTCACCAAAAGTTGGTTCTATGTTGGCCCTGTGGGCGACGGCTTTAACCGCTGGAAAGAACCAGATTTTACTGACGAATACTGGAGCGGCGATACACAACTTTTGCAACGTCCAGTTGCTATGAACAACCTATTGGCAAGTTTACCTCGCAGAGCGCGAAGAGACGCCCTAAGAACATTAAGAGGCAGTTTATTACGTTCTGAATTATATGCTTTGGACGGTTCTTCTCTAAAAGATAAACCATACACAGTAACCGAAAGTTTAATGAGTTTACGCATGGAGTTTGACCCCGCGTTATTGCCTCAGCCTTTGTGGGCAGAGACTTCCGGTTATTGGAGCGGCGGGGGATATATTTTCTTTCCGTTTAATGTAGCACAACGTACCACACAATATGAGAGGGGCACAGACCCTATGTATAGTTTTAGTTTTACAAAAGAGTACGATGCATACGGACAAGCACAAGGACAATTAAGTGTAGGCATGCCTCGCGCTTCTTCTCCCTTAAGCGGCGGACCGGGAAATTATTTAGCTACCTATTCCATCAGTGAATTTATTTATAAAGATTTAGGCGGCGGCACATACATGGTAAACCGCGTAAAGCGAAGCATCTCCTACGATGCTACACAAAGTGCCGCAAGCCTTTCTGTATTTGCCTTACGCGATGCAGTGTTTAATAGCGTGGCAACCTTACCCGTTATTGGCTGTACACTAAATTACTACGACTATTTAGGAATGCCTTTTGTTGGTCTTCCTTATGGGGAAATAGGTAGCCAAGGAGCTCAAGTACGCAGCGAAACGTTGATTATTACCGATGCTATTATTGCTGATGCTTATAGCACTACGCCGCAGTGTTTTGTGAGTGGCTCACCTGACTGGATCACAGGCTACCCAACAGCTTTTGACGGCTTAATGCAAGATCCAACCGGTAGAATGGGGTATGTTAAGAAAACAGGCGTTCCTTATGCAGACGGCTGGTACGCCGAAAGCGCACGTTTAAAATACGACACAACTTACGGCTTGATTATGGAAAGCAAAGATGTGTTTGATAACCTCTCCACTGTTAGCTATGATGTTTACAATATGCTACCTATAAGTAGCAAACAATATATTGATACGATAGCTCCTGTGTACCTTGAAACGAATGCTGATTATGATTACCGTGTAATGCAGCCCTATCAGGTAAAGGATGTAAACCTTAATATCTCCGTATTTGATTTTTCTCCATTGGGATTATTACGCGCCACAGCCCTTATTGGCAAAGGCACTGAAGGGGACTACAAAAGTGGAAGTGGCGGTTTTTACGATCGCTATGCCCCTTCGGCTATAATGGAATACGATTTTTTTGCATTCAAAAATAGCGGTGACCCGGTGTTTGTAAAAACGATTAGCCGCGAACTACATTACCAGCAAAGCGCAAGTAGTCCTACTATTATTTCACTAGAATACAGCGATGGTTTTGGACGTTTACTACAAAGCAGAACACAAGCACAAGATGTTATTTTCGGTAATTCAAAATCCGGAACATCAGGATTACCGGTAAACCAAAGCCAAAATGCAGATACAATTGGAATTGAGCGTGGTGGTGGCGACCCTTTAAATGTGGTGGTAAGTGGCTGGAAAATTTATAATAATAAGGGTAATGTTGTTGAACAATATGAACCCTTTTTTGATTCAGGATTTGATTATTTGTTATACGATGCTTTTGGTGTAAAGTCAAGATTATTTTACGATGCACTTGGAAGAATGGTGAGGACGGTAAACCCTAATAATAGCGAACAATGGGAAATTTTCGGAACTCCAAATGACATACAAAACCCTTTATCGCCTTCAACCCTTTCTGGTATTGAAGGGTTTACTCCAACTCCCTGGGTTAATTTTACTTATGATAGCAATGATCTTGCAGGAATTACAAATGTACCTGGTTCGAATGTGCCAACAGCAGATTATGGAACTCCAAAAAGTGTAGAAATTGACGCGTTTAGAAGAACCATTAGAACCACTGAACATATTGATAAAGTAAATATTATACCTGTAGATAATATTGTAATGACATACTCTTACGATATTCAAGGTAATTTATTATTGGTAAAAGACCCATACGATAGAAATGTTTTTGAACACATTTATGCTATAGCAGATTTACCTGCATTATGGTCGAAACATATTGACAGAGGCGAAAGCAATATAATTTTGGATGCTACAGGTAAAGCTATTGAAAGTTATGATGCCAAGGGAAGTAGAAGTTTAAGTGCTTATGATACATTAAGCCGATCTAATTATAATTGGGCAAGAAATAAAACAGGCGATGCCACTACGCTTAGAAGTTATTTAATTTTTGGCGATAGTGCCGGATTAACTAATCCTGAAAATGAAAACCTGAAAGGAGAAACCTACCAAAGTTACGACGAAGCAGGCTTTATAGAAATACCGGAATATGATTTTAAAGGTAACGTGCTCACAAAAAATCAGCAAGTTATAAGCAGCGCCACTCTAAAGGCCGACCTTGATAATTATACAACTTTTATTGTAGATTGGACAGGTTTACCTTCTATATTAGATACTGTTGTATTTACAACAGATATGGAGTATGACGCTTTAGACCGTGTTACTTTATTAACCTTACCGGAGGATTTGAGCGCTGAAAGAAAAGAAATTATACCTACTTATAATAAAGCAGGGGCATTGGAAAAAGTTGATTTGTACAGCCCTGCAGGGCCAACTACAACCAATTACGTAGAGAACATAGCATACAATGCCAAAGGCCAGCGCTTATTAATTGCTTTTGGCAATGGTATGATGACCCGGTATGTATATGATCCGATAACCTTTAGACTATTGAGACAAAGAAGCGAAGGATTTACCAAAACTACCGTTGGCAGTACAATAAAGTATGCTTACAACAGTGGCTCTAATAAACAAGACGATGGATTTAATTTTGATTTGGTTGGCAATATTGTAAAAATACTTACAAGAGTTACAGACTGCGGGATTAATGGTAGCGCATTAGGAGACGATGCACTGAATAGAAATTTTGAATACGACCCTATTTACCGTTTAACTTTTGCCGATGGAAGAGAGAGTGATACACAAAGTGGTGCTTCTAATTACATTTATGGCGATGCTCCAGCACCGGGAAGCCCAAATGCCAATAATGTAAGGGCTTACAACAGGACTTACAGTTACGATAAACTTGGCAATGTACAAAGCGTTATACAAGGTGGCACAAATGGCTTTACACGCAATTTTGTTTATAATACGGGTGTAAACACCTTACAAAAAGTTGAGGACTCGTCTTCTGTTTTGATTGAATCTTTTGCTTACGATAGTTGTGGCAATCAATTAACCACAAGTGGTTCTAGAAACTATGTTTGGAATTATGCCGACCAATTAATTTGTTATAAGAACCAAGTGGGTAGTAGCAACCCAACCGTATTTACCCAATACGATTACAGCGGGCAAGACCGAGTTAGTAAATTAGTAAGAACGGGAACGGCGATGAGCCCAATTTATGAACGTACCATTTATATTGATGGTATTTTTGAATATGTAAAATTAGAAAACAGTAGTACTTACGAAAAAAATTACATCCACATTATGGATGATAAAAGCCGTATTGCTGAAATAAGAATTAATGTAGGCTCTGCTTTTCCCGGAGACATTACAGAAGATGCTGTATATATTTTGGAAGATCAAATTGGCTCGTCGGTTGTAAGGTTAAAAAATAATGGTACGGTTATAGATAAAGAAGAATATTATCCCTTTGGTGATAGCTCTTTACGCACCTTTACCTACAAACGCTTTCGATATGTTGGAAAAGAAAGGGACGCTGAGAGTGGATTGTATTATTATGGGGCACGGTATTATGCCGCCTGGACATGCCGGTTCATTTCCATCGATCCGCTGGCGTCTGATTATCCATTTTATACACCGTATAATTATGCAGGCAATAAGCCCATTAACAATATTGATATAGATGGCATGCAAGAAGGCAAGCCAAGTTCTGGTGGGGCAACACCGGAAAATGGTGGAGGAGCCCCAAGTTCTGGTGCCGGAAAGGGAGCAGGGGGAGCGGGAGCAGGAGGATCGTCTGCGCCTTCAGGTAGGGGTGGTGATGGTGGTTCCCCAAATGCCGATTCAGGTCCACATGGTGGTGGCGAAGCGCAGGGGACTCAAACGCCCGGTGGCACTAAAGGAGGCGGCGGTGGCGGAAAACCAGCTTCAGGTGGGAGTGGAGGATCGGGCGGAGGAAGCCACAGCAAAGGTGGCATTAGTGGTGGGCCAACCAAAAATTCGGTTACCAAAAAAATCGATACAAATAGCAACAGTGGAAAAGTAGCTCAAAACAACAACCGCTCAGACAATATTAATGATTATTATAAGAAATCTGCCAGTAGCGCCTGGAAACGTGGCGATTATGGCGGTTGGATAGAATATAGCTTAAAATCGGCGTTTGGTGGCGATTTTGACCGAAAAAGCGAAAAAACCCTGCAACCAGTTGCCATATTTATGGCGGAGCTAAACCCGGGTATTGCAATTACCAAAATACTTAATGGTATTATAACCGGCAAAGATATGTTTAGTACTGAGAAAATGACTGCGGTGGATTATGTAGCCTCAGCATTAAGTATTATGGGAGTGAAGGGAGTTAAGATTTTTAATGTTATAAAATGGAATCATCATCTTATTCCGAATGCAGTTTATAGAAAATTAATTCATTTATTTGAAAATAAATATTTTCAAAACAGTATCTTTAACTTAAAAAAACTTCCAACTGGGTTTCATTGGAATCATCCAGCCTATAATCGTTATGTAACTGCCCAAATTGATATTTTGTCTAAAGGTGGTACGAAAGTTATAGAATTAAAAGATTTAGTAATTTTACAACAAAAGTTAAGAGGTCATATTCTAGAAGCCTTTAAAAAATGGCGAACTGGTGGTGGTAACTTAAATACCTATTTTAAAAATATGGGATATTAAACTATGTATTATATAATAAGAAAATCTTCAGACCCTAAAATAATTGGCGTTAAGGATGGTTTATCACAAGTGCTAATTGATGAACAATCATTTTTAAGTAAGGATTATTATAAAAAATTTAGTACATTTTTTAGCCCGCAACGTTATTTAATTGACCCTAATGCAACCAATGCGATTCCTGACTTTAATGTAAAAGTGGATAGAGCTCAGCTGTTGAAGTCGGCTAAGTTAAACGATTTTATAGATTATCATTATATTTTACCTCAGACACCTTTTATAATAAGTAAAAAGATAAAAAATATTTTTGAAAGCTTAAAATTAAAAGGTATTTATTTTTATCCTGTTAATATTTATTCAAATGATAAAGCGATTGAAGATGAATATTTTTTATTATATACTTTTCAGGTTGAATATAATGCAATCATATTTCACAAATCTATTCTAGTAAAAGACTTACATTTTGAACCTTATCAAGTTATTAATATTTCTAGTGTTGATGAGTTAAACAAGTCTAAAGAAGATTATGGGTTAAGTCAATTTAAAAAATTAACATTAAAAAAAGAATCTTTGTTTAATAATGATTTTATAGTAACTACAATGTCTGAAATATTTATTTCTGAATTATTGAGAGATATATTTATTCAGGAAAAAGTAACGGGGCTTAATATTATTGAGAGTGATGTACTTTCTGTTGAATAATGTATGGATAAAAACTCAAGTAGCGCTGTGAAATTTATAAAAGAGTAAGCTTTGAGTTATATTCAATAACAAATTTTACAGGCTCTTTTGTTATAATTATTTGTTGCATCTGTTTTAGTAATAGAAATAATTTCGTGATTGCATCTATTTAAACCATTACAATTTTTTGTAGCATGATAAGCAACCGAAGTTTTACTATTGCATACGTAAACATTTTCTGAAGTAAATGTAAACGACGTACATATTAAAAGGATAAGCGCGGCAATTACAGATTTCATTATTTATAAATATAGTCTAAAAACTATTAGCTATCAATTAGGGGTTTCCCTAGTTGATGTAATTTATTTTTAAGCGTTTTATATTAATTTATTCTAAAATCGTTAACGATTTAATAATATCAATTAGGGAACACCCTAATTGATAAATTTCAATTTTATATGTTTATTTATAGCATACTTAAAGCAATAAAAAGTTTTAGAAAAAACTAGAGGCGATGTGATTGCGGGTATTTAAACTATTAACGCACTAGATTGGAACTATAATATTTTTTACAACTTACTAAAAAATAAATAACAATTAATATGAAACTACTTACAATTGGCGATAGTATATCGCAGGGATTTATGTCGGGGGCCGCTGCCCGAACCGACCAGTGCTATTCAACCTTATTGGCTGAAATATTAGCTGACAAAAAATATAACTACCCCACTTGGCCTATGGATGGTTTACCTGTAAATATCGAATCTATTTTTAGACGATTAGAAAAAAGATTTGGTTCAGATATTAAAGGCATTATTGAATGGCCATTGGCGGTTAATAGTATAAATAATTATTTAGATGACGTAGAAGATTATTACGAACGAGGAGATGGCGGTATAGATAAACCTTTCAAAAACAATATTTACAATAATCTTTCGGTAAGAGGTTTTGACGCCGCATCGCCTTGGTTAATAAAACCAACGTTGTGCCGTGAGCATATTGAAAAATCCCCAAATAAAAAAGATAATTGGTTTGGAGTTGTTGATGAATCGTTGCTTAGAACAGCACAAAAAGTGCTTGAAGGTGATAACAAAAAGTCGTCACCAAAAGATTTTACGCAGCTTGATTGGTTACAATGCCATCATAAAAACGAAGGAGTTGAAAATTTAATTTTATGGCTGGGAGCAAATAATGCTCTAGGTACGGTTTTAAATTTAAGTATTAAGCAAACTTCTAACGATGGTCAAAGATTTAATGGCGGTCCCGAAAAAGTATTATTTGAAGAACGCTTAAAAGAAGATTGGAATTTATGGCATCCGGAAGATTTTAGAAAAGAATATGAGTATACGTTGAACAAAGTATTTGATATACTACAAGATAATCCTAAAGCTATTGATTATAAAGTTTTTGTAGCGACTATACCACTTGTTACAATATGCCCCTTAATAAAAGCAGTTGGCGAGCAAAGCGATAGGATTGATACTGAAGTTATAGAATGGGAGGTAAATCCCAATAATCCAGCGCCAATGTCTTCCGCTGACCTATCTGAACCAGAGAAACACACATATTCTTATGGTAAATATTATCCCTACTTTGCGTTCGCCGATTCATTCGAGTTATCATTACCGCATTTAAAATATAACGATGTTTTACATATTGATAATTGCATTAGAAAATACAATAGAATTATACAAGAAACTGTTGCCACGCTTAATCAAAAAATGGGTAAACCAACCTTTTATTTAGTGGATATAGGTTCTGCCCTTTCAAAAATGGCTGTAAAGCGAAACAATTATATGCCAACTTACGAATTTCCCGAATATTTTAAATATGCTTACCCAAAAGTAGATACCAAGTTTTTTAGTACAAATAGAAAAGGAGATATAACTGCGGGTGGTATTTTTAGTTTGGATGGTGTTCATCCCACAGCTATTGGTCAAGGGCTAATTGCTTATGAATTTTTAAAAGTTTTTGAAAAAGCAGGTTCTTTTAATGGGAATATTGATGATGCATTTGACTGGCATAAAATATTTAAATCAGACACACTTTACTCGCAACCGATTAGTTTATTAAGTGAAATATATGATAATATAGAGTTTAAAAAATGGTTGATAGAAAAGTTAACAAATAAGAATGGTTATCGATCTGGGGTTTAATGTAAGATTAGTTATTTCATTGACTAAATATTGTACTTTTCGTTTTGAAACAGGATTTTTTATTCAAACATGAAAAGAACTATATAGTGGTTGTTTTTTAGGAAATCGCAAAAAAAATGCGGAAGAGTAGGCCAAAGAAAAAAACGTTGCATTAGAGATTAAAAATCGTTTTGAAGCAATAACTCGAAAAGACAATTTTTTTTCGCGTTTTAAAAACTCTCACAGAAGCACTGATATTATTAGCTTCCGGAGCACCTAAAGCTGCATAAATTACTTAACCCTCTTTTTAGGGGTCAATTTCTTTAATTTTAGCCCGGATTTTGACTTCTTAATTTTGGTTGACTTATTATTGTTTACCAATTCCTCTAAATCCGTTTTTCCTAACTTTTTAGGGTTATAAATAACTAATTCTTGGGTTAATACCTCTAACGCTAATGAAAGCTTTAAAAGTGTGGATAAGGTAATATTATACCCTTTTTCTATTCTATGAACCTGCATTCTTGTTAATCCGATTTCTAAACCAAGAGCTTCAAGGGTCATTTTCTTTTGTTTCCTGTGTTTTGTGATGTTCTCGCCTATAACGGTTAAAAAATTCTTTAAAACATCATCTCTTTCCATAGTGGCTTTCCTAATTTTTATGAAAAGTCCATTTTTTTTTGTAAAAACTTGTACCCTTATAAGAATACTTTTATATTTGTATCATATAAACCCATTAAAAACCAACTCTATGAAAAACACACTAAAAAAAATCACATTCAGTATAATTGTAACTTGTATCTTAACTTTCTTCCTACCTTCCTGTGCTATCCAGAAAGGAACACTACAAAATTCCTCTTCATTAAGCTCGAATAATTTTACTTATGTAAAACGCAATGTTAAAGGTTCTGCCAAGTCAGTGTTGGTTTTTGGAATAGGAGGTTTTTTAAAGGAGTCATTAGTTAACGAGGCAAAAATAAATATGTTGCAGGATAACCAATTACAGAATAATCAAGCGCTTGTTAATATTACTGTTAGTGAAAAACAATCAATATATGTTTTTATAATAGTTCAATCAATAACCATTACGGCAGATATTGTTGAGTTCAAATGATAATGGAAAGAAGAATATGAAAAATTTAAAATTACTTAGTTTATTTATCTGTTTGTTTTATATGAACAAAATAAGCGCACAATTAATGTTTAAAAATTCGGAGCTTAGCCCAATTTATATCGCTATCGTCTATTTTGAATCAACACCAGAGTATCAGGGATTTACATCTGCGGGGTGGTTTAAAGTTGAGCCTAATTCCACTATATCTATTATTCCAGAGATTAAATATCAGACTTATTTTTATTATGCTAAAGATGAAAATGGGCTGGAGTGGTCTGGGTCAGGTAAATATAAATTTGTTGTAAACACGAAGGCTTCTTTCAAGTTTAAAAATGCAGGAATGTCTTACAACGAGAGTTATTTCGAACATAAAGTATTTAAAAGTTTTAAAAAAATAGATGTAGGGCAAACAAAACAATATACACTAAGTCTTGGCGAAGAAGAAGATTGACGTAGGCCTTACCAAATTAAACCACATGAATATCAGATGCCCTGCCTGTAAAAGTCAAGTTGTTTATTTCGTTTACTCCGATAATTCGGGTGAGCATTTCTGTTGCTATGACTGTGAGGGTGAGTGGGCACAACAACTAACAGATAGTAATAAAAACCTTTCAAACTCTAAAAGCAAATGTTTAACTAACGAAGAAAAGAAAGTCTGGCGGAAGCATTTTAAATTTATGCCTGAGAGCCTAAGATTGAAGTTGTTTAATAAATTAACGGATAAAAAAGGGGAAGGAATAGTGACGAATGAAGGCGTTTATAAAATGTTTGATGGAGTAATTATTAAAATGAAAAATAAAACGACATGAAAGTTAACATTTATGCTAATGCACGGATAGAAGCTATGATAACACCAGAAATGATTGAAAAATTTAGACCCGAAGCTAAGCGATTAGCTCTAGCGATTGAGAAAAAGGAAAGAGAAGCTATTTATGGAACAAAGCAACCGGTGAAACAACCACGGCTAAAATTCTAAAGTGATATTCTTAACACATTACAGATAATGAAATCAGGCATGACATTTAAAGATTTGGCAAAATTGGGTGCAGAACAACTAGCCAAACAGGGACCATTTACTCTCGAAAAAGCAAGAGCTCAGTTTCTTTGTGTAAGATATAAAGAATTATTTATAAAGAGATTCAGCAAGATAAGTAATCGCAACGATGCGAAGAAAAATGCAGCCGAATTTTTAAAAGACATGACAAATGAAGATTATAAGGCTTTGCAATTAGAATTCGATGTATTATTAAAGCTTAGTAAATGAATTATTCCGATTTAATAAAAAAATATGGGTTTGATAAATGGCGTCACTATTACTTTCCGGGTAGAACTTATTGTCGATCAATTTTATTGGATAGCGCACAAAAATATATTGATGCACAAACGGAACTTGGCAATTTAGGCGACGGTTTAGAGTTTGACGATTTGGAAAAAGTTAGAAGCTTACTTTACACAATAGACAATACGAGAGAGATATTCCTTTGGCAAACATCATTAGAAAGTATTATAACAAGAAGATATAACCCCTATGAAAGACTTAAATTAGAAATTGAAATAAATAATCAAATTAATCAATCTATAAAAGGTACTGTTGATTTTTAAACACCCCTATAAGAAAATGAAACCGTTCAGCAAACTAAAAAAACAGATTGATAATTTATTTGTCCCGGAATTAAAAATTGAGTTCTGCTGTTACGCTTATCCAACAAGGACTCAATTCGGGAATAACTCAATACCTCGCTTTTGTATTAAAATGGGAAAAGAAGTAATCTGGGACTGCCCGAAAATATTTAGCATTAAGGAAGAATATATTCACACCTGGTCAGCCCGAAATGGCATTTGTGATTTGGTAAGGGATTACATCGACTCCCCGATTGATAAATTATTAGAAGCAGAATTCAAAAAAGACAAATGGGAATGCGGTCACATTTTCACAAATGAAACTTTCATAATAAACTACCATCTAAGTGAAATTTTTAAATCTGCTGACCGAAGACTTGGCAAACAGAAATTAATTGAATGGTCAGCTGAAATAGAAAGCCATTCTGTTGCTAGCTCGGTTTTAAAGAAACGGTTTTCAAGGGATCAATTGTTAAGGCTCACATAAATTTAGCAACGGCCTTTATTACAAAAGTTTCAAAAAAAATTTAACAAGTACAAAAAAATACAACTAATATTTTAGTGATACCTCTGGAATTACTGATATTGTTCGTTTTCTCGTATTTTTATTTTGGAGAAAAACGAAACTTCAAATATTAGTTGTTAAAATCTTTAATACAAGTCTTGCAAAAGCGCTTTAAAATTACTTAATTTTGCACTGCGCCAATTTTCTATTGGGCATTATGTAAAGTAACGTCTGTAAGGTAAGAAAACCCTTGGACTAGGTTAATCAACTGGTATTAGTTACGCTACTCATCTCTAAGGATGTTTGGCAAATTATTTTTATTGCAAAATGCAATGGTTGTAATTATTTTGAATAATTCCGGCAGCTTTTATTATTACCGTAAAAAGAAAATAAATGAGAAACAAAGATCCACCAGAATATCACATAAATACAATTGCAAATAAAATCAATTATTAAACCCCAAAAATATAAAAAATGATAACAGAAAATTTTAATGAATATCCTAGCAATCCAAAGCGCCGCCCAAAAGGGCTAGATACGTTCGCGAAAATTTGCCTTTGGTGCAAATTCAAATTCTATCCTCTAAATCGGAAACAAAAATATTGTTGCCCATATTGCAAACACTCCTATCACTATGAAATATTCAGGGAAGAGCATAAAAATGATAAACTACTTCTTGATGCAAATTACAACAATTATAAAGTTTTGAGATCACTCGATGAACTTGGAATAAACATAGTGAGTGAGCGAGACCTAATCATCAAAGGATTCATTTCAAATATCACACCATTTTATATTTTAGTTGATAATAAAATGACGGCGATATTCAACAATTATGGTCTTTTCGCAATAGAAAATCAATTATTTAAAATCATAAAAATTTCAACATGGAAGCCACACAATTAAATATTTTCGACGTATTACGCGGGTATGCTGATAAGGACAGTGAGACCTACAAAGCAGCAATCAAGAAACTTACAAATTTCTATAAGGAACCACCTCCTCCTAGCGATGGACATATTCCTCTGACTTTAAATGAAGTTAAACAGCCAGCAAGATCTTCAGTCGGAATTCAGATTCCTAACCCTCCTCCTAAGGCGATAAGTTGGCTCAGTCGAAATTGGCATTGGTTGGTACTCTGTGCTATCATTATCGGATTCGGAATCAATCTTTACGTTCAGCATCGCAAACGTAAGAAAGAGCAAGAATTTCGAAGAAATGAAGCAGAACGATTGGCTAAGATTAACTATCCTAAGCCATCCGAGGTCTCAGGCCCGGTTATAAAAGTAACTGCACCTAGCAAGTCATCATCAATCGAAGAATTTTTTGGAGAGTTAGAACGTGAGGAAGATGCCAAGAAAATTGCGAAACCGCCTGCATCAGATTCTGCACCAAATGATGCATCACCATCTAATTTAGAAAAAAAATAAATAATCGAATGGGCTACGGCCCTTTTATTCAATTAATAAAAAACTTAAAAACTAAAACAATGATAACAACTAAAAAAACTGCAGTGGTGAGTTTCAAAACCACCCCTCAACACAAGCAAGACTTAGAATCAACATCAAAAGATGAAGGCACGACTACCGGACCTTTTGTAGAGAAGATACTTAGAAAGCTGCTAGAATCTGATTATGTTAAAACCATTATGGAAAAGCATCGAAATGAAATGGGGTATTATTTAACACGTGATGGAAGAAGGCAAGATGTTCAGATGACGTCTACCGAGGCTGCTATTCAATCTCTATTCATGTCAAATGATACCCTTATTCGTGTCTTGTCTATCCTAAAAAAGGAAGGCCGCTTCCTATATTCATTCGCCTCTGACGAAGAAAATGAAAAAATTGCGATGGAAGTCAAAGAGGAAAAGAAAATTGCATTGAATACCGAAGTTCAAAACCAACGTACGACGGAAACCGTTTAACAATTTCTTTAGCTGAAGTATACCGTATACTGGTTTCTATTGCTGTATACTAACGTATTTCCACCATATTCCACGATTTAGAAATGTTTACCAAAGAGTATACTGGATTTGTGATTATTGCGTGCAAAAATAGAAAGCTCAGTTTACTAACTGCGAAAATTTAGCTATTGAAGTCTAACAAAAATGTTATTTGCTAGCAAACTACTTCATAAGTACTAGCCTTTTATAAATCAGACAAATTGTGTTAGAGCGTTTGAGTATCAAATGTAATAAAATACTCGTGAGACTTTGTTTAAAATTGATTTGCGATAGGGATTGTAGAGTAAATTCTTTTTGTTTTTCACAAAAAGATTGGAAAGGAAAGCCCGCCCGAAGGGAACGCCCTTTTACCAATAGTATAATGCATTGAAAGGATTTTTACAGTACTAATCCTTCAATCTCCCCTGGAAGTTGATCTTTAACTAGGGACTCTTGAGTTACTTTTAGACTCCGTATATTCGTTTTTGGCTTAGTACTTAATTTACTATACAATTGATCCTTTGTTAAACCCTCTTTAGCTGTTTTAAATTTAAGCCCTGTTTGTTCTTCAAGAAGCGAAAGTTGCACCTGATACTTTTCATTCTCTTCAAACATAAGAAATGGAATATCTACTTTTTCTTCTACTATTTTTGCACCTCTAACTGCTATTTTTTTCTCGATATGATTATCTCGCTCCATTAATAATTTATGAGACATCATAAATGCAGCACAACGCAATGCTTTATCTTCATTCACATAATAGATGACTTTCCAAAATCTTATTGGGCATTGTATTTTGTATTCTACGCCTTTTGGAAAAACTAACAGTGGGTCTGTATCTTTTAAAATTGGGCCAGTAAACACAATAGCCTTAAATGGCTTTCTTGAATGTCCTCTGCGCAATACAGCATCTTCCAGATATTTCCATATTTCATTGTTTAGCTGATGGTGTTGTGGACATACATTTGAATAATAGAATGTTGCTTTAGCAGCTTCTATGGCCTTATCAGCATTTTTCTTACTATCCCATTGAACATCCTCTCGTCTTGTAAGATGGCCTTTATCGACTTTTTTATTTTTCTCTTTATGCTTTTTATTGAGCTGTGTGTATATGTTAGTAGATAATTGCTCATCAGTATTTATCCTATCGTCAAATCCAAATGTTCCTTCTCTACCACTTTGAAGCCAAGCGTCTCTATTAATATTTGCCGCTGTTAAAAAAGGCATTTTACGAGACTTACTCTGAATTGAAGAATAATAAATAAATGGAAGTTCTTTCTTTTTTGTTTCTTTATTCAGTGCTATATCCTTTTTATGAGCTGCACTTAGTTTTGGCATTGGAATATAAAATCCATCAAGAAATTTGGCATCATAACCGACCCAGTTTTTTTTACTACTCATATTTTTTTACTTTTTGTTTGTTTTTTATCTCCCTTATTCTTTTCAATTTTTTCTTTTGTTTTTGATTCACTTTTCTCCTCACCAATTTTCACTCCATTATGCCATAAAACTGGGATAGAAGAACTTGAGGTATTCTCGGTTAAAACTTTTGTTTTTGCAAAATTGTATGAGAAAACAGGATCCTTTCCATTAACTATACCTAAGTAAAAGCCAACGGAAAAGTTAATTGCAACGTCATCATTTATTTCATCATTCATACCTACAACATAAATCCCATGTTTCGATATGATTTTAGCTTGATTTTCGGAGTAGCAAGCGTTTAAAACTACACACTTCACTTTATCTTTAAACAACTTGAATATTGCATCTATAGAATCATTAGTCAATGCTTTCGTTTGCCCTTCTCTATCTTCAAGGACAATACCCTGCTTGTCTGCATGACCTGAAAAATGAATAATTTCAGGATTATTCTCGAGAATTGAGGCTGAAAATGTGTCTAAACGAACTGCTCCTTTATTTTCAAGATCAAATCTGTCTCGGAATTTTGACGATTTAAGGGCATCATCAATACAAGCAAGCTCTGCATCTACTCTTAACCGAGGTGTTGAAATAGGGTTTGCAGATAGGAACAAGATTTTTGTTTTCTTTTGTGCATTATAATTCTTTTTTGGAACTTTCAAAGATGGGGCTTTGAAGAAACCTTCCCACACCAATTTTTTAAATGTATCTGCTGTTAAACTAATTGTTCGATTAAAATTCGAATTCTTTTTGATCAATGTTCCGTTAATGAGATTAAAAGCACTTTCATATCTTCCTTTGTTGATAATAAGACCAAGCTGGTAACAATCCGTTGAACTAAACGATTCAGACCTTGCATCTAAAAATGCAATAAGTTTTGATTCTCCTAATTCATAAGATGAGGAGTTATTGAATAGCCATAGTACATTTGGTATACTTGAAGTTTTCAATACATAAGGAAGGTTATCAGACCTCATGACTTCATCCTTAATATCTGCTGAATGGGCGGACCAGCCATTACTTTTTGCATTATCAATAAAATCAGAAAGGGTCGCATTCAATACTGGGTGTTTATGCTTATTATTTAGTTTTTTCCAAAGTACTTTCCTTTGCGGATGCTTGTATATACTCGCGTAATGCGATTCTGCCATTTTCGACAATAGATTTTCAGAGATTGATACACCCTTCACTAAATGATCTAACACCTGAATAACTTTTGATTGGAGGTTCAGTATTCCGTCTTCTAATTTATTGCCTCCTGAAATAGCCTTGGACCAAATATCAATCCATGTTGTGTTATTTGCATCGAGTTTATTGAGAAGACTAGTGTTTTTTATACATTTTTCAGCAGACACAACAATTAAACGTGGATCTCTTTCAACTAAAGTAATATTTATGATTTCAGAATCCGGAATACCCTGGAGGATTTTATCTAAACCATTTATATTATCCTGTTTATTGTTTTTGGTCAAGAATTCTTTAACAGCCTGATTTTGGTCAAATGACAATTTGTACACGCTTGCTAAACTATTATACCAACTGTGCTTGATTGATAGTTCTGTAAGGATTGCTAGCTGCTTCTTGGAAAATTTTTTAGATATTACTTCAGCAAATAATATATCGTTTTGAGATTCGTCCCTAATGCTTAATTTATTAAATATATCCTCGCACACATTAAACCATTCAAATAGGATTACTACTTTTTCAGTATTTAATTGGAGTGTGAATTTATTAATCGCGCTTATAATTGTTTTGGATAGCCAATTTGCCTGCAACTCATCTAAAGCAAGTTTTATTAAAGAGACAATTTGTTGTTCTTTAGCATCTTTCGAATTTTCAAATTTGGTCTTAAGCCAATTGCTTAAATTCTCTTTTATTAGCTTATCACTCTGAATGTAAGAATCGGTTTTGAACTTTCTTAATAAGTAGATATCCTCTGCAGTTGCTGTAGGATAAACAGAAAGCAATGCCGAGACAATTTTTTGTTTAAATACTGTTCCTTTGGAATTTTCAGGAGAATAATTTGCAACCACATTAGATAACGTCAACAACTTTCTTACATCAGATGTTTCAGAAAGATTCTCAAAAGTTGACATGACTTTTGAAATTACTTCAATGTCTTCAATTGATAATTTTTTTGTTTGAATAGATTCCTCGAATTTTTTTATCTTTTCAGAAACACCATCATCGCCTGCCAAATACTGCTCAGAAAATTCTTTCAGTTCATGGGTATCAGTCTTTTTAATTATGCAATACTCGGAACGCAAGAACTTACTCTGCACAACATCCGGTATTGTAATAAAATTAAGTTTGTCCTTTTTTATTGCATCAACGTTGAAGTTTATACCTAAATTGAGTTTATGTTTTTGTTCAATAGTAAGAATTTGCCACAGTTTGGCAAGAGCTGTTTCATAGTTTTCCTGCCCCACCCAAATAATTGTGTTTGAATAGTCACTAATCTTATGTAAGCCATGAACAATTTTATTAAACCTTTTTTTTATTCCATCTTCCAAATGAATAGCAACTTTTCCTTTTGAAATTAATTGTATCTGTTCGATATGAACCGTTTTGTTTACTTCATTCAAAAAGTAAGGGTAAAGGTCTTCAATGTTAGTGATAAGATTGAGGTCTTTTTTGTCGATTATTAAAACGTGAGAAAAATTTCTGCCTGGTCTTGCTCCTTGACTTTTATCAGGAAAAGTTTTAATTAAAAGAAAATGATTATTTAAAAGAAATCCGCGAAGGGCCGAAGCCCAAGGAGTACCGCTGTCAGGATCTTGCAGGTCGGATTTAAAGCCAATCGATTTATTTAAAGCATCATCTGAAAGTGTTGATTTAATACATCCAAATCCTCCGTCTGCAACCTGACCACATATTGCTTGATGAATTACTATGTTCATTATAATGCTTCAAAAACTAATTCGGTTAGATCCTTTGATTGTTGACCGTTTTCATGAACTATGTATCCATAGCTTTCAGGACCATCAATTTCATATTTTTCCTTATTCGCTGGTATATTCAAATCGAATTCGAGCGCTGCCAATCCAATTGTTTTAAAATAACCCTTTTCCCAAACGCTTTCGATGAAATCGAACAATAGTGGAAAATGATTTTTCAAGACAGTTTCTGGAGTTTCGTTGGTATTTAATTCGTCCCAACATGTCATTACTATTGTAAGCTTTGTGGTCTTATTTTTAATAAGCAAATTATTATTTTTTGCGTCTAATAGTATTTGTAAAAGTTCGATAAAACCAGATTGATCAGATATTTGAAAAGGTGAAACAACCTGTTCTTGATTTGTTGCCTTATGATTTAAAGTATTATTATTATTTATTTCTTCAATAATAGCAGGTTCGTCAGAATGTTTATTTTCAATGTTTTCTTTTGATATTACTGCATTGCTAAGATCATTAGATTTATTTATACCTGTAGGCCTAATGAAAACTATCCAATTATCACTTTTTTTAATCGCTTGACTCCAGTTTTCATCTAGCTCTCTTTCTGCAATTATTTTATCAATTTGTTCACCACCGTAATCAGGACAATCCAAGTAAATAATCTGTTCATTGCAACGTACGGGTAGAATAACCTTTTCGTTCGATTCTGTTGGGGTAGATATTGGAAGATCCCCTGCCGCCAATTTTGCTTTAGATGCTGATAAAAAAGATAAGCTTTCGATAACCTCATTTAAAACAAGTTTACTTTTTTTCTTGAGTAACCGTGTATAGAATTGGGTCATAAAAACTGTTTTCGAGGAAAATGGCTTGCCTATAATAAGTAGTGATTTATTCATTTGCCTCTGTAGTTTAAAAATGGATCAATTGTTTTCGGTGAAGTTACTTCCAACTTATTTAATTTGGTTGTGTTTGTTGTTTTCTCTAATATCCAGTTTATAGCTTGTAGATTATTTTCATGCACCAATGCATCGGGATCATCAACTGGAAAATTACTGATGTCAAGATGTAATGCTGCGCTAAATTGATTTTTAAGTTCTTCTTCAAGTGAAGTTAAAATAGCGGGATGAATGTTCTTTTTTTCATCAGCTTTTGACCATGCTATAATCAATGGACGACTATTTAGATTGTGATTTAGCATTTGTGCCAAATCAACTACTTCACCTTTAGCAACACCTTTTCTCTTTGCAAGGTCTTTACAGTCAATAAAAAAAATGAAGGCATGTGAAGCCTCGTAAATTACTCTAGCATTTTCCGCGTCTGTGTGATTCCTGTTTTGTGACCAATTGAAAAACACCTCACCCGAGGCTTCCGTTATGAATAAATCTTTTAATACGCCTTCCTGATTACGAAGGGCTAAGTGATACAAGCGAAAATACTCGGGCAAGGTAGCGTCAGGAAATTCTACGTTTTCTTTTTGAATTTTCAATTTGCTGTACAATCTATCCCAACCTAAAATTGTTTTTGTTCCGGCAAACTTATGGTGCTCTAATTTTTTTCCATTAAGCAATAGAGTATAAAGCATAGCAAGAAATGTTGTTTTAGCTGCTTTTGCCCTACCTACTGTACCTAATATGATTGGATTTGAACGTCCAAGTTTATTGATGTTCTCGAGCTGAATAGGATCACCAGACCAGCTTAAGTCTATCATTTTTCCGTTAGCTTTTTTCTGCGTCTGTTTTTTTGGTTTTTCCTCATTGCCTTTTATCCAGTGTTCACACTTAGTGTAATCATCATCAAATTTATGGCAGGAGGCAGGTGCTGCACATTCGGCTATTTCGCATTTACCACTTGCCATGATTATTTGGTGTTAACAAGTTTAAGAATTTGGTTGTCATGAAATAACCATGTCGTTAAATCTGCGCTAGTAATCTCAGTAGCTTCTGAGATACCTACAACTGTCTTAAATTGATTGGCATTGTACATACCATAAACTAATCCCGCAATAAAATTAATAAGCAGTTGTCTTCCTTCTAAAGTTGTTGGTTCTTTGAATAATTTTTTTGCATTGTCTGCATCAGATTGAACAGCTGAAATAAAATCTGAAATTTTTATACTATCGTTACTATGTTCTGAAAAAACCTTTAGAGCCTCCGCTAAAAAGTACTCTACACTAACAGGGTACTCGTGGGGAATATAGTGTGAATAATCTTTGGCTACTGCCAACTGAAAAGTTCCGTTAGAAATAGCTTTATAACCTGTATCTAATGATGCTGAATAACCTGCTTCTTTCCACCATAATAAATTTGTTCTGATTTGAAATAACACATTTCTTAACAGCAATTCTTCTTGAATATTGTTTACTGCTTCATTCAGCTTTTCTTTCACTTGAGTAAAATTAGCGGTTATATCTTTTGTTTTTTGCTTAATTGAAGTATTAATTAATTCAGAAATACTCGCTCCTGCACTTTCAGAAAAGAACTTAGGCCATTCTGCATTATTAGTTGCTTGCGTGTGTGGATTTAATCCATCAAGCCCCCATCCACTATGCACAGAAGCCATTCTAAGCCTTTTTTGTAATTCAGCTGGATCAATAACATCTGCAGAGATAGACTTCAACTCGAATATAATTTTTTCGAGCTTCACATTTTGAGGAGCTGACCAGTTTTGAACTGCGTTACTCTCGATTTTATTTCCAATGTTTAATAAAAATTCAGAAAGCAGTGGTTTTTCTTTGTCGTTTATATTGAATTTGTTTAGCAAATTTTTTGAAGTAAACCAAATAAGTGTTCCGTTTATCGGGTCTTTTGCCAATTCTTCAAGAGCTTCAAGCATTACGGCCCTGATGTAAACAATAGGGGTATCTTTTGCATTGGAAGAAAATGTATTCCAAGATTCAATTACAATTTCTCTAACTTCAACAATTATTCCATTATCGGCTGGGATTTCCGGATCAATAGCTACAAGGGTGTATTCAATAACCTTCGTCTTATCCTTTATTAATTTTTTTAAAACCTTATCTGAGGCTTTTTTTAATTTATTCAAATTTTCATCTTCTGTAATTTGAATGAAGTTGTTGTTTAGGAATTGTTGAAGCATAAGGAAAAAAGGTTTTGTGATTTATATTGTGTTAAATAATGCAAAAAGCCGTCCAAAGTTAAAAATATTAATATTAAGCCGATTAATGGCTTAATATCAACAACAAACTGCCATTTTTTCTCTAATTTCTACCTAATTCACTGCATTTCTGACAGCTTAGCTTTGGTCTTTATAAAGCCCCCCTTTCACAAACCAAGTGAATCCAAAAGCAACAAAAGCTATGGTTTCCAACCAAAAGACCGCTTTAAAAATGATTAAAGAGTTATAGACGTTTTGAGGTAGTATAACCAGGAAGATAAGTAGAAAAATGCAGGCAAACATTATGCACCTACAGGTAAGGTATATTTTGTTCCTGAGAAGCTTTTGTGCGGTTGGTCGTAATTCTCCTTTTGTAAAAAGAAATAAACTGAAATAGCACGGGCAAAGGATAAACAGCCCGGCAGAAATAACATGTAATATTTCGATACAGGAATGTTGTTCTGTAGTACACCAAATGTTACAATCGATTATTGAATTGTCCGATTTAGTTTTATTGATGCGGGAAATAAGGCGACTATCAATCCAAATATTCCTGCCAAAGCTGATACAATTCGATCAGTCAAATCATAACGACTTAATAAAATCGCTGCCATAACTTTTGTTTCATTACCAAAATGTTTAATATTATTTTCTACCGTTAAATCACTAAAGCAATGCGTTACTGATTCGTAATTTTTGAAGCTGCGGGTGCTGCATTTGTAAATGGCATCGTAACCATTTTTTATGAATTCGAAGCTTACATCACGGCAGGATTTAATTGCAATGCAATTTCTCCGGTTTGATAAAAATTATTATGAGTAGAACTCTAATATACCACCGAGGACTATTTTATCAACAGGTAAAAGGTCGAAATTATCAATTAATTTAGAAAAATCCTTCAAAAACACCCCATATTTTTATTTCTGTTAATTAATTTGTTAGCTCAAAAAACTAAAAAGAATAGTAGAGTTTTTTGGAGTCGATCTCTTCTGTATTTCAATGCTGTTAACGGATTGGTGTTAATATCCTAATTTTATTTTCCGTTCATTACTTATTATCTTTAAGAATCTATTTTATTGTTATAAAAAAAAATAAAACAAGGTTTTAAAGTCACATTAAACTGAACAAAATAGAATAGTAAAACTTAAATGAAACTAACTGTTGATTTACCAGATATTGCAGAAGTGATTGCGAGAGCAGTTGAAGACGCCATAGGTGATAAACAAACTAAATTGTTTGGTTGGAAATATTTTACATTAAAAGAAACATCTGAACTTTTACAAATCAAAACATCTACCCTGTTAGATAAACGAATGCCATTTTTAAACGAATTAGACTATTCGCAAAATGGAAGAATATTTTGGTTTAAAAAAGAATCTGTTGAGGCGTTTATCTCTAAGAGGAATATAAAAAAGTATAAAAGATAAATTATTAAATACTTGTTACATCTTTCATTTTTGAGTCCATAGAATCATTATCTAAACTTGCAAGGTATACTTGAGTAATAGAAGGGTTTGAATGCTTTAATGCATTTTGTACAAAATTAATATCACCATTTGATTTTTTAATAGCTATTGAAGCAAAAGTATGTCGGGCTATGTGTGTACTTATCTTTTTATCGATACATATATCTTCTTTTATTTTTTTTAAGTATTTATTTATGAGTGCCGTTTTGCTACTAATTTCTTTTTTGTAAGTTTCATTCTCTTGTTCATTTTTACTTGTTTTTAATAAAGCGATTTTCTCATCCATCATAGGTACAATTAATTTCGACTTACCATCGTGAATAGATTTAAAGTATTGAAGTATCGATTTAATTTGAGGTGTAATTTGAAATGAATTTACTGCTCCCGTTTTAACCATTGAATATTCAATACGCCCATTTCTTACATTTTTCCAACTCAAGGTTAAAATATCTTCGATCCTTACTCCCGCTAAATTAAATGCTAATAAAAATGATTGTTGAGCCGTTTTGATTAAAGAGCCCTTTGGATAGTTCTGGGACATAAAAAGTTTTAATTCGTCAATCGTTAACTTTTCTTTTTTGGAAGCTTTTGCTTTAGGCATTGTATAGGCCCTAAAAATATAATCGCCAACACCAATTAATTGTTCTTTAATTGCCATATTAAAACAAGAGCGAACTCTTTTTAAATTATTATATACAGTCGAACTTTCTAATCCTTTTTTAAAAAGGAAGTTTTCAAATCCTTTTAAAATAGTTACATCAATTTGTTTAAAATCCAAATCACCCAGTTTTTCTTTTTCGGTGTACGCGTTCCAGTTATTTAATACCTGTCTAAATCCCTTACGGTGATTATACTCTAGCATTTGTTTTATTTTGCTTTCAAAATAATCCTTTAAGGATGTAGAATTTTTACCCTTCGTTGCTTTATAAATAACAGTTTCAGGAGTACTAAGTTTTTTATTACTTGTTTCATTAAAAACAATGTCATTATATGAATCTATTAAATATTTTAAATCAGCATTAATTTTTTTCGCGTTAGGGTGATTTCTTACCCATTGCATATTATGATTTTTACTTTTAAACTGATTTTTGGAAATGGCACAGTTTGCTTTTACTCTACGTTTTTTATTTCCGTCTTGTATTCTAACAAAAATTTCAAATAGTCCGTCTCTGTTTTTCTTTGATGCTAATTCTAAAGATGTTTTCATAGTTTAAGAATTTTATGGATTGCAATACAAAAATAAATAAAATCCACCTGTGCGTCCACCTGCAAATTAAAAAACCCTTGTAATTACTTAAATTACAAGGGTTTACAAGTTATTAACAGTAGTCCCACTTGGACTTTGATAGTTATTTTTAATATTATTTAGATTTACTAATTGTTTCTTTATTCATAAGGCTTTCAAAAGAATTTACACAAAATTTTACTTTAGGTTAATTTCATATTAATTCATCTTTTTGACCCCCACTTTGACCCCATAGTGGGTATCTTTCTTCGATACCAACAGTAATCTGAACTAACTTTGTAAATATACTACTAATATTTAATACAATGAAACTCACACTTAAAAGACCAGACCATAAAGAATCAGTTTTAATGGTAAGAATGATGATTAATGGAACAGCTATGAAGTTTTACACAGGTAAAACAATTCAGTGTAAAAACTGGTCAAAATCGAAACAAGAAGTTTTATCTGGGGAAGAAAATCACAAACTTATCAATCAATACCTTGATAATTGGAAGATTGAATTAAAAAGAATAATAGCAGAAAAACAAGCCAATCAAATTAGACTTAATAAAGAAGAAATAGATACTCAACTGGATAGACATTTCAAAAAAGAAAATGAAACAGCTACCCATGAAACTGAAATAAATGACTTTATTAGTTTTATTGAAGATTATAATAAAAAAAAGATAACAAGTAAAGGAAATTTACAACGACTAAACCAAACTAAAAATCATATTATTTTCGCTTTTAATTTAATTACTAAGAAACACTTATTAGAATGGGAAAATTTGAGTTCAAAAGCAAGAGCAAATAGTATTTTAAAAGCGGACTTTAAATTTCCATTTGAAGATATTAATTTAAAGTTTATTGAAAATTTTAGGAGTTACTTTTTTAAAGCCACTTTTACAATAAAAGTAAAAGGTGAATTTAAAACCCAACACTATAAAATTAATCATATTGATAAGCATTTAAAAGCTATTAAACAATTTATAACAATTGCAATAGAAAATGGATATGTTAAAAAATTTACTTGGACGGGGATAAAATCAGAAAGTAAAGATGTGGATTCTGTTTTCACAGATTTTTCTGAAATACAAATGTATTATGATGAACCCTTAACGAAGCCTACTGAAATACTAGTTAGGGATAAATATGTTTTAAATTGCTTTTTAGGAATGAGATATAATGATTTTAACAAATTAAAACCTCATTTCTTTTCAAAGCAAGAAATAAAAGGGAAAGAATATTTAGTTTATACAGGCAGAGCTAAAAAAACAGACTATAAAATAGAATTTGCACTCCATCCAATAGCTCAGGAAATATTAGAAAAATATAATTACTCTATCCCTGAACTTTCCGCAAAGGAGTTTAATAAAGTTATAAAAGTAGTTTCACATCGAATTGGATTAAGGTATTTGGTAAGAATAAGGGAAATCAGAGGGAATCAAGTAATATTTAGAGATGTACCCAAATATGAATTAATGAGTAGCCATGCAGGACGTAGAAGTTTTTGTACAAACTTTTACAACGAAGGAGTTTCCATAGCCGCTATTATGAGTATAAGTGGACACCAAACAGAAGCTGAATTTAGAAAGTACATTAAGAAAGCATCTGTAAGACTTGAAATTGTTGCAGAACAAATATCAGCTATTAAAGGTATTAATATCTCTAAAGCAGCTTAGTTTAAAGTTTAGGGAGGGTTTGTACTTTCTTAGTGGAGCTATATAAAACCTTCGACGAACAATGCAAATTTATTGGGGAGCAATTGAAATGGGTTTGAAGTTTGATTATACTTATTTTATTTACAATTTATAATCCAGAAAAATCTCATTTATCTTTGTTATTTTTGTGTTAATGGAAGAAAATATTGGAAAAAAATGCAATTGTGGGATAGTTCAACCTACGTTAAAAGATAGGTTTGAATTACTTATTAAGGCTAGGAATTTTCATTATGAAAATTATAGCAAGTGGATGACTTATTTCTATGTTGCTGTAAGTGCCTTGTTTGTTGCATTTTTTACCATTGCATCAAAGTCTAATAATGATGTTCAAAATAAAGAATTGTTAGAAATTGTATTGCTAATTTTTGGCTACATAATAAGCGTATTATGGTATTGGAGTAGTAAGGGTTATTACTTTTGGAACATTAATTTTATTTGTATGGTAAACTATTATGAAACAGAGGTTTTTAAGTGGGAAAAAGAGGAACGAATTTACAAAGTGTTTTTTGATAAATCATTACAAAATAACTACGGAAGTCCTATTAGCGGAGCAAATATTTCTACCTCTAAAATTGCAATTCTGTTTGCATACATTATTTCAAATTTCTGGGGCTTTATTTTCTTTTTCAAATGTATTTCACCTTTTTGCGGTTGCCATTTGATTGTTGTATTTTTTTCAATATTGCTATCAATATTTGTAATCCTAATTAGTAGTTTATTAATACCTAAATACATTCTATTTAGTAAAATAGATGACTTCCCAGAGTTAAAAAAATAAATGAAATGTTAGTTTTAAAACGAACCACTTTCTAAAATACTGTTATTTTATCAATTTGTGAAGTTTTAAATATTTCAGCCGTTTTATTTTTTGTATTATATAATATTAAAAAGTTTTGAGTTTGACCTACAAATACTAAATCCTTATTTGTTGTAATTATACTTTCTTTATCTTTAAAAATAATATTTTTTTTTGAGATACCATTTTTTACCCTTTGAGCATCACTTATTCTAAATTCTGCGATTAAACGACCAATGAATAATATTATAAACAAAGTAATTATAAATGGAAATTTTTTAATATGCTCCAATTTCTCATTTCTTATAAGTAAATAATAGATTATTCCGTAATTTATTACAGAACTAATTAAATTAAAGTATTGAAATTCATAATCCTTAAAGTGATATTCATTTTTAAAAACATACTTAATTGTAAAAATTATAAGTTGTAGAATTAAAAAAATAATAAAAGGAAAGAAAAAATTATTGTAAAACTTAGATTTTTTTTGAGTTAAATTTCTTTTTGGCTTGCCATATTCAGGCATTATAATAGATATATTCGTCTTTATTAACTCTTGTTTTTTTTCAAAACTTAGTTGTGTATAATATTGGCTCAATACCCCAAAAATAAACGAAAGAATAACAACAATGTTTGGAAAGAAAGCCAAAATTATTTCTGTATTATTAATATAGTTATTTATATCAATATTAAATTCGTCATAATAATAATGCAAATTACAAAACCCAAAATATATTAAACATACGGTGAATAATGGGACATAATCAAGTATTTTTTTTATTGAATTCATTTAATTCGTAATTCTCAAATTTAATATAAAATAAACTAATCAAAAATTTGCAACTCAGAATATTCAAACCTCTTTTGCACATAAACCCTATCCGCACTTTCTTTTTTATTTGTAATTAATTTGAGATGGATTAGTTGAACTGTATTAGCGGAGTAATAGATAACCATCGATGAATAATGCAAATTTATCGGGGAGCAATTGAAATGGGTTTAATGTAGTATTATTAAATACTGCTAATCTTGTTTTTTATATAGATTAAATGTAAAATCTATTTGCTCACTACTATAAAAACGAATAGTATCTACTTGTAGAAATATATTTGAGAGTTTATTTGGAGTATTTAATTCCCCCGTAGTTAGTTGTTTTTGTTTACTTAAAGATATATGAATTATTTTTGTAGCTCCTTCACCAATTAATTCAATAGTTACAATTTTATTTTCGCTTAATTCTTCATAAGATATTGAATAAAATAACAAATCAGAGTCTACCTTTTGCGGTAATGTGATTTTATAGTCATTTTTTGGTTTTAGTTGTATCGCCTCGCTGATAATAATCTGCATCTTTTTTTTTAAGTACGCAAAATAAAACAAATTAATCTTTTAAAATAACTTTTTAGACAAAACTTAAATTAATTCCATTTAGAATTAGGTCTTATTTCTTAGTTTCACTGAAACCTTCGCCAAAAAACTCATCAACTGACATTTCAAAAGCGTTAATAATTTTAATCAAAGTGCCAAATCTAATATCCTCCCCCCTTTCATACCTTCCATATTGCGCTCTTGAGATATTATTTTCATAAGCAAAATATTCGTAATTAGTATAGCCACGCTTTATTCGCAACTCTTTTATTCTTTGTCCCAGTTTTTCTAATGCCACTTCTTTTGTTATTGGCTTAACGGTTTTACTTTTTCCTTGTTTTTTCACACTACAAATCTTATATAAAACCGCTATATCTGTTACCCTTATTTGTATACTGTATATTAAGTGTATCTTATTAGGTACTTTTTATTTTAAATTACTATATTTGTTTGAAAAAAATCAATATGAAAAAAATTACAGAAGCAGAAAGTATTTTAAACCAATTAATAATCAAAGGTGGTGTATTTGGCAAGGTAGCGAGCTTGCATACAGATAATAAAGAAAAGGCTAAACAGCTTATTTTAGAATGTGCTACACAATGTAATACCAAACTCGCAGTTGAATTTTGGGGAGATGAGTTGATTAAAAAAATTATAAATTTTAGTAAACTAACTAGCGTATAAAGTAATATAGAAATCTACTTTTAATTCAGAATAAAAATTAATTTTATTTACTCTGAAATTTGCTATTCGTGTTATAGAATCTTCCATAAAACTGTAAATTATTTTTTCTTCAAATTCGTTAAGTTTAATGTAAATACCTTTAGAAACGCCATCCCCAATTAATTCTGCAATAAAAAAACCACCTGTAAGTTTTTGTTGGGTTGAATAGGAATAATATAAATCGTAAGAATCTATACCTTTTCTAACTGTATAAACTTTAATTTGATTTGGTGTAAGTTTTAAATGTTTATTTTTTAATAATACTTTCAATTTATGCTAACCCCTTATTAATAGCGTATTTAACCAAGCCTATTGCCGATTTCAATTTAGTTTTTTTTAAAATTTTTCGCCTGTGATAATCAACTGTATCAATTGAAATGCCTAATTGTTCTGCAATTTTAGGGTTTGTTTTTTCATCGCATATTAATTTTAAAATTTCTAATTCTCTATCTTTTAAACCAATTTGTTCAATCTCTAATTTATAAAGATTTTGTCTAAAACTCGTGTCCATAATAAGTTTAGAGATATTCGTATCAAAGCAAAAACCGTCATCATAAACCTCATTAATTACAGAAACCATTACTTCAATATCTGCATTTTTTGGCAAATACCCTCTTGCGCCCAACATAATTAATTCTTTTGCAATATATTTATCATAATGCGAACTGTAAACAATTGATTTAACTTTAGGAAATTCTTTACTTAAAATTTCAATTGTTTTAAAGCCATCTAATACAGGCATTTCTAAGTCTATTATTGCTATATCGGGAGGCATCAATTTTACTCTATCTAATAATATTTGCCCGTTTTGAGCAAGCCCAATAATATTAAAATTTTCAACTGAATTTAATAAAGAAGCTAAACCCGCTAATAATGCTGGGTGGTCGTCAGCCAATAAAATTGAAATGTGATTCATAAATAAGTTTTAAAACATTCCGCAAAAAAAGGTATTTAATTACTTAAAAAAAATCACTTAACAATTTAATAACATAAAACTACGTCATCACGTAGTCATCAAATTGAAAATTTAGATATATTTTTATGGGGAGTGAAGAAGTGGATTGTATTTAATTCTTTTTTGTTAATTTTAACGTAATAACTTAAAATTATGAATTAAGAAAAAAAATATATGAAATAAAATTAAGCGTTGCTTAATGTTCTTCTGTATGAGAAAGCTTGGAAACTTATTCTTAGACGACAGAAAGAACAGTACAAAGCAACACGCCAAACGGCGTGTTCTTTTGTCTGTTTTTTCGATTCGTCTAAGGTTCTTCCAAGCACCTCTCACAGTTGAAAAATATAGCAATGGTTCACGCCTAATTTTTTTTAAAACGGGAAGGAAATAAAATTTTAATCATTTAAAATTCCTACTATGAAGCAAAATGAATATGATTTAAAGATTGCAAAAGCAATTAAAGCGATAAGGCAATCGAAAGGTTTTAAACAGTTGATGGTGGCAGAAAATATAAAAATGAAAGAATGTAATTACAATAAAATTGAAATGGGTCGTAAACCATTATTACCAAGTCGCTTAAAAGTAATTTCAATAGCACTTGGCTGTTCCGTAAATGAAATATTTAAACTTGCAGATGCCGAAGACTAAAAAAAGCACTAATTTTTAACAAAACATTCCAAAAGTGGAATTATTTTTAACAAAACATTCCACTTTTGGAATATGAATTTCCTTGCCTTATCCGATTTAATCCTCGTGCTTTGAAGAAGTATTACCTCTAAAAAACGAAAACTATGATTAAAAAACTATTACTCGGAGTATTGTTTGCAATAGCAATAAACTCCTTTTCGCAAACAACAAATGTAATTCCCAATATTGATTGGGTAAAAAATTACGCCAATCGTAACACTTTGAATAATGTTCCTACCGCAATTGATGGAAATTCAAATGTTTACGCCACTGGTTACACCAATAATGGCTTAAACTCAGACCTCGTTGTTCTAAAATACGACTCGTTGGGTACTTTGCTATGGGCAAAATCCTACAACAGTGGGGGGACGGATTACGGTTCAGCCATTAGGGTTGATGCATCTGGAAATGTTTTTGTTACTGGATACTCAAACGGTGATATTTTAATAGCGATGTATAACAGTGCTGGTGTTCAACAATGGTTAGTAGTGCGTGATAGGACTGGCGAGCCGGATGCGGGTGTAGATATTCAGTTTGACGGTACTTATGTTTATGTGTTATGCACCACCTCTACTGGCAACCCTGATAAAGATATTTCAATTTATAAATACGACCTATCGGGTAGTTTAGTTGCAAATTTTGATTACGATGCTTATGGTTATGACGATATTGCCGTTGGCTTTGTTAAAGCAAGTAATGGCGACCTTTTAGTTGTGGGTAATTGTTTCGATGGTAGTAAATTTACTGTACATGGTCTTAGATTTGATAATAGTATTGGTTCGATACTTTCTTACAGTGTATTTAGTGGGACAGGTTCGGGCGATAATACAGTAAAAGCAATTATCATAGATTCTAATGACGACCTTATTTTTACAGGCTCCTTCAATAATAGTACTACAAACGATGATTATTTTACTATCAAAAGCGATGTAAATTTTAGTGCATATTGGCAAAAAAGTTATGATGTATCTAACGGAAACGAATATGCTACTGCATTAGTAAAAGATTCTGCAAATAATATTGCGGTTACTGGTTATCGAAATAATGGAAGCGCATTCCAATACCATACTTTAAAGTACAATCCGAGTGGTACAATGGTATGGAATACAGCAAATATTGAAAATACAGGTATAACAAGTATGAACGTTGAACCACGTATAGTTTGCGATACTATTGCACACCATTTTTACGTTTCGGGTCAAAAATTAAATGCCAATAAAGACGTTTCAGTTTATCAAATTACACCCGGAGGGAATACCACTTGGAAAAAACAATATAATGGAGCAGGCAATGGACTTGATGGCGCAACTAACTTAGTTGTAAATGGTATTGGTGTTATCTATGTATCTGCCTTAACAACCAACACAGCTTCGGGTTATGATATTACAACAATAAAAATAAGTCAAACGCCTGTGTATTTCCCCGTAAATTATACTTTTCAATCAGATACGTTTAGCTATTCAAATCTATTTTACCCAAATTCGGGAGAAGTAATTGATACCGCAGGAAACCCTGCTACTAATGTTTTGTTTTATACAAAATTTACATACCCGAATCAATATATTTTAAAAGATAGGGTTGCTTTTTGCGAATTTCATCAAGATAGTTTAGCAGGTTCTATTTCAGATACATTAAGTAGAGTAGATATGATTTTGGTTAATTCAAATTTATACACTACGCCCCAACCTCTGAACATTCAAAATATAAGTACGTTAAATTATTTTTTAGCACAAACGGGTACAAGCGGTATAACTAATGTTAAGGGGGCTTCTCATTTAATAGTACCAAATGTATATCCGTTAATTGATTTGTTTTATACTAGTAATTCTATAGGTTCAAAATATTATTTTGTTGTAAAGCCCGGAGGCAATCCAAAAAGTATTAGGCTACAAATTGACGGTTCTACAACCAATACCATCGTCAGTAACAATCTAAAAATTACCTCAGCTCTTGGTAGTTGGACATTTAATAAGCCTGATATTTATAATGTAGACCCTTTTATGGTTAGCACACCTACTGTTACCGGAACAAATGGCTGGTATTATAACGGCGGTAATATTTATAGTTTTAACACAGGAACTTACAATATTTCACTACCTTTAATTATTGAGTTTGATATGGGAAAACAATTAACAGCTCTGCCGTCTAATTCCTTAAATTGCGAATGGTCAACATACGTTGGCGGTAGCAATAGCGATTATGCAACAAATATTAAATCCGATGCCAATAATAATTTGTTTGTAACAGGTGCGTCGACTTCAAATAATTTTCCTCCGGGTATTTCAACCGCTGTATTTCAAACTGGAAACGCAGGAAATAGGGACGGTTTTATCGACAAATATGACGATAAAGGTCAAAGATTATGGTCTACTTTCGTTGGCGGTAATCAATTTGATGCCATTAAAAGCATAGACTTTGCTACCAATGGCGATATTTATGCCGTTGGTCAAACTCAATCAACATTGGTAACGATGTCAAAAGCAGGTGCTACAAATTCTTTATCTCCATTAGGATTAAAAGATGTGTTTATTTTACAAGTTTCCTCAAACTCATCATTATTAAAATGGTTAACTTATTATGGCGGCAGTTTAAACGATGATGTATACGAATGTAAGTTTGATGCGTTAGGTAATTTTTTTATGGTTGGTAATTCAACATCTACAAATGTTCCACTTGTAGGAAGTACTCCCCAATACACACAAACACATAACGATGTAGCAAACGCTACCGATGGCTTTATAGCTAAATATAATACTTCATCGCAAATAACATGGGCTACATTTTTAGGTTCAACTACAGGGCCGGCATTAAGTCCGCCTAACGAATCATTGAGAGGTTTAGACTTTGACTCAAATAATGATTTATACGTTGTAGGTTTTGCAAATGGCTCCGATTATCCAAACATCGTAAATGGAAATTCTACAAACTATGGATATTTTGGAACTAGTTTAGCCGATGGCGTAATCAGCCGTTTCTCAAACGCAGGGCAAATTAAATGGTCCTCTTATATGGGTGGTTCCAATGTGGATTATTTTACAGCCATTAAAATTAAAAATAATAAAATATACGTTACTGGCTATTCTGCATCAGTGGTTTTTCCATTAAAAAATTCGGGTAATTGGTATTACTCATCAGCTTCTACTACTACCGTTGGCGGTGGCGATGCCTTATTTTTAGAATACAACACTAACGATTCTTTATTACATTCAACCCGAATAGCGGGCAACAATAATGTTTCGGGTTACGATATAGAAGTAGATAGTACAAACAGAGTTTATATTTCAGGACAAACTTTAAGTTCCGTTTTCCCCCTATCAGTAGTACAGCCAACCAACGCCTATGTGGATGCTTTTAAGGGTACAGCGGGGTTATCGGATAATTTTATAGTTACTGTAGCCCCAAGTAGTACAAACATTGTGTGGGCAACAGATTTAGGTGGAACAAATGACGAAGGTTTTAATACAGGTAATGGTAGTGGGTTAATAGATATTAACAAACTAAATATTTTACACATTACAGGTGTTACTTTGAGTAATACATTATTTCCGCTATATACAGGGCCTATAGCAAATACTTACTTTGATGGAACATATAATGGCAATGAGGATGTAACAGTAACCCGTTTTTATTTATACCCTATCAATTTTGTAAACTATATAAAGGATGCTACAAACGATATTGCTGAGTTTACTGCCTATCCTAATCCAACACAAAATATTATTAATGTAAAACTATTATCAAACAACACTAAAGCTAACTATACAATTTATAATACAATGGGGCAAGTTGTAAAACAAGGTGTGTTTGAAAACGAGTTAAACGAAGTGGAACTATCAAACCTTGCACAAGGAATGTATTTGATTGAGGTTACTCAAAAAAATAAAAAAACAGTGGTTAAATTTATTAAAAATGGCTAAGAAAAAAATAATATTATTTTTAGTTTGCATTTATTTTACGGGAGTGTGCCAAAATTTTGGTTCACTCCCTTTTATGGAAAATTCTATTTACTCCCCTTACTATCTTGAGAAAGTCTTAACCGATTCTATACACGATAAATTAATTGTAAGTAGTAAGCATTTGCGTTATGCCGACACAAAAAAAGTACGTGGTATTTGCTCTTGGAATGGCAGTGTTTGGGATTCTTTAGCTGGAGGAATTAATACACACGCTATTATGAATAATCCATTAAACCCAAATGGAACCGTTCTAGGTGGAATAGAATATAATGGTAAATTCTTGGTAGGTGGAATATTTGAATCTATTGGTGGAGTTAACGCTACTTCTCTTGCAACATGGGACGGAATAAAGTGGGACAGTTTACCTGTTAGGGCTTTTAAGTTTTTAGATTATGGAGGGTTTGTTTATGGCTTCACAAAATATAATAATAAACTATATATCTATGGTAATTTTGATACCATACAAGGGCAAAAAGCCAGTGGTTTAGCAACTTATGATGGAGTTTCTTTTCAGCCAGTTAATCTCCCAATTAGAAATCAATCTACCATTCTTGATATGAAAGTATATAATGGCGAATTATTTATCTGCGGCGTATTTTCTTATTCAACAAGTATTGGAACTTGCATTTTAAAGTTTGATGGCTCAAATTGGGTTAATGTTGGAAATGGTATTATTGCCGCAAATGGCGGTATTTCTTCGATGGCAGTTTACAACAATGAATTATATGCGGGAGGATATTTTTTAAATAGTGGTACAAATGTTTCAAATATAATTGCAAAGTGGAATGGCACTAATTGGCAAGATGTAAGTTGGGGTTACGAATATCAAAATGGTGGAATATGGAAATTGCAAGTATATCATAATAAATTATACGCCTTTGGTACATTTGATTTAGCCGGAAATATTAAAGCAAGTAAAATTGCTGCTTACGATGGAAATCAGTGGTGTACGTTTGCTGATAGTTTGGATGAAAATATATATTCTGTAGCAATATACCACGATACTATGTTTGTGGCAGGTGCTTTTAAAAGTATTTCGGGTGATACAACTATGAAATGTATTGCAAAATTAAAACAGCCAACTAATTTTAATGCCTGCGGTGTTGTTGGGATTAAAACCAATAGTTTTGAAGACGAACTTGTAAAAATTTTTCCAAATCCATTTACAAGTCAAATCACTGTAAACACAAGTAATAACGAATTAAAAAAACTTATTATAACAAATACATTAGGGCAAATTGCTTACCAAACCGAATTTTATCAAAGTAACATAACTTTAGATTTACCACAATTACCAAGTGGAGCTTATAGTACCCAATTGTATATAAATACTAATTTTAGTTATAGGAGTAAGTTAATTAAGCAGTAAGTAATTTAATAAACTGTATTTACAAAAAATAAAAATTCTTAAAATCAAAAAATACAAAAACTATGAAACAAAAACTATTCCTAACATTTTGCCTAATACTAGTAATGGCAAGCGCAAAAGCGCAAGGTAATTATGTAAATAGAACTTATCAAAACTCTACTGGTAATCCTGTCTTTAATCCCATACTTAATCCCTTAGGGCAAAATTATAGTAAGTCGTTAGTCCTTCCAAGTGGCGATGTTGTTATGGTTGGTTATACAACAGGTTCAGGTGGCGGACAAGATGTGTTGCTTGTTAAACGAAATTATGCAGGCACAATTTTATTCTCTACAACATTCAATACTTCGGGTTCAAATAACGACTATGGCATAGGTTTAAGTGAAGCATCAAATGGCGATTATTTAGTATGTGGTACAACGGATAATGGTGGAACCACAAATTACGATGTTTTGATTTTGCGCTATAGTTCAAGCGGTACGTTATTATACTCAGCAACTAAAAATGCAACAGCAGGTAAAAACGATGTAGCGGTTGATATTAAAGAACTTTCAAGCGGTGATATAGCTATACTAGCAAATACGGAGGCTACAAATAGTTTTTCGGATTTTTGGCTTTTAAAATATACCTCTACACTTGGCTTTAGTAATGCCGTTATTTATGATTATGTAGGATTTAATGACATTGCAATTGGCATAAGCCAGATTGTATCGGGCAAAATAACAATTGTTGGTGCAAGTGCAAGTAGTTCGGTGGCGTTAGATTATACACAAGTTGTTTATACTGAAACAACGTTGGCTTATGTAACTCAAACCCGAAGTAGTTTACCCGGCACTTCTGTAGACCAAGCACTTGCTACTTGCAGAGATGCAAGCAATAATACTTACATAACGGGACGATTTTGGAACGGGAGTAATTTCGATATTAAAACGATTAAGATAAATTCATCGTATTCTATTGCTTGGACACATACCTTAAACCCAAATGGAATGGATGATGCGGGCAGTGCAATAACATTAGACCCTCTTACAAACGATGTGATTGTTGGAGGTTATGCCACCAAAACAAATGGTTATAAAGAAATAATTTGTCTGCGTCTTTCAAATTCAACGGGTACACTAATTGGTGGGTTACAAAATCAATCAGCCGAAAACACCAGTGGCGATGCTTATATTAAACAAGTATGCACCAATGCAAGTGGTGATGTCTATTTTGTTGGGGGCGAAAAAGGAAATTCAGGATACAAGCAAGTAATTGTAGGTAAAATAAGAGCAAATGGCACTGGGGCATGGCAACGTAAAATTGCAAACTCTGCAAACGATATGCTACCATCAGATATAGTAGCTTTCAGTCCTAGTGGTGTAGGAGTAATTTCCATTAACGACCCTTTAGGTACTAGTTCATATGTATCAACTGGCTACGATGACAAAGAATTTACCGTAACGACAGCAACTAATTCGGCAGGAAGTAATTATAACCTTAATAACATAATTATTGCCTTTAATAAAACTGCTTTAAAAATGAGCGTAATAAATAATAAATATAAAGAATTTGGAGTTTTAGGCGATTTTGTAGACTCATCTACCTGTAATAAAATAGATAATCGTATTGGAACAAAATTTAAATCTGCTACATTTCCCACACGTAAAATATTTCTTGATATGACAGAGGCTGACTCGTTAACTACAAGCAGACAAGGCGATGTGGTAAAAGTGCCTTATTTTTACACAAATTTATTGGTAAAATTACCAACGGGTTACAACGTAAAATTAGCAGTTGATTCTTTAAAATTCATTAAGCCCAATATTAATTTTGCTGAATATAATTTTTTATACGAACCATTTTTTACACCTAACGACCCGTATTATGCCTCTTCGCAAGGCGCTTTACATCCAACCACAACTTATACTGCCGCAGACATAAATTGCGCCAAGGCTTGGGATTATAGCAAAGGACAACCTTACGTAAAAGTGGGGATAATTGATAGTGGTATTGATTATACAAACCCCGATTTAGTAGGAACAGTTGCTGGAGGCTATGACCAATTCTTAAACGCTACATACACTAACGTTGATAATATAGGACATGGCACTGCTTGCGCTGGTATAATAGGCGCTAAAACTAATAATAGTATTGGGGGTGCTGGTATTGCTGGTGGGGATGTAGCTATAAGCCAAGCAGGCGTGAGCCTTTACAATTATAGAATTATGAGTTATTATTATTTTACTAATAGTGATGCTGGGGCAGCTATTGTAAGAGGCGCTGGTACAGATTTTGTGAATGTTTTAAATAATAGTTATGGTTCAAATACAAGTACAGATGTTTTTTTGGAAAAAGGGGTGAGTTTTGCCAACCGTTGTGGTGTAGCCTTTGTAGCCGCAAAAGGTAATTCTGGGAACACTAATATAATCGTACCTGCTTGCTTAAAAGAGCAGATGGTAATGTGCGTTGGTGCAAGTGGTACGGATGGAAATTATAAATCATTCTCAAATGGCGACGTTTACACAACTAACTACGGATACCCAATGGATTATATTGCACCTGGCACATCTCAATTAATAAGCACAACTGGTACTTCTGCCAATACAGTTACATTTACGGGCACATCTGCGGCAGCTCCTCATGTAGCTGGTATAGCGGCTCTGTTAATGAGCTACCGCAATCACCCTACTCCTCACTGGGATAACTTAACTGGCGAAGACTGCGATAATATTATAAAAAAATCGTGTAAAGATAAAATCAATTTGCCAACTGATATAGGATACGATCAATTAACAGGTTATGGCTTGGTAGATGCCGGCAAGGCTTTAGATACTGTAGCCTACCCAAAATTTGATATTAAACACATTGATGCCTCTCACAATACTACGTCATTTGCTAAAGTTACAAACACGGTTTTAAGCAACCAGTTAATCAAATTTCAAGGTGATAGCTTAATGGCGCAGGGCAATTACTATGCCAATGTATATGAAATATTAACGACTTTAAATTACAACTTAAATACAACCGAAAATGTAATATCTGCTTGGCCTATGAATAAAGCATCGTTTGGCTGTGGTTTTTATACTGATAGTATAAGCACCGATGAACCTTGGTTTTGCGAAATTGTATCTTACAACAATACCCAAGCCGTATTACGCACCTATCAAACTCTATTAAAAACCACAAGTACTAGCACTGTGCCAATAAATTACCTTTTCCCGCCTGCTACTACACTTATTAATAGCGCTATTACACTTCAAACTTACGACCCTAACGGCGCAGTTAAAGTTATTGAAAATTTACCCTTAATTAATATGTTAAATATCTACCCTAACCCAGCTAAGGGTAGTTTTAATGTGGGCATAAATAGTAATTTTAATAGTACCAATACCAGTTTAATCGTAAATGACATTATTGGTAATGTATGCTATCAAAAAAATATTAATATTACTCAAGGGATAAATCAATTTGTAGTGGATGCCAAACATTTGCAAACGGGCGTGTATTTTGTTACCTTTACTTTAGATGGTAAAAACGTAACAACTAAAAAATTAATAATAAATTAATAAAATAAACCATGAAAGCAAAAAAATTAATACTTAGCTGTTTTAGTATTTGTATTTTTTTATTTAGCAATACAATAAAAAGTCAATATATAACTGGTGTTACTTATACGCCGATTAATCCAAACCCAGGCGATACCATTAAGATTTACGGTAGCACTACTTACCCGTGGTTTGGTTGTCCGGTAACATCCAAAAGCACCTACTCAGTGCCGATAAATAATTATATGTTAAAATCTTTTCGTTGTCAAGGTCAACTCACAACTCTATGTAGTATTATTGATACGTTTAAAATAAAAATTTCTTATAGCGGTTTATATTACTTTCATTATATGCCGGGTTGTGATACAAGCGGAATCTGTCAAAAAGTACCTAATTACCAATATCCGAGTGCCGTAAAAACTATTACTATTCAAGTAGGAGCTGTAGGCATTAAAGAACATGTAAATAATAACACTGCGTTTTTAGTCTACCCAAATCCTTTTTCAAATAAATTATCTATTGAAAGTTTAATTTTAAATACAGCAGAAAAGAAAAAATTAGTTTTAACAAATACATTAGGGCAAATAGTTTACTCAACCGAATTTTATCAAAATAGTATCAACATCGATTTACCACAATTACAAAGCGGAGCTTATACAGCGCAATTGTATGTAAATGGTAATTTTAGTTATAGAACTAAATTAATTAAGCACTAACTAAAAATGAAACGCTTATTAGTATTCCTTTTAATTTCAAATAAGTTATTTTGTCAGATAGCCGTTTCGCCGTCCTCAACTATAGTCTGTAACCAAAATTATAGTACTGCCAATTTTACATTAAGTGCAGGCACACCCCCTTATAGTTTTACTGTACAAACCCCAACGTGTACAAATAATTATACCGCAAGTAGTAACAATGCCAATGTATCATATACACTACCCTGTGCTGGCGTTTATACCTTTAATGTAAATGATGCCTTAAATTCAAATATAGGAACAGTAACACATACCGTAACTTTAAGCACACAAATTAATTTAATTAATGGTATTAATGCAATTGATGATACTATTTGTTTGGGTGATGCGCTTTTTTTATTAGTACCAGATACTGAAACTTATACTTTAACTAACTGTAGTTGGAGTAATGGCGCAACAGGTTATCAAACTACCGTATCCCCTGCAATTACAACAACCTACTCCTTTAGCGCACTATACACTTCCATTTATTCTAAAACTTGCACGGCAATAAGCTATAAACAAATAGTTGTTGGATTTGGACCATGCTTTCCATTTGGTATTAATACAAATAATATTAGCAATTTAATTAGCCTTTTCCCCAACCCCTTTAAAGATAAACTTACACTGAACACAAGTTCAAATGAATTAAAAAAATTGGTTATAACAAATACTTTAGGGCAAATAGTTTATACAAGGGAATTTTATCAAAATGATTTAACCTTTGATTTACCGCAATTAATAGGCGGTGCTTACCTAGCGCAAGTTTATATAAATGGTAAATTTAATTATGGGAGTAAATTAATTAAACAGTAATGATAAAAAAAATAGTTACACTAATTGCTTTTTTACTAGTAACTTTAAGTTACTCACAAATCAGTTTTACTTTAACTAGTAATGTATGTAGTGGCACTTTAAAAACTTTAACTGCTAACACAGGCACAGATGTTGTTTTATCTTACACTTGGTCGTCAACTCCCGCGAACTCTGTTTTTTCTTCTCCAAATACAGCAACCACTACTATTACTTTTCCATTGGCAGGTACGTTTACGGTTAACTTAAATGTTACTTTATCGAGTGGTTCTAGTGCATACTCTGCAACGGTAAATGTTTTCACAACCCCTACCGTTTCTATAAGCCAAACAAGCCCTACCACCTGCATAGCTAGTAATTACCCTAAGTATTCACAACCTGTATATCTTACAGCAAGTGGAGGTTCGGGTTTTACGTATACGTGGAATCCACCAACAACTATAGCTTTCCCAAATCATGCAATTTATGTTCGCCCAACAGTTTCTAGCTGTTTCACAGTTACTGGTTTTAATGGGCCTTGCACAGCTTCGGCAGTAAGTTGCGTTAGTGTTATTCCGCAATTTTCAATTACTGTTAGCCCGCCCTCGCATACAATTTGTCCATCCTACGATTCGTTACAATTAAATGTAACTTCCATTAGTACCGTAGCAGTGTTACCTATCACAAACTACGTTTGGTATGACCCTACACCCAACAGCATATCAAATCCTTTTAATCCTACGGTAACAGTATCTCCAAGTGTAACGTGTACGTATACAGTTGAAGTATATGATAACACGGCTTGTGTATCTTCACCAGCCTTTGCAAATGTTACAGTTGCAAGTTGTGTGGGGCTTCATCCTAACTTCCTTGATGATAATGATGTTTTAATTTACCCCAACCCCTTTAACAACCAACTTACACTAAATACTAATACAAACGACTTAAAAAAATTGGTTGTAACAAATAGTTTAGGAAAAATAGTTTACACAATGGAATTTTACAAAAATGATTTAACTATCAATTTACCCCAATTAGTAAGCGGGGCTTATGTTGCAGAAATCTATATAAATAATAAACCCAGTTTTAGAACAAAATTGGTAAAGTAATAATTTTCTAACATATATTAAATCAAAAAATCTGTAAAATATTTAATAATTCTTTTTTTTATTTCCTTTTATGTAAAGGGTCAAACAATTGTTGATGACATTACTATTAATCCTAATCCATTTCAAAATAGGACTTTAATCAATTATTCGTTTACTAATAATGATACTGTTAGTATTAACATTATTAATGTGGTTGGAGCTACCGTTTTAACCGGATTTACAAATTCCATAATGCCGACTGGGATATATCAGGATTCATTAATAATGAACGCATACGCAGATGGAATATATTTTGCCCAATTAAAATTAGGTAATAGAAAATCTATAATGAAAAAAATTATAAAATCTACTGCGGCTGGCATTAAAGAAAATAATAGAAATGAGGGAAAGGTAAAATTTTATCCTATTCCATTTTTAAATGAATTAACCATTGAAAATATAAACTCAAACATTGTCGATAAGAAAAAAATAATTATCACTAATACATTTGGGCAAACAGTTTACACTACCGAATTTTATCAAAATGGTTTAACTATTGAATTACTTGATTTAGAAAACGGCATTTATTTTATTCAACTTTATATAAATAATCAATTAAATTTTAGAAATAAATTAATTAAGTAATGTTTTTTTATTATTTAAAATGCAAAAAAATATTATGCCTTTTTTTAAAATTATGAATCAAGTTAATAGTTCAAATAATGATACGATAATATTATTAAAATCCAAAAAAATTCTGATCATTGGAATTTCATTAAGTACAATATTATTTTTATTGGGTCTTACTTCGTTATTTTATTTAGTTAAGGATTATCAAAAGCTATTAAACCCCAATATCTACTCTTATTTCTTTAACTCTAAAGATGATACTGCAACACTTGGCGCATTAATAGCAGCTTCAACTGGTTTGTTGTGGAGTTTAGCGGGCATTATATTATTTGCGTTTAGTTTATTCCAAACTAAAATGGAAATTCAATTACAAATTAATGAAATGCAAAAGCAAGGCGTAACATTTGACAAACAGATGAAAGCAATTAAACGTCAAAATAAAACGAGCATTTTACAACAGAAAGAAAATACTTTGAATTTTATAATATCTAATTATACTAATACAATAAAGTCTGTTGAATACTATAGTTATTCAAGTGATAACAAAACTTATGGCTACAGAGCCTTGAATGAACTATATAATAATATTAAAAACAAATTTAATTATTATGTAGAATTATATAACAGTAGAACATTTCCGAATTGCGACTATTTAAAATATCAATATGACCATTGTCTAAATGATGTCGAAAAAAACATAATTGACATTATAATTAATAATTTTAAATTTTTTTACGACCATATTATAAATAATTTTAAAGATAACCCTTTATTCTATTTTCAAATTTATAATAATTCTCTTTCAATTCCAGAAAAGTATTTTATCGGATTATACTTAGTTAATTCCAAACAAATTAATTTAAATTCTTATAATCTATATGACTTTACTTCGTATTATAAATTTCAATCAAGTTATAACAGAATATTACATCATCTTCCTTTAATAGATATAGGCTATCATTCCCCTATAAATCAAAACTATGTTTACAGTTTTAATAATATTATTACAGCCGAAGGAAAAGCACAACAAGTTATAACTAACCATAAACTTTTAGGCAAGTTATTAGTTGAAGTTCAAAAGCAAGATGATTTGATTTTTTTCAAAGCTCGTATATTGATTATTCGTATTATACAACATATAAAAGGGAAAATAGTAAACAAACAATAAATCAATTAAATGCAATTACAATAAATGATTTTAATTTAGAAATAAATATAATTCCTTTAATAAATTTAATGATTGGAAAATTATTTGAGCTAAATAATTCCTTTAGTGATGACAAATACATTCATTGCGATTTTAAATTAACTTTTGAAATGCAAATTACATCTAAACCTGTTCCTAATGTTTATAAATTTTATTTTGAATCGAATTTTGAAATTACGTTAGGCGCTAATAACTGTCTAAACCTTGTACTTAGAAATCACAATAACGACTAATTTATTAAATGGCACAATATACTAAAGAACAAGTAGCACTAATTCAATTAACGACAGCTATTGAATTATTTAATCAAAAAAAGTATATTCCAGCAATTGCATTGGCAGGGGCGGCAGAAGTTTTGTATGAGGCTTTTTTAAAGGAGTTTGCTAAAAAAAATAATAAAAGAATTGCATCTAAAGCTGAAATAGACGCTGATTTATTTGAAATGTATAAAGATATTCTTGGCATTAATAATTATTTATCCTATAGAAATAATACACGAAATGAGTTGAAGCATCACGGAGATATAGGTAACAAGGAAATTGTGAAAGGAAATTTTAAAAGTATAGCATTAAATCATATTTCGGGTGCAATAATAAATCACAAATTGAGAACAAACGAATTGCCAAAAAGCAAAATAGTTAGGGATTTTTGTCTCGAACAGGGTATCAGTTAAAAATAAAAAAACAATAAAAAATAATGATTGAAATAATTAATACTAGAAGTAAGCAAAAAAACCTAGCATTATACTTTTATTTGTACCTTTATTAATAAATAAAATTTTTGTGTTAATTTCAAAATGGAACAAATTACTCTTATACAAGATAAGCCAATAATTTTTAATCTTCGACACAGTTTTTCGTATATTAAAATTGAAAAAATAATTGTGCTGTCGACAAATACAACCCAACCAACAGAATGGTCAAACATATTAAGTAGTCTTAACCTACACCTTTCATACGATAGATCGGATAGGGTTGTTAGAAAAGACACAATTAATTTAATTCGCTTTTTATCAGCCTATCATAAAAATCCGGTTTTTGATTTCGAGAATGAAAAATGGGAAATTCCAGAAGAAAATGTAAAAAACATATCATCTTTTGGTAATTATTGTACAAAACTAACAATTGAACTAAAAAAAATATCAGATTTAAATGAAAATTTTCATGTAATAATATTTTTTCAATCCTCGCCTGGAGTTAACGTTCAAAATGGGTAATGCTAAAATATATTTAAAAAAGGTTTTAACAATATTACGCCTTTTTATAAATAAAGGAACATTATTTTATTCGCTACATTTAGTAGTGTTTTTGTCTATGTTAATTCTAATAGTAATGTCAACTTGGGCAAGTATCTGTATAATAAAAAATTGTTCTAACTATACATCCAGCTTTAACCTTAGCGGACTTTTGTTTTTTATAAACCAATTTAAAGATGTATTTGGATTATTAGGTTCGACTTTAATTTTAATAACATTATTTATTGGTATTGAAAGAATTAATTTAATGTCAGAAGCAAACGAATTAAAAGCAAATGAAACATGGAAAAAAGATTTTAAAATAAATTTAGATAAAATGAAAACCGAGAATGTATATATGAATGTTTATTTTGAGCAAATTGCTGATAAAATATACAGATATTTATATAAAAGAAATTTTGTAATACATAATAGAATTATGTTACGATATTTTATTTGGAAATATATAGAACGTCAGATAGAACATTTTGAAAAAAGTAGTAAAAAGTATATTGAAAATGGAGAAAGATATACGAGTGATGATGAGGTTTGTTCAATAAATGAAATTAAGGAAATTATTGCATTTATATTCAGATTATCGCCTCATTATAAAAAACTTCCGACTGATTTTGACAAGATATATAAATCTAAAGTAAAACCATTTGCAATAAAAAGTATCGAGTTAAACAAAGAGAAAAAAGAATAAATTAAAAACTAATAATAATTGTCTTCTAAATAAAATCATTATTATTTTATTCGTTTACCACTTTCCCGTCAAAACCTACCAGATATAAGATATATCCTACCGATTATTAAGTCATATTATTTTAACAAAATTTATGGCACTATATTTGTAAATAGTGTGAATGAAACCTAACACAACAATTTAAAATAATTTCCGTTATTAAAAAATATAACACAGAATGACACCATTACCACAACATTAAGGTACACTTCTAAAAAACTACAAAGCCGATGTAGGACAGTACACGCTTAACAAAGAGGAGTATCATTTGAAAAAAATTTGACCTTAAAGAAGAAACATCTTTCAGGCTTAAATATAAATTCTTAAATACTTACTTTATGAGCGATGAAGTTCTAACACTCCAGTTCAGGCAGTATTTCCATAAAGAAATACCCGCCTTAGTCGGCACAAGCAAATGGAATCTCAACCGAGATTTACGTCCCCACCGAAAAACATTAGGTAAACGCAACGGCAACCGTTGGCAGTTTGAACAAGTTGTAAAGATTTTAGAAATCTTTGGCATTGCCTTTCGAGTAATTCGACGCGAATAACCACTCCATTAAATTATTTTTAAAAATAATTTCAACCCACTAAATTCTATATGCCCCCTATAAACCAATACTCTATTGGTTTACAGGGTAGCTTATGTGCTTTTTTTATTTTAAACTATAAAAAATAAAAATACATCAAAATAAAATAAAACTCAATTAAACAGAAACACTAACAGAGTAATCAGCTACAAAGTGAGTGAGAGCAACCCTTCCACAGTTGTAACTTTGTTTCAGCAAACTATCTAATACAATTTATTATGAAAAATCCACAGTCAACTACCGAAAAAAATAAAGGTGTAACCATTGAACCTTTAAATAAAAAAGGATTAGCAAATGTATTAGGAGTATCTGTATACATTTTAAACCGTATGCTGGAACTGTGCAAGGAGGAGGTTGGTAAACCAATCGGAACAATGTATAGTCAAAGACAAGTGCAATATATGATTAACCGATTTGGAATACTAAAAGATAAATAAACTCAAACAATCTCATTCACACAAAACAAAAGAGAATAAAAAGTGAGTGATGCCCGAAAAACCCCGCCATAACTTTGTATCAGCAAACAACATTAAAACTAAAAAAAATGAAAACGCAAACAACAACTACCGACAGCACCTCACAATCTTTTTTAACAGGTGCAATATTATTCGCTAACGTTGATTTCACAGGATATACAGGTTATGCTTTAAAGGCAGTGATAGGAGGCTTGATTTGGATGGTGTTTAAATTGGCGGGAGATTATTTATCGGCAAAACTTTTGGATAAGAAAAAAACAAAAGAACAGGATTTACCAAAACAAGATAACGACACCAACATCCCTAATTAAATATTAAAAAAACAACGACAAATAAAATTTAAAAAGCAATCCATTAAACAAAAAAAATAAAATGAACGGCAAAATCATATTCATAGGAACAGCAATAAGTACGGGATTGGTATTTGCAGTAAGCAGTTTGTTGAGTAAGAAAAAAGTAGGCGATAAACTCGATACAAAAACTAAAGTAACGGTTCACTCGATAGACTTAAAAGGTTTGACACTTCGCATTGATGAAACTTTAATAAACCCAACGGAGGGAACACTCACAATTAAACAACCCTATATCAAAATTATATTCAACAAAAAAGATGTTGGCACAACACAAATCGAAAATAAATTGGTCGAAATACCGGCATACAATTCAAAACAATTAGACCCGATTTATTTAACCATACCCGCTACAGGCTTATTCAGTTTAGGCGATGGGTTATTAAGTGTGTTATTAAAAAAGAAACCAGCACAAATTACAGTTAAGGTAATGAGCAGTATTAAGATTGCAGGACTATTTAAAGCGGTGGAAACCTCTGAAAACATTTCATTAAATCCAAAAAAAGGCTAAAAAAAATGGAAGCGAGAGATAACATAAAAGTAAAATCATTAAAACCTTACAGGCATCTGTTCCCACAATCTACGGGCATAGACCATGTCATTAAAAAAGGGGCGACAGTTGAGGATACGGTTATGTTTATGCCAAAAGCAGCACAGTTGAGCCGTTGGATGGTAAGAAATTATGTGAATAAAGAACTAAGAGGAATGTCCCGTTACGAAGCCTGTAAAAAACTTTGGCATTTTGTAAAAGAACACATTGCTTATGAAAAGGACGATAAAAACTATCAAAAAGAAAAAGATATACGAGAAAATTTAGAACAAGTAAAATCAGCAAGACGATTAATAGCAGACGGCAAAGGCGATTGTGATTGTATGACCAACTTTGTCAATACCTGTATGTTGGAATTGGGCGTTAAAGGAATTATTAACCGTATAACAGCTTACGATTACAATACGTTCTTTCAGCACATCTATTCACTTATACCCGATGGCAAAGGCGGTTATATTATTATGGATTGTGTGTGGAATGAATTTAATAAAGAAAAGGAATACACAAATAAAAAGGATTATAAAATGGAATTACAATTTTTAGATGGTACTAACTCAAACGAAGACATTGAGGGTACAGCAGAAAGAAGATACTCTAACATTGATGCACAAGACGTTTACAAAAACAATGAAGATTTTGGCGAACTGGGTAAATTATTAAAAAAACGAAGCCCTGAGAAGAAGCAACAAGTCAAAGAGAAACGTAAAGCAGTTGTTCAAAAAACAAAAAAAGTATTTAATAAGGTTAACAAAGTTAATCCTGCAACAGCTTTATTAAGAGCAGGCATATTAGCCTCTATGAAATTAAATGTGTTGAAAGTTCCTGAAAGCATACGTTGGGGTTATGCTTCAAGAGAATATGCACAGTCAAGAGGAATGGATATGAGTAAATACGACCGAGTAAAAAGTGTACTTCAAAGAACAGAAAACATTTTTTATATGGCAGGAGGCAAACCCGAAAACTTACGTACAGCTATTTTAAAAGGCAGGGGCAACCGTAATAACGAAGTTGCGGGGAATGATGGATTAAGTGAAACGATGAGCCTATCCGATTTATTGGGCGAGCTATACTCCGATGAAATTATAAACGGTATGGAAGGCTTTGAGGGCTTTGGAAGTTTAGAAGGAGGCGAAGGATTGGGAGAACCTGCCACAGCAACCTCTGTAACTGCTGCTTCAACCACAATGGCAACCATCGCTGCACTCCTAAAACAAATAGGCCCTTTGTTTCCGAAAAATGATAAAGCACCCAAAAAATTATTTGCTAAACGCAAAACAAATGGCGGAGGAGGAGAAGATAATTCAGCATCCCAAGAAACACCAAGCGAAGAAGAAACTGCCCCAACTCAGGAAATACCGAGCGAAGAAACAACGACTACTTCTAATAACGAAACCGATAATTCAGAAACACCGTCATCGGACGGAACAGAGCAAACAAACGAACAACCACAGGAGGAAAACCCAGACAACTTACCTGCGGAATCTACAAGTACCGAATTAACTACCACCGATGAAACTAATTTACCTGCTGAACAGAATAGCGAAAGTACAGAAGGATTGGCAGGAATAGGGACAAAGCTAAAAACGTTTTATGTGGCAAATAAAAAATGGATTAAACCTGTAGGCATATCTATTGGAGTTGGGACAGTTGTATTTCTTATTTATAAATTCTCTAAAGACGATAAACCCAAAAAAGAAGAAAAAAACGATGCCTTTGAAAAAAGTGTAGAAGGAATAAAAGAACATAAAAAGAAACGCAAACGCAAATACGATTATCCAAAAAACTCAAAAGGCAAAACCGTTATCTATTTAAAATAAACGCAACCGACATTATAAAAAACAGAAACAAAAAAATAAAAAAAATTAATAATCATTAAAAATAAATCACATGAGCAATCAAGTAATCAAGGCAAATGATAGAAAAGAAAAAATCATGGCCTATCTCACAGGAGAAGAAAAAACAAAAGGCGACCATAAAAGTAGTGGCATCGAAACACTTAAAGCAGTACTCGGAGGCTTGTTAGGTGGAGCAGCAGGAGCATTCATAGGAAAACCCTCCTTAGGCATTTCCATACCTACCATTTATGCCGGTAAATTTTTACAAAGTTCACTTTTGTCCGCCTTTGGAACTGGGATGCTGACAAGCAGTTCATATAAAGCGGTAAAAGGAATAAACGGAACAGAGGTTGGAGCATTGGAAGGACTGGAAGGAGCTAAAGAACGCCTAAAGTCATTTGGAGAAGAATTAAAAGAACGACTTTATTTGGACAAAATAAAAAGTATAATTGCTAAAGGAAAAACCAAAAACAGTACCGAAGTCAACGGACTGGATGGGAAAGTAACCTACTTCAACCCGAACAACGAATTGGATATGGGAAGTTTAGATGCCATTGAAGAAGAAATCCAACGCCATGCCGAACAATTCCAACAAAAACAATTTGCAGGTAATGACGATTATTTCGGAGGCAACGAGAGCAACATAATTTATTAAGTGGTTTAGGTTATAAACTAAAGGGTAGGTAGTTACAACATTGAAGGTTAAGATAATATTAATCAAACGATAAGTGAGCCAAACGAATGAAAGCAAGTACCTCCCTTTTCTATTAAAAACAAAATCATTCCCGAGCAGTTAAACTGCACGTTCCAACACAAATCAGGAAAATAAAAGAACAGTCAAAAAAAACAGTTTTTGATTGAATGGGGAAGAACTATGCCTTAAAAAAAATTAATAAAAAATAAACAGCTAAACACAAAAAACAAAAACATAAACAATCAAATACCAATCAATTACAAAAAACAAAAATTAAAAAACACAACTCAATAAACGTAAAACTTAAAAACAAAAAAAATGAACGACATGATGGACGGAATCGAGGAATACAATAACGCAGGTGCGTTGTTTGGTTCTGACGGCTTAGGTAGCGACGAGTTACTTGGCGCGCTAATGAAAATGAACCCTTTAAAACGCGCAAGGGTTATAAACAAACTTACCTCAAATGGTGCGCCGAGCAGAGGCTCACGAGCTGAGTTTGAAAAATTTTTTCCTGAATTGCCTGCACACATTCAGGAGGGTGTAAAAAAAGGCGAATTAAGATTAGCCGATACAATTTTATACAGTATCAAAAAAGTAGCGAGCAAAACAATAAAAATGTTTGAAACACAGGACACGAAAGCTATTGGTATCAATACCCTATCAGGGGCTAAATTACCAAAAAACCAAGCCTTTGTAGTAAGCGGAATTTTTGTTTTAGCAGGTGTACCCGCAGATTTAACACCCGATAAAATCATGGCTACACCCTATGCTAGAATCGAGGATTTTCCTGCTCTTTCCACAGGCGAATTTAATTTAAAAGCAAACAAAAAAGTTATTTTACCCGAAACAAGTATGGTGGTTTTTAAAACAACCAATTATACCCAAGTGCCAGTAGGGTATTATAAATTGTCAAACCCTCGTTTGATTCAAGACGATGTGTTAATTGAAGCAACATTTGAGTTGGGTACACTTGACGGTTTAGACCCAAAAACACATTTGTTTTTAGGCTTACACGGTACAATCACGACACCGTAAAAAAGCCCCATCCCCGCAGTAATTTTTTTACTGCGGGTTTATTTACCCTTTAAAAAATACACACAATGAACACGCAAGTAAAAAAACGATTCGATATACAAGTAACAGCAAGCAACCAGAGTGTGAGCAAGATATTTGAATTAGATAAAACAATTGTTGCTATTAACGGACTTCTGATAACCTCCGATAAAGAAGACTTATTGTACTACCGAGGTTCTCAAAAAATAGAAATCAATAACGAGGAATTTTTCCCTGAAAATTACGAGAGTAAATTATTAATGTCTGGCATAAATGTTACCCCGAAAGGACGCTATTATGATATAGGAAAAGTAGCCCCCGGCAACGGCACAATAAAATTATCCTATCAGGATACCAATGATACCCGCACCGTTTTTAGTGCTTACCGAGTATCGCTATATGTGGATTGCACCATCGGAGAAATTAGCTAAATGAAATAGCAGAATAAAAATTAAAAAAAATGAACAACGAAGGAGTCCTCATAAAAAGTTTTGTCATAAACAAAAATAAACAAATCAAAGTCTTTGATATAAAAATTCCAAGACAAGCTCAATACATAATTGGGATGGAGATGGGTTTAGTATTTGAGTCAGGGACTATACCCCACCACCCTGTTTTTAATGAGGAAGAGGCATTACTAACGTTTAAGCCATCTATTGTTTTAGGAGAACTTAAACTGCAAAGTTTTGACAGCGCAAATCTGTTTTATGTGGAAGAATTAAAAGTATGCCAAAATTTTAATCAGGCAGATTTTAGCGGATTGGGTTTTAACCCTACGCCTTATTCACATCAAACAAAATCTTTGGAAGACCCCATCAACGTTAGTGGTGGAATTACCATCGCTCAAGGGGTTTATAGAAATAGTTTAGAGCTACCTATACCTTATCGCTACAAAGTGAATGTGTATGTCTGGTTAAAAAATAAATAACAAAAAACAAAATGACAATCCAGCTAGCCATAGACTATATACCTCGCCGTATGAAAGACATCGGTGTCGGCTCTAATTATTTTATCCGATTTCGCCACTTTGTTTTAGTGCCGAATGACACAGTAGAACTAGATGCAGACAACCAATTTTTTATACAAGTAGAGGAAGTCGCAGATGTAGCCATCTACTCAGACTTTGGTGTGTATGATTTAACAGATGAAAGTTTAAACGAACAACAATACGAGCATCAGGGCAAAATAACACTACGGAATTATTCCGACACAACAAAACACATACGCTTTATACAAGTCATTCCTAAAAATAGATAACAACTAAAAAAATAAAAGCCATGCCTATACAATTTGATAAATTCGACCAAACAAAAATAGATCGATTAGAAAATCATCTAAAATCGCAAGCAGAAAAAGGTACTGCAAAATTTTACGAAATTTTTGTAGATAATTTAAAAGCGGTTCTTAAAACAGACGAACCAAAAGATTTTGAAGGTTATGTGAATTACATGACCGAAGAAAGCAAACAAATTAAAATTGTCATTTACAATTCCGGTAACTCGCCACGTAATGACCAATATGTGTTTAGCATACCTGCAAAAAGTCCACAGGAAGCACTTGAATTAGGACTGGACGGAGTGGCACTTAGAATGTTATCCAAAAATGAAATCAGCGAATTAAAATTCAACAGAGATTTAAAACTTGCCGAATCCCAAGCCATCCAAGAACTTAACGAAGACATAGATAAACTGGAAGCCGAAATAGAAGAAAAAGATAAGTACATCACTATTTTAGAAAATGGTATTGAACAAGCCAAAGCCAACGGTAACAAATTAGGCGGGATAGATTTAAGTTTGGTAGTTTCTAAAGGCTTGGAAGGCTTTATTAGAAATAACACAAAAATAATTTCGCAAGTAAAAGGTTTAGAGGGTGTCGCTAAATTAATTGATGAAGATACACTTAAACAACAAGGAGAATCTGAAAGCCCAGAGGAACCAACCCAAGTCAGCTTTACTAAAAAATCAAACTCCCAACACGCATCAAAATTAACAGAAGTGGAAACACAATTTTTGGGGTTGTTCCATGAGTTACAGAAAAAATTTAACGAGCAGGAAATTTATGAAGTCATTATGATTTTAGACCTCTTGAGCCAAAACAAAGAACAGGTTAAACCAGTCCTGCAACTTTTGGAAGACAAAACGCCGAACGCTTAATAAAAGCAAAATAAAACATCAGAATTAAAACAAAAATAAATCTAAAAAAAATTAGCCATGAACACCTATCAATATGAAATCGCAATATCAGCGAAAACCGAACAAGAGGCAGATATAAAAATGAAAGCCTTAATGATTCTTGCCTCTAAATTAAGCACTAGAGAAATTGAACGCTTGGCTTATGTGGTAGAACATGAACCTGTAAAAACAGCACTTGCAAAAAAAGCAATGGGCTTGTAGTACCATTAAATTTTAAAAATAAAAAGCCATGAGCGATGCCATTACATATCCACCACAAAATTACCAGCCACCACTACAAACTGGTATGAGCCTAAAAGAAAAATTAGGTTATGGGATTGTTGCGGCTTTATTATTGGGAACAGGCATTTACGTTTTAGACAAACAATATAAAAAAGTCATTGCTAAAAAATCGGACTTAAAAAGTTTTAACGATGGTTCGCCTCAAACCGTTGCCAAACAAATAAAAATGGCATTTGAAAATGATAGTCTGCCGGGAACAGATTTAACAAAACTACGCTATGTGATGAGTAGTTTAAAAAGCAAAGACCAATGGGCAAAAGTTGTAGCGGAGTATAACAATCAATTTCATAGCAATTTGTTGCAGGATATGAAGAAAGAATTACAATCCTCCGAGTACGATGAAATGTTATTCATTAAAGAATCCAAACCACAAAAAGAAGGACAAGCAGTAGCAAAAGACGTGTTGCAAAAAAATTGGGCGAAACGTTTAAAAGCCGCCTTTGATAAAACCTATAGTTTTTTGCCAGGAACAGACGAGACAGCTATCAAAGCTGTATTTAATGAAATACCCACTCAAAGAGATTTTGCATTTGTCGCACTTTATTACCAAAGAGAATATAAAGCAAAATTACTCGATGCGCTTAAATCAGAACTGGAATATTGGGAATATCCTAGCTATATGACCCTCATCCTTAAAAAACCAAAAGCCTAAGTCCTAATTATAAACAGTATAACAAACAACTGCATAAGGTTCACTTAAAAAATAAATACGATGGAAACGAACATAAATAATACTTCTACCTCAAATGGAAAATCCAAAAAACGGAAGTATACCCTGTTGGGACTTGGTTTATTGGCTACTTCTTTATTTAGTTTTTTTGGGTATCAGTATTGGAAAAAAAATAAGCAGACTAAAACCAAAGATGCAAACAGCCCTGATTTTAAAGCAGAAAATCCTAACAAGCAAACAAGCGCAACAAAATCCACTAAAACGGAAACCTCACAAGCCAAAACAAATTCTCAAACAAAAAAGAATACTACGCCCGACAGTAAAAAAAGTACACTGAAAGAAACCGCTGAAAGAATAAAAAAGTTTAAAGAAAATTTTGCCAAAGGAATGTACGACAAAAAACCAGATGTCATCATAGCGAAAGGTTTACTCGCAGCTTATTTGAATAAACGTTTTTCAGAAGCACTTACATTTTTAAAACACATCGAAAATGCCACACAATACAGTAGGGTTAGTAAACTCTTTAGTTTGTCGGTCGTTGGACGTGGTCAAAAAACATTGGTCGGGGCTTTATTGGAAGTTTTTAAAAAAGACTCCGAGCGAAAAATGCTCTATGCTGAATTTAAACGCATTGGTTTAATTAATAATGGACACCAATGGACATTCGGCAATACAGTTGGGGACACTCCTTTACTTATCACTACACAGGAAACTAAAGTTTGGAAAGACCCAAAAACAAGTGTTGCCGTTCCTTTAAACATGGTACTTGGCAGAGAAGTTTGTAAACGGGGCAATTTTACACTTTTTGAAAATCACCGCCAGTATTATTTAGTAGAAAGCAATACAGTTAAGACACATTAATTATAAATCCTAAAAAAAATAGACATGAACACACTAAGAAATATTAAGTACATCGTAATTCATTGTACAGCAACGCCACCCACAACAACAGTGGAAAGCATCAAACGCTATTGGAAAGAAGTAAAAGGTTGGGGAGATATACCGGGCTACCATTACTTAATAAAAGCAGACGGCGAAATAATTACCTTATTAGATGAGAGTAAAAACAGTTATGGTGTTTATGCACATAATAGCGAGTGCATTAATATCGCTTATGTTGGTGGTATTGATAAAGAGGGTAAACCTAAAGATACTAGAAGTTCAACCCAACAAGCCTCCATGTTTAGAAAAATAATTCAACTCACTCACAAGTACCCAAAAGCAGAAGTAAAAGGACATCGTGATTTTCCAAACGTACACAAAGCCTGTCCGAGTTTTGATGTAAAAACATGGCTTTCTCTTTATAGACCACAGATATAAAACAAGTAAACTAACAAACGATGACTACCCCCACCGACATATTTATTTCCAAAAATGCAAACGATGTTATTCAGAGCGTTAAGGGGACGGGCTATTTTGCTTCTCTTAAAATGGCACAAATGATAATTGAAAGCAGTGGCAAAGATGAGAACGGAAAATTTGGAATCGGTAAAGGATTGGCAGTAAGAAAGGCAAATAATTATTTTGGTATTAAAGCAGATAAAAACTGGAAAGGAAAAAAAGTAGCATTAAGTACACCCAGAGATGGCAAACCAGTTAGTTTTTTCAGAGTTTATCCGAATGGATTAGACAGTTTAAAAGACCACACGCAGTTTTTATTAAACAATTCAAGGTACAAAAAAAACGGTGTATTTAATGCTAAAACCCCTCAAGAACAAGCAGAAGCACTACAACGGGCAGGATACTCTGAAAGCCCAACCTATAGTAAAGCCCTTATTGGAATCATTAAAGCATACAATTTGGAACAGTTAGACGGCAAAAAAACATTTTTACCCGCTACTAATTCTAATACGAAAAAATCAAACACAACAACAATGGTAGTTGTAGGTGTGAGTGCTTTAGTCCTAATAGGTGGTGCTTATTATTTCAGAGAGGATATAAAAAACAAGTATCTAAAATTAGTCGCCTAATCATCCGTGTAATTAAAGATTAAAAATTAAGAATTAAAAAATAAAATACCATGAAAGACTTTTTTAAAAATATCCTAAAGGACAAAACAGATGCTTACAGTTTACGGGAGTTAGTAATTGCGGTGTGTATGATTTTAGTTATCATCAGTTGGTTAGCACAGCTATTGTTTAGCATCGCTACTCCCGAATATATGTTTTACTCCATTGTGAGCTTAATTGCTACTGGCTGTTTTGGTTACAGCATCGAAAAAAAACCGACAGACATCAATAAATAAATTAAACAACCTAAAAATTAGAAACCATGCAACTCTTAAATTTTAAAAACGGAATCATAGCAACACTTTGTATCGTTATACTTAGTCTGCTTTTATTAAACAAATGCAATGATAAATCGGATAAGGCAGAATTAAGCCCTACGGTATCACAAGACACTTTATTTTTAAAGCAATGGCGGAAAGAACGCAGTTATAAACTCGGTCTTGTCAAATACTATGACGGGTATATTACCCAACTTCAAAAAGAGAACAAACAGTATTCTCAATCCATTAAAATAAGCAAACTCCAATTGTCGAATTACCGCCGTAAAACAGATTCTATAACAGCTCTATTAACGCTAAGACCTTTGAAAAAAATAAATGTAAAAAATCATAGAGAGCAGGATAGCCTATTATCAAACAGTAGCTATGATTTTTCAGATACCACTAATCAACATATAAACCTCTTGGCTGAATTAATTAAGTACCACGATAGCAGTAATGTAAAATGTGATACGGTTATAAATTTGCTCGAACAAAAGAGTTTAAGGCAGGACAGCATTATTAATTTCCAAAAAAGTAATGAAGAAATTTTAAAGAGCTTCAATGAGGAGCAGACTTTACAAAACACCATTCTTAGCAATCAATTAAACCAAGCCTATAAACAGCAGAACAAAAAAACAAGGCAGGTTAAAATTTTGTCAGCAGGGCTTTTTTTATTAAGCGGGATAAGTACGAGCCTATTCCTCATCCAGTACAAAAAATAATTCTAAAAACTGAAACTATGAAAGAGAAAACATTAGTATCCACGTTTACCGTTATTGGTTCGCTTGCCTTTTATTATTATGGTAAAGCAAACGCAAAAGATGTTGTTCCTTATACAATGATTGGAGGCTTCATAGGAGCGTGGATAGGAGAAATTATTACACAAGCCACCACCAAAAAAAAGTAATTAAAACCCGTTAAAAAACTTCATTATGTCATTACTAATTTCAGATAACGGTGCAAGTATCAAATTAACATTTGGTACGCAAATTAGAAACATCATCAAATTGCAGATAGTAGAGATAGCGGTTATAAAAACCAACATCATTAAAATAGATAGTATCATGGGTGCATTGTACACTGTCTATATCCCATTTTCAGATGTTACAAGCCCAATTACTGCAAGCCCCGAAGCTCTAAGAGACACGCTCATTGCATTTTTGCAACCCGTTACAGGTGGCGGAACAATAGGTGGTGCAACCGAAGTTAATCAAACCCTGCAAATCGAATTATTAAATACGATGGGAACCGAATTATTAAGTATCAATGATTCGTTAAGTGGTTTAAACGATAAAACAAACGGTTCTCCCCAAATAATAGAAGATGTGGTCGGTGGTATCACGTATAAAGGATATGCACAATTAGGGGCATCGCTTGGAGAGCCCGTATGGGCAATACAGCGTATTGAAAGAAGTGGTGCAACTACAAAATTCCAATGGGCAAACGGTAATAAAAATAGGGTAAACCGTTGGGAGTTGAGGGAAACATTAACCTATCTGTAATTAAAATAAGACTATAAAAGCAAACAAAAAATCAAACAATAAATCAAATAAAAAATAGAAAACATGGCAAAGAAATCAAAAAAAATCAATTGCCGTCCGAGTTTCCGCATCAGCGAAGCAGGGCATTTATTGGCAACAAGACGCACTTCAAAATCGGGAAGTGTATTAAGTAAAGAAGGTAAACGTGAAAAAGCAAAACGCAAAGCTAAAGGGTGTTTAAATGGTACAGGCGGAACATTCCGTTTGACTGACAAACAAAAAAAGAAACTCCCAATCAATTTGCAGAAAGCCATTTTAGCGCACCAACGCAAAAAAGGTAAACGCATTATTGACTAAAAAACTTCTAACATGAAAGCCTTGACTGCTCCTGATAATCAACATCGTCCACCTGTTACGGTTACCTCAAAAGGATTGTTTACCTGCCGTACAAACGAGTGGGCTACACCGCAATCTTTATTTGATGCCTTGAAACAGGAATTTGATTTTGACTTGGATGTAGCAGCAAGGCTTACTAATGCCAAATGCAAACATTTTTTTACCAAAAAACAAAATGGTTTAGAACAGGACTGGTTTAAAAACAGTAAAACAAAATTCATTTTTTGTAATCCACCTTTTCAAGGGCAAACTGCCAAATGGGTTGAAAAAGCCTACGAACAAAGTTTAAAAGGGTGTACTGTGGTTGTACTTATTCCTTTCCGTTCCGACACCTCTTACATTCACGAATTTGTCATTGGCAAAGCAAGTGAAATAAGATTAATCAAAGGCAGATTAAAATACAACGATGGGGCTGGTTCAGCACCCTTTCCATCTAGTATTATTATTTTCAATCCAAACAAACACTCAACAAAATGGCTGAGTGTGGATAAAGAAAATAACGAGTTATCGGGCATTATAAAATTCAAAGCTGACATTACTTATAATACAACCCGAACTTATAAATCGGGTAAAAAAGCCCCGAACGGTATAGAAATTCGTTTTGGTTCTGCCCGTCCTACAGAGGAGCTACGAACAAAACTAAAAGAACACGGTTTCCAGTTTTCTGAAAAACAAACCATTTGGTATGCTATAGATACCCCAAAAGCAAGGGAGTTAGCAGAGTTCATGGAAACAAACGAGGTGGATGTGGATGATACCCAATACGAGAAACGCTATTTATGGGTAAGGGTTGGCTCTATGGATTTTTACAACAAGCTCACCAATTACACCGAATTTATGGTAAGTGGCACACCACCAAAATTTTACCGAAACAAAAAACAATTAGCGAGTGCAACGAATATAAATACACTTGTTTACAGTGATCAATTAAAATTTAAAAAATTCTATAATAAAATTATTGGCGAAGACGGAGAAGAAAGCGAAACAGAAGAACAAGAAAATGAAAACAACGAAGAAGAAAGTGAAGCAGAAACAGAAAATAAACCAAGTGCCAATAAACCAAATAAAGAATTAGCAGAAAAATTTAAAACATTGGCACAAGGGATGCAAAAAACCATTGATGCCAAATTAAATTCAGCTACTTCCAGACAACGACCAACCGCTAAACGGTTAAGAGTTGCATCAGGTATGAGGCAAGAAGGGTATTATCTACAAAACATTCAAAAGGTATTGTTTGCACTTTCTGAATCTTACTCGCAAGGCAAAATAAACGACTACCCCTATCTTAAACATATTCGCTCTAAATCACAGGTTGAATTAATAAATAAATATGCCGATACCTATGGTAGAAAACACGAAGACCATTATTTGACTTCCGTTTTAAAAAATCAATCTAAAGAATTTCAGCAATTGGACATTACTTCTGTTTTTTATTGGTCATTGGCATATAATGAAGCACAGGAATTAATACAACACTTTTTTTTAAACACACCTGCACACACAACAAGCGAACACCAACGCCAAATTGAGGAACTGGAAATAAAAATCAAATCCAAAAAAATTGAGGGCTTTTTTCCGACACCGAAAAAATTAATTGATGAACTTATCCGACTTGCTGAAATAAAAAAGGGCGATAAAATTTTAGAACCCTCTGCCGGTAAAGGCGATATTTTGGACGCTATAAAAGCGAAGTATGGCGATACCGTTAATTTATCCGCTTGTGAAATTCATTACGAATTAAGAGAACTATTAACCCTTAAAGGCTATGAAATAGCAGGGAGTGATTTTTTAAACCACTTAAAAGTGTACGATAAAATCATAATGAATCCCCCCTTTGAAAAGGGACAGGATATTGACCATTTGTTACACGCCTTAATGCTTTTGCATAAAGGAGGGCGTTTGGTAGCCATTATGAGTGAAGGAGTATTTTTTAGAAATTTTAAAAAAGAAAAAGAGTTTAGAGATAAACTCTTTCAAGTCAACGCCTACATAAGTGATAGAATACAAGGTGCTTTTAAAGATGCTTTTAATCAAACAGGTGTAGCGGTTCGTATAGTGGTTATTAATCAAGATGGCACATTGCCTGAATTTTCAGAAACAGAAGATGAAGACGATGTAGAAGAATCAGAAACCCAACAGCAAGAAACCGAAACAGACCAACTGGAATTAGAAGCATTGGCTGAAATGGAACTCTTAAAAATGGAACTGGAATTAAAAAAGAAAAAACAAAACCTAAACGGATTAGGAGAAATAAATGGAACTGACATTTATCCTGCCGTTTGGGATATACACTAAAAATACAAGCCATGTATCAGACAAAGCAATACAGTGATTATTTTTTAAACTCGGACGAAGATACCCGTAAGCGGTTTAACATGGTAAAAAATTTAAGTAAAAATTTTACCATTGATAATAAAGTAGCTAAGAATTTGGATAAAATGCTCATGGATTTTAAAGCACTCGATGAGAACCAAACAGCAAAACCATGTACGCAAAAACCTAAACCTATTGTTAAATCTAATACCACCGTTAAGGAAAATAGGACTTTGCAAAGTGAGTTTGAAACCTTGTTTGAACACTTAAAAGGAAATATTGCTACAACTTCATTGGATAAAGAATCACTAAAAGAACTGTTACACGATACTCTCAAAGAAGTAAAAATAAGATACAGTGATTTAGACAGCGATGTACAAAAACGCTTTTCGTCTTTACCACTAGTAATGAGTTATGAATTGGTAGAACGCACCTTGCCTACTTTTACTAAACCTCCAATTGCAGAATTTCAACAAATGATTGATGATGTGGTGATGGGAAACAATGTGTTTTTAATTGGAGGTGCAGGAACAGGCAAAACCTTTACAGTCGAAAATTTAATTTCTAAAAATGCGTTAGGTAGGGAATACATTACTATTAATTGTTCTCAATGGACTTCGCCAACTGAAATTATAGGCGGTCAAACAATGGACGGTTATGTGGAGGGTAAACTCATCGAGGCATGGAAAAATGGCTGGGTACTGATTTTAGATGAGTTACCAAAAATCGACCCGAATACAGCAGGTTTATTTAATGATGCTTTGTCAAAAACAAAATTAAACGATGCTATCATTTTTAATGCCCGTAAAGAAAGTTTTAAAAAGCATCCTGATTTTGCCTGTATTGCAACAGGAAATATTTATCCCAACAAAGAAAGTATTAGTTACGGGGCAAACAACAAACAAGATTTATCGCTCTTAGACCGCTTTTCGGGTTCAGTGTATTTTATTGAAAAAAATCCGGCTATTGAAAAACAAATCATTCAAAACGAAATGCTTTGGAGCATTTGCGACAAAGTAAGAACTGTGATTGAAGAATTAAAATACGAAGCACAATTGTCCTTACGGTTTATGCAAAATGCCCGTGATGCTTTTGCTTTGGAAATGAAACGTATTAAATCTACCAAATCAAATGGCATACAAGCCAATGAGGGTAAGACTTTTAAAAGTACAATGGATTGTTATTTATCCACTTTCACAGAACTGCAACAAGTCAACATTAAAACTAAAATACGCTACAATGAGCTATTTAAAAATTACGATTACAGAACTATGAACCCTAATGAAACAGTATTTTAATGAAGTATAAACTGCATATTAAAGATGATTTTAAAAACTTACTCGATTATCAAAATTGGGTTAATTATTCTTTTGAGCGTTTATCCCCCAAAAACGAAAATCAAAAAGAGCGCTTCACGAAACGCACCGTTGAAAAATACATCAGCAAATATAAAAATTGGTTTGGTGATGGGGCTACCTATAAAGAACTCGCAGAAGGTGTAAAAGATTATAAAGACCCCGAACTATTAGAGCGCTTGTACCAAAAGGTAAACCACTCATTAAGCCCTGTTGTGGCTCAAAACCTAAAAGCACGTAAATTAAAATTTAATGCGTTGGGATTTGGGATGTTTTGTTTTGATAGGGCATCCATGACATTGTATAAAGCAAAAGAAAGTGAAACAGCCGAAACTTATAAAATTAAAACCAACACTAAAGAACTGTTTGCTTATTTCCCTGAAGTTTCGAGAGAAAAACACGCTGTTGAGTTTTTTATTTCCAGTATTGCAAGTGCTTATGTCAAAGCAGAAGAAATTTTATACGGTGGTGTATCGGCAGTAATTATGGCTGAATTATTGGCAAAGGCAGGCATTAAAGTAAAAATAAATATTGTAATTGGTTCCGCTATTGACAAAGAACGAAAAGAATTTGTAGGCTGTATTGTTCCCGTCAAAAATTTTGATGAGCCTGTAGATAGAAATGTATTGGCTTTATTAAGTTCCGACCCCCGTTTTATGCGCTTCGATTCTTTTAAAGGGATTGTAAGTGCCTTTGAATATTTTGACAGGGAAGCCCCCGTAAATTTAGGTTATTCAGCAAATGCAGAACAATTTAAAACGCTTGTAGAAAATTCCGGGTACACAACTAAATTACAATCCAAACACCGCTTTTATTTTGGTGGAACATTTACAGAAGACGAAGCACTTAATGACATTAACAACACCATAGAAACTATTTCTGAATTTTTAAAACAATGAATTATACGCCCCGATATACTTATTGGCTTTTTAAAGCCAACGTAAAAACCAATCAATTACCTGTTGAGTTGGCTGGTCTTATCCGTCAATACGAAATTGCAGTTGCCAAATGGCAGGATGCTAAAGAGAGTGAGCAAAAACTGTATAAAACAATAGTCGAGAATACAGATGCTTTTATTTCTGCCAAAATCTATACCCTTTTTGAAACCCAAATAAACGAGCAAACCGAAAGTGATAAACTCAAAGACTTATTATCCAAAGCTGCCGACTTGGATTTTTAACTTTTTATAAATCAACCTATTAATTGAACCATTAAATAAATAAGATTATGATAAACAAAGAAAATTATTTTGAAAACGTAAAGTCTATTCCGTTTTCAAAGCTACCGGAAAATCTTAAAAATGGGTTTTTGTTTGTACAACAATCCACCGAAGACCATACCACTTGGAAATTTTATGACAAACACAACGACATAAAATTAAAAATCGAAAAGTATTTTACGCTTTTAAATAAAGAAATTGATTTTAAGCCCAAATCAACCATCACAGAAGCAATGGCAAAGGGCTATGCAATGGATTTAATCAGAGCCTATGTACACAGGGGAGATACCTTAGAACATTTATCAAAAAGTAATATGGGTAGTTCAAACGGGGTTTACCATGCTGAAATATATAAAAATAAAATTGTGATACGAGATGCTAAAGTTCACAATGAGGGTACTTCATTCCCATTAAAATATATCTATGATACGCTTAAATCCGAAAAACATAAACCCTCCCCAAAACATGAAACCAAAGCCGCTAAAACAAAAACTAAAGAGGTTAAGACTTCAACTGTACGCATTAACTATGAACATAGCAAGCCGTATGAACGAATTGATGACGAAATTAAATTTATAAAACGTTATTTATCTCTGCATGGTAAAACTAAAACCAAAGTACAGATTTTAAATTTTATTAATGCTTTGCAAAGAGCCATCCTGGAAAAACGAATCCGTAAAACATCAAAATACCAAACTGAAATTATGCAAATACAAAAGCAATTAGTAACGGCTTATAAAGTAATGGGTGCTGAAAAGAATTTTATAATTGGTGATTCAACTATTAAACATTTCTCTGAAATCGTTGGCTCTGTCAGGATTAGACAATCTACCCAATATTTAAAACGCTTTGTGGGTATTCAAGGAAAAAACATTACCAAAGAAAAAGCAAAAAGATTGTTAGACGTTATTTTAAATGCTTTAGAAACAAATACAATTACAAAGGCAGACCCTTATTATTCAACTGTAATGAAAACAGGCAACGCTCTAAATAAATTTATTCAATTGGCCAAAGAAAATGATACTTTAGAAATCCACCAACAAACCCTTAACGGTTTAAATGGTGTATTGGGCTGTAATTGTGATTGTCAAACTAATAAATCAAAGAAAAGCCATTCATTAAACGGATTAGAGGGTTTAGAAGAATCCACCCCACAAACGCCACAAATAATGAGTGTAGAGGAGGTCAGACAAAAAAAATACAATTCAGTACCTTTAGGGGACAAATGGAAAGAGCTATTAGGCGAAATCTGTTTGCCTACTCATTTATTTGTGTATGGTTCTGGTGGTAGTGGTAAAACATCTTTTGCTTTATTGTTTACGCAACACCTAGCTACTTTGGGCTTTAAAATTTTATATGTTGCCGGCGAGCAGTTTAATACCCCACCTTTTACAAAATTATTAAATCAGTTAAATATTGTTGCAGGGAGCAATTACCAAATTGTTGGCAAACTTGACACTCTTAATCCAGCCGAATATGATTTTGTTGTATTGGACACTAAGGATAGTTTAGAAATTGACACAGTTAAGTTTTTGGAATTAAAAGAAAAATACGACAAACAATCCTTTATTATAGTTTCGCATGGTATTAAAACAGGAGATTTTACTGGTAAAGAACAATGGCGAAATATAGTTGATGTAATGGTGCATGGGGAAAATGGTGTAATAAGAACAGGGCAGGATAAAAACAGATGGGGTGGCGCAGGGGAAATGCTTATATACGACCACGCCAGCCAATATAAAATTAATGATTAATTAATAATTTTTTAAATAAAAAGGGGTAACAAATTGTTACCCCTTTTTATTGTGCCATAGTTTTTAATCTTATTAAGAAATCAAAATTTACAAAATCTAATACAAACTCATCTAAGGAAACTAAAACTCAAAAAAAAGTGAGTGTAGCTAAAAATTCAAGTCTTTAACTTTATAGTACAAATTTTAGGTTATGGAAGGTTTATCATTAATAGAGGGAAAAACACTTTTAAAGTGGGAACAAAGATTATTGAATATAGAGCAAAATCAATTAGCTATTATGAAATTATTACAACTATTAATGCCCCCAATTTCTCAAAGTAATATTCCTGACTTTATTTCAATTTCTGATGCTAGTAAAAAATACCATATTAGTAAAGTAACCATTAGTAAAAAAATAAAGTTGTTTGAAAAAACTAATGATAGAAAAATTGACAGGTTACAATCTGGCAAATTTTATCTCATAAATGAAGCAGAATTGCAAAATGCACTTAGATTAAAATTAACCCCAAGTCAAATTTTTTATAATAAGTAGGGCTATTGTTTTATTAGTGGTCAAATAAAAAAGTCAGGAAAATTCCTGACTTTTTTATTTGTAGCTATCCATGAATCTTATAATAATAGTAGCTGAATTTGAAAGTTATTAACAGCTATATAAATCATCAAACACTTTTGCCCCCTATGTTGACCCCAAAAACAAAAAAATGAGTATTTGCAAGGTGTTTGGAGGTTATTTTGTAGTCCCACTTGGACTCGAACCAAGGACCTACGGTTTAGAAAACCGTTGCTCTATCCAGTTGAGCTATGGGACCATTTTTCTTAAAAAATTTATTTTAAGCCTGCAAAGATAAAAAAATAAATTATTTTAACAATTATAATTATTTTAGCGTTTTAGCGTTATACCTATTCTGCAACTTTCTATAATTATAGTTAATTACAACGTCAAGCACTTTATTGAACAGTGCTTATACTCGGTTTATAAATCACTAAAAAATATTCCATCCGAAGTTTTTGTTGTAGATAATAATTCTGTAGATGGCTCTGTGGCACTTATAAAACAAAAATTTCCGGAAGTAAATTTAATAGTAAATACGGTTAATACCGGTTTTGCAGTTGCAAATAACCAGGCTATAAAATTAGCAACAGGTAAATACATTCTACTGTTAAACCCCGATACAGTTGTACAAGAAGATACTTTCGAAAAAGTTTTAGCCTTTATGGAGGGCGATACTACAATTGGCGGATTAGGTATAAAAATGCTGGATGGCAAAGGGAATTTTTTACCCGAGAGTAAACGCGGTTTACCAACCCCGTCTGTAGCGTTTTATAAAATTTTTGGGCTTTCAAAACTATTTCCGCACTCAAAAAAATTTGGTCAGTATCATTTAACCTATTTAGATAAAAATAAAAATCACCAAGTAGCTGTTTTGAGCGGTGCATTTATGCTTATGCGAAAAGAAACGCTCGATAAAATTGGGTTGTTAGACGAAACTTTTTTTATGTATGGCGAAGATATTGATTTAAGTTATCGCATAACGCAAGGTGGTTACAAAAATTATTACTTTGCAGAAAGTAGTATAATACATTACAAAGGTGAAAGCACAAAAAAAAGCAGTATAAATTACGTTATTGTATTTTATAAGGCAATGGCCATTTTCGCTAAAAAACATTTTAGTCAAAGCAATGCACGCACATTTAATGTTTTAATTCATTTAGCTATTTATTTACGTGCATTTATGGCTATTGTTGCGCGTTTTATAAAACAATGGTTTTTTCCTGCAATCGATTTCGGATTAATTTTATTAGGCTTATATATTTGCAAAACGCTTTACGAAACAAATTTTAAACTTTACCCAAATTTTTATTCTAAACAAATTTTAAATTTATTTTTTCCACTTTATACCTTGGTTTGGATGTTTTTTACCTACCTAAGTGGTGGTTACGATGTGCCGCTTCGCTTATCAAAGCTTATACGTGGCGTGTTTGCGGGTACTGCCTTTATTTTAATTTTATACTCTTTGTTGCCCGAGTATTACCGTTTTTCGCGGGCATTAATTTTAATAGGTTCGGTTTACACGTTATTTATTTATTTATTTTCCCGTTTTGCTTATCATTTACTTAAAATAAAAAGATTTAAACTGGGCAATTTAACAATAACAGCACGTATTGCCATAATTGGAAGTGAGGCTGAGTTTAACCGAGTAAACAATTTATTGAAACAAACACATTTAAACCCAGAATTTATTGGCTTTATAAGTAATGAAACCAATGGTGTAAAAAACGAAAACTACATTGGTCATTTTCATCAAATTGATGAAGCGATTGATATTCATCAACTAAACGAAATTATTTTTTGTGCCCGCGATATTTCGTCTCAAGAAATTATTAGCAAAATGGTAACCTTAGTAACGAAAGGCATTGAATTTAAAATAGCGCCTCCCGAAAGCTATAGCATTATTGGTAGTAACAGCATTGATACAGCAGGGGATTTATACGTAATAGATGTAAACAATGTAGGCAGGCCTGAGAATAAACGTAAAAAACGGCTGTTAGATATATGTGTAAGTGGCATTTTGTTACTATTTTTTTGGATTTTTATTTGGATTCAAAAAAATAAAGTAAATTTTGTTTCTAACTGTTTTAAAGTATTGTTTGGCTTCAATTCGTGGGTAGGTTACGGCAAAAACCCCCGTAAAGATTTGCCAAGTATTCGCCCATCAGTGCTAACACCAAGCATTAATATTTTAAACGACGAGCAACTAAATAAATCGTTTTTAAATTATGCTAAAGATTATAAAATTGAAAACGATTTAAAAATCATCTACAAACAATTAAAAGATTTAGGCAAATAAATGTTAAAATGCCATTGTGATAATTGTATAACTCAATTAAAAAATTCAACTTTATTAAAATATTTTTATGAAAAAAATCATCCTACTATTCGTTTCTGTTTTGGTATCATTAACAACAAAAGCGCAAACACAAAACCCTGTTACGTGGCAAGCAACGTACAAGAGTATCTCTGCAACTGAAGGCGAAATTAGTATAAATGCCACTATTGAAAAGGGCTGGCATACCTACTCACAAAAAGAATCAACAGCAGGACCAATACCTACCTCCTTTAAATATAATGTTTCAAAAGATTTTGAATTGGTTGGAAAAACGTCAGAAAGTAATGCCCACGAAGAGTACGACAAAGCTTTTGACGCAAAAATTTTTATTATATCGGGTAATGCTGAGTTTAAACAAAAAATAAAAGTAAAAAAGAAAGGTGGGGCTATATCAATAAAAGTAGATTATATGTGCTGTAATGACGCCATGTGCCTGCCGCCAAAAACAGTTGATTTAAGCGTAAAAGTCCAATAATTAATAAGCGGTTGAGCGTAGTCGAAACCTATTTATAAAAAAAATACTATTTTTAACCTAATTAAAACGATTTAACTTATATAAATGAAAAAACTTTTTTTATTATTTATTTTAACTACGTGTTGTTTTGCGTTTGCACAAAAACAATATGTAACTTGGACTTTTTCGCAAAAAAAAATTAGTGCAGATGAGTTTGAACTCGTTTTTAAAGCCGTTGCCGAACCAGGCTGGCACATGTATTCTCAAATAGAAACGCCAAACGGCCCGCTATCAACAATTTTTGATTTCGAAAAAAGTAAAGAGTATAAATTAATTGGTAAAACTACCGAACCAAAACCCAACGAGGTAAAAGACCCCATGTGGGATAACCAAATTGTACGCTCGTTTGAAGGCACTGTTATTTTTAAACAGAAAATTAAAGCACTTACTAGTAAACCTTTTGTTGTTAAAGGGTATATCGATGGAATGGCTTGTGACGAACACCAATGTCAAAAATTTTCGCCAGCACCCGAATTTAAATTTAAAATAGAGGGGGCCGAAGTGGCCGCCACGGAAACAGTTGCAGCGAGTACAGAGACAGCCGCATTAAATTCCAATACACAAACCGCTAGTGAAACCCAAGAGGCAATTGTTACAACCCCCGATACTGTAACTTATAAAAAAATAGTAACTGAGGTAAAACAAGCAGAAGTTCCAAAAAATAATAAGTCGTTGTGGGTAATTTTTTTAGCGGGTTTTGTTGGTGGTTTTTTAGCTTTGCTTACACCTTGTGTGTTTCCTATGATACCAATGACGGTTAGTTTTTTTACAAAACAAAGTAAAACAAAATCACAGGGTATTCGTAATGCCTTAATTTATTCGCTTGCTATTATTGGCATTTACGTTATTTTGGGCTTAGGGGTTACGCTTATTTTTGGTGCCGATGCACTTAATAATTTAGCCACTAATGTGTGGTTTAATATTGCTTTTTTTGTTCTTTTAGTTGTATTTGCTTTATCCTTTTTAGGAGCGTTTGAAATTGTACTACCAACTAAATTTGTAAATAAAATAGATGCTAAATCCGACAAAGGAGGTTTAATTGGAATTTTCTTTATGGCATTTACCCTTGGACTTGTTTCATTTTCATGCACGGGGCCAATAATTGGCACATTATTAGTTCAAGCCGCCGCTACAGGTGCTATTGCAGGTCCGCTCTTTGGTATGTTTGGGTTTTCGTTAGCATTAGCTTTACCTTTTGGTTTGTTTGCGGCATTTCCAGGTTGGTTAAATTCGTTACCAAAATCGGGCGGGTGGTTAAATTCAGTAAAAGTAGTTTTAGGTTTTTTAGAATTGGCTTTAGCAATGAAATTTTTATCAAATGCCGATTTGGTTGTTCAAGCACACATTATTACCCGTGAACTATTTATTGTTATTTGGATAGTAATTTTTGCCTTGTTAGGCATCTATTTAATGGGTTGGTTTAAATTGTCGCACGATAGCGATTTAAAATACGTTTCCGTGCCGCGATTAATGATTGCAATTTTGTCTTTTTCATTTACAGTTTATTTAGTGCCGGGATTATGGGGAGCTCCATTAAAATTAATAAGTGGTTTTCCGCCACCTGATTTTTACAGCGAATCTCCAGAAGGCTTTGGAGGCAGTAAACATTCATCCTCAACTAACAACACACAAAGCCAAGCTGAGCTGCCTGAACACATGCATAAAGGGCCAAATGGCATACCTGCATTTGATGATTACTATTTAGCCTTAGAATATTCAAAAAAAGTAAATAAACCGTTAATGATTGATTTTACAGGCTGGGCCTGCGTTAATTGCCGTAAAATGGAGGGGCAGGTATGGAGCGACCCCGAAGTTAAGCGTCGGCTAAGCGAAGATTTTATTTTAGTTTCGTTGTATGTGGATGATAAAACGGATTTACCGAGCGAATTACAAACCGAGGTAGATTGGTTTGGTTCAAAACGTAAATTAAAAAATATAGGGCACCGTTGGAGTTTTTTACAAAACACAAAATATCAAGGAAGTACGCAACCCCAGTATTGGATTATTGATGGTAATGAAAAACATTATAGTGATTCGACTAGCTACGACCCGGATATTAATAAATATGTTGCTTGGTTAGATAAAGGTTTAAAGAGTTATAAAGAAAATAAATAGTGCTTCTCTTATTTTAATTTCCCGTTTTTAACCCATTCTTCAATGGCGTATTGGTTTAATTCAAAATAATCTACTTTTTTTACTACAATTCCATTGTCTAAATAATAAATACGCGGCAAACTTGTTGTGGCAAGTTGTACAAACGATTTACCTAAACAAAAACTACTTGGTATATTATCTGCCTTGGTATCCTCTAAAAATAGTTTTAAATTGGTTTTTTCGCCATTTAGTATAAAATAAATTGACAAGTCAGGGTTGTTTTTCTTAATCAATCTAAATTTTTTTGCGGCTACTCTGCAATGCGGGCAGGTTAAACTAATAAAAGCAACCACGTGTTTCCCCTTTCTTAAATCCACTTTTGGCAATTCAACTTTTGCTGTATCTTCGGGCTCATACAATAAATTTAATTCTAAAGGGTAGTTTACTTTTTCGTCTAAATTATTTGAGGTGTATTTATAATCAACGGGATTTAAAATAAAAGGGAAAACAATTGCACTAAGAGCTAAAAAACTTAAAATAGGGGCATTGGCTTTTAATTTCCAGCCTTCAAATAAAAAATAAATTATAGCACCTACAACAATCATAATTATATTTTTAATAATTGCCTGTAGAGGCGTCATTGGATGAGTTTCGCCAAAGCAACCACAATTACCATTATTACCACTAATGTTAATTTGAATTAATAAATAAATAATAAAAAAAAGCAACAAAGCAGCCATCAACGGCAAGGTAAATTTTTTAAGATTATAATTTGCAATGAGTAAAATGCCAATAAAAAATTCTAAACCTATTAAAAACCTTGCCAACAAAGGTGCAGTGTACCAATTAGCAACACCAATATCAACAAAGGTAAATTCAAAGGTTTCAATAATCGGAGTTATTTTAGTATACCCACTGTAAATAAATACCAAGCCTAAAGCTACGGATAGTATGGCGGCAATTATTATTTTTAAAATTTTCATAAAAAATTAGTATAAAACTAAACAAAAAAAGTCTACTTGTTATAGTAGACTTTTAAAGCTCCCTCTCCTGGGCTCGAACCAGGGACCCCATGATTAACAGTCATGTGCTCTAACCAGCTGAGCTAAGAAGGAATGTTTTTTCTGATTAGGACGGCAAAATTACATCTTTTTTAGAAATAAACAATATCTTTACCAAAAAAATTAAAAAAACATAAAAAATGAGCTTATTAGTTGTTGGAACAGTAGCCTTTGATGCTATAGAAACGCCTTTTGGTAAAACAGATAAAATTGTAGGTGGTGCTGCATCGTATATATCGCTTGCTGCTTCTTATTTTCATAAAGATATTGAGTTAGTATCTGTTGTGGGTGACGATTTTCCTCAAGATTTTTTAAATATTCTTAAAAGAAAAGGTGTTAAATTAGAAGGTTTACAAATTAAAAAAGGCGAAAAATCGTTTTTTTGGAGCGGTAAATACCATAACGACTTAAATACCCGCGACACGTTAGATACACAACTAAATGTATTAGAAAATTTTAATCCAATTGTACCAGAAAGTGCCAAACAACCCGATTTTTTAATGTTGGGTAACTTGGTGCCAGCTGTGCAACAAAGTGTTATTACTCAACTGAGCAAACGCCCAAAATTAATAGTACTAGATACCATGAATTTTTGGATGGATATTGCAATGGACGATTTAAAGAAAACAATTTCTATGATTGATGTTTTAACTATTAATGATAGTGAGGCACGTCAATTATCAGGGGAATATAGTTTGGTAAGAGCAGCACAAAAAATATTAGCGATGGGCCCTAGCGTTTTGGTAATTAAAAAAGGCGAACATGGCGCTTTATTATTCAATAAAGAAGAAGTGTTTTTTGCCCCTGCCCTACCCCTAGAAGAAGTATTTGATCCAACCGGAGCTGGCGATAGCTTTGCGGGAGGCTTTATTGGCTACTTAGCAAAAACAAAAGATATTAGTTTCGAAAATATGAAACGTGCCATTATTTTTGGAAGCGCTATGGCAAGTTTTACTGTTGAAAAATTTGGAACTGAGCGTTTAATAAGCTTATCTGATCAAAATATTGAAGATAGAGTACAAGAATTTGTTGATTTAGTTCAATTTGATATTTCTTAACAAAAACTTTCAATTTTTTATACTAAATTTATCTCTTTACCGTTATTAATTATTAATGTTAATTAAACGCATTTTATATTTTATTAGCTTAAGTCTAATAGTGGTGTCGTGTAGTACTAAACGTAATACCGTTGTTAGCCGTAATTACCATAATATTACAGCACGCTATAATGGATATTATTACTCAAACCTTAATATTGACGATGGTATTTATAAAATCGAAAAAAACAATAAAGATAATTTTGATAAACTACTTCCGGTATACATCTACCCCAACAACGAAAAAGCCAAAGCTACTTTTCCTGAATTTGACAAAGCTATAAAAAAATCGTCTTTTTGTATTCAACGTCACACTATTAAGGATAAAAAAGGCAACGAAGTACCAAGTGCTGGTAAATGGATTGATAATAATTGGATAAATATTGGCATTTCATCATTTTATAAGCGCGAGTTTTTTACTGGATTAGAGAATTTTGAATACGTAGCCCGCACCTACACAAAAAGTAAAGATAAATATACAGCCCTTTTGTGGATGGCTAAAACGAATAACGAGGTGGGTGCAGTAAGTTCATCTGAACAAATTATAAGTCTATTAAAAAACGAAAAAAAGTTACCAAAATCGGTTCGTAAAGAATTACCCGTTGTTGAAGCCGATTATTTTACCCGCCGAGGTTTAAATACCGAAGCCGCAACAAAACTAATGGAGGCCATGCGTAATAGTAACCCCATTACTGGTATTAGTAAAGATAAAAGGGCTCGCTATGCGTTTATAATAGCGCAATTATTTGAGCAACAAAAAGAAAATAAACGTGCTATACAATTTTACAAAAAAACAATTCAACTAAAACCAAATTACGATTTGGTATTTTATAGTAAAATTAAAATGGCTCGCTTATTAGATGTTAAACGTAATAACTCTGAAAAAACTAAAAAAGACTTACTTAAAATGAGTAAGGAATTTAAAAACAATGATTATTACGATGTTATCTATTATACCTTGGGCGAAATTGAGGAAAAAGAAAATAACCAACCGCAAGCATTATATTATTATAAAAAAGCAGTTCAAACGAGTATAGCTAACCCCAAACAAAAAGCCTTAGCGTATTTAAAAGTTGGTGAAATTAATTTTGAAAACGCAAATTACCCCATTGCTGGTGCCTATTACGATAGCGCAATTGTAACCCTGCCTAAAGATCATCAAGATTATGAAACCATTGTTGCTCGTAAAAAAACATTAAGCGATTTAGTTACGCAAATTACTATCATTAAAACCGAAGATAGTTTACAACGTATAGCAAAAATGAGCGATGCCGAGCGGAGTGCATTTATAGCTAAATTAATTATAACTCTTGAAAAAGAAGAAGAGCGTAAACAAAAAGAAAAAGAGGCTGCTCTAAATAATAACGGCGGAAACCTATTAAACCAAAACGAGTCTAAACTACCCGATTTAAATTCTAACCAAGCACCATCGTTTTATTTTTACAACCCTAACACCATTGCTTTTGGTGTTGCCGATTTTCAAAAAAAATGGGGTAGCCGAACTTTTGAAGATAACTGGAGAAGAACTAATAAAGCGGTATCATTCGAAGATCCTTCAATTAAAGATACTTCAAAAACACAAACAGTTAAAGGTGGCGGAAATGATTTATCGAAAAACAATAAAAAAAAGAAAGAATATTACCTGCAAGATTTACCACTTAGCGATAGCTTAATTACAAAAAGTAATTTAAAAATTATTGAAGCCTATTACGCAATGGGCAGTATTTATAAAGAAGAATTGCATAACACAAAAAAAGCGGTAGCTTCTTTTGAAGAATTAAACACCCGCTTTCCTAAAAACAAATATTTACTAAATAATTATTATGTTTTGTACCGCATTTATGTCGCCGAAAAAAAAGAAGATAAAGCCAATTATTATAAAGATAAAATTATAAATGAATTTCCGGATAGTGAATTTGCGCTGCTATTAAAAAATCCAAATTATGCTCAAGAACTTAATTCTAAATTAAGTGAAGTAGAAACGTTTTATTTAATCGTATACAAATCCTTTCACGATGAGGCAAATTATTCTCAATCCTTAATTCAAGCTAAAGAAGGCATAAATAAATTTGGAAATAATGCATTTACGCCCAAATTCGAATTTATAAAATCGCTAAGTATTGGTAAATTAAAAGGAGTTGATTCCTTAGAATTTAACTTGAAATTATTAGTTGCAAAATACCCCAAAGCCGAAGTTACGCCGCTAGCTAATGATATTATATTAGCTATTAAAAAACAAAAAAACCCAGATGTGTACAAACTGCCTAACAATGGGAAACAAAATGTAGACACATTTTTAGTGAGTTTTGACGCAGAACATTTTTTAATTGCGGTACTGCCCGACGATCCAAAAATAGTAACAGCACTTAAATTAAATTTAGATGCGTTTTGCAGTAAATTTTATAGCAGTAAACAATTTAATTTAACAAGTAATTTATTTGGCGATACCAAACAAATTGTAATTCTTAAAACTTTTGCCAATGCAAACGAAGCTGTTACATTTTATACAAATGTTATGAAAGATGCCGATGTTTTTAAAGGCGATGTAAAAAAAGAAGCAATTGATATTTACCCCATTTTAGCAGCAAATATGCCGTTTTTTTATAAAAAGAAAAATGTAGAAGCATACAAATTATTTTATAACGATAATTTTAAAAATTTAAATATTAAATAAAATTGTATCTTTAACTTAAGCTTAAGACTTTATTACAAAAAAATAATACTATGAATATGTTTAGCAAAACTTCGTCAACTAAAAATCAGAATACCGATGGTGGTTCGGTTAATTTAATTGGTAACGGCACTAAAATTGTAGGCGACATTACCTCAAATGGTGATGTGCGTATTGATGGTAATTTAATTGGTAATTTAACCACAACAGGTAAATTTGTTTTAGGCCCGAATGGTGTAATTGAAGGCAATGTAACCAGCGGCAATGCCGATTTAAGTGGCGAAATTAAGGGCACAGTAAATATTACCGAATTACTATTGTTAAAAAGTAGCGCTAAAATTAACGGCGATATTATTACCGGTAAATTAGCAATTGAACCCGGTGCATTATTTACCGGCACTTGTAATATGGGTGCAAAAGTTAAAAACATACTAGCGCACAACGAAAATTTTAATGCCTCAAAAACAGCCTAACTTATTATTAAAATACAGTAATTTAGCTCTACAAATGGGTGTAATTATTGGCTTATCAGCTTGGGGTGGCAATAAATTAGATACTTATTATAAAAATAGCACGCCCATTTTTACAATTATTTTATCATTATTAGGCATAGCGGCAGCCTTATATGTAGTTCTAAAAGATGTTATAAATCCAAAAAATTAAATTTTTAATTAGTGTTTAATTGCCTAAAATGTACCCTTAAAAAAGAGCACATATATTTTATTTAGTGCCTAGGCAAAAGTTTATTAATCTGTTTTTTTAATAACACATTCTCAAAAACTTACGTAATTCTTTGTTACTTATTTTTGGAGATTCTAAAAAGCCAAAATGCCCATCGTGTTCTAAATACAAAACAGAACCATTTTTAATTGTTTTAGATTGTTCTAATAACTGTTCATAAGGCAATACATTATCGTGTTGACCAATTACCATTAAAATAGGATAGGTAACCAGACCCAAAATAATATCGCGACTTGGCCTATCTTTCATACCGTATAACGCTGCAATAATTCCTTTTTTAGAAGTTTTTTTTGCTATACCTGTTGCAAAAGCAATTTCGGGTTTTAAGTATTTTAAATTTTTTAATGCAAATAAATTTTTTATAGTAGCAACGGTATACACATTTTTGTTAGCCTTTACTAAATTAATAGCACGCAAACGATCTTTCTTCTTTTCTTCGGCATCAGCATATGCCGAGCTATGGTACAAACATAAGCCTTTTAAATTATCGGGAAATAAATCGGCAAAACTTAAGCCTACATAACCACCCATACTATGACCAATAATTACGTATTTTTTTAGCCGTAAAAAATCTAAAACTGTTTTAACACATTTTGCCATTAAATCCATACTATGTGCATATCCAAAACAAGCTGTGTTTCCGTGCCCAGGTAAATCAATGGCAATAACACGATATGATTTAGAAAGACTAGTAATGGTTTGTTCCCAAATTTGATGTGTACCCAAAAACCCATGAAGCAACACTACCACTCTACCTTTTCCTTTGTCAAAAAAAGTAACCGTTTCGTTTTTGTATGTACACGTTTTTATCAGGTAAATTTATTTTTTATAAATTAACGCAACGGCGTAAGCATTTACACCTTCGCCCTTACCAACGTAACCAAGTCCTTCGTTGGTAGTTGCTTTTATACTAATATCGTTTTTAGTAACATTCATTATAGGAGCAATTACCTCCTGCATTTTTACAATATGCGGATTTACTTTTGGAGCTTCTAAGCTTAAGGTAGCATCAACATTTCCAATGGCATAACCGTTTTTATCTAATAAATCAACCACTTCTTTTAACAATAATTTACTATCGGCGCCCTTGTATTTCGGATTTGTGTTTGGAAAATGAACACCAATATCGCGTAAATTTGCTGCGCCCAACAGCGCATCGCATATAGCGTGTAACAAAACGTCAGCATCGCTGTGGCCAACACAACCTTTATCAAATTCTAATTTTACACCGCCCAACCAAAGCTCTCTACCTTCACCTAATGGATGTACGTCGTAACCAAATCCTATTCTGATATTCATATTTTATTATTGATTGTTTACTAAATCCAATCTTTTATTTCAAATAACACTCTGTAGAGGAAGTTGATAAATCTTTGCAAGCCTTTTTTGCTTTACTTTTTGTTGCTTCAACTTCGCCAGCGGTGTAAACACCGTTTGCGTTTTTACACTCACACTGTCGGTTTTTTTTACAAGAAACAGTTATTAAGCCACAAGCAAAGATTAAATAAATTAGTTTTTTCATTTATGTTATTTTAATTATTCTTCTATGGCTCTTACGCCTGGTAAGCTGCCTTGTTCAATGTATTCCAATAATGCCCCTCCACCTGTACTTACATAGCTAACTTGTTCTGCCAAGTTATATTTATTTACGGCTGCTACACTATCGCCACCTCCAATTAGGCTAAATGCACCATTTTTAGTAGCTTCGGCAACATCATAAGCTATTTGTTTGGTACCTTTTTCAAAACTACTCATTTCAAACACACCCATTGGCCCGTTCCATAAAATAGTTTTAGAGTTTTTAATAACATTGCCAAATTGACTTGTGGTTACTGGTCCAATATCCAAACCCATCCAACCTTCAGGTATTTGAGCAATATTACATTCTTTTTTATTAGCATCGTTTGCAAAATTATCAGCAATAATTGCATCAGTAGGAATGTGAATGCTAACGCCTTTTAATTTTGCAGTTTCTAATAATGTTTTTGCAGTATCTAATCTGTCATCTTCACACAACGATTTACCAATTTGTCCGCCCATAGCTTTAACAAAAGTAAATGCCATACCGCCCCCAATAATAATATTGTTGGCTTTATCCAATAGTTGCTCAATAATTAAAATTTTGTCGCTTACTTTTGCACCACCAATAATAGCAGTAAATGGTTTTTGCGATTGCGTTAAAACTTTGTTTATACTTTCAACTTCACCAGCCATCACAAATCCAAAACATTTATTTTCGGGTGTAAAAAATTTTGCCATAACAGCCGTACTTGCGTGAGCCCTATGAGCGGTGCCAAAGGCATCGTTTACGTATACGTTGCCATGTTTACTTAATTTTTGTGCGAATGATTCATCCCCTTTTTCTTCCTCTTTATAAAAACGTAAATTTTCGAGTAATACAACTTCGCCATTTTTTAGAGAAGTAGATTTGGAAAATGCGTCGTCACTTATACAATCATCAACAAAAGATATGTTCGTACCCAATTGTTTGCTTACTTCGTTAACAATATGTTTTAACGAAAATTCATTACTAGGTCCACTTTTTGGGCGACCTAAATGGCTCATTAGAACTATACTACCGCCATCTTTAAGAATTTTTTTCAAAGTTGGAATGGCAGCTTTAATTCGGGTTGAATCGGTTACCTCAAAATTATCGTTTAAGGGCACGTTAAAGTCAACACGAATAACGGCTCGCTTGTTTAAAAAGTTAATGGAGTTTACAGTTTTCATATATAATTCAATGACAAATTTAATACTATTTGTTTACTAAAATATGTACTTTTGAACTTGTATAATCGCCTATTATTAATACATTTTCAGTGAACGCCTTAAAATCTTTAAACATTTATTTTATTAAATACAAATGGTACTTTTTGGGTGGCATTATATTTGTTACATTATCTACTATCTTTAGTACTTATCAAGGGGTTATCGTTAGAAATGGCACCAACAAAATTTTAGAAATAATAGACAATAAAACGCCCGTTGAAAATTTTGTATTTGTGAAGTTTGGGTTGCTATTGATTGGCTTTGCGCTAATTAGCGGTTTATTTATGTTTTTAATGCGACAAACCATTATTGTAATGAGCCGGCATATTGAGTATGACCAAAAAAATGAAATTTACAATCATTATCAGCAATTAGATACTTCGTTTTACAAAACAAATACCACTGGCGATTTAATGAATCGAATCAGCGAAGATGTTGGTAAAGTGCGGATGTACACTGGGCCTGCAGTTATGTACATTGTAAATACATTTGCAACCACACTAACCGTTTTGGTATTTATGCTTAACGTAAATGCGCAATTAAGTTTGTTGGTTTTTTTACCCTTACCGATTTTATCGTTTATTATTTATAAAGTTAGCGATAAAATAAATAAACAAAGCGGTAAAGTACAACATGAGCTAGGAAATTTAACTACACAAGTACAGGAAACATTTAGCGCTATTAGAGTAATTAAAGCTTATGCACGGGAAGATTACTATGTAAACGAAATAAATGAAAAAGGAAATATATATAAAAAAACAGTTTTAAAACTAACAACCATAGAAGGTTTTTTTATGCCCGTTATGATGCTAATGGTAGGCTTAAGCGTTTTAATTACTGTGTGGTATGGAGGTAAATTAGTTATTCAAAATAAAATTGAGGCGGGCAATATTACTGAATTTATTTTATACGTATACAAATTAACTTGGCCATTTGCTTCGTTGGGTTGGGTTACATCCCTTATTCAACGTGCTTCGGCTTCGCAAAAACGTATTGATGAATTTTTAAAAACAGAACCAAAAATAAAAAATCCAACTACAAACCAATACGAATTTAATGGCGATATAGAATTTAAAAATGTAAGTTTTACATATCCAGAAAATAATATTACAGCGTTACAAAACATTTCGTTTAGCATCAAAAAGGGGCAAACACTAGGCATTACTGGTGCTATCGCAAGTGGAAAATCAACTCTAATAAATTTAATAACAAGGCAGTATGATGCAAACTCAGGAGAAATTCTAATTGATTCGAAAAATATAAAAGAACACAATACCGATATTTTACGAAAAAATACAGGTTGCGTTCCGCAGGAAGTTTTTTTGTTTAGCGATACGATTGCCAATAACATTGCCTTTGGCACGCAACAAAAAGTAAGCGAAGAACAAATTGAACAAGCTACAAAAATGGCTGGAGTTTATGAAAATATTAATAATTTTCCCGAAAAATTTAATACGATGATTGGCGAACGGGGAGTTACGTTAAGCGGCGGACAAAAGCAGCGCATCTCCATTGCCCGTGCTATTATTGGCACCCCAAAATTATTAATTTTTGATGATTGTTTAAGCGCAGTTGATACCGAAACCGAAGCCTTAATTTTAAATAATTTAAAAACAATTATGCAAAATAAAACCAATATACTAATTAGCCATCGCATTTCGGGATTAAAAAATGCGGACTTGATTTTGTATTTAAAAGACGGTAAAATTGCTGAGTGTGGCACACACCAATCGCTAATGGAACTTAAAGGCAATTATTTTGAATTAAATAGGTTGCAAAGTAATTAAACTGATTTATTTTAAAACAACCAGCCTTTTAAACTATCGTAAAAACTATAGTAAATAAAATAAAATGTAAAACTCCAAAATATAGTACACACACTTAAATATAAAATTACTTTAGGTTTATTTTTATAAAAACGTTCGGCTAAAAATGCGCCTAATGGAATTGATAAAATTACAGGCGTTAAAATACTAATACCTAATAAACCAAATTTTTGTTTAATTTTAATAATTCGGCGGTTAGCTTTAGTAAAAATAAGTTTCTTTTTACCACCCGACTTTTTGTGTTTGTAGGCATCATACCATTTTATTATAGCTGCAAATAAATACACGTAAAAAATACTGCCGCCTATACCGCCAATACAAGTTACCAAAATTACCTTAAACATATTAAACTTAAATAAAATACAGGCAGCAGGCATACCCATTTTGCTAAAAAATAAGGAACTGAAAAGGATAACAGTAAAAACTTTAAAAAAATTAGCCATAATTTTAGCTAAGTTAGCTAAAAAATGCAATAGAACGCTGATAACACGGATAATTAAGAGAATTTATGATTTTTTTCTCAAATTATTTATTTAAAATTTTATGAATGTAATTTTCGTTAGGTAATAATGCTTTTTGTATGCGACTTGCATAGTTAATACTATCCATTACTTCTTTGTTTTTTTCGTGTAGCGATTCGTAGGCTTTATCAACGACTACTTTTTGTTGTTCAATAATTAGTTTTTGTTTGCTGGTTATACGGAAACGCTTGTAGAGGAAGAAAGAAAACAAGATAACGAGAAGCAAGACAAAGGACACAAGACCTATAACAATTTTTTGTTTTTGTTTTTCTTCTTTTACTATGGCATCTTTTTTATCTTGCTCGGCTTTCGTAACCAATTCTTTTTTATCAAATTCATATTGCATACTTGCTTGTAGGCTTTGTTTTTGGGTTTCTTCGTTGTTTAAACTATCGCCATAGGCAACATAAAGTTTGCTGTGAGCAAAGGCAGCTTGGTAATTGTTCGTTATAGTATCTAAGATGGTTAAGTTATGGTAACAGTCTTTTATTCCATCTTTATTAGAAATAAATTGGCATATTTTAAGAGCCTCAGTTAAATAATAAGTTGCCCATCCGGTCGGATTATTTGTGTAAATCATATTTTTTTTTCGGAAGGGTAAGGGTAATTTAGGGACTTTTGCATATAAAGCTCCAATATTAATGTAACACGTAGCAATTTGTAATTTATCATCAAGTTCTTCTGCTATTTTCAGGGCATCAACATACATTTGTAACGCTTTATTATAATTATGTTGGTAGTTATAAATTATACCAATGTTGTTATATGCACTTGAAATACCGTATGGGTCGTCAAGTTCTTCGTATAATTTCAGCGATTCAAAATAGTATTCTAATGCTTTTGGATAATTATGTTGATTATCAAATATATTGCCAATATTGTTGTAACTCGACGCTAAAAGTTTATTATTAAACGTATTTTTAGGGTCTTTTAATTTAATTTGTTCAGTTATTTTTAGGGACTTAAAGTAATATTTAAGAGCTTCATTATTATTAGCTTGGTTTTTATATATAACCCCTATATTAATGTATGTTGAAGAAATGCCGCTTTTATCTTGTATTTCTTCCATAATTTTTAATGCCGAAAAAAAATATTTTAAAGCTTGTGGGTAATAACCTTTATTTAAATAACCAATGCCTATTAAGTTAAATGCTCTGCCTTCGTATTTTTTTTGTTTGGTTTTTTGTGCAAATATTACCTCTTGGGTAGCCAAACTAATAAGACTATCCTGATTGTCTTTAATAAAAGCTCTCGCTGAACTATGTATTGCCTTTACACGGCTGCTATCGGCTAATTTTGTATTATTAAATACTTTTAAAAGCGAATCTATATTTTGCCCTATTAAGGGATAGTGAATAATGGCTATAAAAAAAATTAGATATGTTTTTATCTTTTTCATTATTTAACTCCCTAATTTACGTAAATTATTAAATTAACCCCTCTTCAAATTTTTAGTTTAATCGATGTTAATTAACCCTACATCTAATACCATTTAAAATTAGCGCAATGTTAAATTATTTGTTTAATTTTGTTACCCAGCAAACTAAAAATAAATTTACTTATGTCGATAAACACAGTAAATGCAACACCAACACACGATAGTATGTTTGATGCTGTATTGGCTCGCTTAGATGTAGCCGCTAAAATTATGAACTTAAGCGATGATGTGCTTAATGTACTTCGTAATCCACAAAAACAAGTTAAAGTAAGCCTTCCTATTATGATGGATAACGGTAAAATTCAAGTTTTTGAAGGTTACCGAACGGTTCATAGCACGCATTTAGGTCCAAGCAAAGGCGGTATTCGCTATGCAATGGATGTTAATGCTGATGAAGTAATGGCATTAGCTGCTTGGATGAGTTTTAAATGTGCCGTGGCAAATTTACCATATGGTGGTGCAAAAGGCGGTATTAAATGTGATCCTCGCGCAATGAGTTTGGGTGAATTAGAACGCCTTAGCCGTGCATATGCGCAAGCTATGAAAGATGTTTTTGGCGTTAATCGCGATATTCCTGCCCCAGATATGGGTACGAGCGGACGTGAAATGGCTTGGATTTTAGATGAATTTAATAAAATTACTGGCGAAGATAGTCCTGGTGTTATTACCGGAAAACCAATTGCCATTGGTGGTAGTTTGGGGCGTGATGCCGCTACAGGCAGAGGCGTAATGGTAAATACCTTGGCAGCCCTTAAGAAAATGAACCTAAAACCAAGCGAAGTTACCGCAGTGGTGCAAGGTTTTGGTAATGTGGGCTCGCACGCTGCACGTTTATTAGCTGAAAAAGGCATTAAAATAGTAGGCATTGGCGACCATACCGCCTCTTTTTATAATGAAAAAGGTATTAATATTAGCGATGCATTAGAGTTTTGTGCAAAAAACAACCGCGTTTTAAAAGGTTTTACAGGTGCTACAGAAATTAAAGCCGACGAACTTTTAGTGAGTAAATGCGACGTGTTAGTGCCAGCCGCGTTACAAAACGTAATTAATGAAGAAAATGCTCCTAAAATACAGGCAAAATTAATTGTAGAAGGTGCCAACGGACCAACAATGCCCGAAGCCGACGCTATTTTAAACGATAAAAAAATAATTGTAGTACCCGATATTTTAGCAAATAGCGGGGGTGTTACTGTTAGTTATTTTGAGTGGGTACAAAACAAAGCAGGTTACTATTGGACAGAAGACGAGGTAAATACCAAGCACGATGTAAAAATGGAAATTGCCTTTGAAGCTATTTGGAACAATGTAAGCACTTTTAAAACAAGTATGCGCATAGCTGCATACATTACTGCTTTACAAAAAATTGAACAAGGTGTTAAGTTAAAAGGAGCTTATTAAGCATCTTGAAAATAAAATAATTAACATCTGTATATTAACATATATATATACAGATGTTTTTTTTGTTTAAAATAATTTTTAAATTTGCTAACCTTAGTTTAACAATTTAGAAACAATGATTTTAATTTTTATTATCATAGCATATTTAATAGGCTCTATACCTACGTCTGTTTGGATTGGTAAACGCTTTTATAATATTGATGTGCGTGAGTTTGGGAGCGGAAATGCGGGGGCAACAAATACATTTAGGGTTTTAGGTAAAAAAGCCGGTATTCCTGTCTTAATTATTGATATTTTAAAAGGTAGTTTAGCGGTAGCTCTAGCATATTTAAGTGCTTATACAGTTAATAGTTTTAATTTTATTAATTTACAGTTAGGATTAGGGGTTGCTGCTTTGGTAGGACATATTTTTCCAATTTTTGCAGGTTTTAGAGGCGGTAAAGGTGTAGCCACAATTTTAGGTATTGTTATTTGTATTCTACCACTTGCGTCTGTGTTTTCATTAATTGTATTTTTAGTTTCACTTGTTAGCTTTAGAATTGTTTCGCTTTCATCTATGTTAGCAGGAATTGCATTTCCAGTAGTATTAAATTTAGCGTTAGGGAATACAAATCCGGTTTTAACAACCTTTTCGATTGTTGTAGCTACGTTATTAGTAATTACGCATCGCAAAAACATTAAGCGGTTAATTAATAAGCAAGAAAGTAAAGTAAATTTATTTGCTGCTAAGGCAAAGTAATTTTTTTATTGTGGCATGTGTTTGTGTTCTTCCAACATACAAGATAATTTCCATTCGCAATCAAAATAAATGTCGTTTTTAGAAATTACTTTAATTTCTTTTTTAGTAATAGTTACTTCTTTAATCTCTTTGGTCCATTCTGTTTTTAAACAATTAATGTCAAAATAACTTAACGGCAAATTTTGGGGAGCTTTTTTATAATAGCGCCAAGCTTCAATTAATTTGTAGGCACCTGGCTTTAATTTTTTTATTAAAACACCTTTTTCGTTAGTTTTTGAAGAATCGATTTTACCTTTACTTGAAACAATTATAATGCTATAGTTGCTATATAATTTTGGCACTAAAGCTTCGGCTACCATTTCAGGGCTTGGCCTTGCACCACCACAATACGGTTGAATGTAAGTAAAAGGAATAGTAATTAATTTTTTTTGTGCCTGTATGCTAATATGCATTAAAACTAAAGCAATAACTGCGGTATTTTTTATAAAAAAAATCATAGGTTAAAGGTACATAAATATGTGAATAAAAATTTACTGCGTTTCATCTGAAGCATCTAAAGAAAAAGTAAATGTTGTTCCTTTATTAATTGTGCTTTTTACTTTTATAGATTTTTCATGTGCATCAATAATATGTTTAACGATGGCTAAGCCCAAGCCGGTACCGCCCTGCTCGCGGCTACGGCCTTTATCTATGCGGTAAAAACGCTCAAATAAGCGAGGTAAATGTTTTGCATCAATGCCATTCCCATTGTCTTTCACTTCAATAACTACATCGTTATTTAAGTAGTTCAATGCTATATTAGTTGTACCGTTATCGTTACCATACTTTATACTGTTTGTAATTAAATTTACTAAAACTTGCCTAATTCTAAATTTATCGGCCTTTACATAAACTGGTTTGTCGTATTTTTTTGCTAACACTAATTTTATATTACGTTTAGCAGCATTTAATTCTAAAGCAGCATATAGTTCTTTACATAATTGGGCAATATCAAAGGTATCAATGTCTAATTGTAGTTCGCCACTTTCAAGTTGTGTAATGGTTTCAAGATCGTCGATAATATGTATAAGACGGTCTATACTTTTTTCGGCACGTTTTAAATAATCAATATTTATGGCATCGTCCTCTAAACCGCCATTTATTAGTGTATCTATATAGCCTTGGATATTAAATACAGGTGTTTTTAATTCGTGTGACACATTCCCCAAATATTCTTTTCGATAACTATCTAAATTATTAAAGTGCTTTACTTCGTTTTCGCGCGACTCTATTAAATTATCAATTTTATTTTCTAAAATAATTAAACTATCTGGCTCCTCTAATTGATTTTCGCGTTGCGGAATTTCTTTATTTAAAAAGCGTTTACGTATTTTTTCGGATAAAATAGTTATACGTTTAGCAAGTTGTATATAATAGAAATAATATAATACAGTAAAGCTTGATATAAAACAGATAAAAATAGAAAGTATTAAAAACGAAATATCTACTTGTAAATTACCAATTTTATATACAAGCAAAAAACATAATAAGCACAATGCAGCATTTACAATACTTAATTTAAAAATAGAACTTACTATTTTAGTTTGGAGTGCCATTTACAACTTACGCTTCGTTTACATAAAATAACTTATAAAACTTTAACCCTTTTTCATCATCATAACCGCGTTCCACATAATCGTGCCTACTATGAATATATAAGTGAAAATTCTTATCTAATTTTACAACACTTTTCATATACTTATTATTTTTTTTAACGGCCGTTTGACTAACGTCGAACTCTTCAATTTCAGTTAAATCTAAACGTTTATTAAAATCGTTTCTATACTCTTTAAACGCAGAAATTAAATCGGGTTCAACTAATACATCGTTTTCAAAATCATTAACGTTTACTTTTTGCTTGTCTTTAAAATAAGATGTACTTTTGTTTAGCATCATCATTTGGTCGGGTTTAGCAACGTTATTTGTTTCGGTTAAAATTTCTTCACAAAACCCACGCGAGGCATCCATAAAATTTTTAGTAAAATAATACCCATTTGGTTTTATAGTTGCATTTAAGAAGTCTTCCTCCCAATATAAAGCACATTCTGCAATTTTATTATTGGTATCAATTATACTTAATTTATAATTATTATTTTTATCGGTATTAAAAATTAAACAGCCCTTATCTAATTTATTAATATTAATACCATTATCGCAATCTACTTCAAAAGCATCTATGTGTTGATACACTTTTAAAAAGGATTCTTTATTTTCCGTTTTAAACAAGCCTATAGCATCGCATAGCTCGCCATCTACAACAGCGTCTTTAAAAAAGCAAACATAAAACTCTCCACCACTTATTTTTGGATGATTACTTTGATTATATAAATGTTTGGCTACTTGTTTCGAATGATCTAAAAACTCGTTACGGCTTTTAAAAATATCTTCACACGAATTGGCAACACTTGCTAAACTAATATCAACTTTACCTTTAAACTGATGATAAACATCTGTTTTAAAAGGCTGTAAAAAATAACGTAATAAGGTTTCTTTAATAAAATCGTCTTTAAATTCAATTTGATTATTGCTAAGTGTTAATTCTTCGCCTAAACCTTTATTACCAACAAAATGAATTGCAAAATGGGTTAATTGCGCTCTACTAAAATCAATCATAATTTATAAAATATTAGAGCTAAATATAAGATTATGCTTTGATTTTAATTTAACAAAATATAAACAAACTGCCTTTTAATGTAATAAAACACAATTTAGTTGATTGTTATTTAAAAAGATAATATACTTTTTAAAATCGTTAAATAAATTACTAATTAAGGGTAGTGTGTTCGAATTTATTACTTGGTTTTTTTGTTGATTTATATTAGTAATAATTATTTTTTTTAATGAATCGCTAAGGGATATAGTATACGCACTATTTTCATCGCTATAAAAAGTTGAGTTTGTTAATTGATTATCACTACTTTTTTCAAAAATTACGTTTCCATTAAAATCATAGGCCAACAATTGATTGGCAGTAGTTATTAAGACATCCATCGTTCTGTTATCATCAATTAAATGGAAACTACTAGCTGCATTCGAAATTGTTGTACTCAATTTTTTAATTTCTTTTTTATCGGCAAACGATATTTTATTAATCAAATTATTTTTATCATCAACGTATACTAAAAAAGTTGAATTAATAGAGTTAGAGGCATCAACATAAAATGCAGAACAGTTTTCGATTGTTTTATTTTTTAATCCTATTCTTGCTTCACCTTTTCGGCTGTAGGTATAAATTTTCCCCATATTGTCTACTGCAACAATGTAATCGCTTAAACCCACTTTAACGTATTGAATAGGCAAATTTACTTCGCTAGCTGTTACTATTGGTGCAAAACCTTGCTGTTTTATTCCATAAAGCGTATAATTATAAATAGTTTTATTTTTGCAAGAAATAAATAAACGATAGCTTTTATCGTTATCATAATCTAATAAAGATAAGGGGGCTGTGGCTTCATCGGGTAATTTAACAGGATAGCCTTGAACATAATTTCCATTTCTATCAATTAAATGCAAATAGTTTTTTGTATTAAAAAGCAATTGGTATTTGTTATTTCTAAAAATATCTACCGTATAAATTTTAGATTGTATGGTTTCTTTTATTTTCTTTTTCCATATTTTATTTCCTTTTGCGTTAATAAGATATAAATTATTTATATCATCTTGAATTACAACCTCGGTTTCTTTAGTTAAATGATTAGTAAACTCAAAAGGTTGTTGTTGAGAGGTAGTGTCTAAAAGTGTTGTCCAAATAGAGTTTTGCTCGTTATTAATTTGCTCGGTTTGATAAAATAAATTACATCTAAATTTAAAATTTGTACTTGCATTACTTAATGTGTATGAAAAATGCTTTAAGTTATTACAATAATTTGCATTAATTGTAAAAAAATCTGAAATGGCATTTTTATTATTATTTAACGCAGTATAATAAACATAATTATACGCTTCGGATAGTTGTTGATTTTTATAACTAATAAAATTTTTATCGAAATTTAAATTCGTGAATTTTAAATTATCTATAATCGTCGTTAAAGCTTCTTTAGTTGTACTAAAATATAAACACGAATTATAAAAAGCTACAAAGTTAGTTTCGGCATTAAAATACGGGTAAAACAATTGTAATTTATTTAATTGCGGTGCATTTTTAAGTTTGCTCTTTTTTAATTTATAAATTTTAGAAATAATTACTTTATTTGCAGAATCGCACATATAGCTCATTTGTTCGAAAGTTTTAAGGCTATCTATAACTGGTATTAAGCAGTGATTTTCTGTGCCAAATTTTAATTTAAAACTCACAATTTGACTATTTATATTTTCGTAAAAATCGTTTTGTAGGTTATATAATGCAGAATCGTTTATATTTTTCCAAAAATTTGTTATTCTATTTTTTTGTAAAAGTTGATTGAACGATGTAAAGCCAAAAGACGAAAATTCGATAGTGCTGTAAGGTAATTTTTCAATATAATTAATTGTTTGTGCTTGCTGATTGTACAAATTATAAAATAAGTTCGTCGTATCATCTACATTAAATAGGCCATTTATTTTAATTTGGTTAGGTTCTATATCAATTTTTCCAACACTTAACCCAGCGTTAGAAAGTACATTTAAGTTAATATTATCTTTCGTTCTATTTTTTTGATAGTCATTATGATTTACATATATCGAAAGCGAGTTGCTTTCTTGTAAATTATTTCTATAAGTACTAAAATTTTTATTGTTTACTAACTTTGGAAAATCTTTATTTAAGGCTTGTGTTATTAATTGAGAGGAGTTTGATAAAATTAAAACACCCGATTCTATGGTAAATAAAAAACTAAAAGTGTTACTAACATTAAATTCATAATAGTTTGTTTCTGTTTTTTTTGTATTAAAAATGTGGCATAATTCGTTAAAAATTTGTGTTTCGTTTCCTAATTGTTTAATATTTAAAACACTTAACCATTTTTTATTTTGGTTATAGGTGGCAAAATGGATCGTCGTGTTTTCTATTTCTTCTGCTATATCGGTATTGGTTTTTAAAACGGAATCTAGGTATTGAATAACATTTACTACATTATTAATTGCTAAATTGGCTTTTAGTTTATCTATTATTAAACTTTGCGAATTTATTTTTGAATTTAAATCAAAAAAATTACTGGTATTAAAATACACCAAACAACTATCTGGTAAAACTGTTAATGCGTCTACTTTAGGCTTTTTACTATTTTTTAAATATGAATAGCCTATTATTGCTGCAATAATTGTAATTGCAATAAATACTAAAAATAATATGCGTTTAATTAAAGACACTATTTAATAAAAATAAATGTTTTTGTGCAACATTTATTTTATTTAATACAGAGTTTTTAATGTTTGGCTGTTTATTACTATAACGCTAGATTTAATTGTAATGGTAGTAATCTAAACGTTAAACGGTGCAAGGGTGTTGTACCATATTGCCTAATACCTTGCCGGTGTGCTTTTGTAGGGTACCCCATATTTTTTTGCCAACCGTAATTTGGGTATTTAATAGCGGCCTCCTTCATAAAATCATCTCGATAGGTTTTTGCAAGAATACTAGCAGCAGCAATGCTTAAATAGTTTGCATCGCCTTTTACTATGCATTGATGATTAATCTTATTATAGGGCTTAAATCTGTTCCCATCAATTAACAACAATTGAGGTAATGTATTTAATTTATCAATAGCACGGTGCATTGCTAAAAATGAAGCATTTAGAATATTTATTTCATCAATTTCGTTATTATCAACGTATGCTACTGCCCATGCTATTGCTTCTTTTTCTATTAATGAACGCAATTCGTAACGCTTTGTATCTGTTAATTGCTTGCTATCGTTCAATAATTTATTTTTAAATTTTTTTGGTAAAATTACAGCAGCCGCAAAAACTGGCCCTGCTAAACAGCCTCTTCCGGCTTCATCACAGCCGGCTTCAATTAAGGTTTTATTAAAAAAAGATTTTAACAAGTATTATTTATTAAACAACATTCTAAAGCCTATTAAGATAATAACTGCTCCAAAAATTTGTTTAACTATCTTGGTATCAATAACAACAACTGTTCTACCACCAAAATAACTTCCAATAACAAATGTTATTGCCATAATGGCTGCCGTTTTATAATCAATAAAACCGGCTTTGTGGTAACTATAAACGCCCATTATTCCAACCGGAAATAAAAACATAAATAAAGTTGTCCCCTGAGCCGTTTTTTGATTCATATTTAAAAGATAAACTAAGATTGGAACAATAACGATACCGCCACCAATACCTATTAAACCGCTTAAAAAGCCTGCTAATAAACCAACTGCCAATAAAATTAAAACTGTATTCATATGTTATATTATTGTTTTTTATTTGTCATATAGTATAGCCACTCTTCGCTCTAACTTGCCCAAACGTTTGCTAAACATTTGTCCTTATTAGTGTTTATATTGAGGCAAACATTGTTATGTTATAGTGCATACTAAATTAAAAATCGGTAGCTAATGATAAGCCCACAATTTTTTTCTTTTCAATTTGCCAATTATCAATACCCCAACCAAAATCTAAACGAACAAAATATCCAAATAATCGTGATCGAAAACCAAAACCCATACCACCTACTAAAGGATTTTTTGGATTAACAACTGTTACAATTACTCCTGTGCCCTCTTTTACAAACGTATTTATATTTTGAGTATTTAAATCGCTTAATGGGTTAGCACCATACCAAGCCATACCTATATCTGTAAACCCAATTAACTGAAAATTATTTAAAAAATCGCTTCTAAAGGGTGTACTAAATAAGTAACGAACAATTGGAATGCGTAACTCGGAATTATAAACTAAAAAATTATTTCCGTTACGAATATTTTGTTTAAAGCCACGCATATTTGTAGCTAAGGTTTGAAAACTATATTGCTCGGGTTTCACAATATTTATATCACTATTAAATGATGGGTTTATCCAATTGTCAACCCCACCTAAATAAAAAATTAATCTATCTGTACCAATCGAATTGCCACCTGCCAAACGATTGCACCATGTTATTTGACGGTGTACTTTTTGGTAATGCCGTGCATCAAATCCAAATGTAATTAAATTACGTTGTTTGGTTGGCTTGTAATATATTTGCCAATATTCTCCCCATACTTTTCCTCTAAAACCATTAAAAATATTTAGCATTACTTTGCGAGTATTGTCAAAAATATACTCTAAGCGTGCGCCTCCCAAGTTTTGATAATCGGCTTTTAATTTTAAAGGAAAATCGCCATTAGCTAAATAAACATATCTATCGTTACGGTAAAGCAATGATAATCGCACTGCCGAAACTGGACTAAAAGGGTATTTTATTGAATAACGTAACGTTTGGGTAATAACTTTTGCAAAAAAATTATCAGCCAAAGGTACACGGGCAAAGGTTTGTCTATCTACCAGCAGTTGATGGTCAACTAATTTTTTACGTCGTTCGTAGGATAACATAAACTCGTTGTCTAAACTCGGATTAATTCTAAAACCACCGAGTATACGCTGGTCTTCAAACAAATCGCTGATAGCCAATTTGGTTAAAAAATTAAAACCGGGGTTTAAATACACTGGCGAACCACCGCCCGAAAACACTTGGTAATTATTTGCTAAAAAACCATTATCAAATTGTGTAACTACATAATCTGTATAAAACGAAGGGTAGTAATTTTTTTGAATTGGAAATTTAAAGGCTGTACTATTTAATTTTTTTACGGTAGTATCTTTTTTACCTATGGTACTTGTAACATTCGTAGATGTAGTAATGCTATTATTTTTTTCGCCATCTAATTTATAATTATCGAAATCTATACCTTTGTTTAAAGACTGTTCATCTTTTTCGGGTTGAATGGTTTCGTTAGGCTTAATGTCTTTAATGTTAGAAGGGTCAGACAGTGTTGGGCGAGCACTGCCTTTAAACCATGTAGGGCTAGGTTCTTTAATATCAATTTGATTAATTTTTGTTAGCGGTGTAACTAACAACATATCGTTTCCATTTGCATAAATAACTTCGGCAACATGCGTATTTAAAAAGTTAATATGTTGTTCTAAAATATTTCTATCAAAATTACTAACGGCTTTTGATTTAAAGAAATACCGGTAATGTTCCGTTGTATCAACAAACGAAATACTACTATCAAACTCTGCGATGTAGCGATTATAAATTCCGTTTTTATCGCTTAAATAACTAATATAATTTGCAGTATACGATTGTGCTTGCGTTTCATTGGCATCGCTTGTATTCGTAACTCTAACCAACACTTTACTTGTAAATGGGTACTGCGCCATAAACAAATCCATATTGCGATTAAACTTATAAAAGTATTGTGCATCATCTTTTGCTTTGATGGTATCGTTTTGGCGATTACTTTCAAATACAATTTGTTTGTTTCCTTTTACAAAAACTGGATTATTATCATCCCATATATCATTGGTAAGTTGTTCTATGGCACTAGAATTTAAACTAAATACAAAAATATCGCTTTGCCCCTTGCCCTTTTTAACACCACTTAATGCTAATTTTTTTCCATCGGGGCTAAACGCAAAACTGTTTATTTTTTCGAAACCAGGCAAATTACGTTTTACTACTTCTTTCGTTTCTAAATCAACGGTATGAATTATGAGCTGGTCTTTTTTCTCATATACCATAGCCACTAAATTTCCTTTTGGATGCCAAGCTAAAAGAGGATAATTATAATCATCTATTTGTTCAACTTTTGGACCAAATTTTAATAAACGTTTTTGTTTTTTTTCACCAATAGTTTTTAAGTACACACGCATTTGATTTAATTCGTTACGGGCATATATTACTTGTTTACCATCGGGACTAACTTTTAATTGATAATAATGGCGGGTACTTTTATATTTTTTTAAAACAGTATTGTTATTTATTGGTGATTTACGCAAACTGTCTTTATACATAAACAATTTGCGGTTATACGAATCGTTAAAATCGTAAATTAAATTATTTAATGAAATACCTAACACATATAAAAATGCGTTATCGGGGCTTCGAGAAACCCTTGTCATATATAACAATTGAGGAATTACGGCTTCGCCATAGGTTTCAACAATGTTGTACCAAAGAGCGTAACCAGCATTAGTAGCTTGTTTACCAGTAAGTTTATTAAATTTATTAAAATGGTCGTTTTTAATAGCATCATACATTAAATTATCGCTATAGCTTGTCCAGCCTTCCGAAATGTATTTTACTAAACCTTGCATATACCAAGGCGGTAAATTTAATAAAGTAGAGTTGCGAACCATTTCGCGAGCACTACCACCGTATAGTGTTTGGTTAATAAGTAATTCAGCAAGTGCCGCTCTAATTTGCTGGTCTAACTCGGCATGCGAGCCATTAAAGTAAACAAAAATTTTATCACCAATAATTTTTGTTACACCACCTATATTTGTTTCTTCGGTGCTACTTAAGCCTAAATTACTTTGTTTAAAATCGTTTTGATTATTGTATACAATTACGTTTATTTTATCTTCTGTAAGGTAATCTAATCGTTTTTCAATAATCGGTAATTGGTTGCTAACTGAAACCGAAACGTATTTTGCAATTTCGCCACCACCTTGATAAGAATATACTCTGTATCTATCGTAATCAAAATACGTCCAATTAAACTCTTGAAGCTGAATACGATTTTTACCAAAATCCATTTGGTGCCCATAATTAAATTGGGCTTTAGAACACAAAGAACATGTAATAACAAAAAGTAAAATAAATCGTTTGATAAGATGCATAATATTATACACTAAAGTTAGGCATTTTTTTGTTTTTGGCAACGCATAAACGAGAATATTTAACGCCTATTTGGGCTATTTAGTATTAAAAAATAGGTTAATTTTTTATTTGATTTTAAAAACGTTCATCTGTCATGTGTCCATATGCTTCTAATCGATCGATCGTTTATAATATTTTAAAAATAAAACCCAACTATGTGTAACAATTAGCTAAGAAACTAACACTTATTTTGTTAGGTATAGCTTAGAAAAAATATGTTTAATAGAAATTATATTTAGTGGAAATTCTAAAATAATATGAAGCATTGCTAAAAAAAACAACGCTAAGTAGGCTGTTTGGTAATTATACAAAAATAAAGCAATTAAACACAACCAACAAAAAAGTATTGCTGCGATTTTAAATTTTGAAACGTTTTTGTACCAACCTATTAGCGAGGTTTTAGAAAACCAATTTAAATAATGGTATGTGTAACAAAAAGCTACAAAAATTTGAATTTTTACACTAATTACCGATAGTGTAGTTGGTTGATTAGCTATCGTTTTATCAAACGTTTGAATTAAATATTGTATAAACCTAAAGTTTTTGGCTGTTGTAATTATTTCATCCGTTTCTAATGCGTAGTAATGCGCTAAATTTAATGGTAGTATAAAAATTACAAACGGACAAATCACTAAAATAACAACGCCAATTAATCCTGCCTTATTTTTGGTAGTTAAGGACCCCATTATCATAAATAAAAGCGTAAATAAGTACACATGTATAATTGTTGGTAAAAATAAACCAACAAGTATATACGAAAACAAAACATATTTTAATATGAGTTTCGCTAAAACTACACTTGCTATTAAAAAAAGTAATAAATGTTGCCACTTTTTAAAATAAACTAAAGCTATTGCAAAAAACAAAGCGGTCAAAAAAAACACATCGGTATAGCCATTTATAAAAATAGATAGCTGTTTAAAAAAAAACTGATTATTTAAAGTTGAAAGAAATGGCAAATTTAAAATTACAGGAAAGGAAATTAAAGCAGTTATTATAATAAATGTCCAAATCCATTTACTGTTTTTTACAAAATAATTTTTTTGATTAAGCCAATTAATTTCGGTTAAATAATGTAAGGGCCCTAAAACAGCGTATGAAAATAAAAACAATCCAAATGGTAATAAGTATGCTAAAGCAAGCGAAAGCAGAATTAATACAATATTTATATTATCAATAGTTTTAGTTTTCAAGGTGTTTTGCTTCTAAACGTAAACGTACTATATACTTATAACAAATATAAATTATTTTTTACCTTTATCTTTTTTTATAAATAAAATATAATTTTAAAAACATGTTTATTTACAACGTAACTATAAATATTGCAAATGATGTTCACTTAGAGTGGGTAACTTGGATGAAAAACGAACACATGCCTGATGTAATAAAAACAGGCTGTTTTGTAGATTGCCAATTAGTAAAAGTACTTTTTGTTGAAGATGAAGACCACACCTATTCTGCTCAATATAAATTTTTAGAAATGAAAGATATTGAGTATTATCAAAAAGAATTTGCACCTAAATTACAAGCCGAACATACAGCGAAGTTTAAAGATAAATACTCGGCTTTTAGAACGTTGTTAGAAATAGTTTAAATTTTATAAAATTATCTATATTATTTTTTTTGATAATACATCTTAAATTTTATTTTTATTTAAATACTAAGCGTGCATTTATTACAACTAGATTTTAACGCCAATCACACAAACGTCATCTACCTGTTCTAAATTCCCTTTCCACGCTTCGAGGGTATCTAAAAGTATCGTTTTTTGATCTGTTAACGATTTTGAACCAATATTTAAAATAAATTCCGTTAATTGTTTATACTTAAATTTCTTTCCTTTTGGTCCACCAAACTGGTCGGCATAACCATCCGAAAATAAATATAAAACATCCGTAGATTTTATATTTATTTGTTGCTGCATAAATACTTTTACGGTATCGGTTTGTATGCCACCAATTGAATGTTTATTAGGTTTTAAATCAAGCAGTTCTTTGTCGCGTTTAATTATCAAAGGCCGGTTGGCGCCTGAATATAACAGTTTATTATTTTGCTTATCGATTACGCAAACAATTATATCCATACCGTCATTATTCTCTTCTCTATTACTTTTTTTATTTAAAGCATTAGAAACTCTAGTATCTAATATTCTTAAAATTTGGGAAGGCGCAGTTATTTTTTCTTCTAAAATAATTTGGTTTAGTAAATTATGCCCTAAAATACTCATAAATGCCCCCGGAACACCGTGCCCCGTGCAATCACCAACCACTAAAAAGGCTTTATTCTCAACTTCTTCAAACCAATAAAAATCGCCACTCACAATATCTTTAGGGCGAAACAACACAAACGACTCCGCAAAAAAATTATTTAACCGGTCCGTTTCAGGAAATACAGCCTCTTGCAAACGTTTGGCGTATTGAATACTATCGGTTATATCTTTATTCTTTTCCTTTATAATAGCATTTTGGTAATTAATTTCTTCAACCTGTTTGCCTAACAACTTACTAGTTTTACGTTTATTTATAAAAGCAAATAACGAAACTCCAGCAGCAATCAATACCAGAATAATAACTACAATTAAACTCTTGCGTTGACTAGATTGACGTAATATCTCTTCAGATTGAATTTTTTTATCCTTACTCAACAAAGCAATTTCTTGTTCCTTTTTTTCGGTTTGATATTGTTTTTCTAAACTTTGAAGATATTCTGCATTGCTAACATTATTTAAACTGTCATTTAAAACTCTATGTTTTAATAAAAGATTAAAAGCTTCTTTATAATCTCCCATACCTGAGTAAGCAAATGCCATCGATTCTGTGATGTCAGCCCTGTTTAAAAGCTGTTTTGTTTCTATTTTCATGGCGGCATCCATCGCTTTTTTAAAATAGGTTAATGCTTTTTTAGGTTCGCTCGTTTTAATATATAAATCTCCTAGCGTTCTGTAGGTTGCCGCAACTCCCTCTATTTCGCGGGTAGACTCATATAATTCTAAGGACTGTAAACAGATGCTTATTGCATTTTTATAATCCTTTTTATCTGCGTAATTAGACGCTAAATTACTATACATTAACGCTACCATTCTTAAATTATCAGCCTCTTTAAATAGAATTATGGCCTTATTTATATAATCAGTTTCCTTATTCAAATCGCCAGAAGCACCATACATAGACGCACATAAATACAAGGCTTCTGCTTCTAAATTTTTATTTTTTATTTGTCGAGCTAGCTCTAACTCTTTTTCATAATAGTTTAACGCTTTATCTTTAAAACCCTGTCGTTTAAACACAGAACCAATAAAATGTAAAAGATGTCCGTATTCAATATTTTTCCAATTATTTTTTTCAAATAAACGCTGTGACTGAATGTAATTATCCATAGCTGTTTTATAATCGCCATTGTCGTAGTGAGCTCGGCCTTTCAGCATAAAAATATCGCATCTTAATTTTTCGTTATTAGTTTTTGTAATGGCAAGGGCACTATCAAAATAGGCTATGCATTGTTTTGAGTAATCTTCGCGCTGCAAAAAATCGGCAATGCGCAGATAAAATTTTGCTTGCCATTCTGTATTATATTCTTTTTTTGTTTTTGTTAAGCCTAAATCCCAGTAATAGCGTGCTTTCTGTAACATCCCGTTGCCATATAATATTTTGCCAATTTTTTCTATAGATTTAAAAACGAAGTCTTTATTCGCGATAGAATTAATGGCATAAAAAGCTGTTTTAATTTCATGCAGGCCTTTAACAGAATCTTCTTTTAATAAAATATTAGCAATTTTTAACCGGAGATTTACTTTAACAGTATCGCTCGTAGAGCTTCTTAAAACAGTGTAAAGAGAATCTATTTTTTTAGAATTATCGGCCGATAAATTAAAACTAAAATAAAACACAAAAACAGCGAAAATAAAATTTCGACATAAATTATGTATTGTTAAAGCTAAAAGCATTTATTTAATAACTAAACGAAGATAATAAATGTTTTGGTTTTTAGGAATTTAAAGAAAACTCGACTATTTATTGCAACTTCCTATAAATTCAACTACCCTTTTTGCAATGTCTTTAGCCTCTTCCGATAAATCCTCATATTTCTCTAAATGTTTAATTACTTTATCACAAAAAGCATCCTTATCATTTACAGAATTATCTTTTGCATAAGTAGTCTTTCTTTTTCTTTCTTTAAGGCTATTATCTATTAATTTTCCAATATTATCTTTCCAGTAATATGGTTTTTCCATTATAGAATTAGAATTATGGCTTTTTGTATTTTCGACCTCAATCGAAGTTTTTTTAAATTTTAAATCAATTAAATCAACCTTTTCATAGTCAGCAACTACTTTTTTAATTATATCTATACTTAAACTATTTTCGATTTCCTTTCCCTCTGTTATATATAAATTATCGCCAAGAGCTACTTTTAATTTTTGATGTCTTTCTTCTTTTGAAATAATACCGTCTTTATTTACATCGCTATCTAAAATTAAAAAGATGTTATTACTAACCTTTAATGCGTTAATATTTTCATCTTCATTATTTTCATCAAAATTCCAATGGACAATATTACTACCTGCGTATTCCACAAATGCATAATGTAAATCTTCTATATGTGGTTTTTTATCCTCCTTTTTATGTTCTTGCCAATAAAGCTCCAAGTATTTTCGAATGTACTTCCTATCAGTTATACCCTCCACCCAAATAGAACAATTAGCCAGAAAGACAGATGAATTGCGTATGCCCAAAGATTTTAAAATATTTACATCGCCATGTACAGTATTTTTAACTTCAAATTTTCCTTCGGTTGTTTTATTAAAATGATAAACTGAAATATTATCTGTTTCCAACGTTAAATCTAAAAAATGATTGGAATGTGTTGTAAAGAAAAATTGCATATCCTTAAATCTATTATCCAATAAGGTTTCTAAAAAAACACGCTGCATACCAGGGTGCAAGTTCAATTCGGGTTCCTCAATAAAAAACAAAGCGTTTTCACCTTGTTTCATAAATATTGGGTAAAGTAATAATATTAATGCTTGTATTCCATCTCCCAAATCATAAATAGGGCGTTCCTCGTTCCCATCTCCAAACCCAACCAATAAAGTATCTTTATCATCTTCCGGTATTAAGGTAAATTCTTTCTTTTGCGGAAAAAATGTTTTCCAAATAAAATCTTCGAAATCTTTAATTTTTTTACGGTTATTTTTTGTACTAAGCAATTGTTTTTTTATGTCTGAATAAAAACCAAGTCCAGTGTATACATTATGAACATATGAACCAACTGTTTTAGTTTTTTCATTAAAAAAATAATCTCTAACCGTTCGATTTAAATATGTATCAGTTTCATTAAAATTTAATCTAATACTTTCCATATTAGGATGTTTACCACCATCACTAGAATTATTTGGTCTTAGACCTCTTAAAATAGGAACGTAATTTCTTACAAATTTAATTTCATCGAAATTAGAACTTTGAAAAGAGTTCTTAAGAATACCATAATACTGTTGTGATATTTGAAATATTTGTTGCTCAAAATAATTAAAATTCGTCGAAGTTGTATTTAATACTAATTCTTTAACTGTTTCTCCAAATCTTTTGCTGCTCAAGCGATTTATTATTTCTAATACTTCATTAAATTTTAAATGAAAATTATTATTTAAGTAGCCATTCAATTTAGTTTTTTCAAATAAATCGTGTTTTTCTACTTTTTTTATTTCTGGAAAACGGCTAAAAAGATTTTCAATCTCATCTTTATAATTTTCTAAAGAATTAATAATTCCAGTTAAATCTACATTATAAATTTTATATTCAAATCTTTCAATTGAAAATATTCCTCTCAAAAACCTGCTCTTCCCCGAATTATTTTCTCCAATAAAAATATTAACACGAGATAAATTTTTAATTACTATCTCATTATCATCTAAATTGTAATCTTTAAATAATTCGTCTTGGGTATTTATAACACTAATCATAGTTAAATATAATAAAAAAGCCCTGCTTTACAGGGCTTAATTTGTTTTTACATATTCCTTCTGTACTGCCCGCCCACCTCAAACAGCGCATTTGTAATTTGCCCTAAGGAACAATATTTTACAGCTTCCATTAAACCATTAAATAAATTTTCGTTTTGTATAGCTGCGCGTTGTAATTCTTTTAATATTGCCGGACTTTTATCTTTATGCGTTTCCCACAAACTATTACGTGTGTTTATTTGGTCTTCTTTTTCTTCGGTAGTACTGCGGATAACTTCGCGCGGTAAAACAGTTGGACTGCCTTTGCTACTTAAAAATGTATTTACACCTATTAACGGATATTCGCCATTGTGTTTTAAGGTTTCGTAATACAAACTCTCTTCTTGTATTTTACTACGTTGGTACATGGTTTCCATGGCGCCTAAAACTCCGCCACGTTCAGTTATTCGATCAAATTCTGTCAACACAGCTTCTTCCACAAGGTCGGTTAATTCTTCAATAATAAATGCCCCCTGTAAAGGGTTTTCATTTTTTGCTAATCCTAATTCGCGATTAATAATTAATTGAATGGCCATTGCACGACGAACACTTTCTTCCGTTGGCGTTGTTATCGCTTCATCGTAAGCGTTCGTGTGTAAAGAATTACAATTGTCATAAATTGCATATAACGCTTGTAACGTTGTACGAATGTCGTTAAAATCAATTTCCTGCGCGTGTAAAGAACGTCCACTTGTTTGAATATGATACTTCAACATCTGACTTCTTTCGTTTCCACCGTATTTTTGTTTCATGGCTTTAGCCCATATGCGGCGACTTACACGGCCGATCACAGAATATTCCGGATCTATACCATTACTAAAGAAGAACGATAAATTAGGAGCAAAGTCATCTATCTTCATTCCCCTGCTTAAATAATATTCAACAAATGTAAATCCGTTTGATAAGGTAAATGCCAATTGCGAAATAGGATTGGCACCCGCTTCAGCAATATGATAACCACTAATAGAAACCGAATAAAAGTTACGTACGTTTTTATCAATAAAATATTGCTGAACATCGCCCATCACACGCAAACTAAATTCCGTGCTAAAGATACAGGTGTTTTGCGCCTGGTCTTCTTTTAAAATATCTGCTTGCACTGTTCCGCGAACTTGCGATAATGTTTTGGTTTTAATAGTTTCATAAACATCTTTTGGCAACACCATATCTCCGGTAACGCCCAATAACATTAAACCTAAACCATTGTTACCTTCCGGTAATTCATCCAAATTATATTTCGGACGTTTGGTGCCTTTAGTTTTATAGATATCTGCGATTTTTTTCTCAACCTCTTTTTCAAGTTTGTTTTCTTTGATATATAATTCGCATTGCTGGTCAATAGCAGCATTCATAAAAAATGCGGCAATAGTAGCTGCTGGACCATTAATGGTCATTGAAACAGATGTTTTAGGATCTGCTAAATTAAAGCCTGAGTATAATTTTTTTGCATCATCTAAACAACACACACTTACACCACTATTCCCAACCTTACCATAAATATCCGGACGATGATCAGGATCATTTCCATATAGTGTAACACTGTCAAAGGCTGTACTTAAGCGAGCTGCAGGCAATCCTTTACTTACGTAATGAAAACGTTTGTTGGTTCTTTCCGGTCCACCTTCGCCTGCAAACATACGTGTTGGGTCTTCGCCTTCACGTTTAAAAGGATAAATTCCAGACGTGTATGGAAATTCTCCAGGAAAATTTTCACGCAAGGTCCATTTTAAAATATCGCCCCAACCCGTGTATTTTGGTACCGATACTTTTGGAATTTGTGAATGTGATAAACTTTCGTAGTGCGTTTTAATTTTAATTTCTTTGTCACGCACTTTAAAAATATAGTATTCGTTTTGATATTGTTTTTTCTTATCGTCAAACGTTTCTAATGTTTTTAAATTACGTGGGTCAATATCCAAACGAATTAATTCTGATTGTTCTTCTAAAGATTTAATGACACGGTCTTTATCATCCATCTTCGACGTTTTTAAAGTTTCGATGGTATTACGAATGCTCTGCAATTTAATAGCGATGGTTGCTTGGTCATTCGTCCACTTATCGTAATTACGTGAAGCTTCTGAAATTTCGCTTAAATAACGGGTACGGTTTGGCGGAATGATGTAAATCTTTTCACTCATTTCATCCGTAATTTTAAAAGTAGATTTTAAATCAGTACCTGTTTTTTCAACCAATTTATCCATCAAAGCCTTGTAAAGACGATTGGTTCCCGGATCGTTAAATTGAGAAGCAATGGTGCCATAAACAGGCAATTCTTCATCTTTGGCATCCCACAAATTATGGTTGCGTTTATATTGCTTTTTCACATCGCGCAATGCGTCTAATGCACCGCGTTTATCAAATTTATTTATTGCAACAATATCAGCGAACTCTAACATATCAATTTTCTCGAGTTGTGTAGCCGCACCAAATTCGGGCGTCATAATGTACAAACTCATGTTGCTATGCTCAATAATTTCAGTATCACTTTGCCCTATTCCCGCGGTTTCTATAATCACTAAATCAAACCCAGCTACTTTTAAAATATTTATGGCATCTTGCACGTATTTACTCAATGCTAAATTACTTTGACGAGTAGCCAATGAACGCATGTACACTCTTGGATTTTTTATAGAGTTCATACGAATCCTGTCACCTAACAAGGCACCGCCCGTTTTGCGTTTACTGGGGTCAACCGACACAATACCAATTTGTTTTTCAGGAAAATCAATTAAAAAGCGACGCACTAATTCATCTACCAAACTAGACTTGCCTGCGCCACCAGTACCGGTAATACCAATTACAGGTGTTTTTGATTTTTTTGCTTCTTCGGCAATTTTTGTAAATACAACTTTATTTATTTCATTAAAGTTTTCTGCTGCCGAAATTAATTTTGCAATCGACTTATGATCTTTTGTTGCTAAATGGGTTACTTCGCCATTTAAATTTGCACCCGTTGCATAATCACTTTGTTTTAACACATCGTTAATCATACCTTGCAAACCTAGCGTACGTCCATCATCGGGATGATAAATTCGCGTGATACCATAATTATGAAGGTCGGCAATTTCAGATGGTAAAATAGTGCCGCCACCGCCACCAAAAATTTTGATGTGTGAGCAACCACGTTCCTTCAACAAATCGTACATGTATTTAAAATACTCGTTATGTCCGCCTTGGTAGCTAGTTATTGCAATGGCATTGGCATCTTCTTGTATGGCGCAGTCTACAATTTCTTGTACACTTCTATCGTGCCCCAAGTGAATAATTTCAGCACCTGTGCTTTGCATCACACGGCGCATAATATTTATAGCAGCATCGTGACCATCGAATAAGGCGGCTGCAGTAACAATACGTATTTTATGTTTGGTTTGGTAAGGGATTGTTTCAATCATTTTAAGAAAATTTCTGCTTAAATTTAAGAGAATTTTTCGTACTAAAACAATAAAAAAACAAATTAAAAACTATAAGTGTAAAGCAAGTTTTTTGGCCAACAATTGTTCTTCAGTTTCAACATTGTCAATATCAGAAATACAACAATCAACAGGGCAAACGGCAGCGCATTGAGGTTCGTCGTGAAAACCTTTACACTCGGTACATTTATCTGAAACTATAAAATAAACATCCATATTTACCGGTACTTGCGGGTCGTTAGCATCTACCTCCAAACCGCTGTTATGGCCTTTAAATAAACCTTTTACACCAGTGCCATCGGCAAAACGCCATTCGGCACCGCCCTCATAAATTGCATTGTTTGGGCACTCGGGCTCACAGGCTCCACAATTTATACACTCGTCAGTAATTATAATTGCCATTTTTTGCTTAGTTTTGGTAAAAATAGAGTACAAATATACTACCATTTTTTATGATTTTACAACAAAGAATTACTGCATTTGCTAAAGTAGGGCTGTTTATAAATAGACATTTTGAAGAAAAGTACATTGAAACCGAATTACCATTGCACCAAGGCTTAGATGCTTTAATTGAAACTGCAAATACCTATAATAATTGGTTTATTCCAGCATTTGTAAATACTGCTATAACAAATATTGGCAAACTATTACACGAGCAAAATCTTATTACATTTTGTAATAACGAAGAAATTGAAAGCCCAAAAACAGTAGCCGTTATTTGTGCCGGAAACATCCCAATGGTGGGGTTTCATGATATTATGTGTGTGCTTTTAAGCGGACACCGGGTTTTAATTAAACTATCGAGCGATGATGCTATTTTGTTGCCTTTTTTTTTAAAACTATTAGTACACTATGAGCCACAGTTTGAACAGGCCATTTTATTTTCGGAGGCAAAAATGGCAAATTTTGATGCTGTAATTGCTACAGGAAGCAACAATACCGCTAATTATTTTAATTTTTATTTTGGCAAATACCCACATATTATACGCAAAAACCGTACGTCTGTTGCGGTTTTAGATGGGAGCGAAACTGCTAGCGATTTTAAAAAATTGGCAGAAGACGTATTTTTATATTTTGGATTAGGTTGCCGAAGTGTGAGTAAATTACTAGTGCCTCAAGGTTATAACTTTAATTTGTTTTTTGAATCGATTGTAGATTTTGGATTTGTAATTAATAATAAAAAGTATGGTAACAATTACGATTACCACCGCGCTATTTATTTATTGGAACAAATGCCTTTTTTAGATAATAATTTTTTAATGTTAAAACAAAGTGCCGACTTGCACTCACCAGTAGGGGTTTTATATTATGATTTTTATACTTCTGAAAAGGATATTGAAAGTTATTTAGCTGCAACTAAAGATAATTTACAATGCATTGTTGGTAATACATTTATTCCGTTTGGTTATTCACAAAAGCCTGTTATAACAGATTTTGCAGATAATGTTAATACATTAAATTTTTTATTAACTTTATAACATTAAAGTGAAAAATTTAACCATATTCGTATTTTTAATTCTTTTTGCACTTTTTACTAAAGCGCAAACGCCAACGGCTACTATTGTTGTGCCATCGGCAACGTTGTGTACCTCTAAAAATTTAACATTTACCTGCGTTACCTCTAATACACCAACTACCTACAGTTGGAGTGTTACGCCAAGTAAATCGGTAACTATTTTACCCGATAATATAAGTTCCACAGTTACATTTAGTTTTTTTAATGCAGGCACTTACACGGTAAGTTTAAATGTATCCAACTCGTTTAGCAACTCTAGTACTGCACAAACTATATTGGTTACAAAATCTGCTAAAGCATCTTTTAACGCCAGTTTAAGCACTATCGGTTTCCCAAATCAATTAAATCTTACTAATTACTCAAGTAATGCCTTAGCGTACAACTGGCTATATAGCGATATAGCTGCTATTGATAACGCTACAAATACCGTTAAAAGTTATAGTACAAGTGGTTCGTATAGTGTAACATTAATTAGTTTTGGTAATTTGGGTTGTAACGATACATCGCGTTATGCTTTTAGATTATCAGATACAAGTAGCATTTTTTTACCAAACGTGTTTACACCAAACAACGATAGTGTAAATGATATTTTTAAACCAGTAGCACGCGGCATAAAAGATTTACATGTTTGGATTTATAACCGCTACGGAATAATTATTTATGATTGGGATAAACCACAAGGTTTTTGGGATGGCTATACTACAAGTGGCGAACCTTGCCAAGCAGGTATTTATTTTTGTGTAGCAGAAGCCCTTGGCTTTGATGGTAAAGCCTATAAGTTAAAAGGCAATATTACGTTGATAAAATAGTTGCACGCAACTATTCGCTGATTTTAATTTCTTCCACTTTTTTAACTAATTCGCAATTCATATTACCGTCTTCATCAAATTCTGTAATAGTTACAGCAGTTGGTTTATTGCATAAATCATTATCAAAAGGGTATTTTACTTTAATGTAATTTTGTGTAAAACCATACATAAAACCGTTTTTGTTTTCGTGTTCAAAAATTACATTAAACCTTTTACCTATTTGCTTTTGGTAAAAATTACGTAATTTTTTTGCAGATAAAATTCGTAACATTTTATTACGACGTTTACGTTCGGCTACAGGAATAGGATTTGGTAAATGAATAGCTTCTGTATTATCACGCTCGCTGTAGGTAAATACATGTAAATAACTAATATCTAAATCATTTAAAAAATTATAGGTTTCTAAAAAATGCTCTTCTGTTTCGCCCGGAAAGCCAACAATCACATCCACCCCAATACAACAATTTGGCATTAAACTTTTTATTTTTAAAACCCTATCCACATATAATTCGCGTTGATAGCGACGTTTCATTAATTTTAAAATGGCATTGCTACCACTTTGTAAGGGAATATGAAAGTGTGGCGCAAATTTGCTTGATTTAGCAACAAATTCAATTATCTCGTCTTTTAATAAATTAGGTTCTATGGATGAAATTCTAAAACGCTCTATTTCTACTTCTTCATCTAATTGTTTTATGGCATCTAAAAAATTATATTCTTTTTGTTTTTTAGTATCGGCATCTAAAAATTGGCCGTAACCAAAATCGCCAATGTTTACGCCGGTTAATACAATTTCTTTTACACCGCTACTTGCAATTTTTTTTGCATTTAAAACTACATTTTCAATGGTATCGCTGCGGCTTTTGCCACGCGCTAAAGGAATGGTACAAAACGTGCAGCTATAATCGCAACCATCTTGTATTTTTAAAAAGGAGCGAGTTCTGTCGCCAATACTATAGGCACCCACAAAAAAATCAGCTTCACTAATTTCGCAATTATGTATTTGTGCGTGTTGGTTTTTTGATGAAAGATTAATATAATTAAGTAATTTAAACTTTTCGGTTGCACCTAAAACAACATCTACGCCTTCAATGTTCGAAATTTCGGTTGGTTTTAATTGGGCGTAACAGCCAACAACGGCAATAAACGCTTCGGGGTTTTTTGCCAACGCGTTTTTTACAATGATTTTGCATTCCTTATCTGCATTTTCGGTAACAGAACAGGTATTAATTACATACACATCGGCTGCTTCGGTAAACTCTTTTTTTACGAAGCCCTTTTCATAAAATAAACGTGCAATAGTAGATGTTTCTGAAAAATTTAGTTTACAGCCTAAAGTGTGAAAAGCAACAGATTTAGTATGATTTTGCATTTTGGCAAAGGTAATTAATTAATTTAATTTCTTTTTGCTTTAAAAAAGTGAAAAAAGCGTTTAAAAAATAGTTTATCTTTATGTGTTAAATCAATTAAAAAAAACACTATGAGAAAAATTTTTACAAGTTTATGTTGCATAATGGCATTAGCAACTTTAAAATTAAGTGCCCAATGTACTACTACTTTTGGTAATTACCTTTCGGGTTTTTCGACTGCTGCTAATTTTAGCCCTAATTATTTATTAGGAGATAGTTATACATTAACTGCAGGAGGCACGTTAACCGGCTTAGCCTATAAAGGCAATGGTACAGGAGGCACTATGCGTATGGCCATTTATGCAAATGGTTCGGGAGTTCCTAATAATTTAGTTGCATATACCAACACCGTATTAGTAGGTACAGGTAATATTATTATTCCGGTAACTACGCCAACGGCTATACCCGCTGGTGTGTATTGGATTTTGGCAGATTATGTAAATGGCTCAGGAACTAACCACGTAAACTACACGACGTCTACCATTAAAACGGTTGCTTATATTAGCTATTCTCCACTTTCAATTCCACCAAACACAGCTTCATGGACGACTTATACAGGACAAGATTTTGATTATTGGGGAGTTATATCGGCCAACGGACCAACTGTATCCATTAGTGGTAACACAACAGTATGTAATGGTCAAAGTTTAAATTTAACGGCTTCGGGCGCCAATACCTATACTTGGAGTACCAGTGCACAAACAACTACTATTAGCATTACGCCTAGTGTTACAACTAACTATACGGTAGTAGGTACTAACACCGCAGGTTGTATTGGCTCAACAGTAACTACAATTGTAGTAAATGCTACGCCAACAATTACTGTAAATAGTGGCGCTATTTGTGCAGGTAATTCGTTTACAATGGTACCAAGTGGTGCTAATTCTTACACATTTAGTAATGGTAGTGCGGTTGCTACACCAAGTGCCAATTCTTCTTATACAGTTACCGGCACAAACACTGTTGGATGTGTAAGTAATGCTGTTATTTCGAGTGTTACGGTAAATGCCACACCAACAATTTCTGTTAATAGTGGTGCAATTTGTGCAGGCAGTTCGTTTACTATGGTGCCAAGTGGTGCTAACACCTATACTTATAGTAATGGTAGTGCGATTGCTACACCAAGTGCAAATTCTAATTATACGGTAACTGGAACAAGTATTGCCGGTTGTATTGGTAATGCTGCAATTTCTACTGTTACGGTAAACGCCACCCCAACAATTTCAGTTAATAGTGGTGCAATTTGTGCAGGCAGTTCGTTTACTATGGTGCCAAGTGGTGCAAGTTCGTACACTTTTCAAGGTGGTGGAGCTGTAAAAAATCCAACGGCTACTACAAGTTATACAGTAGCAGGTACAAATACGGCAGGCTGTATTTCTAACATTGCAACATCTAACGTTACTGTAAATGCTTTACCTACTGTAACAGCTACCTCTAACTCAAATAGTCTTTGTGTGGGACAAACTGCTAACTTAACTGCTAGCGGCGCCGCTACTTATAGCTGGAATACAGGTGCTACTAGTGCAGTTTTAGCTGTTACACCTAGTGTTACAACTACTTACACTGTAAGTGGATTAGCAGTAAACGGCTGTGCTAATGTTGCTACGGTAACTCAAAATGTAATTATCTGTATGGGTATTCAAACAAACAATAATAATCAATTAGCAATTAGTGTTTATCCTAACCCAAGCACTGGTAATTTTACTGTTGGATTGGCGAATGGGTTAACTAAAGTAATTAGCGTAACTGATGTTACCGGTAGAGTTGTTTTAACTACTACTTCTTCTGAAGATAAAGTAATTGTTAACATCTCTAATTTATCAAACGGTATTTATTACATTAAAGTAGCTAGCGATAATAAAGCTGAAGTTACTAAAGTTGTAAAACAATAATATTTTTTAATCTTTAAACCATTAAAAAAGCCGTTTCAACTGAGTTGAAACGGCTTTTTTTAGTGGTACTTTTTTGTGAGGTAAAAGAACACCAAAACAAAAATAAATTAGCTACGCAATGCCCACTCCATGACAAGCTTTGTACTTTTTACCGCTTCCACAAGGGCAAGGGTCGTTACGTCCAATTTTTTGCTCTACACGTATGGGTTGTATTTTTGGTTTTTGTTGCGCATTTTGTTCTTCAACAGCGTTTTCGTTACGTGTTTCTATTAATTTTTCTTTCTTTTTTTGAGGTTGCTCTTGCGTAAACTGCGCTTGTGGTTTATTACTATTTTCGTTTGGCAAACCACCTTTCATTAAAAACGAAATCACTTCCTTATTCGTTTTAATAATCATTTCCTTAAACAGATTAAACGACTCTAATTTATAAATTACCAAAGGGTCTTTTTGCTCTAAGGAAGCGTTTTGAACGGCTTGTTTTAAATCGTCTAATTCACGTAAATGTTCTTTCCAAGCATCGTCAATCATTGCTAAAACAACGCCTTTTTCGAAACTTAAAAATAAATCGCGTCCTTTGGTTTCGTACGCTTTTTTTAGATTAGCCATTACTTGCACGCCTCTAATACCATCGGTAAAAGGGGTAACAATGTTTTCGAAACTATTGTTAGGATTGGTGTACACATCTTTAATTACTGGAAATGCCTGCTCGCTTACTAAGGCCGCTTTTATATGGTATTGTTTTTGAACGGCATCAAATAATTGTTGGATTAAATCATCTTCTTTCCCGCTATTAAATTGTTGTTCGTTAAACGGACTTTCAATTGCAAATAAACGAATACACTCTAAATTAAAGCCTTCTAAATCTTTATTAGGCTGGTATTCTTCAATCATACTCGATGCAACTTCGTACATCATATTAGCAATATCAATACTAATTCTATCGCCATAAAGTGCATTACGCCTACGTTTGTAAATTACATCGCGTTGGGCATTCATTACATCATCGTATTCAATTAAGCGTTTACGTGTACCAAAATTATTCTCCTCTACCTTTTTTTGTGCACGTTCTATCGATTTAGAAATCATACTGTGTTGTATCACTTCGCCTTCTTTTAAGCCCATTCTATCCATTAAACTGGCTATACGCTCGCTACCAAACAAACGCATTAAATTATCTTCTAAACTCACAAAAAACTGCGAAGAACCCGGATCGCCCTGACGACCGGCACGGCCACGTAACTGCCTGTCTACCCTGCGAGACTCATGACGTTCTGTACCAATAATTGCCAAACCACCTGCTTCTTTTACGCCAGGACCTAGCTTAATATCTGTACCACGACCAGCCATGTTGGTAGCGATAGTTACTGTTCCTGCCAAACCTGCTTCTGCAACGATATCTGCTTCTTTAGCGTGCAATTTAGCATTTAACACATTGTGTTTTATACCGCGTAATTTTAAGGTACGGCTTAATAATTCACTAATTTCTACTGTTGTAGTACCAATTAATACCGGACGACCAGCAGCAACTAATTTTGCAACTTCATCAATAACAGCATTGTATTTTTCGCGTTTGGTTTTGTAAACAAAATCTTGCTCATCCTTACGCGTCATTGGTCGGTTGGTAGGAATTTCAATAACATCTAACTTATAAATGTCCCAAAATTCTTGCGCCTCGGTAGTTGCTGTACCCGTCATACCTCCCAATTTATTGTACATACGGAAATAATTTTGTAAAGTAACCGTTGCATAAGTTTGCGTAGCCGCTTCAATTTTTACATTTTCTTTGGCTTCAATGGCTTGATGTAAACCATCGCTATAACGTCGCCCTTCCATAATACGGCCCGTTTGCTCATCAACAATTTTTACTTGCCCACCGTCAATTACGTATTCAGTATCTTTTTCAAAAACAGTATACGCCTTTAACAATTGTTGCATGGTATGTATACGCTCGCTTTTAACGCTAAATTCGCGCATTACAACTTCTTTTGCTGCAATTTTCTCTTTAGAATCTAAAATCGATTTTTCTATTTCAGCCACTTCATCACCCACGTTTGGAATAACAAAAAACTTAGGATCTTCAGTATTTCCGGTAATAAAATCAATACCTTTTTCGGTTAAATCAACTTGGTTATTTTTTTCTTCTACAACAAAATAAAGCTCTGCATCAATTTTATGCATTTCTTTATTTTGATCTTGCATGTAAAAATTTTCGGTTTTTTGTAACAACGCCTTAACACCATTTTCACTTAAAAACTTAATTAAAGCTCCATTTTTAGGTAAGCCACGGTAGGCACGTAATAAAGGTATTCCGGCTTCTTTTTCTTTACCCTCTGCAAATAATTTTTTAGCATCGGTAATACATAATTGTAAATATTGTTTTTGCGCCGATACTAGTTTTTCAATACGTGGTTTATATTCCATAAACTCATGCTTATCGCCCTGAGGGGTTGGCCCACTTATAATTAATGGCGTACGCGCATCGTCAATTAATACACTATCTACCTCATCTACAATTGCAAAATTATGTTTACGTTGCACTAGTTCATCAACACCACGTGCCATGTTATCGCGTAAGTAATCAAAACCAAATTCGTTATTTGTACCATAGGTTATATCGCAAAGATAGGCGTCGCGGCGGTCTTGTGTGTTTGGTTCGTGTTTATCAATACAATCAACACTTAAACCGTGAAACATAAATAATGGCGCATTCCACTCACTATCACGTTTTGCAAGGTAGTTGTTTACGGTTACTAAGTGCACCCCCAAACCCGACAAGGCATTTAAAAACACCGGTAGCGTTGATACGAGTGTTTTTCCCTCACCGGTAGCCATTTCAGAAATTTTACCTTGATGTAGCACCATTCCGCCAATTAACTGCACATCGTAATGTACCATATCCCACGTAATTTCGTTACCTGCGGCTAACCATTTATTTTTATAAACGGCTTTGTTACTGCGTATTTCAATATTTTTAAAATCTTTTGCAAAAGTAGTATCTCTATCATTTGCAGTTACTTCCAATTCGGCATTCTCTTTAAAACGACGGGCAGTTTCTTTTAAAATAGCAAAAGCTTCAGGTAAAATTTCGTGCAAGGTCTCTTCAATTTTTTTGGTTGCTTCTTTTTCTATTTCATCAATTTCTTTATATAAATCTTCCTTAGTATTTACATCCATTTCAGCATCCCCATTAATTTTTGCTTTAATGGTAAGTATCTCGTCGGTTTGCGGACGAATGGCTGTTTGAATTTTTGCTTTTAAGTCGGCCGATTTTTTACGAAGTTCATCGTTACTAATTGAGTTAAAAGAAGCGTAAATAGAATTTATTTCGTCAACACGTGCCTGTAAATTTGAAATATCTTTTTCGGATTTGGTACCAAATATTTTTTTAAGAAAATCGAACATATAAATTTTTAATTTTGAGCCAATAAAGATAAGCTATTTTTAAAGAATAAAGTACTCTTAAAATTGTGAGTTATTATAATTTAATGAGATTTATACTCTTTTATGACTATATTTTAACTAAAATTGTAAAATGTTTATTGAAAAACTAAATAAAAAGTTAGCCCAAGCATTAATTGATGAAGGGTTTGGTACACCAACCGAATTGCAATTAAAATGTTTATCAAAAATAAATTCGGGCGTAGACGTTATTGCGGTTGCGCCTGCATTTAGCGGAAAAAGTTCGCTAATAACAATTTGTACTATTCAAAAATTACAATTTGCTTTTGAAGATGCCCCCCGTGCATTAATTTTGGTTGCAAACATGGACAAAGCATTGGCCATGAAAGCGCAATTTGATGTATTTGCGAAAGAAACAGATTTAAGAGTACTTTGCATGTTTGAAGAAGGAAAAATAAACAAACAAAGTGTAGAAGTATACGAAGGGGCTGATATTGTAATTGGTACGGCTAAACGTATGCACGAATTGTATTTTAACCACAGCCTAAATGTAAATAAATTAAAATTATTTATTATTGATGATGCCGAACTACTGATTAAAAATGCTTGGCAAGCACCTATTGATAGACTCGGTGAAAGTATCCCAAAATGCCAACACCTTGTATTTACAAACGAATATACGCCTAAAGTAGAAAAACTAATTCATAAATTTATTGTAGCGCCAAGCATTATACAAGTAGACTAAGGGGTAAAATGCACGTGCTATTTTAATTTAAATAAATATCGTGCCCTACTTCGCCAAAAATTTTTAAACTACTTTTTTCTTCGCCTAATTTTGTGCTCCATAACTCTGTTTCGTCGTTATTAAACTGAATATCTTTGGGCGAATTTAAGTACCAGCTTTTTCGTTTAATTTCATCTATTAACTGTTCTGCTCCCCAACCACAATAGCCAACAAAAAAACGCACTTGTTGTTGACTGACCTTATTATGATTAATTAAATGCAACAATTGGTTATAGTCACCCCCAAAATAAATATTATTTTTTATGGGCATACTATTTGTTAATTCTTTACCAAGGGTATGCAAAAAAAATAATTGATTTTTAGAAACTGGTCCACCTTCGTATATAGGAAAATTGCCATTATTTAACTCAGGTCTAAAATCGCGTAATTTATAATTGGTTTTAAAATTCAAAATTAACCCAATCGATTCTTCGTCGGTATGGCTTGCAATACAAATTACAGAACGATTAAAAAAACCATCGTTTAACAGAGGATGTGCTATTAATAGTTTACCTAACATTACTCAAAATTATATTTATTTTATTTAATTAGTAAATTTGATGAAAACTATTTTAAAAAATAATGATTATTGCTGCTATAGTTGCCACCGATTTAAATAACGCCATTGGCAAAAACAATCAATTGCTTTGGCATTTACCTGCCGATTTGAAATTTTTTAAAACAACCACAATGGGCTGTCCAATAATTATGGGGCGCAAAACATACGAAAGCATTGGTAGATTATTGCCAGGAAGGAAAAATAGTATCATAACTCGTAATGTAGACTACAAAGTGGAGGGTGCTTTTATTTTTAATAGTGTTGATGAGGCAATAAAAAATTTAACGTGCGAAAAACTATTTATTATTGGTGGTGCCGAAATTTATAATCAAAGTTTGCACTTAGTTACAGAAGTTTATAAAACGCTTGTTAAATCGAAGTTTGAGGCAGATACCTATTTCCCAGATTTAGAACAATCTAATTTTAAATTGGTTTGGGAAGAGTGTTTTAGTGCTGATGAAAAAAATAAATTTGACTATTGTTTTCAAAAGTGGGAAAGAACTTAATAATCATTGGCATCAATTAAATCTTGTATTGACGACAAATTAGCGTCTTTCTTTTTTATTTTTTCTGACTTTACTGGAATTTGTACATTTCCATTACTAGTATTTCCATCTCCTGCGTCAACCGTATTATTTAAGTCAATGGCATCTAGTATATTTTTGTTATTATAATAGGATTTTGTTTTTCCAAATCGTAATACTAAACCAAAATTAACAAAGCCTGTTGGTGCAAAATTTTGCTGATAAAAATAAGTCCTATAAGGCAATCTTGGACGACTATTATTTGCTTTTTCAGAATAAAAAGTAATGTTGTTTTTCGTACTTAGCCCTCCTGCAACATAAAAATTAAAGTTATTCGTTAGGTTAAAATCAAATCGTAAACCCGTATTTATTTCATAACGTGTGAAATGAAATGTAGATGCATTACTAATATAGTAAATTGAATCTCTATTTGAGAAATTAAACATGCCGCCCTGTGGCTTTGTATATAAACTGCACCTAAATTTTGAACTTAATGGTACATTTAAGCTAATGTTTTTCGGAAACTGAATACTTAAATTTACTTTATCCAATCTCCCAAATCTAACACCAATAAATGGCCAATAGTTTTTATTTCCCCATAAAAAGGATTTTGTTAACCCGACTCTAAAATTAAATCTATCGCTTTTATTATAACTGTAAATAAAACTATTAGCCATTCTAAAATAACCTTTTGATTCATAGGTAACATCTTTTGTAACAAATGGAGAAACATCTACAAACCAAATACCCTTTTTTCCTGAATTAAAAATGGCTCTAATGCCAATACCTGCTTTAATTAAGGTATGCTGGGCAATGCCATCAAAAACAGGCTGCAATGTCATAAAATTTCCAGTTAATAAAACATGAGTATTTTTGGTAACACTGCTATCGGCTGTAGGTTTATTTTTTGTGGAAATGGGTGTACAAAACGATAAATTAAATTGTTTAATACCATAACCTTTTATACGCTTATCTAAAAAATCACTGGTATCTGTATTTTTTTGATTGGGTTTAGTATACGAATCTATAACAATTACAGTGTTAAAAAAATGTTTAGGCTGTTTAATTTTCAAACTATCGAACGTTGTTTGGCCGTTAGCATTTTTACTAAATAAAAAATAAGTGCCAATAAATACTAGCACTTTAGTTAATTGAAATATTTGAGAAACGGTTTTCAATTAATCACTTTTTTCTTGAATAGTTTTGATAATTTCTTTTTTAAATTCTTCTTCGGCTAGATGCAATTTAAGTGTTTTTTTTGTGCCGATTATTAATTTTATTTTATCATAATATAATTTAAACTGTTCTGCTTCGGCTTGTTTTGATTTTATTTCTACCACATATAATTCTTCCATTTCCTTGTCCGACATATTATCAACTCCCTTTTTAAAACTCTGCCTTAAGTTTTTACGAATAGCTTTTACTTTATCATTATACTCGTTGTAAACTGGCCAAAATTTTTCCGATTCATTAGCTGTTAATTCTAATTTTTTACCAATAAATGCCACACGCAATGCCTCAACTTTATCTTTGTCGTTTTGCGCCAAAGAAACAGTGCCTTGCAGAAGCAAAAATAAAATTACAACTATTTTTAATTGGCGTAGCATCTTATAATTCATCCAATAAATCATCTGTTGCAGCAGAATCTGAATTATTGTCGTTGTTTTGTTTTGAATTTGATTTTTTCGCTAAATTATCTTCTAATTTTTTTGAATTAACCAGTTTATACAGTTCTTCTGTTTCAATATTTTCTAAATGCTTAGCTTTTACTAAGTCAATCTTATCCACACAGGCTAAAGTTCCACAATCGCTCACCTCAACGGCTTTATAATAACTGTTATACATCCATAAACCAATAGCAATAACCAGTAGAGCTGCCACCGAGTACCACATTTTTGGACTGAATAAATTAATAACTTTAGTTGGTTTAATATTTAATTTTTCATTTAAAGTTTTCTCATTCTCAACAAAATAATTTTCAGGAACTTTAAAATAATTTTGTTTTTTAAACGATGCCAATATTTTGTATTCATTTAGTTCAGACGCCACTTCGACTTCGCTCAGTGTGACAGTTTTTAATACATCTTCATCAAAATAATTTACTGGAACTTTAAACGCATTATTTTTTGTTAATGCATTTAATTTCTCAAATTCTATTAATTCTAATTTCGACTCCCCTTTATTAAAATAATTTTCAGGAACTATAAAACCTCTTTTATTTTTATGATTTAATAAATTCGCAAATTCTTTATGTTCTTCCTGCCACTCAATTTTATTAAAAATAGATGAAGCCGATTTTTGAAAATAAGCATCCGGCAAACCAAATTTGGCCTGCTCGTTGTTTTTGTTGTTATTTTCAAAATTATCTTTCATTTTGTATATAGATGCAATTTTTAGCCAAAAGTTTAAGTGGTAATCAAAAATTCTTCAATTTTTTTAGCAGCTATGTGATAACTTGCCTTTAAGGCTCCAACCGACGTATCTAATATCTCGCTCATTTGCTCGTAAGGCGTTTCGTCGTAATACCGCATATTAAACACCAAACGCTGTTTTTCGGGCAAAGTAAGTATGGCTTGTTGCAGTTTTAGCTCAATTTCATCTCCCTCAAAATAAGTATCACTTTCTAAACTTTTGCTTAAACTGTATTCAATTGGGTGTAACGAAGTGGTATTTTGCTTTTGTTTTTGACGAAGTAAAGTCAATGCTTCATTGGTGGCAATTCGGTACATCCAAGTATATAGCTGACTATCGCCCTTAAAATTCTCTAAACCTTTCCAAATTTTAATAAAAGTGTTTTGAAGCACATCGTCCGAATCATCATGGTCAATCACAATTTTACGAATATGCCAATATAACCGCTGCTGGTAATTGCTAATTAAATGACTAAGTGCGGTATTACGCGTTTTTTCGTCTTTAAACAGTTGTAATATTTCCGTGTCACTTACCTTAGCCAAAGTGTTTAATTTTTAATTAGATGTAAAAATAATAGAAAGGTTTAACTGGCAATAATTTTTCTTAAACTTTGTCAAATTCATGTATGTCATTTACCGAAATTACAATTTTACCATTTTTTGCTGCTTCTTGTTGTAAACGTTTAAATTTAGCTTTTTCTACCAAATCTTCGGCCTTGTATGAATAACGCGAATATACAGTTTGTGAAAACGTATCATTAATACCTTTAATTAAAATTAAGAACTCGGCATCTCTATCTTGTAAATCTTTTGCAGTTAAATTGTAAATTGGACTATTTTCATCAATGGGGTGAACAATAGTCCAACTTAATGCTAAAAAACTAATTCGGGTAGTTTCTAATTTTAGTTGGTCAAACTCTCTTTTTTTCGTTTCAGGGTCGTTATAGGATATGCTAATCATAGCTTCACACTCTATTAATTCGTACTGCATTTTGTTCGTAATTCTAAACATCAAACCTGTTATTTCGTCATAAGGCGATATTAAAATATTTTTACTATACAATAAATCGGCTTTTGGACGAGAAAAACGTCCAAACAAAATACCTGTAGCCAAAGCAAAACTCATTAATCCCAATAAGGACTCGAGCGCTGCGACTGTGCTAGCCGAATGGCTTATAGGATACATATGCCCGTAACCCAATGTAGTTAGGGTTTGTGCGCTAAAAAAAAATAAACTAAAATATTCTCCGGTTTTTGTGGTAAAATCAATGCCACCAAAATTTTGAGCACCAATTATAAAATACAAGGTTGCAAATAAAAAGTTTACTAAAGTATATCCTATTATTATTGCAAACATTAATTTTGAAAGCGAAACATTTATTAACCAGTGGTAAATATCATTATTTTTAAGCCAACCCAAGCCGGTACGCTTAACGTTTACTGAGCCATCTTGATTAATAAACCGTACCGATTTATTATAATTTTTGGTACCAAAACCTAGTTCGGGTTTGTTTTTATTTTTGTTATTAAATAGCGCCATAATATTATTTTAGTGTTTACCTTTGTACAATGCAAAACAAATTTAAGTATTATTGGCTGTTAATTTTAATTCCTGTAATTTTTATTAGTTGGTATTTTGTATCTAAAAAAAGTGGCGAACCTATTCGGTATTTAGAGTATTTTGAGCCAAAAAACGTTGTAAAAACAGACAAGACAGAGCATCATACGATACCCGAATTTGAATTTACAAATCAAGATAATGAAAAAATAACCAAACAAACATTAAAAAATAAAATTTACGTTACTGAATACTTTTTCACAACGTGTAAAAGTATTTGCCCCATAATGAATACAAATTTAGAACGTGTTTACAATGAATTTAAAAACCGAAAAGATTTTTTAATTCTGTCGCATACCGTAGAACCAGAAGTGGACAGCGTAAAAGTTTTAAAAGAATATGCTAATTTGCATAAAGTAACTGATAAGCGTTGGCAATTTGTAACAGGCACAAAGCAACAATTATATGCCATGGCACGCAAAGGTTATTTATTAAATAACGAAAGTGGCAATGGCGACGTTGACGATTTTATTCACACACAAAACTTTGCTTTGGTAGATAAAGATTTTCATATACGTGGTTTTTACGATGGCACTAACACACAAGAGATTGACAGACTTATTCAAGAAATTAAAATACTAATGCAGGAATATGACTATAAAGAAAAAAATATTAATAATTAGTCTTATTTTTTTGACTTGTATTGCAAAATCACAGACTGTTAGTAGTGTTTATAAAATTAACGATTTATTAAATCGGATAAAAAGTAACGACACTACTTACATTGTAAATTTTTGGGCAACCTGGTGTAAGCCCTGTGTGCAAGAATTACCAGCCTTTGACAGTTTATTAACGCTAACAAAAAACACTCCTACAAAAATAATTTTGGTGAGTTTAGATTTTAAAGAAGATATTGAAACAAAAGTAAATCCGTTTCTCAGTAAAAAAAATATAAACTGCCAAGTAGTGCTATTAGACGAAATAAACGGCAACGATTACATTAATAAAATTTCAGAAAAATGGAGCGGTGCAATTCCCGTTACGTTAATTAAAAATGATAGAAACACAAATTTTGTAGAGAATAAAGTAACATTTAACGAATTAAATAAACAAATTGCAGACGTGCAAAGGAAATAAATCCTTCTTATTTAAATAATTCTTCAAACTCTTTTGTATTCCAAAGAGTTTTAAAATCCTCATCTCTGTGCAATTTTTTAAAATCTTCGTACCCAGTATCTTTTGATTTTTTAATATAATCCAGTGCGTCGTTTGGTTTGCCAGTAAGCGCTTTTACACAAGCTATGTTCCAGTAAATACCACCTGCTGTCTTTTCACCATTTTTTGCAAAATTATCTGCAGCCTTTGTACAAACAGGTAATAATTTAAGCGCGTCCTTCATTTTAGCTTTTCTTAAATAAATGCTTAAAATATTCATGTAGCAACTTGTGTGTGCATTAGGCCAGTTAATAGCTTGTAAATACATTTTTTCTGCGTAATCGGCATGCTTTTCAAAATTCTGCATAAACTCATAAGCCGCTGTCGAAATTTCCCTACCGCTGGTTTCACTCTTGCCATCGTACTTTTTAAGATCTTCGATTGCCTGCATAATTTCTTTTTCCGAGGCACCTTTTTTTGCCAACACAACCGGTAACCAAATGGCGGTTTTTTCGCCAAAGCAATAAAAATTTTCGGGGCTGGTTAAGCGGTTAAACCAAGTAGCAGACATATTTTCATCATCAAATTTCCCTCCAAAAGTAATATCGTCCTTTTTTTCAGGATGAATTGTTATTGGATTTATTATTGCCTGCACTTTACTGTATGCTGCAGGCCATTCGCCTTTATACACATCTCCCAATAAAGGCGCAACTCCGGCTTGAATAATAGTGCCATTTTTACCAACATGTATTTTAATATCCTTTTCTTTTTTTAACTTTAAAACCAAATCATTTTTGTTTGCTTTGCCAGCCTTTAGTATTGAATTACCAAGAATAGTTAACCAATTGGCGGGCCAGATTTTATTCCATAAACCGCTAAGGTAATCTTCTTCTTCAATTCTAATGCCTGCATAACGTTGAGCCCACTCGTATTCTATATCTATGGTAGGTTTATAATTAATTCTGCTTTGAAAAGTATCATATCCTACATGCCCCGAAATAAATGGAATAACTTCAATTACCTCCTTGGCAATTGATAATAATAATTTTGGGTCGTTGGTAGTTTTTACATGTATCGCTAGAAATGCAGGTCGTATTTTACCATAACTATCGTCAGGACTTGCCCTGAAGTTAAACCAATTATCACAATCCTCAATTTTGTCAATCGATTTTCCTTTTAGATAATCCACCGTTCGAAGTCCCCAATTATCTTTATCACCATCGATGCTCAATATTTTATCAATAAACTCCCAATCGTTGGCATGTGTATCTTTTTTTTGAGATGTATATTGCGCGGTGTTTCGCATATGAACATGCTTGGTGCCGGGAATATGTTTACGAAAAATTTTATACACAGTTTTAATTTCGTTGGCACTAGGACTATATGGCATATAAAAACATAAGCCAAATAAAACACGCACTAATTCCTCCTTCTTGTCTTCAATACCAATGAGCTTGGATGAAACTTCAATTGTTGTTGATTTATGATTCCATTTAAAAGATAGAACAGGTTTTACGGGCACACTTTTTTTTCCAAACTGTTTTGAGAACAATTTTTCAACTTCCTTATCTTTTTTCTTTCTTAGCGAAGGGTCTAAATCTTTTTTTAAGGCTTTGATTTTATTTTGAAGCCAGGTAACCATGGATTCGTTGGATTTTGCACAACTAATTAAATATTCCGAAAAGGAATTCCAAGCTTCTACATATTTATAACTAAACGAAACAATTTGATATTCACCATTACCTGTAGGCTTTTTAAAATTTATAAAAATCTCGTTTTGGTCATACCGCGCAAAAACTAAAATATCCTTTTCTTCAAGGCCTTCGAGATCTTCTTTTTTTATAGTTTCGCTCCATTCGTCTTCACCAAATGCATCAAGATTTTCTTCATAATCATCAAAAAAATAACTCTCCTCAGCATTTACAATAGAATCAATATCAAAAATTTCAGTAAGCATCGATAAATCGTCATAACCATTTGTAATCTTATAAAATTCGATTAACGAAGCTGGAAGTTTATTTTTAGTGACTTTTTGGAAATGTTCTATTTGGGCATTAGAAGCCCCTTCTTTTCTGCCCGTTTCATATTCTTCGTTTTCGAGCTCTGAATATTTTTTATTGGCTTTTTCTGCCCTTTCTAAAAGTGAAATAATGGTTGTTTTCATGAAATTATAAATATCTTAAAGCTTAGTTATGTAAAACAACTAAAAAAATTAACTAGAGTAACTAAAACTAACTATACTCCAAGCAATTTAATAGCTTCCTCTTTTGTTTCGGTTACTTTAAAAAGCGTATGTAATTTGGTAATTAAAATAAGTTCGTTAATTTTTTTTGTCATGTTAAATAACACAGCTTCGCCCCCACCCACTCTGGCTTTGGTAAGTAATTGAATCAACGTATTTAATCCGCTACTGTTCATGTATTTTAACTGTTCTAAATCGATGGCCAGTTTGGTAAAATTTTGCGCTACCAATTCTTCCGCTTTCTCAAGTAACGATGCGGCCTGGCTTTTTTCAATTAATTCGCCACTTAAATGTATTATTGCGTAATTTTCGTGTTTTGTAATGGTAAAGTCAAAGTTCATAATAACAAAAATTTTAGTTTTTTAAGTGTTCACAACTACCATTTTCTTTTAACTGACGGCAATTTGCAAAAAAATTGAGTGAATGGTGTATTACATTAAAGTTAAGCATTTCTTCGGCACTGCGTTGTATTTGCATAATGCGAGGGTCGCAAAACTCAAATACCTTTTCGCAATTATTACATATTAAATGATCGTGTTGTTTGTATTTATAAGCTTTTTCGAACTGAGCCATGTTTTTACCAAACTGATGTTTAATAACCAAGCCAGCGTCCAATAAAATTTCAATGTTATTATAAAGCGTTGCCCTACTTACGCGATACTTTTTATTTTTCATCATTACATACAATTGCTCAATATCAAAATGCCCGCTATGCGAGTAAATTTCGTTTAATATAGCAAATCGCTCAGAGGTTTTACGGTGCTTATGTTCCTCTAAATAATCGGTTAAAATTTTGTTTACGGCTTCTTTTGTATCTTGGCTCATTACTAAAAGTCTAAATTAGAGATTAATTAAACTGTGAGCAAATAAAATTTTGTAATTTTACAACATTATGCAACATGGTATTTGTTTGTTAAGCGTTGTGCCTTGCCGTAAAGAGCCAAGTAATACATCAGAAATGATAACACAATTGCTTTTTGGCGAACATTATAGTGTGCTTGAAGCTGTTGAAGGTTGGCTGAAAATTAAAATAGCGTTTGATGATTACGAATGCTGGATAAACGCAAAACAACATCAAAAAATTTCAGAAAACACGTTTAAACAAATACAATTACAACCTCAGGTTTATTCAAACGAATTAATTTCAGTTATAAAAAGTACGTCCGCACAAATTAGCTTTTTAATTTCGTTAGGTGGAGCACTACCATTTTTAAAGGAAAATAGCGTTATTATAGAAAATTTAGAATTTACATTTGAAGGTACAGCATCCGATGCAACACAAAAAAAATCAGAAAAAGAAATTATACAAACAGCATTTTTATTTTTAAATGCCCCTTATTTGTGGGGAGGAAAATCGCCATTCGGTATTGATTGCAGCGGCTTTACACAATTGGTATTTAAAGTAAACGGTTATAAATTGCCCCGCGATGCTAGCCAACAAGTAGAATTAGGCGAGCCTTTAAATTTCGTAGAAGAAGCCCAAGCAGGTGATTTAGCTTTTTTTGATAATGAGGAGGGTAAAATTGTTCACGTTGGTATTTTATTAGATAATCAACAAATTATTCATGCCAGTGGACAAGTTCGAATAGATAAATTTGACCATTATGGAATTTTTAACATGAGTACTAAAAAATATTCGCATACTTTACGGGTAATTAAACGTGTAATTTAATTCTTTAATGAACAAACCAACTCTCATAATAGGTGCATCCGAAAACCCCGATCGATACAGTAACAAAGCCGCTTTAAGTTTAAAAAAACACGGACATTCCATTTTTTTATTAGGTAATAAAACAGGACAAATTAATGGTGAACAAATTGAAACCGAAAAAATATATTTTCAAGATATTGATACTGTAACATTGTACATAAATAACACTAATCAAACACACTATAAAGAATACATCTACAGCTTAAATCCAAAACGCATCATTTTCAATCCGGGTGCCGAAAATCCAGATATTTATGTTGAGGCTACAAAAAAAGGGATTGAGTGTGTTGAGGGCTGTACTTTAGTAATGTTGAGTATTGGGAATTACTAAAAAATCCCTAACTTTAAAGCACAAAAATTTATGAGTGTTTACGATAAATACGAAACCGTAATTGGTTTAGAGTGCCACATACAACTACTTACCAAAACAAAAATGTATAGTAACGATGTGGCCGAATATGGCGCGTTGCCCAACACCAATGTAAGTGTAGTTACTTTGGGAATGCCAGGCACTTTGCCTGTAGTAAATAAACGTGCTATTGAATTTGCGGTAAAATTAGGAATTGCCGTTAATGCTAATATTCGTTATGAAAACCAATTTGCACGCAAAAATTATTTTTATGCCGATTTACCAAAAGGCTATCAAATTACACAAGATAAAACTCCCATTTGCACCGGCGGTTTTATTATGGCAAAACTAAAAGACGGTTCTGATTTTAAAGTCAACTTAACTCGCATACACATGGAAGAAGATGCCGGAAAAAGTTTACACGATATTGATCCTTTTGAAACCTTTGTAGATTTGAATAGAGCAGGCACTCCTCTGCTAGAAATTGTCACTGAACCAGATTTTAGAAGCGGCGAACAAGCCTATGCTTACCTTACCGAAGTGCGTAAATTAGTGCGGTATTTGGATATTTGTGATGGAAATATGGAGGAAGGGAGTTTACGCTGCGACGCCAATATTTCGGTAATGCTAAAAGGAAGTAGAGAATTTGGTAAAAAGGTAGAGGTAAAAAACATGAACTCCTTTCGCAATGTGCAACGTGCAATTGATTTTGAAATAAAGCGCCAAATTGATTTAATAGAAGCTGGCGAACCCATTGCAGGGGAAACCCGCAGTTTTAATGCCGATGATGGAAGTACGTTTGCATTAAGAAGTAAAGAAAATGCGAATGATTACCGCTATTTTCCTGAACCCGATTTACAACCCGTTTTTGTAACACAAGATTATATTAACGAAGTGAAATCTCAAATGCCAACATTACCAGACGAGTTATTTAAATTATACACAAAAGAATACAAACTAAGCGATTACGATGCCACTCAACTTATAGATTTAAAAGAAGTTGCCGCTTATTATAACGCATTAATTAAACATACATCTAATTATAAAAGTGCTGCTAATTGGGTAATGGGGCCTGTAAAAGCCTACATAAACGAACGCGCTTTAACAATTAGCGAATTTAACTTTGAACCTAAAAAAATAGCAGAAATTATAAAATTAATTGATGAAAATAAAATAAGCAACTCAGCCTCGCAAAATTTATTTATAGAGTTAATTAAACACCCAACAAAATTTGCTGAACAATTAGCACAAGAATTAGACCTAATTCAAAACAGCGACTGTAATGCATTACAAGAATTAGTAACGCAAGCACTTTCTAAATTTCCAGAAAAAGTAGATGAATACAAAAATGGCAAAATTGGACTTTTAGGAATGTTCGTAGGCGAAGTAATGAAACTTAGCAAAGGCAAAGCAGACCCTAAAATTTTAAATCAATTAGTAAAAGAAACATTAGAAAAATAGAAATTAAGCTCTGCCTAATTTCCAAAGCATTAATTCGTGCGACCATAGTGCACCCACAAATGTTTTTTGACTTAAATAAGGCAAATTAAATTCTTTCGCTGTCTGTTCAACAATTTTTGAAATTTTCGGATAATGCACGTGGCATATTGTCGGAAATAAATGGTGTTCTACCTGAAAATTTAGTCCACCTACTAACCATGAAAATATAGGGTCGCCATTAGCAAAATTCATCGTAGTACGCAACTGGTGTTGAGCCCAATGGTCTTCTAATTGTCCATCGCTACTTGGTAAAGGAAACTCAGTTTCTTCAACAACGTGAGCGGGCTGAAAAATCATAGCTAAAATTAAGCCTGCTAAATAATGTAACATTACAAAACCACATAACCAATTTAAGAAAGTCATTTCTTTTACTAAAAAGAAAGGCAAAAGCATATAACCATAATATACAAATTTAGATATAATTATTAAGGTTAATTCGGTGCCAAACGTAGTATTTGCTCCTTTTAATAATCCTCTTTTATTGTATCTAATTAGTTGTTTAAAATCTTTTGTTGTGCTCCACATTAACGTCATTAAACCGTAAAAAAACCAAGCATATAAAAACTGTAATTTATGAATACCTTTTCGTTTAGCATGTGGTTCAAAACGCATAAAGCCTGGTGGCGCAATATCTTCATCTTCTTCGTGTATATTTGTATATGTATGATGAATAACATTGTGTTGGATGCGCCAATTTAACGAGTGCCCTCCTAAAATATTTAAAGAAGCATAACCCAAAATACGATTAAACTTAGTGTTTTTACTATAACTCCCATGGTTTGCATCGTGCATAACACATAACCCAATGCCTGCCATCGCAAAACCCATTAATACCGATAATAAAAACCAAATTAGTTTACTGTCAAATACATTTAAGGTAATTAAAAGGTAAGGTACAAAATAAGCGGCAAACATAAAAACAGTTTTTAAGTACATGTTTATGTTACCATTTTTACTTAATTTATTTTCTTTAAAGTAAGTATCAACTCTTTTTTTAAGTTCGGTGTAAAATTGGCGATTGGTATTATTAAAACGAATGATAGTTGGATTGCTCATTTTTAATGTTTAGTTTATAATTAGCAAACACAAAAGTAACAATAAAGTTGAAAAAATACAAGATATTTTATTCCAAAACATTCACAATAAATGTTTTATAATCAATTGTATCGATGTATTTACGCTTTACAAGGCATAAAGTAACCTGTCCTATCGACAAAGCCTTAAAATTAAAATCTATACCCTTTTCGTTACCACGCCAAACAGCATTTAAATGCTCAACCGGTTTTTTATTATAATTATCGCTTAACTGCCACATATACCCACTTTTATGTTCCTCAGGTAAATTAATTTTAAATTTTTTATTTACTTTAATTGTATTTATTTGTGGTGCTTCGTTTTTTAATTGGGTATATCCACAATTATAAAAAAACAGTATAAAAAATAATAGCTGTATTAAATATTTCATAGATAGATATTTTATGTTTTTTAATTGGGTAATGAGATTGCCATGTTTTCATGATTGGTGTTTGGGTTTAGTAAACATAGCTTTTTCATAAAACAAAAAAAAAGGTTTAGTAAAACTAAACCTTTTTAATAAATAGTTAATTAATAAAAATTAATTTTTAATTATTCTTAACACACTTACTGTTTTATCTGTAGTAATTCTTGCAAAATAAAAGCCCGACGCAAATTCGGTTATATCCATATTTACGGTGCTTAAACTTGTTTGTTTAGAAGTAATAATTCTACCAGTAACATCTACAATATCTATTTGTTTTGGGTTTAGCGAATTGCATTCGATAATAAATAGCCCATTTGTTGGGTTTGGAATTAATTTAATACCTACCACATTTGCTTGGTTACTAATGTTTGTTGCAAAACTTACACAAACAGTATTTGTTCCACTACAACTATTAACATCTGTAACTGTAACGGAATAACAACCTGGTGCCAAATTATTTACTACTTGTGTTGTTTGCATACCTGGCATCCACAGATACGTAAATGGCCCTGTGCCATTATTTGTAGCGGAAGTTATACCATCATTACAAACACCGCAACTAGCATTGGTAGCAGTTGCACTTACTGTTAAACCTCCAGTACCTGCATTAATTGTAAATACAGAGTTTGTTGTACAATTATTAGCATCTTTTATAATATACGTATAGGTTCCAGCACATAAACCGCTTGCGCTAGAGGCATTGCCTCCTGTAGGTAAAACGCTATAAGAATAAACAGGAGTACCTCCACTAACGCCTGCCGAAGCTAATCCATTACAACTTGATCCACATGTAGTGTTGCTTGAACTAATTGTAGAAACTAAAGCTGAAGGTTGAGTAACACTAATGGTATTAGTAGTTTTACAACCGTTAGAAGCCTGTGTAATAGTTGTATAATTTCCTGCAGATACGTTTGTTGGGCCTGATGGAGAATATGTGTATGTAAACGGACCAACGCCAGTAGAAGATGCGCTTAATTGACCATTACTTCCTCCAAAACAACTTACGTTTGTAGTAGTTAAAACGGTAGTTGGGTTGGCATTAACAATAACTGTTATGGTTTTAGTACCTGCACAAGCACCTGATGCACCAATTATTGAATAAGTAGTCGCTGTTGTTGGCGATACAACAATCGCAGTTAAATTGCTGCCAGTACTCCAAGTATACGTTGTTGCGCCACTAGCAGTTAATGTAGCGGAATTACCTGCACAAACCGCTGGGTTAGTAGGACTAATTATAACACTTAATGCTGTACCAATTGTAATAGTAGATGTTTGTATATTACTACAAACACCATTAAAGCCCGTTACCGTATATACGGTAGTACTACTAGGACTTACAGTAATTGAGGAACTTGTAGAGCCAGTATTCCAACTATAAGTTGTTGCCCCACTTGCAGGTATAGTTATAGTGCCGCCGCTACAAATAGTGAAGTTGTTTACAGTTACCGTTGGTGTTGTTGTTACCGTTATCGCTGCAGTATTTGTGCCAATACAACCTAAAGCACTAGTGCCTGTTAACGTGTAGCCTGTAGTTACACTTGGCGAAAGTGAAATGGACGCATTAGTTAATCCAGTACTCCATGTATACGTACTTGCCCCACTGCCATTAAATGTAGCTGAAGAGCCCGAACAAATGTTAGCCGAAGATGGATTTATTGCAATTGTTGGTAAAGCATTTACTGTTACCGTTCTGCTTAAATTACTGGTACATAGGCCATTTGCACCTGTAACGGTATAAACCGCTGTTGAAGTGGGTGAAATGGAAACACTTGCACCTACCAAATTACCTGGATTCCATGTATAAGTTGTAGCTCCACTTGCTGTTAACGTAGCTGTACTTCCATTACAAATAGTTGCCGAATTTGCAACTAAAGTAGGGGTAGCATTTACCACAACAGTACCCGATTTAGAGCCTGTACAAGTACCTGAAGTTGCATTTACAGTATAAATTGTAGTTGCCGTTGGCGAAACTGCTATACTTGTAGCATTTGAACCCGTATTCCAAGTATATGTAACTGCACCACTTGCAACTAATGTTACTGAACTGCCAGAACATATAGTCGATGTAGATGGCGTAATGGTAATAGACAATGCGCCACCAATAGTAATACTTGTAGTGGCTGTATTAATACATGTGCCCGAACTACCACTTAATGTGTAAATTGTAGTAGCTGTAGGCGAATAAACTGCTTGCGTGCCAACTATGGCACCAGGATTCCAGGTATAAGACGATGCACCACCGCTGGCTGTTAAAGTAGTAGAGCTACCAGAGCAGGCTGTTGCTGATGTCGCGCTTAATGTAAACGAATTAATAATAGAAAAATTTTGCATATTTCCATTATTTGTTGCGTTGTTATCAACACCACCGTTGGGAGATGAAACCGTAACGCTAAATACTTTTACGCCATTTGTAATATTTGTAATCTGTGGTAAAGCAATAGTAGCAGATGTATTGGGACTTAAATTACCAGTCCAGCTGTAGGTTTGCAACGCCATACCATTTACGCTATAATTAAAAACGGCATTGGTAATTAAATTTGTTCCAAAATTAGTTACACTTACTATTGGATTAATTTTATTACTACAATTAATCACTTGAGAGTAAGTAGGGCTTGCAACCGATATTATACCTATATCCGTACCAATACTTGGTAAATTACAAACGGTAGATGTTATTAAACTTGCACGCATAGGTGAGTTAGTCATAATTAATTGTGCTCTGTTTTTTTGATCATTTGAAAACATGTACATACATACATCGTTAGTGTAATCCATATAATTCATTGTCATTTCGCCTGTTGTATTACCAGTACAAACACCTAATTTATAGGGGAAAGTTGGACAACCTCCGTTTGATGTTTGCGCAGGAGGTGTATCGTTACAATAATCTGTTAAACAAGTACCATCGCCCCAAATATGACGTAAACCTATCCAATGTCCCACCTCGTGGGTTGCGGTTCGTCCTTTATTGTAAGCACCAATGCTACCCGTACCTACACTTCCAAAAGCAGTGTTTAAAATTACTACCCCATCCGTCGTAGTAGAACCATATGGCCCAGTAAGACCAGCTAAACCAGAAGTACCGGGGTTTGGAAAAGTAGCATACCCTAAAACACCGCCGCTGATACCACATACCCAAATATTAAAATAGCGATTAGGATCCCAAATACTATTTGGTTTTATAGTTACATCTATATAATTAGTAGTATAAGGGGGGGCGGTCCAACCTTTTGTTACACGATTAATGCGGTCTGTACCCGCTTCTGGCATTACGCCTCCGGTTGGGTTAACTACAGCTAAGCAAAAATTTACTTGAAATTTACCTAATAGTGGCTTAAATACATTTGGGATTAAACTTGTATCAGGATTTAAACCATTGTAATCTTTATTTAAAATATTTATTTGATCGATAATTTGTGCGGCATTTAAATTACCACCGGTATTTGCGCTTGCAGAATTTAACGGCTCGGCATTGTGAATAACATGCACAACAACAGGTATATTAAAAATAGACATTGTTGAATTTTGACTATTGCTATTTTTATTTTGATTCTGATTTTGTTGTATACCTTGTACCCAAGTTTCGAATTGTTGTGGTAAAATACCTGTTGCACAATTACGTTGCGTTGTTGTTTGCGCAAAATTTAAAATGCTAAGCGAGCATAAACATGCCGACAATAAAATTTTCTTCATATACCTAAATTTATTTTAAGCAATTTACAAAAAATAAGCTCTAAAAAAAAACCATTCGTCTATTATATATAGCCGTTTATATGCAAAAAACGTAAATCTAAATTTTAGCTAATTTCTTTTAACTCTTTGAAGATATTATTTGTCTCCAAATCATTGAGTTGTAACCCAAAACGAATTACTTTTGATTGTGCAATAAATTGTAAACGCTCTCCAGCTTTTACCCAAAAACTTTGATTAATAGTATCTGCCCAACTTGTGTTATTTAATTCAATTATTTTAAATTCTTGTATTAAATCTAAATTATACGTTTTTACTTTTCCTTTTTTATTTATTTCTCGTTGGTAATTTAAAATCCCATCTTTAATCCACAATTTTTCTTTGCCAAATTTTTTCCATACAAAAGCTTTCACAATTTTATATTCAAAATAGGCCCAAAACGACAGGTAAACAATTATAAATGTTTTAGCATTTTGGTCGTGTAGTTTAAAATAATTTATAAAAACAATTAAGCCACAAACTGTCCATGCCATTAACCATAAAAATAGTAGACCTAATTTCTTTTTATCGTTGGTGGCTAAAATTACAATGCTTAGTAAATTTTGTTTTTTTAAAATACTAACGCGTTCGCTAATTACTTTCACTATTTTTAATTTCTAGTTATTTGAGAAACAAAAATAAATCAATTTAAGTTTAAAACCACACATTATTTAATATTATACCATTTCCTAATATAAAATGGTATAATTTTTTATTCCTCTTCCAGTTTCAAAATTATTTACTAATTATGAGTGGCATTTTTTAATTTTTTATGATTTTAAACAAAAACAGTAATTATTAATTACTTATTTTTATGGCTATGTTTAAATTAAAATTAGTAGTTATTTGCTTTTTAGTGTCTTTTGCTACTGCAATAGCACAACCAAAAGTTATCGATAAAGTAGTAGGCGTTGTTGGTAAATATCCTATTTTATTAAGTGATGTACGAAACGCCATGTTAGAACAAGAAAAACGCGAACAAGGTTTTGATAAATGTAAAGCATACGAAATGTTAGTGTTTCAAAAATTATTATTGGCGCAAGCCGACAGAGATAGTGTAGTTGTAAACGATGCTGAAGTTGAGCATGAACTTAGCCGACGTATGAGTTATTACATACAACAATTTGGTAGCGAAGAAAAATTAGAAGAGTTTTATGGCAAACGCACCAACGTTATTAAAGATGATTTACGCGGCGAAGTAAAGGAACAGTTAATTGCACAAAAAATGCAGGGTAAAATTACTGGCGAGGTAAAATTAACACCAGCGGAAATTCGAATATTTTTTAATTCGCTGCCAGTAGATAGTTTACCTCTTGTTAATTCGGAAGTTGAATTACAACAAATTGTAAAAAAACCAAACTTTAGCGAAGAAGCAAAATTAGAAGTTAGAAAACAATTAGAAGAGTACCGCCAGCAAGTTATAACTGGTAAAAAAGAAATGAAACTTTTAGCAACCTTATATAGCGAAGACCCAGGTTCGGCAAAAGTGGGCGGTTTTATAACGATGGGCAGAGGACAAATGGTTCCCGAATTTGAAGCAGCTGCCTTTAAATTAAAAGAAGGCGAAGTTTCGAATGTATTTGAAACAAATTACGGCTATCATTTTATACAATTAGTAAAACGTAAAGGCGAATTATTAGATGTGCGCCATATTTTATTGATACCAAAAATGACAAATACCGATTTTTATAATTGTAAACAGCAATTAGATACTATTTTAATGGATATTAAAGAAGGTAAATATACCTTTGAAGAAGCGGCAAGACGTTATAGTGATGATAACGATACCAAGCAAAATGGTGGCTTAATGGTAAACCCGCAAACCGCAAGTACAAAATTTGATAACGAAGCATTAAGCGAAATGGATCAAAATTTAATTGTAACCTTAAATAGTATGCAAATTGGCGATATTAGTAAACCAATGCAGTTTGTAGGGCAAGCAGACGGAAAGCCTGGTTATAGATTGTTAAAACTAAAAAATAGAATAGCCCCACATAAAACAAATATTAAAGATGATTATCAAAAATTAAATCAATTGGCAACAATTGATAGAAATAAAAAACAAATTAAAGATTGGATAAAAAAACGGTCAAAAATAACCTATATAAAATTAGACCCCGAGTTTAACTGTAATTTCGAAAACGATTGGACAATTTCTAATTAGTAATTGACTTAAATCATTAAAAACGTAAAAATAGTTAAACTATTAATTATGGTTATTGATTTTAAAGATTGTTCTACTAAATTTAAATTGTAAACAAACACAACACAAATTAAAATTATTAAAAATCCGGATAAAAATAGAAAAGGTTCGGCACGCTGTATTCTATATGTTTTATCGCTTTTAAAAAATCCTCCTTTTATTTCCTTTTGTAAAATAAAATCTTTACCAACACTAAAGGCACAATACTTAGTTGGCACTTCTATATAATCGTTTATTACTAATTGATAAAAATTATCGTTTACATCGGTAATTTTTATGCTAGCTATTTTTTGCTGATTATGTGCATTGTGCTCATGCCCATAATCTACAACTACATTTTTTGAATAGTGTACAGTATAATGGCAAGGGTTAATAAAACAAACAATTAATTCGCAATAAATAAAAAAACAAGCAACATTAAAAATGTTTAAATACTTATAGATTTTACTTTTCTTAAATTTTTGTATTTTAAGTTGCTCTCTAATTTTTTTAATTGCAACTAACTCCGCTACTTCTTCCGGCTTTAAAGGAATACGAGGCGGACGTTTTCTACTTTCGTTAGTAGCCATTAATTTAAGTTTAGTTTATCATCAACTAAATAATTATTGCGTACAGGGCTGTTACGCAAAATTAATTCGCCAATAAAACCTGCCAAAAAAAGCATAGTTCCAAGCATCATACACGTTAAAGAAATATAAAATGATGGGCGTTCTGTTAGCAAACGCGCTGGATGGTGAGAAATAAAACTGCAGTAAAATTTATATACACCTAAATAAAAAGCAAAACCAAAGCCTAATAAAAATAAGAGTGTACCCAACAAACCAAAAATATGCATGGGTTTTTTTCCAAATTTTGATAAAAAGGTAATGGTTAATAAATCTAAAAATCCATTAATAAATCTATTCCACCCAAATTTACTTACGCCGTATTTTCGTGGGCGGTGTTGCACAACTTTTTCGCCAATATTAGTAAACCCAGCACTTTTAGCCATAACGGGTATAAAGCGATGCATTTCGCCATATACCTCAATGCTTTTTACAACTTTATTTTTGTAGGCTTTTAGGCCACAGTTCATGTCGTGGAGTTTTATGCCGCTAATTTTTCGGTTTGTCCAGTTATATAATTTGCTTGGTAAATTTTTAGTAACTGCGTTATCGTAGCGCTTTTGTTTCCAGCCACTTACCAAATCGAAATTTTTAGAAATTACCATGTTATAAAGTTCTGGTATTTCATCAGGACTATCCTGCAAATCGGCATCCATAGTAATAACCACGTTGCCTTTAGCGGCTTCAAACCCTAAATGCAAAGCAGGCGATTTACCATAATTTCGCCTAAACTTTATACCTTTTACATTCGTATTTTTCTTCGAAAGCTGTTCTATTACTTCCCACGATCCGTCTTTACTTCCATCGTCAATAAATATAATTTCGTAAGAATAATTATTTTCAGTCATTACTTTCACAATCCACTCATGTAGCTCGGGTAACGATTCTTCTTCGTTAAATAGGGGAATTACAATTGATATATCCATATTACCTGCGTTAAATAACGCAATGTTTTAGCACAAATTTTGCATTTTTTTATGGATTAATAAAATAATTGTTACTTTTGCGCTGGGTAAGTCTTTCACGACCAGCTCCTATTAAATCCCCCAGGTTGGGAACGAAGCAAGGGTAGATGGTTGAGCGGTGCGATGGAAGTAGCTTACCCTTTTTTTGTGCCCTAAATTAATAATTGTTAATAAATTTTCATATATTAATAATAAGTAGTATATTTGTGCACTTCATATAGAAGATTGTAGTTCAATAGTTTGTAATTCGCCTCTTTTTTGCAATTCAGTTAAATTTTACACTTTTCTAATTTAGAAAAAATAACGATTGTGTAATTTAGCATAAACGAATAAAACAAAGAAAGAACAACATTAATGACCTTTACAGATTTAAAACTTATTAAACCGTTAACTTCGGCTTTAGATAAGTTAGGATATAGTACCCCTACTCCAATACAATTTCAATCAATACCGCACATTTTAGCAGGCAAAGATATCTTTGGTTGTGCCCAAACAGGCACCGGAAAAACAGCGGCATTTGCACTTCCAATCTTACAACTTTTAGAAAGCAAAAAAAATCAATCCTCTCAACAACGCACTATTAAAGCGTTAATTTTAGCGCCAACACGCGAATTAGCCATTCAAATTGGCGAAAGCTTTACGTCTTACAGTAAAAATTTAGAATTTACACATACTACCATTTTTGGTGGTGTATCGCAAAACATACAAACTAAAGATTTGAGACGTGGTGTGGATATTTTAATTGCAACCCCGGGGCGTTTGTTAGATTTAATGAACCAAGGATTTGTTAACTTAAATGCAATTGAATACTTTGTATTAGATGAAGCGGATAGAATGTTAGATATGGGCTTTATTAATGACATTAAAAAAGTATTATTAAAACTGCCAGCAAAAAAGCAAACTCTATTTTTTTCTGCCACAGCCGCACCCGAAATTATGAAGCTGGCCAACGGTTTACTTAAAAATCCGGTAAGTGTTTCTGTAAACCCAGTATCATCTACAGCCGAATTGGTTACACAAAGTGTATACTATGTTACTAAAGAAAATAAACGCTCGCTTTTAAAATTTGTATTAAACAACGGTAAAATTGAACATGCTTTAGTTTTTACACGTACCAAACACGGTGCAGATAAGGTAGCAAAAGACTTAAATACCAGTGGCATTAAAGCTGAAGCCATTCACGGTAACAAATCGCAAGGTGCCAGAGAAAGAGCCTTAAAAGGCTTTAAAAACCGTAGCATACGCGTATTAGTTGCTACAGATATTGCTTCGCGTGGTATTGATGTAGATAAATTATCGCATGTAATAAATTTTGAATTACCCGAACAAGCAGAAACCTATGTGCATCGTATTGGAAGAACAGGTAGAGCTGGTAGTTCAGGTATTGCCTTATCATTTTGTACGCAAGATGAAAGAGGTTATTTAAAAGACATAAACAAATTAATTAAGAAGAATATAGATGTGATAGCATCTCATCCCTTTTCTTAACTGATAACAAACAAATAAAATAAATAACAACAAAAACAAACAACAAAAAACAAAACAAAATGAAAAAAGGAACAGTAAAATTTTTTAACGAAGCAAAAGGCTTTGGATTTATTAAAGAAGATGGTGGACAAGAAATTTTTGTACACGCTTCAGGATTAAAAGAAGACATTCGCGAAAACGACCAAGTACAATTTGAAGTTGAAAATGGTAAAAAAGGCTTAAATGCTGTTAATGTAAGTTTAGTAGACTAATTAACTACCTATTAAAAAACTAAAGGCTTAAAATTAAATTTTAAGCCTTTTTTTTGGTAATAAAAAAAGCTGTCTTAATTAAAAGACAGCTTTTTTGCTTAATTGCGTAGGCAATTATTTTCCTTTGTTAACTGAACCAGCTAAGTCAGAACCAGCTTTAAACTTTACTACTTTTTTAGCAGCAATTTTAATTTCTTTACCAGTTTGAGGATTACGGCCTAAACGAGCAGCACGCTTTGCTACTGAGAAAGAACCAAAACCTACTAAACCAATACGATCACCTTTTTTTAAAGCTTTGTGAATAGCTTCGATTGTTGAATCTAAAGCACGACCAGCGTCAGCTTTAGTTAACTTTGAACCAGATGCAATTGCATCAATTAATTCTGATTTGTTCATTTGTTTTTTGTTTTAAGGGTTAAACATTAATTAATTATGAAACAAATATAATGCACAATCCTTTCATGTCAAGTGTTTGAGCGCAAAAAGTGGCTTTTTTGTTGAAAAATAGGCGTTTTGTTAATAACTACGCCTTGAAAACGCCTAAAATAAGGGGTTTTTTGTTAGTAACGCCGTGTTTTGTTAATAATAGGGCTTTGACAAGCCAAGCAAGCCTGCATAGCTTGTTATGAGGTAAAAAAAGCACCAGCATTTAATTTAAATCCTCTTAAAAACTCACTAACCAACATTTGTTTTTTGCCCTGAAGTTGCAAGTTGTAAACCGTTAGTATACCGTTTTTACAATATACTTGTAAATAAGTTTTATTATCACTTTCAATAAAACCATACGCCTGTGTGTGTTCAATTGCTTGATAAGTAGCACTATAAATTTTAAACACTAGTAATTGTCCATTTTTATTATCTAACTCTGTGTATGCTGTTGGGTAGGGACTTAAGCCTCTAATTAAATTATAAATTTGTATTACATCATTATTCCAATTTAATTTACACGTTTCTTTAAATAATTTTGGTGCGTGGCTAGCTTCAATATCTGATTGAGGGATAAAATTTAGCGGAGTATTTGTATTTAAACTCAATTCAACTTGCTGAACCGTTTTTAAAATTAATTCGCTTCCTACCATCATTAATTCATCGTGTAATTGGCCCGCTGTAGTAGTTGTATTAATTTTTACCTTTTGTTGCATTAAAATATTTCCTGTATCTATTTCATGTTTTAATTTAAATGTAGTAACACCGCTCTCAGTATCACCATTAATAATTGCCCAATTAATTGGTGCTGCCCCCCGGTATTTTGGCAACAAACTGGCGTGCAAATTATAAGTACCTAGCTTCGGCATATTCCAAACTACTTCGGGCAACATTCTAAAGGCTACAACTATTTGTAAATCGGCATTTAGTTCTTTTAATTCTTTAATAAAATTCTCGTCTTTTAATTTTTCGGGTTGTAATAAATATAAATTATTTTCTAAGGCATATTCTTTTATAGCAGATTGATGTAGCTTTTGCCCACGCCCTGCAGGTTTATCAGGCACTGTAACCACAGCAACAATATTGTAATTATTTTTTACAAGTATATCTAAACAAGGTACTGCAAATTGAGGCGTACCCATAAAAACTATTTTCATAATATGTTATTCTTATTTTTTACCAACAACGCATTCAATTAACTCGTTTTGTTGTAAATACTTATTTGCTAAATCTCTTATTTCTGTGGGGGTAACCGACTTTATGGCATCAAAATAAGTATCAAAATAGGAGTAGGTTAACCCAAACTCCCAAATAGATTTAAATTTATCGGCTAATGCAAAGGGGCCATCAACACTACGTAAAAATTGCCCTAAAATATAATTACGCACAGTTTCCAATTCTTGCGTGTCTACCAAATCAGTTCGTAATACATTAATTTCTTTATAAATTTCATCTAACGCTAGTTGGCAAACATCCGCACCAACCTCAGTGCTTATAAAAAAATAGCCACTGTTTACGTAAGAACTTAAGCCACTGCCAATACCATAGGTTAAACCTTTTTCTTCGCGGATATTTGTCATTAAACGCGAACCAAAATAACCACCTAAAATGGTATTTAATACTTGAAATTTATAATAATCGGGGTTTGTTTTATTAAACAATGGTTTACCAATACGTATGGCAGATTGTATAGCCTCTTCTTTATAAATAAAGTGCTTTTGTTGGGCGGTTGTAGTTAATTCAATTGTATTGTTTAATAGTGGTTGTTGCGAATTGCCCCATTTAGTATCTCCAAAAAATTGCGCTAAGGTTTCTGGTAAATTAGTTGGTAAATTACCAGAAGCAATAATAGTACAGTTTGCAGAATTGTAGTGCGTGTTAAAAAACTGGTTTATTTCGTGTAAATTAACTCTTTCAAAATCAGTATCAACTACATCAATACCATAGGGATGTTGTGACCCAAATACGAGTTCTGAAAATTTACGACGACAGAGCACATTTACCTTTTGAGCGTTTATTTGATGTTTTTGCTTTTTGTTACTAATGTAAATTTGAAATTCATCTTGCGGAAAAGTTGGATATTTTAAAACTTCTTCAACAAATTTTAAACTCTGCGTTAAATATTTGTTTAATGTAAATAAAGTTACCGACGCAAAATCTTGATCAACTGTGAATTCTAAAAAGGAACCGTAAAAATCAACACCATCGCTAATTTGGTTAGCCGTAAAAGATTTGGTGCCACATTCTAATAAATTATTTGTGGCTGAGGCTATTAACGAAGCGGGTTGAAAATACATGCCCGCCTTAAAAATAAACTCCAATTTAATTAACTCTTGGCTACCAGCATTTACCGAATAAAAATTTACTCCGTTATTTAATTGTGTATGATTTGCTTGTACAACATTAATACTTGATAGTGTTTTAAAAGCGGGTGCAATAGTTCTATTTAGCATGTTACAAAATTGGTTTTTTAGTTAATGATTCAATTAGTGGATAATATGTTTGAGGTATTTTTATAGTTACGCCTTTACCTTTTAATTGGTATAGTTTCAATGAATTTAGTGTAACATTCATTTGTTTTTTATCAATATTCCAAATATAAACTACACAATTTTTTAAGCTATCGGGCAAATTTGCGCTTGTTAACTTTAAGATTTTACTTTTGTTATTTAAATCAGTTTCTAACCAATTTAAAGGTACACGTTTATAGCAATTTAGTTGGTTATTTCCTTCAAAACTAAAAACTAAAAAGCAATTAAAGGGTTTGGGCACCTTATTAAAAGTAAGATTGATTTCCACTTCAAGTGGATTTTTAAAAGAAAATACGGTGTCTGTAACTTTTTTTAATTCATAAAATTCGTTTTCGCCAGTAATTATTTTTTTAGTTTCGTTAAAATAAACTGTTGTATGTTTAATTTTTTCTTTTCGTTTTAGCAAAACGCGTTCCCATTTTTGATCAAACATCACCTCATCATAAAATAAGTTGTAATAAGGTTTTTCAGATTGCAACGCAAAATAGTAATCACAATTCATTTGCATTTCTTCGCTATTATCCATAGGGTTTAAAACCGAGTTTCCTCTAAAATTTAAAAAAGCATAATTCATTTCTCGAACTCGATGTCCACCAATAGTAAATTGTTCGGGGCTTTTTAGTTGTTCGGCTTTTAAATAATCGTAAATCGCTTTAGGTTGTGTATGGTAATAAAATGAACTAAAATTAGAAAGATTAAACGAAACACAAAAAAACGAAAGCGAACAAAAACATAAAATTAAAGCACCAATTATTGCAATTTTTTGTTTTACAACATCTATTAAAAAAGCAAAACTAAACACAAAAAATAAATAAAAAAACAAGCCCGTTCTATCTTCGGGATAATTTATTTGTAAAGCGTTTTTTAAAAAATAAAATGCCATTATTAAACCAATAAATAAAATTGGATATATATTGTTTAAATAAAAAAAGTTATTTATAAGTTGATTATGCTTAAATAAATTAAAAAGTAAAAACATAAAAATTAAAAAAAACACAACTAAAAATAATACTTGTAGCCATAAGGCATCCGTTCCAAACAAAAATAAAATAAGCGTTTTAAACGTTACTAACCAGTAATTATCGCCCACACCATAATCCAACACTCCTTTTTCTTTATAAAAAAAAGAGAATTTAATCCAAAAAATTAAACAACTTAAATTAAAGCAATAAATTAAAAGTGTTTTAAAGTTAAATAGGATTTTATTTTTTATCTGAAACAAAAAAACAAAAAACAAAACCATTGCTAATACCACCACTAAAATTAAATTAGCCGATAAAGCCAATTGCCAGCACAATGAAAAGAATAAAAAATAATTTATTTTATTTGTTTTAAAATAATCCAATAGATACGACATTCCTAATACCATCAGAGCAAACGAAAGCCCATAACCACGACATAGTTCGAAAAAATCTAAAAAATTAATTGTTAATAAAAAAAATGCTATTAGTGCAATTTTAGAGGCGTAATTTTTAAAATATTTAAAGTGTTTAAAAATTCCTAGGCACATTATACTATATGCCATTATATTTGGTAAACGTAAAACAAAACGGTGCGAACCAAATAAATGGTAGCATAAATTTGCCAATGCACTGTTTAGCACATGATTATTTGTATAAACATGCGCACTGTAAGGTAAATAATTATCGCTTTGAATATAAAAGAAAAATGTCGCAGCTTCGTCGTGGCTAAAGGGAATTAAAAAAGCACGTACACAAATAAGTATAAACATAAAAGTGCTTAGCAGCCAAAAGAATTTATTAAAATAGTTATTTAAAAATACATCCAAATTAATCTAATAAATAATTTTGGTGCTTATTGTATTTTTCTAAAGTGCGAATACCTGATGAACTTATGTGCTCAAATTCTTTATCACAAAAAATATTTATTATATTGATGTTAGGCATTAATTCTTGCAAATAGCGGTATTGATTTTGTTCGTAATTAAAATCGGTAGAATTTCGTAAACCTCTCACTACTACTACATCGTAACCTAATGACGAAATATAATCGGTTAGCAATCCATTGTATTCTGTAAGTTGCCTATTTTTTATTACGGTTGGTATATCCCAATTTCTAACTTGTTTTTCTGGGTTTTTTCCAAACGAAATAATTACCTTATCAACTATTTTTTCAGCTTTTAATAACACATTATAATGCCCTTTATGGAAAGGGTTAAAACTACCACAAAACACGCCTATTAATGGTTTACGCTGTTTTACATATTCTATTAATGCATTTAAATTGTTGTTTTTATTTAGGCTCGTTAAAACCTCAATACGTTTACTTTTATACGTACTATAATCCACATATTGGAATTCTTTAAAAATTTGATGCTCGTACTCAATTAACTTACTAAGTGGTTGATTTAAAATATCTAAATCGGCATCCATTAATAGTTTTGATTTTTCAGATGACGGGATATGACTTTTAGTGTCTAAAATTAACTGCTCAATAGTTTTTATTTGCTGTTGGATTAAATTTGTTTGTTTGGCATGTTGTAAAAACAAGTTTGCACTCTGCTCCTCATTATCATTAGCTTGCGGATTATAAACTGCGTCATGGTAAACAGTGGCTAAAAACAATTCATCATCTTTTAAAACCTCATATTTTTCAAGGTGCGTTAATACTTCTAGCAAATGCTTCGTGGTGTGGTAAAAACGATGTGGCTCTTCATAGTTTTGTAAAACTTCTATAGGGAATTTTAATTGAAGAATTCGTTTTATTATATAATCTACAGTAATCATTATTACTTTTTATTTTTTAAATAATACAAGGTGCTACAATTGGTTTCGTTTAAAACAATGTTGGCTTGCAGTTTTATTTTTTGAGCAGTAACGTTTGCATATTTTTCTATTTCTTGATTAATTAAATCAGCATCGCCTAACAGTTCGCTTATCGCTAGGTTTGTTGCTTTTGTTAAAACATCTGTCTCACTAAATACCACCGTACTTTCTATTTTATTTTTACATTTTTGTAATTCATCGTCAGCAACTAATTCTGTTTTAATCTTTTCTAGTTCGTCTATTATTCCTTTCTCTGCATCTTCTATGGCAACACCATCACTAATTTTTCCACTTATTACAAATAAGCCTTTATCAAAATCACCGTGCACGTATGCGTTTAAATCTGTAAATAATTGCTTATCTTTTATTAATGTTTTATACAAACGCGATGAATTGCCTCTACTTAAAATATCAGAAATAATATCAATAGTATGGTACTCTTCATCACGCCTCGAACACATATGATATACCTTATATATTGAGTTAGCCGGTACGTCGCGTTCCACTGTTAATTTTCTGGCTTCGGTTTGTTTTGGTTCAGGTGGTAAAATACGCTTTGGTTTTATACCAGCATCAATAGGTTCAAACCATTTTTCACACAACTCTTTTATTTTATCAAATTCAACATTACCAGCTACAACCAATATAGCATTGCTTGGGTTATAATGGGTCTTAAAAAACGATTTTACATCTTCTATAACAGCATCTTCAATATGCTTAATTTCTTTACCTATTGTATTCCATTTGTAGGGATGTGTTGTATATGCCAAAGGGCGTAATAATAGCCAAACATCGCCATAAGGTTGGTTTAAATAACGTTGTTTAAATTCTTCTATTACTACACTCCGTTGTACCTCTAAACTCTTATCGGTAAACGCTAAACTGAGCATTCTATCACTTTCCAGCCAAAAGGCTGTTTCTATATTTTCAACAGGTAAAGTGCAATAATAATTGGTAATATCGTTTGTTGTAAACGCATTATTTTCGCCACCAACTAATTGCAAGGGTTCGTCGTAATTTGGTATATTAACACTTCCGCCAAACATAAGATGTTCAAATAAATGAGCGAAGCCGGTTTTACTTTCATCTTCATCGCGGGCGCCAACATCGTAAATAATATTTAAACAAGCCAAGGGAGTGCTTTTGTCCTGATGAACAACAACGGTTAAATTATTTTTTAATTTAAATTTTTTAAATTCAATCATATATATTTTAAAGAACATAAAATTAAAAATATAATACAAGTATTACTATTTTATTTGTTTTTTGTAATGCGCAATTCTATTAATTGAATAATAGGACGCCATGTTTGTTAGTAATTTAGAATTTAGTACATTTGGTATTCACAATTAAAAAAATTATATGATGAAAAAAAATCTATTAAAAATTTTTACATTAATGAGTTTGACTGCGAGCGTTAATATAATTGCTCAAACACAAACTTTTAATTACACTGGAGCCTTACAGAATTATACTGTTCCTCCTGGCGTAACATCTATTACAGTTGATGCCTCTGGTGCTCAAGGCAATGCTAATAATCTAAATAATGCTGTAGGCGGTTTAGGTGGGCGCGTTGTGGCAACACTAACTGTTACCCCCGGCGAAGTGCTACGAATAAATGTTGGTGGCGGCGGATCTGTTTCAGCAACTGGTGGTTTTAATGGTGGTGGTACTACGCCTATAGCAAATTGTGCAACAGCTACTGGCGGCGGCGGCGGCGGTGCTAGTGATGTTTTTAGAAGTCCTTATACCTATAATTCTACGTTTGCGTTGGTTGTTGCCGGTGGCGGTGGCGGTGCCGGTGGTGCTCGTGTAGCTACTTGCGGACCAGGTGGTGGTGGTGCAGGCGGTGGCGGTTGGTTTGGTGGTGGTGGTGGTGGTGGTTACGATGGTTACGGTGGTGGCGGTGGTACGCAAATTGCAGGTGGCGCAGGTGGTGCCTTCGGATTTACTGGCGGTGGGAATGGTAGCACAGGCACACAAGGTTTAGGTGCTATTGGTGGAACATGTGTAGCAAATAACCAAGGGGGTTCTGCAAACGGACCAAATGGTGGCGCAGGTGGCGGACTTACAGGAGCCAGTGGTACTGGTGGTAATAATAGTGGCATCTATAATGGCGCTTCAGGTGGTGGTGGTAGTAATTTTGCTAACGCTGGTGCTACTAATGTAACCCACACACAAGGCTTTAAAACAGGTAATGGTCAGGTTATTATCAATTGGGTTGCTTGTACTCTTGCTTCGGCGCCGACTCAAACTAACTCTAATCAAAGTATTTGTGCTAATAATACCGCTGCTTTAAATGTTGTAGGCACCGGTACTGTAAATTGGTATGCAACTTTTACTTCAACTACTAGTTTAGCAACAGGCGCTGCTTTTGTAACGCCTACTTTAAGTGCAGGTAACTATACCTACTATGCTGCATCCACAAATTCATGTGCTGAAGGCCCACGTACTGCTATTACAGTAACTGTAAACGCTCTACCTACAATTTCAATTTCTGGTGGTTCATCTGCTAATTGTGCAGGTCAATCGGTAAATTTAACTGCTAATGGTGCCAGTACTTATAGCTGGAATACAGGTGCAACTTCTACGTCAATAGCCCCTACCCCTTCCGTTAACACCACTTACACCGTTATTGGTACTTTAGCAGGCTGTACTAGTCAAGCTGTACAAAATGTTACAGTAAATCCAAGCCCAAATGTAACTGTAAATAATGGTGCTGTTTGTGCCGGCCAATCATTTACAATGGTTGCTGGCGGTGCTAGCTCATACACTTATAGCAGTGGTAGTGCTGTAGTTACTCCAACTGCAAACGCAAATTATACTGTTACAGGTACAAATACTTTAGGTTGTGTAGGCTCTGCGATTTCTAGTGTTACTGTAACTGCTTTACCTACGCCTTCAATTTCTAGTTCGGCGGTTAATGGCACTATTTGTGCAGGTCAATCTGTATCTTTAACTGCAAATGGTGCAACTTCATTTAGTTGGAACACCGGCGCATCAACTGCTGTTATAGTTGTTAGCCCTTCAGTTACTACAACTTACACTGCAACCGGTACTACAAATGGTTGTTCAAATAGTGCAACTTTAGTTCAGGGTGTTAGTCCATGTACAGGTATTCAAACAACCAATAGCAAACAATTAGCTATTAATGTTTACCCTAACCCAAGCAATGGTAATTTTACTGTTGAATTGACTAATGGTTTAACTAAAGTAATTAACGTAACAGATATTACTGGTAGAGTTATTTTAACCACTACTTCATCTTTAGATTTAGTAAACGTTAATATTTCAACCTTATCAAATGGCATTTATTACATTAAAGTACAAAGTAATAATTCAATCGAAGTTATTAAAGTTGTAAAGCAATAATCATCTACCCTTAATAAATAAAAAAAACCTAATAGGTGTAATTTAGTTTATGTATTAAAGAGCCAAACAAATTTGTTTGGCTCTTTTTATTATTATAAGTACTTTTATTTGAAATCTTAACTCATAAAATAAAAATACCCAACGGAGGCTATTATTTTAAATCACAAAAATTAGTTAAAGAATAAAATTTGTTATGAAGAAATTACTTTTTATAATTTGTTGGATATGTTTCTGTACTTCGCTTTTTTCTCAGGCTTATAAAAAATTTCAAGAAGAAGCGTCGAAAGAATGCGATAAGGGAAATTACGCAAAAGCCATTGAATTAAGTAACAATGCGCTTGTTGAAGCGCAAAAGGATAAAAAAATAACAAAAGAAAATTTACTAACGCTCCAATCAGAAATAGCCGCCTATTATTTATTTAACGAAGATATTGAAGAGGGAGAATTGCGTTTTAAAAAACTGGTAAATGAAGTAGAAACTAATTTTAAAAATGAACGTGCCGAATTTAATGTAAAACAAAACTACGGCAATGGCTTAATTTTTTTGGGGATGCACCGCGAAGCGCTACCTTATTTAAAAACCGCATACCAATTACTTGGGACTTTAAAAATTGAAAATAAAGACGAGTTAGCGTTGTACACATCTTTGGCTGTGTGCTATCAATATCAATATGAATTTTTAAAATCAGAGGCAATTTTTAAAGAAGCTATCACTTTTTCTAAGAAAAACAATTTACTAAAATCACTTGGGTATGCCGATTTACTTAATAACACTGCCTTGCTTTACAGAGACATGCAATTAGATTTAATTGCTTTTGACTATTATAAAGAAACAGAAACTATTTACAAACAAATTCAAGATACAGCTAATCCTCAATTCCCAATATTTTTAAGTGATTTTGGAACCCTACTCGCCGAAAATAGTCAATTTGAAAAAGCATTAAGTTATTTATTTAGAGCAAAAAATTTAGATAAGTTAATATCAACCGAAAATTCGAGCGAATATGCTGGTGCATTAAATAACATTGGATTTGTTTATGGCCAACAAAATAAAATTATTGAAACTGAACAATTTTATGAGCAATCTATTAAAATAAAAAAAAGTTTAAAACTGGTTCGAATCGAAAATTATTTAACCACAATTAATAATTTAATGGTATTTTATAACAAGGTAGGAAGAATAGAAGAAGCGAAAAAAATGGGGGCCGAATTAGAAGTTGGATTAAAAAATAAAAGCTTTATTGACACGCTTAAACGTGCCTCATTTGCTAATAATTTAGCTATAGAATATCAACAATTTAATGAGTTCGAAAAATCTCAACAGTATTTTAAAGATGCATTAATGTATTACGAAGCCGTGTATGGACCTGATAATTTATATAAGGCCGAAATTTATTTAAACATGGGCATTCTGTTTCAAATTCAAAATAATTATACAGAATGTGCTACTTATTTAAACAAAGCCGCGGATGAATTTAAAAAAAACACACACGAAGAAAGTGCTATAAATATAAATATGCTATGCAACTTGGCAATGATTTTAAAAAATTTGGATAAACCAAAAGAAGCGGAAGAAGTAATTAATAAAGCCAATACTTTATCTCAAAAGTTTAAGGTAACCAATACTGAAGACCTTGAGCAATTGTATATAAACACTGCTGAAATAGCCGCCGACCTTGATAAAGTAAAACAAGCCATGGATTATTTTGATAAATATTTAGATTTAAAGTACAAGGAAATAGAACAAAATTTTAGCTACATGACTGAAAGTGAAAAAATGTTTTTCCTTGAAAAATTCGAAAATAATATTAAAAATTTTTATACCACAATTTTAAATAACATTGATAAATATCCCGAATTATTAAAAGCACTTTTAAATTTTAGAATAAAAACAAAAGCCTTTTTACTAAATAATTTATCAAAAATCAAGCAAACCATTATTAATTTGAACGACCCTTTATTGAACGAAAAATTTGAAAATTTAAAATTAAAACGCGAAAATATTTCAAAACTTATGAGTTTTGATACTCAAGAATATCCTTATGCCTTGGCCGAAGCAAGTGCTTTAAAAAACGAAGCCGATATCTTAGAAAAAGAAATTTCGTTAAACGTTTCGAGTATTAATTTAAGTGCTAACACTAAATCCATTGATTGGAAAAGCATTCAGCAAAATTTACTACCCAATGAAGCAGCGGTAGAAATTTTTCAAAGTAATTTAATTTATGAAAAAACAAATCAAAAGGGAACAAATTATACTTACCTAATTATAAAATCTAATGGCGAGCCTACCTCCGTTTCAATTGATAGGTTTATTACTTGGGAAGATGAAGTGATGAATTTGTACCGCAATAGTATTGATTTAAAAAAAGACGAACCCGATCTATACCGTCGTTTATGGAAAGTTGTAGATGAAAAACTATCTGGCATTAACACTGTTTATGTTTCGTCCGACGGTATTTACGATCAACTAAATTTAAATACCTTGTATAATTCAGAAAGTAAAAAATATATAATCGAAGAAAAAAACATTCATTTAGTAATTAGTTTACGAGATATTTTAGATTTAAAAAAAGTACCACTTAAAAAACCAGAAAACAGCGTGTTAGTTGGCAATCCTACATTTGACTACGATTTATCTAAATTTAATACTTCTCCTCAGAACCTTGTAACTGCTGTAGCTACAAGGGGTGCCTTTGGTTTTGAATTAGGAGAGCTGCCAGGCACAAAAGTAGAAGTGGATGTTATAAAAAATACTTTGGCTGTAAACGGGATAAAAACAACAATTCTTACCGAAGAAAAAGCAAACGAAAGCGATATTAAAAAAATAAAAAATCCCGATGTGCTTCACATTGCAACGCATGGCTTTTTTTTAGAAGACCCTAAAGAAGCTGATTTATTGGGCTATTCCAGCATGGAGAAACAGTTTTATCAAAACCCAATGATGCGTTCGGGAATATTTTTTAGCGGTGCAAATAAAACTTATGCCTTAAATACATCTAATATAAATTCTATTACTGATTTTGAAGATGGCATGCTAACTGCATACGAAGCCATGAATTTATCCTTAGATAAAACAGAGTTAGTAGTGCTTAGTGCATGCCAAACAGGATTAGGAAAAATAAAAAATGGCGAAGGCGTGTATGGTCTTCAACGTGCGTTTAGATTAGCTGGTGCAAAATCTATTATTATGTCGCTTTGGCCTGTGAGCGACGAAGCTACCAAAGATTTGATGATTGCCTTTTACAGCAAATGGACTAAAACTGGCAATTTATACATGTCATTTAGACACGCACAATTAGAAACAAAAAAGAAATATCCCGAACCTTATTATTGGGGCGCTTTTATTTTGAGTGGTAGATAATACAACCACCAAAAAAAAGAGCAATACCACTATTACCATTTAATATATGCGTGATAGATAGAAAACTTACCATGCTTAATTTTTAATTTATTTATAAAAAGTCAACCAAATCAGTTTGGCTTTTTTTGTTTTTATCGGTTTTTTTTATATATTTACGGCAAATTAACCCGTTTAAATAAAAAAAATGAAACAAAACAAACTAAAATTAAGCCTTATAGCAATTGCGTTGTTATTCGGTAGCGTGCAAATTAACGCACAGTGTACTGTACCAAACCCGGTAACAGCTACTCCAAGTGTAATATGCGCGGGAGCTACTACAAGTTTAAATGCAACTTCGGTTGGTAGTTCTATCAGCTGGTTTACAGTGCCTACGGGTGGTGTTAGTACTGGTACAAGTGCAAGTGCAGCAAATTTTGCTGTAAGTCCTGTAAATACAACTACGTATTATGCTGAATCGTTTGGTGCTGGTGTTACAACTACAGTAGCTTATACTTATACAGGTACAATACAAAATTTTACTGTACCAACTGGTGTAACCTCATTAACAATTGAAGCTAGAGGAGCAAGTGGAGGCTCAGTTAATGTGAATTGTACTGCTTTAGGCGGCTTAGGTGCAAGAATGATAGGTGTATTTACGGTTACGCCTGGTCAGGTATTACAAGTTTTAGTTGGTCAAGCGGGCTTTACCAATGGAGCTGATGCCGGTGGTGGCGGAGGTTCGTTTGTTGTAGCAACTGGTACTATTCCTTTAGTAGTTGCAGGTGGTGGAGGCGGTGCTTCTAACAATATTGGTTCTTGTGGCACAAATTTAGCTGGCATTAATGCAGTTATTACTACTAGTGGCACAGCCAGTGCTGGAGGCTTAATATTAGGCGGTACAGGCGGTAATGGTGGCGGCGCGAGTTCAGGTTCTGGTGGAGGTGGTGGTGGACTTATTGGCAATGGCGTTGCTGGTACTGGTTTAGCAAACAATAATGGAAAATCATTTGTTAATGGTGGTATTGGTGGCACGGGTAATAATAATGATAGCGGTGGTTTTGGCGGTGGTGGCGCAGGTTGGTTTACTGGTGGTAATGGCGGCGGTGGCGGCGGTTATTCTGGTGGCGGTACTAGTGGCGCTCAACCTTTTACTGGTGGTGGCGGTGGTGGTTCGTTTAATAGCGGAACCAATCAATCCAACACAGCTGGCTTTCAAACAGGTAATGGCTTAGTTGTATTTTCTTACAGTGGTGCAGGTTGTACTTCGGCACAACGTACGCCAATAGTAGTTACTGTTAATCCTAACCCAACTATTACTGTAAGTAGTGGTTCGGTTTGTGCTGGTCAAACGTTTACAATGGTAGCTAGTGGTGCTAATACATACACTTATAGCAGCGGTGGTGCGGTTGTTACACCAACAGCTAATGCAAATTACAGTGTTACAGGTACAAGTACAGCAGGTTGCGTAAGCTCTAATACTGCAGTTAGCAGTGTAACAGTAAATGCATCACCTACGCCTTCAATTTCTAGTTCGGCCACTAATGGCACAATTTGTGCTGGGCAGTCCGTATCTTTAACTGTAAATGGTGCAACTTCATATAGTTGGAACACTGGTGCTTCAACAGCAGTTATTGTTGTTAGCCCTTCGGTTACTACAACTTATACTGCAACTGGTACTACAAATGGTTGTTCAAATATTGCTACTTTAGTTCAAGGTGTTAGCCCGTGTACAGGTATTCAAACAACTAACAGCAAACAATTAGCTATTAGTGTTTACCCTAACCCAAGCAACGGTAATTTTACTATTGAATTGGCTAATGGTTTAGCTAAAGTAATTAACGTAACAGATATTACTGGTAGAGTTATTTTAACTACTACTTCATCGCTAGATTTAGTAAACGTTAATATCTCCACTTTATCTAACGGAATTTACTATATAAAAGTTGCAAGCGATAATAAAGCTGAAGTTATTAAAGTTGTAAAACAATAATAACATAAAACTATTAAGTTTATTTATACCTCATAAGTAAATACTATTTTTTTATTAATAAGGAGCCAAACCTAATCAGTTTGGCTCTTTTTGTTTTTATCGGCATTTTTTATATATTTACGGCAAATTAACCCATTTAATTAAAAAAACATGAAACAAAACAAACTAAAATTAAGCCTTATAGCAAGTTCGTTGTTATTAGGTAGCGTGCAAATTAACGCACAGTGTACTGTACCAAACCCGGTAACAGCTACACCAAGTGTAATATGTGCGGGAGCTACTACAAGCTTAAACGCAACTTCGGTTGGTAGTTCTATAAGCTGGTTTACAGTGCCTACTGGTGGTGTTAGCACAGGTACAAGTGCAAGTGCAGCAAATTTTGCTGTAAGTCCAGTAAATACAACAACCTATTATGCAGAGGCGTTTGGTGTTGGTTCGTCAACAACTGTACTTACTGCAAATTATACTGGTAGCGTTCAATCGTTTACTGTACCTGCTGGTGTAACTACATTAACAGTAGATGCAAGAGGTGCACAAGGTGGATTAGCTGGTGGACTTGGAGCAAGAATTTCTGGTGTATTTACAGTTACTCCTGGTGATGTAATGAATATAATAGTTGGACAACAAGGTGGATCTGCATCTAACGGCATCGGCGGTGGCGGTGGCGGTTCGTTTGTTTGGAAAGTAACGGGTACCGTTTTATATGTAGCTGCTGGTGGTGGCGGTGGTTTTAGTAATAATGGTGGTGCACCTCCGGGAGCAGGTTCATCAACAACACTTACCACTAATTCAACTGGCGGTGCTGGTAATGGTGCTGGTGGTATAAATGGAAATGGCGGAACTGGTGGTGTAAGAATTCAAGTTATTGGTAGTGGTGAAGGTTCTGGCGGTGCCGGATGTGGTTGGTTATCTAATGGATTAGCTGGAACTTTATCAGCAAATAATGCTACAGGAGGTTTTAGTCCTGCAAATGGCGGTGCTGGAGGTACTGGTGTAAACACTCCTTGTTCTACTACAACTGTGTCTGGTGGATTTGGCGGTGGCGGTGGTGCTGCGGGTTGCAGTGGTGCTAGTGGTGGTGGCGGTGGCTTCAATGGTGGCGGTGGCGGAAATGGCTGGAATGGTGGTGCTTGGGGTTCTGGTGGCGGTGGTGGAAGCTTTAACGGCGGCACAAGTCAATCTAATACAGCGGGTGTTCAAACAGGTAATGGTTTAGTAACTATTACTTATGTACCAGGTTGTACTTCAGCTCAACGTACGCCAATAGTTGTAACAGTTAATCCTAACCCAACTATTACTGTAAGTAGTGGTTCGGTTTGTGCTGGTCAATCGTTTACAATGGTGGCTAGTGGTGCTAATACTTACACTTATAGTAGTGGTAGTGCGGTGGTTACACCAACAGCTAACGCAAATTATAGTGTTACTGGTACAAGTGCTGCTGGTTGCTTAAGCTCTAATACTGCAGTTAGCAGTGTAACTGTAAATGCTTCACCTGCGGTTGCTATTACAGGTGGTACAGCTGCTATTTGTGCTGGCCAATCAGTAAATTTAACTGCTAATGGTGCAAATACTTATAATTGGAATACAGGTGCAACTACTTCGACTATTGCTCCTACTCCAACTGCTAATGTAACGTATACTGTTGTTGGTACTTCTTCTGTTACTGGTTGTAACGGCCAAGCAGTGCAAAGCGTTACTGTTAATGCTTTACCTACAGTTACAGCTAGTTCATCTACTTCTGGTTCTATTTGTGCTGGTCAATCTGTTAGCTTAACTGCTAGTGGTGCTGCTACTTATAGCTGGAATACAGGTGCTACCACTGCTGTTATTGCAGTTAGCCCTAGTGTTACTACTACCTACACTGTAAATGGTGTTGCAGTTAATGGTTGTGCTAATGTTTCTACTGTAACTCAAAACGTAAATAGTTGTGTTGGTATTCAAACAACTAACAGCAAACAATTAGCTATTAATGTTTATCCTAACCCAAGCAACGGTAATTTTACTGTTGAATTGGCTAATGGTTTAGCTAAAGTAATTAATGTAACAGATATTACCGGTAGAGTTATTTTAACCACTACTTCATCTTTAGATGCAGTAAACGTTAATATCTCAACTTTATCAAATGGGATTTACTACATAAAAGTTGCAAGCGATAATAAAGCTGAAGTTATTAAAGTTGTAAAACAATAATAACATATAATTATTAGGTTTATTTATACCTAATAAGTAAATGCTATTTTTTTTATTAAAAAGCCAAACCTAATCAGTTTGGCTTTTATTGTTTTTATCGGTATTTTTTTATACATTTACGGTAAATTAAACCCATTTAAAAAAAAAACATGAAACAAAACACACTAAAGTTAGGCCTTATAGCAAGTTCTTTGTTGTTAGGCAGCGTACAAATTTACGCGCAGTGTACTGTGCCAAACCCGGTAACAGCTACACCAAGTGTAATATGTGTAGGAGCTACTACAAGCTTAAACGCAACTTCGGTTGGTAGTTCTATTAGCTGGTTTACAGTGCCTACGGGTGGTGTTAGCACGGGTACAAGTGCAAGTGCAGCAAACTTTGCTGTAAGTCCAGTAAATACAACAACCTATTATGCAGAGGCATTTGGTGTTGGTTCGTCAACAACTGCGCTTACTGCAAATTATACTGGTAGCGTTCAATCGTTTACGGTACCTGCTGGTGTAACTACGTTAACAATACTTGCAAAAGGTGCTCAAGGCACTGCAGCAACATCAACTGCAGGAATGGGAGCTCAGGCTTCAGGGGTAATGGCAGTTTCTCCAGGTCAAATTTTACAGATTTATGTTGGTGGACAAAATGGATATAATGGAGGGGGTTTAGGGGTTTCCCCAGGCGGTAATGGAGGAGGCGCTTCTGATGTTAGAATACTGCCAGGTGCTTTAAGTGATAGAGTTATTGTTGCTGGCGGCGGTGGCGGCGGCGGCGCCACTAACCCAAATGCACCCGGTGGTCAAGGCGGCGGCGGAACTGGCGGGGTTAATTACTTTGGTGGTGGAGGTGGTTCAGGTGCTAATAATTTAGGACCTCCCGTAGGTGGAACTAATGGAGGTCTTAATGGTGGATCAGGTGGAGTTGGAAACGGAAGTAATAATGGTGGTGCCGGTGGAGGTGGTGGGTTTAATACAGGAGGATTAGGTGGTGTTAATACGGGTTATCTTTCTGGAAATAGCGGTTCTCTTGGACTAGGAGGTAATGCAGGAGGGCCAACAGGCCCTGGTGGCGGCGGTGGTGGTTATTATGGAGGTGGTGGTGCTTCTGGAGGAGGTAATAGTAATGCAGGTGGTGGTGGTGGCTCATCATTTACAGGCACTTTAACAAGCCCTAGCTTTACAGCTGGTTCGCAAATAAGTAATGGTCAGGTAATTATTACTTATGTACCCGGTTGTACTTCAGCTCAACGTACTCCAATAGTTGTAACAGTTAATCCTAACCCAACTATTACTGTAAGTAGTGGTTCGGTTTGTGCTGGTCAATCGTTTACAATGGTGGCTAGTGGTGCTAATACCTACACTTATAGTAGTGGTAGTGCTGTGGTTACACCAACTGCTAACGCTAATTATAGTGTTACTGGTACAAGTACAGCAGGTTGCGTAAGCGCTAATACTGCTATTAGTAGTGTAACTGTAAATGCTTCACCTGCGGTTGCTATTACAGGTGGTACAGCTGCTATTTGTGCTGGCCAATCGGTAAATTTAACTGCTAATGGTGCTAATACTTATAACTGGAATACAGGTGCAACTACTTCAACTATTGCTCCTACTCCAACCGCTAATGTAACGTATACTGTTGTTGGAACTTCTTCTATTACAGGTTGTAATGGCCAAGCAGTGCAAAGCGTTACTGTTAATGCTTTACCTACAGTTACTGCTAGTTCATCAACTTCTGGCTCTATTTGTGCTGGTCAATCTGTTAGCTTAACTGCTAGTGGTGCTGCTACTTATAGCTGGAATACAGGTGCTACCACTGCTATTATTGCAGTTAGCCCTAGTGTTACTACTACCTACACTGTAAATGGTGTTGCAGTTAATGGTTGTGCTAATATTTCTACAGTAACTCAAAACGTAAACGGTTGTGTTGGTATTCAAACAACCAACAGCAAACAATTAGCTATTAATGTTTACCCTAACCCAAGCAACGGTAATTTTACTGTTGAATTGGCTAATGGTTTAGCTAAAGTAATTAATGTAACAGATATCACTGGTAGAATTATTTTAACCACAACTTCATCTTTAAATGCAGTAAACGTTAATCTCTCAACTTTATCAAACGGTGTTTACTACATAAAAGTTGCAAGCGATAATAAAGCTGAGGTTATTAAAGTTGTAAAACAATAGTAATTAAGGTTAATAAAAAAGCCATTCTCTTATAGAGAATGGCTTTTTTTATGTTAATAATGCTTTAAATTTTAGTTTTATTAAAAAAATGAATAATATAAAACTATAAAAAATTGTACATTTGCCCCTTTAAATTAATTTTAAGTGGATAAAAAATCATTAATAGGTTTAGGACTTATTGCCGCAATTCTTGGTATTTGGTTATACGTTAGCGGGCCCTCAAAAGAACAAGTTGCTAATCGTAAACGCCAAAAAGATTCTATTGAATTTGCTCAGCAAAAAATTCAGTTAGAAGAATTAGCTAAAAAAGAATCTGTAAAAAAATTAGTTGATACTTTAAAACAAACTACAACTGTAAGCGATTCGGCTAAAACCGCTTTATTAAACGACAATTATAAAGATTTTACCCCTTCGGCAAAAGGCACGAAAGAGTTTTTTACAATTGAAAACGAAAACATAAAAGCCACCATTTTAAACAAAGGTGCACAAATTGTAAAGGTAGAGCTAAAAAATTACCACCGCTCGGGCAAAACCGAGCCTTTAATTTTATTTGATAACGATAGCACTAATTTCTCGTTAAAATTAAATGCTTACGATCGTTCGCGTATGTTTAGCACCGATAGTTTTTATTTTAAATCGGCAACCAAAACCGCAAATAGTATTGTACTAAAATTAGAAACTGCCAAACCAGAAAGCTATATTGAGTTGTCGTACTCACTAAAACCAAACGATTATATTGTAAATAGTGAAATACGTTTTGTTGGAATGGAAAAAATTATTTCGCAAACCGAAGACCAATTGCAATTAAATTGGAGTATGCTTTACCCAAGCCAAGAACAATACATTAGTAAAGAGAAAAAAGCGGCTACCATTTATTACAAACAAACTATAAATAGTCCGAATGACCTAAATATAGCTAAAGACGAAGAAAAGGAATTAAACGATGCCGACATTAAATGGGTGTGCTTTAAGCAACAATTTTTTAATGCAACCATTATTGCCGATAACGAATTTTTAAAAGGCGGCAGTTTTGTGAAATTGGGGCAGCGACCTGATAACCCATCTGTTGTTAAAGCTGTAGCAACAGAGTTAGGTGTGCCATTTAAACATTTACCAAACGAAAAATTTAGCTTTAAATTTTATTTTGGCCCCAACCATTACAATACTCTAAAAGCTTACGATTATGATTTAGAACAAATAATACCTACCGGTTGGAGTGTGTTTAGTTTTATAAATAAATGGATGGTAATACCTTTATTTAATGGGCTTGGAAGCTTAAATATGGGCTTGGTTATTTTAATTTTAACCGTTATCGTTAAAATACTATTGCTTCCTATTGCTTATAAAACCTATATGAGTGGCGCGCGTATGCGTGTTTTAAAACCAGAAACGGATGCTTTAAATGCTAAATACGAAAAAAATCCTGATCCAATGAAAAAACAACAGGAGCAAATGGCGTTGTATCGAAAGGCTGGCGTTAATCCTTTAAGTGGGTGTCTACCAATGTTGTTGCAGTTCCCAATATTAATTGCCTTATTTGCTTTTTTGCCTGCGGCTATTGAATTACGTCAGCAAGGTTTTTTATGGGCAGATGATTTAAGTACTTATGATACGGTTTTAAATTTTGGACAAATACCTTTTATCAGTTGGGCTTATGGCGACCACGTAAGTTTATTTGCTGCCCTAATGTTTGTAAGTACTATTATTTATACTTACATGAATAGTAGTTTGATGCCACAACAAAATACGCAAATGCCGGGTATGAAATTTATGATGTATTTTATGCCAGTAATATTTTTGGCAGTTATGAACGAGTACGCTGCGGGTTTAAGCTGGTATTATTTTTTAGCAAACATGTTTACATTCTTACAAAATTATGCCATGAAGTTTATTATTAAAGACAGCGGCATACGAGCTACCTTAGAAGCCAATATGAAAAAGCCGGTTAAAAAAGGCGGCTTTGCGCAACGTTTAGAAGAAATGGCAAAACAACGCCAGCAACAAACCTCTGTAGTTAAGAAAAAGTAGGTGTAGAAAGGCATTGATTTAAATACTTCATCAACCCCTTTTATTTCCACATTGACTCAAGGCTGTTAAAATCTCTCTCATAAATCAATTTCAAATTTAGAGTATAGCGAAATTCCTGTTGTATATTTACAACTTATTTTTTAAAGATGGATACTAAGAATACTGACGGATTTGATACCAATAACCATAATGAAGTAGATAAAGTTACCCACGTAAGTGGTATGTTTAAAAATTGGTTTATTGATTATGCCAGTTATGTAATATTAGAGCGCGCTGTACCTGCTATGGAAGACGGTTTAAAACCCGTACAACGCCGTATTTTACACAGTATGTGGGAGTTGGAAGACGGACGTTACAATAAGGTTGCCAACTTAATTGGTAACACTATGAAATACCACCCCCACGGCGATGCCAGTATTGGCGATGCTTTGGTGGCTATTGGACAAAAAGATTTATTAATTGATTGCCAAGGTAACTGGGGTAATATTTTAACAGGCGATAGTGCTGCTGCTCCTCGATATATTGAAGCACGCCTATCTAAATTAGCACTCGAAATTATTTTTAATCCCAAAACAACTAATTGGGGTATGAGTTACGATGGGCGCAATAAAGAGCCAATTACTTTACCAGTAAAATTTCCATTAGTGTTGGCCCATGGAGTAGAAGGAATTGCTGTTGGATTAGCTACAAAAATTTTGCCTCATAATTTTAACGAGTTAATTGATGCCAGTATACAAATTTTAAGAGGCAAAAAAGCTGTAATTTATCCTGATTTTTTAACCGGTGGTATAGCCGATTTTAGTGATTATAAAGATGGATTACGCGGTGGTAAAGTTAAAGTGCGTGCCAGGATTAAAGAATTGAATTCTAAAACCTTAATCATTTCCGAAATTCCATTTGCTACTACTACAGGCTCGTTAATTGATAGTATTATTGCCGCTAACGACAAAGGAAAAATTAAAGTAAAAAAAGTTGAAGATAATACTTCTGAAAATGTAGAAATTTTAGTGCATTTACAACCTGGTATTAGCGCCGATAAAACGATTGATGCCCTGTATGCGTTTACAAATTGTGAAGTCAGCATATCGCCAAACGCTTGTATTATTGAAAATGAAAAACCACGTTTTGTAGGTGTGAGTGAAGTTTTAAAAATTTCAACGCACCAAACCTTAGCGCTATTAAAACGTGAGTTAGAAATTGAACAACACGAACTGGAAGAAAAATGGCACTTTGCGTCGTTAGAAAAAATATTTATTAAAGAAGAAATGTACATCGACTTTAAAAAATACTCCACTAAGGAAACCTTATTTGAATATTTATACGAGCGTTTTAAACCGCATAAAAAGAAATTAATTAGAGATATAAGTAGCGATGATTTAAATCGCTTAACTCAAATACCAATGATTCGTATTACTCGCTTTGATAGTATTAAAGCTGAGGATATGATGAAGGAACTGGAAGCAAAAATTGAACAAGTAAAACATCATTTAGCCAACCTTACCGATTTTGCGGTAGAATATTTTAAAAATCTTAAAAAGAAATACGGCGAAGGCAAAGAGCGTAAAACTGAAACAAAACAATTAGAAACCATTATTGCTACCGAAGTGGTAATGGCAAACGAAAAGTTGTATATGAACCGTGCCGAAGGTTTTATTGGCACCAGTTTAAAAAAGGATGAATTTGTATGCGATTGCTCGGATATTGATGATATAATTGCCTTTACTAATGAAGGGAAGATGAAAATTTTTAAAGTATCCGATAAAACATTTATAGGTAAAAACATTGTGCATGTTGCTATTTTTAAAAAGAACGACGAGCGTACTATTTACAATATGATTTACCGTGATGGGCCAAAAGGAATTACTTTTATGAAACGCTTTAACGTTACCGGCGTTACACGCGACAAGGAATACGATTTAACCAAAGGTACCCCAAACTCAAGTGTGTATTGGTTTACAATAAACCCAAATGGCGAAAGCGAAAAAGTAATGGTGCATTTACGAGCTGTGCCAGGCCTGCGTAAATTACAGTTAGATGTTGATTTTGCAGATTTAGAAATAAAAGCCCGAACTGCTGTAGGTAATATTGTTACAAAATACACGGTTAACAAAGTTACCTTAAAAGAAAAAGGTACGTCTACATTAGAAGGAGAAGATTACTGGTTTGATGAAAGTACCCACCGTTTAAATAAAAACGAAAAAGGTACTTTTTTAGGCAAGTTTAGTGCCGATGATAAAATTTTAACCATTACCACCAAAGGCTTTTATAAATTGTATACCTACGATATTTTAAATCATTTTGACGAAGATATTATAATGATTGATAAATATTATAGCAACCAAACGTTAACCTGTATTTATTTTGATGGACTAACAAAATGTTATTTTACCAAGCGTTTTGAACCCGAAGTAACAAGTGCAAAAGTACTTTTAGTTACCGAACATGAGGAAAGCAGAATTGAATTAATTACCACTCAAATAAACCCGATTATTGAAGTGAAATTTGGCAAAGAAAAAGGGGTAGAATTACCCGAAGAAACCATAAACATGGTGGAGTTTAGCCCCGTAGTAAACATGAAGGCGAAGGGTAGAAAATTATCTTCCTATAAAGTAAAAGAAATTAATTTAAAAGAATCGGAAGAAATAAAAGCGGCGCGCAAATTTTTAAAAAGCGATGAAGACGAAAAAACCGGACTATCGCCAATGGAATTACATCGACGTGCTATGGAAAAACTAAACAAGAAAAACTTGTCGGACGATGAAGGGCAAATAACCTTTGATTTTTAGGTATACGTTCGTAAGACGTATACTATTAAATCTATTATATAATTTTCTATATCTAATAAAAAATTAATAGTTAGTACATCTTATTTTATTTTGAGATGAAGCCGTATCAAAATATAATTCAACAAGGACATTAGTGTTTTGACAACAAACACCAGTTACTTCTCCCCAAAATTTACCATCAGCGTAATAAAAAGAAACTGTGTAGTTATAACTTTGATAATATGGAGCATACGGTATGCACGACCCGCCGCCATTATACACACGCAACCTACCTGTATCTGTATTGCCTGGATAATAATTAACACCACTGTGCCAAACAGCTACTAGCATATGATCCGAGCCTTTTTGATCTGGGGGAGGAGGCGTAAAAGAATTTTTGAAACTAATGTAATTTGGCATAATTTTTTTTTAAATATAAATAAGCTAGCTTAAAGAACATATTTATTATTTGATAAATTTATTGTAATACACCTATATCTTTCCCTACCTGCATAAAAAAAGATTTTACTGCTTCGGCGGTTTTATTATCGCTGGTTGCGCGTATGTAGGTGTCTGTTAAGGTCATAATATTTTGATGATAAAATTTTTTCATTTCATCAACCGTCATATCTTTAGTCCACAAATCAATACGTAGCGTATTGTTTTCTTTTGCATCCCAAAGCGCTAACATAATGCTTTTGCTTTCGCTTTTTTCGCCGCTATCAGGGGCTTCCCAAAGGATTTGTGTTGGTAAATGATTTTCATCAACTGTTACTGTAAATTTTATTTCGGTGGTTTTCATTTTTATTAATGTAGGATGGTTTTTGCAGATTTAAAAAATTATGCTGATTGAAAATTTTATCACTCTGTACACGGTAATGTTTATATTACTCTTCTAATATTTTAAATTCTACTCTTCGGTTTTGTGCGTGCTCAATTTCGTTACAAGGGTTGGCGTTACCACATTTATTTATAAGCTTGCCTTCGCCATAGCCAACCGATATTATTCTATCCCGTTCAATGCCCGAAGCACAAATATAATCTGTTGCCGATTTTGCTCGCAACTGACTTAATTTTAAATTATCGGCATCGTTACCTTTGCTATCGGTATGAGCGCTTAATTCTATTCTTAAAGTTTTATTAGTATTTAAAACTAAAATTACTTTATCTAATACTTCTTTGGCTTGTGGCAATAAATCGGTTTTGCCACTTTCAAATAAAATGCTTTCAATAATAGTTTTCGATTTTTTTGACGCTTTTTTAGTATCTAAAAAATCTAACCAAGGGTCGTCGATATCAATTTCTCGTAATCGTGTAATCTCCGATTCTATGGGTTTATAATTAAATTTAGTGCCACGTTCGTGGGTCATAATTTTTACCAAATTATCATCGTTGCTATACACAATTATATTGTTAAACACATCTAAAATATTATCAGTGTTTTCGGCACTTAAATAAAAGCGTTTTAAAAATGGTAAGTATTTAAATTTAAAAGCGCCAAAATCGTCCGTAGTAGTGCTATCAATTACCTGATAGGCATCGTTTAATAAAATAATTTTTAATTTGCCAATGGGGTTGTTAACATTATCGCCAAATAATTTAGCTTTTACGTCCATTTTCATTTCTTCGTCGGCAATACTTATATCGTTAAAGTTTTGGTTGTAATTAGAATTTACTTTAAACGATTTTCGTTTGCCTGCCAGCGTATCAAAATTACCAATTAGTTTATCGTCCTTATTTAAAAAGTCTAATTTTTCGCCACTTCCAACTTCATTTGCATCCACTCCCAAAAAGTAAGAGTTATCGGGTTTAATGTTTTCAAAAACAAACGTACCCAACATATTTGTGGTTGTTTTTTTTATAATCGTATTTAACTTGTTAGATAAATAAATTGTTTTGTTTGCATAAAACTTTTTTTGTTTAGCTGAAGTAAGTACTAATTTTCCACCAATATTACTGGTATAATTATTGTCGATTCCGTTTTTTACATCCTCGGGTTTTAAACTCCATTCGCAAAAGTTAGCTACTGCTTTTGCGGTACTAATGGATTTATTTTTAGAATTTAATAATGTAAATTGTGCATTATTCGCGTCTAATAAACTGGCATCTAGCTTAATTTTTACAATTTCAGAAGCTTTAACTCCGGTAAATGAAAATGCCCCGAAACGATTGGTAAATGTGCTTTTTATGATTTGATTATTTTTATTTAACAAAAATAATGGGCGGTTATTAATCGTAAGTTTTGGATTATTATTTAAGCAAATTTTTCCGGTATAAATTACATTTGTCTCAACTACCTGGGTGTTGTTAGTTTGATTATTTTCTACAACTTTATTCACTTTTATTATTTTTTTTACAAATAAGTTATTGTAGGCTGTATCATCTATCATTTTTGATTTGCCATCGAAAATAATTTTATGGAAAGCTTTTGAAAAAACTGCTGTATCTACATCTTCGTCATTTTTAAAATAAAACGGAATGTTTAATTCATTCGTCATTTTAATGTACTGTTTGTCTTCGGGAATGTTATTTGCAATAACCTCTAAAAATAATATAGGGCATTGGGGGTGCTGAAAATAGATGCGGTATATTTTTCCAAATGTTAGTTTTAATTGAAGATTGTTACTGTTTTTTGTGTTAAAATTTTGTATAACCGTATTACCATCTTTAACAGTAACTGAAACATTAGTAAGTGCTTCATTATTTAATTGTGGATGCCCAATTATTAGTATTTGAGAAAAACTAATTAATTTTAAACAGAAAAAACATACTAAAATACAATAACGATTCATAAACTATTTTTAGTATTTACATTTTTGAGTTTGTAAATTTTTCGGCTAATTTAATGGCCTCGTATAAATTTACAATACCCCCATTTTTTCCTAATGAACTAAATTTAACCAATTCATCTTTGCTACCTGGCTTTAAAACTTTTGCTTTTTTATAGTTTTTTAAACTACTTTTTATTAGTATTTTTTTTATTTGTTGGGGAGTTAGATTTGGGTAATACGATTTTAAAACAGCTGCTACCCCACACGTAACCGGCGTTGCCATACTTGTGCCACTAGCATCTTTATATCCGTTTTTTGGAGTAGTGGAATAAATATCAACACCTGGAGCAAAAATGTCAACTGTTTTTTTACCATAATTGCTAAACGAAGCTACCATTTTTTCGTTCGGTAACCAGCTTAAAGCCCCGATATCTATAAAATTGGTAGCTTCCTTTCCATTTTCGTATTTTTTGCAGGGATAATGTACTACCTCATCAATATTAGTATTAGCGTTACCCGCAGCGTGCATTAACAATACACCTTTACTTTCGGCATATTTAACGGCATCGTCCACTACTTTTTTATCCCAACTGTATTTTTTACCAAAACTCATATTAATTATTTTGGCTCCGTTATCAACTGCATATCTAATGCCATTAGCAATGTCTTTATCGCGCTCATCGCCATTCGGCACACAACGTATTGCCATAATTTTCACGTCAGATGCTACTCCGTCCATGCCTATACCGTTTTTACGCGATGCAGCAATAATGCCTGATACATGCGTACCATGAAAACTATCGGGACCGTTACAATCTGAATTACCATAAAATTTATCGTTTGAGTTCGCATAATCATCACCCACAATAGATCGAGGGTCGAAATTTAAGTTTAAGCCACACTCAACATACGATCTGTATGTTTCAAAGCCTTCGTTAAGATTTTCAAGTGCATCGTCTAATGTTTTGGCATCTTTTGCAAGCATGGTACCTGCAATTAATTTCATCTGTTTATCGGGTTTATCTGTTGGTTCAAATTTCTTTAAATTTTCGGATGTTACTTTCTCTACTTTTTGTTGATCTTTTATAGTGGTATTTATCTTTGTTAAACCTTCAATTAAATATTTTAGTTGATTGTAACCGCCTTCGAATTTATCTTTTGTGATTGTAAACTCTTTTAGTAATTCTTGATAAAAAGCATATTCTTTTTTATCTTCCTTTGTTGTAAAATCGGCTATTGTTTTACCATCGTATTTTGGCTTTAACTTACGAATTAGCCTTGTAACCTCAAGGTTTTCATCGCTTACGTTTTTACCATCTTTTCCACCAATAAAATTCCACCCGTGTATGTCGTCAATGTATCCATTTTTATCGTCATCAATACCATTGCCCGCAATTTCGCCAGGGTTAACCCACATCACATCTTTTAAATCTTCATGGTTAAAATCAACGCCACTATCAATTACACCTACAATAACCGTAGTAGATTTTTTATTTTTTAAAAGTTCTTGGTATGCTTTTTCAGCGCTAACGCCATTTACTTTATCGTTAGTAGGATCGAGGTTAAACCAATTGTCCGGCCGTTTATTTTGGGCCGTAAAAAATAAACTTGAAATTAGGGCAACTGAAAGAAATATTTTTTTCATTAGATAAAATTTAAGATTAACAAATATAAAGATTCGTGTTAACTATACATTATATTATTAACACAAACTATAAAAATTTAGTTCTTTTTAGTATTTGGATTTCTAACAGTATTAGTATCAGCATTAGATGTTGTAGTTTTTTCAGAAGGCATCCTCATTTTACCCATAATACAGCTAGTTGTAAACGTTAAAAGTCCAGATACTAATCCTAATATAGCAATTCGCAAGGGCTTAATGCTTATTTTATTTGCCGCAAATTGCTTGCCATTATATAAAAATTTTTCAAATCTATTTTGTTGGTCCAAATGTGTAGATTTTACTCTTCCACAAATTTCATCGCCAGTATAATTTTTAAAATAGTTTTGTAATTCGGTGTTAGTCATGTTTGTAAAATCTACCACTACCTTTTCGCAAGAATAACAATATCTTCCATTGCCACTTTTAGGCATTTTATTAAAATTCTTATCACAAGGCGAACTTATTTCTACCATTTCATTCGAATAAAATAAAATTTTATTTAAAAGTTAAAGAAAAAGAAAACAACCGCGGCCCACTCTTTTTTAACACCGCTTGCATGACCAATTGTGCTGTGCGAAGAGTTTTCTACAGTACCATCATTTTTTACGTAGCCAATAGTTGAATGTGAAGAATTTTCTACAGTACCATCGCTTTTAACATATCCTACAGTGCTGTGGCTACTATTTTCAATTGTTCCACTACTTTTTATATAACCAATTGTAGAATGCGATGAGTTTTCGATGGTACCATCAGATTTAATATACCCTTTGGTTGAATGGCTACTATTTTCGATCGTGCCGTCGGATTTTACATAACCGGTTGTAGAGTGACTTCCACTTTCAATAGTTTGGGCTTTTGAAGCAAATGTTAATCCTAAACAAGCAATAACTAAAAATTTTTTCATAAGTGTTTTGTTTTTTTATAATTATATAAAAATAAGTTATTTATACTGAAGATTAATTATAATTTTGTTAAAATTACAAAACAATGACTCATTTAATTGCTCCTTCGGTTCTCTCTGCCAACTTTGCCAATTTGCAAAGCGATATTGAAATGATTAATAATAGCAAAGCCGATTGGTTTCATGTTGACGTAATGGATGGCGTATTTGTACCTAACATTTCGTTTGGATTTCCTGTGATTAAAGCCTTAAAAAAATTAGCAAAAAAACCGCTGGATGTACATTTAATGATTATAGATCCTGATAGATACACTGAAGCTTTTAAGGATGCTGGCGCCGATAGTTTAACCTTTCATATTGAAGCTTGTAACCACTTACATCGCAGTATACAAACTATTAAAAGTTGTGGTATGAAAGCTGGGGTAGCCATTAATCCCCACACTTCTATTAATTTATTAGAGGATGTAATTGCCGATATTGATTTGGTTTGTGTGATGAGTGTTAATCCTGGCTTTGGTGGACAAAAGTTTATTGAAAACACATACGATAAAGTAAAAAAACTAAAGCAATTAATAAAAACTAAAAACTCTAAAGCCTTAATTGAAATTGATGGAGGCGTTGATTTAAACAATTTTAAACAATTAATTAGTTGTGGAGCCGATGTTTTAGTGGCCGGTAATACTGTATTTTCTTCGCCAAACCCTAGCGAAACGATTAATGTCTTAAAAAGTATATAGGTTTAATACTTCTCTGGTACTTAATTTGGAGTTAAATACCAGTGGAGAATATGTAAAAGCAAAAGACTATTTTATTTTTTTTTATTGCCGCTAATAGACCAATATTGGCAAATTTTTATTTTACTTCTCTTTAATTTTAAGTACCTGCCCAATACTAAGGGTAGCTTTTTGATCTAAGTTATTTAAGGTTTTAATGTCTGCAGGTAAAACATTGTAAACCTTAGAAATTTTATAAAACGTATCGCCCTTTTTTACCTTATGCCAAACAAATTCGCCACCTTTTTTATCTGTAGTTGAACTTGTTGTAGCTTCAGCTACTAATTTTTGGTCGTTATTATTATTACTGGCAATAGTCTTCTCGTCTTTACTTTCAGGTTTTATTTCTAGTTTGGAAGGCACAGCAGTGTTTTCGCGCACATATACGGTTAATTTTTTACCTGGCTTTATACCTTTTTTACCAACGTAATTCCACGATTTTAAATCACTAATTGTTACTCCATATTTTCGGGCGATAGTGCTTAATTTTTCTCCAGCTCTTACTGTATGTATTTTTTTAACTTCTGCAAAGGTTTCAACTAGTTCGTTTTGGCCTTGCTGAGATTTTATTGCTGCATAAATAGCTTGTTCGTTATTTAAAAAAATGCCAATTTTTGTTTTTGGCAAGCACATAGCATTACCACCTGATGGTATAATGTTTTTGCGGTATTGAGGATTAAAATACAAAATTTCTTCGCTACTAATGTCTAACGCTTGCCCAATTTGTTCAAAACTCATTTGTTCTTTTACAACTACGGTATCGACTTCAAAATAGGTTTTACGAGGAACGGCAGCATAAATATTATGCTCGGCACCATAATTCATAACATAATTGGCTGCAATAAATGCAGGCACATAACCTTGGGTTTCTGTTGGTAAAAACGGACGAATTTCCCAATATGTTTTCTTACCTCCGCTTCTGCGAATAGCTTTACTAATGGTTCCCGGCCCCGCATTGTAAGCGGCTAATACCATTTGCCAATCGCCAAACATACTGTATAAGCTTTTTAAATACTCGGCAGCGGCAACGGTCGCTTTGTAAGGGTCGCAACGTTGATCGATGTATGAGGTAACATTTAAACCATACATTTTTCCGGTTGGGTACATAAACTGCCAAAGTCCTGTAGCGCCAGCGCGTGATCGAGCATAGGGTATTAAAGCACTTTCAATAACGGCTAAATGTTTTAATTCTAAAGGAATATTGTAACGATCTAACACTTCTTCAAACATAGGGTAATACAACTGCGCTACACCCATCATACGACTTACACTTTCGCGTTTACGAAAAGCATATAAATTGATAAACCCTTTTACGTGCTCATTATAAACTAAATCGAATGGCGAAACCGCATCTAATTTTGCTAGACGGGCTTGATAGGTGTATTCATCAAACTTTGGAATGCTATCAATCGAATACTTGAATTTATTATTTTTAGGAAAAACAGGTTTACTAAAGGCGGTTTCAAACATTTTTTGAGTTTGAAGGCTATCCAACATCGCGGCAATTGGATCATCGACTGACACAGTTTGAGCCTTAATGCAAATGCTTGCAAAAAGTAAAATAATAAATGATAAATATTTTTTTATTGTAATCATCTTCTTTATTAATGTTATTACTTATGTCTATTAAACGGTTAATTTTTAAAAACGTTACAAGATAATTAAAAAATAATTTAAGTACTGTTTATTTAATGTTAAATGGTTTGTTAAATATGTTAAAAGGTATTGATACGGTTTTAACAGCATTTTTTGTATTTACACAAGTTTAAATAAAACTTGAATTTAATAAACACAATTAATTTTTAATTTTTAACTTTGCAATGTGAAGAAGATTGAAAAAGAAGAAGTTTCTCTATTAAATATTGAGCGACATCCCCTCGTACTTATAACTGCATTGCTTTTATGCACTGTTTTCATTTATTTAACCATTATAACTATTTTTAAAAAAGAAGCATTTGAAGTAAATCCTTTTGGATTTTTTTTATTTGTTCCTACTTTGTTTGTGTGTTTTCAAACGTTGTGGTTTATCTTGCATCCTTACGGAATTCTATACGAAGATAGATTTGAAGTGAAAAGATCGTTTTTAAGTTTAAGAGAATGGTATTTTATTGACATAAAAAAAGTAGGCGACTTAAAAAGTAAAGGTTTTGTAATTACCTATAACGACGATGAAATGGAACGAGTTAAGTTGTTAGGTGTTAAACCTGAACATAAAAAATTAATGCAAGAGGCTTTCGTAAAACGGGTATCGTTGAGTTTGGAGAAAAGAACTCACGTGATTTAGTGTTTATAAAAACTAGAAACATCAATTATTTTAGGCCAAATAATAACTAGTATTTTTTTATGCAAATTACTCCACCCAATCAGCAATAAATAAGTTTGTATCGCGTGTACTACCATTTTTACGATTCGACGAAAAAATTAACTGTTTACCATTAGGGCTAAACATTGGAAAAGCGTTAAACATACTCTCTGAAGTAATTTGCTCTAAATTTGTTCCATCATCGTTAATCATAAATAATTGAAAATCGTAACCTTTTTTACTATGATGGTTACTCGAAAATATTATTTTTTTACCTTTTGGATGATAAAACGGAGCCCAATTGGCTTTACCTAAATGGGTAATTTGCTTTAAATCACTTCCATCAACATTACAGGTATATATTTCCATGGTTGTTGGTGCAACCAAATGTTGTGCTAAATAGTCTTTATACTCTTTTAGTTCTGACTCTGTTGTTGGGCGGCTTGCTCTAAATACTAGACGTTTTCCATCTGGCGAAAAAAAAGCACCCCCATCGTAACCTAAACCAAATGTAATTTGTTTTTGATTTTTTCCGTCTATATCCATCGTCCAAAGCTCTAAGTCGCCACTTCTATCGCTAGTAAACACTATTTTATCTCCCTTTGGAGAAATGGTGGCCTCTGCATCATAACCATCTGAATTTGTTAATTGATGTAGTATTTCGCCCTTGGAATTGGCTACAAAAACATCAAAACTTTTATACACTGCCCATAAGTATTTTCCTTTAACTACAGGAACTGGGGGGCAACTATCGCTTACTAAATGTGTACTCGCATACAGAATATCTTTGCCATTTGGCATAACATAACTACATGTAGTGCGGCCTTTACCTGTGCTAATTAATTTGGGTTTGTACGTGCTATCATTAGCGGCCTCTTTAATATCTAATTTAAAAATTTGGTCGCATTGCAAACCCCAATTTTTATAATTACTTTGAAACGAAACAAATTTTCCATTTGGACTGAAATAGGCCTCAGCATTATCGCCACCATGGGTTAATTGTTTTAGGTTTTTTAAATGGCGTTCGGTTTGAGAGAGAAGAGTTTTACCTGTTAAAAGTAAAATCGATAATACAAAAAATAACTTGTTCATAATAAAAAATACGGGCAAATTTAATTATAAATAAGTTAAAATTGTTATTTGGCGCCATACTATTTAATCAACTATTAAATTATTCCTATCTTTAAATCAAATTATTAACATGAACTATAAATCCGATTCCGAAGCTATTGAGGCTTTTGTTGTAAAATATAACCAACTAAATAAAGAAATAAGCAAAATAATTGTTGGGCAAGAAGATACTATAAAGAACGTACTTATCTCTATTTTTAGCAAAGGACATTGTTTATTAGTAGGCGTGCCTGGTTTAGCCAAAACACTATTGGTAAATACCATTGCCGATGCTTTAGGCTTATCATTTAACCGTATACAATTTACACCCGATTTAATGCCAAGCGATATTATTGGTAGCGAAATTTTAGATGAACACCGTAATTTTAAGTTTATAAAAGGCCCATTGTTTAGTAACATTATTTTGGCCGATGAAATAAACCGTACACCACCAAAAACACAAGCTGCTTTGCTAGAGGCCATGCAAGAGCGACAAATAACTACTGCCGGAAAAAAATACCCTTTAGACAATCCATTTTTTGTATTGGCTACACAAAACCCAATTGAACAAGAAGGAACCTACCCCTTACCTGAGGCGCAACTAGACCGATTTATGTTTAACGTGTGGTTAGATTACCCAAGTTTTAAAGAAGAACTTCAGGTTGTAAAACTAACCACAACTAATACAAAAGTTGAATTAAACAAAATTTTATCTGCCGATGAAATTGTGTTTTTTCAAGACTTAATTCGAAAAATTCCGGTAGCCGATAATGTAATTGAGTATGCTGTGAAATTGGTAAATAAAACACGTTTAAATAGTGAGTTTAGTGCTGACGTTACTAAAAAATATTTGCAATGGGGCGCCGGGCCACGTGCATCGCAATACTTAATTATTGGTGCCAAATGCCATGCAGCAATTAACGGTAAGTTTAGCCCCGATATTGAAGATGTAAAAGCCATTGCAACACCTATTTTACGTCACCGCATTGTTCGTAATTATAAATCGGAAGCTGAAGGCGTTAGTGTAGAAGATATTATTAAACAATTAATTTAAAAATCTTAAATTTTAAATGCACTATTATAAATTATTAAATTAAGGCAGGCTTCGACTCCGGTCAGCATGACATTAAACTAACACTAAACATGGATATAAAAGAATTATTAGACGACGACGCCTTCGACCCAAAAAAATTATTTAACGAAGAAGAATACAGTACACTTTTAATTAATCGTGAAGGTTTTTCTAAAAAGCAAAACGATGTGGCAGACTTAATTCACACCCTTTTAGAAAAAAATACAACGCGTATGGAAAGTGAGGAAATTTTTAAAACTCTTAAAGAAAAAAACGCGCAACAGATTTTAGTAGATGCTATAAAACAATGCGATAGAATTACCGAAAAAATAAAATTAACGGCAAGCTGTTGGGAAACCTGCTTAGATTTTTCTAATTACTTTTTGTTTTTTGTAGAATTGGCTTGTAGTAACGATTTTGCGTTAAGTATGGAGGCACTTACTGTTGTTGAAAATTGCGAAGAGCCAATTATAAATCAAGATGTTTTAACACAAGCCTTAGTAATTACCAAAAATTCTAAAAGCCCTAATACTGCTTTATTAGAGGACTTAAAAAATAATATAACGGCCCGTATTTTATAAATTATGGAAACAAAACAATTAACTACCTGGTTAGAAATTAATGCCAATTCTGATTTTTCAATTTATAACATTCCTTTTGGTATTTATTCTGATGCTAGCGTAAAACACCGCGTGTGTTCTGCAATAGGAGATTATATCATCGATTTGTTTGAACTCGAAAGTGCAGATGTATTTGATGTAAATCGTTCGGTTTTTGAGCAGCATTATTTAAACGATTTTATAGAATTGGGCAAACCAATTACAAGTAAAATACGATTAAAATTAATAGAATTATTGAGCAACCAAGATTCTGTTTTAAAAACGGATTCCGATTTATTTAACCGAGTTTTAAAAAAACAAAGCAATGTAAAAATGCTACTACCTGTTAAGATAGGTGATTATACTGATTTCTACAGTAGCATAGATCATGCCACCAATATTGGCACAATGATCCGCGACCCTAAAAATGCATTAATGCCAAACTGGAAACATCTGCCTGTAGGCTACCACGGGCGTGCCAGTAGCATTTGTGTAAGTGGGCATTCCTTTTATCGACCAAAAGGGCAACAAAAACCTGCAGATGTAGAGTTACCCGTTTATGGCCCAAGTAAATTATTAGACATTGAATTAGAAACCGCATTTATAATTGGCAAAGCAACCCAAATGGGCGATAGCATTACTACTGCTAATGCCGACGACCATATTTTTGGAATGGTGCTGTTTAACGATTGGAGTGCCCGCGATATACAGACTTGGGAGTATATACCCTTAGGGCCTTTTTTAGCGAAGAATTTTGCTAGCACCATTTCGCCTTGGGTTGTAACCTTAGAAGCCTTAGAGCCTTTTAGAACAAAAGGATATGAACAAGGGCCTAAAGTATTACCTTATTTACAATACACAGGCAAAAAAAATATTGATATTACATTAGATGTGTTTTTAAAGCCACAAAATGGCACAGAAAATAAAATATGTTCTAGTAATTACAAATACATGTATTGGACAATGGAACAGCAATTAGCGCACCACACCGTAAATGGCTGCAATGTAAATGTGGGCGATATGATGGCAAGTGGAACCATTAGTGGCCCTGACCCAAGTGAATACGGCAGTATGATGGAATTAACCTGGCGCGGTACAAAACCAATTACTTTAAACGATGGCACCGAGCGTAAATTTGTAAATGATAACGATACTATTATCATTAGAGGCTTTTGCCAAAAAGAGAACATAAGAGTTGGTTTTGGCGAGTGTTTAGGAACACTTTTACCTGCTAAAGATTATTAACTCTCCACACGCATCCTAACTTGGGGCGTAAGATCTAAACTGCTAAAATTACCATTTAAATACTTATAATAGGCTGTAATAGCTATCATTGCAGCATTATCCGTGCAATATTCAAATTTTGGGATGTACGTTTTTATCCGCAACTGTTTTTCTAATTTTTTTACTTGTAAGCGCAATTCGCTGTTGGCCGAAACCCCACCTGCAATTGCTAAATGTTTTATTGAGCTGTTATTTAAATAGTTAACTACATTTTTTAAAAGCACAGTAATTAAATGCTGTTGGTAAGATGCACAAATATCATTTAAATTTTCGTTAATAAACTGCTCGTTTTTTTGCAGGTTATTTTGAATAAAATATAAAAACGATGTTTTTATTCCACTAAAACTATAATCGTAATTAGAAATATGTGTTTGGGCAAATTTAAATTTTTTAGAGTCACCGGTTTTTGCCAATTTATCTATTAATGGGCCGGCAGGGTATTCTAATCCTAGTATTTTACCTGCTTTATCAAACGCCTCTCCTACTGCATCATCAATCGTTTGTCCGATTATTTTAAAACTTAAATAGTCGTTTACTTCTACTAATTGAGTATGCCCACCACTTACTGTTAAACATAAAAAAGGGAAGTGTGGATGGTGGGTATCGGTTGGTAGATTATTCTCTTCTTTCAAAAAACCAACAACTTCACGCTCGTTTATATAATGTGCTAAAATATGCCCTTGCATATGGTTTACGCCTATTAATGGTATATTTAATGCAATACTTAGCGATTTTGCAAAAGAAATACCTACTAATAAACTTCCCATTAACCCAGGCCCTTCGGTTACTGCAATCGCAGTTAATTGTGTTAAGTTAATATTAGCATTTTTTAATGCAGCGTCTACCACCGCAACACAATTTTTTTGATGATCGCGACTTGCCAATTCGGGTACTACCCCACCATATAAAGAATGTATGTGCTGGTTAGCTGTAACATTTGCCAACACTTTATTATTAAGCAAAATAGCACACGAGGTATCGTCGCAACTACTTTCAATTGCTAAAATATAGATGTTATTATTTTGCATTTTTTAGTAAACGTAACTACTATTTTTTAAATATCTTTAAGGCTAGCATAATGTTACGTAAAATTACAAGAATATTTTTTAAAACATTAGCCGTAATTTTTATTACGGTTATACTTTTAGTTATAGGATTTTATTTTGGCATACAATCTTACACTTTTCAAACCTGGTTAGGCAAAAAAGCTAGTATATATTTAAGTAGCCAATTAAACACAAAAGTATCAATTGATGCTATTCGTTTAGATTTATTTTCGAAGGCAAATTTAAAAGGTGTTTTTGTTTTAGACCAAAAACAAGATACTATTTTGTACGGCAATTTAAATGTAGATATTAAAAGTTTTGATTATAAAAATCAAAAAATTAGTTTAAAAAAAATAGAGCTAAAAAATACAATTTCAAAATTAATTAAGTATAAAAATAGCGAAGATTTGAACTTTCAGTTTTTAGTAAATTATTTTAGTTCAGATAAAGTAACGCGAACAAAAATTAAAAAAAAGGGCTGGGATATTGATTTTGGCGCAATTGAATTAAATAACATCACCTTTGTTTATAGAGATGATAATGGCGATACAACAGTGTCAAAAAACATGAATTTTGAAAATTTATGTTTTAAAAATACATCTGGTGTTTTTTCGAATTTAAAATTAGATAATGAAGTTATTGAAATTGCAATTAAAAACTTTAAAACAAAAGAACAGAGTGGCTTTGAATTATTGAACCTCACAACAAAAGCAAAAGTAAGCAGCATTGAGGTTTTATTAGATAAATTGTATTTAAAAACACCGCATACTACTCTGAAAGGCAGCATACATTTTAACTCAAACGAATGGGGCGATTATGCTGAGTTTATTGATAAAATCAAGATGGATATCCGCTTGGCAGAAAACTCAAAAATATGTTTTACTGATATTGCTACATTTACCAGCCAGTTAAATGGGTTAAATGAAACTATTTATTTATCAGGTAATATTTTTGGATTTGTTAGTGATTTAAATCTAATAAAATTTAAATTAAAATATGGGAAATACACTAGTTTTGACGGCGATTTATCATTAAGCGGCTTACCTGTTCCAAGCACAACCTATTTAAAGTTTAACGCTCAGATTACAACAAATTATAGCGATTTAATTAATTTGCCAAATTACCCATTTACAGAAAATAAAAAATTACAACTACCAATACAAATAAAACAATTAGGTGGTGTAAACTATAAAGGAAAATTTGATGGATTTATAAACGACTTTAATACCACTGCTACTATAAACTGCGCTTTAGGCAAAGTACATACAGATATAAGTATTAAAATAGGTAAAAAACCCGATGATCTAGAATACGATGGCATTATTAAAACCGAAAGTTTTAATATTGGGGTATTGGCTGGCACACAAAATTTATCAAACCTTACACTTAATGCCGAAATTAAAGGAAAAGGCGTTACTTTAAAAGCCATTAATGCAAAGCTTGAAGGGCAAGTATTAACGTGTAATTACAATGGTTATACCTATAAAGATATTAAATTAAATGGCGATATAAAAGATAAGTTATTCAATGGTGTGCTTACTAGTAACGATCCTAATGCAAATTTTGATTTTAATGGCAGCATTAATTTAAAAAATAAAGTGCCCGAAATGGATTTTATCTCCTCCATTAATAACCTAAATTTATCTGCCTTAAATTTATCGTCCAATTCAAAAGCGGATAGTGGCATCATAGCAACACAAATACTAATAAAATTAAAAGGAGATAATATTGATAACCTTACAGGAATTATAAATTTTGATGATACTAAATACAAAACAAAAAACAAAAGTTATAAATTATCTACCTTTAATTTAGATATAAACCAAGCAAGCGATTTTAAAACTATAAAATTGTCTTCGGCTTACCTAAATGCCTCGGCCGAAGGCAAATTTAAACTTAATAACTTGCAACACGCCTTTGAGCAGTTTTTAAATAGTTACTACCCAACTTTAATAAAAAAGGAAGTTGCTACCGAAAAATTTATCGATAAAATTGCATTCAAAACAACTATTAAAAATTTTAAAACAATAAGCGAATTATTTATCCCTAACTTAATGATAACTAATGGTACTGTATTGGATGGAAATATAGACGTGGAAAATAATGCATTTAATGTAAATTTTAATAGTAACGAAATAAAATACAATGGTATCGTTGTAAAAGATTTAAAATTTAATTCACACGAAGAAAACAATACCATTTCTGCCGTAATTAAAGGAAGTAATTTAAAATTAACAGACAGCATTTCTATTAATAATTTTAATTTATGCTTAAATACACATGACAAAAACACAAAATACAATTTAGAATGGGATAACCATTCAAAACCTTCGAATAAAGGCGAAATAGCAGGGCAAATTCTATTTAATAATTCTACGATTAAATTAACCCACGACACCGTAAATTTTACTATTAAAGATAGTACTTGGCGTATGGTTACATCTAACCCCACCATAATTGATACTGGAAGTAGAATTAGTATTAACCCACTGTTATTTTCTAATAACAAACAAACTATTGGCATTTCGGGGGTAGTTTCAAAAAACAACACTGACAAATTAATAATAAGTACAAACAATGTTGTTTTAGAGCAATTTAATGGGCTTTTGAATGCGTATAAATTAAATCTAAATGGTATTTTAAATGGCGATGTAGTGCTTCACAGCACATTATCTAACCTCGCATTTACAACAGATTTAGATTTACTAAAACTTAAAATAAATAATAATTTTATTGGCGAATTGGTTATAAAAAATGATTATAACCCTAATGATAAATACATTTTTTTAGATGGTTATACTACTATTGGTTTGCTCGACGAATTTGGTAAAACACAAAAAAATATTTCCTTTAAAGGTTATTACTATTTAGATAAAAGGGCCGAAGCCATTGATATAGATATTGCAGCTACACCAGCAAATTTAAAGTTATTAAATCCATATTTAGAGGGTATTTTAACCATTAAAAATGCATTAATTACTGGCAAAGGTAAAATACATGGTTCGCCAGATAACATTAAAATTGATGCAAAATTTAAATTATTTAAAAGCGAAATTAAAGTGGATTATACAAATGTTACGTATAATATTACTGGTGACATTGAAATTTTACCCGACCAAATAAGATTTGCAGAATTGTTAATGAGTGAAACTGGTTTAAAAGCCGCACCCCAAGGAACCATAAACGGTAACTTATTTCACAGTAACTTTACAAAAATGCAAATAGATTATGATGTTTCATACAAAAATATGTTGGTTTTAAATACTACAGCATTTGAAAATAAAACCTTCTATGGCAAAATTTATGGTACCGGAAAACTAGGCATATATGGCTTTTTAAACGGTTTGCACATGGAAGTAAATAACACTACAAATAAAAACTCGCGTTTTGTTTTACCATTAGACGGACCTGCTGAAGTAGATGAAAATGAATTTATACACTTTGTAAAAAAAGATACAATTAAAAAAGAAGAAGAAAAACTATCGGGCTTTGAATTAGATATGACAATTAATTTAACCCCCGATGCTCAAACCAAAATAATTTTAGATAATAAAACTGGCGATGGTTTAAATGTGCAGGGTGAAGGCAAAATAGACCTTAAAATTAGCACCTTAGGTAAATTCGAAATGTTTGGCGACTATTTAATTACAGATGGTAATTATGTTTTTACACTTGAAAACGTAATTAATAAAAAATTTGATATTGATCCAGGTAGCAGTGTATCTTGGAGTGGCGACCCATTAGGCGCCGAAATAAATGTAATTACTAATTATAAACAAAGAGCGTCAGTGGCGCCGTTACTAAATGATTTAACAGATCAATATAAAGCTAGAGTACCTGTAGACTGCAAATTAATAATTACTGATAAGCTATTTTCTCCAAAAATAAATTTTAAAATAGAGCTACCAACTATTGATGCCACAGCAAAAGCACGTATAAACAATGTTTTAAGCGACGAAGTAGAATTAAACAGGCAAGTGTTTTCGTTTTTACTATTTAGAAGTTTTGTAACACCCGCTATATTTAATGCTAATGGCGGGGGGGTAAGTGCAGGCAATGCGGCGGCCTCAACTGGCTCTGAAATGCTAAGTAATAAACTAAGTGGTTTTTTAAATAATTATGTTGGCAATGTAACGGGCTTAAAAGATTTGCAGGTTGGTTTAAATTACCGAACAGGCACTCAAACCACAGGGCAAGCAGTGGATTTAGCTTTAAGCAAACAATTCTTTAATAATAAGGTATCTGTTGATGGTAACTTTGGCGTTAATCAGGGTCAATCAACTAGTAACCAAAGCGCTTTAATAGGCGATGTGAATGTTGAGTATAAACTAAGCGAAGACGGCAGATATCGTGTAAAAGGTTTTAACCGAACAAATAATAATACCCAGGTTGCTACATCTGGTGGCGCATTTACGCAGGGTGTGGGCTTGTTCTACAGAGAAGAGTTTGAAACTGTAAACCAATTATTTACTAGATATATAAATAAAATAAATAAAAAAAAGGTGGCTAAACCTTAATACTTTTTTTAGTATTTATTCTAAATTAAGTATATACGCCCCCTTATGTTTGGTACTATAAAAACTACAACCAAAGCTAGTGCATAATTTTTCAATATTTTTTACGTTGTAATTACTATTAGAGCCATCTACAACAATTTGTTTTAAAGTAGAAAAATTTTGTAGGTACTCTTCTTTTAATTTAAAATTATTAGCAACAATAAGTGTGGTTACAATTTTAAAATTTACAACCGGGAAAAAATTCTTTTTGGATAGGAGTAAAATATTTAGGTCTTTATAGTTTACAAAATTGTAATTGTCAACTTTTATTGTAGGATTATTAAAACTCGTAAAATGTGGTTTGATATGAAAATTATAATTACTAGTGTCTATTTGGTTTACTAAAACGGTATTCGTATTTTTTATTGCAACTGTATTATATTTATTAAGCTGATAAACACTAATTAAACTTTTACTTTTGCTTTCGTAAGTATAAAATATAGAAACCATTTGCCAACTAATTAAAATAATTAATGTGCTTAATGCTAATGAATATGATCGTTTTTGAAGGCTTAATGTAAAAAGTACGATAAGCACGCTTAAAAATAACACATCGATCATTTTAAAATCAATTAACTCAATACTACTATTATTTTGGCTAAATAAATTAATGAATTTTATTAACCAAAACATTAAAAAATTTATTACACTACTTACAAATTTTAATTTTAGTAACAACAGCCCTGCTAATAAAAGCAAGACAAAAGTAGCCGGAACAACTACTATATTGCATAATAAAAACCACAGCGGAAACTGATGAAAATAGTACAAGGTAATTGGCAAAGTAGAAAGTGTAGCCGCTAAAGATGCACTGCTGCTTTGCCAAACTGAATTCAAAATTTTATTACTTGGTTGCCACAAACTAGAAATTTTTGGCTGAAAATAAATTAAACCAAATAATGCAAAATAGCTTAATAAAAATCCAATATCATTTATATAAAGTGGATTGTATATTAAAAGCATAAATGCTGACACTAATAAAATATTAATTTGATTTTTGGAACTTGGTCTAAAAAATAATTTACCAACACCTAATAAGTTAAACATAATAACTGCCCGTAACACCGGTGCCGAAAACCCAGTTAAAAGAGCAAAAAACCATAAAAATAAGGTTATTAAAAAAAACCGAATATACTTATACCTTTTTTTTCTATCAATTAAATCAAACAAAAAATTTAAAACTAAAAATATTAAACCTGTATGTAAACCCGACACTGACAATACATGTAAAGTTCCCGTTTTACTAAAAGCTGTCATCGTGGTTTTGCTAATTTCGTCATCGTATCCCGTAATTAATGCTGCACATATAGCAAAAGCATTTTGCGATAAATCTGCGTTTCGTAAAACAGAAATTACATTGCCTTTTACAGTTAAACCAAATTGCCAAATAGATGATAAATTATTTTGAATAGGTAAAATGGAGTAACACAACGAATCAATAAAAAATGTGTGATATATTGATCTATCACTTAAATAATTTTTATAATCAAATTCATTTGGATTTAGTGGCGGCGGCACCTCCGCAACATTGCTTTTAAATAAAATAGTTTCGCCGGCTTTTGGCATTTTATTTGTTAAAGATTTTTTAATGTAGCAAATTGTCTGCCCCTTAATAGGTTTAAAATTACTATCTGTTTTTAGCTCAATTAATTTTACAGCGCATTTATAAACTTTTTCTTTCTCAATTGGCAAATCATTAATAACACCAATAAAAGTTTGGGCTTCAGTAGTTTTTAAAAAATTACCATAGTACAATTGATTGTACTTAGTTTGCGAATGTGTAGTAAGAACAAACCCTAAACTCATTAAAAAAACATCTGCCAAAAAAACAAATACAAATTTTTGTTTGTTACTTTTTAGTTGAAAAAAATACCAAGTAATCACTAACAAAAAACTAATTGAAACGACCGACGATGAAATTAAGCTAGCAGATAAATTACAAGCAATTAAAATACCAGCAATAAATGGAATGCAAATTTTAAAAAATGGAATATTTGAGAATACATTCAATTTTTATAATCATAATTAAAAAATAAATATAAAAAAAACCATGAAACTTTATCGTTAATTAAATACCAATTCTACATCCATTTTTTCTTTTTAAAATAAACTATCAAGGAAATTATTATTGTTAACATTACCGCCCATATTGCAGCATAGCCATAGGGAGATTTTAACTCGGGCATAAATTCAAAATTCATTCCATACACTCCAGCGATAAATGTTACTGGTATAAAAATACTACTCATTATAGTGAGTACCTTCATCACTTCGTTCATTTTATTTGCATTCGTACTTAAATAAATATCCATTATACCGCTTAATAAGTCGCGATAGGTTTCAACAGTATCTATAATTCGGGTGCTATGGTCTTGTATATCTCTTAAAAATAAATCGGTACTTTTCGTAATTAATGGCGTTTCGCTTCTAATTAAATTTGCAATTAAGTCGCGAAGTGGCCATACCTGTTTACGCAAAAAAATAACTTCACGTTTTAAGCGATATAATTCGTTTAAACTTTCCTTTTTAGGCTCATGCATTATTTCCTCTTCAATGTGCTCTACCTTATCGCCAATTTTTTCAATAGCTGTAAAATAACAGTCTACAACAGCGTCCATTAATGCATAAAATAAGTAATCGGCACCTAATTTCCTAACTCGCCCTTTACATTGCCTAAGTCTATTTCTAATAATATCAAAAGCATCACCTCCATGCGGTTCTTGAAAAGAGATTACCGTATTTTCTAACAAAATTATTGATAATTGTTCGGATACTACTTCATGCTGATAATCAATCATTCTCATAATTGTAAGGATATAATCATCATACTCTTCAAATTTTGGGCGTTGGTCAATATGTACAATATCCTCTAGGGTAAGCGGATGTAAATTATAAAGTTTACCTATTTTTTCAATCAATGGTAAATTATGCACACCTTCCACATTTATCCATTTAACCATATTGGGTTTAACGTGCATAATACAGTCAGATAGGTCATAAAAAACCTCTTCAATAAATTCGGTTTCACTAAACTCAATTAGGGTAATTTTTATACGCTGATTGGTTTCTTCGCCATTATAAAACAGTGTGCCTGGAGGCGCTCCAATATCGTGCTGTTTACTCATCTGTTTCTGTATCAATATTTTTATTTCCTTGCACGCATACAACTAGTTCGCCCTTAACTGTTTTTGAATTAAAATAAAAAAGTAGTTCATTTAATGTTCCGCGTTTTGTTTCTTCAAATAATTTTGTTAGTTCGCGCGAAACCGAAGCTAGTCTTTCGCCACCTAAATGTTGCTTTAATTCTTCTAATAATTTTATTAATCTAAACGGCGATTCGTACACAATAAATGTTTTTTCTTCAAGGGCCAATAATTTTAATTTTGTTTGGCGGCCTTTTTTTTGTGGTAAAAATCCGTAAAAACTAAATTCGTTACAAGGCAAACCACTGTTTACAAGTGCTGGTACAAAAGCCGTAGCCCCTGGCAAACTAATTACAGTAATATTATTTTTTAAAACTTCTCTTATCAATAAAAAACCGGGGTCGCTAATACCGGGCGTACCTGCGTCGGATACTAGTGCGATATTTTTACCGGATTCTAACTGCGTAATTAAATCTTCTAAAATTTTATGCTCGTTGTGCTGATGGTATGATTTTAAAGGCTTTTCAATTTGCAAATGTTTTAATAAAAATAGTGTTGTCCGGGTATCTTCGGCCAAAATTAAATCAACAGTTTTAAGCGTATTAATGGCTCGTAAGGTAATATCCTGTAAATTACCAATTGGGGTGGGAATGATGAATAATTGTCCGCTCATTAATGTAAAATTACATTTAATTTTACAATTTATTTATGAGAATTTTATATAATTTACTTATAAGAAACTGCAATAACAGCCTCGCCGTTATTAACACTTATAGTATTTGAGCCACTTTGCAAAGTACAATTAAATTTTAATTTTAATTTTTTAGTATTTTCGGTTCTTTCATTTAGTTTATATTCTTCAACTGAAATAATTTCAAATTTATTAGAATTTGGTTGATTTAATGTACTTGACGAATACTCTATCCCATTAGGGTCAATTACTTTAATAGTAATAGCCGACAACGCCTTAGGATTTGGGAGGGGTGTAAAGTAAGCATTGTAGTTAGCATTACACACCGTGTAGGTAAAACAAGGTGCTTGATAGTATGAAACACAGGTTATACTGCCGCTAGATAACGTTAGTTTAGGCCGAAAAGTAGTTTGGTTCGCATAAATATGGGTTGGGTTAGTTAGTGTTGAGGATGCCCCATCGCCAAATTCCCAATAATACGTAACTGGAAGTGTTGAAGTAGAATTACTAGTAAAAGTATATTCTAACGATTGTAAATCGGGATTTCTAAATGCCGAAATATTTGTTTGTAATTCGTTTCCAATTGTAAAAACATTTGTATGCGTTGTACTACAAGCCTGTTGGCTTTGCGTAAACAATAATGCAACGCTTTGTGTAGTATTGGTTTTAAATAATTTGTAGGCCTGATTTGTATATTGCGTTGTGCCATCACTAAATCGCCATTGGTAGGTATTAGCTGATGAATTGGTAAGCGGTATAAAATAGGCGTTATAAAATAAAGGATTTAATACACCATCGTTAAATTGATAATCGCCAACAAATAAACCACTATCTGGCTTCATTGAAGCACCCTTAGTTGAAATTTTGAAATCATTAATTTGAATTGATACGCCATACTCACAACCTGTATTGCAATCTTTTTGTTTTAAATCGCCACGATAAACATAAACGCTATCCACATTTTGCTCATGCAACGAATACATATAATAATTATTTACACCCGCTTTTAAGTTAATAGGAAAGCCATTTATATCGCATTTAAAATAAAACTCCGGATTGGTAGAATTATCATCTTCAGGTAATTTTTTCTTACAGCTAGTAAAACAAGCTGTAAGTGATAATATTAATAAAAGATGGGGTATATGTTTTTTCATTTTCTTATTTTTTATTTGTCAAAAAGGGTTACAACTAATCCTAATTTAAAGCCTACAACACTTTGTTTTGTGGTATTAGTTTTTGTATTAATAAAAATATCACTTAAACCATAAATAAACTCGCCATTAACGCTAGCACGTTTATTTAACTTATGAGAATAATTAGCTGTTAGTATAAAGTTTTTAGTATTAGTGCCTTCGTAAAAACCCTTAATTGTTTGACTTTTTAAATTAGTGGTAACACCATCAAATTTGCTATACGTTTCTATGGTATTTTTTCCTCCTACTAAAAAACCCGTATTTAGCCCAACACCAAATTTACTCACCGTTGAAATTGCAAAATTAAACTTTAAAGGAATAGCAACGTAATATAATGAGTTTGCTGCAATAGTTGTGTAAGTACCGGTGGCACCAAATTCGTATATAGTTTTGGTTGCGGTAAAAAACGGTTGTTTAACATTGCTGATAGAGTATCCTTGTATACCTGCACTAAAACTAACATTTTTGGTTATATACAACCCATAATTAATACCTGCATAATAGTTTAAACCTACTCCGTCTTTTACTTTATCAGCATCCCAACCTAATAAATACGTTGCGCCAGCTTCAATGTTTAGGTAATTAAGTTTTCGATTTGTATTTTTATAATAGTCATTATCATATATCAACAAAAAATTTGCATTTAAATTTTTACATTCTTGTTCAGGAGTAGTTATTTTAAAAGCTATTGGATTTAAGTATTCGTAATTGTTAATTTCTTTATTTTGGGTTTCTGCAATTTCCAAAACAGGGTCAGAAATATTGGCCGTTTCTATTTTTTTATTATTGTCAAGTACAGTTAAAATTTTACTAGTAGTATTCAATTTTAACGGTTTTGTTGTAGTGCCTTTATCATTTCCTGCATTTGAAACTATTACATTTTCGTTTTTAGTATAATACTTGTTTTCACTAACAATGCTGCTGGGAGAGCTTATGTTCTCAGTATGATTAGTTGCCGCTATTTTTTCATTGTGCGAATTAGATTGAGTCAGTTTGTTTAATTCACCATTCTCGGTATGTTCAACAGCATTTTGTTTTTTAATTTCTTCTTTTAAACTAATATCACTTTTCGAATTTTTACTAGATTCAGGAATAGTTGCTAATTCAGATGTATTATTTAAGGCAAGCATTTTTTTAGCTTCGGATTTAATGTCGGTTGGTTGTGTTTTAACAATGCTTGGGTTAGCAACCATTTTATTTAAATTATTTCTGTTTATAGTGGCGTCAGAAATTACAGCTGTGCTATTAGAAAATTGAAAATAAGTAAATACACCCACACCACATATTAAAATAAAAGCCAATGCAAAAAGTAATAAATTTTTAGACTTATTTTTTGTAGCAAATAAAACTCTATTCGCATCAATTAAACTGCTGGCCTTATCCCAATTTTTCTCATCAAACGGAAATTCAGCTTCATTTAATTTGTTATTAATAATCTTATCAAATTGCTCTTCAAAACTCATGTTGTTACCTATTTAAATTGTTGATAGTGTTTGTATTTCTATTTTATGTTTTAATTTTTGCCTAGCTTCACTTAAATGCCATTTACTTGTACCTTCACTTATTCCCAAAAGTTCTCCAATTTCTTTATGGTTATACCCATCAATAACATATAAGTTAAACACTTCTTTTGTAGCATTTGGCAGCTCATTTATAAGTTGGTGTATTTGTGCGCAACTAATTTTACTCAATGCTTCATTTACTTCAGAATAATCACTGTTATCATAGTAGTCTTCAACATAGGTTAAATGTTCCTTTTGTCGCTTGTTTTTACGGTATTCATCAATTAAAGTATTTACCATTACTCGCCTAATCCATGCTTTAAATGGCACTTCGGGTTTATAACTACTTAAATTGGTTAAAATTTTTAAATAACCCATGTTTAGTGCTTCGTTGGCAGTATCCTTATCTTTACTATAGCGCACACATATACTCATTAAATAACTATAAATTTGTTTATACAAATCATACTCAGCCTTACGGTTGTGTTTTATACACAATTGTATTAATTTGGGCTCAATAATCATATAATTTACAGTTACTACTTCTAATACGTTTTAAAATGGCAAACCGTTGGGTTAAATTTTATTTGTATTTGTTTGAATATCAAATATATAAATAATATATTAGTATTCAAAATAATTGGTTTATTTAATACAAAAAACTATATTTATATCCTGTAGTTATGTTAAATGTTGTAACCTTTTCTAAAATTAGTATCGATGAACTAAATTCATCTGCTTGGGATTTAAATCGTAAAGACCCTAAAAAAGCGATTGAATTAAGTACTAAAGCATTAAACCAATCAAAACTAAATAACTATACTGAAGGTGTCGCCAACGCTTTAAAAACCTTAGGGGCAGCAAACGTCTGGATTTCTAACAACAACGACGCTTTAAACTATAGTTTTGAAGCCTTACAATTATACAAGGATTTAGATGATAAAAAAAACCAGGCAGCTGTAAATTATAACTTAGGAGCAAACTTTAGTTACATTTCAGATTACGACTCAGCTATAAAATTTTACAACCGTTGTTATAATATAAGTAAAGAAATAAATGACGAAGTTGGTATGGCAGATGGGTTAAACGGCCTAGGAACCATTTATTACCGCATAAACGAAAACGATAAAGCACTTGAAGTTTTATTAGAAAGTGAACGATTGTGCTTAAAACACAATTGCTTAGAAATATACATAAAGGTACTTGACGGCATTGGCGAAGCCTATTATAATAAAGGAGAAAATCATTTAGCTTTAGATTACTATCTAAAATCGGCAAAAATAAGTAACGAGTTAGGTAACAAACAAGTAGAAGCTTTTGCTATTGATGGCTTAGGGCGTACCTATGCTGCCTTAAATAATGCATCTTTAGCGCTTATAAATTTTAATAGAAGTTTAGAATTACGACAAGAAATTGGATTTAAACCTGGTCAAGTAATATCCTTACTTAATGTTGGCATATTTTTCTTTCAAAACTCTGAATACGAAAAAGCTGTTGAAAACATAGATAAATCTTTACAATTATCGTTACAAATAAATAACAAAGAAGGTGCTTACAAAGCCTGCGAGAAATTGGCATTTATTTATGAAACCAAAAACGAATTTAAACAAGCAATAGACTATCATAAAAAATATACTAAATATAAAGATGAAGTAATTACCGAAAAAAGTAATCAGGTTGTTAAAAGTGTTGAAGCTCAAAACAAACTATTGCACTCTCAAGCCGAAAAAGCAATTTTAGAAGAGCGCGCGAAAGAATTAGAAAGCTTTTCAGATAGCTTAGTAATAATGAGCGAAGTAGGGCAAAAGATTATTTCAAGCCTGTCAGTAGAAACCATCGTAAATACTGTATACAAAAATGTAAACGAATTAATGGATGCCGTAGGTTTTGGTATTGGCTTGTTTAAACCAGAAAACAATACCATTGTTTATCCAATTTACATTGAAGGTGAAGAAACCTTCACTGATATAGTATATGATATTACCGACACCAATCGTCTTACAAACGTGTGTTTTAATAAAAATATTGAAATTGTAATTAATAATTTTGCAGAAGAAATTCCAAAATATATTACTGCTAGCACAAAGCCCAAAGCTGGCAAAAGTGTAGAATCGTTAATTTACCTTCCATTGCAATTTAAAGGTACTTTGCTTGGCGTTATTACTGTGCAAAGCTTTAATAGCAATGCCTACAGTAATTTTCACGTAAATATTTTTAAAAACATTGCCACTTACACGGCAATTGCTTTAGAAAATGCTAAACTTTACCAAGGGCAAGAAGCAATTGTGCAGCAACGTACAGCTGAGCTACAACATACCTATGATGTAAATAAAAAAGTAAGCGAAATTGGAAGAGAAATAACCTCTAGCTTAAACCTTGGAAAAATATTTAAAAAATTGCAGCGCTCCATCAGCGAAATTATGCCGGCAGAATGTTTTGGAGTTCGTATATATCGCCCCGAATTAAATGCGGTAGAGTATAAATACGAAATGGAAAATGGCGTTGTTGAAATTGATGCCGCCACTGTGCCATTAACTGATGAAGACAACTACACTGTTTGGTGTATAAAAAATCGAAAAGATATTTTTTTAAATGATAATTTAAACGAGCATAAAAAATACGTAAAACAAATTCGTGTTGTAGTGGGTGAAATGTCTCACTCCTTAATGTTTACACCTATGCTCTTAGGCGATAAATTGCTAGGGGTAATCACTGTTCAAAGTTTTAAAAAGTTTGCGTACCAGCCCTTTCATTTAGATATTTTAAAAACGCTAGCTACCTATACAGCTACCGCTTTAGAAAACGCCTACCTATACGAGTATATGGAGGATAAGGTAAAAGAACGTACTCAAGAAGTTGTAAAGCAAAAAGAAGAAATTGAAAAGACCTTTGATAATACAAGAATAGTGAGCGAAATTGGGCGAGAAATTTCGAGCACTTTTTCAATTCAAGATATTATTGGAAAGGTTTATAACAGCGTTAACAAACTAATGGATGCAACGATGTTTGGTATAGGTATTTTTGATCCTTTAACCAAGCGTATTAACTTTAGAGGCGTTATTGAAAACGGTAAAAACCTAGATGACTACTTTTATACATTGGACAATATTCAACGTCCAGCTGTTTGGTGTTACACAAACCAACAAGATTATGTTATTAATAGTTTTAGTGAAGAATTCATTAAAAGCAAAAAGATAACGGATATTAAAGCGCTTCAAGGCGATGCCACTGAGTCTATTATTTATGTTCCAATTTCTATTAACGATAAAAAAATTGGAGTTATAACTGTACAAAGCTATTTAGCCAACGTATATAGCGACTATCATCTGCAACTTTTAAAAAGCTTAGCCGTTTATACAGCTATAGCAATTGATAATGCTTCCCTTTACACCAACATGGAAGTACGGGTAAAAGAACGTACTCAGGAAATTGAAAAAAATTATAACGATACGCGTTTATTAGGCGAAATTGCAAAGGAGCTAAGTTCATCGCTTTCAATACACACCATCATCGATTCGGTTTATAAAAATATTGATAAACTAATGAAAGCCGATGGTTTTGGTATTGGTATTTTAAATGCACAAGCTACAAGTATCCTGTTTTCTAGCTATCGGGAAAGTGGCGAATTAGTTCCCGATTTTACGGTAGATTTAACGAATCAAAACCGCTTAGCATCTGTTTGTTTTAATAATAAACAAGAGATTATTATTGATGATTTTATTGCAGAACATACCAAATTTATAACGTTAGAACGTAAACCCTTAATTGGCAACGATACGCAGTCTATTATTTATTTGCCGCTTTATTCTAAAAACGAAACTATAGGTGTTATTACGGTTCAAAGTTTAGATAAATTTGCTTACTCTTCTTATCAAGTAGACATTTTAAAAAACCTTTCTGTATCAATTGGGATTGCGTTAGATAATGCAAACCTATATCAAAACCTCGAAGAAAAGGTAAATGAGCGTACCTTAGAAGTAGTTAAACAAAAAGAAGAAATTGAAAAAAGTTATGAAAATACCCGCTTATTAAGCGAGATTGGTAGAGAAATAACTAGTACTTTTTCAATTAACGAAATTATAAGTAAAGTTTACAACAGTGTAAATAAAATTATGGATGCCACCATGTTTGGTATTGGTATTTATGATTCCCAAACACAAAAAATTGTTTTTTCGGGTGCAATAGAAAACGGTGAAATTTTAGACGAGTATTTTTATGATATTTCTGACCATAATCGTCCTGCGGCTAAATGCTACCTTAACCAAACCGACCATGTAATTTTAAATTTTACGGAAGAGTACATTAAAAAAACGAATCTGTCTCGTCATTCTCTCCCTGGTCAAAATACCGAATCTATAATATATGTACCAGTTACCATTAATGACAAAAAAATTGGCGTTATTACGGTACAAAGTTTTAAGGTGAATGCCTACACTGACTATCACCTGCAAGTATTAAAAAGTTTGGCGGTTTATGCTGCCATTGCACTTGACAACGCCTCTTTATATAATAACCTAGATAATCGAGTAAAGGAACGTACAGAAGAAATCAGGGTTGCCTATGAAAATACACGTCTATTAAGTCAAATTGCTGAAGATATTAGTTCATCATTATCAGTAGAGGTAATAAATTCTAAGGTTCATCAAAATATTAATAAACTAATGAAAGCGGACGCTTTCGGTATTGGCATTTTTAATGCTCAAAATAATTCTTTAGAGTTTAACGGTTTTATTGAAAAAAACACAATTTTAGATTTAGTTTCTTTCGATGTAAATGATACAAACCGATTAGCCACCCAATGTTTTACAAGTCAAAATGAAATCTTTATTAGTGATTACTTTACCGAGTATAATAAATATATAAAAGGCATTAAAACTCCTGTTGCCGGCGATCATTGTGTTTCAATAATTTATTTACCAATTTTCTCTAAAGAAATTTGCATTGGAGTAATTACCGTTCAAAGTTTCGAAAAAAATGTTTACACCGATTATCATTTAAATTTATTGCGCAACATGGCTGTATCTATAGGCATTGCTTTAGATAATGCTAACCTATATCAAAACTTAGAAGAAAAAGTAAACGAACGCACAGTAGAAGTTGTTAAACAAAAAGAAGAGATAGAAAAAAGTTACAAAAATACCCGTTTATTAAGCAAATTGGGTAACGATATCACGTCAACATTTTCAGTTGAAGAAATTATTGAAAAAGTTTACGCTAACGTAAATAGTTTAATGGATGCCGCGGGTTTTGGTATTGGAGTTTATAATAAAGAAATTGATAAAATAGTTTTTCCACTTTATATTGAAGATACTGATAAATTTGAAAATATTGAATACGACCCTAAAGATGCTACCCGCTTAACTAGCATCTGTTTCAGCCAAGGAAAAGAAATTATTATTAACGATTTTGAGAATGAAATTGAACAATATGTAGGTTATGTTCAAGCGCCATTACAAGGTAGACGTGTTGAATCTATTATTTATTTACCACTTATATTTAAAGACAAAGTTACTGGGGTTATCACCGTTCAAAGCTTTTCAAAAAATGCGTATAGCGATTATCATTTACAAATTTTAAAGAATTTAGCGGTATATGTTGCTATTGCTACTGATAATGCATCGTTATACAATAACCTAGATAATCGTGTAAAAGAACGAACTGAAGAGATTAGAATAGCGTACGAAAATACGCGTTTGTTAAGCGAAATAGCAGAAGACATTAGTTCATCTCTTTCGGTTGAAACAATTAATGCTAAAGTGTATCATAACATTAATAAATTAATGGATGCCACAATGTTCGGTATTGGTATTTACAATCCTGTAAATAACCATTTAGAATTTAAAGGCTTTATGGAGAACAATCAACTTATGGAAGATTATTCATATAGCGCTAGTGACCCAAACCGTTTGGCAGCACATTGTTTTACAAATAATAAAGATTTGTTTATAAGTGACTATTCAATCGAATATTCAAAATATATTCAAGGCATTCAAACTCCAATCTCAGGACAAGATTCTGCCTCTATTTTATATTTACCATTATTATCTAAGAGTAATATTATTGGTGTAATTACCGTTCAAAGTTTTGAGAAAAACGCATATACCGATTATCAATTCGATATTTTAAAAAATTTAGCAGTATCCGTTGGCATCGCTTTAGAAAATGCAAATCTATACCAAAACTTAGAAGAGAAGGTAAAAGAACGTACATCCGAGGTGTTTAAACAAAAAGCTATTATCGAAGAAAAAAATAAAGATATTACCGATAGTATTAAATACGCGAAAAAAATACAACAAGCAGTTGCGCCCAACATTGATGAATTTAATGTGAACTTTAACGAAAGTTTTATTTTATACAAACCAAAAGATATTGTAAGTGGCGATTTTTACTGGTTTGAACATTATGCAAATAACATAACTCTTTTTGCCGCTGCCGATTGCACAGGCCATGGCGTGCCAGGTGCTTTTATGAGCCTTATTTGTAGCGATATAATGTCGAAAGTAATTAACGATAGTAACGTAAACAGCCCAGCGCAAGCTTTGCATTTAATTGATAAAAAACTTGTGCAGCTTATTAAAAAAAGCTCTGAAAGTTCAGCAAACGACGGTATGGATATTGCCCTTTGCGCCTATCACAAAAACACAAATAAATTAGAATATGCTGGTGCACAGCGCCCCTTATTGTTAATACGAAATGGCACGCTAATTGATTATAAACCCAGTAAATATTCGATTGGTGGGCATACCGATGAAGATAAGAATTTTGAGTTACATAGCATTGATGTACTACCTGGCGATTTAATATACCTATTAACAGATGGCTACGCCGATCAATTTGGAGGTAATAAGGGCAAAAAATTTAAGTTTAAAAACCTAAAAGAATTAATTTTAACAAACTCTGCTAAACCTATGAGCGAGCAAAAACAAATACTGGATAAAGCTTTTGAAAGTTGGAAAGGAGCCTTAGAGCAAGTTGATGATGTTTGTGTTATTGGCGTAAAAATATAATCCAATGCTGTTACAATAAAAAACGCCTCAGTAAGATACAACAACTCATAGGCATTTTTTTATTTTATATTATGATTTTCACTTTACATTGGTTGTTAAGTTTTTATTAATTTATCTTTACTTATTGATTATTGCAATAACAATATCTATCATACCCAAAAAATTCTTCGGTAATCATACCTATTGCCATAAAGTGGGAATAGTGTAAATTATAGCAACTTTAATGTAATATTTTTTAGAAATACGAATAGGATATTTGCTAAATAAATATTTTGTGATAGTAAATCCTAATAAATTATCGGTAGTAAAGTATGAGCAAAAAAAAGTTGGCACTTATTTTTTAGGCGTTTACAAGGCGTATAGGTTCATAATCCGTTTTTTTAAAGAAGGATTTAAACCGCCTTTTCATTTTAACGAAATTATTAATCAATGTTTCGAAATTGGTTTAAAATCACTTCCATTAATTACACTTACAGGCTTTGTAACGGGATTAGTTTTTACAAAACAATCCCGTCCTTCATTATCCGAATTTGGTGCTACATCGTGGTTACCATCTTTAATGTCTATTGCTATCGTTAGAGCTTTAGGCTCTTTAGTAACAGCATTAATTTGTGCAGGCAAAGTTGGGTCTAGTATTGGTGCCGAATTGGGCTCAATGCGTGTAACCGAACAAATTGATGCCATGGAAGTATCTGCTATCAATCCATTTAAATATTTGGTAACCACGCGCGTAATTGCATGCACTATTATGGTTCCAATTTTAGGTTTGTATTGCGGTTTTGTGGCGCTAATGGGCTCCTACTCCAGCATACATTCAAACGAAGCAACCAGTATTGTCAGCTTTTTTCATAATGGCTTTGAAACGATTACGTTTTTAGATGTGTTTTCATCGCTAACTAAATCAACCATATTTGGATTTACAATTGGTATAATTGGCTGTTACAAAGGCTATAATGCTTCTCAAGGCACACGCGGCGTGGGCAAGGCAGCAAACGAAGCTGTTGTACTATCTATGTTTTTAGTATTTATTATAGAAGTGGTAATTGTACAAATGGCAAATTGGATACGCTATTATTAATACATGGAAATACAAAATAACATAGCAACTAGCGAGCCTGTAATTTCTATTAAAGAAGTGTACAAATCTTTCGGTGATTTACATATTTTAAAAGACATTAATTTAAATGTTTTTAAAGGTGAAAATGTAGCGGTACTTGGGCGTTCAGGAGCAGGTAAGTCTGTTTTAATTAAAATGTTGGTTGGCTTGTTATTTCCTGATAAAGGAACTATAACTGTTTTAGGAAATGAGGTTGCTAAATTATCAACTAACGATTTGGATAAACTACGATTACGAATTGGATTTTCATTTCAAAGTAGTGCCTTATACGACAGTATGAATGTGAGGCAGAATTTGGAATTTCCATTAGTTATGAATAAAAAAAACTTAACTAAAAAACAAATTGATAACGCGGTTGAAGAAGTAATAGAAGCTGTTGGTTTAAAAGAGAAATTAAATCAAATGCCTTCAGATTTGTCTGGAGGACAACGCAAACGTATTGGTATTGCCCGCACGCTAATTTTAAAACCCGAAATCATGTTGTACGATGAACCAACCTCGGGGCTAGACCCAATTACAAGTGAAGAAATTAATCAACTCATAAAAAATGTTCAACAAACATATAACACCAGTTCTATTATTATTACCCACGATTTAACCTGCGCAAAGCAAACAAGTAACAGGGTAGCTATTTTATTAGAAGGAAAATTTATGGAAGTAGGCAAATTTGAAGATGTATTTCAATCAAACAACGAACAAATAAAAAGTTTTTTTAATTACAATTTTATACAACAAAATTATGAGCGAAGGTAAAAATAAACGTGCAATTGCAGTAGGCGTATTTATAATAATAGGCATTGCTTTTCTTGTAGGCGGTGTGTTAACTATAGGAAATCTACATTCTACATTTCAAAAAAAAATAACCGTGTCAACCATTTTTGGCGATGTTAATGGTTTGCAAACCGGCAACAACATTTGGTTTTCGGGCGTAAAAATAGGTACTATAAAAAAAACCGAATTCTATGGCAAAAATCAGGTAAGAGTAGTTTTAAATATCAACCGTGAATCGATACAATATATACGCAAAGATGCAAAAGTAAAAATTAGTACCGATGGTTTAATAGGTAATAAAATAATTGTTATTTATGGTGGAACTTATAACGCCCCTGCAATTGAACAAGGAGATACACTCGCAAACGAACTCATGTTATCCACCGAAGAAATTATGAATACTTTTCAGCAAAACAATTTAAATGTTTTAGCACTTACAAAAAAGTTAGCCAGTGGCGAAGGCACAATTGGTAAACTAATTAATAACGATTCTATTTATAAAAGTATTTATGCAACCACTAATTCTTTACAACAAGCTTCTGCTAATGCCGAGACACTAATTGCATCACTTGCAAATTTCACCTCTAAACTTAACAAGCAAGGCACTTTAGCCAATAGTTTAGTTACCGATACGGTAGTATTTAAAAACATAAAAGGCTCTGTTACAAAATTAAACAGCATTACCGATACCGCTTTTGTTTTCGTAAATAATTTAAAAAATGCCAGCACCAACAAAAAAAGTTCGTTTGGCGTATTGCTTTACGACGAAGAAGCTGGTTCTAATTTAAAAACAACACTTAAAAATTTAGAAAGCGGTTCAAAAAAATTAGACGAAGATTTAGAAGCTGCGCAACATAGTTTTTTATTAAAACGGTTTTTTAAAAAACAAGCTAAGAAAAATAAAAAATAGTAAATGTGTGAATTATATAATGTTTTTAGTACGTTAATGTAATAATTTGTCCTTTAATCATTACGAACTTTGTTATAAGCAACATAAAATAAAACTTTCAAAAATATATAGCTATGATATATAGATTAATTGATCTTCCCCAAAACGTATTAGGTTTTAAAACCGAATGGAAAATAACTGATAAAGATATCGAGGAAGTTGTAACTCCCTCTATTAGCCATCATTTAAAAATGGCGAAGCAGCCCAATTGTTTGTTAGTATTAAGCAATGTAGGCGAAGACATCAAATTTAATACGCTTAAAATTTTTAAACGTTTAAACAAGTGTGCTACTAAATTTAAGAGGATTGCAATTGTAAGCGAATCAAAATTGAATAAAAAACTACTAAAACTTTTAAACTTAATTTTCCGTACTGAATTTAAAGAGTTTTCAAAAAGCGAATTAAGCGATGCTATAACGTGGTCTGCGCAAGATTATAGTAAGCCTTAAAAACATTTAAATTAATTATGTAATGGTAAATGGTCGTTTTTTAACACGTGGCTTATTTATTATTCTATTTTTAATGTCATCAACAAATATTTTTGCTCAAAAAAAAACTAAACAACAACGTGATAGTTTACGTATTTATAAAAAAATTAAACACGTTGCCTATAAATCAAAACTCACAAAATTTGTTTACGATGCTATTTTCGTAGATCCTGAACCTAAGGAGTATCCCGACCACCCAGCAACAAACGAACAAAAAAATGTAAACCCGTATCTTAAATATCAGGGGCGCATTATTCGCAACATAAATATTACAGTATTAAAACCTTTTGGCTATTCAGTAAACGATACCACACCAAAACATATTAATAGTGTGCAAAAAGCCAGTAACCAATTGCATATAACCTCAAGACATTGGATAATAGTGAATCGACTATTATTTCACGCCCACGATTCGCTAAATGCATTAAACTTAAGCGAAACGGAACGAGTTTTAAGGCAAGCAGTTTTTATAAACGATGCTAAAATATCTATAAGCCCAACTAATAATAAAGATAGCGTAGATGTAAATGTAGTAGTGCAAGATAAATGGCCCGTTACTGTCCCTATTTTAATCACCGATATTTCGGGCAACATACGTTTCCGTAACCAAAATTTATTTGGTGTAGGGCAACAATTTGAACACTATGTTGGCTTTAAACGGCCAAATGTTTTAGATTTTAACGGCTATTATAACATTGCAAATATTGATAATACTTATATCTCTTCTACCCTAGCCTACCGTTGGGATGAAAGGGGGGCAGACGTTGGGTTATATTTTGATAGAGGCTTTTTTTCTCCTTTATCAAAATGGGCAGGTGGCGTTGGAATTAATAGGTATTTAAGATATTATGACAATATAGATACCATTGAGCAAACTTCAAACCATAAAGAACTTCATTTTTTCAATTACGATGTTTGGGCTGGTAGAAGTTTTAAATTAAGCAAAAATAAAGATTTGTTTAATCAAAGTACCAACGTAATAACCGGGCTTAGGTTTTATAACACTCAGTTTATTGAGCCAAGGGGCAATAACCAAAACACATATTCTATTGTTGGTAATGTTGGCTTTGCCGTACAACAATATTACAAAGATAAATTTATTTATAGGTTTGGTGCCACCGAGGATGTGCCTGAGGGTTTAATAGTGCAGTATATTTATGGCACCTACCAAAAACAATTTTCAAAATTAAGATTTTATTCAGGTATAGAAATTGCACGTGCAAAACATTTTAAGTTTGGGTATTTATCAGCCAGCTTCGCGCAAGGAATTTTTTTTAATCGAAATGTTTCAAACGATATTACTACACGTTTAACCCTTTATTACTTTAGTGATTTAAAAAGGCAAGGTAAATGCTATTTTAGGCAATTTTTTAATTTTAATACCCTGCATGGCGAAAACAAAATTTCGGGCGAAACAACTTCGCTATATAGTGATGAGTTATATGGCTTTAATGGCAACGGGCTTTCGGGTAATACTAAAATGATACTAAATTCTGAAACAGTAGCATACTTGCCTTACCACATTATTGGCTTTAGAATGGCGCCTTTAATAATGGCTGGTCTTGGTATGATTGGCGACCCTGCAAATAGAATAAATAAAAGCAGACTGTATCAAGGCTATTCCTTAGGCATTTTATTTCGTAACGAAAATTTATTAAGTAGTACCTTTCAATTTTCTTTCGGTTACTATCCTTTTTTACCGGATGGAAATAACACTATTTTAACCTACAATCCGGTTACTAGCTTTACTTTGAGGGTACGCTCTTTTTCAGTTTCTAAGCCCGAATTTATTACATATTAATTTGCTTTATTTTTTGCAAATGTGGTAACTATATAACTTTTTTTTAGCTAAATATAAGAGTTTAGCTTTATCAAATAATACCTTTGTAGTATATAATTTTTTAAATTGGCACCTATTAAATACAATTAATAATGAAAAAAATTAAAAATATTACTGTGCCAATAGATTTTTCAACCACATCTCGAAACGCTTATCAATATGCAAAAAATTTAGCACACGTTTTAAATGCAAATGTAACTGTGCTAAATATTAAACATAATGTTATTATGGCAAGTGATGTAGTGGTTGCTCCTTTGCCTATTGGGGATGTGGATGTAATGATAGAAATTCAAGAATTTATTAGTGAAGAAGATTTATATTTAAGCACAGATGTAATAAAAAACAAAACAAAAGCGAAATATTTATCGGGCAATACAGTGGATGTTTTAGTAGATCTATCAGAACAAGAGGATATTGATCTAATAATAATGGGTTCATCCGGACTCGAAGATCTTTTAGCAAAAATAGTTGGAACTGAGTCACACAAAGTTTCAAACAAAGCACATTGCCCTGTTATACTTGTTCCACGCGATGTAAAATGGCACCCCATAAAACAAATTATGTATGCCAGTAATTACGACTCCTTAAAAGAATCATCCGTAAAAGAAATAATAAGTTTTGCCAAGCAAACGTCGGCCGAAATACATTTTGTAAACGTAAAAAATTACGATCCATTATTTGAACCAAAACAAGAAGAAATTAATTGGGATAAATTATTTGGATTTGAAGTTTTACATCAGCCTTTTCATAAACATACCATTTATGGTAACGATACTGTCGAAGAATTAAACAATTATTGTAATGAAAAAAATATTGACATCATGACTTTTTTCACAAAGCATCGCAATTTTTGGCAAAGTTTAATGCACAAAAGTATTACAGAAAATTCAGCACTATTAGCTATCATTCCTTTAATGGTTGTCCATATAGATGATGCAAAGTAAAATTATAGAATTAATTTTATACAATATATTATGAAACACATTGTAATAATAGGCGCAGGATTTGCAGGTTTAAAATTAGCACGCAAGCTAAATAACCACCCAGACTATAAAATTACATTACTTGATAAAAATAATTTCCATCAATTTCAGCCGCTATTTTATCAAGTGGCTATGGCAAATTTAGATGCCAGTAATATTTCATTCCCGCTCCGCTCAATATTTAAAAAAAGTAAAAATGTAAGTATTAGAGTTGCAAATGTTACAACTATTGACGAATTCAACAAAAAATTAGAAACCAGCGTCGGCAATTTTTTTTACGATTATTTAGTGATAGCTACAGGCGCAATTACTAATTTTTTTGGTAATACTGAAATACAAAAAAATGCTTTTTCAATGAAATCAACTTGGGAAGCATTGCAAATAAGAAATACAATACTTCAACATTTTGAAGAAGCCGTTTCGCAAATTACTCTAAGTTCTAAAAAAACATTATCTATTGTTATTGTTGGCGGTGGTCCAACAGGCGTAGAGCTTAGCGGTGCACTGGCAGAAATGAAACGCGATTCGTTACCACTCGAATATCCCGAAATTGATTTTACACAAATGCAAGTATATTTACTAGAAGGCTCTGATAAATTATTAGCTAATATGAGTTTAGCCTCTTCTACAAAAGCAAACCAATATCTGCAACGCATGGGTGTTACTGTTTTAACCAATACAATTGTTAAGGAATACAATGGTAGTAATGTTATCTTACAAAATGGTTCTATTATACAATCATCAATAGTTATATGGGCCGCCGGCGTAAAAGGTAATGCACCAAAGGGTATAAATCAAAATCTTATTTCAAAATCAGAACAACTAAAAACCGATAGCTTTAATAGACTTATTTCAAGTACTACCATTTTTGCTTTGGGAGATATAGCTTTTATCGAAAACACGGGCCACCCAAAAGGCTATCCGCAATTGGCAAGCGTTGCTATAGACCAAGCTACAAATTTGGCCAACAACTTTAAACGTATTGCAACACAAAAACAAATGCTGCCTTATAAATATATAAACAAAGGCAGTATGGCTACGGTAGGACGCAACAAGGCGGTGGTTGATTTAGCAAAACCAGCTTTAAGTTTTCAGGGCTTTTTTGCCTGGATAATTTGGATGACCTTGCACTTGTTTTTATTAATAGGTTTTAAAAATAAATTAATTGTTTTTATTAACTGGATTTATAAATACTTTACCCATCGACAATCCTTGTCACTTTTGTTTGAGCCTTTAGTAAAAAAGAAAAATCCACTATCTAATGTGTGAATAATGTAATGTTTCTAAAATAAAGTATAACAGTATCCACATTGCTCTCGATTATTTTTGTAGTATAAACATTACTTAAAAAATAATATTATGAAAACTTCTAAAACTGACAAAAGTGATCACAATGCTGGTAGCATGTCATCGCAAAAAACAAACGAAGATTTTAATAAAAAAAAACCTGAGCCAAAAGATTTTCCCGAAAAAAAACGTAAAGCAATCAAAAAAATTCCAAACATTGAAGAAGATGTTATAGATAAATCTTTTGACGAAACTGCAAAAAAAAACGAAGTTAAAATAGATGAAGTTTTAAACGAAAAAATTATTAATGGTGACGCAAATGTTAAGTACGATATAAATCGTCAAACCATTATAAACTCAAGTACTAACCAATAAACATGAGTATAAATTCAAAAAAAGTTGACCATTTTATTTAATAATTTGCGGAAAGCATTTATAACTCCTCTAATGAATAAATCTGAAAAAATAAACACCAATATTTTTCGGTAAAGTCATTTTAGCAGGGATACTTGATTAAACAATTACATAGGCAGGTAGAGCAAGTGTCGACAAAATTATACATTTTATGTTTATCGAATTGCTAGTGCCAACTATAATTTTAGGGCTTAGAATTTTTAAAAAGAAATTATGAAACAAAATAATAAATACAAGGTAGTCGCTAAAAAGTAAAAATATGAAAACAGAAAAACAACTTAACGCTGATATTTTAAAAACTACTCTTTTGATTCAAGAGAAATATCCTGAATTATCAAAGTATATAATGGAGTTTCCTATTACAAATCCCGATAAAGAAAATCCGGAAATTAACGTAAAACATCTAACAAATTATTACGATTCGTTGGTTAATGTATTAAAAAAATATGCCTCTACACACGATGCTTTAAACTATTAATTATTGAAAAAACCACGTAAAATAATTCTCTATACGCTTACAACAATTATATTAATTGTAGTTTTAGTACTAATATTTATTTCTCCAATTACAAAGTACCTAATTCAAAAGTACGATGAAAAATATACCGGTAGACAAATTACATTAGGTTGGACTTACATAAATCCATTTACAGGATACATTCATTTTAGCGATTTAAAAATTTATGAATCGAAAAGCGATTCTGTTTTTTTTTCAGCAAAAGGAATAAGTGCTAACATTAGTATGTTTAAATTATTTTCAAAAAACTATGAAATAAGTAAACTAATTATTGATAAACCGAAAGGAAAAATTATTCAAAATAAAAAAGAATTTAATTTTAACGATTTAATAACAAAATTCACTTCAAAAAAAGCCAAACCTAAATCGATTAAAGAACAGGTACATTTTAGTTTATTAAATATAAAAATAAATGACGGTACATTTTACTACACAGAAAAAGTAACGCCCATAAATTATTTTATTAAAAATGTAAATATATTTAGCGAAGGTTTTCGCTGGAATATTGATTCAATTCCCATAAAATTTTCATTTTCTTCAGGTATTGGAACAGGCGATGCTAAAGGCGAATTTATTCTCAATTCAAAAAACAATGACTATAGACTAGCGGTACTTGTAAATAGATTTGATTTAAATATCGTTGGTCAATATGTAAAAGACTTATCCAACTATGGAAGTTTTAAAGCCTATTTAGATGCCGATTTTAAATCAAACGGAAATCTTATTCATCGAGATGATGTTACCAACTCTGGTCTTATTCAAATTAACGATTTTCATTTTGGGAAAAACCCCGAAGAGGATTATGCCTCTTTTGAGAAATTAACCGTTAAAATATTAGAGGTAAGTCCACGAAAAAGAAAGTACCTTTTTGATTCTGTCTCATTAAAAAAGCCATATTTTAAATACGAAAAGTACGATCATTTAGATAATATACAAACTATATTTGGAAAAAAAGGCTCAAAAGTTAAAGCTGCAAATTCCGACCCAAATAAATTTAACTTAGTCATAGAAATTGCAAAATATATTAAAACTCTATCCAAAAATTTAATAAGCAGTAATTACAAAGCAAATCGTGTGGCTATTTATCAGGGCAATATTATCTATAACGATTATTCTTTAAATGAAAAATTCTGCATAGGATTAAATCCATTAAATTTTATTGCCGATTCAATTGATAAAAAACATAAACGAATAAAATTCAATCTTTGGTCAGGCATTAATCCTTATGGCAATATTTCCTTAAATGTAAGTGTAAATCCCAAAGATAGTTCCGATTTTGATTTATATTTTCAATTCAAAAAAATTCCCATTACACTTTTCAATCCATTCATTATTAAATACACTTCCTTCCCTTTAGATAGAGGAACAGTTGAAGTAAACGGTGTATGGCATGTACAAAATGGGGCAATACAAAGCACAAATAATCTTACAGTTATCGACCCTAGATTAGGCAAACGAATAAGAAACAAAAATTCAAAATGGTTGCCAATGCGCATACTAATGTTTTTTGTAAGAGAGCGGGGTAATGTAATCGATTACGAAGTACCAATAACAGGCAATTTAAAAGACCCAAAATTTAATTTACGAGATGTGATTTTCGATGTACTCGAAAACATATTTATAAAACCCGTTACCACACCTTATAGAATTGAAGTGAGAAATATAGAAACACAAATTGAAAAAACATTAGCATTAAAATGGGAAATGAAGAGTTGTGAATTAACGCGTAACCAAATAAAGTTTATTGAACGCATAGCTAATTTTTTAGAAGAAAACCCTGATGCTAAAATAAATGTATACCCTCAAATTTATACTTTAAAAGAAAAAGAGTATATCTTATTTTATGAAGCTAAGAAAAAATATTATTTTAAATCTATTAATATTAGCAACTCCAATTTTACTGAAAAAGATTCTTTAATTGTCGATAAAATGTCTGCAAAAGATTCTTTGTTTTTAAGATATCTAAGTCGTAATGTAAATGATTCAATGCTTTTTACGGTGCAGGACAGATGCATTCGCTTATTAGGACCAAACTATATTGAAACAAAATACACTAAACTAAATAGAGACAGGCAACGTATATTCATGAGTTATTTTGAGGAGAAAAATTTAACAAAACAAATAAAAATAGTTCGTAATAAAAACGTTGTACCATACAATGGTTTTTCGTTTTATAAAATAGATTATAAAGGCGAGTTTCCGGATTATTTATTAAAAGCTTACAGTAAAATGAATGAACTAAATAATGAAGCCCCACGCGATAAATTTAAAAAACAACGTAATTACAGAAAAAACATTCTATAAAATAATTATACATGTGTGAATAGTATAATCAATTAAAATATTTATATAACACTTATATTTTATAGAATATACAAATTTGTAACATATTAATATTTAAAACTAATTAAAATGAAAAATGAAAAAACAATAGAAGCGTTAAACACGCTTGTGCAAATTAATAACGATAGAATTGAAGGCTACGAAACTGCAATAAAAGAAACAAAAGAAAAAGATTTAAAAGATTTGTTTATGGAGTTAAGTAGAACTAGTTTTAAATGCAAGAACGCGTTAGACGATACCATTTTAAAATTAGGTGGCACACCGACCGAAAGCACTAAAATTACTGGTAAATTCTTTAGAATGTGGATGGATGTTAAAGTTGCATTATCCAGCAACGACCGTAAAACAATTTTAAACTCGTGTGAATTCGGTGAGGATATGGCTGTTGAAACCTACAATAAAGTTTTAAGAGATAATGCTGAAGACTTAAGTGCCGAACAATTAAAAATGGTTCAAGACCAATTTACACTAATTAATGCCGACCACTACAAAGTAAAGAACTTACGTAACAAATTAGTAGAGGCAATTTAATTTATTTTAAACTACAAATTGGAAAAGGTAATACTATCTTTTCCTTTTTTTGTGCTTAAAATTTTGCAACTAGCCAAATCAGTAATAATAAAAGAATCTTAAAATATGTGAATAATGTAAATTATTCCTTGCCGTGTATAACAATTTTAACTCTAAACTGAAGCAACTTTGTTTCATAAAAATTTAAAACAAATAATTATGGGAAACTTACTTTACATCATTGCAGTAATATTAGTAATAGCTTGGGGCGTTGGCTTTTTGGGCTATCACGCGGGTGGTATTATTCACATTCTTTTAGTAATAGCGGTAATAGCAGTTATTTTAAGAATAATTCAAGGCAACAAACCAATATAAAAAAAACAATTAATCTTAAAAAAACAAAAAACATGAACACAGGAAAAGTAGTAGTAGGTGTATTAGCAGGCTTAGCCGCTGGCGCATTATTAGGTGTATTATTTGCACCCGATAAAGGATCGGAAACTAGAAAGAAAATTTCTAAAAAAAGTTCTGACACTTTAGATGAATTAAAAGACAAATTTGATGAAATGCTTTGTGCCGTTAGCGAAAAGCTTGGTATGGCACAAGACGAAGCTAACGAAATGTTAGAAAACGGAAAAAACAAAGTTGAAGACTTTAAAAAAGATGCTAAAACAGCAATGAGTTAGTTATTAAATTATGAGGTAGATTATAATTGATCTACCTCAAATTTTTATTTTAAAAAATCAAAAAATGGAAGAGAAAACTAATATATTAGAACCACTTTACGAAAAAGTAGAAGAATATAGCAAAACAACTTTTGAATTAATAAAACTTAAAGCAATTTCAAAAACGGCGCAAGTAAGTGCCAATATTATATCGCGTACAATTTCTATTTTATTGTTTAGTATGTTTTTTTTACTAATTAGTTTTGGCATATCATTATGGTTGGGCGAATTACTTGGTAAACCCTATTATGGTTTCTTAGCTTTAGGAGGATTTTACGCATTAATTGGTGTTGTTTTATATTTCTTTTTACATAAAACACTCAAAAAATCAATTGCTAATTCTATCGTTTCACAAATATTCAATTAATTATGACCACAAATATTAAAACCCTTGAAGAATTAAACACATCTATTTTGTATTTGCAAACAAAACAAATAAATGACATTCACTTACTAAAAGAACAATTTAAAATTACCTACGAACAAATAAAGCCTGCAACTTTAATTAAGCATGCCATTGGCGAAATTATTGCTGCTCCAGATTTTAAAAAGGGACTAATTAATACCGCCTTAAGTTATGCAGCTGGTAAACTTACTCAAAAAGTAATTGTTGGTTCTACTCACAATCCAATTAAAAACTTATTAGGAACACTTTTACAACTGGGCGTTTCAAACGTTGTTTCAAAAAATGGCGATGATATCAAATCTGGCGCGTTAAAATTATTAGGAAATTTATTTAAGCGTAAAGAAAAAGTTCCTTACGCTTAATTCACTAAAAAAATGTTCCCGCTTCGAAATTTATTTTTTTTTATTATTGTTATTTTCTGTTGTTTTAAAATAAATGCGCAACAAAAAATTACAAAAAAACAATTTATTACCGACTCCCTAAAAATTATTAAAACCCGATTAGTTCGTCCGCAAGTTAGATTAGATAATAGATTAACGTTTTTAAACGGGCAAAAATTAAGTATTTCGGGTGTTGACGGTGGTATTTTATTAAAAGAAAAACTAAGGCTAACCTTGGGCTACTATAGCGTTTCTGATAAATTAACCGCACTTAAAAAAAACATCAACGATATTGATTATCAAGGTGAATATAAACTAAATTATGGTGCTTTAAATACTGAGTTTATTTATAAAAATACGCGCTTTTTTTCTTTAGGTATGCCTTTGGAGTTTGGTTTTGGAAATAATTCTTTAAATTACGTATCACATATTAATAATTTACAAACCGATAAGCAACAAGGCTTTATAGTAATGAGTTATTTTGGCTTATCAGCCACATTTAAACCGATTAGATGTATAGGATTAAAAGGTGCGTTTGGTTATAGAAAAACACTTTTCAATCAAATAAAAAATCTTGCCTTTGATGGCATTTATACATCTGTTGGTCTTTCCATCGATTTTAGAGAAATTATAAAAGATTACCAAATGTATAAACTAAAAAAGAGGTATCGCAAAAACACAAACTTAGTTGAAACCGCTGTTGACTTGATTACAGATTAAAATAAATTGTAAAATAACTGCTTCTGGCGTTAAAATTGGGGCTGAATTAAATTTTTCTAACAAGCCCAAATCTTTTGACCAATGTTGGTAAAGATCCTAACCAAGCTTATGAAGATTTACGAAACGTACACGTTTTATAGGATATCACCAAATTAATGTAGAAACCCCAACGCGGCCTGTTTTTGAAGTAAATTATAATCACTTACAAGCGTTTTTGAATGTGGTTTTGATTGAGTCAACATTAATGGAACTAAGAAATTTTTTCTTTTTTAAATTCTTGGATTCTCAAATATATTATTTTGCCTAGAACTTGAGGCTCTTTCCCACCCGCCTTTTTTGAATCTCCTCAAAAGGCTGATTACCACGCAATAATTTTATGATTGCATACATTTGTTTTTATAGGTATCTTTCAAGCAAAATAGTTAACGTTTGGAATAAAAATGCATCTTAAAATAGAAAAATACTTTTTTTTATTTCTTTTCTTTATAATAGGTACAATTAAGTTAAGTGCTCAAGAACTTGAAGAATCAAAGTCAAAATTAAATAATCTTACTGGCCAAAAGTATTCTATTCAATGTTTAAACATTGCTTTGCTTCATATAGAAAAATATGGTAAACCAGACTCCGTTCTACTATACGCGCAAAAGGCGGAACGGGAATTAAAAAAAGCAAATGATATTAATTATTTAAACAAGGCCAAATTATACGTTGCAATTGGTTACCAACAAAAAAATCAGTTTGATACAGCTACAGTAATTTTAAAAAGGATTTTCGAAAACAATAAAACAATCCCCGATTCATTAAGAGCAGATATTTATTATTATTTGGGGATAATATATTATAGGTCGGGAGATAAAAAAACATCATTAGAGTATTTTATAAAAGCGATACCTCTGTTTGAAAAAACTTTAAATATGGATGGCTTAGTATTAACCTATTGTAAGTTGGCAGATATAATGGTTGCTGATTCACAGAACAAGGAAGCCAATGATTATAAGAATAAAGCAATTGCACTATTTCCAAAACTAAAAAGACCCTATGCAAAAATATTTGCCCGCAATATCATTTCACGTGCTTACATGGATTTACGAAGTATGTCTCCGTTATACATTGATAGCTCAATTGCAATTGCTAAAGAGGCCTACGAATTAATTAAGGAATATGGATATTATACTAGAGCTTATCCTATTTTAAACATCATTTCCGATAACTATTATGTTAAAAATGAACTTGAACTAGGGTTTCAGTATGGTAAAGAAGCTTTGAAATACCGAAAGTATTTATATCCAGGTGAAATAATTATGAGTTATGTGAAGTTTTCGGATTATTACCTAGAAAAGCGAGATTATAGTAAAGCGCTCTGCTATTTAGACTCTTTTAAAAGTCAATTGCCGTTGATCAATGTTCAATATTATCGGTTAAACTACTACTTAAGGTATTTTCAAATCAATAAAAAAGCTGGAAATTTAAATGAAGCCATTTATGGAATTGAACAGTACAATAGCATTAATGACAGTTTGTATAATGTAAATAAAAGCAAAGAAATTAATGAATTAGTTCAGAAGTACGACAAAGTAGAGAATGAAAAGAAGATTTTAGAGTTAAGTAAAGAAAAAGAAATTGCGGCAATCAACACTAAGTTTTTGATTGCAGGTATAATTGCAACGATATTTGCAATTATTGTAATTGTCTTTTTTTATCGCCAAACAGTAATTAAAAGTAAATTAAAATCCATAGAAACTGAACAGCGTTTAAACCGCGCCAGAATGGATCCTCATTTCTTCTTTAATATTTTATCTTCTTTACGATCTTTTACGTTAAAAGAAAATAACGCTGCTAAAACTGCCGATTATTTAACCAAGTATGCAAAAATAATGCGACAATCGCTTGAGAGCAGTTATAACGAACTTATTACCATTGAAACTGAAATAGATTTTTTAAATAACTATTTTGAAATACAAAAATTGAGGTATCCTGAAAGATTCAATTATGAAATTAAGTTTAGTGATGAAATTGAAATATCTGAATTAATGCTTCCTTCAATGATAATACAACCCTTTGTAGAAAATTCTATAGAGCATGGTTTTTCTGATGACCTAAATAATGGAATGATAATAGTGGATTTTAAAGTCGCTACTAACGAATTAGAAATAACTATCAGAGATAACGGTGTTGGTAAAAATAATTCAACGGAACAAAAAACGTATCCCTCCAGAGCAACCCAAATCGTAAAAGATAGACTATACTTATTAAACAAACAACATAAATCTAACGCCCGTTTTGAAATTAACAACAATCAAAATTCAGGTTTTTCTGTAGCACTTTTTTTACCTTTAATTTATTCTAAATAAAGACATTTTAGCATATTTCCCTTTTTTATCTATTTTTGTTAGGTGAAAGCCTTGATTATAGACAACGAAGAACCAATTAGAACGGAACTAAAAAACCTAATTACAGAATACTGTCCAATAATTGAATCCATTGACGAGGCCAATGGTGTAGCTACTGGAATTAAAGCCATTTCAAATATCAACCCCGATATTGTGTTTTTAGATGTGGAAATGGGTGATGGAACCGGAATGGATTTAATTAAACAACTAAATGGCGCAATAAATTTTCAGCTTATTTTTATTACAGCCCATAATAAATATGCGGTCGACGCATTTAAACTCAGTGCGATCGACTTTTTATTAAAACCCATCGATTCTTTAGAATTAATACAAAGCGTTGAACGAGCTGAAAAAAACATTAAAACACAGTCACTCGATAAACAGCTACAAATTTTACAAGAGAGCCTTGGCGATATAAAAAATTATGATAAAAAAATTGCTTTAAAAGACAGTGATTCTATTTACTTCATAAAAGTATCAGACATTATTCGCTGCGAAGCCTCCGGCGCTTATACCATTTTTCATATTTATGACCACAAAGATATTTTAATATCAAAAGGAATAAAAGAGTTTGAAGAACTTTTACAAAATTTCGGATTTTTCAGGACCCACCATTCTCACTTAGTAAACGTAAAAAAAATTGTTCGATTTGATAAAGCCGATGGAGGCGTTTTAATTTTAGAAAACAATGAAAAAGTACCCGTTTCTCATCGGAAAAAAGATAGCCTTTTAACTCTTCTCGAGAAATTTTCATAAAAGGCAATTACAGTTCTCAATCCAAATTAAACACGGGTAAACTCAAACCCGTCACTTGTATAAGCAACCAAAAGATAGGTGTATGATTAAGTAGTTTTGCTTATCAAATCTATATCTTATGAAAAAACTTCTACTAGCATTATGCTTAATTCCCTTTTTAGGAAATTCTCAAAACTTAGCCTTTCAGTGGGCAAAAAACTTAGGTGGCACTAATGCCGAAGCTGGTTACGGTGTTGCTGTTGATGGTTCTGGAAATGTACTCACAACAGGTGTTTACCAAGGCACCGCAGATTTTGACCCAGGTGCAGCTACTTTTACGCTTGCCTCTAACGGATCTCAAGATATTTACATAAGTAAATTAGATGCTTCAGGCAACTTTGTTTGGGCAAAAAGCGTTGGTGGAACGGGCGCTGATGCAGGGCAGTCAATTACTGTTGATGCCTCTGGTAACGTTTATGTTACAGGGTATTTTAGCGGCACTGTAGATTTTGATCCGGGTGTTGGTATATTTAATTTAAACTCTAGCGGTGCTAGTCAGGATATGTTTATTGTTAAATTAAATTCTGCTGGTAATTTTGTAAGTGCCTTTGCGATGGGTGGCACTTCTAGCGAAACTCCGTATGCTATTGCAATAGATGTAACTGGTAATATATACACAACGGGTATATATAGTACTGTTGCCGATTTTGATCCTAGTGCTTCTACTTTTAATTTGACATCCGCTGGTGGTCCTGATATTTTTATAAGTAAGTTGGATCCTTTAGGTAATTTTTTATGGGCAAAAAGTTTAGGTGGGTCGTCTGCAAACGAAGAGGGGCATGGTATTAAAGTAGATGCATCTAATAATGTCTACGTTACTGGTTTTTTTGCAGCTACTGCTGATTTCGACCCTGGTGTTGGAACCTTCAACTTGACTTCGGCAGGAAGTTCAGATATATTTGTAAGTAAGTTAAATTCCGCAGGTAATTTTGTTTGGGCCAAACAAATGGGCGGCACATCAGCCGAAAAATCGTATTGGTTAAGTTTAGATGCTTCTGGAAATGTTTACACGACAGGTTTTTTTAGTGCTGTTGCAGATTTTGATCCAGGAGTGGGTGTTTCGAATTTAACAACCACTGGCATAAATGATGCTTTTGTAAGTAAGCTAGACGCATCAGGTAATTTTGTTTGGGCGCAAGCCTTTGTTGGCACAACTTATGTAAATGGAAATTCAATTGCTGTGGATGCATCTAACAACGTATACGTATCAGGATATTTTCAGGGTACGGTCGATTTCGACCCGGGAGTTGGAACGTACAGTGTTACAAGTGCTGGAGGCCTTGATGTTTTCATAAGTAAGTTAGACGCAACAGGAAACTTTATTACGACAAAAACAATTGGCAACACCGGTGCAGATTATTCAGCTTCTATTACCCTTGATGCTTCTGGTAATGTGTTTACCACGGGATATTTTGCCGCTACCGTTGATTTTGATCCAGGGGTAGGAACAACAACACTTACAACAGCTGGAAGCACTGATGCCTTTGTTCATAAAATGAACCCTTGCATTCTACCTCCGTCGCCTGTAAATATTACATCGCCGGGTAATTTAAATATGTGTTCAAACAATACCACCACCTTAACTACTTCTAGTTCGGGAACAGTTACTTGGTATACAAGCCCAACAAGCACAACGGTTTTATCAACGGGGTTAAATTACATTACTCCCATTTTAGCTACAGGAACATACACTTATTATGCTGAGTCATTGACGTGTTTGAACAGTGCTACACGTACTGCAATTACTATTACAGTAAACCCAACGCCAACCATTAGCGTAAATAGCGGGTTTATTTGTAACGGTAGTTCATTTACGGTTATACCAATTGGGGCAAACACCTATACATATATGAACTCAACAACAGGAAGCAGTTGCGTAATAAGTCCTTCTTCGCAAACTAATTTTAGTTTAATTGGCACTAGTGTTGCGGGCTGCACTAGTACAGCTACAAGTACAATTTCGGTTGGCGTTTTACCTATAATAAATATTAACTCAAGCACAGGAGGGCCTAGTCTTTGCAGTGGTAGCTCTGCGACCTTATTCGCAGGAGGAGCCTCCACTTATACTTGGGTTTCGGGACCAAATACATCGACTTATGGAATCAGTCCAACTGTATTTACAACCTATACAGTTGCCGGCACAAGTAGCTTGGGTTGCACGTCTAGTAATACAATTTCAATAGGTATTTTAACTACGCCAACTGTTACCGTTAGTGCGGGCTCTTCAAACATTTGTAGTGGAAACTCAACTACATTAAATGCAAGTGGTGCAACTTCTTATATATGGAATACAAGTGCAACTACCTCATCTATTTCAATATCACCATCCACTACCACTATTTATTCGGTTACAGGAACTACCTCATCTTGTTCTGATACAAAAACAATTTCTATAAATGTAACCGCAACACCAACTATTTCTATTAACGCAAGTTCAAATAGTATTTGTGTTGGAGGAACAGCAACACTTACAATTATTGGGGCAGCAAGTGGTTATACTTGGAATACGGGACCAAGCACCACAATTATTGTTGTTTCTCCTTTAGCTAATACAAGTTACACAGCAGCAGGCTTTAATGGCCCATGTTATGGTATAGCAACAACAAGCATTTCAATATCTAGTAGTATCACACTTAACATATCTTCGAGTAGTCCATCTGTTTGTATCGGTCAATCTGCAACTCTAACGGCAAATGGCGCATCTACTTATACTTGGGATACAGGCTCAAACGCGACATCAATAGTTGTTACGCCAAGCACTACAGTAAGCTACAGTGTTAATGGTTCTAGTGGGAGTTGCAATGGGTCGGCAATAACAGGTGTGTCCGTTAATGCGTGCACTGGCATTCACGAAAACGTAAATGCATTTCAGTTTTCAATTTATCCAAATCCGAATAATGGATTAATAACCATTGAAACCGAAAACACATCCGATTTACAACTATTAGACGTATTAGGAAAGGTCGTTATTGAAGTTAAATTACAAAATTTAAATACAACAATAAATATTTCTCAACTAAGTAATGGCATCTATTACCTCAAAATAAAGCAAGGTGATGCTATTTCAATTAAAAAAATAATTAAACAATAATTAATCAAAATACAGAGGCGCTATTATTTAGTTGTAGATTTTGGCAACATCCTTTAATAGAGGGACGATAAAACTTCCTTCTTATTTAAATCACAATAATAAATTTAAAAATATGAAAACTGTAAAAACACTCTTAATCATTTTAACACTTAATTCAACTATGATTGCACAAGACAACAATTATTCTGGGCCTGCAAAATTTGAAGTAAAGATATTTTGGGCGCAAATAGATAAAATTAAAAAAACAAATGGCGGGGTAAGTGAAATAAAAAATGCAGAAAAAGCGTTGGCAGATGCTAAGCAAAAAGACCCAGCATTAACCACCAACTCTATGGAAGAAGAATTAAACAAATGGAAAAATGGAACCGCCAAAGTAAATAATGACGATAATAAAAAGACTTCAAACGCTATCCAACCAGACGATAGTTACACAGGACCAGCTAAAATGTATGTGACAAATGCTACAAAGCAAATAAATGAAGCAAATACAAATATTCAAAAAAAGCTCTATACCAATGCTGAAAATAAATTAGAGTTGGCAGAAAAGTCCATTACCCAAATAAAAGCAAAAGATGCTTCCTACAACACGGCCCCAATGGAGGCAGAAATAAAAAAATTAAAGGTAAATATGGAGGCTACTTTAAAAGAAGAAGGAGATGGTAAAGAAGCAAAGAATGAAAAAAATCGCCAAATTACACAGATGTTTAATGATGTAACAAGATGTGTTCAAATTCCAATACCTCATGAAGAAAAAGAAATAACTGATTTTAAAAACAGAGTTAAATCTATTTTAGAAAGAAAAGAAACGTTAGCTGCATTTAAAGAAAGTTATAAAGATGATGCTTATCTCGAAACTTTAGTGAACGAATTAAAAAGCGGGTCGGATGTGCCGCTAAACAGAGAAATAAACAACGTTGTTTTGATAATTAACAGCCCATACGGCAATGCAAGCAGCGAAGAAAGCGACTTCAAGGCTACCTGTAATAAAATACTAGGAATTCAAGCCTATTGGGAAGCAGCTCTTCAAATGTTTCCCGAAATATCGGAGTGTGGCGAAGCTGTAAAAAAATGTAGTGAATTAACAAATAAATATGGAACGGTTGAGAAAATAAAAGCCATATCAAAAGCTAACTTAGTTACCGAAATTAAATCTCGCAAACTACCTACTGCTATTGTTAAAGACGCCAAATTAGAACAAATCTTTATAGATGGATTTAATAAAAAATATGGTCCGGCTTACAATGCAAAAGCTGTTAAAGTAGTACTTACACAGGATGGATGGACAACCGAACGACACCCCATAACAGGTATTATTGTTGGTCGGAAACGAACTGGAAAAATTGCCTATAAAACAACTGAAGGTGATGGCAAATGTTATTTACTTTCCAATAATATATATATTTATGAGGAATACATTGGAGGTTCTTTTACAAACACTCAAGTAACTTACAATGGTTTGGGTGGAGATGAAATGCTTTGCGAAAATATAAAATAAAAGTATGTACAAAAAAGTTGACAAAATAATTATTTATCTTACGTTTATTTTATTGATTTTAAGCGCCTATTTAACGTTTACAAGCACTTGGTTGGCAAACGACATAAATAAAATGCAAATGCAATGGATGGGAGAAAACAAATTTTTTCCAATATTAACTGTGGGTATATTGTTTATTCCTCCCATGTTAATTTTACTGCCACTAAAACTTTACGTAAAGAAGAAATTAGAAAAAGAAAAAAGAGCTTTTAATAAATTTTAAAATGAAAAAAAATAATCGTACCATTTTATTAGGAGTTGGCTTTATAATATTATCCCTTGTTGCTGTTTTCTTAATTGATTATTTTCAAACGCAAAACTTATTAAAAAAAGGTAAAAGCGCTAAGGCTGAAGTTACCGGTAAATACTATGAAGTAAATACCAAGAATGGAGATACTTCGTCTTACTCCTTTCGTTTATCGGTTTTGCCTGATACAGCAAATGGAAAAACTATCTCCAAAATCCCAGACAGGTTACAAGCTTATGTAAAACAAAAATCATTTAATAAATATCCTGAAGGAAGCATTGTTAATGTGGTATATGATAAAGAAGATTTAGACCACGCCAAATTAGTTGAAGAAATAGAGTAATTAAAAACTTAAATAAAATTAAATGACAAAGTATAAAGATTTACCGCAAAATAAAAAAATTGAACGTATTGCTTATATCAGTTTTGGTGTTTTAGTTGTATTTATCACTGTAGTAATTTTTATAGTTAAAGCAAAAGATAAAAAATTCTTAAAAGAAGGAATACGTGTTGAGGCGACGGTTAATGGATTATCAAAAGGTGGTACAACTAAAAGACCAACTTATCAGATGCGTATTTCTATGTTTACAAAAGCTGCTGAAATTGAAAAACCAAAAACAGACACCGCAGGTAAAACCGAGAGCCAGAAAAAGATGGATGAGATTTTGGACAAACTTACTATTAATCCGAACATTGGTAATTACCTGGGTTTAACTATTAGTTGCAGTAGCAACAGTTATAACAAATACAAACCCGGCGATAGAATAAAAGTAGTGTATTTAAAAGAAGATTCTACGGATGTGAGAATATTAAGTGAACTAGAATAATGATTTAATAATTACTCTAAAAATTAATAAAATGAAAACTAAATTTTTATCAGTGAGCACAGGAATCACCCTGATGTTTTTAGGAGTAAGTTTCTTCATTCACTCCATAAATACAGTAAATGCTGCATCCAGCAACTCAGAAAGATTCCTAATAAACGAGCCCAGCAAAATAGGAAAATACCAAGTAAGCATTTCAATTGGTAAAGAAGATGAGATGTATGCAGTGATAATAAATACTGAATCAGGCAAATCAGAATCTTATCGCTATAAAGTGGAAGAAGGAAGCTACAAGTGGGTTAAAATGCCAAGTCAACTTCCTGTCTTTACTTTCTAAATAATGTGTCATTTAAACAACATTTCGTAAATAGTAGTACTTTTGTTCTTAGTACTTATAAAAATAAATCTATCGTCGTTACTTAGAATATATTGTAATACTAACTATTAAAAAAATGACTCAAAACTTTTTTAAACAAGCAATTGCAAGTGCTATATTGCTTCTCATTTTATTTGGTTTTGCCAAATCCTCAATTCAAACAGAAATTAAATACAAAAATTACCTCAACCAAAAATTTGGCTTTAGTGTAGATTACCCTTATGAAATATTAACTCCAGAGGGCGAATCGGATAGTAAAGATGGACAAGTATTTCGATCAAAAAAAACACCAGCTAATACTTTAACAGTTTATAGAGATTACATAGATTTAATAGACCCAGAAATAGTATTTACACTTGAAGTTGCTTATAAAAAACATGTGAATACCTTCAGTAAAAAGGGAAATGGACGAAACATTACCTACAAAAAATTGGATAAGGGTTTTTTTGTTTTATCTGGCTACAAGGATAACGGCGATATTTATTATCAAAAAACGATTATGGTTGATGGCAACTTATGCACGTGTCTTTTAGAATATAAAGAAGTCGATAAAGCGCTCTTCAATAAAATATCAGTAGCAGTTTTTAAATCTTTTAAATAATTTATTTTTTGAAAATAATCAATATCGCACTAGCACTGTGATGAGCGTGATATTTAAAATATGCAGTAAAATCAATGCTTTTGGAGTATAAAAAAAGGGACTAAATTAGATTTCTCTAACCAGTCCCCCCTTGTGACCTCGAAGGGATTCAAACCCCTAACCTCCTGATCCGTAGTCAGGTGCTCTATTCAGTTGAGCTACGAAGCCATTAATTTTGGATTGCAAATATACTAATAAAAAGGAAATAAAAAAATTAATTTTTAGGTACTTTGTCAGTTCGCGTAGCGGAGCGTATCGAGAACTGAAAGGTAATTCACTTCTCGATACAATTTTTTACGGAAGGCAGGCAAAAAATCACTCGAAGTGACAATATTTGCGTCAGTTCGAGCAGCAATCACGCAATAGCGTGAGAGCATATCGAGAACTGATTTTGGATTCACTTCTCGATACAATTTTTTGCATGAGGCAGGAAAAAAATTCTCGAAGTGACATAAAAAAAAATCTCACCATTACAGGTGAGTTTTTTTTCATTTATTCTAAAAATTAAAATGAGTGCTTTTTATTTATAGACGGTAGATGCATTTACTACTCTTCCGCAATTCTTTCCATCCAAATTTAGTATAATTACGTCGGTGGCATCAAATTGAGAATTATTATTTTGGCGCGGTTTTCCTTTTTTTACTGACGCTGCTTCTTGGCATTCAAACATCTTTTTTTCTCCCGGCTTTAAACGAGTTGAAACTCCCGAACCGTGACACAATAACACGTCTATTGCCATATCATTTATAAGTGTAACTTTTGCTTGACCAGCCTTTTTGTCAAGTTGAGCTTTTACCCTTTTCCCTTCAGCAGTATTCCAATAATTACCATTTACAGAATCTATCGTAAATTGGTATCTTTCTTTTGCTGCTATACGTTTATCTATTTTTGCTTTATTATTTGCCTGCCATGCCGGTAATAACTCGCTTTGCTTTTTAAATGCCTCATCTAAGTATTTTTGAAGTGTTTCTTTATGGTTTGCCTTTTCCATTTCTTTTGTAGCCCCAAATGCTTTTTTGGTTAACTTAAAACCTGATAGCTCGCCTTTTTTAAAACATTTTTGTATTCTATAACTGTCTTTACTTTCCCATTTTTCGAGAATGTAAACCCATTCATCCAAAATAACCATTCGGTTTGCTTTTCTAAGCTCAAGGTAATCCCATCCTTTCATACAGGCTTCTGTATTTAATCGTCCCCAAACGTATGTAGCAGGAAAAGCTTCTTCATCAGGGTAATAATTATTTGTCTCTTTACTCTCGGCTTCTTTAACTTCTATTTCTTTAAAATCAACCTGATAAGGTTTAAAACTAAATGTCCAAACTTCTTTGCTAATACCACCGTAAGTGTAATTGCCGCTACTCTCGTTTATAACGTAGCTCATAAATGGTCCGTCGCCCATTTTGGTAGCTTTAGCAGTTTGATCTTCTTGTGCATTCATAAATCCCGCAATGCTAAGGCATGCGTACGATAAAAGGTTTTTAATTTTCATAATAGATATTTGTTTTTTTGTAAAAGTAGTGGGTAACGTACTGGGATTTTATATTACTTTAGCAACAGCCAAACTACTTTAGGAATGGATAAAAAAAGAACCCATCAGTATTGATGAGCTCTTTTTTATTGATATAAAGTTTGATTATTATTCTTTTACAAAACGAACTGTGCTTATTTCTTTTTCCGTTTCGATTTGAAGAATATATATTCCTGGCGCCAATTGTTCTACCGAAAATGTTTTTGTTTTTTCTATTTGAATTTTTTCACCAATTAAATTAAAAATTGTTATACTTTCAATTTTTTCGTTTGTTTTAATTGTTAATGATGAACGTGTTGGATTAGGATAAATAATTGTACTAGGCGCAACCGTTGATTCATTAATTCCTGTACTTATAGAACCTAATTTCATTAAATAAGCATCGGAACTACCTCCAACAGAAGATAAGTTAAATATTCCTGCATTAGGATCAAAATCACAAACTCCGGTAAAGTAGCCAGTTACATAAATATCACCAGCAGCATTGTGCGTTAATCCATATCCAAAATCATCGCCTGAACTACCCACACTTTTTGCCCAAACAAAATTACCAGAAGCATCTAATTTGCTCAAAAAAATATCATTATTTCCCAAAAGTGAAGTATAAGTATATGTAACAGCACTTGGATCAAAATCTGCAGTGCCATAATATTGACCCGTTGTGTAAACGTTACCAGTTGCATCAACGTCTATAGCATTACCATTTTCACTACCGGTTCCTCCAATATTTTTTGCCCAAACAAAATTGCCCAAAGCATCTAATTTGCTTACAAACACATCTTCTAAACCAGCAGAGGTTAAAGTATATGCAGTTGCACTAGGGTCAAAATCAGCAGTGCCAGAAAAGTATCCGGTTGTATAAATATTGTTTGTTGCGTCTAACGATATAGATAATATGCAATCAAAACTAGTTCCCCCCATTGTTTTTGCCCAGCCAAAATTGCCTAATGCATCTAATTTTACTACAAACACATCACCACTTCCTGCATTTGCAACAGTAAATGTTGCTGCGCTAGGATCTAAATCGGCAATGCCTTGATAGTAGCCTGCCACATATAGATTACCGGATGCGTCTAATGTCAAACAAGTACCAACGTCTCCACTCGAAGATCCCATCTTTTTTCCCCACACATAATTTCCGCTAGCATCTAATTTACTTATGAAGATATCATTACCTCCAAAAGAAGTTAAGGTATTAGTAGCAGCACTAGGATCAAAATCGACTGTTCCGTTAAAGTAACCCGAAGTATATACATTACCTGAACCATCTATACATACTTTATAACCTACATCATCGCCGGTACCACCTAATTGTTTTGCCCATACAAAATTACCAGAGGCATCAAGCTTGCTAATAAAAGCATCTCTTTGCCCGTTAGATGTTAAAGAAGATGTTCCAACTCCTGGATCAAAGTCTACTGTATTACGAAAGTAACCGGTAGTGTAAACATTACCCGACGCATCTATGTTTATTGCAAAAGCTTGATCATCACTCGCACCGCTACTTCCGAAACGCTTTGCCCAAACAAAATTTCCGTTTGCATCTAATTTAAGAACATAAACATCCCAATCGCCTGCTGAAGTTAAAGTATATGTCGCTGTTCCCGGGTCAAAATCTACAGTACCACGAAAATAACCAGTTGAATATGTATTGCCAATGGCATCAACAATTACGGATTTGCCATATTCTTCTGTTAATCCACCTATTTGTTTTGCCCATAGTAGATTTTGACCGTTTGAATTTTTAACAGAAATAAGCGAAATAACAAATACGCTTAAAACAATAGATGCTTTTTTTAATTTTAGAATTTTTTTCATTTTATATTTTTAGATGTAACGATTTATATACCACAAAAGAAATAAGAAATAGCAATCTAATTGAAGTTGTTTTAGCAACAGACAATTTACTTTAGCAATGGACAGAATTTAAGAACCAATAGAGGCTTCAAACTCCGCTTTTTTATATTTAGAAAGTTTGGTTATTAAACCATTAGTAAGATGGATGGTAAGATTGGATTTAGAATATTGTTTTATAAAGTCTTTATTTACAAGCCATGATTTATGAACCCTGAAAAATTTAGGTAAACTTTGTAACACAGTTTCAAAATGTTTTAAATTTTTGCTAGCGATAATTTGTTTGTCACCTGCATAAATAATACAATAAGATTCCTGCGCTTCAATAGCAATAATATTTTCAATAGCAATAATATGTTGCTGTCCTTTGTCGCTTATAACAATGTTTTTAAGCTCTTTATTTTCGAGGGTGTTACTTAATAACGATAAACGTTGCGACTGCTGTTGAATATTGCGTTGTTGAAGCACTCTTTCAACCGCCAATTTTAAACGTTCAATATCTATTGGTTTTAGTAAATAATCAATAGCAGCAATTTCAAAAGCACGAATGGCATATTGGTCGTAAGCGGTAACAAAAATAATTTCGAAATTTATTTCTTTAAAAAAATTAACTATTTCATAGCCAGCGTAATTAGGCATTTCAATATCTAAAAAAACCAAATCAGGATTTTCTTTATTAATAACCTCCACGGCTTTAGTAACATTTTCGCATTTGGCTATGAGTTCAACATCCGGACAAAAACGCAATAAAAGATTTTGAAGGACATCTCTTGCGCCTTCTTCATCGTCTACTAATATGGCCCTTAGTTTCTTCATTTAGCGTAAACTTAGTTTCTGTTTTACAAATAAAGGTTATTAATTTAGCAATAATACAGTTTACTTTAGTAATGGCTTAAAATTTATGCTTTATTGGAATACTTAAGGTCACTTTAGTTCCAATTGCTTCTTCATTTTGGTAAAGGTCTTCGTATGTGTAACCAAAATTTCCTTCAAATACATTACTCAAAATTTCAAAACGTTTATGAATTGCTTTTCCTGAAAAAGATTCGTGTTCAGAACGTTGTCTTTGTTTAATAATTTTTGATTTTTCACGACCAATGCCATTATCTTCAATTGTACAAATTAAAGTTTCCTTCAATTCAAACGTTATTTTAAGATTCTTTTGCCCTTCTTTATGAAGCAGGCCGTGTATTAATGAGTTTTCGACAAAAGGTTGAATTAAAAGTGGAGGCAACATAATATCCTCCACTTTTTTAAAGTCAATCTCATAATTTAGTTCTTTCTTAAATCTTAATTTCTCCAAAGTTAAATACAATTCTAGTAATTTAATTTCCTGATCAAAATCAATAAAATCTTTTTCGGAATAGCTTAATGTTTTTCTTACAAGATTTGAAAATGTTGTAATGTAAGAATAAGAATGTTCCACATCGCCTTTTAACACCAAATCTTGAATTGAGTTTAGCGCATTAAAAATAAAATGCGGGTTCATTTGAGATTGAATAGCAATAAGTTTTGAAGCGTTTAACTCATTAATTTGTTCTGACTTTTTACGTTGAATAGCTAACTGCCAACGATAAATAATTAGAACCAAAACCAAAAATAAAACCACTGCAATAATTATAAACCACCAGCGCGTATAGAAAGGCTTGGAAATACTGAATGAATATGAAATGGGATTACTAAAAATTCCTTGATTCTCTATTTTTACTATAAATGCATAGTCTCCTGGCGCCAAAGCGTTGTAAGTAATTTGATTGGATGTATAATTATTTATGTTCCATTTAGTATCGTACCCAACCAATTTATAATGGTAGTGTATCGTTTCTCGGTTGCGCAGTGTTGGTGTTGAAAGCGTGAATTGAATTTTGCGTTGCTTGCTGTTAAAATAATTTTGAGTGGATAAACGAATTAGTAAATCATTTACTAAGACTTCATTTAACCTAATGTTAGGTTTCGACTGGTTATCCTGCTTGTAATTCAGATCTATCTGTTGCACGCCACCCGAATGGCTAACCCAAAGTTTGTTTTGTTGAAAGGTAAAATCAATTACTCGATGAGTTGAAAATCCAAAAATAGTATGAAGCGATTGTAATAATTTTCCAGCCACGCTAAATTGAAATAATCCATTAGATGATTTTGCAAGAATAGTATTTTGGTGGATATTGATTTTAGTAAGGGACTCTATTTTATTTGATATTATTGGTAAAATGGAATCCTTAACCACACTTTCTTCAATTATCAGAATTCCATTTTTCGCGGTAGTAGCATACAGTTTACCATTGTAACTATATAAATATTTTGAATAGATAGATTCGTTTTTATGGGTTATTTTTTTTGTTTTGCCCGAAAGGGTTATGGAAAATAATCCGTTCGAAGTCGCAGCATACAGTAATTGATTGGCGGCACTATACTCTAAAGAGTAAATCCTTGTGCGTAATTCGTTCAGCCATTCGGTAGTAAATTTATTTTTGCTTTGATAAATACATTTTAAAATACCCCTGTTGGTACCTAAATAAAATTCATTTGCAGAAATAAAAACTGCATCTTTTAAGGAAGCTTCAATAATATTAACTATTCTAGCTGATTGTTTATCATATGCCCTAATTAACCCGTCGTCAAAAACTATTAATTTACTTAGAGAGTCTCCATAAATTCCTTCGATTGGTCGTTTACCAATTTTGCTAATGATATTAAAAACGCCATTAGCAAAGGCTGTTAGCTTGCCTTTTGAAGAACCTAAAATTAAACCCAAATTTACATCAGAATACAAGGAAGTAATTGGATCCTCGCGAAAGGAGGAAATGACGTCAGGAACTTTTAAATCTGGAATAACTAAAATTCCTTTATCGAAAGTACTTAGTAGTGTGTTACCTTCTTTATCCTTATAAACATCTGATATAAAGTAATCTTTGTAGTAAACAGAAGTATCAGATGGGTCCAAATCCTTCTTTATCATTGCAGTTCCTGGCAAAGTACCTGCAATCCACAATTCGTTTCCGGTTTCATAAATTCGTATTGACTCACTTCTATTAAAAAGAGCATTTTTGGGTAAAGCGGTTAATTCAAATTTTAACGGATTATAACTAAAAGTTATTTTACTCTTAAGATCGATGGCGTAACAAATATCGTTTTTAGAGAAAAATTTTAAAATGCGTGTGTTCATAGGTTGGTCATATGAATAATGCAATTTGTGTTTTGAAAAAACCCCCTTTGAATAGACTACTATTGAGTCGGAATTACTGACATGAAATAGTAAGCTATTATCTTTTGCCTTATACGCCGCACCCAAGTACCCACTATCTATAGTGTATTCTGTAAATTTAAATCCATTTCTATTTAATACTATAATTTTTTTTGCTCCAATTACTAAGTTACCATCGTCTGAAATTTTTAAACTCATGTCTGAGCTGGTTTCCGTGTTGGATAATTCATAAAATAATTTACATTTCTTTTCTTTTATTTCAAAAATTTGATTGTTTAAATTGTGGCAATAAATTGTTCCTTCATCATTCTTTACAAAATTGAATACTGAATTACTTTTAGCTTTGTCGCATTCAATTTTTTGGTACGTGTAGTAATCGTAAAAATAAATTCCTTCATTGGTCGCAAACCAATAGTTTTGGTCATTGTCCTGTATTACATCATATATTTGAACTCCTCTAAATTGATCTTCGCCAAGAATTGAATAAGCTGGTTGTTGCGCTAAAAAACCTTGAATGCATATTAGAAAAAATAGCCAAAAAAATTTCATTCCTCTAAGGTAAATGTTTTAAAGCTTTAATCATTTTTTCGGCCACAATTAAACTCATTTTGTAATTACTTTCGCGTGTCCAGCCGGCAATGTGTGGGGTTAATATTACATTGTTAGCGTTTATTAAATAGGTAAACGGATCAGGAAGCATGGATTTATCTATATTTTCAAAAGATATTGTCTCGTATTCCAATACATCTAAACAAGCACCAGCAACTTTTTTTTGTTTTAATGCTTCCACCAAATCGGATGTATTTAGGCATTTACCGCGGGCTGTGTTAATAACGTAAATAGGTTTTTTAAATTTATTTATAAAATGCTCATTTACCATAAATTCAGTTTCAGCAGTTAAAGGCACGTGCAAGCTAACAATATCAGCCTTTTCAAAAATATCTTCAATCGAAGATTCTTTCACAAATTCATTTCCGAAATTTGTTTTGTATTTGTCGTAAGCTAAAATTTTACAATCGAAACCTTTTAATTTTTGAGAAAAATTAGTGCCCATGTGTCCAAATCCAATAATACCAATGGTTTTACCTGTAATTTCGTAACCACGGTTTTCCGCTCTCAACCAAATTCCTTCTCTAACTTCGGCATCCGCTTTTTTTAAATTATTTAAAAGCATTAACAACATTCCTAAAGCATGTTCGCCAACAGCATCTCTGTTACCTTCGGGTGCATTAACACAACTAATATTTTTTTGAGCGGCAAACTCTACATCAATATTTTCCATACCAGCCCCTACTCTACCGATGCATTTAAGTTTCGGGCAATTACTTAATAATTCTTCAGTGAGTTTAAATTTGCTGCGTATTACAACACCATCATAATTCGGTAAAATGTTCTGTAATTCTTGGGAAGATTTATTGTAAAACAAATCGCATTCAAAACCTACTTTTGTAAGTGTTTGATGAAGGATGGGATGATTTTCGTCGGCGATTAGTATGCGCATTTTTTTCAACACAGATGTTTAAAGTTTATGAGTACACGGAATTATTCAATTTTTATCTAACTCAGTGTTCTCTTCTTTACTCTTTTACTCTGTGTTAAATAATTATATTAAACTAAACAGCCGTTACCAAAGCAAAGTTACCGTCTATTTTAAATTTCCATCCGCGCTCAAATATTTTTGGTAAAAAACGTCGGTATAAAAGCATTCGGGCATTTTCTTTATTATCATCTTCATCGTCTTTGCCAACCGCGTTAAATTCAAAAATATTTACTTTTGGATGTTCTTTCATGTAATTTTTCACAATCTCAACAATTGTATTCATTACTTGGTATACTTCGCCACGGTTTGTAGCTACATATTCCTCTCCTTCAAACTCATCGTTTATAACACCAAATACTATATTAGCGTGTAAAATATTATCTTGTAAACGCCCAAAGCGCACCTCGTAACGCAAGCCACTATTTGTATTAAAATAATACACACCAGCGCTAGGTATGTTTGAGTATTCGATTGCTAAAATATTTTTGTAAGTTGTTGCCAATAAATTTAAACTAACTCTGCGTGTTTTTTAAATCGTTCGGCTAAAATTAAATCTTTGCTGCCGCCACTGTAGTCGTAAAATCCTTTACCCGACTTTACGCCTAAATGCCCGGCCATTACCATATTTACCAATAGTGGGCAAGGTGCATATTTTGGATTTCCAAAACCATCTTGCAAAACGCGTAAAATATTTAAGCAGACATCAAGCCCAATAAAATCGGCTAGCTGCAAGGGGCCCATCGGATGAGCCATACCTAACTTCATTACGGTATCAATTTCTTCAACACCGGCAACGCCTTCGTACAAAGTAATAACGGCTTCATTAATCATTGGCATTAAAATTTTGTTGGCTACAAAACCGGGGTAGTCGTTTACTTCAACAGGTATTTTATTTAATTTTTTAGCTGTTTCCATTATTAAATTACACACCTCGTTACTTGTAGAGTATCCGCGAATAACCTCAATTAACTTCATTACCGGCACAGGGTTCATAAAATGCATTCCAATTACTTTATCGGCACGTTTTGTTGCTGCTGCAATTTGAGTGATGGAAATAGAGGAGGTATTACTTGCCAAAATGGTATGTGATGGGCAAATTTCATCGAGTTGTTTAAAAATTTTTAGTTTAATATCTACATTTTCACTAGCGGCTTCAACCACTAAATCCGCTTTAGGGGCGCATTTGGTAATATCCGTAAAAGTTGTTATATTTTTTAAAGTAGCTAATTTTACATCCTCAGTAATACTTGTTTTTTGTACCTGCCTATCTAAGTTTTTAGTAATAGTAGCGATTGCTTTTTGCAAAGCTGTTTCGCTAATATCTACCAAACTTACATTGTAACCAAATTGAGCGAAGGTATGGGCAATGCCATTACCCATTGTGCCACTTCCTATAACCGTAATATTTTTCATCAATTAAAAATTTATTGTAAAATTGTTTAAAAATAGCAGTTTTATTTATTAAAACTGTAAAAAAATGTTTTTAACAATTTATTAATCAAATCTGTTAATTAATTATTTGTGTAGTTCAGTATTTTTTACTTACTTGCGCTGTAAATTTAATCTTTAAAAAGCCATTTTTTATCGATAAATACTAATATTATTATGTTAAAAAACTATTTTATAGCATTAACCGCAAGTTCAATCTTACTGGTTTCGTGCGGAGACAAGACAGTACAAAAAACCGATGATATTGTTGAACCAGCTGATACGATTAAAACCACTCAATTTAATATTAGTGGTGAGTTGTTTAGTGTGCCATCACCAATACAAACGGCATTATTAATTCAAAAAAGTGGCATTACTTACGATAAAGCTGTATTAAATGCGTCGAACAAAGTAAATACATTTAGTACGGATTATGCTCGCTCACTAAATTTAGGTATTTATGGTGCAGATTTAGGCTATGTATCCTTATACAACCAAACCCAAGACGCTATAGGTTATTTAGGGTCGGTTAAACAATTGGCTGATAAATTGGGTATTAGTGCTGCTTTTGATGCTGCTACAATGGAGCGCATACAAAAAAACATGACCAATAAAGATAGTATGATGGTTTTAGTTGGTATTGCTTACCGAAGCAGTGATGCCTATTTAAAAAGCAATCAGCGTAACGATGTTAGCAGTTTAATTTTAACCGGTGGCTGGATTGAAAGTTTATATTTTAGTACTATGGCTTACAAAAGTAAACCTAATGATGATATTAAATACCGCATAGCTGAGCAAAAGCAAACGTTGAGTAGTTTAATTAAGATTTTAGGTAGCAATGCTTCGCCTGAAGTTGTAGCATTAACAAAAGAATTAACTGATTTAGGCAAGGTTTACGAAGGTATTCAGTTTAAATACACTTTTGTTGAACCTACCACTGATGCTGAAAAGCATGTAACGTATATAAATAGTACTACTGAAGTTAGTGTAACGGCTGAGCAAATTACACAAATAAGCGAAAAAATAAAAGAAATTAGAAACAAAATAACGAATACAACTCAATCTTAAATTTAGTAAACATTTTAACTTATATGAAGAAAATTATTTTAGCCCTTTCGTTTGTTATTTGTTCAGTTTGTTTTAATCAAACTAAAGCACAATGCGATACGATAGCGAATATTTGTGCAAAACATATCATCTCTACTTTTATTTCTGATGGGCAACAGTACCGTGCTTTATTATTAAATTCAGAAGAAACTGCCGAATTTCATACCACCTTTTTTGGAGAAACAACTTACCGTATTGCTGCATGTAGTGGAACTAGTGACGGTAATTTAGTATTTAATATTTACGATCAAGACCGCCATTTATTATTTACAAATCGCAATCAAAAAAATGCGCCTTTTTGGGATTTCAAAGTGAAATCGAGTTTAGAAACTATTATTGAAGCTCAATTAGATGCTAATAAAAACCCTGGTTCGGGTTGTGCCGTTATTTTAATAGGTTTTAAGCAAAAATAACCTTTCTTTATTACAACATTTTAAAAAATGCCTTAGTTAAACCTAAGGCATTTTTGCTTTTCACAAACACTTGTGCATAATTGAATTTTGTATCTTAAAATATAGCCTTATTATAAGGCATATTTGTAGTATGGGCAAATTGAATATACTTATTGCAATTTTTGTAATTACTTTTTTTACTACGTGTAGTACAAACAAAAAAGATAAAGATACTCGCAAAACTTTTAATTATAACGAAATGGCAGGTGTAACCAGTTTAGACCCTGCCACAGCTGGTAATGTTGAAAATATATGGCCTGTAAATCAATTATTTAATGGCTTAGTACAAATGGATGATAAATTAAATATTATACCTTGTATTGCAAAAACATACAGTATTAGTAATGATGGACTAAACTATACTTTTAATTTAAGAACCGATGTTTTTTTTCACGACAATGTTTGCTTTGAAAAAGGTATAGGACGAAAAGTAATTGCTAAAGATTTTGTATATAGTTTTAATAGATTATATGATAGTAGGGTTAGTTCGGCTATGTCGTTGCTAACAACAATAGATAGGACAGAAAAAACCCAATATAAAGGTTTTGAAGCGGTAAATGACAGTACCTTATTAATTCATTTAACCAGCCCATATAGTGCATTTATAAGTATTTTAACTATGAAATACTTTAGTGTATTGCCTTTTGAAGCTATTGAATATTACAAACTCAATTTTAGAAGTAATCCCGTGGGCACTGGGCCGTTTTTATTTAAGCTTTGGGAAGAAGGCACAAAATTAATTTTAGTTAAAAACGAAAACTACTTTGAGCGTGATGAAAAAAACAATCGACTGCCATACTTAGATGCCGTAACTGTCTCGTTTGTGAAGGATAGAGAAACATCGTTTATGGAATTACTAAACGGCAGGTTTGATATGGTAAGTGGAGCAGATGCTTTTAACGCTAACGAAGTTTTAGATAAAGAAGGGCATTTAAAAGAAGTTTATGAAAAAAAGTTTTATTTGCAAAAAGAATTGTTTTTAAAAACAGATTACATTGGTATTTTAATTGACGATAAAATTGATATTGTAAAAAACTCTCCTTTAAAATTAAAAGCCATACGCCAAGCCATAAATTATGCGTTTGATAGAGATAAACTTATAAAATATTTACGTAACAACATAGGCACAGCTGCACATTCGGGCTTTATACCAAAAGGGTTGCACAGCTACAACCCCACAAAAGTTAAGGGGTATACGTATGATGTAGATAAAGCAAAACAGTTATTAATGGAAGCAGGTTACCCCAATGGGAAAGGCTTACCTGAAATTGTAATGCATGTAACCGATAATTTTAAAGAACAGGTTGAATTTATACAAGCCCAGCTAGCAGAGTGTAATATTAAAGTACAAATTAGTATCGAAAAACCTTCGGTATTACGCCAGGCTGTAAATAGCTGCGAATACAATGTATTTAAAAAATCGTGGGTAGGAGATTATGCGGATGAAGAAAATTTTATGAGTTTATTTTATAGCAAAAATTTTGCACCACAAGGTGTAAACTTTTTTCATTATAAAAATTTAGAATTTGATGCTTTATACGAAAAAGCGCGTAACGAATTAAATGATGTACTAAAAACAGAATTGTATCAAAAAATGGATCAGTTAGTGATAGACGATGCTCCTGTAATTCCATTGTATTACGACGAATCTGTAAGGTTGGTACAAAAAAACATTAAAGGTCTTTACTCAAACCCAATGAATTTATTAGAGTTAAAACGCGTTATAAAAGAGTAATACTATTAACGTTGATAAAATTTAGCATTTATCATTTGCTAACACAATTACTTGCATCCGTTTTTTAGAAGCTCGTCGGTAGCCTTTGAATAACCTAGTTTTTCAGAAGTTTTTAAATCCGCGCAGGCGCCCACCAAATCGTTTGCATATTTTTTTAATTTACCTCTAAAATAATAGCCCCTTGCAGTTTTATTATCTAACTCAATTGCTTTATTTAAATCGGCTTTCGCAAGCTCATCTTTTTCGAGCATATAATAGGTGATACCACGCTCTAAAGTTGCTAAAAAATAATTTGGTTTCAATTTAAGAGATTCATTAAAATCTAAAAGCGCACCATTGTAATCTTTTAACTGAAATTTTGAAATGGCACGTGTATAATACGTATCATACGATTTATTAATTTCTAAAGCTTTATCGCAATCGGCCACACAACCCGCATCATCTTCTGCAGCATACTTTACCAAAGCACGGTAGTAATAACCACTTTCATAATTTTTATTTATACTTATTGATTTATTTAAATCTTCTAAAGCTAAATCGTCTTTATTTAAGTAATGGTAAGTAGCCCCTCTAAAACAATAGGCTTTGTGGTCTGCCATTCCCATTGCAATACACGAACTAAAATCAACTTCGGCTTTTGTATAATTTTTTGTATAAAAATAAGCCAAACCTCTGTTATAATGTGCTTTTGCGTGGGTTGGATCTAACTCAATACATTTTGTATTATCGGATATTGATTTTTCGTAGTTTGCTAAATCGTAATACGCTAAACCTCGATTATAATAAGCCCTAGCGTATTTTGGGTCGTGTGCAATTACGGTATCGTATTCTATAATGGCTTCCTTATCTTTGTCTAATTCAATTAAATTAGTCCCTTTCCAAAAATGGGTTTCGTAATAATTTTTTAAACCTAATGCTTTGTTAGCATCTACTAAACTACCCTCAAAATCTTTTAAATAATATTTTGAAACCATTCTATAATAGTAGGTTGGTTCGTAATCATCTTTTAGAGTTGACGCAAAATTTAAACTTAATAATGCTTGATCGTATTTTTTTAAATCATTTAAAGCTGCACCTTTGTAGCAAAGCGCTTTATAATACTTAGGGTTGTAGGTTAAACTGGTATCAAAATCTTTAATAGCAATATCGTACTTTGTTAACATAAAATTACTGAAGCCTCTCATATAGAATGCATCAGCCGATTTACGACCTAAAAATATACTTTCATTAAAATCTCTAATGGCAGTTTTGTAATCTTCTAAATGGTAACTGCACAAACCTCGGTTATACAATGCAACTTTATCCTTTGGCACTTTAGCAAGGTATTCGGTATATAAATCATACGATTCTTTATATTGCTTTAATTCAAATTTATCAAAAGCTGATTTAAATAAAGGATCTTCAGTAAATTCGTCTTTATCTCTTTGCGCCACCAAAAAATTAATGTTTAATAAAAGAGTTAATACAAATACAATTTTTTTTAGGGTTTTCATTTAGGTATAGTTTATTTGTTAGTTGTAAAAAGCATTAAAAATATACTAAAATTATAAGTATTCAAAATTTGCTGTAATTGGGTAATGGTCGGTAAACGTTTCTTCGTAACGCTGATATTTAAGGCATTTTATTTTTTTAGAATGCAATATGTAATCTATTCTAAATTGCGGCCATTTGCCTGCATAGGTTCTTCCAAAACCAATGCCTTTTTCAATAAACGTGTCGTTTAGGTTTTTTGTTAACACTTGGTAGGTATAAGAGGCCGCCGTATCATTAAAATCGCCGCATAAAATAATTTTGTATTTACAACTTTTTATGTGCAAAGCTATCATATCTACTTGTTTGGTACGTTTTATAAAACCACGTTTTAAACGGCGTAAAATATTTTTACTATGTTCTAATTCTTCTTTGGCATCATTATTTGACACAACATCGTCTAAAAATTTAGTGTCGGCTTTGCTAAAACTTATAGATTGTAAATGAATGTTATAAATGCGAATGGTATCTCTATTAATAACAACATCGGTATAAATACAGATATTGTTTGATTTTGTATTAAAAATTAACTTGCCTTTATTAACAATTGGGTATTTACTAAAGGTAGCAACGCCCCAATGATCAAACGTTCGGAGTGTTGTTGTAAATTCGGTATGATAATAGTTTGTGTTTAATAAATTTTTTACAGTATCTATGTTATTAAAATCGCCTTTTTCTTCGGAAGTATAAAATTCTTGTAAGCACAGTATATCAGGGTTAATTTCGGTTAAACTATTTAAAATTTTGTTTCGCGATTCGTTATTTTTTTTCCAATTATACAAATCAAATAACATACAATTGTACGACGTTACTTTTATTGTTTTACTTTTTATTTTGGCATCCACAAAACTAAATTGTACATAACGGTAAGCAGTAAACGAAGTTAAAATAAAAGCTATTAAGCCAAAAATAATGGTGTGTTTAAATTGAATTAACCAAAAAATTATAAAAATTGCATTTAATATAAATAAAAACGGAAAAGCCAAACCAAAAAATGCAGGCAACCAAAATAATAATGGTGAAATATATTTTGCAACCACTGCAATTAATAAACTTACAATAACAATGTAATGCAACCACAATATTACTTTATTAAAAATAGACAGTTTACGCTCCTGCCTTAGTTGCACTAGCCTTCGTAAATCGGGGATAGGTATTTTGTTGAAGACTGAGATTAAAAAAATAATTTAAGGTTCCCCTGACAGGGTTAACCGTGCTGTATATATAACCCTGTCAGGGGTGTATTAATAATAAATCAACGCCAAAGCTTCTTCAATATATGCATAGGTACTTAGTATTTCGGGCTTACCATCAACAATTGCTACATCATGTTCAAAATGTGCGCTTGGTAGGCCATCTTGTGTTACAATTGTCCATCCGTCGCTTAAGTGTTTTATCGCTTTTTTTCCCATATTTATCATAGGCTCTATGGCAAGAACCATACCTTCTTTTAATTTAGGGCCATCGCCACGCTTACCATAATTGGGCACTTCCGGCTCCTCGTGTAAATTTTTCCCTAAACCATGCCCTACTAATTCGCGCACTACACCGTAACCATTGGCTTCGGCATACTGTTGTATTGCATAACTAATATCACCAATACGGTTACCACTTACCATTTGTTCAATGCCCAAATACAAACTTTGTTTGGTAACATCTATTAATTTTTGAACTTCGGGCTTTATTTGCCCCACTGCAAAGGTGTAAGCATGGTCGCCATAATATCCATTTTTTTTAACACCACAATCAACCGAAATAATATCGCCTTCTGCTAAAGGCTTGTTTGTAGGAATACCATGCACCACAGCTTCATTAATGCTAATACATAAGGTTGCAGGAAAATCTGGTACTCCTTTGCTTCCTTTATAACCTTTAAAAGCAGGCACCCCACCATTATCTCTAATGTATGCTTCTGCTAATTTATCTAAATGTATGGGTGTAACACCTGGGCGAACATGAGCTGCAATTAAGCCCAAGGTGCGCGATACCATTAATGCCGACTCCCGCATTAACTCAATTTCTTCTCGGGTTTTTAAGTAAATCATTTTTTACCAAATAGTTTTTTAAAAATAGAACCTTCGTTTTTATTGTAATTTGTATGAGCTTCCGCATTTTTTAATTGATGCAAAAACTCGCCACTTTCGGGGTGTAATGCTTGCCAAATTTCGCTCCAACCCAAAAACCCGCCTACATTTCTATCATCTATAAATATATCTGCATTTATTTTTCGCGAAATAGTTTCATCCATCACCTCGTCCGGAAAATTTTTATTTACAGCATAAAACTCCATTCCATTTTGTTTACAATACTCAACAGCTTCCCTCAAGGGCTCACCAACTCTGTACGTCCATAAAATTAATTTATGTCCTTTTTGATGCAAGGCTTTTAAGGTGGCAAAAGCAAACAACATTTCCTTGCCGATAGCCGGATACTTGTGTTCTACAATAGTTCCGTCAAAATCTACAGCAATAACTTTACTATTTTCGTTTATAAAATTTTGCATACTTATAAATTTTTAGCAATTAACACATTCATTTCACTATTTAATTCATATAAACGTGGTTGTGCAGTACCAATTTCAAACTCTAAAATTTGTTGAGGGGTTAATTTTTCTAAATACATAATTAAGGCCCTTAAGCTATTGCCATGTGCAACAATTACTACATTTTTACCTGCTTTTAGTTTTGGGACAATTTCAGTTTCGAAATATGGAATTACCCTAGCGGCAGTATCCTTTAAACTTTCTCCATTAGGTGGTGCAATATCATAACTACGGCGCCAAATTTTAACCTGCTCCTCACCAAATTTTTGAGCCGTTTCGGTTTTATCTAAGCCCTGTAAATCGCCATACATTCGCTCATTTAATGCTTTGTTATATATTGAAGTAATTGCAGGATGTCCGCTACTTTCTAATGCTAATTTTAAAGTATTTTGGGCACGCTGCAAATCAGATGCATAAGCATAATCAAAAAAATAACCTTTAATTTTTAAACCCGCTTGTTTTGCTTCTTCAATGCCTTTTGGGGTCAATGCAACATCTACCCAGCCGGTAAATTTATTTTCTAAATTCCAAGTGCTTTGTCCGTGACGAAAAATAATTAACTGTGCCATAATTTTGAGCCATAAATATAGGGTTAAAAAATAAAAAACGTATACGTAAAGCCGAAAATACTTTTGCAATAAGACAACCACACACATGCAACCACTTAATTTTAATTAATAATGTTGGTTGGGTGCTGTTACAAACATAATTGCCTGTAAAATTTCTGCAATGCAATTAGCGAAAAAATACTGGTTCTGTCGAATATTGGTAGTTATAAAGGATTTGACATGCTTATAAATATGGGACACTTTAAAAAATATTAAATTTTTATTATAATTACCATTACTTTGTGAATAAAATAATGTTAAAAAATAGACACAATCGCTACTTTTAGACTACGTTTAATTCTTTATTAATAATTAAAATGATTACTAAAACCACAACATACAAGTTACTATTACTTAAATTTACAATTATTAATGTGATTGGTTTTTGTTTAATATCCTGCAACAGCTCTAACCCAAACCAAACAAAACAACAGCAGGTTGGGGATACGATTGCTAATTTAACTAAAATTGATAACCGACAACCCACAACTAATATAAATTACCTAGCCGAATGTAAAAACTATTATAACCAAGCCAAAAAATTAGATAGTGTACTTTTAAAAGAAATAGACCTTAACCCTAAACTGGCTAACGACGCCATAAAAGCATTTACTAATTATGCCTTTTATTGCCATAACGACAGCTTGAGCCCCATTTTTTTAATTAAAACAGCCCAAGTAGCAAAAGCAATTAATAATTATCCACAAGCAAAAATTGTATTGGATAAATGTATTACGGATTACCCTAACTTTAAAAACCGTGCGGCAGCCTTGTTTTTATTGGCTCAAATTTATGATGATCCAGGCGCTTTAAATAGCGAAAGCGAGGCACAAAAATTATACGAAAAAATTATAGCCGAACACCCAAAAAGCGATTGGGCAAAAAGCGCAAAAGGTGCATTAAACTTTATTGGCAAGTCTGATTCTCAAATAATGCAAGAATTGAAAAACAAAAAATAATTTTTAAAACGTTAAACTAATATTAACGCTTGGTATTATTGGTAGTTGATTTATGCGACTAAACGTAAAACGGTCAACATAAAAAATATTTTCGCGGTTATAAATATTTGTAGCACCACCATTAACCTCTAAAGCAGATTTTGGACTGATTGCATATTTGTATTTTATACCAATATCAAAACGATGATAATCGGGTAAACGGCCGCCATTAAGTTGCCCTGGGATATACCCTAATGTACCATTACCAGAAGGGAAGTTATAATTTACATTACCTTGCGCATTATATTGATTAATGAAGCCCTGAGTTTGTGTAAACGGAAAACCAGTGCCATAATTCCAACGTGCATTAAACTCCCAGTTTCTCTTTTTACCGAAATTGTAAGAAGTTACCAAATTCACATTATGCCTTCTATCAAAACCTGGAGGGTAATTTGTTAATTCGCCCGTATTACTGTTACTTGTCCATCTATCATTAAATGTAAGTGAATATACAGCCCAAAAATAAAAACGCTTTCTATCGTATTTTAAAACAACATCAAAGCCACGCGCCCTTCCTTGTTCTATAATAAAATCTTTTTTATACACATCTGGTCTAAACGCATTTGCTTCATCATCTTTAAAAATTTTATCACGATTAACATTTACAATTGTGCCAAAAAATTTCTGATACACCTCCACATTTAAATCAAAATATTTACCAATATCAAACTCAATTCCACCTACCATGTGCGTGGCTTTTTGAATTGAGGATTTTACAGTTTGTTCTTTTCCTTTATAATCAATAAATGTTTTTGATAAACCTTCTTTTTCGGGCGCGTTAATAAAGCCATAAAATAAATTAACGATATCTCTATCACTATTAGCACCCATTAGGGTTTGGCTGTAAAAACCTCCTGCACCTTTAAGCCTAATTTTTGGTGTAAGGTTTACTTTCATTGCTATACGTGGCTCAGGCGATGTTACACCTAAGGTTGCATAATATTGCAACCTAAAACTTGGCTCAATAATAACACGTTTTTTAGTGTCTATAAATTTATATTTTACAAACCCTGCCACATCTATTGTTTGCCGGTTAATGTCTATAAAAGCGCCTTCGGCATTTTGAATGTTAAATTTGGTATTTGTTGTGATACCTTCAAAGCCAAAACGAATTTCTTGCCTGCCAATAAACTTCACAAAATTAAAACCAGTATTTAAACCGCCAATACCGCTTTTTTTCGAATCTGTTTCTAAGGATGGGTTACTAAAATTTATGTTGTAATTTGAATAAGCTATTACACCTTCTACCAACAAATTACTTCCATTAGGTACAAACAAAAAATTACTTCCTACACCCGAATTTTTCCAATTAAATTGGGCAATGTTACTATAGTTTACTTTATCTGTAAAGTTAAATCCAAACAAGCTAAATTTGCTACCGCTGGTGCTGTTTATTGCTGTTTTGGCATAAATATCGGTATAATAAAAAGGCAAACCATTGCCATTCGCATTGGCATAAGGGTAAAGAATTGTAGATGTTTGCGGTAGGTACGAATGTTTTGCTGAAACAATAAACGAAGCAGACGTATTACCATTATCTTTTAATTTTACAATAGGACCTTCGAGTGTAGTTTTTGCTCCAAAAGTAGACGCGCTAATTTTACCCGTTATACGTTTTTTGTTGCCATCGCGTGTTGTTATATCCATAATAGAGGATGTTCTACCACCGTATTCTGCTCCAAAACCAGCGCTATAAACATCTGCATTTTTCATAATGTCGTTATCAAATACCGAAAATAAACCAATAGAGTGAAAAGGATTATAAACGATTAACCCATCTAACAACACTTTATTTTGAACAGGTAAACCCCCTCGAATGTATAACTGCCCACCTTGGTCGCCCGTAAAAACAACACCTGGCAATACCTGTAAATATTGGGCTATGTCAGGTTCGCCAACGCTAGGAAGTTTGCTAATTAAAATTGGATCTATTTTTTGAATTGCAACAGTAGTGTTTTCTAATTTTTCGGTAGATGTGGTTGTAACCTCCACCTCTTGCAACTTAACACCGCCTTTAGTTGCAAAAAACTTTTTGCTTATTAAATCGTTCGCTTTTATGGTAATTTTTTCAGTAATCGAATCAAATTCTAAGTTAGTAACCAATAAGGTATATTGCCCTGGAGGTATGCGCGAAATTGTAAAAAAACCATTTAAATCGGTATTTGCACCTATAGTAGTACCTTTAAAAAACACGTTGCTAAAAGGCACAGGTTCGCCATTGGCTTTATCATAAATAAAGCCTTTAATAGCACCGGTTTGAGAATAACCAATAAAAAAAATAAAATTAAAAACAAGAGCAAAAAAGTTCTTCATAGAAAATGCAAATTAAAAACCTTAAAAGTAATACTTTATCGTCTAAAAAACACTATTTATCTAAATCGTTATAATTTTTTAAATCTTTTTTATAAAAATTTGATTTTACCGAAATTTTGTTATAAATTTACGAGTATATTATAAATACACATTTTATGAAAAAAATATTTACAACCTTATTAGTTTTGATTGCTATTCAACTGAGTTCACAATCTTATACATGGACAAATGCTGATAATGACAATGATTTTGAAAACCCAAATAATTGGACGCCGACTCCGCTTTTTGGTTTTCCATCTTTTGGCGAAATAGCTGTATTTGATGGCACATCATCAAATGGAAATTGTATTATGCCTGCTGATGAGGATTTTTCGTTATTAAGCGTATTATCAAATTATTCAGGAGTAATTGATGCTACTGGTATTGATTTGAGTTTAACAAGCATTAGTTTGCAAGGAGGTACTTTATTGTGTCCTTCAAACACCTTACACGTTTCTGGTAATTGTGTAAAAGGAGCCGGCGGTACTTTTTTAACAAGCCCTACTAGTGTTTTAGAATATAACTTAACCTCATCTACTGTTAGAACGATGAACGGCGCGTTTACTTTAGCTAATTTAATTATTATTCATACCGGTAATGGTAACAGAACCATTAATTTTAGCGCTGGTACATCAACATGTACTAATTTAACTTTGTTAAGCTCTCCAGTCCTTTCTAATCCAAGTGCTTACCGTGGCACTATAAATGTAACAAGTTCATTAACAATAAATGGTACAGCCCTAACTTCAGCGCCAAACAATACGGGAACCATTGCATTTGTTGGTGCCGGCAATAAAACTATTGTTGGCTCAGGCACATCACTTGCACATCCAATTTCCAATATCACATTTAATACACCTGGCACGTTAGCTATGTCAAATAATATTACATTAACTGGTACTTGGGGTGTAACTAATTTAGGAGGTTTAACGGCAGGCACTTCGTTGGTTACTATGGCTGGTGGTACCGTTACTTCGGGTAACACCGCTACATCACAAGCACGTTTTGATAATTTAAGTACAAAAACCGGTAGCACAACTATTTTTACAAACAATTCGGTTGTAAATTTTAATGGTAATTTAACAAATAGCGGTGCAATAACTTCTAATAACGCTTTGTATAAATTAAACGGTTCTGGCATTCAAACGGTTAGTGGCAGCAGTCTTAGCTTAAATGCTATTGAAGTGAGCAGCACAGGAGCAAAAACAATTAGTACTCCAATTAATGTATTAGATTCAGTAAAAATTTCAGGCGCTGGTAATTTAATAAGTGGTGGTAACATTACTTTAAAATCTACCTTAGCTTTAAAAGCCAGAGTTGCTCAAATTGCAGCGGGTGGCTCATTAAGTGGTAATATTACGGTTGAAACCATTGCGCCAGGCGGAACGACAGATTGGGCTGTTTTAGGGGTAAGCGGTGTTAACGGACAAACATTAAACAACTGGGACGGACAAATACCAATGACTTGTAATGGCTGTATTAGTGCTACTACGGACATACCTGGCGGTTTTGCTTCAGTTACTAGTTGGGATGAAACGGCACCTGCCGGTGACCCAAATGCGTATGTTACTCTAAGTAATACTAGTCCATTAACGCCAGGACAAGGTTTTTGGGTATATTTAGGAACAGCTACTGGCACTAGTGCAGATATTACTTATAATGTAACTGGTGTTGCAGTTACTGGTAGTACTAATATACCAGTTAGCAATTCAGGTGTAGCTAATGGAGATGGTTATAACTTAGTTTCTAACCCTTACCCTTCTCCCATTTTATGGAGCAAATTACATAATGGTAATCCTTCAGTTGATGATGCTATCTATATTTATAATGCAGATTTAGGACTTACTACTTCATATGTTAGTGGTTTATCAAGCAATGTAAATGGTGCTAATAACGTTATCCCTATGGGACAAGGTTTTTATGTAAGAGCAACCGCTAACACCAATTTATCAGCACAAGAATCAAATAAAGTTAACAATAACACGTCTGCTAACCCATTACTTAAAACAAGTGAAGCACAAAGTGCAGGCGTTTACTTCCGTTTAAATGTTGATGGCGGAGGCTTTACAGATGCAACGGCTATCCGTTTTCATCCAAATGCAACTACCAGCTTTAATAAAGAATTAGATGCTTATAAATTATTTTCTTCGCCTGGTTATGTAGGTTACCCTGGTGCTTATAACCAACGGACTACTATTTCTACTAAAGATAATAGTAATGTTGATTATAGTATTAATAGTTTACCTTATGCTACTAACCAAAATGCAGTGATACCGGTAATGGTTAAAGTTTACGCAACCGACCAACATACAATTAGCGCAAGCGATTTACAAAATTTACCTCCTAATACCTGTGTTACTTTAAAAGATAAATTATTAAACGTTACTCATAATTTAGTTGCAAGTCCTTATGTATGTAATATATCTGATACTACTAATTCAGCACGATTTGAATTAACAGTGTGTGCAAATATTTCGGTTGGTATTAATAATAATACGATTGCAAGCAATAGCAGTGCTATTTTAATTAATAACGATGCAAACGGTGTGTTTGTTAATCTAAATTACGAGAAGTCGTTAAAAACCAAAATTAGTATTACTAACATTTTAGGTCAAAAAATTGTAGATGATAAAACTGTAACTACTGAAAAAGAAACAGTTTATTTAAATTTACAACAAAAAAATCAATTGTTGTTTATCACAGTTGATAACGGGATTGAAAAAGTTACAAAAAAGTTAATTTACTAATATTTTTAATTAAAATAAACAACCCCCTTATTGTAACGTCAATAAGGGGGTTTTGTTTTTAAATAGTTTTTGGTTTAATATAGAGTGTTTTTTTAAACTTTAAACACATTAGTTTCCACCCAGGCTTTACCCCAATCTTCCATTTCTTGTTCGCTCCAAATTTGTGGGTAAAAAATGCGTTTTTGAAATCGAGGTGGCAAATATTTTTGCCAATTAGTACCACCGGTTGCAGCAATATCTTGGGTATTTTGTTGTAAATAACGTACCGCACTTTTATAATGCATTAAAGGCCAATTTATATTTATGTTTATATCCAACTGTTTAAGGGCATTTACTAAGCTTTGACTTTGTTTTTCAGCTTCGGTTAAACTTAAATATTTTTGCCAAATATTTTTGGTTTTATAGTCGTTTGCTAAAGCAATAAATTTAGTGGAGTATTTTTTTTCAAATTGGTTGAGCGTTAATGTTTTTTTGCCTGTTGCTAATTCAGTAGCGCCTTTGTTCCAATATATGTTTGCAAATAATTCTTCGATAGGTGTATTTTTATTTTCGTAATTAGGTCGCACGTCTTTATCAACCAAATTAATAAAATCAGTACTACAAATTTCAATCATACGGTATTGGGCACTTTGAAAGCCACTGGCAGGTAATAAAGCCATACGGTAACGCAAAAACTGTTCTTTTTCCATGCCATCTACCATAATTTCAAAACTTTTTGTAAGGGCTTCAAAATAACGATTAATGCGCATAATACGCTCGGTTAAAAATGTTGCTGAAATAGTCTCGTTCCAACCTGCGTCATGGCCATTAGGCATAATTTTTTTTCCATTATTGGCTATTTGGTCAAATTCGTGCAAACTTAATTTAAAATACAACTCTGTAATTTGGTGGTACATTATAAAAATTTGTTCGTCGGGAAAATCCGTTTTTGGATTTTGAAGGGTTAACAAAGTATCTAACTGAATATAATCCCAATAGGTTAGGTAATTAGATAATAAAAGCCCATCTAAGTAGCCATTTAAATCCTGCCCCATTTGAGCATACTTATCTTCTAACAATTTTATTTTTTCAATGACGCTATTTTCCATAGCATTAAAATTACAGTTTTTTATTGCTTAATAAATGAGATTGATAACTTTTTTTTAATTACAGATTGCACCAGACTTTAATAAATCTTTCAACCTTTTATTCCATAAAACTGTATCACTAATATCAAAAGAGGTGTTATAAATTACTACTTCGTCATTTCGCAACCAAACCACTTCAATAAATTTAAACTTATATATTAAATTGTTCCAATAGCCTTTGGCATAAAAGCAATTGTTGTTTTTTAACAGCTCTTTTTTCTCAATAATTTTCCCTTCTTCTTCAGCATTTTGGTAGGTATTTATAAAATACTCTTCTACAGAAACGCTTGGATTTTCTCTAAACAATCCTTGAATTATAATTTCATTATCTTTTTTTGTTTTATGCTCAAACACATGTCTTGCTTTTACATCACTTTTATTATAGTTCTCTTTGTATTCATTTAAGGGTAAAGGCAAACAATATTCAATCTGCTCAATGTTGGAAAAAACAGTTAAACTATCAGCAATAAAAGGCGTATTTTGTTCAGAAATAGGTTTTGAAGACGCTGAATCTATTAGTTTTAGTGTTTGTTTTTGATCAGCGTTGCCACAGCGAAAAAATAATAAAATAAAAAATACAAATAAAAAATTACAAATTATTTTTTGCATAATTTTTTTTCAAAAATAAATGTAATAAATTATTATTGTAATTTAAAGTTTTTAAAAGGAATAAAGCCACACTCGTTAATAATTTTATATATATGTTCGTTATGAATACTAGCTACATAATTTTTTAAAAGTGGGTTAGTATTATCATATATAATTGTTATGTATCTTTTTAGAATATAATCGCCCGAGATAATTGAAGCATATTCTGGTTTATGAGGCGTTGTGTGTGTAGAATCGGATAGACCTAAAACTTTTAATTCGTTACCTAAAGTATAGCCTAAACCAACATAGCCAATAGCATTTAAATCGCCTTGTACAGCATTTACAACATCTTCGTTATAATTTATGCTTGTGTGAGTAGCCAAACAATTGGCGTTTTTTAAAACTTTATCTTTAAACAACGTATACGTGCCTGAAGTCGATTCGCGTGAAAAAACCTTAATCAATTTATTTTTTCCGCCAACTTGTTGCCAATTTGTTATTTTACCTTCATAAATCTCTTTTAATTGCTGCTTTGTTAAATTTTCTACTTGATTTTGATGATTTACAACTATTGCCAAACCATCCAGTGCAATCGTATCAATAGTTAAGTTTTTTTTCGCAAAAATAGATTTTTCTTCGTCGTTTAAATCACGCGATACTACAATTAAATCCGCATCGCCATGCATCATGCTCATAATACCAAGGTTTGAGCCACCACCGCTATAATCTAACTGTGAATTTGGGTTTGATTTTTTATAAAATTCGTTAATAGCAATTATTATTTTACGAGCCGTTTCACTACCCTTTATGCGAATTAATTCGGTTTTAGCTTCGTTTGTTGTCTGCTCAGTTGTTGTTTTTGAGCTATTTTTATTACCGCAATTACTCAATAAAAGTAGTGCAACCGAACCTAAAATTAAATTTTTCATCATTAAATATTAAACACTAAAGTTAATTTGCGTATACGTATTCAATCTTAATAAATTATTATCATTTGTTTAAATTAAGTTCACATAAAGTTGTTAATTTTATACAAATTTTTAAAAATGTTAAGAACCAAAATGCGAACGCACAATTGCGGAGAGTTAAGATTAGAACATATAAATCAAACTGTAACCCTTTGTGGATGGATCCAAAAAACTAGGAAGTTAGGTGGTGCAACTTTTATTGATTTGAGAGACAGATATGGCATTACTCAGTTGGTTTTTTTAGGAGATGATGAAAATAGTGAAATATTAGGTAAAGAAGGTTTGAGTCGTGAAATGGTGTTAATGGTGACCGGAATTGTTGTTGAACGTGAAAGTAAAAACAAAAACCTATTAACTGGCGATATTGAAATTAAATTACAAAACATTAAAGTTTTAAATACTTCTATTACCCCACCCTTTACGATTGAAGATGAAACTGACGGTGGCGATGAATTGCGAATGAAATACCGTTATTTAGATTTGCGGCGTACCAGTGTTAGAAAAAACTTAGAGCTTCGCCACCGATTAGCAATTGAAACACGTAATTACCTGGATAAGCAACAATTTATTGAAGTGGAAACGCCGGTGCTAATAAAATCAACCCCCGAAGGTGCACGCGATTTTGTAGTGCCAAGTCGTATGAATGCTGGGCAGTTTTATGCTTTGCCACAAAGTCCGCAAACATTTAAGCAATTACTAATGGTAAGTGGCTTTGATAGATATTACCAAATTGTAAAATGTTTTAGAGATGAGGATTTACGTGCAGATCGTCAACCTGAATTTACTCAAATAGACTGTGAAATGAGCTTTGTGGAACAAGAAGATATTTTACAAACATTTGAAGGATTAACCAAACATTTATTTAAAACTGTAAAAGGCATTGATATACCTGAAATTCCACGTATGACATACGCTGATGCTATGAAGTATTATGGTAACGATAAGCCAGACACACGGTTTGAAATGAAGTTAACTAATTTTAAAGAAGTTACTTCGGGAAAAAATTTTAAAGTGTTTGATGATGCAGAAACTGTAATTGCGATTTGTGCAAACGGTGCCGCCGATTACACTCGCAAACAATTAGATGAATTGACCGAGTGGGTAAAACGCCCACAAATTGGTGCAACAGGTTTGGTTTATGCCCGTTTTAATACGGATGGAACCATTAAAAGCAGTGTAGATAAGTTTTACAGCGAAGTCGATTTAAAATTATGGGCAGAGGCTTGCAAAGCAGAAAAAGGGGATTTAATTTTAGTGCTAGCTGGTGCAGAAGAAAAAACACGTAAAGCAGCTAGCGAATTACGTTTAGAGATGGGAGCACGTTTAGGTTTAAGAGATAAAACTAAATTTAGTTGTCTATGGGTAGTTGATTTTCCTTTATTGGAATGGAACGAAGGTGACCCAAACCTGCTTGCTTCACTCGCAGGACGCTGGCACGCAAAACACCATCCTTTTACCTCACCAAAACCCGAAGATATTGAACTATTAAAAACAAGTCCCGGAGATGTTAGGGCCAATGCTTACGATTTAGTAATAAATGGCGTTGAAATTGGTGGAGGAAGCATTAGAATTCATAACAAAGATTTACAAGCGCAGATGTTTAGTATTTTAGGCTTTACGTCCGAAGAAGCGCAAAAACAATTTGGGTTTTTAATGAATGCCTTTGAATATGGAGCGCCACCGCACGGCGGTATAGCCTTTGGCTTTGATAGATTGTGTAGTTTATTTGGTGGTGCAGACAGCATTAGAGATTTTATCGCTTTTCCTAAAAACAATTCCGGTCGCGATGTAATGATTGACGCACCAAGCGAAATTAGTTTAGAACAACTAAATGAATTATCAATTGTTACAAAAGTAAACACAGCCTAATTAGAAATAAAGATCGCAGGGTAAAAAACCTGTGTACTCAACACCTCTTAAATCCTGTGTTTAAAAAATATAAAACATTTAAAAATGAAAAATAAAAAATGGTTACTCATACTTATTATTATTATTCCGTCTACGATGTGGGTAATTTTAGAAAGTAGCACAATTAACTCTAATAAATTACCTATTTATGGTCCCAAAAAAGTAATTAAAAAAGGCGATACAGCTTATTATACAGTAGTAGATGAGTTTTTTAGAAAAAATAGTAAGGATACAATTATTACTAAACTAAAAATTAATAGTACCGAATTTCCTCTTTATGCTATTATGTTTATTAAAGCTACCTATATAAACGATAGCTATCGTTTAGTTGGTTTGTGGGAATATTTAAATTATAAAAAAGATAAAATAAATAACATACCTATTTTTTTAATAACAGAATTAGATAACAAAAAAACACCAACACAAGACTCGTTACAACCCCTATGCAACAATAAAAATGTACAGTTTTTAACTTGGCCAAAAGTAAGTTTTGATAGCTTATGTACCACTTATTTTAACCAAAAACCTTACTACATTGATAAAAGTTTTTTTGTATTAGTTGATGAAAACCGCAATATAAGAGGTTATTATGATGGGCGTTATGTTGCCGAATTAAAACGCCTAATTGAAGAATACAAACACTTACGCTTAAAAGAAGCCAAACAAAAATTGATAGATGAAAATACAATTAAAAAAAATAGTTAAAAAAAACCTGCAAAGTATAGTGTTCATTTTTTCTGGTAGACCTTATAGGTTTATATTAAATTTAATTATTGTATCCTTAGCAGCTATTAGTTGCAAAAACACATCTGCACCTAAGCAATTGCTCCCTATTTTTGGCGAAAAAAAATTAAGCAATACCGATACTATTTACCATACCATTGCTGATTTTAGTTTTACAAATCAGTTTGGAGAAAATGTAACTAATAAAACAGTAAAAAATAAAATATATGTAGCCGACTTTTTTTTTGCTACCTGCAAAAGTATTTGCCCACAAATGAGTACAAATTTAATTGATGTACAAAAGGCGTTTTTAAACGACGATTCGTTACTAATTCTTTCGCATACCGTAAACCCTTTGCACGATACCGTTGACGTATTAATTGGTTATGGGCAAACCTATGGTGCTAAAAAAAACAAATGGCATTTATTAACTGGTAATAAAAAAGAAATATACGATTTAGCCAAAACAAGTTATTTAGTAAATGCTTTGGAAGAGGATGGAAGCCCTGAAGGCTTTTTACACAGCGAGCTATTTTTATTAATAGACACCAAAGGTAGAATTCGTGGCTTTTACGACGGTACGGATAAAGTACAAGTTACAAAACTTATTGCCGACATTAGGTTACTAAAAACAGAAAATTAAGCCACAACTATTTTTTAGGAAACACCTTCAATTCTACTAACTCACAAATGGTATGTCCTAAAAGCATATGGCACTCTTGTATTCGAGGCGTATCGGTACTTGGTATATTGATTAAATGCGTACTTAAATCTTTCATTAAACCTCCTGTTTCTCCCGTAAAAGAGGCGGTTACCATTCCCATAGCGTTGGCTTCTTTTAATGCGTTAATTACATTTGGGCTATTTCCACTGGTGCTTAAGCCTATTAACACATCGCCTTTTTTACCCATTGCCTTTACTAATCGGCTATAAATTACATCATAACCATAATCATTTGCCACCGCGGTTGTATAGCTAGTGTTTACATGCAGTGCTTCGCTATAAAGAGGTGGCCGGTCGTAATAAAAACGTCCACTTAATTCTGCCGCTAAATGTTGGGCATCTGCCGCACTTCCACCATTTCCACACCATAATACTTTTCCCCCGTTTTTATAGCAGGTAATAATATCGCTAATTAAGCTATTTACAGAATTTAAAATTAAAGAGGAATTCAGTAACTCTGTTTTTAAATTGAGTGAACTTTGAATTTTAGTTTTAATAAAATCTACCATGGTTTAAATATACAATTTATACTGTTTTTAAAAATTAGAATTTTTATAATAAAAATGTTAAGTTTGTTATTACAAAATAGTTATTATAAAAGTACTATCTGTATATGAATATTGAAGTATGTTATACGCCGCAAGCCTACCCGCTTTTTCATAAAGAAAATACAATTGTGGTGGTAATTGATATTTTTAGAGCTACATCGGCAATTACAACCGCGTTTTATAATGGCGTTGCTAAAATGATACCCATTGCAACAATTGAAGAAGCTCAGGCCTATAAACAAAAAGGATTTTTAGTTGCCGCCGAACGTAACGGCGAAATTATTGAAGGCTATGATTTAGGCAATAGCCCTTTTGGGTATATGAACAACAAAGTAAAGGGTAAAACCATCGCTATAACTACAACAAACGGCACACAAGCTATTGAAGCAGCTAAACTAGCGGATACCTTAATTATTGGCAGTTTTTTAAATTTTAATATTATAGTGGAGTATTTACTAAAACAAAAAAAGGATGTTTTATTTTTATGCGCCGGTTGGAAAAATAAATTTAATTTAGAAGATACCCTTTTTGCAGGTGCAGTAGCAAATGATTTAATTGCTACAACTCATTTCGAAACAACTTGCGATTCAACTATCGCTTCCATTGAATTATATAAACTAGCAAAAAATGATTTATTTAAATTTTTAAGTAATTCGTCGCACCGAAACAGACTGGCAAAATTGGATTTGGAGCGGGACATAAAATACTGCCTAACCCCAAACCAATGCCCCGTAATACCTATTTTAGAGAACGATTATTTGATAAAGTTATAGTGCTTTATAAAATGATTAAGCGATTGTTCTCTTCTAAATTATTTAAAATTTGTTTTTATTGTTTTTGTTCTTTTCTAGTTTTTGGCGGTATTTGTAATTACTTAATACAGTTAACCACCAAAAAACAATTAACTAATGACGTCCAAAAAATACGACATTGCAAAGTTGCATTAGTATTAGGCACATCGCGCTATTTAAGCAACGGAAACAAAAACTTGTATTTTACTTATAGAATAAATGCTGCAGTAGAATTATTTAACGCTAAAAAAATTGATTATTTATTGCTAAGTGGCGATAATAGAAAAAATGAATACAACGAACCCAAAGATATGCATGATGCATTAATAGAAAATGGGATTCCCGATTCGTGTTTGGTATTAGATTATGCTGGTTTACGAACCTTTGATAGCATGGTAAGGTGCAAAGATGTATTTGGACAAGATACAATTATCGTAATTTCACAACAATTTCATACAGAACGAGCAGTGTTTATTGCAAACAAAATTGGTTTAATAGCTTACGGTTTTAATGCACAAAAAGTAACAAGCCAAAAAGCAATTAAGATAAAAATTCGAGAATTTTTTTCACGTATTAAATGCGTGTTGGACATTTATATTTTAAACACAAAACCAAAGCATTTAGGGCAAAAAATTAAAATTGGATAACAACCTTTTAATTTTTTTTTAAATTAAAAAGGCTACCAAATTATGTTTTTTGATAGCCTTTTAAAGGGAGATTTATAAAATCGTTTATTATTTCTTTTTTGCGTAACGTGTGCGGAACTTATCAACACGACCTGCAGTATCAACTAAAACTTGTTTACCGGTATAAAAAGGGTGCGAAGTCATTGAAATATCCAATTTAATTAAAGGGTATTCGTTACCATCTTCGTGCTTAATAACCTCTTTAGTATCGGCACACGAACGGGTTAAAAATGTATAACCATTGCTCATATCCTTAAATACGCACATTCTATAGTTTTCCGGATGTATTTCTTTTTTCATTATAATGTATTTTTCAATATTGGGGTGCAAATATACGAAATAAATTTAAATTGCAAAAAAATGAATTAAATAAATGTATTATTTTTCGTTCAATTAAGCGCTTTATGTAATTTTATTACTAACTTTATCTAAAATTGACTAAATATACTACATATACGCTACTTTTAGTTCTATTCTCTCATTTCATTTTTTCGCAGGTTAGAATTGTAAAACCCGTTAAAACACGCCCAACCACTACCAATTTTGCCTTTGGCTTTGGAGCCGCTAGAAGTGTATTATTTTTAAACCGAAATGTTAAAGAAAATAACGATGCCAATGGCTTACAAGCCTCGTTGATATACGGCGGAAGTAATATTTTTAGATTTAGTTTAGAATACACTCATTATAAACAGATTAATATCGACCCCACTTGGTACAACATAAAAGCTTCAACAATGGAAGCAAACATGCACATAATTGCGCGTTTTAAAAATACCGATGCCTTCTTTTATCCTTTAATTGGCTTAAGTTACAATACCTTTAGTGGTTATTTTACTGGTAAAAACGATTTTTTAAACTTAAGTGATAAGTATAAAATAAACCAAACAGCATTAACCCAATGGTTAGGAGTAAATATTGGAACTGGTTATGAATTATTTTTTAAGAAAATAAGTGTATTTTTAGATTACAAAATGCGTGTAGGATTTGCTGATGGCAAACATCAACTAAACATTATGGACGTATGCTTTAGTACGGGTTTGCGTTATAATCTAAAAGCACCCAGCATATATAAATTATTTAAAGGCCCTAGAAATCGATACTTGTTAAACTAAAAAATTGTTTTTAAAATTTAGTTTGCTTTTTTACCCCTCGTACCCATTTAAAAATTAAAAAACTGCCAAAAACTGTTGGCAATAGCCACGCCAAAATAGGTGGTACTATTTTATTATTTACAACTAAAAAAGCCGTAGTCGCTGCGATATAGCCGCCCATCATTTTTGATAGATGGCTAATTAACCAATACTTTTTGTCTGTAATCTTTTGTTTATAGTAGCCAATATCTTGCATTGCCAACCGCATTCCAATAAAACCAAATACAATATATACTAAACCAAAGGTATTTTTTTGAATTAAACCTGAAACACCTAAACCAATAAACACGCAGCCAAAAACTATCATCCCTAGTTGAAGCATCCAATCAAAAAGTTGAGGTTTATTGTGTTGGCTTATAATTTTAAGTTTTAAAATGCGGTTACCGGCTTGCACTAAATACAAGCTAAACACCCCCACAATAAATAAAAAACTATTTGGGTGCAAAACTGCTAATACAAACGAACACAGAGCATTTACAGTCATACCCCATAAAAAAAATTTACCTATTAATTTATGGCGCTTATCTCCTTTTTTTAAAATTGTATTTAGTGAGCCCGTAAGCAAACCGATAGTGCCGGCAATTATATGCACCATTAAAAATAGCTTAAAAGCTGTTTCCATTATTAGTTAATCTAAGTTATGTATATTAACAATTTAGTTGAATAAATTGTACAAAATTAATGTTGTAAATATGCCATATTCTTTTAAATTTACAATTCAATTTTTAATTTTAGATAATGAAGAAAGCTTATATTTTTCCCGGTCAAGGAGCCCAGTTTTCGGGTATGGGAAAAACCCTTTACGAATCTAATGCGTTAGCAAAACAATTATTTGAAACCGCCAACGATATTTTAGGTTTTAAAATAACAGATACCATGTTTGCCGGCACGGATGAGGAGCTAAAGCAAACAAAAATTACACAACCTGCCATTTTTTTACACTCGGTCATATTAGCCGATACCCTACCCGATTTTAACCCGGATATGGTGGCTGGACATTCTTTAGGCGAATTTTCAGCATTGGTTGCTAATAAAACCTTAACGTTTGAAGATGCACTTAAATTGGTATACAAACGTGCTTTAGCTATGCAAAAAGCTTGCGAAATAAACCCAAGCACAATGGCCGCTATTTTAAATTTAGACGACACAGTGGTTGAACGCATTTGTGAAGAAATTACTAATAATGGCAACATAGTTGTTGCTGCCAATTACAACTGCCCCGGGCAATTAGTAATTAGTGGCAGTATAGAAGGCATAAACATAGCCTGCGAGCAATTAAAAGCCGCTGGCGCTAAACGTGCTTTAGTATTGCCTGTTGGTGGTGCTTTTCATTCGCCATTAATGGAGCCAGCCCGCGTAGAATTGGAAGCTGCTATTAATGCTACTACGTTTAATACACCTATTTGCCCTGTGTACCAAAATGTAACTACAACGGCAGTAACACAGCCTAATGAAATAAAACAAAATTTAATTGCTCAATTAACAGCACCTGTAAAATGGACACAAAGCATACAGCAAATGGTGGCAGATGGCGCAACCCATTTTACGGAAGTGGGTCCCGGTAAAGTTTTACAAGGTTTAGTAAAAAAAATAAATGCAAGTAGTGAAGCTGTAAGTGCTTAAAAAAATTAAAGATTATAAATTATAAATTAAAGATTAATGAAGAAACTAATTTTATTTTTATTACTCACTTCTCTCCTAAAAACAAACGCGCAGTTTTTTAGAGGCTTTGGCATTTTTGGAGCGTTTACACATTCAGCTCATCGCTATCAAAACAAAGACGAAGGCCTCAAAAATCCTTTAATTGATAATTATAGTAATTTAAATGTTAATGCCTATTACCCAAGTTCGCATTACTCACACGAATATTTTAGTTGGGGGGCTGGTTTATTTGCCGAATTTTTAAGTCACGACAAATTTAGATGGCAAACGGAATTTGAGTACACACACAAAGGAGCTAAAGAAAAAGAAATAGTTGATTTACTGTTTGGCACTCGTGCTGGCTCGTTTGGTGTAAATAAGTACACTTACATACAATGGAATAATTACCTAAAGTACTTTTCGCCATTTGGTTTACCAAGTAATTTTTATTTAATGCCCGGCATTCGTTTAGAATATTTATTTAGAAAAAGTACCGCTGTTTTTAATCCATACAGTTCAAGTTTTAAAACAATTTGGTTTAGTGGCAATGTGGGTTTAGGTTATGAATTTCCGTTATTTAAAAAAATACATGCTTTTGTTGAATACCATTGGAACCCCGATATACTGCGAACTAAAAGAGATAATGTTTACATAAGAAACCGAACTTACGAGTTAAGAGCAGGATTAATATATCGCCCAAGACGACGAAGTATTGATGATTGTAATGCACCGCGCTACAAAGGACCCGCATATTAATTGGGTTACGAGTGACGAAAAATGAGTTAGGAAATAAAAATCGTAATTCGTAAATCAATTAAAAGTTATTTAAAATATATACTATGGTAATGACAAAAGATGTTTTATTTTCTTTAACCAAAGGTGCATTTGCACCTCAGGAAGAAATGTTAGAAGTTGCTCGCAAAAAAGGCAAACTGTTTATTGGAATACCAAAAGAAATTGCATTTCAGGAAACACGTGTACCATTGGTACCAGATGCTGTAGCCTTGCTTATAAATAATGGACACCGAGTATGTATTGAAACCGGAGCGGGTAAATCTGCTAATTTTGACGATGCGGACTATAGCGAAGCAGGTGCAGAAATTGTTTTATCGGCAAGCGATGTGTATAAAGCCGATGTTATTTTTAAAATTGCACCACCCACTATTGAAGAAATTGAATTAATGCAACCCAAACAAACCCTGTTTAGTGCCCTACAATTAACCGTGCAGCCTCAGGATTTTTTAAAAAAATTAATTTCAAAAAAATTAAACTGTGTGGCTTTTGATTTAATTATTGACGATGCTGGTATTTACCCTGTAATTAGAGCAATGGGCGAAATAGCAGGTGGAGCCAGTATTTTAATAGCCGCCGAATTATTAAGCAATGTTAACAATGGCGTTGGCTCTATTTTAGGGGGCATAAGCGGCATTTCGCCAACCGAAGTAGTTATTATTGGCGCAGGTACAGTAGGTGAATTTGCAGCCCGTGCCGCCATTGGCTTAGGGGCCACCGTAAAAGTATTTGATAACTCTACTTCGCGCTTACGACGCTTACAAAACCAATTAGGCGCACGTATATTTACATCGGTTATAGTACCCAAGGTATTAGAAAAACATTTAAAAAGTGCCGATGTGGCAATAGGTGCTTTGCGCGCCACCAAAGGCCGTACACCTTGTATTGTTACTGAAAATATGGTTGCCGAAATGAAAACAGGCAGTGTAATTATTGATGTAAGTATTGACCAAGGGGGGGTATTTGAAACCTCTGATGTAACCAATCATACAAAACCTGTTTTTAAAAAACATGGGGTAATACACTATTGTGTACCCAACATAAATAGCCGTGTAGCGCGTACAGCATCGTATGCTTTAAGTAATATATTTTCACAAATAGTTTTAAACATGGGCGATGAAGGCGGCTTTGAAAGCATAGTACGTAAAGATGCCGGGCTAAGAAACGGCGTTTATATATACAATGGTATTTTAACCAATCAGTTTTTAGGCGAAGCCTTTAACCTACCCTTTAAAGATATTAGTTTGCTTATGGCAGCTATTTAATAATTACAATTATTAAAAATGGTCAAATTAACGGTGTATAGGAATTTGGTGTGTAGTTGCTAAAAATAAACTAGTTCATTACGCCAGCTCAATACTGTATTTTTTCATATAATCTAACGCCACGTTTACCATGTCGGCACTACCAATAAATAATGGGGTGCGTTGGTGTAGTTCGTGTAAATCGAGTTCCATAATACGTTTACTACCTGTGCTGGCTTTACCGCCTGCTTGTTCAATTATAAATGCCAAGGGGTTACATTCGTATAACAAACGCAATTTACCATTAGGCGATTTAGTGGTTGTGGGGTAAATATAAATGCCTCCTGTAATTAAATTACGGTGTATATCGGCAACCCCACTGCCAATGTATCGGCTCGAAAAGGGGCGGTTTGTTTCTTTATCTTCTTCTTGACAGTATTTAATAAATTTTTTAACACCGTCGGGAAAATGTAAATAATTACCCTCGTTTACTGAATAAACATTGCCGTTTTGGGGTGTTTTCATATTTGGGTGCGAAAGGCAAAACTCGCCTATACTGGGGTCTAAGGTAAAACCATTAACGCCCTTGCCAGTTGTGTACACTAACATACAACTACTGCCATAAATTATATAACCTGCGGCAATTTGCTCAGTACCAGGTTGCATAAAGTCCTGTAACGTACCGGGCCCATTAGAGCTTACACGGCGATAGATAGAAAAAATAGTACCAACTGAAACATTTACATCAATGTTAGAAGAACCGTCCAATGGATCCATAGCTACTACATAACGGGCGCTTTTCGAAATTTCACTATCAATAGGGATTATTTCATCCGTTTCTTCGCTCGCAATAGCGCATACTTCGCCACCTGCTTTAAAAGCAGCTATAAACTGTTCGTTTGCAAACACATCTAATTTTTTTACTTTTTCGCCTTGAATGTTAGTTTCGCCTGTTTCTCCTAAAATTTCTACTAATCCTGCTTTTGAAACCTCGCGATTTACTATTTTGCCCGCAATTCCAATATCGCGCAATAAACGGCTTAATTCGCCTTTTGCATAAGGAAAATCAGATTGTTTTTCGATTATAAATTGCCCTAGTGTTTTTACTTTCATTTTTTAATTTTATGTTTATTAATCTTTTACGTTGTTAATTACTAATTTATTATAACCCCATAAATGTTTATGTGATTTACTAAACCTTTTAAAAGATTATAGTAATCAAATTTAAAAAAAAATGACAATAAAAAAAACTAGTTAGAAAAATCTTCCGATAAAAATTCTTTCCAATTACTTAGATTAGCAATAACTTGTAACTGGCGGTAATGATGGTGAAATTTAGCCTCGTCTTGCTCAGCATTAAGAATAGTAATACGGTATTTATCAAAATTAGATAAAGCAAATTTTTCTTCGGCTGTTAATTTTATCCCACTAAATTCCTTGTCGCGTAAATCGTTAATACTAACGGTTAAACCAACCGATTTTTTATTAATTAATTTTGATATAAGTTCCGTTTTAATTTCCACATTGTAAATATATATGCTTTAATAGAGCAATATTTAAAATTTAGATTATAGTACTAACAATACCGTGTTAATTGTGCTTATCTTTAGACGAGTGAAATCCACCAAAGAATGAAATTTGTTTTACTACTATTTTTAAACACTTCATTTTGCTTTTTAATTAAAAGCCAAAAACTATCCATTTATGAAAAAAAATGGGCCTTAATGCACCCAATAGCCGCCATAAAAGTTAAACAAATTAGTAAAAAATGTTTTAAAATTTACAATGCTAATAAAAACAACAATCAATTAGATACATTTAATAACGGCGGAAAATTAGATGCTTACAGACATACATTTTTTATGGCTGCTTTTGCCCAAAAGGTAAAAATAAAAAAAATAAAAAAATTAGGTATTGCACATGAAAAATACAACTATCACCAGTTTTTAAAAAACGATTTTGAAAATAACGAATTACCAGATAGTTTAAGTACCATAATGGATTTAAAAAATAACGATTTAGGATTTGAACTTGGCAAAAAGTATGGTAAGGAAACTATTGAAGCGCTTTCTGAACTAATAATAAAAGCTATAACTAAAGGCGATGCTTTAATTGTAAAACGTAATAAAAATGGTGAGTATATAAATTGTAACGGAGATTTACTTGGGTTTACCAAACAAAAAAAATGGAATTTAAATAAGTGTTTAGTAAAATCAAATGGAGTCTAATACAATACGTTTGTTTGCGTTTTAGCATCACTTATAAGAAAAAAGCAATCATTTATAAGTTCATTTATCCATAAAAGATTAGATTTTAATAACATTGTATTTAAATATAATTTTTATGAAAAAAATAAACTTCAACAACAAACTAATTGGTATTTGCCTATTTCTAATTATTGGATTTACAGATCATGGTCAAATTAAAATACCTGGCCATACAAAAAATGTAGTTAATCGTATGGAAAGAAAAGCAGAGCGAAAGACAGAAAAAGAAGCTACCAAAAAAATGGACAAAGGTATTGAAAATGGCATAAATGGTAAAAAAGAAGAAGAAACAAAAGTTGACAGTACAAAGACAAAATAAGTGTGAAAAAAACTAAACATTATTAAAATGCATTGTGGATGTTTGCCAAAATAATTTTTTTTAAAAACAAAAGTTAAAGTATATTTTAACTTTAAAAATCCTCATCCTCTTCTTTTTTCTTGGGTGCTTCGAGTGTTTTTTTATTTGAATTAGTTGTGTTTGGTTTTTCTATTTCAAACTGATTACTGGCTTTTTGTTGTGATTTAGAAATTAGGGTATCTTTTTTAAATAAACCAAATTCATTTTTTAATAATTGTTTTAAATTTTGTTTTTCATCTTTAATGTCGCTTTTAATTTTGTCTTTTAATCCTTTTTTATCGTATTTAATTATGGGATTATCTACTGTTCCAGTCATTAATATAAACGCGCTTCGGCGATTTTCTTTATCGTTTTCGATAGCACCAAATTCTTCTGTATCTTTTTTGCGTTTTTTAGATAACAATTCACTTATTAGTAATTGAATATGGTAATCAATATTATCATTAAAAAAATGTTTACCCCAAAAACTAATATTTAATGCCGAATTATTTATTTCGGTTTTAGGAATAAAAATTGTGCTGTTTTTTATATCAATTGTACTTTTTAAAGTTGAAAATTTTATACGTTGTAAATCTGTTACATCAACAAATTTTGATAAGCTCAACAATGGCTTAAAATCAATCAGTTCGCCCCGTTCAATTGTCATATCCGACGTAGCAGTTAACGAATTATAATCAGGTTGCAAGGCATTATCCCAGTTACAACTAAAATCGATTGTTGAAGTTAAAAAGCCTTTTATGTTTTTATCCTGTAAAGTTGTTTGACCAAAATTATTTACAGTAGTAAATAAGTGATTAACATTAATATTTTTTAAATCAGCTTGCACTACTAGTTCTAATTTGTTATTACTATTATCAACAAAAGCGTCTACTTCTCCTTCACCTTGCATGGTATTAAAGCGCATATCGCTTATAATTGCTTTTTGGTTTTTTATTTCAATAGCGCCTACAATTTTTTCGGCATTAAATCTATTAAACTTAAATTTTTTAATATAGGCTTCAAATTTAAAATTTACGTTAGACGGAATTAAAGTTGTAGTAAGTGTTTTTTGAGAAGTTGATTCTACAGGCTCATCAACCGAAATAAAATCCTCTAAATTTAAATTTTCAGAAATTAAACTGCCAATTACGGTGAGCGGTTGTTTAGCATCCAATAAATAATTAAACACTCCTGGCATTTTACCGTTTACTAAAATATCAGAATTGCCCTTGGTTAATTTCAAATCTTGCACAGTAATCTCTCTTTCAATAGCAGTGATTGAACAATTTTCGATAGCAATAATTTTTTCATCGCCTTTAAATTGCGCCTCTATATTTTTTAACGCAGCACTTAAATTAATTTTAACCTCGCTCGAAATTATTTTTGTTTTTAAATCGTTTAAAAAACCCTCAATATTTCCATTTAAAACTAACTGACCTTTTAGTTTGGTTAATGTGTCTATTGGCCAAAAGTTAAAAACATTTTCGAGTTGAACGTTAGCGTTTATGTCTGTTTTAATAAATGGCTCTGTAAAGTTTTTTAAATAAAAATTACCCGATAGTTTATCACCATTTAAACTTGCTGATATATTTTTTAATTTTAATTCCGAATTTTTTGGTGAATAATTCAAAACGCCTTCCAAATTAACATCTTTAGCAGTGAAAGATTTTGCTTTATAAGTTATTTCTGCATCTTTAATACCAAACGAGCTAATAGTTGAAAATTCGGAATTTGTATAGTTAATTTTACCATTAGCATAAAAATTTCCTAAACTTTCGTAATCGTTTATTTTTTCTTTATGCTTTTCTGGTAATAACGACAAAACCGATTCAATGTCTAAATTTTTTGCGTCATAACTAACATTTAAATTTTGCAAACTATCTTTAAAATTAAAGCCACCTGTCGCGTCAAACTGCATTTTGTTTAAACTAATGTTGGCAGTGTTTAATTGGAAACTGTTCCCTTTTACGTTTAAAGCCAAATTAACAATACAGTTTTTATTTTGCAGCATGATTTTTTTGTTGACGCTTATTTTATTAATTACGAGTTGCGCTGTTGTATTTAACGTATAATTTTCATCGCTAAATTTTCCGTTAAAATTGACTTTATTAATAATGATATCACTTTTAAATTTTGTTTTAAAATCAGCATATAAAATTTTACCATTTGTCAGTTGAATATCCTGCAAGTTAAAGCTTAAACTGTCTTTTTTTGTAGAATTGGTCGTTGACGTATTATCCCAAAAAATATAATTCTCTTTACCATTTTTAAAGACCTTTAAATTCACATAGAACTCTTTCAATTTAATTTTTTTAATGTTGTACTTTTTATGCCACAAATCGTCGACATTAAAAAATAAACTTAATTGTTTTGTATATAATAATGTATCTTTTGATTTAAGGCTCAACGCCTCGTACATCAATACGTTTTTAAACTCTATAGAACAGTCAGGGAAAGATTTTATAATCGTTATATCAATATCATCTGGATTTAATACTACTTCTGCTTTCAAATTTTTGTTAAGCTCTTTTATAATAATAGCTTTTACATCTTTCTCATAAATAAAAACCAAAGCAATTGCTAAACCTATTAAAAAAATAAGCATACTAAAAAACAACAAAAAAAATTTAAGAATTTTTTTTAAAATTGATTTTTTCGGTTTTATGTTTTCAAGTTGTTCCAAGCCTATATTCAAAATGACTCAATACTTAAAGGTTACAAAAATTTTGGTTAAATAATTATAATATTATTATTAGTTTAAACAAAAGGCGTTTAATAAAATTATCCGTATTTTTAAAATGTAAAAAATTAAACTATGAAAATCAACACCTTTTTTATTTTCTTATTTTCTTTAAATTTTGTAAGCTCCGCCCAAGTTATGTGGCAATTTAAAAAGGATACAGTTGTAACTTGGGGTTATTTTGATGGCGATGAGTTTAATGGAGATAAAGTAAACACCGACTATTGGGATTACACAAGTGGTGGCTCACACACTATTTTTAATAATTTAGAGCAGCAATATTACACAAATGGTTATAACCATAAAGTGAACAATGGTACATTAAAGCTAATAGCAAAAAAAGAAGCAATAACTGGAAAAGTTATAGATTGGATGGGTGACAATGATTCTATGATTTCGGGTAAGAAATTTTACACCTTAAACAAAAGAAACTTTGACTATACATCAGGTATGCTAAATGCAAAAAAAACCTATAAAGGTGGATTTTTTGAATGTAGGTTTAAAATACCAAAGGTAAAGGGCTACTGGCCCGCATTTTGGTTACACGGTGGTGATCCAAATGAGGAAATTGATATGATGGAATGTAAATCTGAAAGACCGCATCAAATACATATTGAAACGCACTGTCCTAACAAATGCGATGTTGTAAATTATTATTTTCAAAAAAGGAGTTGGGGCGGTTGGGCTAAAACCAAAATTGATTTTACAAATGAATATGCTATAATTGCTTGCGATTGGGACGAAAATTACGTAAAATATTATTTAAATGGGGAGTGTATTGGTGTATCAAATGTTAAGTTTGCTATAGAAAAATACCTTACTTTAAACATTGCAATTCCAAGTAATAATGGTCCCTTTAACCCTGGTCCGGATAAAGATAGCAATGAAGAAGCGATTTTTGAGGTTGATTATGTAAGGGTTTGGAAAAAATCTACTGAAAATAAAGAAAAAACAACCACGATTCGTAATAATGAATTAAGTACTAGTATTCAAACGTCAAATCCAATTTTAACAAAGCCAAAATCAAAAACTAAAGATAAATTAGTCTATGGAAAAAAATCTGATCATGCCAACGAAGGTATATTTATTAGTTATTTAAATAATAAAAACTTTATTCAATTAACCACACTTGGTATCTTAAAAAATGATAAACCCACTTATAAACTATTATCTTCAACTAATGCTGAAATTTTAACTGGAGTTATTGAAAATCAAGTATTCAATATCGATACGTCAAATTTAGCAAAAGGTGAGTACAGACTTTCGATTACCTATAATGATATGTTGGTACAAAAATCACTCACAATTAACTAAAATATTCAAATAAAATAGTATTCAGCAAAACAAAAAAAGAACGAAGATTGTGTTATATCATTTGACTTATAAAAGACTACAAATATCTTCACATGAAATTAGTTAACAAAGCGATTCTATTTAATTGTGTATATACTTTTATTTTAATTCTTCCTGCAATTATTAATGGTTATCCAATTGTATACTCCGATACCTCAACCTACATTGCTTCGGGTTTTGAATTAGAAATGCCTTTTGACAGACCCATTACTTATGGTTTATTTATTAGATTGTTTAGCCTAAATGGGTTATCACTATGGACAGTAATTTTTTCTCAAACCTATATTTTAGTTTATTTAACTCAGCAATTAATTGCAGTTTTTTTCAAAAATTTAACACAAATTTATACCATAGTTTTTTATTTTTTATTATTGCTTACAGGTATTGGATGGACCTGTAGTCAAATAATGGCCGATGTATTTACACCTTTATTAATTGTATCCTTATTTTTATCGCTTATAGAACACGGTAAAAAAAAATATTTATATTATTTTATTTTTCTGTTATCATCAACCATGCATCTATCGCATTTTGGAATAAACATTTTATTATTTTTAGTTCTAATAACATTAAAATTGATTCCAAAATATAAACTCACTACATCTTATTCATGGAACTCAATGTGTATATTATTTGCTTTGGCGGTATTTGCATTTTTAACAATGTTAAATCCATATTCAAAATCTAAACATGCGTTTTTATTTGGTTCATTTGTTGAACACGGAATAATAAAGAAATACTTAGATGATAATTGTCAAACTCACAATTATAAAATTTGTAATTATAAAGATTCGTTACCGATACTCGCAGCCGATTTTATATGGGATAAAAATAGTCCCTTTTATAAAGTCGGCGGGTTTAAAAATACAAAAGACGAGTTTAATGAAATTATAAAGAATACATTAACATCTAAAAAATATTTATGGTTACACTTTAAGTCGGCTCTAAACGTTACTTTTGAGCAACTTACAAGTTTTAACATGGGTGATGGTAATGGAGCATTTGTAGGTGAAACGTTATTATATAAACGTGTTATTAAATTTTTTCCTACGGAATACTTAAGTTACAAAAATTCACATCAAAATAAAAGTGAAATGGGATTAATAGCAGTTTTTAATAGAGTACAAACTATTTTTATTTTGCTTGTATCAATAGCCATTATTTTTTTATTAATTAAAACAAAAAAACAAATAAATAAAAATTGCGTATTTGTCGTATTACTTTTTATGTCATTTATAGTAATACACGCTGCATCATGCGGTATATTGGCCAATTGCGCCAATAGATATGGCTGTAGAGTGATATGGCTATTGATGGTTTTAGTATTAGTTTTAATTAAAAATTATAAAAATTATATTAATACTAAATTAACTACATAATATTATTTGTATAAGTGTTTTTTAACTCGGCAGTTTTTATATGTTTTTTTATCTGTACTTACATCCTTTATTGGTTTGTATTTAAAAAACAACGCTTGTGGGTTTTATTAGTATCTGGGTGCATTTTTTATGGCTGTTGGGATTGGCGATTTATATTTTTATTGTTTTTTACAAGTGGTGTCGACTTTTTATCCGCACAAAAAATTGAATCTACAGCAAACCTTATTTTAAAAAAACGATGGCTTATTATTTCAATACTTATTAATCTTATTACATTAGGTATTTTTAAATATTATAACTTTTTTGTAAAATCGTTTGCCGAACTTTTAAGTGCGATAGGCATACATCCGTCATTTACAGCCTTAAAAATAATTTTACCTGTTGGTATTAGTTTTTATACATTTCAATCCATAGCATACGTTACCGACGTGTACAGAAAGCAAATAAGCTCTGAAAAATCGCCACTTCATTACTTTGCGTTTATTTGTTTTTTTCCACAAATGGTCGCCGGACCAATTGAACGTGCCAAAAGACTATTACCTCAATTTAAACAAAAAAAACACTTTAATGCGTTGTACTTTAAAACAGGTTTAAATCTAATAGTGTATGGTTTTTTTAAAAAAATTGTTATTGCCGATAATATAGCCCTTATTGTTGATGAATTGCAAGCTAATCCGCAACAGTATAATTCAACAAGTTTATGTTTAGGTATTTTGGCTTTTGCAATACAAATTTATGCCGATTTTAGTGGTTATAGCGATATCGCCCGAGGGACTGCACAATTACTAGGGTATAAACTATCTAAAAATTTTCACTTTCCTTATTTTTCAACAAGCTTAAAACAATTCTGGAGTCGATGGCATATATCTCTTTCAACTTGGTTTAGAGATTATGTATTTATTTCGTTAGGTGGAAGTCGCAGATCTATATATAAACGTAACGTTAATTATATGATTACTTTTGTAATTTCGGGCTTATGGCATGGTGCTAATTTTAATTTTATGTTTTGGGGGTTCTTTCATGGATTAGGTTTAATTTTCGAAAAACATTTTAACCAAATTAGAATTTTAAAATTTATTAAAGGTTGTTTTGTTTTTTTATTTGTAGCTGTTTTATTTACATTATTTAGAGCACAAACATTTACTCATTTTATAAATTATATGCACTTAGTGTTTAAACCTCAATCTAATTCAATTTTAACATTGGCAGGTATTATAGAAAGTGAAATCTATTTCATTATACCCCTACTCTTATTTATTATACTTGAAGTTGTAAAATATACTAAAAAAGGCTTAGCATCTTTTAAATACAATTTAATAGTTAATTTTTTAATTCTTATTTCAATACTGTTGTTTTCTGTTTTTGAAAATGCGCCAAAATTTATTTATTTTCAGTTTTAAATGATAAGAAAAATTAAATATTACATTTTCGGTATAGTTATAAGTTCTTTATTCTTATGTATTGTTTTTATTAAACCCACTACAGCTTTTTTATTTAAAAATGCAATGGGCGATTGCAGTGGACGAACAAATTTTATGTATAATAATCTCTACCAAAATAATTCAGAGGCAAACGTTGTTTTTTTTGGTTCATCGCGAACCATGAATGGCATTATTGATTCATCAACAACCACTAACAAATTACTAAATTTAGGCTATTGCCGTTTTGGAAGAAATTTAGATGCCTTTTTTATTGAGGAATATCTTAAAACACATCACCCGTCAAAAATTATTTTAGAGGTGAGAGAAGAGGAAGGGGATAACTCACATCCATTAACACCATTTTTATTGCCTGTTTCAAAAATAGCTGAAGGATTTTATACGTTTGACGCTAGTGTTTTTAATAATTTATACAATAAATTATTATGTAATTTAAAATTTTTAAGAAGAAGTATTTTTTCAAAAACAGACACATCTATTTTTATAAAAGATAGCGAACGCGGCTTTTGGGAAAATAAATCGAAAATAGACGATATTCAGTTTAATAAAGAAAGAAAAAAAGACAGTTTAAATTTAAAAATAGAAATTCGCAAAAATTTAAATCGAAACTCAGAATTTTATTTCGAAAAAATAAAAAGTGCTTCACAACAAAATAAAGTAAAATTATATTTTTTATTTATGCCGTCATATGGTAATTTATATAAAAGACCTAATAATCTCGAAGCATACACAAAGTATGGTGAATGTATTATACCACCTGATAGTATTTTTTGTAACAAAACTAATTTTGCAGATTACAACCACTTAAATAAAAAAGGTGCGGCTAGTTTTAGTAGTTGGCTTAATCGATTTTTAGATAAGATTTTAATAACTAATGACTAATAGCCGAATTACTCACAATACCTTGTTTCTCAAAAATTAATTTTACTTTATAAGCATACCATGCTAAATAGGCAAAGCAAATCACAGTAATAAAATAAGACGAGTGTGCGTCTACTTTATCTACCAATATGCCTTGTATCGGTGGAATGATAGCGCCACCAATGATCATCATTACTAATAAGGCCGAAGCCTGATTAGTGTATTTTCCTAAACCATTTATGGCCAATGCAAAAATACAAGGCCACATTACCGAGCAAAATAAGCCCCCACTGATAAACGAATACAAAGCTAAATTACCTGTGCTTACCAATCCAACAATCATCATTACACCAGCCGAAATTGAAAGAATTAATAATGTTTTTGCAGCATTATCACCCGAAACAACAAATAAAATAGAAGCTAAAATTATATATGGGATATAATAAATGAAATCATTTACATTACTTCCTCGCAAATAATTTACACCAAAAATTACCACAAATGCTATTAAAGGCATTATAAACTGCATTACTATTTTTGTTGTTTTTTTAAAATTAAAAACAGCTAATGATCCTGTCCAACGACCTATCATAAGACTTCCCCAATACAAGGAAATAAAATGTGAAATTTTAGTATGGTCTAATCCTTTAATTTCGGGCAATGCCAAGAGTGCGCCCATATTACTTTGTATGGTTACCTCAACCCCTACATAAACAAAAATAGCTATCATACCTAAACTTAATTGCGGGTACTTTAAAGCCCCTAAATCTTTATCTAATTTTTCGGCAGAAGTAACAATTGGCAAATTTGAAAACCATAAAATACCTGCGCATAAAATAAATAAGCCACATAGAATTAAGGCAGGAACAATTAATGTATCCAAACTTAAATCGTCGGGTTTAGGTATATTTATATTTCCGAATAATGCATAGCTTAACAATACGGGTCCAATAGTAGTGCCAAACGAATTTATACCTCCTGCTAGGTTCAAACGGTGCGAACCAGTATCTTTATCGCCAAAATTAATTACAAAGGGATTAGCTACAATTTGTTGTAATGCAAAGCCCAATCCAATTACAAATAAAGCAACTAATAAAAGTGGGTATGATTGTAATTTAGCGGCAGGAATAAAAAATAATGAACCAATAGCTGAAATTAATAAACCCAAAATTAAGGCTTTTTTATACCCTATTTTATTAATTGGATCGCTAGCCGAACGCGACATGAAAAAATAAATTAATGCTCCCACTGCATACGCAGTATAAAAGGCTAAATCAACTAATTGCGACTGAAATTGAGTTAATAAAAACTTATCCTTAAACAAAGGAATTAAAATACCATTGCTTGCTCCTACAAAGCCCCAAAAAAAGAAAACAGATATAAGCGCTATAAAAGATGATTGAAGTTTTTGCATAAAAAAATTTTGATAATTAACTAAAGTAATTAATTTTAACATAAAAGTTTAATGGGCTTAAATCATTTATTAACATTGTCTTTTTTACTACTTTATACATTAATTCAAGATTGAACATTCAAAATTTATAATTTCACAACATGCAATTACTTACCCCCACTCATTTTACCGATTACGAATTATTAGATTGTGGCGATTTTGAAAAGCTAGAGCGTTTTGGAACTTACATTACTATTCGCCCTGAACCACAAGCGGTATGGCCAAAAGTTTATTCGAATGCAGAGTGGGAAAAACAGGCGCATGTAAAATTTATTCCAAAAAATAGCAGTAGTGGGGAGTGGAAGATGCTGAAAAAAATGCCAGAACAATGGACTATTAATTACGATTTAAAAGACCGCAAGAAGCATAACGATAGGACGGCACGACTTACATTTCGTTTGGGGTTAACCGCCTTTAAGCACCTTGGCATCTTCCCTGAACAAGCCGTAAATTGGGATAAAATTTATACTTTTTTACATAACAAACCCAAAGCAAAATTTTTGAATTTGTTTGCTTATACTGGTGGCGCATCATTAGCAGCAAGAGCTGCAGGGGCGGATGTAACTCATGTGGACAGTATTAAACAAGTTGTTACATGGGCTAACGAAAACATGCAAAAATCTAAGTTAGATAACATCCGTTGGTTGGTTGACGATGCTTTGAAATTTGTAAAAAAAGAAGTAAGGAGAGAAAATACCTATCAAGCAATTATTTTAGACCCGCCTGCATTTGGTCACGGCCCCACCGGCGAAAAATGGAAACTAGAAGATAATATTGCAGAAATGATGCAAAACGTTTTGCAATTATTAGATAAGCAAAATCATTTATTGATATTAAATGCCTACTCTTTGGGCTTTTCTGCGTTGGTACCCGAAAATTTATTGAACCCATTTGCACAAAAAAACAAATCGGATTTACAAATTGGAGAATTATATTTGAATGCAAAAAGCGGCATTAAATTGCCTTTAGGCGTTTGGGGGAGTTTGGAAAAATAGATTACCAATCGCCGCCCGAACCGCCACCACCAAAACTTCCTCCGCCAAAACCACCCCACCCGCTTCCAGAGCTAGAACTGCTGCTTGAGGACGAACCGCCGCCTCCCATAAACCAACCTCCTGCACCCGTATTTGAATAGGTTCTATTATCCTTTTTAAACATAATGTATAAAAAGCCTATAATAAATAAAATAATGATAATAATATTGAATATATTTTTCGAACTTAAATTTTTAGGTGAATAATTTTTCGCATTTATTTCCCCTTTTGCCAAGCGCATTAAATCAGTAACGGCCCCGTCTAAAGCTTTAAAATTTTCTTTATTTTTTAGATAAGGGTACATTAAATCTTCCCTTATTTTTTTTGTTGCTAAATCGGGTATAGCACCTTCTAAACCATAACCAACAGCAATAAATAATTTTCGTTTACCTTGCCCACCAGTAGGTTTTATTAAAATAACAACACCATTATTGGATTCTTTTTTTCCAACGCCCCATTTTTGACCTATTTCGGTGGCATATTGTTCGTCTGTTAATCCATTTAAATCATCGGTAATAACTACACAAATTTGATTACTGGTTTCGTTGCTAAAATTCTGAAGCTTCGTTTCAAGTTGGCTGGCTTCCTGCGCACTCAGAAAACCTTGCTGCTCAAGTGAAAGATTATTATACAGTTTTTGCGGCTGCGGTCGTTCAGGAACTTGGGCCACTACATTTTTAAAACAAAAAAATAAAAGTATAACTATTAATTTTCTCATTAGTAGGAAATAGAATTGGTTAACTCGTTAGTATCACCTTCTTCTAAAGGAAAAAATTTGCTGAGTTGTTCGCCACAACGAACTATATTTTTTGCTAATGCTTTTGCTTTGTTTGTTCTAAAGTTCGTGGTTAAATCTTTTATAATGTCATCCCAAAAATTTGCTGCAACTTGTTTATTAATACTTTCATCGCCTACAATGGCAATTTTTTTACTGCTTGTAGCAATATAAATTAAAACACCGTTTCGGTTTTTGGTGTTTTGCATTTTTAATTTTAAGAAAACCTTTTTAGCTTTTTCAAACACATCGCCAAAACAAAAACTATCAATGTGCACCCTAATTTCGCCCGACGTATTGGTTTCTGCTGTTTTAATAGCTTCCACAATTAAATGCTCTTCTTGTTCTGAAAAAAACTTTTTATTAAACATTTAATTGGTTTTGGCAGTTTTAAAATTCTACTTTTGGTGCCTTTTCCGAGCCCTTATCGGCTTCAAAATAGGCCGCAGGACTAAAACCGCCTGCCATTATGCTACCAGGAAATAATTGCAGTGATTTATTATAGTCTTTGGCAACGTTATTATATTTCATTCGTTCGTTACTAATTCTATTTTCGCAGCCCTCCAACTCTACACGTAAATCGGCAAAAGCTTGATTTGCCTTTAAATTAGGGTAATTTTCAGTTACCACTAACAAGCGAGACAAGGCAGAACTTAATTCTCCCTGAGCTTGTTTGTATTTTGCAATGCTAGCATCGTCTAAATGGTCTAAATCTACCTTAACTTGCGTGGCTTGTGCCCTAGCGTTAACAACGTTTACTAAGGTGCTTTTTTCAAAATCGGCTTCGCCTTTTACTGTTGCTACAATGTTTGGGATTAAATCAGCACGGCGTTGGTACTGACTTTCTAGTTGTTGCCACTGTGCTTTAGTATCTTCGCGTAACGATACAAAGCTGTTGCGTTTAGAACACGCCCACATACCGCCAAATAAAAAAAATATACCTGCAATTATTACTATTATTAAACCTTTACTCATTTTTTTATATTTTTAATGATAAGTAAAAGTATTGTTATTTTTGTTTTAAATCAGCTTTACAAAAGTTATATTTTATTAAAAAAAGTAAAAAAATTGGGTTAATGAAACATTTTTTTGATTTAAAAAATATAAATCTTAATTTTGTTGTCTAACTAACCAAAAAAAAATGAAATTGGGGAATTTCTCTTACCCTTTTCGTTTAAAATTAAAACAAGAGAAACAAACAAAATAATAAAATGGAAAAAGGAACAGTAAAATTTTTTAACGAAACTAAAGGTTTCGGATTTATTAAATCAGATGCAGGACAAGAAATATTTGTTCACGTATCAGGCTTAAAAGACAAAATTCGTGAAAACGACATCGTAGAATTTGATCTTCAAGACGGTAAAAAAGGCTTAAATGCTGTAAATGTTAAGTTAGCTTAATTTTATATATTTTTAAGAACATTTAAAAGGCTTCTAAAATTTAGAAGCCTTTTTTTATTTTTAAAAAATTTTAGATTACATTTAAAATAAGGCATTAAACTCCATTTTTTTTCAAAATATATTTAAACCTTAAAAATAAACCTATTGCAACAAAAATAAGGCTGGTTAATAAAGCTATCCAAATTCCAAAAGTTTCCATTTTTAATTTAAACGCTAGCACATACGCAAAGGGTAAAGCAATTATCCAATAGCCTATTAAGGTAATTAGTGTTGGCATCTTTACATCTTCTAATCCTCGTAAAATACCTATTAATGTTACTTGTGTACCGTCAAATAATTGAAACAAAGCTGCAATAATTAAAAGTTTAGACGCTAGCTCTATTATTTGTTTTTCATTGCTAAAGGCTAAGGGCAAATAATTACTTAACACTAAAAATAATATTGTAAAAAATCCCATTATAATTAGCACTAATTTTATTGACGTAAAACCAGCTTCTTTTATTAGTTGCCAATTTTCTTGACTTTTATAAATACCTATTCTAATTGTAGTAGCGCTGCTAATACCACTTCCAAACATATACGTAAACGAAGCCAAGTTTAAAGCTATTCCATGCGCATCAATTTGTTCTTTGCCAAATACACCCGCCATTAAACCTGCTACTACAAATGCTGCCACTTCAAACGTAAATTGTAAACCAGCATTTAAACCTATTTTAGACAATTGTTTTAATTCTTTAAAATTTAATTTTGTTTGTTTATAAACTTTATTTATTTCTTTTGTAATAGGTGATTTAAAAATTAAAATCAAAAAGCTTAATCCCATTAATGTTCGCGCAATAAATGTTGCCCAGGCAGCACCCATATAGCCCATTTTTGGTAAACCCATATGCCCGTATATTAATAAGTAATTTAAAATAATATTTATTAAATTTCCTATTATACTTATAATAAGCGCCATTTTAGTATTACTTAACCCTTCACAATATTGTTTGCAAGTAAAAAACAACGAAACCGGCAACATCGAAAAAATAAGCACATCGTAAAATGGTATAGCCAAATCTACTACCTGCTGTGGTTGTTGCATTAAACGCAAAGCACCCGATAAAAAAAACAACGCTACAAAACTAATACAGGCAATAAAGAAATTTAAAAACAACGAGTTTTTAAACAACGATGCCTTTTTTAATAGATCAATTTTTTCGTGTGCTTGGGCAACTAATGGCGTTGTGGCGTAACTTACACCAATGCCAAAAACCAAAATTAGTACGTATAAATTAGTGCTGATAATACAGGCTGCCTGTTCTGTTGGGCCAATTTTACCTACAAAAATAGTATCAACAATACCTACCACAATGTGCCCAATTTGGGTAATAACCAAGGGCCAAGCTAAATTTAAGGTTTGTTTAATATGATTATTTTTTTGTACAAGCTTCGCCATAAAAATCGCGCAAAGATAATATGATTTAATAGATTTAGGTATCTGTAAAAAAATGCTACCTTCGTTTCTCGCTTTTAAACCTAATATTATGGCAAAATTCAAACGAGAAGATGCTTTAGACTACCATTCGCAAGGTCGTCCTGGTAAAATTGAAGTAGTTCCTACAAAACCTTACAGTACCCAACGCGATTTAACTCTTGCTTACAGCCCTGGCGTTGCCGAACCCTGTTTAGAAATTGAAAAAAACCCCGAAGACGCTTATAAATATACTGCTAAAGGTAATTTGGTAGCTGTAATTAGCAATGGCACGGCAGTTTTAGGCTTAGGCGATATTGGAGCCCTAGCATCAAAACCGGTTATGGAAGGAAAGGGTTTATTATTTAAAATCTTTGCAGATATTGACGTGTTTGACATTGAAATTGATACTAAAAACATTGATGAGTTTGTAAATACCGTAAAAAATATTGCCCCAACCTTTGGAGGCATTAATTTAGAAGATATTAAAGCACCCGAGTGTTTTGAAATTGAGCGCCGTTTAAAAGAAGTGTTAAACATTCCATTAATGCATGACGACCAGCACGGAACCGCCATCATCTCATCTGCCGCTTTAGTGAATGCAGTCGAAATTTCAAATAAAAAAATTGGCGATATTAAATTGGTAATTAATGGTGCGGGAGCATCTGCCAATTCATGCGCTAAAATGTACATTGCTGTTGGTGTTAAAAAAGAAAATATTTTAATGTTAGATAGCAAAGGTGTTATTCATAAAGGAAGAAAAGACCTTGACCAATACAAATCCTTTTTTGCTGCTGAAAAAACAGATAAAAATACGTTAACAGAAGCCATTAAAGGTGCTGATGCCTTTGTTGGTTTATCAAAAGGAAATATTTTAACTAAAGAAATGGTGCAATCTATGGCGCCAAATTGTATCGTTTTTGCCTTGGCAAACCCAACGCCTGAAATAGCGTATGAAGATGCTATTGCAGCCCGCCCCGATATCATCATGGCTACAGGTCGTAGCGACCATCCTAACCAAGTGAATAATGTGTTAGGTTTTCCATTTATATTTAGAGGAGCTTTAGATGTGCGCGCTACAACTATAAACGAGGAAATGAAATTAGCTGCTTCTTTAGCCATTGCTGCGCTTGCAAAAGAAAGCGTACCTGATTATGTAAATTTGGCATACGGCTCTAAAAATTTAAGTTTTGGTGCTGAATATATTATCCCTAAACCAATTGATAACCGGTTAATTGCCGAAGTATCAGCTGCAGTTGCTAAAGCGGCTATTGATAGTGGTGTTGCTAAACATACGATTACCGATTGGGATGCATACAAATCAGAGTTGGAAAATCGTTTGGGCAAAGACAATAAATTAATGCGTAGCCTTGCCAACAAAGCAAAAAGCAACCCAAAACGCGTAGTGTTTAGCGAGGCCGATACGTATAAAATATTAAAAGCTGCACAATTAGTGCGCGATGAAGGCATTGCAATTCCAATTTTATTAGGGAACAGAATTAAAATAAATAAAATAGCGGAAGAGAATAGCATTGATTTGACAGACATGACTATTATCGATCCTATTTTAGAAGATGAAAATAAACGCGAAGAGTTTGGTGATTTGTTGTGGAAAAAACGTCAACGTCGAGGTTTATCTCAATACGATGCCCAAAAATTAATGCGCGATAGAAATTATTATGGTTCTATGTTAGTGGAGACTGGTGTTGCCGATGCTATGATTAGCGGTTTAACCCGTAAATACGGGCAGCCAATTAAACCAGCATTAGAGGTTATTGGTGTGCAAACAGGCGTAAGCCGTGTTGCTGGCTTATACATTATGGTAACAAAAAAAGGTCCTTACTTCTTTGCAGATACAACGATGAATGCTGACCCAACGGCTCAGGAATTAGCTGATATAGCTGTATTAACGGCAAACACCGTAAAACAATTTAACATAACACCACGTATGGCTATGTTAAGTTATACCAATTTTGGAAGTGCAGAAGGTATAGTTCCTAATAAAGTAAGAGATGCAGTAAGTATTCTGCATAAAAATCATCCTGCATTAATTGTAGATGGTGATTTGCAAGCCAATTTTGCAGCAAACAATAGTTTATTAAAAGAACAGTTTCCATTTAGCACGTTAGTAAATAAAAATGTAAATACATTTATATTCCCAAATCTTGCCTCGGGAAATATTGCTTATAAATTAATGCAAGAATTAGGTGGAGCAGAAGCTATTGGTCCGGTGTTGATGGGCTTAAACAAACCTGTACACGTATTACAATTAGGCAGTAGTGTGCGCGAAATTGTAAATATGGTTATTATTGCAGTGGTTGATGCGCAGAATAGGAAGTAGTAAATTTATTCAACAAAAAACTACTCCATTAATAGTACTGTCCCTTTAACCTGTTGGTATTCGCCACGGGCATTTTTATAATTAATTAAATACACATATACATCCGGTGTTGCATTTTTACCGTCCCAACCAACTGCATCGTTAGTTGTTTCAAATAATTTTGCACCCCAACGGTTATATATACTTACACTATAATCTGTTTTATCTATAAAATGAGTTATTGGTAACCAAATTTTATTTTTACCATTGGGTGCAAAGGCAGTAGGCACAAATAGCCTTCCTTCCAAATACACATCTTGGTTATTAGACTTACTGGTTTCAACAAAACCATAGCTATTACCAATACCTTCAACGGCTTCTATTACGTATTCAATTTTACTGCCATTAGGGGCCTCGTTGCTAATATCATCCGTAAAAGTAGTATCTGTTGGGCCCTTTGTTGCTATGGCATTCGTGTTTTGCACTTCGTTTACAACCCTATAAATGTTATAACCACTAACGCCACCATTAAAGCCCAAGTAGTTTGTCCAACTTAAGTGTTTACTAAAAATTTCTTCTTTATCTTCTGCTACTTTTAGTAAAATTGTTTTAGTTATTTGGCTTTGTGTGCGCTCATTTCCGCAGGCATCCTTTACTATTGCTTTGTAGTAATAATATAAATTTTTTGTATCAACGGTTTCGTCTACTACATCGTAAAATGGTGTATTGCTAATAGGTACAGATAAAATAGCGGAAAAATTAATTGCATCTGTTGAACGGTAAATAATTAAACTGGTACTTTTTTTAGCAGTATCTAAATATAATTTTAGTTGAACTGTTTTTTTATCTATTACTGTTGCCGTTTTTATATAAATAAAATTAGCCGCTTGAAGTTGTTGGGTAAAAAAACAGTTTCGGTTACTTGAAGATGTAATTGTTTTAGAAGTATTTATAGCTCTTATAAAATAACAACAGTTAGCACTGGGTTGCACATTTGTATGCACAAAGTTTGTTTGCGTGGTACTACCAACTTGCAAAAAAGCACTGTTATTTACCGAATAATAAATACGGTATTCTAACACCCCCTGTGGCATATTACGATAAGGTGTCCAACTTAAATTTGTTTTATACGCACAGCTATCGTATTTACTAGTTAAAAACATGGTACGGGGCAAGCTATCGTAAGTAGAAATATTGTTGCAACTATCAATTGCCGATACATACAATCCCACCCAACCATTATTAGCAACGTTTATTGTGTATGTAAAATTGGTATTATTTATGCCGTTTATATAGGGTGTTAATGCTTGATCGATACCTCCTGTTTTTTTAAAAATTTGATATTTAACAATATCTAAATCTTTTGGTATGTTCCAAGCGATTATAGTATTTCCGTTAGGCAAAACACTTATCGAATCTACGTAGGGTTGATTGGGAGCCTTTTGGTCTTTATAAACACCACCTTGTATATTTGAGCTTGAAAAACAGCCACTATTATCTTGTAAAGTTGCCTGGTAATTAATACTTGCACTACAAACACTAATGGTATCGTTATAATTTAAGGCGGATGTTGTTGCCAAATTATTCCAAATTGCAGTGGGATACTCTTTTACCAACAAAAAATCAGATGAAGTAGTTGGCAGCTGTGGTTGATGTATTTTATTGTAAATTAATTTAACAGCAGGCGAGCCCGAATTTTGAATACAATTTAAAAATATAGTTTTTAAAGTATCTGAGGGTAGTGAACTATTTGCACCTGCTGAACCAAATTTTGTTACTATATAATAAAAATAACTTTGATTGTTTGCGTTAGCAGCAACGTCTGTGTACTGTTGTGTGTTTAAAGCACCTATTGTACCCACAAGATTATAGGTGCCTAAAAACGAAGTTGACGCATAAATTTGATATGCGTTAAATAAATTATTAGGGTCTAATGGGGCTATCCATGTTAGTTTTACGTTGCCATTTGGTAATACTTGTAAACAACGTAAACTTGGCGCATTTAACTGCGCAACTAACTGTGTTGAAAGAAAAATAAGTATAATTAAAACTTGCTTCAAATTGCTATAACGTACTAATTTACAAATTATTGTGCTAATTTATACGTAAAATAAGCTTAAAAGGTTGGCTATTTACTTAATTATAAGTGCTTTTGTAACCCTTGTTGCAATAGTTGTTGCAATTTTTGAGAAATACTTATCGACTATTTTTTTAGGATTATTTAAAGTACTTTCAAATTCTTGCTCCGCAATGCCAGAGTTTATTTCCTTGGCATCATGGTAAGTATAAACGGTGTAATGGACCACAATTTTTCGATTAGGATTGCCTTCTCCTAACTCTCCTGGCATTTTATTTCCACTTGCTTTAATTTCTAACTGATTAATAAAAACAAATACATCGGTTTTAAATTTGCCATATAAAATAGTGGTTACTTTTGGATTGGTAACTTTGGCATTCATAAAACGGGCCTCGGTATTCGTTTCAACATTTAACTGCCCTTTTTCTATTTGTTTTTTGTCTTTTTCCTTTTTTGGCGCCTGATAATTATCCTGATTGGGCACTTTTTGAAAGTCGAAACTTAGATACTGATAAATGCCTTCAATATCTTTTTTGTATTTAGTTGTATCTTCCATTAAATCTACAACACCATATTTTGCTGCCTTAAACGCTAACATCAACTGGTCGTTTAATCCATCTCTAAACTTATGCTTAATTTCTTTAGCGCCTAATTTTGATTCAGCGTTTATATTGTAATCAATTTCACTTAAATACAAACGTGGCTCAAATGGAATAATTAGCGCTTTATGTGTGGTACTAACCTCACGTTCGGCTTTATCTTTTTTTTTAATAGTTGTTTGGCTAAAACAATTAAAAATTAAAAAATTACAAATTAAAAATAGTGCTAGTTTTATTAAATTCATTTCAAATCAATAATTAATTCCTTAACCAATCAGTGTTTGCATAAATCATTAAACCTAATACAATAAACAACCCCACATTATTGGCATAATAAATTACCTTATCGCTTACTTTTTTTCCGGTTACCATTTCCCATAAAATAAACATAATGTAACCCCCATCTAACATTGGGATGGGTAAAAAATTCATAAATGCTAAAGCTAATGATAAAAAACCTGTAAACATCCAAAAGCCTTGCCAATCCCATACTGGATTCATTTGTTGCACCATTGTATAAAAACCACCAACTTGTTTATGTGCATCTTTTACTGTAAAAATTACAACAAATTGTTTGGCTTGCATTACAATTTGCTCTATCCCATCTTTTATGCCTTGCGATAAAGCACCAAAAAAACTGTATTTGGTTTCAACAACTTTAATATCGGGCGGGCTTTGATAAATACCTAAAGCGGCTTGGTCATTTACATTGCAGGTAGTGCTAATGGTATCATTACCCCTTAAAACCAAAAGGTTTACTTTTTTAGAAATATTTTTATTTAATTCGGTTTTATACTCGTCAAAAAAAGTAATGGGTGTATTATTTACTGTAATTATTTTATCGCCCTTTTTAAAATTAGCATTGGCAGCAAAAGTGGTTTTATCAACTGAATCAATGGTGCCCATTAAATAACGTGGCGCAATAAATTTAGATTTTTTAATGCGTTTTAAAATTAAACCTCTATCATTGTTGGTAACAGCCAAGTTAAATTTTTCGCCATTTGCATGAATACCCTCAATATTTTTAGCACCATTCATAATTAATTCGATAGGTATGCGGTTAACAGAAGTTACGGGTTTGCCACCTAAGGCCGTTATTACGTCACCATTACGTAAGCCCATATTGTAGGCAGTGCTATCAACGGCAATTCCGTGCTTTAAATTAGCCATTGGCAGTGTTTCTTTTCCCCAAACAAATAAAGCCATCCAAAAAATTAAAACACCTAGTATTAAATTCACAATAATTCCACCCATCATTACTAGTAAGCGTTGCCAAGCTGGTTTACTTCGTAGCTCCCAAGGTTGGGGTGGTGAATCTACAATACTTTTATCCATTTGCTCATCCACCATACCAGCGATGCTAACGTAACCTCCAAACGGAAACCAGCCAATACCATACTCTGTATCACCAATTTTCTTTTTAAATAAAGCAAAGTTGGCAATGTTTGCAAAGGGAAATAAAAAATCGAAAAACAAATAAAATTTTTCTACGCGGCACTTAAAACGTTTAGCAAACCAAAAATGACCGAATTCGTGAAGGGTAACCAATATAGTAAGACTTAAAAAGAGTTGAGCAATTTTTATAAACATAGTTAATAATTTGTAAGCTGTAAATATACGTAGAAAAAAACGTTGTAAAAACTACACATAAACCCTTTAAAAAAGTAATTTGTTAATTTATCATATATTAAAGTTAAATTTTCGTAACACGTAACTTTGGTATTTATTTTTTGTAACTTTATAATATAATTACTCAAAACGATCAATGAAAAAACTAATCTTACTTCCAGCTATTGCAGTTGTGTTTATGCTGGCTTATTCGTTCTCTGCTAAAAAGGCAAATTTTGATGAAATTGCCATTGCAGCTTCGTTACCACAAGCCGATTTAAAAATGAAAGATGTTAGCGGTAAAGATATTAGCTTAAATGATGCGAAAACAGCCAAAGGCCTATTGGTAATTTTTAGTTGTAATACCTGCCCTTATGTAAAATTAAGCGAAACTCGTATTAAAGAATACAGCGATTTTTGTTTAACCAATGGCATTGGTTGTATATTGATTAATAGTAATGAGGCTCAACGCACGGAAGATGATAGCTTTGATGAAATGGTAAAATACTATGCTTCACAGAGTTTAAAATGTTATTATACAGTTGATGCTAAAAGTACGTTAGCAAATTCTTTTGGCGCTACTCGTACGCCACAATGTTTTTTATTTAATCCAAAAGGCTTAGTTTACAAAGGCGCCATTGATGATAATGTAAAAGATGCTTCGGCAGTAAAAGCAACTTATTTAAAAGATGCTTTGAGTGCGGTTGTTAAAGGCACAAACCCAGCTACGCAAGAAACCAAAAGTATTGGCTGTTCAATTAAACGAGTTGAGTAAAATACATTTGTTCAAATTTTAGAATTTTTTATGATTACAAAAAAACACATTATTGTACTAGTTATTTTTGTAACAAGTTTGCAATTTGGGCAAGCACAATCAAACGTTTACCATCTTTTTCCTAATAGCAATGCTTTGTGGAGTCAGAGGTTATATTATAATTATCTTACTTGTCCTTTTACTGCTAACTGTGGTAGTAATGATAACTATGCGATACAAGGCGATACTATTAAAGGAATTCATACATACCACAAAATATATAAATCTTCGCAATATTTTCCAGGTTTTACAACTTCATTTACATCTCCAGTAACCAAAACTTTTTTTGGAGGCATTAGACAAGATAGTATTGCAAAAAAAATATATGGTTTTATTTCAACCGGCTATGGCAATGGTGGGGATACATTATTGTACAATTTTAATCTAAATTTAAATGATACGCTTGTTGCAAGTTACTGTAATAATACTTCTTATAAGAACTATGTAAGTTCGATCGATACTGTTTTAGTAGGAACAACGTATAGAAAACGATTTAATTTAAGTACTATGACGGGTACTCTTGTTAGTAATATTAATTATGTATCATTAATTGAAGGCATTGGCGGTACGTTTGGCTTGTTTGGCAAATTAGTTCCTCCATTTGAGGGAGGTACTGTATTAAATTGTTTTTCACAAAACACTGTAACCCAATATATTAATCCACTGGGTACATTGCAATGTAATTTAGTCCTCTCCATAAAAGACCAATCGACAAACAACGCATTATCATTAAGCTTATATCCTAATCCTTTCAATGCTTCGGCAACTTTAGTTGCAGATAAATTTTTTAATAATGCCACTTTATCTTTTTACAATTCGTTAGGGCAATTAGTAAAACAAATAAAAAATATTACTGGTCAGCAAGTTATAATTCCTCGCGGAGATTTATTAAAAGGATTATATTTTATTTATTTAACAGAGGAAAACAAAACTCTTGCCACAATTAAATTTGTTATTTCCGGCGATTAAAATCCACAGAAAAACTTAGGTTTACACTAAATGCATAACAAACAATTAAAATCTGATGAATTTTACGTCATCCCAGAAGATTATATTGTATGGTACTCAAAAACATTATAAAAGGTTGCCATTATTGTAAAAGTCGGTGCAAACATTACCCGTTTGATTACAAATAATTGTCTATTATTAAGTAAATTTTTTGTTATGCTTTTTAGTAAATTAATTTAATAACTTTTAATTAATATCAAAAAAAATAAAATACTATATACTTGTTTGTTTTTAACACAAACGAATGAATTATTTTAGTATAAAACATTTTTTATTTTCTCTATTTTTAATAATTTGCTATTCTTCAATAGCTCAAACAATATTAACACCAGGTGATATTCAAGTAATTGGATTTAAAACAAACACAACTACGGATGCAGGAAACGATGCCATAAAATTAGTAACACTTGTAGATTTGCAATGCAATACCAAATTTATAGTAACAGATAATAATTGGAATAATGGCACATCGAGTTGGGCGTGTAACGATGACGAATTTGGCATAGAAATTACATGCACATCAGCCATACAACAAGGCAGCGTTTTTTACATTGAAGTAAATGCATCTGCCGATCCTGCCAATTGCTCAGGCGGATCAATTACGAGAGCCGATTTAGGCAGCCCTTGGGGAGTAAATTACGGTTTAAGTAGTAATGGCGATAATGTTTATGTGTTGCAGGGCACAAGAGCTGCGCCGGTGTTTATTTATGCTTTAAAGCATATTGGCGCATTTTCGAATACTACTTGCAGTAATAAAGACCAAGCGGGTTTACCAACAGGATTAATCTTGGGCACATCAGCTGTCGTGATGTCATCGACACAAAATCAGTGGCATTATAATTGCGTAACAAATACTGGTACAAAGGCAGCACTTAAAACAGCCATAAGTACAAATGCTAATTGGGTAAGTACTGGTGGTCAAAGTTGGAACAATTCCTCAGGAATTTTTGTGCTTACAAGCCCTGGCATTTCATACGGCGTATTAGCGGTATCAGGGGCAGGTTGTGGCTGTTTAGCAAATTGTGAATTAGCTTATTCGGGTGGCGTTAATTGCGGGTCAGCGGGTGTTACCGGTAATTGTACTGCTGGTTATCAAAACATGTCGGCAAACATAAATGTTCCTTCGGGTTGCACGTATAATGTAACTGCCACTATGAAAAATCGCAGCTATGGATGTGGCTCATCAGGTGCAGATGGCAATTGCCAAACATGCGACGTGGTTAAGGTAGATATTTTGGCTGGTGTAAAATTGTTTCAGCAGGGGGCTAGTAACTCTACTTTAACGGATAGCTATTCTGTTTCTGGTCCAGCGACAATAGTTGTTTCGGGCAAATCAGATAGGGCAGATGAAATTATTACTTACGGCATTCAAATAACACCATGTAGTTGTATTACCACTGTTTTGCCAATTGAACTTACTGAATTTAAAGCTACCCCTGAAGATAAAAACGTTGTTTTAAATTGGTCAACTGCGACTGAACATAAAAATGATTTTTATACAGTTGAGCGCTCTGCTAATGCCATTGATTGGGAATCCATATCGTTTATTAAAGCAATTGGCAATTCTTATTCTACTGCAAATTATTCTATTTTTGATTCGTCGCCGTTACCAGGTATTTCATACTATCGTCTAAAACAAACTGATACTGATGGGCGATACACTTATTCAAATAATGTTTCAATAAACATGCGTATTGACCTACCAAGCATTGTAAAAAGAATAAATGTTTATGGTGAAGAATTAGACGAAAACGCTACTGGCCTAATTATTGAAATGTACGATAACGGTACAATAAAAAAACTTTTTAAGTAGAATTAATCGCATACTTTTCAATTTTTGAATATATCCTATTTTCAAAAAATAATCTGTTACTTTTGTTAAATGTTTAACAAACAATTAGAACCCGACGAATTTTACTACAGCCCCGAAGGTTATATTGTATTTACCGAAAAATACCACTTAAAACGAGGCCATTGTTGTAAAAGTGGCTGCAAACATTGCCCATATGGTTATAACAAAAAAACAGGTGGATTTGATTTACCAAAAAAAACTTAATAATAACTTCATTATTAATTAACCACCCATTTTTAATGCGATTTAAATAATCCGTATTTTTAGTCATGTTAAAAAACACCCTTCTATTTTTATGTTTAGTAATTTCGATTTTGGGTTTTTCGCAAGCCGCTGCGCCATTATTTTCTGTATGCAGCCTTCCGTCCATTCTTAACGAATCATCAGGTGTAGAAAAAACCGGGCCAAATACTTTTTGGTCTCATAATGATAGTGGCGGACAACCCGCTATTTATAAGTTCGATTCGAGTGGAACGCTTCTTAAAACATTGACCCTTACTGGGGCAACAAATTTTGATTGGGAAGACATTGCTCAAGATCACTTAAAAAATATTTATATAGGCGATTTCGGCAACAATAACAACGATCGATCTGTAGCTAATAGCAATAGTTTGCGGATTTATAAAATTTCTGACCCTGATTTAATAACGGGAACAACAACTACCGCAAGCATTATAAATTTTGAATATGTAGACAGAAATTTTTCGGCACCCGCCAACAATCATAATTTCGACATGGAAGGTTTTTTCTTTTACAACGATTCGCTGCATCTGTTTACAAAAAACCGTACGAGCCCCACAAATGGATGGATAAAGCATTATATACTACCTAGCGTTGCTGGTACATATACAGCAATGGTTGTAGATAGCTTTAATAACGCTGGTGTTCGTATTTGTGCAGCAGATATTAGCCCCAATAAAAAAACGGTAGCATTATTAGCCAATGATAAAATTTGGTTGTTTTCGTGTTTTAAAGGCTCTAAATTTATTTCTACAGGAACCAATACCGTTTTAACTTTACCACTTACTCAAAAAGAGGCGGTTGTTTTTTCAACAGATTCTATTATTTATATTACTGACGAACTTACTGGTCCTGTTGGACAAAAACTATATCGTGCTAATATTTCAGCAGCATTGCCAGCCCCTATAAATTTAAATATCACTTCAACTAGTAATTTGGTTTGCGTGGGGCAATCAGCTACTTTAAGCGTTGCTGGGGCAAGTACATACATTTGGAATACAATGGCAAGCGGCTCTTCAATAATTATTTCACCAAGTGTAACTACTAACTATTCTTTAACTGGCACTGCGGCAAACGGCTGTCAAAATACCGCAAACTATACACAAAGTGTTTCTTTATGCAATGGTTTTATTAAGCCAAGCCAATTTGAATTGAATCTAATACACATGTACCCAAACCCTTTTATTGATAAATTTACGTTAACAATTAATGCTGTAAACATTACAAAGATTGACGTTTATAACCTATTAGGGCAAATAGTTTTTACCTCAGAATGTAATACTTCAAATATAGAAATTGATTTAAAAAATCAACCCCAAGGTATTTATAACATTTGTGTAAAGAATAATGACAGCTATATTTTTAAAAAGGTGTTAAAAAAATAAGCGCATTTTAAAAAAAGACTACACCAGTTATTAAAGTTAATAATGCCAATATTATTGCAATTGGTATTGCCAAAACAATCGGAAAACCAGGCGCTTTAATCAAAATCGCAATTGTATAAACTATAGCTAAGACAATAAACAAAAACGAATATAAAATAAACTTAATCCCGTTTAACGTATTGCTGTCAGAATTTTTTATATCAACATTAGTAATTAATTTATCAGCATAGCCATTACTAAAAAAAGTTTTATTTACAAACAGATAATTGCATTCATTATTACTTTGGAATTTAGCATCTATTATTTTGGATATTCTTTTCGTTTCTTTAAAAGTATTTCTCTCTCCTTTAACATCGCTTTTAGAATAACTATTTTCCTCAACACTACTTTTAGAAACTACTAAATTATTATTTAAACTGTCGTTAGGTAATGATTTATGTTGATTTTTTAATAATTTAGTATGGGTGTTGGTTGCTTTACGATTACGGACTTCTAACTCATAGTTAGAAGGTTTGGTTTCTATAAAATACCCTTTAGTGTATTTTCTTTTTGAAAAAACATTTTTCTTAAATAAATCGCAGCCAGCAAATAATACTATTAATATTAAACTATTTAATACTAATTTCATACAATTAAATTTTCACTAATTTAGTTAATTTTACTACCACTTATTAATTTATTTATGTCAAAATCATGCAAAACCAGTTAAGCATTAAAAATTTAATACTACAAGGTATTCCTAACGAACTTCCTCCTATAAAACCCTACGAGCCTAACATTAACCATGCCCCCAAGCGTAAAGCAATTTTAGATTCTAATGAAAAAAAACTAGCTCTTAAAAATGCGCTGCGCTATTTCGACAAAAAACACCATCCTGTTTTAGCAAAAGAATTCTTAGATGAACTAAATACTTATGGACGAATATACATGTACCGTTTTCGTCCGGATTATAAACTATATGCCCGTCCTATATTAGAATACCCTTATAAAAGTTTGCAAGCTGCAGCTATTATGCACATGTTAAGCAATAATTTAGATTATGCTGTAGCACAACATCCTCATGAATTGATTACTTATGGCGGTAATGGTTCTGTTTTTCAAAATTGGGCACAGTATTTACTAACCATGCAGTATTTAGCTACTATGACCGATGAACAAACCTTGGTGTTGTATAGCGGGCACCCAATGGGTTTGTATCCTTCCCACAAAGATGCACCCCGAGTAGTAGTTACTAATGGCATGATGATTCCGAATTATAGTAAACCCGATGATTGGGAAAAATTTAATGCTTTAGGCGTTACACAATACGGACAAATGACTGCTGGAAGCTTTATGTACATTGGGCCGCAAGGTATTGTACATGGCACAACAATTACAGTAATGAATGCTGCCAGAAAAAAATTTAAAACCGAACAGGAACGAAAAGGAAAATTATTTGTAACCTGTGGTTTAGGAGGAATGAGTGGCGCTCAACCCAAAGCAGCAAAAATTGCTAGCTTAGTTAGTATTACTGCCGAAATAAATCCAAAAGCGGTTGCTACACGTCATTCACAAGGTTGGGTAGATGAAGTATTTACAGATTTAGATAAATTAGTAGCAAGAACAAAACAAGCACAAGCTAATTTGGAAGCCGTAAGTATAGCCTATCAAGGCAACGTGGTTGATTTATGGGAAAAATTATCGCTGGAAAACGTAACCGTTGATATTGGAAGTGACCAATCCTCTCTTCATAATCCTTGGTCTGGCGGTTACTATCCTCAAGGCTTTACTTTAGAGGAGAGTAATGTAATGATGGCTGAAAATCCTGTGCAGTTTAAAAAAGAAATTCAAAAAACACTTGTTAATCACATTAATGCGATAAATGCTCTTAATAAAAAAGGAATGTATTTTTTCGATTATGGAAACGCCTTTCTATTAGAAGTAGGGCGAGCGGGTGGCGATGTATTTAAAAACGGTAAAGACGGCGATTTTAAGTATAATAGTTATGTGCAAGATATTTTAGGGCCAATGTGTTTTGATTATGGTTTTGGTCCGTTTAGGTGGGTATGTACCAGCGCTTTGCCCGAAGACCTTGCAATAACAGATAAATTAGCGCAAGAAGTATTAGAGGAGATTTATAAAACAGCTCCTACCGAAATTAAACAACAACTACACGATAATATCGTTTGGATAAAAAATGCACAACAAAACAATTTGGTTGTTGGTTCGCAAGCTCGCATTTTATATGCGGATAGCGAAGGTCGTATAAAAATTGCATCAGCCATAAATAAAGCAATTAAAGAGGGCAAGATTTCTGCACCCGTTGTTTTGGGTAGAGATCATCACGATGTAAGTGGTACCGATAGTCCTTACCGCGAAACATCAAACATATACGATGGTAGTAAATTTACCGCAGATATGGCAGTTCAAAATTTTGTTGGCGATGCCTTTAGAGGCGCTACTTGGATTAGCTTACATAACGGTGGTGGCGTTGGTTGGGGCGAAGTAATAAATGGTGGTTTTGGTTTAGTATTAGATGGCAGTAAAGATGCGGACCGTAAATTAGAGCAAATGTTGTTTTGGGACGTAAACAATGGCATCTCCCGTAGGGCATGGGCACGTAACGACGAAGCTTTGTTTGCTATTAAGCGCGAAATGGAACGTACGCCTAATTTAAAAGTTACTTTACCAAATTTGGTGGACGACAGTATTTTAAATGAATTTGATTTTTAGATGTACAAAGTATCATCTAACTACAAGAAGATGTATTACATTCTGTTTTATGGCATGATATTACTTTATGTGTCAGCAGGTATTAATCATTTTATAAATCCTCAATTTTATTTAAAAATAATGCCGCAATATATTCCTTATCATAAAACTAGTGTTTTTTTAAGTGGTATTTGCGAAATTATATTTGCAATCTTATTATGTATAAAATCAACTAAAAGATTAGCCGCTTGGTTAATAATTGCTATGTTAATTGTTTTTTTTACAGTTCACATTCAAATGATAATTAATGGTTGGCAACAAACAGGAATTTTATTTTGGATTCCAATAATTCGTTTTCCTTTACAGTTTCTGCTTATTTGGTGGGCATTTATTTACACAAAAACACATTCGATAAAATAAAAATGTAATTTACTACCTTAGTATTATTTACATTATCAAAATAAGAAAAATTAATGAAAAACGTATTCTTATATTTTATCTTTCTATTAACTTCGTTAAAGAGCATTGCTCAATTAAAAGATATTAAACTCATTATTCCCAAAGAAATTAGCTACAGTTATTTCGACTTCGTTCAATTTTTCCCCAATGAAAAATATTTTGTAATTTGTAACAACGCCCTTTCGGTTTATAATACCGAAACTGCCGAAGTAGTAGATGAATACGATTTAAACTATGGCGCAAAAAATTTAAGTGTTAGCAACGATGGTAACTATTTTTTAGTTACACTTAACAATGAACTTTTAATTTTTACTTTCAAAAATCAAAAAATAGAATTATTTTTTAAAACCAACACAGCTAAATTAATTGAGGGGCAGCCCAACAGCCAGTACTATGGCAGTTTACCAATAGGCGGTTGTTTTTTTACAGCCAAACAAAACGAGGTGTATGTTAGCATTGGTTCGTTTACTTTGCTTTACGACTTTATAAAAAAATCTGCCGTTACTTCCTTTGCATTTCCAAATACCGATTATATTACCAATAGCGATTTTTATCTGAAAAAACAGCAAATTATAATGGCAAAAACTACTGGAACAGTTAATGCAATTTATAAACAACCTTTAGGAAATTTAAACTCTGCTACTGAAATAATTAAAACTACAAGCCCAGTGGCTAAAATAAGAGTGCGCGACTCGTTACTATTTTGTTTTACTTCTACTAACTATTTTGTATTGAATTTAGAAACCGAAAAAGTGGTTCACGAAGTTGAAATGATGAAATACAATTATGATTACTTAGATAAGGAAACACAAACGCAAGCCAACAAGCGTCCCGCTATGAGCATACCCGATAAACAAAACTTTAGCAGCGATGAATTTATTTACGATATAGATTTTTTATCGGGCACCAATTTGGCCGCTTATGCTACTAATAAAGGCTTAAAGTATATCGATTTAAAAACAAAAAAAATAGTAAAATTATATAAAAATCAATTTTTAAATATTAAGTTTTCTCAACATGGTAACCGCATGGTTAGTAATACTTATTCCCCTTACAAAGCACTAAAAGTGTTTGAACCCATAACTATGAAATTGGTTTCAGAAAAACCAAGCTTAGGAAATGCTGTAACATTGGCCGACATTAGCCCAAATAAACAATGGATGTATACCAATTCGGGCACAAGCGGCTTTGTGTGGGATTTACGTAATTTTTCAAAACATGTTCAAATAAAAGACATTTCGGGTAGCGACACTTCATTTATTTATAATCTACTATTTTTAAACGATTCAGAAATAGTAGTAAATTCCGGTAAATCGTTCGATAAATTAAATTTATCTATTTACAATATCAATAAAAAAAAATACACCAAGTTTATTAAAAAAAGTGTGTACTCGTTTATGTCGGGCTTTAGCAATGGCGAGTTTTATTACAGCGATTACCAACATTTAACCATAATTAATTTAAAAACGTTTACTGAAGAGAAATATGACGGTATGTTTAGTTACGGAGCTGGCAATCCCGAGCAAATTATCAGCTTTACAAATGAGTTAATATTTATTCCGCAAACATCGGGCTATAAAATTGTAAATCGTAAAACAAAAAAAGTAGAATACGAAAGTAAACAATGGGCAACTACGGCAAGGGTTGTGATAAGTCCTGATAACAAATTTGTGTTTACATCTGCTCAAATAAAAAAGAAACAAATTATTGCCGGAAACGAAATAGAAATGGATGTTTTTGCCATTGTAAAAATTGATATGGAAAAAAAACAAATTGTAAACGATTACGCAGTAACTTATTTCCCTTACGATTTTAAAATAAAGCAAAACACCATTTGCATTTGGTATTTAAAACAAGATTATAATTCAAATGGCCAAGAAAAAGAAACTGTATATTCTGAATACGATATTAATTCGGGAAAGGAAATGTATTCAAAAACCATTGTTAAAACCCCCGATGTAATTGGCTCGCACTTTACAAGTCAAAACGGAAAATATATGGCATTTTTTCAGCCTTATGGCAATTATTTTAAAGTGTATGACGAAAAAGGGGACGAAGTAATTGATTTAGATGAGTTAAAACTATTTGTACCTAAATGTTTTTTTATTGAAGAAAGTAACCGCTTAATAATTACAAGCCCCTTAAACTCTTTGGTAACGTTTGTAGACTTAAAAAATAAAAAAATAATTGGACAATTAGCAAATGCCATTAACGATAATTATTTTTTAGTAACTCCAAACTTACATTATTTAGGCTCAAAAGAATTTGTAAAAGCAATTCGTTTTAAGTACCAATCAGAAATGTTTAGCTTCGAACAGTTTGATGCATATCTTAATCAACCGCACAAAGTACTTCGTGCCTTTGGCTGTAGTGATAGTTTATTAATTAAATCTTACGAAACGGCTTATTTAAAACGTATGCGCTTGTTAGGCTTAAAGCCCGATTTAGAAATTAATTTTACTAACCTACCCACGATACAAGATGTAAAAATAAAAGAGGAAAAACAGGGCGTAGTTACTTTTAACATTAGTGCTAATAAAGGAAAAAATAAATTATCAAAAATAGATATTTACAATAATGGTACATTAATTTTTAGCGAAAACATTAACGAAAGCGAAAGTGTGCGTTTAGAAAAAAGTAAAACCTTTGAAACCTCCTCGGGTATTAATCGATTTGAGTTTAGCGTAAAAGATGATAAAGGACTTGAAAGTCCACGAATTACTAGAATTTACAACAATCCATCGGAAGTAAAACCAAATTTATATTTAGTAGTTATTGCTAGCGAAAAATTTAAAAATAATAAATTCGATTTGTCATACGCATTAAAAGATGCGGGAGATGTTGCTACGCATATGGCAAACTCAAAAGCATTTAATAAAATTGAAATTAAAAAATTATACAACCAATCGTTTGCTCCTGATTCGGTAAAAAATTTAAAAAACTTTTTTTCTAAAGCTACAATTAACGATGTAGTAATGATATTTTTTGCCGGACACGGTTACTTAGATGACGATTTTAATTATTACTTTCCTACGTACTATACCAATTTTACAGACCCTAAAATAAATTCGGTGGCTTATAATAGTTTTGAAGCGCTATTTAAAGATATGAAACCTACCCGAAAACTTATGTTTATTGATGCTTGTTTTAGTGGCGAAGTAGATGAAGATGCAAGTAATTCAAATGATACTAAAACCCCGCAAGATAGTGCCAGAAGCATTCTTTTTGCAGGCACTGCTTTTGCGCAAAGTACAGCTTTAGAAATGAGTAAAACTATTTTCACCGACTTGCGACAAAATACTGGGGCAACAATTATCTCATCTGCAGGTGGTACCGAAGCGGCATTTGAAGGCGAAAAATGGAACAATGGGCTATTTACGTATTGCTTATTAAATGGTATGAAAAGTTTAAAAGCTGACCTAAACAACGATAAAATAATTACTCTTAGCGAATTACAAAAATTTGTATCCGAAGAAGTAAACCGCTTATCTGAAGGCAAACAAACACCCACCTACCGTGTAGAAAATACAGTGTTAGATTATGAGTTGTGGTAAAGAACAGGTTATAGGGAAATTGGGCGTTTTATACTTTCTTCTAAAACCAACAGGGTTTCTGTGCGATTAACGCCATTAATTGGGCGTATATGATCATTTAATATTTCTCGAAGCTGATCGGTATTTTTACAAACAACTTTTGCAAGCATAGAATATAAACCGGTTACAAAATGTGCTTCAATCACTTCAGGAAATTTTTTTAAAACTTTTATCACATCGTTATAAGAAGAACTCTTTTCAATAATAATGCCAATAAAAACTGTAATATCATAACCCAATTTTTTGGGGTCAACCAATACGGTGGTACCTTTAATTAATTTTTCTGCTTTCATTCTTTTAATTCGGCCATGCACTGTTCCTGGCGATACCAATATTTTTTTTGCAATGTCTGCATAGGTCATCGAGGCATCTTTAAATAAAAGCGTTAGTATTTCTTTATCAACTACATCAATTTGTTCAGTTTTTGTATTCATAATGTATAATAATTTATCTTTTATTCAAAATTAACATCATTTTTTAAATAAAAAATAAAAATGTAACCCTATTTTATCAAATAATTAATAATTTTTGATTTTGATTGAATAGTTTATTTTCTAAAAGGCTTTAAAATTTTATTTATTACGTTTTATTCAATAATAATACACAATATTAAATAATATATAATAATTACCACCTTTTATTACATTTTATACAATAAATAAATAAATACTATAATTTTGCCTCTGTAAAAAGTGAACACCCTATAGGAATCTAACTAATACTCATTAGTAGAAAAACCAAACCGCTTTTAAAAACATTTATTGTAAACAAATAAAATCTTAAAAGTATGAAAACAAAAAAAACAACTTCATGTATTGGCATGGCCTTTATTATCAGTGTGGGCTTTGCTTCGTCTGTTAAAGCCCAACAAAGAACGTGTTCTAGTATGGAAAACCAAACACGTTTGGAACTAATTTATCCTGAACTAAAAAAAAATCAAATAAGTATTGAAGAACAAACTCAAAATTATTTACAAAACGCTGCAAAAGAAAATGCCGTAACAGTTAATATTCCTGTTGTGGTTCATGTGCTGTATAATTCTACCGCTCAAAACATTTCAGACGCTCAAATTAAATCTCAAATAGATGTGTTGAATGAAGATTTCCAAAAATTAAATGCAGATAAAACCCTTGTACCATCTGCATTTTCTTCCTTGGCTGCAAATTGTAATATTAGTTTTTGCTTAGCTTCAAAAGATCCTAATGGAAATACAACTTCGGGTATTGTTCGCAAAGCTACTAGCACCACTTCGTTTATTGATGATGATAAAGTAAAATCATCAACTACTGGCGGAGACAACGCTTGGAATTCGACAAAATATTTAAACTTATGGGTATGTAATTTAGGTGGTGGCTTATTAGGGTACGCTCAATTTCCGGGCGGACCAACAGCTACAGATGGTGTTGTAATTTTATATACTGCATTTGGCAGAACAGGCAATGTAACTTCCCCTTATAACAAAGGCAGAACCACAACACACGAAGTAGGGCATTGGCTAAATCTACGCCACATTTGGGGCGATGCAAATTGTGGTAGCGATTTAGTAAACGATACGCCAACACAACAAACTTCTAATTATGGTTGCCCAACCTACCCGCATATTACTTGCACTAACAACGGCGATATGAGTATGAATTACATGGATTATGTGGATGACGCTTGCATGTACATGTTTAGCTCTGGGCAATCGAGCCGTATGAATGCTTTATTTGCAAGCAATGGTGCACGTGTTGGCCTAGTAACTTCAACTGGTTGTGGCGCTTCTACCGGAACCGGAACCACCGCAGCAACAACAAGCGTGGTAACTATTGGTAATGGTGCTACTACTACCGGTGTTGTGCCTTATGGCACTTATTATATGGACGAGCGTGCACAAATTATTGTTACTAAAGCCGAACTTGTTAGTGCAGGCTATACGTCGGCTAATAATTACATTAAATCGTTAGGGTTTAACGTTATAACTGCTAACGCCCAAACCATGAGTAATTTTACGATTAAAATTTCGCACATCACTTCCAGTTCATTCGGCAACACATCATTTTTAGTTGGAAACAATGCCACTACCGTGTATAGTAACAATTTTGCAACGAGTTCGAACCAATGGAATAACCATATATTTACAACTCCTTTTGTATACAATGGCGTTGATAATCTTTTAATAGATATTTGTTGGAATAATAATTCCTATAACAATAACACAAGCGTGTATTCAACTACTACAGCCAATTATATGACGTTATATAAACGCCAAGATTTAACAAGCACTGGGCTTTGTAACACAACAACAGGAACACAAACATTTTCTCGTCCAAATATAAAATTTGCTTTTGGATCTAATAGCGCTGTATTACCTCCTGGCGCCTCAGTAAAATTAAAAGAAGATGGGATTACAGTACCAAAAGAATTACAGACAAATTTTTATCCCAACCCTGTTAACGATAAATTAAATGTTTCGTTTACCATCGCGGAAGAAAACGCCAATGTTAGTTTAGACATCTATAACGTAATGGGAAGCAAAGTAAAAAGTTATTCGATGCAAACTGTTAACTTAGGCGAAAATACCGTTGAACTTAATTTTGAAAATGAAAATTTACAAAATGGTATTTACTTTGTAAACCTTATTGTTAATGGCGAAAAAACTATTAAAAAGCTGATATTAGATAAGAAATAGATTTTTTAAATTTAAAAACCTATCAGGTTTTAAACCTGATAGGTTTTTTAAATTACTAAACCCCAATCTTGTCATTCACAATTTTTAAAATTTCAGTTTCTAATAAAATAGTTTTTTGTTCCAACTCTTTTCCTTTTGTAATAATATCGTTTACAAAATTTTTGTCGTTATACCCGCTTGCGTTAATTCTTACATTCATAAAGGCACCCATCACTGCCGAGCGAGCGCATAAAGCCCCAACTCCTGCATCGCTTATACTATTAGGATTACCAACTTCTGCCATTGCTTTAATTACTGTTAAACTTTCATAACTTAATTGCATCACTTTAAAGGGAATGTCGATTGCAAATTTTGTTGCGTTTTGAATGGCGTCGGTTCTTAATTTTTTTTCTTCGTCGGTTGCTTTTGGCAATGCAAAAGCTGTCATTATTTTATTAAAGGCTGCGGTATCTGCATCTACTAATTTTAATAATTCATCTTTTATTTGCTGGCCCTTTTCTGCCCAAGTACTAAACTCTTCCCATTTATCGTCCCAACCTTTTTTATGGGAACTTAAATTTGCCACCATGGTTGCCAAACTAATTCCTAAACTCCCCACATATGCACTAATGCTGCCGCCACCCGGCGCAGGGCTTTCACTAGCAGTTTCATCAGCAAACGCCACCAAATTCATGCTCACTAACTTGCCATCTTCTTTACTCTTTAATAAATATTCAATAATACGTTCTTCTGGTTTAAAAGGCGCCAATTCATCTAAACCCATCGATTTTACAGCAATTTTAATCAACTCACTTTCGCTAACTCCAATACTACGTTTTTGTTTTAATAAAAAATATTTGCCAGCATCTAACAAACTTTTTAGAGGAATTAAACCTACTAATTCACTTCCTGTTACCCGCATTCCTCGGTCCGAAGCTTTTTTACACACTTCGTCAAACGCAACATGAACGGGTGTTACATTAATGTTAGTCAAATTCATCGAAATTTGACAAACACCATATTCCTCAATATACCAACCAATCGCCTTAACCGATTTTAATGTGCCAGGAATCGATTTTGGAGAACCATCTGCGTTCAAAATTATTTTTCCAGAAATGGCGTCGCCTTCACGCATTACCCTACCAGCCTCACGCACATCAAACGCAATGGAATTTGCTCTGCGGGTAGAAGTTGTATTTAAATTAATATTGTATGCTACTAAAAAGTCGCGTGCGCCAATAACTGTAGCGCCTCGTTTTGCATCATATTCTTGCGGACCAAAATCAGGTTTCCACTCTGGTAATTTAATTTTTTTGAAAAAACCTTCATATTCTCCATTTCTAATTACTGATAAATTGCTCCGATTTTTATTTGTTTGCGCTTCTTCATATAAATAAATAGGTAAGTTTAACTCCTCTCCTACTCGCTTGGCTAATTGCTTTGCAAATTCAGCAGTTTCAGCCATTGTGATATTTGCAATGGGTATTAGCGGACACACATCCGTAGCGCCCATGCGTGGATGCTCGCCTTTGTGTTTACTCATATCAATTAATTCGCCAGCTTTTTTAATAGCTAGAAATGCCGCTTGTATAACGGCTTGAGGAGCTCCCACAAAAGTAACAACGGTACGGTTGGTAGCTTTACCCGGGTCTACATTTAATAGTTTAACGCCTTCAACACTTTCAATTTCATTAGTTATTTGTTTAATGATGTTTAAATCATTTCCCTCACTAAAGTTGGGTACACATTCTATAAGTTGTTGCATAAAAATATCTGTATTTAATACGTTTTAAAGCTACCAATATTTGCAAAAAATGCAAAACCTAATTTATCATTTGCGAAAAACGCAAATAATCCCTTTACTATTTCGCATTAAATCATAATTCAGTACTTTTTGCAAATTTTTAAAAATGTCTGCAAAAAGCAATTATAGTAGAGGTTTTAAGCGATGTAAATTTGTACTATAAATATTAAAAACATAAAAAAAATGAAATCAAAGATTTACAAATACAAAAAAGAAAAAATTAATTCTACATCTAAAATGAAGAGTAGAAAGCAAATAATTTTTTTAGGATTATTGATAATGAGCAGCTTTATATATAGCCAAGATAGTTTAAAAACTAAACCCAAAAGTAAAACTATTGATTTATATGTTTCAATAGGCAGCCAACTTGGTATCCTTCACTTTCAAGGGTTACCAGAGGTTCCTTTTCATATACATGCTGATAAAAAAATTGCCGGTAAATTTTTTATGGGTTTGGGTTATTCTCGTGATGTATACGGCGAAAAAGATGCTTCTTTCAGTGATTATGGTTACCGAAAAAGTCTTCGTCACAATTTCAGAACGCGTTTGTATAGCTATTTTAATAGTGAAACCGATATATTTACTGGGTACGCTGGAGGTTCAGTAGGTTTATCAAAATGGAAAAACTCTGATATTGAATATTTTACTGGTCGTTCCATACTCCCTAGCATTCAACTATTTATTGGCTTTAAAGCAACTATTACCAAACGACTATTTAATCAAACTGAATTTTCAATTGGATCACCTTATGTTTTACAAACATCTTTTGGATATAAATTTTAAATAATAAAAAATAAAAAAATGAAATCAACTCTTAAAACAATAGCGTCCATTTGTTTAGTAACAATGGGCTTAAATACAACAGCACAAACAGTTGCTAAAAAACAAAGTTTAGCTGTTTTAAACATCGATGCGGCTTACAAATTTAATGGGTTAACACCTAAAGGTATGGGCGATTTAATTAGACGTGAGGTAGAAAAACTTGATACGTTTGAAGTTGTGGATGTTTACGATGCCGATTATATTTTAAAGAAAAATAAATTAAAAAGCGATAGCTGTTATGGTAAAATATGCCTTACCGAAATTGGCTCTATTATTAAATGCGACAAAATGCTTACCGGTACAATTGAATTATATACTAAAAATTTAATTTATGTGTTGCGATTAGTGGATGTAAAAACAGCTACCATCGAAAAAACTACAACCATCGAATTTATTAATAATACCAACGAAATTCAGGCGATGACACTCGTAATGGTAAGACAACTATTTAGTAAAAGTAACGACCAAATTTTAGTAAAAAAACTGACTGTAAAAAATGATTTTGATAGCGAACTAAATAATCCGTATACTGATCGTTTACGTCTTGATGGTCCGCGAATGGGCTGTGTAGCTTATTCTGGCGAGTTACAAAACCGAATTGCCGAAAACAAAAACAGTGGTGGTTTTGGTGCATTTCCGGTAATGTTTCAGTTTGGTTATCAGTTCGAAAAACAATATTTAAACGAAGGTAAAGTGCAAGCCTTATTTGAATTTTTACCAATGATTACTGGTTTAGACCAAGGCTATTTTATCCCAAGTATTAGTATTTTGCACGGTGTGCGCAGTAATATCAATGGTTGGGAATTTGCCTTTGGCCCCACGTTTAATTTATTGCCCACCGCTAAAGGTTATTATGATGCCAATAACAAATGGCAATTAGAAAGTACATGGACTAATAATCCAGATAACGCCAACATTAAAAACCCATTTGAAATAAGCGAACGTATCGATAGCCGAGGTAGTTATATGTTTCATAGTTCCTTTGTAATGGCGGCAGGGCGAACCTTTAAATCCGGTAAATTAAATATTCCGGTAAATGTCTTTGTTGTGCCGGGTAAAGACGGTTGGAAATTTGGCGTAAGTTTTGGATTTAATGCGAAGAATAGATAATTGTTTTTTAGACACGAATTAAGAAAGACAATAATCTTGTGTTAATTCGTGTTTAACAAATAAAGTTGTAAAAAGTCTTGTCAAAAGACAAAAATTCTTTCTATATTTGTTTAAAATTATTCTAAATAACAATGATAAGCGTATTAATAGCCGATAAAAATTTTTTAAGCCGTATTGGCTTAGAACTTTTAGTGGGTGAATTAAAAGGATTTGATTTGGTGCCCAGCGTTTGTGGCGATAAACAAACCTTAATTAGCCAATTACAGCTTAGTAAACCAAATTTATTAATTACCGATTTTACATCATTAGGCATTACTATTGATGAGTTAAAAGATATTTCGAAAAAATTTTCAAAGACAAAGTTTTTATTAATTACCGAAATTTTGTCAAAAACAGACCTTTCTAAAATATTAAAAACAAATATCACATCTTATCTTTTAAAGGATTGCGATAAGGCTGAAATTTTAGAGGCCATAAATTCTACCATTAAAAACGAAAAATTTATTTGTGGTAAAATTGTTTCATTTTTAACATCTGCACCTGAAATTAATACCACTAACTCCTTTATAAAATCGCTAAACTGCGATGGTATTGGCGTTACAGAACGAGAAATTGATGTTATTAGAGGTATTGCCGAAGGTTTAAGTAACAAGTTAATTGCCGATAAATTATCGTTAAGCACCCACACAGTAAATACACATCGCAAAAACATTATGAGCAAATTAGGTGTGTGTAATACTGCTGGTATAGTGATGTTTGCTGTAAAAAATCAGTTACTGGAAACTAATTTTAGTTTGCACTAAACTTACAATTTACTAAAATGCGTTAAGCAATTTTTACAAATACAATCACTAAAATTTTGTTTAATAAGTTGTCTTGCTTTTTGCGAAACTAAAATTGTATTGCAAAAACAATTAGAAATACTGTTAACACTACAAACAAAATTAGTGCCACAGCGTTGGCAGGTTTTAGTAGTATTGGTTTTAAGCGGCATAAGCAATATAAATTAACCTAATAACGAAATAGCCTGGCAAGCATATAATGCTGCGGTTTCGGTTCGTAAACGGGTATTACCTAAAGTAACGTTTATAAAATTATTTTTAGTTGCTATAGCCACCTCATCCACTGTAAAATCGCCCTCAGGACCAATTAAAAAAAGTGTTCTTTTGTTTTCAAACACTAGCGTTTTTAGATTCGTTTTTTCGGTTTCAAAACAATGCGCTATTAATTTTTGGGGTTCGGTTGCATTTTTTAGTAAATCATTTACTAAAACTAAATTATTAATTTTTGGTATAAAGGCTTGTAAACTTTGTTTAACCGCACTCTCCACTATTTTTTGTATTCTATCGGTTTTTATAACCGTGCGTTCGCTATTTTTTGTGTGAATAAACGTAATTTCATCTACACCAATTTCAACAATTTTTTCAACTGCCCACTCAATTCTATCCATTTGTTTAGTGGGCGCTATTGCTAAATGTAAATAATAATTACGTTTGGCTTGTGTATTATGCTGCTTTGTAATTTTTGCAAGGCATTTTTTTTCGCTAACAAATTCCAGTTCGCCTTCAAACATCCCTCCTACCCCATCAATTAATGTTAAGCTATCGCCAAGTTTTTTACGTAATACTTTGCAACAATGCCAGCTTTCTTGGGGCGTAAGGGTTGCAGTTGATTGATTAATTGAAGCAATAAAAATATTCACAAAGTAAAAATAAGTAATTTATAGCTTTTAAATTTTTTTAATATAATTTAATGCTATTTTGGTTTATATAATTTAAAAAACATTTATATTTACTTAAACAAAAAAACAAAATACTATGGGATTATTTGATAAAATTAAGAATGAATTTATAGACATAATTGAATGGGTAGATAATACGAAAGATACCATTGTTTATAAATTTCCACGTTTTCAAAACGAAATTAAAAATGGTGCAAAGCTTACTGTTCGCGAAAGTCAAGTAGCGGTATTTATGAATGAAGGTAAAATTGCGGACGTGTTTCAACCAGGTATGTATGAGTTAAACACCAACAATATGCCCATACTTTCAACTTTAAAAGGTTGGAAATACGGCTTTAACAGCCCTTTTAAAGTAGATATATTTTATGTAAATACTAAACAATTTATTGATCAAAAATGGGGTACTAAAAATCCAATTACCTTAAGCGATGCACGCTTTGGCTTTATTGAGTTACGTAGTTTTGGTAGCTTTGCTTTTAGAGTAACCGACGCCGGTAAATTTATTAAAGAAATTGCGGGCACTAACGAAAGCTTTACAACCGAAGAAGTTGCCGAGCAATTACGCAGTATGATTGTAACTAAGTTTACAGATGCTGTAGGCGAAGGAAATATTCCTGTTGAAAAATTTGCCGCCAATATGGATGAATTATCCAAATTAGGTCAAGATAAATTAAATGCCGATTTTTTAGAATATGGTTTATCAATTACCAAATTTTTAGTTGAAAATGTGAGTATGCCTGAAGAATTGAAAAAAGAAATTTTTAATTACTCGCGTCTAAATGCTATTGACATGAATAAATTAGCGCAGTTTAATACCGCTAATGCCATTAAAGATGCCGCCAATAACCAAGGTTTAGGCGGTGCAGGTATTGGTATGGGTGTGGGTATGGGCATGGGTAATATGATGACCAACATGTTTAACCAAACCGGTATGAACAACATGAATCAAAATAATAATAATTCGGTACCACCACCTTTAACGCAATTTCATGTAGTAGTAAATGGCGCTCAAGCTGGGCCGTTTAATTTACAACAATTAGAGGCTATGGCAACCAGCGGACAATTAACCAAAACAAGTATGGTTTGGAAAAACGGAATGGCAAATTGGGCAATGGCTGAATTGCAACCCGAATTGGCTAGTTTGTTTATGAACGTGCCACCGCCAATCGTATAATTTAAGTTAAATATAATGCAATTAAAAAAGGGCTAAATTAATAGCCCTTTTTTTTTAAAAACTTCGCACAAATTCATCAAACAAATACCTTGCATCCAACGGACCCGGAGATGCTTCGGGGTGGTACTGTACAGAAAATACTTTTTTATCTTTTATACGAATGCCTTCAATGGTGTTATCGTTTAAGTTAATATGGGTAATTTCGATGTTTGGATTATTTTTAATTTCTTCGGCGTTTACAGTAAAACCATGATTTTGTGAAGTAATTTCGCTTTTACCGCTTATTAAATTTTTTACAGGATGGTTAATTCCTCTATGTCCCGTATGCATTTTATACGTACTAACGCCTTGCGACTGCGCTAATAATTGATGCCCTAAACAAATACCAAAAAGGGGAATGTTAGTATTTACTAATTCTTTAACCAAATTAATTTCGTTAAGCATTACACCCGGGTCGCCCGGACCATTGCTTAACATAATACCGTTTGGGTTAAATGCTAAAATGTCTTTAACTGAGCCAGTCATTGGAAATACTTTTAAATAACAATCTCTTTCGGCTAAGGAGCGTAAAATATTTTTCTTTACACCAAAATCTACTACAGCAACTTTAAATTTGCTTGTTTCAGTTCCAAAATTATAAGCCGTTTTTGTAGCTACTTTGCTCGAAAGCTCTAAGCCTTCCATACTTGGTACTTGCGCTAATAGTTTTTTTAGTTCGTCTACATTTGTATTTTCAGACGAAATAATACAATTCATAGCCCCTTTATCTCTTATATATCTAACAATAGCTCGGGTATCTACATCGCTAATGCTAACAATATTATTTTCTTCAAAATAGGTTTGTAAACTTTTTTGAGCTCTAACGCGCGAAAAACCAGTATTAAATTTTTTACAAATCATTCCGGCAATTTTAACGCTATCACTTTCTACTTCACTTTCTTCAATACCATAATTACCAATATGCGAGTTTGCCATTACTACAATTTGGCCGTAATACGATGGGTCGGTAAAAATTTCTTGGTAACCAGTCATACCCGTATTAAAACATATTTCGCCTGTACTTGTACCAATTTTTCCGGCCGCTTTTCCTTCAAACACTTTTCCGTCTTGTAAAATTAAAAGGGCTTTTTGTTTTGCGTTATATTTTAATTGCATATTTTTTTAGATGTTGTTCTAAAGCACAAAAGTGTACAAATTTTGCGTTTTATTGTAACGATGTTAATAATTATATAAAATTTTTAAAGTCATAAAATGGCAGCAGTATTTTTAAAGACTGTATTTTATTTTGTTTACTAATGCAACTTTATGCAAAAAACTACGTTTAAAAGCATAAAATTGTACTTATATACATATTATAGTTAGTAAAATGTACTTTTGGGCGAGTAAAAAGTGCTATTTATCAACATTTTTTTGTATCTTAGCGTTTTAAAACACTTACGATATTATGAATAAACTAATTTATTCTTGCCTCTTTATATGTTTAATTTTATTTAGCAAAACTAATTGTGCCCAAACGTTTTGGACAGAAACTTTTGGAACCGGTTGTAATCAGGCGTCTGTCGCTAATGGCGCAGTTCCTACTGGTTCTAACGGGGCTTGGTCGGTTGCAAATATAGGTTTAAACGATCCTTCTGCTAATGAGTGGTTTGTAAGCGCCACTGAAAATGGAAATGCTGTTAATGCATGCGGTTCGGGTTGTGGTACGAATAAAACACTTCATATTGCTAATGTTTCAACTTCTCCAAATTCATTTTTTTGTCCATCCGGTGATTGCGGCGCGGCTTATGACGCGGGATTTGGCGCAAATGACGTTTCTACAGATAAAAGATGTGAAAGCCCCGTAATAAATTGTACCGGGCAAACAAATATTTCATTGAGTTTTAAATACATGACAGAGGGAGATCCTGGATTTGATTTTGCCGAAGTTCATTATTTTGATGGTGTTGTTTGGAATACGCTTTCACTGTTGGCGCCCACTGCTAATGGCATTTGTTTTCCTCAAGGATTATGGACAGCATTTACGATAGCTTTACCACCTTCAGCAAATAATAATCCTAATGTTAGAGTTGGATTTAGATGGGTAAATAATGATGATGCAATAGGCACAGACCCGTCGATAGCTGTTGATGACGTTATTCTTTTTAAACCGGCTGCTACACTTACTGTAACCACGGCTTCTACTGTTTGTGCGAATCAAAACATTGCAGCTACCTTAACTGGCACTACGTTGGGTACAACAAGTTTTGTATGGGCTACTAATCCGGGAGGGGCTGTAATTTCGGGTACTACCGCTTTAGGTACTACTGCTACTATTAACTACACTGCTGCTGGCGTTTATACGGTTGTAGTGGTTGGTTTAGTTGGTGTTGTTCCTACTTATAGCGCTACACAAACCGTTACGGTTAGTCCAGGCCCAGCCGTAGCTGTTGTACCTGCTTCTCAAACCATTTGTGCCGGTGGTACTGCCACTTTAACGGCTAACGCCACTACGGGCTCTACTTATCAATGGGCTTCGGGCACTTTTCCTGCCATTACGGTATTAGGTACAAATTCAGTACAAACGAGTAGCCCACTGGTTAATACAACTTATACTGTTGTTGCAAGTATAGGTTCGTGTACTGCTTTTGCCACTGCTAGCGTAGTTATTGGCGCAAATTTAACTATTACAGGTTCTGCCTCTCCAACAGCCGCTTGCCCTGGTGCCGCGGTTGTATTATCGGCATTAGGCGCCACAAGTTATACGTGGGTGGCTCCTCCAAGTTCTACATTGGCGGGTAACACATCCAGCCAAGGAGTTAATCCACTAGTTGCTACCACCTACTCGGTTTATGGTGCTAATGGGGCGTGTACGGGTTCTACCACTATATCTGTTGGTATTAGCGCAAGTATTTCATTAACAATTACATCCACATCTGCTACTACTTGCCCAGGGCAACCTGTAACATTAACGGCAAATGGCGCTGTAAATTATACTTGGAGTCCTGGAAGTACTTTAAGTTCAACAAGTGGTACAATGGTAAACGCCAGCCCTACGGTTGCTACAACTTATGTTGTTGTAGGCGATAATGGCGCAGGTTGTACCGGTACAACAAATATTACCATAGCCATTGGCAGTGGTGCACCCAGCCCGCCAATAGCCTCTTCTAATTCGGTTTGTGCAGGCTTTACTTCTACTATTTCTGCATCTGCTTCGGGTGCTACAAGCTATACCTTTGCAGGTACAGGTTTGGGTATTCCTATTAATCAACCCTCAATATCTGTTGGTCCGGGAGTTTATACGTATACACTTTCAAGTGGTGCGGGTTGTAATTTAGTTGGCTCAATTACAATATATACACAAAGTCCATTAAATATAAGTGTATTGCAACCTCCGGGTAATTTTACAACCTGTATTGCCAGTAACTATCCTAAATATTCACAGCCTGTTTATTTAAATCCAACCGGTGCATCTACTTATGTTTGGAGTGTTTATAATCCTTATACAATGAGTGGTTCGTTAAGTGCCATTTATGTTAGACCTCCAACTTCAACCTGTTATACCGTTACTGGTACTACTGCTGTTTGTTCTGGTTCGGCTGTAGTTTGTGTAACCGTTATTCCTCAATTTACAATGAGTGTTATTCCAAAACAACCCATAATGTGTTTGGGCGATTCGTTAGTTTTAAACATTACAAATATTGGTACTCTATCGGTATTACCTATCACTAATTATGTGTGGTACGACCCATTACCACCTAGTATAAGTAACCCTTTTGACCCAACAGTAACCATTACGCCTACCACAACCTGTACCTATTCCGTAGAGATATATGATAGCAGAGCTTGTGTCTCCTTACCTCGGTTAGTTACGGTTACGGTGTTGCCACAACCTTTAACGGCGGTCTCCATTCCAACCATAAATGGCTTAGCCACTAATACCGTTTGTTTTGTTGGTAACCAAACTGGGCCTGATATAAATTTAGTTTTAACATCCTCCAGTAACAATCCACCTATACCTGGTGTAGTGCCTACTTACACGTGGATACCACCCTATCAAAACCCAATAAACCCAATTTTAACGCCCAGTGTTTTAACAGGGCCGGGTAGTGTTGTTATTGCGGCGCTTCAATTTACACCAACAGGGGTACTGTCCTCCACGGCGGCTATACAAACATACACCGTAATAAGTGGCTATAATGGTATACCGGGTTGTAGACGAGTAGATACAGTTTCGATTCGAGCAATCGATTGCCGTTCGGTAACCATTGCGTCTGTTCACTTTACTACAGCGGTTGTAAACGATACCATTTGTAGTAAAGATTGTGTAACCTTTTTAAACCAATCAGATACCGCGTCTGGTGGGCCACAAACTTATGAATGGACTTTTTTCGGTGGTGCACCACCAACCTCTACCTTACAAAGTCCAACCGTTTGTTATAACTTACCTAGTCCACCGGGTGGTTATTGGGTTCGGTTAAAGGTTTGTAACCCTTACGCAAAGCCTAATGGAAGTTGTGCTATGATAGCAAAAAATGGATTTATAAAGGTAGTAGATGTGCCAAATACGACGATTGTGCCACCCGGGCAATTGCAAAGTACTCAATACATTAGATTTGGAGAAAAGCTAACGATGATTTCCTCCGGTGCGCGAACGTATGTATGGGAACCTAATTATAAAATAACCTCGCTCACCAGCCCGACGGTAGTTGTGAACCCTTTAATGACGACGCAATACATTGTTACAGGATATAATAGTAAAGGTTGTATGTCTAAGGATACGGTAAACGTAATTGTAATTGACGATTGTGGAGAAATGTATGTACCCAATGCATTTTCGCCAAATGGCGATGGCGTAAACGACGTGTTATATGTTAGAGGTTTGTGTTTAGAGACCTTAAACTTTATGGTATTTAACCGTTGGGGCGAAAAAGTATTTGAAACCACCGATATTAATAAGGGTTGGGATGGTACTTACAAAGGCGAAGCGATGAATACCAGCGTTTTTGTATACCGGCTAGAAGGGAAAACCTATGACGGCAAGGGCTTTAGTAGTAAAGGAAATGTAACACTGGTAAGGTAAAGAAAGATGAGCAAAAAAATAATAATTAAATCGTTTGTAGTTTTAAGTTTTGTTTGCCAATTAGCAAAGGCACAGGATTTCCACTTTTCGCAATACAGCGAAGCAGGAAGTGCTATAAACCCAGCCTTAGCAGGTGTGCAATATGACACTAAATTAACTGCCAATTACAAAACACAATGGGGTAGCGTGGCTAAAAGTTACCAAACCTATGGCGTAAGCTACGAGCAAGCCATTGCACATAAAAAGCTTAAAAAACAATATTTAGCATTGGCTGTAAATATTTTTAGAGATCAATCGGGCGATGCTAAATTAAGTGTTTTAAACCCTAATATAGGTATGAGTTATTTAAGAAAATTAAATAAAACTGTAAAAGGGAGTATTGGTTTTCAAACCGGATTTAATTATAAAACCATTGATGTAAACAGTTTAAGATGGGACAAACAGTTTGACGGTTACACCTATGACGGTAATTTACCAACCGGTGAAACTACCCCACGAAGCTCGCTTACAAGCTTTGATTTTGGAACAGGTGTTAATATAAATTATGCAAAAAACGATAAACTATTTATTAGTGCTAAAGAGGGTAATAAGTTTAACGCAGGTTTTGCAGCCTACCATTTTGGTTATAACAAAAACTCGTTTATCGTATCAACAGAAAAATTATATGCCCGTTACTGTTTATATGCTAATGGCGATTTTAATATACCCGGCAGTAAACATTCTGTTATGCCAAGCTTTTTATACATGCGCCAGGGTCCAAGCAGTGAGTTTGTAATTGGAGCTTTGTATAAATTTATTTTACTCGACCAATCGTTAATGACAGGGATTAAAAAACCTTCGGCTATTGCGATTGGCGGACAATACCGTTACAAAGACGCTGTAATACCGTGTATTTTATTACAATACGATAAATATGCTTTTGGCGTTTCTTACGATATAAACGTTTCGGCACTAACGCCAGCCAGTAAACGCTACGGTGGTTTAGAAATAATGTTGCGGTACAACGTTAGCCCTGGTTATGGTAGAAATTTAGGTAGAGGCGATACAAAACCTTCTTACTAGTTTTTAGTTTAGTGGTATCCGGTTTTGGTAAATTATATTTAATACCCGTTCCAATTACCGAAGGGAACGGAATTGATTTTATACCCTTTTATAACTTAGAAATAGTAAAGCAATTAACCTATTTTATTGCTGAAGATGCTAAAACAGCCCGCCGTTTTTTAAAACAATTTGGATATACAACCATACAAGATGCCCAAATTTTAGAATTAAACGAGCATACAAAACACAATGCCCTTACCGAATTAATTGCACCACTTTTAGAAGGACACAACGTTGGTTTAATGAGCGATGCAGGTTGCCCAGGTATTGCCGACCCTGGTGCGGAAATTGTAAAATTAGCACATCAAAAAAATATTGAGGTAGTGCCTTTGGTTGGGCCAAGTTCTATTGTGTTGAGCATAATGGCAAGTGGCTTTACAGGGCAAAATTTTGCATTTGTTGGTTATTTGCCCATTGAAAAAGACAAAAAAATAAAACGCTTAAAAGAGTTAGAACAACTAGTTTTAAAAAATAAACAAGCTCAATTTTTTATCGAAACGCCATATCGTAATGTGCAACTTTTTGAAACGTTGTTAAGCACCTTGAGTAACGACACGTTGGTGTTTATGGGTGTAAATATTACAGCACCCAAGCAATTTTTAAAAAGTAAAACCATTGGGGAGTGGAAAAAAAGTGTTTTACCCGAAATAAATAAAATACCAGTTGTATTTGGAATTTATAAAGATTAAAGAAACAAAAAGGCGTTTACGCTAATCATTATTTTTAACGGGTACTAACTGTAAAAAACATAACGTTGCACCAATTACAGCTATTGCTGGGCCAAACATGATGCCAACTATGCTCCCTATAAAAAGGGGTAATGCCATAAAAAAACTATAAACAAAGCCTATACCACAGGCATAACCTTTATTTTGTTTTATAAAATTAAGGCTTTTTGAAATTCCAAATTTATAACGCTCACAATTATAATCTAACAAAGCAAAGCCTACAAAATACCACCCTATTAAAAACAAAAAAGGGGTTGTAATAAAAAAGCTTGGGGGGAAAAATAGGTTTAACATAAAGCAAATAAAAATAAAAAAATACTCCAATATCATATTACGTAAACTAATTATTACACCCCTAAAAACGTCTTTAAACAATTGTTTTAAATTAAATGGCACATTAGTTCCTGTTAATTTTTCGTCAGTTTTTTCTGATAATAATGCAAATACCGGCGAAAGCACCATTAGAAGCAAATATTTTACAAAGGTGCCACTAATAAACCAAAATATTATTTTTAATACCAAACTAATAATAAAACCAATTTTACCAATTAGGAGCGGGCGAGCAAATGATAGCCAATGACCTGTTTGTGGAATTGCCTCGGCATTAATATAAGCACTTAAATAATTTGAAATATATTTTGCCAATGATAAAAAACCATACAGACTAGCTACCCATAGCATTATCCAAATAATTAAAGGATAAATTAAAAATGGCCATAGGCCTTTTTGAAATAAAATAGAAAAGGCGTTAAAACAATTAGATATAGCTTTAAAAAAATCTAAAAAAAATTTCATCACTTTTTTTTGTAATTGTTTTATCTAACGCCAAACAGCCAACCGCTAGGATCCATTGTTTTTTGCCCCTTCCAAATTTGTAGGTTCATAGAGTTTTTACCTTCATCTTCATTATATAAAACGGTACCTATACTTTGTTTAACATTTATCTTTTGGCCGGTTTTTACCAATACATCGCTTAAATTACTGTAAACACTTAAATATTCGCCATGCCTAATAATTACCAATTTACCACCCGTTGGCGAAACGGCTATCCCCGTTACCTCTCCATCAAACACAGCTCGAACCGGCATGCCCTTTGTAGCACAAATTTCTACGCCGTTGTTAAACATCATAAACCCTTTAATAGCAGGATGTTCGTGCTCGCCATAACCTTCGCAAATTACACCTTTTAAAACTGGCCAAGGCAACTTGCCTCGGTTATTCGCAAAATCGGCGCTAAGTGCTTCGGCCGCTTCGTTTAATTCGGGTATTTCAATGGTTTCTTTTTTATCTACTTTTACGTTTGCAATATCATTATTGTCGTTTTTGTCTTTTACAATTGTCTTATCTTTTTTATCTTTCTTATCTTTTTTCAACTTGGCTTCTTCTTTGGCTTTTTTATTGGCTAGCGTCAAGGCATTCGCTTTTTCGGCTTCTTCTAGTTTACGTTTTAGTTCGTCGGCAATTAATTTTTTAATTGCTAATTGTAATTGAATTGCATCTTGTTTCTTTTTTTCTAGTTCTTGTTTTAGTTCTTTTTCTTTTTGTTGAAGCACTGTAAGTACCTGCTCTTGTTCATTTTTTTCGGAGCTAAGGTTTTGTTTTTCTTCTTCTTCGTTACCCAGTAATACATTTTTTTCGTGACGCTGTTCCTTTAATTCTGTAAGGTTTGCTAATAATTCGCTTTGCGTTGCAACAATTTCGCCTGCTTGTTTTTTACGAAATACACCGTATTGTTGCATATATTTTAAACGTGCATAAGCTTGATTAAAATTAGCTGCCGAAAAAATAAACATTAGTTTACTATAAGAATCTTGATTACGCTGTGCAAACACAATCATTTTAGCGTATTCGGTTTTTAGTTTTTGTAAGTTGGCTTTTAGCTGGGTACTTTTAATTTCGTTTTGTTTTATTTCTTTGGTAAGTTCATAAATTTCGGCATTTATTGTATTTATTAAATCCTGTCGTTTTTCTAATTTTAAATTAATATTTACCAATGCACCAATGCTCGATTTCTTATTTGCTTTTGTTTCATTGAGTAACGAGTTTATTTCATTAATCTCGTCATTAATGCGTTTTTTTTTATTTTCTAAACTTGAAGTTGTATTTTCCTTTTTTTGATTTTTATTTCCGCTTTGGGAATGAATGGATTGAGAACATACAAAAAAACATATAACTACTAAAAAGTAATTAATTTTGTTTTTGTTGTAGTTTAATAGGCTCATAACTTTTTGGTATGTTAAAGTTAATTTTTTGAGGCTTGTTTTTCTCAATACGAACATACTCAATTTTTATGTTCATATTCTTCTCTGCCTTTATATCAATATTAACAGAGTATGGTGCATAAACACTGTCCTTAATTTTAAAATCGCTGTATTGGGCATTAAAACTTCTATTTGCAGTTGGTTCAATAAATTCGTTATTTATAATTTTAAAGTTATCGGGATTTAAAGTAATTATTTGCAATGCCTTTTTAAGGTCGGCTTCGCCTTTTTCAATTTTTCGTAAACGGCGTTTTCGTTCGGTACTTAGTATATAATGGCAATTTGTGCGATCGGTTACAGGTTTTAACTTTTCATCTTCTTCGCTAAACTCAGCACTGTTTCCAATCATAACCGATTGTATAACGTTAAAATCCAAATCGGCATTTAATAGATTATTAATATAATTAAAATCGCCTTTAAAGTATTGTTTATGGTAGTAATCTACCATTTTTATAGAATCTTTCGTTATGAGTACTTTTGCAAAATCAATTGTAAGTAATTCAATAGTAATAAGCATAATGCTATCTTTCCGAAGTTTTACTCTAGCATCAAAGCCTTTATCCTCGCCTTCAAATAGGGTATTAACATTTGATTTTAAGTAGAGCCAATTATACATTAACTCATTTTCTTTTACATGTTTTGTTAATGTTTTTGCACTTTTAAAATCTAAACGGCATTTAGAATTTGTTGTATCTAAAGTTACAATTGGCGTAGTTTCTGTTTTAATAATTTTCTTTTTGTGTTTACAGGCGTAATTACTAACTAGTAGAACAATAACACACATTATTAATTTTAAGTTCACAAAATTGCTTTTACTATTAATCATTTAACTTTTTATCTTTTATTTTTTTTAGTAAACTTTCTGATGTTCCGCCTGCTTTTTTGGCGCTGTTCCATTGTTGTAATGCTTCGTCAGTTTTATTAAGTTTATAAAGTACATCCCCATAATGTTCTAATATGTTTGGATTTTTAGGTCCTAGTTTTGAAGCGTTTCCTAACCATTCTTCTGCATCTTTATATTTTTTTTGTTGAAATAAAATCCAACCATACGTATCCATATAATTTCGGTTGTTTGGTTGTAAATCGTTGGTTTTTTTCGAAAATTTTTCGGCTTTATCTAAATTTTCGTTACGCAGCGATAAGTAGTAGGCATAATTATTTAATACATAGGTATTATCTGCATCTATTTTTAAAGCATCTTCAAACGCTTTATCAGATTTTGAAAATTCTTTTGTATAATTATAAGCATCTCCCAAATTGCTTAAGAAATCGAGCATAAGTGATTTATTATCAATTACAAACTCTAAACCATCTTTTAAGGATTGGGCAGATTTTACGTAATTCTTTAATTGGCTATTTGCTATGCCATTAAAAAAATAAGTGGTTGGTTGGCTGGGGAATAACTCCATTGCTTTATTACTTATGTGTTCTAAAGAATCGTATTGTTTTAAATCAGAGTATAAAAATAAGAGCTGATTCCAAATTTTAAAATCGCTTTTTTCGTTTACAGCTGCTGCGTAATAATAATTTACAGCCTCTTTAGTTTTCCCATCTAACATTAAAAAATCAGCATACACCCCATTTGCTTCGGAGCTTTTAGGATGAATTTGCAAAAATAATTTTGCTAGCTCAATACCTTCATTTTTAAAGTTTGATTCGGGTTTCTGTTCGGCGCGTTTGTAATACGAAAATGCAATATTAGCTTTGGTTAAAGCATCTAAATCAGGGTTTTGAAAGGCCTTTTTTAAATAGTCAAATGCTTCGGCAGGTTTGTTAATAGAATTATAATAATCGCTCAACGCCAAATTAACAGTGGGGTTACTAGGATCTACCTCAGCAATTTTATCATACATTTCTTTAGTTTTTAAACTATTGTGTTGCTCTTCATAAAACTCAGCAAGGTAGGCGTAATAGCGCCCTTCCGCAGGATTAGAAGCACTTAGTTTTAACAGTTCTAATTCCGCCTCTTTAAACTTTTTTTGTTCGCTTAATAATTTTACTTTATTTAATGTAAGTTGTTCGTTAGTGCCATAGGCTTTTTCAAGGTCTTCGTATATTTTATACGATTTATCAAATTGACCTAACTTTGCATAGTCTGTTGCTAAATCTTCTTTAAATTCAGTATTGACGGGAAAATTTTTTACTAAGGTTTCTCTAACTTTTAACGCTTGATTGTATTGTTTATTGGCCTTGTAACACTCTATTAATAAAAGTTGATACCATTCGTTTTTTAAATTTGATTCAGCACAAATTTTTGCATTTTCGATAGCTAACGTTGCGTTACCTAATAATTTGTAAAGCATTGCCAACTCGTACTTTACTGGTACACTTGTGGGATCTATTTTTTTACATTCTAAAAATAATTTTAATGCTTCGTTTAAATTACCTTTCATTCTGGCAACACAGCCTTCAACGTAATTACCTGCAAACAGTGTTGGATTAAAAGTACCATTTTTGTTAATTTGGTTTGATTTAGTATTATCAGAAATTGCTTGTTTTTTAGTTTTACAACTAAATAAAAGGTATACCAATACGCAAGAGGCAATTAATACTAAAATATATTTTAAAATTCTACGCAACAATTTGTGTGTAATCGCTAATACTTAAGTTTAATGCTTTTCCACTTACTTCTGCACCTTTACCTAGCATACTATTTGTTATATTGGCACTCGTAATCTTTACTTCGTTTTGAATTATTGAATTTTTTACTATGCTGTTTAATACTTTGCAATTAGCGCCAATACTAGCATAAGGACCAACAACAGAATTTTCAATGATTACATTATCGCCAATAAAGCAAGGTTCAATAATTATACTATTTGTATTTTTTAAATTAATGCCTTTTAAGTCAGGTTTGTTTTTATCAAACTCTAAAACACGTTGGTTAGTGTACACAGTTGCATCTTTATTACCACAATCTAACCACTCGGTAACCTGACCTGGGGTAAACTTTGTACCTTTTGCTTTCATGTTCTCTAAAGCATTAGTAAGCTGAAACTCCCCTTTTTCGGTAATGTTTTTATCTAACAAATACTGTAATTCACTTTTTAAATACTCGCCATCCTTAAAATAATAAATACCAATTATAGCCAAATCGCTAACAAAGGTTTCAGGTTTTTCAATAAAATCGGTAATTATATTATCAGCATCTAATTTTACTACGCCAAAAGCACTTGGATTTTCTATTTTTTGCACCCAAATTACGCCTTCTTGTTCTGTATCCATAATAAAATCGGCTTTAAACAAAGTGTCGGCAAAAGCCACAACTGTTTTGCCTTTTATAGCATCTTTAGCGCACATGATTGCATGGGCTGTGCCTAAAGCAATATCTTGGTAATAAATACTACCTATGGCGCCTTGTTCTTCCGCTACCTTAATTAAACTTTGCTCTACTTCTAAACCAAAATCTGGTGCAATTACAAAGGCTATTTCGTTTACTTTTTGCCCACACACTTTTGTGATATCTTCAACCAAACGCTGTACTATTGGCTTACCGCCAACTGCTATTAATGGCTTTGCAGTAGTAAGTGTATGAGGGCGCATACGTTTACCTTTGCCTGCCATGGGAATTATTATTTGCATAAAAAATTATAAAATTGTCACAAAAATAGCATAATTTACCGATGTTTTAAGCCCTTAAATTATGATTAAAAAATACTTTATTGCCATAGTTTTACCAACTGCTATTTTAAATGAAGTAGAAGAAATTAAGAATAAGTTATATACGGACTATCATTTAAAGGGGGCATTGCGAAGCCCTGCACACATTACATTGCATCGCCCTTTTGAATGGAAAGAGGAAAAAGAAAGTACATTAATTGAAACATTGCAAAAATTTGCATTTAAACCCGAATTTACAATTGAGTTAAAAAACTATAATTTTTTTGAGCCAAGGGTAATTTTTATTGATGTTATAAAAAACGAAATTTTGCTAGATTTACATAAACAACTAACAGTATTTGCTAAAAAAGAATTTAAATTAGTTAATGAAGTAAACGACTTGCGAGGATTTTACCCCCATATTACGGTTGCATTTAGAGATTTAAAAAGGCCTCTTTTTTACGAATTAAAAGAAAAATTTGGCACTTTAAAATTTGACAGTACTTTTAAATATAACGGCTTTTCAATACTAAAGTTTAATAAAAAATGGGAAGAATTAGTATTTATTAAAAGTTAAAAGCGTTGGCGTATTTTTAAATATTAAAAAATGAAAGTATGTTTTGTAACTCTTTATCGTTACTAAACTTTAATTGCAAACTACCCCCACCCTTATTATTGCGAGAAAACTGATAGGATGTATTGAAAATTTTATCTAATTGTTTAGTTAAAATTTTATCTTCTGTTGTAAGTGGTTTTTCAAGTCGGGTAACTTTGGGTGTTACTTTTATTTTTTCGCCTCTGGCAAGGTCTTCAATTTGCCGAACTGAAAATTCTTGCTCCAAAGCCAAGGCAAAAATTGCTAACTGCCTATCTTCATTATCAATATTAATTAACGCTTTAGCATGCCCCATTGTAATTTCTCTATCACGTAATGCCTTTTGAATTGGAGCAGGCAATTTTAAAAGTCGTAAAAAATTTGTAACCGTGCTGCGTTGTTTACCTACTTTTTCGCTTAATTGTTCTTGGGTTAAACTGCACTCCTCTATTAAACGTTTGTATGAAAGCGAAATTTCAATTGGGTCTAAATCTTCGCGTTGAATGTTTTCTACCAAAGCCATTTCTAGCATAGCCTGATCGTCGGCCACTCGAATATAAGCCGGAACATCAGTTAAACCTGCAATTTGTGATGCGCGAAAACGACGTTCGCCAGATATTAATTGGTATTTATCGTATCCTAACTTTCGAACGGTTAATGGCTGTATAATACCATGTTGTTTAATACTCTCGCTCAGTTCAAGCAGAGCTGTTTCTTCAAAATTACTCCGTGGGTTAAAAGGATTTGCCTCAATGTGCTTAATTTCGATTTGTGATATAGAGTTTACAACAGGCGTATTTTCGCCAACGTGCTTAGTTGTAATATCTGTTTTTGCATTTTCTAATAACGCACTTAATCCTCGTCCTAATGCGGGTTTTTTTATGTTGCTCATATTTTAGTCTTTAGTCGCAAGCCGTTAGTCGTTCGTCTAATCATAGACTATATTCTTATGACTAATGACCTGATTCTGTTATATATCTTCGCTTAACTCTTCTTCTGATTCTTGTATTTTAATTGTCCTGTTTTTGTCGCTAATTTTTGTTAAGCCATTGCGTTGTAAAAGTTCGCGAGCCAAATTTAAATAACTGGTAGAGCCTTTACCAATTGCATCATGCATAATAATTGTTTTACCAAAACTCGGGGCTTCGGCTAGTTTAGTATTGCGATGAATAAGCGTATCAAAAACCATATCTTGAAAATGTGTTTTTACCTCTTCAACAACCTGGTTTGCTAAACGTAAACGCCCATCAAACATTGTAAGTAAAACGCCCTCAATATCTAAATTTGTATTTAAATGTGTTTGAACAATTTTAATAGTTTGTAATAATTTACCCATTCCTTCTAATGCAAAATATTCGCATTGTACAGGAATAATAACGCTATCTGCCGAGCATAATGAGTTTATTACTGTTAAGCCTAATGACGGACAACAATCAACAATTATAAAATCGTATTTATCTTTTATTTTATCAATAGCTTTTTTCATCATGTATTCGCGGTTAGTGAGGTTAACTAACTCAAGCTCCACTCCAACTAAATCGGCATTGGTAGGTAATAAAAACAAATTTGGCGTATCTGTTTTTAAAACTACATCTTTTGGGTGCACGCTATCGATAATACACTCATATAAACCTGATTTTACTGAAGCAGGATCGATACCAACACCTGAAGTAGCGTTTGATTGAGGATCTGCATCAATTAAAAGTGTTTTGTATTCTAACACTGCTAAACTTGCAGCTAAATTTATTGCGGTTGTGGTTTTTCCAACGCCCCCTTTTTGATTTGCTATTGCTATTATTTTTCCCATGTAATTAAGTTGTTTGGGGTAGTTTTTAGATGTTAGGATTTTTAATCCCTTCGCCTTTTTTTACCTCTTGATTCTATTTATTTACTTATTGTTTCGCCAATTGGCATTAATGTTAATTTTTTACCTTGTCGTTCAAATTTATGAATTGCTTCCGCCTTATCAATTTGTATCGATTCAAACGTATCATAGTGCATCCCAATAATATCATCGCATTTTATAAAATCGCAGGCCAAAATTGCATTATCAACGCCCATAGTATAGTTATCGCCAATGGGTAAAAATGCAAAATTAATATTACGATAATCGCCAATTAATTTCATGTCGTACGTTAAGGCTGTATCGCCAGCATAATAAAAACTTCCTTCGGTACTTTCAATAACAAAACCCATTGCAGTTCCGCCATAAGTTCCATCAGGCATACTACTGCTGTGTATTGCCACAACTCCTTTAATATTCCCAAAATCCAATTTCAGTTTTCCGCCTATATTCATCGGATGCGTGTTTTCAACTCCTTTTTTCACCAACCAATCGTTTATTTCGCCATTACAAATTACTTTAGCTTTAGTACGTTTGGCAATAACTTCAACGTCAGCAATGTGATCTTCATGACCATGTGATATTAAAATATAATCGGCTTTTATGTCATTAATATCAATACTTAAAGCGAGTTTATTATGCGAAATAAACGGATCAAACAACAAATGTTTCCCGTTAATTTCAATTCCAAAACAAGAATGACCGTAATACGTAATGTTCATAAAAATAGTGAGAAAAAGTAAAAATGCTTTTTGTAAAGTTAAACTTATTACGAACTTTATTTGTTGTTAGTTTTTAACAATACCGTTCATAAACTTAATTAAAATGTTAATAAATAAAATGGAAAAAATAGTAATCTTAAGTTGTACAAATCGCCCAAACAGTAATACTTTAAAGGTAAGCGAGTTATATCAAAATTTATTAAAAGAAAAAAATATTACATCGGCTATTTTTGATTTTTGTGATTTACCTCCTACAATTGCGTTTACAGAATTGTATGGCAATCGCAGCGAAAGCTATGCCGAGTTAATTAAAAAATATATTTCAGAAAATGCTGCCTTTATCTTTGTTGTGCCCGAGTATAATGGTAGTTTTACTGGAATATTAAAACTTTTTTTAGATAGTATACCGCCAAAAGAATGGGCAAATAAAAAAGCGTGTTTGGTGGGTGTAAGCAGCGGACGAGCAGGAAATTTAAGAGGTTTAGACCAATTAACCTCAATTTTAAATTATTTAAAGTTACATGTACATCATAACAAATTACCAATTTCGGGTATTGATAATTTATTTAATGATACTGGTAATTTTAAAAGCGAAGACCAAAAAAATGTGTGTATTAGCCAATTAGAAGGGTTTATTAATTCTTAAATTTCACGTTTTTTAATTTATTGCATTCACAATTACAGCTATCTTTGTTTAACGAATGAATAAACGTAGCTTAACAATTATATCTATACTATTTTCAGTAGCCTTATTGGTTTTAATTTTTTTTCAAGTGTATTGGATTAGAAATGACTTTAAAATAAAAGAAGAAGTTTTTGAACAAAACGTAGACGAGGCCCTTAATAACACATCTATAAAATTAGAGCGTTTAGACACCTTAAGTATTTATAAACGCACCAAGGTAACCCGCCAAGGCATTAAACTAAACACTGGCATTTTAAATCCAAAAAATCCAAATGCATTAAGTTTTAGAGTTTCAGAAATTTTAAATATCGATAGTAATGGCTATCAGTACAGCAGAATGACCTCAAAAGATTTGTTGGCTGACTCTTTACAATTTAACCCTAAAATAAAATCATTTTTAGAAAATATAAAAGATAATAAAAATGGGTTTCAGAACCCAAGTAACGATTTGTACAATAAGTCTATTACTAAAGGAAATGATATTTTTAAAGAGGAATATACCTTTGATTATTATAATAACTATAAACAAAAAATAGACACTTTATTATTAGACTCCATATTAAACACAGAGTTAAAAAAGAAAAATATTTCGGCAAAGTACAATTATTACCTTACCTCGCTATACCCTGGCAGCCCTCATCACAGCGAATTAAAATTTGCAGAAAGCATGGAAGATAGCCTAGGAGTTGTTTATAAAATTAGTTTATCGCCAAGCAACAGGTTTATCGATCCTGAGTATTTAATTGTGCATTTTATCAACCAAGATAAAGCCATTTTTAAGGGGATGTGGATAATGCTCATCTCATCTACTGCGGTTATTTTAATTTTAATTATTTCGTTTTATTATATAATGGCAAGTAATTTAAAGCAAAAAAAATTATCGCAAATAAAAAACGACTTTATTAGCAACATGACCCACGAGTTTAAAACACCCATTAGTACTATATCCTTAGCAAGCGAAATGCTTAGCGATGCTTCTATTTCGCAAACACCTGATAAGCAACAGCGTTATTTAAAAATGATACGTGATGAAAATAAACGTTTAAGCGTTTTAGTTGAAAGCATTTTGCAAACTTCTATTTTAGATAAAGGAGAGTTTAAATTAAAACCTACCGAACTTGATATTCATGAAATTATTAATACAGCCATAAGCAACACACAATTATTAATTTTACAACGAAACGGCACAATTCAAACATTTTTAAATGCCACTACTTTTAAATTAATGGCAGATAGAGTTCACTTAACTAATATTATTTTTAATTTAATTGATAATGCTATAAAGTATACCAAACAAAATCCGGAAATAATAATTTCTACAAACAATACGGCAGAAGGCATTATGATTGAAATTAAAGATAATGGTATAGGTATTAGCAAAGAAAATCAACGAAAAATATTTGATAAATTTTACCGTGTGCCTACCGGCAATGTACACAATGTAAAAGGTTTTGGCTTAGGCTTATCGTATGTACTCGCTGTGGTTTTAAAACATAACGGCACCATTTCGGTTGATAGCGAAATAGGGAAAGGCAGTACATTTAAGGTGCATTTACCGTTTAAAAGTTAATAGCAATTATTTAAAACTAAAAAACCTCAAAATAATTTGAGGTTTTTTTATTAAGATTAAATTAAAAAATTAGAATTTAGTATTGTAATTGTATGTAACCGGTAAATGGTTTTTTACCATCAACACCTAAATCTAAAATATAATAATACGTACCTACAGGCAACTTATCGCCGCCAGTTTTACCCGCTACATTGGGAACTCCCGTCCAATCATTTTTATACGGTTTAGCCTTATAAACTAAATTACCCCAACGGTTAAATATTTGCAAACTATTATTGGGGTAAGAGTCTAATCCTTTAATTTCAAAAGTTGGGTTAAATAAATCGCCATTTGGTGTAAATACTTCTGGAATAACACCCAACGATTCTAAAACTTCAATGAGTATAGATGCTGTGCTTGTACAAGCGCCATTTGTTGCAAATAATACAACTGTATATGTTCCGCTATTTAAATACTCATTTGTTGTATTTGTTTGAGTGGATGATGTACCATTTCCAAAATTCCAATTATAGGTTAAGGCTCCCGTACTTTGGTTGGTAAAATTAACTACTAATGGCGCAGGGCCAGATAAAGGATTAGCTATAAATTGCGCCACAACCGTGCTATTACTTACACTTACTGTTTGTGTAACACTACAGCTACTTGTAATATCGGTTACCAATAAGGTGTAGGTCCCGGCATTGCCAACTATTGGACTATTTGTAGTTGCGCCATTTAGAATACCTTGCCCTCCCCAAATATAGGTAACGTTTGTATTTGTACTGGTAACATTTAAATTGGTAGTGTTGCTTCCACACGGTATTATTGCATTGGTAGCAATGCTAAATGTTGGTAAGGTTGTTCCACCGCCCACCGTAAAGCTTTGCACAGTTTGGCAATTATTTGCATTATTGGTGGCCACTAACGTATACGTACCAGCTAACGAAATATTTGCGTTTGGCAAAGTAGAGCCGTTGCTCCATAAATAGCTTACACCGGTTGTTGGAGTGCTTGTTACATTAAAATTTAGTGTTGGCGACTGACAAGTAATATTTGAGTTACCTGTATTTGTTGTTATTGAAAGTGACGGTGCAGCATTATTTATACCGGGTATTACCACTAACGAATTTACACAACCATTTGTTGTATTTGTAAAACTAACTGTAGTAGGTGTATTACTGTTTGTTTGAACAGAGGAGTTATTGGTTGGACCAACAACATTAGCGCCTGACCAACTGTAAATCAAATTTGTACTTGGCGTGTAAACAGGGCTAATAGTAACCAACGTTGTAGTGCAATTAATTGTGGGTACACTTGCGGCATTAGCATTTGGCAAGGTGTTGTTGGTAGTTACATTTACTATTAAATTATTTCCAAAAGAAGAACAATTGTTTAATGTGTTTGTAACAATAACGCTATACGTTCCGCTTTGTGTAAATGTTGCCGTAGCGTTTGTATTACTACCGGCAATACCAGCGCTTGGCGACCACGAATACGTTACACCCGAAACTGTTGTATTTGCAGTAGCAGATGGACTAAGGGATGTGCATGTAATTGCCAATACGCTATTACTCAATGCGACAACCGGCGCGCCTAACGGAGGAGTAACAGTTGCTGTGATTTGGAAAAATGCCGTGTTACAACCATTACCACCAATAGCAACCACTGTAAATACACCTGTACCAGTAACGCTTGCTGTTGCAGCACTGCTACCCGATGTAATTGCAGCACCACTTGGCGCAGTCCACGAATAAGATGTAGCGCCGTTAGAACTTGCAGTTAAAACAGTGGCATTGGAAGCGCAGGTTAATGTTATATTATTTACTGCAATCGAAGGCGTACTTGGTGCTGTAAAATTTCCAATTGCGTTAATGTTTGTTGTACCTGTGCAACCGCTCGAAGTGTTAGTTACAGTTAAATTGTAAACACCTGCTGTACTGGTAGTAAAGTTAGCTGCCGAAGAGGTAAAACTACTTGGCCCACTCCAATTATAGGTAAAAGGCCCATTGCCACTGACGTTTGATGCTATTGAACTTGTGGTTACGCAGGTGATAGTGTTAGATGAGTTTGCACTTGGGCTTACTGGGGAATTATTTAACGTAATAACGTAGGCTACATTTGATTTACAATTATTAGATGCAGTAACCGTTAAACCATAAACACCACCTGCAGTAGCAGTTATTGCTGCTCCGTTAGTTGAACCTACAATACCAGGGCCCGACCATGAATACGTTGAACCTGCTAAAGGTACTACAGTTGCCGTTGTTGAGAATATTGTGTTTAAACAGGTTAAGGTTGCATTATTAGAGGACAAAGTAACCGTTGGCGAATTTATATCTGGTATTACCGTATAAGATAAAGATGATAAACAACCTGTAACTGGGTGAGAAGCAGTTAGAACATACACTGTTGCCGAAGTGGCCGCAACTGAGCTACTATTTAAACTGCTAGCAAAACCACCACCATTAGATGTCCATGTGTAAGTGCTTCCTCCTGGTGATGCAGCGCCGTTTAAAACAACACTAGTTGCACCACATATTAAATTAGCCGTTTGCGTAACTGCAGTTAGTGTAGGTTGGGTTAAGGTTTGGGTTACATTAATAGTTGTTGGTGTGCTTGGACATCCATTAGCTGTATTTATTAAACTCAATGTATAATTACCAGGAGCATTTACCCCAATGGTTTGCAACGTGTTACCAGTAACAATATTTGTGGCATTTGGTGCTGTCCATAGAAAACTTACACCGGCACCCGGGTTACCCGTTAAACTTATTGTAGTTGTATTGCACGTTAATACACTTGGTGAATTTATGCTTGCTGCTATAGTTGAAGTGTTTATACTTGGCGTAAGCGTTTTGGTAACCGAACAGCCATTACTCGGGTCGGTTACTACTACAAAATAAGTACCGTTGCCATTACCCGTAGCTGTTTGCGTAGTGACACCCGACGTAATAGTTCCACCACCAGAGGCTGTCCAACTATAATTTAAAGCCGAAGGGTTTACATTTAAACTTATTGCAGAATTAATACAGGTGATAGTACCTGCTGTGCTTGCCGTTGCTGTTGGAGCGGTAGTGTTTACGTTAGCTGCAATAGCACCTATTTGTATACAGCCATTAATGGTATTTAACACAGTAACCGTATACGTACCAGCGTTAGAAGCAGTTGCTACTGCTGAATTTGCCCCCGTTACTATAACGGCCCCACTTGGCGCTGTCCAAGTATAATTTTGCCCTGCAACATTAGGAGTGGAAAGTGTTATTAAGGAGTTTGAACACGTAACTAAGCCGCTCGTAGAAGGAGCGACGGTAACTGCCGAACTCGAAGTAACATTAACAACTGCATTTGCCGAACACCCATTGGATACATTTGTAACCTGTACAGTATAATTTCCAGACGCATTAACTAATGCCGAAGACGTAGTACCACCGCTTATAATACTTGGTCCTGTCCAATTATACGTTACACCAGTACTTGCAGTAATGGCCACATTTACGTTTGGCGTACCACACGTAATAGCATTTGGTGTTAAAGTAGCAGGGCTGGGCGGAGTTGTATTTGTACCAACTACTACTGTTGATATTGCTGATACGCAGCCTGCCGTGTTTGTTACAACTAACGAGTAAGTTCCAACTTGATTTACTGTAGGATTTGCGGTAGTTCCTCCCGATGTTATGCCAGGACCAGACCAACTATATGTGCCACCTCCACTACCGCTTAGCAAGGTAGACGTATTTGAACAAGATAAACTTTGAGTTGGCCCTGCATTCGCAATAGGTAAAGGTACAAACGTCATCGATTTTGTAACTGTGTAGGAACACAATGCACCTTGAGGTGGCGTAATTACACACGTGTAAGTACCAGTAGAGCCGACAGTTACATTTTGAGTTGTAACATTTACAACTCCCGGACCATTCCAGTTATAGCTGCCACCCTGAACAGATGGAGCTGTTAAAACTGCTGTTGAGCCTACACATGGATTATTATTTGAAGTATTTATTTGCAATGGTCCACAAATAGCATCTACATACGCATAACCAGGATGAGCGCCAAGTGTACAACCTGCGGCTACAAAAGAAATTTTTACTGTAGAGCCAATATAAGGTGTTAAATTAATACTATTAGAAGTCCAATTCTTGTAATAAAACACACTGTTGTCAAAAGTGTTCACATATCCCGAATTAATAAAACCTGCTGGCGGAACTCCCGCTGCTGCCTGTACATAATACTGTGTACAGGTTGAAAGAACAGTTCCTGCTAAATTAGTAACGTAAACATGGAAATAAGGCTGACTTCCATTTGCATGTCCTCCATCATTTAGCACAACGGCATAATCGTAGGTAAGCAACGCGTTAGACGTTGAAACCAAAACTGTTTTCTCTATTCTTTCACCATTTGAAAAGGAACCATTTGTCCAATGAGACCCCCCACAACCAAATCCATATCCATCAGCAGCATTAATGTTAAAGCCACCCAATCTAACAGAAGTGGTAGCACCATTTGGATCTAAACCGGGGAAACCAATTGGATCGTTGCCATAGGCAGATGTTATTAAATTAGCATCGCTACAGCTGTAGATGTTCTGATTTGTTGTTACTACCCCTACGGTAAAAGCAGACGATGGTATTGTTAAAGTGGAATTTGAGTTTTGATTGTAACCACTTATAACTGTCCAAGTACCTAAATTACCATCTTCAAAATCAATATTATTACATACGCTTGGCAGTAATCTATTGGGCGTTGAAGTTGCATTTGGCGTAATATCAATTTTTGGGAAATTATTTGTGGATTTTTTTTCATCAATAATATTATATTTATTTTTCACAAATTCTAATTGTCTTCTAAATATAGCCGCTTTAAATTCGTTTAACAGTCTAACCTCGTTGTTTTTGGTAATTTCTTTCAATGCTTTTTCAAATACAAAACCACTTAAGGTATCACCTTTAAAAAAAGTACATTCTGCCTTTAATTGATCATCCGTTAAACTATTAACAAAAACTCCAGTAGGCGCATGTTCTCCCGCCCTTACCATACCTCCAAAATGATTTGGAATATTTTTATAATTGTAATTTGGTTTTTCTCTAATCAATTTCTCTTCAATCAGTTTTATTGCATTGTTAGCTTTTTGCTGAGCTTTAGTAAAACCAGAAATAATAAAAAGTAAAATAAATGTAATGGATAAAATTTTTTTCATCGTCATTTTTTTAAAGTTGAGCGAAAATACTAATTATTTTTGAAATAGTTTAAACAAAATGACTAGCGAATAGCCTAAACTCATTTAGGAATGAATTTTTATATAATTAACTATCAGTTGGTTGCAAATTTTGCCAGTAAAGCCATTCCAACTTCTAAACATTGCTCATCTACATCAAACGTAGCAGTATGCACGCCTGATACAATGTTATTTTTAGTGTTTCCGGTTCCTAATCTAAAAAAACAGCTGGGTACTTTTTGGGTAATAAAGGCAAAATCTTCGGCGGTCATGCGGAGAGGTAATTCTTCCACGTTTTCTAAACCCAAATAGTTCTGTGCACTGGCCAGGCACTGATTCGTAAAATCTTCATCGTTTACCAAAAAAGGGTAACCTTTTACTATATTTAGGATTGATTCAACTCCGTATTTTAAAGAATGTTTTTTTACAATTTCATGTAATTGTTCGTGCACGTCACTCCTCCATTTTTCGTCCATTGTTCTAAAGGTACCTTTTAATTCTACCTTCGCAGGAATAACATTTGTAGCGCCTTTACCCTCAATGCCTCCAAATGCTACAACAGTAGGAATATGTTGTTCGTTAATCATAAACGTATTGTTTATTTCTAACAACATTTCTGAAGCTATAATTAATGGATTTACATACTCGTTGGGCATAGCAGCGTGTCCGCCTTTGCCGTTTACTGTAATATATAACTCATCTGTGCTTGCCATATACATGCCGGTTTTAAAACCTACTTTACCCACCTCCATGCTCGGAAAAACGTGCAGAGCAATAGCATTATCAACTTTAGGGTTTTCTAAAACACCCGCTTCAATCATTAATTTTGCACCTCCAGGTAATACCTCTTCTCCGGGTTGAAACATAATTTTTACGGTTCCTTCCCATTCGTTTTTTAAATCGTTTAAAATAAAAGCGGCTCCTAAAGCACAGGCGCTGTGTACATCGTGTCCACAGGCATGCATTACGCCTTCGTTACACGATTTATAAGAAACATCGTTTTTTTCGTTAATAGGCAAAGCGTCCATATCAGCACGTACTAAAATCGTTCTTTTATTAGGATTTCTACCTTTTATGAGAGCTACAATTCCCGTTTTTACATAACCCGCTGTAAATTCTATGCCGGCTTCGGTTAATTGTTGCTGAATATATTTAGAGGTTTCAAACTCTTGAAAAGACAGCTCGGGAAATTGGTGTAAATGCCTGCGAATAGCTTGTACTTTTAAGAAGTAATCCTTTGATAGCTTTTTTATTTTTTCGGTTAGCATTATTAAAGTTTAAATTTACAATTCTATTTTTAATAAAATACTTGCATTTTGAAATAAATATATTATCTTTGCCGTCCTTAAAATTACGAGAAATGCCAAAAATGAAAACTAATTCCAGCGCTAAAAAGCGTTTTAGCATTACTGGAAGCGGTAAAATTAAAAGAAAACACGCCTATAAGCGTCATATTTTAACCAAAAAAGAGAAAGACCGCAAGCGTGGTTTAACTAAAAGTGGTTTAGTATGTGCTGCTGATACGCCTAATGTGAAATTTATGCTTGCAATTTAATTGCATCTTAAAAATTACTTTAAAGTTCTTTTAACAAGCCCAAAACAACGGTTATTAGATTAACCAAAATATTAGTAAAAAAGCGTAGTAAGGTCAACTACCACTAACATTTAAAACCGACGAAGAAAATTCGTCTTAAAACAACAAAAAAAAGAAATGCCACGTTCAGTCAATCACGAAGCCAGCAGGGCTCGCAGAAAAAAAATCCTAAATTTAACCAAGGGTTATTGGGGTGCTAGAGGTAATGTTTGGACAATTGCCAAAAATACTTTAGAAAAAGGTTTAACGTATGCTTACCGCGATCGTAAAAACAAAAAACGTACGATGCGTGGTTTGTGGATACAGCGTATTAACGCAGGTGTTCGTCAACACGACATGAGTTACAGCGAATTTATTGGTAAATTAAACAAAAAAGGTTTAAAACTAAACCGTAAGGTTTTAGCTGATTTAGCAATGAATCACCCTGAAGCGTTTACTGCAGTTATTAATCAGGTAAAATAAGCCATAGTTAAGTATATAGATTTAAAAGCTACCTAATAGGTAGCTTTTTTGTTTTCAGCACTGGGGAAAAGAGATGTTGATTACACTTAGTTACTATCAAACTTTGTGCGCTCTGTAACTTTGTATCTCTGTGTTTGATTTTAATCACAATATTTACTTAAATTTACTATTTAATATTTTGTATGGAATTAACCTCATTAACCGCTATTTCTCCAATTGACGGACGTTATCGAAAAACTACGGAAACACTCGACAGTTATTTTTCGGAATTTGGCTTAATAAAATACCGTGTCCAAATTGAAATAGAATATTTTATTGCACTAAGCGAATTTGGCTTACCACAACTCCCAACATTAGGCTCTGAAAAAAAAGACGCTTTAAAAGTTGTATATAAAAGTTTTTCGGTTGAAGATGCTTTAAAAATTAAAGAGACTGAAAAAATCACGAATCACGACGTAAAAGCTGTAGAGTATTTTGTGAAAGAAAAATTAGCTGCACTGGGCTTAGAAAAATATTTGGAGTTTGTGCATTTTGGTTTAACCTCGCAGGACATAAATAATACGTCAATTCCATTATCGTTAAAAGATGCTACTAATGACAAAATTAATCCTGCTTTAAATAGTGTAGTTGATAAATTAAGTGCTTTAAGTAAGGAGTGGGAGGACATTTCTCTTCTTGCCCGTACACACGGACAACCAGCCTCCCCGACCAAATTAGGTAAAGAAATTTTTGTTTTTGTTGAACGTATTCAAGCTCAAATCAATCAATTTTTAGCTGTTCCATTTTCTGCTAAATTTGGCGGCGCTACCGGCAATTTTAATGCACATTATGTGGCATATCCAAAAAATGACTGGATTAATTTTGGAAACGAATTTGTAAATAAAACGTTAGGATTGAACCGTAGCCAGTTTACAACACAAATAGAACATTACGATAATTTGGCTGCTTATTGCGACACAGTAAAACGAATTAACACCATTTTAATTGATTTGTGTCGCGATATTTGGACATACGTAAGTATGGATTATTTTAAACAAAAATTAAAAGAAGGCGAAGTAGGATCGAGTGCTATGCCTCACAAAGTAAATCCAATTGATTTTGAAAATGCCGAAGGAAATTTAGGAATGGCAAATGCTATTTTAGAACATTTGTCTGCAAAGCTTCCAATCTCTCGCCTGCAAAGAGATTTAACGGATAGTACGGTACTTAGAAATATTGGTGTTCCTTTATCTCACTCGCTAATTGCTTACACAAGTATTATAAAAGGATTAAATAAATTAATTTTAAACGAACAAGCTTTAGTAAATGATTTGGATAATAATTGGGCAGTGGTTGCAGAAGCAATTCAAACAATTTTACGAAGAGAGGGTTATCCAAAACCTTACGAAGCACTAAAAGATTTAACAAGAACCAATTCACATATTACACAAAAATCTATTTCTGATTTTATTGATAATTTAAATGTGAGCAATGATGTGAAAAGAGAATTGAAAAACATTACACCACATAATTATACAGGAATTAACCCAACATTTTAAAATGAACAGAGTTTGGACATTTATCATCAGCAAAGCATTATCAGATAATGAACTGGGTTTAATAAGCGAGGGTGGAAATAAATTTGTAACCGGCTGGACAGCTCACGAACAAAAGTTGACAGCTAGTTTCGAAATTTATAAAAATAGAATAATTGTTGTAAAAGTAAATGAAGAAGTTACAGGAGCAAGTGGCTGCAGTATTGATAAATTGACGCATTTTATCAAACAAATTGAAACTGAATTTAACGTTGAATTATTAAATCGCTTGCTTGTTGCATACAAAACTGGTGAAGAAATTTCAATAGTACACGCATCAAAAATAAGAGAACTTTTACAAACAGAATCGATTAACGAAAATACAATAGTTTATAACACTGCTGTTTCTAGTCAAAACGAATTTCAAAATTGGGAACAATCGTTAAAAAGTACATGGTTATCAAAATATTTAATATCAGCTTAAAATGAGAAATAAAAATTTAGTTGGCACAGGTGTTGCTATAGTTACTCCATTTACAAAAAAAGGCGAAGTTGATACAAAAGCACTAAACGCTATTGTTAAACATTTACACAATGGTAAGATAGAATACATTGTAGCGCTTGGCACTACGGGCGAAACTGCCACCTTAACAAAAGACGAAAAACACCTAGTAATTAATACCATTATTAAAGCTAACGCTAATAAATTGCCCTTAGTACTTGGTATTGGAGGAAACAATACGAGCGAGGTTGTAGACACAATTAAAAAAACAGAATTAAAATCGTTTGAAGCAATTTTATCTGTTGCACCGTATTACAATAAACCAAACCAAAAAGGGTATTTCGAGCATTACAAAGCAGTTGCACAAAGTACTAAAAAAGATATTATTTTATACAATGTGCCTGGAAGAACTGGCAGTAACGTTACCTGGGAAACGCAAGTAAAAATTGCTGCTAATTTTAAAAACATTGTTGCTACTAAAGAAGCTAGCGGGAATATAGAGCAAATAATGAAAATTATTAAAAACAAGCCTGCCGATTTTATGGTGATTAGTGGCGATGATAATTTAACCTTGCCTGTTATTGCAGCTGGGGGTGTAGGAGTAATTTCAGTGGTGGCACAGGCTTTTCCAAAGGAATATGGCGAAATGGTGCGTTTATGTTTAAAACATAAATTTAACGAAGCACAAAAATTACATTATAAATTAATGGACATAACCGAGCAGTTATTTGTTGACGGAAACCCCGGGGGTATTAAAGAAGCGCTAAATATTTTAAAATTGTGCTTACCAAATGTGCGTTTACCTTTGTGCGAACCAAATGATAAAGTAAAACAAACTCTAAAACAATTAATTAAGGCTTACAATTAATTTTTTATTTTTCCAAACACATGAGCAACAAACTAAAAATATTAAACACCGTTCAAATCAATCAAAAGCTAAACCGTTTAGCTTACGAAGTGTATGAAAATAACTTTTCCGAAAAAGATATTTTAATAGTTGGCATTGACGGTAATGGCTATAAAGTGGCTCTTCAATTGGTTTCTAAACTAAAAGAAATTTCTACCTTAAAAATAAATTTGGCAAAAATAAAAATAAATAAAACGTCGCCTTGGGATAGCAGTCCAAAAATTGATGTAGAGGAAAAAGCATTTATAAACAAAACAATTATTTTGGTAGATGATGTTTTAAATAGTGGTAAAACATTAATGTATGCCGTAAAATTATTTTTAGATAAGCCTGTAAAAAAATTAAGTACCGTTATTTTAGTGGATAGAAGCCATACGAATTTTCCAGTAAAAGCCGATTATGTAGGTTTACGTTTAAGTACGACCTTGCAGGAACATATTGAAGCCGATTTTAGTAAAAAGGGTAAAGAAGCTGTGTATTTAAAATGACAGAACTCAGCAAAATAGTAAAGCAAAAACACGTTCAAGACTTAAAATTGAATGCCTTACTGGAAGTTACAAAAGCAATAAACAATAATTTTTCTACACAAAAATTATTAGATTTATACCAAGACATTTTAGAAAACCGGTTAGGGATTGGAAAATTAATATTATTTAGTTTTGACACGGAGTGGAAATGCCTTTTAAAATACGGAGTTGATAAGGAGCTTAATTCTATCGTTTTCGAAACCGAATTGTTAGCTATTAACGAAATTGAAACAATAGCTTTTAGCAAAGGCCAACTAAGTAAAAATTTTGAAATTGTAATTCCTGTGTTTCACAAAAAAATACCATTAGCGTATGTATTGTTAGGTGATGTTAATCAAGAAAAATTAGAGTTAAGTGCTTCTATAAAGCATTTACCTTATATTCAGACGCTTACTAACATTATTGTTGTATCTATTGAAAATAAAAAATTATACAAACAAAACATACAACGTGCGCAGTTAAATAAAGAATTAGAACTAGCCCAAAGTATGCAACAAATGTTGTTTCCGCATGAATTGCCAAATAGCGATACATTACAAGTAGCTGCTAAATACTTACCACATCAACAAGTGGGTGGCGATTACTACGATTTTATTCCGCTCAACATTCACGAATTTATTTTTTGTATAGCCGACGTAAGTGGCAAAGGTGTGGCAGCAGCACTGTTAATGAGTAACATACAGGCAACGTTGCATAGCTTAATAAATTATACTCATAATTTAAAAGATATTATTATCGAATTAAACAAACGGGTAATTACGAATGCAAAAAGCGAAAAATTTGTCTCCTTATTTTTAGGAAAAATTAATACAAAAAGCCAACAATTAACTTTTATAAATGCTGGGCATAATGCACCAATTTTACTATATGAAAATAAGTTTACAGAATTAGATAAAGGCACTACACTTTTGGGTATTGAAGAAACATTGCCTTTTATTGATGTGGAAATTTTTAACTACACGTCTGAATTTACTTTGCTGTGTTATACGGATGGATTAACAGATACAATCAACAACGATGGAGAATCTATTCCAGTAGAAAAATTACAAGAAATAGTTACTAATAATAATAAATCTACCCCCGATTTTATAAATAAAGCGCTTTTGTTCTACGCTGAAGAATTTAAAGGAGAAAACGATTTTCAAGATGATATTGCTTTATTGACACTTAAAGTAAACGACTTAGGGTTTTAATTTTAAAATTTTATTTTATCAGTATTACCAATCATCTTTCCCAAAATCAGCACTTGATTTTTGCATAGCTGCTTTTATATCCGAAACAACAATACCCGCACCCTTCAATGCTTCGCCCTTTACCTTTTTCCAAATTAAATCACCCATTGCCATACTGCCACATTCCGGTACTATGTTATCTATGCTTCCTGCGGTTGTGTTGCCGTTTTTGCTTGTATGTTTAATTTGACTAACGGTATATTTGTACCTACTATCTTTACATTCTACGGTTACTTTCATTGTAATTTTTCCAGTAAAATCGCATTCCGGGTTTAGCTCTTTAGGTTTAACCGTAAAAGTTGCAATGCACTCGGCCTTATTACTTGTAGTTACTCCACTGGTTTTACCATATCTAGCACTTTCCATTTTTACCCAATTTACCGCACGCAAAACCAATTCACTTGCAGCTACCGAATCGGGAAGTGTAACAACATCTGTTACCTTGGTTTCATTCTTTTTTTTAGGACTGTCGTCTTCTACTTTTGCTTGAGAAAAAACAGAATTCGAAAAAAAGGTTATTAATAAAAATACTATTTTGTAAATTTTTGTCATTTATTATTTAATAATTTATAAAATTTACCATTCTTCTTTATCCTTTACCTCTTCTTTAATATTAGCCTTTAAATCATCAACTACAATTTTAGCATTGGCAAAACTTTCAGATTTAATGTGTTTCCAAGTTCTATCATTTAACAACATACTCCCACACTCAGGCACTACGGCATATATGTCGCCACCACTCATACCCTTTTTATTTGCTTTATGAATTATGTTTTTAATCGTATAACGGTATTTACCTTCTTTTGCTTCAATAATTACGTCCATTGTAATTTTTCCGTCGACATCGTTTTCGGGGTTAAGTATTTTTTGTTTAAATGTAAATGTTACGTTACAGGCAACAGATTGACCTGAATTAGTTCCATTTGTTTTTATAAAATTTTTATTTTTAAGTGTGTACCAATTTTGCGAACGTTTTAAAATTTCACTTTGTGGCGCCGGAATTAAAGGTGGCAGAGTATCAACTATTTCTTCAGGTGGTGTTTCAACCACAACCACTTCCTTTTTTTTACCTTTTTTATCCACCACTACTGGCGCTATAGTAGGTGTAATTGTAACGGGTTTTGGAGCAAATTTGGCTCTATCCACCTCAACACTTACTACATCTCTAATTATTTTTTTTTCATCTTCTTTAGTTTGCGAAAAAGAAATAAATGAAAGTGCTAATAATGCTAAAAGTATACTATTTTTCATTTTTAGTTTTTATTGTTATTATTCCTTACAGCAATAATCAGTATTTTAGATAACATTGTAAGTAATTTATTAATTAATAGTACAAAAATAAACTTTTTTAGTAAATTTTAGTAAATTGATTTGGATTTACTTCCACCATCAAATTATAAATACTATCAAACACATCATCGGCATTTGGTTTGCTGAAGTAGTCGCCATCACTCCCGTACGCGGGGCGGTGTTCTTTACTAGCAATTGTAACTGGAGCGGAATCTAAATGCAAATATCCTTTTTGTTCTTCTACAATTTTTTGTAAAATATAGGCACTTGCACCACCTGGCACATCTTCGTCTAAAACTACCAAACGATTTGTTTTTTGTAACGATTTAACAATGCTATTATTAATATCAAAAGGTAGCAAGGTTTGCAAATCAATCAACTCAACACTAATATTGAATTTTTGAAGCAGTTTAATAGCATCTTGCGCTACACGAACCGAACTGCCGTAGGTTACTAAGGTAATATCGCTACCTTCTTGCAATAATTCAGGTATTCCTAAAGGAATTTTATATTCACCAAAATTACCGGGTTGTTTTTCTTTTAAACGGTAGGCGTTTAAAGGCTCGATAATTAAAGCGGGTTCATCGGCTTGTAAAAGTGTATTGTAAAAGCCCGAAGCAATGGTCATATTTCGCGGAACGCAAATATTAATACCACGGCAAGCGTGTACTATCATACCCATTGGCGAACCACTGTGCCAAACACCTTCTAATCTATGGCCACGTGTACGGATAATAACAGGAGCTTTTTGCTTGCCCTTAGTACGCCATTGCACGGTAGCTAAATCATCACTCATTAATTGCAGAGCATATAATAAATAATCTAAATATTGAATTTCGGCAATTGGACGCAAACCACGCATCGCTAAGCCTATAGCCTGACCCATAATAGTAGCTTCACGAATACCTGTGTCAAACACACGGTGCTCACCATATTTTAATTGTAAGCCTTCTAAACCCTGGTTAACACCGCCAATTTTTCCTGAGTCTTCTCCAAAAATCATTACTTCGGGATATTTTGATAAAATAGCATCAAAATTATCGCGCAAAATTTCGCGTCCATCCACTTGTTTTTCCTCGGTATAAATAACGGCATTTGTTTCAATATTTTTAACTCGTTGAGCAGATTGCGAACTTAAATGTGAGCCGTATCGATCGTTATTTTCAACACGTGCATTTTGCAACCACGTAATTAAATTTTCTCTTGCAGATGAATTTGAGCTGAGCGTAGTTCTTAAAACATTTTTTACTGCAGTATGAATATCTCTTCGAATTGGTTCTTTTATAGATTTTAATTCTTTTGAAACTGATGTAATGTCATCACCGCCAATTTCTTCAAATATGTTACAAACTTGTTCTACTTCATTTTTTATTGGTGCTAAATAATTAGCCCAAGCCTGTGTTTTAGCTTGTTTTACGGTTTCTTTTGCTTCTTCTTCAATAGCTTTTAATTCCTCGTCATTTGCCAATGCATTGGCAATAATCCACTCTCGCATTTGTTGAACGCAATCAAAATCTAATTCCCATTGTAGACGCTCTTTGCTTTTATAACGCTCGTGGCTTCCGCTAGTGCTATGCCCTTGCGGCTGTGTTACTTCTTCAACATGAACTAAAACTGGTACGTGTTCTTCTCTACACACTTTTACTGCTTTTTCGTACGTTTCGCAAAGATGCGCGTAATCCCAACCTTTGGTTTTAAATATTTCGTAGCCTTTGCCACCATTTTCGCGTTGAAAGCCTTTTAAAACTTCGCTAATACTTTCTTTTGTAGTTTGGTATTTTTTAGGAACTGAAATACCATGACCATCATCCCAAACACTTACTAACATTGGTACTTGTAAAACGCCAGCAGCGTTTATGGTTTCCCAAAACAAGCCTTCGCTGGTGCTGGCATCGCCAATAGTGCCAAAGGCAACTTCATTTCCCTTGTTACTGTAATTAGAAAATGGAGAAGTATGTAACTCTTTATTAATACGATAAAAATGCGAAGCATAAGCTAAACCCAATAAACGAGGCATTTGAGAGGCAGTTGGCGAAACATCGCTACTGGAATTTTTTTGATTAACCAAAGCTTTAAAACTACCATCTTCGTTTAAACTGTGTGTGCCAAAATGGCCACCCATCTGGCGTCCGCCACTCATAGGCTCAAAGTCAATATCTGTATGGCCGTATAAACCGGCAAACCATTGTTGTAAATTTAAAGCACCAATTGCAAACATAAAGGTTTGGTCGCGATAATATCCGCTTCTAAAATCACCATTTTGAAAAACCTTACTCATAGCAATTTGTGCCAATTCTTTGCCATCACCAAAAATGCCGAATTTTGCTTTTCCAGTTAACACTTCTTTTCTGCCCAACAAACTTGCTTGTCGGCTTTCGTTAATTAATTTAAAATCGTGTAAAACAATTTTTTTAAAATCGTCGAAACTTAGGTTTGCTTTTGCGGCGGCGGTATCTTGCGTATTCATCTTAGTTAATGCTATAACACAAATATAATGGAATTGTGTATATGATAAAAATTGTTTTGGGATTTTATTTTGTAGCAGGAACCAAAATTTTAGGACGCAAAAGGCAAGACTTTATGAGACAAGACTTGACACAAATTAAAAATGTGCTACTACCAAATTATTTACCGTGCTACACGATATACAAGGAATTGGTTTAGCCAAATTGTCGGGAGTTGGGTTTAAAGCACCGCAGGAAACGCAATTATAACTTGTTCTTAAAATTTGAGTAGTGCAGCAGTTTTCGCAATAAGCTTTAAAAGATTCGGGGATTATTTTTAATTCTACCGAGCAATTTGGGCATTTAGTGGATGTTAAAGTGGGCGCGTTAATTTCAACATATTCGTTAGTAAAGTTTAACCTTTCTAATAATTTTTTACAGTCAACCTCGGTTAAATAAGGTATCCAAGCTTGTGCAAACATAGATAGTTTCATTTTATACTGCAATTCTTCAGGTAATAATTCGTGCATAATGGCATTTTCAGGCACTTCATAAAAATCGGCAAATGAAGCTTTAAAATAGGCTAAATAGCTATCGAAAAATTTAAAAAATGAATCACCTTCTAATAGCGTTTTGCCCTTTATAGATTTATAAACCAGTTGTTGTTGTAAACGTGTGTATTCTTCTTCTAAGGGTTTTAAAGGATTATCAAACGTATAGTCGGTCATTGATTTTGCACAAATATTTAAAAAAATGGCATAATCATCAGGTTTATAAATAGATGGTGGAAGGTACTCCGGAAAAGTTTTATAATAAAAATCCCAGTACTCAATTTGTTTTTTGTAAAATTCAACTCTATTTTTTTTATCTTTTAGTTCTGCTATTTCCGACTCAAATTTTAGTTTGCCTTTGTTATATTTATTAGTACGTTTTGGGTCTTTGTTCCAAACATCCATACCTACGGCAAAATCTATATCTGTAAAGCAAGCGCAATAATCACAAACAATATATGGTAAAGTATAGGGTGTAACTTTTGGGGCGCCACAGTTACGACAAATAAATTTCTTTACTTTCATTTAAACTATAAATATATAACTTTTGGTTTTAGTTTTTTTAATTTAAAATAATTATACTTTTTTAGTTAGAGCATTTTGTAGTTGTTTTATAAATCTATTTAAAAAATTAATAGTATATTTAGCTTTTGAAAAATTACTTCAAAAAAAACGAATGACTCATTTAAGCGTAAATCATCTACTTGGTATAAAAAATCTTACTAAAAACGACATTGATTTAATTTTAAACACCGCTCTTAATTTTAAAGAAGTCATTAATCGCCCCATTAAAAAAGTACCTTCACTTAGAGATATTACTGTTGCCAATTTATTTTTTGAAAACTCTACACGCACGCGTCTTTCGTTTGAATTAGCGCAAAAACGGTTGAGTGCCGATGTTATTAATTTTTCTGCCTCTAACTCTTCCGTAAAAAAAGGCGAAACCTTAGTAGATACAGTAAATAATATTTTGGCTATGAAGGTAGATATGATTGTAATGCGCCATGCCAGTGCTGGTGCAGCGGTATACCTATCAAAAAAAGTAAATGCAAAAATTATAAATGCAGGTGATGGCGCACACGAGCACCCAACCCAAGCCTTATTAGATGCTTTTTCGATACAAGAAAAATTAGGCGATTTAAAAGGTAAAAAAATTGTAATTGTTGGCGATATACTCCATTCGCGTGTAGCTTTATCAAACATCTTTTGCTTACAAAAATTAGGCGCAATAGTAAAAGTATGTGGACCATTAACACTTATACCCAAATACATTACCAGCCTGGGCGTAGCGGTTGAGTTGGATTTACGCAAAGCACTTGAATGGTGTGATGTAGCTAACATGTTACGCATACAGTTAGAACGACAAGATATTAAATACTTCCCTTCGTTACGCGAGTATGCTATGCTGTATGGCTTAAATAAAGAATTATTAAATAGTCTCACAAAAAAAATAATAGTGATGCACCCTGGCCCAATAAACCGCGGCGTAGAAATTACAAGCGATGTAGCTGACAGTAGCCAATCCATTATTTTAAATCAGGTTGAAAATGGAGTAGCTGTTAGAATGGCGGTAATGTTTTTACTTGCAAGTAAGCAGTAAACCTGGAACTAAAGTATAGTGTAAGTTATTTAAATTGGGTTAGAAAAAATAATTTCAAAAATACTTCCGTTTGGCACATTATCGTTTACAGTTAATTTAGCGGAGTGATTTTCAGCCAAATACTTAACAATGTATAAACCCAAACCCGTACCTTTAGCTTTTCTGGTTTCCTCGTTACCCGCCCTATAAAACCTATTAAATATTTTACTCTTTTCATTATCAGCTATACCACAGCCCGCGTCGCTTACTGTTAAATAAAGTTGATTTTCTTTTTTGCATAATTTTAATTTTATTTTTTTTTCTTTAAACGAATATTTTAATGCATTATCAATTAAGTTAGTTACTATGGATGGAAAAACGGTTTTGTCGATAGATAAAAAGATATCTTTTTCAATATCTAATTTTATATCGCCATTATTAATCTCGTTTTTATAATAACGGTGTAATGTATTTTCAATTAAATCGCTTAAATTTTCGGTTTCTTTTTTAAACACAAATTCTCCCGAATCTAAGTGATTGGTAAGTAAAACATTATCAATTAATGTATTTAACCTTTCTGTTTCAATTAACGCATTGTTAATTAATTCGTTTTGCGTTTGCTGGTTAAGTTGATGTTTAAGGAGGGTTTGCAACTGTAATTTAGTTGATGCAATTGGCGTTTTAAGCTCGTGTGTTATGCTTAAAAAAAAGTTCTTTTGTTGGTTGCTTAATTCTAGCTCTTTTGTGTTTGCTTGTTTTATTTTATAAATTCCAAAAAGTAATAACAATAAAAAAACTGTGCCCTCACCAACAATCATAATGGTTTGCGTTTCCTTTTTTTTATGAAGTTTATTAACCTCTTCTTTTATAGTTTCAGAATTTATAAACGATAATTCGGCAATTTTTTGTTTTTCGGCAATAATTTGGCCACTTTGTTTTACTAATAAAACTTCCCACCATAAAAATTGTAATACAATATAACCAAACAAAATGCTTAGTATAATTATGGAACGTGATTTAGTTTTCACAAAAAATAAATTAATAAAAAAATTAGAGCGCATTAAATGTAAATGTTAACCCACTAAGTTCTTCAAACACCTCTCCCGATTCTAATAGCTCTGTATCTTCGGCTTCATACTGCCAATAAACAGTAATGTTTGATTCCAAATTATAATTATTTTTAACTTGTTTAAAAAAAATTAAAAGCCAAGCCGATGCACTTGTATTAAAGTAATTTAAAAAAAATATAATCTTACAATTACCCGTTTCCAAAACGTAATTAATAATTTTTTCTGTAATAGCATCAAAAAAATCTTTTGAGTTTTCGGGCTTACAAATTCCTGTAATTGAAATAATAGAGTCTTCGAAAGCTATTTCCGGAAGTGAATTTGTTGGGCCTGAAACAATTATTTTAGTACTCATGCGATTAAACTATACTACAAAATTAATTTAAATTATTTATAACCGCTGTAATAATAACACATTTGATACTTATAATTTAAAATAAGCCTACGATGCTAGCTATAAAATTTTTAAATACAGCGGGTTTTAAAACGAGAATAAATACAACACCAAATAATGCTCCCCAAAAGTGCGATTCGTGGCTAATATTATCGTTATATGTACTTGTTTTTTTTCGGCGAATTAAGTAATAACTAACTCCTAATAACAAAATACCAGCTATCCAACCCTGCATAGGAAAAAAGAATAACGAAATTTTGCTAAGAGGGCTAACCATTATATAACAAAACATAATGGATGATATAGCACCACTTGCGCCTAAAGAGGAATAATCGGGATTGTTTTTATTTCTAAAATACTCGGTAAACGAAGCCGCGTAAATACCGCCCGTAAATAATAAAATGTAGTATATCTTGCCTAATTTTTCACCAAAATAATACGGAAAAATATGTTCTTCTAAAGCCAAGCCAAAACTAAATAAAGCCAAGCAATTAAATAACAAATGTATATAATCGCCATGAATAAAAGCATGTGTCAAAAAACGGTAATGCTCTTTATTATGATATATGGAATAAGGATGAAATAAATATTTATTCATCGCCATTTTATTATTAAAACATAAAATAGAAAAAACTATTATTATGCCTAAAAAGGTATATGTAATCATAACACAATGTTAAATAAAAAAGCTGTTTAAAAAAATTAAACAGCTTCAATAAACTAAAATGGCGTAATTTATAATTATGAATTTGTGCGAGTGCTATTAATTATTTAAAGCCCCGTTATTTATCCAACACTCAATACTATCTATACGCGTTTGTGGCATTTTACCAGCTTGAGGCATAGGACTACTAGCACTATTAATTCTATTTTTTATGTTTGTAGCCTTAGCTTTTATGTCGTCGTAAGTAACTAAACTAACGCCGCCACTTGGATTCGTAGCGCCATGGCACGACTGTGTACACTCCATAATAATGATAGGCTTTATGTATTTTGTAAACTTAATACTGTCGCAAAAACCTGCAACTGGTGCTGTTGCTTTAACTTGTTTTGCTATTTTTTTATCGCACGCGTAAAACGCAAATAAACTTATAAAAATTAAAGTTGTAGCTGATAAAAATAATTTACTCATAAACTAGTTTTTTTTAGAAACGAATATAATGAATATTCTTGGCAAACAAATAAAAAATAAATTGTAATTTTAATCATTAATTAAAATTACATTATGAAGTATTTACTTATTACTTTAATTTCTATAGTTTCTTTTTCATCTTTTTCGCAAAAAGATAAAAAAAGCAACGTTTTTACGGATGCAGGCTTAACTGCAAAAATGGTAATAGCAAAACAAAAAATGTTAGGAGGGCAATATATTAGTGCCTTAAATAGTTTTCGTGAGATTGAGAAAAATCACCCCAACAATGCAAGTGTTTTGCATTATATTGGGCAATGCTACTTTGCTTTAAAACAAAATGATAAGGCTTCAGAATATCTTATTAAAGCTATAGACACAAAAACGGATGTTAAGCCAGAATCGCATTTAACTTTGGGTAAAATTTATCAGATTGACGAAAATTTTGATAAGGCAATTGAAGAATTTAATATTTTTAAAGCTGCGCCAAATACAGATAAAGAAAGTGGTGAAGACGCGGATGTTCTTTTAAGCCAATGCCAAAACGCAAAAAAGTTTATTGCCAGTCCATTAAATGTTGAAGTTACAAACATGGGACCTGATATTAATAGCAAATACGACGATAAAAACCCTTGTACTACTGCCGATGGACGTAAATTGGTTTTTACAACACGCCGCCCCGAATCTACTAACGATGATGTAGATGTTGAAGGCGATGGTAAATATTTTGAAAACATTTACATTTCAAACTACGATACAACCGCAAAAAAGTTTGGCAAAGCCGATGAGGTTTCCGGTTCAATAAATACCAAAGCACATGATGCCTGTACCAGTATTTCGCCTGATGGTAAACAAATTTTTATTTATAAAAATGATTTAACCGATAAACAAAGTATTGGAGGCGACATTTTTGTAAGCAAAGTTAGTAATGGCAAATGGCGTACACCCGAACCTATTGGCAAACCAATTGCATCGAGTTATTGGGAGGGAGGCGCGTGCGTTAGCCCAGATGGTAAAAAAATATTTTTCTTTAGCGAGCGTACCGGCGGTTTGGGTAGAAGTGATATTTATTGTGTTGAAAAAATTAACAAAAAAGAGTTTGGGAAGCCAGTAAATATTGGGAAGCCAGTAAATTCAGAATTTGACGAAGGTGGTATGTTTTTAGCGCCTGACGGTAAAACCCTGTTTTTTTGCAGCAATGGGCCGGGTAGTATGGGCAGTTATGATATTTTTAAAACCGTTTTTGAAAATGGAAAATGGAGCGAACCTGTAAACTTAGGCTATCCAATAAACAGTGCTGCTAAAGAAGGGCAATTAACCATAAGTGCCGATGCAAAATATGCTTACATAAGTAGCGAACGCAAAGGAGGCTTGGGCGAAAGTGATATTTATAAAATTGATCTAAAAGATTATGCTATTTTAGAAAAAGACGGAAAGAAAAAAATGAGCAACGGTTTAAGTATTTTAAAAGGCACAATTAGAGATGGATTTGAGGGTTATGGTATACCGGATGTGGAAATAATTGTAACGGATAATGCAAACGCGCAAATTGCATCCACTACCACTAACGAAAATGGAGAGTACTTTTTTACACTAAAAGGTGGTAACTATTCTTTAACAGTAAAGAAAAAAGGCTTTAAAGAGATTTCCGAAAAAATCGATTTAAAAGTTAGTACTGTCGAAACTATTACTTTAGAAAAAGGCTATCTACTTAAAAAATAAGCTCAATCAACTGGTAAAAAAAAATCTCAACTAATTATAGTTGAGATTTTTTTTAGTTATAAAACACGTTAGAAATTAATCCTTAGTAGCTCCAGGCTGTGATTTAGGAGAATCCTTTGTTGATTCCTTAGTATTGTTTTGATTTGTGGTTTTAGAACCAGGCAATCCTTTTTCGTTTATTGCCATGCGTGTACCACTTTTTTTAGTTGGCTCGGCTGTTACAGTAGCTTCGGTTACAGTTCCATCAACATTAACTGTTTTTACTGGCTCTTGTTTCTTTTCTTTTTTTGGCTCTTGCGCTCTTGAAGCAATGCTTATTAAAGAAACAAATGCTAAAGTGTAAATTACTTTTTTCATATTTTTTGGTTTTTAAATTACTATAAAGTTACATTTTTTTTAATCAATTACAATAACAAGGTATTTAGAGTTACTCCAAAACTCTTGTGGGTTTAAAATTTCAATTTTTTCAACTGGTTTTTCGCCAACCATTTTATAAGAACCACTTGGGTGATTACTTAATAACTTAGCTTTTTTAGCCCCTATATTAATATAAGTAGATTGCTCAATGTTTATTTTTGTGAAATAGTCTTTATTAAAGTCGTCTTTAACTTTGGTTGATTTACCAATTCCAATAAAACCACCCTCTTTAGTTATTACATTTTTTTCTTTTAATTCTTTACTTGTACCAATAGCATAATAAGCTGTATTTATTACTTCCGTTTTGTTCGAACTTTCTTCTTCTACAGCTTGGTAATTTGTGTTTAGACTAGCTAATTCTATATTCAAACTTTCCATTTTCGACTTTAACGTTGCAATTTCTCCATCCTTTAAATCAATTGTTTTTTGAAGGTTCTCTATCATTTTTTCCATACCTTCTAACTTTAAATTACTGTCTTTCAGTTTTTTTGATAACGAGCCTATTCTGTTTTTATTTTTAGCCATTAAATCGTAAATAGCCTGTATATCTTCCTTAATTTGTCCTTCTTTGCTTTTTACATCGCCCGTTGAACTAGAATGAGAAACAATTTTTTCTTTTTCTTTAATGGTATTTAAATTTTCCTGAATTTCGTTAAACGAACTAATAAACTCTTGTAAAGCAGCTTCTTTTTCGTTTAATTTTCCACTTAAATCGCTGGTTACTACTTTTAAACTATCCGCTAAAGGATTTAATTCTTTTTCTTTATCACCGCCACAACTTGTAAACGAAAGCAAACCAATACTTAATATTAAACTTGCAACTACTAATTTTATACTTTTCATTTTTTTTAATGTTTTTTTATTAATTCAATTATTTTGTAAAAGTAACCTATTTTACATAAAAAAAGACGTTATTACACGTCTCTTTATTAAGAATTATCTACTTTTTTTAACAAAACTCATCATAAACCATCTTTAAATGTTGAGCAATCATATCGGCATTTCTACCTTCTATATTATGTCGTTCAACAAAATGAACTAACTCCCCATTTTTAAATAAGGCAATTGCAGGACTACTAGCCGGATATGGCGCAAAATGTTTACGTGCTTGATTTACAGCCTCAACATCAAAGCCTGCAAAAACGGTTGTTAATTTACTTGGTTTTTTTTCGTTTTCTAAGCTTCTTTTAACACCTGGGCGGGCTGCACCTGCTGCGCAACCACATACCGAATTTACGACCACCAAAACAGTGCCTTCGGTTTTTATAGCTGCTTCAACATCAGCACTATTTAATAATTCTAAAAAACCTGCGCTGGTAAGCTCGGCTTTCATCGGATTTACAATTTGTTCTGGATACATAGTGATTTTTTTATACTACAAAGCTACATACAAAAAACGAGTTACTTTTCAGAAGATGTTTAATTTATGTGAAATTTAAATAAAATTAATATAATTTTTAACAGCCTAAATCAATTTGTATATTTAGTGTTTAAATATGAAGTATTTATTAGTATTTACCACTTTATTTTGTTTTGAGAATTTATTTTCTCAAACCGAATATATTGACTACCGCTCCACTACCAACCCTATGTATTGGAAAAATCGTAAACCCTACGAAGGTTATTGGCAACAAGATGTACATTACAATTTAAAAGCAACCTTAAACGACAGTACCGATATTATTACAGGTACCGAAGAATTAACCTACTGGAACAATTCGCCTTACGATATTGGTTTTGTATATTTTCATTTATACAGTAATGCTCAAACTAAAAATTCGTATGCGGCCGATTTGTATAAAAACAATAACTATAACTTAAACTTCGGTAAATACCGCGCGCAAGATAAAGGTACAGAAGTAGAAAAAATAACTATTAACGGCCAAGATTTAAAAACAGAATTGGATAATACCATCTTAAAAGTATATCTCTTAAAACCTTTAAAATCGGGCGAAGCCATTACTTTTAATATAAATTTTAAAACCTATTTTGATAAAGAAGCCATTCGAAACCGGATGAAATTATTTAAAACTTTTGGCACTAAACATTACAATATTGCACACTGGTACCCTCGTATTTCGGTTATCGATCAAAAATTTGCCTGGAATACCGACCAGCACATGGATCACGAATTGTATGGTGATTTTGGCTCGTTTAATGTTGAATTAACCCTGCCAAATAATTACATTACCGATGGAACAGGAACATTAGTAAATGAGCAGGAAATGTTACCCGACACGCTTCGTAAAAAATTAGACATCAGTAACTTTTTAAAAAAACCTTTAAACGAGTCCCCATCAACCATTATTAAAAAAGATGGCACTACAAAAACATGGAAGTTTAGTGCCATCAATGTGCACGATGTAGCCTATACCGCCGATCCTACTTACCGCATTGGTGAAAGCAATTGGGATGGAGTACGTTGTATTGCGCTGGTACAAGAACCTCACGCAGCAGGTTGGTACAATGCTAGCAACTATATTGCTAAAATTTTAGAGGTTAATTCCTATAACATTGGACCCTATCATTATCCAAAAATGATTTGTGCTGATGCCGAAGAAGGCACAGAAACGCCAATGCTTGCCTTATGTGGCGGGGTCGATCCAGGTTATCGTTCGTTATTAATTCACGAAGCAACACACAATTGGTTTATGGGCATGCTAGGTACCAACGAAACCTACCGAGCATTTTTAGATGAGGGATTTACACAATTTTATACTGCCGATACGTACCAATTTATTGATGGGCCCATTGAAGTAGAAGGCACGCCAAAAAATAATTATGTTGAGCGTTTTACCGAACCAAAAAAAGTATTGGATGCCGAAATATATAATTCGTTTTATTATAACACCGTTACAAAAAACGAACAAGTAACTTTAAATACACATAGCGATGATTTTAATGGAGGTATTAGGCACGGTGGCGGTTACAGCCAAGTATATACCAAAACAGCAGCTATGTTAAAAAGTTTAGAGTATGTATTGGGAAGGGCTTTTTTTGACAAAGCCATGCAACATTATTTTAAGCAATGGAAATTTTGCCACCCCTACGCCGAAGATTTTAGAAACTCAATAATTGGATTTACAGGTGTAGATTTAAATTGGTTTTTTGACCAATGGTTAGAAACTACAAAAACCGTTGACTATAAAATTGGACGTATAAAACATAAAAAAAACGATGTGTACCAAATTACGTTTAAACGCAAAGGCAGTATGCAAATGCCTTTAGATTTTGTAGTAATTGATAAAAACGATAGTGCCCGCCATTATTATATACCCAATACCTGGTTCGAAAAACCTACCAAGGCAACTACCCTACCCCGTTGGATTGGCTGGGGGCCAAAACTTAAAACCACCTACACTGCCACATTAGCTATTGGTACAAAAATTAAAAATGTAATCATCGACCCCTCAGGGCGTTTGGCGGATGTTGACATGACCAACAATATAAAACATGGTAATGTGAATGTCCGATTCGACTCTAAAATTTATAATCCGCAAAATTGGAAACAATACGATATGCGTATTCGCCCTGCAGTATGGTATAATGGATACGATGGAGTAAAATTTGGTGCTGTTTTAAGTGGCGATTATTTAAGTACCAAACATGTATTTGAGGCTGGGGCATGGCTCAGTAGTGGCCTGGGGCAAGCCTATTTAGATAGTACAGTAGCTATTAACAAATTTAATAAACTTTCGTTTTATGTTGATTATAGAACATCGCTTAACCGTTTTGTAAAAAAATCAAACGTGTATTTACAATTAAAATCGTTAGATGGATTAGATGCTGGTACCCTTGGCTTTGAAAAGAAAAGTAATAACGACAAAACACGTTTATACGCACATGTAAAAGCTATGGTACGTGATCAACCACAGGATTTAGTTTATTTACTAAATAATAAAGAATGGGGCTATCAAAAATTAAATAGCGCTATACATGTTGGTTTAGAACATATTTATAGATACAATCGTGGCGTAGGAAATATATTAATAAACCTTCGCTCATCGGCCTTTACAAACGACTACGATTACAGTGCAGCAACTATTACTACAGTAAATAAAAATGATTTGGGTAAAATAAATATTAATACCCGTGCGTTTGCACAAATAGGATTTGGCGGTAATATACCTTCCGAAAGCGCTTTATTTTTAGCAGGTGCAAATAACGAAGAGCTGATGGATAATAAATACACACGTAGTATGGGTATTATTCCGCCAGCTTGGGGTAATTATGGCAATACTACCAATCATTTTACTGCAGGCGGTGGCTTAGGTTTACGTGGCTTTAGCGGTTATTTATTAGCACAGCAAAATACCGATGGCACATTAAGCTATAATTACAAAGGCACTACCGGCGCAGCCTTTAATACAGAAATAGAATTTGGCGAATTATTTAAACGCTTTAATCCTAAATTTTTAAAAAATAGTATTAAGTTACAACCCTACCTATTTGGCGATGCAGGTATTATTAACACAAGTCCGTCTAACAAACCAAATACCATGAGCGACATAATGTTAGACGCAGGTATAGGAACAACCTTAAGCATTATCAAATGGGGACCTTTATACAACGTAAAACCATTAACAATAAGATTTGATGTGCCATTTTTTATTAATCGTTTACCTTATGCCGAAAATGATTATTTTCAATTTAGATGGATGTTAGGTATTAATAAGGCGTTTTAAATAAAATAGTCTGTAAAAAAAATCTAAGTATAACAATAGCCTAAAATGAAAACGAATTTTACCACTAAAATTTTTCTCTTAAATTTTATATTTATTTTTTTGTTAAAAACATATTTGCTTTCGCAGACAAAGGGTAAAGATTTTGGCTTTAATTATTCGTTCGATGATAAAAAAATTGCAAAAAATTTTATATTTAGTAGCAAGACTTTTAACACAACCATGCAAAATGGTATTCTGCTGTTATCGCATACCAAACAAGACGATGCATTTTACATTTTTGAAATAACAAATTTAAATTGGAAAGAAAATTTTACCATTTCAAGTTCCTTTAAATTAATAAAAGGCGCAAACGATAATGGATTTGGGCTTTGCTATGGCGCAAAAAATGTTGACAATAATTTTGTTTTTAAAATTAGTGATAATGGTTTTTATGCGTTAATAAAAAATGAAAACGGAAAAATAAAAATTATTAAAGATTGGACAGAAACGACCAACATTTATCAAAACGGGAAACCTAATTTGGTTGAAATAAAAAGAGAAGGTGCTAACTTAAATTTTTATATCAATAATAAATTAACCTATACCCGCAAACCCGAACCATTTTATGGCTTTAATTTTGGATATTTTATAAACGGCAAAAACGATGTTGAAAGCGATTTTATAAACGTTTATCAAAAACAACAAAAGCCAATAAACTTAATTGCTACACCAAATAATTTTAGCGAACGCAAAAATTTAGGTAAAACTATTAATACCTATGGTAACGAAATTACGCCCATTATTTCGGCAGATGAAAATACATTATACTTTACCAGAGCCGATTTTTCTGGCAATACGGGCGGTATAGACGATAATGACATTTGGTATTCGAAATTTGACGCTAAACAAAATATTTGGAAATTTGCAGTTAACATAGGTAAACCATTAAATAATACTTCAAATAATTTTATTCAATCCGTAAGCCACGATAATAATACTGTAATTGCTGGAAATAAATACAAACCAAATGGGGAATATAAAGAGCAAGGGTTTTCTATTTCGCATAAATCAAAAAAAGGGTGGAGTGTACCAAAAGATTTAAACATTAAAAATTATTATAACCAACATATTTATGCCGAATTATGTATGTCGCCAAACGGCCGAGTAATGTTATTAACGATTCAAAGAGACGAAACAGAAGGGTTTAGAGATATATATGTGTCCTTTATTAACACAGATAGTAGTTGGACAGAGCCAAAAAATATTGGGAAAACGATAAACACATTTGTAGATGAAACAAGTCCGTTTATAGCTGCTGACGGTGTAACCATGTATTTTTCGAGTGCCGGGCATCCTGGCTATGGAAGTAACGACATTTTTATCACAAAACGATTAGATGATACTTGGCTTAATTGGAGTATTCCAAAAAATTTAGGACCAAAAATAAACTCACCCGAATGGGATGCTTATTATACAATACCTGCTTCGGGCAAAAACGCTTACATTGTTTCAAATATTACAGGCAGTACTGATATTTATATGCTGAAGCAACCCGAATCGGCAAAACCAAACCCGGTAGTTTTAGTAAGTGGTACTGTTATAAATTCGCAAACAAAACAACCTATGGAAGCATCCATACAATATAGCGAGTTGGGTTCAGATAAAATATTGGGGCATTCAAAATCTGACCCTATAACCGGTAAATTTATCATATCCTTACCAAAAGGAAAAAAATATTGTATTATAGCTGATAAAGCTGGTTTTTTTTCTGTTCACGAAAATACAGATGTTGTTAACCTAGAAAATTATCAAGAGCATACTTTAGACTTATATTTAACACCCATAAAAAAAGGGCTAACCGTAGTAATAAACAACTTATTCTTTCGCTCAAGCAGTGCCGAAATTTTACGCGATTCTTATACGGAGCTAGATAAAATTGTTAAGGTAATGCAAAACAATCCAAAAATTGAAATACAAATTAACGGCCACACTAGTAAAAACAACTCTGATTTAAAATGGAATATGGAGTTTTCGACAAGCAGAGCCTTGGCGGTAAAAAAGTATTTATTGTCAAAAGGAATAGCCGAAAACAGAATTACACATAAAGGTTTCGGTTATGATAAACCAATTTACAAACAAATAGATGAAGCTCATTTAGCAAAAAACAGACGAGTAGAATTTGTAATAACTGAAGGTTAGTTTTTTCGCTTGGTGAATAAATAATTTGTTAAGTGCAAAAGGTTATATAACAATTGAAAAAAAAGTTTTACCAAAAGTGTACCAAAAATTAAAAGCCCCAGTTAAACTGGGGCTCTTATTAACATTACTTGTAGCCGGTACGGGAATCGAACCCGTGTTTCATCCGTGAAAGGGACGTGTCCTAACCCCTAGACGAACCGGCCATTTTTTAATTGGGAATGCAAAAGTACAAATTAATTTATAAATTCAAAATAATTTTACAAATTATTACTGCTTTTATAACTTTCGTTAAAACAATTGCGGCACAATGGCTCGTAATTATCAATTTGGCCTAAAAGCACTAAGCTTTCGTTTGCTATTGTTCTGTGGCTAACATACGCTAAATACCCACATTTCATACAAATGGCGTGTACTTTTGTAACGTATTCGGCAATAGCCATTAATTGCGGCAATGGGCCAAATGGTTTTCCTGTAAAATCTAAATCTAAACCTGCAATAATTACTCTAATGCCTCTATTTGCAAGTTGGGTACAAACATTTGGTAATTCGTCATCAAAAAACTGGGCCTCATCTATTCCTATTACATCTACATCGGTTGCCAATAACAATATTGTGGCACTTGATGTTACAGGAGTGCTCATAATTTCAATTCCTGAATGAGAAACTACCTTTATTTCATCATAGCGCGTATCAATTTTTGGCTTAAAAATTTCAACTTTTTGCTTTGCAAATTGCGCACGTTTTAACCGACGAATTAATTCTTCGGTTTTTCCCGAAAACATACTTCCGCACACAACTTCTATCCAGCCTCGTTTTCTACCCGAATTAATATTTTCTAAAAACATTGTTTAAAAAGCGTTAAAAACAAAAGCTAAATGTACAGTTTGATGTTATAAAATCAAATTATATTTAGTTGTTATTTTATTCACAAAACATGGCTTTAGATAAAATTTTAGATAAACTTCAACTACAAATTAAAGAAATATTACCAACTATGGAATTATTTGTAGATGATACCATTCAGCCATCTGTGATAGATAGTGATAATTTAAAACAGCAACTTATTCTATTGCAAGAAAACTTAGTAATTTACAAATACCTAAAATTAAAAAAAGAAATTTCGCCAAGTTTTAACATACACGCTAAAGTTAGTGAGCAGCAAATTGAAGTTTTACAACCTTTAATTAATGATGTTAAAGATACCAGTGTTGAAAAAACGGCTCCTAAAATAGAAAACTTGATAGAAAATACTATTTCAGAAATTACACAGCAAGACAATAAAAATACCGATTTAAAAAAATTAAACATAGGATTAAATGATAAATTTAGATTTATAAACGAATTATTTAAACAAAATACATCGGAATATAATATTGCTTTTGAGCAATTAAACGCTTTAAAAACCTGGGATGAAAGCGAATTGTATTTAAATAGCTTAAAAGAGGTTTACCTTTGGAAAGAAAATTCGGATAACGTAAAATATTTTTACAGCATTGCTAAAAAACGTTTCGAATAATGCAAAAACAACTCCTCATCTTCGTTTTATTTTTATCGTGTAAATTAATTGGGCAAGATACCGTATACGCCCGACAAATAATTGATAAACTAACCTCCGAACAGTGTTTTGGTAGAGGCTATGTAAACAATGGTTTACAAAATGCAGAAACATTAATTATAAACGAACTAAAAAACTATAAATGCACGCCGTTATTTAATACAGTTTTTACCCAATCTTTTTTTCATTCGGTAAATACATTTCCTGCAAATTGCAATGTTAAGTTAAACGGACAAGCTTTAACTGCTGGAGTTGATTATATTTTAAACCCAAGTTCAAACGCTATAAATGGCAAATTTAATTTAATAAAAAAAGACAGCGTAACCTATACAAATAACAATTTAAAACAAAATTTAATTATTTCACTTAAAAATAAATTAACCTTTAGTGTAAGCAATTCTGTAAGTACTTTTTGCGAAATACAATTAGATAAAAATAAATTTAAAGAAGTGCCCACCAAAATTAAAGTAGATATTGAAAATAAACTTATTTCGAAATTTGAAAGTAAAAATATTGGTTGCTATATCAATGGAACTTCTAACACCGACTCGGTAATTGTATTTTCTGCTCATTACGACCATTTGGGCGGTCTTGGAAAAACCACTTATTTTCCGGGAGCCAATGATAATGCTAGTGGGGTTAGTATGTTATTAAATTTAATTAAATATTATAATAGCCACCAACCAAAGTATAAAACTATATTTATTTTTTTTGCAGGTGAAGAAGCCGGTTTATTAGGCTCTAAATATTTTGTTGAAAATAAAAGTATTGATTTAAAAAAAATAAAATTTTTAATAAATCTCGATTTACTTGGTACCGGCAACGATGGTATTATGGTAGTAAATGGATTGGTTTATCAAAAGCAGTTTAATATACTTAACGAAATTAATTTTAAAAATAACATGTTAGTAAAAGATATAAAAAAACGTGCTAAAGCTTCAAATAGCGACCATTACTGGTTTACAGAGGCAGGTGTGCCAAGTTTTTTTATTTACACATTAGGCGGAATTTCGGCTTACCACGATGTGTTTGATATTGCAAAAACGCTACCTCTTACAGATTATGTAGATGTTTTTAATTTATTACTACTTTTTACAGCTCAGTTGTAAGTTATGCCAACTTATAAAGACCAATTAAATAATACCATAACAGTTAGCCAAATCCCACAACGCATTGTTTCTATCATTCCTTCGCAAAGCGAATTTTTATGGCAAATTGGTGTAAGAGAGCAATTGGTAGGGATCACAAAATTTTGTATCCATCCCACTAAAATGTATACAACTATTGAACGTGTTGGCGGAACCAAAAAATTAAACTTAGCTAAAATTAGAGCCTTAAAGCCCGATTTAATTATTGCTAATAAAGAAGAAAATAATAAAGAAGAGATTGAACTCCTACAAAAAGAATTTAATGTCTGGATAAGCGATATTTATAATTTTAAAGATGCTTTTAAAATGATGAAACAATTAGGCATTATTTTAAATAAAGTACATGAAACCAAAAAGTTAATTAACGAAATTGAAATATCGTTAAAGCCAATTAAACATTTTTTTAACTTGCAAAGCGTTACTTATTTTATTTGGAACAAGCCATATATGTTGGCAGCTAATACTACGTACATAAATTTTATTTTAAATTATATAGGCTTAAAAAATGCTGCACAAAATTTAGAGCGCTACCCCGAAGTAACTATTGAGCAACTAAAAAAATTAAATCCGCAACTTGTTTTTTTATCAAGCGAACCATTTCCCTTTAAACAAAAACAAGTTTTAGAATTGCAGCAGCATTTACCAAACGCAAAAATTTTAATTGTAGATGGCGAAATGTTTAGCTGGTATGGCTCTCGTTTAAGCCATTTGGCAGAGTATATACAGCGTTTAGAAATTTAACTACTATACTTTTTTGCTTAAGATTTTGATATCACTAAAGGTTTTGCGCAGCAAAAACTAGTTATAAATAATTAAAACTAGCCTCAATACAATTATTAATTATAACCATCTAAAAAATAGGGGTTGTTTTAAATGGTTTTGTTTATTCAGTAAGATTATGAGTTTTACCTTTTAGCTTATAAGATCGCCAAATAAAAACAAACCCAATAATTATGAATGGTATACTTAATAATTGCCCCATGTTTAAAGGCAAACTATTTTCAAAAGCTACTTGGTTTTCTTTTAAATACTCGTCCAAAAAACGCTCTGTCCACAACACGACACAAAAAAAGCCAAACATAAAACCAGGCCCTACAGTAGTGCGCTTATTTTTCCAAAACCAAAATAAAAACAGGCATAAAAACAAACAAAAAATAGCTTCGTATAATTGGGCGGGGTGCCTTGCTGGTATTTGCGTACCAAAATTTTGTAAATTGTAAATATCTTCATCGTTATTCTTAAAAATAAACCCCCAAGGTAAATTTGTTTTAAATCCTACAATTTCGCCATTAATTAAATTACCAATTCTAATAAACATACCTGCCAATGGCACTACTATTACCATTCTATCAAACAACCACAGCCAATTTTCTTTCGTTTTACGGCAATATAAAAGCATTGCTGCGATAATACCAAATGCACCCCCATGGCTTGCCAAACCGCCTTCGTACACTTTTAAAATATTTAGTGGGTGCGAAATATATCCCTCGCTAATTAAAGCACCGCTTGCATCAAACGTATCAAATTGGGGTCCGTAAAACAAACAGTGTCCTAAACGTGCTCCAATTACTGTTCCTAAAATAATATAAAGAGTTAACGAATCTAATTGTTTGGCGGTTCGCCCCTCCACTTTAAAAACACGACTTAAAATAATATGGCTTCCAATAAAAGCTGTTGCCCACATTAAGCCATACCAACGTACTGGCCAATTAATGCCAGGTATTGTAAAAATTTCAGGACTAGGGTTCCAAACTATTGCAAGGTCAAATATCATTTTTTAAAATTACTAAATGTTTTTTATCTATTAATCCCTCTTTTATTCATTTCTTTTTGGTAAGCTTTGGCAAATTTTTCGTGCTGGGCATAAGTTTCCGAAAAATCTGAATAACCATTTAAACTTGGTTTGGCACAAAAGAAAATAAATTTGTGTTTTGTATAATTTAAAACGGCATCAATAGATTGAGCAAATACCAAACAAATAGGGCCAGGAGGCAATCCTTTGTATTTATAGGTATTGTATGGCGAATTAATTTCTTTGTCCTCATCTAAAACGCGTTTGGCGTCAAAATTCTTGTTGGCAAATTTTAATGTTGGGTCGGCCTGCAATAGCATATTTTTATTTAAGCGATTAATATAAACGCCCGCAATTTTTTGTTGTTCGCTTGCAATACCACTTTCGCTTTGAACTATGGAGGCTAAAGTTGCTACTTCGCCAATACTATAGCCTAATTTTTTTGCTTGACTAATACGTGTGGCATTCCAAACTAAATTATAATTTTTTTTTAATTGAGTTACCAAATCATTTACACTCGTTGCCCAACTTACCTCATAGGTGTTTGGTGTTATCATTGCAAAACAGTTGTCGGGATCTAAATTAAATAGCAATTCTAACGATTTATCGTCAGCTATAAATTCTTCTAGTTCGTTTTCAGTTAATTCTAATTTATCGGCGGTATAAGTTACAAACTCATCTATATTGTGTATTTGTGAATTATAGGTTAATTTTACTTTTTCCTGTTTGTTATATTTAATGAGGTTGATAATTTGGCGCATTGTCATTCCATCGGTAATTCGGTATTTACCCGGATGAATATTTTTATTTAAACTCATTTTCTTGGCTAACCATTCAAATGCTTTTACATCTTTAATAATATTTTCTGCGTTAATATCTGCTATCACATCCTCAAACGTATCGTTACTTTCGATGTATATAAACGTATAATTTTTATTTTTTAAGTGAATGGCTCCCGCAAAATATTTTGTATAAATGTAATATCCACCGCCTACTACAATAGCCACAAATAAAAGTGTTACAAGCCATTTACTATTTTTGGTTTTACTCATATAAGTGCTTTAATCTGATGTAAAGCCTGTTTAGCTTTTACGTTAGTTGGATTTTTTTTAAGTATTTTATCTAAATATAATTTCGCTTGTTTATAATCTTTATTAAACGCAAAATAACCCGCTAAATTTAATAATAAAGGTTCATAATCAGGGTCTAATTTTAAAGCTAAATAATACAAACGTATAGCTTCGGCCGGAAAACCTTTTACTAATTGAATGTAGCCTAAATTGGTATATGCTGAAATATTTTTAGGATGCTGTTGTAAAACAAATTTAAATTCGCTTTCTGCTTCATTTAATTGTTTGTTTGAAGCCAATGCCGACGCATATTTATTTCTGAATTCAAGATTATAAGGTGCTAATTTTACAGCTTGCTTAAACCATTTTATCGAATTAGTAAGGTTATTTGTATAATAGTATGACTCTGCAATTCTATAACATGTCCAAGCATCAGCATTGTCGTAGGATTGTTTTGTAAATAAACTACCATAGCATCTTGGTTCACCAATTTTATTAACTAAAGTAATTACGTTATTAAAATTTTGTTGAATAAAATTTAATTGAATTAAGGCTCGAATGTTCGTAAATAAATCTTCTGCTTTTTCGCTATTTAAAAGGGCTTTGGCTGAATCTAAATAAGAACTATTTTGATCAAATTTTTCATATTGATTTATATACGCTCTTGCACTTGTTAATTTACTTGGATTTTTTTCGTTAATCGAAAATAGACCAACAAAGGTTTTGATTTTATCTTTTTCTTTTTTTGAAATTGGTTTACGAATGTAATGATCGTGAACAGACACATGTGGAATATCGGTGGCACCTGAAACCGGCATGTGACAAGAAACGCAGTTGTTCCAAGTACCAGAGGGCAATTGGCGGTGTGCATTTCTAAGTGTTGACTGCTTGCTGCCATCTGCCAATTCTTTAGTGCCGTGACAATTCATACAGGCATCATTAAACATGTTTTTATTTGTTTCCTTAACGCTTACATGGGGGTTGTGACATGTAATACACGTCATTGCTTCTTTGTAGGGCTTTAACGAATTTTTATTTTTTACTTGTTCATACGATTTAATGAAGCAGGCACTTTGCTTTAATCGGTCAGCATGCGAGGCCATTATAAATTCCTCATCGGCATTTTTATATTTTGGTAAAAAAACCGAAATAAAATCACTCAGTTTTTGTCCTGGTTTAAAATCGTAAAATGATTTACCTTCCTTAAGTACCGCATTGCCTTGCAAGTGACAACGTTGGCATAAATCAAATTGTAAATCGATACTTAACTTAGCAGGGTTAACGATAGAGTAATCTATGTATTTACTTGTATCAATTTTACTTCCTGTTTGTCGTTCAGCAACATGTATGCTGCCCGGACCATGACAACGCTCGCAATCAATACCACTGGGAATGCTCGCGTATTTATTTTCGGAACCCAATACAAAATTAGGATAACCGTTATGGCAACTCATACATTCTAAACCAATTTTTCTACTAAAGCGTGTATTAAAACCGCCTTCAAAACCTGGAGGTAAATCCCAGTGTTTTTTTTGCGTGTAATACGTCATTGGCATTTGATTGATGTAACCATTCACACTCTGTAAATGAGAGTTGGTATGCTGTCCAGAGCCTATGATGTAATTAACGTGTTCAATACGTTTGTGAGCTGTATCATTTTTTTCTTTTCTAAATTCACAAAAATACAAGCTATCGTTTTGCCAAAATGCTTTGTAATTTAAATCGGCTAGTTTATCATAAACACTTGCATTTTTAAAATCGCCACTTGATTTTTGTTGAGTTGCAACATCTAAGGATTTACCCATACCCGTTTTTATAAACGTGTTGTAAATACTTTGGTGGCATAGCTTGCAGGTGTTCATCCCAACATATTTTGCCGAATCGGAATGATTTAAATAAAGCAAAGTATCCTTTGTAATTTTTGTAGTAACTTCTTTATCTTTTTTAATATCGCAAAATTTTAATAATCCAATTAATGCGATAGCAACAGATAAAAATATATGAATTTTTTTAGGCAATAGAAATAATTACAAAACTAATAGTAATTGCGAAACAGTACACAAAAAAGTGTATCTGTATTTAAACCATTAAGTTACGCAAATAAAAAATAATTATCAATACAACCTTAATTTATTTTGTACGTTAAACAAATAAGAAAACAAACAACAAACCTTTTTAAAGCGCAATAAAAAGGTTGCAAAATATAACTTAATACTATTAACAATTTATAAAAATTATGAAACATTTAACCCATTTAAAAATCTCTAGTCATGAAAACTATATCTTTAATTCCAACATTGTTGGCACTTACCATTCAGGTAATGGTACAAGGCCAAACACAAGGCAACCAAATTACAAATGTAAAAGCCGATAAAATAAATTTACATATAGTACACCAGTGTAAAAAAACTAGCACACATAAACAATTACCAATACTTGGCGAGGTAAAAAAGCAAGAAAAAGTTATTGAGGCTTCTACCTCCCAACTCGGTTACAACGAACTTAAAGCAAAAGCCGATGAGTTTATTCTACAAGCAAAAAATGTAACCGAACACGTTTCAAAATTAAACAACGAAAACAAAATAATGCAATTAGAAATTGCCACTGAACTTCAACATCAGGCATTGGTCTATCAACAAAAGGTATTCGAAATTTCGTTTCAAAACTCATTAGCTGAATTTAATTTTAATAAATTAGAATTTTACGCTTTGCTCAAATCGGCTAATAATTTAACTACTATAATTGAACAATGTAAAATTAAACACAACGAGGCTGAACATGAATTAACTATGGCAAAAGAAATGATGCAAGAAGCTTACGCTATGCCAAATTTAGTAGCAATGGTAGGCACCATGAGTAATGCCGAAGAAAAAGAATACATAGCATTAAAAAAACAAAATCAAGCTATTGAACAATTAAAAACTGTCGTTTTCAACTCACTAACAGTAAAGGAAAATTTAGTGTGTTTGAAATAAAAAATTATACTACTTTTTATAAAAACCTGTGAGATTTTTAAAATCTCACAGGTTTTTTTTACTGATTATAACCCAAACTGATAGGTAATTCCTAAGCCATTTGGATAGTAGCCCTGAATAGAAATAGTACCTGTTTTGTTTGACATAATTTTCTCAACATCCTTTGGCGAACTTACTTTTTTTGCATCAATGCTCGTAATAATAAATCCTTCTTTAACCCCTACTTGAGCTAATTTTCCATTGCTTAATTTATTTACTCTAACGCCATTATTTAATCGCAAACGGCTTAATTCATTAGCTTCAACATCAACAAATTCAGCCCCTAAAGAATTAATTGTAGATTTTATCAACTCACTTTTTTTAACCAATTTGGTGGTATTATCTAAACTTTTTAAAACTATATCTAAATTTAATTCTTTATTATCTCTTAAAATAGTTGCCTTAATTTTATTGCCTGGGCGGTATTTGCTAACTTGTTCCTGTAAAGCACTAACACTTGCTACATTAACATCTTCAATTTTTGTAATTACATCTCCCTCTTGTATCCCAGCATCTTGAGCACTTCCGCCATCGGTTAACCCATTTACATAAATACCATTTAATTGTTTTATGTTCTTTTCTTCCGCAAATTTCGAGTCAATATCTCTTATGCTAACACCCATATAAGCCCGTTGCACAGTTCCAAACTCAACCAAATCGCTCACCACTTTTTTAACTATGTTTACTGGTACTGCAAACGAGTAACCTTGGTAAGCGCCGTTATTACTTGCAATGGCAGTATTAATACCAATTAAATCGCCATTCGTATTTACTAAAGCACCGCCGCTATTGCCAGGGTTAACAGCTGCATCGGTTTGTAAAAACGATTCAATTGGGCGTTTGCTATTATCTAAAATATTACTTCGCCCTTTGGCACTAATAATCCCGGCAGTTACAGTACTTTCTAAATTAAAAGGATTACCAACTGCCAAGGCCCATTCGCCCACTTTTACGGCATCGCTATTACCATAATTTAAAAATGGAAGATTTTTTTCTTTAATTTTAATCAGCGCCACATCTGTGCTAGCATCGGCACCAATAATTGTGCCTTCGTAAGTACGCTTATCATTCATAATTACTTCAATTTTATCGGCACCCGCAATCACGTGATTGTTAGTAACAATGTAACCATCATCACTAATAATTACACCACTTCCACTGGCTTGTTGGGTATAATTTTGTTGGCGTTTTTGCGGACCAAAAAACAATTCGGCAAATGGATCATAGTTTAAATTATTAACGCCTTCGCTAATAGTTTTAATATGCACTACTGCATTTACCGATTTTTCTGCAGCATTCGTAAAATCAGTAGTTAAAGCACCGCCCATCATTGCGGCAGAGTTTACTAAAGTAATTGGCTGATGTAAATTTGGGTGCCTTACTTGGCTAAGTTGCTTAGTATCATAAATAAAATGTGTGGCGGTTAGGGCTGCTATTCCACCAATGCATGCCACAAAAACGGTTGAAATTAACTTTTTCATATTACTAAATTTTTAAAAGATTTACATTACTAACGCAAAATTAATACCAATGTTACATTGTCAGTTTCTTTTTAACAATACTTAACCGATGTTGATTTTTTTTGTAATTTTAATCTCAAATTCAATGCAATTTAAACGCAAAATACCCACATTTGTTTTCGGACTTTCAATAGGTTTAATAATTGGCGTTGGCTTTTTTGTTTTTAAAATTACCGACATTTTTAATTCATTAAAAAACACTGCAAAAGAGCAAATAACGGTAATTGAACAGCCAGTAAAAAACACGTCGGACGAAGAAAACCAAAAGCAAAAAAATAAAGAGCGCTTTAAAATTAATATTGGAAATAGTACAAAAGTAAATTATAGCGAAGTAGATAGTTTAATTAAACAAGATTCGGAATTAAATGTAGCTACTGATGAATTATTGACAGTTAAAAATGTTAAAGTAATTAAAATTGGCGACATAAATTCTGGTTCTGACACTTTAGCAGCAAACCTTGCTGGAGTTAAAGAAACTACAACTAATTTATATTTTGTAGAATTTTGGAAAACCCCGCTTAATAGCAAAGGCTATCGCTTTAGTAAAAACAAAATTATGATGTACGGCTTTATTGATTTTAATAATGTTGTGCTTTACGAATTAGAAAATTCCTATTACATAAAGTGTAGCGACCAAGTATATAAGCTTTTTTATGGGGGCGATTTTAAACCTTTAGAGCGCGTTATTGATACCGATTTGTTAGCCAAAATTAATTAAACTATTATGCAACTACAGTTTTATAAATACCAAGGCACTGGTAACGATTTTGTTTTAATTGATAATCGTAAAAACGATATTGAATTAACCAATGAACAAATAAAATTTTTGTGCGATAGGCGCTTTGGTATTGGCTCTGACGGTTTAATGCTGTTAGAACTAGAACCAGGCGTTGATTTTAAAATGATATATTTTAATAGCGATGGTAAACCAAGCAGTATGTGTGGCAATGGTGGGCGATGCATTGTTGCCTTTGCAAAACACTTAGCTATAATTAATGATAAGGCAAAGTTTTTAGCAATAGATGGTTTTCACGAAGCTATAATTGATGAAAACGAAACAATAAGTTTAAAAATGCAGGATGTAAAAACCATTGAAATTGGAGACGATTTTTTTTATTTAAACACAGGCTCGCCACATTATGTAAAATTAATAAGCGAAGTGCAAAATTTCGATGTAGTAACAAACGGAAAACAAATTAGATATAATGAGCGCTTTGCCGAAGAGGGCACCAACGTTAATTTTATTGAAAAAATAAACGATGAGTTAATTGTACGTACCTACGAACGTGGTGTTGAGAACGAAACGTTTTCTTGCGGAACAGGCGTTACAGCCGCGGCTTTGGTAGCAGCTTTAGAGGGCATTAGCAATTCAAAAAACAACTGCCTTATAAAAACATTGGGTGGCAATTTAGAAGTAACGTTTGAAAAAGTACTCACTCAAAATTTTTATAATATTTGGTTAAAAGGCCCCGCTCAAAAAGTATTTCAAGGCATAATTAATTTGTGATTCAGCCTACGGTTCATATTACTTTACCAACTAAAAGCTTTGATGCTAAAAAACTCAAAAAGCAATTATGGGTGGTTTTATTACATGCTAACCGCATTCCGCCACACGTTGGTTTAATTATTAACGGCAGTTATAACTCATTAACCATTAAAGGACACGAATTAGACATTGATGTAGATGTTTTACTAAAAACAATTTCGCAAAAAAAAATAGAAAGTACCTTTATAAAATTAGTGCATCACCCCGTTTTTAGTTACGATTATCAATTACAAATTTTTAAGGAATATATAAAACAGTTCATTCAGGTAAAGGCTTTTGAAGCAAGTTGCCTATCACCAATAAAATTATTTTTTCAAGAATTTTATGCTTTGCAAGTAAATAACTCCGAATTATTATTTGAATTTATAGAACGTTTACATAAAAATAATTATTTAGAAGCGGCTCAAAGTTTAAATTTTAACTTACCTTTAAATTGTATTGAATTACCCGTTTATTCAACACAGCAATTAAATACTATTATAGAAAAAGAACGCCTACCCTATTATAACGACTAATGTTTATTAAAGGACAAACACTATCTATACGTGCCATAGAACCTGCCGACGTGCATTTACTCTATATTTGGGAAAACGACCAAACACTTTGGAAAGTTAGTTATACCCAAACACCATTTAGTAAATTTGTTTTAGAAGAATTTGTAAACTCAATACAAGATATTTATACAACTAAACAATTGCGTTTAATGATAAATAATATTGAAACCAACGAAACTATTGGCTGTGTTGATTTATTTGAATTTGACCCACAACATGCCCGATGTGGCATTGGTATATTTGTACATAACGATTACAGAAATAAAGGTTTTGCCCTTGAATGTATTGAATTAATTAAAAACTACTGTTTTACTACTTTATATTTAAAGCAAATTTTTGTGCATGTAAATGTTAGCAACGCCGCCAGTTTAAATCTTTTTGAAAAAGCAGGCTTCACAAAAAGTGGCCTTAAAAAAAGTTGGCATAAAAATAGCCTTAGCGATTTTGAAGATGTTTGGTTTTTACAATTTATTAATGACGAGGATTAGACCTCTTTTCTATTTCATTCAATTAAATACACAAAGTAGTGTCATATCGAGTAACCGACTATAGGAGGTCTATCGGCATGTGTTTTAATCAGTTCTCGATACATTTCTACGCTTTAGCTTCGAAATTACTTGAACTGATAGCTAAAGAAAATTGAATTTTGAAAGAGGTCTATTAAAAAACCGAATTAACAAAAAATTAAAATAAACCCTAGTAGCAGATATTTTTTAAAGTAAAATCCGTTCAATTACCCACTAAATTTTTGGTAAAAACTCGTTAATAAAAACCACTTTTTTGTTTAATAATTACATTTAAACTATTACCTTTGCCCCCGAAATTTAACATTATACATTAAATATGTCTATACAAATTGGCAAAATTGCTCAAGTTATTGGTCCAGTAATCGATGTTCGCTTTGATTTAGCGGGCGGCGTGTTACCAAACATTTTAGATGCCTTAGAAATTGTTCGTGGCTCACAAAAAATTATTTTAGAAGTACAACAACACATTGGCGAAGATACAGTTCGTACAGTAGCTATGGATAGTACCGATGGTATTTACCGTGGTATGGAGGTACGTTCTTTAGGTTCATCTATTACCATGCCAACTGGCGAAAAAATTAAAGGCCGTTTATTTAATGTTGTAGGCGAGGCAATTGATGGTATTAATGTGGTAGATAATACAGGCGGGTACTCTATTCACCGTCAACCACCAAAATTTGAAGATTTATCAACCTCTACCGAAGTTTTATTTACAGGTATAAAAGTAATCGATTTAATTGAGCCTTATGCTAAAGGTGGTAAAATTGGGTTATTTGGTGGTGCAGGTGTAGGTAAAACCGTATTAATTCAAGAATTAATTAACAATATTGCCAAAGGGCACGACGGCTACTCAGTATTTGCTGGTGTTGGTGAGCGTAGCCGTGAGGGGAACGATTTGTTGCGTGAGATGATTGAAAGCGGTATTGTACGCTATGGCGACGCCTTTAAACACAGTATGGAAGAAGGCGGTTGGGATTTAAGCAAGGTTGATTTAAACGAATTGGCTAAATCACAAGCATCTTTCGTATTTGGTCAAATGAACGAGCCTCCTGGAGCCCGTGCACGTGTGGCATTATCTGGTTTAACGATGGCCGAGTATTTCCGTGATGGTGAAGGCAGTGGACAAGGTAAAGATATTTTATTTTTTATTGATAACATTTTCCGTTTTACACAAGCAGGTTCAGAGGTATCGGCTTTATTAGGTCGTATGCCAAGTGCTGTGGGTTACCAACCAACATTAGCCAGCGAAATGGGTGTGATGCAAGAACGCATTACCTCTACTAAAAATGGTTCTATTACATCGGTACAAGCGGTTTATGTACCTGCCGATGACTTAACAGATCCGGCTCCTGCAGCTACTTTTGCTCACTTAGATGCCACTACGGTATTAAGTCGTAAAATTGCTGAGTTAGGTATTTATCCAGCGGTAGATCCTTTAGATAGTACTTCTCGTATTTTATCAGCTGCTGTATTGGGCGATGCACATTACGATTGTGCTCAGCGTGTAAAATTAATTTTACAACGTTATAAAGAATTACAAGATATTATTGCCATTTTAGGTATGGACGAATTAAGTGAAGAAGATAAATTGGTAGTTCACCGTGCACGTCGTGTACAACGTTTCTTATCTCAACCTTTCCATGTGGCTGAACAATTTACTGGTTTAAAAGGTGTGCTTGTTTCAATTGAAGATACCATTAAAGGCTTTAATATGATTTTAGATGGCAAAGTAGACGAGTATCCTGAAGCTGCTTTTAACTTGGTAGGTACTATTGAAGATGCTATTGAAAAAGGTAAGAAAATATTGTCAGAGTCGAAATAACAACAGGAGACAGGAAACACGAGTCAAGACTGATTGTCTTGCATCTTATGTCTTGCTTCTTATATCTTAAATTATGAAATTAGAAATTATAACCCCCGATAAAAAATTATTCGAAGGCACTGTAAAATCGGCTATTTTTCCGGGTAGTGCAGGTAGTTTTGGCGTATTAGATAACCATGCCGCAATGATTGCCACCTTAAAAGAAGGTAAGGTAGAATTGATTGAAGAAAACAATACTAAATTAGAATTTGCTGTAAAAGGTGGGGTTGTTGAGGTTAGTAAAAACAAAGTAATTGTTTTAGCCGAACAATAAACAAATTTAATTTTATACTAATTAAAAAGGGAGCAAAAATTTTGCTCCCTTTTATTTTTATTAAATATCTCCCTAACAGTTTGGTAGTAAATATTAATGCCCTTTAATTTTTAATAAATTTAACTGCCCTTTGTTGTTACCATCAAGTATTTAACGATACTATTACGGCATAATATTGTTCCATTTTACCAAAACAAAAAAAATTTAGTGATTTTAAATCACTAAATTTTTTTAAATTCATTTTATAAATTATGTTATTATTTAATTAAAGTAACGTGCCCAACGTATTCTTTTTTACCTTGTCCGTTAGCGCCAACCACTTTAATTTTATACACATACACCGCATCGTGCGATAATAATCCTTTAAATACGCCATCCCATCCTTTAGTATAATCTTTTGTAAAGTATAATAAAGTACCCCAACGGTCAAATATTTCCATACTAAAGTTCTCAACTTTAAAGCCAATTCCTTTAATATTAAATACATCGTTTAAGCCATCACCATTTGGTGTAAATGTATTTGGTATATATACATTTAATTCATCCGTTATATCTAAAAACTTAACTACTGTATCTATACATCCCTTATCCGTTTTTGCTATTAGCATTACTGGAAATTTACCAACGTTATCATAGGTGCGGGTTGGGCTAGTCACATTACTGGTATCGTTTCCACCTACAGTAGAACCCAAAAATTGCCAGCTTGTGCTAACTACAGGGCCATATCTAAAACTTGGTTTAAAGTTCACAATATTATCACTTGTGGTTACAATTTCGGGCGAATAAGTAAAATCAGAGTGGGGTTTAGGAAACACTACAATTGGCGTAGGGTAAACATAGGTGCCACTGCAACCATTTGTACCTTTAGTACGTATTTTTAAATGGTAGGTTCCTGGAGCAGTTAAACAATAGCTACTGCTATCTTGTTGCATCACGTTATTTCCACCAAAATCGTAGGTTATTGAAGCCGATTCAGCTTGCGTTTTAGAATTATAAAATAAACATAAAGGTTCGCAACCCTCGTTCTTATCTAATTTTAAATCGGGCAAAGGTGGTTGATTTACTTTTAATGTAAAGTTATGTGTTAATGTATAATCTGGGCAAGCAATATCATAACCCGTTACTTGATAAATAGTAGTGCCTAGTGGTGTACCTGTTTGTAAGCTACCTGTTGGCGCAGTTAAATAAATAGACGGACTCCACACATACGCATAATTACCACTTCCATAAGCCGAACCCATAATAAACTTAACACTGTCACCTGCACAAATTGTTTTGTTTTGTGGTGTTAAGGTAAATTGTAAAGGGGCTAATACATCAATTGTAATATTTGATTTTGTTTTACATGGCCCTAAGTTTAGTTCTAATTGATAAAGACCCGATTGACCCGATTGAATAGTAGGTATTTGTAAATTTTGAACATTAGAATTAAACCCATTTGGACCCGACCACGTATAACTTGTCGCACCAATAGGTCCGTTTTGTACAAACAATGAATTAAAACACGCTTGCTTATACGGTGGTAAAGTAAACGTTATAATTGGATTAACGATTAGGTTAGTTGTATTTGTATTATAACACGTTAAAATACCATTATTGTAAGAGGTTGTAACCATGTATACACCTGTGTTTGAAGGCGATAAAGTAGAAAACTGAGGATTAGTTGCACTAGATGTATAAGTACCAGGGCCACTCCAAGAATAAGTTAACGCACCTGGAGAACTCGCTAATAAAGTAGCTCCCGACGGTTCGCAAACTGTAATAGTTGGTGTAACTACAATTGGATTTACAGCTACAACATTTATTTGATTAGAACCTATTGTAGTACAACTTACAGTGCCTATTGCAAACATGGCAGTAGCAAAATAGCTACCACTTGCAACGGGCTGTATATTTGAAATACTATTGGTTGGCAAAATAGAGGTAAAGCCATTTGGACCCGTCCACGCAAAGCCTATTGCACCAGCAGCTGTTGCGGTAATATTATTAGCCGTTGTGTTTTGACATATATTATTAGGCAATGTTACTACTACAGGCGATGTAGGTACTACGGATACGTTGGATACTGCCGTTTGCGAACACGTTAATAAGCCACTTACAAAAAGTGCAGTAGCAGTGTAATTACCAGATACAGCCGGTAGTACATTCGTTAACTGCGGGTTTTGCGTTAACGTACTAAATCCTGGCCCTGCCCATGAGTAGGATGTAGCACCAGTAGCTGAAGTAGTTAAATTTAAATTACTTCCTTGGCAAAGCGTGTAATTAGCACTAAAAGGCATCGCAGTATTTATTATTACCGCTTGCAAACTTGTATCTTTTTGACACGATAATATTGAAGTAAATATTAAAGGTGTGTTTGGCGCTGTAGTAAAAATTGAACTTGCCAAACTTTGTGTATAATTATAAACAGCAGTACTGCTATAAGTTCCACTATTTAATGAACTAGAATTTACAATGGATGGTGTTTGTAGGTTTGAAGCAAAACTATTTGGGCCTAACCAAGAGTAATATGAAACGACCGTTTGCCCGGGTACTGCTACAGTTGGGTTTATAGGTGTTAATGAAAAATTTAAAGTAGTGCCCTGACACGTAGGAGCATTTACTGCAAATAATGAAATTGTAGGTGTTTGATTTACCATTACTTGAACTGTGTTTGAGCATGCTGTAACCGTACCATTAGATCCTGTATAAACCGTGTAAATACCGCTAGCTAACGTTGTAGGATTAGGGGTTAATAATATTTGAGTTGAAGTTACAGTGCTAGGCCCAACACCAACAGTTGATTGATTAATGTAGGCTCCAACAGTTGGGGTAGAAGTAGGATTGGTTGCAACAGCGGTAGAATTAGTAACGCTATTAAAACCATTTGGTCCTGCCCAAGAGTAGGTTAATACACTTGGAACGCTAGTATTTGTTACACTTACAGATAAACTAAATGTGTTTAATTGGGGAGCAGAACGCGTGCATATTGCATAGCTTTCGTTTACAACAGGTTTTGAACAACAAGCGTAATATACAGTTACAGATCCTGGTCCGTTTTGATTTGCTGGCGCGCATAATGACCCGCCTGGATAAAAACTTGAACCACCGCCGCCACCGCCGCCACCGTTTGCACCTGTGCAACAACCGTCGTTTCCGCCGCCGCCGCCGCCATAATAGCCACCTCCACCGCCGCCACCAGATGCAGTCTGCCATACACCACCTTGTCCACCAATACCAAAAACTCCAGGAGAACCACCAGGAGGAGTTCCTGCCCAAGGTGCTCCACCAACGCCACCAGCAGTTTGTGTTCCACCACCACCACCAGCACCATAAGTATTACATCCTGTTGCGCCGTTATTGCAATTTGCCGCCCCACCACATACTGAGCTTGAACCACCACCTGCACCGCCACCACCACCAGCTACAATTATTCTATTAACTAAAGCAACACCACCAGTTCGAACATCTGAAGCGCCTCCACCACCATAAGAACCATATGTTGATGACCCGCCAATAGAAGCATAACCGGTTCCACCGCCATTAAAACCACCAGACGCATTACCTTGAATTCCAACACCACCTACATTAATTTGAAAAGTTTGATTAGGTGTAGACGCAATTGTTACCTGAACAGCAGCCCCTAAACCACCACCAGGGCCACCACCCTTAGCGCCTCTAACAACAAAAGTAAGTGTGCAGGCCGAACTCGGCGCGGTAAATGTTTGACTTGCTCCTGTAAAGGCATAATTAGAAACAGTTGCAAGAGAAGATATGGGAGATAATGGCTGGGCTTTTAAGATACCAACCATCGCTATATAAATGATTATAATTTGTTTAAATCTCATAATAATAAATTTTTACAACAAATCTACGTTAATACAGTGTTAAATAATAATTTTTTAATAATTAGAAAGGCACTTTCACTCATTATACCCATAATGACACCCATTTACTCAGCCAAATAGCCTTGTTACTCATTATCAGAGCATTAATTTAACACTTATGTGTTAAAATAGCGTTACTATTTAAAATTTAAAACCCTACTATTTTTTATATCTGTAATGGCCAATAATCGTATAATCAAATAGCATGTCTTCCAACCTGTTTCCAGCACCAATATTATGAGCAATTAAATAGTGCTCACCATCTTGCGATTTTATATTTGTTACAATACCAATATGCGTAATTCCACTAACCACATTTTTATTTTGTAAATTCCAGGTAACAATATCACCTGGCTTATAATCCGACGCTATTTTAGTAATTTTAAGCTCCGCGTTTTTAGCTTTAAAAAAAGTCATTAAATTAGGTACTCTCCGGTGATCAATATTTGTATCGGGGGCCTTTAACTTCCATAATTTTGGATAATTTTTAAAATTTTTAACCATGTCTTCATGCACCTCTTTTTGCAAGTCAATTGCAACCCCTCGGTAGCTTCGTATTACTAAATCTGTGCAAACGCCGGTATTTGATGGCACATCGCCATTTGGGTATTTAATTTGCACATACTGGGGCACATAAGTAACGTTTATTTTAGTTTGGTTAATAGCTTGTTGTACTAATTTATCATAAAAATTAGCTTCTTGCTTAAAAGAAAACAAAACAAAAATTAAAAATATGCCAGCTAATTTTTTAATAGAATAATTATTATATTTTTGTAAAATTAAACTATAAATTTTTATGAAATAATTATCATTCAAAAAAAAGAACAAACCAAAATGATAATTATTTAATATCACAATTAATAAATACTAAAAGCAACACTATGAAAGGAATAATTTTAGCTGGTGGCTCGGGCACACGTTTACACCCATTAACACTGGCAATGAGCAAACAAATGATGCCCATTTACGATAAACCGATGATTTACTACCCCCTATCTGTATTAATGATGGCAGGCATTAACGAAATTTTAATAATTAGCACCCCCCACGATTTACCTCATTTTGAAAAATTATTAGGAACTGGCGAAAGTATTGGCTGTAAATTTACTTATGCTGTGCAAGAAATACCAAACGGACTCGCCCAAGCATTTGTTATTGGCGAAAAATTTATTGGTAACGATAAAGTAGCCTTAGTTTTAGGCGATAATATTTTTTATGGCGTTGGGTTAGGGCAATCGTTGCAAATAATTAACAACCCTGTTGGCGGTGTTGTATTTGCTTATCACGTTAGCGACCCGGAACGTTATGGCGTTGTTGAATTTGACAAAGACTATAATGTACTTAGCATTGAAGAAAAACCCACAACTCCAAAAAGTAATTATGCCGTACCAGGATTGTATTTTTACGATAATAGTGTAGTTGAAATTGCAAAAAACCTAAAACCTAGCCCACGCGGCGAATACGAAATTACCGATGTAAATAAAGAATATTTAAACCGCAAACAGCTAAAAGTAAGTATTATGGATAGAGGTACTGCTTGGTTAGATACTGGAACGTTTCCTTCCTTAATGCAAGCGGGGCAATTTGTACAAGTTATAGAAGAACGTCAGGGATTAAAAATTGGTTGTATTGAAGAAATAGCTTTTAAAATGGGCTACATTTCTAAAGAGCAACTTATAAAAATTGCAACACCATTAACCAAAAGTGGATATGGCAGTTATTTGTTAGAGGTTGCAAAAAACAGTTAATGTAACTACTATTTTAGCCATGGATTACATAGATTTAGTAGGCTGAAAATTAACTATCTATGTAATTTGTAAAAAAATCTGTAATACTTTTAACGTATGATATTTGAAATTTTATTTCCGTGAACAATTACCAAAAATTTTTACAACTTTTTTTAGCGCATTTAGAAAATTATACTTCTAACTTAAAAACAAAATTGCCTAATGAACTGTATGAACCCGAAAATTATATTTTAAATTTAGGGGGCAAACGTTTGCGTCCATTATTAGCGTTAATAGCTACCGATTTATTTGATAAAGACCCTCAACTAGCTCTAGATTCAGCCCTTTCAGTAGAGTTGTTTCATAATTTTTCGTTACTTCACGACGATATTTTAGATGCCGCTCCATTGCGCAGAAATCAACCAACTGTTCACACAAAATGGAATACAAATATTGCCATTTTAAGTGGAGACGTAATGCTGGTAAAAGCGTTTCAAGTTTTAGAAAATTATGCTGCTAACGAATTTAAACAACTAAATATTTTGTTTACAAAAACAGCTATTGAGGTATGTGAAGGCCAACAATTAGATATGAATTTTGAAACTACCAATTTGGTAACCGTTAGTAACTATATTGAAATGATTACTAAAAAAACAGCTGTGTTGTTAGGTTGTAGTTTGCAAATGGGTGGCATTAATGCAAATACAAGCATAGAAACTCAAACTAATTTATACGAATTTGGCAAACACATAGGCATTGCGTTTCAGTTATTAGACGATGTATTAGATGCCTTTGCAACCGATAAAGATAAGTTTGGTAAACAAATAGGTGGCGATATTATTGCCAATAAAAAAACCTTTTTACTTTTAAAAGCAGTTGAATTAGCTAACGAACATCAAAAAATACAATTACAAACTATTTCAACAGAAAAAGATGTTTCAAAAAAAATAGAAACAACTTTGCAAATTTTTAATGAATTAAACGTAAAACAATTATGCGAACAAGAAGCCGATATGCACACGCAAATGGCTATAAATTGTTTAAATAAAGTTAATGCCTCTGAAGTGAAAAAAAATAATTTGAAAAACTTTGCTTTTGAACTTTTAACCCGACAAGTATGATGCAATTTGAAGATTATAAACACAGTATTGCATTACAAATTCGTTTTTGCGATATTGATAAATTAAATCATTTAAACAACTCGGTTTATCATAATTTTTTTGAGTTGGGGCGCGTAAATTATTTTAATCAGCTTTTTAAAAATACCATTAATTGGAACGAGCGTGGTTTTGTTTTAGCTCGAACTGAAATAAACCACTTATTACAAATATACATTAGCGATGAAATTTTTTGTTTTACTAAAGTTATAAAATTAGGCACCAAAAGCATTACGATAAAAAATAGTATTTGCAAACTAGAAAACAACAAGTTAATAGAATGTGCTAACGGCATTGGTATTTTAGTAGCTATGGATTATGTAAAAACAGAAAGTATGGAAGTGCCTAGCGAATGGCGCAAGGCTATGGAGGAGTTTGAGAAATAAACAATACTATCTTTATATAATTTACCAATTTTTATTGAATTTTAATTATTGATGCCATTATTGATTATTTTAAAACCCAAGAGTTTATTTAATTTTTAATATTTAAATTAGTACAATTATTTGCTCTTATTTTTTTGAAAAAGTGTTTCCTTATACTTGTTTTCTTTGTCAGCTTTTTTTGCATTAGCGCACAAAAAAAAGTTTCGGTTGATAGTATTTTATTAAAAATAAAAAACTCAAAAGGCATAAAAAAAGTAAAAGCTTATTGTATTGCTGCTAATTACTTTAAACTACTTAAGCCCGACACTTCCCTTATATTATCGAATAAGGCACTTGAGTTAAATTTAGAGTTTAAAAACGATACCCTACAAGCAAACGCATTAGGTAATATTGCTGAATGCTATTCTTCTAAATCGCAGTTCGACAGTGCAGTAACTTATTATTTAAAAGCAATATTAGTTGCCGAAAAAATTGGAAGTTTAAAAAAAAATTCGAGTTATAATAATGGTTTAGGTATGATTTTTTATCAATTAGGCGATATTAATAAGGCCATTTTATACATGCAAAAAGCAGCAGACATAAAATTAAAAGAAGGCGATATGCAATACTATGCTACTATTAATTGCAACATTGCAGGCGCCTTGCAACGCTTGGGTAAGTATAATGAAGCTATTGCTATATTGCGCGACAGCGAATTAAAACTTAAAAATTTTGATAATGTTGAAATTCTTGCAAATCTATACAACTCTTTAGGAAGTGCATACCAATTACAATCTAAAAATATAGATTCTGTGGAGTATTATTATAGAAAAAATATCGACCTTATTACAAACCCCGAGTTAGATTTTTACCGCCTTGCAGCTTATATTAATATTAGCGATGTGTACATAGAAAAAAATAAATTTGATTTAGCCGAACAAAATTTATTTAAAGCACTTGCCATTATTAATAAGCTAAATCGAAGCCTCGAAAAAATAAGTGTATATCAAAACTTAAGTTCTTTATATGAGAAAAAAAATGATTTAGCTAAAGCTTTAAGCTATAAAAAATTACAACTTAATCTCAAAGATTCGTTACTTAATGCAGATAAAGAACAAATAATACAAGAGTTAGATACTAAATATCAAACAGAAAAAAAAGATTTACAGATCAGGGAGCAAGAGTTAACGATTGAGAAAGAGGCTAATAAGCGCAATAAACTAATTATACTTTTTATACTTGTTTTATTTGTTTTAGTTATTTTAACGATCTATTTTTTATTCAAAAAACAATCGCAAAAAGCCATAGAAAAAGCAAAACAAAAATTTTTCTCAAATGTAGTACACGAAATCCGCACCCCACTTACTACTATTCAGGCACCTTTAAACTTATTAAAACAAAGTAAAAATTCTGCTGACGAATTATATAATATTGAATTGGCCGAAAAAAGTATTACACGCCTAAACGAATTGATAAATCAAATGCTTGATATTTCTAAAATTGAAACTAGTAAATATAAGTTAAACGAAGCCTTTGGAGATATTAGTCTGTTTTTTAATGAACTCATAATAACGTATTCGGCAATTGCAGCCCAAAAAAATAGTTCGTTAATAACCCAATTAAATTTTGAAACTAAATTGGTTTTTTTTGATAAAGATGTCTTAGAGAAAATTACAGGAAATTTATTAAGCAATGCTATAAAATATTCACCTCTTGGTAAACAAATTGGTTTAATAGTAAACGTTTATGAATTAGAAAATGAGATTCATTTAGAAATAAGTGTTTGGGATACTGGCGCTGGCATTTCTAAATCTGATCAAGAAAAAATATTTAACCGTTTTTATAGAAGCAACTCGCAACAACAATCAGAAATAGGCACAGGTATTGGTTTATCGTTAGTAAAAGATTTAGTAGATATTTATGATGGTAAAATAAATTTACAAAGCGAAATAAATAAGGGCTCAACCTTTACAGTTAATCTCAATCTTAAAAAACAAGGTAGTTTTGCCTTTGATACAGATCGGACAATGACCAATGTCGAAGAGCAACAAATTTTACTAATTGAAGACGACGCCGATATTTTAGAGTTTAATGCACGTTTGTTACAAAACAATAATTACACTGTTTTAAAAGCTACAAATGGAATAGAAGCTTTACAATTATTAGAAAAAACCTTGCCCGATTTAATAACTAGCGACCTTATGATGCCGCAAATGGATGGTGCTGAATTTTTAAATCATTTAAAAAATAATGCTTCTACAAATCATATTCCTGTAATTTTTTTATCCGCAAAAACATCGGCAACTTCACGATTAGAGGTTTTAAATCTTGGAGCGCAAGCCTATTTAACAAAACCTTTTTTACCAGATGAGTTAGTAGCATTAATAAAAAACCAATTGGCTATTTTAACCAAAAAGCAAGTTGAGTTTCAGCAAATAATTATAGAACCCGAAAAAACTGTTGAAGAAAAATTTGTAGGAACTGAACCTTATACGCAAAAATTATTTAAGCTTATTTTTTCAAAATTAGATTCCCCCGAACTAACGGTTGAAAATTTGGCAGATTTAATGGCAACCAACCGAAGCCATTTTCAACGAAAAGTTAAAGCAATTACTGGTTTTTCTCCTTCCGAACTTATTAAATTTATTCGCCTAGAAAAAGCTAAAGAATTTTTAATAGCTAAAAAAGGCAACGTTACCGAGGTAGCGTATATGGTTGGTTTTTCTTCGCAATCCTATTTCACAAAATGTTTTAGCGACTATTATAAAAAATCGCCTACAGAAATGTTGCAAAATCGTTAAAATTCATTCAAAACCTTTCAGGTTTATCTGAAAAAATTATAAAAAATAGTTATAGTTTAATTAAAATTAAATTTAAACAATTGATTTTCAGATGGATATAGGTTTGCAACCTATCTACACGCTAACGCAACATTACTTACTGCCTTTTTTTTTATTTGGGCGCAATTTTGTAAAAAATTAAAAAACAAATAATATGAAAAATACAAACATCCTAATTAAAACAATTGCACTAGGTGTAATTTTAATTGCAGCAAGTTGCAAAAAAAACAAAGACGTCCCTTCGGTGGATACAACTCCAACCCCCAACCAAACCAAAAAATACGCTTTGGTAATTGATAATGGCGCTCAATCTATTGAGGTTGGCAAATCAGTAAATTTAAGCGCACATTTGGTAAACAGCAGTGGTGCTGTGATTAATGTAAGTGGTTTAAGTTGGAGCAGTAATATTGGCGGTATTTCAGGCTCTACTTTTTCGTTAAATAACGATACGACAGGCATTATTTCTGCGTCTGTTCAATACGAAGGCGTAACCTATGTAGCATCGGTACCTTTTAACGTTCAACCTTTGAAAAGTACTCAATTGTTTGCTGTTGTTCCATCCGCAATTATTTGGGGCGTAGGTTTTGGCACTATACAATTAGAAACTGTGTATTTAGGCGGAACTGCAACCTATACCTTTTCCTCGCAAAATACAAGTATTGCAAGTGTATCGAGCACAGGTTTGGTATCGTTTAATGCTGTTGGAAATACAAATATTACGGTAAATGCAACAATTAACGGACAAATAAACAAAATAGTTATTCCAGTAATGGTTGTGGGTGAGCCAGAGGCGCCATTGCCTGTTACCCGCATTGTAGTTACGCCGGCATTAGGTGAACTATTTAAAGGCGAAACTTTGCAATTAAATGCTAAAGCATATAACAGCGCAGGTAATGATGTTAGCAGTACAGTTACATTTAATTATTTAGTAGTACCAAAACAAGAGGACGATAACGAGCCGGCAAATGCAATTACGGTAAACGGCACTGGGCTAATAACTGCTTCGGCTATAGGCAGCGCTTATGTAAAAGTTACTGCAAGTGGTGTTATGGGTCAGTCGGAAATTATTGTAAACCCTGATACTGCAATTATTGTAAATCCGTTTTATGCCAGTTTAGGTGGAATAGATCCTTTTACATTTTTACCTAATCCCGATAATGTAACATTTACCGCTACAACTTATAAGGTAGATAGAGTAGCTTACAAAGCCGGTAACCCTAGCTTTTTAACGCAAATTCCAAATCCAAATAATTTAACTTGGGAAATACCTACTTCTGGCATCCCTGAAATTGACAACTATATGAATATAGTTACCTTAAGCAATGTAAGCAATTCAAGTGCAAAGGCTACTGCTATTTCAGGCAAAGTGGGTTCAACATTTATTGTAGCTTATGCCGGCGCTTATGGTTGTGGGGCAGGAATTACAGTAATGCCTTAGAATTAAATAATTAAAAGTTACTCAATTGTCCTTTATAAATTATAATCTCCGCATTTTTGCGGAGATTATTTTTATAACTCTATTCTCTTCGATTTTACCACTCCATCAAAAAATATACCGGCAGCTTTATCAAATACCTCTGATATATCAGTTGTAATAAATTGTGTTGTACTATTTTTACTACAGTTTTTTTCTAATTCAAAATGGCGTTTTAAATAATCGTTTAAGCTAGTTGCAACCACTGTTCCTTGCGATATTAATTTCACATGTTGTGGCAAATACCGCTTTATTTTTTGTTCAATAATAGGGTAGTGCGTACAACCTAAAATTATTGCGTCAATGCTTGGTTGTTGTTGCATTAAATGAGTAACATGTTTTTTTATAAAAAAGTCTGCGCCTTCATTATCCAATTCGTTATTTTCAATTAATGGCACCCACATAGGACAGGCCTCTTGGTACACCTTCAATTCAGGGAAAAATTTTTCGATTTCTATTATATAGGAGCCTGAATTTATTGTACCCGAAGTACCTAAAACCCCCACATAATTTGTTTTGGTATAATTACCTATTATCTCTGTTGTTGGCCTAATAACTCCTAAAACACGTTTATTAGGTGCCATTATGGGTAAGTTTTTTTGCTGAATGGTACGTAACGCTTTTGCCGATGCGGTATTACAAGCCAATATTACCAAATGACAACCTTGGTCAAATAAATAATTTACACATTGAAACGTGTATTCATACACTGTTTCAAAACTTCGCGAGCCGTATGGTGCACGGGCATTGTCGCCTAAATATAAATAATCGTACTGTGGTAGTTCTTTTACAATTTCTTTTAAAACAGTTAAGCCACCGTATCCGCTATCAAATATGCCAATCGGCTGATATTTTTGTGTTTCTTTCAAAATTAAAACCACAAATCTAAACACAAAGATAATTCTTTACGGTAATTTGTTAAAGTATTTTCTTGTCTAAAAATTAAGGCATCGCTTTGCAACAATCTTCCTTCAACACTTATTGCCATTTTATTAAATGGTTTATATTCAAAGCCTGCCGTTGTTCCGTATATTATGCTACCAGTTGATGTTGTACCTGTTAAAACTTTATTTTTATCGCTAAATACTTCTTCTCTTCCAAAAACGGCAAATTTTTTAAATGCTTGATATTTTAAAACAATCAGCCCGCTGTATACTTTTGCATTTTTTGACGAATCGGCAATAAGTGAATGCGTTTGCCAGCCATAATTGGCTTCTGCTGCTATCAAAATTTTTGCAGAGGTATAGGTTAAATAAAAATTATTGTAATTACGTTGTTGTTTTATTTTTACAGAATCGGGATTTTCGTTACCGGTTAAAAAATTATAGGTAAATGATAAATTACCTGTGGGCGAAAAAACAATACTGGTGCCAACTAATTTATTTTTATTATTGTCAACAAAACTACTATAACTATTAAAGGAATTTAATTGAATCGATAATTTTGAATTCACAAGGTAGGTTAATTTAGCGCCCGCAAAATAATAGGGTTCGTAAACATTTACTAACGACATACTTGATGTAATATTTTCGCGGGGCTGCGTACTCTCTACACCAATATGCGACCTAAAAAAACCCGCATCTAACCACAAACGCTTAATTAATTTCACACCCGCATTTGCCTCTTGTATTACGTTATATTGTTGGGGCCAAACAGATTGTGCAATATCTCCAAAATGTATGCCTAAATTGCTTCTGCTATTTTTGGACGTATAATGCATATCAATTAATGCCATATTTAATCCAAACTCTTTATTGCGCGCTGCCATTGTTGGAAACTGAACAAAGCCATTTTGAACGGTTACATCATCATAATAGGCATAGTAGCTTGAAACGTATCCACCAATTTTTAATTCGGCATTATCATTACTATCTAACGAAATTTGATTTTTTTTACTCTTAAAAATCGTATTTGAATCGTTAGAAATTGAGATTTTAGGGAGAAATGTATTTTTTTGTTTAACACTATCTTTTTGTTGCCCAAAACTTAATTTTGAAACAGCAACAAAAATCATAAATAAAGCTATTTTTTGCATTTAGACGGTAAAAATGCAAAAATTAACACAATAAATACAGTATTTTTACGTTAGTAATAGTACATTTTGATAAAAAAAACGCTTTTATATTTATTTCTCGCTTGTTCGTTAATTGCATTTTCGCAAACTAAAAAACGGCATTTTAAACAACACGAAGTTGGAATTTTTGCAGGAGGTGCCTACTATATAGGCGATTTAAACCCTCGTACACATTTAATTTATTCGAAACCTGGTGTAGGTATTTTGTACAGATTTAGCAGTAATTACCGTTTTGCTTTTAGATTTGGATTTAATTACGGGGTTATAAGTGCCGACGATAAAAAAAGTAAAGAGTTAGACCAATTAGAACGGAACTTAAATTTTAAATCGCGTATTTACGATTTTCATTCGGTTGCCGAATTTAATTTTGTTGATTACCGCATCGGGCACGACAAACATATTATGAGCTTATACCTATTTGCAGGTTTAGGTGGTTTTTATATGAACCCAAAAAGTAACATTGGCAACGGCTACGTTAGTTTGCAAAACTTAAATAACGAAGGGCAAGGAAAAAGTTATTCAAAATTACAGATGAGTTTGCCTTTTGGAGTAGGTTTTAAATGGAATATTAGTAAAAATATTGGGTTGAGTGTAGAATGGGGCCCTAGAAAAACATTTACCGATTATATAGATGATGTGAGCGGAATATACCCAATTGGCAGAGGTAGTGCATTTACTAACCAAAGTAAAGATGGTGTTGCGTACCCGGGCAGTATGCGTGGCAACCCACGAACCAAAGACTGGTACTTTTTTTATGGTTTTATGCTAAACATAAAACTCCCCAAAATTAATGAAGAATGCCATAAAAGCTTGTAAAATTTAGATCAATTTTTTATTGTCTATATGGCGCGTGCTATCCCTCTTCGTTTTTTTATCTAAATTTTTTTGTAAAGCTTCTTCTAAATTAATACTGGTTTGGTTGGCAATACATATTAAAACAAATAAAACATCGGCCAATTCGCCGGCTAAATCTTTTTGAGTATCCGTTTCTTTCTCACTTTGTTCGCCATACCGGCGAGCCATTATACGCGCTACTTCCCCAACCTCTTCCATTAAAATGGCGGTATTGGTTAATTCGTTAAAATAACGTACGCCGTATTTTTTAATCCAATTGTCAATCAGCAGCTGCGCTTCGGTAATATGCATTTTAAGAGTTTGTTTAAATTTTAATCATTAGCGTTAACAATTCTACGTTGTCGAACAGGCGCTTTAATTCCATTTTTTTCAAATGCTTCTTTAAAATCGTGATAAAGTTCGCTTGAAAGCAAAGGCGAATCAGAAGGGGTACAATACGGCTTTACATTAATATGCAAAGCTCCGTCTATAACTCCTCCTATAAAAATGGCCGGATCTGGATTTTGTAAAACTCTTGCATTGGCTACTAAAACGTTATTAATAATTTGTTTTACTTTGGTTAAACTGTTATCGCTGCTTACAGTAAGTGCAATATCTATCCGTATACTCCCGTAGCGGGTAATATTAACGATGGTGCCATTACTTAACGGACCGTTTGGCAAAATAACAGTTTTATGATCGACCGTTAAAAGTATGGTGTTAAAAATTTGAATTTCTTTTACTTCGCCTGTTTGTCCTTGCGCCTCAACAACATCACCTACTTTATACGGTTTAAAAATTAAAATTAAAACGCCTCCGGCAAAATTTGATAACGACCCCTGTAAAGCTAAGCCTACTGCTAAACCCGCTGCGCCTAATATGGTTACAAAACTGGCAGTGCCTATACCCAACATACCTGCAACGGTTACAATTAAAATAATTTTTAAACCTATGCTAATTAAACTTTTTAAAAAGGTACGTAAGCTCACTTCTAAATCTCTACGCTTCATTGTTTTTTCGGCAATAATAGAGATGCGCTTAATTACCCACATACCAATTAATAAAACAACTAATGCCGAAATTAATTTTGGGGCAAAACGTAAAATGTCTGAAAGTGTGCCTTCAAAAAAAGAAGTTAATTTACTTTCCTTTTCAATAATTTGATTTTTTACTGTTTCAGCATTAGGAATTACTTTTTGTAACTCATCTTTTACTTGCAATAAATACAACATATTACTATTTTTTTTATCTTCAACAAATCTAAAAAAATATAAATGTATAGGTACTTATTTATACCACTGTTTTTGATTTGTTTTTACACAAAATCGCAAAATACAACTAATAATACGATTGAACTAAAAAGCGAAAGAAAAAGTAAAATGTGGGATACGCTTAAGTACCGTAAATTTGAACGCGTATTGATAGTAGGTTTATTTCAGCAATTTCGTAATTTTAATAATGATTTCGAACAGGCAATGACTAAAGATTCGACTGGTGTATCTAAACATAAATACTCAGCCGAATCGAGGTTGATTGGTGGTGTTGTTTTAAATTATGATAAGTTTCAACTATCGTTTGGTACACGGACGCAACCTCAAAATTTAAGCGAGGGCAAAGGCAATACAAAAACATTTAATATTGGTTTAAACGTTGGCGATAACAGATGGGTATCTGAAAACTATTACCGACGTTTTACAGGTTTTTACGATAAAAATACGGCGAATTATGATACTGCCTTTAAAAGAACAGGCAATTATTATTTACAACCTAATTTAAAAAGCAGTTTATTAATGAGCCGCTTTATGTATTTTACAAATTATAAAAAATTTTCTTATAAATCGGGATTTGGTTGTAATTACCGCCAGCTAAAATCGGCTTTTACATGGATATTAGGTGCAAGTTTTAATGTTTATACCTTAAATAACGATAGCTCTGTTTTTCCAATAAAAACACGTGCTTTTTATAACGATTATGCAAATTTAAAAGGCTTTCAATCTATTAATTTAGCTGTAAATGGTGGTTTAGCTGGCACGTTAGTAATTTATAAAGCTTGGTTTATTGGTGGGTATTTTACAGTTGGGCCAGAGCAGCAATGGCGTAATTACAATTTAGGTAATGAGCAACGCAATCTGTCGTACATTTCGTGGAGTGGAACAGGACGTTTTTCTACAGGTTTAAATTTAAAAAAGTTTTATTTTATTTTTGCAACCAGTAGCGATTATAATTTATACAATGGCTCGCAAACACTTTCCCTTTTATCTACTTCTTTTACTCAAAACGTTACTTTTGGTTGGCGGTTTCATACAAAAACGCCTAAGCTTTATCAAAAATTTATGAAATCAAAAGTATATTCTTATCTCTAAAACAATTGCCTCAAAAAGGTGTTAAGCAAGTATGGGCTACAAAAGTTTAAAAGAATGCATTGATGACCTTGAAAAAAACGGACAACTAATTCGTATTAAAGAAGAAGTTGACCCAAACCTAGAAATGGCGGCTATTCATTTAAAGTACTTTGAAGAAGGCGGACCCGCCATTCTATTTGAAAAAATAAAGGGCTCCAAATACCAAGCCGTTAGCAATTTATTTGGAACCGTTGAACGCAGTAAATTTATGTTTAGGGATACTTTTGAAACCATGCAAACTTTGGTGCAATTGCGGAATGATCCTATGCATGCGCTTAAACATCCGTTTAAATACTTTAAAACTGGTTTAGCCGCGTTAAAAGCTTTGCCAAAAAAATCTTCTTTTTCGTCGGCAGGATTTACAGAAATACAAATTTCAGATTTACCTTTAATAAAACATTGGCCTATGGATGGCGGCGCTTTTGTTACTTTACCTCAAGTGTATAGCGAAGACATCGATAAGCCCGGGGTTATGGCATCTAACGTGGGTATGTATCGCATACAATTAACCGGCAACGATTATGTGCTAAATAAAGAAATAGGCTTGCATTACCAATTGCACCGGGGTATAGGTGTACACCAAACCAAAACTAATAAAAAAAATATGCCGCTTAAAGTTTCTATTTTTGTAGGCGGGCCACCAAGCCACAGTTTAGCAGCGGTTATGCCTTTACCCGAAGGCATTAGTGAATTAACTTTTGCAGGAGCCTTAGGAAGCAAGCGTTTTAAATATGCCTACAAAGATGGGTATTGCATTAGTTTAGATGCTGATTTTGTTATTACCGGCGAAGTATATCCCAACGAAAATAAACCAGAAGGCCCCTTTGGTGACCATTTAGGCTACTACAGTTTAAAACATTCGTTTCCTTTAATGCGGGTGCATAAAGTATACGCAAAAACAAATGCCATTTGGCCCTTTACCGTTGTGGGCAGGCCACCACAAGAAGATACTGCCTTTGGCGCATTAATACATGAAATTAGCGGTAGCGCTATCCCTAACGAAATACCCGGCGTAAAAGAAGTACATGCAGTAGATGCCGCAGGTGTGCATCCTCTATTGTTAGCAGTTGGCAGCGAACGCTACACACCTTATTTAAAAAATAAAAGGCCTGCCGAATTGCTAACCCAAGCCAACCGGATATTAGGCACCGGGCAATTAAGTTTAGCCAAATATTTATTTATTAGTGGCGATGAAGAAGATAAATTAAATTGCCACGACATTAAACAGTTTTTTAACTATGTGTTTGAACGTATTGATTTAACTCGCGATTTGCACTTTTTAACCAAAACAACCATTGATACCTTAGATTACAGTGGCGATGAAATTAACGAAGGCAGTAAATTAATTGTTGCCGCTTATGGCGATAAAAAACGTGACTTAAAAACCGAACTTCCACCGCAAATTTTTACTTGTGACTTTATTAGTAAGCCCATGCTATTGATGGATGGTGTTATTGGCGTTGAACTAACAAAATTTACAGATTATAAAACTGCCAAAATAGAAATACAACGCTTTGCAACTTGGCTAAGTGATAACAAAGATGCATTTGAGGGCATAGTACAAATTGTAATTTACGATGATTTTACGTTCACACCTCAGCCAAAAAATTTAAACGACTACGTTTGGGTAACATACACCCGTAGTAACCCTAGCCACGATATTTATGGGGTAGACGAATTTACCGAAAACAAACATTGGGGCTGCAAAGGCGCTATGATTATTGACGCGCGTAAAAAACCCCATCATGCGCCTGAACTAAAAATTAATGAAGAAACTAAGAAAAGTATTGAACGTTTTTTTTAATTAATTTTTAATACATTTGGTTTTAGGCAATTTAAACGTATGTAAATAACGCTAACTAAATGAGAATCGCTTGCACACTAATTAGAAGTAATTGTTATAAACAGCACAACCCAAAAAATATAATACCAAACTAACTAAGGCAAATGAAAAAAATAATAGTAATTGCTGGCGCAACCGGAAATTTGGGTGGAAAGATTATAAACTCATTATTAACTAAAGATGTTGAAGTGAGAGCAATTGTTCGCTTACAAACAGACATAAAAAAAATAAAAGCGTTAGAACAAAAAGGTGTCCGTGTATTTCAAGTTGACACTAATAATAAATCTGAAATTTCAAAGCATTGTTTAGGAGCACATTGTTTAGTTTCAGCTTTGGCAGGTTTAAGAGAAACGATAATTGACTCTCAAAAACTATTCTTAGATGCTGCAGTAGAAGCAAAAGTACAAAGATTTATACCAAGCGACTACTCTAGTGATTTTACCAATTTGAAAGAAGGAAAAAATAGAAATTTAGACTTTAGAAGAGAGTTTCATCGGTATCTTGAAACAACTCCCATCAAAGCAACAACTATCTTTAACGGTCCTTTTATGGATTTACTAACCACAGATATGCCCTTGATACTTACTAAACAGAAACGTATTTTATGTTGGGGAAACCCAAATCAAATTATAGAATTTACAACTACTTATAACGTGGCTGAGTTCACAGCAGAGGTGGCAATTGACGACAATTCGCCAAGATATTTAAGAATTGCAGGCGATAGACTTACTTGTAACGACTTTGTGAAATTGCTTACTGAACTAACGGCTAAAAATTATAAAATACTGAGACCTGGTGGCATTCATCTTTTAAATTTTCTAATTGGAGTAACCCGTTTTTTTTCACCGTCCAAAAACGAACTTTATCCAGCTTGGCAGGGGATGCAGTATATGAGAGATATAATGGAAGGAAGAATTATTTTTCAAAAATACGACAACGATAGATATTTAAACATAAAGTGGACATCTGTAAATGAATTTTTGATAAAGGAGAATTTTAATAATAAATAGTAGGTGAAAAATGGACTTTAAACAACGAACTGCTAACCCGCATTCGGCGAAAGTGGTGGTTAAATAATTTAAAAACACAAACGATTTTAAATCGGCAATAAATAACTACATGCTACAGCAAATTACCAACCAAACGTTCGACAAAAAAAATTCTGCAACAGAACCCTTAATAAAAGGCGAGTACGAAAACTGCACATTTAATAATTGTAATTTTTCAAATGCCAATCTTTCTGATTTTAAATTTATTGAGTGTACATTCTTAGATTGTAATTTAAGTTTGGTGCAGGTTTTAAAAACAACATTTAACGATGTTCGGTTTAAAGATTGCAAATTATTAGGTTTGCGTTTTGACGTATGCAATAATTTTGGCTTATCGTTTAGTTTTGATACTTGTATGTTAAACCATTCTACATTTTACAAAACAAAAATTAAAAAAACAGTATTTAAAAATTCGCAATTGCACGAAGTTGATTTTACAGACTGTGATGCAAGCGAATCGGTTTTCGAAAACTGCGACTTAACCCGAGCTACTTTCGAAAACAGCATTCTAGAAAAGGCTGATTTTCGTTCGTCTCACAACTACTCCATTGACCCAGAACAAAACAAATTAAAAAAAGCAAAATTTTCGTTACCGGAAGTTGCCGGGCTTTTATACAAATACAATATTGTTATTGATAAAACCTCTTAAACCGGAATGTACCTGAAAATTAATTTACAAAAATTTAATTATGTACTAAAGATACTTTCCACCTTTAATAAGTCAAAAACCTTACTTAGCACAATCAGGCGAACTAATTAATCATGTAGGCAATTTAAGGTTTACGAAAGTACAAAATAATTTTCTTTTTTGCCCTCATAAATAAAATTTTATATATTTAAAATACCTTTTGTATTCTGCTTTCAAAAGCAATACTTGGCAAGACTGCAAATTGTTAATTTTAAAAACAACTGAAAGAAAATCTTATATTTAATTGGAGCGGCAGAAAGAATTTTGCCATCTGTATGTATAAACTATTATTTTTTGTTATTTTATTACAAGGTTTATTTTCTTGCAATGCCCCTTTAGTTAAGGAAGCCTCTGAAAAAACAGACACAAAATTATTTCTTCCCTATCGAGATTCGATGATTGTGGTAAAAACAAATTCTTTAAACCCATGGAGCGGAAATTTATTAATGGGAGTTAATGCTGCTATTAAAAATATGAAAATTGTTTTCGATTTTGATCTTGCAGAAGCTTATAAAGAACTCTACAACCTTTCTGTTAAAAACAATTTTGACGACATAGAGCTAAATTTTGAATTTACATTTAATGGGGAAAAAGTAATTAAAGAATTACAGGAAATAAAAAAAGAAAAAAATTCAGGCACTATGTATTCAAGTTTTGATGATTCAACTGGCGTTTTTTTTGAAAAAATATACTTACAAGGCAACCGTCCAGTAAGAATTATAATTCCACTTTATATTTTGCGTCGTTTTAAGGCAAATACTAAAATACTAGTAAATGTGCGCATTTGGCAAGATTATTTTTTATGCGATAAAAAAAGTACACTAGCTAATGGAACGCAAAAGTATTTTGTAGATACTCTGGTAAAAAAGCTAATTGATAATAGTTATAGTTTCTCCTTATCAGTACCACCTATTAATATGTCAGAAATTATTTGCGACTCAATTGTTTTACAAAACGATAAAGATTGGAATCCTGCTGGAAGTGACAATACCATTTTTAAGAGTAGCTACCCAGACATTTTTTACTCAATAATTGATTATAGTAATTTCGAACAAAGTAGTTCACATATAGAAAAATCTACTAGTAAATTTACACAAGGTGATACATTGTTATTTTATTATTACAAAAAAAACGAACCCTTTTACTTAGAGGTAAGAGATTTTGATTTTTTAAGCAGGAACGATTTATTAGGAGACACGGTTCTGAATCAAGAACTAATGCCTGAAAATAAAACTCTAATTTTAAAGTTCCGTCATGTTAATTGTTTTTATTTAAGAAAAAAAACTCGAGGGAAAATAAATTAAAATAGCTTAAACTAAAAAGAATACTATTAGGTAGTACAAAAATAAAAGCCGGATTTTTTGCAAAACCCGGCTTTAAATTTTTTGCATGTTTATTTTGCAATCCGTATCCCACTTTAGCTTTGGCTTTTTGTGTCGGTGCGTGGTAGTTAAATAAACATACTAATCAAATAACCATGGTAAAGATACTTTACATTTATCAGACCAACCTTTATTAAATGTTACGCCAATGTTACGAGGTTATTTTTCAACAACATTTTGCTAACAAGCAATAAACAAATTTTATTTTTTATTAAAAACCTGTTAATTACTGCGAATTTGCTACCTTTTTTACGGGTTGCTTTTTGGTGCTTAAATTTATAGCGTCGGGATTTTTTACTTTATACCTTAAAAAATTCATGATGATAGCTAACTCTTCTTCAGTCACGCGGTCATCGGGTAAATTAGCTTCGTGTTTTTTATTTATGATTCGTAACTCATACCCTTTCAATTGCGCTTCTTTAAAATCGGGTACATATTCTCTTCTATTAACAACAAAATTATGGCAATTTCCACAGTTTAACTCATACAATTTTGCCCCTTTTAAACACTGCTCTTCGTACATCACTTTAACGTGAGGTAACATTTCTTTAGGAAAAGAAAGAGCTACAGAATATTTTTTTACTCCGCACTGCCAAAAAAAAAGGATTAAAAAAATAAGTGGTACTGCTTTAAAATTTATCATTAATAGTCTCCTCCAACCTTTCGGGCATTTAAATTTTTAATTTTCGACTTTGGTAAACTCGTTGGTAACGCTTCAAATTTAACAGTTTCGTTTAAGGAAGTTATAAAAACCTTTAGTTGTTTAATTTCTGTAACAGAAAGGTGCAACGAATCGGAAGATAAGGTTTGGTTGTTTACCACTAAACCATGCCCTACCCCACCACCATTATTATAAAAATTTAAAACATCGTCCATTGTTTTAAAAACACCGTTGTGCATATAAGGTTTGGTTTTATCTGCATTTCTTAAGGTACCAGTTCTAAAAGCATTAGCCGTTTCTATAGCAGGATTAACCATATAGCGCCCTTTATCCTGACTTAATTGGGTATATTTTATGGTAGAGGGTGTTCCTAAAACTTCGAATTCGGAGCCAACATAAGGTGGTTTTACACCGTTAAATTGCGGTATAAAATGGCAAGTAGCACATTGGGCCTTGCCCATAAATAAATTAAAGCCTTTTTGTGCATCACTATTTAAGGGTTTATTATTTATCATCGCCTCATCAAAATCTGAATAATAATTTGAAAATTTACTGTAATAATTAATAATAGCAGAACAAATATGATCCATTGTTATGTCTTTTTCTTGAGGCGTAAATTTTAATAATTTTGTGAAGCCTTTTTTATACTCGTTGCAACTTAACACTTTTTTTAACACTTCGGTTGCGTCTGAGCCCATTTCATCTTTATTTGTTATTACAGCTTTTGTTTGATTTAGTAATGTTAGCTGTGCTCCATCTTGCATAATGAGGTGATTAAATTGAGCATTTATTAAACTCGGCGCATTTCTATTTAACGAAGTGGTAGCATTAAATGCAAGTGGCGTGTTTACCAAAGTATCGGCAAAATAATGTTCGGCTTTATGGCATGATGCGCAACTTCGCTTATTATTAGCCGAAAGTATTGGGTCGTAAAACAGTTGTTTACCAAGTTGATTGATCTCTTTTAACGCTAAACTATCCTTTACTCTAAGAAAGATTCCTTTTGAATTTTGCCCATCGTATAAGTTTTTATCAAAAATAGTTTTAGCTGTTTTATTAAGTGCAAAATCAACATTGCTTTTGCTACTGATTTTATAATTTAAAATTAATTGTTGGTTAATGGCAAATAATGGATTGATATAATTCTTTATAAAAAGAAAATGATCCAATCTATCTATAGCTTTTGGTTGATTTTTTACAAATACAATACAACTATCATATAAATCTAAATAATTTTTTGGGAGTTGATAATCGGGAAAAGTAGTATTAAACGATTTATAAATAGTAGTTGTTGCTTGCAACATTTCCATGAGTTCAACTATTATTTGCTCTGTATTAGGGCATTCAAAACCGGTGGTGTATATAGCAGCTAAGTTTAAAAGGTGTAATCTATTACATAAATAAAAATGGTCGGGCAAAGACAAATTTTTTGTTATCGAGTCGGCTTTATATACGGCTAAAGATTGCTGAGCTTGTTTAATTAAATGTATTAAACTGTCTTTTTTAATAGTTGAAGCATTTTCATCTAAATATAAATAGGCTAATGTTAAACCTGAACCCTCTCGGCGGTAGGGCTTCTCATATTTTTCAAACACTTCTGTTTCCCACTCAACGGGCAAAGGACCATTTATTTTTTTATAGGTAGTTGGTTCTAAATAGCGTAACCAAAAATCGATTGATTTTAAATACAAGCGAGCAGTATTTATATTATTTTGTATGTGAGCTACATTAATTAATGTATCGGCATTTATTTTTTTTTGTAGGTTTAATAAACTAAGATTAAAGTTTTCTATACCTTCAAAATAATTTTTTTGGTAATTCTGTCTATTATTTTCCTGTAATTTAAACGATAAAATTAAAATTGTTAAAACGCAACAAAACAAAAAATAAAATAATTTTAATTTCATAGATCAATTTTATCGTTTTTTAGTTGACATAAAGTTTTATCATCCTGTTTAATTATTCTTTTTAGATGGATGATTAGTTCGATTACAAAAAAGTTATAAGCTACAAAAACCAGAGAACAATTAGTTCTCTGGTTTTTTGTGGTAATGAAGGTAATAAATTTAGTGTGCAATAATTAATTTAGTAACAGCGCTTTGGCTTTCAGACTCTACTTTTACAAAATAAGTACCTTGTTTAAAATTAGTTGTATTTATAGATACATTTTGCTCGCCTAATAAATACTGTTTTTTTGAAACGAATACTTGTTTGCCTGTTATATCAGTAATATAAACAGTAACAGCTTCTGATTTTTTGTTATCAAATCTAACTAGCACCTCATCTTTAGCTGGATTTGGGAATACTGAAATTTCGATTTTATCAGTTTTAGCACTATTGATGTTTGTAGTAAGCGTTCCCATTTTTAAAGCTAACAATTGTCCGCCTTCCACGCACTCGCCTGAAATAGCATAGTGTGCTTGATCAACAAATAAATACATACCTGCCCCTAAAATTGAACTTGCATCAATTATTCCAGATGCTTCCTCATCAATTGTTAAAAAATTGGTTGCCCCTGAAATAAAACGTGTAGAATCGTGGTATGCAATCATATTTAATGCGTCTGTTTGAACATCGTATTGAAACATTCTACCAATGTGTGCTTGTCCACCAACATCTTCTTGTAAGATAAGTTTGTTAGTTACTGTGGTACAAATATTATCTAACATTTTTTGTCCTTCAGTTCCATCTAAAACAGCAGTTATAGTACCACCTAATTCAGGTGTAGCAATGTTTGTAAAACTTAATTTCCATAAACGGCTTGGGCTGGTAAACGAGTTTGTAGTTGCAAAATAAAAATCGTTTGGATTTACTGTACTCCATGCGCCATCTTCTGGTCGTAAAAAATTGGTAACGCCCATATTGTTGCTCATCGTATTTAAAGATGCCCCTGTAATTGCTGAAACATTACCTAAATCAATTAAAGAAAAAGTAGTGTTTGCAGTTGGAACGGCAGTGCTTGTTTCAGCAATTAATCCTGCAACTGCTACGCCGTATAATTTTCCGTTTGTTAAACCTGCCTTATCAATTGGAGTACCAGTAAATGTTTTAGTTCCAATATAAAAATAAACCTGTCCAGGTGTAGCATCATCCAATAAACCAACCGTGGTTTTATTGCTTGCAAAAGGACTTGCAACTGCATTTTCTAAAGATGCTTTTCCTAAGTATGGTAATTCATAACTTGTACCGGCATTTGTACCTGTTGCAATATGAGCAAATGCTCTGCCTTCAGCACCAGTTTCTTCACCATTCATAAAAATTCTATCTTGGGTACCTGCACCTGAATTTGAATTAAAAAAGGCCGAAACTTCAGGTAAATCTGCCGAACAAAAACGACCAAATGCCGCAAGCGTAGATGTATTTGAAGAATTATAAGTTGTGTAAGACGAACCATTCCAAAGATTTACATTTTGAATTAAGTCGGCACCACTTACAACGGCTAATGTTGATTTGTTAATAACCCATTTAGACACAAAAGCCCCAATTGAACCATGCGCTCTGGCAACACCTACTGTATTACCTAGTTCGTGATTCATTAACAGGGTAAATGTGCCATTGCCATTATCAAATGCGCCTATACCATCAGGAATACCAACCATTTTATAACCGCCTATAACATCTGTTACGGTTAAAATAGATGTGATAGTTGTGTTAGGAATAGCCGGTTTTAAATAAGGCGTTTGCGAACTGCTTGGACCAGTTACTGTTACTTGAGCCATAAAAGGTAAAGCTGAAATGGCAGTAAATAAATAAGATAAAGTTTTTTTCATTTTTTGAGTATAATTTTTAACAAAAATAGTCGTAAAAATTATGCTCAGTATTAAGAATACTAAACGCTAATATTAAATTAATGTAAAAAAAACAAAGCCATTGTACTAATGTAAATTAGTATTTATCTTAAACATTTATTCAATACAGTCAAACTACTTGCTAATGGCATCTAACTGCTCTTGACTTACTCCGGTTGAAGAATAACCACCATCATGCATTAAATTTTGCATCGTAACCATTCGCGTTAAATCACTAAATAAGCTAATGGTGTAATTTGCGCAATCTTCGGCAGACGCATTACCTAATGGAGATTGCATATTTGCAAAATCATAAAATTCGCTAAAACCTTTAATGCCTTCCTGCAGTTGTTCTCGTAGGCGATTGGGAAATAGTATTTATACGTACATTTTTTTGTTTACCATAATGGTAACCAAAAGTGCGGGCTATACTTTCTAACATGGCTTTAATATCGGCCATATCGGTATAAAACGGATAAGCACGTTGTGCAGCAATATAGCTTAAAGCTACAACACTACCCCACTCGTTAATTGCATCTAATTTATGCGCAACAGCCAACATTTTATGAAATGATAATGCTGAAACGTCAATACCCTTATTATAATACTCATAATTTAATTCGGTATAAGGCACGTTTTTACGAATGTTTACGCTCATGCCAATAGAGTGAAGCACAAAATCAATTTTACCACCTAAATGAGCCATAGATTCGGTATATAATTTTTCAATATCGGTAACACTTGTAGCGTCGGCAGGAATAATTTTAGAGTTAGTTTGTTCAGCTAATTTATTTATTTCGCCCATGCGCATGGCAATGGGAGCGTTGGTTAATACAAATGTTGCTCCTTCTTCGTGGGCACGTAATGCTACTTTCCAAGCAATTGAATTTTCATCTAATGCGCCAGTTATAATACCGCGTTTTCCTTTTAATAAGTTATAAGCCATAATTTTGTTTTATCCCACAAATATAATAAATCATTTGGCCATTAATAATAGAATTAAGTAATTAAGTAGCGAGTATAAATGATTAATTACTTCTTATAGCCTCAACAGGATCGAGCTGACTGGCGCTATATGCCGGTATAAAACCACTAATAATACCAATTAAAATAGAAATAGTAAAGCCTAAAATAATATTGGTGCCCGTTAAACTAATGTCCATTTCTATCGCATCTTTCCCTAAATAGGTAATAACATAGGTTAATAATAATCCAAAAAAACCACCAACCGTGCTTAATAAAACGCTTTCGCTTAAAAACTGAATTAAAATAAATAAATTTTTTGCTCCTAAACTTTTTTGTATGCCAATTAAATTTGTTCTTTCTCTTACGCTTACAAACATAATATTGGCAATTCCAAAACCGCCAACCAAAATACTAAAGCCACCTATTATCCAACCTGCCATGCCAATAATATCAAATAAACTATCAAAACCTTTGCTTAATAAACTGGTTTCGTTTAGTGCAAAATTAGGTTCGGCTAAGGGTTTTAATTTACGAATGCCGCGTAACAAACCTGTTAAGTCGTCCATCATTTCGGCATTTGTGATATTTGGTTTTGCTTTACAATAAATACTTGGATCGGCATTTTCGCTTTTGGTATCCATAAAATAGCGTGCAAAGTTAAAAGGTGTAATAATTTGATAATCAAAACTAATGCCTAATAAACTTTCACCTTCTTTTTTTAGTGTGCCAATAACGGTTGCCTTATATCCCGAAATTTTTATTTGTTTACCCAAAGGATCTTCGTTAGGAAACAAGCCTTTTGCAATTGCATCGCCAATAAGACAAACGTGATAACCTGCTTCTGTTTCGCTTTGTGTAAAATAACGTCCACTACTTAAATCAAAATTTTTTATTTTATAAAAGTCGTGCGAAATACCCGCCACAACTGAATTTTGAATACTATTGCTTTTGTATTTTACAGTTTTGCGTGCGCCCATTCTATATGCAATAGCCTCGGTAGTTTTGCAACGTTTTTGTAGTTCATCTAACTCGTAATATTGTGGTATGGGGCGATTAATATATTTCCACCAAGGATAATCAGAGCCAAAATCCCAGGGCCATTTTTGAACATATACTACATTGTTACCAAGGGACTGTATACTACCGCGAATATTGTTTTCTAACCCATCTACAATTGTAAACACTAAAATAATGGCAAAAATACCAATAGTAATTCCTAACAAACTTAAAAAGGAGCGCAATTTATTGGCAATTAGCGATTGCCAAGCAAATAGTAAACTTTCTTTAAAAAGGAGAAAAAACATTTAGTAAAAGTAATTATAATACTATTAGGTAGCCAATATATAACTGGCGGCTATAATATATTTTTTTATTACTTACCTAAGCTAACTTTAACATTATAAGCGCCTTTGTTACTTGCGTTATATACAGTTTCATATATTGAAATTTGCAACATACCGCTTGTTTTAGCGGTACCATTAAATTTGGCGCCGGCTTTTAAATTTTCGGTACTATTTTCGCCAATACGGTATACAACATTACCATAACTTGGATAGGAATACGTGCTACCTGTTTCTACATCGCCGCCAACAGAAGTATATTCGGTTGCGCTTTCGGCTTTACTGCTACCATCAGGTTTGTATTTAGAATTGCTTAGGCTGGCTAACGTAACTTCGCCATTTGCATTAATTGTAAAACGTTGCCCTGCTTTAAGCATAATGCCAGTTTTTAACCAACCTCCGTTAATATTTCCACTAATATGTTTAGAGGCAACTAATTTAAAACTAAACTCTCCTTTACCCGGTTCTAATGCTACTGAAATATCAACACTTTTTATTTTTTCTTTTGGAATACTTAAACTGCCATATTCGGTTTTAATATCCATTTTTGTAAAGTTGTAACTCCCTCCCATTGTATAATTATTTTCCAAGGCCAAAACATCTTCAATTGGGGCATCGCTTGTAATATTGTTATTTGATTTTATTTCAGATAGGGCATTGTCTACTGTAAATTCGCCGGTATATGTACTCTCTTCGCTATTGTTTTTTGGGTCGTTATAAAAATCTTGTATGGCGTTTATTGCTTTAGGCCCTAGTTTTACTAAATCTGTATATGCTCCTTTTCGGGTATCGTCGCTGTTACTTGTGCTTAAAATTTTTAAATACGATTTCGCTTTCTCATTAATGCCATTATCTTTACCAATGCCAATATCAATATGACTAACTTTTGTAATAGGTATTAATAATTTACCATAAGCGGTAGTTAAATCGATGTCAGAAAGGGTTGTGGTACCTTTTATAAGATTACCATCTAATAATTCTAAACTTACATCGGCTTGTTTTTGAGCAAATGTAAGGCTTGTAATAAAGCTTAAAATAAGCAGAGTTGATTTTTTCATTTTTATATTTATAGTTAAGATGCTGTATTATTTTAAATTCCACATCTAAGTTAAAATCTGCGTTCGCATTCAAAGCGTTCATTTATTAATTTATACCCGCTCACATTAACGCCACGTACTATTGAAATGTGCGTTTGCATAAACTAAATACCACTTGTACCACTTAATAAGCTAAAGTTCACATTTTCTGGATGTTCTTCTGGTTTAATAGCAATAACGGGCACTTTGCTTAAATGGATAACCTGCTGCGCGTATGGTCCTAAAAAGAAACCACTTAGTTCAGCATCCTGGTCTGTCATAATTACAATTAAATCTGCCTCAATTTTTTCAACATAATTAATGGTCGATGAAGCAGTATTTTTAACATTGCTAATTACATCAGAATGAAAAGGGACATTTTTTTCTTTTGCTAATTTTTCAATTTGATGTAAAATTAATTCAATAGAAGGTTTTTGATCTTCTTCTTTTGTATGTAATAATGCAACAGCATGAACCGAAGCTGAAAATTTCTGCGCTAGTTCTAAAGTATAATTAACTTTTTGGCGGGTGTGCGCACTTGTATCAATAGGTAATAAAATTTTACTATAGCCTTTATGAGAAACTTCGCTACTCATTGTCATAGTTGGACAATGCGCGTGGTTTAATGTTTTTAAAGCGGTGCTTCCGATAACTAATTCTTCTAAAGGCGCATAACCGTGTGTACCAATTACAATTAACGAAGCATCAATTTCTTTAGCCACATTTGTTATTTCGTTAATGGGTCTACCTGTTTTAACAATACAATTTACGTTTACACCATATTCGGCCTTAATATCATTGGCCAACTGTAATAATTTTTCTTCTACTTTTTTCTCAAACTCGTTTTGATTTTCAATTTGAATAATTGGCAAAAACATATCCGTGTGCGCATATTGGGCATTGATAACGTGTAATAAATATACGTCACCTTTAGTAAGTTGCGCAGTGAATGCACCATGTTTAATAGCTAAATAAGATGTTTCGCTAAAATCTGTTGGTATTAAAATTTTTGATGAATGAAAATGAATCATACTGATTTAAGATTTAAAATTGTTGATTTAATATTTATTTTTGAGTTAAATATAACTATTTTTTTAAAACCGAACACCTAATGTAGCCGTTAATTGCCCAGCAAAAAAATAATGGTGCGCTATGCCATTTCCAGCACCTAAAACAAAGGTATTTATATAATTTGCAAAAGCCGTTTTACCTACAAATTCAAAAAAGCCATAGTTAAAAAATTCTAAACGTAAACCGCTTTCTACACCACAAATAACGCCTGCAACTTTCCAATTATTATTTAAACGCTCGCCAAACAATGTTACATCTGTTCGAGGCACAACTACCCCTGCCCCTGGTTTTACAACTAACGAAGCACAAAAATTTTTATTAGGATTAAAAATATTAAATTTTCTAACAGCATTTATCATCCAAAAGTTTGCACCATCGCTGTGTTCAAAATGCAAAAAAGTGGCTGGGTCTAAAATAGTATCGTTATCAAACCAATTGTTGTTTATTTGCCCTGCAACTCGTACTTTTTGATAATCGTTAACAATATATTTAGTATGATCGTAATTCATCTCAATGCCCCATTTTTTATTTAGTTGATAGCCAACCCTGCCCACAAATTGCGGAATGGTAGCATTTACAACATCTTTAATCTGATTAAAATCTGGTCTGTCGGACGCAGTTACGTCATAAACTTTAAAATCATAATAATTGGTTCTGCCTGTAAAATCGTGATATTTATTGGAATAATCCTTAAATTGAATAGTACTTTTACTATACATCGCACGTGTGTAACCCCATGATATATACCATTTTTTTAACTTAATTGGTTTAATCGTGTCTTGAGAAAATGAGTTTACCGACACCAAACATGAAAAAATAATTACAAAATAAAAGCGCATTATTAAAAAAATTTGTTTTGTAAAAGTAACAATAAATTAACTTGCTTTTGCTTATATTTTTATGCTTCTGTTGTTTAGCTTTTTAGCCTTTTTTTGTTTAAAACATTCTTGTTTTTTTTAAAAGTGCTTTTTATTTCGCTTTAATTTTATAAAGATGAAGTCGCTTAGTACTATTTTTATATTTCTTGTTTTTTTTACTCACTCTTCGTTTGCTCAAACCAAAGAACCTGATTTTATTTCTGTACAAAATAAATGGGTAGATTCTGTTTTTAGTTCTTTAACGTCACAAGAACGTTTGGCGCAATTATTTATGGTGGCTGCCTATAGCAATAAAAATATAAAACATGTGCAGGAAATTAAAGAGCTAATTACTACCTACAAAATTGGCGGTTTAATTTGGATGCAAGGTGGCCCGGTTAGGCAAGGTAAATTAGCAAATTATTACCAAAGTATTGTAAAAACGCCATTGTTATTCAGTATCGATGGCGAATGGGGCTTAGCAATGCGTTTAGATAGTACTCCACGTTACCCAAAACAAATGACTTTGGGTGCGATACAAAATGATAGTTTGATTTACCAAATGGGGCGACAAGTTGGCAAAGAATGTAAGCGTATTGGCTTACACGTAAATTTTGCGCCGGTGGCCGATGTAAATAACAACCCACTCAACCCCGTAATTGGTATGCGTAGTTTTGGCGAGAATAAATACAAAGTGGCGCAAAAAGCTTACATGTATATGCAGGGCATGCAAGACGAACACATTATGGCGAATGGGAAACACTTCCCCGGGCACGGAGATACAGACAGTGACTCGCATAAAACCTTACCATTTATTAATTGTAGTAGAGACCGTTTAGATAGCTTAGAGCTTTACCCTTTTCAATATTTGTTCGATAGAGGTTTAGGAAGCGTAATGGTAGCGCATTTAAATATTCCGTGCATTGATACAACAACAAATTTAGCCAGTACTTTATCGCCAAAAATTGTAACCGATTTATTAAAAAACAAAATGCAATTTAAAGGTTTAATTTTTACCGATGCTTTGGGTATGCAGGGCGTTGCAAAATATTATGCCCCCGGCATTGTAGATTTAAAAGCACTTTTAGCCGGTAACGATGTATTATTATTTAGTGGTGATGTGCCAAAAGCAATAGCCGAAATTAATAAAGCCATTAACGAAGGAAAAATAAAACAAGAGGAAATTGATGCCCGTTGTAAAAAAATATTACAAGCTAAATTTTGGTGTGGCTTAAATACCAAGCCAGAAGTGGTGACTCGTAATTTATACAAAGAACTAAATACCAAAGAGAGCACTGAGATAAACGATAAATTGGCCGAAGCATCCATTACCTTATTAAAAAACGAAAGTAATTTTTTACCATTAAATTCAAACGACAGTTTGAAAATTGCGGAAGTAAGCATTGGTATTGAAGACGAAAACACCCTTTACAAAACACTAAAAAATTACATGTATGTTGAACATGTTGGGCTAAAACATGACGCAAAACAAAACCAAATTATCGATGCGTTTACCAAAATAAAAAGAGCCGATGTTGTTATTTTACAAATAAACAAAGCCACCTTAAAAGCCGAAGATAATTACGGCATTGGTAATCAAACATTGCGATTAATTGATTCCATTTCAAAACTAAAACCGACTGTGCTTGTGCTTTTAACCAATCCTTACTTATTAAATAAAATTGAAAATGTTAGTAATTTTAAATCGGTTATATTGGCTTATGAATACATGCCAAGCCTTTTAAAAGCAAGTGCCAATGCAATTCTTGGATTTGGAAAAGTAAGTGGAAAATTACCTGTCACCACTAATTTATTCAAATACAATTCTGGCATCGACCTCGAAGCCTCCAAAAAGAAAAAACAAACGACCATAAAAACGTCGTACGAAAAAAAAAAGTTCTCAGCAATAGATAGTATTGCGCAGTACGGCATTAACGAAAAAGCGTATCCCGGTTGCCAAATAGTTGCATTAAAAGACGGCGAAGTTATTTATCAAAAATCGTTTGGAAAATATACTTACAACGACGATGCGCCGGAAGTAAACAACGCCACTATTTACGATTTAGCAAGCGTTACAAAAATTGCATCCTCTGCCCTCGCCTTAATGAAACTACAATCGGAAAAAAAATTCGATTATAAAAAAATGTTAGGCGAATACCTTCCCTATTTAAAAGGTAGTAATAAAGATAGTTTGATCATTGAAAATGTAATTACGCATCAAGCCGGATTACAAGCGTGGATTCCTTTTTATTTAAAAACCTTAAAAAAAGATGGTGAATATAAGCCCGGCTATTATTCAAACAAACATTCTTTTAATTATCCGATTCCTGTTGCAAAACATTTATTCTCCAAACAAAGCTTTATTGATACTATGTACAAACGCATCATCACATCAAAGCTTGAAAATCCCGGTAAATACTTGTACAGCGACTTAGGTTATTATTTCATACAACAAATTATTGAACAGCAAAGCGGTAAAAAACAACACGAATATGTTCAGGATTTATTTTCTAAAATTGGTATACAATTAAGTTATTTGCCCTTAAAATATTTTTCGGTTGAGCAAGTCGCACCCACCGAAATGGACACCAAATTTAGAAAACAAGTAGTGCAGGGTTATGTGCACGACCCAGGCGCAGCTTTGTTAGGGGGCGTTGCAGGACATGCGGGCTTGTTTGGAACTGCTTTAGATTTAGCAAAACTAATGCAACTGTATTTAAATAAAGGCGAATTAAACGGCGTACGATTATTAGACAGCGCTGTAGTAAGAGATTTTACCACTTGCCATTTTTGTCCAAACAACCGGCGTGGCTTATGCTTTGAAAAACCAGAGCCCGATGAGAAAAAAGACAGTCCTGTTACCAATGCCTGCAGTTTAGAAAGCTTTGGCCACAGTGGTTTTACAGGCACTTTTGCTTGGGCCGACCCAAAAAATAATTTGGTTTACGTGTTTTTAAGTAATCGCGTTTACCCAGATGCAGAGCCTAATAAATTGGCCAAGCTGGGCATAAGAGGCAAAATTCACAAAGCTTTATATGAGGCTGTGAAGTAGTATTTTGATTTTTCGTGCGTTGGCAATGGCACGGCGCTGAGGGTGTGAAGGGTGAATTAATTTTTTAAAAGAAAATCATCGAAGGCGCTTGTCGTTTAAAATTCTTTGCTAAGAAAGAATATTACGGCAAAGAATTTTTTACTTCGATAGATTTTCTTAAAAAATTAAGAGCGCGCAGACAGATTGCCGTGCCTGGTCTTTTGCCTACTTTTTGACTTGAAAAAGTAGGAAAGATAAATTTTCTATAAATTGTCGCTTACTTTTCTTCCTTGATGAAGAAAAGTAACAAAAGAAATCAAGACTTCTGAAAAATAATTCAAAATCTACGGAAGGTTTAACCCCGCAAACAAGTCGCTCGTTGGTGCTAAATGTATTAGGGTGCTATATTCGCTTCACGTTTGCTTAGCTCAATTCTTGCACCTTAAACCTTCCTTTATTTTTAAAATTATTTTTCAAAGGTCGATTTCTTTCATTTAAATTAACATTAGTTTTGGTTTAAAATTCTCAACTTTATCCTACAAAACTTGTTACAATATTGTGTTAGGTTATCGTTTTAAAAATTTTATTGCAGATCCAAAATCTAAATTTGAAGAATTATTTAAAATCTTCAAGCAACTCATTACGCATACCAGTGGCGATGTGGAAGAAGCTTTGGATTGGTTTAAAGAATTGGATAAAGAATATGATCTCACCAATGAGGATTATACACTGGACGATTTTATTGCCGAACTGAAAAAACAAGGCTATTTACGCGATAAAAAAGATGGCAAAGGCGGCATGGTGATTACACCAAAAACGGAGCAAGCTATTCGTAACAATGCCTTAGAACATGTTTTCGGAAAATTAAAAAAAGGAGCTTCAGGAAATCACAAAACAAAATTTACCGGTAAAAATGGCGATGAAGTAAGTAGCGATTTACGAGCTTACGAATTTGGCGATTCACCGCAAAGTATTGCTATGATTGACTCTATAAAGCAAGCACAAATCAACCATGGTTTTGATGATTTTAAATTAACCGAAAATGATTTATTGGTGGGCGAGCAGGAATTTAAAACACAAACTGCCACTGTGTTAATGATTGATATTAGTCACAGTATGATTTTGTATGGCGAAGATCGCATCACCCCTGCTAAAATGGTGGCCATGGCTATGGCAGAAATGATACAACGCAATTACTCAAAAGATAGTTTAGATATCATTGTGTTTGGTAACGATGCCTGGCAAATTCAATTAAAAGATTTACCGTATTTAACTGTAGGGCCTTATCATACCAATACGGTTGCAGGCTTGGAATTAGCCATGTCTATTCTTCGGAAAAAGAAAGCCAGCAACAAACAAATTTTTATGATAACGGATGGTAAACCCTCGTGTTTAAAGGAAAACGGACAGTATTATAAAAATAGTAATGGTTTAGACAGACGCATCGTCAATAAATGCTTAACGCTTGCCGCAGCTTGTAAACGTAGTAAAATTGACATCACAACGTTTATGGTAGCTAACGATAGTTACTTGCAAAGTTTTATCGACGAGTTTACAGAAGCCAACCAAGGAAAAGCTTATTTTACAGGTTTAAAAGGCCTAGGCGAAATGATTTTTAGAGATTATACGAATAAGAAGAGGAAGAAGATTTAAAAAGACTAACGGGACAAAAGAGACTGAAGGGACAAAAAGACAAAAGATTTAATTTGATATAGCAAATACTAAAGCAAGAAACTAGTAATAAAAAACTTGAAATAATTATGAGTAAACCGACTATAAAAACATTAGGCGAATTAAAAAAAAGTGGTTATAAATTTTTAACCATTAAGGATGAATTACGAAATAATTTAATTTCGAAACTTCAAAAGAAAGAGGAAATTTTTGAAGGTATTTATGGTTACGAAGAAACGGTTATACCCGAATTAGAACGTGCTATTTTAAGTAAACACAACATTTTATTTTTAGGATTACGTGGGCAAGCCAAAACAAAAATGGCAAGGCAATTGGTTAATTTGTTAGACGAATATATTCCTGTAGTTGCAGAAAGTCCCTTAAACGATGACCCTTTGCAACCTATTTCGCATTTTGCAAAAAACTTAATTTCTGAAAAAGGAGATGCGACACCTATTAATTGGATTCATAAAAACGACCGCTTTGCCGAAAAATTAGCCACACCGGATGTAAGCGTAGCCGATTTGATTGGCGACATTGACCCCATAAAAGCCGCGAATTTAAAATTATCGTTTATGGATGAAAACGTCATTCATTACGGATTAATTCCACGCAGCAACCGTTTTATTTTTGTAATAAATGAATTGCCAGATTTACAAGCACGCTTGCAAGTAGCATTGTTTAATATTTTGCAAGAAGGGGATGTACAAATTAGAGGATTCAATATTCGTATTCCTTTAGATTTACAATTTGTGTTTACTGCCAATCCTGAAGATTATACTAATCGCGGAAGCATTGTTACACCGTTGAAGGACAGAATTGGTTCTCAAATTTTAACGCATTATCCAAAATCAATTGAGCATTCAAAACAAATTACACAAAACCAAGCCAAATTAAATACTGAGCAAAAACAAATTGAAATACCCGAAGTATTAAAAAATTTAGTGGAGCAAATTGCCGTAGAAGCTCGTACGAGTGAGTTTGTAGATTCTAAAAGTGGTGTAAGTGCCCGCTTAACTATTAGTGCTTACGAAAGTTTAGTAAGCGCAGCTGAGTTACGTTTTTTAAAAGGCAAGCAACCTTATACTTACGCGCGGATAAGTGACTTATATTGTGCAATACCTGCTATTAATGGCAAAGTAGAATTAGTTTATGAAGGCGAGCAAGAAGGTCCAACGGTTATAGCACAAAACTTAATTAGTTTAGCCATTCGTAATTTGTTTGTTGAATTGTTTCCTGATCCAGCAAAACTTAAACGCAAAAAAGAATCGTCGGATTACAATACAATTATTAACTGGTTTTCTTCCAGCAATATTTTAGATTTGTTAGATCATGAAAATGATAAAGTATATTCTTCCGCTTTAAGCGTGGTTGACGGTTTAGAGGAACTCGTTACTAAATATCACCCTAAAGCAAAAGATGCCGAAAAAATTGTGTTAATGGAATTTGCGTTACACGGTTTAGCCGAACACTCTTTATTAAGTAAAAATAAATTAATACAAGGAGTTAGTTTTAAAGACTTATTCGGTTCTCTTTTAAATCAAAATTTAAATTTTGATAATTAAAATAATACTTATCAATAATAAAGGGGATAAAATCGAAACCCTTTATTAGCATATTGTAATGCCGGACAAGGAAATTTAACCATATTGAACACCGAAAAAATAGATTTTAAAACCTTTGATTTTGTTTTAATGCGGGTTAAATCTACATCTAAACTAAAATAAAAACGTCGTTCTCTGTTAAAAAAATATACGCTTCCGTTTTTGTCCATTACTTCCACATTTGTTTCAGCATTGGTCATTCCATAAGCGCTGTAGCCAAATGCAAGGTTTAACCATTTTGGAAATTTATTTTGTTTTTTAATAAATGTCGATGGATTTATACTTAACCAATACGTTTGTCCGTTATAATCTTTTAAAAGTTGCGATGTAAAACTACTACCCAATAAGCGTGGGTTATATTGCGCCAAACCACTTGGCATATAACTTAATTTTAATTGTACACGCTGTTCTTTAAAAAAGGCTTCTTGCCCAATTGCTAAGCCTGTTCCAAAAAAATTAGCCACTTCATCACCCCAACTAAAGCCCCATCCAGCGCTGTATCCATCTAAACATTCTACCGCTGTCATGTAAACTAAACCAATACTTCCGCCATAAATTAATTTTTGTTTCGTGCTAAACCCCGCCCAGTTAAAGCCCTGCATCATCAATCGGCTGGTTTGGTAATTCGTCCAAGTATGCCCTACTTTATCCATTTGCAACCATTCATCATTATCATTAAAAAAATGAAATTTACCCGTATTGTACTGGGCGTACCACTCTTGATGCAAATACACTAACGACCCCAGTGTTAAAGCACTTGCTCCTGAAACCAAAATAATTTTTCGACGCTCGTAATTAATTAAGCTATCTTTTTCGATTTGTGCAAAGGAAAAATTTAAACTTAAAATTAATAAAACACTATATAATTGCTTAATCACAGTAGATATATACGATTTTTTTTAAATTTACAAATTAGTTGTAAATTAGACGCTACTAAAAATTAAACACAAAAAATAAAAATATATGAATTACGATATTATAGTTATAGGAAGTGGACCAGGTGGATATGTTACTGCTATTCGCGCCTCGCAATTAGGTTTTAAAACTGCAGTTATAGAAAAAGAAAGTTTGGGCGGCGTTTGTCTTAACTGGGGCTGTATACCAACAAAAGCCTTATTAAAAAGCGCTCAGGTGTATGAATATTTAAATCACGCAAAAGAATATGGTATTAGTGCCGATAATATTAAAGCCGATTTTAACGGTGTTGTAAAACGTAGTCGCGATGTGGCAGAGGGAATGAGCAAAGGTGTTCAGTTTTTAATGAAAAAAAATAAAATTGACGTAATAATGGGTACTGCTAAGATTAAAGCAGGTAAAAAAGTAGACGTTGTTGGAGCTGACGGAAAAACAACAACTTATAATGGAAACCATATTATTATTGCTACTGGCGCACGTTCGCGATCCTTACCAAACTTACCGCAAGATGGTAAAAAAATAATTGGTTACCGCGACGCAATGGTATTGCCAAAATTGCCAAAAACATTGTTAGTAGTGGGAAGTGGCGCTATTGGCGTTGAGTTCGCTTATTTTTATGCAACTATGGGCACTAAAGTTACCATTGTAGAATTTATGCCAAATGTTGTACCTGTAGAAGACGAAGACGTAAGCAAGCAATTAGAAAAATCGTTTAAAAAAGTAGGTATCGAAATTATGACCGAAGCATCGGTTGAGAGTGTTGATACTAAAGGCGAGGGTTGTAAAGTAAATATTAAAACAAAAACAGGTAATGTAACATTAGAGGCTGAGATTGTATTATCAGCAGTTGGTATTGAGGCAAATATTTCTGGTATTGGTTTAGAAGAAGTGGGCATTAAAACCGACAAAGGCAAAATTGTTACTGATAAATTTTATGCAACAAACGTAGCCGGTTACTATGCTATTGGCGATTGTTCGCCAGGGCAAGCCTTAGCACACGTTGCAAGTGCAGAAGGAATTACCTGTGTTGAAAAAATAAAAGGCATGCATGTAGATGCAATTGATTATAACAACATACCCGGTTGCACTTATTGCCAACCCGAAGTAGCAAGTGTTGGTTTTACTGAGAAAAAGGCCAAAGAAGCGGGTTATGAAATTAAGGTTGGTAAATTCCCTTTCTCTGCAAGTGGAAAAGCTAGTGCTAGTGGAGCTAAAGACGGCTTCATAAAACTAATTTTTGATGCCAAGTATGGCGAAATATTAGGCGCGCATATGATTGGGGCTAACGTTACCGAAATGATTGCAGAAATAGTTGCGCTTCGTAAATTGGAAAGTACTGGACATGAATTAATTAAAACCATTCATCCACACCCAACAATGAGCGAAGCCATTATGGAAGCTGCCGCAGCTGCTTATGGCGAGGTAATACATTTGTAAAGTGTCGAACCCTATAATTACCTCTAAGCACGATAAATTAGCGCTTATTATTTATAATAAACCTGTTACTGATAAAGTTATTTGCTATTAAGCGCCGTAATTGGACTCCTTTTTTGTTTCGGTCAGGATTTGGCGTTGTTGGCTTATAATTAATAATTAAGGTATTTAATTGCTAGTGCGGCATATATTTTAGATTCCAGTTTATGATAAAAATCATGTTAGTACTTGATAGCTCTCATCGCTAATTCATTTAAAAAAAACGAAATTAGTACTATAAAAATAAATTATTATGACAGCTTTAGAAAATTTACATTATGCTATTGGCGAATTAGCCTACGCCGTTGCAAAAGCAGATGGCAAGGTTCAAAAAGAAGAACAGATAAAATTTCATAACATTGTTGAGGCTGAGTTAAGATGCAAAGATTACGACTTTAACGTTTCTGACATTGTATTTCAGATTATTGATAAAGACAAGACATCAACACAAGATGCGTATGACAATGCAATGAAGCAAATTCGAACAAATAGTCATTACCTAAGTCCTGAATTAAAAGCAACATTTATTAGAGTAATGGAAAAAGTTTCAAAAGCATATAAACCTGTTACCATCAACGAACAAAATCTTATTGAAAAGTTTAAAAAGGATATTGAGCCAATTATAGGTGACCCCGTTTACTATAAATAATCTATTCTAGGGATTTTTTACCTGTACAAAAATATGCAGTCCATTATTTTTATCAACTTTGGTTGACCCGTTTTCGTTATTGTTTTTAATAACCTTGTTACTCAGTTTTCCTAAATAAACCGGCACATCGATTTATTTTTCTTTTTAGTGTTATTTTATATTGGATGTAACAGAAAATTATAAACTAACAATAGACAAATAGATTGGCATACCAAAAGTTATATTTAAAGGAAATGTTACAGCTAATGCCATCGGCAAATAAATACCTGGATTTGCTTGTGGAATAGCAATTTTCATAGCAGCCGGTACAGCAATATAAGAAGCACTAGCAGCGAGCACTGCAAACATAAACCGATTTGCAACATCATGCGTTACAAAACTACTTAAAAGAGCTATTGCACATCCATTTATAAGTGGAATTACAATGGCAAATAATAAAGGGAAAATCCCATTACCCATAAAAGAACTTAATTTACGCCCACTGGTAATTCCCATATCTAACAAAAATATGGCTAAAAATCCTTTAAAAATATCGTTGGTAAAAGGTTTAATACCTTCCGCTTGTTTAGCATTTGCGAGTAAGCCAATTACTAAACTACCCAAAATAAGTAATACACTGCCATTAGTAAAGGAGTGCTTTACAACCGATAATTTAGATACCGAATTATTTTTTTCTTTGTTATAAATGCTCATTAAAATTAATCCGGCAATAATAGCCGGAGATTCCATTAATGCCATAATAGCTACCATGTGACCGTGTAACTGTAATTTTTGTATGTCTAAATACGACACTGCCGTTACAAATGTTACCGCACTTACGGAACCGTATGCTGCAGCAATGGCGGCAGAATCATAAATGTTTAACTTACGTTTTAAAATAAAAAAAGTATACAATGGGATTAGCAAAGATATAACGATTCCAAAAAGCATAGACCAAGCTATTTCCATAGTAAAGCTTTCATGAGCTAATTCTTGTCCGCCTTTAAACCCAATTGAGAAAAGTAGATACAATGAAATAAATTTAGAAGAATTAGGGGGAATTTCTAAATCACTTTTTAGTTTTACTGCAACAATTCCTAAAATAAAGAATAAGAATGCTGGATTGGTAACGTTTGAAATAAGTAAGTCTAAGTTCATATTCTTTTTTTTGGTTAGGGATTACAATTATCACAGTACGTTGGATCTTCAGAAACTCTTCCATTTGGATGTATTTTTTCCTCCGTAAAGTTACACACTTTACACGTTAAAATATGTTTTAAGGTAGAGCGGGTTGGGAATCCACAGTTTTCACATTTAAGTCCTGGTTTTGCGTCTGTTACTGAAAAGCCAGGGGTAGCGCATTTTGGACATACTGTTTTTATTTTTTCAATTAATTTTTTTGTAGCTTTTTCAATTACTTCCATGCGAGTTGGATTGTAAAGGGCGCGCATATCTGTTTCTGCATATACGCTACCATATTTATTTTTTAAGTTCTCGTATACCGTTTTTAATTCAAGTTCATTGGTAATTCCCTTATATATGTCATCTTTAAAATATTTTGATTTACGAAGTATTATGCCATGAGTGGGGAATTTAACTGATTTTGCAAATTGTTGTAGCTCTTTATAGGATTTTATTTCGCTACCATTAAAGTTTGTTTGGGTCGACAATTCGCGAGAAAAAATTTCTAAGTTGTTTTTCTTATCAATAAATAATAAAATCTCATCGTCAGCATTTATAAATCCTATCGTTGGATGTGGTCCAAAAGAGCCTTCGCTTGCAATTGCTAGGTCGCAATTGTTATGTTTCATGGCAATAAGGCATTTATTTCGAGCGGTACTTACTGGATCGTCTTTTCGTTCAACTTCACCCGTAAAAGTTCCGAGCTCATCTGTATCAAAATTTAAAGCAACAACGCATTTTACACCTAATTCTTTTTTAAAAATGGGAGCAATTACTTTTTCTTTTTGGTGTTTGGTGGCAATAATTAGTTTTCTTCCTTTAAACATTTTAAAACTTAGACTTTGAGAAAACGATGCTAATTTCTGAGGTTATAGTAAGTGTTTCGTTTTTTAACGCTGCTTTGGAAATTAACTTATTTGTTTTTTCTAAACTTTTTTTTAATTGATCAATTCTTTTTAATGAATTTTTATCTTCTTTGCCAAGCCTTTCTTTAGAACTAAAGTTTTTGGTTTGATGAAATTGGATTTTACCTAAAAATAAATTCATTAATAACTCTTTAGCATCTTTTGGAGAGAAATTTCCATTTATTAATTTTAGTTTTTGCATTTTTTCCATTATTTATATGTCTTAATGTATTTTAGCTTATTTCACTATAAAATAATTTTAGATGTATATTTGATTTAACTAATCGGCCTAATCAACCAGTTTAATATCTATTATTCCATTAATAATTATTTTTTTATTCTTTTTGGTGGCTTCTTCAATTATGTTTTCAATTAGTATAAGCATATTTTCTAATTCAATAATTCTACTTTCAGAAAAAACGATATTGCCATTTAATTTATTACGTTTATGAAACTGAATTTTACTCCTAATTAAATCTGTAAGAATTTCCTTAGCATTTTCAGGAATAAACTTACCATCAATTAATTGTAAATTTTCAAAAGGAAGCATATTAATTATTGAAATTAAGTTGACCTGTTAAGGTTATTTTATTTTTGTTTCTTTCAATTGCATTTCTAGCATCATAAAGATCCTTTTGAAGTTGTTTAATCTTTTTTTCACGCATTTTAATATCTTCTTCATTATTTTCTTTAAGAATTTTATCCTCGTGATACCTAATTTTTACGTGTATCATTCTGGTTATTAAATCCAAAGCGTCAGTTGCGATAAATTCTCCTTTTATAAGTTCTATATTCATAGTGTTCTTTATATTGGAATTGTTTTGTTTCTAATTTTAGAGTCAAATATTTTATTTGTAGCAACAATTGGCGTTGCGTTAATTGGCACATCCTCTCCAATATAATCCTTTACGGCATCAACAATATCATTAAACAATAATGCTTTCGATTGAGCAGTAATAACGCTAAACATTTTTTCGACACAAACATCGGCTTCCATTTCGTATGAAGTATTATTAACATCAATTGAAGCTGCGCCAATTAGTTTTTCGGAAAGCAAGTGCTTTACTAATTCTTTAGCTTTTTGTTCCTTCTTTAAATGGATGATTATATTTACCATAGTAATCCTTTATTAAACGCTTATACTTTCCCCCTATTTCTAATTATTTAATTAGAAATAGGGGTGTGTATTAATTTATTAATTCAATGTAATTTCGGATTCTACTGTAATGTCCTTACCAGATTGTTGAATGTATTTTCTAATTTCAGATAGCTCATTTTGAAGTTTAATAATGCGATTTTCTCTCATTTTCATTGTTTCTTCTTCATCCGAACTTTGTATCTTAGATTCATGATATTTAATTTTAACATTTATCAATTCTGTTAAAATTTTTTCTAGTTCCTTCGGGTTAAAACTACCCTTTAATAATTGTACTTTCATATTTTTTATATTATTAGTTTATTGTCCTTGACCTAATGAATAACCCGCTTTGCCATCAAATGAGTAAAGATTTTCTGTTTTTATGGTGTCTATTTTCTCATTAATTGCATTCTTTAACAGTTCAATAATGTTCGCTTTAGTTATTTCTGACCCTTCTTTTGGTTTAAAACGACATCTCCAATGGTCGGTACAAAATGTCTCTTTAAAACCATCAGGCCAAACTTTAATACCGCGGTTAGTAATCATCGATAAGCTAATTCCACCATTTTCAATTGTTTTAACTTTATTAGCCAATTCATTTGGGTCGGTACCATTCCAATGAACAAATATATCTACACCTACTAAGTCTTTTTTTGCAGAAGGCTTACGTTTATATTTTGGTAAGTTTAATGCCGCATCATTTGCATAAGTAACTGGTTTAAGAATGCTTGGTTTTTTACCCAAGTTTGCTATTACTGCTTGTGCAAATTCTTTTGTGCCTACTTTTTGTTTACTAGTTCCGTCTTTAAATATATCGTATGTGTGTATACCATCTTCTAATGTTTTTAACCAAGCGTTTTGCACTTTTTCGGCTACCGCTGTTTCTCCAATATGATTCAACATCATGATAGCGCCTTGTAATAAACCAGAAGGATTGGCTACATTTTGCCCGGCTCGTCTTGGAGCAGATCCATGAATTGCTTCAAACATTGAACACTCTTCGCCAATGTTTGCCGAGCCTGCTAAACCAACAGAGCCTGTAATTTGAGCAGCCACATCACTTAAAACGTCCCCATATAAATTAGGCATAACAATTACATCAAACACCTCAGGCGTATCGGCCATTTTTGCCGCCCCAATATCAATAATCCAATGTTCGTTTTCAATTTCAGGATATTCTTTTGCAATTTCATCAAACACTTGGTGAAACAAACCATCAGTTTGTTTCATAATATTGTCTTTAGTAAAACAAGTTACTTTTTTTCTATTTTGTTGTTTCGCATATTCAAAAGCATAACGCACAATTTTTTCACAACCAGGACGACTAATTAATTTCAAACATTGAACGACTTCATCGGTTTGTTGGTGCTCAATACCGGCATACAAGTCTTCTTCATTTTCACGTACAATAACAATATCCATTATGGGATGTTTTGTTTTTACAAATGGATGTAAACTTTTACATGGTCTTACGTTTGAATATAGACCTAAAAATTTGCGGGTGGTTACATTTAAACTTTTATAACCACCACCTTGAGGGGTAGTTATTGGAGCTTTAAGAAAAATTTTGTTTTTTCTTATGATGTCCCACGATTCGTTTGCAATACCTGAAGTATTACCCGCTAAATAAACTTTTTCGCCAACTTCAATTTCATCAATTTCTAATTTAGCACCAGCTGCTAAAATAATTTCTAATGTGGCGTCCATAATTTCCGGACCAATGCCATCGCCTTTTGCTACTGTTATTCTTGTCATATAGTTTTTATTTTTGGTTAGATTATTTTTTTTTGGTTTAATCGTTTGCTTTTAACGACAGTTTATAATTTTCAATCCATTTCCATATTAGGTATACAATTAATCCTGCAGAAACTACAACAAGCATAGTTGTAATCAATTCTAAAGGTGATTTGTTGCTTTTGTCATCAACGCCATTTGATGGCGATAATGTTCCAGCTACAATTAGTAGTATACATACGAATTGGGGCTGATAGTTTGCTTTTTCTTTCATGGTTATGATTGTTTTAGGGTTAGTTGTTGTTGAGATTGAGAAGAGCTTCTTAACTTGTTGATTAGTTTCGATACAAAGCTTATCGAACTTAGCAAAAGAAAAATGAGAAGTCTATCTCCATATGTCAATAAACTAATAACTAAAAAAGGAGCTAATACAATTTCTAAATCTAAATGAAGAATGTTGAAATACTTTAAAAGCATGAGGATTGAAGTAACTCCCCCCACTAACATCAACAGAAATATCCCAGATAGTACATTATTGTTTTGTTGAGTTTTGTTTTTCATATTACAAATTACTGTATTTGTATTCATTAATTTTTATTTATATTTGTAATGATTTTCATAAAAAATATTTATGCTTTAAAATTCAATTTTATAAATGCTTCTCACAGGTACAACCATCCCCCCTTTTAAGCTTATGTGCGTTGAGTTTACTTGCCATATTGTTGTTTCAATGTGTTTTTTTGAAATGATATCCTGAAAAAAAATTTTAATTTTTTGTTTATGTAAATTCCCCAACGTAAGAGCATTGTTTAAATCCTTGTCGCGTTGATTAACTTCATCAATTGATTGGAGCACATCAAATTCAGGAAATGTTAATGATCCGATATTTTCTTTTTCAAATAATTCGCTTTCGTTATTGTTTATTTTGGATATTAATTCCTCCTTATGTTTTTCAATAACTTCAATTTGTTTTATTATTCTTTTATTACGAATCTGTTTTCGGAAAATATTAAAGGAAGAAACTTTTTCTGGAGTATTATTATATAATTTAATACAATAGAGAAGAATTACAAGTGAAACAAAACCAACTAAAAAATAGTGATGTGTTGCAAAATTCTCAAAATCTTTTTCAAGTTCATTTAATCGTAAATGAAATACGATCGTTAATAAGATTAAACAGCTCGCGATGGTTGCGATTACAATTAATAACGCTTTACTTCGAGATATTTCTATGTTTTGTTTATTTTCCATAAATTTCGATTTTAAAATATTTATTGCTTTCTAAAATATATAACCTAATTATTTATTTCCTTTTCTTATAATCATTAATACAAACATCTTTGGCACTTTAAAGGAATTTTGAAATGTTTGATTTTTTATATTACAAATTACCGTATTAGTATTAGTAATTTTTTATTTATATTTGTAATGATTTTCATAAAAAATATTTATGCATTATACCTTACATCAACTACAAGTATTTGCCAAAGTGGTACAATTAAAAAGTATTACAAAAGCTTCGGAGGAATTAAATATGACTCAACCTGCTGTGTCTATACAACTCAAAAATTTGCAAGATCAGTTTGATATTCCATTAACCGAAGTAGTTGGCAGGCAATTGTATGTAACCGATTTTGGTTTAGAAATTTATAAAATGGCCGAACGAGTAATTAACGAGGTATACGCCATTAACTACAAAACAATGGCATACAAAGGACATTTAACGGGTAGGCTATTAATTTCAGTGGTATCTACTGGTAAATATGTTATGCCTTATTTTTTAAGTGATTTTGTAAAAAAAAATGAAGGGATAGATTTGATAATGGATGTTACTAACAAATCAAAAGTTATTGGAAGTTTACAAAATAATGAAATTGACTTTGCTTTGGTATCAGTACTACCTGATGGTTTAAAAGTAAATGAAGAGATTTTATTAGAAAATGAGTTGTATATTGTTGGAGATAAAAACACAATAAAAACAGAAAAGTCAGTTACAAAAAAAGAAATAACCGAAATGCCATTAATTTATAGAGAAGAAGGATCGGGGACACGCTTTGTTATGGAAAATTATTTTAAGAAAAATAATATTAAAAACAGAAAAAAAATGGAATTAACTTCTAATGAGGCTGTAAAACAAGCAGTAATTGCAGGTTTAGGTAACTCTATCATGCCATTAATTGGTATTAGAAATGAATTATCAAACGGTGATTTAAAAATAATTCCAGCCGTTGGGTTTCCAATCAAATCAAAGTGGCGACTAATTTGGTTAAAAGAAAAAAAATTATCGCCTGTTGCAGAAGCTTATATCGATTTTGTAAAAAAAAATAAAGAAAAAGTTTTGATAGATTTCTTCTCTTGGATAAACAAAATTCCAAGTATAAAAAAGTTTAGTATCTAACGCAACCAGGTTATTTATTCTTGGTGTCAAGTGAAGAAAATAAGGTTGTCATTAAAAAGTCACTAAGCTTTTTATTGTCCGATTCCTTTGGATAATCGGTTAGTGAAGGCAAATTCTTCTTAAAAAAGCTTTGAGAATGAGCAATTTCCATAATGGAACTAGCGAGGGAATGTGGGTATTTATATTTTGGATTATACTCTTTAATAATTGAGCAGAAACGTTCACAAAGGTCTTTGTAAGGCTTAAATAGCCTGTCCTTGTTATCCTTACCAATGTTTCGTGACAGGTATGTTTTAGAGCCCTCCCATATTACTAATTTATAAGCTTCTGCCTCAGAAAGAAACTCAAAATTTAAATTATTGGCTATTGGCTCTTCTGCTATTAATTTAAGAATTGATTGTAGTTTTATTTTAGGATCAGATACGTTATTTAAGCTAAACACTACTTTATATTCCAAATAACTATAATACCATGTTATTATATAAACAAGTAACCTGTGTTTGTTTTCAAAATAGCGGTATATGCTTGCTTCCGTTGTATTTACCTCTGCTGCTAACTTTTTGAATGTAAAGTCCTCAAAACCAAGCTTATTAATAAGTAATAACCCTTGCTTAACAATCTTCTTTCCCAATGCTGATTCTTCAGGATTGCGAAGAAACAATTTTTCGTTCATTTTGATTCGTATATCCAATTCCATAAAATTAGTTTAATAGTACAAATATAATAAAATAATGTAATACAATCATGTACAATAGTAATGCTATTATATTAAACATTATTACTATATTTGTAAAAAAAAGCGAACTATGAAAAAATCATCTTTATTATTTAAGTGGTTGTTTAAAGAAAGAAGTATTATATATAAAATATACCTTCTTGCGCTGTTACAAGGCTTAATGTATCTGGCTATCCCACTTGGCATACAGGGAATTATTACTTATATAATGGCTGGAAGTTTTTCGGCATCGTTAATCCTATTGAGTTGTGTTACTATTGTTGTTACCATTTTTATTGGATTTTTTCAATTATGGCAAATGCGAATCGATGAGACACTTCATCAAAAAATATTTGGAAGTTTAACTTCTAAAATAAACTTCTTTTTAAGCCACACCATACCGTCGCCGGAAGTTCTGTCTAAAATAAATAAGTTTACTGAAGTGGTTACACTTCAAAAGGGGATTAGTAAAATATTATTAGATTTTTCGTTTTCGGTTATAAGTATTGTTTTTGGGCTTTTAATTCTTCCTGCATATAGTTCATGGTTTTTAGTATTTACTATTTTATTGAGTTTGGCATTTTATTTTATTATTAGCTATTATGGAAAAAAGGGAATCGATACGAATGTTGAAACATCAAATGAAAAGTATAAGTTAATTGATTGGTTTCAAGAAAGTGTTTTACAGAAAAAACAAAAGGATTTAAGTTTAGGAACTGAAGAGCTACTAAATAGTTATTTTGCTTCTCGCAAAAATCACTTTTCTGTTCTCGAAACCCAGTTTAAAGGCATAGTTATATTTAAGATAGTATTTATAAGTGTGTTACTTTTTCTTGGGGCATTTTTAGTTCAAAAAGGACAATTAAACATCGGTCAATTTATTGCTTCCGAAATCATTATCTTTTTAGTTATTAATTCGGTTGAAAAATTAGTGGGGAGTTTAAATACTTGCTACGATATTGTTACATCGTTATACAAGATAGAGGGGATATTTGCCGAAAATAAAGAGTTTTCATTTATTGATGGAAAGGAAAATAATTTAAAAAGTGTTACTAACGCCTATTCAAAACCCTATTCTAAAATAATCAAATATTCGCTGTTTGCTTTATTTTTCTCAGGTTTTATAATCTTGTTTATGCCTTGGACGCAGAATATTCAATCTACTGGCAAGGTAACAACTTTAGATCCGCAAAACAGACCCCAAGACATTACATCAAGAATTGCAGGAAGAGTTGAAAAATGGTTTATTAGCGAAGGAGACTTTGTTCGTAAAAACGACACCATTGCATTTATATCGGAAATTAAAGATGAATATGTAGATCCTCAATTGATTAGTCGTTCTGAAAAAATAATAAAATCAAAAGAAACAACATTAGAATCTTATGAGGATAAAATTAGCGCTGTTAATTCACAAATTGATGCTTTGAATAAATCACTATTACTTAAAATGGAACAAGCTCGAAATAAAATTATTCAAGCTAAAATGAAAGTTACAACCGATAGCATAGAGTCTCATACCTCTGCCAATAATTACAAAGTTGCAGAAGAGCAATTTATACGCTATGAAGAACTGTTATCGAAAGGAGTAATTTCAAAAACAGATGTAGAGAACCGCAAAGTGAAATTACAAGAAGCGCTCGCTAAAAAAACATCAGCGGACAATAAGTTCATGTCAACAAAAAATGAATTATTAAATGCGGAGATTGATTTAAACTCTATACAACAGGATTTTCAAGAAAAAATAATGAAAGCAGAATCTGATAAATTTTCCGCGCTATCTCTTCTTTACGAAGGTGAAGGTTCTTTAACAAAACTTCAAAATCAATTATCAAATTACAGTATGCGAAAAGGCTTTTATTATGTTCTTTCTCCACAAGATGGTTACATCGCTAAAACCTATATTCAAGGAATAGGAGAAATTATAAAAGAAGGATCGTCCCTTTGCAGTATTGTTCCTAAGCAAACCGAGCAGGCTGTTGAGTTGTACATTAACCCTATTGATTTACCGTTGATTAAAAAAGGACAAAAAATACAATTGCAATTTGATGGTTGGCCAGCTTTTGTTTTCTCAGGTTGGCCGGGTGTAAGTTACGGCACTTACTCAGCCGAAATAGTAGCCTTTGACAGAGTTCTATCTGAAAATGGAAAATTTAGAATATTAGCAAAAAGTATTGATAAGCCTTGGCCGGAAGCAATACAATTAGGTGGGGGAGTTGAAGGTTTTGCGTTACTTAATAACGTGCCTTTAATATATGAACTATGGCGCAAAGTAAATGGCTTTCCGCCAGAATTCTATACTAAAACTAAAACAGATAAAAAGAATAAAAAATAATTATAGTATGAAGCGATTTTCCATTTTAATACTTGTGATGATTTTCTTTGCTACGAAATCACAAAATAATTTACAACTCAGCTATGATGCATTTTTAGTAAACGTATTGCAAAATAACCCATTATCTAAACGAGCAGAAAATGAAAAAAAATATGGGGATATTCAATATAAAGCCGCGAGAGGAAATTACGATCCAATCCTTAGCGGAAATTATGAACAAAAGCAATTTAATGGAACCAATTATTTCACAACTTTAAATAGTGAAGTGAAACAGCCTATTTTTACATCGCAGTATTTTAAATTTGGCTATGATTACGGTAATGGTAGTTACATTAATCCTGAATATAATACAACGCCTAACGGTTTACCCTATTTAGGAATTGAGGTGGGCGTTTTACAGGGATTATTAATAGATAAACGAAGGGCGGAAGTACTAAAGTCAAAAGAATATTTGAATTATTATGATGCTGAGAAAAAAGTTCAACTCAATGCGTTACTTTTTGAAGCATCACAACGCTATTTTGATTGGTTGTTTAGTTTAAAACAAATGGCACTAAATAATTACTTTATGCAAGTTGCTAATCAAAGGCTTGTAGGTATTGAAGCGCTTGCAAATATTGGAGAAAAAGCAGCTGTTGACACCGTTGAAGCTGCTATCTTCTATCAAACAAGGTTATTAGATTTTCAAAGTGCCCAAATTGATAATCAAAAAACGATCAATGAAATAGCGTCGTTTAATTGGCAAAATAATAGCCCTTCTATCGTTACAGAAAACTACACTGCCATTGACAGTCTTGATTTATATTTTAATAAAGCTAAAGTTTTGTTATTGGAAACCCTTTATCAAAGCGTGCCATCAAATCCAATTTTATCAAAATATAGTTCGTTTCAAAAAGTGTTAGAAATAGATAACAGATTAAAAAAGGAAATGATAAAACCGAGTTTAAACGTAAAATACAATTTCTTATCCAATAACGCCACTTCTATAAATCCTAGTTTTTCAAACAACAATTATAAATTTGGCGTGAATTTATCCTTCCCATTATTTTTGCGAAATCCAACAAATGACTACAAATTAGCAAAAATAAATTCTCAAAATAATAGCCTAGAGCTATTAAATAAAACAAACGAATTAAGTTTTAAAATAAATGCTTTGAAAAAAACAATTGATATTTTGGCTGAACAGCTTAAAAATGCCGAGCGTACAGCAAAATATAGCAAGTTACTAGTTGAAGCTGAAAAGCTGAAATTTTCAAACGGGGAAAGCACTTTATTTATGCTAAATACTAGAGAAAATAAATGGCTAGAATCAGAAATAAAGTTTGCAGAATACAAACTAAAATTTATTAAAGTTGTTTTAAATCTAATCTATTTGAATGGGAACTTGAATTATAAGTTTTAGAAATTAGGCAAAATATAAGCTATTTATCACCGTGCTGCAAAAACCGGTTTATCCCATAGGCTTACGCAATGATAAGAAAATGGAAACATTTTGAACCAGAAAAATAGACAACGTATTTTTTATAATCTCAGGTCTATCGGGCAATTTTGTATAATAAAAAAGGGACCTAGTTCTTTTTGAGCTTAAGTCCCTTTGTGCGGAGAAAGAGGGATTCGAACCCCCGGAAGTGTAACCTTCAACAGTTTTCAAGACTGCCGCATTCGACCACTCTGCCATTTCTCCCTATTATAAGAGAGGGCAAAAGTACGTTTTTTTTTAATTCAACAAACATTTTTTTTAAAAATATTGATTAACTTTAACTATTAATAGATTTCATATATAAATATTAATGTTTTTTATAGATTATGTAAATTACACGGGTAATATTTATTAGTGTTTATATATCAAAAACATGGTTAATTCATTTAAAAATAGTAACACTAAGAGTTTTATAATTGCATTTCTATTGCTCTTAAATGGTAGCTTTTATACACAAATTACCGCTTATTTTGATTATGGGGCGTTTAATACACCAAATAACACTCCTTTTTTAGAAACATATATTACTATAAACGGGCATTCGCTAATGGCAAAAAAAACGGATGGAAAACTTCAAAATTCTGTTAATGTACTTTTTACGGTTTATAAAGATACTGTGATAATAAAAGCTAATAAATACAATTTAAAAGGCCCTTTTTTTAATGATAGCTTATCAATTCCGTCTTTTATCGATAGCCAGCGATACCCATTACCTAATGGAACGTATACAGTTGTTATAGAACTTACAGATAACTTTAATTTAAAGCAAAAATCATTAATTACTAAAGAGGTTATTAAATTAGCTTTTAATTCTAATTTACTTCAATCGTCAAGCATTCAAGTCTTGGAATCATATAAAAAAGCTACAACGTTAACTAAAATAACCAAAAGCGGTTACGACTTAATACCGTACACCATAAATTACTTTCCCGAATCGCAAAACGAATTACCGTTTTATTTTGAGGCTTACAATTCAGATACAGTCCTTGGTAAAAATAAGGGTTTTATTTTTTCGTACTATATTGAAACAACAAATAATTTAAAAAAATTAGATAATTATACCGGATTTAAAAAACAAATGACAGCGAAAGTAAACCCGCTTCTTACAAAAATAGACATAAGTAAATTGGGAAGTGGCAATTATAATTTGGTAATAGAAGTTAGAGATGAAAAAAACTTATTACAATTACAAAAAAAATACTTTTTTCAACGATTAAACAAAGCTGTTGATATTGTTGCTTTGTATGGCTTTGATGAAAAAAAAACAATTGCTGACTATTTTGGAGCCTGTAATAATGTAGATACTTTAAAAATGTTTGTTGAATGCCTTTGGCCTATTGCTAATGCTTTAGATAAAGACCGTATTATAAATCAGGCAACAAAGAAAGACCCCGAGTTAATGAAAAAATACGTAATAGATTTTTGGCAACGCTATGCTGCAGATACTGCCAACCCTTTAAAATTATGGGCAAATTATTATAAAGATGTTCAACAAGTAATGGTATTATTTAAATGTGGCAAGCAGCCTGGCTATTATACAGAAAGAGGAAGAGTGTATTTACAATATGGCGCACCTAACCAACGCTCCCAACAGTTTGCCGAGTCAAATACATTTCCTTACGAAATTTGGCAATATTACCGATTAAACGATAGAACAAATAATCAATTTTTTACCAATCGTAAATTTGTGTTTGTAAGTAAAATGCTGGGCGATGATTGCTATAATTTAATACACAGCAATATGCGTGGCGAAATTTACAATGAACGCTGGCAGTTTGAAATTACTAGAAGAAATAACAACGGGCTAGCAAACCCAGATAACACGACACCGGTTGGCAGTGAAAACAATCAATTTAACGAAATTTACAACAACCCCCGCTAAAAATTATATGCAAAATTGTAAAGTAGCAGTTGTAATTTTAAACTATAATGGCGTATTTTTTTTAGAAAAATTTTTACCAACGGTAATAAAATATTCTGCTCCACATAAAATTTATGTAGCAGATAATGGCAGCATAGATAATTCGCTAAGTTTTTTAGAAACAAATTTTAAAGATATAACAGTAATTAACAATAACGGTAATTTTGGCTATGCACAAGGCTATAATTTAGCACTAAAACAAATAGAAGCCGAAGTATATGTATTATTAAACAGCGATGTTGAAGTAACTGAAAATTGGATAGAGCCAATTATTAATTTAATGCAATACGATAAAACTATTGCAGCTTGCCAACCAAAATTATTAGATTATACAACTAGAAATCAATTTGAATATGCTGGTGCAAGTGGAGGCTTTATTGATAAATACGGTTATCCATTTTGCCGAGGTAGAATTTTTAATACTTTAGAAGAAGATAAAAATCAATTTGATACTCGTGTGGAAGTTTTTTGGGCAACTGGCGCTTGTTTGTTTGTAAACGCAAAAGCCTTTTGGGAAGTTGGCGGTTTAGACGATGATTATTTTGCACATATGGAAGAAATTGATTTATGTTGGCGATTAAAAAATATCGGTTATAAAATTTATGTTGAGCCAAAATCTACGGTATATCATGTTGGTGGAGGCACTTTAAATAAACTATCCTCTCAAAAAACATTTTTAAATTTTAGAAACAGTTTAATAACACTAACAAAAAATCACCCGCCAAACTTTTTATTTTTTAAAATTTTTCACCGAATGAATTTAGATGGCGTTGCCGCCTTTAAGTTTTTATTTGAAGGGCAACCTAACCATTTTTTTGCAGTGCTTAGGTCACACGCTTCTTACTATTATTTGTTACCAAGCACTTTAAAAAAACGCAAAAAATTTAAACAAACACAAAAATTTAAATTTATGATGTCGCATGTTTATAAAGGACATATTGTTTTTGAATATTTTTTAAAAGGCAAGAAAAAATTTTCTGAATTACAAAAAGGCTTTTTTTAGACAAAAATGCAATTGATAAATTAACATCCAATATTGAAATAGAAAGGGATACTAATCTTAAATTCTTCCTTAACCTTAGTACCTTTATTGTTTTTTGCAGGTTTCCAATTTGGCATTTTAGTTACTGCCTCAAGTAATAATTTATTTAGTAGTGTGTTAGATGAAGTCTTTGACAATTTAGCGTCTGTTGCTTTGCCATCTTCGTTAATTGTGTATGTAACCGTTGCAGGATTGCTACTATCAATTATACCATTTTCAGAAATTTTATTAATAACATTTTTAGTAAAATACTCCGTAATTTTTTTGTTACCACCCGGGTATTCTGCTTCTTGATTTGGTACAGCTGTTACTAAAAATTCCATTTCTTTTATTTTTCTATTACTTCCAATATTGTCATTAGATGGGTCTTTATACATAAACTTAATTTTAATTTCGATATCGGACCCTAAATCAGCAGAATTCAATATGGTTTTTTGCTCCGTATTTAAAGAATAACTTGTACTCGTACACGTTATAATTTTATCTTGGTTTTTAGCTGCAATTTCAATCGAAACATAATTAATAATTTCATTCCATTGCATGGGATAATTAGGTATAATATCACTAATAACTTTTGCGGTTTCTATTTTTTCTTGTTTAATAGAAGTAGAGTTTCTACCCAAATATTCCTTACCAGATTTTTTAACATCGTATTCACTATTATAGTCCGCGTCTGTTAATGAAATAAAAGAGTAACCAACAACAAAAAGGATTAGGATAATTAAAGGAATAATTTTGTTATTCATTTGTAATTTTATTATAAATTAAAGTTAATTAAAAACCCCTAAAAATTATTGAATTTTAACTTTTTTAACAGCAATCAAGGTAATTTTATCCTACAATTTATTTGTAGAAATATTTGTTTTTGAAATAAAAAATAACCCTGCAAAAGTAAAAATACCGTTTATTAAAATTAACTCGGTTCCAATTTTATAGCCACCAAAAATAGACTCTGATAAAGTTTTTAATCCTAGACTAATATGCAACTTTTTTTCATACCACTCTGGGCTGCAGCAAACATCAATACCTAAAACTATTAACGGTGCTATTATACAAACCGCCCATATAAATTTGTTGTTTAATATCCGTTTTGTTAAAATTCCAAACGAAAATAAACCTAATAGTGGGCCATACGTGATGCTTGCAAATTTTAAAATAAAATCAATAATTAATTTATCGTTAATGGCTTTAAAAATAAGTACCATTAAAAAGAATAAAGCAGCAAAACTAAAATGAACTTTTAAACGTGTCTTTCGCTTTTGTTTTTCATTGGCAACGCTTTTATTTAAACTTAAAATATCGATACAAAAACAAGAAGTAATAGACGTAATTGCCCCGTCAACGCTTGGAAATAGTGCAGATATTAACGCCAGTATAAATATAATTCCTATAGCCCCACTAAACGTATCACTTAATGCAATGGTGGGGAATAAATCATCAGGGGAAACTGATATATTTTTACTACCTGCGTATAAATACAACATCCCTCCTAAAAATAAAAATAAAAAGTTTACTACCACTAACACTAATGAAAACGAAATAATATTTTTTTGAGAGTCTTTAATATTTTTTACGCTAATGTTTTTTTGCATCATCTCTTGGTCTAAGCCCGTCATCGCAATGGCAATAAACATTCCGCCCACAATGTGTTTTAAGCAAAATGAGCCTGCTTTAATATCCGTATTAAATATTTTCGTATAACCCTTTTCATTCATTAAGGTTAGGGCATTAGTAAAATCTAACCCCATTGCCTTTACAATAAAAATAATACAGACAACAAGCCCTAACAGCATACCTGTTGTTTGCAACGTATCGGTATAAATAATAGTTTTTACACCACCCTCAAACGTATATAATAAAATTAAAATTAAAATTACTAAAGCCGTTAGCTCAAAGGGAATATGTAATTTATCAAAAATAAAAAGTTGTAAAATGCTTATTACTAAATATAAACGTGCTGTAGCACCCACCAAACGAGATAAAATAAAAAAGAAAGCACCGGCTTTATGTGCATTAACACCAAAACGTTGTTCGAGATAGGTATAAATAGATGTGAGGTTTAATTTATAATACAAAGGCAATAATACAAAAGCTATAACCATATAGCCTAATAAATAACCCAACACAATTTGAAAATAATAAAAATTGCCCGCTCCAACACCGCCAGGCACACTCACAAAAGTAACCCCGCTTAGGCTAGTACCAATCATACCAAAGGCCACCAACATCCAATTGCTATTTTTATTTCCAATAAAAAAATCGTGATTAGTCGAGTTTCGTCCTGTTAGCCAAGCTACGCCTAACAAAATTAAAAAATAAGAAATTACAAATATGAACAATAAAACTGGCGACATATATTTATATCTTTTAAAGGTTCTATTTTTTAAGCATAATTTTTATTTCTAAAAAAATAGTTCTAAACAATTAACGAGTGAAAAAGTGCTTTAATGCTATTAAACCCCTTTCATAATTCAGTTTTCGTTAGCTGTCAGTTCGAGTAATTTCGGAGCGAAAGCGAAGAAATGTATTGAGAACTGATTAATACACTTCTCGATAAACCTCCTATCGTTGGTTACTCGATGTGACAAACTTTGTGTTTTTAATGTGAATGAAATATGAAAGAGGTCTATTGCTAAAAAACTTAAAAAGTTTAATTTATTAAAAACAAAAAAGCCGTTCAACTTACGTTGAATGGCTTTTAAAATGTATTTATAATTTATTTTTTCTCTAAATTACTGTTGCGCTTACTGTATAAAAAATATACAATAATACCAATGGAGCCCCAAATTAAAAAAGCAACCCAAGTTTCTTTACGCACAAAACACATTAAAAATATATTAAATGCAACGCCTAAAGTACCCACTAAATATAGCGCAGGGGTTTTATATGGCCTTTCTAATTCAGGCTTTTTATAACGTAACATCATTACAGCTACACACACCATAGCAAAAGCTAATAAAGTGCCCATGCTACACATTTCAGATATTTTACCAATTGGAGTAACTGCCGCAATAATTGAAACAATAGCACCCACTAAAATGGTGCTTTTATACGGCGTTTTAAATTTAGGATGTAATGCACCAAACATACTTTTGGGCAACAATCCATCTTTAGCCATTCCTAAAAATATACGCGTTTGGCCTAACATCATTACTAACATTACAGATGTTAAACCTGCTGTAGCCGCTATCGTAATAAAAAATACCGCCCAATTTAAGCCTATTCCACTAAAGGCAGATGCTACTGGCGCCGATCTATCTAATTGATCGTACCTTACCATTCCAGTTAACACTAACGACACCAATATATATAAAACAGTACAAATAATAAGAGAAGCAACAATAGCAAAAGGCACATCTTTTTTAGGGTTAATAGCTTCCCCTGCCTGAGTAGATACTGCATCAAAACCTATATACGCAAAAAATACAATGGTAGCTGCTGTTAAAACCCCGCCAAAACCAAACGTAAATTTACCCGTTGCAAGCCCATCTTCACCTAGTACTGGTACTTTTTCGGGTATAAAAGGTGTCCAGTTTTCGGTTTTAATATAAAATGCACCAACAATAATTACAAATAAAACAACTGCAATTTTTACAATTACAATAATATTATTAGTGCTAGCAGCTTCTTTAATGCCCTTTATTAAAACAGCCGTAACCAACCAGGTAATTAATAAAGCTGGCAAATTAAATGCAAAACCCGGGGCCTCCAGGCCCATTTGAGCGCATTTCTCAGCCGCAGTGGTCATATCATTGCATAACCAAATTGGAAAATCTATATGAAACAAATGCAATAGTTTTACAAAATAACCACTCCATGCTACTGCTACAGTTGTAGCACCCATCATGTATTCTAAAATTAAATTCCAACCAATAAACCAGGCAAACAACTCGCCTACTGTGCCATAAGCGTATGAATAAGCACTTCCTTCAACAGGTAAAACCGAAGCAAATTCGGCATAACATAACGATGCGAATAAACACCCAATACCTGCAATAACAAAAGATAAGGCCAAGGCTGGCCCCGCAAAATCATGAGCCGCAATTCCAGTAAGGGTAAAAATTCCCCCACCAATAATGGCTCCAATACCTAAAGATGTTAAACCCCAGCGGGTTAACACACGTTTTAGATCACTTTTTTTCATTTCTGCCTCAAAAGCCGAAACAGGTTTTACTCTCCAAACTGACATATTAATTTAATTTTAATTTATTGCTATCACCAAATTAACAAATTAAACTTTAATAAAGCAAAATTTTAATTCGCATCTTTGCAAAGTTTTGACAAACGCCTTAAAAGGACATATAGCTTTATTTGCCGCACAACTTATTTATGCTTTAAATTACAGTATTGCCAAGGGTTTAATGCCAACCTACATTGGCCCCTTAGCAATTGTTTTTATGCGAGTAATTGGAGCCTGTGCCTTATTTTGGTTGTTAAGTTTATTTACAAAAACCGAAAAAGTAGAACGCGCCGATTTAAAAAAAATAATGTTATTGGCTGTGTTTGGCGTAGTTGTTAATCAGGTATTTTTTATTTACGGTTTAAGTTTAAGCGAGCCCATAAATAGTGCCATTATTATGATTAGCAATCCTATTATTGTCTTTGTATTTACGCTAATCGTTTTAAAAGAGCGCATTACTTTTTTAAAAATAAGTGGCTTAAGTTTGGCCATTGCTGGAGCTTTAACGCTTATTTTATTTAAAGGCAATTTTGAATTAGGCAGTAAAACCATTAAAGGCGATTTAATGACTTTTGTAAATGCTATCAGTTGGGCAATTTTTGTAGTAATGGTAAAACCGTTGATGATGAAGTACAATACGGTTACTGTTATGCGCTGGTTATTTTTATTTGGTACCATATATATTATACCCATTGGCGTATACGATACCATGCACACCAATTGGAGCGCGTTTAATAACCATGCCATTTTTGCTTTAAGCTTTGTGGTAATTGCCACCACTTTTTTTGCTTATTTTTTAAATGTGTATGGTTTAAAATCCTTAAGCCCAAATGTGGTTAGTATGTACATTTATATGCAACCGTTTTTGGCATCCATTTTTGCAATTTTAATGGGTAAAGATACCTTAACCGCCACTAAATTATTTTCGGGTGTATTAATTATTTGTGGCTTATATTTGGTAAATTATAAAGCAACTTCTAAAAAAAGTATAACCAATGATTAAATCAATGACCGGCTTTGGAAAAGCCGCTTTAGAATTAGATACAAAAACCGTTCAGGTTGAAATACGTTCGCTTAACAGCAAAGGTGCTGATGTTAGCTTACGCTTATCTTCTATTTACCGGAATTTTGAATTGGAATTGCGTAACGATATTACCAAACAATTAGAACGTGGTAAAATTGACGTAAGTATTTACATTGAATCAAAACAAGCAGAAACACCTGTTGAAATAAACATTTCATTGGCAAAAGCTTACAAAGATAAATTACGCAATCTGGCTATTGAATTGGAAGAGCCCCTAAATGATGTTGTGTACCAAGTTTTAAAAATGCCCGATGTTTTAAAAAGCGAACGCAATCAAGCTGATGAAAACGAATGGAAACAAATTAAACTAACAATTAGTCAAGCTATTATTCAATTAAATAATTTTAGAGATATGGAAGGCTTATCTTTAAAAAAAGATTTTAAAGAACGCTTGAATAAAATAAAAAAATGTTTAGAGGAAGTGAAGACCCTAGACGAAAAGCGTATCAATACTATTAAAGCCCGCATTCGCACAAATCTTTACGACGTAATTGCAAAAGACAAAATAGACGAAAATCGTTTTGAACAGGAATTGATTTATTACATCGAAAAACTGGATATAAACGAAGAAAAAGTACGCCTGCAAACACATTTAGATTATTTTTTAAGCACAATGGTGGAACCAAGTGCCGGACGTAAACTTAATTTTATAGCCCAAGAAATTGGCCGCGAAATAAACACCATTGGCTCAAAAGCAAACGACGCCCCTATTCAAAAATTAGTGGTGTTGATGAAAGATGAGTTAGAAAAAATTAAAGAACAATGTAATAATGTATTGTAAAAATTATAAAAAATAAATTAAATATGAAAATTAATATTAGCATTGCTTTAGTTGCATGTTTATTATTTAGTTGCAATACTAAGGTAAATACGGAAGATACACTACCAACCAGTAAAACAGAATTAATTACATCTTTAGATGAAGTGTATGATACCACAACAGTAATTAAGCATACTGAAACCGTTGTTGCAAATGAAGAACAAGCTACAACAACAAAGCCCCTGTTAATTGCACGTGGTAGCGAACCGGGTTGGTATGCTGAGTTTTTTAAAAATAAATTACGTTTGTTGTTAAATTATGGTAAGGATAGTTTAACGATTGAAAACGATTTTTCGGCTATTACGACCAATAAAAGTTATACATGTGCTATAAATCAAACGATTAAAAACACAAAAATTAGTTTAGCTATTACTATAGATTTAAAACCTTGCACAGAAGAAGCGAGTGGTGAAACGCGCGAACGCACAATTTTAATAAATTATAACGCTAAAGCATACAAAGGTTGTGCTACAATAAACTAAAAATTAACACTTACGCACTAAGTCTTTATAAAAACACAAAGTTTTTTACGTGTTGTGTTTACAAAATAGTTTACCCCAACAATACTTTTTTTACATCGGCTAAAATATCAAAGGTAATTTCTTTTGTTGCCGCTTCGGCATAGGTGCGTAACACTGGTTCTGTGCCACTAGCTCTTATCATTAACCACGTGTTATCATCAAAAAAGAATTTATAGCCATCTAAATTATCAATGCGCGCCACTTTGTATTTACCAAATTGTTTATAATCGTTGTTTTTGCAATGCTCTAAAACTTTTAACTTTGTCGTTTCGTCTATATACAAATCGTTACGTTCAAACCAAAATGTGCCCGTAATAGCATACACTTCTTGTATTAATTCTTTAAGCGATTTACCTGTTTTTGCCATAAATTCCCAAATGGTAAGTCCCATCCAAATACCATCACGTTCTGGTATATGCCCTTTAATGGCTATGCCCCCACTCTCTTCTCCACCCACTAATACATCTTCGGCTACCATTATGCTGCAAATATATTTAAAACCAATTTTCACAACATCTAACGGTAAGTTGTAATGCTTACACATATTGTTAATTTTAACAGTGGTGCTAAAGGCTGTAGCTACTTTACCTGTTTGGTGTTTGTACTTTACTAAATAGTGAATTAATAATAAAATAATATGATGCGAATCAACAAAGTTACCTTCATTATCGTAAAGTCCTATTCTATCTGCATCGCCATCCGTTGCCAAGCCACAACTAATATTTTTTTTATCTTTAATAAAATTACTAAACTCTAACAAGTTTTTATGGATGGGTTCTGGCGCTTGCCCATGAAAACCTGGATTATCATCGCTGTGTAAATGGTAAATGTCTGGAAACAACCGCTTCATCACTTTTTTACCCGCGCCAAACATACTATCGTAAGCCAATACCAAGTTTGAATTTTTAATGGCGTTTAAATCAAAATTTTCCTCAACGTGTTTTACATAAATATCCTCTAAAGGTGCAATTTCTAACAAATTATTTTTCGTTGCCGCGTCAAAATTAACGTCTTTAAAATTTGTGTTTGCTTTTTGAGGAATTACGTCTTCTATTTCTTGCACCAACTCTGGCCCTAATGGTCCACCATAATGCCCTTTAATTTTATAGCCATTGTAACTCGGCGGGTTATGACTCGCAGTAATAATGATACCTAAATTTGTTTTGTATTTTACTGCCCCTAAAGAAATCATTGGCGTACTTACATAATCGTTAGCTAAAAAAACTTTAATGCCGTTGGCAATAAAAACTTTAGCTGTTGTTTCGGCGAATAATTTTCCGGCAAACCGGCAATCGTGCCCAACTACAACCGTTGGATTTTTGTAATTTTTCAAAAGCCATTTACTAGTAGCCTCAGTAACACGTGCTACGTTTTCAACAGTAAAATCTTCTGCTATAATTGCCCTCCAGCCATCGGTACCAAATTTTATTTTAGTCATATAAAACGTATTTTAAATATTATTTTTAGAAATTTGTTTTGCAATATCGGTAAATTCTTGATTAGTGAGCTTTAATTTTTCGTTATTAAAATTGCAATCGTTTGGTGTATTTATGGGGATTAAATGGATGTGCGCATGTGGCACTTCTAAACCAATAATTTGCATACTTATTCGATTACAAGGAAAAGCTATTTTAATAGCGGGAGCAATTTGTTTGGCAAAATTCATTAAGCCTGTATATGTTTTAGAATCTAAATCAAATACGTCGTTTACTTCTTTTTTAGGAATAACTAAAGTATGCCCTTTTTTTAAGGGAAAAATATCTAAAAAAGCTAAAAAAAAATCGTTTTCAGCAACCTTGTAACATGGAATTTCTCCTGCAATTATTTTACTAAATAAGCTAGGCATTGTTAAATTGTAATTTCAGATATTTGAAAGGTGACAACACCTGCGGGTACTGTTACATCTACTTTTTCACCTACTTTTTTACCTAACAAAGCTTTACCAATTGGCGAATCAACCGATATTTTTCCTGCTTTTAAATCCGCTTCGCTTTCGGCAACTAAAGTATACTTCATAGTTGCTTTATTTTTTGTATTAATAATTTTAACGGTAGTCAAAATACTTACTTTATTAAGGTCTAACAAGGTTTCGTCAACGATGCGAGCATTTGCAATAACATCTTCTAATTTTGCTATTTTAAATTCTAAAAGGGCTTGGGCCTCTCGTGCAGCATCGTACTCTGCGTTTTCACTTAAATCGCCTTTATCGCGTGCTTCGGCAACCGCGTAGGTTGCATTTTTACGTTCAACTGTCTTTAGTTGTTGTAATTCTGCTTTTAATTTCGTTAAACTTTCTTCGGTGTAATATCCTATTGCCATAATGCCTATGTATTAAAAAACAAAGAATCCCGATGTTTGTCGGGACTCTTTAATAATGTAAAGATAATAATTTTTTATAGATTTAATCGTAATCCAAAGGTATGTGTTCCACCAAATGGATTTGTTAAACGGTACGAATAATCTAAACCAACGGTTGATTTTTTCTCGTTAAAAGGAACTTCAAAGGTTAAACCTGCCGCAGGACCTGTAAACACAGTACGGCTACTTTCAGTGCCAATGCCTTTTTCGTACATGTAACCACCTCTAAACATTAACATGTCTTTCCAAGCATACTCTACACCAAATAAAAAATTGTCGTAGGTAAATGAATTAGAGGTATAAGTACCATTTAATGATAAACGGTGCTTTTTAGATAAACCAGTACTGTCTTTTGTTAAATAAAAGTCGTAGCTCGACCCAATATTTACTAAAGCCGGTAACTCAAAAGCGCCGGAACGATTATTTACTGTTAACTCATAATTACTGCCATATTTTACGTTAGTTTGACGGCTTAAACCATCTCCTTTATAACTCATTTTAGGTCCTAAGTTTTTTAAGGAAATACCAATGTGAATTTGATCGTATTTACCAGTATGGTATTGTATACCTGCATCAATAGCCACACCACGCGCAGCAACGTTTGGTATTTGTTCATTAATAATTTTAAAATTTATACCACCAAAAATATTGTCTGAAAACATTTTTGCATACGATAAACTTAAATTATAAAAAGTTGGAGTATAAGTACCCAAATTACCTTCTGGCTGATCTTCTGTAGTAATATCAATTTTACCAGCATTTATTGCAACAACACCAAAGCCAATAGTACTAGTTTCGCCAACGCCTTGCGTTAAACCAAAACTATTAATAAAAATATCGGTGCCTTGTAACCAATTGCTTCTGTTAAAAATAAACTCTGTTTTACGCGTATAAGCAGTACCTGCAACATTTAAAAACTGAGCTTCTAAGCCACGTACTTTCGCAGAATTACTACCAACCATGCCTGCATTACGCGCATATGGATTAATTAGTAACTGACCAGCACCTGCCTGACCAATACGCTCGGGATTACCTGCTTTAGTAACAGCAGTTGCAAAAATTAGAGCTGATAAACTAACATATTTTATATTTTTAATCATAACTTGTTTCTTTTTTAAAATTAATAGCTTTGAACGTCTAAAGGACGCATTACGCCAAACCATTTAACTATTTTTTCACCAATTCCAGGCGCGTCGATATAGAATATATATAAACCACTAGCTACCGAAATATTATCTTGATTTTTCAAATCCCAATCTTGGTAAGGTATACGTTTAGATTGTTTAATTCCTGAGCCTGAACCCGTATCTCCAATATATTGGTCTTCTTGTCCGTCAACATCGCGCTTAATTGTTCTTACTAATGTACCATTCATTGTAAATATTTTAATGGTACACTTACTTGGTAAATTAGTAATTCTTACACGATTATCTATCCTACCTGTTTCGTAAGCAGAAGATCCATAGTAAGGGTTTGGAACAACCTTAATTAAATCTAAAGCGTTTTTTAACGTATTAGCTTGTTGTAATAACGTAGCAATGTCGGACGTATTAAAACTATATAAAGGGAAATTATTGTTTTGTGGATTGCTACTAATATTTGTTGTAAGCATTGTTGGTGACGTTACGGCTGCCAATTTATTAATACTACCGGTAGCTTGAGAAGCGTATTTACCAACACCTGAAAAACCATATCTGTAGGGTTTGGCAACATTTATTTGAATTCTAACATCGCTCGGCATATTTGCTGGGTCGTTAAATTCAAAACCTTGCTTTACCATAGGTACTGATACCCACATGATGTCGCGTTCAATTGCATTTATTGGTGCAAATTCCGCTCCTCCCGTTACTTGAGTAAAGTAATTAAAAAACACATTTAAGGTTGAGATTATCTTAGCTCCAAAATCATAACTACCTCCGCCATATTCAGTTCCGTTTAACTCTGCATTCCAAGGAAAAGAAGTTGCCACATTATAGGTAGATTTTACGTTACTTCCACCAAATACATATACAAAATGCTTGCCACCAAGTGCATAACCAGTAGCATATGGGTAACTTCTATTAGAAGTAGGATTCCACTTCATATCGTCTCCATTATTTTCTTTTTGATAGCTGTCTTCTCCAAATGCCATATTTAAACGCTCACCAGTTTCTAAGTTAATAGCATAACCAGGAAACCAACCCATACTTGACGTAGCTGTTAAAGCTGCTTCTGTAGCATTATATCCGCTTAGATTATTGGGATTACCGAATGGAATACCCTGTTTATCAACCGAATTATGTTTACGCGGTTGAAAAAACACTGCATTTCCTTCACTTAAATTTGCTTTTTCTTGCATTTCTAATACCACACAACGTGTCCATTTACTTTTATCTTTTGTATAAACAATTAATGCACTACTTAATTTTCTAATATCGGTATTTCCTCTATCTGGCACCGTTATACCTTTTGTACCTTGGTAATAATTAAAATTAGCTTGGTTATTAGCTAACGCGTCATTGTACCATACCTGCGAACTTAAGCCTGGCCCACCAAATACTCGTGCTGCAAAACTATTGTTACTAGGCGTTAACGTATAAAAAGATGAACATAATGAATAAGGTGCCCAAGTTCCACCTAATATTTTACCAAATTGTTTTTGTGGATCGTAAAAAGCATTAGGTGTGGCAGGGCTACCTGTTTTATCATAAAAAGCATCATCATTTCCATTTTCCGTAATCTGAAGTCCCGCTCCTGTTTTATTATTACCAGAGTGTATCCAATTATCTGGCGTGCTGCCATCAACGTCTTTTAACGGGTTTAACCAATCAGAAGTACCATTTTCATAAGAAATTTTCGCTCCAATAAATGCTCCTGCTGCAGGTGCATAGTCATCCGATGTTTTCAATAAACTAAAGTTTGTTAAACTATTCACTAGTTCGCCCGGGTCACCAACTTGTTTAACGTTAATTGAAAAACCTAAGTCAGGAAAATAAAATTCGTTGCCAATTTTTATGGTTTGGTAATAAATATCGGCACTACCACTTGATACTGCTAAATTGTTCGGATAGTAGGTTTTGCCAGTATTCAAATCCTTTAATTCCCAACTGGTATTATCAACATTTAACATAGCGGTGTTTAAACCATTGCCCGTAGCGTTATTTGTTGCATTAGGGATAGCAGAAGGCATAGCATTTAAAGTTGTTGATGGTAAAGTAGCCGTTGATAACGTGTTAATAAACCTAAATGTAAAATTAGAATTAGCAACATTTAAAGGATCAACTACTTTTACGTTTATTGGGCCTTGTCCATTTTCATAGGTGATGGCGGCTGCAGTAAAATTGTTTACAATTTCTAACTCTGAACCTTTCGTTAAGGTTAAGGCATTTCCTCCATTACCTTGTCCTTCAATACGGGTAATTTTTGGTCCAAAACCATAAGCAGACTGAGTTACTGTTCCTCCATTTTCAGTATCTGTAATGTGCGGTATACCTGCTGCTTTTTTATTTTTACGTCCTTCTAAATAAGGGCGTTTTTGTCCAAACGAATTAGCCAAAGGATTTACGCTTATTGGCACATCTTGTTTATAATCTAGATAATTATTATAAGCATAGGCTACTGACAAAAAATAATACGTTTTATTATTTATTAATTTACGGTCAGAACTTGTTGAAAATAAATCTTCAGTTACTTTAAATGTTGATGAAATACCTTTATCTGCACCCTCTACTTTAATGCTCGCATTATATGCACTTGTAGCAGTATTTAGTTCGTAATTTATTAAACGACTTACGCCATTTTGAACATCACACTGAAATACAATTTTTGCTTTCGTTGCATCCGTTAAATCCGAAGAGGTAACTTTGTCGTCTTTTACTTGATACACAATATACCCTTCAAAACGATAATTTCTATCTGGATTACTTATTGCAGTAATCGTTGAAGTTGGATCGGAAGGGATAGAAATATCTTCTTCCATGTAATCGTTATTAAATATTTTGTAATTATTGCTTGAACCTTTTTTGTTGGTTAAATAAACAATTAATTCATTATTTAATTCCTGTATGGTTAAATCCGGTGCTTCTGGTCCGTCTAATAATTTAAAACAATTATTAAATAAAGCTTGTGCTTTATCATCGGCTATTTTTAATAAGGCTACGGATGCTATGTTACCACCTTTAGAAGGGCTTTGTGCCCATGGCATACCAAATGTTAAATTATTTACAGCACCTGGCTTTAATGTAAAAGGCCCTGCCGATTGAAAGAAACGTCTATCGCCAGGTAAATTACCCGCTGAAGTTTCAGTCCAACCTGTGTTAGCTACCGGGTCTCCATCGTATACAAACGTAGCGGGCGCGGTTCCACCATACGCATTACCACCTTGTGTAAATGGCGAACCATCTTTCCAAAATCCAGTCATATAATTGTAGTAATGAATTGCAATTGAAGGATTTGTAATCTGATCGGGAAAGGCACCGTAATTATTATTATAATAACCAAAACGGCTCATTTGAATGGTTTCCCCTGGCTCATCAATACCACTATTTGGTAAACCACTTCCATTATCTTGGTCGTTGTCAATGCCATCACCAATTCCTGTAACTGGATCGTAATCTGCTAAAGGTCCTTTAAAAAAGTCGCAACCTAAGGCAGGCGGATTATCTAAATACCCATTTGTTCCCGCGGCTGTTTCGTCATAAGAATCGGCATTATAAATAAAGCCTAAACCTCTTTTTACGTCGCAACCTACATAATCATCCAAAAAGTAACCTAAATCAGGGTCATTCCAAACTGTAAAATACGTTTGGTTTAATTGAAAAGACGAACGATTATGAATTTCGTAATTATAAAACGTCATATTATTCACCTCATCATTTGTTTTAAATGCAAACGCTTGTGCACGAACTTCAACCCCAATCGCAATACCCTTTGTTTCAGTATGGGGGCCTCCTTTATCATTAAAAACCCAAAACATAGTATAATCACCATAAACTTTAGATTTACAAAACCCTAAATTGTCTTTTTCAGCTTTGTTTAAAACATCATAATCAGGATAATCGCCAGCTGCTGGGTCGTATAGGTTATCATTATTTGCATCATGAAAAGGTGCTAAAAATATGTCTTGGTTTAAAGCTGTATTTCCATTACCTGGCCAGTTTGCTACATTTGGACTAATATTTGATCCGTTGCTAGCCACTAATAAATCTACCTCATCTCTTCTTAATTCAAATAATTGGTCGTATTTTGCGCATTCTGCTGGGTCGGCAGAAGCTGTGGTTATATCCAATGGACCTGGCCAAAAATCAATACCGTTTTGACGGTACGTCATAGCCGCCACTTTTAATTGCCCACCTGCATCTAAACCACCCAACCAAATTGAGCCACCAAAACTTGATGAAACACCATTTGCTCTGTTTGAAACTGCTGGTACTATATAATATGCATTTCCTGTTCCAAATTGATCCCACCACATATCACCTCCGGTAAAAATTATGGTTCTAACATTATTTATCCATAATTCGCGTGCTGCACTTGGAGCTGCACAATTGGCCATTACTTTTTGTCCAAGTTTGTTTTGTTGAGCTACGCGTTGCCCCAAACCATTAATTTCTTTTGAAGTTAATGATGTGCTTATTAACGCGCTAAATAAAATTATTATTTTTTTCATACTATTTCTCCTTTCCAATAATTAAAATTCAAATAAAACACCAATACGTATTTGGCGTGGTAAGCTAAAGTTTGATGATCTGTTCATACTAATTGCATATAAATCTTGGAACGATTGCGCACTGTTGGCAGTTGCTAAAGCGACTACGGCCTGATTCGATGTTAAATAACCATCATCGTCAGGGTTACCAGTGTAATTATAAACATTTAAAATGTTCTTCGTATTAAATACATTTAACACCTGTAAGTATACATTTAAATTAGCAGTTTTACGATTTTCATCATCTTTTTTACCCCAAGCTAAGGCAATATTTTTATCAATACGTAAATTTGATCTAAAATTCCAAGGTTTACTAGAACCATTAATTTGCCCTAAAATACTTGATCTACCCGGAAGACTACCTTGTGTGATTACTGGCGAACTCCAACGTGTGTATGGTGTTCCTGAACCTAACAAGAAAGAAAGATTAAATCCAACATCTTGTAAAAATTTAATTGTTTTACCTGATTTAGTTTTAAATGAAGGCCCTTTGTAATCTTTTTCGCTACCAAAACGGTAATCGTAATTTAATACAAAACTATGGCGTTGGTCAAAATCTAAAGGTTGCAACACACGTAAATTAGGTTGACCAGATTGAGCTAAGTTTGCACCTGAGTTAGCATTTGAACCAGAACCTTCAGCAAATTGTAAGGTATAGTTTAAATTAATTCGCGACCCACCCGTGCGACGGAAATCAAAAGCAAACGACAATCCTTTTACAGTTCCAAAGTCAATATTTTCAAACTGAATATAGTTACGAGGATAAGCTCCAGTTACTTGCTTTTGATTAATCATATTACGCATTTCGCGATAAAACGAGGTAATAGTTAAAGATGCGTTTTTACGTTCGTTTAGTACTTGAGAAAAACCTAATTCATAATCGATAGTTTGTTGTGGTTTTAAATTTGGATTTGTAATTAATGGACTGGTAGAACTCGCATTTAAATAATAATAATCTAATAGGCTAATTTGACTACCAGTAGGGCGTTGGGTTAAAATATCGTAGTGGGCAAAAAAGTTAGCTACATCCGATATTGGAAACGAAAAAGCTACACGTGGCATAGCGTTGATGGCAGCTACGTAGTTGGTGAAGGCTGCTGACGACATGTTTTTATCGTAGTTGGCTTTATCTTTAAATAAGGGTACCGGGCGACCATCAGAAGATGCAATTAATGAAGGATCTGAAATTTCGTTTCCTTGAGCATCAAACCATTTATCTTTATCTCTAAACCCTTTAATAGATAGGGGAGATTTACCGCCAGTAGGGTTTTGCGCTACATACACTGCCGCATCTTTAGAAATATTGCTTGGAACAAAATCAGAAAAGCCCGCTGGTAAATAATCTAACGATTTTAAATCGCTTACTGTCGCTAAGTCGTGTAAGGCATATTTGTCCTTTAAAACAGGTTGATTAGCATCGTAACGATCAACACGTAATCCAACGTTAAATTTAATGTCTTTAAAGTCGAATTTATCCATAATAAAAACCGACGAATAAATAGGTTTAAAAGAACCAACTGGTCTTAAATTCCTGCCATTAGCATCTTTTTTATCTAAAAAATCGGCGACACTTGTTTTGCCACCTGTTTTTTCGCCTTGAGCAGAGTAACCAGAATAAGATATAATATTATTTGATCTGATGTCTCCTAGTAAATCGTCTGCGCTAAACATTTTTAATTTTAAATCGTCAGGGTTTAAAGCATCCGTATTTACAAATCCAGTATAATTTTTAGGTAAACCTAATAATTCTAAAACTGATTCTGAAAGTTGTGTTTGAGCCTTTTGATCATAAGCATAATTATAATAATAATAAGGTACTAAGCCTGAGAATTGTGTATTTTTAATTGCTACGGTATCTAATTGCTCAGTATGCGTGTTTGCGATTAAGCGCATACGTGTCCATAAAGCAGAAGCATTAACTCCATAATTACTGGTAGTACGTTGGTCAAATTCCAAACCAAAGGTAATAGCGTGATTTTTAATATCGGCATTAAAGCTACTCACTACCCTAAATTGTTCGCGGATCGTTTTTGTGTTTACATCTTGATAATCTCCAAAATTACTATAGGTGTTATAAATTAAAGCTGGCGAACTACCGTTTACCAAACCATTATTTCCAGCAATGTAATTTATACTTTTTGTTGTAAATGGTGGTGCTGAAAAGTTATTTAGCAGGTAACTGGTATAAAGCGCAGCATCTGGATTTACGTCAGCTGGTGTAAAAACTACATCTAATTCTCTACGCCCTTTATATTCATAAGCATTAATTGTTTGAGACCCAATGGCAGAATTTGAAAAATCGGATTTAAATTGATAGTTATATGCAAAGTCTTCTTCTAAAAACTTTCTATCAAACTTACCTACATAACCGTAGTTAAATAATTTATCTTTATGTTTTGCATTTTGAGTTTTTGCCAAAGCATTTTCGTAACTTACCAAGAAACGGAAAAATGGATTAGAAATGATAGACTGTGCCTTATCTTTACTCGTAGTAGAATTACCAAATTTTTGAGTAATAGATAAATTAACACGCGCATTTCGGCTATTTGAAACCGAATTATTAACAGAATTTATTAATTGATTTTGCGTTGTAAAGTTATAATTATCGGCATATTCGTAAAAACCACCCAAAGAGATATTTGTATTTGCAGTAGGCGCATAATCAATTTTGCCATTTAAGGATAGCGATCGTGAACGGTTATTAGGACGTGTTTTTTTAGAAACTAAATCATCTTTTGTAATAAATTCTGACGTTCTAATGGTACCAATACCAGAAGGTGATAAACGTAAAGGCGCATCTTTTATTTCCTGTAATTTATCTTCTTTTAACGTATAAATTGGCACATAAGAAGGGTTAGGGTCTTTAATATAATTACCTTGTCCCGATAAAAAGAAGCCTAAAACGGTCCGATGAGTTGAATCTTTCTTTTTATAGATGGGCCCACCAAAGCTAAAACCTAAAGAGTTATAACCATAAGGATCGGTAAGTTGAGAAGAAATAAGTTCGACACCACCAAAATATTTTGATTGCGGACCACGTGTTGAAATTGAAATGGCTCCCGACGTTAAATCACCATACATGGCGGGTACACCACCTGTAATTACATTTAATTGTTCGATAGATTGTTGTGGTAAATTTGGCGTACCAAAAACTTTAACTCCATCCACAAAATAAGTAGTGTTTCCCTCGCGACCACCACGTACATTTAAACCCTTTCCTTCATCGGCTTGGTAAACACCTGCTGTAGTTGCAGCAACCGAGTTTACATCTTTGGTTGCTAAATTTTGATAATCTTCGCGGGTAACGGTTTGACCTGATTTTGTATCTGGATCGATTAATGGCACTAGGTAAGTAACTACCTCAACCTCATCTAACTTAACGCCATCGCCGTTAGCTAATGGAATTGTAACCGCAACAGTTTTGCCCTCACCTACTAATACATCTTTTATTTCGGCAGCTTGATAACCAACGTAAACACCTTTAACAGTATACTTACCCGGATTTAGAGGCTTTATAGAACACTCACCGTCCATATTCGTTGTAGCAACCCCAACTTGCACCCCATCTTGATAAGCCACCACGTTTGCAAATGGAATTGCTTCTTTAGTGGTTTTATCTATCATTAAAATTTTAATTGCGCCATTTTGTGCAAAAGTACCAAGAGATAAAAACACTAAGCTTATAACCGAAAAGTAAATTTTTTTAATCATATTGTTAAATTAACTTAAATATATATTTATTATAAAAGTTTAAAAGTATAAACCTGAACGCTATATTGCAAAAAAAAATGCATTTTTTTTATTATATTCCTCATTATTAATACTTTAAACTTTTAATAGGCTATTAACAAAACTTAACCTTAAAGTAAAGTTAGATATAATTTGTTAAAATTAGTTTAACATTAAAAAATATGGTAGACGTTACTTTATAAGTGGTAGGTTTTTACAAAAAGGTGGTAATTTATTTGATTATTTGAACGCGATTAAAGTACTTATAGTTACACTTTTTTCTTTTTCTTAAAAAGGCGTTTAAAAAAATTATCACGTCTATTTTCGTTATGTAATGTGGCTTTGTGTTTACTGCGTTTCATGCGTTTACGTACCTTTTTGGTTTGCAAACGTTTATGATATGCTTTGATAGCTTTTCGTTCAGCACGCTCTTTTCTTCGATTTTCACGGGCTTCTTTACGCAAGTTACGCTCAGATTGTAGTTGACTTTTGGCAGATTTTTCTTTTGGGCCAGTACCTTTTTTTTCTTGCGAATAAGTTGAAAAAGAAATGCAAAAAATAATAGTAAAATATATTATTTTTTTAAAATTCATCGTCGTTTAATCCTTCTTATATTCTATAACCTCAACACCAAATTTGCGCAAAAAATCAACACCTTCGTCATTAGCCAGTCCTTTAAATTTAGCATAACTATCTTTAAAATAAACTTTTTTAATACCAGTTGTATAAATTACGCGCGCACAGGAAATGCAGGGCGAAAGGGTAACATATAAAGTAGCATCTTGCATACTTACATTATTTTTTGCAGCATATAAAATGGCATTTTGCTCGGCATGCAAGGCTAAAGAACAGCTTCCTTTGCTATCGCGCGGACAACCTTCTATGGGAAAATCAATATCACAATTATGCGTGCCGGCAGGTGGACCATTATACCCCAACGAAATAATACGCGTATCTTTTGTTAAAACTGCGCCAACCTGTGCTTTTACACAATGAGAACGAGTGGCCAATTTCTCAGCCAATTCCATATATATTTCGTTAAAAGAAAGTTTTTGCATTTTTAATATTTTATAACTTTAATTTGGACTGATGGGTTTTACGTTGCTTCGACTTCGCTAAGCCTAACAGGTCTACATCGCTTCACTCACTACTTCTTTCACATCGTTTGGTAATAGACGTTTTAAAAGGGCTTCAATGCCGGCTTTTAAGGTCATGGTGCTACTTGGGCAACCACTACAACTGCCACGCAATTGAACAGTCACAATTCCGTCTTTTAATTCTTTAAAGGTAATTTGTCCACCATCATTTTCTACAGCTGGGCGAATATATTGTTCTAAAATTTCTATAATTTTATTTTCTACATCATTAGTAGGAGCGTTATGCTGTGTGTTTACCGAAATAGTTTCTTTAAACGTATTATCTTTGGCTACTAACTTTTCTGGTAATTTTTCAATCACCACATTTCCTTTGTTTAAATATTCGGTAATAAATACGCGCAATTCATCTCTAATCTCTTCCCAAATAACAGCATCGTGTTTTGTAATTGTTATAAAATTACTGGCAATAAAAATACTTTTTACAAAGGGAAATTGAAATAATTGTTTGGCAATAGGCGCAAATGTAGTTTCGGTTATGTTATGATATTCTGCACTTGCACCACTAACTAATAAAAGTTTGTTTGCAACAAATTTTATGCTCGAAGGGTTTGGCGTTTCTTCGGCATAAATAATATAAGGAATTTCGGTTAAGTTCATTTTAAATATATTTACAAAGATACTAATAAAAGTAGTTAAGGATTAGTATTTTTATCAAATGAAGTTTATACTTTTTTTAATTGTAACAAGTCAATTTGTATTTAGTCAAACTATTGTAAAAGGTGTAATTATTGATAATGTCACCAACAAAGGCATCCCATTTGCTAGTATTGGTGTTATTGGTAAAAACGTGGGGTCGGTAAGCGACGAAGACGGTAATTTTGAATTTTCATTGAGTTCTAATTTAAAGTATGATAGTCTTAAAGTATTTAGCATTGGCTACAAACCTGCACTGTTTTTGGTGTCGGACTTTATTAAAGAATCGAATAAAACAATTAAACTCATAAACCTTCCAATGCAGTTAGAAGAGGTTGTTATAAAATCGAAAAAAGTAAAATTTAAAACTTTAGGCACAACTAATTATACAAAAAACAACTGTACAGGCTTTGCTGATATTGAAGGCAATTGGAAAGGCTCGGAAGCTGCGATTTTAGTTAGAAACAAAAAAAATGTACTATTGGAAGCGTTTAGTTTTTATATTATTCAAAATAAATATACCGATTCGTTACGCTTTCGTTTAAATATTTACGAACGGATAGACCCGCCAAAAGACGCGCCAAAATGGGTGGGCGAAGATTGGGTTGGCCCTACCCTTTTGCGCAAAGCAATTATTTTTAAAATGGGAATAAAGCAAGGCGAATTTACTTTACCAATTAGAGAATACAACATTCACACAGATAAAGATTTTTTTATTAGTTTAGAATGTTTAATGGACGAAATGGAAATTACAAAATTTTGTTACTCGGGTAGCCCTGATGTGCAATCGTTTTTTAAAGTAAAAGCCTTTGCAAAGTGGCATAAAACTGGCGGTAACAGAGGTGGTTCTGGCGGCGGCGGTGGCGATTTTAATGTAAAAGTATCTTATACAAATTAATTTTTATATTTTTATGTTTGAGCATTTATTTTCACTCGATGGCTTATTAAGCCTACTTAGTTTAACCTTAATGGAAATTTTATTGGGCATTGACAATGTGATTTTTGTATCGATTGTTTTGGCACGTTTACCAAAAGAGGAAGCAAAAAAAGCCAGTTTTATTTGGATGGTGGTTGGTATTTGTTTGCGAATTGTTTTGCTATTTACCTTAGTGTTTTTAATTAAAGGCGATCAAGTTTTATTTACGATTTTTAATCACCAAGTACAATTAAAAGATGTAATAATGTTAGCAGGCGGTTTGTTTTTATTAGTAAATAGCACACTCGAAATTCATAACAAATTAGAAGGTGCCAACGAAGAAGGGCATACCGCAAAACAAAATTTAAAAAAAGGATTTAAATCTATTATGTTACAAATTTTATTAATTGATGTAGTATTTAGTGTTGATGGCATAATAACTGCCATTGGTATGGCGCGCGAAATTGTTACCATGGCAACTGCAGTAATTATTAGTATGGCTGTAATGTTTTATTATGCACCCAAAATTGCTGCGTTTATCGAAAAACACCCTACATTTAAAATTTTAGCCTTATCGTTTTTAGTTTTAATAGCCGTATTATTGGTAGTTGAGGGCGTGCATTTAGAAACCGTTCACATACCAAAGGGATATATTTATTTTGCAATGGCATTTAGTTTTCTTGTGGAGTTACTAAATTTACGTTTCCGCAAAAAGCGCAATCCAGTTGAATTACGCAAAAACGACATTGATGACAGCGCACTTTAATAATAGCAAACTATATAAATTAAAAAATAAAAAAATGACTTTAACAGAAACACATTTTAATTTTCCAAACCAAACTGCTTACTACAAAGGCAAAGTACGCGATGTGTATACCTTAAAAAATAATTTATTAGTAATGATTGCCAGCGACCGAATTAGTGCATTTGATGTGGTATTACCCCGTGGCATTCCTTTTAAAGGGCAAGTATTAAACCAAATTGCCGAACAATTTTTAAACGCCACAAAAGATATTGTACCCAATTGGTTATTAGCATCACCACATCCAAATGTTACCATAGGCAAGCAATGTCAGCCTTTTAAAGTAGAAATGGTAGTACGTGGTTATTTAGCCGGACACGCTGCACGCACTTATAACAGTGGCTTACGTAAATTGTGTGGCGTAAACTTACCGGAAGGCTTAAAAGAAAATGACAAATTACCAATGCCCATTATTACCCCAACTACCAAGGCTAGCGAAGGGCATGATGAAGATATTAGTAAAGAAGAAATTATAAAACAAAGCATTGTTAGCAAAGAGCATTACGAACAGTTAGAAAAATATACATTAGCACTTTATGCCCGTGGACAAGAAATAGCCAATAAAATGGGTTTAATTTTGGTAGATACAAAATATGAATTTGGTTTGTACAATAACGAAATTACTTTGATGGATGAAATTCATACCCCTGACAGCAGTCGCTATTTTTATTTGGAAGGGTATACCGAAAGACAAAAAAACGATGAAGAACAAAAACAATTAAGTAAAGAATTTGTGCGCCGTTGGTTAATTGAAAATGGATTTCAGGGCAAAGAAGGGCAAACGATACCAGCAATGAATGATGAATGGGTAACTGAAATTAGCAACCGTTACATTGAATTATACGAAAAAGTTACGGGTAACAAATTTGTGAAAGCAAATTATGAAACTATTTTGCAAGATATTAATGTGGCTGTAAATACAAGCCTAAAATAATACTATGTTTAAAAAAATTGCTATTTTTTTTGTAAAATTTTATCAGTATTGTATTCGCCCTTTATTGCCTAATGCCTGCAGATACACGCCCTCTTGTAGCGCCTACAGTATTGAAGCTATAAATAAATATGGGGCTTTAAAGGGTAGTTTTTTAGGTTTTAAACGCATATTACGTTGCCACCCTTGGGGCGGGCATGGTTACGACCCAGTGCCTTAATAAACTATTTAGAAATTGAATACAATTTCGTTACAAATAAATTCAGCAGCATAACCGTCCCCATATAGTTTAGGGAATTTTAAATCCTTTGCAACAGTAAGTTTTTTGTATGCGTCTTTTATCTTGGTTTCATCTGCATCGCAAATAATGGCTGTACCACATTCTACCAATTCTACCCATTCAGTTTCGGGACGCAAAATAATACAGGGTTTTTCAAAATAAAAAGCTTCTTTTTGTACGCCACCACTATCTGTCATAACTAATTTGCAGTTTTTTTCCAAAGCAATCATTTCTAAAAAACTGGCAGGCTCAATTATTTTTAATTTTTTATTTGCAGTAATTTCAGAATACAATTCGGGTAATAAATTTGTTTGCAACAGCTTGGCAGTGCGAGGATGTAATGGCAACACAACATCTAAGTTGTTTTCCAATGAGATATCGTTTAAGGATTTAAATAATGCATTTAAACGTAAAGGCTCATCCGTATTATTATTCCTGTGAATAGTAGCAAGAATAAAATTATTTTCTGTAAGATTTAATTTTTTGATAATATCTGTTTTCTCATCCGAAATTTTACTGAAATGTAAACTGTTATCATACATCACGTCACCACAATGATAAATCTTAGGATTATCAGCATGGTAAGGAGATGCATTATTTTCTTTAAACCCTTCGTTTAATAAATTTTTATAACCGGTTTTAGTTGGTGAAAATAAAAGTGTACTGATGTGGTCGCACATAATACGGTTTACTTCCTCCGGCATAGCCTTATTAAATGAACGTAAGCCAGCTTCAATATGCACCACAGGAATATGAATTTTGCTTGCAGCGATTGCACCCGCGAGTGTAGAGTTTGTGTCGCCATATAATACAATTGCATTTGGCTTTTCTTCAATTAAAATTTCTTCAATACCCGTTATCATAGTAGCCGTTTGTTTGCCATGGCTACCGCTGCCAACATTTAAGTTATAGTGAGGCTGCGGTATTTGAAGTTCTTCAAAAAACACCTGACTCATATTAGCATCGTAATGTTGACCGGTATGAACTATAATTTCAGTAATTTGTGTTGAGAATTTATTTTTTATTGCTCGGCTTAATGCAGCAGCTTTAATAATTTGTGGGCGTGCGCCTATTATGGTAACTAGTTTAATCATTTTTTATTTTTAGCTTTTTACTAATGTATTTTTCTGTCGGAAGCATAGATTGTTGTATGCGACGTGCATAATTAATTGAAGAAATCACTTCATTTTGTTTTTCGTCAACCATATTTTTTTGAATTTGAATTTCTTTTTTTTGTGCTTGTGAAATTTTAAAACGATTGAGTATTATAATCGTAAAAATGATAATTATGCAAACAATAACTATTAATGAATATTTAATTGTTTCACTTCTTTTAATTTGCAAGGTTTGTGCTTGAATTTTTGTAGTTTGAATAAGACTATCGTTAAGGTGCGATTGTTTAAAGTTATGAAGGGAAATAATATTTTCTATATCGTATTTTTTTTGACGATTATTTATACTGTCTTTTACTCTTAAACTGAGTTTATAATAATTGGCTGAATTTTTATAGTCCTTTATAGCCTGGTAATTGTTTGCAAAAGTGTAGTAAAGGTTTAATAAATTTTGGTCATATCTGTTAGTATCGCTATTAACAACTGCTAATTGAAGGTATGATAGAGATGTTTTAAATTGTTTTAAACTAAAATAGGGTTCCGCTATGTTTCGGTAAGCATCGGCAATTTGAGTTTTAGGGGCGTATTTTAATTTTAAGTTTAAAGCCTTTTCGGATAATGTAATTGCTTCGGTATAATTTTTTTCAGTATTAGCAATTATAGATAAATTATTATAAATGTATGCTTGTCCGATGTAATCGTTTAATTTAATATAAATATCAAACGCTTTTTTAAAATAAACTCTTGCACTTGCATACTGTTCTTGTTGAGCATAAGTTACACCTAAGCTATTATATGAATTTGATAATAATTTTTCGTCCTTAATTTTATTAAGATGGTTTAATGATTTTCTATAATACACTTCGGCTTTTTTGTAATCTCCTAAGTTGTAGTATAAGATGCCTATATTATTATATACATTGCCAACGGCAGGGTAATTCCTTATTTTTAAGCTAATTGCTAAGCTTAAGTTATAATAGCTTAATGCTTTGTTATAATCATCGATATTGGAGTATTGCAAACCGTAACATAAATAAATGTAGGCTTTATTTTTTTGTAAATTTGCTTTAGTTGTAATATTTAATGCTGTATCTAAATATTTAAATGAATTTAATAATTCTTTTTTATTAAAAAGCACATCGGCTATTTCGGCATAAGTATATATTTTTACACTATCGGATTTAGTGTTTTTTATAACTTTAAACAAACTATCTAATTTGTTTTGAGATAAAAAATTAAACGGTATCCATAAAAAAATAATATATAGTATGTATTTCAATTTTATTTTTTTAATAAACTATCAAAAGGCACTCGGTTTGTAATTGAACGACCCAATGTAATTTCATCGGTATATTCTAATTCATCACCAACTGCAATACCTCTGGCTATGGCGCTTAACTTGATATTGTACGGCGCAATTTTTCTAAAAATATAAAACGAAGTTGTTTCGCCCTCCATAGTGGCATTTAGTGCTAAAATAATTTCGGACACGGTATTTTTTGCTAATTTTTCTAATAAAGTATCTAGCGCCAAATGGCTAGGCCCTATGCCCTCTAATGGCGAAATTAATGCTCCTAAAACATGGAAGTGGCCTTTGTAAAGCCCCGTATTTTCAATAGCCAATACATCTCTGTAATCTTGTACCACACAAATTATACTTTCGTCGCGGCTTGGGTTTAAGCATATATTACAAACAGTGCTTTCGCTAATGTTGTGGCATTTTATACAAAACTTTAAATCATTTTTTAATTGTAATATAAGTTTGCTCAAATTTTCCGCAGTGGGCATATCTTGTTTTATAACGTGCAACACAAAGCGAAGTGCCGTTTTTTTTCCAACACCAGGCAAGTTTCCAAAGGCATCAACAGCCTGTTCAATTATTTTAGAGCTAAATTCCACTTGTGTAAAAATAGCAATAAAATAAATGAATTTATTAACTTGAAATCAGAGCTGATTTTTTAATAGCGTTTGGTATTATTTATGGAAAAATGGACATGTGCACATCTTAACTAAAACATATTATGAATTATTTAAAATTAACCATCCTATTCCTTATTTCGACTCGTTTTTTAGTTTGCCAAAGTATTTTAAATGGCAGTTTTGAAACGAATACTGCCAATAATACTGACCAAATTAATTTAAGTAATGTTGCATTAAACGCAATGTTGCCAAATGTAAGCTCATTTGGTAGTTATGGCGATGTAGATATTATTAAATCTAATACCTACGGCACCAGTGGTGCACAAGACAAAGACTGGTATTTGGGCATAACGGGTGGCGGAACTGATATCATTGCTTTAACATTAAGTGATAAATTAATTGCCGGCAAAAGTTACAGTTTATCTTTTTACGACAGAAAAACGAACTCATACCCTGCAACCGCTTTGCAAATAGGTATATCCGAAACAAACGAAACGTTTGGAACGGTTGTTTACAATTCGCCAGAGGAACCTTTAACGAATGTTTGGACACTACGAACGTTTACATTTATTGCGTTAAGCGCAAGCAAGTTTATAACCGTTCAAATGCCTTTAGGTTCAATTAATACGTGGGCAAATATTGATAATTTTGTTTTAAAACCAATTACTAGTGTTGAAAAAGTAATACTGAAAGATTCGATAGCAGTAATAACTTCTATTAAAAAAGATACTTTACCCTTATTTACTAAAAAAACGCCGGTAAAATACAATAGAGGCAAATTAAATGGTAGAAAGTGTAACATTCAAGAAACTATTAATGTAACTGATGCAACGGTAAAATTAACAGTTTGGGATAAAAATACAGTAGATGGAGATATGGTATCTATTTATTTAAATGGGCAATTAATTGAAGAAGGTTTATTGGTTACAAACACTAAAAAAGAATTTACATTGCATTTGCAAAACGGCAGCAATATGGTTGTAATGGAGGCTATTAACTTAGGCAAAATACCACCAAATACTGCAACCCTTGGTATAAATAATAAAAATAAAAGTATTACTATTGTTTCTGATTTAAAAGTTAGCGGTGCTATAGAAATTATTGTTAACCCAACTACCCTAACTTCTGCCAACAAAATGCTAATAGCTAACTAATACCAATTATTATGTATTAGTGTTAGCTTATAAATACGATATTTGTTGGTAAATTTAATAATGCCTCAAGTACTCGATATTTATACATTTATTAATAATTCTTTAAAGGGTATTACGGTCATTGACGTTAGAACACCAAACGAATTTGAGCAAGGACATATACCAGGTGCATACAACATACCCTTATTTAGTAACGATGAGCGAGCTATTGTGGGCACTATTTACAAACAAATTGGCAAACAACAAGCCATTATTAAAGGGTTAGAAATTGTTGGTCCAAATTTATCAAAAATAGTAACGGATATAGAGGCGCTTGCTACAAAAAGTACTATATACGTTCATTGCTGGCGAGGTGGAATGCGTAGTGGTTTTGTGGCCATGCTATTACAAATGTATGGCATTAGTGTTTTTACATTAAAGGGTGGTTATAAAGCCTACCGAAACTTTGTTTTAAAAAGTTTTAATAAACCAGTAAACGTTTTAATATTAGGTGGTAATACAGGCAGTGGCAAAACACTCATTTTAAAAAAATTAAAACAAAACAAGCAACAGGTTATAGATTTAGAAGGGTTGGCACAACACAAAGGGTCGGCCTTTGGTGCGTTGGGCGAACTGCATCAACCCAGCCAAGAACAATTTGAAAATGAATTAGCGATGCTACTAATCACTATTAATGTTGATTTACCAGTGTGGCTAGAAGACGAAAGCCGGTTAATCGGAAAAAAGGTTATTCCACTAGGCTTATGGGAACAAATGCTAAACGCAAAAGTTGTTTATTTAAATTTATCGTTTGAAGAACGCTTAAATTATATAGTAAAAGAATATGGTGTTTTTTCGAAAAAAGATTTAGAAACATGTATTTTAAAAATTTCGAAACGGTTAGGTTTAGAACAAACTGCAAATGCAATAACTGCGTTACACAGTAATGATGTAAAAAAAGCACTAGAATATTGTTTGTTTTATTATGATAAAACATATAAACATGGACTTATAAAACGCGATAAAACAACGATTAAAGAACTATTTTTTGAAAATTTAAATGTTGATCTAATAGCGGAAGAATTGATTAAACACACTACTACTTAAATGGAAGATTTTAAATTAACACAGTATAGCCATGGTTCGGGGTGCGGCTGTAAAATTGCCCCTAGTGTTTTAGAACAAATATTAAAATCAACTGCGCCAACTTTTTTCGACCCTAATTTATTAGTAGGTAACGCCACTAAAGACGACGCTGCTGTATATAATTTAGAAAATGGCACTGCACTAATTAGTACTGTTGATTTTTTTATGCCCATTGTTGATGACGCCTTTGATTTTGGGAAAATTGCTGCAGCTAATGCCATAAGCGATGTGTATGCGATGGGTGGTAAACCCATTGTAGCAACAGCTATACTAGGCTGGCCCATCGATAAATTGCCTGCCGAATTGGCTCAAAAAGTTATTGAAGGTGCAAAAAGTATTTGCCAAGAAGCAAAAATTGCCTTGGCTGGCGGGCATAGTATTGATGCATTAGAACCAATGTTTGGTTTATCGGTAAATGGATTGGTTGCTATTAAAAACATTAAAAAAAATTCGGGGGCTAAAAAAGGGGATGTAATTTACATTACAAAAAAAATTGGTGTTGGTATATTGGCAACTGCATTAAAACGTGGTGTTTTAAACCAAAAACATAAGCCCATCTTTATAAATCAATTAACTCAGTTAAATAGTATTGGTGCCACATTCGGCGAATTGGATTATGTAACCGCGATGACCGATATTACCGGTTTTGGTTTATTAGGGCACTTAATTGAAATGGTAGAAGGCTGCAATTTATCGGCCCAAATTAATTATGATGCTATACCACTAATTGAGGGAATACAAGAATATACTTCAAAAATGATAGTACCAGATAATGTATATAGAAACTGGAACAGCTATAAAGATAAAGTTAAAAACATCGGTGCTGAATCTTTTTTTACCTTATGCGACCCTCAAACAAATGGCGGTTTAATGGTAACCATTAGTGAAGAAAAACAAAACGAGTTTGAAGCTCTACTGAATGCAAATAATTTAAACGACTTTGCTAAACCAATTGGTAAAATTGGTGATAAACGCGATTTTTGTGTTGAAATTATAAACGAGTAATAATAATCTTCAAACAATTCATACCGCCTTTTATGTCCTTAATAATTTAATTTTTTCAACAATTAATTTCACTTCGTCTAACGTATTGTATTTACCAAACGAAAACCGAAATGAATTCTTGGTGTCCTCATCACAAATACCCATTGCTTGCAGAACGTGAGAAGGCTCTGTGCTTGAACTACTGCACGCTGAACCACTAGCTATTGCAAATTGGTTAATTAAGGATGTTATTTTTAAATGGTTTGGAAAGGTAATGTTACTAGTGTTATACAAACGGTAACGCGTGCTACCATTAATGGTTAACCCTTCAATGTCTAATAACTGGTGTTCGAAATAATTTTTTAATTTAGAAATATGTGCTGAATCTTCCCAATAGTTTTGAGCGCTTAATTCGGCTGCTGCACCAAAGCCTACAATTAAAGGCACATTCAAAGTACCTGAACGTTTGTTGTGTTGATGTCCTCCACCATGGATTTGTTCAATTACATTTACGCGTGGGTTTTTTCGCTTTACATAGAGTGCACCAATGCCTTTTGGTCCATAAAATTTATGTGCACTAAACGCCATGCAGTGTATGCCTAATTCGGTTAGGTCGCAACGTTCTTTACCGACAAATTGTGTAGCATCACTAAAAAATAGAACATTGTTTGTATTACAAATTTCTGCTATTTTTTCTATGGGTTGAATAACCCCCGTTTCGTTGTTAGCAGCCATTAAGCTTACTAAAATAGTTGTTGGTTTAATAGCTAAATTTAATTGCTCGCAATCAATTAATCCTTCTTTATCTACATTCAAATATGTTATTTCCGCACCTTTTTTTTGTAGGTATTCGCAAGTATCTAAAACTGCCTTATGCTCTGTTTTACAAGTAATAATATGATTGCCTTTTGTTGTATATGCCTCAAAAATTCCTTTAATAGCAAGGTTTACGGCCTCTGTAGCCCCGGATGTAAAAATCAATTCATTCGGCTCGCAATTTATTAATTTTGATAGCCTACGTTGCGCTTCTTCTACAGCTGCATTTGCAACCCAACCAAATGCATGTAATTTACTCGACGCATTGCCATAATTTTCGCTAAAATAAGGAAGCATTGTTTTCATAACTTCATCATCTACCTTTGTTGTGGCATTATTATCAAAATATATAATTGGATTAATCATTGTTTATACTTTAAATTTGTACTTTTAAAATTTGCTTAAAGGTATAAATAAACATTATTTACTGCTTCATTTAATAGTATTTATTTGGGGATTTTCGCCTGTATTAGGGCGTTTTATAACTGTTGACGCGTGGCAAATAGTTTGGTTTAGAGTTTTAATAAGTGCGTTTGTAACATTTATCTATTTATTAATAAGTAAACAAAGCATACTAATTTCGAAAAAACAATTTTTACAACTAAGTAGTGTAGGGCTTATTATTATGGTGCATTGGCTAGCATTTTACGGCGCCATTAAGGTTTCAAACATTAGTGTTACGTTAGTAGCCTTTAGCACAGGCACTTTGTTTAGCTCAATAATAGAGCCTATTTTTTACAAACGTAGCTTTCGATTTTACGAAGTAATTATTGGCCTAATAATTATTGGCGCTATTGGCTTAATTTTTAGTATTGAAACACATTTTTGGTTAGGCATCGTTTTAGGAATGTTTGCCGCACTTACATCTTCAATTTTTGGGGTATTAAATGGTATATTAGTAAAAACTATAAAGCCGGCTGTTATTAGTTTTTATGAGTTATTTGCGGCGTTTATAGGTTTAACCATTACACTTGCTGTTATGCAAAACTTTACACCAGTGTTTTTTAATTTAGACTCAAACTCTATATTAGGTTTATTAATTTTAAGTTTGGTTTGTACCGTATTTCCTTTTATAGCTTCGGTTAATTTATCTAAGTATATCAGTCCTTACACCATTGTTTTAACGGTAAACTTAGAAACTGTATATGGAATAATATGGGCAATTTTATTTTATAATGAAAATAAGGAAGTAAAACCAACCTTTTATTTAGGTGTTTGTATTATTTTAGCTGCCATTTTTTTAAATACTTATTTAAAAAAATTAAACACTAGGAAAACTGTAGTTAATGAAGTTTAAAAAAATATTAATTATTCGCTTTAGTTCTATTGGTGATATTGTTTTAACAACGCCTATTATTCGTTGTGCAAAACAACAGTTGGTTGGCACGCAAGTACATTTTGTAACTAAAGCTATATTTAAAGACACGCTAATTAACAACCCCTATACTGATAAACTAATTACTTTTAAAGATGATATTGCGGAAGTGTATGCCGAACTTAAAGCAGAGAATTATGATATAGTTATTGATTTACATAAAAATTTACGTAGTCTGCGTTTAAAACAGCATTTAAAAACTAAAAGCTATTCGTTTAATAAAATTAATATTCAAAAATTTTTAGCAGTAAATTTTAAATTAAAAAACACGTTGCCGAAGCAACATATTGTTGATAGATATTTTGAAGCTATTGCCAAGATTGATGTAAAGCCGGATAATAAAGGATTAGATTATTTTTTGAGTGAAAAAGATAAAATAAATTGTAATGAACAATTTTTTAATTCTAAACCTACAGAATTTATAGCATTAGTTGTTGGAGGCAGTTATTATACCAAACAAATTCCATTAACTAAATTAATTGAAATTTGTAAAAATGCCACACAGCCAATAGTCTTGTTAGGCAATACTAACGATTTGCAAATTGCAAATCAACTACACATAAACTTTCCAACTATAATAAATGCTTGTGGCAGGTTTTCTATTAATCAAAGTGCATCCATTATTAGTCAAGCAGAGTGGGTAATTACATCCGATACTGGTTTGATGCACATTGCTAGTGCCTTTCATAAAAAAATTATTTCTATTTGGGGCAATACCATTCCGGAGTTTGGCATGAGCCCTTATTTACCCAATGCCGAAAATAAAATCTTAGAAGTTAAAAACTTAAGTTGTCGTCCTTGTTCAAAATTAGGCTATAACAAATGCCCAAAAGGGCATTTTAAATGTATGAATGGGATTAATGTTTTTGAGATAAAATATTAATTTTTATTTGTTTGTTTACCTCCCAAAGCCATTAAATACGTTTTTATTAATTCATCTAAGTCACCATCTAACACCGCCTCCGCATTTGTAATTTTTAATTCCGTTCTGTGATCGTTCACCATTTTGTAAGGATGTAATACATAACTGCGGATTTGAGAACCCCATTCAATTTTCATTTTTCCGTCTTCTACGGCATTTTTGGCTTCGTTACGTTTACGCATTTCTAATTCATACAATTGAGAGCGCAACATTTTCATAGCCAGTTCCCTATTGCCTAATTGCGAACGCTCTACCTGACAAACAACCACAATCCCAGAGGGTTTGTGCGTTAATTGCACTTTACTCTCCACTTTATTTACATTTTGTCCCCCTGCTCCACCGCTTCGAGAAGTTGAGATTTCAATATCTGCAGGTTTAATATCTATTTCAATTGTATCATCAACAACCGGGTAAACATAAACAGATGCAAAACTTGTATGTCGTTTTGCATTAGAATCAAACGGACTAATACGAACCAAACGATGAACGCCGTTTTCACCTTTTAAATAACCGTATGCATAATCTCCTTCAATTTGAATAGATACAGATTTTATACCAGCCATATCACCAGCATTGTAATCGAGTTCTTTAACTTTATACCCATTTTTCTCTGCCCACATTAAATACATTCTTAATAGCATACTCGCCCAATCGCAGCTTTCTGTTCCACCAGCACCGGCATTAATTTGAAGAATACAATTTAATGGATCTTCCTCTCCGCGAAGCATATTTTTAAATTCAATTGCTTCTAAATTTTTTAATGCAGATCTAAACTCAACCTCCGTTTCTTCTTCAGTAGCATCACCACTTTTATAAAATTCGTATAATGTATTTAGGTCGTCTAATTGCAAACGAAGTTTATCATAAGCACTCGTCCATGATTTGATTTGTTTTACCTCATTTAAGGTTTTCTCTGCTTTTTTTGAATCTGTCCAAAAATTTGGATCTAACGTTTTTTCCTCTAATAACTCTAGATCGTGTTTCTTACTATCGTAGTCAAAGAAACCCCCTCAACGCAATACTGCGATCATTCAAGTCTTTTAATTGTTCGTTTGTAAACATAAAGCAAAGATATTATTTTTTTTGGAAATCATTTTTAAAATCATAAAAATAAACATAGCCTAAAATCATAATAAAGCCAAAACTCATCAACCCCATGGCAAATGCAATGAATAAGTGCATGATTATTCCAATAATTAAAAACGGCTTTTTTATTTTTTTAAACCAAATAACCAAGGGAAAAAATAATTGATAAAAAAGCACCACGTAATTTAAAATAAAACTGAGAGCGTTTTGTTTGGTATCTGAAAACGGTTCTAATGCATACTGCTTTATTTGGAGGGTAGTTGCAATAGCTGAACCATTGAGCCACTCGGCACTATTTAATTTAGCTAATGCTGATAAAAAATACACCATACAAATTTGAATGACAAGGGCAATACAAGCAAAATTGTGGAAAATAATTTTAAAATTATTTCTGTTTTTTTCAAATGCAAGAAAACAATTAAACAACAAAAATTGATTCATTAAATAATCACCGCCGGTAAGGGTTGGATAGAGTTTGTTGCTGATATTAATTATCAAAATCCACAAAATAAAATCTGAAATGAGGTATAATTTCCGAAAGAAAAAAGGCAGAATACTTAAGAGTATTGCACTTACTAAAAATACATATCCTAAATTAGTTGAATTAGAATTGTATAAATAAAATGCAAAATCTTTAATGAAACCGATGGAATGAGGTTCAGTATAAACAATTGAATTTTCGCCAAATAACAGATTATAATAACACAACCAATAAATACATTTTATAATTACAAAAATGTACAACAATCTCTTAAACCAAAGTGATTGTGATTTATAACGGTAGTCGTCAAAAAAATATGTTATTACTATTTGCAAATTAAAGTAAAGTTATTACTGCCCACATTCTACCTGTTTTTCCTTTATCTTGACGGTAACTAAAAAAATCATCTTCAAAGGTGCAGCGATTCATTGTCCAGATGTTTTCATCTGAAATATTACTTTGTTGCAAAACAAATTTATTACAAGCTATTAAATCTATTTTATTATCCCGCCAACAATAATTCGGAAATCCATTTTTTTCAAACTCTTCAATTACCTCGTTTCCTACTTCAAATTTTTCCTGACAAATTCCCTGTCCTATAGCTACTTTTATGCTATTTACATTTGCTCCAAGTTCTGTCATTTTTTTAATAGTATTTTCTGCTATTCTACTTACGGTTCCTCTCCAACCTGCGTGTGCCGCTCCAATTACTTTATTTATTTCATCGTAAAATAAAATAGGGTAACAGTCGGCAATACTTACAGCCAAAATAAAATTCGAACTATTTGTAACTAAAGCATCTCCTTCTAATTGGCCCAGTTGTGCATTTCTTACGACGTTGCAGTGAACCTGTTTTAAGTAACATAAATTATTGATAGATAAATTTAGTTTTTGTAAAGCTAATGTTCTGTTCTGTAAAATTAGATTAACGTCATCGTGTTGACCTCCCAAATTTAAACTATTAAATGGTTGTTGCGACAAACCACCCCAGCGTGTGCTAAAGCCGTGATTACAATTTATATTTGGTGAACGAAGCCACATTATAAATTAAAACTACACATTTTAATTTAGTGTTTTTATAATATTCTGTAAATAATTTTTCGGAATCGGAAATAACTTATTTAACACTATAATGAAATTATTAGTTGAACTTAAGAGTAAACACGAATCATCTGTATTTAATTTTCTTATTTATCTTTTCTTTTTAAATAACTTCCTCTTGGCTCATCACCAACATGTAGCACAATTTCAGAATGCAGGAATTTTGCCGCCTCTGCCGAATCTTTTACCTTGGAGGTAATACGTTCTAACATTTCTGATTCAAACTTTGTTAGTATACTTTTTCTGAGCCCAACATCTCTCCAATTAGGTAATTGTTTACAACCGATTGAAATTGCACGAGCAAGGGATAATGCATCGAGTAAAGCTTGATTTGCCCCTTGTCCCTTAAATGGACTCATAGAATGAGCCGCATCGCCTATGAGAGTTACTTCACCCCATTTCTCCGCTATTTTTAAATCCGTTAATTCTCGGTCATATACAGGATAGCCTGAAACCTGCGCTTCCAATGTAGCAGATAAAATTTGAGGAATCGGATTGTGCCATTTAGTTCTAAGACACGCTTCTTCCTTAAGAGCTTTTGCTCCCTGAGCGCTCAACGCTGTTGCGTCTTTTTCGGACATTGGAAAACTAAGTTGCCACATCACTGAGTCTTTTGTAAAAGGCATCACGTAAATTCGCTCGTTGCCATTGGCGGTTTGAAATACTGTGGCAGAGTCAAGTAAGGCACTTGTAATTCCTTCAAGCGCCTTCAAAGAACATATTCCTAAAATTACGATACAACCTAAGTAGCGCAAAGGTGTTATATCCTCACTAAGCAATACCCTCCTCACCGAACTGCGAATACCATCTGCTCCAACCACCAAATCAGCAATTGCGGTTTTATTTTCCCCGTTCACATGAAAACTTAGTTCAATACCATTACCGTCACATTTCTTAAAATTTATTAATTGGTGCCCCCATTCTACTAGATTATTTTTGCCGAGTTGGTTAAGCAAAGCCAGGCGCAATGATTGCCTTGAAATATGCATATTTGTGCGCTTAGGAGTTTTTTTTGAATCTTTATCCATCCACTTTCTCATTCCCCATTCACCAATCACTTTACCTTCTGCAGTATGAACTACATGTTTTGTTGAAATCACTGCCTCTTTTAAAGACAAAATACCCAATCCATTTATCGCTGTACTGGCTTGCTGTAAAGTTAGTCCATAACCTTGAGCTCTATCATCAAAGCATTTGTCACGCTCAAAAATCGTGAAAGGAATTCCACGGTGCAAACAAGCCACGGCTAGTGCCACTCCTCCTAAACCAGCACCGATTATCGCAACATGTGGATAGTTTTCTTTATCTGCAATTATAGTGCAATCAGACTGAATCAATCCAGACCCTTCACAGTTTAGACATGAAATTAACTGACCATTAGGACGAATTGGGCTGAGCCCTTCGCTTTTAGATTTTTTAAATTGTTCGAAAGCCTTTTGGTAATTTAATCGAGCTTTTTTTCCGAGTCTTCGTTTTTTTTTACCAGTTCCTTGACATTCCCCACAAATAATCCAGTTAGTTTCTATGTTTTCTAGCTCATTCAATCTTTTTTGTTTCTTTTAATGACATCTACTAAGAAAAAAACTAAGTCATTAGTTGAGGTTTAATTTCTAATACTAAAGTAATAATACTATAAAATTTGTTTCAGAATTTAATCAAAGAAGCGAATTAAAAAAATTCACCCCAAGGTCCACCAAAAAAAAACAAAACCCCTGTAAATACAGGGGCTTTATGTTTTATCAGCGGAGAAGGAGGGATTCGAACCCTCGGTACAGTTTCCCGTACGCATGTTTAGCAAACATGTCCTTTCGGCCACTCAGGCACCTCTCCGTTTTTTTCTAAAAAAAAATAAACTAGCTAGTTTAAAATTTTAAGAGCACAAATTTAATACATTTTTTTTAAATGCAAAGCATTATTTAACACGCCTAATGATATTTTTAAATAAGCCTAAAATTAGATATATTTGTGTAAAGCAACCATTTTTTAAATGAAATTTTTCTGTCTTATTTTAGCTTTCTTATCATTTAATTTTATAAAGGGTCAATCATATCCTAGTCAAAACATTAATTTATTAAGTTTAATCACGCCAAACACATCCACAGGTAGCGCCGTTGGGGTTGATGGCCGAAAATACTCGGGTTGTTGGGGTTGGTATCAGCAAGGTAAAAATAAAGAATATGCTATTAGCGGTACTAGTAACGGCACCTATTTTATTGATATTACTGCGCCTTTAAGCCCAAGCGTTTCAGCTTTTGTGCAAGGTAAAGTTGGTTGTACCTGGCGCGAAATGAAAACCTACCAAAATTATTGTTATATAATTAGTGATGATTCATCGCCAAATACGTTTCAAATTGTCGACATGCAGTATCTACCGGATAGTGTTCATATAGTTCATAACGGCAAAAATTATTTTGAACGGGCACATGCCATGTGGATTGATGGAAGCAGATTATATTGTTCGGGAGTTACTTATAGCACTGGTGTTTATTCCTCAATGGATGTATATAGTTTAGCAACGCCTTCCGTACCAGTTTTAATACGCCAATTAAAACAAGATTATAGCTTTATTAGTGGCGTGCACGATATGTATTGCCGAAACGATACGGTTTACGCATCTTGTGGCAATCAAGGTTTATATATTTTTAAATTAACCTCAACAAATACGTTTACTCAAATAAGTTCATATACTAGCTATCAAAATGCTGGCTATAACCACAGCAGTTTTTTAACTCAAAATGGTAAATACTTAGTTTTTTGTGATGAGGTGCCCGTGTCGTTGCCAATAAACATAATTAATGTTCAAAATTTCACAAACATTCAACCGGTTCAAACATTTAATCCTTTTGCTCAAACTACACCTCACAACCCCTTCGTTATTGGTAATAATTTAGCACTCATCTCTTGTTACGAAGACGGTTTGAATATTTATAGTATTAGCCAACCAACTGCACCATGTTTAGTTGGCTATTTTGACACGTACCCTCAAAGTGGCGGACAACAGGCAAACTACTCAACCGTATCCAGCTATCGTGGCAATTGGGGCGCATATCCTTATTTGCCCAGTGGCGTCGTAATTGCAAACGATATGCAAAATGGTGTTTTTATTTTAAATGCCAACGCTGCCTACAGTAACACCAACTGTATCCCATTAGGTGTAAAAAATAATTTAGAAGTAAATACCACCAATTTTATTTTTTATCCCAACCCTGCATCTGCCAAAATTGCTGTAAATTATAGTACAGGCGGTAAAATTAATTTACAAATAACTACTATTTTTGGGCAATTAGTTTTTCAAAAAAATTATATAAATTCAATAAACGATTATATCCAAACTGAAAATTTAGAAAACGGAACTTACCTAATTTCCGTTACCCAAAATAATAAAACATTAACCCAAAAATTAATTATAAATCATTAAAAAATGAAACTAAAACTCTCTATCTTTTTAATCTTTTGTATCATTACTAGTAAAATAGTATCACAAACCTATGCTGCTAATAATTTTACATTAATTAGTGTAATTAGTCCCGAAACAAATCTTAATGCATACAATGATAAATATTCGAGTTGTTGGGGCTGGTATCAACAAAATAAAAATAAAGAATACGCCATTGCCGGATCAACCTCTGGCACGTATTGGGTAGATGTTACAAACCCCGCCACACCTACAGTTAGTGCATTTAGGGCGGGTAAAATTACGACTACCGTTTGGCGCGAAATTAAAACATATCAAAACTATTGTTATGTAATAAGTGATGATGGTGGACCAAACAGCTTTCAAATTTTTGATATGCAATATTTACCGGATAGTGTGCATAAAGTTTTTGATAACCAAATACTTTTTAAAAAAGGACATACCTTAGAAATTGACGGGAATAAATTATATGTTGCAGGTGTTACCTACAGTAACAACACCACATCAAGTATGAATTTATACAGTTTGGCAACGCCATCAGCACCTGTATTGCTCCGTAAACTAAACCAAGATGCTAGCTTTATTAGCTATGTGCATGATATGTTTGTTGAAAACGATACTGTATTTGCATCCTGTGGCAACCAAGGCTTGTATGTTTTTAAATACAATTCGGGTTTAAATACGTTTACCCAATTAGGTTCTTTAACTTCTTACACGGCCTCTGGCTTTAACCATAGTAGTGCTTTAACACCCAATAGAAAAACGTTAGTGTTAACAGATGAAGTGCCAGCTGGTTTACCAATAAAAATGCTCAACGTTCAAAATTTATCAAATATAAATGTGGTAGCAACAACCAATCAATTTATTAAAACCACGCCTCACAATCCCTTTATGGTTAGTAATCAATATTGTTTTATGGCAAGTTATCAAGATGGCTTGCAGCTGTATAATATTTCTAACCCTTCTGCTCCCGTTTTAGCTGGTTATTTCGATACGTTTTATCAAGGGGGCGGAAATAATAATAATTGGACTGGCGATGATTACGACGGTTTATGGAGTGCCTACCCCTACTTCCCTAGTAAAAATATTTTTGCTTGCGACCAAAAAAATGGCCTGTTTATGCTTAAAACACACTTGTACCAAAACCCATCTGCATCGTTTAATTTTTCTAACAATACATGTCCAGGTGCTGCTTTAAATATTGTAAACACAAGCACTTCTGCTACTAGTTATAACTGGACTTTCACCGGTGGCAGTCCTGCAACATCCACATTAACCAACCCAACCGTTACATACAATACTGCGGGCATTTACACCATTAGTTTAACTTCAGCTAACAATACAACCACCACAGCTACTACCACTCAAACAATTAATGTGGGTATAGGTTCTGTAATAAATTTTACTAATCCTACATGTGGAGTATGTAACGATGGAATAGTAAGCGTAATTCCTACTTCGGGCACAGGGCCTTATAGTTATACATGGGCGCCAACAGGTGGCAATGCTGCTACTGAAAGTGGATTGGGTGTTGGTTGCTATACCGTTACAATAATGGATGCAAGCAGTTGTACAAGTAATACAACTATATGCATAAGTTTAGTAACTAAATTACAAGCCAGTTCTTTTAATTCAACAAACGTATTAGTGTTTCCAAACCCCGCCCAAAACACTATTAATATTGAATACTTGGGCGCCAATTTTGATTATAAAATTTATAATAATTTAGGGCAAATAATGGTTATCGATAAAAACATTAAAAATAAAATAGTAGTAAATTTAAATGAATTTAATAAGGGCATTTATTTTGTTGAAGTACAAATTGGAAAAGACCTAGTTAGAAAAAAACTAATCATAAATTAACTATAAATTTTAAAAAAATAAAAAACATGAAAAAAATATACCTTTTAACTTTTGCTTTATTAATAAGCATAAATTATTTAAAATCGCAAACGTTTGCGGCTTCTAATTTTACATTGTTAAGTAATATTAGCCCCGAAACTGGCACAGGAGCAAAATACTCAGCCTGTTGGGGATGGACACAACCAATAAGTAATAAAGAATATGCGATAGCCTGTTCTAAAAATGGCACCTATTTTATTGATGTTACAAACCCCACAACGCCTACAGTAAGTGCTTATGTTCCCGGTACCTCATCAAATGGTACTTGGCGAGAAACAAAAACCTACCAAAATTATTGCTATGTGGTAAGTGATGATGGAAACTCTACTGGATTTCAAGTTATTAATATGAGTACTCTACCTGCTACAGTAACATTAGTAAGCTCCAACTCCACCTTATTTAAACGTGGCCATGCTTGCTGGGTAGATGGAAATAAATTGTACGTTTCGGGCGTTACGTATACCACAGGTTCAAGTAGCATGGATGTATATAGCCTTGCTAACCCAGCGTCTCCGGTATTATTACGCCGCTTAAATCAAGATTACCCTTCCATTTCTTATGTTCACGATGAGTTTGTAAGAAACGATACCATATTTGCGTCTTGCGGAAATCAAGGCTTAAATGTATTCAAATACAATTCGGGTTTAAATACTTTTACTCAATTGGGTTCATTAACAAGCTATACAGGCTCGGGTTACAATCATTTTTCAGCATGGACTCCAAACGGCCAGACCTTGGTTATGCTAGATGAAGTACCTGCAAGCCTACCAATTAAAATTGTAAATGTTAGTAATTTATCAAATATGAACGTCGTTGCAACAACGAATCAATTCCCTCAAACTACGCCGCATAATCCTTGGGTTGTAAATAATCAATATTGTTTTATTAGCAGTTACCAAGATGGCACACAGCTTTATGACATTTCAAATCCAAGTGCGCCATTTTTAGCGGGTTATTTTGATACCTATTACCAAGGTGGTGGAAATAACAACATTTGGACAGGAAGTGCTTATGACGGGCAATGGGGACTATACCCTTATTTCCCAAGTAAAAATATTTTTGCTTTAGATAGGCAAAATGGCGTATTTATGATTAAAACCCATTTATACCAAAATGCTACTACGGATGTAAAAAGTAACCAAATATCTAATTTTGATTTAACTATTTACCCAAATCCAGCAATAAACGATTTACAATTTAATTTGCCTATAACAGCATTTGATAATGATTTACAAATAAAAATTTACGATTCGCAAGGAAAAATTGTTAGTCAAAAATCAAATTCAGAAATTACTAAAGTAAATACTGTAAGCCGAAAAATAAATGTAAGTGAGTTAAGTAACGGTTTATATTATTTTAATTTGTCGGTAAATGGAGAAACTATAGCATCTAAAAAAATAGTTATTTCTAAATAATTTATGTTTTCTCAAAATTCCATTATTGGCGTTGTTGGCAGTGGTGCTATGGGCAGTGGCATTGCGCAAGTAGCCGCTACAGCAAATCACATCGTGTATGTTTTTGACACAAATAACGATGCTCTTCAAAAAGCACAAACAAATTTAAAAACAACGCTTAATAAATTAGTTGAAAAACAAAAAATTACTTCGGAACAACAAACGTCCATTTTTGAAAACATAAAATTTGTTTCTGAAATATCAGAACTCTCTTCTTGTAACTTAATTATTGAAGCGATTGTTGAAAACCTCAGCGTTAAGAAAACAGTATTTTCAAATTTAGAAAAAATTGTAAGTGACAGTTGCGTTTTGGCTAGCAACACTTCATCCCTTTCCATCACTTCCATTTCAGCAGCGTGCACAAAGCCAGAGAATGTTATAGGTATCCATTTTTTTAATCCTGCTACCCTTATGCCTTTGGTAGAGATAATACCCGGTATAGCTACGTTGCCGCAAGTTACCCAAAGTTGTAAGGCGTTAATAGATAGTTGGAACAAAGTAACTGTAATAGTAAAAGATACCCCAGGTTTTATTGTAAACCGTGTAGCACGACCGTTTTACAGCGAAGCCTTGCGTATTTACGAAGAAGGCATTGCTAATATACCAACTATTGATTGGGCAATGAAAGAAATTGGTGGTTTTAAAATGGGGCCGTTTGAGCTAATGGATTTAATTGGGCATGATGTGAATTATGTAGTAACCGAAACTGTGTGGACTCAATTTTATTACGACCCAAAATTTAAACCGGCTTTATCGCAAAAACGCTTGTTAGAAGCGGGGTTTTTAGGTAAAAAAAGTGGCAGAGGTTTTTATAACTACGCTGAAAATAGTTTGCAGCCACAACCAAATAAAGATATAGAATTAGGCACCTTAATTTTTAAACGTATTTTAGTAATGCTAATTAACGAAGCAGCCGATACCTTATATTTAAAAATTGCCTCAGCTGAGGACATTGATTTAGCAATGACAAAGGGTGTTAACTACCCAAAAGGCTTATTAAAATGGGCCGATGATTTTGGTATACCTAATGTGCTAAAAGAATTAAATGCCTTAAAAGATTTTTATGAAGAGGACAGATATAGAATAAGCCCTATGTTAAAACAGAAATTTATTTTGCAACAAAAGTTTTTTTAATTCTAAATTGCCTAATCATCCGTAGGATCAGGTGCTGTGGTAGGTTTTGCCTTCTTAGGTTTAATTTTATTTATCCACATAATATTAATTAATTCGTTATGTACCGAAATTAAACTTTTACTAATTCCATTAATAATTGTAACGTTTTCGTTCGATTTATTTTTCCAAGTCCGTTTTACTTCTTCGTAAGTACCATCACTTAATAAAATAAAAAAATTAATTACTTTGCCTTTAATTACCTGGGCTTTTCCGTTATTGCAAACAGCTTTATTACCTTGACGGTTAGTTATAATTACATCTTCATAAATACCGTCCTTTATATCTTCGGCACCCCTGTCTTCAAACTTTGCAGCCCATTTGTTATAACAATTTAATTCGTTTACTTTTTCTTGCGAAACCCCATTAAATACTAATAACACGAATACAATTAAACTTAAATTTTTCATCATTTTAAAATTTTAAATAAATTCAAACATACACAAAAAATTAAATATTTTAAAGTTAAATCTACCGTAAAAATTTATTAATTTAGTAAACTATGCTGGTTAAAACATTTGGATATGCCGTGCAAGGGATAAACGCAACAAAAATTACTATTGAAGTTAGTATTGGCGTAGGTATTAACTTTTATATGGTTGGTTTGCCCGATAGTGCTGTTAAAGAAAGCCAGCAGCGCATTGATACAGCTTTAAAACAAGTAGGGCTTAAAATACCTGGTAAACAAATTACAGTAAATATGGCACCCGCCGATATCCGCAAAGAAGGATCGGCTTACGATTTACCAATAGCCATAGGCATTTTAGCCGCTAGCGAACAATTAAATAGCACTAATATTGCAGATTATGTAATTATGGGTGAGTTAGCATTAGATGGAGAGCTTCGCCCAATTAGAGGCGCATTACCAATTGCAATAAAAGCCAAACAAGACGGATTTAAAGGCTTAATTTTACCAACTGAAAATGCAAACGAAGCGGCCGTTGTTGATGGTTTAGATGTTTTGTATGCCAATAACTTAAAGCAAGTAATACATTTTTTTAATGAGACTGAAACTTTACCAAAAGCTCACATCGATTTAAACGAGGCCTTTAATACTACTATAGAAACGATTGAGTTTGATTTTGCCGATGTAAAAGGACAAGAAAATATAAAACGAGCTTTAGAAATTGCAGCCGCTGGCGGGCACAATGTTATTTTAATTGGCCCACCCGGTGCGGGAAAAACGATGCTGAGCAAACGCCTACCGAGTATTTTACCTCCTTTAACTATTGATGAGGCATTAGAGACCACTAAAATACACAGTGTGGCAGGTCGAACGGGTAAAAGCAACGGCGGGCTAATTACCCAACGCCCTTTCCGCAGCCCACACCATACCATTAGCGATATTGCACTTGTGGGCGGCGGTAACAACCCCCAACCTGGCGAAATAAGCTTAGCACACAATGGTGTTTTATTTTTAGATGAATTGCCCGAATTTAAACGCACAGTTTTAGAAGTAATGCGCCAACCCCTAGAAGATAGAGTTGTAAGCATAAGCCGTGCAAAATTTAGTGTAGAGTATCCGGCAAGTTTTATGTTAGTAGCAAGTATGAATCCTTGCCCTTGCGGTTTTTATAATCATCCAGAAAAAGAATGTGTTTGCGCCCCAGGTGTTGTACAAAAATATTTAAGTAAAATTAGTGGCCCACTGTTGGACAGGATTGATTTGCACGTTGAAGTTACCCCGGTGCCATTTAGCGAACTAATGAAACAACAAACCAATGAACTGAGCAAAGTAATTAGAGAGCGTGTTATTAATGCCCGAATTGTACAAAACGAACGTTATAAAAGTGATACAAATGTCCATTGCAATGCCCAAATGCAAACAAAAGATTTAAAAAAATACTGTAATTTAAATGAAGCAAGTAGCACACTTTTAAAACTTGCTATGGAGCGCTTAGGATTAAGCGCGAGGGCGTACGATAGAATTTTAAAAGTAGCGCGCACCATTGCCGATTTAGAAAAAACACCAAATATAGAAACAAACCATATAGCCGAAGCCATACAATATCGCAGCTTAGACAGAGATGGATGGGCAGGATAATTTTTATTGAAAAACAAAACTAAATATTTATTGCTTCTATTAATAGTTGCTGTTATTTGTAAATCACAAATTAATCAGCAAACATTTTTAAAAGACTTTTATAAAGCCGACTTTAAAAATAAAGTTAGATTGGTAGCAAACACAGGTTATAAAAACATTGTAGAGGTTTACCCGCTATTAAAAGATACCTTAGAAAAAATAAAAATAAACGTTTACAATAACACCGAAAGTAAAGAAGCTAAATTTTTATTTGATAAAATTGAAGTAGATGTAGAAATGTATAATAATAATTATGCAAAAGCCATTTTTATTTTAGAAAACAGTTTAGATAATCATGCACAAAACATAGCCGACTCATTAATTTGTTTAGTTAATTTAAAAACTTCGCTAATTAAAATTCAAGATTATATTAAAGCGTTTGAAGTAAATAGAATTATTGAAAAAATTGCCAATAGAAAACCAAAAAATGTAACTTTAGATTATGGTGAAACAAAAAGTTCACTTTATAATTTGCTAGGCCTAACAAATGAAGCAATTAAATACCGTAGAAAAGAATTTGAAAGTAGCAACAATCAAAAAGATACAACTGCAATTTTAAACTATTATAATGATTTAGGCGTATTTTACAATAGTATAAAAAACTCTGATAGTGCCGAATTTTATTTTTTAAAAGCAAAAAAATTAATTAATGAATTTAAAGTGCCAAAAAATAAACTTGTTTTTTATACATTTTTTAAAGGATTAATTGATGGCAATTTAGGTAATAGTTATTTTAATAGTGGGCAAATACGCGGTGCAATACCATTAATAAAAAATGATATTTATAGCAGCCTACTATCCAGCAACTTTGAAAGCGCAGCAAATGCATATCAACTATTATCGCAATGCTACATAAAATTAAACGAACCAAAAACGGCTAAACAATATTTAGACTCTTTAAGTCTGTTGCTTAATAAGCATGGCGTTGCCTCAAAATCGCGTTTAAATTTTATTTTATTAAAAGCAGAGTATTTTAATATAATAAGCGATTTTAGAAAAGCAAACGAAAATTATATCAGCTACATTCATCTAAAAGATAGTATTAATAATTTAGAAAAAGAACGGCAATTATTAAACGCAGAAGTAGCCTTTAATGTTGAGCAAAAAGAAATAGAAATTCTTAATAAAAACAAAACACTTGAGCAAAACAGATTAAGCGATGCCAAACAAAAAACATTTAGGGCTTATTTGTTAGCCGGCATATTAATGTTAATAGGCATTATTGTATTTTTAATTTTAAACAATAGTTTTGTAAAAAAGCGCGAATCGGAACTGGAAATTAAAAACACAAAAATTAAAAATCAAAATACGTTAATTGAACAATCGTTAAAAGAAAAAGAAATATTAATTAAAGAAATACATCACCGCGTTAAAAATAATTTACAAATTATTACAAGCATGCTTAGCCTACAAATGGGTAAAATTAACGACGAAAAAACGGAATCTATTTTGCGCGAAGCCAAGCAGCGTATTAGTTCTATCGCCTTAACACATCAAATGCTCTATCAAAAAGATAATTTATCAAATATAATTTTGGGCGAATATGTTGAAAAATTAGTTCGCCAAATAGAAACGACTTTACCCGCCAATAATATTAAATTAATTACAAACATAAGTTGTAAAGATAAAAGAGTAAGCATTGATAATGCTGTACCACTTGGTTTATTAATTAATGAAGTAATAACCAATTCGTATAAACATGCTTTTCCTAATAATCAAAGTGGAATAGTTTCTGTTGATTTAGTAGACGCTAACTCAAATTGTTTATTAATTATAAAAGACAATGGCATTGGCATACCCGATACATTAAACAAAACGCAAAATCCATCAATGGGCATGGAACTGATTTATATTCTAGCCGAACAGTTAGATGCAAATATAAAATTAGAAACTACCAATGGTACCCAATTTAGTTTAGAAATTAAAAAACATAATTAATTTATTTGAAGGAAATAAACCAAATACTCTTAGACCTAAAACGCAAAATTTATAAACCCATTTATTTTTTAAGTGGCGAAGAAGCCTATTACATTGATTTAATTAGCGACTACATTGAAAATAATGTATTAGAAGAGGCAGATAAAGAATTTAATCAAACAATTGTGTACGGCAAAGATGTAGACTTGTTGAGTGTATTAGGCTTAGCTAAACAATTCCCTATGATGAGCGACTACCAAGTGGTTATTGTAAAAGAAGCACAAAACATTAAGGAATTGAACAAAAGCAATGGGGGCGATGATGATAGCATGGCCTCTAAAAATGTTTCCAATAACGCAACACCGCAATTTTTAAACTATATAAATAATCCCCAAGCCACCACTATTTTAGTATTTTGTTTTAAATACAAAAGCATTGATAAACGTAGCGCCATTGCAAAAGCCTTACAAAAACATGCTGTTTTTTTAGAAAGTACAAAAATGTATGATAACCAATTGCCAGAGTGGATTACAAATTACATAAAGGATAAAAACTATACCATAAACCCAAAAGCTACATTTTTGTTAGCAGAATTTTTAGGTAATGATTTAAGTAAAATTACAAACGAAATAAATAAACTAATAATAAATGTACCTGTAGGAAAAGAAATTACACCCGAATTAGTGCAAGATAATATTGGTATTAGTAAAGAGTACAATGTGTTTGAGCTGCAAGATGCTTTAGCAAAAAAAGATGTACTAAAAGCAAATAAAATTATTAATTATTTTTCAGCTAACGAAAAAGAGCACCCATCCGTTTTAGTCATCAGTTCGCTTTACAGTTATTTTACTAAAATTTTAAAATACCATTTTATTGCCGACAAAAGTAAATTTGCGGCAGCTCAAGCCTTAGGCGTTAATCCGTTTTTTATTGATGGCTATGCAAAAGCTGCTTTAAATTACAACACGAATAAATTAAAGCAAATTTTTAGTTATTTAAAAGAAATTGATTTAAAAACTAAAGGGGTGAATAATAGCACTGTTACAAATGGCGAATTATTAAAAGAATTTGTGTTTAAAGTATTACACTAAACCTAATCCTTAAACAATGGATATTTCTCCATCATTGTATTTACCTTCTTTTTTATTTTTGCCAATTCTTTAACACTGTCTTTATGTTTTAAAACATTGTCAATTAACTCAACAATTTTTAAACAGTCTTTTTCTTTCAAACCGCGCGTTGTTATTGCTGGCGAGCCAATGCGAATACCCGACGTTACAAATGCAGATTTATCATCAAATGGCACCATATTTTTATTTACAGTAATGTTCACTTGCTCTAAAGCGGCTAAGGCTTCCTTACCGTTTAAGTTTTTGCTACGTAAGTCAATTAAAAACATGTGGTTACTAGTGCCTTTGCTTACAATATTATAGCCCAAATCCATAAAGCCTTTTGCCATTGTATTCGCATTTTTAACTAATTGAATGCTGTAATGCATAAAATCGTCACTTAATGCTTCGCCGTAGGCAATGGCTTTTGATGCAATAACGTGCTCTAGCGGGCCACCTTGTGTACCAGGAAAAACAGCCATGTCCAATAAGTTACTCATTAGTTTTGTTTCGCCTTTAGGAGTTTTTTCACCAAAAGGGTTTTCAAAATCTTTTCCCATCATTATCATTCCGCCACGAGGACCGCGTAAGGTTTTATGCGTAGTAGTAGTTACAATGTGGCAATGCGGAATTGGGTCGTTTAAAATGCCTTTTGCAATTAAACCGCTTGGATGCGAAATATCGGCTAATAAAATAGCCCCAACGCTATCGGCAATTTTACGGAAGCGCTCGTAATCCCAATCGCGCGAATAGGCGCTGGCACCACAAATAATCATTTTTGGTTGCTCGGCTTTAGCAGTTTTTTCAATGCTATCGTAATCAATTAAACCCGTTTCTTTTGTAACACCATAAAATGTTGCGCGGTATAGTTTTCCCGAAAAATTCACAGGTGAACCGTGGGTTAAATGCCCGCCATGACTTAAATCAAAACCTAAAATAGTGTCGCCGGGCTTTAAGCAAGCTAGCATAACCGCTGCATTAGCCTGTGCACCCGAGTGTGGCTGTACATTAACCCAAACTGCACCAAATAATTCTTTGGCGCGGTCAATAGCTAGTTGTTCAACTTTATCAACTACTTCACAGCCGCCGTAGTATCGTTTAAAAGGTAAACCTTCGGCATATTTATTGGTTAATACGCTTCCCATGGCTTGCATAACTTGTTTGCTAACATAATTTTCGCTTGCAATAAGCTCAATACCTTGGGTTTGGCGATGCTCCTCTTCCTTAATTAATTTAAATATGGTAGTATCTCTTTTTAGCATAATTATTTTTTTAGTGTTGAAATGATTTAGTGTATAATTTATTTGAAGCAATTAAAATTAAGCAAATAATTGGCGATTGTGCAATACCTAATAACCATCTGCTAATAGCATATTCGTCATCTTGTAAACGTTGGTTAAAAATTAATCCGTAAGCCATAATTAATGCTGATAAAATTAATAAAATCAAATAACAAAATCTTAAATATTTTAATAATACTTTTTGATTACTAATTTTTTTAATGGCAAAGTAACTTACTACATAAAAAATAGCAACCCAAATTAAGGTATAAACATATTTTGAGTAATAAAGCGTTTTATACGAAAATGAATTAAAAAACTGCATACTACTTGGAATGGGCAAAGTGGTATGGTTATAGTATTTTTGAAACATAATATTGTTTAGGTTCACAAAAAAAAACTCTCGGCAATAACCAAAAATACCAAATAATAAAAAGAAAAATAAAATGGACTTAACTTTCATTTTTATTAGGTTTAATTGCGGGATTACCTTTAGTCGAAAATTTATTTACCCAAATCATCCAAAGGAAAAAAATAAATGCATACACTATAAACGTAAATGTGTAAGTATGATTAAAACTAAGACTATAGGGCGAATAATAAGCAATAATTACTAAAGCTATTACCCTAATAATGTTTAAGATATGAATGAGCAAAATACCCATTGGAATAAACCATAACTTACTTTTTTGATGGCCAGGATAGGCAACTACAAATACTGCAAAAAGCGAAAATAAAGTGATAGCATTGCAATTAGAGCCTACCCAAACACCGTTACTGCCATCTATACCTACAACTTGGTAATCTCTATCCTGTAAAACTGTAAATGTTTTGTAGCCAAGTAATTTTATAAAATATTCGGCAGACGTGATTAAAGTTCCAATAAATTTTTGATCGTAAAAAGTATACTTTTTTACAATAAATTGATAAATGATATAAAGTACGAGGTAAATTAAAGCAGCTAAAACAATAAACCTAACAAAGGCATTTTGTTTCAACGAAGCCTTCATTTAAAACTAGGTTTAAGAAACTGATTGATGTTTTTTACTAAAATCGTATAATTTCTTTATAGCAAACAAAGTTCCGGCTATAATTAAAAAAACAATACCCCCATCAATAGGTACACAAGGCGGTGGCCAGCATCCTGGCGAACCAGCTGGTGGCGGCGGCGGTGCAGCAAAAATTACAGTATTGCAAATAAAACAAAATAAGATTATTAAAAGCGACTTCATTTTTTTTATTTAATTAATTTTCAGTTGCGTAAAGATACTAAATTAATACAACATAAAAAAATATTTGATAAAAACCGCTATATTTGTTAATTATTACACTTTGTGGCAGAATCCAAAAAACAATCCATTGTATCGCAAAAAGATTTAAACCTTTTATGGCGAATTATAAAATCAAATTGGTGGGTACCAGTTATTATTTTACCGATTTCGTATATTATTGGCACCTTTTATGTTTACCGCTTAATTAATGTTCATCAAGCCTCTACCCAATTACTTTTAAAAGTAAACGACACTTATTATCAAGGTAACGTTTTAAGTGATGAAGGATTTTATAGTTATGGCTCTTATGTTGATAATTTAAACGAAGTAAAAGTATTACAATCGTACGATTTAGCCAATCAGGTGGTTGAAAAATTAAAAGACAAGTTACAAGTATCTTATTTTATAGTTGGCAAGGTTCGTAAAACCGAACAGTTTAGAGGGATGCCCTTTAAAATTAAAATTACAAATTTTAAATACGAATTTTACGAACAAACATTTGATTTTAAGATTATAGATTATAACAATTATGAGATTTTGTATGAGCAAAATGGCGTACAACAAATTAAAAAGGGAAAATTTGATACTGAATTAATAGACTTAGATTTAAATATCACCGTAACACGCGAAGGCACGTTTTCGCCCCAAACGGTAGAAGCTCTAAAATCTATTTTCTATCAATTTAGCGTGCATAGTAAAGAGTATTTAGTAGCCTCCATTCAAGGAAAAATGACTATTAATAACCCCGAATACACTAATATATTGGAGGTATTATTGCGCGATATTGTACCCGAAAGAGCCGTTTTAATTTTAGACACGTTAAATGTCGTATATGCAACTAATCGGTTAAAAACAAAATTCGAATTAAACGAACGCACAATTACTTACATCGATAGGCAATTAGAAGAAATTAGCTACTCGCTTAAAAGCATTGAAGATACAATGCAAAACTATAAAGAAAAAAAATCAATTATTGATTTATCATGGGAACAGGGCGATTTTTTATCAAAAATTTCAAAATACGATAACGAAAAATCTACGCAACAATTGCAACTCTCGTCGTTAGACGATTTAGAAAAATACATTATTGAAGACAAAGACCCTCAATTTTTACCGCCCGGTGTTTTTATATCTGAAAAAGGCGGATTTATGAATGGTGCTGTAAACGAGCTCTATTTAAAGCAAATAGAATTGAATAGGTTATATAATGTTGCCAAAGATAATAACCCTGCCATAACTGATGTTAAAGCGAACATAAAAAAAATAAAACAAGATTTATTAGTCTATATTAATAATACACGTAAAGCCACCGTTTTAAATATTGATAATATTGATAAAGAAATTTATAAATACATAAACGAGGCCAAACTAATACCCGGCAAACAACGCGATGTGTTAAACATACAACGAAAGGCCAATGTAAACGAACAATTGTATAATTTTTTATTACAAAAACGTGCAAATACAAAAATTGCAAAAGCAAGTATTATTCCAGATATAAAAGTAATTGAATCTCCCCGCGATTTGGGAGTTGTAGAGCCGAATAAACCTGCCATTCAAAAAAAAATAATGTCGTTCAGTGTTGTACTTTCTGTTATTATTATTATACTAAGAGCCTTTTTCTTATCTAAAATTACTACTGTTAATCATTTAAAAGAATTAACAGATTTGCCACTCGTTGGCGTTTTTCCGTTTGTAAAAGATAACGAAAATGAGGGTATTATTGTTGAACAAAACCCAAACTCTTTAATTTCAGAGGCATTTCGTAATTTTAGAACCAACCTTCAATACACCAATGTTGATAATCCAGCAAAAACCTATTTAATTACCTCGTTTTCGCCAAGCGAAGGAAAAACGTTTACAAGTATAAATTTATCTACAATTTTAGCACGTAGCGGTAAAAAAACACTACTTCTAGAACTGGATTTACATAAGCCACGCATTTACAAGCGTTTTGGCTTACCAATACAAACAATAGGAATTACAACCTGTATTACTGGCCAAAATACCTTCGACGAAATTGTTACCCCCACTCAAATACCAAACTTGTTTTGCCTATTTTGTGGGCCTATTCCGCCAAATCCTTCAGAATTTATTTTATCCGAAAAATTAAAAGAAATTATTAGTACTGCAAAAGAAAAATTTGATTACGTGGTTATTGATACCCCACCTGCTGGTATTCTTTCCGACTCTATTTATTTGTTACAATATGTTGATTGCTCTATTTTTGTTTTAAACACCAAAACTAGTACTAAAAAAGTAATAACATTTATCGAATCTATTATTGAAGACAATGGCATAAAAAATATGTTATTAGTGTTAAATGGGGCTCAGCGTATTGGAAAACGTTATTACTACCAAGGTTATGGTTATAGCTATGGGTACGGATATGGTTATGGTTATGGCAAGGGCTATGGTTACAAAAAATAATTTGGTAATATAATTAATATTGAGTAATTTTATTACTCAATATATGATTGAAGCGCTAATATCTTCTAAAACACGTATAAAAATTTTAATAAAGTTTTTTTTAAATCATTCCTCTACGTCTTATTTAAGGGGTTTAGAAGAAGAATTTGGCGAATCCACCAATTCCATTCGCATAGAATTAAACCGTTTTGAAAAAGCAGGGTTTTTAACCTCTTTTTTACAAGGCAACAAAAAGCTATTTAAAGCAAATAATTCTCACCCCTTGTTTGGCGATATAAACAGTATTGTTAAAAAAATGGTGGGTATTGACTATATAATTGATTACACACTAAAACAAATAGGCAAGTTAGAAAAAGTGTATTTGGTTGGTAAGTTAGCCAATGGATTAGATACCGATATTATTGACTTAGTATTGGTAGGAGATATTAACAAAGTATACTTAGCAGAATTAATAGCTAAGGCAGAAAAAAAGCTAAATAAAAAAATTAAATTCATCGTTTATTCCGAACAAGAATTTAGTATAGATAAAATTAAAGAGCGCGACGTAAATCCGCTACTTATTTGGAGTAAATAAAAATAATAAATTTTGAGCGGAATATTAAATCTACTCAAAATTTAAATAATTTAAAATTCAACATTCATCATTTCCAATATGGGACTGAGGTGGCGAAGCTGTAAAAAAATGTCATGCTGAGCGCAGTCGAAGCGATTACATAAAAAAATTAAATGTCTCTCCAACAACCCATAACTAATGTCACGCTGAGCGGATTCGAAGCCAATCAGCAACTAGCATATTGGAAAGCCCTTTACGTAGCTTCTCGAGCCGAAAAAAAGGTAAACTCATCTTTACAACAATTAGGTTTAGAAAGCTATGTACCGTTAAAAACCGAAAAAAAACAATGGAGCGACCGAAAAAAAACGATTATAACTCCATTAATTAATGGCTATGTTTTTGTAAAAACAAACGAACAAAACCGAGAGTTAGTTTTTAAAGCAAACGGTGTTATACAATATGTGCGCGCTAATAATAAAGATGCTGAAATTAAAGAGATTGAAATTGAAATTTTAAAATCTATTGAAAAAAAAGGGTACTTTGTTGAGGGGAAATTTGGCGAAAATTTTAAAGAAGGAGAGCTAACACTTATCACGCAAGGACCATTTAAAGGACATAAAGGCGTAATAAAAAATATAGTTTCCGAAACTATTTATTATTTGCAAATAGAAAGTATTGGCTATAGCTTAACCATAAAAGTACCTGCCGAAATTTTACAAAAATCAATAAAATGATTAACGAATTATTAAATAAAAAAATTTTAATAACAGGTGGTGCCGGGTTTATTGGTAGTAATATTGTAGATTATTTGGTTTCTATTAATCATCCAAATATAAATGTTTTAGATAATTTAGAAACGGGTTCTTTATCTAATATTGAAGCTCATTTACCAAAAATTAATTTTATAAAAGCCGATATTAAAAGCTTTGAAGAGTGTTTGTTTGCTACAAAAAATTGCGACATTGTTTTACATCAAGCCGCTCTGGGCAGTGTACCACGCAGTATCGAAAATCCAATTGATACACATACTACAAACGTTACTGGCTTTATAAATATGTTACAAGCAGCAAAGCAAAACAATGTAAAGCGCTTTGTATATGCGTCTTCATCCTCTGTTTATGGCGACAACCCAAATTTACCAAAGGTAGAGGAGGAAGTGGGCCACCCTCTATCGCCTTACGCCGTAAGTAAAAAAACAAATGAATTGTATGCCGAAGTGTTTTCTAACTTATATGCAATGCAAATTATAGGTTTACGCTACTTTAATGTATTTGGCCCTAAACAAAACCCCTCAGGACCTTATGCTGCAGTAATACCACTGTTTATAAATAATTTATTGAACAATCACCAATCTTTTATTTTTGGCGATGGCACTAATCGTCGCGATTTTACGTATGTAGATAATGTGGTGCAGGCCAATTTATTGGCAGCAACCACTCAAACTAAAAACGCTTTTAATCAAGTATATAATATTGCTTATGGTTCTTCTAAAAGTATTAACGATTTATATGCATTCATCAAACAAAAATTAAATTCACAATTAAATGCCGATTATAAACCAGCTCGTATAGGTGAAATTAAAGATAGTTTTGCCTCGATAGATAAAGTAAAAAACTTACTTAATTATATGCCAACTATTAATTTAGAAGAAGGCATAGAGCGTACTATTAATTGGTACAAACAACATAAATTTTAATGATAGTAATAATAGATTACGGCATAGGAAATTTAGCATCAGTTTTAAATATGTTTAAAAAAATTGGTGTAAAAAATGTTGTAATTTCTAACGATAAAACGATAATTGAAAGTGCTACAAAACTATTGCTACCCGGTGTTGGTGCTTTTGATGCTGGCATGACTAATTTAGAACAATCGGGTTTAATTCCATTATTAAATAAAAAAGCATTAATTGAGAAGGTGCCAATTTTAGGAATTTGCTTGGGGATGCAACTATTAACCAAAAATAGTCAAGAGGGTAACATGCCAGGTTTAGGCTGGATTGATGCAGAAACTGTAAAATTTAATTTACCACCCGAATTAAAACTTAAAGTACCCCATATGGGTTGGAATTACATTAACGTAACAAGAAAAAATCCTTTAATTGATACTGAAACTAAAAACCGTTTTTACTTCGTGCATTCTTATTATGTAAAATGTATAGATGAAACGCAATCGCTAGCCATTACAAATTTTGGTACTGATTTTACCTGTATGGTAAATAAAAATAACATTTATGGGGCACAATTTCACCCCGAAAAAAGTTTAAAGTTTGGAATGAAATTACTTCAAAACTTTGCTGCATTATGATTTATCATTTAAAATTTATCAGTTAAAGTTGTCACTAAAACGCATCATTCCCTGCTTGTTATACGATGGCAATGGCTTGGTAAAAACCGTTAAGTTTAAAAACCCAACTTACATTGGCGACCCAATTAATGCTATAAAAATTTATAACGACAAAGAAGTTGACGAATTAATTGTAATCGATATAAATGCTAGCAAACAAAAACGCAAACCCAACTTTAGTAAAATTGCCGATATGGCTACAGAAGCTTTTATGCCTTTTGCTTATGGTGGTGGTGTAAAAACGGTTAACGATTTTGAAACCCTATATAAATTAGGTGTAGAAAAAATAATTGTAAACTCTTTGTTACAAGAGGACCCAAAAATAATACAAGAAGTTATAACACACTATGGCTCACAAGCCATTGTGGCCAGTGTCGACTTTAAAAAACCAACCTTTGGGGCAAAAGCACCATACGCCTACTCTGGCAACAAAATAAAGTTGTCGTTAATAGAGTACGTTAAGTATTTAGAAACCGAAATTGGTGTTGGCGAAATTATGTTACAAAGTGTAGATAATGAAGGTACTTGGCAAGGTTATGATTATGAAATTACTGAACAAATTTTAAACTCTATTACTATTCCTGTAATTGCTTGCGGTGGCTGCGGCAGTATTGATGATTTAAAAAAAATACTATATACAACAAACGTTAATGCGGCAGCCATTGGTAGTATGGCGGTATACAGTAAAAAAGGAATGGGTGTATTAATTAACTTCCCGAATAGAGATTTGGTAATAATAGAAAATTAGTGGCTACTCAAAAAAATAACTTAAATCAAACTTGGGATATTATTATTAAACCCAAATCTTCTTTATTTCAATTAAATTTAAAAGAAGTATGGACTTATAAAGATTTAATATTTTTATTGGTTAAGCGCGATTTAACCGCTGCCTATAAGCAAACTGTTTTGGGGCCCGTGTGGATGTTTATACAACCAATATTTACAACACTAATTTATACATTTACATTTGGGCAAGCTAAAATTAGTACCGATGGGATACCCGCATTATTGTTTTATTTAATTGGCTTAACTTTTTGGAACTATTTTGCGGATTGCCTAAATAAAACATCTACCACCTTTATTGCTAATGCTGGCGTATTTGGAAAAGTGTATTTTCCTAGATTGGTAATGCCGCTATCGGTAATTATGTCTAACCTAATAAAATTAGGTATTCAGGTAGTTTTATTATTTATCGTTTATTTATATTTTTTGGCAAACACCAGTTTAATAAATTTACAATGGCAATATTTAATGCTACTTCCTTTTTTTATAATATTATTGGGTTTGTTTGGCTTAAGTTTAGGTATTTTATTTTCGTCGCTAACTACCAAGTACCGCGATTTTACTTTTTTATTAGGTTTTGCCGTTCAATTATTAATGTTTTTAAGTTGCGTTGTTTTTCCGGCCACATTGTTTAAAGGCAATATACAAAAGCTTATTATGTGCAATCCTGTAGCATCTGTTTTAGAAGCTATTAAATTTATTTTAACGGGGCACGGTATTTTTTCAATACACTACATTATTATAAGTTGTGGCATTACATTTATTTTATTCATGTTTTCAATTGTAATTTTTAATCGCACCGAAAAAGTGTTTATGGACACAGTTTAATATGTCGCGTTCAGTTATCGAAATAAATAATTTAGGCAAACAATATCGTTTAGGGCAGGTAGGCACTACCACTATGAGCGATGACGTAAAACGCTGGTGGTATAATATTAGAGGAAAAGAAGACCCTTTTTTAAAAATTGGCGATGTAAACGACCGCACCAAAAAAGGGGCCTCAGATTATGTATGGGCTTTAAAAGATATTAATTTTAACGTAAAACAAGGCGAAGTGCTTGGCATTATTGGTAAAAATGGTGCGGGAAAAAGCACCTTGCTAAAAATTTTATCGCGCACTACATCGCCAACTGTTGGCGAGTATAAAATAAAAGGCCGTGTAGCCAGTTTGTTAGAAGTAGGTACGGGTTTTCACCCTGATTTAACTGGACGTGAAAATGTATTTTTAAACGGTGCTATTTTAGGTATGACTAAAATAGAAATAAAAAAACACTTCGACGAAATTGTTGCCTTTAGTGGGGTTGAACGATATATTGATACGCCTGTAAAACGTTACAGTAGTGGCATGTATGTGCGTTTGGCTTTTGCAGTTGCAGCACATTTAGAACCAGAAATTTTAATTGTTGATGAGGTTCTAGCAGTTGGAGATCAAGAGTTTCAAGATAAATGTTTGGGTAAAATGAAAAGCGTATCTACCGAACAAGGGCGAACCGTTTTATTTGTTAGCCATAATATGAATGCTATTAAAACACTTTGCGATACTGCTATTTTTTTAAAAAATGGTAATTTAATTGAAAACGGTTTAGCTAATAAAATTGTTGATTCGTATTTATTTGAAGGCATAGAAAATAAAGCCATTAGAACCTTTGCTTCAAAGCAAGTAGCTATAGAAGATTTATGCGAACTACAAGAAATAAAACTTTTAAAAAATTTACAATTAGCTACAACCTTTGATGTAACCGAAACTATTGCTATTGAAGTAAAATACGCTATTTTAAAACCTAGTTATTGTTTTACTGTGCATTTATACATAAAAAATTCGTTAGGCGAAATTGTATTTGTAAGTATGGATAATAAATACACACCATTTATAAATAATCCGCAACAAATAGGCACATATTCCGAAACATTATTTATAGAGAAAAATTTTTTAAACGAAGGTAATTATTCTATCGAAGTCCTAATTTGTCCTTTTCCTACAACTGTAGATAGTAAAAATTGTACGTATGATAATGCACTTACTTTTTCTGTAACTGATAAAAATTTACCTGAAGGAAGTAGAGGAAATTGGATAAGGGAATGGCCCAACGCACATGTTAGACCCAATTTTAAATGGGAAGTGAAACAACTATAAACAATTACATTAAACTAGGTTTGTATGGCGATTCATTATCAATGGCTCGCGAAAATATTGTAAACAATGAAGATCGGTATTTTTATTTATTGTTACAGGAAATCAAAAATAAATACCCTAATGCCTTATTAGAAACTATACAGCGCTCAAAAGCAAGTATTACAAGTGCCGAAATGAGTTTTCACTCCTTACACGATTCGGTATACTATAATTGGCAAGGTAAAATTGCAATTGTTCAAATTGGAATAGTAGATTGCTCACCACGACCAGTAGATGCTGAAACTCGACAAAAAATAAGCAACCTGCCAAGTGTGTTAAAGAAAATAGCCATTACCTATTTACATCGTAATAGACGTAAAATTTTATTAAAAGGTCAGGCAAGTTTTATAACACCCATTACTAATTTTAAAAAAAATTATACCACTATACTTACTAATTTAAATAAAATTTTCGATACTATTGTTGTAATAAATATAGCCCCAACAAATGATGAAATTGAGTACCGATCACCAGGACTATCACAATCTATAAACGAATACAATGTTGCAATTAATGAATGTATTGCTGAGTTAAATTTAAAAAAAATTAAATTTATTGATGTACATAGTTTCATAACTACTTCTATCGAACATAGAGATAATTTTATTGTTAAAGAAGATGGGCATCATATTACGCCTTTAACCCACAGGTATATTTTTACGAAACTAAAAGAATTTATTTTTTGAATACCGTTTTATTTATATCCGATGCGCGTGCGAAGTCTATAAATTTTATAGATATTGTATTATTACTTAAAGCCAAGAGTAATGCATTGCCCTATTTTTATTTTGATGATAGTTTAAATGATTTAAGTATCGATATTGAAACCTGTAAAAAAATAAACATACCCTATTTTTGTAATGCCATTGCTACACCCAGTAATTTGGCATACTTAAATTTAGTTGAAACTATAAAAGCCTATAAATTAAAATTAAACCAAGTAAGTGATTTTTTAAAAACAAATAATATTACAAGCGTTGTTACCGCCGAAGATAATTTTGGAATAAGTACTTTTTTTATTGCTGCAGCAAATAAATTAAAAATACCAACATTTGTTTTTCCGGTTATGATAGCTAATAAGGAAGAGCTTACCTTTTCTTTCTCAAACAAAAATTACAAAGTGCAAAAAAAAATGCACAAAATATTTTTTAAACTTTTTACAAATTGGTGTATTACTAATAAGGGCACACAATACTTTGTAGTAAATGCTCCACAAATTATTGCACAAAAATTATTAAAAATAGCACCAAAAAACATATTTATTGGCGTAGGTGGAAATGCCATTACTAAAGTATTCGAAAGCCAATTTATGCTAGAGTATTACATAAAATCAGGCTTTACAAAAACTAAAGATACTTTCGTATTGGGCAGTTTAAAATTAGATAAACTAAGTAATAATTTTACTCGGAATTTAAACATCGAAAACATTGACATAACTAAAAAAATAATTTTATGTGCTTTACCACCCGATTGTTATCCAAATAAATTTTACAAATCACTTAATCATATTATTACCCACTGGCTAAATTTATTTTGTTCGCAAACTTCACATCAAATCATCATTTCGCTTCATCCGCGCACAAAATTACAAGATGTAGAAATTATAAAGCAGTACCCTGTTATAATTACTAATCATGGCATTGAAAATTATATACCCTATTGCGATGTGTTTATCGCAAATTTATCTGCTACCATTCGTTACGCTTTAGCTTGCAATAAAAAAATTTTAAATTTTGACTTTATAAATGTTAATTACTCTGAATACAAAAATATAACACAAGTAAAAACGGTTTTTAATACAACCGATTTTGAAACTTCTTTTAACCAAATTATTTTGCAAGACGATTATGAAAAAAATGAATCAAATTATTTTGGAGTTTTAGATGGTAAATCTTATGAACGAATTTTAACTATTTTAAATGCAGCCTAATAAAGTAATAATTATAGCGGAAGCTGGCGTAAATCATAACGGCAGTTTAGATTTAGCAAAAAAATTAATAGATGCAGCGGTCGCTGCAAAAGTTGACTATGTAAAATTTCAGACCTTTATACCCGAAAAAGTAATTAGCAAATTTGCTATTAAAGCAGATTACCAAAAACAAACTACTAACGCTAACGAAAGTCAGTTGGATATGGTGCGTAAATTACAATTAAATAAATCAGAGCATATTGAATTAATAAATTATTGCAGCCAAAAAAATATTAAATTTTTATCTACTGCTTTTGATTTGCCTAGTGTTAACTTGTTGATTGAGTTGGGAGTTAAAATTGGCAAAATACCATCTGGTGAAATCACTAATTTACCTTATTTAATAAAATGTGCAGAATCATTCAACGAAATTATTTTATCTACAGGAATGGCAAATCTTGCAGAGGTAAAAGAGGCTATTGAGGTATTGTGCAAATATGGCAAGGCGAAAAATCAAATTACAGTATTACATTGTAATACCGAGTATCCTACGCCTATGCGTGATGTTAACCTATTGGCTATGCAAACTATAAAAAACGAGCTGGGTGTAGAAATTGGCTATAGTGATCATACTCTAGGAATAGAAATACCAATTGCTGCAGTTGCTCTAGGTGCTACCATTATTGAAAAACATTTTACATTAGATAAAACAATGGAAGGTCCGGATCACAAAGCATCGTTAGAGCCAATGGAATTAATAAATATGGTAAATGCCATTCGAAATATTGAATTGGCTTTAGGTTCAGGCATTAAACAAACATCTGACTCTGAGAAAAAAAATATAAGTATTGCCCGTAAAAGTGTCGTTGCGGCAAGTAATATAAAACTAGGTGAAACTTTTACAGAACAAAATTTAACAGTTAAGCGTCCTGGTACCGGCATTAGTCCTATGAAATGGTTTGATGTGCTCGGAAAAAAAGCAATACGTGATTTTGAAGAAGACGAACTTATTGAGTTTTAAAAATCGCAACTAACTCCTATAACTAATTCATATGCCAGTTGATAGATTGATAAAACCACTAAATAATATACTAACGCAACTAATTGCTCTTTTATTAAGCAATACAAGTCCACTATTTGATAAATTGCGTTGCTTAATCAAAATAAATAATTAAAATTTAAAAAAAAAGAACACCCCAAAATTATTCAACTTCTTAAATTAAAAAATGTTGTTTAGAGAAAATTTAATTTTAAATACCAGTACCATTAAGCAAGCATTATTATTATTAAATAATATGCCTAGCAGAGATAGTTTAACACTTTTTGTTATAAATCAAAAAAATAAGTTGATAGGAAGTCTCACAGATGGTGATATTAGACGTGGTTTAATTAATAACCTTATGTTAGAAGATAACATAGAAAGTGTAATGAACGTTAATTTTAAATTTCTAAAAAAAGGAAACTATACCTTAAAAGATATTGATACGTTTAAGAAAAAAGAAATTGATTTAGTACCTTTTGTTGATGAAGATGGGTGTATTATAAAAATAATAGATTTAACTAAAATTAATACTGTATTGCCAGTAGATGTTGTATTAATGGCTGGTGGCGAAGGTAAGCGCTTAAAACCTCTTACAGATGATTTACCAAAACCCTTATTAAAAATAGGGGATAAGCCAATTATTGAACACAACATTGATAGACTAATATCTTATGGAATAGATTCTGTTTTTATATCCATAAAATATTTGGGAAGTAAAATAAAAGATTATTTTTTAGACGGTAGGTCTAAAAATATAACTATCAATTACACTGAAGAAATAAATCCAGTTGGCACAATAGGTGCAGTGGCGTTAATTTCTAATTTTAATCATGAAGATATATTGGTAATGAATTCAGATTTATTAACCAATATTGATTACGAAGACTTTTACCGTTTTTTTAAAAATAACAATGCCGATATGTTGGTTGCTTGCATTCCCTACCAAGTGTCGTTACCGTATGGCATAATTGAAAATGAAGGGGTAAAGGTAATTGCTATTAAAGAAAAACCGACGTATACCTATTATTCTAATGCTGGAATTTATCTGATTAAAAAAGAGATGTTTAAATATATTCCTGAAAATGAATTATATAATGCTACTGATTTAATAGAAACGCTTATTAAACAAAACCACACTGTTATTAATTATCCTATTTTAACGTATTGGCTAGATATTGGAAAGCATGATGATTTTATTAAGGCACAAGAAGATATTAAACACATAAAACTTTAATTTAAACGTGACCGAAACAGCCTTAAGTTCTAACTCATCTACTTTTTTAAGTCTTATACGCGCCATAGCTTCACAAGCTGTTGTGTTTGGGCATACAATTTCGTGGTGTGGAATTTTTAAAAAAATTCAACCGCCTTATTTACCATATCCCCAGGCTGTGGCTGTAGTTGTATTTTTTATGCTTTCAGGTTTTTTAATCCCATACTCTATTCAACAAAGGTTAAAGCAAAATACTAACTATACGTTTAAGCAATTTTTCATCGATCGTTTTGCTCGAATTTATTCAAGTTACATTCCTTGTCTAATATTGATTTTAGCTATTGATGGTATAATTATTTTTATTAATTCAAATGCTTACCCTCTTCATGAAAATTATAATGCTCAAAGTTTTTTTGGTAACATGTTAATGTTACAAAATTTCCCTTTACATAATTACATGGGCATTTTTAATGTAGAATCCTTTGGCACCGCCCGTCCTTTTTGGACTTTAGCTTTAGAGTGGTGGATATATATGTGGTTTGGCTATCTATTTTTAGTATTAATCATTCAAAAAAAAATTAACCTAATTACTTTACTAATTTTTGTAATTTTTAGCATTGTGCCTTTTTATAATTTTTATTCTGGTATGGGTAATGGTGTTATGGTACCTTGGTTAGCTGGGACTTTAATTTTATTAACATACAATAAAATTAAAAAATATAACGTTCCAAAAGAATTATTACTTTTACTATTACCGCTATTATTATTTTTCATTTTTAAACGCTATCGTGCTGTGCATTTTGAATATGTAGATGTTTATTTTGTAATCTTATTATCAGTTTGTTTTATAATTACAATGTTATTAATCGAACAAATTAATATTTCTATTCTCGCAAAAAAAATAATTAATTTTTTTGCTGATTATTCTTTTACACTTTATTTAATGCACTATACAGCCATAATGCCATTATTGCTTTTTTTCAAAGATGACCTTAATCCCTATATTTTTTTAATATTGGCTCTACTAATTTCAAATGTTGTTTCGTTTATTATAGCAAAGTTTACAGAAAACAAGTACAAATTAGTTAGAGTTTATTTAACTAATAAATTAATAAAAACACAGTAAAGTTCTGACGATTTTAATTACTATATGCGCTCGTGGGGGGTCTAAAGGAATCCCCGGAAAAAATATAAAACCAATCGCTAACAAGCCATTAATAGCTTATAGTATTGATGTTGCAAAACAATTCGCTCAAAAATATAACTGTAAAATAGAACTGTCTACTGACGATGAAGAGATTAAATCTGTTGCTAAAAAGTTTGATTTAGTTAGCGAATACACACGGTCGGAAAAATTGGCAAATGATACCGCTGGTAAAATAGATGTTATTTACGACATTTTAGATTATGCAGAAGCGAAACATAAAATTAAATTTGATTACGTATTAGATTTAGATGTTACGTCACCTTTAAGAAATTTTGAAGACTTAGAGAATGCTTTTAAAATTATTTTAAACGACAACGAAGCATATAATTTGTTTTCTGTAAATCCTGCCAATCGTAATCCCTATTTTAATATGGTGGAGCAACAAACTAACGGTTATTATCATTTAATAAAAACAGGTACTTTTTTAACAAGGCAATCTGCACCTAAAGTTTACGATTTAAATGCTTCGTTTTATTTTTACAAAAAATCTTTTTTTCAAAACAATTTGAAAAGTGCAATTACAACTAAAAGTCTAATTTACGAAGTGCCTCATTCGTGTTTTGATTTAGACCATAAAATTGATTTTGAATTTATGGAATATTTAATTATTAATAATAAACTAGATTTTAAGTTGTGAATGTATTAATTGTTGGATATGGCTCTATTGCCAAAAAGCATATTAATGCATTAAATGCTATAGCTGATAATTTTACCATTTACGCTTTAAGACGCAAAAAAGAAAATTTAGAAAATATAACTGAAATCACTTCTTTAACCGAAATCAATTCAAAATTAGATTTTGCTATTATTTCAAACCCAACCGCCTTACATTTTGAAACAATTAAAAGTTTAGTGCATTTAAGCATTCCTTTATTTATTGAAAAACCTGTAATAAATAATTTAGAGAATGCTAAAGAATTATTAGATATATTAGATAATCATAAAACATACATAGCTTGTAATTTACGTTTTCATCCGTGCATTAATTATTTTAAAACTGAATTATTACCTAACATAAATAAAATCAACGAAGTAAATTTTTATTGCGGTTCATACTTGCCCGATTGGCGACCCAATCAGAATTATAAAAAATCGTATAGTGCCAACGAGGACATGGGAGGTGGTGTGCATATCGATTTAATTCACGAGTTTGATTTAATGTACTATTTATTTGGAACCGTTGAACGAGTTTCGGCTGTTCGTAGCTCTAATTCACATTTAAAAATAAATGCGAGCGATTATGCTAATTATTTATTTAAAGCAAACGATTACTTTGTTTCAATTATTTTAAATTATTATCGATTCGATTTTAAACGAACCATTGAAATTTTAACAGATAGTGATACTTATACAATTGATATTAAATCTTCGGAGATAAAAAACAAAAATAACGAAGTCATTTTTAAATCAAACGAAGAGATGGTGCAAACCTATACACACCAATTAAATTATTTCATCAATTCAATTAAAAATAATACTTTGTTAATGAATGATGTTAATGAAGCGCTTAACGTATTAAAATTATGTGTGCAAAATTAAAAGATAAAGTAATAATTGTTACGGGTGGTAGCGGCTTGCTTGGTAAAGCCTATATAGACAAAATTAAATCCGAAGGGGGAATTGCAATTAATGCTGACATAGCGGTAGATGTTGATTTAAGTAAAAATACGCATACTCTTGATATTACAAACGAAGAAAGCGTTATTGAAATTATTAAAAATGTTTCTGAAAAATTTGGACAGATACATGGTTGGGTAAATAATGCTTACCCGCGCACCAAAGATTGGGGAATAAAATTTGAAGATGAACCTTTTTCGTCGTGGCGACAAAATATTGATATGCATTTAAATGGATATGTTTTATGCTGTAAGTTAATTATCGAACACATGAAACAATTTAATTACGGTTCAATTATAAATCTTTCATCTATATACGGCATACAAGGCCCCGATTTTACAGTATATGAAGGCACAAGTATGGGAAACCCTGCTGGGTATGCAGCAATAAAAGGTGCTTTAATTAATTTTACAAAATACCTAGCTTCTTATTATGGCAAAGATGGAATAAGAGTTAATTGTGTTTCTCCTGGTGGTATCTTTGACAACCAAAACCCAATATTTGTAAATAATTTTAACAAAAAAGTACCGTTAAAACGAATGGGTAGTGCTGATGATATTGCGCCTGCAATTGCTTTTTTATTAAGTGATGAGGCAAAATATATTACCGGACATAATTTAGTGGTTGATGGTGGTTGGAGTATAGTATAAATTTTATAACACTATGAATAAAAAAGTATTAGTTACAGGTGCCGATGGCTTTATCGGTTCACATTTGGTTGAACATTTAATGGATGAGGGCTATTCTGTTAGGGCCTTTGTATTGTATAATTCATTTAATTCTTATGGCTGGTTAGACACATTGCCCAAAGAAAAATTGAAACAAATAGAAATATTTAGTGGCGATGTTCGGGATCCAAATGGTGTAAGAGTTGCTATGGAAGGTATAGATACTGTTTATCATTTGGCAGCCTTAATCGCTATTCCATATTCTTATCATAGTCCTGATAATTATGTAGATGTTAATATAAAAGGAACTTTAAACATTTTGCAAGCGGCAAGATTATTGGGAACCAAACGTGTATTAGTAACGTCTACCTCAGAAGTATATGGAACAGCACAATATGTACCTATTGATGAAAAACATCCTTTTCAGGGTCAATCGCCCTATAGCGCTACAAAAATTGGAGCAGATCGAATTGCAGAAAGTTTTTACCGCTCCTTCGAAATGCCTGTTACAATTGTTCGCCCGTTTAATACCTTCGGCCCACGTCAAAGCGCACGTGCGGTTATCCCAACAATAATTACACAACTATTAAATGGAGAAACGCAAATTAAGTTGGGAGATATTACACCTACACGCGATTTATTATTTGTGAAAGACACGGTTAAAGGATTTTCGGCAATTGCTAATTGCGAAAAAGCCATTGGCGAAGAAATTAATATTGCTACTCAAAGTGAGATAACAGTAGGCGATTTAGCGCAAAAAATTATTAATCTCATAAATCCCGAAGCAAAAATTATTACCGACGATGTAAGATTAAGACCGGAAAAAAGTGAAGTAAGACGGTTGTTTGGTAGCAATCAAAAATTAAAGAGCTTAACAAATTGGGAACAGACCTATAGTTTAGATGAAAGTTTAAAACAAACCATTGATTGGTTTAGCCAAAAAGAAAATTTAATACAATACAAACACGACATTTACAACGTATAAAATGATACCATTATCAGTTCCTAATTTAGGAGGTAACGAATTAAAATACATTACAGAATGTATAGAAACCAATTGGGTTTCATCTGTTGGAAGCTATGTCGATAAATTTGAAAAAAATTTAGCAGATTTTACCGGCGCTAAGTATGCTGTGTCAACTGTAAATGGTTCGGCAGCTTTACACATATCAATGCTATTAGCAGGTGTTCAACAAAACGATTATGTTATTATTCCAAACATTACCTTTATTGCAAGTGCTAATACAGTAACTTACTTAAAAGCATCCCCTATTTTAATAGATGTAGATGCTAAAACGTGGCAAATGGATTTGGATGTTTTAGAAAACTTTTTAAAAACAAAAACTGAGATTAAAAATGGTGTTTGTATTCTTAAAGAAAATAATAGAATCATCCGATGCATTATGCCCGTGCACGTTTTAGGCAATATGTGTAACATGCAACGCTTAATTGAAATAGCAGAAACGTATCATTTAAAAGTGGTAGAAGATGCCACCGAAAGTTTAGGAAGCTATTACAAAAACCAACACAGTGGTACATTTGGTTTATTTGGTTGTGTAAGTTTTAATGGTAATAAAATTATTACAACAGGCGGTGGCGGTATGATTTTAACGAATGATGAAAGCTTAGCTAAAAAAGCAAAACACATCACCACTCAAGCAAAATCGGATGCTTTTGAATATATACACGATGAAATTGGATATAATTACCGACTTGTGAATGTATTAGCAGCTATGGGTGTAGCACAAATGGAACAATTACCACAATTTTTAATTCGTAAAAAAGAAGTCTATCAATTGTATAGCAATACTTTTAAAACTATTAATGGTTTTGAAGAACAAGTTGTAAGCGAAAATGTAAATGCAAATTTGTGGTTACAAACCTTTAAGTTTCCAAACTCAAAGCAATTGATGCAACATTTAATACAACAGCAAATTCAGGTGCGTCCGTTTTGGGTTCCTATGAATCGTTTAGAGATGTTTAAAAACGAAATTTACATTTCTAAAAATGACACTGCAGGAACTGTTTACGGTAATTGCGTTAGTTTGCCATGCAGCACAAATATTACTAATTCTGAAGTTGAAACTGTAATAAAGCACACTTTAGAATTTTATGGTCACTAAAATTAAATTATGTGTTATAACTTCTTCTCGTGCCGATTACGGTTTGTTATCTCATTTAATGAATAGAATTAAAAATTCTTCTAAGTTTCAGCTTCAGATAATAGCCACGGGTTCTCATCTATCAAAACAACATGGCTATACTTTAAACCAAATAATACAAGATGGATTTGTGGTTGACGATACAATTGATTTAAAAATTAAAACCCAGGATATAAATAATGTTACAGAATGTGCTGGGACTGCTGTTTCAAAAATAGCCCAAAGTTTAATGAGGCTTAAACCAGATGCAGTGCTGGTGTTAGGAGACAGATATGAAATAGCATCAGCAGCCGTAGCATCAGCTTTATGTATTATTCCCGTTGTTCATTTTCACGGTGGCGAAATTACTGAAGGAGCAAACGACGATATGTTTAGGCATGCCATTACTAAATTTAGTTCGTTACATTTTGTTTCAACTTCTCAGTATAAAAATAGAGTAATTCAATTGGGTGAACAGCCTAAAAATGTAATTGTTTCTGGAGCTTTGGGTATCGAAGGAATAAAAAAATTAAAATTAAAGTCAAAAAAGGAACTTGAGAAAATTTTAAATATTAAATTTAAAAAAAGAGTTTTTCTAATTACCTATCACCCCGAAACAATGGGTAAAATACCGGCAGAGAAATTAACATTAAATCTTTTAAATGCATTACAAAAATTTAGCGAAACGACATTTATAATTACAAAAGCTAATGCAGACGTGAACGGTAACTTAATAAATAATACAATAAAAAAATTTATAAAAAGCAAAAATGATTTTCATTTATTTTCCTCGTTAGGACAAATTAACTTCTTATCGTTAATGAAATGCTGTGATATGGTTATTGGTAATTCATCAAGTGGAATTATTGAAGCCCCCTCATTTAATAAGATAAATATTAATATTGGTAATAGACAAAAGGGTCGAATAACTGCGAAAAGTAACATCGATTGTAAATCCGATGAAATGTCAATATACAATGCAGTTAAAAAAGGGATTGAAACCAAACTTTTAAAAACTATAAACCCTTATGACCACGGTAATGCTTCTGAAATAATTATGAAAAAGTTAGAAAAAACTAATTTTGAAAAACTATTGCCTAAAACATTTTATAACTTAAATTAATGCAACTAATAATTTTTGGATATTCGGGGCACGCATACGTAGTAATCGAAAGTGCTTTGTCTATTAATTCCAATATTATAGGGTATTTGGATAATTCTAAAAATAATTTAAATCCGTTTCATTTAAACTATTATGGAAATGATAATGTTATTGAATCAAATAAAAATTTTGAAAACTATAATTATGTTTTAGGAATCGGTGATAATTTTATTCGTGAGAAAATCTACAATCGTTTCTCTTCGCTAATTTCATTTTCAACAATTGCTGATTTTAGTTCAAATATCTCTAAGACTGCAACTCTTGGTAATGCGAATTATTTTGGCAAAAACTGTTCTATTAATGCATTATCTAAAATAGGAAACGGTACTATTATAAATACCAATGCTATAATTGAACACGAATGCGTAATTGATGATTTTGTTCACATAGCACCAAATGCTGTATTGTGTGGAAATGTTACAATTGGAAAGAATAGTTTTATTGGTGCTAACAGCGTAGTTCGTCAAGGTGTTGCTATTGGCGAAAATGTTGTTGTAGGTGCAGGTTCGGTTGTAGTTAAGAATATTCCAAATAATAAAAAAGTTTATGGTAATCCAGCAAAATAAATAGTATGTCAGCAATCAGAATAATTCCCCGATTAGATATTAAAGGTCCAAATCTTGTAAAAGGCATTCATTTAGAAGGCTTAAGAGTATTGGGAGATCCTGCACAATTCGCACAATTTTATTACGAGAATGGAGCAGATGAATTAATATACCAGGATGTAGTAGCAAGTTTATTTGAACGTAATTCATTACACGATATCATTTCAAAAACTGCAAAACAAACATTTATACCCATAACTGTTGGTGGTGGTTTAAGAACCATTGATGATATAAAACAAGTATTACGTGCGGGTGCTGATAAAGTATCTTTAAACACAGCAGCCATTAAAAATCCAAAATTAATTAAAGAAGCTTCCTTAAAATTTGGTTCGTCAACTATCGTAGTTGCAATTGAAGCAATTAAACAACCAAATGGACAGTACTTTGCATACATTGATAATGGTCGCGAGGAAACAGGAATTGAAGTTGTTAAATGGGCAGAGCAAGTTACCGAATTAGGTGCAGGTGAAATTGTAATTTCGTCGGTGGATAGAGATGGAACGGGTTTAGGATACGATGTTGATTTAATAAAAAAAGTAAGCGATGCAGTTTCCATTCCTGTTATTGCGCATGGTGGTCCCGGAAAAGTAGAAGATATTTCGGAAGCTATTACCAAGGGAGGTGCACATGCAGTTGCCATAGCTTCAATTCTACATTATGATTTTATTACAAAGATGAGTTTTGACAAAAAAGAAGGAGACGGTAATACTGAATTTTTAAAAAGCGGTAAGGTGTATTCAAAAATAAAAGAATGTAGTATACAAGATATAAAACTACACTTTAAAGAATTAGGTTTTAAAATAAGATAGATAATGAGTAAAAAAGTTGTAATTATTGATTATTCGCTCGGAAACATGTTTAGTGTTCAACAAGCATTTGCCCATTTTGGTGTTAACGCTATTGTAACAGATAATAAAGAGGAAATTTATTCTGCCGATGCGCTAGTGTTACCTGGGGTAGGGGCTTTTGCCGAAGCGATGAATTGTTTAAATACTAATAATTTAGTTGCACCAATAAAATCATCAATAGAAAAAGGCAAACCATTTTTAGGAATTTGTTTGGGTTTACAATTATTGTTTGATACAAGTGAAGAATTTGGAGCAACTAATGGCTTAGGAATTATCCCTGGCACCATTAAACGATTTAATTTTAATGATCCAAAAATTAAAGTACCTCAAATGGGTTGGAATAATATAATAGAACCTTCATTAAATAAATGGCAAAATACCATATTGTCAAATATTACATCTAACGAATTTATGTATTTTGTGCATTCATATTATGCCAGCCCTATAAACCCTGAACATATATTATGTGAAACAGAATACGAAGGATTAAAGTATTGCAGTGCTGTAATTAAAGGTAACGTAGTAGCTACTCAGTTTCATCCCGAAAAAAGTGCTACAGAAGGATTAAAAATTTATAAAAACTGGATTGATAAAATATAATTTAAAAACAAAAAATAAATACAAACTATGGCAGAATTAGAAGCCTATTACGGCCTTCCAAAAGAAGTAAAATTTTGTACAAAGTGTTTAATGAGCAATCAACGCCCTACTAGTACAGTAGAGTTTAAACACACAAAAGATAGTAAAAAAACTACTATGAATTTTGACGAACATGGTGTATGTGATGCCTGTAGAGCAAACGAACAAAAAGCAAGTATTGATTGGAAAGACCGTGAAGAGAAATTACTACAGTTGTTAGATAAATACCGAAAAAATGACGGTAGTTACGATTGTTTAATACCAGGTAGTGGTGGAAAAGACAGTGCTTACCAAGCGCATGTTTTAAAATATAAATACGGAATGAATCCATTAACCGTAACATGGCCACCCATTTTATATACAGAATACGGTTATAAAAATTTTAAAAATTGGTTAGATATCGGTGGTTTTGATAATATTAGTTTTAACCGAAATGGAAAAGTAATGAAATTACTTACTAAACTATCTATCGAAAATTTGTACCACCCTTTTCAAACATTTATTCTCGGTCAAAAAAATTTAGGACCAAAAATAGCTGCAAAATACGGTATTAACCTAGTATTTTATGGCGAAAACGAAGCAGAGTACGGAAATCCAATTGCAGACAATACGTCTTCGCTACGAGACAAATCATATTATTCTTTTGATAATATTAATGATATTTATTTAGGTGGCGTTTCAGTTGCTGAGTTAAAAGAAAAATACAATGTACGTTTATCAGATTTAATGAGCTTTTTTCCGCCAACTTCTGAAGAGTTGAGTAAGTCAGATATTCAAGTACATTATTTGGGTTATTATTTAAAATGGACTCCGCAAGAAGTGTATTATTATGCTGTTGAAAATACTGGATTTCAAGCTCGCCCATTTAGAACACAAGGCACATATAGTAAGTATAATAGTATTGATGATAAAATAGATGATTTACACTACTATACAACATTTATAAAATTTGGTATTGGTCGTACAACATACGATGCCTCTCAGGAAATTAGAAATCTTCATATCAATCGCGAGGAAGGCGTTGCTTTAGCTAAAAAATTTGACGGCGAATTTCCAGATAGATATTTTAACGAAATAATGGAGTACTTAGATATTGACCCGGACTATTTTAAAAACGAATTATGCGATAAATTTCGTAGTCCACATTTGTGGGATAAAGTTAACGGTGAATGGAAATTACGTCATAATGTGTGGGGTGGAGGCACTGAAGATAAATAATGGTAGTAGCGGTTATAGGCTCTGGACGCATGGGTCAACGACATATTCAAGGTGCTTTAGAAGTTGAAAAAGTAGAAACTGTTTTTGCGATAGACATTAATACTTCTGCATTGGAAAAAGCAAAGGAAAATTTAAATTATTACAAAAATTCAGACAAAATAAAATATAAATTAGCTGAAGATTTTTATAAATTAAAACCTGCAGTTGATATTATTATTATGGCTTCAACAGCCGGGGACAGAATTAGTGATTTGAAAAAAATAACAGAATTAAATCCGAAATATATTTTATTAGAAAAACCACTGGGGCAATCTGTTAATGAAGTAAATAGCTTAATTGAATTTGTCGACTCCCATAAAGTAAATGCCTTCGTAAATTTAAACACACGATTATATCCTTCGTTTAATAAATTAAAATCAGATATTAATACATTGCCTCAATTTAAAGGAATAACAGATGTTTCTGTAACAACAGGCACGTTAGGCATTGGCGCGAATGGAATACATTATATTGATTTAATGAGTTATTTATTCGATGCAGATGAAATAGAGGTTGTCGCAGGCGAAATTTCAGATATAATTATCCCAAGTGGAAGAGGCCCTCAGTTTTGCGATTTTGGAGGTTGGTGTATATTAAATTATAAAAAAAGTAATACACTAAAAGCGCGAGTTCATTTCGCCTTAAGTTCTCAATCTACTATTTTCGGAACAATGAATTTCACTTTTCCAAATGCACGTGTAATTATTGATGAGTTTGAACAAACGCGTTACAATAAATACCGCAAAGCCGAAAGTGAAATGCCGGTTCAGCGCTATGCCGCTGATTACCAAGCACAGGAAACTGAAATTTTCACTTCACCCGAATTAAAATTTTTAACCCAAAATTGGATTGAAAATATTTTGGTGGGAAAAAATGTATTGCCAACTTTAAACCACTCATTGTTAAGTCACAAAGCTATGTTTGAATGGCTGAATAAAAGTAAAACGCACAGCGAAATTTTTCCAATCACTTAATGTATATCGATTTTAATAAGTCTTTTATTGAATGGGAAACAAATAACAAAAGTAAGGGACGTTTTGTAATTGATGCGACTTTAAAAGCCAATTCAAATTTTTATTTTTTGAGCGCCAAAGTTATAGCGTGCAATGTTTATAATCAAAATAATTTCTTTATACAGCCAAGCTATAGTTTTCAAGCTCAGGTTTCTGATTTAGATTATTGCATTTACAGAATATATCATGAGAGTTTAAAAACAAATCACACATTAAATAAAGGGTTAAATGATTTTACCTATTTTAAGAAATGTGAAATTGAACTAAAAGATTATAAAATCGTAAAGTCTTATGATGCCCTGCTTGATGAATTTAATAATAAGAAGCAGTTACAGGCTTATTTAGAATACGAAGACACGGAATTGCAATTTCCCATTAAGCATGTAAATATTAATGAGGAAAACAGCCAGTTTCAAGTGGAAACCGGAGCAGTTTTAATCCATTATAAAAATACTATTACAAAGGCATATATAACTTTTAGCACATTTAATTATGCCGAACTTTTAGTTGAAACCGAGCAAAATGGGGCTTGTTTTTTTAACGAACAACTAAATATTAATTCAACTATTAAAATTATAGCCGTATGAGTAAAGACACAATTTGGTTAATAGGCACCGGGCTTATGGCATTAGATTATGCCAAAGTATTAACAGCCTTAAAAAAAGATTTCATTGTTATTGGGCGTGGGCAAGCAAACGCAATTAAATTTAAAGAGGCAACGGGCATTACTCCTATTTTAGATGGTATGGAAAAAATTGCATCTGCTATGGAGTTGCCAAATTACGCTATAAACGCTGTAGGCATTGAAGCATTAGCAGGAGTCACAACGCAACTTTTACAATTAGGTATTAAGAATATTTTGGTCGAAAAACCTGCCGTTGGGTATGCTGACGAAATTAATGAATTACAAAAACTGTGCGAAGAAAAAAATGCAAACATTTGTTTAGCTTACAATCGTCGATTTTATCAATCTACCATAGCTGCACAAAAAATTATTTTAGAAGATGGCGGAGTTAAATCATTTAATTTTGAGTTTACCGAATGGTCGCACCAAATAGAGGGCATTAAACATTTAAAAACACAAGCCGAATTACAAAATTGGTTTTTAGGAAACTCAACCCACGTTATTGATTTAGCTTTTTATTTGGGAGGTGAGCCCGAAAGAATTTCAAGTTTTGTAAGTGGAGAAAATGAAATTGAATGGCATACCAAATCAAGCAATTTTTGTGGAGCTGGAATTAGCAAAACGGGCGCTTTATTCTCTTATCATGCTAACTGGAAAGCTCCTGGTAGATTTAGTGTAGAAATATTAACTAATAAACATCGTCTAATTTTTCGCCCATTGGAAAAATTACAAATACAAAATATTGGCAGCGTGGCTATTAATATGGTGGAAGGGATTGACTATAGTTTAGATGAAAATTTTAAACCAGGTTTATACTTACAAACACAGGCATTTTTAGAAAACCAATTTTCCAACTTTTGTATGCTAAAAGAGCAACATCAAAAAATGGATATGTACAAAACTATGAGCAATTACAGTGAATAAACCCGACGAAATATTGGAGCTATACACTTTTGTTGAAAAAAATTTTGATGTTTCAAAATTTACTTATAAAAGTATAAACGTATGGCCTTTAATTAGAGCGCAAGTAGGGATAGAATTAAATTTATTAAAACCACAACAAAAACTAAAAAAATTAACTAGAAAAAAAAAAATAAGTGATTTTATAAAAACGCCCTATAGATTTTTAAAACTTGCGGCTGCAAAAAAAAAGTTTTTAAATTCGGTAGAAATTTTACAAAGCGAAGTACAAATTATTACTTACCCACAAAAAATTTTTATAGACAAAGTTGAAAATAAAAACTATAGCAGATACATTGATCCCTATTACGAAGTTTTAAAAACCGAGTATCCTACTATTAATAGACTTGGTTTTTTAAATAAAGATGAGGTGGCTCTAGAGTTAAATTATCCCACACAAAATAATAAATTAGCTACTTTTATAGATTATATTGAACTTAAAAATTATATACAAAGTTATAGTCGGGATCATAAAAAAAATGTCAATAACTTAATTAGTGTTTTTACAGAGGCAAATGATTTAGTCTATAAAAAATATAACATAAAACCTTTTCATACTAATTTAATTGCGTCGTGTACCGAATTAGTTAATTATAAAATTTATTTCGACGCTCTTTTTAAGAAATCAAATACAAAACTTGTTTTTTTAGATTGTTTTTATGATACCTTCAAAATGGCATTGAGTGCATCGGCTAAAAAATTTAATATAAAAACAGTAGAAATACAACATGGAGGCGCCGAAGATAACGTCTATGTTCCCTACCTTAATCACGCTATAAATTATAGCATTTTACCAGATCTTTTATGGTGTTGGAGTAATAGTGATAAAGACTTAATACTAAAACACAATGGTAGTTTTAAGTACTTAATCCCATTTATTGGAGGTAATATGTGGCTTAAAAAATTTATACATAAAGAAATTGATATAGAAACTAAAAGCGAGACTACATTTTTTAGCGAACTAAAAAATACATATCAAAAAATTATATTAGTTTGTTTACAACCGACATTTATTAATAGCGAAGTGATTTTTAATGTAATTACAAATGCTCCAAATAACTATTTTTTTTTAGTTCGCTTTCATCCTTTTAACACTGAAGTGGAAAAGCAAATGTTCAAAAATAAACTGCGGCACCACACAAATTTTGAAACAGAAATAAGTACAAAAACAAATTTATTTTTACTGTTTAAAAACTCCAACTTTCAACTCACACACTCATCTACCACTGCAATGGAGGCTTTGGCATTTAATTTGCCAACTGTAATTTGTAGTAGCTATGGCTACGATTTTTATAGAGAGCAAATTAAAGATAATGTTATACTTTTTTCGACAGAATACCAACAAATACTATCGTTTTTCGAAAATGAAAATTTAGAATTAAATAAAGCAAAAATGGATTATTATATGGTAAAAAGTAATCCAACGGAATCTATTAAAAACTTAAAACAGACTTTGAGTTTATGTGCGGCATAGCAGGCATATGGCATTTTAAAAACAAAGCATCGCTTAACGAAATACAAGCATTTACGGATAGCATGCGCCACCGTGGGCCTGATGGTTCGGGTTACGAGTTATTTGAAGAAGATAATTTAGCTTTAGGCCATCGCCGCTTATCTATTTTAGATTTAACCGAGGCAGGGAAACAACCCATGACCTACTCTAACAAACGTTATTGGCTAACATTTAATGGAGAGGTATATAATTTTATTGAAATAAAAAACGAGTTGCAAATTTTGGGCTACAAATTTTTTACAGAAACCGATTCTGAAGTTGTATTAGCAGCTTATGAAGCTTGGGGCGATGAATGTTTTAATAAATTTAATGGTATGTGGGCCATTGCTATTTGGGATACACATCAAAAAGAATTAACACTTTGCCGAGATAGATTTGGTGTAAAGCCTTTACACTTTTGTTTTTTGGAAAACAATTTTTTTGCATTTGCGTCAGAAACAATTGCTTTTAAACACTTACAAAATTTTAATAGAACTTATAATTCTAATAATTTAATTCGTGTTATGCATAGGCATAATGAATTAGAAGCTTTTGGTGAAACCATTTACCAAAATGTTTATCAACTTTTAGCAGGGCAAATTTTAAAAATAAATAGCCAACAAAAAATCACTAAAAACAATTGGTGGAAAACATACGAGAACTTAACCCCTATTGCAGAAAGTTTTGAAGAACAGCAACAGCATTTTTTACAACTACTTAACAATGCTTGTAAATTAAGGCTGCGTAGCGATGTGCCAATTGCAAGTGCATTAAGTGGTGGCATTGATTCCACGGCCGTATATTGTATGTTGGCGCGTGTAATGAAAGACGGGGCGAATACGCGTTCTGCTAAGGATTGGCAACGTGCATTCAGTATATCTTTTCCTGGTAGTGAGGTAGACGAACGGCATTATATTGATTCTGTTTTAAAACAAACCAACGGCAAAGGCTTTATTTTTGAAGCAAAGCACGATGATTTAGTAAATGAATTAGTACATTCTACAAAATTATCCGATTTAATTTCAGGTACACCGCTATCGTGTTTAACTTATGTTTATAAAGCCATGCACCAAAATGGTATAGTTGTTTCTATGGACGGACATGGCGTAGATGAATACTTATATGGTTATAGTTCGTCCATAAAAAGTGCATTGCTAAATGCATATATCAATAATGATGAAGCGTATTCTAAAAACATAGAACAAACATTAGTTGAAATGAATTTTGAGGGTGTCGGTTTAAAACAAATAAACGATATTAAACAACAAGCTATAAGTTTAAAACAAAACAAATTAAAAAAAATTGCGAAAAATATTATTTATGGTAAACAAAAAAACATCAATCCAAATTTAATATTTGAAGGTTTTGATTCATCTCCTCTGTATCACCAAAAATCGTTTTCAGATATTGTTTCACAAACAGCAATAAGCGAGTTATATAGAAAAAATAATATTGGCGAAATTCAACTAGAAAAAGAATTTAACTATTATGATATGCCATACAATTTGCGAGATTTTGATAGAGGAGCAATGCAAAACCAAATTGAAATTCGTATGCCGTTTATGGATTATAGATTAGTAACATATTGTATGAGTTTGCCACAAAAAAGTAAATTAAATAATGGTTACAGTAAATACGTTTTACGCGAAGCTTTAAAAGGAATTATGCCCGAAGATATTAGAACCCGAAAGTTAAAAATAGGCTTGGGTGCGCCACTTACCGATTGGTTTAATAGCGGCTTATCCCAATTTTTACCCGACCTAGTTCTATCAACAAAAAAAGACACATCGTTTTTAAATTGGCAATTAGTAGTAAATAATATTACAACTAAATGTAAAAATAAAAATTGGACACATACCGAGGCTCAACAACATTGGGGTATAATTAATTATTTATTATTAGAATTATAATGACAAAAAATAATTTATATCAACAATGCGTACGCTGCGTAATGGACACGACTACAAGTACTATTAGTTTTGATGAAAATGGAATTTGTAATTTTTGTACCACATATCAGAGTGAATTGCAAAACATTGTTTTTAAATATACACCTGAACAACATCAACTATTTTTAAGTGAAAAAATAAATAAAATAAAAGCCGAAGGCAAAAGTAAGCCCTACGACTGTATTTTAGGTATCAGTGGCGGTATGGATAGTTCGTATCTTTGTATTTTGGCAAAAGAATGGGGGTTACGTCCGTTGGTTGTGCATTTTGATAATGGATGGAATAGCGATTTAGCTGTTACCAACATTAATAGTATAATTACAAAATTAGGTTTTGATTTATACACGCATGTTATAAATTGGGAGCAGTTTAAAGATTTACAATTGGCGTATTTTAAAGCCTCAGTGTTGGATATTGAAGTACCAAATGATCAATTAATTTTTGCTGTGTTGTATAAAGTTGCAAAAGAAAAAGGGATTAAAAATATAATTTCGGGTAATAATATTTTTACCGAACAAATACTGCCAACAGATTGGGCTTTTCACCATAAATTTGATTTAACAAATTTAAATAACATTCATAAAAAATTTGGTACAGTAAGTATTAAGAACTTCCCAACCTTAAGTTTAAATGATAAAATAAACTATCAAAATAGCGGTATTAAAATCCATACCGTTTTCCAACATATAAATTATAATCATAACGAAATAAAAAAACGATTAGAAAAAGAGTTTAATTACATATTTTACGAGTGCAAACATTTTGAATCTATATTTACACGTTTTTATCAAGGCTATATGTTGCCTAAAAAATGGAATATTGATAAACGCAAAGCGCATTTATCTTGCCTAATAATGGCAGGTTTTACAACACGAACTGACGCGATTGCTGAATTAAAATTACCGGCATACTCTATTGAAAAACAACTAGAAGATAAATACTATGTAATTAAAAAATGGGGGTTAACTGAAAAACAATTTGATGATGTGATGGCACAAGCCCCAATTTCTCATGACATCTACGGTTATGATAAACTTTCGGTTACAAATAAAGTTATGAAAAAAGTGGAGTTAATTTATAAATATCAAATTTTAAAGCGTTTAGGCTTATTAAAATAATATTGAAAAAAAAAATTCTTTATATATATCCATTTAATTTTAACGAATCGTCGGGTGTTACTAATAAAGTAAGTACTATTACTACCTATTTTGCTACAAATACAATTAACTACGTATTGTTTGCTATAAGCGATAAGGTAACAAAAGTTGGATTTATTGATAAACATAATTATTTTTTGCCTATAACTTATAAAAATAACTGGCAATTAATTTTAAACGAGCTAGATGTTTTTTTACAAAACAATGTCTTTGATATTTATTTTTATAGAAATTCGGTTCAAAATAAATATTTATATAATTTTTTCAAAAAGCATCCCAACAAAATTACTTTAGAACATAATACAAAGGAATTAGAAGAAACTGTAAGCAGTTATAAAAACTATGTTAAGGCGTTTAAGTTTAAACCCTCGCCTAGCTATTTTAAACTTATAAAAAATTCGTTAGTTAAACCCGTAATTATAAATTGGTACTATGGTAAAAAAACGTTGTTTTTAGCAAAACAGGGTGTTGCCGTAACTAACGAAATTTGTGACTACGAAAAAAAAATAAGACCAAATTATAAATGCACTGTTATTTCAAACGGAATTAATGTAAATGGTATAGATTTTAATCAACGTAGTTTTAACCAAGGCGATACCCTAAAATTAATCATGTTAGTTGGTAAACTATATAATTGGCACGGATTAGATTTACTATTAGAGAGCTTTAAAAACTACACCGATTCCACGATTAAAATAACTATTATAGGAAATGTAGAGGAGACGTTTAAAAATAAGTACAGTTTAAATAAAAATATTGTATTTATAAATTATTTACAAAAAAACGAATTACAAGAACATATCAGTCAATCGCATATTGGCTTAGGCTCGTTTGCATTGTTTAGAATTAAATTAAGCGAAGCTTCTGTTTTAAAAGTTAGAGAATATTTAGCCGCAGGAATGCCAATTTTTATCGGCTACAAAGACACAGATGTAATAGCTAGTGAAACATTTAAAAAATATACTTACAGTATAAATTTTGAAACAACCGAAATTAATTGGAGCGATTTATATAGCTGGGCAGTAAACGTGTATAAAAACTCTAACTTAAATAAAGACATTAGAAACGAAGCCTTTAATCAAATAGATGTTTCTAATAAAGTAAAATTAATGTTGGAATTATAATATGTTTTTTTCGGTAATAATACCAACGCACAATAGACCAACGCATATATTAGCAGCTCTAAAAAGTGTGCTTAACCAAACTTTTAAAGATTTTGAAATAGTAGTTGTAAACGATGGTTCAACAATAAGCTATAATGAGGTCGAAATTTTTTGTGCTAATTATTCAAACATTAAATACGTTTATCAACAAAATAAATATTTAGCCGGTGCGCGCAATACCGGTATGAAAAATAGTAGTGCTGCGTTTATTTGTTTTTTGGATGACGACGATATTTATTTACCCAATCACTTAGAAGCCTTATACACTGCTATTATTAAGCATAATAAACAAGATGCTCTTTATCACACACGTACTATTATAAAATATTTTAATGGTTCCCAAGTCGAAGTAAAAGAAACAAAAACTAACTACACAAGCAACTTAGATAAAATTTTAAACGATCGTTTTCCAACTAATGCAGTTTGCATTTCGGCTAAAATAGCAAAGGACTACCATTTTAATGAGCAATTAAAATATTCTGAAGATTTAGAAATGTGGATAAACATAAGTCAAAAGTATCCTGTTATAAAATCGCCAGAATACGCTACATTGCTACGCGAAGAAGAGCTCAGTAAAATGAGCGATTTTAAATTGCCCAATCAGCACAACTACTACAACTCTATTTTATACATTAAAAATACATATAAAGGCTATGTACCTTCAAATTATTTAAACACGAAGTTATTTGAATTATCTGTACGCTGCTCCGAGCTATATAAAGCAAGTAAAAATAATAGTAAAAGTTTTTCGTTCTTAATAAAAGCGCTAACCTATAATTATGCATTTATCTTTACCCGCCATTTTTGGAGCATTTTAGTAAAACGCTAAAAAACATGAACATACATTTACGCAATACCATAAATAAAATATCATTTTTTATACCACCTGCGGTGTCATTTTTACTAAGATGGTTAAAATCTAAAGAATTTAGAGAAATTAAGAAATTAAAAAAATTGCCGCGTTACCGGCCGTCAAGCTCAACACTTATAAATAGTTTAGTTAGTTTTCCCGATGCCGCGTCTTTTTTATCGCAATACAAAGAGTTATTTATAAATAATATTTATAAATTTAAAACAACAAACCCGCAACCTTTTATTATTGATTGTGGTGCAAATATTGGCATGAGTGTTTTGTACTTTAAATCTATTTATCCTAACGCTACTATTTTTGCGTTTGAACCAGACAAAGAAGTATTTAAATATTTAGAAAAAAACACAAAATTAAACGGTGTTACTTTATACAACAAAGGTGTATGGAATGAAGAAACCACCTTAACTTTTTATGCCGAAGGAGCTGATTCGGGAAGTATTTTTGAACAAAAATCCTCCAGTAAAAATGAAATTAAAATCGAAACAGTTCGTCTAAAAAATATATTAACGCAACCAGTAGATTTTTTAAAGATAGATATTGAAGGTAGCGAATATGAGGTAATTAAAGATTGCCAAAACGAATTGAAAAATGTACAAAATATTTTTATAGAATATCATTCGTTTGTAAATAAAGAACAGCATTTAGATGAGATTATAACTATTCTTAAACAAAAAGGTTTTCGTATACATTTACAAAGTGATATTAGTTCGCCTTCGCCGTTTTACGAAATAAAACCTTATAACAATATGGACTTTAGTGTAAATATATTTGGTTATCGTATTTAATTATTCTTTAAAATAAAATCTGAAACAGCTTAATAAAATATTAGTAATTTCTCACGACGATAGCAGAACAGGTGCTCCTATTGGTTTACTTTACTTTTTGCAATGGCTAAAAAGCGAAAATAAAGCCACTGCTGACATTTTATTTAGAGATTGCGGAAAAATTTTAGAATCCGATTTTTCAAAAACAGTAGCTAACACTTTTTTATTTTATCCACGCTTTTATTATTCACAAAATATAGTAATAAAAATATTATATCGTTTTTATAGAGCACGTTTATTTAATAAATTAAAAAAACAAAATTATTCTGCCATATATTCTAATACTATGGTAAATGGAGCGGTACTAAGTTTTTTAAAACCTTTAAATATTCCAATCGTATCGCACATTCGCGAAATGGAAAGCACTATTAATCATTTTGGTGGATTAGCCGCAATTACAAAAATAAATAATTTATCTGCACAAATTATTGCGGTAAGCAATGCTGTTAAAAATCAATTAATAAGTCAGTATGCTTTTCCAGAAAATAAAATTACAGTTATTAACGAATATGTAAAAACTCCTGATATATCTCAAAAAAAAGATTATAGGTTAACTGCCAGAAAAGAACTAAACATAAGCGAATCTACATTTGTTATAGGTGCTTGTGGAGGCGTTGATTGGCGAAAGGGGTATGACTTTTTCTTATACTTAGCGATAAATTATTGTTATGAATTTCCAAAAGAGGATATAAACTTTGTTTGGATAGGGCGAGTTGATAAACAAGAGGAGTATAGATTGCAATACGACATTAAAAAAGCGGGTTTAGAAAATACTGTTAAGTTTGTTGGCGTAAAACCAGAGTCTTGGAAATATTTTGCAGCATTTGATGCGTTTTTTTTAGCTTCGCGCGAAGAGCCAGGTGGATTAGTATCATTAGAGGCTGGGGCATGGGAAATGCCTGTTATTTGTTTTGAAAATGCAGGTGGCGTAGACGAATTTATTGAAAAAGACGCTGGATTCGTAATACGCTATTTAGATATTGAAGCCGCTATAACTAAAGTTCAAATTTTAAAAAACGACGCTTTAATATCTGCTAACTTTGGCAAAAAAGCACGCGAAAAAATGCTATTAAACCACAGTATAGAAATAGCGAGTGCTAAAATTTTTAACGTTATTAATTCAGTAATAAAAAAATAACTACTCCATTTTGAATACACTCGTTAATAAAAATAAAGTTGAACTTTTAAACTACGGTTTATTAATATTTGTGTTTTGCTTACTGGCTCTTTCTATTATCTTGCACCCAAAAGTAGCCGATGATTATTGCCTTTCTTCTGGCATTAATAGTTCCTCCCCTTTTAAACAGTATCTCATAAATTATTATAATGGCACAAATGGGCGCTTATTTTCAGGTGTATTTTATTACTTATTTTTTTACAGTACAGCCACAACTATTTTTTGTAAATTAATAAGTGCCATTTTGTTTTTCTATATTGTATCCGTGGCAGGTAAACTATTTATGCCAACACTTAATAAAGCAGCATTCTTATTTTATTTTATACTAATTTATTGCCTTATTTGGTTTGGGTTTCCCGCCATTAACGAAACAGTATATTGGTCAAACGCTTCAGTAGTGTATTTATGGGGCTTAGCTTTTTTTATATTTTTTATACAACGATATTTTAAATACATTTTTAATAATACTCACAATGGTAATGTCAACGCTAATTCAAAAATTATAGTTTATTTATTTCCATTTATTGCAGTTTTTGCAGGCTGTATACAAGAGCAGTTTTTACTACCTGCCACAATAGTTTTTGCATTTTTATTGCTAATTAATTACAAACAAAAAACATTGAAACAGATCCCGATTTCTTTATATATCGGTATTTTAGGATATTATGCTGGCTTTGGATTAATGATTTTTTCGCCCGCAAACCTAAATCGACTCCATTCGGTTGTCGGAGCTGTAAGCCCTAATGTATCAAAAAAAGAAATAGTATTCAGGATTTATGATTATATAATTAATTCATTCTTACGAATTGATGGGACTAGTATTATACCTTGGCTTTTATTAGTAACATTTGTTTTGCTATTAATTTTTAAAAGCACATTAAACGTTAAAAAAAACATAAAGTTTTTAGTATTTGTTTCAATGGCTATTGGTGCTATGCTACCAATACTTTTAACAGGCTGTAAAAATACTGCACCACGAACCTACTTTTATTTTAGTTACTTTTTAGTATTAGCTGTTTTATCGCTTCAAACAAACTATTTAGTACCAACTTCTACTAAAACAATTTCTCGCTTTTCACTATTGCTGTTGGTATTTTTAGTTTTAGATACTTTTAATGCTACACGTGCAAGCTATTATTATTACAAACAAAATGCTGATAGAGAAAAAATAATTTATCTTGAAAAAGAAAAAGGTAAAACAACTTTAGAATTGCACCCATATTTTTCGAAACTACACCGTACAATGTTTGTAAATGACATAAATACCAAAAAAGAAGATATTTGGATTAATGAATGCATTTGCCAATATTATAAAGTAGATTCGATTAACGTTGTAATTAATAAATAGTAAAATGAGATCTAATTGTTTAGTGTGTGAAAAAAATGCTTTTGAAAAAATTTATAACGACACGTTATTAAAGTGCAGCAATTGTAGTTTTGTTACAGCCAATTTAAATATATCGGAAGAGGAATTAAAAAAAGTGTATACCGAAAATTATTTTAAAGGCGAAGAGTATGCCGATTATTTGAGGGATAAAGAGGTACTTCAGAAAAATTTTAATAGCCGATTAAATTACATTTTAAAAAAAATAGATCCTTCTCAAATAAAAAATGTTTTAGAAATTGGAGCGGCTTATGGTTTTTTTGCCGAAGTAATTACTACCAAACTTAAGCCTGAAAAATTTGTTGGATTAGATATTGCCCAAGAAGCCATTAACTACGGCAAAACTGTATTAAAACAAAATTTAATTTGTGAAGACTATTTAAAATATCCCGCCAATGCAAAATATACAGATGTATTTATGTGGGATGTAATTGAGCACTTACCTAGCCCCGAGCTTGTATTACAAAAATTAAGCGCTGAAATGCAACAGGGTGGTAGAGTATATATAACTACAGGTGATATTGGCAAACTAGTGCCCCGCGTGCAAAAACAAAAATGGCGTATGATTCATCCACCTTCACATTTACAGTATTTTTCAAAAAAAACAATTTCGTTACTGTTAGAAAACAAAGGTTTTGAAGTTCAACACGTAAAGTATCCTCCTGTATCGCGTAGTTTTAAATTAATTTTTTATTCGCTATTTATGCTAAATAAAAAGCATAGTACACTAACTGAAAAATTATATAATTTAATCCCGGATAAATGGTATTTTCCATTTAATACCTTTGATATAATGTTTGTAATTGCCGTAAAAAAATAAAAAATGGAAAATTTAAAAATAAGTATTGTTGTACCTGTTTATAACGAGTATGAAAATCTTCCGTTTTTAAACGAAAGGCTATTAAAAGTATTGTCCACCCTTAACCAAACATTTGAAATTATTTATGTGGATGATGGTTCGAAAGACGGAACCGAAAAAAGAATTAACGAATTACATAACTTAAATAGGCAGGTAAAAGGAATAATTTTATCACGTAATTTTGGTCATCAAATTGCTTTAACCGCTGGCTTAGAAAACGCTGTTGGTGATATAATAATAACTTTGGATGGGGATTTACAACACCCTCCTGAGGTAATACCTCAATTGATAGACGCATACACTAAAGGTTTTGACGTTGTAAATACGGCCCGACAAGAAAATGAAAACATAACAATTTTTAAAAAATATTCTTCTAAATTTTTTTATGCCTTGTTTAATAAATTTGCCGATTTAGAAATAGAACCTTCCTCAAGCGATTTTAGATTGTGTTCTCGTAAATTTTTAAACGAATTTTTAAAATTAGAGGAAAAAGATAGATTTATTAGGGGGATGATAAAATGGGTGGGCTTTAATCAAACCACCGTTTCGTTTAAGGCAGAGGATAGATTTAAAGGAAAATCGAAATACAACTTTAAAAAAATGCTGCTGTTTTCTATAAATGGTATCACCTCATTTTCATCTAAGCCATTACGCATTCCAATATTCTTTGGCATTGTGTTTTGTGTTATTTCAGTTTTGTATTCCATTTATATTTTATATGGCATTATAAATCACAAAAATATTCCGGGTTGGTCATCGATGATATTTATGGTAATGTTTATTGGTGGTGTACAATTACTTTCGTTTGGTATTATTTCGGAATACCTACTCAAAATTTTTAACGAATCAAAAAATCGTCCTTTGTACATTGTAAAGGATAAAATTTAATGTCACAAACATTCAACCTGCAATGGTTAAATAATTTAAGATTTGTAGCTACCCTCAGTATGATAGTACTACATATTGTTGCACCAATACTTTATAAATATGATAAAAGTTACAATATTACTTGGCAAATTGCAAACATAATTGATAGTTGCGTACGTTGTTGTGTCCCTCTATTTGTAATGCTTACGGGTGCATTAATGCTCGGCAGACAATATGTACTAAGCAATTATTTAAAAAAACGCGCAAGCAAAATTATATTGCCATTTATTTTTTGGAGTATAATATATGTACTTTGGGATTTATTTTTTAAAGCTGATTTAACGCTGATAAATTTTATCAAAAAATTAGTGCCCGAACTTTTAAACGGTGCATCATATCACCTATGGTATGTATATATGATTATTGGGTTATATTTATTTATACCTATTTTATCAAAAGCAATGTTGTTATGCAGCATAAAAGAGTTGGAGTATTTTTTAATAATATGGGTAATAAGTATTCTTATTTTCAATCAACCTGTTATTCGAAATTATAGTACAGCAATAAATATATCCAATTTTTCAGGCTATGTGGGTTATTTAGTATTGGGACATTATTTAACAGTTAAACAGTTTTCGGAAATTAAATTATTAAAACTATCTTCTATTCTATTATTAGCAATTGGAACTTGTATTACAGCGTTTGCAACCTATAATATAACCAAGCTAAAGGGCGAATTTGATAGTAGTTATTACGATTACCTTACAGTAAACGTATTATTAGCATCAATAGGGATATTTTTATTAATTAAAAATAGTACAATTAATTATTTTAATTTAACTATAAACTTTATCTGCAAATATAGTTTTGGCATTTATTTAGTTCACGTTTTGGTACTGTCTTTGTTAAGAGTTTTTGGTATTACCTGTTTTTTTATAAACCCAGCTATTGGGCTAGTCCTCACTTTTGTTAGCTGTGTCGGTATATCGACTCTAATAATTTATATCACACATAAAATACCATTTGGTAAATATATTTCGGGGGTTTAAAATTGATTTCAGTAGTAATTTGCCATCGTAATAAAGAGTTTCTTGCTCTACTCGAACAAAACATTAAGCAAACTATAGGCTTACCTTACGAATTAATAATAATTGATAATTCGCAAAATAAATACTCCATTTTTCAAGCATATAATTTAGGCGTTGCTCAAAGTAAGTTTGATATAATTTGTTTCACGCACGAAGATATTTTAATACATACAAAAAATTGGGGGCAAATTTTAATAAATCACTTTGTTGATGAAAGTATTGGCTTGGTTGGTGTTATTGGGGCAACCATTTTTCCAAAATCGCCGTCACCTTGGTGGAGTAATACACTATTAAACGATCATTTAGTTAATAATATACAGCATTGGCAAAATGGATTGTCAAAAACAAATTATCACACTATAATTTCCAAAACCGAAAAAGAAATTGTTACAAAAGATTATATTAATCCTTTTGATAAAAATGTTATTGATGCTGCTGTAGTTGACGGCTTATGGTTTTGTATACGTAAAAAATTATTTGAGGATGGTAAAATTAGTTTTGACGAAAAAACATTTAACGGATTTCATTGTTACGATTCAGATATTTCCCTTCAAGTAAATCAAGTAAGCCGAGTTGTTGTTGTGTACGATATTTTAGTAGAGCATTTTCAACAAGGCTCAATAAATAAAAGTTGGTTCGAGTCTTGTATTAAATTAAATACTAAGTGGCGAGATAAATTACCTTTATTTAAAAAACAAGTTGATGAAACAAACTATTGGCCTTACGAATGGAACGTTTTACTAACCTTTGTATATTGGATGCAAGCTCAAAAATATTCTCACTCTGAAATAAGAAAAGTAATAAAAAATTCTATCAAAGGTTATCACTACACTAATTCATCAAAAAAAATAGCTACTAGTTTAAAAACATATTCAAAGTATGGTTTTTTCATTTTTAGGCTTTATAATTTTTTAAATAAAAAATAATTTATGAGTTCATTACGCAAATTTGCAGGTAATTTAAAAAATACTTTTTTTTATAAACGCGCCCTACATCGTTATAAAAATTCTTCTTCAAAAAATTTTTATTTAAACGAAGAGCAATTTAATCAATTTGTAAAAAAATACGAAACCACAGAAGCTAAAGCACATTGGGATTACTCCGATGATGCTCAAATAAAATTAGCTAACGAACGCTATAAAAAATTAATAGCCGAAAATGGTAACCTAATTCCCGAAACTGTTTGCGAAATTGGTCCCGGATCGGGGCGATTATTGGAACAATTTATTAAAAATGGAAGTAAAACAGTTTTTGGTATAGATATACAACAACCTGGCGACTTTTTAGATAAACGCATAAAATATTATACAAAGGGCGTTCACGAAATGGATGAAGTGCCCGATAACTCAGTAGATTTCATGTACTCAATTGACGCTTTTGAACATATACCGAACCCTGTTGAGGGCTTAAAAAACTGCTTAAAAAAATTAAAACCCGGAGGAGTGTTCTATTTACAAGTTGGCCCTACCTATTATTCACCTTGGGGATTTCATTTTTATCATATTTTAAAAGTACCCTACATTCATATCTTATTTCCAGAAAAAACTCTAATGGATTACGCTAATAAAGTAAATAAAAAATATCCTTGGACAAATAAAGTGCCCGCCAGTGAATATATTTCGTTTTTAAATAATCTCCCCTCGGATATACAATTGCAAAATTTAAATTACGATTATATGTGGTTCACATCTAAAATAATCTCCAAATACGCTGATGTATTTAAGGCAAAAGAAGGTGTAAAGTTTGAAGATTATTTTATAGGTGCTATTTATGTAAAAATGAAAAAATGGGGGGGCGATAGTTACTTAAAATAATGTACGATCTACCTTTAGTTTCGGTTTTAATGCCCACCTACAATGCTGGCGCTTTTTTAAACGAAGCTGTTGAGAGTATTTTAAATCAAACTTATAAAAATTTAGAACTAATAATTATTAATGACGGTAGCATAGATAACACAGAAGATAGAATTAAATCATTTAAAGACAGTAGAATAAAGTACTTTAAAAACGAAAATAACTTAAAACTAATAAAAACACTTAATAAAGGTTTGCGACTTTGCACAGGCAAATACATTGCACGCATGGATGCAGACGACATTGCAGTACCCACGCGAATTGAAAGGCAAGTTGCTTTTATGGAATTAAATCAAGATGTTGTGGCGGCTGGTACATACGCTAAATTTTTTGGCTCTTTATCTAAAACCGGAATTTGGATGTACCCCTTACAAAACGACGATATTAAATTACGGTTATTGTGGGGTTCTTCTATTATTCATCCAACTGCTATTTTTAAAAATGATGTTGTAAAAAATAACAACATACAATTCAAAGAGGAATACCTTCATGCGGAAGATATGAAATTTTGGATAGATCTTAGTCAATTTGGAAACTTAGCTAATATGCCCGAAACTCTTTTAAACTATCGCATACATGGTTCGCAAATTACCGAAATGTATAGTAACGAAATGAAAAAAACAATTGCAAGCATTTTAAAAAATCAGTTCAACTATTTTAATATCAATGTTAGTAGTGAAGAAGAATTAATTTTAAATAAAATTATAGCACATAAATACAAACTCACGTTAATTGAATTTGAAAGTTTAATTAGTTTATTTAAAACGTTTATTTTAAAAAACAGTGAGTTTAAGCGCTATGATTTTAAAAAATTAAATCAACAATTTGTTTTAAAAATTTATGAGTGTATATTTTATAGCTCTACACGTTTTGATTTGTCGTATCTAAAGTTTTTTAAATCTAAATTTGAAATGTCAACTATTCCTTTAAAAAAACGAATACGCTTAAATTTTAAATTAATCACAGGTAAATAATGAGGATAGCAATTTTTGTCGAAAAATTCATGGCGCCATCTTTAACCTTTGTGTATAATGAAATTATTGAACTATCTAAACATCATGAGCTCCTTATTATTACAAATGAGCGTTTAAACGAAAAACAATTTCCGTTTAATAATGTTACTGTTATTCCCTTTTTACAAAATAAAATAACGAAGAAAATATTTTGGCTTCTCGAAAAAAATAATATTTGGTTAAGCCGAAAAAACTCGGTGTTTAAGCAAAATTTGAATACTACGCTTAATACATTTAAACCCGATTTAATTCATTTACATTTTGGCTATGAGTCTATCATTTTTGCCGATAATTATATAAATCGTAACATACCAGTATACATTAGCTTTCATGGGTACGATGCCTCACAAATGCTTCGCAATAAAGTATATGTAAATAAATTAAACGATCTTTTTAAAGATAAAAACTTTACTGCTATTTGTGTTTCTGATTTTATTAAAAATAATTTAATTAATTATGGAGTTAAATTAACTAACTACAAACTACTTTACTACGGTATTAACGTAGATTTATTTGAACCCAAACGACCTAATAAAACAAACAACCAATTTATTTTTTTACAAATTAGCGTATTTAACGAAAAAAAAGGACATAAGTATACCTTAGATGCATTTAAACTGTTTTTAGAAAAAGTAGAAAATAAAAACAATTATAAACTTATTTTAGCTGGGGGCTTAAATTTACTAGAGAGTATAAAAAAATACACAAACGATATTGGCTTATCACCATATGTTGAATTTCCTGGGGCAGTTAATCATACACAAGCAAAAGAATTATACAATAGCGCCAATGTATTTTTGCATCATAGTATAACTGCAAAAAATGGTGATACTGAAGGCTTACCTAACGTAATAATTGAAGCGATGGCTATGGACCTACCCATAGTTTCAACCTATCATGCGGGTATACCAGAGTTGGTTGAACATGGTATAAATGGTTTTTTGGTTAAAGAAAAAGATGTGCTTACTTATGCAAAGTATCTTTTAGAAATAGTTAATTGGAGTTATTTAAAAATAAATAGGGAAAAGATTTTAACTCGTTTTTCAAATGAAATACACTTAAAAAATTTACTTAGCATATATGCCAACATACAATTAATAAATAACAACAAACAAATTGCTCAATCAATTGTTGAATCAAATAAACCACAAAAAAACATTTTATTAACTTTTGATTACGAATTGTTTTTAGGTGAAAACTCAGGATCGGTTTACAACAGTATTTTAAAACCAACCGAAATAATTTTAAACTCTTTAAAAAAATTAAACTTAAAAAATACGTTATTTTTTGTTGATACTTTATATTTATACCGATTAAAAAATATAGAGCATAATAAAGCCCAAACAGATTACGCACGAATTTATAAACAATTAATTGAAATTTTAAAAAACGGACATTTTATTTACGCCCACATACATACACATTGGTTTAACGCCGATTATAATAGTGGGATTAATCGCTGGCACTTATCTAATTTATTACACTACCGTTTTCATTCCGTTACAAAAGAACAGCAGCAACAATCGTTTGAATTTTCTATAAATTTTATTAAAGAACTACAAACACAAGCCAATGTTTTTTATGATATAGATTGTTACCGGGCAGGAGGATGGTGCATACAACCGTTTGAGGATTTTAAACCCTACTTTATTAAATATGGTTTAAAAAACGATTTTTCAGTACTTAAAAATTTTAGTTTAAATCATAAGTATTCATTCTACAATTTTGAAAATTTCCCAGAACAAGCTATTTATAATTTTGAAGATGATATTGCTATTCAAAAGCCAAATGGTAGATTTAAAGAGTATTCTATTACTAGCATTTCATATAGTAACTTAAATATTTTAGTTAATAAATTATTTTTAAAAATAGCCTACAAATTAAATTATATTAATTTTGGTGACGGCAAATCGGCCATGCGTGTAAACGAAGTTACTATTAACGAAACGTCAGAAAACATATATCAATCTAATAAAAATATTGAAATGAGTTCTATTGAACTAATGACCGCTGTTAAGCTAACTAGTTACAGGAAATATATAAATACACATAATTTTATTCATTTTATTTCTCATCCTAAAATGATTTCGAAGCATAATATGTATTGTTTCGAAAAGTTTATAGAATCAAAACAAAAAAAATATTTTATTGAAACTGATTTTAAAAAAATGAATTAATTAGTTTATAGCGCTTTACGTTTACTGTAATACAAATCTATAGAAACAAGTGCTGCTAAAAATCCCCAAAATGGCAGTGATAATTTATCAGTATCTAAAAAATTATTTAAAAACCCGTGTACAAAATAGGTCATTAAACCTAAAAACAAGCCAATAGTTAATACCTTTACCTCTCTATCTTCAACACTATACACCAATTTATATCCTAAAGAAGTAGAGTATAATAATAACACAAAAACAATTAAGCATCCCATTATACCTTGTTCGGCTAGGGGTCCTAAATACTCGCTATGGGCGTTACCATTAGTACCAAAGTTTGTACTAATAATCGTTCTGTTTTTGCTTAATTGATAAGGTGCATATTTAAACATATAAGTGCCGGGTCCCCAACCCAATATTGGCTTGTCTTGCCACATTCTTAAAGCACAACTCCATCTATTTAAACGCTCTAAATTCGAAGCATCTGTACTAATATTTGAAACTGATTCGATATTATTACTAAACCCACCTTCAGCATCTGTATTATTTCTCCCTAACGCCATTAAAATTTCGGTTTGAAAACTTAAAAATAAACCACCACCTATTAGTAGTGTAGTAACAATAGTTCTAAATTTTATTTTTAAAAATAAAGTAATTAGGATTCCTAAAGCAATTACTAAACTTAACCAACCCGCCCGCGCAAAGGATAATACAATTGCCACGCTAAAAATTATAAATAAACCAAACGAAATTAGTTTTAAATATTTAGGAATTGATTTAATAAATAAAAAACTAAAAACTACCGGTATAAACATGGCTAAAACTGCACCATATGCCGTATGATCATTATAAAATGGCGAAACTACCCAATCGGCTGCCTTATCATTAAAATTAAATGCCGAATGCCTAACTGTTGTATAAATAATTACAATTACTAAAGCAGATGAATAGCAAAAGATAAAATTTATGATGTTTTTTTTATTTTGAAATAAGTGAGGCATAATTATGTAACAACTAAAAATAAACCACAAGCGTGAAACAAAATATTTTAACGACACAACAATATCGGTACTTGTAAAGGATGTAAACAACATCCAAACTAATTGTATAATAATAAGTTGTGTAATTGGATGCCTAATAAATTTTTTATCTGTTATGCTTGCATTTAATTGATTTAAAATGTACAATAACATAATCCCAGCCATCAGGGGCTCAGAGGGCAAACTTAAATCTATTCCTTGCGATAAACCCAATTCTTTTAACGAAATAGAAAGCGGTGTGCAGAATGCTAAAAAAAATACTAATTTTTGTAAATGAAAAATAGCTATGTAAGCAATTATTATTAAAAAGGGAATAGCATTATAGGGATAAAAAAAATCTTTTTTATACAACATAATATAAGCATTTCCAAAAATGTATGCCAATATTAAAAGCGGTATTAAATATGTTTTTAACGATTTTACCAAAACTAACTTACAACCGAATTTCTATTTTTTAGTAATAATAAAACTAAAGTTAATAGCAATACAGATATGCTAGATACTAAAACGATTATTACACGCACTGGATAACAACGCTTATCAGGCAAATTTGGTTTTGATACAATTGTGATATAATCGTTACTTGAATTTGCATCTAACAAATAGGTATCGTTTCTAATTTTTGTTTTTTCGTAAGATTTTAAAGTTGCTTTGATTTTGCCACTTAAAACTTTAATATCATTATTTTTTTCTTTTTTAAATTTTAGGTTTTCGTCTGATTTATCCTCAGAATTATCTTGAATATTATTATCGCTTTTATATTTTTTAATTACGGTATTCAACGAGTCTAACTCTCTATCTTGCGCTACTAAAACCGATCTCGAATTTTGCAAATATTGTTTTATAATTTTAGTTTTATTTTCTTTCATAAAAATATTAGTATTTGTAATCAAAGCCCAATTTAATTTTTGAGCCAAAACAGGGCTCACATCCTTTACATTTATTTCAATCGATTCGTATAATGTGGGCGAAATATTAAAACTTTCAGAATACATAAAATCAAATAATGCTTTGCCGCCCTTTATTTTTGTAGTGTCAATGCCATAATGTTCATATAAACTAAACTCTTTAGCCAAAATTTGTTTTACTTCATCGCTTTGTAAATACTGCATTAATTGTTCGGTCGACGATTCCTCTGAGTTTTGATATACGTTTACAGGATAAACAATAGATACAGACTTATATTTCTCCTTCAATAAAAATGAAGCGAAATATGACACAACTGCAGCTATTACAAAAACTGCAATTATTAGTTTATAGTTTTTCATCCATAATTTAATTATGGCTTGCGTGTTAAATAAATCCATACTAGTCGTTTTTTAAATTTAATTTAGTTATGTTTTCTTTAAATAATAAAATAATAAAAGTTAATATAAATACCGATGTGGTAGCTAAACCTACTAATACGAAACGTTTGGGTTTTGATTTATACTCATTAGGTTTCGCTTTTTCTACCACAAACTTAAATGGTAAATTTTCTTTGTAATTCATTAATTCATCATCGTATTTTGCTTTTAAAACCGGATATTTAAATCTGTATTTTTTTAAATTTTCGTTTACATACAAATAAGCTCCGCCGTATTTCTTTAACACATCTAACTTTTTTTCAAGTTCAACAACCGCTGTTTTATTTCCCTTTTCAATTGCCTTAGCATAGCTTTTAGTGTAAGCCTCTACGTCGGTTTTATAATCTAATACACCTAGTTGGCGAAGTACTTGTAAACTATCTTCTAATTCGTGCATCATAAGCATTGTATTCTCATACGCTTCTTTTACAATACGTAGGGCTTGGCTCGAAACACCCCTTGTCATTTCATTTCTAATCGTATCACAATAGTCCGAAATACCATTTGCTAATTGTGCTGAGTTGTTTGCCGTGTAATCATGCACTTCAATTTTTATGCTATTAAACTCTGTACGCCTAATAACTACCATCTCTTCCCATTTTAATTTTAAATAATGGTATGCAAATGTGGTGTCTTTAATTTTCCAACGTTTATATAAATTAAATACTTTGGCAACTTTTAGTTTTAACGCGTCCGAATTTAATACTTGAATTAATTTTTCAGCATCATCCTCATCACCTATTTGCATATAATCCTCTTGGTTACCTGTATTTTGCTCTAACAATAATTTTGAGGTACTAAAATGCCTTGCCGGAAAAACAACTACTGTAGATTTATATTGTTTAGGCAACATTAATGCCACTATAACTGATAAAACTGCACCAAGTAAAGTATATATAAAAAGTGTTTTTCGCCACCTAATAAGTTTAATTAATAATGTATTTGCCGAGATATTTTCTATCATAAAAAAGAGGCTATTTAAATTTATTTATATTTTATAAAACGCAATACCGATTTTGGATTTATAACCCCTGTTACAAATGCTAATAAGCCACTAAATATAAGCATAATTGCAAAATTAACCATCCATTTGTGAGTTAAATTTAATGTGAAATAATTTGCAAAAAACAAGCCGATTATAAATAATGCTAATGCCACTAAAAGCCGTTTATTTACTTTAAATTTAAATATTTTATACGACATATACACTTGATAAAAGCCCGTTAAAAACTGCGTAATTAAGCTAGCGATGGCACTTCCCATCGCTTGGAATTTTGGTATTAAAATAAAATTTAAAATTAAATTTACTAATATACCACCAAATGCCATATAGTTTAATTGCTTTAAATTACCATTTGCTGTTAATAGTGTGCCAAAAATACAAGTAAGTGACACGGCCGTAAAACAATTCATTAATATGGCTAAAATAAAATAACCCTCTGTAGCATCGTAACCCGCGTTGGTTGAATAATATATTTTTTCGAAAAAATGTTCTGCGTAAAATATAGTACTTACAGATACTATTAATGCAGGCGTTAATAATAATGTAAATGATAATTTTATAATATTTTCCATGTTTTCTTTGTTCTTCAGCATTCTACTAAACAACGGAATTAGTTGTATCGAAAACAGCATTGCTATTTGATTGGCCGCATCTAATAATCTAAAACTTTTTGCATAAATACCACTTTGTTGTTTCCCCAAATCGCCAGGCAATAGCTCCTCAATCATTAATGGATCTAAGCGGTTATAAAACGTCATTAATAAAACCAACACGGCAAAAGGTAAACTCTTTTTTAAAATTAAAATATTAAAATGCCAATCCCAGTTTAACTTAAACGTGTGCGTTTTATTAAGCACAACAATAAAAATAATAATGCCAGTTAAACCATAACCTATAGTTTGTGCATAAACAAAATTCATAACGCTTAACTTAAACCAAAACACGTTAAAGAGCATGCCTAACACAATTAGTATTTGTATAACTCTATCTAATACAGATATAAAACTATCTAATCTAAATAAATGAAGCGCTTGTAAATTTGAACGTAAAAAAACATTTAAGCTCAGCAAAAAACTATTAATACAAAGTATAATAAGAAGTTTAAAATTATATCCAAAAATTAAATAACCAATTATTAATGATATTACTAAATAAAATAAACCTAAAGCAAATTTTAAACTCAACATTTTACTAAAATGTTTGCTTAGTAAATGACTATACTGCGCAATATTTCTATTGTTAAAATTGGTTAAGCCAAAATCCAAAAAAATATTTAACAATAACGAAAACTGAAATATTACAAAATACTCTCCAAAACTAATATCACCAATTTGCCCTTGCACTTTTGGCTCTATTATAATTGTCCAAAAAGGCTTAATTAATAAATTAAGAATCAACAAGATAGCTAAATCGAATATAAACTTCTTTTTTTGCAATTTAAGTGGGTAAAGATAGCGTTTTTTGTATATTTTGCTAATTTTTGCGTTTTATATATCATATCATCCACATTGCATTTATTATTATAAAATAGTTTTCAAATTCATTTAACAGTTACTTATTTTTACCCTCCAAATTCCTTAAATTAGTATTCCACTAATTTTTAATTCTTCATCTTTAATTTTTAATTAATTACATGTTCCTCATTTTCGATACAGAAACCACTGGCCTACCACGCAACTACAATGCCCCCTTAACCGACTTTGATAATTGGCCCCGTATGGTGCAAGTAGCTTGGCAATTGCACGATGCGAAAGGAAATTTATTAAATAGCAACTCTATTATTATAAAACCAGTCGGTTACACTATACCGTTTAATGCCGTTCAAATACACGGTATTACCAACGAGCGAGCCATTGAAGAAGGACAAGATTTAAAAATCGTATTACAACAATTTGTTGATGATGTAAATCAAACCACCTATTTATGTGGACATAACATAGAATTTGATAACAATATTATTGGTTGTGAATTGTTGCGTTGCGGTTTGCAAAATATTTTAGCAAACAAACCTTTTATAGATACTAAAAACGACGAAACCACTACCTTTTGCGCCTTACCAGGCGGACGTTACGGAAAATTTAAATGGCCCACCTTAAGCGAATTATATAAAAAACTATTTAACGATACGTTTGAAGAAGCCCACAATGCGGCCTTTGATGTTTTAGCTACCGGAAAAGTTTTTTTCGAAATTATTAAACGTGGCATTACCAAAATTAACGAACTAGCCGTTTCTGACTTAGCGAACATAAATTACCATGCTCCCAACTTGACTGAATTATACAAACACGAACAAAGTTGGAAAGAACGGAAAAATCAGAAAGCTGTCACACTGAGCACAGTCGAAGCGAATGATAATCAATCGTCAATCGTAAATCAACAATCGCCAACCACATTCTCCCACCTACATAACCATAGCCAATTCTCCGTTCTTCAATGCACTAGCGATGTTACCGACCTCGTAAAAAAAGCAATCGCGTATAATATGCCCGCTCTTGCCCTAACCGACCACGGCAATATGTATGGCGCCTTTCAGTTTTGGCAAGCTATTGATAAAGAAAATAAAAATATAAAAGCCACTAACGAGAGCATCTCAAAGGGAGAAAAAATTGGCGAACTAAAACAAGAACTGAAATGCATTATTGGTTGCGAATTATTTGTTTGCAAAAACCATACCGATAAATCCAAGCAAGACAATGGCTACACACAAGTACTAATTGCGAAAAATAGATTAGGTTATCAAAATTTATCAAAACTAAGTTCGGTAGGCTTAATTGATGGCGCCTATTACGTACCACGTATTGATAAAGATTTATTAGTAAAGTACAAAGATGGATTAATCGCTACAACTGGTTCTTTAAGTGCCGAAATACCTTCTCTCATTTTAAATGTAGGCGAAGAGCAAGCCGAAGAAGCCTTTGTATGGTACAAAAATTTATTTGGTGATGATTTTTATGTGGAATTAAATCGCCACGATTTGCAAGAAGAAGACCACGTTAATTCTGTTTTACTAAAGTTTGCCGAAAAATACAACGTTACTTATTTTGCTGCCAATAGCAACTATTATATTGATAAAAGTGGTTTTGATGCACACGATATTTTATTGTGCGTAAAAGATGGTGAGAAAAAAGCATCGCCCATTGGGCGCGGACGTGGCTTTAGATATGGCTTACCTACCAAAGAATTTTATTTTAAATCGCCAACCGAAATGGCGAAAGTATTTGCCGATTTACCCCAAGCGCTCGAAAATACTCAGCTAATTGTAAATAAAATAGAACAGTATAAACTAGGACGAGATATTTTATTGCCAAAATTTGAAATCTCTCAAGAATTTATTACCACTAACGGTTTGCAGATTACCGAGTCGCACAACCGCATTGTTGCTATAAAAGAAAAAGAATGGGCAGCTAAAAATTTATCGCCCGAGGCAATACAAATTCAAAAAGCCGAAATGCTAATTATTGCTCAGCAATTTATTTTCATGAGTCACCTTACATGGCAAGGCGCAGCAAAACGTTATCCACAGATGACAGATGAGATAAAAGAACGTATAGCTTTTGAATTAATCACTATTGAGCGCATGGGATACCCCGGTTACTTTTTAATTGTTGCCGATTTTATTGCCGAAGCACGCCGACTGGGTGTAGCCGTTGGTCCGGGTCGTGGTTCTGCAGCTGGCTCTGCCATTGCCTATTGTTTATGGATTACAAATGTTGATCCCATTAAATTTGATTTACTCTTTGAGCGTTTTTTAAATCCCGATCGTGTAAGCATGCCCGATATTGATATTGACTTTGACGACGAGGGCCGCGATGCCGTAATACAATATGTTATAAAAAAATATGGCAGTAACCAAGTGGCGCAAATTATTACCTATGGCACAATGGGCGGTAAATCTGCCATTCGCGATGCTGCACGAGCTTTAGACTTACCCCTACCCGATGCCGACAGGTTAGCAAAATCTTTTCCCGATAGTTTAGAAGCTGAATTAAAATTACTTTTAAAACCGGGTGGTATCGATCAAAAATATTTAGATAAAATAAAAGATAAACGTGAAGTTGTTGAACAATCGCATAATTTTAGAAAATTAGCCGAAGAAAAAACGCCCGAAGCAGATGTGTTAAAGCAAGCTTACGAACTAGAAGGTTGCCTGCGAAACATTGGCATTCACGCTTGCGGCATCATCATTACGCCGGATGACATGGTTAAATTTGTACCTGTTACCAAAGCAAAGGATAGCGAAATGCTAGTTACGCAATTTGATAACTCGGTAGCAGAAAATGCAGGACTTTTAAAAATGGACTTTTTGGGATTACGCACGCTTACCATTATTAAAGATGCATTAAAGTACATTAAAGAAAATCACAACATAGATATTGATATTGATGCCATTCCCTTAGACGACGAAAAAACCTATCAGTTATTTCAACGGGGCGAAACAAATGCAGTGTTTCAATATGAAAGTGCCGGAATGCAAAAGGCTTTAAAAGATTTAAAACCCGATAGTTTTAACGATTTAATTGCCATGAATGCTTTGTATCGACCGGGTCCGTTGGCATACATACCTAACTACATTAACCGTAAACATGGAAGAGAGCCTGTAAAATTTGATTTAGAAGGGATGGATGAGTTTTTGGGCGAAACGTATGGCATTACTGTGTATCAAGAACAGGTTATGCGCCTCTCTCAAAAGCTTGCCAATTTCACAAAAGGTGATGCCGATACCCTGCGTAAGGCTATGGGTAAGAAAGATAGGGCAACGCTAGACAAAATGAAAGGTAAGTTTATTGATAATTGTAAAATTAATAATCACGACCCTGTTGTTGCTGAAAAAGTTTGGAAAGACTGGGAAGCTTTTGCCAGTTATGCTTTCAATAAATCGCATTCCACGTGCTATGCTTATGTGGCGTTTCAAACGGCCTATATTAAGGCACATTACCCGTCCGAATTTATGGCGTCGGTTTTAAACCACGCCAGTAGTATTGATTCTATAGCCTTTTTAATGGAAGAGTGCAAGCGCATGGGCGTAAAAGTATTGGGGCCGGATATTAACGAAGGTTTTGCGAAATTTGCAGTAATACCGGGTGGTACCGATATTCGTTTTGGAATGGGTGCTATTAAAGGCGTAGGGGAAAATACAGTAAATAACATTATTGAAGAACGAAATAAAAATGGAAAATTCACCTCGCTGTTTGATTTGGCAAAACGTTTAGATAGTAAAAATATTAATAAGCGTTCGCTCGAGGGACTAGCATTGGCTGGTGGATTTGATGCTTTTGAAGGCGTTCACCGTGCTATGTTTTTTACGGTAGATAACGATGGGCAAACCTTAACTGATAAACTTATAAAGTACAGTAACCAAATGAGTTTGGGTAACGACACCTCGCAAGCAAGTTTGTTTGGTGGCGACGATGAAATTGAAATTACCGAACCTCAACTGCCTACTAAAATAGAGGCTTGGAGTGCGTTAGAACAGTTAAGCAGAGAAAAAGAAGTAGTAGGGTTTTTTATTAGCGGGCATCCGCTCGACCCTTATAAATTAATTTTAGAACACCGTTGCAATGCCAACTGTGCCCAATTAAAAGCAGGTTTAGAGCCATTTAAAAATCGAGATATTATTTTTGGAGGCATTGTATCGGACTGCGAAAACCGAACCAGTAAAATGGGTAAAGCTTTTGGTAAAATTGTAATTGAAGATTATTTTGGTACTACCGAAATAATGCTGTTTGGAAAAGATTTTGTAGAATTTAATAAGTACATGAGCAAGGGACTATTTATTTTTGTAAAAGCTAAAGTGCAAGAGCGCTACAACCAACCCGGAAGTTTAGAAATTAAATTAAATAAAATTGACTTATTAGAAGAAGTTAAAAAAACTGCCTTTAATACCTTAAAAGTTAAAGTAAAATTAAATAACTTAAACGATAGCTTGGTTATTAAACTCGATAATTTAATTACTAAAAATGTTGGTAACAGCAACCTCGAATTTTATATTGAAGACGAAGAACAAAAACAAAATGTGAAACTGTTTTCTAAAAAAAGTAAAATAGAAATTAACGATACTTTATTATATGAGATCGATAAATTAGTGGATTTACATTACGAGTTGGGTTAATACAAAAAGAGCTTTCATTTTTCATGAAAGCTCTTTTAAAAATATAAAAACTTACAACAAATCATTTGCTAAATTAGCTAAGGCACTACGTTCGCCTTTTTCTAACGTAATATGCGCGTAAAGTGGTTGTCCTTTTACTTTTTCAATTAGGTAACTTAAACCATTACTTTGTGCATCTAAATAAGGTGTATCTATCTGGTGAATATCACCTGTAAATACAATCTTTGTATTTTCGCCGGCGCGGGTAATAATTGTTTTTACCTCATGTGGCGTTAAGTTTTGGGCTTCATCTACAATAAAAAACACATTGCTTAAACTGCGTCCTCGAATATAAGCTAAGGGGCAAACCACTAATTTTTGTGATTCTACCATTTCATTTAATTGCTTGTGTTCTTTGTCTTTTTCGCTAAACTGGCTGCGGATATATTTTAAATTATCCCAAAGCGGCTCCATGTATGGGTTTAGTTTAGAGTTTACATCGCCAGGTAAATACCCAATATCTTTATTACTTAAGGGAACAATTGGCCGCGCTAAATAAATTTGATGGTATGTTCTGCGTAACTCTAATGCACCCGCTAACGATAATAATGTTTTACCTGTACCGGCCACACCCTGAATAGACACCAATTTAATATCCGGATTCATAATCGCATCCAATGCAAAAGCTTGCTCGGCATTTTTTGGTATTACACCAAAAGCAGCCGTTTTAATGACACGTTTTAAACTATCATCCTCTTGGTTGTAACGCGATAAAACGCTTGTACTTCCATTTTTTAAAATATAATAATGATTAGGTAACGATTTGTATTTTTTAAAAACAGCAGGAGCTTTGCAACTGCCTTGGTTATATATTGCGGCAATACTTTCTGGACTAACCTTTTGCATTTCACTGCGGCCAGTATATAATTCGTCAATCGTTTTTATTTTACCAGTTTCGTAATCTTCGGCTTGTAGGTTTAAACTTTTAGCTTTAATGCGTAAGTTAATATCTTTAGTTACTAAAATTACTTTTCGTCCCGGATTTTGTTCGGCCGTATATAATGCGGTGTTTAATATTTTATGATCGGCTTTTCTATCGTCAAAAATACGCTCAGCATTAACTTTGCTACCGGTATTCATTTCAATTTTAAACTTGCCACGATTTGGACCGTTAATAGCAGCCCAATCTACCAAAGTATTTTTACCACTTAATGTATCTATAAAGCGTGTAAACTCCCGAGCTGCAAAATTCTTGGTGTCGTTACCTTTTTTAAAATTGTCAAGCTCTTCTAACACAGTAATTGGAATAACCACATCGTGTTCAGCAAAATTTTTAATAGCTGTATGGTCATATATAATAACAGAAGTATCTAACACAAAAATTTTTTTAGAGGCAGCATTTAAGTTGGTTTTTTTAACTGGCATAAACAATTTTTTTAAAGGTTGGTTAAATTTATATATACAAAGGATTGCATTAGTAAAATCATAAAATTGATTTGAACAAAATAATGTTTAGTAAATGGAACGTTAATGACTTAGATTTTTAAGATATGAACGGTAAAACATCATATTTATCTTATTCATCAGCGTTATCAGCGTTCCGTTAAATGTTACATTAATTGCCAAAAACTTTTTTAAGTAAGTCGCTCACTCTAGCAATAGGGTTTTTGCGAATGTTTATTTCTTCGTCGGCAATCATTAGCATAAGTCCGTTTATGGCTTTATTGGTAACGTATTCGTCTAAATCAGGATTTTGTTTTTTTACGCCCGGTAATTTGTTATACGTTGTAACTAATGGCGTCCAGTAACTGGTAACTTTTACAGTAGCGATAGCTTCTTTTACAACGGGTTTAAATTTATCTTTTAAAGGATTATAAGTGGCTTTACGCAAATAGTTGGTTGCTGATGTATCGGTGCCTTTTAATATTGCAAAACCATCTTGTACACTCATTCCGGTTATGGCATCCACAAAAACGGGGGCTGCTTTTTTTGCTGCCTCCTCCGCCGCACGATTAAGACTCATTTCAAAGTCGTTTACTTTTTTTGTCATTCCCATTTTAATTAGTTTCGCTCTCATCTCAGCAGCTTCGGCAGGCCATGGTATAAACACTTTTGGATTTTTATAAAATCCATCGGCTTTTGAGGCAATGGCTGTTGAACTATTTGTTCCAACGGTTAAGGCTTCTTTTAAACCTTTTATTACCTCTTCGTTTGTTAATTTAGGAGCAGTTGTGCCGGTTATTATAGCATTTGCTTTTTCTTTAGCTACTTTTTCTAAGGAATCTTTTTCGCGTTTCAATTTGTTAAACAAACCTTGTGCGGTTGTTGTTAATGAAATTAAAATAGTGCCAATAATTAAAATGTGCTTCATATCTGTTTTTAAGTTTCACTAAAAATAGTTTTGTTTATGTTATTAAAAAATTGTTTTTACCAAAACTTATTAAAAAAATGTTTACAGCTAATTTATTTATGTAGATTGTCCTAATTTTATTGATTGATTTTACTAAATTTGTAAGCATGTACACAATAACAGTAAATAATAAAACTACGTATAAAACAGACGTAAAGGTTTCTAATTCTTTATTTGAAGGACTATTAAATGAAAAATTAATTTCGGGTAATATTTTAAAATTAAATAATTATCAGTTTCATATTTTATACAATAATAAGTCGTATAACATTGACGTCGTTAAATTAAATACTGAAGAAAAAGCAATAACTGTAAAAGTAAATTCAGTAAAATTTAATTTAACACTAAAAGATAAGTACGATGAGTTACTCCATAATTTAGGTTTAGATAATTTGGCCACAAAAAAAGTTGCAGATATAAAAGCGCCTATGCCTGGCATGGTTTTAAATGTTTTAGTAAACGAAGGCGATGTTGTAAAAAAAGGCGATACGCTTATAATTTTAGAAGCTATGAAAATGGAAAACAGCCTTAAAAGCCCCACAGATGGTACTATTAAAAAAATTGCTGTTACTAAGGGTGTAGCGGTTGAAAAAAATCAATTATTAATTCAATTTTAAAATGAGCAACCGCCGAGATTTTTTAAAAAAAAGTAGTTTATTAGGTTTAGCAGGCTTAGCCACAAACCTAATTAGCAACAATCAGTTAGATGCCCTTGATAATTTAGGGAATCAAACCCTACAAGAAAATAACGCATTTACATTACCAAAATTACCCTATTCGTATGCAAGTTTAGAGCCCTATTTTGATAAGCAAACGATGGAAATTCATTATACAAAACATCATCAAGGTTATGTAGATAAATTAAATGCGCTAAAATCCACAAACATTGATTATTTAAGCAGCGATGAAGTAAAATGTACACATATTGATAAATATTCGATGCCGGCAGTGCGTAACAATTTAGGCGGGCATTATAATCATAGTTTGTTTTGGACCTTATTAAAACCAAACCCAATGGGTATTGCCAATAAACCAAATGGCAAACTTAATGATGCGATTATTACTACGTTTAAAACTTTTGACGAATTTAAAACTGCTTTTACAGATGCGTCGCTTAAACTATTTGGCAGTGGCTGGTGTTGGTTAATTTTAAACGATAAGAATACATTAAAAATTGTTACCACCGCCAATCAAGATAATCCACTTATGCAATTAGATGCTGAAAGAGGTAAATTAATTTTAGCCCTTGATGTTTGGGAACATGCTTACTATTTAAAACATCAAAACAAACGAAAAGACTATATTGAAGCCTGGTGGAACCTAATTAATTGGGATAAATGTGAAGAATTATTTTTAAAGAACTAGTTTTATAATTTTAATTTTTACCTCAATCAAAAAAAGATTGAGGTTTTTTTATGGAAATAAAATTTATTTCCGTCTTTACTATATAATGAAGTACAAGCTCAGCATATTAATTATTATTTTTAATTGTATTTTTTGCAATTCACAATCAGTAGTAATTATTGGGATAGTAAACGATTTAGAAACAAAATTACCTGTTGAAAATGCTACTATTAAATGTTTAAATACACCAACGACTACCTTAACGAATATCAATGGGCAATTTTTGTTAGTGTTACCAAAAAAAGAAAATTACAAAATAAATGCCCTACACTTGGCTTACCAAAATTTTACCAAAGAAGTAAAAACTGAAAATAAGGATACGATTTTTGTTTTAATAAGCTTAAAACAAAAAGAAAATCTATTAGATAGTATTTCTATTTATGCCATTCAAAAGCCTGAAACGCTTGTTGGTAAGCCTAATTATAGTGTTTATGACTTTGATTTTTATGAAGATAAATTACTTTTATTAACTGCCGAAAAAAATTTAGATCAAGCTAAAATTCAATTAGCGGACTACTCTGGCAAAATTTATTCAACCTTCCAACTTCCAAAAAAAGCAGGTAAAGCTATTTCGTTTTTTCACGATTACGAAGGTTACACCGATATTATTTGTAAAGATTCTGTTTTTAGGATTGATGTAATGAACAACGACTTATTACTAATGCCAATTTTAAAAAATGATTTCGAAAAGTTTTTAATTCCCATAATAGATACTGCCAATAAAAATTACTATGTGAGCGATAAATGGGATAAATACCCTTCGTTTAATTATTATTATTTAAAACACAACGATACTTTAAATAATTTATTACAAAACATAAGCAACCAAGATTTAATGAAATTATATAATTTAGAATATTATTACCTACCCTCACGTGCACAATTAGAGGCACGTAGATTGGCAGATTTTTACAAAACGGATAAAAAAATAATAGCCGCTTTAATGAGTGGTTTTACACAAAGTATGTATTTTGAGCCGTTATATGCCCCATTATTTATTATAAATGATACCATTTGTATCTTTAATCATTATGCTAACCTACTATACCACTACACTAAACAAAATAAATTAATTGATAGTGTTACTATAAACTACCATCACCCTAACAATTGGCACGACTGGAAAAAACAATTATTTGTTGATGAAATTGACACTAAAGTATATGCATTTTATAGCAAAAGCCAACATCATTATATAAAACAAATAAATTACCAAACAGGAAAAGAAATTTTAAGCTACAAGCTACAACATCACAGTGCAGAAAAAATAAAAATTAAAAACGGGTACATATATTACGTATATCGCCCGTTTGAAAGTACTCAAGAAAAATTTTTGTACCGTGAAAAAATAAAGTAATATTAATGGAACGTAGATTGTGCTGATTGTATGACTAATATGATTTCTATTTTTCAGCGAAACTCAAAAGCGTCATTGCAACCAGCGTTCTAACGTTTACTTTCCTAAATCTTCAAAATTTAAATCCGAACTATTAGTTTGTTCATTTGAAGGGTTTTCAATTTCCGGCGCATGTTCTTTAATATGCTCAACGGCTTCATGTAAACCTTCAATAAATTTATCAAAATCTTCTTTGTATAAAAATATTTTGTGTTTTTCGTAAGAAAACTTACCATCATCTCCAAAACGTTTTTTACTTTCGGTAATTGTTAAGTAATAATCATTTCCTTTTGTGCTTTTAACATCAAAAAAGTAAGTACGTTTTCCTGCCCTCACTGGTTTAGAGAACAAATCGCCTCTATCGTTTTTTTCGTAATCGTCTGACATATTTATAGTATTGAATTATAGCAAATATTGTAAAAAACTTTATAGTAAAAACATTTGTTAATAATTTACGTTAATTGTTAATAGCGTATATAAAAAAAGCCACCTCTATTTAATAAAGGTGGCTTAACATTAAATGTTATTTAATTAGACTATGCTGCTTGTTTTTTAATTTCTTTCACCCCTTTAGCGCTATCAAACATCTTTTGCATTGCCTCTTTGCCAAAAGGTTCCACATCCGTACTTTTAATATCTTCAATACTATAATCGGTATTACCAATTTTATGATTAATTAAAAAATGAAATTCAGGTTTTGTAATTTCGCTTTCCCAAAAAATTGCGGTTGGCTCTTCAGTAATAAACGATTTAAATTTATTTATCTCATCGCCTTTAATATCTGTTTTTCGCAGTTCAATATCGCCAGCTTGTTCGTTTATTGTAATAGCATAATTAGTACCTATTGTAATATCTAGCGCGCCGGATGTTTGCTCAACTACAGTTAATTTTGCCTTTGTGGTATCGGGTACAAAAATCACAAAGGGCTTTCCAAATTTGCTTAAATCTAAAACGTTCATTCCTTGAGGTGCAACAATAGCCTCCTCTTTCTTTTTATCACCGCATGCGATTAATGTAGCAGTAATAACTAAAGCTGAAAATAAATTAATAATTTTTTTAGTCATAATAATTTTGGTTTTACGTTATAATTAATATTTATTTGTAAATATAAAATTAAATTTTTGTTTTTAAGTTAGTAAGTAAAATTTAATATAAAAGCCTCATATTTTCATACGAGGCTAGTAAATTTAATGTTAAACAAAAAACCCTCTCGTTATCGAGAGGGCTTTTATTACTTTTTCTTTGCAGCTTTTTTTACTGCTTTTTTAGCTGCTTTTTTAGGAGCTGCTTTTTTCACTGCTTTTTTTGCTGCTTTCTTAGGAGCTGCTTTTTTTGCTGTAGCTTTTTTAGCTGGTGCTTTTTTTGTTGCCATGGTTATTTTGTTTTTTGAGATTTGTTGATACGAAGTAAATAAATTATTTAATGTTATCTATATATTAAGGTTTTATTTTTTCAACAACTAATTGTTGAAATTGTTAATAGCGCTTTTTTATATTCAAAAAAAATTATACAGCATTTATATTTTTTTAAGCTATGCATCTATCAATCCTCTACAAGTACTAATTTTACTATACTTTCAAAGGCTATACAACTATTTATCCAAAAATCAAATTTGATTATGCTATTTTTCTTTTTCAAAAAAATAATTTAATACAAGTAGAAAAAAATTACTCTTTTATTATTATTTCTTCTTCAACCTCCCAATCTGATAAAACTTTTATTGGTTTAGCATAAATAATTATACGCTCTGGCTGTTTCTTTTGTAGATAATTTCCTGTATTCCATTTTTTATCATCATTATCATCAAAAATAATTTTAACACGGTACGTTCCGGGCAAAACATCAATAAAATCAATAGCTTTAGAGTTGCTACCCGCTAAACTTAATGCAACATAATTTTCTCTTACTACTTGTTCTTTATCATTTATTAATTGAATATTGTAATTTTGTTTTTTATTTAAAAGCAGTTTTAAAGTTAATTTACCATAATCTGTAGGTGCTTCTGTTTTAAAATTTAAAATGCTACTATCGTTATAAAATTTATTTTCTAAATAAAATATGGCTGTATCAATTTTAAGCGTATAATTAGTCGCTTGCTTAAATTTTGCAGTTAATTGTAGTTTGTATGGGCTTATCCATATAGCTTTTACAGGTGTTTTAGCAATCAACGTATCTTCTTTACTTAATAGCTTTAATTTAAATATATTTGTTTTAACTGTGTCTATCATACTGGAAAATGTAAGTTCTAAATTTGAATTAAGTAATAAATTACCTCCGCTAAGATTAGCTTTTATTGTTGTAAACTTTTTAAGCGTACTATTTGATTTTGGTATAACAACGTTAAGTGTATCTATTTTTTTTAGAATTGCATTTTTACATAGTAGTTTTAAAGTATCGTTTGTATTTTTATAAAATACCTCAAGCGTATCTCTTTCTGTTGAATTCAAGGGAAAGTAAACGTTTTTCTCATCTAATTTATTTAAAGTAACTAGTTTAATATTACTACGCTTATTATAAATAATATTACTATAGCCATAGTATGGTGAATTAATTTTTTTTATAAAAGATTTAGTTGCTTCTTCTTGAAATGCGTTTAATTTTATGCTACTATCTTTCTTTAAAAATAAATCAGAATCTCTTACTGCTATTTTTTCAATTTCACCATCGTATAGGAAATTCTTGTTCTTATCGGTAAATGCAATTACTTTAAAGTGATTACTTGGTAAATTTTCAAATACAAATTCGCCATTTTGATTTGTTTTACAATAATAATTAGGTGTTGTTTTATAGCATAAACTATCCGTAAGTTCGTTACCATCATACAAACCAACTAACATATCAGCAATAGGTTTACCATTAAATTCCTCAATAATTGTTCCGCTTAGTCTTAGCGTATCAATATAGTTTGCTGTACTAAAAACATAATTGAAATTAGTAAGTATATTTCCTTCATGCATATCTGCGATTGCATTTCCAAAATAAAAACGATAGGTTGTTTTTGGTAATAATTCTGCTTTTTTTATTTTTATTGTAATGGTTTTTCCATCGGCTTCTATTTCAGGCTCAGTTTTTAATTTTGGATTAATTATAAGCTGGTTAGCAACATCTTTAATTTGAACAAATTCATTAAATTTTAAAACAATAATGTCTGAATTAAAATTTACCGCCTTATTTATTGGCATTGCCTCAACTATCTTGGGGGGCAAAATATCTCTCTCCCCACCCGTCAAAGGCGAAATTTGAGCACATTTAGTAAAAATACCAAACGCTATAACTACTCCTATTATTTTAAAAAAACCTTTATTCATTTTAAAGTACATAAAAGTAATTACAATATTTTATTTAATTATCTTTACTAAAATCTATTTTGATACATTATTATATAGGCATTTTAAAAAAATTATCCTTTTATAAAGTTTTTAATTTTATTAAATTAGTTTATGGCTTTCATTACTCGCGTTTAATTCATAAACCTAAACAGTTTGGATTACCAATATCTATTAGCATTGAACCTACTACCAGTTGTAATTTACGCTGCCCACAATGTCCAAGCGGTTTAAGAGAATTTACCCGACCTATTGGCATGCTACAAACCATTTTATTTGAAAAAACAATTTTACAATTAAAAAAGCATTTACATAGTTTAACATTTTATTTTCAGGGAGAGCCCTACTTAAACCCTGATTTTTTAAAAATGGTGCACTTTGCCAACCAACAGTATATTTATACTGCTACAAGTACAAACGCACATTATTTAAACCAAGAAGCTGCAATAAACACAGTAAAAAGTAAATTAGACAAGCTAATTATTTCGGTAGATGGTATTACACAAGAGGTATACGAGCAATACCGAGTTGGTGGTAAAATTGATAAGGTTATTGAAGGCACAAAAGAAATAGTAAAACAAAAAAAAATATTAAAAAGTAAAACTCCACACATTGTATGGCAGTTTGTTGTTTTTAAACCCAACCAACATCAAATAGAGGCTGTTAAAAAATTAGGGAAAGAGTTAGGTGTTGACGAAGTAAAAATAAAAACTGCACAAATTTATGATTTTGAAAGTGGGCATAATTTAATCCCCGATTTAGAAAATTACTCGCGTTATAAAAAAAACAACAAGGGGCAGTTCGAAATTAAAAATAAACTTTTAAACCAGTGTTGGCGAATGTGGCAAGGCTGTGTAGTAACGTGGGACGGAAAAATTGTACCCTGTTGTTTTGATAAAGACGCCAAATACAAATTAGGGAATTTAGATAAGCAAACATTTAAAGATATTTGGTTTTCTGATAGCTATACAAATTTTAGAAAATCGATTTTAAAAAGCCGTAATCAAATTGACATTTGTACCAATTGTACTGAAGGCACAAAAGTGTTCACATAATTAACTCAGGGCATTGGCACATCTTTCGCCATCCATTGCTGCACTTACAATGCCACCAGCATAACCGGCCCCTTCACCACACGGAAATAAATTTTTTAATTGTGGATGGACTAATAAATCTTTATCTCGTGGTATTCTAACAGGTGTAGATGTTCGTGATTCAACACCAACAATTACAGCATCATTTGTTAAATATCCTCGCATTTTGTTTGCAAAACTTTTAAAGCCTTCTTTTAAAGATGAGCCAATTAAATTCCCCAACACCAATTGCATGTCCACACTTTTTAAACCGGGCTGGTAACTGCAATCGGGTAAATCGTTACTTAATTTTCCGTTTACAAAATCCTGCAAACGCTGTGCCGGAGCAGTTTGTGTTTGCCCACCCAATTGCCAAGCATTTCTTTCCATTTCTTTTTGAAATTCTAATCCGGCCAAGGCACCATGTTTTTTATAAGCTTCAAAATCTTTTAATTCTAACCCAACAACAATACCACTATTTGCATAAGGATTGTTTCGTTTACTGGGACTCCAACCATTAGTTACCACTTCTTCTTGATTAGTAGCGCAAGGTGCAATTATACCACCGGGGCACATACAAAACGAGTACACACCATACCCTTTTACTTGGTTTACCAAACTATAACTTGCTGCTGGTAAATAATTTCTTTTTTCAATTACCTCGTTTAAATCAAAACAAGAATATTGTATTTTATCAATTAAAGTTTGCGGATGTTCAACCCTAACACCTAATGCAAATGGTTTTGCTTCTATTAAAACATTTTTTTTATTTAATAATTCAAAAATATCTCGCGCCGAATGACCGGTAGCTAAAATTAAATTTTGAACTGGAAACTCTTGTTCGCCATTTTCATTTAAAATTTTTATCGCGCTGATTTTTTCATGTTCAATTTTAAAATCTATTAATTTAGAATTAAAAAGAATTTCGCCTCCAAATTTTAAAATTGTTTCTCTTATGTTTTCGATTAATTGGGGCAATTTGTTAGTGCCAATGTGAGGATGAGCATCTACCATTATTTCTTCAGTAGCGCCGTGATAAACAAATGTTTTTAAAATCTTATCAATATCGCCCCGTTTATTAGAGCGTGTGTAAAGCTTACCATCGCTATATGTTCCTGCCCCTCCTTCTCCAAAACAATAATTGCTTTCTGGATTTACTATATGTTCTTTATTTAATTTTGCTAAGTCTCTACGTCTATCTTTTACGTTTTTACCACGTTCCATTACAATAGGTTTTATCCCTAACTCTAAACAACGTAGAGCGGCAAACAGTCCAGCAGGACCTGAACCAATTATATGACAGGTTTTTTTTGAATGGCTAACATCTAAATAATTAAACTCTATTTTTTCAGAAATTAGTTCTTCGTCAATTGCTGCTAATACCGTTAAATTAATTTTTATATTTCTACCACGTGCATCAATACTGCGTTTTAAAATTTTTAGCGATAGATTTTTTTCTTCGCTAATAAAAAGGACTTCACGTACTTCTTCTTTTAAAAGCTGTTCGTTTAATGCTGTTTGCGGCCTAACTTGTAATTGTAATTGTGTTTGCATAGCGTTGGAAGATTATTATTCTTCAATTATTTAATACAAATTTACTTTAATTTATTAAGTAAGCGACATTTTACTACCCTTCAAAAGTAAAACTAAACACCACCATCCGCGATCTGATTTTTTCTATACTATTACTAAACACACTATTTTCTGGGCGTAATAAATTTTTAGTACCCACTTGCAATTTAATTTCGAAACCAAATTTAAAGTAGGGTAAATAAAAATCGGTACCTAAACCGGCACTGTAATATAAGTCGTCTCGTTTTAATTTTATGTTATCGTCTAATTGATTAGGGCCACTAGCCGCAACGCCTGCTGCTTTTTTTCGAGATGCTAAATCTAATTGATAGCCCCCGCCACCAATAATGTAAGCACTAAAATTATTTAAACGTTTGCTTTGTATTTTAATTTCTAGTGGTGCAATTATAAAAGCCGATTCAACTGTTTTTTGAAACACTTTAAAACTATCTAAAGCGTTATTACTTAAGGTATATTCAATTTTTCGAGATGCAAAACTAATACTTGGTGTTAGCCTAACTCTTATGTAATCGTGTAAACGCGCATCGGCCACAATACCAATAGCAAAACCGGGGGCAGGTTGGGTATAAATGGTTCTAATTCTATAACGTGTTCCAACACCTTTTTGGTAAATTACAGTATCGGGGAACTGAGAATTAGGTACAGTGTTTAATCTAAAATCGGTTTGGTTGCCGGCAATTGTAAAACCAAAATGGATGGGTTTTTTATAAAATTTAGGCAAATTAATGCCATAGCCATCGTTTTGCTGACAGTAATTTGCTAACGATAAAACTAATAAACTTAGTATTAAACAAAATTTCTTCAAATACTACTAACGTATTTATAATTAAAAAATTGTTTAAAGATACAGATAAGAAATGTTAAATGTTAAAATTTTAAAGGGATGATTTTAAGCGCAAGTAATATTCGCACAAAAAAATCCTAATATTCCAATTGAACATAGCCCTTAAAAGTAGTTAAATCGGCGTCGTTCAACTGCAAAATGTAATAATAAGTACCGCTTGGCAATTTATTGCTACCTGTTTTACCTTTGGCATTTGGCATGCCATTCCAATCGTTAGCGTAAGGTTTTGATGAGTAAACTAAATTACCCCAGCGATTATAAATTTGTAATTCATTTAGCAAATAATTATCTAAGCCTTTAATAACAAAATAATCGTTTAAATTGTCTCCATTAGGCGTTACTACTTCGGGTACAATTCCTAAACCTTCTGTTACCTTAATATCTACACTATATTGTGTTGTACACTTGCCATCTATACTTGCAAATAGTGTCACAATATAATTTCCGGTAGCATTATAAGTGCTTGAAGTGTTAGTGGTAGTTTGGGAAGAGCCGTTACCTAATACCCACGAGTAAGTGTTTGCACCCGTACTTTGATTTGTAAAGTTTACATTTAACGGCGCAGGACCAGAAAAAACATTTGGCACAAAATTAGCATTGGTATTACCACTCGCCACATTTATAATAGTTGAAGTTGAACAGCCTGTAATAGCATCGGTAGCGGTTAAAGTATAAACACCACCGGCATTAATAGCTATTGTATTAAAATTAGTAGAACCAACAATTCCAGGGCCAGACCAAAGTAAATTATAGGTTAATGGTATAAAACCCGCAGACAAAGATGCAGTTTGACCAACACATAACAAACTAGCTGTTGTAACTAAATTTAAAGGAGGTAAATTTTGCTGACTAATTACAATGGAACTGGTAGCAGTGCCGCAACTGTTACTTAAATTTGCAGTGTAAGTGCCCGGAGTATTTACTATAATTGCGCTCGATTGCTGTCCGGTACTCCAAGTAAACGAACCAGTGCTACCTGCAGTAGTTAAAGTAGCTTGTTGCGACGGGCATAAAACCAAACTACTTGAATTGATACTAAATGATGGTGCTGCACCGGTAATAACCGTAGCTGTTTGTGCAACAGAATTGCCACAACTATTAGATGCAAATACTGTATAAACACCAGCTGCAATTGTTACAATAGAATTTGTTGTTGCACCATTGCTCCAACTATAAGAAGTGGCAGAAGTACTAGTTGCAATAATGCTTGCACTTTGAGTACCGCAAATATTAAACACATTTGTATTTAAATTAAATGTTGGTAAAGGCGTTACAGTAATAGTTCTAATCGAACTTACATTGGTACATGTATTAGCAGACGAAACCGTGTAGGTAGTAGTAATAGTTGGCGATACAACAATACTGGCAGCGTTTGAACCTGTATTCCAGGTATACGTACCAGTACTTGAATTAGCAGTTAAAGTTACTGTATTGCCAGCACAGGAAGTATTTGTAGAAGCCGCGCTAGTGATTGTTGCAACAGAAGAAACTGTAACACTAAAATTATTTACTACTGGCACGCCACATTGACCCGTAACGGTAGATGTATATAAACCACCGCTTGAAACAGAATTAGTAAGTGTGGTTGCCGCATTTGACCAAAGTACCGAATAACTGCCCGTATTAGCAGAATTGGTAACGCTTAAAGATAGCACACCTGATTGCGCAGGGCAAATAGCCGTATTGGTTGCACTTGTAACTATTGCAGGCGACTGCAAAATAGCAAATGTAAAAGTTGTACTGGCAGTTTGTCCGCCGCCGGTACAGGTTCTGCTGGCGGTTGCCGAAAGCGTAATTACGCCATTGTCGCCAATACCGGGCGTATAGGTATTACTTGTATTTGTTGTGCTAGTAGCCGCAAATGTACCTGTTCCGCCAGTCCAGGTTATAGAATTAAAATAACCGCCTGAAACAGTTGAGGTTATTGATAATGGCGTATTTAAACATACGGTACTATTTAAGTTAGCAGCAATACTCAAAGGAATAAATGGTGCTTTACAACCTTCATTTGAATAACTTACAGCCCCCAAAGGACTAACTACCACACTTGCTCCGTCATTCATTGTATTTGGACCACCATAGGTACCCAAAGTATTAGTCAATAGGCTTCTGTCGTATACTACAGTGTTTGTACAATTGTTTGCCGAGTAAATCAAGGATAAAGTTCTTGTATCAACAGCACCAGTTGGTGATGATGTTGGCGAACCGGAATTATTATGGTTGGTAAAATGCCCTGTTAATATAGATCCAGATTGAAAAATAACGATAAGTGTATCACTAAGATTTGCAAATGAATTTCCGACCAAACACATACTCGCAGAAGTTATGGCTAAAACGCGCTTATTTGCAGGCAATACACCCATTGTAGGTTCTATAATTGCCCCACAACCTAATATCGTACTATTTAAGTACGAAACATTCGATGCTGTTAAGGCATTTGGGGCAAGCCAGCTAGAAAATGTGTTGTTTGGCCAATCTACTGTTAAACCACTTACACTTAATGAAGATGTACCTACTTTAAACAAAACCATTTCACTTAATCCTTCGTTTGTGAATGTTCCTACACATCCACTCGTTGAAGGATTACTACACGCATCCACTAAAAATCTTTCAATTTTTAAACACTGAGCATTAATTTTTAAACTTGATAAAGCAATAAAAAGAGAGAAGAATAAAATTTTTTTCATTATAAAATATTAATTAATTAGTATTTTTTGTGGGGGCATATTAGCATCTAAACAGCCAATAACATACAAACCCTTAGGCAAATTTAGTTTATTAATTGTAAAGTAGTTTAAGTTAGTGTTAAGGTTTTTGTATTCTCCAATTTTTTTACCAGTCATATCCATTACGTAAAATGTTTTATTTAAAAAATTGTTTTCATAACTAATTACAATGTCAGTCTCCGTTTGGTTAACCCATATGTCTTTGCTATAACTTTGATTAAAGTTTACCATAATTAATCTGTTATACTGTTTCCTTCCATCTAAATCTACATTTACTAAACGGTAATAATTTATACCTTTTAAAGGCTTATAATCTGTTGCGCCATAATCTAAATTTCTGTTACCCGCAGTTTTTGCAATTGAGGCAACCGTTTGAACTGTCGTATAATTAATGCCGTCTGTACTGCGCTCAATAGTATAATAAGCCACATTTAATTCCGATTCAATATGCCAATTAAGTTCAATTGCCGTTTCGTTTGGTTTTGCATAAAAATCGGTAAGGGTTATTGGCAAAACTAAGTTACAATTTGTACCGCAGCTACCTGTTAAAGTTATTGTCCATGTAACAATTTCATCTCTTCTATCAGACGTCAATTGAATGGTAAGTGATCCTCCCGTTTTTGTAAATGGCGCAATTAAATTTGCATTGCTAGCGCCGGTAACATTGTAGGGTAGTCCTGTAGAAGTACCTCCAACGCCTGTAACAGTTAAATTATCTCCCGCATCGGCACCAGATGCAGTGCATACACCTCTCTGAATAAATTCCGCTGTACCAGTTGCTATACAACCCGCCGGCAAAGTAAAAGTGGTTGACTTTATTTGAGAAGAACAAGAGCCTGAAATACCTGTTCCATTACATTGAGGTGTGCCAAAAAAATTATAAGCAGTTAAATCACAACTAGCCAAACAGCCGTTGGCACAAAGCGAACCCAAACTCATACCTCCGTTTAAAGTACAGCCGCTGTTTGAAATTTGCGCTTTGCAAAAACTGAATAAACCTATTAATGTTATAATTATACTAAACTTTTTCATACTATTTTTTTAAATAATATTTAAAAGCGGTTTTGGACGGTCTATCTTTTAAGATCAAAAAGACTCCTCAAGGGTGTTCACTTTATAAACAACTAATTATGTACAAAAATAATGTATTGCACACTAAATTTACCTGGCGTTTGGTTAATTAAACGTTACCATTCCGTTAATTAACATAGGCGTTTTTTGGATAAATTGCAATTCCATTTTAATCCAAAAAACCAAGTTAAACGGTTGGATAAATATTTTTTTAAAAATATTTCTTTTTTCAATAAAAAGTGTATATTTGCACCCCGTTTTAAAATACAATTAATTGATTTTAAACAAATTGTAAAATGACAAAGGCAGACATCGTTAACGAAATATCAGAAAAAACCGGCATTGAAAAAATGGCTGTCCAGGCCACCGTTGAAGCATTTATGAAAACCATTCGTAACTCAATGGTAGAGGGTAAAAATGTTTATTTACGTGGTTTTGGTACATTTGTGGTAAAAAAACGTGCCGAAAAAATTGGAAGAAATATTAGCAAAAATACAACAGTAGTTATACCTGCACATTACATACCTGCATTTAAAGCAGCCAAAACATTTGCAGACAGAGTAAAACGTAATGTAAAAACTGCAGAACCTGTTAAAAATATTGATTAATAAATGAGTCGGAAACACAGTTCGTTTCAAACTATAAAAATTTAAAATGAGCGCCAAAAAAACACAGGTATTTTTAGTTTTAGGCGCTTTAGTACTATTCGTTCTTTTATATATTGCACCAAAAATTGCACCCCAACACAGTGATGGAGATGGGCATAATCATGCAAATGAAACAAAAGCTATTGTTAACTTAAATGCTACTATTGAAGTATATGTTAATTTAGCTCTAAAAAAATTAGAGCCTCAAAAAAAACAAATAATTGATAAATTAATTGCAAGTAAAAATAACGATAGCGCAGTTGCATTTTGGGATAAAAACAAACGGCCCGATGTAGCTTCATATTATACTGAAGAAGTAGCCAAAAAGACAAATACGTCGGAAACATGGTTTAAAGCTGGTAACAGATACTATTATGCTATACAATTTGTTCAAGATCAAACCCAAATCCCTGTTTTGTACGAATGTGCTTTACGCTGTTTTGATAAAGGCTTAAAGTTAGAACCTACAAACCTTGACGCAAAAATAATGTATGCAAGCTGTTTTGTAGAAGGAACTGCCGACCCAATGAAAGGAATTACGTTGCTTAAACAAATTGAAAAAACAGACAGCAATAATGTTAAGCTTCAAACTGCATTTGCTTCGTTTTCGGTAAAAAGTGGGCAGGTAGATAAGGCCATTTATCGCTACAACAAAATATTGCAACTAGATAGTACAAATATTGCTACTTATTTATACTTAGCAGATATATATGAGCAACAAAACAACACACAAAAAACCATTGCCGTTTTAGAAAAGTATGCCACTAAAACTACCGATGTTACTGCTAAATTAGAAATTACAAAGTACATACAACAATTAAAAATTAAATAAATTATTAACCTTTTAAATTAAATTTTATGCCAAGCGGAAAAAAAAGAAAAAGACATAAAATGGCGACACATAAACGCAAAAAACGTTTACGTAAAAATCGTCATAAGAAAAAATAATAGCCAAATAGCTATGTATTTTTTTAAATAAATAAATTTATAACGGGAGAGGTGCGCCTTTTCCCGTTATAGTTATTTGCTATAATTAATGTAAATATATTATCTCAAACCTGGAAAGTCTTTTTGTTTATTTCATAAGCACTTAAAGGTTTTAAATAATAGCTATAAAAACTAATTAAAATAACCCCTGACAGGGTTATAAAAACACTTTCGGTTTAACCCTGTCAGGGGATAAACGGTACAAATTAAAAACATTACAGCGTGAATCAAGAATTAATAATTAATTCCACGCCTAACGAAGTTGTAATTGCCTTACTTAACGACAAACGTTTGGTAGAATTACATCGCGAAAAAAATAACTCACAATTTTCGGTAGGCGACATATATTTAGGAAAAGCAAAAAAAATAATGACAGGCTTAAACGCCGCATTTGTTGATGTAGGTTACGAAAAGGATGCCTTTTTGCATTATTTAGACTTGGGGCCTCAAGCAAACTCCTACATAAAATATGTTGAAACGGTGCAAAATGGCAAACAAAATGCCAGCAACTTGATGTATTTTAAAAACGAAACCGACATTAAAAAAGACGGTAAAATTAACGAGGTTATAAAATCGGGTCAAAATTTATTAGTACAAGTTGCCAAAGAACCAATTAGTGCAAAGGGCCCACGCATTACCACCGAAATTAGTTTAGCCGGAAGGTATTTGGTTTTAATACCTTTTGCCGATAAAATTTCAGTTTCTTCAAAAATTAGAAACTTTGAAGAAAAAAGCCGTTTAAAAGAATTAATGCAATCTATAAAACCAAAAAACTTTGGCGTTATAGTGCGCACCGTTGCCGAAAACCAAACCGTTTCTGAACTTGAAGCCGATTTAAATGATTTAATAAAAAAGTGGGACGAATGTTTTAAAGCTTTAAAAGAATCGCAACCACCTATGCGTGTTTTAGGCGAGGGCGATAGAACAAACACTATTTTACGCGATTTTTTAAACGCATCTTTTAATGCTATTCATGTAAACGACCAAAAAGTTTACGACGATTTAAAAGTTTATATTAAAACAATTGCGCCCGATAAATTAGATATTTTAAAATTATACTCGGGTAAATTACCAATTTTTGATGCCTATAGTATTGAAAAACAGATAAAAAGTTTATTTGGCAAAACTGTGCACATGAAAAGCGGTGCCTATTTAGTAATTGAACATACCGAGGCACTTCACGTATTTGATGTAAATAGCGGCAATCGCGCAAAAAGCGAAAGCTCTCAGGAAGAAAATGCTTTAGAAGTAAATTTAGAAAGTGCTGTAGAAGTGGCCCGCCAATTAAAACTGCGCGATATGGGCGGTATAATTGTTGTTGATTTTATTGATATGCACAATGCCGATAATCGCAAACTTCTTTTTGATAAATTAAAAGAAGAAATGAAAAGCGACCGCGCAAAGCATAATATTTTACCTCCAAGTAAATTTGGCTTAATACAAATTACACGCCAGCGCTTACGCCCCGAGGTAAACGTGGAGGTGCAAGAAACCTGCCCAAGCTGTGGCGGCACAGGCAAAGTACAACCCAGTTTGTTATTTGTTGACCAAATTGAAAATACGTTGCGTTTTATTATAAAAGAACAAAATCAAAAAGATATTACTCTTAACGTGCACCCATACATTGAAGCGTTTATAACAAAAGGTGGCTTTTTACGCAGTAAACAATGGAAATGGTATTTTGAATTAAAGCAAAAAGTAAAAATACAACCCATGGCCAGCTATGGTTTTATGGAATTTAAATTTTTTAATAAAGATTTAGATGAAATAGTAGTTTAGGAATTGCGATAATTTAAATCCAAATCCTTAATTTAATCGTATATAACTGGTAAGTTGAAAAAATCAATTATATATACTCTTTTATTTTTTTATGTGCTGGTTCAGCTACGTCCGCTATTACCTGTGTTACAAGACGTGGTAGCACATACCTTTTTTAAAATGCAACACATGGCTACCATTCACTTCGAAAATGGTAATTATCACTTACACACCGATTTAAAAACTATTAACGACGATGAAAAAGCTACTAATAAAACCACTCAAAAGTCGTCTTCTGAAAAGTTAAGCGAAACAAATAACCAACAACTTTTAACACAGATAAATTTTAATTTTAAAACCAATTCTTCTCTAATTCCAACAAAAATAACGTCAGTTCTTGATGTTTGTTCGGGATTTATACAATTGCCATACCTTCCACCAAAAACCGTTTAATTTCTTAACAAATTATTCAAATTATTCAACAAAAGCTGTAAGGCATTTGCTTGCAAAATTAAATTATTTCGTAAAAGGATTTTGTTATGATTTTCCCTTTTCGTTAAACATTTAACAAGACGTTTTGTATGTAAATGGCTTACAGTTTTTAAAACTTTCTATTCATTTCCAATCATCGTTCACCTAAATTTTTATATGAAATATATATGTATAATACTCTTTTTACTAACTGGGCTTATTTCCATTTCACAAAACCCCGCTAAAGATACACTCGTTGCAAACAGCATTAATTTAAAAGAAGTAGTTATTTCAGATTCTAAAGGCAATCAAACAGCTTCTGAAGTTATTAGTAATATTGATAAACTTCTTCGCCCCACCAATTCAGCACAAGATTTATTACGCTTAGTACCCGGATTATTTATTGCGCAACATGCTGGTGGTGGTAAGGCCGAACAAATTTTTTTACGAGGTTTTGATTGCGACCATGGTACTGATTTTTCGGTTAATATTGACGGAATGCCTGTAAATATGGTATCGCACGCTCATGGGCAAGGCTATGCCGATTTTCATTTTGTGATACCCGAAACAATTGATAAGTTAAAAGTGTTCAAGGGCACCTATAATGCTGCTTATGGCGATTTTGCAACTGCAGGTGCTGGCGAATTTAGTACCAAAAACAACATTGGTAAAAGTATGTTAAAGTTAGAGGGCGGGCAATTTGATACCTACCGTGCATTAGCTATGTTTGATTTATTGCAAGGCAATCATTTATTTACAAAATACAACGAAAATTTTTATGTAGCGGGAGAATATTTTTATTCTAATTCTTACTTTGAAAGTAAACAACATTTTAATCGCTATAATATTTTTACAAAATACAGTGCGCAACTAAATACAAATAACTACTTAAATTTTTCAGCATCCACCTTTAGTTCTAAATGGGACGCATCGGGGCAAATACCAACCCGAGCTGTTAGTGATGGCGCTATTACCCGTTTTGGAAGTATAGATAATACCGAAGGTGGGAAAACAGGGCGTACAAATATAAATGCCATATTAACCACCACTTTAAAAAATGGCGGTACAATTAAAAATCAAGCCTATTATAGCTATTACGACTTTAATTTATTTAGCAACTTTACATTTTATTTACACGATAGTATTAATGGCGACCAAATAAACCAAACCGAAAAAGGTAGAAATATTTATGGTTATAAATTTAGTTACGAAAAAAATTCAACCCTGTTTAACAAACAGTTAAAAACAACCCTTGGAGCAGGAACCCGAATTGATGATGGACAAACGTCGTTACGCCATAGTGTAAAACGTACTATTTTAGATACCGTTTCTATTGGGCACTTAAACCAACAAAATGCTTATGCGTATTTAGACGAAACATTATTCTTAACAACTAAATTATCAATTAATGCTAGTGCTCGTTTTGATTATTTTGATTTTGCATATCACAATTTTAAAAACGATAGTTTAAGCGGACGTAAACAAGTACCTAAAGTAAGTCCAAAACTAAATTTATACTACGATGTTACAAACACGTTTCAGTTTTTTGCGCGCGCCGGTTATGGCTTTCACTCAAACGATGCTCGTTCCGTAGTTTTAAAAAGTAGCCAACATAATTTACCTACTGCTTTGGGTTACGAAACCGGTAGTACCTTTAAACTAGGCAAACGCATTATTACAAATATTGCCTTATGGGGATTAGATATACAAAACGAACTTGTATATGTAGGCGACGAAGCTATTGTTGAAATTACTGGTGCCACAAGACGTTTAGGGGCCGATTTATCAGTACGTATACAGCTAAACGATAATTTTTTTATTGATGGCGATATAAATTACAGCCATGGGCGGTACGTTAATTTACCTACGAACCAAAATTTTATACCCTTAGCTCCTACTCTTACAAGTACAGGTGGCCTAAGCTATAAACGCACAAAGGGTTTAAATGCAAGCATTAGATACCGTTATATTGATTCTCGTCCGGCAAATGAAGACAATAGCACCACAGCATTAGGCTATTTTTTAGTAGATGCGGTTGTAAATTATACGACATCAAAATTTCAAATTGGGTTAACCGCCGAAAATTTATTAAACACAAAGTGGAATCAAGCACAATTTGATACAGAAAGTAAATTGAAAAATGAAACCCAATCGTTTAGCGAATTGCATTACACACCCGGCACACCCTTTTTTGTAAAAGCAAGTATTGCGTTTTTCTTTTAAAGGAGTTTTTAATAGTTTAGAACTGGTATTTTTTTAGAAATACTTTCACCATTATTATAAACTAAATTAACCAAATAAATACCGTTAGCCAATTCGGGTAATAGGGTTATAGAGTTATAGCCTTCGGTTATTGTTAGGTCGTTAACTCTAATTAATCTTCCAGCTGCATCATAAATATTAAGTGTATAATTTGTTGCGTTTTTACTTGTTGCAGTAATTACTATGCCACTTTGTTGATTATAATATAAAGTTGGTACTTCATTATTAATGTTACACTTATCGTCTACAAATTCTATTTTAGAATTGCGCGCGGTTAAATCGTTGTCCACCATTTTTAAACGGTAATAATTGCCCAAACCTATTTTGCTCGCAATGGTATAAGAATAGTGATTTAAATCAGTTGAATTACCTTTTGCAGTTACTGATGCGATTTTTGTGAAACTAATACCATCTTTACTGTTCATAATATCAAAATACGCACTATTACGTTCGGTGGCTGTGCTCCAATTTAAAACAACAGACGTATTGTTTTTACAATTAGCAGAAAAATCAACTAATTCAATAGGTAAAGGCACTGCCACAGAAGATAAAATGTAAGGACACCATTGGTTTAGGCCTACTACTGCTACTGACCCAACGCCAGCTATTACAGCCGCTGCACTACCTAAAGTTGCATTGTTTGCGTTCCAAGCACTTCCATCCCAAAATTGCGCACCAATGTTACCTGTATTATAGGGTGGTGTTAATGTATTTTCGATACCTCTGTAGCTAAACGTACAATTTGCAGTTACAGCAGCACTCGGGGTAATATCCCACCATCTATCCACAACAGAATTTACAGCACAAGGATTACCAACTAACGCTAAATTAGGGCAATACATAAAACTTACAGCGGCTACATTGCTTAAACCTGACCAAGGTTGATTATCGCTTGCAAGGGTTGCACGCGTACTTACATCAATATTACTAACCCCTGCAGTGGTTTTATTAAAGGTAAACGGTAATTGCACATTACCCGCAGTAACACCAAACGGAAAAACGTGCGCTCCGGTAACTGCCCCCATATTCCAACGCATAATACTTGGATTTACAGCGGCATTAATTTCACTTAAAACATAGCCTGTACCAAAAGTAACGGCGGTTATTGCTGGATTGGTAATAGTAAGGAGGCGCGAATTTAAATTATAAACGTCGGAACCAATTGATAAAACACCATTAGTAGTAATAACACCTCCCACAGAAGTGTTTACATTTTGAGTTTTAGTGCTACCTATTGTACCAGATAGTGTTAAGTTATAAAACGTTGTAGAAGCACTACCGTTAATAGTTTGGGCCGCTCCGTTTAAAACAGTAGTACCATTATCACTTCCAAAGCCCGTGTTACCTGCGTTATTTGTCCAATCGCCTTCGATGGTTATTATGCCTGTTGCACTAGGATCGATTTGCCCACCAGCTTGACTAAGGTAATCGCCGTTGGTGCCACCGGCAACATAAATTTGTGCAGCACCATTATAGACAATACGTGCGCCATTGTTTAGTATCCCTTGAGCGGATATTCCTAAAAACGATATTAAGAAATATATTACTATAAAATGTTTCACTTCTTTTCTCCTTTTTTATTTGAATCAACCTTTATCTTTGAGCTGTTATCAATTAATTGCACTCCGCCAATTGGATTAGTTGATTTAGGTTGCTTTTCACTTCTACTTAAACTGATATAGTTGGAAGTGTCTGCAACTGAGGTATTTATTGTGTCTAGTCCAATAGCAACTTTAGAAATTGAATTACCAGATTGCGATTTCACACTTCCAAAGTAGATTACTAAAAAAAACACTAATAAAATTCTCATAATTTTTAATTTATTATTTGTAATACAGAGTTCCGTGTATTTCTCCGCAATCAGTATCCAGAGCACAATTTCCACCAATATTAACTGCTGTGGGTCCACTAAATCTCGCTGTCATTAAACTAATGGTATATGCACCAGCTGGCAAGTTAGAGGACCAAGTTGTTAGCGAGGTTGTAAAAAAAGCATTCCCGCCTGCTGAACTATTATTACAACTAACTCTATTCCAACCACCTTGTGCCAAAAAAGTTCCATTTTGATAAATTATCACGTCAACGATGCTTCTATCAGTTGTTCCTGTAGTTGCATTATTTCCACCAATAATAGCATCAATTTTTAAATCGGCAGTTTGCCCTGTTGGAATTGTAAATGCAAAAGTACAACCCGGTTGCAAAGTTGGCACATTACTAGTAACACCAGCCCTTTGCGCTGTATTAAATGCATGAAAATTTCTTGTTGTTTTTGTAAAACATACCCATCTTGGGGCAATCGTAGTTCCGTTATTAAAATATAGACCGGTTCCACAAGGCATTGCTGCATTTGTATTATAAACCATTAAGCCAGCCATAGGCGTTGGAATTGTGACAGCATCTGTTTCCGATGTAAGACTCACATTTGGAAAAGAAACACCTTTATTTGTAGCTGCAACATCTAACATTGCACTTGTATTAGGCAAAGCTCCAGTAGCATTAATAGCTACGTTTTGAGCAAAATATTTATTTGCAATTAAACAAATAAAAAACAATAGGCTTATAGTTTTTTTCATTTTTTAAAGTATTATTACAAACCTATAAAAAAAAATTCATTTTAACTATTTTTTTGCAACAATTATTTGTAGTGTTTAATAACCCAAACACTAGTTTTACTCAGTGAAAAGATATTTTACCGATTTAGGCTGGTTTTTTATCCTATTTTTTTGAAATATAATGCAATTGACTATTAATATTATTGTTACTGTAAAAAAATAGGTAATTTAAAGTAAACTATCATTTTATTTTTGGTCGATTTTATTATTATTTTTCAAATCAACACTCTTTAATTCAACTGTAGATTGAGCTCCCATAGCTGGAGCAAATCGTTCAGAAGAATAAGGGGAGATTGAGCCATTATTTAAAACTTCATCTGCCCTATTAGCAGTAATAAAGTACGAAAAACTAACATTTGAATTTCCGCTTTTTAATTCAACAACGTCAAAACCCGTTGCTGTTTCGTTAATTACAAATACACCATTACAATCTCCTTTTAATTGAACAAAAACCCTTAATGGATGTTTATCATTTACTACAATATTTTTACTAAAGATGGGATCGATAGTAATGTGCGCTTTACCATTTACCAATTGGCCTTGCCCAAAATCTTGAAATAAATTTTCTGGGGCTTCAGGGCATGATAATACAACTTGTTTTCCTTCTAAATCTTTTACTGTTGTATTTACTGTTCCGTTACCTTCTATTTTTCTTACAACATTTGCAGCGGTAATAGCAGCAACATAAGCAAAAGATGCTCCAGCACCTCTATCAAAATAGCCCCCTGATCCTAAAACACCATTAGCCACATTGGTTGCAAAACCAGCTATACCAGTTCTTAATCCGTTACCAACAACACCTGCACCACCAACTAATGTAGTTGCACCTAAGCCATTTCCCGAAAATATTCCACCATTGCCATTTGCTGCATCTGTAGTTCGTCCCCAAATACCAATGCCAAAACCTGTAACTGCTGCTCCACTACCCGCTATTAAATAGCTAGCAGCTGCATTATTACCCCTTACAATTAAACCTGTGCCACTTGCATTAGTATTCGCTCCATTTAGTCCAAAACCAGTTCCACTATTGTTACTGCCAAATACACCATTAGCACCTGCAGCAGTAGATGAAAAGAACCCAGCGACACCATTGGCAACGGCACAATAACCACTAATTGCAAATTGACCATAAGATGAAAACACATCACCAACCAATGGCGCAGTGTTGCCAACTACAACCTGACCTGTAGCTGCTATCCTCATTCTCTCGATATTATTACTGAACATTCTAACAGGTTGCGCATTTACAGAACCTAAAATTTCTGTGCCTACCAAGGTATTGCCTGCTAAAGCCCACCCATTTACTGTACCTAATTGTTCAACCCACACTATTCCATTAAACCACCAAAAGGTATTCGTAGTAGTATCATATACTTTTAAACCAGTAGCTGGTGCGGCAATTGCAAGTTTTTGAGCAGTAGACATTCGTGGTATTAATATACCTGAATTAATAGAAGTGATATCAAGCATTGCACTTGCTACTGGCACTGCACCAGTAGCATTAATAGCTACGTTTTGGGCATAATTTTTACTTGCAAAAAAGCAAATAAACAATAAAAGGGTTACTATTTTTTTCATGATGCGATTTTTTTTCTAAATTTATTAAATTAATTTGATAATTACTCCCATTTTAACTTAGTATTTTTATACTTTATCTCATTTTAAACGAATTTTTAACAGTGGAATCACTTTTTAACACTTTTAGCAGTTTTTTACTAAAAGCACCTAAAAAAAATTGCAATTTTGTTGAGCTATTAGATTTAAAAGTAGACACGAAAAAAAGCAATTCGCAGTTTTGTATTTTACCATACATAAACGCTACCAAACAAAAAATAATTATTAATTTTTTTGCAGTAAACGCTATTCATAAACTAAAATTACATGCGCTTAATTTTAGTACTAATGAACCAATAATTTTAAAACCTAAAACTACAAAAGAGTGCTATATACAAAAAGTAAACGCACTTAAAAAACAAATACAACAAGGTAATATTTACGAAATTAATTATTGTATTGAATTTTTTGCAGACGATGTGTTAATTGACCCTATTGGGGTTTTTATAAAACTACAGCAACTTACAAAAGCCCCTTATTGTAAACTCGTAAAGATAAATGATGATTTTATTATAAGCGCAAGCCCGGAATTGTTTTTACAAAAACAAGGCAATACACTGCATACAAAACCTATTAAAGGCACTATAAAACGTGGCAAAACAGTTAAGGACGACGAAGACCTAAAATTTAATTTATTCAACAATATAAAAGAACGAACTGAAAACGTTATGGCGGTGGACGTTGCTCGTAACGATTTATCTATACTCGCAAAAAAAGGAACTGTAAGCGTAAATAAACTATACAACATTGAAAGTTTTGAAACCGTTCATCAAATGGTAAGTACAGTTAGTTGCGAATTAAAAGAGGGGGTAAATTTTGAAACAATTATAAAAGCAACATTTCCAATGGCAAGTATGACGGGGGCTCCAAAACATAGTGCTATGAAATTAATAGAGGAGTTTGAAGATTTTAAACGCAACTATTATTCGGGTGCGATGGGATTAATTGATGAAAATGGAGATTTTGAGCTATCCGTAATAATTCGTAGTATTTTTTACAACCAACAAACCAAACGCTTAAGTATAGCTGTAGGCAGTGCTATTACGCATTTATGCGATGCAGAAAAAGAATACGATGAGTGTTTATTAAAGGCAAATGCGCTGTTACAAGCGTTAAATGCAGAGATTGAAGTGTAATTTTTAAATCACAAAGACATTTATACAACTGCAAAGACAATTACTATTATTTTATCTTTAAGCGCATAGTCACTAAACTAAAACGAACATTCGTCTAAAATTCTTACAGTAGTTCTTTCAACCTTTTCGCCTCCAAAAACTGGGCTAAAGCTTATCATCACTTCGCCTGTATTTGGCGACGCTCTAAACACTCTGTTTATCGATAGATCGTAAGCTAAACCAACATTTACTGTTTTTAAAGCTCTAAATTGAATTATAGCACTTACAAAATTACGCCCTCTAACACTAAAACCATAGGCAAATCTTTTGTCGTAATAATTCATAGCGTTAAACTCTATGGATGGCAAACCCGTAAATGCACCATGCATGTTTATGGCTAGCATAACAGTATTAAAATCGTTAAACTTTCCTTTTTTACCAACACTAAATATATAAGTTGGCAATAATCGAGATGGGCTACCAATTTTGCCGCCAATACCCTTTTGCGAATAAATGGAAACGTGTTGTAAACATAAATCGGCAAAAAACTTTTTATTTGAAATTCTAACTGCAGGCGCAATATCGGGATATGCTATAATAGAGGCAGCACTGCCCGAAACTGCCGGATCGTTTCTATCTAAATTATTTTTTGTAATACGATATTGCTTAATGCCTGCAAATACACCCGATGATAATAGCCATTTTTTTGAAAGTAGCAAATGAAAGGTATAACTTAGCCAAACATCATTATGTACAAAATTACCGTTTTGGTCTTGGTCGATATAAATACCCACATTATGCCATTTACTATAACTACGCTGTGGTACAAAATTATAATTAAATGAGGCAAAGCCACATTTTGGATTATTACTTAAGCCAATCCATTGGGTGCGAGCGCCAAAAATAAGTTCAAAGGGTGCATTAATAGATACGCCACTTGCCGCAGGGCTATAGCCAATTTTATTGAATATAAATTGTGTGTATTGCGGTACTTGCTGTGCAAAGCCAATTGTAGTAATACAAATAAACATTATTATTTTATTGTAATTTTTCATTAGCGCAAAACGGTTACATCGCCTTTTAGGTGTTTGTTTTTTCCAGCTTCATAATAAAAAACATAGTAATAGGTGCCATCTGCAACTCTTATACCATTCCAAGTACCATCCCAAGGCGTATAAGTGTTTTTTTGTGAATGAACTTTTTGCCCCCATTTGTTAAATACAAAAACTTCAAAATTTGGATAATTTGTGGTGTTTGCTATTTGCCAAGTATCGTTATAGTTATCGCCGTTGGGCGTAAAATGATTACTAATTAATACAGGACATTCTTCTTTTTCTATTTTAAAATACAAGGTTGTATCTTTTTTATTTTTAATAATAACGTGCACGTTATAATCGCCAACCTCTAAATTATTTATACTTGACACGTTAGTTTGGCCGTTACTCCAAGTTATTTCTAGAACGTCAGAAACGGTTAGAGTATCTACTTGAATACCAGCGGCACCATTTACACATAACACATTTACTGTTGACAACGTATATAAATAATTAGTAGACGTTTGGCAAAAACCTACTGCCGATAAAAAAAGTAAAACACAAATTAAATTATTTTTTTTGCTAAACATTTAAAAAAAAAGATTTATAAAGTTACAAAAAAAATCGTTTTAATGTATATTTATACTATAAAAATTAAAACCTCCTATATGTTGTTAAAAATAAAAACTATATATTGCAATTAATATTATGCAAACAATTATTAATCCCATTAGCAAACAAGCTCTGTTAGATGAATTAACGAAAGAGCGTTATGTTCGCAAAACCAATAATGGTACTAACGAAATATATATTATCACACATCATAATTCGCCAAACGTTATGCGCGAAATTGGACGTTTGCGCGAGGTTACGTTTAGGCACGCTGGGGGTGGCACAGGTAAAGAAATTGACATTGATGCTTTTGATATTAGTACACACCCATACCAACAATTATTGGTTTGGAATCCCGAAGATAAAGCAATTGTAGGCGCTTATCGCTTTATTTTATGTAAGGATGCAGAATATATAAATGGCAAAGTGCATTTAGCAACCACCGAGTTATTTAACTTTAATGAGACCTTTTATAAAAATTACCTAAATGAAACCATTGAGTTGGGCCGGTCGTTTATTCAGCCTGCTTACCAGCCCAGCGAACAATATAGGAAAGGGTTATTTAGTTTAGATAATTTATGGGATGGCTTGGGGGCTCTGGTAATTGACAATCCATCGCAAAAACATTTTTATGGTAAAGTAACTATGTATACCGATTTTAACGTGCAGGCACGAGATTATATTTTAGCATTTATTAATTTTTATTTTCCTGATAAAGAAAATTTAGTTACACCAATACACAGTGTTAGTTTAAAAACGGACACTTCGTTATTTTTAAACGAATTAAAAACCATAGATTATAAAGCGGGACACGCTTTATTAAATAAAACAGTGCGTGCATTAGGCGAAAATATTCCACCATTAGTAAATGCTTATATGAACTTAAGCCCAACAATGAAAAGTTTTGGTACGGCAATAAACCCAACATTTGGCGGAGTAGAAGAAACAGGCATTTTGGTGACTATTAACGACGTGTACTTGAGCAAAAAAGAGCGTCATTTTAATTCGTATTTAAAAGAAAAAGGTTTAATTTAATTATGCAGATCTCAAGTTCTATATTTATAAAAAGTGCCGCTAAATTAGGCGATTGTAATAAATCTGTTTTGCCCGAATATGCTTTTATTGGCAGAAGTAATGTAGGAAAATCGTCGTTAATAAATATGTTATGTAATAATAATAAATTAGCCAAAACATCAAGTACTCCAGGAAAAACACAGCTTATAAATTTTTTTTTAATAAATGATAATTGGCATTTGGTAGATTTGCCCGGTTATGGCTATGCAAAAACAAGTAAGGCCAATCGTGATAAATTTTCAGCATTAATTATTGATTACTGCACTAAGCGCGAAAACTTAAAATGCTTATTTATATTAATTGACAGCCGCTTACCTTTGCAGTTAATTGATTTAGAATTTATGGAATGGTGTGCCGAAAAAAACATTCCATATAGCTTAATTTATACCAAAGCAGATAAAAATAGTAAAAGCGAATTAATAAGGAATATTAAAGCAATTGAAACTAAATTATTGGTGCATTGGGAAGAGTTACCGAATACTTTTATAACTTCCTCTGAAAAAAAAATAGGGAAAGAAGCCATTTTAGAATTTATTGATTTTAATAATGCAGAATTTATTAAACCTTTAAATATTTTTTAATTAAAAAATAATTATAACCTTTATTTAAGAGTAATAAATTATTTAACGTGTGAATAGTAAATTTATCTATATTTTATTTCTTTTTGTTTCACTTCAACTGCGTTCCCAAAAACAGGTGGACTCACTAAAATTACTTTTAAAACATGCTACTTCCGACACTCTAAAGCTAAAACTTTACTCCCAAATATCGGAGGTTTGCGATGAAAAAGACATTGCTTTGTACACAAAACCGGGTATTGAACTATCGGAAAAAATATTAAAAAATACAGATTTAAACTTACCTAATAACGCAAGTGTAAACTTAGATTTAAATAATAATATACCACCTAAACTAAAAAAAAGTGTTCTAAACTATTATAGTCGTCTGTTGAACAGTGCCGGCATTTTCGAAATCAGCCATGGCAATAACCAAGCAGGCATTTCAATTTTTGAAAAAGCATTAAAAGCTCAAACATTAAACAACGACACCCTGCAAATGGCATCTACACTTAATAATATAGGGATTAACTTATATTATATGGGTGATATTAAAAAATCAATGGACGCTATTAATCAGAGTTTAAAATTCTACAATTATTTAAAAGATAAACGTGGAATTTCTCAGTGTTATAATGGTTTAAGTATTATAAGCAGAAGCCAAGGAGATATTTTGAAGGGAATAGATTATATTTTTAAAAGTTTAAAAATTAGCGAAACCTTAAGAGATGAAGATGCAATTTCTAATCTTTATAATAGCTTAAGTGTTTATTATTTAGATTTGGAAGATTATAATAAAGCATTAGAATATGGCGAAAAAAGCATAGAGTTATCTAAAAAACTTGATTTGAAACGTACGTTATCTAATGCCTATAATGGCGTTGCTTTTGTTTATAAAAAACGTAATGAATTAGATAAATCGCTACATTACCTTGATTTAAGTTTAAAAATAAGTGAAGAATTAGGGGATAAAAACCAGCTAGTAACTGCCTACAACAACTTGGGTGTTTTATACAAAGACAAAAAAAATTATGCTGACGCTATTAACTATTACAAAAAATCGTTGCAAATAGCCATCGAAATTGGGGCTACAGATGGTGTAGCTAATTCAAACTATAAATTAGGAGAAGTTTATTTATTACAAAACAACATGGCAAAAGCGTTACCCTTTGCTTTAAAATCCTATCAAATAAGTAAACAACTTGCAACACCTGTTGATATAAGAAATTCGGCAGAGCTGTTAAAAAAAATATACGAAAACACACGCCAATACCAGCAAGCCTTGGAAATGACAACTATATACTATACGATGCGAGATAGCATTTCAAATAACACCACAAAAAACGAAGCCCTAAAAAAACAATTTAAATACGATTACGATAAAAAAGCAATTTCCGATAGTATAAAATTAGTAGAGCAAAAAAAAATCACGTCTTCACAATTAGCTTTGCAACAAGCCGAAATTAAAAGTCAAACAACTATACGTATTGCTTTAATTGCGGGTATTGTAGCAATTGCTATTTTTTTAATTTTTGTAGTTAATCGATTGCAAATTACTAAAAAACAAAAATTAATAATTGAACAACAAACCAAAATTACACAAACGCAAAAAAACGAATTAGAGACAAAGAACAAAAATATTTTAGAAGGTATACAAGCTGCAAAAGATATACAATACAGTGTATTTCCTAACAAAGCCGAACTTGAAAACGTTTTTAAAAATTACTTCATATTATTTAAACCATTTGATAAATTAAGTGGTGATTTTTTATGGCTTAAAACCGTAAAGGATAAAACATTTTTTGTTGTAGGAGACTGCACGGGGCATGGCATCCCGGCATCTTTACTTACTTTACTAGCAAACGAATTTTTAAATAAAATTATTTTACAAAAACAAATTACGTCGGCTTCAAAAATTTTGCATGAAGTCAATGTGGAAATATATAACTACCTGCAACGGAAACAAAAATTAAAACGAAGTATAAACGAAGGCATGGATATTGCTATTTGCATTATTGACATCAAACAAAATATATTTACTTACTCTGGAGCCAAAATAGATCTATATACTATTAGTACAAACAATGAACTAATTATTACACAAAGCCATAAAGTGGAATTAGGCAAACAGCAAACGTTAAATGAAGTACATGAGCAAACATTTAAATTTACAGACACAAAGGGCTTCTTTTTAACAACAGATGGATTTAAAGACCAACTAAAATACCGTAGCAACAAAACAAAATTTGGATTTAATGGCTTTGAAAATTTTATAAAAAATAATGTTAGTGTGTCATTTCTTGAACAAAAGAATACTATTGAAAATCTATATACCCAATCTATTAGTAATGAAAAGCAAATAGACGATATTTTAGTTTTTGGGTTTAAAATTTAAATTATGCAAAGCGACTGGAATATTTTACAACAAAAATTAAGCGAACGCTTTGATGCGCCAGTAGATTACGATTCTATTTTATTTATGATAGGCTTACAAGAATTAAATAAGCCGTTTAAAAAATATAAAAAAGATGAGAAGTTAGAAGTCATGCACATTGCTATTTGCACTTTACTAGAGCCATTTGGATTTTATGAATATAAAGGGCGAGACGATGATGGCTGGCCTCATTGGGAGCTTAAAGAAAATCTACCTCATTTGGATGCTAAACAGCAAAACAAGTTAATTATTGATGCCATAGTTGATTATTTTAAAAAAGAAGAATTTATTTAAACTACTTATATTGTGCGTGCAGTTAAATTAGGCAAGCAATTGGTAAACTCCAAACGCGGAAAGATAGGCTAAAGTAGTCATAAATATAAATTGCAGACTCGTCCATTTCCAACTTTTTGTTTCACGTTTAGTTACAGCTATTGTGCTTACACACTGTAATGCAAAAGCATAAAATAATAACAAACTCCAGCAAACAGCTTTAGTATATTTTGGTTTGCCATTTACATCTTTTTCGTTTTGTAGTTTTTGTTGTATCCCTTGTGTATTTTTATTTAAATCAGAGTTGTATATAGTTGCCATGGTTCCAACAAATACTTCTCGTGCTGCAAAGGATGTTATTAAGGCTATACCAATTTTCCAATCAAAACCTAAAGGTTTTATAATAGGCTCAATACTATGACCCAACTTGCCAATATACGACAGTTCTAATTTTTTTGTAGTTATTAAATTTAAAATAGAATCGTTAACCGTATTTGAAGCAAGTTGTTGCAATTCTAGTTTTTGTTTCTGCAAATTTTCAAATTGTTTACTGTTACTATGAGAACTTAAAAACCATAATACAACGGAAAGCGCTAAAATAATTTTACCCGCATCTTTAATAAAAATTTTAATTTTATTAAAAACTAATATGCCGATATTTTTTGCTTGTGGTAAACGGTAAACAGGTAATTCCATTACAAAAAAAGATGGCTCTTTTGATTTTATTAATTTTTGTAAAATAAATGCTGCCATAAACGTTACCATAAAACCTAATAAATACAACAACAATAAAACCAAACCTTTACTATTAAAAATACCAAGAAAATAGCTGTTTGGGTAAAGTAATGAAATTAGCAGCGTATAAACAGGTATACGAGCAGAACAACTTATTAACGGCAAAATAAAAATGGTAATCAAGCGTTCTTTAAGATTACTAATATTACGTGTAGCCATAATAGATGGCACTGCACAAGCCGTTCCACTAATTATTGGAATAACAGATTTACCACTTAATCCAAATTTTCGCATGAGTTTATCCATAATAAAACTTGCGCGTGCCATATAACCTGTATCTTCTAAAACGCCAATAAATAAAAATAAAAATGCAATTTGTGGCACAAACATTATTACGCCACTAATTCCAGCAATTATACCGTTTACTACTAAATCATTTAATTGCCCCGCAGGTAAATTAGTTTTTACATAATCTTGTAAACTCAAAAAAGCGTATTCTATCCAGTTCATAGGATACTCTGCTACGTAAAAAATAAATTGAAACACTAAAAACAAAACCAATAAAAGTATACCATAACCATAAATTTTGTGAGTGGCAAATGCATCAATTTTTGACGTTAGATCTTTTAACCTTAATTTTTTTGGGGTAAAAACATTTTTTGTGAGTATGTAATTTATTAAACCAAATCGGTATAATTTATCGTTATTTTCAAATTCGGTAGTATCGTTTGTTTTTAAAATAAAATCTCTGATGACTTCGCTATACGCATTTTCGCTTTTAAATACTTTAATGTCGTAAAAAAAACTGTTACTAGTTTGTGCATTAATTATAGCCGTTTTTAATTGTAATATTCCTGTTTTATGTCGCGAGTCAATAGGAACAATATCTACGCCCATTGCCGTTTTTAAACCGTCGATATCTATTTTTATATTTTGAAGCTCCGCTTCGTCAATTAAGTTTAATGCAATAACTGTTTTATATTTTAAGTCAATTATCTGAGAGGCGAGTAATAAATTGCGTTTTAAATTACTAGCATCTACAACTATCACAACGACATCAATTTTTGTTGGATTATTAATTAAAAAATCAAAAGTAACTTTTTCGTCTATTGATTTTGGGTATAGACTATATGTGCCGGGTAAATCGGTAATTAAAAAATTGTAGTTTATAGTGTTATTCCTAAAAGTGGTTGCACCCTCGTATTTATCAACCGTAACACCTGCGTAATTGCCAGTTTTTTGGCTTAAGCCTGTAAGCGCATTAAATAAAGTAGATTTTCCGGAGTTAGGATTACCAATTAATGCAATGTTTAAACTTGTATTTTGATTTTGTTCTGACAAAAAAATTAGGCGACTAATTCAACTAAAATTGTTTCCGCTTCAGTTAAACGTAAGCACAGTTCGTAATTTGCTACGTTAACCGTTACCGGGCAACCTAAAGGAGCAGTTTTGCAAATACTGACAACCTCGCCGGGTAAGCAACCCATATCAATTAATTTATTACTTAAAATTGCGTTATTAAATGATTTAATGATTGCTTTTTCGCCAAATTTTAAATGTGCTAAGGACCTCATACTTTGTATTTTAAACACTAAAATTAAACTAAACCTCCAAGGTTTCAAATACCTTAAACAAGGTATAAATTTTTAAAAAATTAAAGCTGTAATTATATTAATCTGTTTTAATATACTTCAACAACAGTTAAGGTATCAATATATACTAGCAACATTTTTATATTTTTATAATTCATACTCTGTAACGCTATTTTATATTTATTTAATTGAATAGCATATTTTTTGCTATTTTCTTTACCTGTTTTGTAATCAATAATAATAGTTTCGTTATCAAAAAAAACAAGTTTGTCTGGGCGCAGCAATTCGCCATTGGCAGTTATTAATTCGGATTCTAATTTTTGATTTACAGCTTGGCGAAAAAATAAACTCAGTTGCGGATGATTAATTACTGCTAAAATTTTATGCTTATATTCATCTATTTGCAAGAGCGTAATTAGGCCACTCATTACTTCTAAATTTAAAATTATATCCACATCATTTATAGATTCTATTTTTGACAAAATAGTGTGCATAATAATGCCTTGTAGTTTTGCATCTTCAGCAGAAGACATATTTTGTAAATAACTTGCTTTTATTTTTACTACATGATTATTATTGATAAAATGCAAAGGTTGTAAATTATAAGTAGGTGAAATTTCTTTTCTTTGTTTTATATTTTTAGAATTTATATCTCCAAATTCAAAATAATTATCTTTATTTAAAGTATAATTTTTATTAAAGTAATCGTTTAACCAAGTGCTAATTAATGGTAAATTATTACTTACCGTAGAGTGTGTAATAATGTGCAGACGGTTTGCGGCACGAGTAAACGCGACGTATAATAAATTTAAATTATCTAAATTTTGTTCCTGTGTCTCTGTTTCAAATTCGTTTTGTAAACCTGCATTTTTTAATCCGCTGCTTAGCTTTACAACAGCAACCGGCAATTTTGTTGTTTTACTATCAATATTTACCCAACTGTCGTTTGCTTTGTATTGTGGCCAATTACAAAATGGCACAATTACCACTGGAAATTCTAAGCCCTTGCTTGAATGAATTGTCATTATTTTAACCGCATTAATTGTAGAGGGTATTACCATAGAAGCCGTCCGGCTTTTAGTTTCCCACCAATCAATAAAGGAAGTGATATTACTATTTTTTGTAACAAGGTATTCGTTTACTTCGTCTAAAAAAAAACGCAAATAGGCATAGCCATTTTTATTTAAATGTAAAGCATTAATAAAATAAATACAATTATCTAATAAATTTGATAACGCAAAATCATAGGTGTTAATAAAAATACCATAATCATTTAAAATTTGGAATAGCGATTTTGAAGCGGAAAGATTAGTAAGTGCGTCGTTAAATTGCTGAGCGTTTATTAAATTAGTTTGTAAAGCATAATTTAAAACACTCGCTGCACTAATCGTGTCCTTAGTATTTACCAAGTATTTTAAAAACGAAACTAACGTGTTTACTTCAAAATTCGATTTTAAAAGCAACGAATCGTTAGATACCACCGGTATTTTGTTTTCAACTAAGTAATTGGCAACACGGTTTCCATCGGCCACTTTTCTGGTAATTATACATATATCTTTGTATTCAAAATCATTCTGTAAAGCCTGCTGAATATATTTATTTATTAATTCAAAGTTAAGGCTATCTAAATCGTCTTTTTCCACTTTACCTGAATGGACCGTTATATAGCCTAATTCGCCATTTTTTATAGCTTGCGCTTGGTTTTCGTAAATAGGTTTTGTCACATCGTTTAATAATTTTTGGCTTAATGCCTCAAATAAATTATTGTTAAATTCAATTATTGTTTTTACGCTTCGGTAATTGATATTTAAAACATGTTCGTTAAAATTTCTGTTTAAGGTCTCAGCTCTTTCACTAATTATAAAGCTGTTTGTTTTATTTTCTATTTCGGGTAAAATTTTAAATTGGTTAACGTTTGCATTGCGCCAGCGGTAAATACTTTGTTTACCATCGCCCACAATTAAGTTGAACCAACCATTTGCTAACGAATTATCAAGCAATGGCAACAGGTTTTGAAACTGTAAGCTACTTGTATCTTGAAACTCGTCTAACAAAAAATGGTGGTATTTATCACCTAAGCGCTCATAAATAAAAGGTGTTGGTTCGTTATTTATTAAATCAAAAATAGTTTTATTAAACTCTGAAATAAATACAACTTGCTCATCTTGTTTTTTCTCTTCTGCAATTTCTTCAATTTTTTTAAGTAATAATAAAGGGTAAATTTGTTTTGAAATGAGCATGCACAAACTATAAGCGCTAAAATTTGTTTCAATATGTTGAATTAACTCTTTAGCATTATTAGTTAATTCCGCTGAAATTTTTTCAATACTACTATAGTTTGGGTTATCTTTTTTTATAGCCCACTTATTTTCTATAATGGCATTTTGTATTCTACTACCATTTGTATCATCTAGAGTTACAACCGTATTAAAACATTTGTAAAAAAAGCTAATTGTTCCCTCGCCCTTATAATAAAAATCGTGTTTTGCTAAACCGTTTGTGTCAATTAAATTTAGCGCTTTAGCGGCTAGAAGCTTTAACTCGTTTTTATAAAAACTAATAAAAGCTATTAATTCTTTTCTTATATCTTCTAATTGATTAGTATCAAACTGCTTTAGCTTTTGAATATAAACATCCGAATCTTCCTTTTGTAATAAGTTGGCAAATTCTTTTATATGTTTCTCTGGGTCCCAACCAGCATTATCTTCGGCTTTTGTAAGTACATATTCCTTTAGCAATTTGCTAATATATTCATCTTCGCCAATTTTGTTAATTAAAGTAGTAATTACTTTTTCGTAGAAACCTGCAACATCTAATTCTACAACAAAATTTACAGGCAGTTTTAAATCGTAGGCAAATGTCTTTACCAACTTGTGTGTAAAGCTATCTATGGTTCCAACCGAAAAATCGGAGTAATGATGCAAAATATCGCTTAGTACAAAATCTGCTCTTTTCTTAAGTTCAGATTCCGATAATTTTAACTCGGAGCATAAAATAATCCCAATATCCGGAAATTGAGGGGCATTATAGATTTGGTACAATGCTGAAACAATTCGTTCTTTCATTTCGGCAGCAGCTTTATTTGTAAACGTTACCGCTAAAATTTGTTTATAGTTTTGCGCTAATTTTTTCTCATCGCATAAAGCCAAACGCAAATATTCCTTTACAAGTGTAAAGGTTTTGCCGCTACCGGCACTTGATTTATAAACAACAAAGTTTTTCAAATTACTAAGTTATAAAATGATTATTAATTTTTTAATTTATTATTTAGCTATTGTTTTAACCCTTACAATTGATTACCTTTAGTTTTAAATTAATTAAATGGCCTTATGGCAAATAGTAGTTTTGCATTTAAACAATTTACTATAAAGCAAGATAAATGTGCTATGAAAATTAGCACTGACGCCGTGTTGCTTGGCGCGTGGGTTACGCCAAATGGCAGCAAAACTATTTTAGATATTGGTACGGGCACGGGTGTAATTGCGTTAATGTTAGCCCAAAAATCAGATGCAAAAATAATTGCTATTGATATTGATAAAGAAAGTACTGAGCAAGCAAAATCGAATGTTGCCGAAAGTATATTTAAGTCAAAAGTTGAAGTTGTTCATGCTTCTTTTCAAGAAATTACAAGTGCATACACTCAAAAATTTAATTTAATAGTTACTAATCCTCCTTATTTCATTCAATCATTAAAAAGTGAAGGGAATACCAAATTTGCCAGACATAACGACTTGCTGCCTTTTGAAGATTTAATAACTGGTGTAAAAAAATTATTGGAAGAAAAGGGTAAATTTTGCTTAATTCTTCCAAAAAATGAAGCAATTATTTTTAAAAATTTGGCAGAACAAAAAGGTTTGTATTTATCAAAACTAATGCGTGTGCGCACAAAACCAAGTATTGAAACAGAAAAAAGGCACTTAATGCAGTTTGAATTTAAAGAAACAGAGTTTAGCGAATCAACACTAATAATTGAATCGGAAAAACATTTTGATTATACAAATGATTATAAAACATTAACAAAAGATTATTACTTAAATTTTTAACTTTATAAATTGAAATAACTATTATTCCAAATAAAAGCACAAACACAAATAACACTTATACCATATAACAAATAAAAAAATAAATATCAATCCATGAAAAGTAGTGTTATAACTTTTATTTTAATTTTTAATTGCATGTTTTTTAATGCACAAACAGATAGCGTTTATTATGGTACAAACCCAAAAGCTGCTACAAAAACTAAAAAAGAAAACAATAACGATTGGTTAAAAAAATTTACTTATGGTGGTAGTATGTCTGCTTTTTTTAGTAATGGAACGTATATTAATTTTTCGCCTACAATTGGCTATTTACCAATAAAAAAATTGAATGTAGGTGCTGGTTTTATATATAATTATTACAGTAAAGATTATGGCCCATCGTTTGGCAAAGTAACTCAAACAATTTATGGTGGGCAGTTGTTTGCAAGGTATATGGTTGGGCAAAGTGTTTTTTTGCAAGCCCAATATTTAAAATTATTGCAACCAAATTCACTTAATTATTCAAACCCTAATCAAAAAATTTGGGTAGATTATGCATTGGTTGGAGGAGGTTACCGTTTGTCTTTGGGTACGAAAGCAGCATTAATAACATCTATTATGTACAATTTAACATATAATCAATCGCTTTCCATTTACCCAAACCCAATTATATTACAAGTAGGTTTTGTAGGGGGGTTTTAGAAAACAGACGTTAATTGAGTTTTACTAAACACTTTTATCGTGCCACTCGAGCTAATAATGTTTTATTTCTTCAACCGCGTCAACGTTTTACCAATTTGTTTTTCAGGAGCCATGAGCGATTGTTGTATGCGTTTGGCGTAGCGGATACTATCTAAAATGTCTTTTTGTTTTTCGTCCACTTCCTTTTTTTGATGTTCAATTGTTTCCTTGGCTTTTTCAACATCTTGTTTTTGTTTGGTAATAATTAAATTAGCTTTTTGTTTATTACGATAACCTCTTAAAATTAGTAGCGCAATTAAAAGTATAAAAACAAAACCGCCAATAAATGCATTTCTAATAATACCTTGTTTATTTTTTTCTTGCAAGGCAATTGCATCTTTTTTGTCTTGCTCGGCTTTGGATTTGGCTTTTTGTTGATCGAACTCCATCTGAAATTTTTCTTGAGTTGCTAATTTTTTTACATCTTCACTTATTAATTTGCTTCTCAAGTTTATGTATGTTTTATAATGTTCAAAGGCACCAAGTCCGTCTCCACTTGCTGAGTCAATTTTAGTGGCTAATAATTCTAGTTCACTTAAAGTTCTAATTGAAACTTCTTTTCTAATAATTACTAATGATTTATTACAATACTCCTTTGCTCTTTTATAATCTTTCATTTGAAAATAGATTCCAGCTATATTTTCGAATGACCACCCCAAACTGTTATTTAGCTCTTCAGCTAATTTTAGCGATTGTAATTGATAATCAAGTGCTTTTGCATTATTTCCTTTTTTTAAATATAAATTGCCAATATTTCCAAGCGTCCCCCTAATCCAAGACTTATCTCCAAGTTCGTTCGATAGTAATAAACTATTTTCAAAATTTAATAGAGCATTATCCAAATCATTATTTTCAAGGTACATTAAGCCAATAATGTTATATGCAGCACGAATATCACTCTTGTTATTTTTTGACTTAAATACTGCCATTGCTTTATTAAAAAAATAGAGTGATTTTGGTACATTATGAAAAGCTCCGAATAAAGTACCAGTTTTTATAAGTGCATCACATAAAGAAGCCGTATCTTTCAATTCTTCTAAAACTGATAAGGCTGCATAATAATTTTGTACTGCTTGGACCGTATCGCCTTGGTCTCGATACATGCCTCCTAACTGCCCCCTAAATGCAGCTATTCCCAACTTGTAGTTTAATTTTTTACACAAATCAATACCACTTTTTACACTTTCTATTGCTTTTGGGAAATTCCCTTCTTCTTTATAGTAACTACATATAGCATAAAGTGTATTTACAATTAAAGCAGTGTCTTTAACTTCCTTATAAATTAATAGTTGTTTATTTTTACATTCTATCCAATTGTTTGATTCCTTATATTCATAGTAATACAGGTTTATAAAATTATAAGCTTTAGCCTTTTCATATAGAAAAAATAATCTTTCTTGATTATTTTTAGATTGAATTATTAATTTATCGGCTAATTTTACTATGGGTTCAGCATATTTTAAATTATCTACTAATTCACACGCATCACAAAGTGCAAAATATAAACGTAAACGTGTTGTATCGTTTTTTGTGTTTTTTAGTTTTACATTTAAAGAGTCAACAACTCTTTGCTGCCCAATACAAAAATTGCAGTAACTAAAAGATAGTACTGCAATTAAAAAATATCTTAATTTTTTTATCAAAAGATTACGATGTCAATAATAATGAAGCCTCTTAAATATAGCTCAATTTCATCATATTGGTTCTGCCTTTTTCTTTCATTGGCATGCTGGCAATATTAATTACTAGGTCATCCGGTTTTACATAACCGCCATCTTTAATAAATGCTTTTAAATCATTAATCGTTTCGTCGGTACTTTCATATTTGTTATAATAAAAACCACGTATGCCCCATACCAAACTTAATGTGGTTAATAAAGACTGATTATCGGTAAATATAAAAAGATGCGCTTTTGGGCGATGGCTAGCTAATTTAAATCCTGTGTAACCACTATTAGTCATGCTAATTATGGCCTTAGCTCCCGCGTGGTGCGCTAATGAACACGCATTGTAACAAATACTATCGGTAATATACGTTATGGTTTTTGCTTTCGGACTGTTTTCTTTGTAATAAATGGTATCTAACTCCTCCACTTGCGTTATAATGCGGCGCATCATTTCAATTACTTTTACAGGATATTTACCAACACTTGTTTCTGCACTTAACATTACTGCATCTGCGCCATCCATAACGGCATTAGCAACGTCATTTACTTCTGCACGTGTTGGCGTGTAACTGGTAATCATACTTTCCATCATTTGTGTAGCAATAATTACAGGTTTACCCACTTGCACACATTTTTGTACAATCATTTTTTGTAGCAAGGGCACTTGCTCCATTGGCAACTCTACGCCTAAATCGCCACGCGCAACCATAATACCATCGGTTACATCAATAATCTGGTCAATATCTTTTATGGCTTCGGGCTTTTCTATTTTTGCTATTACGCGCGCACGTTTTTGTTTGTGTTTAATAATGTCTTTTAACTCTACAATATCTGTAACGCTGCGCACAAAAGATAACCCAATCCAGTCAAAATCTTGCTCTAAAGCAAATTCTAAATCACGAATATCTTTTATAGTTAAACAGGGCAGTGATATTTTTGTGTTTGGAAGATTCACACCTTTTTTAGAAGACAAATTGCCACCCACTAAAATTTCGCAACGCACTTCGTCCTTTGAATTTGTATCTAACACTTTCAAATGGAGCTTGCCATCGTCAATTAAAACCGTTTCTCCCACTTTAACATCTTGCGGAAACTGGGGATAAGTAATGTAAATACGGTTTTCGTCCCCTTCGCATTCTTTCGTAGTAATAGAAATTGTTTTGCCGGCTTCTAAAACGGCCAAGTTATTTTTTACAACACCAATGCGTAATTTTGGTCCTTGTAAATCGGCCAAAATGCCCACGTGACGGTTTAGCTTTTTATTTAATTCGCGAATATTTTTTACGTTGTTTAAAACGGCATCGTAATCACCATGACTAAAATTAATCCGGCAAATGTCTAAACCCTCTTCAAACATAGCTTCTAATACTTTTATGTCAGCTGTTGCCGGTCCCATGGTGGCAACTATTTTTGTTCTATTAAAATGGTTCATAGTATTATATTTTAAAATTAAAGATGTAAAATTAAAAGTTAAAACACTAAAGGTATAAAAAGCCTTGTTAATAAGAAATTAAGTTTGCGTTATTTCTATGGTTATTATAGTTTTATAATAATTGCAAACTTTAATTACATTACTTAATTTTAGTGATTGCTAAAGTAAAAAAATTACAAACGTATTACATGAAAGAAATTACTTTTTTAAAACAAAATGCTCAAAAATGGGAAGAGTACGAAAAAGTAATGGATGAAAAACAAAACATTCATCCAGCTAAATTAACCGAAATGTTTATTGAAGCCACTGACGATTTAGCTTTTACCAATACCAATTACAGCCAAAGTAATACAAATGCATACGTTAATGGCATAACTTCGCGCATACATCATTTAGTTTATAAAAATAAAAAAGAAACGGGTAATCGTTTTGTAACGTTTTATACAAAAGAATTGCCCTTGTTATTTGGACGCTACCACAAAAATTTGTTTTATGCTTTTATAGTAACAGCCGTAGCAACCTTAATTGGCGTGCTTTCGCAGTTATACGATGACAGTTTTGTACGTTTAATTTTGGGCGATTATTATGTAGATTACACCATTGAAAACATTAAAAAAGGCAATGCTTTAGGTATTTACGGCGAAGGAAATCAGTTTTTAATGTTTGTGCAAATTACGTTGAATAATGTTAGAGTATCATTTATAGCCTTTGTCTTTGGACTGTTAACTGCATTTGGAACCTCATTTTTCTTAATGTATAATGGCATTATGTTAGGGTGTTTTTTTGCTTTATTTTACCAATACAATGTGCTGACTAAGGCCTTAAAAGTGGTTTGGATACATGGCACTTTAGAAATTAGTGCTATTATAATTGCGGGCTGTGCTGGCTTTGTGATGGGCAACAGTTTTGTGTTTCCAAAGACACATACGCGAACGCAATCGATGATGCGAGGTGGTAAAGACGGACTAAAAATAGTTATTGGTTTAGTTCCTGTTTTTATTTGTGCTGGTTTCTTAGAAAGTTTTGTTACACGCTATACCGAAATGCATTGGGCTTTAACAGCTTTTATTATAGGAACATCGTTTATTTTTATTGTGGGTTATTTTATCGTATTACCAATTTATTTAAAACGAAAACATCAACTTAATTATGAATAATCAAAAAATATATTACCGTAAAGTACGCGATTTAGGGGGCGTATTTAGTGCCACATTTGGCTTTATAAAACAAAACTTTAAAACATTTTATGGCAGTTTGTTGTTTTTGGCAGGTCCATTTTTATTAGTAGCCGTTACTATTTCAACATATACCATGGGTTCAATGGTAAGTATATTTAAATTAAACAAAGGTCTTTCGTCTATACTTGGCGAATTGTTTTTGCCCTATGCCACGTCCATGTTTGTTTTATTTATAGGTCTTACCGTATATCAAGTTGTATTAAATAAAAATATCATCGAAAATGAAAAATTACAAGCAAACGAAACATTAACACTAAAGCACATTATTGCTAATTTTTTTGGAGATTTTTGGCGCATGTTGGGAAATGCATTATTTTTTATTCTAATAATTATAATTTCTGTAATAGTTTTTTCATTAATTTTTGCAGGCTTAGGCTCTTTATTTACCGGTGCAGGTGGCGGTACTGGCGGAGCAATTGCTTTAGCAATAATTTTAGTTTTAGTAGTACTCGTACTTATGATAATTTTTGGGCCTATTCTGTCATTTTTGCCAATTGCAACTATGTTTGTTTGTCAACGTGATAAAATTTTTATTATACCCGCACTACAAAAAGTTTTTAAATATTTAAAAGGTAATTTTTGGAGTACTTGGTTAGTAAGCTTTATTGCTTTATTGTGTTATATGGTTATGGGTTTTGTAGCCCAAATTCCGGTACTTATTGTTACTTTGTTTACTACATTTAGTCGTATGAAATCTACAGTTGGTTATGGAGTTGCTGAAGATTCAACCCCATTACTATTAATAATTGTTACTGTTATAAGCACGCTGTTATCTTATGGCGTAATGACTATTTATTTTTTAATGTCTACTTATCAATACACGAATTTAGAAGAGAAAAAAGAAGGCACGTCTATTATTGATAAAATAAATCAAATTCAATAATATAAAAAAAGCGGTACATATTTTATTATTTTTTGTTGTACTTTCTTTAAACGGAATTAGCAATAAAGCGCCTTTGAATTTATTAAAAACAGACTCTTGTACAATTCCATTTATTAATAAAGACACTTCTTCTATTAAAATACTATCTCCTACAAAACAAAAAGAACAATCTGTTTTTTCAGATTCTAAGCTTAAATACAAACAAAATATAAAGGGCGCGCCTAGTTTAATCGACCGTTTTTTAAGTTGGTTAAGCGATTGGCTATTTGGTAATGTGGGTTACGATAATTTAAACAGAACTCGTACAATTATTATTTGGACAGTAATTGTTATAGCCGTTGCTATTATTATTTGGCTTTTGTCAAAAACACAATTAGTAAGTTTAATTAAACCTAAACCAAAGGCTACCTTTTTTAACTTTACCGATATTACCGAAGATTTAAACACAATAAATTTTGAACAAAAAATTGCCGATGCCTTAAAAACTGCAGATTACCGATTAGCTATTCGTTGGCACTATTTAAAAATATTATTTGTGCTAGATAAAAAACAACTTATTGTTTTTGCACCTTTTAAAACCAATGTTGATTACATGTATGAATTAAAAAAAGATACGTATAAAACCTCGTACAAGCAGCTAAGCCGCATTTACGAATACATTTGGTATGGGCAATTTGCTGTAAACGAAAGTAGCTACACAGATAACGCGATAGAATTTAAAAATTTTGAGCACGAATTAAATGTTTAAAGGCAATAAAAAATTTATATACTTTTTTATAGGCATTTTTGTTGTAATAACTGCCGTGCAATACTTATTGCCTAAGCCTATTGACTGGAGTAGAACCTATTTAAGCAAAACAAAAACACCTTTTGGTTGTTATGCCATTTATAATTTAATAGATGATGTTTACTCTCAAAAAATTTCATACAATACTCAAACCTTATATAACTTAAATAATAAAGAAGATAAAAATTCATCATTACTGCTTATTAATGATAATATAAATTTTAATAAAAGCGATATTAAATCGTTGTATAGTTTTTTACAAAAAGGGAATATTGTTTTTATTGCTGCCAATAATTTTGAAGGTGCAATTGCCGACAGCCTCCATATAAAAACCGGGTATAATTTTGGGAATTATTTTACATCTATGGATTCTCTTGTAAACAAACCAGGTGAAATAATTAAATTCACTGCTAATAATTTATCTCAAAAAAAATATACCTACTCGCAAGTTGCTAATGTAAATTATTTCGAAAGTTTTGATAGCACTCGTTTTAAAGTATTAGCCTATTATCAAAACGATAAAGCCTGTTTAATTCATACAAAATTAAATAATGGAAATTTATATTTAATGAGCATCCCCGATATATTTACAAATTATTTTATAGTAAATAATAAAACTAGAGATGCAGCTTATGCAATGCTATCGCTACTAAAAAATAAAAATATAATTTGGGATGAATACTACAAAACCTTTAACATTACAAATTATTCGTTTCTTAAATTTGTATTTGAGAGTGATGCGCTTTATGCAGCGTATTTACTTTTAATTTTTACTGTAATTTTTTATATGATTTTTGAAGGACGTCGCCGCCAACGAGCTATACCAATACTTAATAAACCCATTAACAGCACGTTAGAATTTTTAAATGTAATTAGCCATGTTTATTACAGCAACAAAAATCACCAAAGTATTGCCATAGAGCGTATTAAGTTTTTTTATGAAAACATTCGCAAAAAATTTAATATCAGTACAAATGATACGAATGAATTATTCATTAATGAAATAAGCGAATTAAGTGGCATAGACAAAAAACTGGTTAATCAATTATTTAAGTATTGCGAAAAAATAAAAAACGCTAACGAAATTACCGAATACGATTTAATAGAACTTAACCGACAAATACATAATTTTAATAAAAACAGTTTACGATAAAAATAAAAAATATGGAAAATCAATTTACAAACAGATTAGACCTAAGCCATTTAACACAAAAAACACAGGGCGTTAAAACCGAAATTGCCAAATATTTGGTTGGTCAGCTTCAATTGGTAGATTTATTATTGATAGCATTATTAGCCGACGGACATGTACTTATAGAAGGAGTGCCAGGAGTTGCAAAAACATTAACCGCAAAACTGTTGGCTAAAACCATTGATGCCGAATTTAAACGCATTCAATTTACACCTGATTTAATGCCGAGTGACATCATTGGTACCTCTATTTTTAATGCCAAAAATTCAGATTTTGAATTTAAACGCGGACCACTATTTGCCAACATTGTATTAACAGACGAGATAAACCGTTCGCCTGCCAAAACACAAGCCGCTTTGTTTGAAGCAATGGAAGAACGACAAATTACAGTTGACGGACAAACCTATAAATTAGATTTACCGTTTATGGTATTGGCTACACAAAACCCAATTGAACAAGAAGGCACGTATCGTTTGCCAGAAGCGCAACTCGATCGCTTTTTGTTTAAAATAAATGTAGGGTACCCTAGTTTAGAAGACGAAAGTATTATGTTAACCAACTTTCATAATAACACAAGTATAATTGATTTAGCTACAATTAATAAAGTATTAAATAAAAGTGGCATTTTAGAATTAAAAAAACTAGTTGGCAAAATTGTTGTTGAAGATAATTTAATAAAATACATCACTCAAATTGTAAACTCAACACGTAAAAATCCGAGTTTGTTTTTAGGAGCGTCGCCACGTGCAAGCATTGCTATTTTAAATGCAGCAAAAGCCCACGCTTGTTTACAAAACAGAGATTTTGTAACGCCCGATGATATTAAATTTGTTTGCTTCCCCGTTTTGCGTCACCGCATTATGTTAACACCTGAAAAAGAAATGGAAGGTATACAAGTGGATGTGGTGATTCAACAAATAATCGACAAAGTAGAAGTACCACGCTAATTCTAACCACAGAGGTCACAAAGAAGACACAATGAACGCAAAGAAAATAATATAAATGTTATCAGAAAATGAAATAGCTGCTATTATTGTAGAGTGTTGCTTAAAAGTTCACAAAGCTTTGGGGCCGGGGTTATTAGAAAGTGCATATGAAGAATGTTTATTTTATGAGTTAAAGAGGCAAAATTTAAAAATTGAAAAACAGAAGGGATTACCATTAATTTATAATGAAGTTAATTTAGATGTTGGTTATAGATTGGATATTTTAGTTGAGGATAAAGTTATAATAGAAATAAAAGCTGTCGAAGCATTGAATGATGTCCATTTAGCACAAATTTTAACTTATTTGAAGTTATCAAATTGTAAACTTGGATTATTAATTAATTTTAATGTTACATTAATAAAAAATGGAATAAGGAGAGTAATAAATGGAAAAATATAAAAAAAAAACTTTGCGCCCTTTGTGTAAATCTTGGTGTGCTTTGTGGTTAAGCAATGATTAAAAACTTTTATAAAATATTCAAACAAATTCGTTTCACCAATTTGGTATACAAATTAGTGTTTGGACTAATTGTGTTTTTTATATTAGCATTTATTTTTAAATGGATTTATGATATTGCATTTATTGTGTTGTTATTAATTCTTTTTCTAATTATAATCGACAGCATAATTTTATTCAGAAATCCGCAACCCGTATCTGTTTATCGGGAGGCTAAATTTCAGCGTTTAAGTAATGGTGATATTAACGACATTGCATTACTGATTGAAAATTATTATGCATTTAAAATTAAAGTTTCAATTGTTGACGAGTTACCTGTGCAATTTCAATTACGCAATTTTAAAATTGATGCTGTTTTAAAATCTACCGAACAAAAAAAATTCGTCTATCAAATTCGTCCCATTGAGCGTGGCGAATACCACTTTGGGAAAATAAACACGTTTATTACTTCGCCATTAAACATTATGGAACGTCATTATAAAATGGAAGCCCCTTTTATGATGCCCTGCTACCCCTCTTTTTTAAAACTACGTCAGTACGAATTAATGGCAATCAGCAACCGTTTATCTGATATTGGCATTAAAAAAATTCGCAGAATTGGACACAGCAGCGAGTTTGAACAAATTAAAGAATACGTTTTGGGTGATGATATTCGCACCATTAACTGGAAAGCAACAGCGCGCCGTAATCAATTGATGATTAATCATTACCGTGACGAACGCGCTCAACAAATTTATTGTTTGATAGACATGGGGCGCATAATGAAAATGCCTTTTGAAGAATTAACTTTGTTAGATTATTCAATAAATGCAAGTTTGGTATTGGGTCATGTAGCTTGGATTAAGCAAGATAAACCGGGATTAATTGGCTTTAGTAATAAAATTTCAACCTATGTGCAAGCCGATAGAAAGGGCAATCAGCTATTACGTTTGCAAGAAGCGCTTTACAATGCGAACACAAATTTTGAAGAATCGAACTACGAAAATTTGTTAGCTACCGTTCGCTCAAAAATTACACAACGTAGTTTGCTAATGCTGTTTACAAATTTTGAAACCTTAAGTGGTTTACGACGTCAGTTAAAATACATTCGCAAATTAGCCACACAGCATTTAGTTGTTATTGTTTTTTTCGAGAATACTGAGTTAAAAGATGTATTAACGCAACAACCTCAAAACACTTTTCAGATATATGAACAAACTATTGCACAAAAATTTGATTTCGAAAAACGCCAAATTGTAAAAGAATTACAACAATACGGCATATTGAGTGTTTACACAACGCCGCAACAACTTACGGTTAATTCTCTAAACAAATACTTGGAAATTAAAACTAGGGGATTGATTTAAGACTTATTTTTATTCGCTATTACTTTCAGAATGCTCTTTTTTGCCTTTTGCTTCGGCAACTACAATATTACGTTCAAAATGTTCAATGCCATTTAATGCATTTATAGCAGCATTCGCTTCATCATCGTTTGCCATTTCAACAAAACCGTATCCTTTACTTCGGCGCGATTCTTTATCTTTAATAATGCGCACATTTGTTACTTCGCCATATTGTGCAAATAAATCGCTTAACGTTTGTTCTTTAACTTTAAAACTAATGTTGCTTACAAAAATGTTCATATACTGATTTTATTGTTTAATATAAAGGTAAACAATAAAATTAATTTACCAAATTTTAACGATTGTTTTTTTGATAAAAATCGCCTAAAATAATTTAGCTTCTACACTGATTTCAACATTAGCATCTTTAGGTAAGCGTGCCGCTTGTATAGTAGCACGTGCAGGAAAATCTTTTGTAAAGTAAGAAGCATATACCTCGTTTACATGTACAAAATTATTCATATCGTTTAAAAATATGGTGGCTTTTACAACATTATCAAAGGTGCAACTGCCAGCTTTTAAAATTTCACCAATGTAGTCCATTACCATTTTGGTTTCTTCTTTAATTGGACATTTTACCAACTGTTTGCTTTGTAAATCCATAGCAATAGTGCCACTAATGTACATGCTATCGCCTACAATTACAGCTTGGTTGTAGGGGCCAATTGGCGCTGGTGCATTTGGGGTATTAATAATTTTTTTCATTTGTTAAAAATTGTTTAGTTAGCAAAACAAATATAATTAAAGATTTTTGGTTTTCCGTTTTCTATTGTTAACTTTTAATCTTACATTTTTAATTTTCTTTATATCTTCCAACTACTACCTTCTTTACCGTCTTTAATTTCAACGCCCGCTTCGTTTAGTTTATCGCGTATTTTATCGCTTAGGGCAAAATCTTTTTTAGATTTGGCATCATTTCTAATATCTAATACTAAACGAATTACTTTATCTAATACTTGGTTGGCTTTATTGTTCTCGCTCTCTATTTTTAAACCCATTATATCAAACACAAAATGTTGGTAAATGATTTTTAGTAAATCTATATCTGCTTGCGTTAACTGTAATTTTTTATCATTGGCAGAGTTTATAATTCTGGCAACATCAAATAATTCTGCTATTAATACCGACGTATTAAAATCATCGTTCATGGCAGCGTAGCATCGGTCTTCTAGTGCCTTTATGTTTTCGCTTGACGTTTGAGAACCCGTTAAATTTTGTAACGTTTTATAAGCTTCAATTAAGCGTTCAAAACCCTTTTCACTAGCTTGCAGGGCTTCGTTGCTAAAATCTAAGGTGCTTCGGTAATGGGTTTGCATCATAAAAAAACGCACGGCCATTGGGTTAAACGCTTTTTCAAATAAGGGGTGCTTACCTTCTAGCTTTGCTTGCGACGGCGTGGCACTCGGGCTATCGGTAGCTAATTTCATGCCACTAAATAACTCCACTGGTAAAAAAACATTGCCTAAACTACGGGACATTTTTTGCCCGTTAAGTGTTAGCATATTGGTATGCACCCAATAATTTACTGGAGCAGCTCCACAACAGCCTATATTTTGAGCTATTTCGTTGGTGTGATGGGTAGGTATTAAATCCATTCCGCCACCGTGTATATCAAACGTTTCGCCCAAATATTTTTTACTCATGGCGCTGCACTCAATGTGCCACCCAGGGAAACCCTCACCCCAAGGCGAATTCCAACGCATAATGTGTTCGGGTTTTGCTTTTTTCCAAAGTGCAAAATCCAATCTGCCCCTTTTTTCTTCTTGCCCGTCTAAATCTCTCGTATTTTCTAGCTGGTCTTCAATGTTTCGCCCGCTCAATATGCCGTAGTTATGTGAGTTTGAAAATTTTTCAACGTCAAAATATACATTCCCATCCTTTTCGTAAGCAAAACCTTTTTCAATTATTTTCTGTGTCATTTCAATTTGCTCAATTATATGCCCACTTGCTGTAGGTTCAATACTTGGCGGCAAAAGGTTAAGCAGACTCATTACTTCTCTAAAACCAAAACTGTAACGTTGCACAATTTCCATAGGTTCTAACTGCTTTAAGCGTGCTTGCTTGCCAATGCGGTCTTCGCCAGTTGCCGCATCTTCGTTTTCCATATGCCCCACATCAGTAATATTTCTAACATAACGTACCTTGTAACCAATATGCAACAGATAACGATACATAATATCGAACGAAGTAAAGGTTCGGCAATTACCAATATGCACATCGCTGTATAAAGTTGGCCCGCATACATATAATCCAACAAATGGGGGATTGATGGGTTTAAATTCTTCTTTTTTTCGAGATAACGTGTTATAAATAAATAATGGTTGCATAGTGTTGTAAAGATATTTTTTATTACTAAATAAAAAAAACGAACTTTGTAGCAATACAACTTCGTAGTTCAACTGGATAGAATGCCAGATTCCGGTTCTGGTGGTTGGGGGTTCGAATCCCCCCGAGGTTACATTTTTAATTTATACCGAAAAAAGCCCCCATAATAGGGGCTTTTTTGGTTTTTAAACGAAAATAATTAAACCTATCGTTATTTTAAAATAATTATCCATATATTTTGTTTAACTTTACAATCAAATACTTAAACAAAAAGTTTTATGCTACACACGTTACAAACCAAACAACTTATAAAAAGCGATATTAAAACCGTTTGGGATTTTATGAGTTCTCCAAAAAATCTCGCCACTATAACGCCTGATTACATGGGTTTTGAAATACTAGGTGATTCAAACAGTAGTGGAATGTTTGCCGGTCAAATTATTGAATATTATGTAAAGCCTGTTTTAGGTATAAAACTACATTGGGTAACTGAAATTACCCACGTTACAAAAAATGAATATTTTGTTGACGAACAGAGGTTTGGTCCTTATGCGTTTTGGCATCATAAACATTTTTTAAAAGAAACAAATCAAGGTGTTGAAATGAATGATTTAGTACATTACAAACTTCCGTTAGGTATATTTGGAAAATTTGGTAATGCCGTATTCGTTAAAAAACAAGTAAAACAAGTGTTTGATTACCGTTATAAAAAAGTAGAAGAATTATTTAATGTGTAATTATATGCCCCAAGAAGATTATACCTACTGTTATTACAGCGATTTACCATCTCCGATGGCCTATATGGAATTAGAAGAACTACCAGCCGAAAAAAAATTATCGGAAATAGATATTAATCGCATTATTGAAATGGCATGGGAAGACCGAACTACCTTTGATGCTATTAAATTTCAGTTTGGATTAAGTGAAAGTGAAGTTAAAGCCTTAATGAAAAAAAAATTGAAATTTAGTTCGTATAAATTATGGCGCAAACGAGTAGAAGCATGCAAAACTAAACATTCTAAAACGCGTCTTAATTCGATTAACCGCTTTAAATGCAACTTACAACGCAACATTACATTTAATAAAATTTCTAAACGACGTACAACATGAAAAACTACTTGTTTGCAGGCGCATCGAGTCTAATGGCTATTGAAACTGCTGAACTATTGCAACAGCAAGGGCATAACGTTATTGCACTTTCTACAAAAGATGCTACGCATAATTATACTTCCTTTTTTAAGGTAAATGATTATGAAATACCTAACCTTCCTGCTATTTCGGAGGCTATAGATGGCTTAGTGTATTTTCCTGGCACTATTAATTTAAAACCTTTTCATCGCTTAACTACTCAAGAGTTTAAAAATGATTATACAATTAATGCATTGGGAGCGGTAAACTGTATACAAACTTATTTACCAAATCTTAAAAAAAGTACTAAAGCCTCAGTTGTTCTAATGAGTTCAGTAGCGGTACAAATTGGCATGCCTTTTCATGCATCTATTGCTATGGCTAAAGGTGCAATTGAAGGCTTAACCAAATCGTTAGCGGCTGAATTAGCACCAAGTATACGCGTTAATGCAGTTGCACCTTCGCTAACGCATACACCGTTGGCAGATAGATTTACGAATACTTTAGAAAAAATGGAAGCGTCAGAAAAACGTAATCCTTTAAAAAAAGTAGGCACGGCCGAAGAGGTAGCGCAAGCCATCGCTTTTTTATTAACTGAACAATCTGCTTGGATTACCGGGCAAATACTAGCCGTAGATGGTGGAATGAGTACCTTAAAAATTTAAACGATGCAAATAAAACATAATAACTATAAAGAGATTATGCAACTCGAAAAGACCTACCGAGCAGTATTTATAAATAGCTTGGGTGGTTTTAAAAGTGTGTGTTTAATTGGTACAAAAAATAAAAATAATCAAACTAATGTAGCCATTTTTAGTTCGTTGATTCATATTGGCGCAAATCCACCGTTAATGGGTTTTGTTGTGCGTCCAGACTCTGTGGATAGACATACGTTGCAAAATATTTTAGAGACAAATTATTACACCATTAACCATATTAACGAAAAAATATACAAACAAGCCCATCAAACGTCGGCTCGATATCCCCAAGAAATGTCAGAGTTTACTGCTGCGGGATTAAATGAAGAATATAAAGATGATTTTTTTGCACCTTATGTTTTAGAATCCAACATAAAATTAGGTATAGAGCTAAAAGAGAAAATTGATTTTACAATTAACGGTACTATTTTTATAATTGGCGAAATTAAACACGTGTATTATCCCGTTGAATGTTTGAACCCAGACGGTTTTATAGATTTAGAAAAAGCGGAAACTATAACGTGTAGTGGATTAGATAGTTACCATACTACGAAAAAAATAGCCCGTTTATCTTATGCAAAACAAAATGTGGTTCTAGAAGAAATTTAAATGAAATTATTTGAAACTTCTAAAAGGCTCGCCACTTTTTAATTATGTGGAAATAGTATCTTATAAAAGCAAGTCAAAATTCCAAAAATGTCATTTAGCTAAACTAAAAAAAAATATGAAGAAGTTCTTAAAACTTACACTGTGCATTGTTACTCCCTTATTAGTTGGATCAATTTCGGGTATAGCGTCAGCTTCAGGTGTATCGGCTTATTTCGTAAATTTAGTAAAGCCAAGTTTTAATCCACCAAGTTATTTGTTTGGTCCGGTTTGGTCATGCCTCTATATCTTAATGGGAATTTCTTTGTATTTAATTTTACAATCTCCAAAAAATAAATTACGAAATAATGCAATTGTAATTTTTTGTATTCAACTTTTTTTAAATTTTTGGTGGAGTTTTATATTTTTTAAATTTCATTTAATTGGTTTGGCTCTTATAGAAATTATTTTAATTTGGCTGAGTATTATAACGATGATTTATACCTTTAAAAAAATCAGTAAAACAGCGGCTTATCTTCAAATTCCGTATTTATTATGGGTAAGTTTTGCTAGTGTTTTAAACGCTAGTTTTTGGTGGTTAAACAAATAGTATGAAAGGAGTAAAAAAACAAAATCTTCCCTCAAAAATATGTTTAGTGTGCCAAAAGCCTTTTGCTTGGCGAAAAAAGTGGGAAAAAAATTGGGACGATGTAAAATATTGTAGCGATAAATGTCGATCTCACAAAACTATATAGCCTGCTGTTTGTTGATAGTGTATACTTAATTTTTTATGAAACGCTCACTTATTTGGTTTAAAACCGATTTGCGTTTACACGACAACGAAACCCTTGTTCGTGCTATAGAACAAAGCGAGGAGGTAATTCCTATTTACTGTTTTGACGAAGCCCATTTTAAAACTAACGAGTTTGGATTTAAAAAAACCGGATTTTTTAGAGCACAATTTATATTACAAGCTGTTATTGATTTAGATATTAATTTACGGAATTTAGGCTCGGGCTTGCTTGTAGTAATTGGTAAACCCGAAGAAGAAATTCCAAAACTTGTACAACAATTTAATGTACAAAAAGTATTTGCAAAAAAAGAAGTAGCTTACGAAGAAAAGCAAACCGAAGCTTTGGTAGAGTCAGAAATTTGGAAACACCATTGTACGCTCGAAACCTTTAGTACTAGCACATTGTACCATTCCGAAGATTTACCCTTTAGCATAAAAGATATTCCGGATGTTTTTACAAATTTCAGAAAAAAGGTAGAAAAAGAATCGGCTATTCGACCCATTTTTAATATCCCAGCTACTATAAAATCACCCGAAATAAAACCTAACCAAATTACACGAATCGAGCAATTAGGTTTTAAACCCGAAACAACCGATTGCCGCGCAGCTATTAATTTTATTGGAGGAGAAACAGAAGGTTTAAAACGAATACAGCATTACTTTTACGAAACGCAAGCCATTTCAACCTACAAAGAAACCCGTAACGGTTTAGTTGGCGCAAATTATTCTTCTAAGTTTTCGGCTTGGTTAGCTTTAGGTTGCTTATCGCCACGCGAAATTTATTACGAATTAAAACAATATGAAAAACAACATGGCGCAAACGAATCTACCTATTGGTTAGTTTTTGAATTACTGTGGCGCGATTACTTTAGGTTTATGGTAAAAAAACACCGCACCAAATTTTTTTTACAAGCAGGTATAAAAAGTAGCGATTCTAGTTTACTAAATCATAATCCTGAAACGTTGAATAAATGGATTAACGCACAAACAGGGGTTGATTTCATAGATGCCAATATGTTAGAATTAAAACTAACAGGTTTTATGAGTAACCGTGGGAGACAAAATGTAGCCTCGTATTTTTGTAACGATTTAAAACTCGATTGGCGTTATGGCGCAGCTTATTTTGAACAACAGTTAATAGATTATGATGTGTGCAGCAATTGGGGAAATTGGGCGTATCTAGCAGGCGTAGGCAACGACCCACGTGGCAACCGTTATTTTAATATCGAAAAACAAGCTAACGATTACGATAAAAATAAAAGCTACCGCAGCTTATGGTTAACATCTAATTTAAAATTTACCTAAAGTATTTAGTTAAATTAACAAAAAAAATACTGCTAAATACAAATTGTTTAACTATTTTTACAAAAACTTAAACAAAAAATGTCAACTTATACAATTAATGATTTAGAAAAACTAAGTGGCATTAAAGCGCACACCATTCGTATGTGGGAACAACGCTATAACTTGCTTAAACCTATGCGAAGTGAAGGTAACCAACGTTCCTATGACGACAATGAAATGCGAAAGTTTTTGAACATTAGCACCCTTATTAACGATGGCGCAAAAATTTCTAAAGTAAGCAAGCTAAGCGAATCGGAAATTAATTCGCATATTGAAGCAATTATAACAAATTCCGAATCCAAAGATATTCAAATAAATGCGTCCATCAATCAATTAATTTTGGCAGGTATTAATTACAACGAAGTTTTGTTTGAAAAAGCATTTACAAACGCAGTTTTAAAATTTGGTTTAAAAGAAGCATATCAAAATGTAATTTATCCTATGCTGGTTAAAATAGGTTTAATGTGGGGTAAAAGTGATATGATACCAACACAAGAGCATTTTTTAATAAATTTAATAAAACAAAAATTATATACCGCTATTGAACAAATACCTGCACCCTCTCAACCAAAAGAAACATGGTTGCTTTTTTTACCAGAAGAGGAAGATCATGAACTAGGCTTACTGCTTTCTAATTATTTAATTCGTTCTTCTAACAACAAAGTTATTCATTTAGGGCAACGTGTTCCATATTCTAATTTAAAAGCAGTAATTGATCATGTTAAACCCGATTACCTTCAATACTTTATCGTGAGGCAGTTGCCTTCAGATGATTTACAGGAACTTGTAAATAAAATGAAAACTGATTTCCCAAAAATAAAAAAATGTATATGTGCATCATCCTATACTATTAGTTCAATAAAACTACCTAAAGACCATATATGGGTATCGAGTATAAATGATTTAACAAAACTATTAACTATTAAAGAGTGAAAACGGTTGGTATAATTGGTTCTGGCATTAGTGGTTTAACTGCTGCTGCCGTATTGGCCCAAGAGGGTCAAAAGGTAATGGTGTTTGAAAAAAACGAACAACTTGGGGGTAGAATGCGTCAATTTGAATCAAAAGGATTTGTATTTGATATGGGTCCGAGTTGGTATTGGATGCCTGATGTGTTTGACCGATTTTTTGATCGCTTTGGATATAAAACGTCCGATTTTTATGAGTTAGTTAAACTTAACCCAGGGTTTCAGGTAATATACGATGACGAAGAAACACTAAAAGTACCCGAAAATTGGGAGGAACTATTAAGTTTATTTGAACAGCATGAGCCTGGAGCGGCTAATAAACTTAAAAAGTTTATGATTGAAGCTGCTTATAAATATGATGTAGGTGTTAATAATTTAATTTATAAACCAGGCTTATCTCTAACCGAATTAATAACCCCTCAAACACTAAAAGGCGTATTAAGGTTGCAGTTATTTTCTTCTTTTAGCAGCCACGTTAAAAAATATTTTAAAAATAAAAAGTTAATTGCCTTAATGGAGTTTCCTATTTTATTTTTAGGTGCTTTACCAAAAAACACGCCAGCATTGTATAGCTTAATGAATTACGCAGGGTTAAAACAAGGCACATTTTATCCTATGGGCGGTTTTGCTAAGATTATTGATGCTATTGTTAAAATTGGTAAGGAAAAAGGGGTTGAATTTTTCACTTCCGAACCAATAACCGCCATTGATAAAAAAGGAAAATCTCAAATAAGCCTAACTACTAATGCAAGAAATATAGTTGTTGATGGAATAATCGCTAGTGCAGATTACCATCATGTTGAATCAAAATTATTAAGTTCAGAAAATAAAAATTACAGCGAAAAATATTGGGGAGAAAAAGTTTTTGCCCCTTCGAGTTTAATATTTTATATAGGTGTTAAACAAAAAGTAAATCGATTAGAGCATCATAATCTATTTTTTGACGCTGATTTCCCAAAACATGCTTCTGAAATATATACCGAACCAAAATGGCCATCAAATCCATTATTTTACGTATGTTGCCCGTCTAAAACAGATAAGTCGGTTGCACCCGAAGGCATGGAAAATTTATTTATTTTAATGCCAATTGCTAGCGGATTAAACGATACTGAAGATTTAAGAAAAGAATTTTTTGATAAGCTCATTACACGTCTTGAAAAGTATACAAAGTGCGATATAAAAAACAACATTGAATTTTGCAGAAGTTATTGTGTAAGCGATTTTGTTGGTGATTACAATTCTTATAAAGGCAATGCATATGGGCTTGCCAATACCTTAATGCAAACCGCAAATTTAAAACCTAAAATAAAAAACAAAAAAATAAATAATTTTTATTACGCAGGACAACTTACAGTTCCGGGGCCTGGGGTTCCACCCTCTATCGTTTCGGGGCAAGTTGCAGCGCAACAATTACTTAAAAGTTTAAATGCTAAGTTATGAAACAGCTATTCGATAAAGTTTCTAATCAGTGTAGCGAATTAGTTACTCGCCAATACAGTACCAGCTTTTCGCTTGGAATAAAATTTCTTAATAAAAATTTACATAACCCTATTTATAGTATTTACGGCTTTGTTAGGCTCGCAGATGAAATTGTGGATTCATTTCATAATTACGATAAAAAAACATTACTTAACAAGTATAAATTAGAAACAAATGCAGCTATTGCAGATAAAATTAGCACAAATCCAATATTAAATTCTTTTCAACAGGTAGTGAATGATTATAAAATTGATGTTGAACTGATAGATGCTTTTTTAAAAAGTATGGAAATGGATTTGCAAAAATTAAATTACGACGAACCAAATTATAACGAGTACATTTTTGGTTCTGCAGAAGTAGTTGGCTTAATGTGCCTAAAAGTGTTTGTAGGTGGAGATGATTTAAGTTATAAAACGTTTAAACCTTATGCAATGAGCCTAGGCGCGGCATTTCAAAAAGTAAATTTTTTAAGAGATGCGAAAGCCGATTTTGAAATATTAGGCCGTATCTATTTCCCAAATGTTAATATAAAATTACTTGATGAACAAAGTAAAAAAAATATTGAAAACGATATACAGAAAGACTTTGAACATGCTTTAATTGGTATAAAACTCTTACCTAAAGATTCCAAAATGGGTGTTTATTTAGCATATATTTATTATAAAAATCTGTTTAATAAAATAAAATCCGTTTCGCCCCAAAAAATTCTAAGTGCGCGTATTAGAGTACCTAACACTCAAAAATTTGGCCTGATGGTTCAGTGTATTATTCGAAATCAATTAAATTTGTTGTAAAGTTTATTTAATAAAAATATTATTTACCATGTACACTCAAAAAATAATAAAAATTGTTATCCTGTTTTTTTTAACAGCATCTATTAATGCTGTAAATAACGATTTAGTTAAAATAAGAGACATGTATTACAAAGCCCATGCTAATAAAGCTGACTCTGAAAAATTTCCAAAAGTAATTCAGTCATCAACAGGCGTTAGCAAAAGCCTCATCGAAGGCTACACGGGAATGTCGTTCATGATTAAAGCAAACTTTTCATACAACCCATATTATCAGTTAAGCTACTTTACAAAAGGCAAAGGCATGTTAGATGGCGCAATTAATAGCGATTTAAAAAATGTTGAATTACGCTTTTTAAGATTTTGCGTACAAACAAATGCCCCAGGTTTTTTAGGATATAGCGGCAAAATTACCGAAGATAAACAAGTAATTTTGTTATATTATAAAAGTTTAGATGACGACGATTTAAAATCTCGAATAAAAAGTTTTATGAATAGTTCAAAACATTGCACTAAGGAAGAAAAATTAATTTTTTAAAAACTAAATTTTCAATGGTACAAATAATAATTAATAGTATAGCAGTCATACTTTCTTTTATAGGAATGGAAGCAGTTGCATGGCTTGCACATAAATACATAATGCACGGCTTATTATGGCGCTTGCATAAAGATCATCATCAACCAAACACAAACACAAAATTTGAACGAAACGATGCCTTCTTTTTTATATTTGCGACGCCGGCAATTATTGGTTATATAATTGGTTACAAAAACTTTACCCTCCCTTTTTGGATAGCTATTGGAATTTCACTTTATGGTTTAGCTTACTTTTTTATACACGATTTATTTATTCATCAACGGGTAAAAGTACTTAGAAATGCAAATTCGATGTATTTTAGGGCTATACGCAAAGCACATAAAGTACATCATAAACATTTAGGCAAAGAAGAAGGCGAGTGTTTTGGTATGCTTTGGGCTCCGTTTAAGTATTTTAAAGAAGTGAAAAAAAATGCCAATTAATTTAACCTATATTACTATTAATTTTGGTGCATTTATTATACCATTTATTCTTAGCTACCATCCAAAAGGTAAATTTTATAAAGAATGGAAAAGTTTTTGCTATGCAAATATAATTGTGGCGGCATTATTTTTAGTATGGGATGTGTGTTATACTAAAATTGGCGTTTGGGGCTTTAATTTTGAGTATACATTAGGTATTAAAATTTTCAATCTTCCCTTAGAAGAACTTTTGTTTTTTATTTGCATTCCTTATGCTAGCGTTTTTACCTACCATTGTTGTAAAGTTTTTTTTCCAAAGCTAACACAACTTAATTCGCTTAAAGTTTCAATTACGTTAATTACTGGGTTACTTTTTTTTGGATTTTTTTTTATAACGAATTTGTATACGGGACTTACATTTATTTTGCTGGCACTACTAATTAGTTATCTTGCATTCATTCGTAAAGAAAAATGGCTTTCTACATTTTATTTTATGTTCTTAATTATACTATTGCCCTTTTTTGTAACTAACGGTATATTAACAGGTACTGGAATTGATAAACCCGTAGTATGGTACAATAATTTAGAAAACCTTGGTATAAGATTACTAACTATTCCTATAGAAGATGTTTTTTACGGAATGTTACTATTGTTACTAAACGTTTTTTTGTTTGAATTTTTTAATAAAAAACATGCTCACTAAAACAATTCTTGTTTTTTGTTATAATTTATTATCACATTACTTGGACTGTATGACCTTGGCTAATAACTATAAAAAACACGTTGTGTTGTTTGCCAATTATGAAAAACATAATGATTTTTTTAAACGAGAAGGGCTTAAGTCGTTTACAGGTGAAACTTTTAATTCCGAAAAATAAAATGATAGATTAAGCCATCGCACAATAAATAATAACTAATTAATTTAAAATTATGATAAACCCAATAGATAAAGATAAAGTTGCCGAAAACCCAGGCTTAATAGCTTATCCGCACAATGTAGGTAGCATAAATATAATACCAGAAGATGTTGGTAAATTAAAATCAAGGGCACTTTCTGCAATGCATGAGCAAACTTCTCAACAATTAATGCAAATTCAAAAACAGGTTGAACTTTTACTTTCGCAAGCAAATTCAATTAAAAAAAGGGTAGAAGTAAGTGAAATGATTTATCAAGCAAAATTATCTTTTGAGCCATTTGTTGGCAACACTTATTATTTATACGAATTAGATAATGAGTATAGGCTTATGTTAATAGGCCCAAACGAGTGGGGACGATCAAAAAATAAATTACTAAACTTTATTTCAACAGTAAAGTTATTAAGCGATCATACTTGGGAAATTATTTCTTAAAATTAAAATTACCAAACAGCCTTAATAATTAATAGTTTACATAGCAATTTAAAAATTGCAAAAAAAATATACATTGCAGCACGCATGAATATACTTTTATAATTAAAAAATAATTTTTATATATTTGAGTATGCGAAACGTTCTAATTCTATTTTTTTTAATACTTTTTTCTAAACTATCTTTTTCTCAAACCTCAGGAGTACAAGACACCATTTATTTAATGAACGGCCAAGTAGTTGGTGAAAAAATAATTGATACACTTTTAGGTGCTGTTACCATTATAAATCCTAAAAAAATTACCAATAAAATTAATTATGAGTTAGAGCAACTATATATGGTTCGTTTTGCAAATGGCAATAAACGTTTTTATTACAAGCAAGATACCTTAAACAACAACTGGTTTACGCGCGATGAAATGTGGATGTATATGAAAGGAGAAAAAGATGCGCACAAGGGCTTTAAAGCAAAGGGCGCTTTAATTACATCTGGCATTTTAGGTTTAGTAGGTGGCTTAACCGGTACGTTTTATGCCCCTATTTTACCGTATGGTTTTATGGCATTAAGCGGTATTACTAAAATAAAAATTAGAGGCAATACTATTAGTAATCCCGCCAACGTGGAGAGTGACGCGTATATATTAGGTTACGAACGTGTAGCAAGACAAAAACTAAAAATAAAATCTGTTATTGGCGGTAGCGTTGGTTTAGCTATTGGTTATGGGTTGTATTTTTTATTACGTAATCAGTACCCTGAAACAATTAATTTTGGATTTAAAAAATAAAGCATGTACCAAAAAAAAATAATGCTACTTGGTAGCGGCGAGTTAGGCAAAGAAGTAGTAATTGCATTACAACGCTTAGGGCAATACATTATTGCTGTAGATAGTTACGAAGGCGCGCCAGCCATGCAAGTGGCACACACATTTGAAGTGATTAATATGTTAGATGGCGATGCTTTAGATAAAATTGTAGCGAAGCATAAACCCGATTTAATTGTACCCGAAATTGAGGCCATTCGTACCGAACGTTTTTATGCCTATGAAAAACAAGGAATAACCATTGTGCCAAGTGCAAAAGCGGCAAATTTTACAATGAATAGAAAAGCGATTCGCGATTTGGCTGCAAAAGAATTAGGACTAAGAACTGCTAAATATTTATACGCTACTACATTGGAGGTATTTAAAAATGCCATTTCAAAAATTGGAATTCCTTGTGTTGTTAAACCTCTAATGAGCAGCAGTGGAAAAGGACAAAGTGTTTTAAAAGAAAACAGTGCCCAGGCAATAGAAAAGGTTTGGAACTATGCTATGGAGGGTTCTCGTGGCGACTACAAAGAAGTAATTGTAGAAGAATTTATAAAATTTGATTCAGAAATAACCTTATTAACCGTTACTCAAAAAAATGGTACTACTTTATTTTGTCCGCCAATTGGCCACAGGCAAGAGCGTGGCGATTACCAAGAAAGCTGGCAGCCTAGCGCAATAAACGAAACAGATTTATTCGAAGCGCAACACATGGCAGATAAAGTTACAAAAGCACTAGGCGGAAGTGGCTTGTGGGGCGTAGAGTTTTTTTTAACTCAAAATGGAGTTTACTTTAGCGAGTTATCGCCTCGCCCACACGATACAGGAATGGTAACACTTGCTGGCACGCAAAATTACAACGAATTTGAATTGCATGCACGGGCAATTTTAGGATTACCAATTCCTGAAATAAATTTACTTAGAGTTGGTGTTTCTGCAGTTGTTTTGGCAACTAAAGAAGGTAAAAATCCCAGCTTTAATGGTATTTCTGAAGTTTTAGAAAATAAAAACACCGATGTTAAAGTATTTAACAAACCCACTACCCGCCCCTACCGGCGTATGGCAGTAGTTTTATGTAATGGTTCGCTAAACGAAAATATAATAACACTAAAAGAAAAGGCTATACAACTATCTAAAAAAATTGAGGTAATTACCCTATGAAAAAAATAATATTTCTATTTTGCCTTTTTAGTTTAATTGTAACATCTCAAACATCAGCGCCATTTTCTGTGCCAGAAAAAAGCATACTGTACACTTTAAAATTAAACGACTCTATAACCTATTACCAATGCCATGTAGAGCAAGCTGTACAGCAATTATCAACGGCAGGTGGGCAGACGTTAACCTCCAATTCAAAAAAATTTACCATTACAGAAAAATATGTCATTGTAAAAACAGATTCTGTAACGTATAATGTAAAATATTATACCTCATCGTTAATTGCTTTTCCAAATCGCAAATTTTCGGGTTTAAAAATTAGAGAAAAAAAATACTGGGAGTTTAGAAAAGAAAATGAATTTAAATTAACCCAAACTAATTTAAAATATTTAATTGCATTAGAAAGCAAAGGCAGAGAAACAACAGAGTACGATTTTGCAATTACAAAATATACTACTAACCAATTAATAATTAAAACTACAAAACAATTTAAACAGCTAGTTATTGATGGCGATTATGTGCTGTCGCAATTATTTAAAAAATAGTGTAGCATTTTTTAACATCCGTTTAAAATTTAATTTTCGAAATTTGTTTAAAATTTAAATTATGTCAAACTCCATTATACACAAAGCCAATACTCGTGGACATGCCGATCACGGTTGGTTAAACGCCTACCATTCATTTAGTTTTGCAAGCTATTACAATCCAGAGCGGATGCATTTTGGCGTATTACGTGTTTTAAACGATGATACCGTTGCTGGTGGAATGGGTTTCGGTAAACATCCGCACGATAATATGGAAATTATAACCCTTGTATTTGAAGGCGAATTAAAACACCAAGATAGTATGGGCAATAGCGCCGTTATTAAAGCCGGCGATGTACAAGTAATGAGTGCCGGCACTGGCATACAACATAGCGAAATAAACAATTTGCCGCATCAAGCTGTTAAGCTATTGCAAATTTGGTTGTTTCCTACCAAGCAAAATGTAACACCACGTTACCAACAAATTTCTTTAACCAAAAGTGATCGACTAAATAAATTACAACAAATTTTATCGCCCAACCAAACAGATGAAGGTGTATGGATACACCAAAATGCTTGGTTTTATTTAAGTGAATTGGAAAGTGGCAACGAGTTAAAACACACTATAAAATTACCAAGCAACGGCGTTTACATTTTTGTTTTACTTGGCAAAATAACTGTGAATGGTGAAACCTTAGAACGTAGGGATGCCATTGGGATAAGCGATACAGACTTAGTTACTATAAAAGCTGAAGAAAATTCAGAATTTTTAGTAATGGAAATACCAATGAATTGATGGTTTAGTTAGATAAACTTTAACAAATAAAAAAACTGTTGGAAAAAGTACTTGCGGACTTAGTTTTTTTATAATAGCTTTTATTACCCAAAAAACGCTCTATCAATTGTCCAATACAAAGCAACTAAGGCAATTAATGCCGACAGCGGATTAACCACAAATTTGCGGTACCAGGGTTTTTGGTTAAACCATTTGGCAAATAAAAACCAAGCCATTAAAATAATGCTGAGTTGCCCTAACTCTACCCCCACATTAAAACTAATTAGCGCATTAAAAAATTCTTTTTTAGGTAAGCCTAAGTCGTTTAAAACACCCGCAAAACCTAAACCATGTATTAGCCCAAATGCAAAAACCACAAGTATTCGGGTAGGCCTTAATTTATCGGTTATAATATTTTCTACAGCTACAAAAAAAATTGAGAGTGCTATTATTGGTTCAACAATATGTGGTGGCGATTGTATTTTACCATACATAGCCAAACCCAATGTAATAGAATGTGCCACAGTAAAGGCGGTTGCTTGCCAAATAATAGTTTTTAATTTAGGGCTGAGTAAAAACAAACTTAGTATAAATAAAATATGGTCGAAGCCCAAAGGGATAATGTGCGTAAAGCCTAGTTGCAGATAAATAACAAACACATCGCCGCGCGATAATTTGCTTAAAGCGTCGTCGTTAGGATGGGCTGAAATTAATGTTGGAATAAGTATAAACAACAACAGAATAATAGAACGCAGACAACGTTGATTTTTAGGATATAAATGATTTATCTTCATCTTAATGTATCTAATTAATCTGTGTTATCAGCGTTCTATTTACTATTTAAGGTAAACGCTTGCTTCGTTTCTTAAATCAACATCTAAAAACGGATTGGTTTCTAAAGCTTGTTTTATTAAAGCTTTGCCTTTTTCAACGTCGTTTATTTTAATTTTTATTAAGCCTGCACGGCACAATAAAATAGGGTTTTTGCAATGTGTGGCTAGTGCCTTATTTATTAAAATGTCTGCATTTTTAAAATCGCTTAATTTATAATCTACCCACGCTAAGGTTTCGCATACATCAATATTATTGGGGCGGCGTTGGTACTCGGTTGTAGCATGTTTTAAGGCTTTTTCTAAATTATTTATTTTAATATAGGCATAAGCCAATTCTTTATCTGCATAATGCCCATGCCCTGTATCGCTTTCGTCTCCGGCATTTGGTCCAAGCAATTCTATAACCGATTCCGCGTTTTTATCTGCTTTATCTTTCTGATTATTTAAACGGTATAAATCGGTTAATTCATCTGAAAACGAAAATTCAACAATCATATTTTTTGCTTTTTCGTAATAGCCAATTGCCTCTTTGTAATTCGCTTTTGCTTTTGCAATATGTCCTAAACCTGCAATTGCAAATGCATAATTTGGACGGTTGCGCAAAGCAACGCTGTATTCGTATTCTGCGCTATCTAAATTTCCGGTATTCTCGTATAAATGACCTAAAACACAGCGTGTCCATTCACTTTGTTCTAAGCCCGGATACCCTGCGTCCACTGCTAATTTCATAGCTGTAATAGCGCCCGGTATATCGCCATAAATTTCGCGCAAATACGATACTCGTGCATACGATCGTATATCTGGACGAATAGAAACCATTTTATCCGCCATTTTTACGGCTTCGGTATAGTTACCTAATTCTAAATTTGCGTCGCATAAAATACCGTATATGAAAGCACTATTTGGGCTTATTGGTAAAGCTATTTTTGCTATTTCTAATCCTTCGGCAAAATGATGTTGTGATAACAGCACTGTACCTTTACAACACAAGGCATCAAAATTTTGTGGTTCATTTTTTATTACTTCATCTAAAAGTTCTAATGCGGCTTTATCATAATAGCCGTGGTCGCCGGTGGTGCGTCCTTCTTGTATGTATGCTTGCGATAGGTTAAGCATCGCTTTGTAATCTTGTGGATTTTGTTCAATGGTGGCTAATAAACCTTCAATTGCTTTTTTAGTATTTAGCCATTCGCCTGCTAAGGCTATGGTACCTGTTCTATCTTTAAACGGAGGTAATTTTGCTTTTGGTTTTTTTGAGAAAATAAATATTGCTGCTAATAATAATAGAGTAACAACAATTAAAATAGGATATAAATTTTTACGCATACATTTTAGATTAAAAAAAAGAATCGGGTAAATTTACCCGATTCTTAATTAGTATAAAAACAAAATTAAAGTTTTATTTAGTAACTGATATTTTTATAGATTGTACAGTTTTATAACCCGAACTTAAAGTAGCAATATAAATACCGCTAGCTAAATTTTCAGCATTATAAGTTACTTCATGAGTTCCTGTTGCTTTAGTACCCTCATTAATCGTACCTACTTTTTTACCTGTTAAATCATAAATAGTAATTGCTACTGGAGCATTTTCTGATAAATGGTATTTAAAAGTTGTAGTTCCTTTAAATGGATTTGGATAATTTTGAACCATAGCCAATTTAGGAGCAGCAATACCTACACCATAATCTTGTATACCAACAGGCACAGTATTACTTACAAACAAAGGTCCTCCACATTTACCATATCCACTCCAAGGTGTTTGGCAATAAGGGAAGTTTGCTTTAAAAGTAGTATCGTTTGCTTGGATACCAGTGCTATAACCTAAAGTAGCTAATAACTGAGGTGTTAAAACATTTGTAAATGGATTAATGCAATCGTCGTACCATAAACCAATGGCAGCTAAAACTACTCCACCCACAGCTTGTAATTCAATACGTGTTACATCATCTTCTAAACGGCGTCCGTTAGGAAAACCATCCATGTTAGGGATGTTTTGAATTGCAGTACCACTATAAGTAGGATTTGTTAAACCTAGAACTGCAGCTTGTATTAAACCTAATGAACTAAAGTTAGGATCGTTACGTTGCGTAACAGGCACAGCCATATTTAAACGTAACATATCACCAAACGTTGGTAAAAAGTTATTAATAAATGGCTTACCAGCAGCTAATGGGTTACCAGCTGGCTTACCTGTAGCTAATTGGTATGGCGGTAAATTTGGAACACCTGTGTGGAATATTGGTAAAATATCTACCGAACGAGGCTTACCCGGACGTAATAAATAACCACCAAATGCCGAAGAGTGTAATGCTGTACCAACTAATGCTGAATTTGGAATGCCAGATAAACCAGCAGCTCCAGTTGAGAAGTTGTAAGTACCTAAAGAAGCTGTTTGAGTACGTAATGACGTAGATAATGCTGGAACTGCAGCCGCAAATGGATTATTGCCTAAGTACAAAGCTAACTCTGGATTACAGAAGTAGTTTTCTTGCCAAGCAATTTCGTTTGCTCCGGTAACACCACTACCAACACCATAAGGAATTTTTGAATTCCAAACGTCTTTTTGACCAATAGGAATAATAGCTTCATTAGTTAAAGGCATACCAACGCGCGATACTTGTACATAAGAACCTGTATAAGACTCGGTACCAGCTGCAAGCGTACGTATTTGTTGGCGACTAGCCGAAGCCCATACACCAATAATAAAACGGCTATCTAAAATAGTAGTAGCAGAACTAACCGCTAAACCATTTTGTTGTAACGTAGCAATTGGAATTTGCATGGCAATTGTATGAACATTTTTACATGCTACACCATCTTCAGGCTTATTAATGCCAGTACCACCAGCACGTGTTTGACCTAAATCAAAAATACCACCTAAATCAACAAAAAATGGATCATCAACAGGACCGCAGAAAATTTTCTCTCCACCAACACCACTTGCAGTTGCTACTGCTGCGGCCATTAATGTAGTATAATCCGCCACTGCCAAACCAGCACTACCGCTAATAGAACGTGGACCAATGTTTGCAGGAGGTACAATACCCGTGCCTACAATTGTAGTAAACGGAGCACCATTTACACTTTTTTCAGCCAAATACGTCGTTTTTAGATTTTGCATCCCTAAACGTATGTTAAAAAAAGTAGTTGTATCTTGGTTGGTTTGGTTAAATGTAAAACGGTAAGTAATATCATCACCGGCAGGGTTAACAGTACCACCATTTTCGATGTGTATTTCGTAACGTACATTTTTACCAAACGATGCGTAATTAGGGCCACCCTGAGGTAACTCTAAAGGCACATAATTTGCAATAATAGTTACCATAGTTGGATCATCAGGGCTACGAAAAGCGTAAAGATCTGTATTATCTGCCAAAGGATCGTTTGCGATCAATGGCGCTTCCCTGTGGCTAGAAGCCTGTAGGGGCGATTTTTGGGCATCCCAAGCATAAAATGCAATAGCAGAAGCAGCTATACAAGTTACACCTAAAATTTTGGTTATTAATTTATTTTTCATTTTGTTTATGATTTTAATGTTATTATTATATTTTATTATTGACCACTATGATTAGCATAACCACTCCAAGGCGTTTGAACGTATGGGAAGTTAGCTCTAAATAATGTATCGTTAGTGTTAATACCTGTACTATAACTTAAAGTAGATAATAATTGAGGAGAAACAACAGCTGTGTATGGGCTAGGAACATCATCGTACCATAAACCAATTGCAGCTAAAACTACACCACCAACAGCTTGTAATTCAATACGTGTTACATCATCTTCTAAACGACGTCCGTTAGGAAAACCATCCATGTTAGGTATAAATTGTAAAGAAGTACCACTGTAAGCAGGATTTGTTAAACCTAAAACTGCAGCTTGTACTAAACCTAACGAACTAAAGTTAGGATCGTTACGTTGTGTAACAGGCACAGCCATATTTAAACGTAACATATCGCCAAAGGTTGGTAAAAAGTTATTAATAAACGGCTTACCTGGAGATAAAGGACTACCAGCAGGCTTACCTGTAGCTAATTGGTATGGCGGTAAATTTGGAACACCTGTGTGGAATATTGGTAAAATATCTACCGAACGCGGCTTACCCGCACGTAATAAATAACTACCAAATGCAGTTGAGTGTAATGCTGTACCAACTAAAGCTGTATTTGAAAGTATAGTTAAACCAGCAGCACCCGTAGAGAAGTTGAAACTACCTAAAGAAGCTGTTTGTGTACGTAATGAAGCTGATAATGCAGGAACTGCTGCACCAAAAGGATTGTTAGTTAAATATAAAGCTAACTCTGGGTTACAGAAGTAGTTTTCTTGCCAAGCAATTTCGTTTGCTCCGGTAACACCACTACCAACACCGTAAGGAATTTTTGCGTTCCAAATGTCTTTTTGACCAATTGGAATAATAGCTTCGTTAGTTAAAGGCATACCTATACGCGATACTTGTACGTACGTACCAGCGTCTGTATAAGTAGCAGCACTACCCAGTGTACGTGTAGCAGGGCGACTAGCCGAAGCCCAAACACCAATGATAAAACGACTATCTAAAATATTAGTTGCAGAACTTACCGCTAAACCATTTTTTTGTAATGTAGCAATAGGAACTTGGATCGCAATTGAATGACAATTTTTGTGTCCAACACCATCACGTGGCGAGTTGGTACCTGTACCACCAGCACGAGTTTGGCCTAAATCGAAAATACCACCTAAATCAACAAAAAATGGATCATCAGCCGGACCACAGAAAATTTTCTCGCCACCGCCACCAGTTGCATTTACAATAGCATTAGATACTAAAGTAGCATAGTTTGGCGTTAACGTTAAACCCGCAGCACCACCAATAGAACGTGGCCCTATGTTTGCAGGAGGTACTACACCACCGCTAGCAATAGTTGTAAAAGCACCACCATTTATGCTCTTTTCAGCTAAATAGGTAGTTTTTAAATTTTCTTTATCTAAGCGAATATTAAAAAACGTAGTAGTATCTTGATTAACTTTGCTAAAGGTAAAACGGTACGTAATATCATCACCACCACTAGTATTAGTAACGGTACCACCATTTTCGATGTGAATTTCGTAACGGATGTTAGTACCAAACGACGCGTAATTAGGCCCACCTTGCGGTAACTGTAAAGGAATATAATTTGCAATAATCGTTACTTTATTCGTATCATCAGGACTACGAAAAGCATAAAGATCTGTATTATCCGCCAATGGATCATTTGCAATCAATGGCGCTTCCCTGTGGCTAGAAGCTTGCAGGGGCGATTTTTGGGCATCCCAACTATAAAATGCAATAGCTGTTGCAGCAATGCATGTTATACCAAGAATTGTTTTAGTAGATTTTTTCATTTTTTAACAAGATTAAATTATTCGTTATTATTTACGAGAACAAAACCTGTTTAGATTTTTTTAGTTGAAAAATAACTTTTTGATTTACAGATATTTAGATTAAAATAGTTGGTTTTTCGTGCCTACTAATATCCCTTAACTAAAATACCAACCACAATTTACCAATTATATGGCTTTGGGGGATCAATCCCCATGAACGTGAGTCGATAGAATTATGCCGATTATCGCCAATAACAAAATAATAATTTTGCTGAAACGTGTAATACTTTTTTGGTAGGTCATTAATAAAGATAAGGCTATCTTTTGTAGTGAGTCTATTTTTTTCAAAACGTTCTATTAATCGTTGATATAAAACTATATTTTGAGGCGTTAGTAATATACTATCGCCCTTTTTTGGAATGTACAAAGGTCCAAAAAAATCAAAATTCCATAAAACAGAAGGGTGGTTTGGAAAAACAGATGGACGATAATACTCTTTTGTAAAAGTGTTTAGAGTAATGGTTTTAATAATTTTTAATTTTACTAGGGAGTCGGCCTGTTTTTGACTCATGTATAAGTTGTATTCAAAATTACTTATTTGTAAAGCGTCTTGTAAAATGTTTAGCCGTTTCATAACAGCAGTATCAATAGTAGTTAAGCTATTAACTGTGTAATTATTATAAACGGTTTTAATGGTAATTAATTTGGAGTTAACATACACATCGCCATTATTGATTTTTACCGTATCACCTGCAACACCTATACAACGTTTAATATACTCTTCGCGCATATCAATAGGCTCATCGTCCGTTAAGGCAAAATTAAAAGCAATAATATCGTTTTGTTTAATATGGCTAAAACCAAAAAAACGAAAATAAGGCAGTTGTAAAGCGTCTACATATTTTTTTTCGCCTCCAATTTTAAATGCGAGGGGCGTAATGGGTAAGCGTGCGCCATAATGCATTTTGCTAATCACCACAAAATCGTTTTGAAACAAGGTGCCATTCATTGATGAGGATGGAATGCGAAAGGTTTGAAAGAAAAACAACCTAATTACCAGCCAAATTAATATTGAGCAAACAAAAATTTTAACTATTTTTTTTAATTCCGGCAAAATTATTCTCAAATAAAGATGCTAAAAGTATAAAAAAATAATTTGGTCGTTTATTTTTAACCATTTATCTAATTAAAGGGTTAACCAACTAAAATGTTCTAAAAAAAATAAATCTAATGGTAAACAAACATCGTAAGTTAAATAAAAGTTAATAATTTTGTGCTTTTGTTAAAAACATGTTTAACGTTTCGAAATATATAGAGTCTGGCATAATTGAGATGTATGTTTTGGGTTTAACTAACGCAAAGGAAACTGATGAGTTAAATACTCTGATAAAAAAATATCCAGAAATTGAAAATGAACTGGAGGCAATTACAAATGCCCTACAATCATATAGTTTAGAAAATAATACCCTGCCAAATAGTACTATTAAAGCTATGGTATTAGCAAGTATTGATTATAGTGAGCGTTTAAAAAATGGTGAAAAGCAAACATTTCCGCCCATTTTAAACGAGCAATCTAAACCAGAAGATTATAATGAGTGGTTAACGAGAGACGATATGTTAGATGCTGACGATATAGATGAAATTGAGGCTAAACTTATTGGCTATACACCTCAGTACACTACAGCAATAGTTTGGATAAAAGACGCTACCCCACCCGAAGTTCATACTAAAGAATTTGAAAAATTTTTAATTGTTGAAGGGACTTGCGATATTACAATTGACACAAAAATTTATTCATTAGTTCCGGGAGATTACCTTTCAATACCATTACACGTATCGCACTTTGTAAAAGTAACTTCTAATGTGCCTTGCAAAGTTATCTTGCAACGAGAAGCAGCCTAATATTTTATCTATCTATTACTTTTCGCAAGCAACTAATAGCCGCCCTGCATTTAGTTTTTACAGTACCTAAAGGAATTTGAAGTTTTTCAGCTATTTCGGGATGTGTATAGCCTTCAAAAAATGCTAAATCAATAATTTCTCTTTGATCTGCCTTTAATTCATCTACTAATTTTTTTATGCCATAATTTTCGTGTGGAAAACTAGTAGCGCTTGGTTTTTCATAAATATTTTTTAAAGTATCAATCGAATAATTTTTTTCATCCACTCGGCCTTGTTTCGAACGTTTGTAATCAATAGCCGTATTGCGAGCTATATTTAGCATCCAAGTAAATAAGCGCGCTTTTTTGGGGTCGTATGAGGCAGAATTATTCCAAATTTTTAAAAACACATCTTGTAAAATATCTTCGGCTATTTCATCGTTTAATACGATGCGATGAATTATTCCAAACAACGCCACAGAATAGTTATCGTACAATACCCCAAAACGTTTTCTATCTTTTGATAAAAGATGCTCTACAAACTCTAATTCTTTATCTTGATTTTTTATTTGCAAAAAGTAAGTTTTAATTTCTCTTAAAGATAGACGAAATAAATTCAAAATCCTTACACAAAAAACGTTTATTTCTCATTTTTCACACCCAGTACTGCATTTAAAATACCAGTACAAATTGATAATAGGAGGCTAAAAAATAATGCCCACCAAAAACCTTGTACATGAAAACCACTTACTAATTTTTGGGCAAATAAAATAATTAAGGCATTAATAGCTAATAAAAAAAAGCCTAATGTAAAAACAGTAATAGGTATTGTGAGCACTGTTAATATTGGTTTTACTATGCTATTTAAAAATGCTAAAACAATAGCTACTAAAAGTGTAGTAGTATAACTATCTACAGTAATGTGTGGCGATAATAAATTAGCTACCAAAAAAACAGCAATTGCCGAAATAATTATTTTTAGAATGAAATTGATACAGTAAAATTACATTTTTTACATAAATAAACCTGATGAGTTTGCTTAATTTTTTTATATAAACTTTAAAATTTAGTCTACGAATTTATAACTGCAATATCATTTTTGTATTCAATCGAATCTTTTAAAGTGCCATCTTGGTTATAAAACTTCCAAAAACCTACTTTTTTATTAAACCGATAATAACCTTCTTCAATTTTTGTGCGAGTAACTTTTTCATTTGCTGTTTTTGTAACAGCAATACCAAAGCTAATCCAATGCCCGTGTTTAATTTTTTGTTTGTCGTAAACTTGGTTAATTTTTTCGCTAGTGTCTAAAGGATTTAGGTCATAAGTACCCAAACACCCTATGTTTATGGTATCAACTATATTTGTTTTATTAAGCGCTACTATTTCCGCTTTTTCGCTACAGGCTTGAGTAAGGCAAAATGCCACTGTTACAATTAAAAGATGAGTTGCTAATTTCATATAGTTTATTTTATTAGTTAAAATTTTCAATAAACGTATAAGATCTATATAAAAACTCTTTAAAACCTTACAGCTTAAGCCAAAAAAAAACATTATGTTTTCTGCTTTTTCTTTTTAGCAGCCGGAAACAAAATATTATTTAATATTAATCGGTACCCTGGTGAGTTTGGATGCAAAGCTAAATCGGTTGGTGGCTCTTCAACCCTGTGTTGATAATCTTCGGGGTCGTGACCTGCATAAAATGTCCAAGTGCCTTTACCGTGGTCGCCATGTATGTAGCGAGCTTCACCAAAAGCTTTGGCCTCGCCCATTATAAGTACATTTTTTTTAATGTATTTTTTATCAAAGGCTACCGTTTGCCCCCAAAAACCTTGTATGGTTTGTGTGTGGTTTTGGCACAACATGGTTGGAATGGGATCCCACTTTGCAGAAAAATCGAATAATGTAAATAGGTCTGTTTTTTCGGTCATGCCATATTGAGGACGGGTTAAATAGGTGTCAATTGTTGAATATTCATACTCAAATGGATTCATACTTAATTTGTAATTTTCAAAGGCAAAACCTTTGCTAAAATCTATTTTACTATTAGCGTTTTTATCAATTGGGTCATGGTCAAAAACACTTTCGCAAATATCTACACCTTCGGCCGCAAGTGCAATGTCATAGCTATCGCTGGCGCTGCACATGGCAAATAAAAAACCGCCATTAAACACAAAGTCTTTAATTTTTTTGGCTGTGTTTAGCTTCATTAAGGAAGTTTTACCAAAGCCCAATTTTTTAGCCATAGCTTCGTTTTCTTTTACTTCGTTTTGATACCATGCAGCATTTTGAAACTGCCCGTAAAACTTACCATATTGTCCGGTAAAATCCTCGTGATGCAAGTGCAGCCAATCGTAATCTTTTAGTTTATCTAAAAAAACTTCTTCATCGTAAACTACATCATAAGGTATTTCGGCATACTTTAACACTAATGTTACAGCGTCATCCCAAGGTTGTTTGCCTTTAGGCGAATACACGGCAATACGTGGTGCTTTTTCTAATTTAATGGCATCTTGGTTTTGTTCGGGGTTGGCAATTTCGGATAAAATGCTGTTACCTTGCGCATCGCCTATTGTTTCGAAACTAATGCCACGTATTGTACACTCGTTGCTAACGGCTTTAGCATTGGGAATCATAAAACTTCCACCACGGTAATTAAGTAACCAATGAATTTCCAACTCGCCCTTAAGAGCCCAATATGCTAATCCATATGCTTTTAGGTGGTTCTTTTGTGAATCGTCCATTGGAATTAAAATGTACGCTGCATTTAATTTTATAAAAAAACAAAAGGTATAAAGTATAAGAATTTTTTTCATTTACAAATTAAAGGTATAATTATTTCGGCAGTTTAAAAATTGAAAAAAGGTTAAATGTTATTCCCTCACCAAAACTCTAGTTTCACACATTAAAAGCTGTTTTTTAAACATTTTCTACTTTTACACCCCACCCTTTTTGTTTTGTATGCGTATAGATATATAAATACGCTAAATTATGAATACGCAGCACATAACCATACCCATGTTTCCATTAAACATGGTTATATTTCCTGGCGAAACTACAAAACTTTATATTTTTGAAGAACGATATAAGCAGTTAATTAACGAATGTGTTGAAAATGATGCGTCGTTTGGCATACCGTTTACCGAAAAAGGGAAGGTTAAAAAATTTGGTTGTGAAGTAAAAATTAAACGCATTTTAAAAACGTACGACAATGGGGATTTGGATGTGTTGGTGGAAGGTGAAGCAATTTTTGAACTATTAGAATACACAGCCGTTTTAACTCCAAAATTATATGGCGCTGGCGTTATTGAAATTACGAAAAACAATCAACGTATTACGTTAAATAGTTTGCAAGATGCAGTGGTAAACTATTTTACAAGCATACAAAATAAATTTATTGATTATGAAACTGTAAATCAATTAACGGTTTTTAATGTAGCTGCTGCAATTCAATTAACAAATAACGAAAAATATAAATTAATCTCGAGTAACAACCCGCAGTTTAATTTATTAAATCAAATAAAATTTATAACGCATATTATTAATGCCGAGCACGAACTAAAAGATAGGTTTATAAATAATTAATACGTTGTGCTTTTACAGTACTGCTAAAGTATACTACTAAAACCAGCCCCCTTTTTTCTTTTTACCACCTAAACCCAAAGCGCCTAGCAACCCGCGGGCTACTTCTTTAAATACGGTACGCCCTACTTGCCTAACCATTGTATTTTCAGTTGCTTTTTCTACAAACGATTTCTCTTCTTTTTGTTTTGGTTTTGGTTTTACATCTTCATCCATCGATTCATCTTCTGACGCCGATTTAATTTTTGCAGTTAAAATTTCATACGCACTTTCTCGGTCAATTTCCTCATTGTATTTATTTACCAAGTTGCTAGTAGATACAATCTGTGTTAACTCATCGGGTGTTAAAACGCCAATACGACTATTAGGTGCTTTTAAATGCACAGCGGCTAGTGGAGTGGGTATTCCTTTTTCGTTTAAAGCAGTAATTAATGCTTGCCCAATTCCAAGGCTGGTTAGTAACTCGTCTGTTTTATAAAATTCTGAAATGGGATAATTTTCAGCTGTTTTTTTTATTGCCTTTCTATCTTTTTCGGTAAAAGCACGGAGGGCGTGTTGCACTTTTAACCCCAACTGCGCTAAAATTTCATCGGGCACATCGTATGGGTTTTGGGTAATAAAATAAATACCAACACCCTTACTACGAATTAACTTAATAATTGATTCAATTTGATTTAATAATGCTTTTGATGCTTCGTTAAATATAAGATGTGCCTCATCAATAAAAATACACAGTTTTGGTTTTTCTAAATCGCCAGCTTCTGGAAAGGTGGCATATATCTCTGCCAACAAACTAAGCATAAAGGTGGAAAACAATTTTGGTTTATCTTGTATATCTGCTAACCGAATTATAGACGCAATGCCACACCCATTTGTATCTAATCGAACCAAATCAGTTACTTCAAAACTTTTTTCGCCAAAAAATTGTTCCGCACCTTGACTTTCTAATTCTATAATTTTTCTTAAGATAGTTGACGTAGTTGCTGTACTTAAATTACCATATTCTTTTTGTATTTTTTCTTTACCATCTTCAGTACTGTATTTTAACAGCGCTTTAAAATCTTTTAAATCCAAAAGCGGTAGTTGGTTATCGTCTGCATACTTAAAAAGCATAGCTACTACACCGCCTTGTGTATCGTTAAGTTCTAATATCTTACTAAATAAAACCGGACCAAATTCTAATACAGTTGCGCGTAATTTAATACCTGCTTCTTTACTGATCGTCATAAATTCGGCCGTTGAAGCTTTTGGCAAATAAGGCATACCAATTAAAGCGTGACGTTCTTCTATTTTAGCATTACTGACACCTGCTTTGGCAATGCCGCTTAAATCGCCTTTTAAATCCATTAATAAAACCGGAATTCCAGCAGCACACATACTTTCTGCAATAATTTGAAGTGTAACTGTTTTACCTGTACCCGTTGCGCCAGCAATTAATCCATGCCTATTTAACGTTTTTAATGGTAATTTTATTTGGGCATCTTTTTGAGGCACACCATCTAACATAGCAGCACCAAGTGTTATAGAATTGCCACTTGCACTGTACCCAGTAATAATTTGCTGTTTAAAAGCGTCTAGTTTTTCCATTTAGAAAATTTAATATTTAAAATCAAATATAGCTATTTGACACTATAATTTTATGAAATAGCTTAACCATTTATGAATAAACTAAAGCCTTTTAATCGTTTAATATAACCGTATTTAATTAAGTTACATTTACCTACTTAATGAAAGTATATTTGTAAAGCATAGAACAAATAATTTAATAGACAGATATACCGAAAAAATGAAAAAAAATTTATTAATTCTCTTTACTATTTTAGCTTGCATCGCCAAGTCCCAAACCTATCAAACTGGCACACTTACACTAACGTTTAACGATGCTACTAGAACTGGCGGATTTGGCAGTGGTGGCGGAGCGGGGAGACAAATACAAACAGAGGTATATTATCCAGCTGCAATAGCTGGCACAAATGTGGCTGTAGCTAGTGGTACTTTTCCGGTGGTAGTTATTGGCCATGGATTTGTAATGAGTTGGGATAGTTACGATAATATTTACTCATCACTCTCAAAACAAGGCTATATAGTAGCGCTGCCTCGCACAGAAGGTGGCTTCAGTCCTTCGCATAGCGATTTTGGTTTAGACGAAGCGTTGGTAGCAAACAAAATAATGCAACTAAATTTTACAAACACCTTAGCTCCTATTTTTATTGGTAAAGTAGCTCAAAAATCAGCTATTGGCGGTCATTCTATGGGGGGCGGTTCTTCCTTTTTAGGGGCTTCAAACAATGCTTCTATAACTTGTTTGTTTAATTTTGCAGCAGCACAAACTAATCCACGTTCATCGTTAGCGGCAAAAACAGTAACTGTACCAACATTAATTATTGGAGGGCAAAGTGATTGTGTAGCTCCAGCATTAACAAATCAAAATATAATGTGGGATAGTACTGCCTCTGCTAATAAATTTGCAATTATACTTAAAAATTTAACGCATTGCGATTTTGGTAATGGTACAAATACAAATTGCGTATTTGGTCAAATTTCTACCGGCTGTGGAAGCACAGTAACCAATACATTAGCTTTAAAATTATATATGAATTTTTTGAATCCTTTTTTAGCAGCTAATTTAAAAAACGATTGTGTTGAGGCAACACGCTTCATGGATAGTGTAAATTTATCGCAAGTAATTTTTAGCAAAAAACTATTAGGTACTATTACGTGTACTTCCACTAAATTAAATAGTTTTTATATCAACGACAATATTACTATGTATCCGAATCCTTCAAAAGAATTAGTAAATATTACGTTCGAAAATACGAATGGCAGTGAGCTTAAAGTAGAACTAATAAATACTTTAGGACAAGTGGAACTAAGCGAAATTTATAAAAATAAAACACTCGTATTAAATCTGTCTCTACTAACTGCTAATATTTATAGTTTACGTATTTATAAAAACAACGTGTTAATTGCGACAAAAAAAATAATAAAAGATTAATTTATTAAACTTTGGCGGCTTCTTCTTGTGCCTTTTTTATTTTAGCTTTAATATTTTCAGTAGTAAGTGATCCTGGTCGCTCAATTGGAGAATTAGTTGCCCTATCCCAAACCAAACTTGCCAGCACACCTAAAGCACGGCTTACGCCAAATAATACTGTGTAAAAATCAAATTCATACATGCCATAATGTACTAATAATGCACCCGAATGTGCATCAACATTTGGCCAAGGGTTTTTAATTTTACCTGTACCTTCTAAAATTGGTGGCGCTACTTCGTAAACCATTTGAACGATTTCGCAAATATCATCGTGTTTGATGTAGGTTTTATAAAAATCTTGCTGAGCCGTAAAACGTGGGTCTGTTTTGCGTAACACGGCATGACCATATCCCGGAACAACTTTTCCTTCGGCTAATGTTTTTTTAATGTATTCTGCAATTTGCTCTTTAGTAGGCAAACCACCACCTAACGTTTCCTTTAATTCCATAATCCAGTTTAGCACTTCCTGATTGGCCAAACCGTGCAAGGGGCCTGCTAATCCATTCATACCAGCAGAAAATGCCAAATATGGGTCGCTTAGCGCAGAGCCAACTAAATGGGTTGTATGTGCTGAAACGTTTCCACCTTCATGATCTACGTGAATAGTTAAATACAAACGCATTAAACGTTTCATATCAAAAGCTTCGTAACCTAGCATGTGAGCAAAGTTGGCTGCCCAATCTAATTTATGATCGGGTTCAATGTGTACGTTGTTTTTATATTTACGACGGTAAATAAATGCTGCAATACGCGGTAAACGTGCAATTAAGTTCATACTATCTTCGTAAGTATAATCCCAATAATCTTTTTTACTTATACCTTTTGCATAAGCTTTTGCAAATACACTTTCGCGTTGCATAGCCATAACACCAATTACAAATTGTGTCATAGGATGCGTATCAATAGGTAGGCATTCAATCACATCAAATACATGTTTTGGGACGTTAGAACGCTTTTGCCACTCGGTAGTAATAAATTTTACATCCTCTTGTGTAGGTAATTCGCCTACCAACATTAAATAAAAAATGCCTTCTGGTAGGGGTTCTGTGCCTCCTGGTGCTTTAGGTAACTGTGCTCTTAATTCGGGTATTGTGTAACCTCTAAAACGTATGCCTTCTTCTGGGTCTAAACGCGATGTTTCGGTAACCATACCTACCATGCCGCGCATACCCTGGTATACTTGAGCCACAGTAATTTCACCCAATTTTACATCGCCATTATTTTTAATTATATCTTTAATTTCTGCTGCTAAAACTTTTGCTTTAGCGTTAAATTTTTCTTTTAAAGGATCCATTTTTATGAATTTATTTGGTTACTAATTTACTATCTCCGTTTATATAAACCAATTAATTTAGCGTTATTTTTAGTTTATTTTTATTCACAACAAACTATTTCAAACTTCCTATCATATCTTCCGGACGTACCCACAAATCAAATTGTTCGTTAGTTACATAACCCAGTTCAATGGCTGCTTCGCGTAATGTTTTATTTCCTTTATGCGCGGTTTTAGCAATTTTAGCTGCCTTTTCGTAACCAATGTGGGTATTTAAAGCAGTTACCAGCATTAAACTATTTTCCAAATGTTGTTTTAAAACAGGTAAATTGGCCTCAATCCCATTGGCACATTTTTCGGTAAAACTTACGCACGCATCGCCAATTAAACGTGCACTTTGTAACACATTTGAGGCTATTACTGGCTTAAATACGTTCAATTCAAAATGCCCCATACTACCTCCAATACTCACTGCCACATCGTTTCCAATAACTTGAGCACAAACCATTGTTAACGCCTCGGGCTGAGTAGGGTTTACTTTACCTGGCATAATAGAACTTCCTGGTTCATTATCTGGTATAATAATCTCGCCAATGCCACAGCGTGGCCCACTTGACAACATGCGAATATCGTTAGCAATTTTCATTAGCGAAACAGCACTGCGCTTTAAAGCGCCGCTTAACTCAACCATTGCATCGTGAGCCGCTAAAGCTTCAAATTTATTTGGTGCTGTAACAAAAGGTAAACCTGTTAATTCAGCAATTTTTTTAGCAACTAAAACATCGTAGCCTTTTGGTGTGTTAAGTCCTGTACCAACAGCAGTTCCGCCTAACGCTAATTCTTTAACTACTTCCAATGCATTTTTTAATGCCCGAATGCTGTTTGTAATTTGTTGAACATAACCGCTAAACTCTTGTCCAAGGCTTAAAGGCGTTGCATCCATAAAATGCGTACGGCCTGTTTTGATAATATCTTTAAAGGCTTCTACTTTTTTTGCAAGGCTATCTCTTAGTAATTCCATTCCTGGAATTGTAATTTCGGCTACTTGCTTGTATGCCGCAATGTGCATAGCAGTTGGGTAAGTATCATTACTGCTTTGCGATTTATTAACGTCATCATTTGGATGCAACACTTTAGGTTCATCGGTTAATTTACCACCATTTAAAACATGGGCTCGGTAGGCAATTACTTCGTTGGCATTCATATTACTTTGCGTGCCGCTGCCGGTTTGCCATATAACTAAAGGGAATTGGTCGTCTAATTTATGTGCAATGATTTCGTCGCAAACCTTCCCAATTAAATCGCACTTTTCTTTTGTTAATACACCTAATTCGCAATTAGCAAGGGCTGCTGCTTTTTTTAAATAACCAAAAGCATAAATAATTTCTTTAGGCATGCTACCCTCTGGGCCAATTTTAAAGTTGTTACGGCTACGCTCGGTTTGCGCACCCCAATATACGTGGGCGGGCACTTGCACTTCGCCCATGGTGTCTTTTTCTGTTCTAAATTCCATAAATTTTATTTTGAATAGGGTAAATTTATAACTAATTTTTATACCTATAACCAGAATTAATAACAATAAATAAATAAAATATAGCTTATTAAACACCTCGTTGGTCTATTATAAACCCCTTATGGGCTAAAAAAAACACATTTTAACAAAACACTCCGGTAAAACACAAACTAATTTGTTTTTTGAACGTAAAACTAAGTAGATAACACCTGTTTAATTTTAAAAACCACAGTTATGAAAAATTTAAACTTAAATTACTTAGCTATATTACTACTTATTTTACTAAGCTATACGACTTCGGAAGCCCAACACGTTTCAAATTCTAAATTTAGTTACGCTGATGGAGACATTATTTTTATAAAAAATAATAGCCAAGACTTTACTGCAAAAAATAAATACACATTTGCCGGTATCATTTTTATAGAAGACAGTTCGCCGGTGGTTTATTATGCCAATAAAACAGTTAATAAATGTTTGCTAATTGAGTTTATAAATTTATCCCCAACCAAAAAATATATTGTAAAACACTTAATTGAAAAAGAAATTTTAACCGAAGATGTAATAGCAAATATGCACGACATTGCGAAAATAAAATTGAATATAGATACTAAAAACAAAGCTACTACTATTCAAAATAATACAAATTTTGTTTGGGACATTTACAAATCATCAACCGGTTTGCCTCTTTGCAAAACAGAAAAGTCAACAGATTTAAATAACACTACTATTGCTGAAACTAAAACTAAAATTGCAATAAAAGACATGTATTTGTCTGAGTTTTTGGAAGAGTAATTTGCTCTTAACTTAACTACCGTGTTACATTGAAAAATTGTACTTTTACACCATGGCAATTATTGGCGTTGACGTTACTAAAGCAGCGAACTTTTTAAAACAAAATAAATTAGTAGCAATTCCCACCGAAACCGTTTATGGCTTGGCGGCAAACGCTTTAAACGAAGAAGCAGTGCTTTCTATTTTTGAAGCTAAGAAACGTCCGTTTTTTGACCCTCTAATTATACATGTACCAACCATTAATGAAGTAACTAAATATGCTACTCTAAATGACGAGCGATTACTAAAATTAGCTAATACTTTTTGGCCGGGACCTTTGACATTATTGCTTCCAAAAAAAAATAATATTCCAACAATTGTTACTTCCGGTTTAGATAAAGTTGCTGTAAGAATTCCTAATCACATTTTAACTTTACAGTTATTACATTTAATTGATTTTCCTTTAGCAGCGCCAAGTGCCAACCCTTTTGGATATGTGAGCCCAACCACTGCCCAACACGTAAGTAAGCAATTAAATGACAAAATTGATTACATTTTAGACGGTGGTAACTGTAGTGTTGGATTAGAATCTACAATTGTTGGAATAGAAGAAGATTGTATTTGTATTTACCGCCTCGGCGGTTTAACACTAGAAGCTATAGAAAATTGTGTAGGAAATGTAAAATTATCAATAAATAATTCAAGCAATCCAAAAGCCCCCGGACAATTAAAAAGCCATTATTCGCCAAAAAAACCTTTATTATTAGGCAGTGTAACCGAGCTTTTAAAAAAATACACCAATAAAAAAGTTGGGGTAATATGTTTTGGAGATGAGCCTTTAAAAACAAACAACCTAACTATTTATAATTTATCAAAAAGAAAAAACATAAACGAAGCGGCCTTAAATTTATTTAAATTTTTACGTCAAGCGGATGAAGATACTCTTGAAATTTTAGTTGCAGAATTACTTCCAGAGGAAGGTTTAGGTATGGCAATTAATGATAGATTAAAACGGGCTTCATCATAAAAAAAGCCTTTAACAAAACTGTTAAAGGCTTTAATAAAATTAAAAAAAGATTACATATTCTCAATAACCAAAGCGCTGGCCCCGCCGCCACCATTGCAAATTCCGGCAGCACCGTATTTTGCATTGTTTTGTTTTAATACATTAATTAAAGTCACAATTACACGGGCACCACTGCAACCCAATGGGTGACCTAATGATACGGCACCACCATTAACGTTAACTTTGCTGGCATCTAAATTCATTAGCTTCATGTTGGCTAAACCCACAACACTAAAAGCCTCGTTTAATTCAAAGTAATTAATATCATCCATTTTTAAACCAGCTTTTTCAACCGCTTTAGGCACTGCAATAGCAGGCGTAGTAGTAAACCACTCTGGTGCTTGTTCAGCATCAGCATAACCTTTTATTTTTGCCAATGGTTTTAAACCTAAACTTTCGGCTTTTTCTTTACTCATTAAAATTAGAGCAGCTGCGCCATCATTCATACTACTTGCATTGGCAGCCGTTACTGTTCCTTCTTTGCTAAACACAGGCTTTAATGTTGGTATTTTTTCGAAGTTTACATTTTTGTATTCTTCGTCTTCAATAAACTCAATATCACCTTTTTTAGTTTTTACAGTTACGCCTACAATTTCGTCTTTAAATTTGCCTGCGCTCCACGCTGCGGCACTGCGTCTGTATGACTCAATCGCAAAAGCATCTTGGTCTTCTCTACTAAATTTATATTCTTTTGCACACATATCAGCGCAGTTACCCATTGCTGTTCCAGCGTAAACGTCGGTTAAACCATCTTTTGCTAAACCATCAATTAATTTAGAGTCGCCATATTTTGCTCCCCAACGGGTAGCGTCACTATAAAATGGCACGGCACTCATGTTTTCCATACCACCTGCAATTACAACATCGTTATCGCCTAACATAATACTTTGTGCGGCTAAAGCAATAGCTTTCATACCACTTGCACACACTTTGTTTACAGTTGTACAATTTACCTCATTAGGTAAACCTGCAAATTTGGCGGCTTGGCGGGCTGGTGCCTGGCCTAAATTAGCTTGTAATACACTTCCCATAAACACTTCTTGCACTAATTTGCCATCTAATTTAATTTTATCTAATGCGCCTTTAATAGCAATAGCACCTAATTGAGTTGCTGATACAGTAGCTAATGCGCCACCAAACGAACCCATTGGGGTGCGCACAGCCGATACGATATACACTTCTTTCATTATATTAATTTTAATTGGTTTATAATCCGCGCTTAAATTACTATTTTAATTAAAAGACACACGTTAAATTTTATAAACATAAATATTACTAAATTTAACGTTAAATTTATGCAAGGCTTAGTTATAAAATCTACTGGAAGTAATTATTTAGTAAATATTAATGGTACTGTTTACAACTGTAAATTACAAGGCAAAATTAGGTTAGAGGGGCGGAAAACTACTAACCCTATTGCTGTTGGCGATAATGTTGATGTACTTTTTGAGAACGAAAAAGAAGTATCGATTATAAAAATTCATCCCCGAAAAAATTATATTATTCGTAAATCGCTTAACCTAAGCAAACAAGCACATATTATTGCTAGTAATTTAGACCAAGCCGTGCTTATAGCTACGCTGGTAGCACCTCGCACAAGTTTAGGATTTATTGATAGATTTTTAATTACCGCTGAAGCCTACAGAATACCTGCCTTATTAATTTTCAATAAGTGCGATTTATTAAACGAAGAGTTGCTTAATTATCAAAAAGAAATAATAGCTATTTACACGAAAGCCGGCTATAAGTGTTACGAAGTAAGTAGTTATAATGCACAAAATATTGCCGATTTACAGCCAATTTTTAAAGGTAAAACAACCCTTGTAGCAGGGCATTCAGGGGTTGGTAAATCTACTTTTATTAATGCTTTAGAACCAAGTTTAACTATTAAAACAGGGCAAATTTCGAGCGCACATTTAAAGGGTATGCATACCACTACTTTTGCCGAATTGCATCCTTTAAGCTTTGGTGGTAATATTATTGACAGCCCAGGTATTAAAGAATTAGGGCTAGTAGAAATGAAAAAAGAAGAGGTAGGGCATTATTTTCCGGAAATTAGAAAACTAATGAATGAATGTAAATTTAATAATTGTATACACGTAAACGAACCAAAATGTGCCGTAATAAAAGCCGTTGAAGATGGCGAATTAAACGAAGAACGCTACACCAGCTATTTAAAAATTTTAAATGGCGAAGAAATGGATTGGAAAGAATGGGAAGTAAAATAATAATTAAAAAAAAACCTCGTTTCTTATTTTAAACGAGGGGTTTTTATTTTAAAATCAAATTTTTAATTATTCCACCACGGCTAAATCTACATCTATTTCTTTTTTACGTTGGCTATGTGCTATTTTTATAGCTACTCCACCGTCTACTCTGTATGGCCCAGTGCTATCAATACCTACGCCGTACAAAAAATATTTACCAGGCAATAATCCCTCGCAATGTACATGATCTTCGCCTACTTTACCTACAAAATAAGTATCAAATTTATCAGGTGTCGTTCCTGGTAAATCCGAAGCTCTGTATTTTACAAAAACAGTGTCGGGATACGTTCTGTGATTTTTTATAATGTTACCATGATGTTTTAAAACTACTACCAGTGTAGCATCTCCACCAAGTCCATTTTTTTTACATGAACCCATTACAATTGCAATAGCAACAAGAGTTAAAACTATTTTATTGTTCATATTTATATTTTTATCATTTTTAATTAATTATTGTGAAATGCTATCCAAAAAAACATAAATAACATTTGCACGACTGTTCTTAATACAAAAATAAAGCATTATTATTATTAATAACAATTTTAAACGATACAATTTTAAATATTACATTTGTATTAACAGCATTATAATCTCATTAAAAATGAAAAATACATTTACACTTCTTGGTTTATTTATTACCCTAACTGGATTCTCGCAATCTATTATTGTAAAAGAAACAAACGAAAAATTTAGTACAGGCTCGCAAAATGCTATTACAACTACGCTTTTTGAAAATAATTTAAACGATGTAGTAAATGAGTGGAAAAAAGTTTTAAAAGATTATAAGTACGAAAAAGTAAAAGATAAGGATAATGAAGTGTTTGGCGATAACATATTAATAAAAGATTGGGGAAATAATCCAGTTGATTTTTACACAAAATTTGAAGAAAATAAAAAAGATAAAACCGTTAAAATGATGGTTGCTGTAGATTTAGGAGGCGTTTACCTGACATCATCTAAAGATAAGGATAAGTATAATTTTGTTGAAAAAATGGTAAAAGAGTTTGCCATTAAACAAACAAAAGCACCACTTATTGAGGCCGTTAAAGATGCGGAAAAGCTGGTAGCAAAAAAAGAAGACCAACAAAAAGATTTAGAAAAAGACAACAAAAATTTACTTGATGACATTATTGATTACAAAGCTAAAATAGGACGTGCAGAAACAGATGTAATTACCAAAGATGGAGAAATTGCAAAGAAAAAATCCGAGGTAGCTATTCAAAAAAAGGTGGTTGAAGCCAGTGCAGGCGCAGTAAACGAACAGGCAAAATCATCAAAAAAAATATACGAAAAATTAACTGACCAAGAAAAAGATTTAGAAAAAGATAAAAAAAATTTAAAAGAAGATATTGAAAAATACAAAGATAAAATACACGCCGCTGAAAAGGATATTAAGAAAAACGAGGAAGAACAGGTAAGGAAAAAAGCGGAAATTGATACTCAGAAAAAAGTTGTTGAAACACTTACCACAAAATTAAAATCGGTTAACTAATTTAATTTGCCTGGAACCACTAAATCAAATTGTGGTATTTGAACTTTAAATGTTTTATTGGTTATGACGTGTTGCATTTCGTAATATCCTTTCATATAGCCAATTTCGCTTACTAAATTACAGCCACTATTATAGGTAAATTTTTGGTTAGGTTCTATAATTGGCGTTTCGCCAACAACCCCATCGCCATCAACAAATCTAACAGTATCGCCACTATCAAAAATATGCCAATGGCGTTTTAATAATTGAACCGCTAAATCGCTTTTATTTTTAATTGTTATAAAATAAACAAAAAAATAATGATTTTCTTTAGGTATACTTTGTTGCCAAAAGTACTTGGTTTCAACCGAAATTTCAATATTATTAGTAGTAATTTTTAACATAAAAATTAGTATTAATCAGCACCTTCTGGTATTGGGTCGCGTATAAATCCTTTTAATACTACAACTACCAGTGCGCCAACCGTTTGTTCGGCCATTTGCCATAAACAATCTACTATTAAATGTTGTGCACTCAGTTGCTTTGTTAACGAAATATTTACAACCGTAGCGATCATAAACAGCGAAAAACCTGCAATAAGACCACAAATTATACCTCTAGTAAAAACATTACGAATACTGCGCATTATTTGCGATTCGAACAATAAATAAATACATGCTCCAAAAATTAAGTAAGTAAATGCCGCAAAAGTTACAAACCAAGATAATGGAAATTTTATACGTTTAAAATCATTTAAGAAAACACCGTGCCACCCATAAAATAACACAAACATTACAAGGGCGCACACTATCCACGAAATAAAAAACCTTAAACTTAGCTTCATTACTACTAAAATAACGTCGTTTAAAAGATATACGTATTTACTACAAAGGTATGAATAAAAGTAATCGATTTTTAACAATAATGCTGGCGTCCCAATTTGTATATGTTTGACTATCAGTAAATTGTAATTTAATCGGTAAGTGATTAAAATTTTATACACACATTTTTAGGTTCGGTAAAAAAATCTAAGGCTTCAAAACCACCTTCGCGCCCAACTCCACTTGCTTTTACTCCTCCAAATGGTGTGCGTAAATCGCGCAATAACCAACAATTCACCCAAACAATACCTGCGTGTACATTGTTAGCGACACGGTGGGCACGGGTTAAATTTTCTGTCCACAAGATACTTGCCAAACCATATTGTGTGCTATTAGCCATCAACAATACCTCCTCTTCAGTATCAAAAGGTGTAATGGTAACAACGGGGCCAAAAATTTCTTCTTGATTGGTTCTGCAATCGTACCTTAAGCCTTCAATAATAGTTGGGGCAATATAATAACCCTGCTCTAACTCTCCAGTTAATTTAATTTCTTGGCCACCACACAAAACAGTTCCTCCTTCGGCTTTGGATAATTGTATGTAACTTAAAATTTTTTCTTTATGTGATTTAGAAACAATTGCTCCCACTTTCGTTTTTTCGTCTAACGGATTTCCTACAGCTAGCTCTTTTGTTTTTGCAACAAAATCGGTTTTAAATTTTTCATAAATACTTCGTTCGACAAAAATACGCGAGCCACACAAACAAATTTGTCCTTGATTTGCGAAGGATGAATTTAAAGTAGTAGCTAACATTTTATCGTAATTACAATCTGCAAAAATTATGTTTGGGTTTTTGCCCCCCAGTTCTAATGATAATTTTTTAAACATAGGCGCAGCAATACTTGCAATGTGTTTGCCGGTTGCTGTTCCGCCTGTAAACGAAATTAAAGGAATATCTTTATGACTTACAATGGCATTACCCACTTTACCCCCAAGGCCATGCACAATGTTTAACACACCAGCAGGAAGCCCAGCCTCAATACAAATTTCAGAAAGCAAATAGGCCGTCATGGGTGTTACCTCGCTTGGCTTTGCAACTACGGTGCAGCCAGCTGCTAAAGCTGGAGCTATTTTCCAACTAAATAAATACAGAGGTAAATTCCAAGGGCTAATACATCCAGCAACACCAACCGGTTGGTGAAGCGTGTAATTAATAGCGGTGTCTTCCATACTGTGTGCATGTGAGGCATAATGTAAAATACCTGTTCCATAAAAATGAAAATTGGCGGCGGCACGCGGAATATCAACTGTTTTAGCGAGTTTTAAGGGTTTGCCGTTATCTATACTTTCTGCAAGAGATAATTTATCTAAATTTCTTTCGATTAACGCTGCAATTTTTAAAAGATAGGCAGAGCGTTTTTCTTTGGGGGTAATGCTCCATTCTTTAAACGCTCCTTTAGCTGCAGCATAGGCTAGTTCAACATCTTGCTCATCACTATCGGGTATTTGAGAATATACTTTGCCTGTTGAAGGATTAAAATTATCTAAATAAGATTTTGAAAGTGGTTCTATTAACTGACCGTTGATGTAATTTTTTATCTGTTGCATAAACAAATTAAAGATTAAAAATTAAGAATTAAAAATAGTATAAAATTTACTTTGTTTTACTTTTTACAATTCCCGAAAGATAGCTCCAGGCATCACTAAAGTTATTTTTGTATTCGTCTTCAATTTCAGAACTAGCACTACTCGCTATACAATAATTAGCATTTCCCTTATTTAAAAAACAAATACTTGTTGTTGCCTTATCGTGAGTAATGCCGGGTGTAGCTTTAGTTTTTATATTACCTACTTTTAATTTTTTAAGTTGTTTTAAAATTTCGATTTTTTCATTTTCGGAAAGTTTAAATTTTTCTTCATTTACTTTGCCATGATCCATCTTAGTATAAACTACACCCGCTGAATCAAAAACTATTGTAGTTGAACCATAGTACATTCCGCCACCATTATACAATTTGATACTAAAATCGTTTTCCCAATTTATGGGCAATTTATAAGATTTAAAACCGCTGGTAAATGACCAACAAATAAAAACAAGTGGAATTAAAATGATTAATTTTTTCATAATAACAATTTAATTATAAGGTGCATAAAACTAACTAATTCCACAAATATTAAGGAATAGAATCTTTAAACGCTACAATTTTTACTTTTGTTAATCCTGTTTTTATAAAATTTAATTGCTTAGCGGCCCGTAATGTTAAGTCGATACTTCTGGCTGATTTTTTAGGTAATCTATCGTTAATTCTTACAATTACCGAACTATCGTTTTGTAAATTTGTAACTTTTACTTTAGTACCAAATTTAAATGTTTTGTGTGCCGCAGTTAAGCTGTCGTTACGGAATATTTGTCCACTTGCACATCTTCGTCCTTCAAATTTTTTTGCGTAAAAACTGGCAATGCCAAATTCAGTTTTTGAAGAATCTATTTGCGAAAACGCAGTAAAAGTGATTATAAAAAATAAACTAAATAAAAAAATTAGGCGCATATTTAATAAAGATACAAAAAATTGCGCCTAAAATTGCGATTAATGTTTAGTTAAATAATCGGCTACACCTTTATGGTCAGCCTTCATACCTTCTTTTCCTTTTGTCCAGTTGGCCGGACAAACTTCGCCATTTTCTTCATTAAACTGTAAAGCGTCAACTACACGTAATGCCTCATCAACATTGCGCCCTAAAGGTAAATCGTTTATTAATAAATGGCGTACTAAACCATCTTTATCAATTAAATACAAGCCTCTATAAGCAATCATAGGGCCGGTAGCAATTAAATTTCCATCATCATCTACATCGTAATCGCCACTTAAAGTGCCGTAGCTTAATGCAATTGTTTTTGTAGTATCGGCAACAATTGGATACGTTACACCTTTAATACCGCCATCGTTTTTGCTCATATTTAGCCAAGCCCAATGGCTTTCCTCAGTATCTGTGCTGCATCCCACAACCGCCACGTTACGACTTTCAAATTCTTGTAATTTTTCTTGAAAAGCGTGTAATTCCGTAGGGCAAACAAACGTAAAATCTTTAGGGTAAAAAAAGAAAATCACGTACTTTTTACCAATGTATTGCTCTAACGAAAAATTTTCGACAATGTCTTTTCCGTTAATTACCGCACCTGCCTTAAACGTTGGTGCTTTTTTACCTATTAAAGTAGTCATAGCTTATTTTTTTAAATTGTTATTAATGTGTAAAAATATACATTCCTTTTTAAACTATTTTAACGTAATATTGCTTAATAATTAAATCATTAACAAATATTAATATGAGTTTGGAAATTAATCAACTGGCGCCCAATTTTAAGTTATTTAATACTGAAAAAAAAGAGATTAGTTTAAGCGATTATAATGGCAAAAATGTAGTTATTTTGTTTTTTCCATTGGCATTTACGAGCACTTGCACGGCAGAACTATGTCATATTAGAGATAATTATACAATATACGAAAACCTAAATGCTGTAATTTTAGGCATTTCGGTAGACTCATTATTTACCTTAGGTAAATTTAAAGAAGAACAAAAGTTAAATTTTGATTTACTGAGCGATTTTAATAAAGAAACATCAAAAGCATACGGTAGCCTATATGAGCAATTTGGATTTGGCATGTTAGGGGTAAGCAAACGCAGTGCTTTTGTAATTGATAAAACCGGCATTTTAAAATATTCTGAAATTTTAGAAAATGCAGGCGAACAACCAAATTATGATGCTATAAAAAACTGTTTAAACAGTTTATAAAGCTCCCTTATATAGCAAAGGCTTATTGAGTAAAATTTTTATAGCTTTGCGACATGCAAATTGTTGTAAATACCCGCCTTTTAATAAAAGATAAATTAGAAGGCATAAGTTGGTTTACCTATCAAACCCTTAGTATAATTACAAAAAATAATCCTGAGGTGCATTTTGTTTTTCTGTTTGATAGACCTTATTCTGAAGAATTTATTTTTTCGGAGAATGTAACGCCAATGATACTTTCTCCACAAGCAAGACACCCCTTTTTGTATTATGCTTGGTTTCAGTTTTCTGTAAAAAGCTTGTTAAATAGACTAAAACCCGATTTGTTTTTGTCGCCTGATGGTTTTATTTGTTTGGGAGCAAAATGTAAACAGTTAGCTGTATTGCACGACATTAATTTTTACCACCACCCAAAAGATTTAAAATGGCTAACGAGCAAATATTATAACTATTTTTTTCCAAAATATGCTAAACAAGCTACGCGCATAGCAACTGTTTCGGAGTATAGTAAAGCGGATATAGTAAACCAGTATAAAATAAATTCTACTAAAATAGACGTAGTTTACAATGGCATTCACTCATTTTTTAAACCCGCAACAGAACTTGAAAAACAACAAACAAAATTAAAATTTACAAACGGGAACGATTATTTTGTAAACGTAGGCTCTTTAATTCCTCGTAAAAATATTCCTAATTTAATCAAGGCGTTTGCACTATTTAAACAACAATATAAAACAACTACAAAATTAGTTTTGGTAGGTTCTGCTTATTGGGGTATTGCGCCTATTACAAAAATTATAAACGACACTAATTTAACCAATGACGTAATTTTTACAGGTCGTTTAAAAGACGAAGACTTGAATCTAGTATTGGCAAGCGCTATAGCCTTAACTTTTGTTCCTTATTACGAAGGGTTTGGCATTCCATTAATTGAGGCGATGCAAACTCATACACCAATAATTACAAGCAATGTTACTAGTTTGCCAGAGATAGCAGGCGATGCAGCATTATATGTAAATCCTTTAAATGTTGATGAAATAAAAAATGCAATGTTTAAATTATATAACGATAAAGATTTGCAACACGAATTAATTGAAAAAGGGAAACTTCAAAAACAAAATTTTAGTTGGGATAAAAGCGCTAATTTATTGTGGCAAAGTTGTATCCAAACTATAAATACGAATTAGCTAATGCTTTAGCCCTAGTTTGTTATTTTCTTATTAATAAATACACTAAAGAGTTTATAATTTTAAATGTATTTTTAGCACTTAAAATTATTTAAAATGAGTGTTCAAAACTTAAGCGAACAGGAATTACTTCGCCGTCAAAAATTAACAGAGCTGCAACAATTAGGAATTAACCCCTACCCGGCCGATGAGTTTAAAGTAAATGTAACCACTGAGGATATAAAACAAAATTACGAGCGCGATAAATTAAACTATAAAGATATATCTATAGCCGGACGAATAATGAGCGTGAGAGATATGGGTAAGGCTTGCTTTGCTGCTATACAAGATGCCTCGGGCCGCATACAGGTATATATTCGTAGAGACGATATTTGTACAGAAGAAGATAAAACACTATACGATGTAGTTTGGAAAAAATTAATTGATATTGGCGATATTGTTGGCATAGAAGGCTATGTGTTTACAACTAAAGTGGGCGAAATATCTATTCATGTTACCAGCTTAAAATTATTAAGCAAAGCTTTAAAACCCTTGCCAATTGTGAAAACAGATGACAGTGGCAATTCGTTTGACGAGGTAAGCGACCCTGAATTTAGGTACCGCCAACGTTATGTAGATTTAATTATTAACCCTCATGTGCGCGACACATTTAAAAAACGCTCGCAAATAATAAATTCAATTCGCACAAGTTTAAACGATGCCGGCATGTTAGAAGTGGAAACGCCTATATTGCAAAGCATACCCGGAGGCGCTACCGCTCGTCCTTTTGTAACACATCATAATGCATTAAATATGCCGTTGTACTTACGTGTTGCAAATGAGTTATATTTAAAACGACTAATAGTAGGCGGTTTTGAAGGTGTTTTTGAATTTGCAAAAGATTTTAGAAACGAAGGAATGGATAGAACTCATAATCCGGAGTTTACTGTTTTAGAGTTTTACGTTGCCTATAAAGACTATAATTGGATGATGACTTTTAGCGAAAATTTATTAGAGAAAGTAGTAATGGATTTATACGGACAAACAGAAGTTACAGTTGGCGATAAACAACTTGATTTTAAGGCGCCATTTAAACGTGTTACTATGTACGAAGCCATTAAGGAACATACAGGCTTTGATATAAGCGCTATGAACGAAGACGCATTACGCGATGTTTGTAAACAACTTAATATACATGCAGAAAGTAACATGGGTAAAGGTAAATTAATTGACGAAATTTTTGGCGCCAAGTGCGAAGGACATTATATACAACCAACTTTTATTACAGATTATCCTGTTGAAATGAGCCCTTTAACTAAAAAACACCGTACAGTTGATGGTTTAGTAGAACGCTTTGAATTAATGGTAAATGGTAAGGAAATTGCAAACGCCTATAGTGAGTTAAACGACCCTATAGACCAACGCGAACGTTTTGAAGAGCAATTAAAATTACAAGAGAGAGGTGATGATGAAGCTATGTTTATTGACCATGATTTTTTACGTGCCCTAGAATATGGTATGCCTCCAACTGCAGGCATTGGTATAGGTATTGATAGATTAACCATGATGTTAACAAACAATGCCGCTATTCAAGAGGTGTTGTTTTTTCCTCAAATGCGCCCTGAAAAAATAGAAATTGAAGAGGCGCATTCATAAGCACCATTAATAAAAATAAAAAAATGGCTTACTAAATGAGGCCTGAGAAAATAGACGTTGAAGAGGCACATTTATAAGAACCACGTTGAAAATGATTTAAAAAATAAGTACAACCTAAAGTTTAATAATTTTTATGCTACGCCTGTTTTTTAGCATAGAAATAGTTACCTTGATATAATTAGATTGTAAATAGTCTTCGGCTAAAGATGGCCATTCTATTAAACAATAATTAGTAGTGTTTATGTAATCATCAAAACCAATGTTTAGTAATTCTTCGAGCGTTTTTAAACGGTATAAATCAAAATGATAAATTTTTCCGGTTGAAAAAACATATTCATTTACCAGCTGATAAGTAGGACTGCTAAAATTATCCGTACTACCCAGTTGTTTACAAATTTCCTTTATTAAGGTAGTTTTACCTGCGCCCATTGGCGCATCAAATACCATTATTTTTTGGTTTAATTGAATGAGTTGGCTTGCTATAATTGAAATAGAATCTAAATCATATTCTGTATCTAAAATAACTTGGTTCAAGTCTTTAATTTTTTAAGTGTATTTTTAAATTAATTTTCTCTTTAAATTCTGGTTTAAAAAATACTAAACCAAAATAAAATGCATCAATGCTTAACGTAACTTCGTTATTCTTTTTTATTTCTTCCCAAGCCTGTGTCATTTGTTTACTCCAATAAATATCGTCAAAAACAAAAACACTGTTAGTAGTTTTATAATTTAAAGCTAGATTAAAATAATTTAAAGTTGCTTGATAGGTGTGATTTCCATCGACATAAAAAAAATCAATGCAATTGTTATTTTTAAAAAATTCAGGAAGTGCTTCATCAAACTTAGCATTTATAAAATTAATGTTAGTTGTATTATTTTGTAAAGCCAATTGTTTTGCAAAATTAACCAACTCACTGCTGCCTTCAAATGTATGTACAACAGCTTTTTTGTTTGCGTTTGCCAAATATAAAGTTGTTAAACCAATGGAGGTTCCTAACTCTACAATTACTTTACAATTTAAAAAATTTATTAATTTATAAAATAATTGCGCTTGCAATGGGCTGCTAATTCCTTTTTTTACTAATTTATGAATACTTCTGTTGGTTGATTTAAAAGTTTTTGAACCCGCACCAAAATCTTGTACCTGCAGATTTGTTTTGTTTTGTAACAAGGTTTTTCTAATTTGAAATAAAGCGCTAAAATCGTAAAAAATAGGTGCATTGTAAAATACTTCTTCGCACAATTGGTATGCAAAAGGCGAATGCACGCCGTGTCCATTTCGTTTTGCAGTAACAAAATGTTTTATAAATGAAACTATTTGATGTAAGTTAATAATCACTGCAAACGCTATATAAATTTTTTTGAATCACAGTGGTTTTATAGTTTAATAAATTTTCTTTAGTCATATAAAATAAATTTAAGGTGGCTATTTTTTTTTCGGGATGCATTTTATTCCATTGATGTAAAATATACTTTCCATATAAAGGACGTAAAAAAGTATAATTATCGCCCTGCATATTTTCGGCTAATTTTCGCCAACGATCGGTTTTATACATACCAACTACGTTTGCAGGTTTAGTAAAATCTACATAATCTTGATTTTTATACAAATCCCATTGTCTGCCAATCGAATCTATACCATAATACACAAACCAACCGTCTTTTTTTAATACACTTGGCGAAAACATACCCCAGTACTGGTTTAAACGCAATACATTTAGTGGGTAGTAAAATTCATTACGTAATTCATAATTAAACCATTTTATGGAACTTAAATTTAATATTAAACAAAAAATAATAACAACTGTTAAACTAAAATTTATAGCCACGTGTTTTATTCTGTGGTATTTTGAATTTACTTTATTAATACTGGTTTTAATTTTTAATAGACTAAATTTTTGTTGCAGCTTATCTAAAGTAAATTTTGGAAGTAAAGCAATGGCTACAACAATATTTATAATATAAAACAAACCAACATACAAAGTTAAACCAATGCCAATGTGTAGTATCAAAATTAAAACAAAAGCTGCAAACCTTAAATATCCTTTTTTAGCAGGGAATAAAATTAAAAACGGGATTATTAACTCAACATAGTATACAAACCAAGTTAATACCTTCATTAAAACGCGTTGATGATAAAGCCAATTACCAGTGATTGGCAACCGCATTTGATCTAAACTTAAGGCATAATAAATTGCGCTGCCATCGCTATGCCACTCTGCACTTGTTTTTAAACATACGGTAAAAAAATAAACCGATGCTATTAAAAGTAAGTACCCAAAATTTGCAATAATTGATGAATGTTTATTGGTAATTTTTCTGTTACAATCAACCGAATAACAATCTGACCAAGGCAAAAATAAACCCCAAAACAATAATAGACGTAATAAATCATCGCCACTTTGTAAAATAAATAAATTGCGATTGTGTAACGATATTAATAGTATCCAAACAAAAAAGGTGCTTAGTTTGGTTTTATAACCTATTAATAAAAAAAAAGCAAAAACAAAGTGCAGCACAAATAAAAAAAGCACCCACCAGTAATTACCGCTTAATGCATGCAAACACCAATACCCCTCACTATAGCCAAAATTTTGAATTAAATTTACCGACCACATACCATCATCGGTATAATGAGCACTTAAATCGCCACATCTAATAATTAAATCGGTAATTACCACAAGAGCAACAGCAATACGCATTAAAGACAATGCTCTTACATCTAACGAATAGCTGTTATGTATATAAACAAGTATTTTTTTAAATTTATACAAAATAGCAGTACTTTTTTTTTATTATTTGCTCATTTCTTTAATATCGCCTTGAGTAAGTAATATATCAATTATAACATTTGTAAATTCACCATTATCAATTTTAATTGGCATCAAAGATGAATTAGATGCTGAATTTAATTTACCAGAAAACGTCCCACTTATTTTGGCTTGGGTTGCATTTACTTTTTCCCATTTTGTTATTTCTAAATTAAATTCAGTTTTGCTAAACGTTTTGGTATCGTGCCCATAAAAATCTTCCTCTTTAGCATTCAATAAAATGGAATAATTAGCTTCAATTTGTTTTGACGCATAAATACCAGTGCCTTCAACAACATTAATAACCTGTATTAATAAATTACGTTCGTCGGTAGTTGAAATAAAATTAAATTGAAAAAAAGGCTTTTCAATAAACCCTTTTATACCTTTTGATAAAAAATTAATTGATTTTGATGTTGGTTGGCACGTAAAGCTTTTATCATTTATTATCGCCATTACAGGTGCATTGTTAGTGTTGCCAATTAGCTGAGCAAAGTTTGTAAGCGCAACTAAATTAAAAAAAACAATGCTATAAACTAAAACAAATTTTTGCATAAACTATATATAAAACTGTAAACAAAATAGCGTTAAAATTTAACGCAATATCAACAACCTATTTGCATCTAATTTAATAAAAATAAATAGTAAAATAGTAAAACTCCATAGGGAGGAGCCACCGTAACTAAAAAAGGGCAGTGGGATGCCAATTACGGGCATTAAACCAATTGTCATACCAATATTTACGGCTAAGTGAAAAAACAAAACGGAGGCTACACCATAACCATATATTCGGCTAAAATCCGAACGTTGCCTTTCAGATAAAAAAATAAGCCGGAGGATTAAAAACAGTTCTAAAAAAACAACAACCGTGCTGCCAACAAAGCCCCATTCTTCGCCCACAGTACAAAAAATAAAATCAGTATCTTGTTCGGGAACAAAATCGTACTTGGTTTGTGTACCTTGCAAATACCCTTTTCCTAAAAAACCACCACTACCTATGGCAATTTTAGCTTGGTTTACATTATATCCCTCTTTTTTTAAATTTACTGTACCTCGTCCCAAAAGCACGTCAATACGTACCTTTTGATGGTCTTCCAAATGATTATACACGTAATTAGTTCCCAACACAACACCTGCGGCACTTGCATAGACCAACACTACAATAATTATATTTTTACGATTGCGGTTAATAAACAAAAACGACGCAAACGAAATTACAGCCAACGCTATTAATAAACTGCTAATTTGAGTAACCACCAAAGCCACCACAAATAAAATAGCACCCAATAAACCAAAAATTAAAAAATTAACTGATAAGCCTTCGCGGTACAACACAATTACAAACGCCACAAATACAATAGCTAAACCGGTCTCATCCTGCAAAATTTTAATAATTACTAAGGGCGAAAAAATAAATACTAAAGCATAAAATGTGTTTTTATAATTTTTAATTAAATCTTTTAATCGTAAACGGTATTGTTGATTGACTATAATATTTCGATTACTTAAAAATTTTGCGAGTGCCAGGTTAGTAGCAAATTTCATAAATTCTGCAGGTTGTATCCCAAAATCACCAAACCTAAACCAAGATTTACTACCTTTTACCTCTCTGCCAAGCCAAATAACTAAAATATTTGCAACTATAAAAAAGCCGTAAAAGATGTACGAAAAAGCTGTAAAAAAATTAGAATCGATTAATAAAATACTGAAGGCAATAACAGCAGCACCACCAATCCAAATTAATTGTTTGCCATATTTTTGGGTAGTATCAAAAATATTTTGGTGTTCTTCGTTATAAACCGCTGCATAAATATTTAACCAACCCATAATTACGAGTACAGTGTAGGTTAGGATTGTAAGCCTATCTACACCATAAAATATACTATTTTCGTTACGAGCCAATTTTTTAGTTATTAGTTAACAAGGATTAGTTATCAGGTTAGTACAACAATTTAAAATCTTTTAGTGATGCCCTGAACCTAATAAATTTTTTCTATTTATTAAATCTGCTGCTATCATTCGTTTTTCTAAATCGGGACGGGTTACTTTACCAGTTAAATATTTTTCAACCATTAAACTAACAATGGGAGCACTCCAAACACTACCAAAACCTGCATTCTCTACCAAACATACAATAGCTATTTTAGAATTATAACGCGGTGCAAAACACGAAAATACTGCGTGCGAATCGCCATGAGGATTTTCGGCAGTACCTGTTTTTCCGCAAGCTACAATGCCTGGTATTTTTGCAGTTGATCCCGTTCCGGCATCAAAACATTTTTGCATACCATCGTGCACAACATCGTAAGCAACTTGGTTTTGCACGTATGTAAAATGTTTTTCACTAAATTTTTTATCTATTATTTTTTTGGTACCTATACCTTTAATACAATGTGGAGTGTAATAAAAGCCGCGGTTAGCAATGCTTGCCACCACATTTGCCATTTGTAAAGGTACTAGTGTTAATTCGGCTTGCCCTATGCCTAAAGATACCACAGTGTTTGCAAACCAATGCCCTTTCCCAAATACTTTGTTATAATACTCTACAGAAGGCACATTACCGGGTTTATCAAAGGGTAAATCGGCTCCTAATTTTGTATTAGGTCCAAATGATCTTACAGCATCTCGCCAATGGTTATAGCCATCTTCAAACTTACCATATTTTTTTTGATTAGTAATGGCTGCAAATACATAACTAAAATAAGAGTTACAAGAAGTTGCAATTGCGCCTGGTAAATCTACCCCGCCATGCCTGTGACATTTTGGATGCCCACCCATTGGCGGATAACCTCCATGGCACGGGTAACTAGTAGATACATTGATTAAATTATCCTGTTGCGCAATTAACGCATCTATTAATTTAAAAGTGGAGCCTGGAGGGTACATTGCTTGAAGTGCTCTATTTATTAAAGGTTTGCGTTCCCCAACTGTATCGAAAACTAATTTGGCGTAATTTTTAGAACGCTCCTTACCACCTACCAATGAATTTGGGTCGTATGTAGGCGACGAAACCAAACACAAAATCTCGCCGGTACTTGGCTCAATAGCAACAATAGCACCTTTTTTACCTTGCATTAATTTTTCGCCATATTCTTGTAATGTTATATCAATGCTGCTGTACAAGGCCTTACCGGGAATGGCTAAGGTATCGTATTTTCCATCCATATACTGCCCAATAATTTTATTATGCACATCGGTTATAGCAATGCGTATGCCTTTTTTACCTCTCAAGGCTTCTTCATAACTGCGTTCAATGCCACTGATACCAATATAATCACCCTCGCGATAGTATGTATTTTTTTCGGCCCCTTCCTTAGTTATCTCTCCCACATATCCCAATAAATGCGCTGCTATTGGTTTTGGATACTTTCTAACGGTTCGCTTCTGAACAAAAAAACCTTTAAAGCGGTATAATTTTTCTTGCAAGGCCGCATACGTTTGTTGCGACATTTGTTTTTCGAAAATACTTTCTTTTCGAGGCGAATTGGGAGCTTGACAGGCTTTTTTTATACGTTTTAAATAATCTTCTTTGGTAATTTGTAAAATCTGGCACAAGCCCATGGTATCACAGCCTTTACTTTCCTTAGGTATAATCATTAAATCGTAACTAGCTTCGTTAAATACCAATAGTTTGCCATTTCTATCATAAATATAGCCACGCACAGGGTATTCGGTCATGTATCTAAACGCATTGTTTTGCGCATCGAGCTTATATTTATCGTCAATTACCTGAATATAAAATAAGCGGCAGACATATATTATAACAATTAAACAGAAAAATCCGCCAACAATTAATTTCCGATTACTTAGTTGAGAATTGTTTGTCATTGCTTTATTTTCGTTTGGTATAAAATAAAAATTGAATTAAATATATTAAACCAAAGGTGCCAATGCTACTTAATACAGCCCTTACAAAGGTTCTAAAAAATTCGGTAAAGCGAAATACCTCTAAATAAAAAAAGAAAAAATGATGTATAATTACCAATGCTCCTGCAAATGTTACAAACCATTGTAAGCCCATATCCTCTACGGTGGGCGTTAATACAGCATCATAACCTTCGCGTGGACTCATGTATTTTAAAATAAAATACCGTGCAAAAGCCATAAGTGTGCAAGCGCTGGCGTGTAAGCCCGACGAGTCATAAAAAAAATCAATGGTACAACCTAGTAAAAAAGAAATTAAAAGTAATAGTAATTTGTTGGTATCAAAAGGTAATAAAATAATAATTAAAATGTAGGGGTACAAAACTATATAGGACGTTAAATTAATATGTTGCACAATTAATACTTGTGCTAATACCAATAGCAAAAAACTAAAAAATTGTTTGGCTAAATTAGTCGTCATTTTTGATGTGCGAACTTTTTTCTAAGGAGTCGCGTTCGGTTTTAAATCTGTTTTTAATAATATATACGTGGTTTACTTTTTTAAAGTTCGTACTTAGTTTTACTTTGGCGGTGTAAAACGATTCACTTTGTTTGCGCTCATAATCTTCAATTGTACCCACCATAATTCCCTCGGGAAAAATACCCGAAAGTTCGCTAGTAACAACAGTATCGCCTTTTTTCATTTTGGCGTGAGTTGGTATATCTATCATCGAGCAGTATTCATAACTTTTACCATCCCAAATTAATGGCCCATAACTCCTATCTTTTTTAAGTTGGCAGTTTATACCAAAATCTTTATGCAACACACTCATAACACTACAAAAATTATCGCTAACGTTTGTAACAATACCTACAATGCCATCTGGACCCATCACAGCCATATCGTGTGTTAAACCTTGGTTTTTACCTATGTTTAAGGTTAAATAATTGCGGCGTTTGTTTACAGAAGCATTTACAATTTTACCACTAACATAGGTGTACTGTTGTTTGTAAAGGGTATCGTTTTTTTTGTATTCTAGTAAAGGCAGGGCGGCATAGTTTGTTTTTAACAAATTGCGTAACTGTGCGTTTTCATTATTTAATTTGTCGTTTTCTTGTTTTAATAAAAAATATTCTTTGGTGTTGGCGGCTGTTTTATAAACATTTGCTACTACTAAATTAGAGGAGTTTAAAACGTGCGATCCCTGATACCCATCGCTATGCACCATAAGCCAAACACAAATAAATTGCAGAAATAAAAACACAAAAATAAAATTATGTTTTAGTACAAAGGCGGCTAGGTTTCTCACGGTAAAAAAATTTAAGCACTTAGATGATATAAATCAACTAAGATAAAGCTACAATCAATTTGCTTTTTTACTTAATTAAGAATGGGAATTTATGAACATTTTTAAGTGCAATACCTGTGCCACGGGCAACGGCTCTAAGGGGGTCTTCGCAAACGTGCACGGGTAATTTTGTTTTCATACTTATGCGTTTATCTAAACCACGCAAAAGCGAACCTCCACCCGCCATGTAAATGCCTTTGCGGTAAATATCGGCGGCTAACTCTGGAGGTGTCATTTCTAAGGCGTTTAAAATAGCTTCCTCAATTTTAGAAATAGATTTATCTAAACAATGGGCAATTTCCACATAACTAATGTAAACCTCTTTTGGAATACCACTCATTAAATCTCTTCCTTGCACAGCATAATCCGCAGGCGGATTTTCAATCTCAGTCATAGCTGCACCAACTTCAATTTTAACGCGCTCTGCACTTCGCTCTCCAATTAAAATGTTATGTTGACGGCGCATATACTCTTCAATATTGGCATTAAAATCATCGCCCGCAATACGGGTACTTTTATCGCATACAATGCCACCAAGCGCAATTACGGCGATTTCGCTGGTACCACCACCAATATCAATGATCATGTTACCCATTGGCTCTTCTACGTCAATGCCCATACCTATTGCTGCCGCCATTGGCTCATGTATCATGTATACCTCTTTTGCGCCAGCGTGTTCGGAACTATCGCGAACGGCACGTTTCTCCACCTCTGTAATACCGCTAGGAATGCATATTACCATACGTAAACTGGGCTTAAAAAAACGATTACCGGGATTAATCATTTTTATCATTCCCTTAATCATTTCTTCTGCAGCTTGGAAATCGGCAATTACTCCGTCTTTTAAGGGGCGGATTGTTTTAATGTTTTCGTGGGTTTTACCATGCATCATTTGAGCTTGTTTACCAACGGCTATAACTTTACCAGTAGTTCTATCAACGGCTACAATGCTAGGTTCATCAACCACTACTTTATCTCCACTAATAATAATTGTGTTGGCAGTACCTAAATCTATTGCAATATCTTGAGTTAAAAAATCGAATAATCCCATTTATGTGTGTCTATAAGAATGTAAAATTAACGTTATTGCTGAATTGTAAGCGTTAATTAAACTAAAGATTTTAAAAAGTATTAACAATAAGTTTACTACAAAAAGAATTGCTTAGCTGTAGTTGTAAAAAATAATTTAAAACATTAAATTGTTTTAGTGTTAAATTATCGGCTTATTATGTTATTTGCAAAGCTTTTATGATTTAGCGCAAAAGCATTTTTTATATTTGTTTTATGAATAAAAAAATTACGTTTACTACTTATATTTTAATACTAGCTTTTAACTCATTTTCGCAAGAAAATCTAAATACTAAAAGCATAATGCAAGAGCAAAGCGAAAAGTATAGTAAGTATCATTTTATTAACGACAACCAATTTGATAGTTTGCGAGCCAGCGAATTAAATCGAACCACAACTTCATTAACCACCAATGCTGTAACCACTTCAACGTGCGTTTTAAATAAAAAAGTGCTAGGTTGGCATCCATACTGGGTAGGCACTGCTTATACGAATTATCAATGGAATTTATTAAGCGATTTGGTTTATTTTGATTATACAGTTTCATCATCCACCGGAAATAACACAAACACTTCGTTTGCATGGAGCACCGCAAGCGTTGTAACCATAGCAAAAAACAATGGCGTAAAAATTCATATTTGTGCTACTTTATTTAGTGGCCATTCTACCTTTTGGGCAAGCTCGTCTGCACAAACTACCTTTATTAACAACATAGTATCGTTGCTAAATACTAGAGGCGGCAATGGTGTTAACATCGATTTTGAAGGAATGGGCTCCACAGACAATGCACCTTTTGTAACATTTATGACTAATTTAAATACGGCTTTAAATACTGCAAATCCCAATTACCAACTTTCTGTTTGCCTTTATTCTGTTGATTGGAGTAATACGTTTAATATACCGGCCTTAAATACTATTGTAGATTTTTATACTATAATGGGTTATGATTATTATTATAGCGGTAGTGCCCAAGCAGGACCAACCTCGCCATTGTATAATTTTCAAACAAGTTATAATTATACCATCTCAAAATCGGCAACCTATTATATAAAGGCAGGCGCTACGCCAAGTAAATTATTAATGGGTTTACCTTATTATGGCAGAGAATGGGAAGTAACTGCAAACACAACACCCGCAACTACCACCGGCAATTTTAACTCATCTCGTACGTTAGATTATATTATTTCTAATCCAACAACATATTCCAGTACAAATAAATATTGGGAAGCTAATTGCTACAGCCCTTATTATGCCTATCAAAATGCTGGTAACTGGCGACAATGTTTTATTGACGACGTGTATAGTTTAGGTCGAAAATACGATATGGTAAACCAACGAGGGCTGGGTGGAATTGGGATTTGGGCATTGGGCTATGATAATACAACAACGGCTTATTGGACTTTGATACAGAATAAATTTAGCGGTTGTGCTCAAATTATTTGTAACGATAGTATTTTTGATATGGGTGGACCAACACGTAACTATTATGACAATGAAAAATATGCGTATACCTTATCTGCACCAACAGGGAGTTTAGTGCAATTACAATTTAAAAGTTTTGGAACAGAGCAAGGTTATGATTCGTTATTTATTTACAATGGCACATCCACGCTTTCGCCCTTAATGGGGACTTACACCGGTACAAATTCGCCAGGTACCGTTACTTCTACCAGCCAAAATTTAACGCTACGCTTTAAAAGCGATGGTTCAACGAATACCTTTGGATTTAGGGCCATAAAATCATGTATTACACAAACCGTTGCAACGGGTTTACAATCTTCAATTTCCAATTACCCCTCTTCAATTAATGTGTACCCAAACCCAACAAATGGTAAATTGTATATAGAAACAAATACACTAAAATCGGTTTATTTAGTTGATATTGTTGGCAAATCAGTTTTTGAAAATACAACTATCATCCTGCCAAAAATAGAACTAGACCTTAATTCGCTTAAGCTCATAAAAGGCTTGTACTTTATAAAAACCACTGATATAGATGGGAATCTTAGTGTGAAAAAAATAATTTTCGAAGATTAAAGGCCCTCATCTTTTTCTATTTACTTATACCTATATTTACCTATTATAAATAGGATATTATTTGTTTTTTAATACCTATAAATGTTATTTAAAAACCTACGCTACTATTTAATTAAATGAAATTAATTTTAATTAATGTATTTACCCAGTTAAAAACGTTTGCATTTGGTAATGCAAAAAATATAGCTTTTACTTGTCTATTTTATTCTTTTTGGGTTGTAATTAATTATCTAACACATACCGATTTTGAATTAAAACATTTCAATAATCGTATGGTAGGTATATCAACGATTAACGCTTATGACGTTAGTGTTAGGGTGTCGTTATTTTATAAGTCGATTGCTATTTTATTGGGGTGTTTTAGTGTTTTTAGCCTGATTGGTTTTCTTATCAATAAACTTAAAAATAATTTTTTAAATTCCAACGAAGCTAAAATAATCAATTACTGTTCATTGGTTGGTTTATTTTATTTTTTTATTCGACTTTTTAATTTTAACAATGAGAACTGTGTAGAATTTGTTTATTTTATGCATAAACTAATGATAGGCGCACTAATTATTGCGAGCTTTAAAAAAGGGTTTAAAAAAAACATTTCTATTTCTGTTTATGCAATTATTACTTCTTTATCTGTAGCATTATATTATATTGTAGCAGATCTAACAGTAATATTTGGTGCCACTACATTGCCGGATTTTCTATTCGTTACTTATAGCATAGCTATAATTAACATCCTATTAACACATTTTTATTTAAGCTCTGTAAACTCTTATCCACAAAAAATAAATTTAGTCGCATTCGGTTTCGTTCCCATTGCATTTGCGCCGTTTTTATCTATCTTAAAAGATGAAATTTTTTTAATTTTTTCGGGACATAATATTAAAGTTCAACCCTTTTTAGTGTATTTATTGCTGTTATCTTTTTTGATAATTACAGTGATGTTAAGACTAAAAAAAGGTGAAAAAAATTTAGAGTTTAAAAATAACATAATGCATAGTAAGTTGGTAAGCTATTATTATTTTCCAATTCTTATTTTTTCATTAATATGTTATCAGTTATACAGCTATACTATAACGGTTTCTTCCGACCAATTTGAAGCAGGAAATAAATATTTACCAATTATGGAATTTAATAAATGGGGTGTAATTCCAATTTTTGAAAAATACAACTCTCATTTATTGAGTGATTTTTTTTATAGTTCGATATACACTTTTTTTAATGGCATGCACGCAAATGACATTGAACTTTACGATTTTTTAACCGATGCTGTGCATGGCGTTTTATACTATTATTTAATTTATTTTATTTCAAGAAATGCTTACATAGCTCTATTTTCTGTATTACTTTTTCCTTTCTATAACGCAATTTGCCCGAACGAACATGCATATATTATTTTTTGTGTATTTATATTATTTAAATTAATTGAACAAAAACCATTATTAAAAAACTACATCCTGCTATTTGTAAGTATTATTTTTTTATTTTTTTGGAAAATTGATGTGGGATTTGCTTGCATTATCATAATGCCATTAATCCTTTTACTGTATGTTATTTTAAATAAAAAAATAAAAATAAATTATAAACAACTCTTAAAAGCATTTACAATAGTAATTGGAAGTTTTTTATTAATTTTAACCTTCATTTGCGTTTATAGAAACATTAACGTCTTTAAAAATGCGTTTTATGCCCTTAATTACCTTTCTTCCGCACAAAGTTACGGCTACCCACTTATCGGACACAGTGATTTGCAATCTTATAAAATGCATTATTTCATTTTTCCCATAATTGTATTGATTATTGTTTTTTGTTTACTGTTCAAACATCGCCAGTTAAATAGTTCTAAAAATCAAAGGTTGGGCTATCTGAGTTTATTAGTAATTTGTTTTTATTACATAATAAATTTTCAAAGAGGATTAGTTCGCCATAGTCTAATTGAAGGAATTGATAGTTACACTTCTTCATTTATTTACATAATACTATCAATAAGTATTTTTGTATTCCTTTACAAAAAGAAAATTATTACAAAATATTTGTTTTTTTGTCTAATTTCCTTTTTTACACTTACTAATTATAAATACCCATCTGTTGTAGACTCTAAGCCAATTTTTGAACTTAATTTTATAAAAATTAAGCAATCAATCTTAACCAAAGTAACAGAGGTTAACCACAGAACAGTTTATAAAGATAGCGATACACTTAACAAAAACTTAATCCGCTTCTTAAAATCTAATCTTCGTGGTGATGAAACGTTTATTGACTTTACAAATCAACCTATGCTTTACTATTATACTCAAAAAATAACACCTTCTTATTTTTATCAAAATCCTGTTTGTAGCCATAACGATTTTTTACAAGAACAATTTATTAAAGACCTTAAAAATTACACCACTCCGTATTTAATATTTTCAAAATATAACAACACAATGCTATTTGACAATTTTCCCGACTGTTTTACGCATTACAAAATGGTAGAATATTTTTGTACCAATTATAAGCCATATCTTGTAATTGATAATTTATGCGTTTGGAAAAAAAATAATGTAGCCACCATTCAACAAAATCAATATCAAGCAGACTCCATTAGTGATGGCGAATTAAGTTATGATATAAAAAAACTTCCTTTTATATGGGGCTCGTACGACCAAAAACTTAAAACTGAGGTAAATTTATTTAAATATACCATCGCAACTATTATTAATCCAACAAAAAGTGACACCATTGTAATTCCATCACATTTAAATAAATTTTCGGGCAATACCATAGTATTACATATTAAAAATGATAGTGAATCAGTTCAAAGCCTTAAACTATCAATTGCAACTAATGCAGGGAAACCTCTTGCCAATTTTATTTTCGAAATTAATCCTTCAAAAAATGAAGAAAAATATGCTATACGGGTAAGTAGTTGTTATAAATGGTATTTTAACAACATTAAAAAAATTATATTTACATCAAATTCAAATCATAAAATCCACATTAATAAACTACTTATAACAAAGGCCAATTAATATGATTTGTAATATTTGTAATTCCGAGAAAACAAAGCCTCTATTTAATTTAAGTTTAAGCCACAAAATTTTTTCGTGTAGCAATTGCGGAGTGCAATTTATGTACCCGCAGTTAAACGACAAGGAAATAAACACTTTGTATTCCGAAACATATTATAAATCATGGGGAATAGCAGGTACTACCGAAAATGAAAGTTCGCGACAAATGAAAATAGCTACTTTTTTGTTAAGATTAAAACTTATAAATAAGTATGTATTGGCAGGTAAGGTTTTGGATGTTGGCTGCGCTACTGGTTATTTTTTAGAGGCTGCTATAACTTTAAATTACGAGCCTTATGGTATCGAACTCTCAGAATATTCATCCTCAATAGCAAAAAATAAATTTGGCAATTCGGCTATTTTTAATGGAAAATTAGAAAATTGCAATTTTGATGATAATATGTTTGATATTATTAGCATGTTTGATTTAATTGAACACGTTCGGTCTCCTTATCAAACTTTAATAAAAACATCAGCATTATTAAACACTAATGGAATTATAATTATTACCACCCCAAATAATAGCAGTATTTCAAATAAATTAATGGGTAAAAAATGGACACATTATAAACTCGAACATTTTTATTACTTTAATTTAAAGTCATTAACGAGCCTTGCAGAACAATGTGCGTTAAAAATTATTTATTCGGAAAATTCTAAAAAAGCGTTAAACCTAAATTATTTACATACCCAACTTAACGTTTATAAACATTGGTTATTTACACCAGTAATAAATTTTTTGTGCTTTATTTTGCCGAATAAAATAATTAATAGAAATTTTCACATAAGCATTGGCGAAATTACTGTGGTATTAAAAAAATAAATTATTGAAAACCAAACAAAAAATAATTATCGATAAATTGTTTGGAACACCAACTGTTTATTTAATTAATACTCTCGCAAGGCTTTTAGGTTTAATTTTAAAAATAGACCATCGATTAGATAAACCCTTTGATTCTATAGTTATTGCAAAATACATTGGCCTAGGCAGTATTATTCAAGCTACACCACTTATTCAAACACTGCGTATAAAATTTCCTAATGCTAAAATTATTTTTTTAACAACTCAAGGCAATAAAGCACTAATAAACCACATTCCTGAAATTGATGACACAATTATTGTTTCTGATAAAAATATATTAAAAGTATTTTTCACAACATCTAAAGCCATCTTTCAATTGTGGAAAGTAAAACCACAGATATTTATTGACTTAGAATTCTATTCTAGTTATAGCAGTATTGTTGGAACCCTTAGTAAAGCAACAAATCGGCTTGGATTTAGTAAACAGGATTTAGTTTTTAGAAAGGGGGTATATAATTATTTGGTGCCTTTTGATATAAATACCCCAATATCAAGCAGCTATTTACAATTTGCAAAACTTTTATACTGCGATAATTTAATAACAAAACTAAAAATTAGCGTTGATAGCTCAAGTTATTCCGATTTAAAAAAGATATTAAATATTAGCGACGCAAAAAAATACATCATTATTAATCCGAATGCCTCTGATTTGAGAATAGAGAGAAGATGGCCAAAAGAAAATTATGTAAATCTTATCAATAAGTTAATCATCAATCACTTAGACTATACACTCATATTAATCGGCGATAAAACCGAAATGACTTATGTTAATGAAATAGAACGCATGTTAAACACTAAAAATATCATTAACTCTGCAGGAAAACTTTCTCTTACACAATTAATTACTTTAATTAGTGGAGCACACTTAATGATTACAAACGATACAGGACCCATGCATATTGCTTATGCTTGTAATGTAAAAACCATTTCGTTATTTGGCCCCTGCTCTCCACTTCAATACGGAGGTATTGAAAGTGCAATTATTTTCTACAAGAAAGTGCATTGTAGCCCCTGTGTGCACCAGTACTTAGTGCCTCCCTGCCATGGAGATAATCAATGTATGAAGCAAATTACAGAAACAGAAGTTTATAATTCTGTAAATAACATTCTTCTTAATTCCATTTAAAATAAGAATTACCCATGGTATACCCTCGAAAAAACAATTAAACCATTTTTAAGTTCTAACACCTCACCTACTCTCAAATCTTCCTCTTTATCTACGTGCCTTATGTATTCCATAAAAACATGGTCTTCATCTGCTATTAATTTTATAACTTCGTAACGCAAACTTGGCAAACGTTCAAAGGCATCTTGCCACCACATTTTTAAATTAGCTTTGCCAATAATTAAACCATTTGTTTCGGGCATTCTAACTTTTAACTTAGGGCTATAATGTTGCGCCGTTTCGCTATATAAATTCAATAGGTTTTCTAAATTGTGATCGTTAAAAGCCTTAAACCAATTTAAAGCTATTTGTTTATTTGGATGCATAAATTAATTTAATAAAAAAATATCGGCACACACAAACACGCAAAATACTACACTGGCAATGCCATTTGTAGTTCCAAAAGCAAGGTTAACGCGGCTTAAATCGTTATGCTTTACAATTGTATGTTGGTATATTAACAACCCAATAAATAATAAAGCACCGATTAAATACAACCAACTAAAGTTTCCTAAAAAAAAACTAAAACTTACAATTATTGCAGAAAACACATGAATAACTTCAGATAAATGCAACGATTTTTTTGTTCCAAAATATACCGGAATTGATTTCAAACCCATACTGCGATCAAAATCTTCGTCTTGTAAAGCATAAATAATATCGAAACCACTTACCCAAAAAAACACGATGCAACCAAATAATATGGGCAGTAGAGCAAACTCCTCGGTTAAAGCCATGTACGCACCAACAGGCGCTAACGCTAAACCAACACCTAAAATTAAATGGCACAAAGGTGTAAAACGTTTTGTAAAACTATAACCTAAAACCACTAACAACGCTATAGGAGATAAATAAAAACACAAAGGGTTTATTAAATACGCACACACAACAAATAAAACACAACAACTAATTGTAAATATTAATGCAGCTGTTGGGCTAATTAATCCCGCAGGAATTTCTCTTTCGGCAGTACGTGGGTTTTTAGCATCAAATCTTCTGTCAATAAACCTATTAAAGGCCATTGCAGCGCTTCGGGCAAAAAGCATACACAAAATAACTAAAGCAAATTTTTGTACATTAAACGAGGCTTTACCAGTGTGAATAGCCAACGAAAAACCGATAAATGCAAAGGGTAATGCAAAAATAGTATGACTAAATTTAATTAACGATAAGTATTTTTTTAATCCACCCAATAGTAATAATACTACACAAAGGTATTTAATTTATTTGGCTAAATAAAAATCTTAAAAAACACCTGTTAAAACTTTTAAATAAATAGTTGGCAAAAATGTGTTTACTATACGTATGGTTTATATATTTAAACAATAAAAAAAACAGTTTTTATTATTTTACAAGTAAAAAACATAGCGTTCAATTATCCAAATCAAAGCTACTTTAAAGGCATACATGCTGTTTCTTTTCAGCTAAAAAGTGGTCAAATATTAGCACTTGTTGGTAAAAGTGGTAGTGGCAAAACTACATTAATGAAATGCATTTACGGTTTAGAAGATTTACAAAGTGGAGAAGTACTTATTGAAAACCAAAAAGTATTAGGCCCTTCTTACAACTTAATTCCTGGCAACGAAAACATGAAATTGGTTAGTCAGGATTTTTACGTTTTAGATAACCATACGGTTGAAGAAAACATTTTTGATAAATTAATTGGGTATAAAAACGAAGAAAAACAAAAACGAGCAACTAAACTTTTAAAATTATTAGATTTACTTGCGTTAAAAAAAACAAAAGCGCGCTTTTTATCGAGTGGGCAAAAGCAACGTGTAGCAATAGCCCGGGCCTTAGCTATTATTCCAAAAGTATTGTTACTCGACGAACCTTTTAGCAATTTAGATATGATTTTGGCAAATAAACTGTTTGCTTTTGTAACCAACGAAGTAAAAAAAAATAAAACTGCCGTTATTTTAATTACACACATTGCCGAAGAAGCCTTAAAATACGCCTCTAACATTGCCATTATTGATAATGGAAAAATTACACAATTAGGCGAAAAATGGGCTGTTTATTATAAGCCGAAAAACACTAAGCTAGCAGGTTTATTAGGTAATTATAGCGTTATTACTGCAAAGGATATGGATAAACAGTCAACACTAAATATAAAATCCAAACAGGTTATTCGCCCAAATAAATTTATAAACGTTAATCCAACTGCCTACTACGATATGAGTGTAACAATTACTAATTGCGTATTTAACGGCAAGTGTTACGAAATTTTAGCCCAAACTAAAAATCAAAACCCCATTTTATTTTATTCCAATACAGCATTAAAAACCGATTTAACCTGTTTTCTAAAAGTAGATTTAGAATAATTAATACAATAATTGTTTAAAAACAATTTATTTTAAAACTATACAATTTAGTAAATTTACATACTATAATGTTTAAATAAAATATATGAAATTTGGTGTAGTAGTTTTCCCTGGGTCTAATTGCGATGAGGATATGGTATATGTTCTTCAAACTATTTTTAAACAAAATACCGTAAAACTTTGGCATAAAAATACCAGTTTAGAAGGTTGTACGCATTTAATTTTACCAGGCGGTTTTAGTTATGGCGATTATTTAAGAAGTGGTGCAATTGCACGTTTTTCGCCAATTATGCAAAGCGTTATGGAACATGCAAACAAAGGTGGCTTTGTATTTGGCGTGTGTAATGGGTTTCAAATTTTATGCGAAAGTGGCTTATTACCTGGTGCTTTACTGCATAACAATTCACGTAAATTTATTTGTAAAAACGTGTATATTAAGGCCGAAAATACAACTACAACCATAACTAATGCTGTACCCTTAACAAAAGCGTTAAAAATACCAATTGCGCATGGCGAAGGCAAGTATTTTGCAGATGCCAAAACAATTAACGAGTTAAATAAAAACCAACAAATACTTTTTAGGTATTGCGACGAAAACGCAAACGTAACCGAACTTGCGAACCCAAACGGCGCTACTGATAATATTGCAGGTGTATGTAATGCCACTAAAAATGTTTTTGGCATGATGCCTCACCCCGAGCGCGCAGCAGATGCAGAACTTTTTAACCAAGACGGTAAATTTATTTTTGAAAGCATTTTACAGTTAGTAAATGCTTAGTACCCAGTTTTTACGTATTTATGTTTTACTAAAAGGGTAGTATAAACCTATAAACGCCCTTTTTAATAAAAATTAGCATAAATTTCATACCTAAATCAAAAAAATAATGTTAGTTTTGCGCACCAAAATTAATCCCGTAAGATTATAATTTCTGCGTTTATTTTTTTAGAGTTTTATTTCTTAAACTCAAATTTGTAAAATTCAAAATTTATTTTCTTACTTAAAAAAAATAAGAACTATGAAATTATCCATGTTTAAATTTAATCTGCCTAAAGAATTAATAGCAGAGCATCCTACAAAAAATCGCGAAGACTCCCGTTTAATGGTAATTGACCGTGCTACAGGAAAAATTACACACAAAAAATTTAAAGATATTATAAATTATTTCGACGAGGGCGACGTAATGCTTTTAAATGATACCAAAGTTTTTCCAGCGCGTATGTATGGCAATAAAGAAAAAACCGGCGCAAAAATAGAAGTATTTTTATTACGTGAATTAAATGCCGAAAGCCGCTTGTGGGACGTTTTAGTAGACCCCGCCCGTAAAATACGTATTGGCAATAAATTATATTTTGGCGAAAACGATAGCCTTGTTGCCGAAGTAATTGATAACACTACCTCACGCGGACGCACACTGCGTTTTTTATACGATGGTAGCTACGAAGAATTTAGAAAAGTATTATACGATTTAGGCGAAACACCCTTACCAAAATACATTAAACGCGCAAGCGAACCCGAAGATGTAGACCGTTACCAAACAGTATTTGCTAAAAACGAAGGTGCCGTGGCTGCACCAACAGCAGGTTTACACTTTAGCCGCGAGTTACTAAAACGTTTAGAGATTAAGGGAGTGCAATTTGCCCCGATTACGTTACACATTGGCTTAGGTACTTTTAGAACCGTAGAAGTTGAAGATCTTACCAAACATAAAATGGAAAGCGAAGAAGCTTTAATTGGAAGTGATACCTGCAAAATTGTAAATGCAGCAAAAGACAAAAAGAAAAAGGTATGTGCTGTTGGCACAACGGTTATGCGCTCTATCGAATCGTCGGTTAGTACAACTGGGCAATTAAACCCATACGTTGGCTGGACTAATAAATTTATTTTTCCGCCTTACGAATTTAGCGTAGCCAATTGTATGATTACTAATTTTCACATGCCCGAAAGTACTTTGCTAATGATGGTAAGCGCCTTTGGCGGATACGAGTTGATAGACAAAGCCTACAAAGAAGCCATTAAAGAAAAATACCGCTTTTACAGCTATGGCGATGCTATGTTAATTTTGTAATGCCATGTGCGCTATAAATATAGCCTACTGAAATATATATGTATCTAGGGAGAATTTTGCTTATATAAAATTAGCATTTTACCCACAACTGTTTTTTTGGAAGATGATTATTTCGTGCTTACATTTATAAACAAATGGAGTACGAAATTAAACCACAAAATAAATTTAGCATAGGTTTAAAAGAGCTTTGGGAATACCGCGAATTGTTTTATTTTTTTACCTTACGCGATATTAAAGTAAAATACAAACAAACAGTTTTGGGGTTTTTATGGGCAGTGCTTCAGCCCTTGGCAATGGCATTACTGTTTTCGTTTTTTTTAGGTAAAGCCATTACAAATTACACAAATATGCAAACGCCTTATGTGGTTTTTGCGCTAAGTGGCTTGGTATTGTGGGGTATTTTTAGCAGTGGTATCAGCAATGCCGGTAACAGCATGGTAAGTAACGCTAATATTATAAAAAAAATTTATTTCCCACGGTTAATCATACCAATATCGGCAGTACTTGTGGGCGTATTTGATTTTTTTATGGCATTTAGTGTTTTTATTGTTTTTTGTTTATTTAATCACGTTACGTTTAGTTGGCTAGCCTTTATTTATTTTCCGGTTGCCGTACTATTAACCAGTTTAGCCACATTTGGTATTGGCACCTTTTTAGCCGCATTAAATGTTAAGTACCGCGATTTTAGATACATTATTCCGTTTTTAGTACAGTTTTTATTGTTTTTAACGCCCGTAATTTATCCACTAACCATTACTTCAAACAGGTATTTAAAACTAATTATGGCTTTAAATCCTATGTCGGCCCCATTGGATTTATTTAGAGCAGGAATTGGTGTAGGACAAATAGACACTACCGTGTGCGGTTTAAGTATTTTATCGTCTTTACTTTTATTTATTATTGGCTTAGTATATTTTAGAAAAACAGAAGCTTATTTTGCCGATTTGGCTTAGCTTTTTAACACTGAGTTAACGAGTTACAGAGTGCGCTGAGAATTATTTCGATTAAATTAACTCTGTGTTCTCTTTTTTCTTTGTTACTCTGTGTTGCTTGAAGCCATTGCAATAAAATTTTGATTTTTAAGTTGCTCTCGATTATAAAGCATTGGTAAATTCGTTTCTAAATCTATTAATTGTCCTCCGGCTTGCTCAACAATGCATTGCCCCGCAGCAGTGTCCCATTCCATAGTAGTGCCATAGCGCGGGTATTCGTGGGCTTTGCCTTCAGCCACCCAACACATTTTTACACTGCTACCAACATTTATCGTTTCAGTGATATGACCTTGTAATTTTAATTTTTCAATATGAGCGTATATTTCTTTACTTAAATGCGATCGGCTGGCTACAACCGTGTAATTGTGAGGTAGAGATTGTAAGGGGAGTTTTTGCGCTTTATTAATGAGTTCGTCTACTCTATTTATTCCTGCATTTAATATCGCTAACACATCGTGTTTATCCACTTTAAAACTTCCTGACTCTTTACTGGCAAAATACAAATCTTTAAAAACTGGGCAATAAATAACACCAATTACAGGCTGTTGATTTTCAACAAGAGCAATGTTTACGGTAAACTCGCCATTGCGTTTTACAAATTCTTTAGTGCCATCTAAAGGGTCTACAATCCAAATGTGTTGCCAATTTTTACGCACCGAATACTCAAAATGCTCGTCTTCTTCACTTAAAACAGGTATGTTGGTTGATTCTAATTTTTTTATAATACTATCACTGGCCGCTTTATCAGCTGCTGTTACTGGCGTGTCATCTGATTTTGTTTCAACTAAAAAATTAGTATTGTAAATTTCTAAAATTTTGTTTCCTGCAAGCAAAGCCGCTTCAATTGCTAATTTTAAGAGATGATTATAATTCATTTAACAGACTGTTTAAAATTAAAAGTTGCATTAAATTTTAATAAAAAAGCGTATCAGCTTTGCCGATACGCTTTATTAATCTTAAACTTATTTAAAACTATTTCTTTTTATCAAAATCAACAACTATTGGTGTAGAGATACATAATGATGAATATGTACCAATAATACGACCTATTAATAAGGCAAATATAAAGCCTCTAATGGCATCGCCACCAAAGATAAATATTACTAAGAGTACAAAAAATACGGTTAACGATGTTAAAATAGTACGACTTAAAGTACTATTTAAAGCATAATTAATTAATTTATTACGCTCTTCGCCAAACACATCGGCTTTGCCGCTTTCGGCTAATTTTTCACGGATACGGTCAAATACAACAACCGTTTCTGTCATGGTATAACCCATAACGGTTAAAATGGCTGCTATAAAATCTTGGCCAATTTCTAAAGAGAACGGCAAAATACCATCAAAAATAGTATAACACGATAATACAATTAAAACGTCGTGGAATAATGCCACAACCGAACCTAAACCATATTGCCATTTGCGGAAACGAACAACGATGTATAAGAACATCATTAAACACGAAAACAAAATAGCACCATAAGCACCGTAAACAATATCGGTAGCAATAGTTGGCCCCACTTTTTGTTGTTGCATTATATTGTATGGTGTGTTTAAAGAGCCTAAGCCTTTATTTAACGATTCTTCCACTTCCTTATCTGCATTTGGGTCGTTATCTGTTACACGGTAAGTTGTAGTAATTTTTGCTTGATTTTTACTACCTAAGGTTTTAACTTCAGGCGCACCTTCAAATACAGGAGCTAAAGCCTTTTTAATATCCTCAGTATTCATGTCTTTTTCAAAGCGCACTTGGTAAGTACGTCCACCTTTAAAATCAACCCCTAAGTTTAAACCGTGATTTTTAAAATAAAATACAATACCTAATATGATGATAGCTGATGAAATGGCATAGTATATTTTACGCTTTCCAACAAAATCAAAATGTAATTTTTTAAAGGCATTGCGTGTAGCAGTTGTATCAAACGGAATTTCCATTTTACGCTCTAACATCCACTCAAAAATTACACGTGTAATTAATATTGCACTAAATAATGAAGCACCAATACCAATTAATAAAGTAGTTGCAAAACCTTGTACCGGACCACTACCAAACACCATTAAAATAATTGCTAATATGGCAAGGGTAATGTTTGAGTCAATAATAGAGCTCATGGCATGTTTAAAACCTTCTTTTATGGCTTGCGATGTTGATTTACCTAAAGCTAATTCTTCACGTACACGCTCAAATATTAAGATGTTGGCATCTACGGCCAAACCAATGGTGAGGACGATACCTGCAATACCCGGTAATGTTAACACTGCACCTAGCGAAGTTAAAATACCCATAATAAAAAACATATTGGCAATTAAAGCAACGTTGGCTACTAAACCCGACTTGCTATAGTATGCTGCCATAAATAATAAAATAACAACCAAGGCAATTGCAAAACTCATTAAACCGGAGCTAATTGACTCAGCACCTAAAGTAGGTCCAACAACACTTTCTTCAACGATGTGTGCAGGCGCAGGTAATTTACCAGCACTTAAAATAGCAGCTAAGGCATCTGCCTCGCTATCGGTAAAGTTACCTGTAATTTGCGATTGGCCTCCGCTAATTTCACCATTTACACGTGGCGCAGAGTATACCATGTTATCCATTACTACAGCAATACTTTTACCTTTATTAGCACCTGTTAATACTTTCCATTTTTGAGCAGCTTCAGTATTCATGCTCATGCTAATTAAAGGCACACCACCACTTGTTTGGTTATAATCTTTACGTGCATCTGTGATAATATCACCACTTAAAGCCGCTTTACCATTTCTATCGGTTTGTTTAATAGCAAATAATTCAAAATAAGAACCAACAACTTTTCCGTCTTGTTTGGTTTCTACTTCTTTATTACCCCACATAAACTTTAATTTAGATGGGAAAACATTCTTTGATTGTGCAATTTTTAAATACGCATTTACTAATGCGGTATCTGCCTTAGACGTTGCAATACCAATAGTTGGTCCTTCAGCATAGGCTTTTGGATTTCCTTTTTCATCAACGGTAATTCTACCTTTTAATGGTACTAAAGAAAAGGCATTTTGAAACACGCTAAATAATGGTGCGCGTTTTTTAAATCCTTTAATGGCAGTATCTTGTGCATTTACTGATGGGGTAGAGGCCGCTTTGTTTGTTGAATCTGTTTTTAAAGAATCGGATTTAGTTGTAGCCGTATTTGTAACCGCTACTGAATTTGTTTTTACAGAAAGCGAATCCTTTGCTAAACTATCCGAAGCTGCCGTTTTAGTGCCATACAATACTTGGCTAATAACAATGTTTGCTTTATCTAACAAAGGAGCTATTTCGCCATTTTCATAGGTTTCCCAAAACTCTAAGTTGGCAGTACCTTGTAATAATTCACGTACACGAGCCTTATCTTTAACACCTGGTAATTCAACTAAAATACGTCCACCAGTACCTAATTGTTGGATATTTGGTTGTGTAACTCCAAAACGATCAATACGGCTGCGGAATGTTTTTTCGGCATTACCAACGGCTTCGCTAGCACGGTCACGAATAAATTTAATTACCTCGTCGTTAGTTGAGTTATAAGAAATTTTGCTTTTATTTTCGATACTTTGAAACAAAGGTGCTAAACGCCCATTTGGATTTTGTTGTTTGTAACGTTTATCAAAAGCGGTAATAAAATCATCGTTATTGTTAACGCCTAAGTTTTTTTGTGTTTCGTTTAAAGCAAGGTTAAATGCTGCATCAGCACTATTATTACTTAGGTTTTTGATAATGTCAATTACTGAAACTTCTAAGGTAACGTTCATACCACCACGTAAATCTAAGCCCAAATTAATTTCGCTTTTTTTACATTCTTCATAGGTGTATTCGGCAATTAGTATATTGTATACCGTTTGCTTTTTCATCGAATCTAAGTAACGATCGGTAATGTATTCTTTTAACGAATCGGTATAATTATTTTCTTTAATTGTATTTCCGTTAGCATATTCTTTGGCAGCTTGCTTATACTTTGCAGAGTTTACAGCATTTTCAGCATAAGATTTTGCATCGCTTTCTACCCCTTGTGTAACCCAAGTAAATGATAAATAAAAAACACAGGCTAAACCTAATAGGATAGCAAATATTTTAATGGCACCTTTGTTTTGCATAATTGTAATTTTGTATCAGTAATTTTTTAATTTAAGGGTGCAAATATATCATTTTAAGTGATATTTGCCAATTTTACTGTAAGTTTTTTAGATTTTGGTTTATTTACACTATGTTTTAGGCTAATTAGCACTATTAAGGTGTTAACAGAGCCAAAAAGCTACAGATTTATAAATTTAATATCTGCCGTTTTGTGGCTAGTTTTTACTTTATCTCTTTCCAATTTACAATATCTCTAATTACTACAGATGCGCAGGTTAAACCAAAAGCTGCGGGCAAATAGGAGATGGTGCCATATGCCGATTTTTTAAATTTACTACCATCGGTTTTCATAATGGAGTGTTTGGCTGGTTTTTCGTCGCTATAAACTGATTTTATGCCTTTATAAATATTCATATACCGTAACCTTTTACGCACATATTGTGCCATAGGGCAAATATTAGTTTGCGAAATATCAACTACTTTAATTTTTGTGGGGTCCATTTTGCCTCCTGCCCCCATACTTGAAATAATACGTTGGTTATTATAATAAGCTGTTTGCAATAAATATAATTTTGGCGAAATACTATCAATAGCATCGATTACGTAGGTAAATTTTTGAGATAAAAATTCTTTCATGTCATCGGGATTTTTAAATTCATCAATTACATTTAAAGTAATTTCGGGATTAATTAATTTAATGCGCTCGCCCATTAAATGTGCCTTATTTAACCCATGTGTAGATGATAATGCTTGTAGTTGACGATTTCTATTGGTGGGGTCAACGGTATCCCCATCAATAATTGTCATAGTGCCAACACCCGAGCGGGCAATTGCCTCAGCGGCATAAGAGCCTACGCCGCCTAAGCCAACTATTAATACGTGAGCATTATTTAATTTCTCTAAGCCTTTTTGTCCTACTAATAAGGCTGTGCGCTCCATCCAACTTGTATCCATTTATTTTAAGTTTAGAAAGTTGATAAGTTATTTAGTTTTGAAAGATATAACGTTAAAAAAATTGTTAAACATTTTAGAGTTTGTGGTTAAAAATTCGTTCGAAATTACTTTGTAATTGTTGCTTTAAAATTTCTTCTTCCACTCCTAAAAGCTCAGCAGCCTTTTTGTAAATATATTTTATAGAAATATCGGCATCATCGGTTTCTAAAAAAAAGTTTTTTCGGCCGCTATTTATTAAGGCCTTTCCTGCATTACTTTCATAGCCTAACAAGGCTTTTCCAAACGAAAAAAGGCAACCGTAGTCTACTAACAATTTTGCAATATTTTGATTATTATTAAAACCATGAATAATTACAGGCACCGCATTGTTATTTAAATTTAAACAGTTTATTAGCTCATTAAAAGCCTTAACGCAATGTATAATTAAGGGTTTTTGTAGGCGATTGGCAATTTTTATGTGTTCAATAAAAGTAGCTTGTTGTAGTTCAAAATCTACAGTGCTCAGTTTATCTAGGCCACATTCGCCAATCGCTAAACAGCGCTTTTCGTTAGCCTTTAAGGCAATTAAATTAAGTTTTTCAGTAAAATTGTCTTTTTCAATATGCCATGGGTGCAAACCATACGAATAATAATTTGGTTTATTGGACGAACTTACATCTGTGTTTACAAGTTCTAATGAGGCATCGTATAATTGCTGATGGGTATGTGTGTTTATATACAATGATTTACTGCAAAAATAAATTAATTTTATGGTAATGGCTAGTAATTGCCAATTTTTGTAAAAAAACACAAACTATTTATTTTTAAAGATTAACTTTAAACTAAATTGTAATTGCAAAAGTTTATCACATATTTATGTAAAATTGGGTTTAGTGCACTGGTATTGTTTTTTGCGAGTACTAGTTTTGCTCAGCGCCCAACTAATAATTACGATAAGTTGGCATTACAATACTTCGACCAAAAAGAATTTGAAAAAGCCAATGTTTATTTTGAAGATTTGTACGATAAAAATCCCGACAACTGGTTTTACTATTATTTTAAAAGTTTGTTAGGAGCCAAAGACTATACAAGAGCAGAAAAAATAACAAAAAAACAATTAAAACAAAATAAATACAACATACACTTTAATATTTATTTAGCACGTATTTATAAACTGCAAAATGACACAAAAAAAGAAACCGAGTTTAACGAAAAAGCTTTAAAAGATTTGGTTACAACACAACCTTATTTACAATATGTAGTTACAGCGTTTGTTGAAGATGAACACTACGACTACGCAATTGAAGCCTATAAAAAAGCGCGTAAAAACAGTCCTGATTATCCTTATTACTACGAAATAGCCGATTTATACAAACAAAAAAACGATTTAAAGGCTATGATAAACGAATATTTAGACGCCCTTGAATTTAGAGAAAGCGAATTAAATACAGTGCAAACAAACCTGCAAAATAGTTTAGGTTACGATGATAATGATGGTGGTATAAACAACCCTTTACTTAAACAAGAATTACAAAAGCGGATTCAAAAAAATTCGGATAAAATTGCATTAAGCGAGTTTTTAATTTTTATTCAAAAACAACAAAAAGATTTTGATGGCGCATTTATACAAAGTAAAGCATTAGATAAACGACTTAAAGAAGAAGGCCAACGTATATATGCCCTTGCTAAAATATGCGAAAGTAACCAACAATGGCAAACAGCCCAACGTTGTTACCAATATATACTTGAAAAAGGGGCGTCTAACGGCTATTACGATGCAGCCACAATTGATATTTTAAATGTTAACTATTTATCTATTACACAAAAGCCACAACCTACCAACGAAGAGCTTTTAACGCTTGAACAAAATTATATAAAAGCGAATCAAAAATTTAAAAACACATCATTAAATGTACAAATTATAAAAAACTTGGCTAACCTACAAGCCTATTATCTAAATAAAGAAAATAATGCAATAGATTTATTAGACGAAGCCATTAACTCTACCGGGATTGATGTTGTTGCAAAGGCTAATTACAAGCTACAGTTAGCTGATATTTATTTATTAAATGGCCAAATATGGGACGCTTCGCTTTTATACTCGCAGGTTGAAAAAGATTTTAAATACGAAGCCATTGGCCAAGAAGCAAAATTTAAAAATGCTAAATTAAGTTTTTACGCTGGCGATTTTAAGTGGGCAAAAACGCAAGCCGATGTTTTAAAAGGTGCAACTACCAAACTAATAGCTAACGATGCTCTAGATTTAAGCCTTATAATTACTGATGCTATTGGCGTAGATACAACCGACTTACCCTTAAAATTATTTGCTAGTGCTGAGCTGATGATTTTACAACATAAGTATAGCCCAGCAATTATACGTATGGATAGTATTAACCAATTATTTAGCACTAATACTTTGGGCGATGATATTTATTATAAAAAAGCACAAATCTATTTGTTGTTGGGCGATTATGTAAAAGCAGAAGCAATGTATGCAAACATTATAGAGTATTACCCTAACGATTTATATGCCGATGATGCGCAATTTAAATTAGCAGAGTTGTATGAAAAAACAGGCAATAAAGAAAAAGCAAAACAAACTTACCAAGATATGCTTACAAAATACCCAGGTAGCATTTATGTAGTTGAAGCGCGTAAACGCTTTAGATTACTTAGGGGCGATGCTTTAAGTAATTAATATAAATTATTAGTAATAATTTAACACCCATATCTAAACAAATACGCCTACCTTTGTGTTTTTAAACTATGTACATATTAGCATTTTTTTTAGCTCATTGGTTTTTGTCATTATTTTGCCAAACGTTTTTTTTGCACCGCTACGGTTCGCATAAAATGTTTACAATGAGCAAATTTTGGGAAAGGTTTTTTTACTTTTTTACATTTTTAACCCAAGGCTCATCCTTTTTAAACCCACGGGCTTATGCTATATTACACCGTATGCATCACGCCTATAGCGATACTGAAAAAGACCCCCACTCGCCCCATTTTTTTAAAGATGTTTGGCAAATGACCATGCATACAAAAGATATTTATTTAAATTACGCAAAGCATAATATTGAACCCGAAAAACCTTTTAGAGGTAATTACCCCGAGTGGAAAACGCTAGATAGAATTAGCGATACGTGGTTTGTTAGAATTTTGTTTGGTGTTTTATACACTCTATTTTACGTAAAATTTGCTACATCCCCTTGGCAATATGCATTATTGCCCATTCATTTTTTTATGGGGCCATTGCATGGGGCAATAGTAAATTGGTGCGGACATAAATATGGCTACAGTAACTACGATAATGATGATCACAGTAAAAATACGCTGCCATTAGATTTTTTAATGTTGGGCGAATTGTTTCAAAACAACCACCATAAAAAACCAAACAGTGTAAATTTTGCACAAAAAAAGTTTGAGCTTGATCCAAGTTATATTATTATTAAATTTATGAGCCTAATGGGTATCATTAAATTTAGAAAACAAGAATAATGACTGATTTTTTATCAATTTATTTAATAAGTTGGTTAGCCGTTGCCGTCATAATGACAGTAATTTACTTGTGGGCATTAAAAATAGAAAATAACGGTATTGTAGATATATTTTGGGCATTTAATTTTTTAGTTATTGCTATTATCATTTGGTTTTTGGCAAACGGCTATTCTACCCGAAAAAACATCGTCTTTATATTGTCAGCCTTATGGGCATTGCGCTTGGGCATTCATTTACTCATTAGAGTTGGTGGGCATTTACAAGTCGAAGAAGGAAGATACAAAGCACTTAGAGCGGAATGGAGCAACGCAAAATTTTTTGGTTTTTATCAAATGCAAGCTTTTTCAAATGTGTTTTTAGCATTGCCTTTTTTTATTACATCGTTAAATCCACATCCGGCTTTATCCATTATAGAACATGTTGGTGCTGCACTATGGCTTATTTCTATTTGCGGTGAGGGCATTGCGGATTGGCAATTAAGTTATTTTAAATCTAAACCTCAAAATAAAGGCAAGGTTTGTCAATATGGTTTATGGAATTATTCGCGTCATCCAAATTATTTTTTTCAATTATTAATATGGGTAAGCGTTAGTATTTTTTCTATCTCTAGCCCTTATGGTTATTTGGCTATTTTATGTCCCTTAAGTATTGGCTTTTTGTTATTTAAAGTCACCGGTATACCTATGACAGAAGAACAGGCTGTTAGAAGTAAGGGCGAGGCTTATAAAGAATATCAAAAAACTACAAGTTCATTCATCCCTTGGTTTAAGAAAGTTTAAAATTTTACAATCCGTTTACAGAGCTTCGTTCGTATATTCGTAGTAATTAGTTTTGCAGTTATATGTGGTATAATTCCCTTTTAGAAAAAAATAAAATTCCCGATTCTTTAATTCGTTTTGGCATTCGTAAATTATTAAAACAGCGATTGCGTGATGAAAATAAAGGAAACCCGGAAGCACAACAAGCACACCTAATGCAAATAATTGAGGACTTAAAAGCATCGCCAATTGCCATAAACACGCAAGAAGCTAACGAACAACATTACGAAGTGCCCACCCAATTTTATAAATATTGTTTAGGCAAGCATTTAAAATACAGCAGCGGCTATTGGAATAAAGGAGTTACAGATATAAATACGTCAGAGAAAGACATGTTGGAATTAACTTGCCAACGTGCAGATTTACAAAATGGGCAAGATGTGTTAGAATTAGGCTGTGGTTGGGGTTCGCTCTCCTTATATATGGCAGCTAAATTCCCAAAAAGTAATTTTACAGTTGTATCAAACTCAAGCACACAAAAAATTTATATTGATGAACAAGCCCAACAAAGAAGCATCAGCAATTTAACTGTAATTACTATTAACATAAACGATTTTAGTTTAAATAAAACGTTTGATAGAGTTGTAAGCGTTGAGATGTTTGAACATATGCGCAACTACCAAAAACTAATGCACAAAGTAGCTACACTTTTAAAAGCAGAAGGAAAACTATTTGTGCATATTTTTACGCATAAAAACTATGCCTACAAATTTGAAGTTATAGACGATACAGATTGGATGAGCAAGTATTTTTTCACCGGCGGTATTATGCCAAGTGATGATTTACTTTTATATTTTAACGAAGAGTTAAGCATAACCAAACATTGGCATGTAAGCGGAACGCATTATGCAAAAACATCTGAGGCCTGGTTGCAAAATATGGATAAACATAAAGCCGATATAATGCCATTATTTGAACAAACGTATGGTAAAGAAAACGCTACAAAATGGTGGGTGTATTGGCGAATTTTTTATATGGCATGTGCCGAATTGTGGGCATACAAAAATGGCGAGGAGTGGATGGTGAGCCATTATTTATTTTCAAAAAAACAATAACTATGTGGCGTTTAATTTTTGCGATTGTTTTATTTTTGTTTTCGTTGCTAGTACTTTTTAAAGCACCAACGAATTTTTTATGGCGCGTATCTGTTGCTATTACTGAGTTTCCACATGTATTTTTCGGCGCGTCGTTTTTGTTTTTTATCCTTTGCTTTTGGTTGACGAATTGCAAAACACCCGTTTTAATAGTTAGTGGGCTAACTACCCTACTCTTTTTATTTCCCATTACACAGGCCTACATCCGTGGTAATAATTTAACCGAAGAATTAGCAAACCTATTTCCGACAAAACAAAGCTCTCATTTTTTGCAAACGCCTTTTTCCTTCTTTAAAATGTTTAGCGGCATTGGTATTAAAACTATTTCGCCTCAAGTATTTACCTATAAAATTTTACCCGAAAAAAAATTAAATATTGATTTTTATCCTTCGTCCAAAAACGCTAAGTCCCCGTGCGTTATAGTAATACATGGGGGTTCATGGAGCGCAGGCGATAGTAAGCAACTACCGGCATTAAATAGTTATTTACCAAACAAAGGATTTAACGTAGGAGCAATTAATTACCGCTTAGCACCCAATTATAAATCGCCCGCACCAGTTGAAGATGTAAAAGATGTTATAAACTATCTTATTGCAAATGCTAAAAAACTAAATATAGATACTGCTAATTTTGTTTTGCTTGGGCGTTCGGCAGGTGGGCAAATTGCGTTATGTGCTGCATACACATTTAATAATAAAAATATTAAAGGCGTTGTATCGTTTTATGCCCCCGCAGATATGATTTGGGGTGGAAAAATAAAAGTAAACACTTTAGTATTAAATACCAATAAAGTATTTAAGGAATATTTAGGCGGTACTATTGATGAAGTGCCTAAAAAATTTAAAGAAAGTTCGGCTTGCGAATATGTTAGTAAAGCATCAACCCCTACGTTAATTATCCATGGCAAACACGACGCTATGGTTGCTTACGAGCATAGTGTTCGGTTATCCAAAAAACTTTTAGAAAATAACGTACAACATTATTTTTTAAATTTGCCTTGTGCCACGCATGGTTGCGATTATAACATTACCGGACCAAGCGGCCAGCTATCCACCTTTGCTATCGAAAGATTTATAAATTCAGTAACAACACATTAATGCAAACATTAGCTATTATAGGAACAGGAATTGCAGGTATGGGCTGCGGGCATTTTTTACATAAAAAATATGACATCACCTTATTTGAACAAAATGGCTATATCGGCGGACATACCAATACTATTTCGGTAAAGGAAGAAAATGAAACAGTATTTATGGATACCGGTTTTATGGTTTTTAATTTTGAAACCTACCCTCATCTATGTAAATTATTTAGTGAGTTAAATGCACCCATCAAAAAAACAGAAATGTCGTTTAGTGTGCAACACCTTCCCAGCGGACTTGAATATTGTGGCTCGGGTATTGATGGATTATTTGCGCAACGTAAAAATATTTTTAACATTAAGTATATTAAAATGCTAAAAGAAATTACGCGTTTTAATAAAATTAGCGTAGATATTTTAGATAATCCTAAATACGAAAACCATTCATTAGCTCAATACATTAATGAATTTAAGTTTAGCGACGAAATGCTTTACAAATATTTAATACCTATGAGTTCGGCTGTTTGGAGTACACCCATAGATAAAATGTTAGATTTTCCGGCAATAGCATTGATTCGCTTTTTTAAAAATCATGGTTTTTTAGGCTTAAATACACAGCATCAATGGTACACTTTGCACAATGGTAGCCAGTCGTATCGCGAACTTTTAATTGCACCTTTTAAAGATAAAATTAAAACTAACGCCACTGTTGTAAATGTAAAACGTGCTACTAATAAAGCTATTGTAACTTTAAATGATGGTACACAGTATGAATTTGACAAAGTTATTTTTGCATCGCACGCTAACCAAACATTGGCTATGTTAGACTCGCCAACTACTGATGAACAAAGCCTATTATCTCCTTTTAAGTACGAAAAAAACACAGCTACTGTGCATACCGACGAAAGCGTAATGCCGAAAACAAAAAAAACGTGGAGTAGTTGGAATTATAGAATTGAAGAAAACAAGGGCAAACAGTTGCCAACGACTATTTACTGGATGAATAAATTACAAGGCGTTTCAAAAACCAAAAATTACTTTTTATCAATAAATGCATTGCCGAACAGTATTGATAAAACAAAACTCATTCGTGTAATAGATTACGAACACCCTTTGTTTGATGTGCCCGCCATAAATGCTCAAAGCCAATTATACAAGTTAAACCAAACAGGACCACTTTATTTTTGTGGAAGTTATTTTAAATACGGCTTTCACGAAGATGCTTTTAAAAGTGCTGTTGAGTTATGTGAAAAACTATAAAATTATTAATGATGAATATTAGAAAAATTGATAGGTGTTATATTTTAAGATTATTTATTTCCAACATTACATTTTTAAATTTTAAGTTCTTGTAGCATGAACAGTTGTTTGTATAAAGCCCAAGTAATGCACCATCGGTTAAGTCCCAAAGTGCATCGCTTTTATTACAACGTTTTTATGTTCTATATTGATTTGGATGAATTAGAATTATTAAAAAGCAAATTAGTATTATTTAGCCACAATCGTTTCAATTTTTTTTCATTTAGAGATAAAGAGCATTTACAATTACCAATTGAGAAGCCAAATAAAAGTAAAAACACAAAACAACATATAATCGATTATTTAATACAAAATGGGTTTAATTACACAAATCAAAAAATTATGCTCCTTACCAATTTAAACATTTTAGGTTATAATTTTAATCCTGTTTCGTTTTATTATGTTTTAAATACCGATAATACACCCTGCTGTGCGATAGCCGAAGTAGGTAATACATTTGGAGAAATGAAACCTTATTTTTTAAGTGAAGCCTTATTTTTAGAAAATAAATTTCGTTTAAACACTACAAAATATTTTTACGTATCGCCGTTTATGAGTCTCGATTCTAATTTTGATTTTACCTTATATGTTCCTAACCAAAAATTAAATATAAAAATAGATACTTTAAACAATAACGATAAACTGTTTATTAGCACACTTTCAGGAACTAAAAGATCACTAAACAATGCGAATTTATTTTGGTACAGCATTCGCTTTCCGTTTTTAACGTTTAAAATAATAACGTTAATACATTGGAATGCTTTATTACTTTGGTTAAAAAAAATTCCTTACCTAAAAAAAACAGATTACCAAGATTTACAACGCCATGTTTTTCGTAAAAAATAGTTTGTTTTTTGTAAGTATTTTGATTCTATATCGTCTATTTTTTTAAAATTTTATGTAATTTTAAGTCCTAATGCCGTCAATTTCCATCACAAAATCAAAATACGGGTTTTATCAAAACTTAATAATTTCTGCTTTATCAAAAATGGAATTAGGCAGTTTAATTTTAACATTACCTAATGGCGAAGTAATTCAATTAGGTGAAAACAACGCTAAAATTAGTGCAAGCATTCAAATAAAAAATACTTCTTTTTTTAAACGCTGCGTATTATACGGCGATGTGGGTTTTGGAGAAGCATATGTTGATGGCGATTGGGACACTGACAATATTACCAATGTAATAAAATGGTTTTTATTAAACGTTGATAATGCCCCCACGGTTTCAGGCAGCGATGTAACTAATTTTATTTTAAACAGTTTAAAATTTATAAATAAAAATTTTCATCAAAAAAGAATTAATAGCATAAAAGGCTCTAAAAAAAATATTAGCGAACATTACGACTTAAACAACCAATTTTTTAGCTTGTTTTTAGACCCCACCATGACCTATTCTTCGGCCTATTTTAAAGAGAAGGGCATGACCTTAGAACAAGCGCAATTGGCCAAATACCACCGATTGTGTGAACAATTATGTTTAACGCCAAGCGACCATGTTTTAGAAATTGGCAGTGGCTGGGGTGGCAACGCAATTTATATGGCTAAAAATTTTGGCTGTAAAGTTACTACAGTTACTATTTCAGAAGAGCAATATAAATTAGCTACCGAAAAAGTTGCTAAAGAAAATTTAGAAGATAAAATTTCCGTTTTAAAAAAAGATTACCGAACATTAGAAGGAAGATTTGACAAAGTTGTATCTATAGAAATGTTGGAAGCCGTAGGCGCAGAGTATTACGAAACTTACTTTAAAAAATGCGCTCAGCTTTTAAAAAAAGACGGCATTTTTGCCTTACAAGTTATTACCAGCCCCGACTCTCGATTTGAAAATTTTAAAAATGGAGTAGATTGGATTCAAAAACATATTTTTCCTGGTTCTTTGTTACCATCGGTTTCTGCAATAAATACTGCCGTAAACAAAACAAGTGATTTTACGCTGGTAGATTTAAAAGATATTGGGCTGGATTACGCGCATACACTTGCTATTTGGCATAAAGCGTTTAATGCAAATTTAAACGATGTAAAACAATTAGGGTTTAACGATTATTTTATACGTAAGTGGAACTATTATTTATGCTATTGTGAGGCTGCTTTTGCTATGCGAAACATTAACGTCATGCAAATGGTATATACACGCCCTAATAACACTAATCGGAATGTGTAATAGTTTATAAAATAATTTTACCTTTACGGGATGAAGTTTAGTTTTTATAAATTAGTTTTTTTTGTATTGTTCTTAAGTGTAAGCCCTTCATTATTTTCTCAGGATAATCAACTACAAACCCAATTAAAAGTAAAACAATTAATTGAAAAAAAAGCAGAGTACCACCGACTTACAGGTGGCGACCAAGACGGCTACCGTATAAAAATACATTTTGGGGCAGATAGAGATAAAGCAAAAAGCTTACGTTCAAAGTTTCAACAACGGTATGCCGATATAGCTACTTATGAAGAATACCAACAACCTAACTTTGTAGTTTTAGTAGGCGATTTTAAAAGTAAATTAGAAGCATTTCAATCTCTAAAAAAAATTCAATCCGATTTCCCTTCTTCGTTTATTGTAAAAGGCAAAATAAAAGTAAAGTAGTTGTACTTTTAACTTGCCTATAGTATTTATACTAAAGTAATTTATTAAAATATAAATTAAAAAAATAACCAACTTTTTTATAAAACTGTTTTTATTAAACAAAAACGTTAACGCTTCTTTAATATAAATTCTACTCTTCTGTTTTGTTTTCTTCCTTCGGGAGTATCGTTAGACACAATGGGTTTACTACTTCCAAATCCATTTGAGCTCACTTGCGAGCTGCGAACGCCATTACTTATTAAATATTCCCCAATAGCCGTTGCTCTTTTCATAGATAGCTGTATATTTTTAGATTCTTCACCTGCGTTGTCCGTATGTCCAAATATTTCAATTTGTAAGTTAGGATCTACTTTCATATAAGAGGCTATTACATTTAATTCAGAAAATGAGCTAGGAATGAGGATAGATTCACCGCTTGCAAATAATACATTTTTAAACGTGGTTATAATATCTGAAGGTAGTTTTTCTATTGTTACCGGTTCAACAATCACCGTATCGGGCACATCTATCGTATTAAAATTTGCCGGGATTATGGTTGTGTCTATCACCTCTGGTTTATACTCATAAATGCTAACGTCATCAATATAATAGTAGGCATCGCGCTCTATACTTTTATTTATCGGCGAACTAATTTCTTTTGGCACGGTGTGATCTGTTTGCCACACTCTTTTAATACCAAAGCCTCCCATTACGATTGTGTTTTCGCCTCCTTTTGCTTTGTACAAAAGCGTTACCTGATGCCAGTCTTTTGTATCCATTCCTAATTCGTCTTCTAAAGGAATATACAAAGGTCGGAGGTTGGTAATAATCTCTGAGTTATCGTACTTTAAAGTTTTATCTAAAAAACATACACCTAAATTATCAATTGCTAGTCGAGAATAATCAGCTAAACTAATGTATAGACTAAGAATATATTCCTTATTGGGCTGCAATGCCTGGGTTAGAGATGTTTGAAGATATTCTCGATAATAACCATGAGAAAAAGCAAAAATGCCTGCATAACATTTGCCTGAATGCGCTTGTTGATTTCCCATTGAATTGTTGGGAACGTTTACTCTCGAAATTTTTTGGTCTTTTTTGTTGCATGTGCAAAAAAGGTCGGTAGTAGCTCGAGTGGGTGAGCTCCAAGAAGTTGAGGCTCCAATTGCCGAATAATCTAAAGGAATAAATTTGTTTTGTTCAAAGCTAGAATCGGCAATAAGATTTTGGGCCAAGCTATTTTGAACACAAACTATTAATAACAACAAAAACCAAACTAATTTCATGGAAGGAAAATTACAGTTAAAAAGCAATAATTCATAATTTTCGTGGGTTTAGAATGGCACTTTCTAGTTAAAATATTTGCGCGTAAATGCGGAAAAACCAAATCCAATTATTGAACCTTTATTGTTGATAGATGTTTATTGTTAAATAAAAGATGTGTAGTTTTGCTTAACTTTTTATAAATATAGATTAATTAAATATTAAAACAGTAGCGATTATAGGATGTGGAATGGGTGCTTTATCTTGCGCTGCAAGGCTTTCAAGTTATGGGTACAAGGTAACAATTTTTGAAAAAAACGCATATCCTGGAGGGAAATTGTGTGAATTAAAGTTAAACAACTACCGTTTTGATAAAGGGCCTTCGTTATTTACTTTACCTAATTTGGTAGATGAAGTATTAAAACTATCCCCAAAACCAATTGCTTTCGATTATAAAAAGTTAGAAGTATTAACACACTATTTTTTTGAAGACGGTACTTTTATTAAATCGTTTTCAGATAAAAATAAACTGGCTACCGAGTTAAAAAATAAATTGGGTGAGGATGAAGATGTTGTTTTAAAGCACTTAAGCAAAAGCGCTTTTTTTTATAAAATAACAGCACCACTTTTTTTAGAACAAAGTTTACATAAAATTACAAACTTTTTAAATTTTAAAACAATTAAGGGAATTGCTAATAGTTGGCGTTTACAATTGTTTACAACCATGCACACGGCTAATTCAAAAAAGTTTAAAAATGAAAAAACAGTTCAATTGTTTAATCGATATGCTACATATAATGGCAGTAATCCCTATCAAGCACCTGCTTTACTCAATATTATTCCTCATTTAGAGTATAACTTGGGGGCTTATATTCCTAAAAATGGTATGTATGCAATAACAGATGCTTTAGTTACTTGTTGTGAAAATTTAGGTGTAACGTTTAATTTTAATGCTCCTGTAGAAAAAATTATTGTAGAAAAAGAAACCGCAATAGGTTTAATTAGTAACTCAAAAACCTTTTATTTTGACAGCATAGTAAGCGATGCTGACATGCACATTGTTTACGAAAGACTTTTACCAAACCATTATTTACCATATAAACTATTAAACCAACAAAAATCGAGTAGTGCTTTTATTTTTTATTGGGGCATTAAAAAAGTATTTAATGAATTAGATTTACATAATGTTTTTTTTAGTGGAAACTATAAGTCTGAGTTTGATTGTTTGTTTAACGAGAATAAGCCTTATCACGACCCAACGGTTTATATAAATATTTCGAGTAAATATTGTAAGGACGATGCACCCGAAGCTTGCGAAAACTGGTTTGTAATGGTAAATGTGCCGCACAATAAAGAACATAAGCCAATTAGTTATAAAGAGGAATTGAAAATAAATATAATAAACAAGTTAAATAGACTATTAAAAACCGATATTCGAAATTATATTGAGTGTGAAGAAATTTTAGACCCTTATGGTATTGAAATACAAACGGGATCTTATGGCGGCTCTTTATATGGCAACGCTAGCAATAATAGATTTTCTGCTTTTTTACGCCACGCTAACTATAGTTCGAAAATAAAAAACCTGTATTTTGCTGGTGGCAGTGTGCACCCAGGGGGTGGTATCCCTTTAAGTTTATTAAGCGGAAAAATTGTAAGCGATTTAATTTATGCCAAGTAAAATTTTAAATAAACAAAATCTACTTTATTTTTTAATACTAGTATATGTTAGCGGCAGTATTGGTTTTTGTTTGTATCCAACTTTTTTTGCGCCATTCACACCATTTACATTGTTGTTTACCTGTTTTGTTTTCATACTGCATCAAAGTAAAAGTGAATTAAATTATAAATTCATTTTTTATTTTATTGTTGTAGCTCTTTTTGGGTATATAAGTGAAGTTGTGGGAGTAAAAACAGGCTTGGTTTTTGGAAATTATCAATACGGTAATGGCTTAGGAATGAAATTTTTTAAAGTGCCACTGGTAATTTCATTTAACTGGGCATTGATGGCTTGTGCAGCAATTATTGTTGCACAAAAATTTTTTAGCCATTCCTTTTTAATTGCAATTATAGCGGCATCAATTGCAACGTTAATTGATGTGTTAATTGAACAAGTAGCCCCAAAACTTGATTTTTGGAAATTTGACAGCAGTTTAGCAGGTTGGCACAATTACACGGGTTGGTTTTTAATTTCGTTTGTTGCATCACTAGTGTTTCAAAAGCAATTTAAAGGTGGTAATTTTAACGTATCTGTTGTTATTTTAGCATTATTAATTTTATTTTTTGGTATAATTTATTTGTTTTCTTAAACCACTTTTAAATAAAACCCTACCTCTTTTTAATTAAAATATTTATTATTTTTTATTTTTTACTATAAAAGTGCATATCGCCCAGCGATATTATTTTAAAAATTATAGTGCAGAAAATGGATCACATTTGTTCAGGCGTCTGCCTGTTTAAGCGTTGCAAAAGATATTTGTGGCGCCGCGGATATAGTGGTCTATGTCGATTTGATGCTATTAATTTTTTACTATCATTAAAAAAATGGGTGGGTTGATAATAATGTAAATAAAATCTCCCAAGCCATATTCGCCTTTGTTTTGTTAGAACACATGAGGGAGTTAAAAAATTACAGAATAATAAAATAATTTAACAGGAATAAATTTGTTTTGTTCAAAGCTAGAATCGGCAATAAGGTTTTGGGTCAAATTATTTTAAACACAAACTAGTAATAACAACCAAAACCAAATTAATTTAATGGAAGGAAAACTACCCTAAAAAAGCAATAATCTATAATTTTTTCTAACACAAGGTTATAGAAGCTATACTAATTTTACAAAAAATAAAATCCCTTCAAAAATGAAGGGATTTTGTACAGGTGAAGGGACTCGAACCCCCACGCCTTTCGGCACCAGATCCTAAGTCTGGCGCGGCTGCCAATTACGCCACACCTGCGTTTTAATTTTGAGATTGCAAAGGTACTGATTTTTTTAAACTTTAGCAAATTGTATTACAACGTTCCTCTTAAGGCTTGCTCGCGTTCAATGCTCTCAAACAAAGCTTTAAAATTACCTGCCCCAAATCCTTTAGCTCCCATACGTTGTATTACTTCATAAAACAAAGTTGGTCTGTCTTCAACAGGCTTTGTAAATATTTGTAATAAATAACCTTCTTCATCGGCATCCACTAAAATTGATAATCTTTGTAGTTCTTTAATATCCTCTTTCATCATGTCCATGTGAACGCCTAATCTTCGTGGAATATCATCGTAATAAGCTTGCGGAGGTGGCGGTAAAAATTCTACTCCTCGTGCTTTTAATTCGGCAACGGTTTTAATAATGTCATCTGTGGCTAAAGCTAAATGCTGTACCCCTGCTCCTTCATAAAAATCAATGTATTCTTCTATTTGCGATTTTTTCTTTCCTTCAGCAGGTTCATTAATTGGAAATTTAATACGTCCATTACCGTTACTCATTACTTTACTCATTAAAGCAGAGTACTCGGTTGTAATTTGTTTATCATCAAAGGTTAAGAAGTTTACAAAACCCATCACGTCTTCATACCATTTTACAGTAGCATTCATTTGATTCCATCCCACATTGCCAACCATGTGATCGATAAATTTCAATCCAACTGGCGCAGGATTATAATCGCTGTTCCATTTTCTGTAACCTGGTAAAAACTCCCCTTTATAATTTTTACGTTCAACAAACATATGCACTGTTTCGCCATAGGTATAAATAGCTGCACGAACTACCTCTCCTTGTTCATCTTTTTCTACCACCGGCTCCATGTAAACTTTAGCACCACGTTTCACTGTTTCTTCAAAGGATTTACGTGCGTCTTCAACCCATAGAGCAATTACTTTAACGCCATCGCCGTGTTTTTTTACATGCTCACCAATTGGCGAATCGCTTTTTAGTGCCGTCGTTAATACCAAACGAATCTTGTCTTGTTTTAGCACATAAGAAACTCTATCCTTTAGGCCTGTTTCTAAACCAGCATAGGCATAAGACTGAAAACCGAATGCGGTTTTATAATAGTGTGCAGATTGTTTGGCATTGCCTACATAAAACTCCACATAATCTGTTCCCAATAAGGGTAAAAAATCTTGGGCGCCTTCAAATATTTTTTCTAATCCGTATTCTACGTTTTTTATTTCTTTTGCTGACATTTTAAATTATTTTGATAAGTATTATTTATTATTTGAGTGCGTTTTAAATAAAAATTAATTAACCAAAGTTAATTAATTCAATCGATAAAAGAAAAAGAATACTGCAGCCGCAGCCCAATTTTTATTTACATTTTTAGCATAGCCAATGGTAGAATAACTTTGGTTTTGCAAAGTTCCGTCCGATTTAATATAGCCAATGGTAGAATAACTTTGATTTTGAACAGTCCCATCTGCCTTTAAATAGCCAATAGTGGAATAGCTTTGATTTTGAACGGTACCATCTGTTTTAATATAGCCAATAGTTGAATAGCTTTGATTTTGAACGGTACCATCTGCTTTAATATATCCAATTGTTGAATAACTTTGATTTTGAACTGTGCCATCCTCTTTAATATAACCAACAGTGCTGTAACTACTATTTTGAATTGTTTGAGAAAAAAAAGTATTACAAATAAGTAGTAAACAAAAACTATAAATTATTTTAATCATATCTATTGGAAATTAATTCGTAGGCTAAAGCCACCGGTTGAGTTGGATGTTTTAAAGGATGCCGACGTTTGTGGCTTTGTTCTTATCCAATCGTAAAATATGCGTAGGTTAATATTTTGTGTTAATTGATAATCGGCACTTGACCGCAACGATATAATATTAGTACCACCAGTCGGCGTGCTTATTGGGTTTATATCATCAACACGGCGTATAATGGATAAATTTTGGCGATAACTCAAATCTACTTTTACCAATAAATTACTTTCTAATACTTTGCCTTGTATTTGAATGCCTTTAATACGTAGTTTAGGATATAAATAGCCTACGCCAACTATATACTCTTGCCCCTTCGTTTCAATAACTTGTGGTAAGGTAATGTTTAAGCTGGTTGTTTTATCGCGCTTGGTTTCTACATTGGCTGTCCACCCCTGCCTGTTAAATTGAAAATCGAATTTAATTAAAGGTGCAAATGCTTCGGTAATTGTAATAGCATTAATAGTATAATAAGGCACAAAGTTAGAACTTAAACCTGTACTACCACTTACCACAGCAATAGGTTGTCTTGCGGTTTGAGGCCCGTCACCATTATATAATAAGTTGTTGCTATAACCGGCTACATTATAAGTGCTACGGTAGCCATGCCTTACAGTTATACTACGAAATGTTTTTTTAAATGCCGGTATTTTTCCTAAGCCGTCCCAACTAATGGTCCAGTTTGGTAATGGTATACTTGGAAAAGGATTTTTAGTAGTGTAATTTTTAATTTTTCGCCCGGTATAGGTACGGTAAAACGCTCCTAATAAAACATCTTGTTGGTTGTTATCATAACCATCAATATAGCTTTGGGTTATGGTGCCGGTAGAATTTGAAGTTACATAAGAAATAGGCCCAGCCGAACCGTTAGGATTAGTGGGCGAAGCTGCATTTGCTGCGCCCAATTCATTGGCCACATTTCGTCTTTCTGAAATAAATTCTTTAAACAGATTTGATTCTGGTCCTTTGCTCTTATCTTTAAACGACCTAAAAAATGTAAACGTTGAAATATTAAAATTACCTGTAATACTTCTGCTTGCATCGTATACAAAGCCATAACTATCTGCCTTCGGATTGGAAGGATCGTAAATGGTGTATTCGCTTAAATTTTTTGTTTTAGTTTTACTTCCGTTTAGTTCAATTTTTAAACTACCGTGTGGTTCAATGCTTGACCGGTAGGTAATTGTTTTAGCTTCGGTTTCGATATAGGGCGTAGTTTGTAAACTATATTTAGATAGCCATCCGTTTTCGGCACTTCGTTGCCTAATTCTACCCTCGTACCAACCTGTTGTAAACTGAAACCCAGGAGCTTGTTGATTTGCAAAATCCATCCCCACGTATTGCGAACTTGGTATAAATTTAGGTACAGCCTGCCCACCCTGTAATTGGTAGGTTAATGCTAAGTTTTTTATCATCATTATACCGCGTGCCAAAAACTCAAAAATATCTTTAAAGTTCTCGTTCTTTTTTGGATTGGTACTATCTGTTAAAGCTTTGGTGGTACCTTTTGTTAAAGGCACTGTTGCTGTTGAAATTGATTTTGGCTTAAATATATCGACTTGATTTTTAGATTGACCTGAATTAATACGTTTAAAATACGGTATTTTATTATAAAGCTGAATCATGTTAAAGTTGGCAGTAACATTATGTGTATTTGTATTTTGAATGGTATTTCCAACGCTATCAATGGCTGCAAATGCCTTTCTGTTCCAAGTATAAGTGCCTCCATAACGATAGGTAACGGTCATAAAATCTAAAACCGGAATTTTATTAATTGGCAAATTTACATCCACATTCATTTGCTGACGGTAAATGGTATTTTCGCCAAAACGCCCTTGCAACTTACCGTCCTTAACTACTCCATTTAAAAAAGTGCTCAATACTGAATCTCTGTTTTGTTGGTAGGTTTTACTTACATCGCCTTGAGGTTCTAAAATACGCCCATCGTTATTAGCTAAATAAGTAAATTTAATAGCTTTACATAAATCCCAACGTAAATTATAACCGCGGCTAATTGTAAAGTTTTTATTGTATAATATTGGGTTTAAAAAATCGTTACCACTTGAGTAAAAACTTGTAATATCTCTATTTTTTAAATCGGAATACGTTCTGTTTAAATCTAAAGTTGCACCAAAACTATTTGGAAGTAATTGTAAATTAAAATCTCTAATTAAAGCAAACCATTTATTTTCGAATAATTTTACTTTACTAAAGGGCTTAAATGTAGGTGGCGTGGGTAAACTAAATGAGTACTGTAAATTACCGCGGTACTGGCGCGTAGTAGCATACTCTACATTTACACTTCGTTTATTAATTTCGTTATAGGCATAGGTGGCGCTAAAGTTTTTAATATCCCATGGGTATGGTTTTGCTTTTTTACGTTTTAAGCCATCAATGCGCACATTGGTTAAATTAAAGCCTTTACGCTCTGTATGGTCTTGGGTTTGGTGTTTAATGTTACTCTTTAATTCGTCGCTTATTTCGCTGTTGGCATATAAATCTTTACTTCTAACATCAGGGTCTAATGGGTTAAAAAGTGGGTCAATAATTGTTTGTCCAAAATTGTAAAAAAACGGCAAGGTTACTTTCCATTTGGTTGGAAAAAATTTACCCATGTTTAGGGAGGTACTCATATCCCAATTTAAATTGGTTTCTTTACTCCGTTCGTTTATTTTTTTATCTACACTTCCCCAAAATGGTGTGCTATATGTTCCGGCTAGGCTAACCTGACCTAAATCGGCCAATTTGGCTTGTATTTGCCCTGTGGTTGCCCAACCCCCCTTGTTATTAAAATCGGTAAGGCGTAGTTCATTTATCCAAACCTCAGCGCAGTGTGCTAAATTATCGGTCCCTTTTGGGTTACGAATACCCACCATTACACTTTTTATGGTTCCTAAATTAGGATTACCAACAACAGTTACCGTATAACCGTTTTGTATAATTGAAAATGGTTTTGTAATTTGGTTTGATGCACTAAAATATCCGTAGGTTTTATTTCGTTCGTCTTTTACTTTCGAAATATCGTTTACAAAATTAAAATTAATTTCGTTTTCTTTAGGCCACACTTCATAGCGGGCATCTGTGCTGTTTGGGTCGTAGTTACCTTTAGGGGTTAATTTTAAAGGCACTTCGTATTCGTAAAAATTATTATTGTAATCGCTTCCTACTCTAAAAAATAACGTTAAATCACCATCGTTTAAAGGTATGTTGTTTAGTTTTTCGGCATGCACATTCATTTTAATATTATTAAACAAACGGGTATCTAACTCTACATTTTTAAAAATCGCTCTACTATCACCATCTTCTAAATTACACACACGCATTTGCAATGCTTGCTCGTTTTGCAATACCAAATTAGTAGTTTGTACGTTTTGCTGTTGCTGAATATCTGGCGGTAACACATAATTTACAGGTACTTTGCTTGAGTTTTCTTGTAAGTTTACAGCACTTACATCAAACGAAGCGGTGTTTTTATCCAACGCTAAATATTCGCCGGGTTGCCTTAAATCAAATTGGTAACGGCGCCAATCGCTGCGCACTAATTCAAAACGCGCTAAACGTAATAATACAGGGCGATCAAACCCTTTCATAAATACACGCATAAAACGGATAGAGTTAAAGCCTTCGATATTACCTACGGCACTTTCGAATTGCGAAATTGGTATTTTAAACTGATACCATTTTACGGTTTTTGAAATACCCGAAAAATCAGCTGTACCATCAAATGCATCTACCAAATAATTTGTACCTACCGATACTGCATTTACATCGTTTGGCGAAATTTTAATATGGTACTGGTAGTAATTTTCGGTTTCGCTTAAAGTATTATCGCGGTTTACATCTTCAATGTTTGGCAAATTGGTAGCTGCGGTAGAGTAACCTGCAGAATTTTGCGATTTATACTGCTGTTCGGTTGGCGAATTGCCCGATGGGTTATTGTATTTAGAATAACGTTTTAGCGTTTTATCTTGATTGCTATCATAATCATCGCCTCTAAAAAAGTGGTAATTATCGCTACTTGGATCATCATTAAATGCTTTTTTTGCATCCGGTGAAAAGTTCCCATTATTCATAGCACTTATTGCATTTTGAAATCTTGTTCTTTCCGCATCATCCGTCATTCCATCGTAGCCTACATCTTGAAAAGGACGATCGTTAGGGTCTTGCGAAAAAGCATTAACCGTTGGTGGGATTAAAGGAATAAGAGCAACATTATTTGTATCGAGCGGCAAGGAACTAGAAAATGAACTTTGACCTGGTAGGCCATTTTCGTATACCATACGCCCATCCTTAATAATATCTTCTGAAACGTTACCCAAATTAATATATAAATCGCCAATAGGTTTTTTAGTTTTATCAAAATCGGGGTGCGTAGCCACGTCATAATCTTCGTTGTAAGGATCCATCATCCAAAATTGGATATATTCCACATTTGCCGCTTGAAAATCATTCGTTTCTAACCTGCGCATAATACCGCCCCACCGATTTTTTGGATTATTTAATAAACCATTGTTATCAATACCTGCTGAAACAGAAGTGGGTAAAACGTCATAATTATAAGGACCTCGTTCGGTAGGGTAAAAGCCTAAATCTAAAACCGGTAGGATAACCTGTTGCCCATTAGGTGGTGTTTTGCCTGGAAATAATTCAGTTTCGAATACTTGACGCCACATATTATTAGCAAAAACATCACCTTTATAATCAGCAGGTGTTGTGCCGCTTTGGCTGCGGGTAAACATTGGGTCGATACTGTACCAATTAAAACGCGCGCGATTTATGCCTGTAGTGATTGTGTTTGAATTTACAGATTCGGGAAATAATGCCGATTGCCCTTGCGGAATACTAGCCAATAACCAGCCGTTGGGGTTACGTATATCAATTAAAGAAATAGAACCTTCAAAATCATCAATATACGAATTTCCTCCATTTTTTTTAATGGCTGCGGCATTGCCCGGAAACAAGCGTGCATATTCGCCACGCATGCTAATACTACTCATTTCTTTGGTACTAAATAAGGGTAATTTATCTAACAAACGTGTTATAAAAGGCGCGTCGGTTTTATAATTCAAGTCAAGGCCTGCTACAATATTATTTACGGGCTCGTCGCCAATACTTACTTTTTGGGTTATTGGTCGTTCACTAAAACGTAAAACGGTGCTTCCTAATTTTAAATTACGCCCTGCATTGTAATCAAAACGTGCGCCCATTAAACTTTTTTGTTGCACGTTAAATAATGAATTACTCTCTAAACTAACTTTTACCTGTGCTCCCGAATTTAAAATACCCTCGTTAATAATTTTAACTCTACCCAAAGTGTAATCAACAGTATAATCGGTATTTTCTATTAAAGGTACGCCATTGGCAGTAACTACAACACCCCCTTGAGGGATGTTTAAAGCATTTAAAGCAATTTCGGAGCCCGAAGAAGATTTGTAACTTCCTTTAATTTTAAAACGATTTTTATTTTGTATAAATGACGCAGCTGTTTTTGTAGAATCGTATAGTTCGTTAAAAATGTATTTATTTGCTTCCGGAAAGTCGGTTGATGCAAATTTTGCCGCTAAACTTCTACCAAAGGGTTCAACTGTAGGTAAATAAACTCGCCCATTGTTTGGCAAAATGGTATAATCTTTTATAAAATCAAAAACGCCATCTGGGGCTCTATCGCCATTTGAACTTAATTTGTCACAATTTAATACGCGAATTAATTGCTGCCCATTAATTGCGCCAAATGGCAGGTAAGGAACATCAACGCCGGTTTCGATATTATTATAAAAAACATCTAATTTAAACGCTTCTGCATTTAAATTATATGCCCCTAATGAGTACACATTTTTCATCATTAAATCCCACATAGGATGTTTGATACTTACCGAAACTGTTTTTAATAATTTACAAATTAATAATTTATTGTTATCCGGTATTTGATCGCTAAATTCTCCAACTTGATACAATTTACCATTGTAAGTGTATTGATACGAAACGGCCAAAGCCTGCTCGTTATTTAATTGTTGGTTTAACGAAATAAAACCAGTACGGGGATTATAAAAATACTCTGAGGCGTTTAGTTTACGTGCGTTTTGTATGGTATTGTAATCGCGCGATGGATCCATATATTTACCGCCATCGTTATTTAAATTTGATGCTGGTATAGAGGATGCCAATTTTTGAACGTCGATTAGATTTCTGTCTTTTAAAATACCATCTACTGTATTTGTAATAATAGAATACAAACTATTTGCGCCGTTGCTTGGTAAAACACCCGCACTGTCGTAAATGGCATAACTTGCGGGCGTTATGATTCCAACGGAACTTTTAGCTGCTAAACCCGAATAAACATGTAAAGAATCTTCTCCTAAATCTTCAAAAGCCACAATGTTGCGGGTTTGTTCGGCACTACCATTTATCCCTAAAACATATACCTCAACCTTTGTAATTACAATAGGGGTATTAATTACGGGTAATGAAGCCATCCAGGTATCGTAGTTATCTCTAAAATAATGCCCTAAAAAGTAGTGGCGGTTTTGCTCGTAAGCATCGCCATTTACCGCAAAATTTTGTGTTTGCGAACCGCCTTGCACCGTAATTTCTTGTTTTTTACCGCGTTGTTGCGAAAAAACGGTGGTCATCATTAACCTGCCAAATTGCAACTGTGTTTTTACACCAAATAACGTTTGGCTACCGCTTATTAATGAACTGTTTAGAGGTAGGGTAACATTACCAGCCTCAATTTTTTTCAAAATTTCATCTTCGTAGCCGGTATAATCTAATTTTACCTGGTTTTCCCAATCAAAGCTAGCTTCGGTATTATAGTTTGTGCTGATTTTTAACTTATCGCCAATTTTACCAATAAGGTTTAATTGTATGCGCATGTTGAAATCAAAATTTGTAATTTTTTGTTGTCTTTGCGGAATAGCAGGGTTAAAATTTTTATTACGGTTTAAGCCAAAAATTAACTCGGCCGTTCCCGTTGGCTTAATATCAACTGTATTTCCTCCAAAAATACGATCAAACAACTCACTATTTACCTGCATTTTAGGTATCATACCTTTGCGGGGCTTATTATTTAAATCTTCGGCGGCAACACGCGAACGCCAATAATCGCGCATATTTTTTTTAAACATGTAGTTTTGATATTCCTTCATGCTCATATAGGTTTCGGGGCGGTATTCTATATCATCACCAATTTTTTGTTTTACATCGTATTGCCCGGTTTTAGGATTATAAACGGTTTCGGTTTTAACATTGCTCGGATTTTCTAAATAAAGTTTAGATTTTGGGTCAAATTGCGGAGGTTTGCCGTTGTTATCGTTAAAATTATAGTGTAAATCAGTATCAGGGGTATCAATTACGGCACTATTTTTCTTGAAAATAAGTTTACTTGTGTTTTTTTTGGCTACCTTTTTTGTTTCGGTAGTTTTTAAGGCAGTATTATTAGAATGAGATTCTTCGCTATTGCTATTTGTATAGGCTGGGTTAGTGTTACTTACATCTGTTTTAGTAGATTTAGTAACAACCCCCATTAAACAAGCTGTAGCGCTTGTTAATATTACAAAATTTATAAGTCCGCTTGCTCTCAAAAAGGTTTAAAAATAGCTAAAAATTTTTTAATGCTTGTTTAATTAACATTTCTACATTTTCGGTGCTAATTCCTTGCTGTTTTATGGCTTTTTCAAGCGCTTTTTCGGCAGAAGATTTTGGGAAACCTAAAGTAGTTAGAGCCAATAACGCCTCTTCTTTATTTTTATTGTATGAAGGCGTTAAAATTTGTGAAATTCCTCCTTCGTGCTTGCCTAATTTGCCTTTTAAATCAACCACAATACGTTGGGCGGTTTTATCGCCAATACCTTTTATGCTTTTAAGCATGGTTACATTGGCAGTATTTATAGCTCCAGCAATTTCGTTAGGGCTAAGGCTTGATAACATTAGTAAAGCACTGCCCCCTCCTACGCCACTTACTGATATAAGTTTACGAAATAGCTCTCGCTCTTCTTCATCGGCAAAACCGTAATGTTTTGGATTATCATCGCGTATATAAACACTTTGGGTAAATAATTTTGCGTTTGGTTTATTTTGTATTTGGGTAAAGGTAGTTAACGAGATATATAAACCATAACCAACCCCATTTGTTTCAATAACAGCAAAAGCGGGATTTATATGCGTTACTGCACCTGTAATATATGAAATCATAAATAGCCTTTAAAGATAGGGAAAAATTACCTAAAAATTAAAAACGGTTGAAAATAAATTAAAATGTAAAGCCGTTTAAAAAATGTTGAATGATGAATTTTAAATTTTAAATCAACACTGTACCTAAAATAAAAACACCATGCTTAGGTGTTAAAATCGTCTAAATCTCGTCTGTCTTTTTTTGTTGGCCTGCCTGTGCCTTTATCTCGTTTTATATTTGTTTCAAAAAATAACGATTCTAGTTTTGTGTTTTTATCAGCAGGTGGGCTATGGTCGATATAATAATTTTTAGCAATTTCAAAACTGCCACGTTTATCAATTATATCTTTTACTTCAATAATTTTTTTTATTGTGCCAATTGAAAGGGTATACCGTTCTGCAACTTTTACTTCGTGTGAAGGTTTAAAATTACTCCCCTGCAATTTTACTTTGCCGCCTTTAATGGCATCGTTTGCCAGCGTGCGCGATTTATACATACGTATAGCCCATAAGTAAGTATCGGCTCTTACTAACACCTATCTATTTATTATAAATTTTTTAGAGAATACTTGAAAACCATCGGTCAGCCAAACTACATATAAACCGTTATTCACATCGAAAATGTTTATACTCGTAGCGTCGTTTATGGTAGTAACATCTATTTGTTTAATGGGCTTACCGGCTTGGTTATACACAAAACCAATTAAACGGGTTTTGCCTACATTTGCAATTTTTAAATTTAATAAATCGGTTATTTGAGTGATTGGATTTGGATAAACTAATAATTGCGCTATTTTTTGCTCGGGAACAAAAACACGCTTTGTAAGACTAGTTTCAATAGGAACCAATTCAACTCTATAAAAGTTAGTTTGATTTAGTGTTGGACTCGTATGTGTAAAGGAAATCTCCTCGGGTGTAGCTGAAATACCACAAATACCAGGATAATCGAAAACTACATTAAAGTAAGTAGAATCTAAACTATGCAATATTTTATAGCCCCCGCATTGGGCACCAGTACCTATTGAAAATTTAACAACCACATTGGTACCTGCAACAAAAACATTTAAATTTTGTATGCGTTGCGCAATTGCGTAATTAGTTAAACCTAAAAAGAGTACTAAGAATAAACTAAGACTATATTTTTTTGCAGGAACCATTTTATGATTACTAATTTAAGAAAAAAATTAATTTATTTTTTGTTAAAACAAATTACTATTAAACAGGCAGTTTTTAATTAGTTTCGCTAACGGGCACCATTATTCGGGTAAGCCACTTCAGAGGATCTTTTTCTAAGGTTGGGTCGGTAATATAAAATTCGCGCATGGGGCCTACTTGTTGTAATTTGTTTTTTACAAGGTATTTCCTAATTAAATCATACGAAGCAAATAAATTTTGATAGGGCCCGTAATAATTATAAATTAACATTTTGTCGGCTTCTAATACAACAATTTTACAATTTTTGGGCTCTTTTTTTGGTATTTGGTTTATGGGTACCATGCATTCAAACACAAAGTTTTCGGCATCGTTATTATAATAAATACAGCCATAGGCACCATCAATTTTTGTATCAATTTCTGTTAATTGTTGTTGTATTATTGAATAGTTTTTTGCCATTTTAAACGAAATGTCCTTCATGGGTGCCGAATCTATTTTAGAAATGGTGAGCATTTCGGGCACATTAAAAATGCCAACTACGCCTTGCTTATCACTAAATTGTGTAACGTCCTTAGGTTTATTTTTTAAAGAGTCCGCTTTCAAACGGGTGGTATCTTTTTTGGATACTAAATCGGCATCTTTATCATTTGCCAAATTGCAAGACGTTAGCAAACTAAAAACAACAAAAACAATTACAAAATAAACATTAGATTTTAGCATCCTACTATATTTTTTTACCGGGGTATTGATTTAAAGCCTCTTCCAAGCAATCCATGGCATTTTTTAAATCGCTTAAGTTTAGTACGTAAGCAATACGTACTTCATTACTCCCTGAGCCGGGAGTTGAATAAAAACCAGTTGCGGGAGCTAACATAACAGTTTGCTGGTTGTAACTAAATTCTTCTAACAACCACTGGCAAAATTTATCGGCATTATCAATTGGTAGTTTTGCAATGCAGTAAAAAGCACCACTCGGTTTAGGGCAATATACACCCTCCATTTTATTTAATGCTTCAATAACATAATCTCGGCGGGCAATGTATTCAGTTTTTACACCTTCAAAATAACTTTTGGGCGTATCTAAAGCGGCTTCGGCGCCTATTTGCCCATAACTTGGTGGGCTTAAACGTGCTTGTGCAAATTTTAATGCAGCCGTCATCACATTTTTATTTTTACTAATCATGGCGCCAATACGCGCACCACAAGCACTGTAACGTTTGCTTATTGAATCCAATAGTACCACATTTTCTTCAATACCATCCAAGTGCATTACGCTTACATATTCTTTTCCGTCGTAGCAAAATTCGCGATACACTTCATCACTTAATAGAAACAAATCGTATTTTTTTACCAGATCACGTAGCGCCAATAACTCTTCTTTTGTATACAAATAACCCGTAGGATTACCCGGGTTACAAATCATAATGCCTTTTGTTTTCGGTGTAATTACGTTTTCAAAATCGGCAATTGGTGGCAACGCAAAACCAGTTTCGATTGTGCTGCGAATAGGTTTTATAATTACATCGGCCGCTTTGCTAAAACCATTGTAGTTAGCATAAAAGGGTTCAGGAATTATTATTTCATCGCCTGCATTAAAGCACGTCATCATTGCAATTTCAATAGCTTCGCTGCCACCACAGGTTATTATAATGTCGTTATAGTCTAAATTAATGTTATATTCTTTGTAATAATTACATAATTTTTTTCGATAGCTTTCGTTGCCGGCACTGTGGCTGTATTCTAAAACCTTGATATCTGCTGATTTTACGGCATTTAAAAACGTAGCTGGCGTTTCAATATCGGGTTGACCAATGTTTAAGTGATAAATTTTTGTTCCACGTTTTTTAGCGGCTTCGGCAAAGGGCACTAATTTGCGAATGGGCGAAGCCGGCATTGTGTTTGCTTTGTTAGAAATAGTTGGCATAAGATTGGTTTAATTGGCTAAAGATAAGGAATTTTGGTTGTAACTTTAATAGAATTATGCGTTATTTGAACATGCGATTAATTACACTATTTTGCTTGTTTAGTATGCATGTTTTTTCGCAAACTGTATACCTTGATACCACGGATGCTAAATGTAATTGCATAGATACTAAAACAATTGTTGTAAATAACACCAAATTAATTAAGCATAACAAAGCCCCAAATTGCGGTGGAAATAATGGCATTAAAGCTTCCTCAAAAAATAACCATTTTGCTTTTGAAAAAGAACATTCAACTAATTGGTACAAAGTAATTTTTAAAGTAGACGGCAATTTTTGTTTTACACTTAAACCTTTTAAAAAAGATGACGATTACGATTTTATGCTTTACAAGTCTATTCCGGATTTTTGTGATAGTTTAAAAGCGGGTAAAGTAAAGGCGCTAAGAGCAAATATTTCGCGTGATAAAGAAGACATTGAGGGGTATACGGGAATGAACAGTACGTCGAAAAAAGAATTTGTAAAACAAGGTGTGGGCGATGCCTATTGCAAATCGTTAGCCGTAAAAAAAGGAGAAGAATATTATTTAATATTAGATAACGTTTATAAAAACGGACAAGGTTTTGATTTAGAGATTTTTTTTGAAACACAAGTAAATATAAACGGACAGGTTGTAGATGAAGAAAATAAACCCATTAAAGCAGAAGTTACTATTAACAATTCTAGAGGTAATCAAGTGGCTAAAGTTTTTTCGGACTCGTTAACAGGTAACTATAAATTTAATCTAAGCCTAAAAGACAATCAACAATTTACACTTAATTATTATAAAGATAACAGCTTTTTTTATACCCGAACGTTTAAAAGTAACGATACTACACTATTAAAACCTATAAATCAAATTTTACCGAAATTAAAAAAGGGCTCTAAATACAGCGTTGGTACTATTAATTTTGATCCCGATGCCGATACTTACATTTTAGTTTCGGTGCCAGCTATAAAAAATTTATTAAAATTAATGCAAAAAAATACAGACTTAAATATTACAATAGTTGGGCATACCAATGGTTGCGGCCAAAGCGGTTATAAAGGCGGCGTAAAGGGGTTATCGGAAGGGCGAGCTAAAAAAATAAAAAATTATTTAACCGAAAACAAAATTGAAGCTAAACGCATAACAACTTTAGGTAAAGATTGCCAGGAAATGATTTACCCAGACGACGGTCCGTTTTGGCAACAAGAAGCAAATAGACGGGTAGAAATTATGGTAAAAGAATAAATAGTATTTTTGTTTATTATGAAAAACAGTTGGTTGGGCTATTTATCGTCGTTTATATTATTATTAGCCGGTGTTTTACAGTTTATTGCCAATAATATTATTTTAGGTTGTTTGTTTATACTTTGTGCCATTGCTGGCATTGTTCTTAAAATTGTTATTACCAATAAATCAAAACAAAAAAATAATTAAGCGCTAACTGCTTCAATTTCATTTAAAAGGTGTAAAACCTCATCGCTCGAATTTAAAGTAACTAATTTTGTTCGTGTTTCTTTAAAGTTTGCAATACCTTTAAAATAATTAGCGTAATGGTTTCGCATTTCTAAAAGTCCTAATTTTTCTCCCTTCCATTCAACCGATTTTATAAGGTGTGTTTTACACACTTCAACCCTATTTTGCATAGTTGGTTTCGGCAAATGGGTACCCGTTTCAAAAAAATGTTTTATTTCGTTAAAAATCCAAGGGTATCCAATGGCCGCCCTACCAATCATAATACCATCTACGCCGTATTTATTTTTATATTCTAGCGCTTTTTCTGGGCTGTCAATATCACCATTTCCAAATATTGGAATTTTTATTCGTGGATTATTTTTTACCTCAGCGATGTATTTCCAATTGGCACTGCCTTTGTACATTTGTGCACGCGTGCGTCCATGTATTGCCAATGCCTGTATACCTACATCTTGCAGCCGCTCCGCAACCTCCATTATGTTTATACTACTATCGTCCCATCCCAAGCGGGTTTTTACTGTAACTGGTAAGTTGGTGCTTTTTATTACGGCTTTTGTTAATCTTATCATCAAATCAACATCCTTTAAAACGCCTGCGCCTGCACCTTTACACACTACTTTTTTTACCGGACATCCAAAATTAATATCCACTAAATCGGGATTGGTTGCATCTACAATTTTAGCACACAAAGCCATGGCGTCCTCATCACCTCCAAAAATTTGAATACCTATAGGTCGTTCGTAATCAAAAATATCTAATTTTTGGCGACTTTTTATAGCATCACGAATCAATCCTTCGCTACTAATAAATTCGGTATACATTAAATCTGCCCCGTATTGTTTACAAACGTATCGAAAAGGTGGGTCGCTTACGTCTTCCATTGGCGCTAACAATAAAGGAAAATTTGGAAGCGTAATGTTATTACCAATTTTTATCACTTTACAAAGTTAGGTATAATATTTTTGCATAAAGCCTAACTTAAATACAAAACGCAAAAAATCCTATCGAACAAAATTCAATAGGATTTTTTAATAGAATTTGTTGGTTTTTAAACCAAAAAAATAGATGTTAAAATTAAGCTGTTACAACCGATACATACGAACGGTCATCGCGCTTCTTTTTAAATACTACTTTACCATCCGTTAAGGCATATAATGTATGATCTTTTCCAATACCAACATTTTCGCCTGGGTTGTGTTTTGTACCACGTTGGCGAACAATAATGTTGCCAGCTATACAAGCTTCACCACCAAATATTTTAACGCCTAAACGTTTGCTATGCGAATCGCGACCATTATCTGACGAACCCGCCCCTTTTTTGTGTGCCATTTTATTTTTATTTTAAATGTTAAATTATAAATTTTGAATGTTAGGCTAATTTAAAATTTAGCATTCATCATTCAACATTTCTTAGTCTTCTTTCTTTTTAGTTACTTTTTTTGCTGCTGCTTTTTTAGGAGCCGCTTTTTTTGCTGGCGCTTTTTTTGTTTCAACCTCAACCTCTGCAACCTCAGCAACTGCTGTTTGTGGCTTGATGTATTTTGGCGAAGCTAAACGCACTTCACGTTTTTCAACTTTTAATGCGTCGGTTACTGTTTCGCCTTTAGCTAAAACACCTTGGATTAAAATTTGTGTAAATAATTGACGGTGATTGTTCCATTTTTGCGTTGTTTTACGACGTTTTTTCTTAAAAACTATCACTTTGTCACCTTTTACGTGACTAATTACTGTGGCTGCTACTTTAGCGCCATCAACGGTTGGGTTTCCTACTTGAATTTTGCCAGCATTATCAATTAATAATACTTTTTCAAATTCAATGTTAGCACCCTCGTTAGCCTCTAGGCGGTGAACGTAAACTTTGTTTCCACGTTCCACTTTAAACTGTTGCCCGGCTATTTCTACAATTGCGTACATGCTATTTAATTTAAATGGTTAATAATTTCCCTTTTTAAGGGAGGCAAAGATACTGAAAAAATTTTAGTGTACAAGTTTTTGAGGTTTATTTATCATATAAACGCTTAAAATAATTACTAAAATACTTAAAATTTGAATGATATTAACCTTTTCGCCATCAAAAACACCCCAAAAAACTGCAACAACAGGTATCAAATACGTACAACTACTAGCAAATGTTGCTCCCGATAATTTTATTAAATTATTGTAAATAATTACGGATAATGCTGTGCCAATAATGGCCAAAATACAAATATATCCTAATGAAGTTAATGCACCTGGGCTTTGAGAAAAATGGTTTGTAAAATTGGTAAAGCCAAATAAATAAATTAAAGCCACAGGTCCTGTAAAGCAAAATGCCCATACGGTTGCGGTAATCGAGTTTAAATCTAACAAATATTTTTTTATGGCATTAATACTAATAGCATAACAAATAGTAGCTGCAAGTACCAATAAGCTATACACTATGTTAGTAGATGTTTCGCCCGTTTCGTTAAAAAGCATTAAGCATACCGCTGCTAAAAAACCAATAATTACGCCGCTAATTTTTAATAAACATGGCCGTACTTTTAACCAAATTACACCAACAAGTATTGTAAAAAGTGGGGTTAAAGCATTTAACATACCTGTTAAGCTACTGCTAATTTGAGTTTCGGCTTTGGTAAATAAAAATGCAGGTATTAAATTACCAAAAACACCCATATATAACAAGCCTTTGTAATATTTTTTTAAATCTATTTTGTAAAATTTCATTAAAAACGGGCTTAAAAATAAAAATGCAATTGAAATGCGCAGTGCCGCTACCTCATCACTCGAAAAAGCCTCTAAACCTCGCTTCATTAATATAAACGAACTTCCCCAAATTAATGAAAGACTAATTAAAATTATCCAAGCTAAAGATTTTTTATTTTGCATAAAAAGTTTATAAAAGTAATTTAAACTTTTTATTATTTATTAAAATAGTTTAATGATAATTTAAAGCGCCATTTAAAATTAAATTCTATTTTTACTTAATTATTAAAAAAACTACAATGCTACATTTCAACAAAATTATTATTATAGCCACTAGCACTTTTAGCTTGGTGGCAAATGCACAATTAGAGGTAAAAAATGCAGCTTTAAATTGTTCCACAAAACCAACCAACTTTAATCAACTAACCTTGGCAAGTGGTTGGACAAATGCCAATGGTGGTAATGTTGATGTTTTTGATAAATCGTCTACAGCCAATTTAGTAGGCATACCCGAAAACTTTATGGGTAAACAAGAGGCTACGGATAATTATTTTGGATTATTAGTAGCCCTACAGCCTGATAATGGTGCGATATCATCTGCAATTGACGAAGCTTTAGGTGGTAAAAACGATCAAAAAAAATCCGATCTTACTTTATTTAGTGAATATGCCCAAAGCGAGCTGAGCGAAGAATTAGTAGCCGATGTAAAATATAAATTTACCTATAGGATTAGCTTGGCAGATAAATCAAGCCGCGCTATTTCTGGCTTTGGTGCTTATTTTAGCAACAAACAATTAAACGAAAAAAGCTCAGGATTATTGAAAGTTGAACCTAGTTTTGTAACTAAAGAGGTTATAAAAGATAAAGAAAATTGGACTGAAATTACTGGCGAATTTACTGCAAAAGGTGGCGAAAAATATGTTATAATAGGCGTGTTTAAAGAAGGCTATAGTATTGAAAAAACAATTGATAAAAAGCAATTAGATAACAAACGCGCTTACTATTATTTAGCTTCCGGTATGGATATACGCTTAGCCAAGCCCGACAAAGATAAAGATGGTATAGCCGACGACGAAGATGCTTGTCCTGATTTATTTGGAAAAAAAACAGCTAAAGGTTGCCCAGATAAAGATGGTGACGGCATTATGGATAGTAAGGATGCGTGTCCGGAGATTGCTGGTTTAACGCAGTTTGATGGCTGCGTGGATACAGATGGCGATGAAATTGCCGATAACCTTGACAGATGCCCTACAATAAAAGGAGTTACATCAAACAAAGGCTGTCCCGAAGTAAAAATTGATGATAAAACAAAAGAAATCTTTAAACAAGCTTTAACAGGCATACAGTTTGAAACCGGAAAAAGCACGATTAAACAAACGAGTAATGCTATTTTAAATGGTATTGTTAAGGCTTTAAACGATAATCCTAAATGGGATTTAGAAATTCAGGTACACTCTGATAATGTTGGTAAAGCTGATGTAAATAAAACCTTATCGCAAAAACGCGCCGAAGCTGTTAAAAAATATTTTGTAAGCAAAGGCATTGCTGACAGCCGCTTAACACCCATCGGCTTTGGGCAAGATAAGCCTATTGCCGATAATAAAACCCCAGCGGGTAAGGCAAAAAACCGACGTGTGGCTTTTGAAGTGAGTATGCTACCTTAATTTTTTTTATAAGATTTGGATTCTATTAAAATAAATACCACTCAAAATGTAGCATTAAGCTATACTGCTGCGGGCGTTGGCCCACGCATTTTAGCAGGCCTATTGGATTTAGTTTTTGTGTATGCATACGCTATTATTATAATTACACTATTTACGTTTGCAATTAATAAAAACAGGTACAGCAACACCTACGAAAGCAGCGAAAGTTATAACCAACTAATGATTGGTGTAGCAATTTTATGTTTGTTACCCGCATTATTGTACCATTTACTTTGCGAAACGTTTTTAAATGGACAGAGTTTTGGAAAAAAAATAATGAAAATTAAGGTTGTAAAAATTAATGGTACACAGCCCAATTTTGGTTCTTACTTAATACGCTCGATGTTTAGGTTAATTGATATATCACTCATATCGCCCGTGGTAGCATTAATTACAATTGCGGTTTCAAAAAATTCGCAACGTTTTGGCGATATGGTTGCTGGTACAACCCTAATTGAGTTAAATAAAAAATTAACTATTAACGATACAATTTTATACAAACAAAAACCCGATTATAAAATAGTTTATAATCAAGTAGCGTTAATGAACGATGCCGACGCGAACACAATAAAAGATGTGTTAGATTTTAGTTTTAGGCAAAACCAACCGCAACATTTAACCTTGCTAGCACAAAAAATTAAAACAAAATATGCTATTAGCGACGTAGAACAAAAAGACGATGTTTTTTTAAGAACTCTTTTATTGGACTATAGCCATTATTTATTTGAGAAATAAAATCGCTTTTTATGATAATTAAACATTTATGTGTTTTTTTATTAATGTAGCCAAATGATAAAGAAGTTATATTTGCAAAACTAATTTATGTCTTTAATCGCCATTATTTCATCGTTAATTTCAGTACTAAATCCGATTGGTGCTGTACCCATGTTTATTTCATTTACAGCCAATAGAACGCCAGAAGAGGTAAAAAAAATTGCCATAAAGTGTACCATGTATGTTACTCTTATTTTAATAATTTCTTTTTTATCAGGTAATATTATTATTGATTTTTTTGGTATTTCAATTAACAGTATGAAAATTGCCGGGGGTTTAATAATGCTAATAAGTGGTATTGGATTTTTAAGCAGTAAAACAGATGCCAATCGTGGAATAGATAAAAAAATAAAATTTGAGGCTGCTGAAAAAGAAGATATATCGTTTACACCATTAGCAATGCCTTTATTGGCAGGACCTGGAAGTATGTCTTTCCTTATCTCATTAAATATTGGTTCATTAGCCACTAAAGATATTGTAATAACATTAACTGCAATTTTAATTGTGTGTGCAACTATACTAATAATACTGTTAAGTTCGCGCTACTTTAATAAACTAATAGGTAACTCGGGTATGGTTGCCCTATCGCGCATTATGGGTTTTTTTGTTATGTGTATAGGCGTAGAGTTAATTTATGCAGGTATAAAAAATTTGTTCCCAAACATTTAAAACCTATTAAATGATAAAAATATCTATTGTAAATTATACAAATACGTTACCGTTTAAATGGGCTTTAAAGGGTAGTGATTTAATTTCTGAAATTGATTTACAAGAAGACATTCCAAGTATTTGCGCACAAAAATTAAAATTTAATCAAGTTGATTTAGCATTAGTGCCTGTTGCGTTATTAGCAGAATTAGATACCTATTTTATTGAAACCGATTTTTGTATAGGCGCAAATGGCACGGTAGATAGTGTTAAACTCTACAGCCAAGTTCCCTTAAGCGAAATAAAAACCATTACGCTCGATTATCAATCAAAAACATCCATTACGTTAGCTAAGCTGTTATGTAAGTTTTTTTGGAAAATAGACGTTGAATTTTTGAATGCTATGCCTAATTACGAAAAAGATATTAGTAACGAAAATGCTGCGGTTGTAATTGGCGACCGAACTTTTGAATTAAACAACACATTTAAATATGAATATGACTTATCCCAAGAATGGCAAAACTTTACTGGTTTACCCTTTGTTTTTGCCGCTTGGGTAAGTTTACAAAAATTAAACGCCAATTTTATTTTTAAGTTTAACGCCGTTTTAAAACATGGTGTAAATAATTGTTTTCAGGCAATAAACGAAAACGAATTGTTGTTACCAATTTCAAAAGATAAAGCCTTTAACTATTTAACTAAAAAAATTGATTACAATTTAGATTTAAAAAAAATGGAAGCCTTAAATTTATTTTTGAAATATATAAAGTTGCTAAATTAAAAAATAGTAGTAATATCGAATTATTTAGCTCTTTCTGGGTAAAGCCATTTGTTTTACAAATAATTTTTTCATCAAAGGTAAGCCTGCAATTAAAATTAGTATAGCACCATATTTAGCAATATTAAACCATTTGTTGTATTCTTTTTGCCAATAATCGCGTAGCCATTGCTCGTAATAATATTGCCAACTGTATACGATAACATTTTTTCCATCAATCACAGCTTCCTTTATCACATGATTTACAGGTTCTGCGGCAGCTTTATAATCATATTCAAAATTATAATAATACCTAAAAATATTTGTGTGCCTGTATAAGTAATACATTATTAACATGGGCACAAATAGCAACAACAAATAAAATACTTGGTTAAGTATATTGTAAAATGGCACAAATTGATGTTTTTCCTTAGCCGCTAAAACTAAACTTACGACTGCTGAACCAAATAATACAAATACAAACCAATCAAAAGAAGCATCATTATTACCTAAAGACATGATTTGTGTAATAATAAATGCCATTAATGGGTATAAAGCTAAAACAATTGTAGTTACTAAAAACTGACGCCAATTATTTAATTTAAATAATACTAGCAATAGCGCTAACGTAATGGTAACATAAAAAATGGCCCATAAAAAGTCGCTACGCCAAATAAACAACGTTTCAAATTTAGCAGAATATAAATTTCTAAAAGCCGTGCGAACCTCCTCTTTATAATAATCGTTCCCAAGGTCAATTGCTTTAACATTTGCCCAACCAGTTGCATATAGATTAAAATAAGACTGTGCAACTTTATCTACATTTAAAGTGGGGTAAATGGTATATTTTTTACAAATAGCAATGTGTTGTTGTATTTTCTGTTTTACCTCTTCAATGTTTTTGCATGGTAGATAATCTTTTCCTTTATTTGTATATCGTTCTTCGTAACCAAATTTGGCACTGTCGCTTAACATATAATACGGCGTATAGCCATAATAATTATTAAATTTTCGGACATTAAAAAAGGTTTCTTTTTTTGATGTGTCGTAACTATTTTCGTAATTATAATAATTGGTCGGTATATAAGGCTCTAAAGCGTTTAATGTGTTTATATCTTCAATCAACTCAGCATTGGTGTATAAATTAGCTACCTTTTTATTGTTGCTCATTACAAACGGAAAGGCTACGCATACAAAAATTAAAACGCATAAAAATACTAAACCAAAATTTTTATATTCGTCGGTAAAATTTAAATTACCATAGTTTTTTTCTTTATTAAATATTAAATACCTAAAGCCCCAAAACCACGATAGTATAAATGATAAAATAGTTAATAAAACATACCATAGCCCTGCATCTGTTGAACTTGTTAAGTTAATGGGCATTACATAACCTAATAAACCCGAAAAAAGGTAAAGTAATAAACCGTACCAAGCTACATAGTGTAATTTACTAATCCATAATATGGGATGGTTAGCTAATAAATATTCATCTATTCGCTTTAAAAATTTTGGTGCAATTTTTTTAAACATACTTATATATCTTTATGGAATAACTGGCGTGTACTTTGGCTAATGTCTCTAAAATAATTTAATTGCAGTTGGTGCTTATGTATTAATTCAATCACATTAAACCACTGGTTTTCCTTACCAACACTTATTATGAGTGCAGTTCCGGCATCTTCTATTTTACAGTTTGGTAGCGACTGCAAACACGCTTGTAAATCGTGTAACGAAAAATTACCTGCAACTTCAAAATTATTTACTTCGCGATTTATCCCAAACTCTGTTTGTTTACCATTGTAAATTGTTTTGCCTTGGCGAATAAAAATAATATTATCTGCAACGCGCTCTACCTCATGCAATTGTTGAGAGCTAAAAATAATAGATAGAGGGTAACTATGTGATTGCGAAAAAAACTTTAAATCTTGTAAAAATAATTGCTGTGCATTAATATCTAAATTTGCCAAAGGCTCATCTAATATCAATAAATGTGGGCGCCACAGTAGCATTTTTGCTAATTCAAAACGCATACGGTAACCACTGCTAATTTCGTTCCAAGTTAAGTCTCTAAATTTATCTAAACCTAACCTAAATAAAATATATTCTATTTGTCGGTAATTTTCTTCGCCTTTTATATGATGTATGGTTGCAAAAAACATCAAATTTTCCATTAAAGTGCCATGCCATTTTGGGATGCGTTGTGGTATAAATGCAAATTTATTTTTAGCGTCGTAATAATTAGTACCAGTATTATTTAGAGCTGGGTATTCGATTGAACCGGAATTTATACTTAATAAACCTGCTACCATTCGTAACAGTGTAGTTTTGCCATTTCCGTTTTCGCCCACCACCCCTGTTATTTCGCCTAAATGCAATTCAAACGAAACGGGATATAATTTGAACGGAGATTTGCCTTTGTAAAATTGTTTAGACACTTCGTGCGCTTTAAATACAACAGTGGTATTTAGGGATTGATTATTTTTTAGTGTAACTGTGCTGTTTTTTATGAGGTTAATTAATGTTTTTGCTTTTTCAATAAAATCAACTTCATTTAAAATGGTATCGTTACTGGCTTGTAAAAATTGCTTACGTAAGTCAAAAGCTTGTGTTTCAATTACCTTATCTACCGTATAATCTCTACAAATATCCAAGCAACGGCGGGTTAGCAAACTATAGTCGGTGGTAATTAATGCTTCCTCAATTTGTTGTATGTATTTAGTTTCAATCATATTAAAAAAATCGCTTAAAGTAAATATAGCTTATATTTATTTTAAATAAAAGTATTAATAAATAAAAAAGGCCGAAAATTAATTTCGACCTTTTAAAAAACATGCTAATACTATTTACTGTGGGTTTTCGTAATACTTATTAAACTCTTTAATAGCATTTATAATTGCGTCTTTATTAAATGTAAATTTATCTAAGTCATTCCAAGTTACAACTTGGTCTTGCATATAAGGCTTAAGATCTTTTTTATAAAATTTTTGTGAAATTTGTTTTAATTCTTTTAAATCTACATTTTTTTCATCTGGGCGAGTGTCTTGTATGAAATATATACTAGAAACTATAGGCTCACCCGCTCTAGTATCCGCGTACTTATATTCCATAAAATTTAACCTGCCCTTAGCTAAATATTCAATATAAACAGATTCTTGATCGCCAAACGGAATTAACGTAAAATGCCTGCCCTCAAAGCCATAAGCTTTTGCCTTTTTTGATGTGATTGGCGTTACCTTACCAGCACCTTGCTTAAACGAAAAACCTTTATACATTTCGACTGGAACATCGATATTTACTGCTACATCGCCTTTTACAGTATCTCCTTTTAAATTACAGTAATAGCCTTTATAAAGCGAAGGTGCCATTTTAGGATCTTTACCTTTACCAGGTTGTGCAAACATTAAACTTGTTGCAGTGATTAAAATTATAGAAAATAGATTACGCATACAATTTATTATTTATGTAAATATATTTATTGTTATTGTACTTACAAAATCTATGCCAACTATTTAAACTTTTTTAGCATAAAAAAAGCCCCAAAATTGGGGCTTTTTACTTTTTCCACATTTTATGGTTTACGCTCTAAAACCTCATCAATCATTCCATATTCTTTAGCTTCTTGGGCTATCATCCAATAATCGCGATCACTATCTGCCCATACCTTATCATATGTTTGTCCGCTATGATGTGCGATAATTTCATATAGTTCTTTTTTTAATTTTTGTATTTCGCGTGCGGTAATTTCAATATCGGTTGCTTGTCCTTCGGCACCACCCATTGGTTGGTGTATCATTACACGCGCATGTTTTAATGCCGTGCGTTTCCCCTTTGCTCCAGCACATTGTAGCACCGCACCCATACTTGCTGCCATACCAGTACAAATTGTGGCAACATCTGGCTTAATAATTTGCATGGTATCGTAAATACCTAATCCTGCATAAACGCTGCCGCCCGGCGAGTTAATGTAAATCTGAATGTCTTTTTTAGAATCTGCGCTTTCTAAAAACAATAATTGTGCTTGCACAATATTTGCAACTTGGTCGTTAATACCAGTTCCTAAAAAAATAATCCTATCCATCATTAAGCGACTAAAAACGTCCATTTGGGCTACGTTTAATTGTCGTTCTTCAATAATATAAGGGGTTAAAGAAGAGGTAATACGCGAAGAATAATTTTCGTACGTTAAACTACTAATGCCAGCATGTTTAGTGGCATATTTTTTAAATTCATTTTGGTCAAACATAATTTTTGGGTTTTAGTTAGTAATCAAATGTAAGTGTTGGATTTGGTATTTCAAATAGCGTGCTAAACAATTTTACGCTAATTTGTCAGAGTTAAATCAAGTTTCATTAACCAAATAGTGTTATTAAGTTAATTGATTACTAAGTATTTACATCTATTTTAATTACGACCTTTGCAAGTAGTCAAAATGGCAAAAGATAACTATTGTATACTTAATGGGCACTTAATTAGTGTTTACGAACCAAGTGTAGCGTTTAATAATAGGGCTTTTAGGTATGGCGATTCGTTATTTGAAAGCATTAGAACTTGCAATAATAAACTAATGTTTTTGCGCGACCATATTACACGACTAAAATTAGGAATGACCGTTTTACGAATGAATGTGCCGGCAGAGTTTAATACCGAAAATATACAAGAACAAATTACAAACTTATTAAAACACAATACCCATGCGCCAAATGCACGCATTCGCTTAACAGTATTTAGAAACGACGGTGGATTTTATACTCCCGAAACAAACGCTATTTCGTTTCTGATTGAGAGCACTGAGATAGAAGGAGCTTATGAGCTTAATCAAAAGGGTTTTTGGGTGGATGTATATTCTGATATCAAAAAAAGCGTAAATAAGCTAGCCAATATAAAAACGGGCAATGCCTTATTGTATGTAATGGCAGGACTTGCCAAACAAAGTATGCGTTTAGACGATTGTTTTTTAATTAATGAAAGTGGTACTATTTGTGAAAGCATTAACTCCAATATTTTTTTAGTGAAAAACGGTACTATTTACACACCCCCATTAACAGATGGATGTGTGGCAGGTGTAATGCGTAAACAAATAATGGCATTAGCAACTCAAAATAAAATTTTAGTGTTTGAAACAAGTATTACCGATTATACCTTGAGCAATGCCGATGAAGTATTTTTAAGCAATAGTATTAATGGAGTGCAATGGGTAGGGCAATACAAACAAAAATATTATACGAATAAAATGGCTGTCTTTTTTAACGAAAAATTAAATGCTTTAGCCATGGAACGCGAATAACACAGATGTTTATGGACAAACATGATTTTTTTACAAAAACTCTCTATTACCAATTAACTAATCCCTATTCCTAAAAAAATGTATCAACAAATAGTATCATTAATTGAAAATACCCTTAAAACATTAGGTATAGAACCTGAACAAGCCAAAATAGGTGAAGGGCAATTTAACATTAATAAAGATAAAAATACCGAAGTATTACTGGATGTATGGGAAGAAAATAACCGTGTATTTTTTCAGGTGCTGTGCCCTGTTACCAAATTAAATGACGTTAGCCGTGCAGAAGTGTTAAAGATGTTATTAGAAGAAAACCATGGCTTAGTAGAGGCTAGTTTTGCCTTGGCAAATGACGATATAATTATAAAAAATACGGTTGAATGCGCTGCCTTTTTTAATCAAGAACAGGCGTTAAACACCATTACACGAATTGCCTATTATTGTGAGTTATATCGCGAAAAATGGAATAATTAATTTTTATGTAGCACCTCTTTTATTAAATTACCTTTTTATTGAAATTGTAAACAAAAAATGGGCAAAAGGCTGTTAGATGTTTATATTCTAAATATCTATGTTATTAGCGGTGGGTACACTAATTTAAATTTTGTTGGTTTCAGTTATTTTTACCATTTTTAAAGTTTTTGAATAGTGCTTTAAAAATAATATTGACACCTTTTGCATGGTTATATGGGTTAATAACCTATGTAAGAAACCGACTTTACGATTTAAATTTTTTTAAGCATACTACATTTGATGTTCACACCATTGGGGTTGGTAATTTGGCAGTTGGCGGTGCCGGAAAAACACCTCTAGTAGAGTACTTAATTTCGCTTTTACTTACCGAAACCCAAAATATTACAACACTTAGTAGAGGTTATAAACGTAAAACAAGTGGCTTTTTAATAGCAACAAACGAAAGTACAGCATATGATATAGGCGATGAACCCTTAATCTTTAAAACAAAGTATCCTATTCAAGTAGCGGTTGACGCCAACCGTGTACACGGAATAAAAAAATTATTAGCACAAGAAAGTAATGTTCCTAAAATAGTGTTGTTAGATGATGTTTTTCAACACAGAGCTTTAAAATGCGGTTTAAACATCTGTGTTAGCGATTATACTAATTTATATTTTAACGATTTTATGCTTCCTGCGGGTACCTTACGCGAATACAAATCTGGCGCATTACGAGCCGATATAATTATTGTAAGCAAAACACCCGAAAATACAACACCTATAGATATACGTAACGTTATAAAAGATATTGCACCAAAAGCTCACCAAAATGTATTTTTTAGTTATTTAAAATATGGCGAATTGTATTCTATTTCCGACAAAAATCAAACCATAGATACGTTAAATGACTTGTTTCGGTACAGAATTATATCTTTTGCTGGTATTGCTAACGCAACGCCGTTTATAAGTTATTTAAAAGAATATGCTGCTGAAGTGCGTCATTTACCGTTTAGCGACCACCACGACTACGTTATAAAAGATTTAGAAGATATTGAACGCTATTACCAGAGCCTTGATGGTGGTAATAAAATTTTAGTTACTACCGAAAAAGATTTAATGCGATTAAAAAATAAAACAATTTGGGATATTGCCAAACGAATGAATATTTTTGTGCTCCCTGTAGAAATTACATTTAAAGATAAAGAAGAAGAGTTTAATAATTTAATTTTAAAATATGTTAGAGCAAATAAAATTTACCACGAAAAGTATTCAAACTAAAACAAACAACTTTATTCCTGAATTTGGAATAATTTTAGGTACTGGTTTAGGTGGTTTGGTTAATGAAATTAACATCCAATTTTCAATTCCATATAACGAGGTTCCTAATTTTCCGGTTAGTACAGTAGAAGGACATAGTGGCAAATTAATATTTGGCGAATTGGGTGGCAAAAACGTAATGGCTATGCAGGGTCGTTTTCATTTTTATGAAGGGTACAGCATGCAACAAGTAACTTTTCCGGTAAGAGTGATGAAGGAATTAGGCATTAAAACGCTAATAGTTAGTAATGCGAGTGGTGGAATGAATCCTGCCTTTGAAGTGGGTGAGATTATGATTATTAATGATCATATTAATTTATTTTCAACTAACCCGTTAATTGGTAAAAATATAAATGAACTAGGTCCGCGTTTTCCAGATATGAGTGAGGCCTACAAAAAAGACTATGTAGAATTAGCAAAAAAAATTGCTCAACAAAACAACATTAAAGTAAGCGAAGGTGTATACGCTGGCCTTAGCGGCCCCTGTTTTGAAACTCCTGCAGAATATCGTTATATATGGCGTATTGGTGCAGATGTAGTAGGAATGAGTACCGTACCCGAAGTAATAGTTGCCAAACACAGTGGAATGAATTGCTTTGGAATAAGTATAGTAACAGATTTAGGTGTTGAGGGTAGCGTGCAAAATGTTAGCCACGAAGAGGTACAACACATAGCAAAAGCACAAGAACCAAAAATGAGTTTAATAGTTAAAGAATTAATTAAACAAATTAAATAGAAAAATTTTTTATTTAAATTTAGCGTCTTCCTTTTTCTTCGTGCCAACGTTTATAACATTCCATTACTTTGCTATATAATTCAATACCGTCGTGTGTAATAATAAAATAATCATTGCAGGTATAACAGTATCGTCTAAACGCATAATAATCAATTTTATCATCGCCAGTTAGTTTTCGTAATATTTCGGCACTTAGTTTTTGTTGTACCTGCTCTTCAATTAGTAAATCCTCAAAAATTTTAGCCAACTTTCTAATTTGTTTACCCTCTTTACTAAACTGCATATACAGGGCGGTAATTGGGCTGCCAAAATAATCCAATTTTTTAATTTTACTCTCGTCAATTATCTTGTTCATGTAATCACGTTCGTAGGGCTTTACGTTAAACTGAGTAACAGTTACCATTCCCAAATTTATAGGCATTTGAGTCATAACAACTTTATAAATACCACTATTTTGTTTAATTAAATTTTTAAAGGGTATAATCAATTTAGCATATCCAACATAACTGCAAACCAATGTATCTTCTACTTTTAAGAGCAATGAAAAATTTCCATCATTATCGCTCATAGTACCATTACCGTTACTTTTATTAATAATGTAAACAAAGGGCATAATACTACTACTGTCTCTTTCAACAACTTTACCTTTAATCATTTGTTGTGCAAACAAACAATTAAACGAGAGAAAAAATAAAAGTATAGTAGAAAAAAAATTCACTAATTATTATAATTTTAATCGATAAAAAATAAAGCTTTAAGTTCGGTTGCTTCTTCCGGTTTCATCCTGCCGCCCAAAACAAGCGATAATTGTCTGCGTCGTAAAGCACTCTCAAATCGTTGTTTTTCCAGTTCTGATTCAGGCACTAACTCCGGAACCGGTAATGGTGTTCCATTTTGGTCAATTGCCACAAAGGTTAATATAGCCTCGTTACATTTTGTTTGCTTTAAAGTTACTGTATCTTCTACAAATACATCTACAAATACTTCCATACTGCTGTTAAAAGCCCTGCTCACTTTGGCTTCTAACGTAACTACACTATTTTGTTTTATTGGATTATCAAAACTAACGTGATTAATAGCCGCCGTTACAACCACCCTCGAACAATGCCGCTGAGCGGCAATAGCGGCTGTTATATCTACCCATTGCATTAATTTACCTCCAAATAAATTGCCAACGTGGTTAGTATCATTGGGTAACACCACTTCGGTATTAATTGTAAGTGATTGTGCGGACGTTTTCGATTTCATATTTTTTGAAATAATAGATTTTAAATTGGATTAGCTATTAACTAATAAAATATTACCACAAATTTAAGTATAATAATTACTTTTGAAGTATGAACTATCAATATATAATGTCATTGCATATCATTTTTGTGGTGTGTTGGTTTGCCGCTTTATTTTATATGGTACGGCTATTTATTTACACCACCGAAGCTCAGAAAAAAGATGAAGTTGCCAAACCCATTTTAACACAACAATTGTTAATTATGCAAAAAAAGTTGTGGTACATAATTGGTTGGCCAGCAATGATTGGCACCTTTATTTTTGGATTTTGGATGTTATTTTCAAGACCCATTCTTTTAACCATGCCGTGGATGTGGTTAAAATTAATTGCAGTAAGTTTATTGGCATTGTACCATTTGGAGTGTCAGCGTATTTATAAACAACAAACGCAAGGTGTCTTTAAAAATTCGTCGTTACGGCTAAGATTGTTTAACGAATTAGGAACAATTTTTTTAGTGGCCATTGTTTTTTTGGTAGTCGTTAAATCCTCAGCAGGTTTACTTTGGGGATTGTTGGGCATGTTGGCATTTGCCGGAATAATTATGCTAGCTGTTTTTATTTACAAACGAAGCCGAGATAAGGACAGTAAGCCTAACGAAGAAGTAATTAATTCGCAACAGCCACCTACCATTCAATCTTAAATATTATGACATCCATTTTAGGAGTAATACCAGCGCGCTATGCTTCATCTCGTTTTCCTGGGAAGCCATTGGTTGAGATACAGGGGAAATCTATGCTGCAACGCGTTTACGAACAAGCTAAACTTTCTAATTTATTAAATGAAATTGTAATTGCAACGGATGATGAACGCATTGAAGAACATGCTAAAAGTTTTGGTGCTGAGGTAGTGATCACAAATCCAAATCATCCAAGTGGCACAGACCGATGTTTTGAAGCTTACCAGTTAGTAAATAAAACATTTGATTACGTTATAAATATACAAGGTGACGAACCTTTTTTACATCCTGATCAAATAGATTCTTTAGCTCAAATTTGTGACGGTGCAACACAAATTGCCACCCAAATGATTAAATGCACGAGCCACGAAGTGTTATTTGATACCGGCGAGGTGAAAATTATTTTAAATACAAATAACGAAGCGCTTTACTTTAGTAGAAACGTAATTCCCTTTATAAAAAACGTGGATGAAAAAGAATGGCACACCCATTTTGATTATTACCGTCATGTAGGTATGTATGCTTATAGAATTGATGTATTAGAGAAAATTACGCAATTGCCTGTTTCAACTTTAGAAAAAGCAGAGAGTTTAGAGCAATTACGCTGGTTACAAAATGGCTTTAAAATAAAATGTGCTGTTACTAACTACGATAGTCATTGTATTGATACACCCGAAGACATAGAAAAAGTATTACGATTAATGAACATTGGGTAATGCATCCTTCTCAGCTCGAAATTAAAAATTTTACTTACGATTTGCCAAATGAAAAAATTGCAAATTATCCTTTGGAAAAAAGGGATGAGAGTAAATTGTTAGTTTATAAAAACAATATAATTTCTGAGACTGTCTTTAAACACTTGGCCGATCAAATCCCTGAAAATTCGATTTTAGTATTTAATAATACAAAGGTTATTCAAGCTCGTTTGCATTTTTTCACTTCTTCAAACCAAGCAATTGAGGTATTTTGTTTAGAACCTGACGATTCATATAAGGATGTTAGCTTAGCCATGCTTTCAAAAGGAAGTGTGCGCTATAAATGCTTGGTAGGTAATTTAAAAAAATGGAAGCAGGATGTTTTATCACTCACAAAAAATAATCTGACATTAAATATTAAAATAATTGAACGAACTAACGATTACGTATTAATTGATTTTTTTTGGGAACAAGTTGAACTTACTTTTGCCGAAGTAATTGAGCAAATTGGTATTTTACCTATCCCGCCTTACTTAAAACGCGAAAGTGAAGAATTAGACAATAAGCGTTACCAAACTATCTACGCAAAGCATAAAGGTTCGGTAGCAGCTCCTACTGCTGGCTTGCATTTTACTGACGACGTTTTTAAAAGCTTAGAAGCAAAACAAATTAAAACATTAAACGTTACCCTTCATGTTGGCGCCGGAACTTTTAAACCCGTAAAAACCGAAACGATTGGAGATCATACTATGCATGCTGAATGGATAGATATAGATATAAATTTGATAAAGGATTTAATAAATCAACAACAAATTATTGTAGTAGGTACAACCTCGTTACGAACCATTGAAACCCTTTATTGGATGGGTGTTAAAGCAAATGTGAATCCTAATGCAACTATTGAACAATTGGAAATAAAACAATGGGATACCTATGAACTAGAGGCGAAGCTATCGGTTGAACAAAGTTTATCACATCTAATTAAATGGTTACAAAAAAATAAGTTGCAAAATTTAATTTGCAAAACGCAAATATTAATAGCACCACCCTATAAATTAAAAATTGCAAAAGGCATAATCACCAATTTTCATCAGCCGCAAAGCACTTTATTACTCTTAATTAGTGCTGTAGTTGGTAACAAATGGAAAGAGATTTACGATTATGCATTAGAAAATAATTTTAGATTTTTAAGTTACGGCGATAGTTCTATTTTATTTGCTGAATAATGTTATTTAAGAAGTAAATTTATAGTATGCGAAAAATAATTATTGTCCTCGTTTTTAGTTTATTAAACTTTTTTGGTTTTGCTCAGAATACCGAATGGTTAGTTTCGTCTTCTAAAATTACATTTAAAATTAAAAATGCAGGTTTTACTGTGGATGGTGATATAAGTGGTTTAAAAGCAAAAATTAATTTTGATGCCACTAAATCCTATAGCAATTCAATTGAAGCAACAGCAGAAGCAAAAACTATAAATACAGGTAACTCCTCACGCGATGGTCATTTAAAAAAGGATGATTATTTTGGTGTAGATAAATTCTCAATTATAAGTATTGCCGGAGCCACATTTGCAAAACAAACAGACGGTTCTTTTAAAGGCTATTTTAAACTTACTATTAAAAATGTGACTAAAGATGTGGTGATACCCTTTACTTTTATTGAGAAAGAAGGTAAAGCCAATTTTAAGGGGGTATTTACAATTAATCGTTTAGATTTTGGAGTAGGGGAAAGTAGTATGATTTTGTCAAACACTGTTACTGTAACAATGGATGTTAATGTTTTAAAGAAATAAATTAAACCAAGCAATTTTGTAACATTTTCTAAAGTTTAATGGTGTTCTTAGTGCAAAAATACATTCCACAAAGTATAAACGAAAAATAATAAATGCTTTCCATTTCTTCTAATACCAAAAACACGATAAAATTATTACGGATTCCGTTTTCCTTGCTCCTAATGCCAATTTACTTATTAGCTTTAAGTCAAGCTAACTCTATCAATATTTTTACTACAATCATTTCTTTTAGTGTTATTCATTTATTAGTTTACCCGGCTAGTAATGGTTACAATAGTTATATTGATAGGGATGAAGAGAGTATAGGAGGAATTGAAAAGCCGCCTTTGCCAACACGACAGCTGTTTTATGTAACATTAGTGTTAGATATATTATCTCTGATAATTTCGGCTTTTTTTGTGAACTTGTATTTTGCACTTACGATATTAGCATACATAATTGCTTCTAGAGCCTACAGCTCAAAACAAATCAGATTAAAAAAGTACCCTATCCTTGGTTTTTTAGTTGTTACAGTATTTCAAGGCGGTTTTACTTATTTTATGAGCACATTGGGTATAACAAATTCTGATTTTAATTTCTCCCAAACAAATTGGTTTATATTAATAGCTTCATCATTACAAATTGCTGGAGCGTATCCACTAACACAAATCTATCAGCATCAGCAGGATCTAAGGGATAATGTAAAAACTCTTAGCTATAAATTAGGATATAAAGGTACTTTTGTTTTTACTGGCATTATGTTTGCAATTTGCAATATATTCTATTATTTATATTTTCAAAAAAGCAACCAAATGCCTCTTTTTTATAGTTTACAACTATTCTTTATACCAATTGTTGTATACTTTGGATGGTGGTTAATTAAGGTTTTGAAAAACACTAACCAAGCAAATTTTAAAAATACAATGCAAATGAATATAATAGCGTCGGTTTGTATGAATTGTTGTTTTGTTTTATTTATAATTTTAAATAAAGCGCTGTGAGTTATATTTTAGCTATAGAAACTGCTTTACCTGAGTTTAAACACTTTCAAAAAGATATTATTGCCTTTTACCAAAATGCAACGGATGAAGAAACCATTAAACGTAAAATTAAAATTGTAGGCGAAAAAGCAGCTATAAACACGCGTTATTCTATTATTCAAGATTTTAGTAAAACACCAAATGAGTTTACTTTCTTTCCTAAAAATAGATTTTTATTACCCGAGCCTTCGCTCAATGCGCGAATGGATTTATTTAAAAAACATGCGTTAAACTTATCATTACAAGCTATTAAAAAAATTAAAAATTTTGATAAAGCGAAAGATACAATTACGCATGTAATTAGTGTTACCTGTACCGGTCTTTACGCGCCAGGTTTAGATATTGAAATTATTCGTACTCTAAATTTAAACCCAACTACGCAGCGCACCAGCATAAATTTTATGGGTTGTAATGCAGCCATTTTAGCTTTAAAATATGCAGATGCTATATGTAAAAGCACAAAAAATGCAAATGTGTTAATTGTTTGTACCGAACTATCAACCATACATTTTCAAACAAATTTTAGTGATGATTATTTATTGTCAACCTCATTATTTGGTGATGGTTCAGCGGCAATTTTGGTAAGTTCTAATTATCAATCAGAATTTAACTATCCAAAAATTAGTATTCAATCTTTTCATTCTGCCATATTACATCAAGGGCAAAACGATATGGCGTGGAACATTTCCGACAAAGGTTTTATATTAAATTTAAGTTCTTACATATCTCAACTTATAAATGGGACTATTAAAGATATGTTACGTTCTATAAATGTTGATTCTAACGCTATAGATTATTGGGCAGTTCACCCCGGTGGTAAAAAAATTATAGACGATTTTGCAGAAGCAGTTCAAATAAAAAAAGAGAATTTAAAAGAATCGTACGATGTGTTAGCTAATTATGGCAATATGTCATCACCCACGGTTTTATTTGTTTTAAAAGAAATTATTGAAAATAATTCGAATGACGCTTTTGGTAAAAAAATATTCACCGCTGCTTTTGGTCCGGGTTTAAGTATAGAAACAATGTTGTTGCAATATGTTTAAACATAGAAGTTATAAAAAAGAATTGTTAGACGGAGATTCAATTCCAGATGCCGATTTATATCAAAACTTAAAAGAGTTAAATACAATAAATAAATTATTAGGAGGTTATAACATTAGTTTTAATGCGTTAAAAAAAGTGTTGGTAAAAGACAAAGCGTATGTAATTGCAGACATTGGTTGTGGTGGTGGCGATACCTTAAAACAAATACAGCATTGGAATATGAAACAAAACTACCAACTAAATCTAGTAGGTATTGATTTAAAACAAACCTGTATTGATTATTCAACCCAAAATAATAGCGATGATATAAAATTTATTTGCGACGATTATAAAACCATTTTAAATCACATTCCTAAAGTTGATGTTCTGCACGCATGTTTATTTTGTCATCATTTAACCGAAGTTGAAATTATTGATTTAATTAAATTTTGTAAATCGAATAACATTACGTTAATCATAAATGATTTAGAGCGGAATCCGATTGCCTATTATGCTATTAAATTTTTAACGCAACTATTTTCAAAATCGTATTTAGTCAAAAACGATGCGCCATTATCCGTTTTACGAGGCTTTAAAAAAAAGGAGTGGAAAGAAGTAATTAAACATTCTCAAGCAAAAAACTATTCTATAAACTACAAATGGGCTTTTCGACACGAAGTAATTGTATATGCAAACCGATAATTTTATATATGATTGCGCCGTTATTGGTGGCGGTTTAGCCGGACTTTGCTTATCGATACAACTGGCAAAAGCGGGGCATAAAGTTGTTCTGTTCGAAAAAAATGAATATCCTTTTCATAAAGTGTGTGGCGAATATATCTCAAACGAAAGTTGGAATTTTTTACAAGATTTAGGTTTGTCATTATCGAAAATGAATCTACCAATTATAAATCAATTAGGGGTTTCTTCAACAAAAGGTTTTATGTTAGAAGCATCGTTAAAAATGGGTGGTTTTGGTATAAGCAGATATACATTAGATAATGAATTAGCCAAGTTAGCAAAACAAAACGGCGTTACTGTTTTTGAAAATTGTAAAGTAAATGATGTAAAAAATAGTGCTGATAATTATTCATTGCACACAACGAATGGAGTTTTTAGTTCTAAAATTGTATGTGGTAGTTACGGAAGGCATAGTCCGGTATTTATAAATAAAGATTCTAAAACATCAACCCCAAATTATATTGGCGTTAAATATCACATTAAAACAAGTTTCGTAGCTAATAGAATTGAGTTACATAATTTTAAAAATGGTTATTGTGGCATTTCAAAAGTTGATAACGAAACCTATTGTTTGTGTTATATCACTACTTCAAAAAATTTAAAAGATAACGGTAACGACATCAAAAAAATGGAAGAAGTTATATTAATGCAAAACCCTTATTTGAAGAAATACTTTACAGAATCTGAATTTTTATTCGAAAAACCATTAACTGTTAGTCAAATTACATTTAATAAAAAAAGTACTTATGGTAACGATTTTTTTTTATTAGGTGATGCAGCTGGGGCTATTGCACCATTGTGCGGTAACGGTATGAGTATGGGCATGCGAGCCTCAAAAATTTTAGCAACAGGTTTAACTCAGTATTTTAATAACTCGATTTCGAAAAACGAATTAATACAATTGTATAAGAAAGAATGGAATGCTAATTTTTCAACGCGCATAAAAGCAGGTTATTACTTACAACAAGTTTTAGGCAAAAATATAATTACACATTTAAGTTTAAAATTTTTATCTAAAACTCCTAAACTTTTGCAAAAACTAATTTCATTAACACACGGGAAAAGGTTTTAACCAATAATCAACTTACCCGTTTTTACGATACTATTTTTTGACTTGATGGTATATAAATAAACTCCTTGCGAAACGTTTGAAACGTTAAAATTTTCGGAAGGTAACTCCACAGTTTTAGTTACTAATTTTCTTCCCGAAATGTCGTAAAGTGTAAACTCTAAATTTTCTTTTAATTCGTTCTGATGAATAGTAATATTTTTTTCATCGTTTACAAACACCGAAATTAAAGAACCAAATAAGTTGTTTTTACTGATAGATGTTGGTATTACAAAATTTGAATTTGCGCCAACTGCTTCAGATTGCACAACTGCTTTACTCGTTCCATCTTGTAAAATTGCTATTGTTTGTATTCTGGCAAAATTCCACGCAACATTTGATGGTGATGATTTCGTATACACAACCGAATCACCAATTACTGGTGGTAAAATTATAGAAATGCCAGATGTGCCAGTATAAGATTTACGAAACACATTGTAGTGTTTTGGCTCTCCGTTTGAGCCGGTATAGGTTATGGTATCTTCTGCTAATGCAACAAACAATTTTAAATTACTCAGCATATGCGTTGCCATTGTTTTAATAATTATTGTGGAACGAATAGAATCTGTACCAAATTTAGTTTGGCGAATTTTAATACTTGCTGGCGATGTTTGCCCTAAAAATGGCGAAAACATACTACTTAAAGTGTAATTTGTACTTGTTGGTATAACAGAGCCAGAAATTACCAACACCGGTGTTCCGCCGTACACCCCATAATAATTTGTTCTTCCATCATTTTCTGAAGGATTGTGCATACTTAAAACACAAGCAGCATAAGGCGAACTTGGATGAATCGCTAAATGTATAACGCCACTCTGTGCGTTAAAGTTGGTATAAAAACCAGGATTACGCGATGCACAAACACTACACTTTGTATTTGTAAAGTGTTCTACAACTACTTTTTTAGGCACTTGCGCGTTTACGTTTCCAATTGCTATTGTTAAAGCAAATACTAAATGGGTTAACTTCTTCATATTTAAATATACTAATTAGTAAAGATTTTAGATTTAGGTGAAGTAATAATTAACACTATTCTTAAATAAAGAAGCAATAATGCACACTTTTTAAACTCCTTAAAATTTCATAACTTTGTAGTATAGTATTTCCTTTAAATGATTCCATTTTCGCCCCCTAGAATTGACGATAAAATTTGTAACGAAGTTGTTGCCGCACTTAAAAGCGGTTGGATTACAACAGGACCACGAACAAAGACCTTCGAAAAAAAGATAACGGAATATTGTGGCAATAAAAATACATTGTGCTTAAACTCTGCCACAGCAGGTTTAGAAATTATGTTGCGTTGGTTTGGTGTGAAAGAGGGCGACGAAGTAATTTTACCAGCTTATACTTATAGCGCAACAGCCAACGTAATTATTCACTGTGGCGCAACGCCAGTTTTTGTGGATGTTAATGCTAACGATTTTAATATTTCAGTTTCTGAAATTGAAAAAGCAATTACAGCAAAAACAAAAGTTATTATGCCGGTTGACTTCGGCGGCCTACCTTGTGATTATTCTGAAATAAATAAATTAGCAGAAAAGCATAAAACTAAATTTAATCCAACAAATGAAATTCAAAAAACATTAGGACGAATTTTAATATTAAGTGATGCCGCACATTCCTTTGGTGCCAGTTACAATGGCAAAAAAACTGGTTCTTTAACAGATGTAAGTGTGTTTTCATTTCATGCTGTAAAAAATTTAACCACTGCCGAAGGTGGGGCAGTAGCTTTAAATTTACCGTTGCCATTTGATAACGAAGAAATTTACAAACAACTTTGTATAAAAACGTTACACGGACAGAATAAAGACGCTTTAGCAAAAACCCAAAAAGGTAATTGGAAATACGATATAGTTGAGGCCGGTTACAAATGCAATATGACCGATTTAACTGCCGCAATTGGGTTAATTGAAATTGAGCGCTATGAAAATGATACTTTATTAAATCGCAAATATATTGTTAATGCATATAATAATTTATTTAAAAACGATACGCGTTTTCAACTGCCCATTTTTGAAACTGAAACAAAAATAAGTTCTTTTCATTTGTATCCTTTGCGAATTAACAATATTACCGAACAACAACGTGATGCCATTATGCAACACATTTTTGATGCAGATGTAAGCGTGAATGTTCATTTTATTCCGGTTCCTGCAACAAGCTTTTATAAAAGTTTAGGTTACGATATTGCAAATTATAAAACTACTTACGATAATTTTAGTCGTGAAATTTCGTTGCCGGTATTTTATGATTTAACGGACGAACAAATACACATTGTTGTTAATGCAGTAATTAAAGCTGTTGACAAGGTATGTTAAAACGAATTTTTGATATAATTTGTTCGTTTACAGGTTTAATTATTTTATCGCCTTTATTTATTTTTCTTTGTCTATTAATAGCTTTAACCAGTAAAGGAGGGATATTTTATTTGCAAACACGTGTGGGGAAAAATAGTAAAGATTTCAAATTATTTAAATTCCGAACCATGTACACCGATTCCGATAAAAAAGGATTGTTAACCGTTGGAGGGAGAGATCCTCGCATAACTTCGGTTGGCTATTATTTGCGTAGATATAAATTAGACGAACTACCGCAATTGTTAAATGTTTTTTTTGGAAGTATGAGTTTGGTGGGGCCAAGACCAGAAGTTAGAAAATACGTGGATTTATACAATGACGAACAAAAAAAGGTATTATTAGTGAAACCTGGTATTACTGATTACGCCTCTTTAGAATATTTTAGTGAAAACGAATTATTAGCAAAATCAAGTAAACCGGAAGAAACCTACATAAACGAAATTATGCCTGCAAAATTAGAACTCAATAAAAAATATATTTTAGAACATAGTTTATTAACAGACATTAAGATAATTTTTAAAACATTTACAAAAATAGTTTCCAAATAGTTAGTTTACTTTAGCAATTTAAAAAAATTAGAAAACCCACTTTACTGCCCCTATTACAACCAAAAATTTATTATATTTAAATTCTAAAATACAACACTTATGGCACGATTAAACGTTTTAAAAACATATAAAATATATATAGGTGGGGCATTTCCTCGCACCGAAAGTGGACGTTATTACGAATTAAAAAAGAATCTACCTGCCGGTAAGGGAGGCAAAAATGAAACCATTGCTAATGTGTGTTTATCATCTCGCAAAGATTTTAGAAACGCCGTAGTAGCTGCCCGCGCCGCATTTGGCGGCTGGAGTGGCAAAAGCGCATTTAACCGTAGCCAAATTTTATACCGCATTGCCGAAATGTTAGAGGGACGAAAAGCCCAGTTTATTGAAGAGTTAGTAACACAAGGCATTACGGCTAAAGCTGCTGAGGCCGAAGTAGTGCAAAGCGTTGATAGATTAGTACACTATGCCGGTTGGTGCGATAAGTACATACAATTATTTAGTTCTGTTAATCCGGTTGCAAGTTCGCATTTTAATTTCTCGGTACCTGAGCCAACAGGTGTTGTATCCGTAATAGCCCCCGAAGATTCAAGCTTGTTAGGTTTAGTAAGTGTTATAAGCCCAATTATTGCTGGTGGAAATGTATGCGTTGTTTTAGCTTCCGAAAAATTACCCTTATGCGCCATTACCTTTGCAGAAGTGTTGGCAACAAGCGATCTACCGGGCGGCGTGGTAAACATTTTAACAGGTACCAGTAACGAATTACACAGCCATTTTTCGAGCCACATGGATGTAAATGCAGTTGTATATTGCGCTAATAATGCCGACGAAATTAAAACCATCGCCCAAAACGCATCTTTAAATGTAAAACGCTCTTTTTTTTGGAACAAAGATTGGACAAAAGACGAGTGCCAAAACCCTTATTTAATTTTAGATTTACAAGAAATTAAAACCACCTGGCATCCGATAGAAAATATTGGAATTGGTGGGGCAAAGTATTAGGGCTTTTAAAAAATAGACCAAAAATAGAACTTAACACCATTTATGTCTAAACCATTAATCAAATCATTATTTATCTTTTTAACTCTTGTTCTTATATCAATAGGTTGCAAAAAATATGAAAATGACAACAGACGATATCTTAAGACGGCATGTGGTCGAATTGCGAAAAAATGGCAGTTGTATAAAATAACCAATAGGAACGGCATTGATTATGCACAAGACACATCATCATACTACTTGTATGACAATACAGGACAAGTAATTAGTAGTGAAAAGTTTACATATTATGGCATGATATTAGAATTTGATAAAGTGGGGAGTGAGATTTGCGCCGAAGTTGGGCTTCGAGGCTCAGTAGGTTGCTTAAATAAAAAATTTAATTCAGGTTATTATGAACTAAGGAATAGACGGACTGCAATTATACTGGATCTTATCCCTTTAGCTGGTAATCCTGCTCGTTATTTTGAAGGCGGATACAATATATTCAAAATGACTAAAGACGAATTCGTATTTGGGGATGGTCAAGCACGGGCGTATTTTAAAGTCGCAGACTAAATAACTATAACTAATAGTATACCAAATCTCAATCCTGGTTTTGTACAAATGCAAAAGTCAACAAGTTACTTTGTAAACGTAAGCTTCTCAGCCTCACTTACAATCAAACTCTAAAATTTTTTTATATTTCAATACAAAATAAAAACTTCAAAATATTGCATAAACCTTTGCATCTTTACAGTTAAATAAAATTATGCAACATCAGGTAAAAGCAAAAAAACATTTAGGGCAGCATTTTTTAAATGATACTGCTATCGCTAAACAAATTGTAGATGCTTTACTCGAAAAAGATACCATAACCCCAATTATAGAAATTGGACCCGGTACCGGCGTTTTAACGCAATACTTAATTAATGCTGTACCTAATTTTTTAGCGCTTGATGTAGATTCCGAATCGATAGACTATTTAAAAACAACTTACCCCGAAAAAAAAGATAAACTAATTGTTGCCGATTTTTTAAATACCGACATTCAAAAATTGGTTGGCACTAAATTTAATGTTATTGGTAATTTTCCTTACAATATCTCGAGCCAAATAATGTTTAAGGTGTTAGAACATAAAAACGATGTAAATTTTGTGGTGGGCATGTTTCAAAAAGAGGTAGCCGAACGTTTGGCAGAAAAACCCGGCAGTAGAACCTACGGCATTTTAAGTGTTTTTTTACAAGCTTTTTATACTATTGAGTATTTGTTTACAGTTAGCGAAAATGTGTTTACTCCCCCACCAAAAGTAAAAAGCGCCGTAGTACGTTTGGTTAGAAATGAGCGGCAACAATTAAACTGTAACGAGAAGTTATTTTTTAGAGTCGTAAAAACTTGCTTTAATCAACGCCGTAAAATGATTCGCAATTCGATAATGCCTCTGTTAGAAAACAGAGAGTTAACGCATCCTTTTTACGAAAAACGCCCCGAACAACTAAGTGTAGAGCAATTTGAAGAGTTGACCCTATTTGTTGAGAAAAATTTGAGTAATAAACTGTAATTTTTTTAAACATTTTTATTTTCAATTTTTTTTTGCTATTTTTATATAACTCAATAAAAAATTATGAAAAAAATTGCTACCGTAGTATTTGCTTTGTTTTGTATTACCTCAATTAGTAAAGCTCAAAACAACCCAAACGAAAAACCAAACGTTGTATCTGAAAACGTTTACACCCCTCTAAAACCAGCCAATGGCTCGGCATATGTATTTGCTACAAAAGAGCAATACAACCAAAAAATTGACAGCAAAAAAAATGCGATTCTATCGCAAATTAAATCAAATATAGATAATCCCGAAAAAGTTAAAGTTTTAAGAGAAAACTTATGGCGACTTGAAAACGCAACAATTAGAAATGAGGAGAAAAAATAAATTTAAAAAAAACTACAAAAAATGAAAAAATCATTACTGATACTATTATTAATTTTTACCATGTTAAACATTGTAAAATCCCAGTGCGTTGGTACGTGTAGTAACTATTCAGTTACTTCTATTCCGTTTGCAACTGTAAATATCGTAGGCGGCAATTCGTTGTTTTTACAAGATGACGATCTTTCTTCGCCTATACCCATAGGCTTTAATTTTAATTATATGTGTAATACCTATTCCACATGCCTGGTAAGTTCTAATGGTTTTATAACACTTAACCCCTTCGAAACAGATAATGGCTGTTGTTCAGGTGGTTTTTTACCGGATGCATTTTCGCCGAATGGTGTTATTGCAGCATTTTGGACTGATTTATACCCTCCAGGAGGGGGCAGCATTACCTACACCACAGTTGGGACAGCACCTTACCGAAAATTTATTGTGTATTATAATGCCATTCCTATTTGCTGTGGTTCAACAGATCCTCATACCGGCCAAATAATTTTATACGAAGCAAATGGTGCAATTGAAATCCATACCACAGATATACCTAATTCGGGTAATATTATTACACAAGGTATTGAAGATGTAACAGGCACAATTGGTTTTGCTTCTCCCGGTTTAAATTCGGTTTTTGGTTTTTCGGGCACTAATTTTGCTTATCGTTTTCAGGATATTGTTCCAACCGCTCCAGGTGCAATTTCCGGTCCGAGTTTGGTTTGCTCAAATGCAACAGCTGTTTATACAATAAGCACGTTACCGGGTGCAACATCGTATATGTGGATGTTGCCAAGCGGCTGGGTGGGTACAAGTACTACCAATACAATTTCTGTAACAACGGGTGCTGCGGGTACTCTATCTGTTTCTGCTATTTATGCTTGCGGAGCTTCTACGTTTTCAACAAAATCGATAAGTATTACTCCTTCACCAACTATAACAGTAAATAGCGGCACGGTTTGTTCGGGTCAATCCTTTACTATGGTTCCATCCGGAGCAAGTTCGTATACATTTTCGAGTGGCAGCGCTGTGGTAACACCAACTGCAACAACTTCCTATACCGTTATTGCAACCAATTCACTTGGCTGTTCAGGGTTTGCAGTTAGTACCGTTTCTATCAACAACTCTCTATTAATAAATGTAAATAGTGGTTTAATTTGTAGTGGTAGCTCATTTACCATTGTACCAAGCGGCGCTTCATCATACACATTTTCGAGTGGCAGTGCTGTAGTTACACCAACAGCCACTACAAATTACACGGTGGTTGGTACAAATTCATTAGGCTGTTCAGGTTCTGCGGTAAGTAATGTTTCTGTTAACGCCTCTCCAACAATAACTGTAAATAGTGGATTAATTTGTAATGGTGGCTCCTTTACTTTGGTGCCAAGTGGTGCGTCGTCTTATACGTTTTCAAGTGGCAGTGCTGTTGTGTCTCCTACAACTAATACCAGCTACACTGTGGTTGGCACGAGTTCTTTAGGCTGTGTTAGTTCTATCAATGCTGTTTCTAATGTTACTGTTATCGCATCAAACGTTAGTATCGTTAGTAGCGCTACTTCTGTTTGCAGTGGGCAAAGTGCTACATTAACAGCAAGTGGTGCCAGTAGTTATACCTGGTCACCTGGTGCTCAAACCACATCGGTAATTGTAATTACACCTACGGTTTCAAGTATTTATACCGTTACAGCTGGCTCCGGCACCTGCATTGGCACTGCTGTGAAAAGCATGTCGGTTAAGCCAAGTCCTGTTGTTTTGGTAAGTCCAATAGCAACCACTATTTGCTCTACAGGCGCATCGGCAACATTAACAGCAAGTGGCTCCACCAGTTATAGTTGGACACCTACAAATTTTGCCGGACCACCAAACATTGCTACTATTGTTGTTAGTCCATCAGTAAATACTATTTATACGGTTGCTTCCAACTCTTTGGGTTGTATTGGTACAAATACCGTTAGTGTAAGTTTAATTAGTTGTGTGGGTATTGAAAAAAACAGTTTAACTTCTGAAAGTAGTGTTGTTTATCCAAATCCTACTACTGGTATATTTACAATTGAATTGCAGACAAATGCAACTGTTACAATTAGCGATGCTTTAGGAAAAATAATCTATTTACAAAAATTACAAAGTGGCAAACAGCTACTAAATTTAACAAATTTTAAAAATGGCTTATACATTTTAAAGACCGAAACGAATGGCGTAACGACAACTAATAAAATCGTTAAAGAATAATACAGCTTATCTATAATATAAAAAAATCTCCATTAAAACGATGGAGATTTTTTTTTGTTAATTTGCAAATTCTACCAAAGGTATCCCTTTCATAATACTATCACTATAAACATAATTGTATAAAATTTCAGTCCACTGTTGTGGAGTTCTTTCCGTATAAAACACACTTGGTTCTATGGCTTTACCGAAATGAATTTTAATTGTATTACCTTTTTGTTTAAACATTTCATCAACTAAATAAAGCATTTCAATATTTGCTTTAATACCCAATCGTTTGCGCCATCTAGCAAAATTGTAAAAAAAATTGGAGTTTTTACCTTCAATAAAAACAGGTACTATAGGCTTATTGTATTTTATGGCTTTATTTATAAAACTTTTATTCCAATCTAAATCGCGAATAACACCCTTTTTAAATTTCCGGCTCACTAACCCTGCTGGAAACACAAGGATAGCTGAATCTGTTGCATAAACCTGCTCCACAATTTGCAAGCTATCGCGACTTTTTATATTACCTACCTTATTTACACCAACAAATACATCGCCATAATTTTTTAAATTTCGCAACACATCATTTACAATAAAACGTACATCGCCACGCACTTGCCCAATAGCTTTTATAAGCGACATACCATCCATACCTCCTAGAGGATGGTTGGATGCAATGATGACACCGCCATCTTTTGGTAAATTTTCTAATCCAACACATTCTATTTTTATATTAAAAAAATCTAAAACAGCATTGTTAAATTCTATGCCATAAAACTGTTGCATATATACCATACCAGCGTTAATATCATCTTCGTGCAACTTCTTTTTTAGCCATTTAATTAAAAACTTAGGCAAAAACTTGTAGGAAGTTTTGGTTTTTTCTTTCAAAACTTTTTCAACATCTATAACTTTTTCTTTGCTCATACAGCCCGCTAATTTATGATGCTTATTGTTAATATCCTAAATCAATTTTTTAACGATTTATTAATATAAAACTGTTCACTAAATCATCTACACAACAATATAGATAAAGAATAAACGATTTCACAAAAAAATAAAATACAAAAAATAATTCATTTAACGTTTGTTAATAACTCCTAATTTTTCAACAAAGTGGTAAAAAGTGTATTAAAGTGGTAAAAAGTGGTAAAATTATGTATATTTTTGCTAAAACATTAATAATCAAACAATGACAAGCCTAATTGGAGAATTCGATTGCAAAGTGGACGCTAAAGGGCGCTTCATGTTTCCAATCGATTTGCGCAAACAGTTAGAAAACGTGTTTGAAAAAGGTTTTGTAATAAATAGGAATTTACACCAAAAATGCTTGGTCCTCTATCCAATTGCCGAATGGGAAAAATTAAATAAAAAATTAAGCAAATTAAATCGCTTAATAAAAGCGAACGATGTTTTTGTTAGAAAATTTACAGGAGGCGCAACAAATGTAGAGGCTGATTCTGCTGGGCGATTACTGTTACCAAAATCATTAACCGATTACGGCACCATTACAAGCGACATAAAAGTATTGGGTAGCAATAATGTAATAGAGTTGTGGGATAAAAAAGCGTACGAAGAGTTTTTAAATCAAGATATAAATATTGAAAAATTAGCCGAAGATGTGTTAGGGGGATTAAACTTTAACGATGGCGATGATGACTAATTATCATACCTCCGTTCTTTTACAAGCCTGTATTACAAATTTAAACATCAACCCAAGTGGCGTATATGTTGATTTAACTTTTGGGGGTGGAGGCCATTCGGCCCATATTCTAAAGCAATTAAACGAAAAGGGAAAATTATTTGCATTTGACCAAGATGCCGATGCCCATAAAAATACCATTGATGATAAACGCTTCACATTAATTCCACACAACTTTAGATATCTTAAAAACTATTTGCGTCTATATGGTATTACAAAAGTTGACGGCATTTTGGGCGATTTAGGCGTTTCCTCCCATCAGTTTGACGAAGCCTCTCGGGGGTTCTCTATTCGTTTTGATGCAGAATTAGATATGCGAATGAATCAGCAAAATCAGCTTACTGCAAAAAAAATTATTAATGAGTACGATCAAAAACAACTCATAATAATATTTAGAGAATTTGCTGAAATTAAAAACGCTGCAAAACTGGCAAACGCTATAATAACTGAAAGATTAGTAAAATCAATTAATACAACCAACGATTTAAAAGATGCTATTAAAAGCTGTACACCAAAATTTGAGGAACATAAGTACTTGGCAAAAGTATTTCAGGCCCTACGAATAGAGGTAAACCAAGAGATTGAAGCTTTAAAAGAATGCTTAACACAATGTGTAGAAGTTCTATCTATTGGCTCGCGACTTGTAGTAATCTCTTACCACAGTTTAGAAGACAGGCTAGTTAAAAACATAATGAAAACAGGTAATGTAGAGGGAATAGAGGAAAAAGACATTATTTATGGAACAGTAACCAAACTATTTAAAAACATAACATCAAAACCAATAGTACCAAGCGACGAAGAAATTAAAAGTAATACAAGAGCGCGTAGTGCAAAACTAAGAGTTGGAGAGAAAATATAATTCCTGAAGTCTTAGTTCTAACTAATAAATAAAATACAAAGTATAAAAAATACCAAAATAAGTGGCTAACAAATTTAGAGATATACCAACACAAACCGAAGTGCTAGAGCAAGAACAAGCTGTGGTTGAGGAAATTGTTGCCGAAAAAGTTCAAAAAATTGGTAAGCCTCGCAAAAAAGGTGTACTGGCAAAGGGCCTTTCTGCTGTGTTTAGCGGTACTTTTTTAACCAATGAAAAAACGCTTAATCATTTGCCCTATTTATTATTTCTTGTGGTTATTGCAATATTATATATAGGTAACGGCTACTATGCCGACAATAATTTAAGACTAGAAAATAAACTAAATAAAGAAATTAAAGATTCTCGTTCAGAATATATTTCAACAAAAAGCGATTTAATGTTTGCTAGTAAGCAAAGTGAAGTTGCAAAAGCTGCATTGCAATTGGGGTTAAAAGAACCTGTTGTACCGCCCACAAAAATACAAGTAGATAGTTTAGCGTTATATAAAAAATAATTTTGGAAAATAAAAAAAATATTCTTTCACGCACTTACCTAATGTACATTCTTATGTGCTTATTTGCGCTGGGGATATTATACCGTATCTGTACAATTCAGTTTTTGCAAGGCGACGAGTGGCGTGCAAAGGCAGAAGCCTTTACTACCAAGGTTTTTGAAATTGAAGCAGTGCGTGGTAATATTTTTGATGCTAACGGTTCATTGCTAGCCACTTCATTGCCGTATTACGAAATTGGCGTAGATATAAACGCACCAAGCATTGATGATAAATTGTATAAATCAAATCGCGATTCTTTAGCATTTTCATTAAGCCACTTATTTCACGATAAAAGTCCACGCGAGTATTTAAAAATAATTAATACCGCACGCAAAGCCAAAGACCGTTATGTGCTATTAAAACGTAACGTTGCTTATAAAGATTTACAAACACTTAAAACATTTCCTATTTTCAGAAAAGGAAAAAAAGGAGGCTTAGTAACTCTACAAACCAATCGACGCGAACGCCCTTTTCAAATGCTTGCAGGACGTACTATTGGCATGGCACGACAAGGCATTAAACCAGTTGGTTTAGAAGGCGCATTCGATTCAATATTAACAGGCATTAGTGGTAAGCGTTTAATGCAAAAAATTGCAGGCGATGTTTGGCGACCCATAAACGATGAGAACGAAGTTGAGCCAAAAGACGGAAGCGATTTATATACAACTATTGATATTAATATTCAAGACGTTGCCCAGTCTGCCTTATTAAGAGCATTAATTAAAAACGAAGCATCGCACGGATGCGCTGTTTTAATGGAAGTAAAAACCGGTGCTATAAAAGCTATCTCAAATTTAACAAAAGCTAAGGGAGATACAATTACATATAACGAAAGTTTAAATTATGCTTTGGGTTACCCAACCGAACCTGGTTCAACATTTAAGTTAGCATCTATGCTAGCCACAATTGATGAGTACAATATCTCATTAGAAGAAAAAATACAAGTTGGTAATGGAGAGTGTATGTACTATGATAGAAAAATGAAAGATGCGCACGCGCCAACTGAGTCAATAATTACAGTTCAACGTGCCTTCGAAACTTCTTCTAATGTTGGTATTAGTAAAACCGTTACCAAGTATTTTTCTAAAAATCCAAAAGCATTTATTGCCAAATTAAATAGTTTTCATCTCAATCAAAAATTAGGCCTATCTATTCCTGGCGAGGGTATTCCTCGTATTAAACAACCAAAAGACAAAGATTGGTATGGTACTTCGTTACCGTGGATTAGCATTGGTTATGAAAGTTTGGTAACGCCATTACAAACGTTAACACTCTACAATGCTATTGCAAACAATGGTAAAATGGTAAAGCCACGTTTTGTAAAAGAAGTACGTAAAAACGGCATTATTGTAAAACAGTATGCTACCGAAGTAATAGACGAACAAATTGTAAAACCACAAACTGTTAATAAAGCAAAACAATTAATGGAAGGCGTGGTAAAAAACGGAAGTGGCAAAGGTTTAAACATTACCGCATTTAGAGTGGGTGGCAAAACTGGCACAGCTCAAATTGCAAAAAATGGAGATTATAAAAGCGGTGGTACAACCTACCAAGCATCGTTTGTTGGGTATTTCCCTGCCGAAAACCCTTTATACACATGTATTGTAATTATTAATTCGCCGAGTAATGGAGTGTATTATGGAGGTGCGGTTGCAGGTCCCGTATTTAAGGAAATAGCAGAAAAAGTATTTTCAAGCAGTGTCGATTTTATTCAACCTATTAACTCCAACAAAAATAATTTATTAAGCAAAGCACCAGATGTAATTACTACAAAAAGTAGCGAATTAAATGCCGTTGCAAAATCGTTTGGATTACCATCTAATAGTAGCGATACAGATAGTTACGTGTACCGAAATCATGCCGATTCAAGTAAAATAAGTGTTACAGCAATAAATTTAGAAGGACAATTAAAAAAAGGTATTATGCCCAACCTATCTGGCTTATCAGCTAAAGACGCTTTATTTCTCTTAGAAAACAATGGTGTTTATGTAAAGTTACAAGGTTTTGGAAGCGTAAAAAAACAAAGCATAGAAGCAGGTCAAAAATTTAATAAAGGAAATAAAATACTACTAACTCTAAGTTAAACAAACACAGAAACACAAAGAATAAGAGCATATAGAGAGAAGTTCAGCGACCTCTAAAACTCAAAAAACTATGTATTGAAAAACATGAAATTACTAAGCGACATATTATACAAAGTAAGACTGGAAGAAGTTATTGGATCTACGCACATGGCTATTTCTTCCGTTACCTTTGACTCTCGTAAAGTAAAAAAAGATTCATTATTTATTGCTACGAAAGGCACTTCTGTTGACGGACATTTATATATTGATAAAGCTATCGAGAATGGCGCAGTTGCTGTTATTTGCGAAGTCATTCCTGAACTAAAAAACGAAATTGTTACTTATGTAAAGGTGGTTGATTCGTCTTTTTCATTAGGAACAATCGCTTGTAACTTCTTCGATAACCCTTCCGAAAAAATTAAACTAGTAGGTGTTACGGGCACTAATGGTAAAACAACTACCGTTACACTATTGTTCAATTTATTCAAATCTTTAGGCTATTCAGTTGGCTTACTTTCTACCGTTCAAAATAAAATAAATAACGAAGTAATTCCTGCTACTCATACAACTCCTGATGCTTTAACCCTTAACGAATTACTAAATACAATGGTAACTCACGGTTGTGAATTTGCATTTATGGAAGTAAGTTCTCATGCTGTTGTGCAAAATCGTATAGCGGGTATTCACTTTACCGGCGCGGTGTTTAGCAACATTACTCACGATCATTTAGATTATCACAAAACATTTGACGAATACATAAAAGCTAAAAAACGTTTTTTTGATTCTTTGCCGAACGCAGCATTTGCATTAGTAAATAAGGATGATAGAAATGGTATTGTAATGTTTCAAAATTCGAAGGCTCAGCGTTATACCTATGCTTTACAAACTGTAGCCGACTTTAAATGTAAAATACTAGAAAATCATTTAAACGGTTTGTTTTTAAATATAGATAATCAAGAAGTATGGGTAAAATTAATTGGAACATTTAATGCCTACAATGTACTTGCAGTTTATGCAACAGCCGTCTTATTAAAGCAAGATAAAGTAAGTATTTTAACAGCCTTAAGCAACTTAAACTCAGTTGAAGGGCGTTTTCAATACATTAAATCTCCAAATGGCGTAATTGGAATTGTAGATTATGCTCATACGCCTGATGCTTTAAAAAATGTTTTAGAAACTATAAAAGATATTAGAACAGGCGCTGAACAAGTTATAACTTTAGTTGGCTGTGGTGGCGATAGAGATAACGCCAAACGCCCTGTAATGGCGGCTATTGCTTGCGAGTACAGCAACAAAGTTATCATAACATCTGATAATCCACGTAGCGAAGACCCAGAAGAAATTCTAAATCAAATGCAAAAAGGGATTAATCCTGTTGATGCAAAAAAAACATTACGTATTACAGATAGAAAAGAAGCAATTAAAACTGCCTGCCAATTAAGCAATGCAGGCGATATTATTTTAATAGCAGGAAAAGGCCACGAAAAATACCAAGAGATAAAAGGTGTAAAACACAATTTTGATGACTACGAAATTTTTAAAGAAACCATAAAATTATTAGGGATATAATGTTGTACTATTTATTTCAATATTTAGATAAATATTTTGATTTCCCTGGTGCAGGGGCATTTCAATACATTTCGTTTCGTGCGGCATTGGCATTAATTACCTCATTAACTATTTCGTTAGTGTTTGGCAAACGTATTATAGAATTTATTCGTAAAAAGCAAATTGGCGAAACTATTCGTGAATTAGGTTTGGATGGACAAACAAAAAAAGCAGGTACACCAACTATGGGTGGGTTAATTATTATAGCTGCAATTTTAATTCCAACATTATTATTTTCAAAAATTTTAAATGTTTATATTATTTTAATGCTAATATCAACGATATGGCTTGGAGGTATTGGCTTTATAGACGATTACATTAAAGTATTTAAAAAAAATAAAGAAGGTTTACAAGGTAAATTTAAAATTATTGGTCAGATAGGTATTGGCTTAATTGTAGGTTGCGTATTTTATTTCCATCCTGATGTTGTAATTAAAGAACGCTTAACACATAACGAAAAACAAAATTGGGCAATGAATAATCCGAAAGGCCAAGAAGATTTAAAAATACCTAAGTATGCCGAACAGCCAGTTAAAAACTTAAAAACGACTATTCCGTTTTTAAAAAATAATGAGTTAGACTATGGTAGTTTTGTATCATGGGCCTGCGACGATTGTTTAAAGTACGGTTGGTTAATTTTTATACCAATGGTAATTTTAGTGGTAACGGCAGTAAGTAATGGCGCAAATATAACAGATGGAATTGACGGCCTAGCGGCAGGAACAAGCGCAATTGTCGGTGTTGTATTGGGTATATTGGCCTACGTTTCAGGTAATACAATTTTTGCCGATTACTTAAACATTATGTACATACCCAATTCAGGTGAGTTGGTAGTATTTATGGCAGCCTTCATTGGTGCCTGCGTTGGCTTCTTGTGGTACAATTCTTTTCCTGCTCAGGTGTTTATGGGTGATACCGGAAGCCTTGCAATTGGTGGTATTATTGCTGTTTATGCCATCGCTATTCGCAAAGAATTATTAATTCCAATTTTATGCGGGGTGTTTTTAGTAGAAAATATTTCAGTGATTTTACAAGTGTATTATTTTAAATATCAAAAAAAGCGAAAAGGTTTAGAGTATGCTCAATCGCATCGTTTATTTAAAATGGCGCCACTACATCATCATTATCAAAAAGTTGGCTTTCACGAATCAAAAATTGTGATGCGATTTTTTATTATCGGCATTATGTTGGCTGTACTAACTTTTGTAACCCTTAAATTAAGATAGTGAGTAAGCGCTTAGTTATATTAGGTGGTGGCGAAAGTGGCGTGGGTAGTGCAATACTAGCCAAACAAAAAGGTTTTGATGTTTTTGTAAGTGATAAAAACTTAATACACGAAAAATATAAAATACAATTAGTAGAAGAAAAAATTTTGTTTGAAGAAGGACAACATAGCGAAGAAAAAATTTTAAATGCCGATGAGGTCATTAAAAGCCCTGGTATTCCTGACAAAGCAGAGTTAATTCAAAAATTGATTTCAAAAAACATTTCGGTAATATCAGAAATAGAATTTGCGGGACGCTATACTTCGGCAACAACAATTTGTATTACTGGTAGCAACGGAAAAACAACTACAACATTATTAACCTATCATATTCTTAAAAAGGCAGGGTACAATGTAGGTTTGGGTGGCAATGTTGGAAAGAGTTTTGCCTATCAAGTTGCCAAGGAAAATTTTGATTATTACGTTTTGGAACTTAGTAGTTTTCAGTTAGATGGCATGTACAATTTTACTGCTGACATTGCGGTTCTTCTAAATATTACTCCCGATCACTTAGATAGATACGATTACAAATTTGAAAACTATGTAGCCTCAAAATTCAGAATTACAAATAACCAAAGCAACCGGAATTACTTTGTGTATTGCGCCGACGATGAAGTAGTAACCACCTTCATGCAACAACACAAAGTAAATTCTACACTTGTGCCGTTCAGCATCAAACAACCAATTGATGGTGACGGCGCATTTTTAACCAATAACCAAATAACCCTTAATTATAAACCAAACCAAAACCAACCCTTAATTATGACAATTGAACAATTAGCGCTGCAAGGTAAACACAATGTTTACAACAGCATGGCAGCATCTTTAGCATCTCGCATTGTAGATGTACGAAAAGATATTATTCGCGAGAGTTTACAAGATTTTCAGAATATAGAACACCGTTTAGAATTTGTTGCCACTATAAATGGTATCGAATTTATTAACGATAGCAAAGCTACTAACGTAAACTCTACTTGGTATGCTTTAGAAAGTATGCAAAAACCAGTAGTTTGGATTTGCGGCGGACAAGACAAAGGAAATAACTACGATGAACTAACCGAACTTGTAAAAGCAAATGTAAAGGCGATTGTGTGTTTAGGAAAAGACAATAAAAAAATTATTAAAGCTTTTAAAGATTGCGTTGATATAATTATTGAAACGGATAATGCTTCCGACGCCGTTGCCGCTTCTTATAAAATAGGTACAAAAGGAGATGTGGTTTTATTATCACCTGCTTGCGCAAGTTTCGATTTGTATAAAAATTATGAAGAGCGCGGGATGCAATTTAAAGCTGCTGTAAGGTCATTATAAATTTTGATTAAGAATTAGAAACCTTGAATCAACAATCATAAATTTAAAATTGGAATATGAAACTATTCAACTACCTTAAAGGTGATAAAGTAATTTGGGCAATAATGTTTTTGTTGTCATTACTATCTATTTTAGTAGTTTATAGTGCGGTTGTAACACTTGCGCATAAATTTAAACAGGGTAATTCGGAGTATTATTTATATAAACACTTTTTGCTAATCGCAGTGGGGTTTGGTATTGCGTACGTGTTTCATAAATTAAAATACACTGTGTTTAGTAAGGTAGCGCAAATAGGATTTATTTTATGTATTCCGCTTTTAATTTATACACTATTAAAAGGCGTAAGTGCGGGTGATGCAAACCGATGGATAGAAATTCCGGGATTAAAGTTAACGTTTCAATCATCCGATTTAGCAAAATTGATGCTTATTTTATATGTCGCTAGAGTGCTTACTATTAAAGCAAAAATTTTAATTGATTTTAAATCCGTTTTTAAATATTTATTAATTCCCATTGGTGTTATTTGTGCGTTAATACTTCCGGCTAATTTCTCTACAGCCGCTATACTATTTTTTAATTGTTTATTATTAATGTTTTTAGGGGGCATTCATATAAAAATAATTTTAAAAATAATTGGAATTTGTATTTTAATAGGTTCATTATTTTTTACCTTGGTTTGGTTTGCGCCTAATTCCATACCCGGTGGTCGTGGTTCTACGTGGAAAGCCCGTTTAGAAAATTTTAAAAGTGGGGATACAAAAAGTAATTACCAAAGCGAACAAGCAAAAATTGCAATTGCTGGTGGAATCATCGGCAAAGGTCCTGGTAACAGCACTCAAAGAGCCTTTTTGCCGCAAGCTTCTTCCGATTTTATTTATGCAATTATTATTGAAGAGTATGGCTTACTCACCGGCTTCATTATCCTTTTTTTATATATGATTTTACTATACCGCGGCATAAAAATTTTACGTGATAATGACAAACCTTTTGGTGGTTTTGTAGCCATTGGCTTATCGTTCAGTTTGGTATTTCAAGCGTTGGTAAATATGGCAGTGGCAGTTAATTTATTTCCAGTTACAGGTCAGCCCTTGCCCTTAATAAGCATGGGTGGTACATCTATTTGGTTTACAATGATAACGCTAGGAATTATTTTAAGTATTAGTAAAAGCGTTGAAGATAAAACAGAAGAAAAATTAGAAGCAGTTTAGAGTTTCTAATGGATTAATAAATTAAGACAAACGACTAGAGACTTAACTCTAATTTCAAATTGAAACAATTAAAAGTTATATTAAGTGGCGGAGGTACAGGAGGACATATATTTCCTGCAGTTGCTATTGCCAATGAGTTAAAAAAATTAGTTCCTAGCATAGATATTTTATTTGTTGGTGCTATTGGTAAAATGGAAATGGAAAAAGTTCCAGCTGCTGGTTACAAAATTATTGGCGTTCCTATTGCTGGACTTCAACGAAAATTTACACTTCAAAATCTTAAATTGCCCTTTTTAATTATTAAAAGTTTACTTAAAACTAAAAAAATAATTAGCGAATTTAAACCCGATGTGGTTGTGGGAACTGGAGGTTACGCTAGCGGCCCTTTATTAAAGGCAGCTACAAACAAAAGTATTCCTGCATTGATACAAGAGCAGAATTCTTATGCGGGAATCACAAATAAACTACTTTCAAAAAACGTAAATAAAATTTGCGTAGCTTATGAGGGTATGGATAAATTTTTCCCTAAAGAGAAAATAATGCTAACAGGCAATCCGGTGCGTCAGGATATGATTGATATTTCAGAAAAAAGGAGCGAAGCGATTTCTTATTTTAAAATTGAACCTTCAAAAAAAACGGTGGTTATAGTTGGAGGAAGTTTAGGCGCTAAAGCAATTAACGAAGCAATTGGGGCAGGCTTAAACGAGTTTGCTTTAAATGATATTCAGGTAATTTGGCAAACAGGAAAAGTATATTTTGAGACTGCCAAAAAACAATCTGCCGAGTTTGAATCGAAAAATATAAAAGCAGTTGATTTCATTTCGAGAATGGATTTGGCTTATGCAGCTGCAGATCTTGTTATTTCTCGAGCTGGAGCGGGTGCTATTTCGGAATTATGTTTGGTAGAGAAACCTTGTATTCTTGTTCCTTTGCCAACAGCTGCTGAAGATCATCAAACAAAAAACGCAATGGCTCTTGTAAAAAAGCAAGCTGCAATTTTAGTAAAAGATGGTTTGGCAGTGCAAGACTTAGTGAAAGAAGCTATTACACTAATTAACGACGAAACTAAGCAGCTACAATTAAAAAATAATATTAAGCACTTAGCATTTCATAATTCGGCAACTATAATTGCTAAAGAAGTTCTAAAATTAGCCAACCATACCTTATAATGAATATTTTAAATTATAAACTATATTATTTTTTGGGTGTCGGAGGTATTGGCATGAGTGCCCTAGCTCGTTTTTTTAATCATTATAAAAAGACGGTTTACGGTTACGATAAAACGGAAACAGTTTTAACCAATCAACTACAAGCCGAAGGAGTTAAATGCCATTTTGAAGAGAACGAATTGCTTCTAAAAGAAATCTTAAATAAATTCTCTAAAGAGGAAATTTTAATCGTTTACACGCCCGCAGTTCCTGCAGAACACAAAGAATACCAGTACCTTTTAACAAATGGTTACACCATTTCAAAGCGCTCTCAGGTGTTAGGTGAAATTTCTAAACAATTTAATACAATCGCCATAGCAGGTACACATGGTAAAACAACAACAACAACTTTGGTAACACATCTTTTAAAAAGCGCCGGCTTTAATTGTTTTTCATTTATGGGAGGTATTTCCAAAAACTACAATACTAATTTATTGCTAGGAGATGTAAATGATAAGACTACGTATATGGTTGTTGAAGCAGATGAATATGATCGTTCATTTTTAACGCTTCATCCTCAAATAGCAGTCATTACAAGTGTTGATGCCGACCATTTGGATATTTATGGTGACGTAAATCATGTGAAGGATGGTTATACTTTATTCAGTAAACAGGTAACTGAAAATGGCATTTTGATTGTTAAAAAAAATGTTGATAACGATTTGACACTCACTGCAAAACGCCTCATCTACTCACTAAATTTAGATACAGAATATTGTGCCCAATCTATAACGATAGAAAATGCACAATTTTTTTATGACATAAAAAGTCCAATAGAAAACATTAGCGCTGTAACGCTTGGCTTGCCTGGTTTACATAACGTTGAGAATTCAATAGCGGCTGTTGCAATTGCACAGCAGTTAGGTATAAAGGGAGATGTTATAAAAAATGCGTTACGTTCTTTTAATGGTGTAAAACGACGTTTTGATTACAGGGTTAAAACAGATGCGATAGTTTATATTGATGATTATGCGCATCATCCTGAGGAACTAAAAGCAACTATCGGTTCGGTAAAGAAATTATACCCCGCTAAAAAAATCACGGGTATTTTTCAACCGCATTTGTATAGCAGAACCAGAGACTTTGCAGATGCTTTTGCAGAAAGCTTGGATATGTTAGATGAATGTATTTTGTTAGAAATTTATCCGGCACGCGAAAAACCAATTGAAGGAGTTTCTTCGCAGATGCTGATAAATAAAATGAAATCGAAAAACAAAAAAGTACTAAGTAAAAACGAAACATTAGAATTTTTAAAAACCAATCCACCGCAAGTACTTTTAACAATGGGAGCAGGAGATATAGATGGATTAATAGAACCAATTGAAAAAATATTAAAATAAAAAACAAACGCTTGAAAAAAATAAACTATAGAAAAATTTTTGTTATGCTGCTTTGGGTAATCTCCTTAGCTGGTATAGCTTTTTCATGGGCATTTGTAAACAAAAGCGAAAGAAATACTGTAATTAAAAGTTTAAACATTGCCATTCAAAACAACGATGAAAATCCTTTTGTTACAGAAGCGGATATCAATACCTTTTTTAGAGAACGTAAAGATTCATTATTAAACAACGAATATAAAAACATTAATATACCGCAGTTAGAAAAAGCATTAAACTCTCATCCTGCAATTCAAAATGCTGAAGTAGCCGGCGATATTGATGGTGAATTAAAAATAAATATTGTTCAACGCACACCTGTTTTAAGAATTATTAATAAAGACGGCGAAAGTTATTACATCGATTCTCAATCAAAATTAATGCCTTTGAATGAGAATTACAGCGCACGCGTGCTGGTTGCCAACGGATTTATTTATGAGCCCTTTGCGCGCCGCACTGATTTTTCGGTAGATCAGATAAAACAAAACAAAACGTTTAAAGAAGTGAGTTTATTGGATGATATTTTAGATGTGTCAAATTACATAACCAACGACTCAATTTTAAATCCGTTGATTCAGCAAATTTATGTAAACGAAGACAAGGAAATGGAATTGTTCCCAAGCATTGGAAACCAAAAAATAATTTTTGGTAATGCCGAGAACATTTCCGAAAAATTTAATAAACTAAAATTATTTTATACCCAAGGCCTTAATAAAACTGATGCTTGGACAAAATATTCAAGTATTAATTTAAAATATAAAAACATAGTAGTTTGTACTAAAAAATAATTTTTATGGAAAAAACAACAAATCAAAACAATGTAAACTTAGCTTCTGAATTGGTAGTTGGTTTAGATATTGGTACTACAAAAATTGCCGCTATTGTTGGTCGTAGAAATGAATTTGGTAAAGTTGAAATTTTAGGTATTGGTAAAACCGAATCACTTGGCGTTAACCGTGGCGTGGTAGTTAATATCGAGCAAACGGTTGCTTCTATTAAAGCCGCTGTAGCTATTGCTGCCGATAAAGCAAATGTAGATATTGGCGAGGTGATTGTTGGTATTGCAGGTCAGCACATTAAAAGTATTCAACACCGTGGTATGATCATGCGTCAAAGTTTAGAAGACGAAGTAAACCAAAAAGATATTGATAATTTAATTGAAAGCATGCACCGTATGGTAATGCATCCGGGTGAAGAAATCATTCACGTTATTCCTCAAGAATACATTGTAGATAACGAAATCGGAATTAAAAATCCTATTGGTCATGCAGGTATTAAATTAGAAGGCAATTTCCATATTATTACAGGACAAGTAAGCGCTGTAAAAAATATTTTTAAATGTGTTACACGTGCAGGTCTTGAAACTGCTGACTTACATTTAGAGCCATTAGCTAGTGCTGATGCGGTTTTAAGCGACGAAGAAAAAGAAGCAGGTGTTGTGTTGGTAGACATTGGTGGGGGTACAACTGATGTGGCCATTTTTTATGATGGCATCATTCGTCATACTGCCGTTATTCCTTTTGGAGGAAATATTATTACCGAAGATATTAAAGAAGGATGTGGTATTATTAAAACCCAAGCGGAGCAATTAAAAGTACGTTTTGGTTCTGCTTTGTCTCAAGAAAATCAAGAGAATGAAATTATTTCTATTCCGGGTTTACGCGGGCGTCCGCACAAAGAAATTTCAGTAAAATTCTTAGCGCAAATTATACAAGCGCGTATGGAAGAAATTTTAGAGTTCGTTTTATTCGAAATTAAAAGCAGTGGTTTTGAACGCAAATTAGCTGCAGGTATTGTGGTTACAGGTGGTGGCTCGATGTTAAAACATTTGCCGCAATTAGTAATGCTAACTACCGGTATGGATTGTCGTATTGGTACACCAAACGAACACCTTGCAGGTAACGACGATGAATTAAAAAATCCTTTGTTTGCAACCGGTGTTGGTTTAGTAATGAAAGGTATTGAGAAATACGAACGTGATAGTAAGCGTGGTACAAATAGTACTAAGGTTGAGATTGAAGTGGATGCTACAATTAACTCAACATCTAAACAAGAAGTAAAACAAAAAAAGAAAGACGATAAAAAAGTGGCAGGTCATTCTCAGAAAAAAATCGGTTCGTTCTTTAATTCAATTTTAGATAAAACCAAAGATTGGATGACAGATGATATTGAATAAATAATTTAATTGTCACCCTGAGCGGAGTCGAAGGGTCTTTTAACTAAATAACAAGAAACAAAAATTTAAATAACCAAAAACAAAATACCATGATGCAATTTGAATTACCACAAGAAGAAAACTCAATTATTAAAGTAATTGGTGTTGGCGGTGGCGGAAGCAACGCCGTTAATCACATGTACCGTTTAGGTATAAAGGGGGTTGATTTTATTATTTGCAATACAGATAAACAGGCTTTAGAAAAAAGTCCGGTTCCAAATAAAATACAATTAGGTGCAAAATCCACTAAAGGCTTGGGCGCAGGCTCTATACCTGATGTTGGACGTGATGCCGCTTTAGAGTCGTTAGACGAAATTAAGCAATACTTGGGTAGCGATACACAAATGGTATTTATTACTGCCGGTTTAGGTGGCGGTACAGGTACAGGTGCAGCCCCAGTAATTGCTAGCATTGCACGCGAGTTAGGAATTTTAACGGTGGGTATTGTTACCATTCCATTTACGTTTGAAGGTAAAAAACGTCGTGCACAAGCCGAAGCAGGTTTAGAAGAAATGAAAAAGTATGTAGATACTTTATTGGTTATTGGTAATGATAAATTGCGTGAAATTTATGGTAACTTAAAAATGAGCGAAGCCTTTGAACACGCTGATGACGTGCTTACTGGAGCTGCAAAAAGCATCGCTGAAATTATTAGTTTACACATGCACATTAACGTTGACTTTAATGATGTGAAAACAGTAATGAAAGACAGCGGAGTGGCCATTATGGGTTCTGCCATTGCAAGTGGTGAAAAACGCGCTATTAAAGCAGTAGAGCAAGCTTTAAATTCTCCTTTGTTAAATGATAATGATATTAGTGGTGCACGCCACGTGTTATTAAACATTATGAGCGGAAGTGATGATATTGATATGGATGAGTTTGGCGAAATTACCGATTACATACAAGATGCTGCCGGAGGAACCGCCGAATTAATTACAGGTTACGGTACGGATGCCTCTTTAGGAGATAACGTAAGTGTTACAATTATTGCAACTGGATTTAAAGCAAAACAAAGTACAGGTTTTGAAGCCATTACCTTTAAAGAGCGCAAAGTGGTTAACTTAGATGAGAAACCAGTTGTAAACACCGTTGAAGACACAAAACAAATTACCATTATTGACGAAATTCAAAAAGCAGAACCATTTGTTTTTGTAAAGGAAGATACTTCAACAAGCTCATTAACCGATAAACAAGAAGATGTTACTACAACGATTGTAAACACTGTTGAAGAAAAAACAGAAACTAGTTTTATTATTCATCAATTAAACGACGAAGAGAAAAACGATGCTTCAGTTGAAGTTACAGAAACAAAAACTACAATTACCGAATTTACATTTAACGACATTAAAGATGAAGTAAAAACTACAGTTTCTGAAACAACCTCAAGCAATGCTGTAAATTCAACCGAAGATACCATTAGTCGCGAAGAACAAATTAAATTAGCGCAAGAGCGTATTCGTAAGCTAAAAGAAATTACTTTAAAAATGAAAAGCCCTGAAGGTTTAGCTGCATTAGAAAAACAAACGGCTTTTGAACGTAAAAACATTAGTTTAGAAAACAAAACGCACAGTACCGAAAGCAATGTATCTCGTTTTACACTAACCGAAACCGAAGACAAAAAAATTGAAATTCGCCCAAATAATTCGTTTTTACACGATAATGTAGATTAAGATTTTTAAAGCCTTTATAAATTAAAAACCCCGAAAAATTAGTTTCGGGGTTTTTTGTTTTAAAATACAGTGTTACATCCCCTACCAAACCTCAACCCTAGTCTTTTCCGGTGTAAACATTTTATCACCTTCTTTTACACCAAAGGCTTCGTAAAATTCTTTTAAGTTAACCAAGGGTCCAAAAGCTCTGAAATACGCTGGTGAATGCGGGTCTATTGTTACCAAGCGTTTTGTTTCAGCATCGCGGCATACACCTTTCCAGCCTTGCGTCCATGCAATAAAAAAGCGTTGTTCTCCCGTTAAGCCCTCCATTTCATTTGATTTTTTTCCTTTTAACGATTTTTTGTAAGCATAATATGCCATTGTTAATCCGCCTAAATCTGCTATGTTTTCGCCTTGTGTCAATTCTCCATTTACATGTAACGTGTCCACCGCAACATAACTATTAAATTGAGTAATAATACCTTGTTTTTTGCTTTTAAAATTTTCGTAATCCTTTTCGGTCCACCACATTTTTAGGTTGCCGTCGGCATCATATTGGCAACCTTGGTCGTCAAAACCATGTGTTAATTCGTGCCCAATAATAGCACCCATTGTACCATAATTAGCGGCATCGTCGGCAGTATAATCAAAAAACGGTGGTTGTAAAATTGCTGCCGGAAAAGTAATCTCATTTGTTTCAGGTGCATAATAAGCATTCACCATCACGGGCGTCATTAACCATTTGTAACGGTCTACCGGCTTTTTCAATTCGTCCAAAGCAAATTGCATTCCGAATTTTGAAGCTCTACAGGCATTATCCCAATAGCTGGTTATACCAATTGTTAATGAAGAATAATCTTTCCATTTATCAGGATAACCTACTTTACGAATCAATAAATCTAATTTTTTATACGCTTCCTTTTTGGTGTTTTCGTCCATCCATGTGCGAGATGCAATTCTTTCACGATAAGCTAATATTAAATTATCTATTAACTGATTCACTTTTTGTTTCGCCTCAGGTTTAAAATATTTTTTGGCGTATTCTTCTCCAATAATTTCGCCCAAGCCTCCGTTAATAACATTATGAACACGTTGCCAGCGTGGTTTCATGGCTTTAGAGCCAGTTAAAATTTTACCTCTGAAATTAAAATGGGCTTCTTCGAATTTGCTTGATAAAAAAGGGGCAGATTCCATTAATAAAATTGCTTTTGAATACGTTTTTAGAGTTTCAATTGGTGTTGCTTTAAGTAAAGTGTTTAATGCCTTAAAATATTCTACCGTTGCAACAATTGTTGTATCAGGCTGAGTTAGTTTAATATTTTTAAAGTACACTGCCCAATTAAGATTTGGTGCTATTTCGGTTAATGATGCCGGCGAAAATTTGTTGTATAATTTTGTTGGGTCGCGCATCTCAGTTCTTCTAAGTGCAGCTTTGGTTAGTTCTTTTTCAAAATCGAAAACGACATTTGCGTTTTTATCTGCATCAGCTTCATTTGCACCAACCAGCTTAAATAAATTTGCTAAATAAATTTTATATTCCTTTTGAATTTTCTCAAATTGTGGCGAGTAGTAAAAATCTCTGTCTCCTAAACCGTAACCAGCTTGGGCTATACCGAACGATTGTTTTTTACTGTTTTTAGCATCAGGTGAAACACCTGCGTCAAAAATTAATTTTACCCCTATCCAATCAAAGTCGGCTTTTAATTTAATAAAGTCATCTATAGTTTTTACTTTATCAATTTCAGCTAATTGGGGCTTAATGGGCGTATAACCCAATTTATCTGCTTTAACTGAATCTATGCCGGTATTATAAAAATCACGTAATTTTTGAAGATTTGAATTTGGTGCTGCGGTTTTATTTACCGAAACCTCATTATAAATTAGTTTTATATTTTTTAAATTGTTATTGTTTATTTCATTAAAACTACCATAACGCGCATCGCTTTCTGGGAGTTTAAAGTTTTTTTGCCAAGTGCCATTACAATAATTATAAAAATCTTGTTTAGGGTCTACTGTTTTGTCCATATTGGCAATAACAATTCCGGGGTTTTGCGAAAGCGCTACTGCAGCGTTAAGTATTACAAAAGATGTAAATAGTTTTTTCATTCTGTTTTAATTTTATAACAAATATTTAACAATTAGGTAGTAATCAAATAACGAATATAGCTATTTTAGTTTACTTTAGCATAATATTTACAGGAACGGCAAATGTTTAAAAACATCGTACATAGTTTAGTTACAAAAGGCTTAGTGGCGGTAATAAATTTTATTATTTTAATTTTTTCGTCAAAGTACTTGGGTTTTAGCTCGCGTGGCGAAATAAGTATTTTAATTTTAAACATCGCCATTATTCAAATTATTAACGAGGTTTTTACGGGCTACAGTTTAGTGTATTTTATACCTAATTACAATTTAAAGAGATTGTTTATTACTGGGTTAGTCTATACGCTAATAGCTTGCTCGCTGAGTAATAGCGTGTTTTATATGATTAATATACAATTACCAAATTACGAATGGCTGAGCTATTTCGTTTCGTTACTCATAATTTTAAATACTTTTAATTGTGTTATTATTTTAGGCAAAGAAAAAATAAAACTCTATAATTTTTTAAACATCATTCAACCGGTAATTCTTTTAATGGGCTTAATAATTAGTACTGCCCTTTTAAAAAACTACACTTTTTCGGCTTATTTCTTTCCAATGTTAATCTCCTTTAGTGTAGCATTTGTAATATCGATGGTTTCAACATTACAATTAATTTTAAAATCAAAAGTTACCTTAAATTATAGCAACAAACCCATTTTTATAAACGGATTTTTTTGCCAACTAGCAGTATTAATGCACATTGCATGTAACCGATACAGCTACTATTTGTTACCAAACAGTAATGAGGTGGGTCTTTACTCCTCAGCGTCATCGCTAATAGAATCTATTTTAATAATTAGTAATGGTATATCCCCTGTATTATTATCTAAAATTGCTAACCAGGGTAATACAACCCAAAACCAACAAATAACGCTAAGTTTAAGTAAAGTAAGCTTTGTATTAAGTGTAATAGGCATCGGTGTAATTGCAATTTTACCGAATCGGTTTTTTATATTTATGTTGGGGAATGACTCTACCTATATTAAATATTATATGCTACTGTATGCTCCTGGTATAATAATGCTCAGTTTTTCGGGCATTATTAGCCATTATTTTTCGGCTTTAGGCAAATTAAAAACGATTGTACTTTGCAATAGTTTTGGGTTTTTAGTTACAATTAGTTTAGCACCCTTGCTTATAAAAAAATACAACATTGTTGGCGCTGCAATTATTGCAAACATAGCATATGCTTTAAACTGTATTGTATTGGTAATTGTATTTTTTAAATCGAATAAATTGTCGTTTTTGCAATTAATAAACATTAAAAACGATGTAATAAATTTAAAGCAATTAGTTAGAAACAAGTAACAAAAAATCAATAATTTTTCTTTTCTTTATACCCTAAACAAAAATATTATGGAATTATACTTAGATAGCGCAAACCTTAAAGAAATTGAAGAAGGTTTTAAATTAGGTTTTTTAAACGGCTTAACTACCACGCCAACTTTTATGCAAAAAGAAGGCATTACTGATATTGATGGAACTATTGTAAAATTAAGTAAAATGGTACCTGTTCTTCAAATTGAGGCACTAGGAAATACTGCTGAGGAAGTTTTAGCGGAAGCCGAACGCCAAATTAATTTAGGCTTAGATGTTACCAAAACAGTATTTAAAATTCCGGTAAGTTTAGAAGGTGTTCGTGCTTGTAAGTTATTACGCGATAAAGGTTATTTAGTAAACGTACATTTGGTATACACCTTGCAACAAGCCTATATGGCAATGCAAGCAGGTGCAACTTATGTTTGCCCTTTAGTTGGACGTTTGCAAGATCAAGGTCACGATGCTTTAGCGTTAGTGGAACAATGCGTAGATGCTGTTGAAATTTATGGTTACGACACCAAAATCATGTTTTCGTCGGTTAGAACCGTTGAGCACGTTAGAAATGCCATTAATATTGGTGTTCACACAATTACTGTTCCTTTAAAAATTTTAAAACAACTTACCGAAAACAATTTTACTACCGTTGGTACCGACCAATTTATAATGGATACGCGCCTAATGATGGTAAAAGTAAAAGAGGCCATTAACGGCGTTAATCCTATTGTTTCAGAAGACACCAATATCACAGATGCCATTATTAAATTGACCGAATTTAATTTTGGTGCAATTACTGTTATTAAAAAAGACGGTAGTATTAAAGGTGTGTTTACCGATGGTAGCTTACGTAAATTAATTGGCGAAAAAGGCAGAGATATTTTAAACAAAAAATTAAGTGATTTAGAATACCGCGAACCAATTACTATTGAAGGCAATGTATTGTTAAACGAAGCCAACACTTTATTTAAAAAAACTAATGTAGATACTATTGTTGTTACTGATAATGGTAAACCTGTTGGTATGTTAGATATTCAGGATTTAAAATCTTAATACTAAATTCTGTCACTTCGAGTAGCGATAAAAGAGCGTATCGAGAAGTGTTTTACTGTTATCGATACATATTTCTGCTATCGCATCAAAATTACTCGAACTGACAGTGTAAATATATTTAAATGCAAGAAATTGAAGAAGCATATTTAAATATTGGCGGTAAATTTATTACCCAGATTAACCATATTCAACAAAAATTACAGAATATAAAAGCTTACATTTTTGATTGGGACGGTGTGTTTAACAACGGACAAAAACACTCCGAAGGCAGCAGCAATTTTAACGAAGTAGATAGCATGGGTACTAACATGTTGCGCTTTTCGCATTTTTTAAAAACAGGGCAAATGCCTTTAACGGCAGTAATTAGCGGCGAAAAAAACGAAAGCGCCTTTTGGTTTTGCAAACGCGAGTGTTTTAATTATTCGTTTTTTAAAATAGCTAATAAAACAGATGCCCTTAGTTTTATTTGCGAAAAAGAAAATATTAAACCAAGTGAAGTAGCCTATTTTTTTGACGATGTGCTTGATTTAAGCATGGCAGAAATTTGTGGCATACGTGTTTTGGTTAACCGCAAATCAAATCCTCTATTTACAAATTATTGTATTAAAAATAATTTGGTAGATTATATAACTGCTTCGCAAAGCGGCGATTTTGCCATACGCGAAGCCACCGAATTATTAATAGGCCTACAGCAAAATTTTGATGAGGTAATTACCTATCGAAAAATATACGCCCCTGCATACAAAACTTATATTGAAAACCGCCGGAAAGTGGCGACTGAATTTTTTACAATTACAAATGAAGTAATTACGAAAGTGGGATTGTAAAAATTAAAATAACCTTTTTGATTTTGTTAAAAAAATTATACATTTATTTACGCTATCGAGTATCGCCTATCTGCACAATGTATGTTGTATAGGCGAAAGTTTGTAGCGCATTTAAGTACGTTATGTGCCATTTATGAAGACAATATTATTCCTTAATATTTTTTTTGTCATAGTATCCTGTCAGACAGCATTAAATAACGACAAAGAAACACTGCGGGAATCAAAGAGTGAAGTAAAACTTGACACTATAAATTATTCGACATTAGTGTTTGACAAAACAGACGAATGGTTAACTCAATACATTTTTCCAGTAACATTTAGGCAAACCAAGTTAAATAGTGACGAAATTACAGAACTATATAGACTATTATCAAAAGCGGTTGACGAGTATAATGAAATTATTGTACCAATTAAATACCAAAAATTCCTAAAAAGAAACAAATCAAAAGACAAAATAAATATCTCTGCATTTAAAATCTCGGTTGACAAATACAAAAAACAATTTATTCCAATTCTAAATGAAAAGGATCAAAAAATTGTGTGGGTAAACTGTTTTATTGTACAAGACTTCTGGAAAAAGAACGATATACCCGATTGGCATAACAAAATAGTAAGAGTTTTCGACGGAGGCAATAACTTTTTTAATATAAAAATAAACTTGACTTTAAAGACTTTCGAGACTTTACGTGTAAATGACGGTGGTTGACAAACGGCACATAACACGGGGCAGTTGCGTCAGCGGGGTTGACGAGTAGTTTTTTTGCTTTGCTTTTGCCTGCCCGACGGCAGAAATTTATTTTCATAAAGCAAAAAAGAAAATGTTTTGTATCTTTATTTAAGTTTTGTGGTGGTAGACAGTTTTGCGGTTTTTTAACCCGCCGAACGCAAGCCCCGAAACCGTTTTAGGCAATGTTAAGACACATGTTTCAACAATTAACTACCGACCTAAATTTAAACATACACAAACGCAGGAATTAACCATTTTGCCAGGCGACAAAAAACAATAGAAATAACGGATTGAATAAAATGAAAACATTAGTTTATAGCATTCACGGTTTTGACAAACCTTTTCTAGAAAGAGCAGCAAAGAATAAACACGAATTGATTTTTTGCGAGCTAGCATTACAAGAGACTTCCGCAAACCTTGCAAAAGGTTTTGAGGCAGTCGCACTATTTACTTCTGATAAAGCCAATGAAGAAGTATTGGAACAATTACATAACAATGGAGTGAGATTTATTGCACTCCGTTCAGTTGGTTACGACCATGTTGATATAAATAAGGCAAAATCATTAAATATTAAAGTAGCTAATGTTCCAGCTTATTCGCCATACGCTATTGCCGAACATGCTGTTACTTTGTTGCTGACATTAAATCGAAAAATGTTGCTTAGTCAAGAATTAATTAAAATAAATGATTTTCGATTAGACAAATTAGTTGGCTTCGATTTACATGGAAAAACAATTGGTATTGTTGGAACAGGAAAAATTGGTGCCGCATTTGCTAAAATTATGCACGGCTTCGGTTGTAAATTAATCGCCTACGACATTTTTGAAAATAAAGAACTAATCAGCCAAACGAAAATAACTTACGTATCATTCGAAGAATTATGCCAATCATCCGATGTTATTTCCGTTAACTGTCCATTGAATTCAGCAACAAAATATCTGTTTAACAAAAATGCTTTTAAGCAAATGAAAAGGGGTGTGTTATTTATCAATACAGCACGTGGTGGAATTGTAAACACCATTGATTTAATGGCTGCAATTGATGATGGAATTGTTGCTGCCGCAGGATTAGATGTGTTTGAAAACGAAAAACAAATTTTCTTTTATGACCATTCTGGATCAAAAATTAAAGACGAATTATTTGAAACATTACGTTCATATACAAATGTTTTAATAACTGGACATCAAGCATTTTTAACTAATGAAGCATTGCAAGGAATTGCAGATACGACAATTACCAATTTATCAGATTGGACACAAAATGGAATTTCAAGAAATGATTTATACTAATTTGAAAAAACATCTTCTTAATATTGGAAGCAGAATATGACGGACAAGAACCACTGGCTATAACATCGGGTAGAACGCAGTAACCAAACTCAAAAAGCACTTAACCCACTTCTGATTTAAATCATACCCCTTTACTGACCTACATCATATTTTTTTGCGGCGTGTTGAAATACTTTTAAGTAAAATTTCAGCTATGCACAACGAACATTCCGATACACATTTTCAAGCAAGAATAGATGCGGGAGAACATATAGAGGCTAAGGATTATATGCCCGAAGGCTACCGCAAACACTTAATCCGTCAAATTTCGCAACACGCACATTCCGAAGTAATAGGCATGCAGCCCGAAGGTAATTGGATTACTCGCGCCCCAAGTTTACGAGCTAAACAAATTTTGTTAGCCAAAATTCAAGATGAAGGTGGACACGGCTTGTACTTATACAGTGCCGCCGAAACATTAGGTGCATCTCGCGCTGAGTTAATTGAAAATTTGCAATCTGGCAAAGCAAAATATTCTAGTATTTTTAATTACCCGGCTTTAAATTGGGCAGACATTGGCGCCATTGGTTGGTTGGTAGATGGTGCCGCTATCGTAAATCAGGTTTCGTTACAACGTACCTCCTATGGGCCTTACAGCCGAGCTATGGTACGTATTTGCAAAGAAGAAAGTTTTCATCAACGCCAAGGTTACGAAATTATGGCAAAAATGATGAAAGGTACAAAAGACCAACAAGCAATGGCACAAGATGCTATGAACAGATGGTGGTGGCCGGCCTTAATGATGTTTGGTCCTCATGACTCAGATTCGCCGCACAGCAGCGATGCTGTAAAATGGAAAATTAAACGTGAAACAAATGACCAATTGCGTCAAAAATTTATTGATAAAACTATCCCTCAAGCCGAGTTGATTGGCTTAACAGTGCCTGATGAAAATTATAAATTAGATGAAAAAACCGGTCATTATTCTATTAGCCCAATTAACTGGGATGAGTTTTACCGCGTAATTGCTGGTCATGGTCCATGCAACAAACAACGTTTAGATCATCATACTAAGTACCACGAAGAAGGCGCTTGGGTAAGAGAAGCCGCTGAAATTTATAAAATAAAAAACTCACAAAAAGAATTAGAAACCGTTTAAAAAAAATACTATGGCAACAGACACACAATTAGATGTATGGGAAGTTTTTATTCAAAGTAAATCAGGTCTTCCTTACATTCATTCTGGCAGCGTACATGCATCCGATGTAAAAATGGCAATGCAAAATGCAAGAGATATTTACACGCGCAGAGGCGAAGGTACTAGCATTTGGGTAGTTCCGTCAAAATATATTTCGGCATCTAACCCTGATGATAATGAAATGTTGTTCGATCCATCGAATGATAAAATTTACCGTCACCCAACTTTTTATGTAATGCCTGAAGGCGCTAAAAACATTTAATCGTTTTAATTATGACAGCAAAAGAAGCAACATATACATACACTCTTCGTTTAGCAGATGATGCATTAATACTTGGTCATCGTTTATCGGAGTTATGCAGCAGAGGTCCCATTTTAGAAGAGGATTTGGCGTTAACGAACATTTCTTTAGATATGATTGGTCGTGCGCAAGCATTATTAGAATACGCGGCAGATGTGGAAGGTAAAGGCAATACAGAAGATGATTTGGCTTATAGAAGAGCAGAAAATAATTATTACAATCATCTAATTACCGAGCAACCTAATGGTGATTTTGCACACACTATAGCTCGCCAATTATTTATTTCTGTTTTCGAATTTTTGTTTTACTCAGCGTTAGAAAAAAGTGGAGATGGCACTTTATCTGCCATTGCAGCAAAAGCAACAAAAGAGGTAAGGTATCATAAACAACATGCCACTGATTGGACTTTACGTTTAGGCGACGGAACAAATGAAAGCCATAAACGTATGCAGAAAGCAGTAAATGATTTGTGGATGTTTACGGGAGAATTATTTGAAATGGATGAATTAGATACACTTTTAATGCGTGAAGGTATTGGTGTTGATTTGATTCCTGTAAAAACACATTGGCAAACTGAAATTAAAAATATCCTCACTCAAGCTACATTAACTTTACCTGAAGATACGTTTATGCAAACTGGCAGTCGCAAGGGAATTCATACAGAAAATTTAGGGCATATTTTGTCAGAAATGCAATATTTACAAAGAGCTTATCCGGATGCAAAATGGTAATTTTAAAACATACTGTTGAAGAAGTTTATAATTTAATTTCAGAAATTCCTGATCCGGAAATTCCTGTGATTACTATTAACGATTTAGGAATTTTACGTGATGTGAAATTAGTTGATGACAACTATGTAGTAACAATAACGCCAACTTACACTGCATGCCCTGCAATGAAAATGATTGAAGGTCAGATAAAAGAAATTCTTTCAGGCAATGGAATTGATAATGTTAGAGTTAAGTTAACTTACACGCCTGCGTGGACAACAGATTGGTTAAGTAACGAGGCAAAAATCAAATTACAAAAGTATGGCATTGCGCCTCCTATGCATTCTTCTTGCAACAAAGTATTTAGTTCTGTAGAGATGGCGCTGTGTCCACGTTGCAATTCAAAAAACACAGATTTAATTAGTAAATTTGGCTCTACTGCATGTAAAGCCTTATATATTTGTAAGGATTGCAAGGAGACATTTGATTTATTTAAATGCCATTAATTAACTAAATTTATAACTAATGAAAAAGCCTTACATATTTATTTTAATCTTTGTCTCGGTACTAGTGAGTGCCTTTTTTTTAGGTAAAAATAATTCAAAATCTCAGGATGATGAGATAGCCTATACTTTAGCGCAATTTAATACCATTATAAATAATTCTAAAAAACCTGTGTTTATCTATTTTCACGCAGATTGGTGCATGGTGTGCCCAAAATTAAAACCCATTATTGCAGAAATTGAAAACGAATACGCTGCCAAATTCGATTTTATTCAAATTAACACCGAAAAAAGTAAAGAGATAAGAGATGAGTTAGGAATAGACGCATTACCTGTAATAATGGTGTATAAAGGAGGAAAAAATGTTTGGACGTATGTTGGATTAACCGATAAAAAAAACATAAAAACCATTATCGATCCACTTTAATTTATGTCTGCTGTTCTTCCAAAACAATTGTTACCAACTATTTCTAATGAATTAAGAATTGAATTAGAAAGCAAAGGCAATTTAAAAAAATTTTTAGCCGGTGATGTGGTTTTAAAAGAAAATGCAAACATTAGAAGTATTCCCATCATTATTTCAGGAAGTTTAAAAGTGTTACAGGAAGATGAAGATGGTAAAGAGCTTTTTTTATACTATGTTAAAGCCGGCGAAAGTTGCGTAATGTCGTTATTTGGTGGCTTACATCACGATGTAAGTAAAATAAAAGCCATTGCTGATGAAGATTCGGAATTATTATTGCTACCGGTTGATGCCTTAACAGAATGGATAAAACATTACCCCGATTGGCTCGATTTTATTCTATCGCTCTATCACAAGCGTTTTGAAGAATTGTTGGACGTAATAAATTCTATTGCATTTAAAAAAATAGACCAACGCCTTTTAGAATTATTACATCAAAAATCAACCCATTACAATAATAAAACTATTCAAGTAACCCACGAACAATTGGCCAACGAGCTTGGCACTGCCAGAGTTGTAGTATCTCGCCTTTTAAAACAAATGGAAGATGATGGATTAATTGCACTGGGTAGAAATAAAATTTCGCTTGTGTAACAAAAGTAACTGTACACCCCTTTTTAATTTCAGACATTTGTACTAGTTAAATGAATAACTAATCAAACACAACGAATATGGAAAAGAACATGGGAACTATTGATAAAATCATTAGAATTTTAGTAGCTATAATTATTGCAGGACTCTATTTCGCAAATATTATCAACGGCACTTTGGCAATTGTTTTATTAATTTTTGCGGGAATATTTATATTAACAAGTTTCATCAGTTTTTGTCCCTTGTATTTACCGTTCAAAATTTCAACTTTAAAAAAGGATAAGAATAAAGCATAAAACAAGATAAATATCATTTTTATAAGCTCCCACTCTATCTATATTTATGTTTGAATAAATAAAAAAAATTAATAAAATGAAAATAGAACAAATTTATACCGGATGTTTAGCACAAGGTGCATATTATGTTGAGAGTAATGGCGAGGCTGCAATTATTGACCCTCTTCGCGAAGTGCAACCATATATTTTAATGGCCGAACAACGACATTCAAAAATTAAATTTGTTTTTGAAACTCATTTTCATGCCGACTTTGTTTCAGGTCATCAAGATTTAGCTAAAAAAACAGGAGCTAAAATTGTTTATGGTCCCACTCAAATGAAAACCGGTTTTGAATGTATTGTTGGAACAGATAGTCAGGTTTTTGAAATAGGAAAAGCCAAGTTAAAATTAATTCACACACCCGGTCATACTATGGAAAGCAGTTGCTTTTTATTAATTGATGAAACCGGAAAAGAAACAGCACTATTTACAGGTGACACATTATTTATTGGCGATGTTGGTCGTCCTGATTTAGCGCAACATGTTATTGCAGAATTAACAGAGGAAAAATTAGCTGGGCATTTATTTGCATCGTTAAGAAATAAAATAATGCCATTGAGTGATGATTTAATTGTTTATCCCGCTCATGGTGCAGGTAGCGCCTGCGGAAAAAATTTAAGCAAGGAAACTTCTGACACTTTAGGAAATCAGAAAAAAACGAACTACGCATTAAACCCAAAACTAACAAAAGAAGAATTTGTTAAAGAAATTTTAAGCGGCTTGGTTCCGCCTCCAGGTTATTTTCCTAAAAATGTTTTGATGAATATAAATGGGTATGATACCATAGACGAAGTATTAACTCGCGGAAAAAAAGCACTTACTCTAGCAGAATTTGAAACAGTAGCAGCTGAAACGGATGCTTTAATTATAGATACAAGAGAGTCGACTGAATTTATAAAAGGCTTTGTTCCAAATTCAATTAACATCAGCATTAATGGTTCTTTCGCCGTTTGGGTGGGCACTTTAATTCCCGATATTAAACAAAAAATTCTACTAGTAGCTGATGAGGGAAAAGAAGAAGAAGTTGTTACTCGTTTAGCAAGAGTTGGCTACGATTATGCGATTGGTTATTTGAAAGGTGGATTTGAGACTTGGAAAAAATCAGGCAAGGCAGTAGAAACAATTAAAAGCGTGAATGTGAATGATCTTTCAAATGAAGAAAAAAAACATCCTGATATTAATATTTTAGACGCGAGAAAAAAAAGCGAATATTTTTCAGAACACCTGGAAAATGCAATTAATGCGCCACTCGATTTTATAAACGACAGCATGCTGCTAATTGATAAAAACAAAACATATTATGTTCACTGTTTAAGTGGTTATCGTTCGGTAATTTTCATTTCGATATTGCAAGCACGTGGCTATAACAATTTAATAAATGTAAACGGTGGGTTTAGCGCTATAAAAGATTCTGGTAATTTTAAAATTACCGATTACGTTTGCCCAACAACCATGTTATAAACTATGACTTTAATTAAAAAATATTCGCTTTACATAATTGGCGCTTTAGTGGGAGGCCTCCTTGGTTTTCTTTACTACTATTTTATTGGTTGTAGCAGCGGATCGTGTATGATAACTTCAAGACCTTTGAACAGCACATTATATGGCGCCCTCATGGGTAGTTTATTAGTAGGAATTTTTAAAAAATAAAAAATGAAAACAGAAGAAATAATAATAGCTAACTTAAAATGTAATGGTTGTGCTACAACTATAAAAAAAGAATTGCTAAAACTACCTGGTGTAATCGAAGTAGAAGTTGTTAATGATAAGGATCTTGTTAAAGTGTCTTATGATAACATAGATCGAAAAGAAATTACTAACACCCTGCACCATTTGGGTTATCCGGAGGCAACAGAAAAAAATGGTTTACTATTGCAATTAAAAAGTTATACTAGTTGTATGATTGGTAGGATAAATAACATTTAATGAACAAATAATTATAAATAATGAAAACAACAATTATTGACGTAAGAACCCCTGCAGAATTTAGAGGAGGAAATGTATTGGGCAGTATAAATATTCCGCTACAAGAAATTCAAGAACGGCTTGATGAAATTAAATCGCTTCCGCAACCAATTGTTTTGTGCTGCGCCAGTGGCGGAAGAAGCGGACAAGCTACTGCGTTTTTAAAAAGCATTGGCATTAATTGCGAAAATGGCGGTGGTTGGATGGATGTTAATTACAAATACCAAAACGCTTAATTATTTAATCATGTTACTACTTCATTTATTATACTCAACTTTTGCGAACAAATGTTCGAGGTGCAATAAAGGCGATGTTTTTGTTTCTAACAACCCTTACGATTTAGGTAAGATATTTAAGTTACACAAAACATGCAGCCATTGCCATTTAGAATATGAAAAAGAGCCAAGCTTCTTTTACGGCGCTATGTATGTATCGTATGCTATTTCATCCGGATGGTTTATGATTTGGTATGCGCTTCAAAGCTTTGTTTTAAATTGGGAAACTCTAAACTTTGCATTATTTATAACCGGATTTATCATTGTAGTATCTCCGCTTACTTTAAGATGGTCGCGACTAATATGGTTAAACTTCTTTTACAAATTCAGAAAAGAATATAAAAATCAAAACACAAAACAACTCACAAATAAAATACAACATACATGATACAGAAACTAAAACAAATGCTTGGCTTTGGTCCAAGTGTAGATTACAAATCACTTCTTCAAAACGGTGGAATTATTATTGATGTGCGAACAAAAGGCGAATATCAAGGCGGACACATAATAGGGTCGATAAATATTCCATTAAACGTTCTATCGGATAACATTTCCAAACTAAAAAAAGATAAAGCTATCATTACATGTTGCGCATCGGGAATGAGAAGTGCCTCAGCAAAAGGAATATTAAAATCGAGTGGTTTTACCGAAGTACATAATGGCGGCGGATGGATGAGTTTACAACATAAAATTAAATAAAAAATGAAAGAACGTATTTTGACAGGTTGGACTTTTCAACGCGGATTATTTGTAGTAATAGGATTAATAATTATTATTCAGGCATTTATTGAGAAAGAATGGCTTAGTACTTTATTAGGTGGTTATTTTTTATCTATGGGTGTATTTAGCTTTGGTTGTGCATCCGGTAGTTGTTTTTCAGGAAACTGCGGAGTAGATTCTCGCACTAATAAAAAAGAAATATCTGATATTGAATTTGAAGAAGTAAAAAATTAATTTTATATGGCAACTTTTAACGAACATTTAAATTCCGACAAGCCATTATTGGTAGACTTTTTTGCAGAATGGTGTGGCCCTTGCAAAACCATGAAACCTGTTTTAGATGAACTGAAACATAAAGTAGGTGATAAAGCCACCATTTTAAAAATTGACGTTGATAAAAATCCAAACGCCGCCAGTGCCTATGGAATAAGAAGTGTACCCACATTAATTCTATTTAAAAAAGGTGAAATAAAATGGAAACAATCTGGAGTCGTTTCGTCTCAACAATTAGAACAATTAATTAATTCAAATTTATAACATGAAAAACAATTTTTTTATTCTACACTTTGCGCTTATTTTAGGAATTGCGTCTTGTAATTCCAGCTCTAAGTCTAACGGAAGTAATACGATTAACACCAGCATTGCGGTAGAAGAATTTGAGAAGAGAATAACAGAAGCAAAAACTGCCCAACTAATAGACGTTAGAACTCCAGAAGAATTTGCAGAAGGGCATCTTAAAGGTGCATTAAACTACAATATTAATTCCGATGATTTTGAAAACCAAATAACTAGTCTCGATAAAAAACAACCCGTTTTTGTTTATTGTCTCTCAGGGGGAAGAAGCTCATCGGCAGCGGGTTTGCTATCTGAAAAAGGATTTACCCAAGTTTATAATATGAGCGGCGGCATAATGAAATGGAATGCCGCAAACAAGCTAATTGAAGCTGGCGCTTCTGAAAATCTCTCAAAAGGTATAACGGTTGATGAATTTCTCAAAATGATAAATTCAGAAAAATATGTATTAGTAGATTATAACGCCACTTGGTGCAAACCCTGCAAAAAAATGGCACCAATGCTCGATAAAATTGCCGAAAACAAAAAAGAAAAATTAATATTCGTAAAAATTGATGCCGACAAAAACAAAAGTTTACTGAAGGAAAAAGGCATTGAAAGTTTACCGGTATTAGAACTTTATAAAAATGGTATTCAAGTTTGGAAACATGAAGGCGAAATAGACGAGGCTACTTTACTAAAAGAAACTAACTTATAAAAATGAATAGTTTTGTTATAGGTAAAAGACTCGCTTTGAGTAATTGGTTAAGACAATTTGTTACCATTATTGATCCTGATAATAATCGCTACAAAATTCAAGAGGGGCTAGTGGGCATTTTCAAGTGGGGAAAATTTAAACCCTTACCAAAAATAAATTATGTTTTAATATTTAGAAGTTTTTTTGCAAAATGTGAAGCCTGCTCGATAGATGAGTTTGAGAATAACCCAAATTCCTACTTTCAGGTTAGTTTAGTTTACAATAAAACACGACGGATAATTTTTCACGAAACCAAAAACAAAACCGAGGCTTTTGAAATTGCAAAAAAAATTTCAACTAAATTAAATACGCATTTAAAAGATTCCGCTACAAATAACAAAAAAAGCGTTTGGATTCAATAACAAAACTATGAGCACAACTAGCATACTATTATTAATTGCAATTGGATTAGTTGCAGGTACATTGGGCGGAATGGTAGGTTTGGGAGGGGGTATTATTTTAATTCCGGCGTTAATTTTAATTATGAAACTCGACCAACAAACGGCACAAGGCACTAGCATTGCCATTATGCTGCCTCCAATAGGGCTATTTGCAGTTTACAATTATTATAAAGCAGGGTATGTAAACATTAAATATGCTATGATAATAGCTGCGGCATTTATGGTTGGTGGGTATTTAGGCTCTAGCATTGCATTAAAAATTTCTGCCGATTTAATGCGCAAAATATTTAGCGTTTTATTAGTGGTAATTGCTATAAAAATGTTTTTTAGTGGGAAAAGTACTTGATTTATCAACTAAAAATCTCCTAGGTTAAAATTTATAAAAAATTGTTTAGATTTATTTAATGATTCTTATCTTGTGTTTTATATGATATTTATCAGATAAATAATTCACTAACCAAGTAATTTTGCTAATAATTTCAAACTTATACACTATGCAAAAACACGATTTATTACATGAGTTTCCTGAAATGAAGGAAAAAATTCATGAATTAAAAACCTCAGACCAACATTTCAGAAAATTTTTTGATGAATATCATGAAGTCGACCATGCTATACATAGCATTGAAACGGGGGCAACACCAACTACCGATGAGCACTTAAATGAATTGAGAATTAAACGCGTAAGTTTAAAAGATTCCATTTACTCATACCTAAAGAAATAATATTTCCTTTTTGATTTATTTTTAAGCCATGGCCTATCCGCTATGGCTTTTTATTTGATTATAATCAGTTATAAGACTGAGGTATGTCATATTATTTTTTGCAATTCGGTTGTTCTTTTACATAAAAATAGTATCATGTCTATCTATCAAAAACAAGGGCAGATTCCACACAAACGACACATTGTGTTTCGTAAGCCCAACGGCGAATTATACCACGAAGAATTGTTTGGAACAGAAGGGTTTTCTAGCACATCCTCATTAGTGTATCATCTTAATCCACCAACCATGGTGAAGGAAATTGGCAAAGCACATTTTGCAAGACCTGAAGTTGGCATTGACGAAAACCTGAAGGCTCTAAGTTTTATGGGTTACGATGTAGAACCTGAAGATGATTATTTAGAAAGCCGTAAAGTATTTTTCTTTAACGATGATATGCAAATAGGTATGGCATGTCCTTCTAAAAATATGGAAGATTATTTCTTTAAAAATGCCGATTCAGATGAAATGCTGTTTATACACAAAGGCAGTGGTCGTTGCAAAACAATGTATGGCACCGTTGATTTTGAATATGGTGATTATGTAATTATTCCAAGAGGCATCGTTTATAAATTAGAATTTGACACCAACGATAATAAAATTTTATTTGTAGAGTCTCATAGCCCCATTCGCACACCAAAGCGTTATCGCAATGAGTTTGGACAATTATTAGAACACTCACCATTTTGTGAGCGTGATTTTAAATTGCCTTACAATTTTGAAACTCACGACGAGCATGGTGATTTCAAAATTATGATTAAAAAACGCGGTATGATTTACCCATACATTTACGAAACTCATCCTTTTGATTTAGTGGGTTGGGATGGATACGTTTATCCTTATGCGTTTTCGATATTTAATTTCGAACCTATAACGGGTCGCATTCACATGCCTCCTCCAATTCATCAACAATTTGAAGGACGCAACTTTGTAATTTGTTCGTTTGTTCCTCGCTTATACGATTATCATCCGGAAGCCATTCCTGCGCCTTATCACCACAGCAACATTGACGCTGAAGAAATTTTATATTATGTTGATGGCGATTTTATGAGCCGTAATAATATTAAAGCTGGTCAGTTTACCTTGCATCCTGCCGGTGTTCCGCATGGTCCGCACCCTGGAGCCATCGAGCGAAGTATTGGTAAAAAAGAAACCAAAGAATTAGCGGTAATGATTGATCCGTTTAATCCTTTAAAAATTTCTACCGAAGCATTAAAGTATGAAGTAAAAGATTATTACAAATCTTGGATTACCAAACCAGAGCTCGCCTAATAATAAGCTGTCACACTGAGCGTAGTCGAAGTGTGACTTATAAAAAAAATAAATTATAACTATAAAATCTAAAATAATATGTCAGTAGCAGATTTAACCAAAGTAAAAAATTACGATTATAGCGGCGAAAAAGTTTTTGAAAAAGCTCAAGACTTTTTACCAATTAACGGAACCGATTATGTTGAATTATATGTAGGCAATGCCAAACAAGCCGCACACTTTTATAAAACAGCTTTTGGGTTTCAAGAATTAGCTTATGCAGGTTTAGAAACAGGTTCTCGCGATAGAGTTTCTTATGTATTAGTGCAAGATAAAATTCGTTTGGTGCTCACTTCTCCATTTGATCCCAATAGCGAAATTTCTCATCATATCCGCAATCATGGCGATGGTGTAAAAGTAATTGCGTTATGGGTGGATGATGCTCGCAAAGCCTATGAAGAAACCACCAAACGTGGAGCAAAATCGTTTTTAGAACCAACAGTTCTTAAAGATGAACATGGTGAAATTGTAAAATCAGGTATCCATACCTATGGCGAAACTATACACATTTTTGTAGAACGTAAAAACTACAAGGGTGTTTTTATGCCGGGTTTTGAAAAGTGGAAAACCGAATATCAACCAACTTCAACCGGCTTAAAATACATTGATCACATGGTGGGTAATGTAGAGTTAGGCGCTATGAACAAATGGGCCGGCTTTTATGCAGACGTGATGGGCTTTGCCAACTTAGTAACCTTTGATGATAAAGATATTTCAACCGAGTACACGGCGTTGATGAGTAAAGTTATGACGAATGGAAATGGTCGTATTAAATTTCCTATTAACGAACCAGCACATGGTAAAAAGAAATCACAAGTAGAAGAATATTTAGATTTTTATCATGGTCCGGGTTGCCAACACATTGCCGTTGCTACAGATGATATTGTATTTACCATTTCTGAAATGCGTAAACGTGGTGTGGAGTTTTTATATGTACCGGGTACGTATTACGATACTGTAAAAAATCGTGTTGGAATTATTGAAGAAGACATGGAAGTATTAAAGAAATGGGGCATTATGGTGGATAGAGATGAAGACGGATACCTCTTACAAATTTTTACAAAACCGGTAGAAGACCGCCCTACTCTATTCTTCGAAATCATTCAACGTAAAGGAGCAAAATCATTTGGTAAAGGTAACTTCCAAGCCTTGTTTGAATCTATTGAAGCAGAACAAGCAAGAAGAGGAACACTTTAAGATTCACCAATAATTTCGTAAAGGCCCCACAGCATTAATACTAAACCTATTGATGTGAAGCCGTACATAACCAATGTAAATGATTGGTTGCTATGAAAATTAATACAGGTAATTAAAAAACCTACCACCAAAAATAAAGCACCAATTCCTAATTTAATTAATCCGCTTTTTGTTTTTATAGCGTGACGCAATTTTTTTAATCGTTTAATAATTTCTGCAATTGTTTCCTCATTATCAGTTTTTAACTTTAACTGATTTTCAATCTCTTCAAAACTTTTACGCGTATCAGCTAAATGCTTAGCAAACACATATAATTTTTCCCACTCTTCGTCGTTATTCGGCTTCATCGTACAAACTTTAAATCTAATTTATAAAAATTAAGAAGCAAGTCAAATGACTTTTGTCATGTTTTGGGAGGAAATGTATATATAGGTGCGGTTTGCCTCTTGCAAAGATTGGATTGGAAAGCCCGATCCGAAAGGGAACAACATACTTATTTATAAATAAATTGAAAAAGTAGAAATTACTTTTCCCTATAAATAATCTCAGAAGTTAATCCAGCAATTCTATCAATTTCCTTAAATAAAATTATAAATCCCGTAAAGAGGTCTAAACTTTTAATTTTTGCGGTTTTTTTTGCAAATGCCAATTTACCTCCACTGGAATCATTAATCCTGAAAATGTCTTTTATTGCGGTGTCTACTAACATATTATTTTCAACCAAATACTTGTGAGGAAAATAATGTTCAATTGAGAAGTAATTATCATCTTCATTTATTTGAATATAATTCTGCATTTTTTCTGGAATAGGTAATAACATACCATAAATATTACCACCAATGCGTTTTTTTATTCGTGTGTAGTCTTTTACGTACTCAAACTTACTTACATGTAATGTGCCTTTAAATTGAGGTAGGCCTTCCCGATCATTATCGAAAATACCTATAACCATTTGATCATCTTCAAGATAAGCTAGGCCTTCATTTAAAGTTTTCGCTAAACTATTAGCTCCGCCACCTGTTGGATCGCCAACTCTTATTTCCCAATATGGAATATGCCCAGTTAGTATAGAATAGGCATGTTCAATAATAATTGCATCTGAAGGACCCTCGACAAAAATTTTCACTTTTTTATTTGGAAATATTTTATCATACTTTCCAAACCGATGTCTACTAGCAGGTTGCATATATACATCTAGTTCTTTTTTAATATAAAACGGATGATTGTCTGTTTTGCGGACTCTTACAGGTTTTAAAATATCATCCTTCTGTTTTCTTAGTTCTCTGCTACCTAAATTGTCAATTGCAGATTCAAGTAACTTATTATAAAATTCATTTCCAGTTGCTTTAATTTTTCCAATAACCTCTACTAGCTTGTCTTCCATATTCAAACGATTACTAGAAACCGTTACTGAAAGAATTAAAATCCTATATATAATGCTATCAAGGTAAGGGTAATCTTTAATTGATTTCTTTTTGTCATACTCAACCAAAAGTTCATCTAATGCAAGTGAAAGTGGCTTTTTCAAAGTCATAGAATCAAAGTTATCTTGAAAGATTAGAATTGGAAAAATGCTCAAAACTGGTAAAGAAAATCTGCTAAAAAAGACATTTTCAGGTAAAGAGCTAGCGACCTTTTTAAAACCATCATAAGTAGAAACCATAAGTTTCAAAACTTCAATAATACCTCTTTTCCTAATGTCATCATCTGTAAGATAAAGTGCTTGAAGTAAATAACCCATCCCATTACAAGCAGACCAATATTCTTTCATCGTGCTACTTGCTCCGACCTTTTTTATCACCTCCTCTAGAAATTCAGGCATTTTGCGAGACATACCAGCATAAAAAACCGCCGCATACTGCCAATTAACATCAAAAAAATTGTTGACCAAATCGGTTTCCATATTTCGATGGTTTTTGAATATCTCTTTAGCAGCAAAATACTCCATATACGAATCATGCCTAAACTTTACGTACTTTCCTTTATGAAGTATTAAAAGACCGGTGTGTTCAATTATATAATCGAGAGCTTGTGGCAAAAGGGAAAGGTTTATTGTGCCAGAAACTGATTTTAGTTTATCTTCAAAAAAGGTAACAAAAGATTCTTTTGTAAATAGCTCACTATTTTTTTTGTTTAATAATTCTAGTGCGTACATACCAAGTATGTTTTCCTTTAGAGTAATATCGAGAAAGTCAATACTTTTGTCAACATTGGTTCTGCCAAGTAAGAGATTACTAAATTTATCATATATATCTGTTAGGGTGGCGGGAATCTCTGCATTTGTCTCCTCATATAAAATTGACATTAGAGACAAATTAAGAGGAGTAAGGGGTAATTTCTCGATTATTTTATTTTCACGCATTGAATCAATTAAACCTTGCGCGCGGTTACCATTACCTTCAAAATATCTTGCAGCGAATTTTTCTACTTGTTCGTCATTAAACTTATTAATATAAACATCCTTGTAATCACTCGCTGCAGAAACCTTAAACATTTCATCGAGTGAATTAGCTCTAGTACCAATAAAAACAATAACTCCCTTTACCATCAAAGACTCTAATTCCTCAGAAATTTTTGTTTGATTTTTTTCTTCAAACTCATCGATTGAATCAATAAGAAGAACTAATTGATAGCTGTTTACAATAAAATCAATTTTCTGACCTTCAAAAAAATGATTTAACTTAATCTCCGTAATTAACTTACAAATATCGGGTTCCCCTTTTTCATTAAAAGTGTCTCGTAAAGCAACACTGTCAATAAAAACAGGTAAATGCCGTTTGCCGGAAATACGCGTATTACGTTTAATTAAATTTCTTCCGATTTCATTTAATAATCTCGTTTTCCCTGTCCCAGGATCACCATGTAAGAGTAATAACCGTTTGTTTTCATCAATTACTCTTTCAAGACTAACTTTTGTAAATGCCTTTTTATTTGATTGCTTATCATCTGTTCTCAAAAATAAATTTGGTTCGATGAAAATTGATAAAAGTTTTTGGTATGCAGCTTTATATTCAACAAGCTTTTTTATTTCAAATGATTCTATTAATTTGGTTTCAAAATTTGTTTCATAGGCAATTAATGCTTGATCTGAGTGACGCCAATAATCCGGATAGTTATCCTCAATATTTTTTAAGAATAGTTCGAGACCCCAATATGAAGTAGAATTTTTCTTTGAAAGTTTCCTTTCGAGTTCCTGTTCGAAACCATTGGAGATCGTGTCGCTACTTATAATAATAAGTTTAGAACATCCTGCGTCAAATTTTTTATTTGCCATTTCTGAATAGGCATCAATTTGTTTATTCCCTTTAGAAAGAGGTTCTTTATAAATAACATAGCAATTAGTGAATTTGCCTGCTTTGCCAGCATCAACTATAGCTTCGAAGGAATTTTCTGAGGTCCTTTTAATGGATTTAGTATCCATGTTAGGCAAAAGCTTTTCTAATAGGTCCGCCAACCCTTCAATTGGAAGAGCTTTTAAAAATTCTCTTTTATCTTGTACCATTTTATTGCGTATAATTTAATTTTAGGTTACTGGAATAAGATGTTAAAATACTAAATATTTCGAAGTTAATTTCTGCGCTTTTCAAATGTAATTGCTAACAATAACATGCCGCCGCAGACTTGAGCTTTTCTACTGCTTAATTATCTTCCCATCTTCCATTTCAATTATGCGTTGGGTGCGGTTGGCAAATTCGTTATCGTGGGTTACAATTAAAAGTGTTTGTTTGTAAACTTCTGCCAATTCTTTAAAAGTTTGGTACACAATTTCGCTGTTTTTTTTATCTAAGTTACCTGTTGGCTCATCACCCATAATAATCAATGGGTCGTTAATCAGAGCTCTGGCAATAGCCACACGTTGTTTTTGCCCACCTGATAATTGGTTTGCCTTTTTTAACGCCTCGCTTTCAATGCCTAATATTTTTAATTTTTCGTAAGCTTTGTGTTCCACTTCCTTCTCACTCAGCTTGCCAAGTTTAAGGCCGGGTAACATTACATTTTTTAATACCGAAAATTCGTTTAATAAATAATGAAACTGAAATACAAAACCAATTTTTTCGTTTCTGATTCTGGCTAACTCTCCTTCTTTCTTGCCGTGCACCTTTACATCGTCAATTAATAAATCACCTTCGTAATCGGTATCCATAGTAGATAAAATATAAAGCAATGTAGATTTGCCGCAACCCGATTTACCAATAACAGAAACAAACTCGCCCCTGGTTAAGGAAAAATTAATATCCTTTAATACCTGAATCCTTATAGGGTCTTCAAAGAATTTATTAATGTTTATGGCTTCGAGTACTTTATTGCTCATTTTATTTTCCTCTAATAATAATTACAGGGTCAATTTTGCTGGCTTTACGCGCCGGAAAATAACCCGCAAAGTAAGTGGTAACCACCGAAAAAATACTGGCGATGACATAAAACTTTGGATTATAATCGATAGGATACGTTTTAATGGTTGGCAAAGCCGCTGTATTAAACGGTATTTGATCGATAAACGCCGACAAACTAAAGCCAAATATTAAACCTACAAATCCTCCAAACACACCAATGGTTAAAGCAATGGTTATAAACACTCTGTTAACGTCTTTACCCGAAAAGCCTGTAGCTTTTAATATGGCAATGGTATCCATCTTTTCAAAAATCATCATGTTTAAAATATTGTAAATACCAAAGCCTGCCACAATTAACAAAGTAATACCCACAGCATACGAAATTAGCGTTCTAATAGAGCTACCAGTTTCAAATTGTGCATTGGCCGTTTGAATATCGATTGCTTCCACATCAAACAAGTCGCCATACTCCTTGGCTTTTGCAGGCGCCATTGCAATGTCTTTTAATTTAATCTGAATATCGCTGATATAATTATTGGAAGCACCCATTAATTTTTGAACGGTAGAAATGGTTGCAAAACTTTGTACTTTATCTAAATCCTGTAAACCCGATTGAAAAAAACCAACCACCTTTAGTTGCATTAACTCGCCTTTGCTAGAAGTAACTTGAATGACGTCGCCAATGTTTGCTAAAATTTTATCGGCCACGCCTTTTCCTAAAATAATACTGTTAGGAATATTTCTTAAATCAATATAATTGCCCGAGGTAACATAATCGCTAAATAAAAATAATTTTGTCTCCGCATCTACATCAATGCCGTTAATAACACCTGTTAAATCAATTGTACCCACGTTATAAAAAATAGGTGCTGAAATTTTTGGTGCCACACCCAACACTTGCGGATCTTTTTTTAGTGCATTCATAATGGTGGCCGCATTATAAATTTCTACACGTTCGTTTTTTGGTTTTATTGATCGTACAAAATTATACGACTTATTATATTTTGAGGACAAGTCGATGGGTTGTTGTTTGGAGGGTTGTATTTCGTTATATAACCTAACGTGAGGCGTTCGATTAACCACTAAGCTATCCAACATACCATTTAAGCCACCCATAAAACTAAGCAGTGTAATAAACATGGTGATGCTAAATGTTACACCAATAGCTGCAATTAAGGTTTGCTTCCATCGAGCAAATAAAAGTGCTTTAGAAACATCTGCTATGAGTTTAAAGTTCATTATTGAACAGGTTTTATCAATTCGTCGTTTGCTGTAATACCCGAAAGGATTTCGATATTTTGGTAATTTTTTAAACCCGTTTTTACAACTACTTTTTCGCCATTGGGTTTTACAACCATGGAATCGTTAATTAAATAATTACGGGGCAGTAACAGTACCTGTTGTTTTGATTGCAGAACAATATTGGCCTCAAAGGTAATGTTAGGGTAAAGCGTTGCAGGCGGTTGAATGAATTCAGCTTCAACTAAAAATGTTTTGCTCCGCTCATTCATGATGGGATAAATTTTTGTGACTTTGGCTTCAAACACTTTTCCTTTGTAACTATCCATGGTTACTAATACAGATAGACCGTCTTTAATTTTAAAAATATCATATTCATCCACTTGCATTTCTAAAATAAAATGTTTGGTGTCGCCAATTACTGCCAGTGGTGTTTGTAAACCAACTATCTCACCTTTGGATTTAAATAAGTTGTATACCACCCCGTTAATTTCGCTCTTTAATGTAAAGTCGTTTTCTTGTTTACTTGAAATTTGAAGATTTTTTTTAGACTGTTCGGATGTAAAATTTAATTGGCGTTTTAAATCTTCAAACCTCACCACAGAAGAGAAATAAGCTGTTTTGGCGTTTTGATAAGCTAGTTCTTTTTGTTCTAACTCTACTTTAGAACCAATTTGTTGCTCCCATAAATTCTTTTGTCTGAAATACAAGGCGGAGTCGTTTTTCATTTTATTTTTTGCTAATTCAAGAAGAAGTTTTGCTTCATTAATTTTTCCTTGGTTAGCGTTTATGTCAGAGAATTGTTCTGCTAGCACGGCATTTTCTTTCATTAATTTTTGCGCTTCGTTTGAGATGGAAAGAATAGGCGTTCCAACTTTCACCGAATCTCCTTCAGAAACAAATACGTCTTGAATGATGCCATTAACGGTTGCATAGGCTTGGTACTGATTTTTACTTTTAATAATACCCGATGCGTAAATAGATTCAGAAATATCGGAAATGGTAGGTTTTATTTTTTCTTGTTTGCTTTTGCAAGAAAAGAGAAAAAGAATAGAAAATGCTAAAACTAATTTATACATAACGTGTAAAGATATTAATTAGAAATGACCTTTGAATAATTATAATCATGTAAAAACATGACGAAAGTCTTTAATTAAGCCGTGGTACTAAACAAATTACCTTCCGGTACTTTTTGCCAATAGCGTTTATCATAAACAAGACAAACATTGCGCAAAAACAATTTACCGCTTTCGGTAATGGTGATGGTGTTATTATGGAGTTCGATCAATCCGTCATCTATTAATTCATTAAACTTGTTGGTAGATTCGGTAAAGTAATGATCAATACTCGTTTTGTGTCGGCACATTAAATCTAAAATATGCTGACGGATTATTAAATCTTCTTTGGTTAAGGAATGGCCTTTAAAAATAGGGAAATGTCCTTCGTTTACTACTTTTTGATATTCTTCTACTGTTTTAATATTTTGAGCAAAGCCATCCCAGGTATCGCTGATAGAAGAGCAACCCAAACCCACCAACAACTTGGTAGTGTTGGTGGTATAGCCCATGAAATTTCTATGCAACGTTCCTTTTTCAAAGGCATCAAATAAACTATCGTTGGGCAATGCAAAATGATCCATCCCAATATCGGAATAGTTTGCTATTAAGAATAATTTTTTTCCTTCTTCGTACAAACTTCTTTTGTAACTATCCGCTGGTAAATCTTTTTCAGAATATTTTCGTTGTCCCGGTTTTAACCAAGGCACATGGGCGTAACTATAAAAGGCAATACGTTCGGGTTTTAAAGAAATAATTTTAGCAATAGTATCGTTAATAGACTCAACCGTTTGATAGGGCAAGCCATACACCAAATCGAAATTGATAGATGTGTAACCAATTTCTCTCGCATGCTTAATCACCTGATTCACTTCTTCAAATGTTTGGTAGCGATTGATAGTATCTTGAACTTTTTCATCAAAATCCTGTATTCCAAAGCTTACACGCTTAAATCCTAAATTATACAAAGCCTGCAAATGTGCTTTGGTAGTGTTACCCGGATGACCTTCAAAACTAAAATCGTAATCTTTGGCAACATCAACTGTTCTTAAAATTGAACTTAATAAATGCGTTAAATTCTCCGGAGAAAAAAAAGTTGGTGTGCCGCCTCCTAAATGAATTTCTTTTATTAAAGGTTTGCTTTCAAACTGACTCAAATACAATTGCCACTCTTTTAAAAGCGATTCGATATACGGCACTTCAACTTTATGATTCACAGTAATACGTGTGTTGCAAGCACAATAAGTACAAAGGCTTTCGCAATAGGGTAAATGAATATAAAGACTTATACCGTCCTTATTATATTTTACAAATGCATTTTTTATATGCTGCATCCATTTGTCTTCAGTCAACTGATTATCCCAATAGGGTACCGTTGGATAACTGGTATAACGAGGTGCTTGAATATTATATTTTGAAACTAAGTCGGTCATTATTTTAATCTTGCGTGTTGTTCGTTTTCTAACTCCGCTAAAAAATTATCTAATATACCTTGTTTTACGTGTGGCATTACTACAATTTTATACCAATTAGGTTGTTCGTTATGATTATCAGGCACTAAATGGTATTTTTTTGCTAAACGTGCACTCATGTAATTGGCATCAATGGTCACAATGTTTAAATCAGGATGTCTGTAATACTTTACTTTCCATTCATCTAATTTTTCGCAAATAAATGTTGCTCTATCCACCAATTGGCGCATTTTAACAGCCCAACCTGTAGAACCATGTATTCTTAAAATCATCCAAACACACACGGCATTGGCGCCGGAGCGACTACCACACAATGTAAAATCTTTTCCTTTTACATAACCGGCTTCGTTGGTACACACATATTGCAACAACTCTTTTCTTGCTAAAAAAATACCGGTTCCGTAAGGTGCTTGCAACATCTTATGTCCGTCAATTGAAAAAGAAGAAATATTTTTGTTTTTAAAAGTGAATGAATTTTTTTGATTGGTAAATGGATAGATAAATCCGCCATAAGCTCCATCCACATGAAGTTTGTAGTTTAAGTGAATTAAATTTAAAAACGAAGTTATTTTATCAATATCATCCACCGAACCAAACATGGTGGTAGACATATTTAAATTAATGATAAAATACTTAATACCTTCTGTTAAAGCTTTTTCAATTTTTTGTTGCAAATCTTTAATTACAATCTCTCTGGTAACTTGATTAACTTCTAATTCAATACCATTTAAATTAAGCAAGTCAATTCCTTTAGGAATTGAATAATGTGTATCGGCAGAATAAACCACAGCTATTTCATTAATATCTGCGTTGTATTCATTCAAATAATAATTTCTATAAATCCACAAAGTCTCTATGTTAGCTTCTGTTCCTCCGCTTGCCACATAACCATCATAACTATTAGGTTCTGCATCAAAAATTTCTTCGGCACAAATTTTAATTAAATCTTTTTCTAATTCTTGAGTGCCCGTAAAAAAATCTTCATGCTCGTCGCCAAACGTATGCACACCAATGTGATTTGGATTTGCAACCAGTGTTGATAAAAACGGAGCGTCTTTTAAAAAAGGAGCATCGTCGTAAAAAATATCTGTGTCTAAAAATGTTCCAGGAATACCAAGTATATTTTCTGTACGGTAATTTGTGTTTTTACTAAGCGCCTCAAAGACCTTAGTTTTAATTTGTGTGTATGAATATTTTTCCCAAAACATAATTTAAACTAATGACATCCTTTTGGAGAACATTTTATAATTGGTTTGTTAGTATTTGATTTTTCGCAACAGGAAACAGTGTTGCTACTTTTTTCAAACTGCGGACTTAAATATGGTATTCCTAAGTTTAATCCTCTAACAATTAATAATACTGCCATAAATGAAACCACGTAAGGCATTGCGTGACGAATGTTATTCCTAAATTTTAAGTTAATAAACTGACCTAAAAAAGCAACCGCAAACATTATGGGAACTGTACCAATACCAAAATAAAACATAAATTCAGCGCCTTTAAAATAGTTGCCAGTAGCTATTGCGCCTGCAATTCCTAAATAGACCAAACCACATGGCAACAAACCATTTAAAAGGCCAATAAAAAATAAAAAATGCAAGCCTTTTTTAGTGAACAAATTTCCTAACTGCAATTTTACTTTATTTATAAATGAATACAAAAATCCGAAACTTGGTGTATTGAACCACTTTGTTTTTGTAAGAATTACGGAAAGCAATAATAAAATTCCAATACTAATAGAAACAATTTGTTGAAAGCCTCCTATAAAAAAAGATTGTCCTAGTAATCCGAATATTACTCCTAAAAAAGTATAGGTAGACACACGGCCTAAATTGTAAATTAAAATTCCTAAATATTTTTTGAAGGATGAATACTGATGCACCGGCAAAGCCAAGGCAATAGGACCACACATACCAATGCAGTGAAAGCTTCCTAATAAACCTAAAGATATGGCTGCGATTAATAGTTCCATTATTATTTTATAAAAATAACATCCTCTTTAAAATAACTAACACCATTACTTACCCAGGTCAATTGCATTTTATAAACCCCTTGAATTAATTTATCTGTTGGGATAATTTGCTGGTTGTTACTAAAATTCATTTTGATTTTTAAATCCTTACTTGAATCAGAAGGCCTGAAAAAATTTATTGTCCCTTCAAACCCTTTTCCAAATAAGGAAGAATCGGCTTTTAAAATAAGTTGATTACCGTTAATTTCGTGAGCAAAAGTTGATACTAGATTTTTTTCATTGCTAATCGCATCAATTTTATTCTGAAATTTTAATTCCTGAGAATAATAATCTTTACTTTCCAATTCAACTTTTTGTCCGAAACATAACACTACTAGTGTTACTATTAAAGCAACAAAGCTTAAATATAAAATGGTTATTTTTTTCCCCCAACTCATAATTTTAATTATTTAGATCGTGAAACATTACTTAAAAAATTCGTTTTAACTGTCTTTATTTTTTTGTGATTAGAATAAACTCCAATTTCCAATTTTGATTTGCGGGTTGTGACATCGCTTTTCTTCATTATCACAAAAAATTCTCCTTCCGAAACTCCTTCTTGTTTTACCATTAAATCCTTTCCTACTATTTGTATTTCTGCAGGATAATTTTCAACTTTAATTTCAACCGGTAAATTGTTGCGTGTTTTATTTACCAATTTTATTGTATAAAGATTACTTATTTTATTATCTGGTTGTTCTTGGTATAACATACCTTTTGCTCTTAGAATTGTTGCATCATAATCGGAACGTGTAGATAACAAAAACACTTCTATACCTAATAACACAAGCAACACGCCGGTATAGGCCTTCATACGATTTGTAAAGGTTAATTTTTGTTTGTTTTTTATACCATTTTCCGACGCATAACGAATCAAGCCAATAGGTAAATGAACCTTTTCCATCACAGCGTCGCATTCGTCAATACACGCAGTACAATTCACGCATTCTAACTGTGTCCCATTTCTAATATCAATACCTGTAGGGCAAACTTTTACACACAAACCACAGTCAATACAATCTCCCTTGCCATGGTCTTCAGCCTTTTTTATTTTATGTCTTGGCTCACCGCGTTCATAATCGTAAGCAACTACAATCGAGTTTTTGTCTAGCAACACACCTTGCATACGTCCATACGGACATACAATTAAACAAACTTGTTCGCGTAAATAAGAGTACACAAAATAAAATACAAATGTAAAAATTCCCAATGACACCAGCCCTCCTATGTGTTTTGCGGGCTCAGTATAAAATTTAGAAACTTCATCAAAGCTTATTAAATAACTTAATAATGTATTTGCAATTAAATAAGATAATGCAAAAAATAAAATAAATTTTATTCCTCTTTTAATAATCTTCTCTTTATTCCAGGGCGATTCTCTTAATGTTCGTTGATGATTGCCATCGCCTTCCACTAAATATTCAATTCTACGGAAAAGCATTTCCATAAAAATGGTTTGGGGACAAGCCCATCCGCAAAAAACTCTCCCAAAAACAACTGTGAATAGAGCAATAAACACAATAAAGATGAGCATGCCCAAACAGAAGATGAAAAAATCTTGTGACCAAAAAATCATTCCGAAAAGAATAAATTTTTTGTGAAGAACATCAATTAAGAATAAAGGTTCACCATTTAATTTAATAAATGGTAAACCAAAAAACACTAATAAGTAAATGTAACTTAAATAGGCCCTAAGATTGAATAATTTACCACTTGGCTTTTTTGGAAAAATCCAAGCTCTCTTCCCTTCTTTATCTATAGTTGCAATACTATCTCTAAAACTTTCATTCTTATTATCAGGTTCCATATTTCGAGCTATTGCTCAATTTTACTTTTTTACATTCAAACTATCCTTCGCAATTTCCTTAACTGCCAAACTATCTAACATAACTTTAATTGAATCGTTCGTTGGTTTAACGCCTTGTTCAACGAATAAATCACCTTGAGCTGCTTTTGCATTAGGTGGGTTTGTGCCGGCTAACGATTTAATATAACTAGCTACTTGAGCAATTTGTATTGGAGATAAATCTTCTTTCCAAGATTTCATACCCTTATCAGGCCATCCATACTTAATTGTTTTAAATATATCTGCAATACCACCATTATGCAACCAATATGCATCTGTCAAATTCGGACCTACACTATTTCCTTCGCCAGCCAGTCCATGACATTGTTTACAGTTAAATTCCATAAATACTGATTTGCCTGCTTCAATGTCTACAGCTTCCGTAAGCAGTTTAACAGTTGTTTCATCAACATTATTAGCTGAAGTTTTCATATATTCTTCTATTTGAAGTTTAGCTGCCACCATTTCTTTTTTATACTCAACCTCTTGTAAATCACCAGTACCCAGCACGTGAAAATTAGTTAAGTAAATTACACCAATAAAAATCGTTAAATAAAAACCATATTTCCACCAAGGTGGTAAATTATTATCTAATTCTTTAATACCATCGTAATCATGATCCAGCATAATTTCGGCCTCATTGTCAATATCAACCGAAGCATTTAATTTATCTAAAATTGTTTTCTCTTTTACTTCAATAACTTTTCCATCGGCAGTCTCTATTAGTTTAACAACCTTTACTTTATCCGATTTTGTAAGCCCTTTAATGACGTTCAATATTAAAAAGATGGAAAGACCCTCAATAAAAATAATAAACAGCATAAAGTAAAATGTAAATCCATCTAAGCCACCAATTAACCAGTCGCTACCGGCAGCGGTAACAGGTTTTGCGTCTTGCGCAAAAACTTGATTAGTTAATAAACCAAACACCAATAGCAACCCTACTGTTTTAGAAGCAGTGTTTGTTTCTGATTTATTCTTTTTGTATCGCTCTTGAAAATACTCGCTTTGCGACAGATTTTTTAAAACATTTGCTACGGCAATTACAACTATTAATAATAGAATAATAATAATAAGCAAGGCATTAAACAAGGCGTTAGAAAAATAGGTAGTTGATTCTTTTTGCGTCTCTTGAGCAAATATTGCTACCGGCGTTGCTAACATTGCGGCCAGCCACTTTAATTTTATATGTTTCGTATGGTTCATATACACTCTATTTTTAAATGTCTTGTTGTTCAATTTCTAATGGAATACTTTTAGCTCTTTCTATATATTTTTTATCTGCTTTAATTACATAAAACGTAACTAAAGCAAAGAATACAAAAAAAATGATTAGTGAAATAAGTGGGAAAATTCCGACACCTGAAATACTCTCTAAATAATTAATAAATTTCATATCTATATTTTTTAAATTATTTTTTTGTGCTGTCAGCCACTGCTGATTTTTTTATATCTGTTCCTAGGCGCTGCAGGTATGCTATCAGAGCAACAATTTCTTTTTTAGAAGAAGTTTCGATGCCATCCTTTTTAAGGTTTGCAGTAATTTTTTCCGCTTGAGCATTTAAATCTCCTTCAGCCTTATCAGCATAACCTTCGGGATAAGGAACACCCAATGTTTGCATGGCTTTAATTTTTGCTTTTAAGGTTGATAGATTTAAATCATCATCTAATAACCAAGAATAGGTTGGCATAATTGAACCGGGTGACATAGAATTTGGCTCCAACATGTGGTTGTAGTGCCAACTATCTGGATACTTGCCACCTTCACGAGCCAAATCAGGACCAGTGCGCTTGCTACCCCATTGGAAAGGATGATCGTAAACAAACTCACCAGCTTTAGAATATTCTCCATAACGTGCTACTTCACTTCTAAAAGGTCGAATCATTTGAGAATGACAAGTATAACAACCCTCACGCACATAGATGTCTCTTCCCTCTAATTCTAACGGCGTATAGGGTTTTACACTTGCTATTGTAGGAATGTTTGATTTTACTAAAAATGTTGGGATGATTTCGATGGCGCCACCAATTAATACGACAACTAAACTTACAATCATCATCTGTACTGGCTTGCGTTCAATCCAACGGTGCCAATGATCTTTAGAGTGGCTTGTGTAATTTTTAGCCAATGGCATAGCTTCTGCTTCTTCGTCTGCCAAGAAAGAACCGGCTTTAGCAGTTTTATATAAATTTACTGCCATTAAAATTGCTCCTAATAAATATAACGTTCCACCGATTGAACGTGCAGCATAAAACGGAATCATTTTTGTAACAGTATCTAAAAACTGCCATTTTAATTGACCTTCGGGTGTAAAATCTTTCCACATTGAACTTTGCATAAAGCCAGCCCAATACATTGGAACAGCATATAATAAAATACCCAGTGTACCAATCCAAAAATGGGTGTTAGCTAATTTTTGAGAATACAATTTTGTACGGAACATTTTTGGAATTAAATAATACAAAATACCAAAGGTTAAAAATCCATTCCAGCCCAAAGCGCCAACGTGAACGTGAGCAACAATCCAATCTGTATAATGTGCAATTGCGCTTACACTTTTAAGAGAAAGCATGGGGCCTTCAAACGTTGCCATACCATAGGCAGTTACGGCTACCACTAAAAATTTAAGAACAACATCTTCACGCACTTTATCCCAAGCGCCACGTAAGGTTAATAAACCATTAATCATACCACCCCAAGAAGGTGCAATTAGCATCACTGAAAATACAACACCCAATGATTGTGCCCAATCCGGAACTGCAGTGTATAATAAGTGATGAGGCCCTGCCCAGATATATAAAAATATTAAAGCCCAAAAGTGAATAATAGATAAACGATAAGAATAGACAGGACGGTTAGCTACTTTAGGAATAAAATAATACATTAATCCTAAGTAAGGTGTGGTTAAGAAAAATGCCACCGCATTATGACCATACCACCATTGCACCAAAGCATCTTGAACCCCAGCATACCATGAATAAGATTTAGTTAATGAAACTGGAATTTCGATTGAATTTACAATATGAAGCATTGCTACCGTTACAAGTGTTGCAATGTAAAACCATATGGCTACATAAAGGTGACGCTCTCTTCGTCTGATAATTGTTCCAAACATATTCCATCCAAAAACAACCCAAACCAACGTAATTAAAATATCTATTGGCCATTCTAATTCAGCATATTCTTTACCAGTTGTATAACCCATTAATAAAGATAATGCGGCCAACACAATAATTAATTGCCAACCCCAAAAATGCACTTTGCCTAGCATATCGCTAAACATGCGCGTTTTTAATAAACGTTGCATCGAATAATACACTCCCATAAAAATACCGTTACCCACAAATGCAAAAATTACCGCATTGGTATGCAAAGGACGCGTTCTGCCGAAGGTAGTATACGGCAAATCAAAACTTAATGCTGGTATGTACATTTGTAAAGCAACTAATACACCCACCAACATCCCAACCAGCCCCCAAACCACTGTGGCTGTGGCAAATAGTTTTACAATCTTGTTGTCGTACTTAAATTTTTCTAATTCCATATAGTATACTTTTTAATCGTTTGTTTTATTTGTTATTTCTGATTTATTTTTGGTTAATTCGTCTTCGAAAAGCATTCTTACCGAAGGGGTATAGTCATCATCGTATTGACCTGATTTTACTGACCATATAAAGGCGATTAAAAAGCCTATTGCTATTAGTAAACTTGCTGATATTAGTATAAAAATTACACTCATTTAGCATGTAAAATTAATTTGTTAATAGAGGTTAAGAGTTGAGGTAAATCATTATGAATAATGACATTTATCATAATTTGTATTTTTTTAAATTAAGCTCGTAAAACGAACTCATTCCTGTAGTAAGCAACACAATACTTATTGAACTGATAGGCATTAAGATGGCTGCTATTACGGGCTGTAAGGTGCCCTGAACAGCAAAAAACAAGCCAACAAAGTTGTATAAAATAGAAAGCACAAAACTGGCGTATATGATAGTTTTTTCTTTTCTGCAATAATTTATTAGCTCTTTTAACAGTGAGAAATTTTTTCCAGATAAAACAGCGTCGCAAGCCGGAGAGAAATTATTTGTATCGTCGCTAATGGCAATACCAACATCGCTTTGCATAATAGCTCCTGCATCATTTAAACCATCCCCAATCATTAATACCTTCTTATTCCTTTGTTGTAATTCCATTACAAATTTTAACTTATCTTCAGGTTTTTGCTCAAATAACATTTCGGAATTTTTTCCAAAAACAGATTTTAAATAATTTTCTTCAGAGGCATTATCTCCAGATAAAACTTTTAAATCAAATTTTGAACTTAGCGATGACACTATTTTTTCTAAACTCTTACGATAAGTGTTCTTTACTTTGAAACAGCCTATAAATTCATAATTAATACTTATGAAAACTCTGCTCCCCGCGTCTGTATGCAGAGATTTTTTACCCAATACGAATTCTGAAGAACCCATTTTGACCTCGTTGTTATTTATAATTGCCGAAGTTCCAAATCCTTTAAACTCCTTGTAATTTTTTGCAGGTAAGGATTTACTGAATGGCAAATACGAAACTAAACTTTTACTTAATGGATGGTTAGATTGGTTGGCCAGCGACCTGATGATTTGTGATTGTTCATATGTAAGGTCCTGTCCGTAAAATTGAATTTCAAACTTTCCTTGTTCGGTGATAGTGCCTGTTTTATCAAATACGATCGTATCAATGCCTGCCATCCTTTCTATTACTGATGCATTTTTCACAAACAGTTTGTACTTGTTTAGAATACGAATCATATTCCCATTTGTAAATGTAGCACTCAACAATAATGCACAAGGGCATGCCACAATTAATACTGAGGTGATAGCATTCCAAACTTTTGTGGAGTCGATTATCGACCAGTAGACAGCTGCTAAGCAGGCAACAGACAAAAGGGCATAGGTAAAATAACGACTTACTTTATGAATGAAAGAAACTTTTACTTCTTCCTTTTTCTCTTTAAAAGCATCGTTATTCCATAATTGCGTAATATAACTTTGCGAAACTTCTTTTATAACTTCTAGCTCTATAGCACCGGAAGTTTGTTTGCCCCCAGCGTATACTATTTCTCCAATTGATTTTTCAACAGGAAGCGATTCTCCAGTAACAAAACTATAATCAATAGTTGCTTTGCCCAAAAATAAAATGGAGTCGGCAGGAATTATTTCATCATTGTGAATTTTTATCCTGTCACCTACTTTTAAATCTGCTACTGAAATTTGTTTTTCAGTTCCTTCATTATTTAAAACACTAACGCCAAGCGGAAAATAAGAAGTATAATCTCTATCAAATGAAATACTTTGATAGGTTCTGTTTTGAAAATACCTGCCAATTAGCATAAAAAACACAATGCCGCTCATCGAATCTAAATAGCCTGCTCCAGTATTAGAAACAATCTCGTATAAACTTCTTGAAAAAGTTATTAATACCGCCAATGCAATGGGCGCATCAATATTTAAAAAACGTTGCCGTAATCCTTTATAACCTGAAATAAAGAACTCTGAAGCTGAATAAAAAAATACCGGAAGCGCTAAAAATAAATTTAAATAGTTGAACCAATGTTTTAAGCCGGGATCTTCTAATTTTTCTAACGAAAGATATTCCGGAAAACTAAACATCATAATATTTCCAAAACAAAAACCCGCTATACCGAGTTTTAAAATTTTAGTTCTATCGTACTTTTTTACTTTACTTGAGTCAACATCTTTCAAACTAATATGAGGCTCGTAACCAACTAAAGTTAGCGTTTCCGCTACTTTTTTTAAACTTGTAGTTTTAAAATTGTAAATAATGGTGACTTCCTTCTTGATAAAATTTACTTGAGATTTTATAATACCATTATCTATTTTATGAAGATGTTCTAATATCCAAATACACGAACTACAATGCATTTGGGGTAAATAAAAAATTACGTGATGATTAGTTTCATCTTTAAAGTGAACTAATTTATTTATAATTTGTTCATCATCTAAAAAATCAAACTTACCCTCACGTACTATATTTTTTTGATTTATACCGGGTGCTACGCTTAAATTATAATACTCGCATAAGCCGTTCTTGTTGATAATATCGTAAACTGTTTTGCAACCTGTACAGCAAAAATGTTTGTCCTCATAAATTATATCCGCTTCCTTACAATCTTCTCCACAGTGAGTACATACAGATTTCTGTTCTACAATAGTATCCATCTCAAAATGTCTAATTTTAAAAACTACATGTATTTAGCTAAAAACACTTTGAACTCCGAACGCAATTCGTTAAAATTTCTCTCAAAAGACTCAACGGCATTTTTTTCGCTCAAATGATATTCAACCTTTCTGTGATCAACTGCAATAGGATTACTTTTTATCTCTTTTTGCAAACTTTCTTCATTCATTTTTACGGTATGAGAAATTTCGTCAATGTTATTTTTTTGAATAATAAACTGATTTTGAAAATGTTCAACTTCAGCCAAAACCTCCTTATGACTGTTTTTTGAAGCGACCTCTGCTAATCTTTCTTTTAAAATAATAATTTCATCTTTATAAAAATTAAGTTTACTTGCCCATTCACCATTTTCTGAATGTTGTTTATAGATTGATTCTTCTGATTTCATAGTTTTATCTTTATATTTTAATTAGATGATAATAATGGAATTGGAGTATGAAATGCCAACTTTTTGGTATTGCTTTCTTTAAACCATTCGTAAAAATAATTGTGATGCTGCGGGTACGTAACGAGCAAATCAATGTCATGTTCCTTCACTAAATCAATTAAACCTTCGGTAACATCTTCGTTAACGCTATAAACTACCTCAGGCATAATTTTCGCGAGTTTATCGTCAACGTAAACTTCCCTATTAATAGCATCTAAAGTAAATTCGGTATTCATTGTAATTATGTTAAATATAAACAACTTCGCATTGAATGCTTTAACTAGATAATTAATTTTAATGAGCATTAAATTTTTTTCGAGCTCAGTTCTGTAATCACATGCAAAAGCTATATTTCTTATTTTCTTATACTCATATCCTTCGGGTACAATAATCGTAAATATGTTTGATTTCCTTGCCACTGCAGATGCCGTGCTTCCTAATAAATATTCGTGTAATTTTCCAATATTTCCTGCAATTCCCATTACGAGTATGTCATAATTCCCAGTGCTACATTCTTGTAAAATGCCTATTTCTGCTTCTCCCAAAACAGACTTTACCGATACATTTGCCGTTGGAATTTTTTGTAATATTAATTTTTTAACCTCATTTAAACTGTTTAAAGATGTTTCTTTATATTCGAGTTCATCAAATACTACCCCTGATTCTGGGTAAGGTGTAGGCAATGTAAATGCGTTATATAAAGTAACTTTTGCCAAAAAGTAATTGGCTAATTGTGTTGCATAAATTGCAGCGTTTTTTGAGGCCTCAGAAAAATCTACTGCTACTAAAATATTTTGCATAATAATTAATTTATAGTTTTTACTTAACTTAATTCTCCGTTACAAAATTATACTGTGGGCTTTCTATAATTAATGACTTAACCCTTTAATAATTATGATTTATATCATATTTATATCAATATTTTAGGAATTTTGATGCGTTTATTATTTCTTTGCTAAGTTAAGAAAAGCAATATTAGACTACTTTTGACATTTGAAAAACAAATTATCTTTGTGTTTATCAGGCGGTGGGGCCAGAGGGTTAGCTCATTTAGGTGTTGCAAAATATCTTGTTGAAAACAATATCGCTTTTTCAGCAATCAGCGGCACTAGTGCAGGGGCAATGATTGGCGCATTTTTATGCGATAATTTTCACCCCGAAGAAATAGAAGAAATCATCATTAAACAATTAAAAAAACCAAAAATAAATTTTGTAAATTTTAAAGCGGGTTTACTAAATATTAATTTTTTAAATGACGTACTAAAAAATAATTTAAGAACTACTTTAATTGAAAATTTGCCTATTCCACTTTTTGTTAATGCGACTAATTATCAAACTGGCGAATCTATAACTTTCAATTCTGGCAATTTAATTAAAACTGTTTTAGCTTCGTCTTCCATTCCAATAGTTTTTGAGCCGATTTATATTGATGGTAAACCCTATGTAGATGGAGGATTGTCTTGTAATTTGAATGTAAGTCCCTTTATAAACAATACAGATAAAATTATTGGAGTTAATGTTAATCCAGTAATTGACTACAACAAAAAGCTAAACATTGTAAACCAAATTGATAGATTGATTCAATTATCTATTAAAGAAAATTCACTTTCAAATATTAAACTTTGCGATTATTATTTAGAGCCTATAGAATTAGTAAAATACGGTATATTTGATACAAATAAAACTCAAGAAATTATTAAAATTGGCTACGATACTTCAGTTAACTATTTTAAAGTAAACCCAATTATATAATTTATACACTAACTTAAGTAATGGAAATAAAATTTTTAGGAGCTACTGAAACCGTAACAGGCAGTAAACATTTAATAATAACCGCAAACAAAAAACAAGTTTTATTGGATTGTGGTTTATACCAAGGTTTAGGAAAAAAAACATATGAGTTAAATGAACATTTGAACGTAAATCCACCCAATATTGAAGCGGTTATTCTTTCTCATGCTCATATCGATCATTCAGGTAATTTACCCTTGCTTGTTAAACAAGGATTTTTAGGGCATATTTACTGCACCCCTGCCACTTATGACTTATGTGAAGTTTTACTTATGGACAGTGCACACATTCAAGAAGCAGATATTCAGTATGTAAATAAAAAAAGGCAAAAGGATAATAAACCAAAAATAAAACCTTTGTACACCTCACATGACGTAGAAAAATGTTTAAAGCACTTTAAAACTATTCCCTATAATTCTAAATTTTACATTAACGACGAATTATCATTTAAATTTATTAATTCTGGCCACATATTGGGTAGTGCATCCATTTATATAGAAAACTACGAAAATGATAAAACTACCAGCTTGACCTATACTGGAGATGTTGGAAGATATACAGATTTGCTAATTAAGGACCCAGATTCATTTCCTCAATCAGATTATATTATTTGCGAATCGACCTATGGTGACAGATTGCACGAGGTTGTTGCAGATATGGAGAAAAAATTACTATCAATAATCACTAGCACTTGCATTGAGAAAAAAGGTAGATTAATTATTCCCGCTTTTAGTTTGGGAAGGACCCAAGAGATAGTTTATGTGCTTGATAAGCTTGAAACCAAAGGTTTATTGCCACCAATAAAAGTATTTGTGGATAGTCCAATGTCAACTAGCGCTACTGAAATTACTAAAAAGCATCTTTATGAACTTAGAGGATCATTAATTGACTATGCAAAAAATAGCAACGATCCTTTTGGATTTGAGAAACTAACCTATATTAGGGAAGCAACAGAATCAAAAAAATTAAACGACTTAAATGAACCTTGCATCATTATTTCAGCCTCAGGAATGATGGATGCAGGAAGAATAAAACATCACTTAAAAAAAACAATTTCTGATGAAAAAAATACAATTTTAGTTGTTGGTTATTGTTCTCCGCTTTCATTAGGTAGTAAAATTATGAATGGTGAAAAAGAAATAAAACTCTTTGGGGAAATGTATCCGGTTAAAGCAAAAATTGAAATAATGAATTCATTTAGTGCACATGCCGATTATTCAGAACTAATTAAATTTCTTTCGTGTCAAGATAAAGCCAAAGTGAAGGAAATCTTTCTAGTTCATGGGGAAGAAAACTCAAAAATAGTTTTTAAAGAAACTTTGCTAAATGAAGGTTATAAAATAGTTCGAATTCCTTCAACTCTTGAAACAATCGAACTATAAAGTAAAACATGCAAATTGTTGGTTTTTTAAATGATATTTATCAGTTTTTTAAAAACATATAAAATGTAATTTAATATTATGGAATTTATACAAGATAGTTTAAATGCACTATTTGAGCATACCAGTGAGGGTATATTGATTACCAATGCCACAGGGGAAATTATTAGATGTAATCCGAGTTCGCAGCTACTTTTTGATTATTCAGAAAAAGAACTATTAGGTTTAACTGTAGAGGATTTGATTCCACGTGAACTAAAGGAAAAACATAAACAACACAGAAATCACTATAATCAAAATCCACATCCCCGTGCAATGGGTAAGGATATTGATTTAACAGCAGTAAAAAAAGATGGTTCTCAATTTCCGGTAGAAATAAGTTTATCATACTTTAAACGCGATAACAATTTATTTGTAATAGCATTTATTATAGATATTACGGAAAGAAAGTCAGTGGCGGAAAGAATAAAAAAACTAAATAGTGACTTAGAGCTGAAAGTTGAGGAGCGAACAAAAATATTACGTGAAGCTTTAAACGAATTAGAAGAATCAAAGGAAAAATTATCTCGTTCCTTACAAAAAGAAATTGAATTAAACGAAATGAAATCTCGTTTTGTTTCAATGGCATCGCACGAGTTCAGAACGCCGCTCAGTGCAATTCTTTCATCCGCATCTTTGATAAGTAAATATGATAAAACAGAAGATAACGAGAAACGCTTAAAACACATTAATAGAATTAAATCTTCAGTTACAAATTTAACCTTGATTTTAAACGATTTCCTATCAGTTGGAATGATAGAAGAAGGAAAAGTTTATGCAAACTATTCATTATTTAATTTAAAAGACTTGCATAATGATTGCGTTTTAGAAATTTCAGTTATCAAAAAGGAAAATCAAAAAATAATTGCAGGATTTGAAGGCTTAGAAAAAGAAGTTTACTTAGATAAACAAATGGTAAAAAATATTTACCTCAACTTATTGTCAAATGCTATTAAGTTTTCGGAGGATTTTAAGGAAATTACTTTATTAACAAAAGTAAGCGAAACCGAAATAAATATTGTTATTCGTGATCAAGGAGTAGGCATACCGGAAGAGGAACAAAAAAAATTATTCGAACGCTTTTTTAGAGGACGAAACGTTTTAAACATACAAGGTACAGGGTTAGGGCTAAATATCATTGCAAAATATATTGAATTAATGGCTGGCACAATAACTTTTAAAAGCGAATTAAATACTGGAACTACATTTACAATTACACTACCAAACAAAAAAACAAATGAAAACTATTTTATTAATTGAAGACAACCCTGAGGTAAGAGAAAACTCAGCTGAGATTTTAGAATTAGCTAATTACAAAGTAATACAAGCGGATAATGGCAAAACCGGAATTGAACTAGCACAGCAACTTATTCCCGATTTAATTATTTGCGATATTATGATGCCGGTTTTAGATGGTTACGGTGTTATACATTTATTGAGTAAAAATCCTACAACCGAAAGCATTCCGTTTATTTTTTTAACAGCAAAAACTGAACGAAGCGACTTTAGAAAAGGTATGGAACTGGGCGCAGACGATTATATTACAAAACCATTTGATGATGTTGAATTATTAAATGCGGTTGAAAGTCGCTTAAGAAAAAACGATCTTTTAAAATCTAAATTTGATAAAACGAGTGTTGGCTTATCAAAATTTTTAGATGAAGTGAAGACTCTGGACGAGTTAAAAAAATTATCAAACGATAGGAAAATAAAACACTTTAAAAAGAAAGATATTGTTTTTCAAGAAGGTAATACTCCAAATTATTTATATTTTTTAGGCAAAGGGAAAATTAAAACCTTTAAACAACATGAATATGGCAAAGAGCTTATAACAAGTTTAATTGCAGAAGGTGATTTTTTTGGCTACACCACTTTATTGGAAAATAGCGAATATCATGATACAGCCGAGTGCTTAGAAGATTCGGAAGTTATTTTGATTCCGAAGGAGGATTTTTTTAACCTTGTTTATAACAATAATCAAGTGATGAAAAAATTTATAAAGATGTTGAGTAATGATGTTTTAGATAAAGAAGAACAGTTAATTAAATTGGCATACAGTTCCGTTAGAAAAAGAGTATCTGAAGCTTTAGTTTTATTGGAAGAACGCTATAAGAAAGACTCCGCCGATAAATTTAGTATTTCTATTTCTCGTGAAGACTTAGCAAATATTGTTGGTACCGCAACGGAATCGCTTATCAGAACTCTTAGTGAGTTTAAAGACGACAAATTAATTGAGATAAAAGGTAGTAATATTACAATTCTTGACAGTGCAAAATTGCGAAAATTAAAAGCATAAATTAGTTATACATACTACTTAACTCTTCGCCTTCCTCGTTTTGTTTGTTTAAAGTCCAGCTGTCAGTAACAGTTGTTTCTAACCAGCTTTTTCCTGATTTGCGAAACACTTGAATATTTAAATTAAATAAATTATTAAAAAGTGACTCTAATTCTTGTACAGTCATTTCCCCATCTATTTCAACATTTCCATCTGTATGATTTAACTGTGATAGTAAAATGGATTCATTAATCATATCGCTTTTTGGCGAACCTTGCGCATTTTGATGTGGTTTTTTAAATAATTGAATTTTTAGGTAAGGAAATATAGAATTAAACTGCCTTTGCACATCTGAAATTCTTTTGCTATTGTCTATTATAAGTTTCATTTTGTTATTGTTTTAATAAGGTAACATCGTACTAGAGCCACTGAAATCATCATTCACCTCTGGTTGAATTGATATCACAGGTATTTTTGAGTTATTAATCAGTTCATGATCATAAGAGCTTAACCACTTTTTTGCGCCTTCAAGCGTCTGATCTGTCATAGTAATAATTAATTGAGCATCCACTCTTTTAGCAACACTTAACGTTTTAGAAATTCTATGTTTTGTTTTTTCAATTCTTGCCTCAAAAGCAACTGAATGTTTTTTACACAATTTTTCAATCTGCGAATTAATAATTTCTAATTTAAATTTATTATCTTTTTCATGTTCACTATAGATGCCTAGTGAAATTATTTTAGAGCGAAATGTTTTTGCAAATTCTATTGCATAATCTACTTTCTGCCTCGTGTGATCGGACAAATCAATCGGCAATAAAATTGTTCCAAACTCACGTTTTGATGATTCTTTTGTAATAGTCATTACCGGTATTTCACTCTTTGTTATTACACGATACGCATTACTACCTAAAAATAAATCAGAAGTAGAGTCTTTACCTTTAGTGCCCATAATAACTAAATCAGCTTTTAATTCCTCTGATACAAAAATAATTTCAGAAGCAATTCCACCATTAGTAACTTTTGTAATTACCTCACATCCAAATTCGCTTTTAATTTTATTGGCTATCACTTGCAGCTTATCATTTATAAAACTTTCTAATGTTTTATTTTCCACAATTTTTAATTCTAACAAAAATAAATCGTACAAATCGTTTACTTTATTAATATGAACTAAAAAAAGTGTAGCTTTAGTATATTTAGCAATATAAGCGGCTTTATTTAATGCTAAATCTGCCGTTTTAGAAAAATCGTAGGGAACTAAAATCTTTTTTGGATTAAATTTTTTCATTTTATTTTTTTAAATTAAAACATTATTCATGAATTACTACTACCGGTACCTTCGAAGCAAAGGCAATTTCTTTAGTATGCGTTTCGTTAAAAAAGCGATATACTAACGAGTGCTTGCGAGCAATAGTAATTACAGCTTGCTCTTTATTTAATGCCACTGCACTTCTAATTCCATCTACTAATGTTTTTGCTTTTTTCGTATGCAACTTATACGCCAAACCACTGTCAATTTTAAATTCGTTTTGCTTGCTATTTATTATTTCGTTTGGGGTAACAATATGATAAACATTTATTTTACTTTGGGTTGAGTTTATGAAATTTTTAATTTGCGATAAACACTTTGCGTGAGGCAATTCGCTATTGTCTGTAGCAATAAGGGTTTTACCAACAGCGTGTTTTTTGTACGATTCAGGAACAATAATTACTGGGCAATCTATTTTGCCAGCTATATCGGTAGTTGTGCTTCCAAAAATAAAACGATTCATTTTTGTTTTTGACTCCAATCCTAATACAATAGAATGTATAGAATTGGATTTTACTAATCCTTCTACTTCATCTCTAAACGCGCCTACTTTAGTAATTATGGTATAATTAATATCTTCTTTTAAATGTTTTTTTGCAAATTTTTGAAGTTTATCTTTATTATCTTTCTCAATAGATTTGTAAGACATAAAATACAAGCCTGAATTTGTATATAACACAGGTGCATCATACAAATGGAAAAGGATTAATTCACTATTTGAATGAGTAGCCAATAATTTAGCATAATTTAAAGCGTTTAGGCTTGATTTCGTGTAGTCTATACCTACAATAATTTTTTGTTTTTTCATGGGGTTTATTTTTATAAATTAAATAATTTATCGAGGGAAAATTTATTAAATTGAATAAGTACAAACATATTTAGTACTATTAATAAAAAGCGGGGAAAAGCATGTTTAGTATCCCACATAGGTTGTAAAACGCCAAAGGCCACTGCAACAATTATTAAATCAACACCTAAAGCTAATAAGGTATAACTGTATAAAAATCCAAATATTAAAAATAGCCCTCCAAAAAACTCAGCACAACTTGTGTAAACTACTACCACCCACAATAAAAAACTTGGAATTTTTAATGTGTATGTATCGTTATAAAAAGTTTCAAAACAACCTTTTAACCCTACTTTAAAAAGTTTATCATATCCTTGAAATAAAAAGAGTAATCCTGTAAAAATTCGTATAATCAAACTGAATAATTCGTATTTATTTTCTTCCATAATATTAAAAGTCAAAGTTACATTAAGTGGTAAATAAATATAACAACTTTTATCATATAAACAGCATGATAAAAATCAGTTTTATATATTTTTATTAAATTGATAAATATCATTTTTATTTATGATGCGTGTCATTTTAAAACAAAGGTTACTGGCGTAATTTTGACCTATAAAAATATTTAAAACTTATATTATGGCAACATTAACATTAAAACAATCGCATTCAAAATCTAATTTTACCACTAAAGCTCAAAGTGGTTGGTACACTAATTTAATTGATAAATTAAGTTTTAGTTATTTCGGAATTATATCGATGACTATTGCCATAGGCAGTATTTTAGGTGGAATTTCTGCTATGCATATTTTTCAAAACGGCGCACCCATTTGGCAATTAGGCTTAGTAATGGCGGGCGCTATGGCAAACCTTGTATGTGCCATTGGTCAAGCACCTACAAAATGGGTTGTAAATATGTTCTTAGTTTCTACTTTTTTAAGCGTTTTATTTACAGTAATTAATTTATAGTCGGTTTGTTTTCCATATTATTATTAAAGGCGAATTTTATTCGCCTTTTTTTCGTTTATAACCAAAAGGTTACCTTTTTTTAGTTTGCGTATAAATAATAAAACCAATTAACTTATGAGCAATTTAAAAAATTGTTCTAACGCAAACCAGGTGCGCGTTAGACGTGAACATCTTTTGTCTAAAAAAAATAACATAATTTATGTAGCAATTGTTTTAACAGCTATTTTATTTCAATCTTGTGGAGGAAACTACCACGAAGATGCAAAATATATGGCCCAAGAAAAATCTGTTGCTGATTCTGTTTCGGCATACGCCTCAACAATTGTAACCGACACAATAAATGGCATTACCCAAAATTTTGTAAGAAACGCTGACATTAAATGCAAAGTAAAAGATGTACTTAATAGCACCAAGCAAATAGAAGATATTGTTAGTAATAACGGTGGTTATGTTACGCTAAGCGATTTATCGTCAAACTCAAACTACGACAACACAATTCAGTTTAAAAAAGATTCGGTTTTAGAATTAAACTACTTTACCACTATTAGTAATATTACTATTCGCGTACCCAATAAACAATTAGACACTGTGATACGTAAAATAACAGATATGGCTGTGTTTATAGATTATCGCACCCTAAAAGCCGACGATGTAAAAATGAAATTATATGCCAATAAATTGGCCGAAAACAGATATACACACTACAAAAAAAGTTTACAAACCAGTGTTGCAACTAAAACATCAAAATTAAATCAAGAAAGTGATGCCCACGAAAATGTGTTACAAAAACAAACCTTGGCCGATGAAACTCGGATAGAAAGTATTGACCTTGCCGACCAAGTAAATTACAGCACCTTACATTTACAATTGTACCAAGCGCAATGTGTTAATAGCCAAATTAAAGCACTGCCACCAGCTTACAAAACCTACGAACCTTCGTTCTTTAATAAATTAGGGCAATCGTTTCTAAATGGCTTTCAACTCCTAAAAAATTTAGTACTGTTTTTTGTCGATATTTGGGGTATATTGTTAATTATCTTGCTTTTGTTTTTCGGAATTAAAAAAATAATAGTCTATTTTAGTACCAAAACTGTAAGGGTTTAGTGAGTATTTTGTGTTTAAATTGGGTTAATTGTTAAAAACTTTAACATTTAGGTACAACTAATTTAACATATATCCGTTATTTTCGTTCAAATTATAAATTTAAAAACTTAAAACAAAATGGAAGAAAACAACACAACAACCTCAACAACAACAAAAGGTAAAGGCTTAGGTACAGCTGGTATGATTATTGGAATTGTAGCTTTAGTATGGGCAATTATTCCGCTTTTAGGCGCTGGCGCTTGGTGGTTAGCCTTAGTAGGTTTAATTTTAAGTATTGTTGCCTTTTTTATGGCAAAAAACAACAACAATCCTAAAAAAGGTATGATGTTAACAGGCATTGTTTTAAACTTTGTAGCTATGCTTTTAGCAATATTTTGGATTTACAAAATTGCTTCAACTTTAGGCGACATTAAAGATGGTTTAGAGCATTCTGGTTTATTAGATACTGCTAAATTACGTGAAACTATGAACAACGCCTTACAATCGGTTAGTGATTCATTAAGCAATCACTAATTTTTATTTTATTTATTTTTTAAAAACCGTTTATTATATAAACGGTTTTTTTATTTTTGTTAAAATCAACCTATTTATTTTATGGATAACAACTCTGATAATTTTAACACTAACGATCAATTTATAAACGATATAGCTAAGGCACCCGAAAAACCACAATTTTTAAAAGTACTATGTATTTTATCTTTTGTAGCTTGTAGCCTATTAATTTTAATTTATGCTTGTGGCGCATTTTGTTTAACGCTTAGTGCAGAAACTGTAAACTCCCTTTGGGATAAGGTAATAGCATCACAACCACAATTGGCTGAAATGGATCCCACTGTATTTTTTCACGAAGTTGGTTTAGTTTGTGTGTATTCTCTACTTTCAAATATTGCCAGTTTAGTGGGCGTAATACTTATGTGGCGATTAAATAAAATTGGCTTTTTTATATACGCTTTTGCCGAATTGGCCTCTAATTTTTTTGGCGCCGGAATGAATTTTAGTGGCGCCGAAACCAAATCGTATGGCGGATTAATATTTTGGATTGTTGTAGACATTATTTTTATTGCACTATATGCTGTAAATTTAAAGTATATGACACGTAATAAAAATTCAAATTCTAATAACTAATTGCTAATCTTTAATTTAAAATTTTCAATCTTTAATTTTCTATATGTCTAAATACCCCAAAGGCCTTTTCTTTTTAGTGTTTACCGAGTTTTGGGAACGTTTTGGCTATTATTTAATGATAGGCATTTTTTTTCTGTACATGACTACCGATGGAAAAGAAGGTGGTATGGGTTGGGAAAATGCAACAGCCTCTGATATTTTTGGAACATTTATCGCACTTGCTTATTTAACACCTTTTATGGGTGGCTTATTGGCCGACTTAAAATTAGGTTATCGTTTTTCAATCACATTAGGGGGTATTTTAATGGGTATTGGTTATTGTATGTTAGCTATTCCCGAAAAATGGGCATTTTTTACAGCTTTGGCTATTATGGTAGTTGGTAATGGTTTTTTTAAACCCAACATTGCAACACTTTTAGGCAATTTGTATAACGATCCTCGTTATAAGGATAAAAAAGATACTGGCTACAATATTTTTTATATGGGCATAAATTTAGGTGCTTTTATTTGCAATTTTATAGCTGCTATAATGCGTAATAAAGTTGGCTGGAATGGTGCATTTATAACGGCTGGCGTGGGAATGTTTATAGGTGTAATTACATTTTGGTTAGGAATGAAACACTACAAGCACGTAGATGTTCGCAAAGAGCCCAAACCTGAAGATAAACCTTTTTTAATGCAGTTTGTAAAAGTACTTTTGGTAGGTATTATTTTTTCGATAATTGGGTGGTGCCTACCAAATGCTATTTTTGGCCAAGGTAATAAAATTTTTACCATCATGGGCAGCCAAAGTACAGATGCGTTTTTTATGTTCTGTATTCCGGTAATTTATTTTTATGCCTCCATATTTAGAAAAGCCAATACTGAAGAGCGTAAACCCCTGGGCACGATGTTTACTATTTTTATTATTGTAATTATTTTTTGGGCTATATTTAAACAAAATGGTACCGCTTTAACTACCTATGCCCAATCGTATACAGATAGAAGTAGTCCACAATCTATTACAGCAGTTACAAAATCTTTAGGCTTTTCAGATACTTTATATGCTACAAGTAGAAAAGTAAATCAACTAGATGAACAGTTTAGAGTAATAAAGGATTCAACCGGAAAACCAGTAAAGGTTTTAGATTACCCAGCTTATTTTAAAAATTTAGATGTTAAAGATATTCCGCCCAAAGGCGAACCACTTAACTTAGTTAATACCGAAATTTTTCAATCGGTAAATCCATTTTTTGTTGTCGTACTAACGCCATTAATTATTGCCTTTTTTGCTTTTTTAAGAAAACGTAAAAAAGAACCAACTACTGCAACAAAAATTGCATATGGTTTATTAATTAGTGCGCTCTCTACTTTAGTAATGGTAGGTGCCGTTTACTTTACTAACTATGGTATGAATAAAGCCAGTGCTTGGTGGTTAATTGCGTCATACGGCGTAATTACAGTTGGCGAACTACTCTTAAGCCCCATGGGCTTATCAATGGTTAGTAAATTAGCTCCCGTGCGACTTACCGCTTTAATGATGGGTGGTTGGCAGTTAGCAACTTCTATTGGCAACAAATTAAGTGGTGTTTTAGCGAAAAATTGGGATAAGTTTGATAATAAAGCTAATTACTTTTGGCTAAATTTCGCTTTACTTATGTTTGCTTTTTTAATTATGCTGTTAGTTTTAAAACGCTTAAATAAAGTTTTTAAAGAGGCTTAACCATCAAATTTATTATCGTTATATTCTGATTTCATTTTGGCCATTTTATCATTTAGTATATATAAAATTACCAGCTGTATAGTTTTAAGGCAAGTCTATTGGCAATTAATTGCCGCGTAATTATAAAACGTGTATTTGAAATACCTATAAATTCAGAGTTTTCTGATTTATTTAATTCTTCAACTTTTTGTAATTTATATATCTTTTTAATAGGTAAAATTAAAGAGTAATCTAAAGTTCCTTTTTTTGAGTCCGTTTTTTGAATTAAATACACAGGGTTTCTAACTTCATCAGTTTTAAAATTAAGCTTAGTTGGAAAAACGATATTTTTGTAATAAATACTTTCAAAATTTATTAAACTATCCACACATAATTTTCCATTCAAATCTAAGTCATCATTTGCTACAAGGTAGTTTTCAATTAAAGGATTGGATTGAATCGAATTTTTCTCGAAAATAAATTGCCCCTCCTTATTTTTCAATTTAAAAATAATCGTATTACAATACCTAAAACATAGGGTGGTAGCTGTGCTTATAAAAATATCGCTTTCAAAATTTAGCGAACCCTCTTTATCCACCTCTATTTTTTTAACTCTAAAAATATAAGAAGATATTGCCTTTTTATTTAACGTCTTAAGTTCTGCAATAGGTATTTTAAACTCCTGATTTAAACTTTGCTCACCTGCCGAATCAATTTGAATACAGTAAGCTTTTGCAAACGTTGCATTTTTTATATTAAAAGTGTTTTTTGTTTGATTAAACTGCGCCTCGCTATACTTTTGCCCAATTAAAGTAATAGTCTGAGATATGGTATCATAGGTATAATTACCAAACTGATAAAAACTTGTTTCATCAATTGAATTTAATTTCGTTGCTTTATTTAATTTACCAGTTTCTGCATTTATTTTTAAAATCCATTGCCCAGTTTTTGTACTACCCAAAACATTTACATATAAAAACACATGTTGCTTATTGGCAAAAATAAAATGCGCAGTATTTATATTTTTTCGTTCAAACGGAAACTGCCATTTTTTCTCGTATTCAAAATTATTTAATATGTTGCGTAAATTGTATTTATTTAAATAAAACTGTTTACCTGTTGAGTCGATAGTATAATTTATAGTATACACCTCTGTATTAACACGCTTTACCTCTTTCTCAAAGGCCGAAATACTATTTAAACGAGCTATATCTACGTTTTCAATAACAACCTGCAGTTTAAATTTTGAGTTAAACCTAAATATAGTAACAGCATTTGTATTCCTTTTTTGTAAATAAATATTTAAATAATTATGTAAAGTATCGCTATACATTTGTAAGTAATCGTTTGTATTTGGGATTGATAAATAATAAAACAAACTATCTTTTATACTTAACTGCGTATCTAATTTGTAAATGTATAATGCTGCTTTTTTGGAATCTGATTTCAAACCATAGCAAAAAACAGAATTTGAAAATAATTGAGTACCTGCATTAGCAATTGGCAATTCAATAGTTTGGGAAAAAATAGAAGTATAATATCCCAGTATAATAAAAAAATATAAAATTCTATTCCTCAATCAATCCTTGTTTTTGGCGTTTGGTATAATCTAAAATTAAAACATAATACATAATTACTCCTATAGCATACAGTACCGAAGTTATTAAAAAAATGTTTGCAAACATAAATTTATGTGCAAATAATATTTTTACCATAAAACCACTAATTACCCAACTACCACTCCAAATAGCAGCTGTAAGGGCGCTGGTAATTTCTCTATTTTTTTGTCCTACGTAATTTAAAATTAACTCAGTTGTCATTGGTCCTGCTACATTCATTAATGGCTGGCGTAATAAATAACATACTGCAGCAATAACAATAGCAATGGAATATTGGCTATAAAACTGTGTTGTTGCCAATGCTACTAATGATATTACTGCTAGGGCTTGCGTGGTTGGAATTGCAATTTTATACCCAATAGTTTGTTTAATTTTAGGCACCATCATCGCGCTATATGCAACCAATACAGCGGCTATTGAGCTTAATACCGAAAAGCCACCTTTATCTAAATGATGAACCTTATCAAAAAATAAACTAATAAATGGAATGGTTAAACCAGCACCTGTAGCAATGATTAAGGTAGGAATAAGTGCTTTAAAAATTAATCTCCAATCTGTTTTTTCACTTGATTTTGTTTTAATTTTTTGATACTCTTCAACAACTTCTTTAAAATTTTTTATTTTATAAAGAAAAAAAACACCAAAAAATCCTAATACAGAAAAAAGCAATAAAATAAATTGTTCGTTAAATAATTTTGGATTAATCCCATCTAAAACAGCAATTAATACACCACTTAAAATGCCGGCAAAACTCCAAGTACTATAACTTAGTGAGATACCCGCTGTGTGATTTTGTTTTTTTGCATTGCGTAAAATAAATGGTGAAATAGGAATTTGCATAAACGTAAACGATGCGCCCCACAATAATAAACTAATTAAGGTTAAGGCTTTCAATTGAAACGCTATACTTAAAACAATTGCAATACCAAACAATGGAACACAAATATTTGATAAATAAAAAAGTGGAATTAATTTTTTGCCTTTAATTAAATTGCCAAGTGGTAAAGCTAAAATAAAAACCCCTAAAAATCGAAAGGTAATAAAAAGGGCAATCTCCTCGTCGCTAAAGCCTTTGCGGGTCATGTACAAAGGTAAAATATTCATAAAGGTTGCGTTAACCAATTGAATAAAAAATTCGGAAATTACCACGTTTAATATTGGTTTTTCTAATTTTTGATAATCGTTTAAAAACGAGAGCCACTTTACCATTAATTGTTTTTTTGAAAAATGGAAATAAAACTACAAACTATTTTTTTCAATACAGGCATCAATACTTTTTATAATACTATTAAAAAATTGATAGCGCTGTTTTTCGGCTACACCGCTTATAAGCGTACTTTTTCTAACAATGTTTTTTATCCAATGTTCGGTTTCGTCGCAAAACTCTGGGTTGTTGGTTGTAAGCGAATTTATATTATTAAAACTTATATAAGCATAATTAATATCACCACTTTGCGCATAAATGCAATTGGTGCCTAATACTACTTCGCTGTTGTATAGTAAAAACGTTTCGTGCTTATCACTTTTTTCTTTTCGGCTATTTTCGGCACATTCTTTTATATTTTCAATTAATTGTTTAAGGTGGTCTAACAATTCAATGGCATCTTTTTTATTCTTAAATACGCCACTCTCCAAATAGAAATCTATTTGTTTAATAGCGGTATAAATAGTTTCTACTGTCCAAATTTCTGTTGATGGAATTTTTTTATACTCCTTGTAACAGTTGTTTGCCAACTCAATCAGGTCTTTATTTACGATGTTAAATTCAAACTTTTTACTTTGTACTTCGGGAATATTTAGCACACTGCGCTGCCAATAAAACAATTTAAACTCGGTTAATTTTTTTGTAAAGAATGAATAAAAAATTGGCATTTCTTCGGCGACATAAAATATTTTTTTATCATCAAAATTATTCAACTTTAGCAAGTGACCGTGAATACGACTTAAATATTTTTTAAAGTTATTTTCACTATCGGTTAGTTTAGTATATGTAAACGTTACGGTATCGCCCATGTTAGAAAGGATAGCATCTAACGACATACCATATTTTTGAGTGATTAGATGTATTTCTTTTAAACTTAAATCCGTTTCGCCTCTAATGCGACGATAGGCACTATCAATACTAACGCTTAGTGTTTCGGCAATTTCTTCGGCAATGCCAATTGAGGGCGGAAGAGATTCCTTTAATTTTTGAATAAAAATATCTTGTATATTTTTGTGTTTTACAGCCATTTTTTAGTATTAATTAATAATAAAAGTATTAATTATTTGCAAAAAACGCAAATTTTTTAGGTGTAGTAGTATTTTTTGCAAATTAAGTTTATTTCAATTAACAAAAAACGCAAATAAAGTGTTTTTTAATTTTTTTATAAAAATGCTTGTGTTTAGTCGTTTCATAAAGGTAGTTAATGGGGGTACTTTTGCTTTAAGAAATTAATCATTAAAAAAAATAAATTATGAAAACTACAAGCAAATTAAAAAGAAAAGTATTAATGCTTAGCACACTATCTATTTTAGGCTTAACCCACTTAAAAGCGCAAGACAAAATTACTTTGTTAAACGGTAAAGAAATTAATGCAAAAGTAATTGAAGTGAGCGAAACAGAAATAAAATACAAGCAACAAGGTGTATCTGATGGACCTACTTGGGTACTTGCAAAAATGAATGTGTTCTCTATTCTTTATCCAAACGGGACTAAAGATGTGTTTGAAATAATACCTGCAGTTGTAAAGCCCGAAAAAAATTCAGATTATGTTTATTATAATTCATTGCCAACAAATTATAAAGGCATTGATACCAATGAGTTTTTACCCGATGCCCATAAAAAATTTAGTGGGCCACGCATTGGAGTTACTGGTATAACAAGTGGTACAAGTGCAGATTACATTACGGATAAAGGAAAAACGCCATTTGTTACACAATTTGGTTGGCAATTTGAAGAACGCTTGTTTACACTTAACAATGGCATATCAGGAATTTTAGAGTTTGTACCGTTGGTTGGCGGAATAGAACAAGGTATGTTTTTACCAAGTGCAAATTTTTTAATTGGGCTAAGAGGTGGTGTAAAAAAATCGTTTGAGTTTGCGTTAGGACCCAACCTTTCTTTATCAGGCTTGGGAATGGTGTTTGCAGCAGGTACAAATTTTAAATCGGGAAAAGTTAATTTTCCAATAAATTTAGCAATAGTCCCTTCAGTAGGAAGTATTAAAACTAATTACGATTCAAAAACTGGCGCTACCACAAAACAACATATAGAAACTGGGTGGCGCATTTCACTAATGGTTGGATTTAATTCGAGGAAAAAGTAATTCAATTATTAATAATGACATCAATATATCCCGTAATTTTCTCAATGTCAGTCGGCAAAAACTCCTCAAACTCATCCTTATTTTTAAACCAAGTTAATTGCCGTTTGGCATAGTTTCGTGTATGTTGTTTTATTTTTTCAATGGCTGTTTCTAAAGTATAACTGGCATCTAAATAAGCATACAATTCCTTATAACCTACTGTTTTAAGCGCATTCAACTGCTTTTTATCGGAGAGTTGTTTTACTTCTTCTAACAAACCGGCTTTCATCATTTCATCTACCCGCAAATTTATTTGAGAATATAGTTTTTCTCTGTCGGTATTAATTAAAATTTTTATGGGCGTAAAATTACGTTCAGCCTTTGGTTGATTTAAAAATGAAGAATACGGTTTACCAGTAAAAACAGATACTTCCAGTGCTCGTATTAACCGTTGCGGATTAAATATATCCGTCGCATCAAAATAAACTTCATCCAATTTTTTCACTTCATTTTGCAACCATTCTAAACCCTTTTCTTCATATTCGGAATTCAATTTTTCTCTTACTTCAATGGGCACCTCTATAAAATCATCAACGCCATTTAAAACGGCATCAATATAAAGTCCGGAACCCCCTACCAAAAAAACGATTTTACGTTTTGTAAATAACTCATTTAAAATAGCTATGGCATCTTTTTCATAATGACCAGCCCCGTACAATTCGGTAATAGATTTTGTATCAATAAAAAAGTGCTCTACTTCTTTTAATTGTTCTTTGCTAGGTTTTGCTGTGCCTATGGTTAGCTCTCTATAAAATTGCCTTGCATCTGCACTTAAAATAACTGTTTGGTAATGTTTAGCGAGTTCTATAGATAAAGATGTTTTTCCAACGGCCGTTGGCCCGGCAATAACGATTAAATATTTAGTGTTTGTATTTATTCCGAATAATTTTTAAATGCAGAGGCTCAATGATTATGAGTTCATAGAGATTTTATTCTCCGTGCTCTCCTTTACTCTTGTAACTCTGTGTTGGTATTTTCCATTTTGTTTTTTATTAGTAATTCCGAAAATTGCTCTGGACTTACTGCATCCTTTAAATTAAAATTACCAATTTTTGTTCTGCATAATTTTGTTAAGTGTGCGCCACTTCCAAGAGCTATTCCAAAATCGCGGGCTAAGCTGCGGATATAAGTGCCTTTGCTACACACAATTCTAAAACTAACGTTTGGCAACTTAGCATCGGTAATCTCAAATTCTTTAATTTCAATTTCACGCGATTTTAATTCCATTTCTTCGCCCGCTCTTGCATATTCGTAAGCACGCTTGCCATTAATTTGTATAGCGCTAAACAAAGGTGGTACTTGTTGTTGGGCGCCCACAAAGCTTTTGGCAGTATTTAAAATATCGTTTTCGGTAATATGTTCAGTTGGAAATGTAAAATCTACTGCTTTCTCCAAATCGTAACATGGCGTAGTGGCACCAATAAAAAAAGTGCCGGTATACTCCTTTTCCATTCCCATTAATTCATTAATTGTTTTAGTTTTTTTACCCGTACACACTATCAGTAAGCCTGTCGCCAAAGGATCTAACGTTCCGGCATGCCCAATTTTTGCATTTATCTTATTACCGTCAATAATAAACGAAGCATGATTTTTAATAGCGTGCTTTAATTTATTTACTGCCTGAAAACTGCTCCAGGTATATGGTTTATCAATTAATAATACTTCACCGGTGTAAAAATTGTAATCCATTTTATTAAGTTAATTGCGAATAGACATTAGGAAGTAGTTAAAAATTACAACTCTAAATCGCGTTTACGCTTCACCTTTTTCTCTCTCATATTAAAGCCTTCATTTACTAACGCAAAAGCAAGAGCTATGTAAGCATAGTTTTTATTCAATTCAACATGTTCCGTTTCCGGTATAGTAAAATTATACGAATCTATTAAGCCTTCTGCTAAGAGAATTCCTCCAATTACCAATAAAAACGTAAGTGCAATCATTTTAATACCCTGATTTTTATTAATAAAATCCGCCACCAAACCACTAAACAAAATCATTAAAATCATACTAATTACAACGGCACTAATCATAATCAATACTACACCACTAACACCAACTGCTGCCAAGATACTATCAAAACTAAAAATAAAATCTATTATAACTATTTGCGTAATGATTGCTTGAAATGAAATTTTTCCACCCGATTTGTGTTCTATTTCATCATCATCGCTATTAATTTTTTCCTTAATTTCTCCCCAAGTTTTTATTAATAAAAAAAGTCCACCCCCTATTAAAATTAAACCTTTGCCACTAACACCATAATCGCCAATATGAAACAATGCTTCTTTTAATCCCGCAATCCAACCCACAAAAAGCAATAAAACACTCCTCACCAAAAGCGCCAATACCAAGCCTATAGTTCGCGCTTTCTTTTGTTGCGAAACAGGTAATTTGTTAACTGCAATTGAAATAAAGATAATATTGTCAATTCCAAGAATTATTTCTAAAACCGAAAGTGTAAGTAACCCAATTAACCCTTTTATGGAAAGTAAGGCATCTAAATCTGCCGAAAAACTGTGCATTTTTTTTGTATAGATTACAAAGATATTGTTTTTTAAGCAATTAGTAATAATTTTTTTACATTGATTATCAGGTATTTACAAATAAATTAACAAATATTTAGTACTATGTGTTGCAAGGTACTAAAATTATCACATATCTTTGTGTCACCAATTAGCTATTGAAATAAAATTTAAACTATTAAAAAATAAAACTAAAAAGAAATGAAAAATCTAATCTCCGTTAAAAAAACAAGCTTAATACTAGGTTTAAGTTTATTTACCTTTTTTGCAAATGCCAGAACTAAAAATGGTACTGAAATTGTAGAAACAGAAAAAACAATTAAAGAGTCTATCGTTTTTACAACTCCTGTTTCAAATCAAAAAGTTGAAATATTATTTACTACCAACGAAATAGGTAACGTAAATTTTGTTTTAGCCAAAACAGAAGACTCTAATTTAAAAAACCAAATTGAAAAACAATTTACACACCTGCACTTAACTAATTTAAAAGCAGATGTTGTATACAGTATTATTTTAAACTTTAAAACACTTTAAAAAATTATGGAACAAGTAAACACCGAAAACACAAAAGCGCAGATGCGCAAAGGTGTGCTTGAACTTTGCATACTTTCTATTCTATCGCAAGGCGATGCTTATCCAACTGAAATAATTGATAAGCTAAAAGATACCAAGTTAGTAGTAGTTGAGGGCACATTATATCCACTTTTAACTCGTTTAAAAAACACCGGATTATTAGGCTACCGTTGGGAAGAGAGCAATAGCGGTCCTCCTCGCAAATACTATAAACTAACCGAAATTGGCGAACAGTATTTAAAAGAACTACAAATAAGTTGGGAAGAACTAGTAAGCGCAGTAAACAGCACCATTGAAAAAGGAAAAAAATTATAAAACTAAAAATTAAAAAAATTAAACAATGAACAAAACAGTAACCATAAATATAAGCGGTATTATTTTTCATATAGAAGAAGACGCTTACCAAACGTTAAGCAATTACTTAACTACTATAAAGGGATATTTTAGTAAAACAGATGGTGGTAATGAGATAATGGCAGACATTGAAGCGCGTATTGCAGAATTATTGCAGCAAAAAATAAGCGTAAATAAACAGGTTGTATTGATGACCGATGTTGAAAATGTAATGCAAATAATGGGCAAGCCAGAAGAGTTTGCAGGTGATGAAGCAAATCACCAATCTAAAAACGACGAAGCAAATGATGCAAACACATCTAACGAAAAAATAAAACGCAGACTTTTCCGCAACCCTGATGAGAAAGCCATTGGTGGTGTATGTAGTGGACTAGCAGCCTATTTTGACATCGATACAGTGTGGGTACGTTTAGCCATGTTTTTATTAATATTTTTCGGCGGATTAAGCTTATGGGTATACATTGTTATGTGGATTATAATTCCTGAAGCAAAAACAACTGCCGATAGATTAGCGATGCGTGGTGAACCTGCAACTATTGATAACATTAGTAAAACCGTTAAAGAAGAAGCAGCAGATTTAAAAAACAAGTATGGCAAAACCTTTAGCAAAAATGTACGAAACGGGGCACATACTGCTGCTTCAACAATTGGTAATGTTATAGGTAGATTGTTTGGTTTATTTCTTGTATTCATTGGCGGCGTATTATTAATCGCTTACGTAAGTTCTATTTTCGGGATTTCGGTAGCCGACTCAAGCAGCGATTTCACAAACTGGAAATCTGTAATTTTTAACTCAGGTGGGTATTACGTTTGGGCAATTATTTCTTTTATTATTGTATTTGGAATTCCTGTATTCATGTTGCTATACAGTGGTATTAAAATTTTATTTAAAATTCATTACAGCAACCGCTGGTTAAATTATAGTTTAGGATTTCTTTGGTTAGCCGGATTTATATTAGGATTTTACATCACTGTTAAAACAGCAAAACAATTTTCAGAAACCTCTAAAATTAAAGAGACTTATCAATTGCATAATATGGGCGATACAATAGTTGTGAAGCTAAATCCTAGTTCTGAAGTATTAAAAAATTATGCGTTTGAAAATGTTGATGAAATTGAAACTAATTTTCAAAAAAAACACAACAGTTATTTCTTAGGCGAATCAAAATCTAATTTATCGGTTTTAGGATTGGCTAATTTAGATGTTATTGAAAGCAGTTCAGATAGTATTGAACTAATTGTTTACAATTCTGCTCAAGGTTCAGATAAACAAGATGCAAATCAAAACGCTAAATCAATCAGATACAAGTTTAATCAAAATGGTAATCAACTAATTCTTGACGAAATATTTACGGTAATTACAGGACAAAAATTTAGAGCTCAGAGAGTAAATATAAAATTAAAGTTACCATTAGGAAAAGTAATTTATTTTGATAAAAGCGTTAAGTATCTATTAGATGACATTGGCAATGTAACAAATACTTGGGACGGGGACATGGTTGGCAGACGCTGGAAAATGACCGATAAAGGCTTGGCCTGCATAGATTGCAAGGATCTAGATAGTGCATCTGATAATGATGATGACGATGGAGAAACTGTTAGCAAAAAGGTAGTGATTGAAAATGGAGAAATTATTATAGACGAAACGAAAACTCATTCGGAAGGAATAAGAATTAACGACGATGGAATAAAAATAAAAGGAAAAGACACTAAAATTAAGATTGATGAAAATGGCATAAAAATAAACGACAAAGATGCTAATGTTAAAATTGACGAGAATGGCAATATTAAAATTAAAACTACTAAAAAAGAAAAGATGAACGAGGACAAATAAATTTACACCCTGCCAGAGTTATAAATATAAAACAAATAATTCTGGCCGGGATTGTTTAAAAAATTAAGACTCATTTTTTTAAATTGACAGTATATTCTCAATTCGGCATTAAAAGTTTGCCTCTCCCTCATTCAAAACGTCATTTCACTCAATAGTCTTAAAAAAAGTAAAAAAATGTAACAAAGTACCCAACCTTGTATAATAGCAATTGCGTATAGTATATAAAACGCAATAGTTATGAGACAATTAAAAATAACCAAACAAATTACAAATCGCGAAACCGCTTCGTTAGATATGTATTTAGCTGATATAGGTCGTGTAGAATTAATTACTGCTGAAGAAGAAGTAATTTTAGCACAAAAAATTAGAAATAAAGACCAATATGCGTTAGATAAATTAGTAAAAGCAAATTTGCGTTTTGTAGTTTCGGTAAGTAAACAATATCAAAACCAAGGTTTAAGTTTACCCGACTTAATTAACGAAGGCAATTTAGGTTTAATTAAAGCAGCGCAGCGCTTTGACGAAACACGTGGTTTTAAATTTATTTCGTATGCTGTTTGGTGGATACGCCAATCCATTCTTCAAGCATTAGCTGAGCAAAGCCGTATTGTTCGTTTACCATTAAATAAAATTGGTGCAATTAATAAAATAAATAAAACCTATGGCAAATTAGAGCAAAGTTTAGAGCGCGAACCCAGTATTGATGAATTGGGAGATATGTTAGATATGCTGCCACAAGACATACAAGACACAATGCGCAACAACAGCCGTCATTTAAGTATGGATGCGCCCTTAAGCTTAAACGAAGAGGGCGGAACCATGTATGATTTAATGACAAACGACGATGCACTTAGTCCCGAAAAAGAACTTATGGGCGAAAGTTTACAAATGGAAATTTTACGTTCTTTATCAACCTTAACAGATCGTGAAGCGGAAGTAATAAAATTATTTTTTGGAATTGCGGGCACACACCCACATTCGTTAGAAGAAATTGGCGAAAAATTTGATTTAACCCGCGAGCGTGTCCGTCAAATAAAAGAAAAAGCCGTAAGGGGTTTAAAACGCGGTTCGCGAAGCAGACTACTTAAAGCATATTTAGGTTAAAATCCTATTCCTATTTGCTTATTAAATGTAAATTTTAAAAATTATTCAAAACTATTAACCTTTTATTTTTTATTAAAGGGAGTCATACAATTGCCCTCATCATAGTATTTTTTAAAGATCTTATTTTAATGCAAACCCACTTTCAATGATAATAACATTGACAAGGAGATTGGGTTATGGAAGTCGAACCAGATCAAAAGCAAATTTCGAAAATTAAAATTACTTATGTAAGGCATCATTATCTGGTAAATAATTTTAATTACTCTGCCAATATCAAATTCAGCTTTCTAATTTGATCGGGAGTACCCAAAACAAATATTTTAGAGTTAGGGATTATTTTTGTGTCGGCACTAGGGTTTACGATGTATTCGCCCATAGCCGTTTTAAAACCAATAATGTTTGCCCCACTTTTGTTACGTATTTCTAATTCTTTTAATGTTTTGTGTTTTAAGCCATTACTAATTCTGTCAAACGTAATCTCTTCTAAATTATTATTATCGCCCCCTTGTGCGGTAATATAATCTACAAACTCCATTACGTCGGGCTTCATCACCAAACTTGCCATATGAGCGCCACCTACTTTATCAGGCATTATTACATTATTGGCCCCCGCAATTTTTAATTTGGCGTCACTTCCATCATCACTCGCACGCGAAATAATAGTTAACGTTGGATTTAAGTTACGAGCCGTTAATACAATAAATAAATTATCTGCATCTATTGGCAAAGTGGTTATTAAAGCTTTGGCTCTTAATATTCCTGCTTTTAGTAAAACTTCATCTTGTGTGCCATCTCCAGTTAATATTAAATCAGAAAATCGATGATTCGCAGTTTCTTTAATCTTATCGTTTTCCTCTACAACTACAAAACGTTTATCGTGTTTCTTTAATATTTGTGCTGCTTGGCGCCCATTACGCCCATAGCCGCAAATTATAACATGATCACTTAATTTATCAATAGCTGTTGTCACTTTCTTATTTTTAAAAAACTGGTTAAACTCTCCGTCAATTACAAATTTTGTAATTGCACTCACTGCATAGGCAAATGTACCAAAACTTGTTATAATTAAAAAGGATGTAAAAACTCGTCCAGCGGTGCTTAACGGTTCGATTTCGCCATATCCAACAGTAGCAACGGTTATAACTGTCATGTAAAAGGCATTAAACGGAGAATAATCATCAATTAAAATATAACCAATGGTGCCTATTACCAACAGGACCATCATTAATAAAAATGGAATAACTAAACCGATAATATTCTTTAAAAAATTTTATCATAACTAAAAGTACTAATTCTGCTATAACTTGTTCTGGTTTTTATTAGGAATTTTGCCATGATGTAAACAAATAGTTTTTTTATTCTTTGTCTAAATAAAAATCTGGGAACCTATTTTTATTAATATTTGGATTATAAATTTCCTCTTTGTACCAGTGGGCATACCATTTTCTATAAATATTTTCTTTTACAAACAATATGCCATAAGGTGCAGTTTCGGCTACAGAAAAATTAAATAAATTAGTGGCATTAAAAACAGCTTTTGAGCAGCCAGCATTTTTACCGTCGTGCAATTCAATTAGCATTGCTTTGGTTTTCGAAATCCAATAGTCGTAATTTTCACTAAAAATTTCTTTTTCGCTTCCTTCAATATTCATTTTTAAAAAATCTATTTCGGGAAAATTGTATTGTTTCATAAGGCTTTCGAGTGAAACACCTTTAGTTAAATTTTCAGCTAAAATATTGTTTTGATTACCTTCTATTTCCCTCACTACAAAACCATCTTCTTGCCCTGCTTCTATTTTTAAATTAGCTTCTTTGTTCCAAAGCCCAGCATTTACCACCTTAATGTTAGGATAGTTTACACTATTTTTTAATGTAAGGTTGTAATTTTCTAAATCTGGCTCAATGCTAATTATTTCAGAGTCTGGCCACCAATTAGCAAATAAAATAGCCGTAAAACCAATATTTGCACCAGCGTCAATAATAAATTTAGAATCGACTAAATATGGCTTTTTATCCAAATAAGGATCGATAAATGTATTAACAAACGATTGCATATCGGCTCGAATACTCCGAATATAGATTGGGTGCTTTAGAGAATTTAATGTAAACGAATAGATTTTATTTTTATCATACACACCTTTTTCTATTTCAGCAAAAACAGCTAATATTCTTAATGTTTGTTCTTCCCCAAGTAAATTAATATATTTTTGCGATATACTAGCATTTTGCCCACTTTTATCCATATTTATTTATAGAGTATATTTGTACAAATTACTAACTAATGCCCTTTAATAGTTGCATTCACATAGTTTGCAATTGCAGTGGCCTGCTCATCATTAACATCTGCTGCAGGCATAGAGCCCTTGCCGTGTAAAATTAAATCTTTAATTCCCGCCACATCCAATTCAGATAAAGTAAGGTCTTTTGCTCCCGCAATTCCTAATTTTCCATCTGTGCCGTGACACAATTTACAATTGGCTTCATATAATGCTTTACCATCATTACTCGAAATTTCAACCCCATCTTTTGGTATGGCTTTGCGCTTATGGTACACTTCTGCTAAGCCAAAAGCTCCCGTAATTAACAACAAACTTAATGCTGCCAGCATTTTATTGTGTTTTCTAAAACCAATAACAGCAATGGGGATAGATCCAAACACCATTATTATTTTAATCCAAAACAAATAATCAAATTTGCCTCCAAAAGGTAATTGCGTTAATAGATATATCCCAGTTCCTAAAAATAAAAAACTAATTATAATTTCAAACAATCTGGTTTTTTTACTAAATACTGCCAGTAATTCATTTTTATTGCTTAATAATAAAACCGTTTTAATAACGTACAATAGCAAAAAAAGTGTAACAACTAAATAATGCGTGTGTAAAATACCTTTATACATAATTTTAATTTTATGGTAAATTTAGCAATTAAAACATAAAATAAAAAGCTACTATAATTAGCTTTTTTATAATATGTGATTAACTTTGGTTCGAATGAAAGGGCAACATACAAAAGTTTGCGAAAGTAAGTGCTGGTATAGAAGCCCTGTTGTATTTGACAAATAAAAAACAATATTATCTACAGATGAAATATAAATTAATTACCATTTTATTTATAATTTTTATTACAAATAAAATTACTCCACAAAGCACTTTTCCTTCAAACGGCGCGCCTTTTAGTACGCACAGTATTTACGCATTTACAAATGCTACCATAATTGTAGACTATGAAACAACACTAAAAAACGCAGCACTATTAATACAAAATGGTAAAATTTTAAATGTTGGCGAAAAATTAGACATACCCAAAAATGCAATCGTTTACAATTTAAAAGGAAAATACATTTACCCTTCTTTTATTGATTTGTACAGCGATTATGGCATAGCCGAACAAAAACACAACCCAAAAAATGGCTTGGGTCCTCAGATGGAAAGCAATATAAAGGGCGCTTATGGCTGGAATCAAGCTATAAAATCGGAACTAGAATCTTATAAATTATTTATCCATAATAAAGACAAAGCTGCCGAGTTAAAAAAAATGGGTATTGGTGCAGTGCTTACTTGCCCTAAAGATGGTATTGTAAGAGGAAGTGGCGCATTTGTGCTCTTAAACAATTCACTTAAAGAAAATGAAAGCATTGTAATAGATAAAGCAGCAGCATTTTATTCATTCAATAAAGGCACCTCTACACAAGATTATCCAAGCTCGTTAACAGGTGCAATTGCTTTATTACGCCAAACCTATTATGATGCACAATGGTATGCTTCAACTAACGGTAGTAAAGCAACTGAATATAATATTAGCTTAGACGCATTTAATAAATTACAGCAACTACCCAGCGTAATTGAAGGAAGCGATAAATTTAATAACCTAAGAGCTGCTAAAGTTGGTAAAGAATTTAATGTAAAATACATTATTAAGGGTGGTGGCAATGAGTATCAACGTATAAACGATATCGAAAACACATTTTTAAAATATATTATTCCAGTTAATTTTCCAGAACCATATGCTGTTGAAGATGCTTATGATGCTGAATCTATTACCCTTGCCGAATTGAAACATTGGGAATTAGCGCCAACCAATCCTTCAGCTTTAGAAAAAAACAACATTCAATTTTGTTTTACAAGTGCCGATTTAAAAAATAAAGCTGATTTTTTAAAAAATATTCGTAAGGCTATCTTATATGGCCTTTCTGAAAAAACAGCTTTGAAAGCATTAACAACAAACCCTGCTTTATTTATAAATGCTTACGATAAGATTGGCGCACTTAAAAAAGATTTTATTGCTAATTTTTTTATTTCTAACAAACCAATTTTTGATGACAATGCCGAAATAATACAGCATTGGGTTAAGGGAGAGGCAAACATTTATACCGACTTTAATCCCACAGATATAAGAGGCAATTACTTACTTTTAATTAATGATAGAAATTATAAAGTTAAATTTTACGACGATGCTATTAAACCTATGGCACAAATTACTATTGATACCAGTAAAAAAAATATAAATTATACTTTTACAAATAACATAATTACCTTCTCCTATTTTATTGATTCACTAAATCAAATTCGTGCCACTGGTAACTACAACAGTACTCAAAAAAGTTTTGATGGTAATTTACAATTAGCAAATGGTAATTGGGCTACATTTAAATTGTCTTACGAATCAATGGTAGATACTACAAAAAAAGCTAGTCCTACTTTAAAGAAAAAAGAAATAGCTCTTGGCAAAGTTATCTATCCGTTTAATGCATACGGAGAAGCAATACCTGAAGAAAAAGGTTTTTTTAAAAACAATTGGAACAAATTTAAAAATCGTTATTCGGCCATTTTAATTAAAAATGCAACCGTATGGACAAACGATGGCGATAGCACATTAAAAAATTACGACGTATATATAGTTGACGGAAAAATTGTTAGAATTGCGCCAAATATTGAAACCCCAAAATTAGCGTATGCTAAAATAATTGATGCTCAGGGCAAACACTTAACTCCTGGTATAATTGATGAACATAGCCACATTGCTTTAACATCCGGAGTGAATGAGGGTTCAAAATCAAGTAGTGCTGAGGTACGAATGGGCGATGTAATTAACCCAGAGGATATAAACATTTACCGTCAATTATCAGGCGGTGTTACCACTGCACAATTGTTACATGGTTCGGCTAATTGCATTGGCGGGCAAAGTGCTATCATTAAACTGCGCTGGGGGCATAATGCAGAAGATATGAAGTATGAAAATGCAGATGGCTTTATTAAATTTGCTTTGGGTGAAAATGTAAAACAAAGTAATTGGGGTGATTTAAACGTGGTACGTTTTCCGCAAAGCCGCATGGGTGTTGAGCAAGTATATAATGATTTTTTTACACGGGCCAAAGAATACGATAAAGCAATGAATTTATTTTTAGTATCAAAAGAAAAAAATAAAGTTAGCCCGCGTAAAGATTTAGAGTTAGAAGCACTTGCCGAAATTTTAAACAAAAAACGCTTCATAACGTGCCATAGCTATGTGCAAAGCGAAATCAATATGTTAATGCATATTGCAGATACCTTTGGCTTCAAAGTGAACACATTTACACATATTTTAGAAGGCTATAAAGTAGCCGATAAAATGAAGGCACACGGCGTAAGTGCCAGTACTTTTTCCGATTGGTGGGCTTATAAAAACGAAGTAATAGAAGCTATACCCTACAATGCAACACTATTAACAAAAATAGGTGTAAACACAGCTATAAACAGCGATGATGCCGAAATGGCGCGCCGTTTAAACCAAGAAGCAGCTAAAAGTATTAAATATGGTGGCTTAACAGAAGTAGAAGCGTTAAAAATGGTAACGCTTAATCCTGCAAAAATGTTACATATTGATGATAAAGTAGGAAGTATAAAAGTAGGTAAAGTAGCCGATGTTGTGCTATGGACAGATAACCCATTAAGCGTTTATGCAAAAGTTGATAAAACAATTATTGACGGTCAAATTTATTTTGATAGAGATGAAGATTTAAAATTACAAGACTATATTAAAACTGAACGCGCGCGCATTATTAATAAATTAATTTTAGAAAAACAAAAAGGCGCTAAAACACAAAAGTATCAAGCCAAACAGCAACGCTTATACCATTGTAACACAATTGAGGGCGTTAGCGAAGAAGAAACCGGACATAGATAAAAATTATAAATAAAAATGAAAAAAATACTAACCCTATTAATTGTTTTAACAAACACTTGTTTGTTTGCACAAAAAACATACACACACATTGCCCTATTTGGTGGTACAGCTCATATTGGAAATGGTTCCGTAATTGAAAGCAGTATAATAGTTATTAAAAATAATTTAATTGAAGCTGTAATGGATGCAAAGGGCATTAAAATAAACCCTGCAGCCTATGATTCAGTAGTTGATATTAGTGGCAAACACGTGTACCCTGCTTTAATTAACACCAACAACGTACTTGGAATGCATGATGCAGAAGCTGTAAGAGCCACGCGTGACTATATTGAAGTTGGAAATATTAACCCACACGTTAGAAGTTTAATCGCATACAACACGGATAATATAATTATACCTACTGTTAAAACCAACGGTGTTTTATATACACAAGTTACCCCACGTGGCGGTTTAATAAGTGGCTCGTCAAGCATAATGGCATTAGAAGGATGGAACTGGGAAGACGCTGTTTTAAAGGCCGATGACGGCATTCATCTAAATTTTCCAAAAAACATTGAAAAACATTTTAGCGAAGAAGAGGGACTTATAACTTTGGCAAATAAAAAGTTCAACGAAGAGTTAACCCTACTTAACAATTTTTTTACAGAAGCTGAAGCCTATTATAAAACAGAAAATGTACCCGAAAAAAATATTCGTTTTGAAGCTATGAAACCAGTTTTTAAAGGGGATGCTAATTTATACATACACGCAGATAAAGTAAAAGACATTTTAAACTCTATAAATTTTACAAAAAAATTTAACATTAAAAAGTCTGTTATTGTTGGTGGAAAAGAGAGCTATAAAATTACCAGCGAATTAAAGAAAAATAATATTCCTGTAATGTTAAATCGCGTAAACGATTTACCCGATAATACTGATGACAACGTAGACATTGTTTTTAAAACACCTTATTTGTTACAAAAAGATTCGGTACTGTTTTGTTTGCAATTAGAAGGCGATATGGAAGCCGCACAAAGCCGTAATTTACCATTTAATGCCGGTTCAGCTGCAGCTTATGGTTTAACTAAAGAACAAGCTTTAGCAAGTATTAGTTATAACGCATCAAAAATTTTAGGAGTTGACAAACAAATTGGCACTTTACAAGATGGTAAAATAGCTTCATTAATAGTGAGCACTGGCGATATTTTAGATATGAAAACCAACAATATTGTTTTAGCTTATATTGCCGGAAAACCTGTTTTACTTAGCAATAAACAAACCGAACTTTATTTAAAGTATAAAACTAAATACGGAATCAAGTAAATTTTTATTTAATCAAACTTAATCCCTCCAAAGCAGATTTATCGTTAGGGCTGTACAACAAAACTTTATTAAACAAAATCGTAGCTTCATTTTTATTTCCTAAAAAATAATTTGTCCATGCACTCATCAACATATTGTTATAGCCGAAAGGTGTAAGGTTTAAGGCAACATCTAAATACTTTTTTGCACTCCCATAGTCTTTTCGATAATAATAAATTAAGCCTAAATTATAATTTGCAGATGTATTTTTAGCATCTAGCTTTAAAATAGATAAGTACTGTTTTTCAACCTCGCTCCAACTTTCTAATTTTGTATAAGGGCTTATAATTGCCCATTTGGGCTCAGTAGCCGCCGGCATCAAAGCGATGGCTTTTTGGTAATAACCCACAGATTCTTTGTTTTTGCCCGATAAGTAATGCAACCAACCCATTCGTAAATTTATTTCGTAATTAGACGCATTGTACACTGCGTTAATACTAGTAATAGCAGCATCATATTTAGCAATAGCCTCATAATCGTAGCTTTGCGAAAAGGCACTGGCTAAGGCTTTGCTCGGCGTTTGTGCTGTTAATTGCATCGTTGCTATTATAATAATTGGAGTAAAGTATTTCTTTAAAACGTTCATTTTACAGTAAATTTAAATATGCGCAAATTTACAATTTTAATTAATTTAAAAGTAACGCAAGTATTTTTAAAAATAAGCTTCTAAATGGTTATATAAATGTACATATCTTTTTTATCATTAAATTAGTCCCGCCAAAAAACCTATTGCTAAAAAATAAAACATATCTGTATTTAATAATTTGCTCTTTTTTGGCGATGACGCTTCCTGCAAAAGCACAAGACACGTTAAATTCTATCAACGTCGAAAATAATTCGTACAAGTTATACTTAGATAAAAACTGGGACGGATTAACAGAATTTGGCAACCAAGCAATTAAAAATAAGTTTGACTATTACTATTTACGACTAAGAATGGGTATTGCTTATTTTGAAATGGGTAATTACTACGCTGCCGAAACACAATTTAAAAAAGCAATTACATTTAATTCTGGGGATGAGTTAATTTTGGAATATTTATATTTCTGTTACATTTACACCTATCATTTTGAAGAAGCCTTAAAATTGAGTAAAACATTTACCAAACAATTGTCCGAAAAATTAAAAATTAATAAAGTTCCTCCTATAGGATATATAATAGCAGAAGGTGGTGTAAAAACTACCGATAGCACAAAAATTTTAGGAAATGGAAATTATTTCCATTTGGGTATTGGGAATTATGTTGCTAAAAGTTTTTCTTTGTTTCATGGTGGCACATATTATTCACAAACCTTTGCCGACCATTATGGCAATACTGGGAAAGTAACGCAACTACAATATTATTTAAAGGCTACTATTCCAATAAAAAACAACTGGCAAGTACTGCCGGGATTCCATTTTATTAATAAATCAACAACATTTCGTTTAAAAAACGCACAACAAATCCCCCCACCACCTCCCCCTGGTCTTCCACCTCCTCCAACACCTGCAGACACATATAGAGATAGTAGTTCTAACTCTAATTATTTTGTTGGTTCGCTGGCAATTAAAAAATCAATTACTCATTTTGATTTTTTAGTTGGTTCAGGAGTTTCAAGTGTTTTTGGAAATAATCAAATTCAAAACTTTGCTACTATTACATACTCTCCTTTAAAAAAAGATAAAATACTTTTTGGCATAAATGGGTTTATACATTCAGAAGATGGCTATTCAACCTCCTATTATTCTTTAATACCTTTTATTTCTATTAATCCAATTTCTAAATTAAATTTATTTTGCTCGTATCTTTACAACAGTGGGGGCAAAAACATAATTGAAAGTAATGGTTATATTGTAAATAACTCTTCAGATTTAACAACCTCTAGGTTTTCTGCAGTTGCATCGGTAGCGGTTACCAAACAATTTGATATCTATGCATTATATCAATTTGAAAATAAGGAACAAGAATATCAAAAAAATATTTACCATTTTAATCTCTTTGTATTAGGAATAAAATTTAAACCACAATAATTTTAGAAAAAAAATAATTTTAAAAAAATGAAAAGAACTCACGTAATAGGATTTACGCTATTTTTATTAAGCTTAGGTGCTTCGTCGCAAACCGTTAAAGATTATACCACATCAATAATCGCATTTAACAATAGTTACGTTTTTGAAAAAAAAGGGGATTTAGAAAGTTCGATTGAAGCTATTGTTAAAGAAATTAACGATAATAAAAATATAGTTTACGAAACAAATATACGTTTGGGATGGCTAAATTATAAAGCCGGGTTTTACAAAACATCAATAGAACATTACGAAAAAGCAATAGCTTTAAAGCCAACTTCAATTGAGGCAAAAACGGGTTATAACTTTCCTGCCTATGCAATGGGTGTTAATGATAAAGTAATTTCACAATATAAAAAAATATTAGAGATAGATCCTCAAAACACTTCCGTTAGCTATAATATTGGCAGTATATATTATTATCAAAACGACTACAAAAACGCATTGCCATATTTTTCGAAAGTGTATACGCTCTATCCGTTTCAATATGATGGATTATTAATGTTTGCTTGGACCAATCTAAAATTAAATAAAACAGTCGAAGCCGAACATCTTTTTAATAAGCTGGCTTTGCGTTGGCCAAACGACCCTTCGGTTATAGAAGGCTTAAGCATAATTAAAAGCGATGTTTCTAAAGATGCCGCATTAAAACAAAAAATTGCCAAAAGCCTTGAGTTATTTGGAAAGCCCGATTATAAAGCTGCAATAAATCTTTTAAAAGAATCTTACGACATAAATTCTTTTGAAGTAAATATGCTGTTGGGCTGGATGTGCAACGAATCAAAATTATATCAAGAATCTATCAATTATTACAAAAATTGCATAATAATAAATCCTAATTCGCTCGACCCTAGGTTTGGAATAGCTTCACCACTTTTTGCATTAGGAAATACAAATGAATTAATTGAACAATACAAAAAAATTTTAGAAATAGATCCTCAAAATTCAATAGCAAATTACCGTTTGGGTAGTATTTATTACTATAAAAAACAATATGAAAATGCAAGTACTTTTTTTGAAAAAGTAGTTACGCAATATCCGTTTAGTTACGATGGATTATTAATGCAGGCCTGGAACAACTATCAATTGGGTAAAAAACAAGAGGCTAAAGAATTATTTGTGCGTGTTTTAATGCTATCTAACAATGATAAGTCGGCAATGGATGGTTTAGAGTTGTGTAGTAAATAATTATAAAACATTGAACTTGTAAATTTCCGTTTTCCCTTTTTTATGAATAGTAAATTTTGTCAATCTATTATCTTTTAATTCAAGTTCAAAATTTATTTTCTTAAAACTTTTGTTCATCAATTTCGTTTCAACTTCGGTATTTATAATAATGTGCTGTGGGGCATAAATATTATCTACAAAGGTAAACGCGCTGCTATAATTGGCTTTTGTAAATAAATAAAAAGGCGCAATAAAATCTTGAAAAAACTGAACCGCTTTATAATTAAAATGTATTAAAGGTACTTTATCGGTAATAACTATATTGTCGTAATAACCTAAAAGTTGTCTATAACTTGCCAAATAAAAATTAAACAACACTGAATTTTTATTGCCCTCAAAGTCTGTAAAATAAAGCATTACACCATCGTTTATAAAATAAGCAGCGCTCATACTTTGGGCACAATATATATAAGTGCGGTTATAAGCATCAGTAAACACCTCCCAGTTAAAGCTTTCGGCACTTCCTTCTTTTTTTAAAGACAATTTTTGCCCCGGCAAAAACAAAAAACCAACCATTAATAGCTGATTTACCTGCACGTTGCTTATAAATGCATTTTCGGCTGGCACCTCGCCAATACGTAAAAACTTTTGCTGACCTATTCGCTCAATAAAATAGCTAATAGGGTATGCTAAAGTTCTAGCACCTATTGTTGGTATAGTTTGTAATTGAAAATGAATATGTGGTTCGGGTGAACGGCCACTGTTACCGCAGGTTGCCAAGTAAGTCCCTTTGTAAACATATTGTCCAATAAACACTCCAAAACTATCTTTTTTTATATGGCTAATGGCACTAAATAAACCATTTAAATGATTTATAATAATAGTATTGCCCCAGTTACGCTCAGTATCCATATCTCCAATATCGTTGTCTTCAACTGTGTTTATGATGTCATAAACATAACCATCAAAAGGGGCATAAATTTCTTTATTGTAACAGTAAAAATTTTCGCGTGTAAAATCTTCTCGTCTGCTGGTTGGTTCGCGGTAAGTGTTGTTTTTACTGTCAACAATCACAAAATCTAAAGCCTTGCTCCAATCGCCCAAATGTGTTATTTTGCCATCGTAGCCTTGGCTTACGTTCCATTCGCCTACAAACGGCAAACTAATTTTATACAAATGCTCGTTTTTAAATCGTTGAACAGAATTCAAATATTTATAAATTGTTTTTTCTGCACTAAAATATTGAACAATTATAATGTGTAAATATTTATGAAACCATCGTTGGTTTAAACAAAACAAAAAAGCTGTACATACTACGCTAAACGATAGCGAGTAGGCTTTTAACTGAAATATGCTTAAAATTTTTGAGAGTGATAATGCAACAATCATTAAAATGGGAACTAATATAATTACTGTTATATAGCTGTAAATGTTAGGTATTAAAAAAAAGCATCCAATGGCAATAGCTAAAAAAATAAAATTTGCACCTACTAAATTGTAATTTAAATCGTTTACATCGGCTCCAAAAATATTGTAAAAAAAGTACGCCAAAGCAAAACCAATAAGGCTTAACGAAAAGGCAATGCGCGAAAAATAGAGCAAACCAAATGCTATTAAAACACCACCCAGCACGCTTGTTTGAAAAAAAGTGCCTGCCAAAGTTTTAAAATAAATTAAGATAAAGGGATACAAACTTACATCGTCTAAACAATGCACCCAATTATAAAAAATAAAACTTTGGTTGCGCATAGACTCGTTAGCGGTATAAATATGTTTTTCGTCCAGCTCAATATTTGTAAAATGAGACGAGGCTAATGATAACAACCAATACGAAATAATGAACGGAAACGATAAAAACGGCAAATTATACAAAGCAAATAAACCCTTTAACCACACTGTAATTAAAAGCAAAGTTAGTACCGCACTAATAAACAAAACAACAAACTGAGCATTAAATGAAAATTCGTAACCCATTGCCATTCCTAAAAAAAGAGCGTTAAAACCAAATAATCCGCCTTTAATTTCTTCGCGATTAAAGCCAATAAAATATGCCAATACATTTATCAAAACAACCCCTAATAAACCACAAAAACCAATGCACGGGCTAAATAAAGTAACTGCTAAAATAATAAGTCCAAAAATATTGTTTAACGAAAAAAACATTAAACTATAACTGTTTAATACACATTGCACCCAATAGCTTGCTTTAGCTTTTTCCAATAAAATTTTCAAAATACAATAATTTAATTTTACTAATGTATAAATTTATATTTTAATTATTTAGATGCTGTTAAAGCAAAAAAATTGTGCCTAAATTACTTTAAACATCACAACAAGTTTTATTTTAATTTAGCATCTAAATAAATGATTTGTAAATCTTATACCACAATTATTTTTAGTATTTTTAAAATTATATAAAATTATGGGCTCTACAGTAAACTTAAAAAATAGAATAAAAGATGCAAAATTAAAACAGCAGGCAACCTTTAAAAATTTTGTTACCTGGTTCGAAATCCCTGCTTACAATCACTACCGATCTGTTGCATTCTTTAATTACATTTACGGCATCGAAATTACAACTGTTGAATTAAACGGATTTGCAATGGGCTTCTTTCCCGCTGAAAGCGGCATTGGTGGCGCCATAGTAACTGGCAATGGCTGTGTTCCAAGCGAGGTAGGCCCCTTAATCTATTTAAACGGCGGCGAAGATTTGAACAACGTCCTATCAAAAATAAACGAAGCCGGCGGAAGAGTAATTATGGAAAAAACATTTTTAAGTGAAACTGCAGGTTACTTTGCTTTGTTTATTGATTCAGAAGGAAATAGATTAGCCTTACACTCGAAATATTAAATTAAAATGAATTCAAAACACTATAACATCAACCAACTTCGTATTGATTTGTGGAACGAACTAAAAGAAAAAACAAATCACCTTACGCGTGTACAAAATACACCCAGCTTTAACGAACATCTCATTGAAGTTAATGAAGTCCTTCAAAATTTATTAAGTATTGAGCAGTATTTTTCTTTCCCTGGTGCACCCTTAGTCCGCAAAATAATTAAGGCGGTTGAAAAACGCGAGCTTAAAGCCGTTAGCAACCAAGTAGCGGAGATTGTTTATTTATTGGTAAGCGATAATTATCGAAGTCATCCAGAATTAATTAATGAAAAATTTAACGGCAGTTATACAACTGCAGGCAATAAAGATAAGCTCTCCGAACATTCTAAAAAAAATTATTTCGAAGTATTGTATGTCGAAGACTTATCTTCAAAAGAAGAAGATATTTTGAAAAATAAATTTAAAGAATTTATTAATCCTCACGGCAACTTAACCTACGACGTAGTTATTCAACGATCGTTCCAAGATGCGTTAATTTGTCTGTTTTTTAATTACAACATTCAAGCGGCTTGTATACGTTATGCGCCTCTACATTTCTCAACCAACATAACTAAACATATAAAACCCTTTATTCAAAATGTTTTAAAGATAGATTTAACAGGAATAAGCGACTCTGACCTTGGCCCTTTATTGGGAAAATATATTCATCAATTTCGCCCCGAATTAGATATTTATTACATCACAGATACATCTCTTACGCACTTGCAAGACAGCACTGTTAAAGCCTTCCGTCGAATTTTTTACCGCATGGAAGATGTGCAGGAATTACACCTCACCATTATTAGCGGTATTAACGAGCGCTACGAAACGCCATTCTATACTGCATTAACAGAGTACAGTAAAAAGCCAACCTCTGTGTTCCATGCTATGCCTATTTCACGAGGGAATTCTGTTTTTAAATCGCGTTGGATAACCGACTTTGGCGACTTTTACGGACGAAATGTTTTTTTGGCCGAAACATCTGCCACCAACGGCGGCTTAGATTCATTGCTTCAGCCAAAAGGCCCTTTAAAAAAAGCGCAAGAAAAAGCGGCTAAAGCCTACGGCGCCGAACATACTTTTTATGTTACCAATGGAACATCTACTGCCAATAAAATTGTACAACAAGCCCTTATAAAACCGGGCGATGTAGTATTGATTGATCGCGATTGCCACAAATCGCATCACTACGGTTTAGTGCTTGCAGGGGCATTTCCTGCGTATTTAGATTCTTATCCTATTGACGAATACTCGATGTATGGCGCCGTGCCATTAAAAATTATTAAAGACAAATTAATTGCATTAAGTAAGGCAGGGCGTTTAGATAAAGTAAAAATGCTATTGCTTACTAATTGTACGTTTGATGGATTGGTATACAACGTAGAAAAAGTAATGGAAGAAGTGCTTGCTATAAAACCCGATATGGTTTTTTTGTGGGACGAAGCTTGGTTTGCATTTGCAAGCTTTACATTTACCTACAAGCAACGAACTGGTATGTATGTGGCGCAAAAATTATTTAATAAATATAGAAGCGAAGAGTACAAAAAACAATATAAAAATCATATTGCCTCTCTGAAACCAAACGAGTTGCCTCGTATGCCCGACCCGGCAAAGGTTAAAATAAGGGTGTATGCAACACAAAGCACGCATAAAACCTTATCTGCCTTTAGACAGGGCAGTATGATACAAATTTGGGACGAAGAGTATAGTCGCCGTGTTGCTGATAATTTTCAGGAGTCATATATGACACATACAACAACCTCTGCAAATTACCAAATCCTTGCGTCTCTTGATATTGGAAGAAGACAGGTAGAATTGGAAGGTTATGAATTGGTTGAAAAAAGCATTGAAATGGCAATGGTGCTGCGCAGTAAAATTGATAATCATCCTAAATTAAATAAGTATTTTCATATACTCACAGTAAAAGATATTATTCCAAGCACTTATCGCCAAAGTGGTTCAGCCGAATACTATACAGAAAAAGAAGGTTGGGACAGAATGGAAGAGGCTTGGGAAAAAGATGAATTTGTGTTAGATCCTACAAAAGTAACGCTATCAGTGGGTAAGGCAGGCATTACAGGCGATGCTTTTAAAAATATGTACTTAATGGATAGGTTCAATATTCAGGTAAATAAAACATCGCGCAATACGGTTTTACTAATGACAAACATTGGTACCACTCGTGGCAGTGTTACGTTTTTAATAAATGCCTTATTACAAATTGCAGATGAATTAGATGAAAGTAACCGCTCTTTAAACAAACGCGAAGCCGAAATTTCCGAAAAAAATATTTTAAAATTATTAAATGATGTTCCGCCTTTGCCAGATTTCAGCTACTTCCACCGCTCCTTTCAAGCCTCGCCGGGCGTACCGGGAGGTAATATTCGCGAAGCGTTTTTTTTAGCATACGAAGAAGATTTTTGCGAATACATCCCCTTAAATGAATGTATAACTGCACTTGCTAAAAATAAAGAATTGGTGTCCACCTCCTTTGTAATCCCCTACCCACCGGGGTTTCCAATACTTGTGCCTGGACAAGTAGTAAGCGAAGAAATTTTAAAATTTATGATAGCACTTGATATTAAAGAAATACACGGTTATCGCGCGGAGCTGGGTTTAAAAGTGTTTACTTTAGAAGCGCTGAACCGTAAGAATACCATATCAGCTATGGGCGCGATGCATTTTCCGGAAACAAAAGTAAAAATGAAAAAGTAAAGTAAATTAAATAACATGACAACATTAAATAGTATTCCCGACATTAAAAACTTTTTTAAGCAAAACACTACCCCAATATATTTCATTAGCGCTACTAATTTTAATTTATTGGGTATAGATGACTGGGTGTCCAACTTTAAATTTATAAGTCATATTGATTGTTTTGAAGGATTACACCCAAATTTATTTTCACCACAAACCGAAGTGCCTCATGAAGAATTTACAAGCATTGAAGACATTAATAATTATTTATTGCAACATCCCGAAGTAATTGAATACATTAAATCTCGGGCTGTTAATGGGAATGTGGGCAAAGCCTTATTTTTAATGTTTGACGAAAAAACAGAAACACTTGCAAAAAATTTAGGCTTAGACGTTTGCTTTCCATCAGCGCAACTTCGCTCATTTTTAGACAATAAAGTAAACACCAATCGTATTGCTGAAAAAGCAGGAGTTGCCTGTGTACCTTATGTTTTAAGCCCAGTTGAGAATTACGAGCAATTGAAAAAAGTATCTGAAAAATTAGGTAGTAATTTAGTTGTTCAAACTCCGTTTGGCGACTCTGGTCACACCACATTTTTTATTAGCAGCGAAGAGGAATTCAATAAGTATGCTGAAGAAATAATTAAAGAAAAAGAAGTGAAAATAATGCGTCGTATAAATTGCTACGGTACAGCTATTGAAGGCTGTGTTACGCAACACGGCACTATTGTTGCCCCGCTAATGACCGAATTGGTTGGCTTTAAGGAACTTACCCCCTACAAAGGTGGTTGGTGCGGCAACGAAATATTTGGAAATGCGTTTAATGACGATATTAGAGAAAAAGCAAAAAAATACACACAGCAATTTGGGAATCAATTAATAAAGGAAGGTTATAAAGGTTATTTTGAATTAGATTTTTTAATTGATAAAGATAACGGCGAAATCTATTTAGGAGAGCTAAACCCTCGTGTATCGGGAATTAGTTCACTTACCAACAATAGTAAATTTGCATTAAACGATGTGCCATTGTTTTTGTTCCATTTGTTAGAATGGTTAAATGTTCCTTATATTATTGACGCTAACGAATTGAGTAACCGCTGGACAATGGCAGAAAATATGGACAGCTGGAGCCAATTAGTAATTAAACATACTAAAAAAACCTTAGAAATAGTTACCAAAGCACCAGAAAGTGGTATTTGGGAAATGAAAAAAAATGGCAACATACAATTTGTGAAAATGGATGCACATCGTCAAAATGTTGTAAGCGACAACGAAGCCTTTTTTTTACAAATCACTCAAAAAGATGATTACTTTTACGAAGGTGCTGACCTAGGAATATTAGTAATGCGCGGACGATTAATGAACAACGATTTTGAACTCAGCGAACGTGCTAAACTTTGGATTAAAGCCATTCGTAGCCACTTTAAAGCCGAAATTATTGATGCTAGTTTAATTGATGAAGACGATTTAATTGAAGAGGGTGGGTTTAAGATGTTGTAATTTTTTTGCCAAACGTCTTTAGTATAAAATAACATAGTGCGCTTGTAATTACTGTAATACCCAATACGCTTATAATTAAAACAAAAGGTGATGATATTGTTCTATAAATATCAGTTGCCATGTTTCCTATAATTAACCATTGAATTACATAAACTAAAGTTACATTTTTACCAAGCCATTTTAGATAATTTGTAACATAGTTTGATTTTAGAGATGTATTAATGTCGTTTAAAATAAAAACGTAAAAGCCCAAAAATAGTATTACCCAGGTAAAAAATAAAAATGAGTGATGATAATAATTTTGCAAATTACTTGATACATTTATAGCATAAGTAATTGTAAAAATTATAAAAACTATAAAAATTATAGAAGTAATTAATTTTGATTTTGCAGTTGCTAAAAAACTTAAATTTATTTTTTGCTGAAATTGATAAAATGCTATGCCCGTCAAAGGGTATCCGAGCCATGGAAACAAAGGAAAATACGACCATTTTACACCTCCATAAAAAAAAGCACTCACGTATTGTAAAGTAGTATTTTGTGGGATGTAATTCTGCAAAAAACCTCCCAATAGAACGACTACAATTATACAGCTTAGCGTAACAAAAAGATGTCTTTCAATAATTGGCTTTATAAGTGCAATTGTAAAAATTGCAAAACCTGCAAATGGCAATATATCTACCCCAAATACAAATTGCCAAATATTTAAATCGTAAATACCCCTGCTAACGCTTATTATTAAATGAAGATTTAAACCTACATTTAAAAACATTCCTAACACAAAAATTTTTAAGCCGCGCAACAGCAATTGATTTGCACTTTTTTTGGAAGAAATAATAAAATAACCAAAAATAGTCAAAAATAAAGGAGCTACCGGGGGTCCGCCTAAAAACAAAAATACCTTGCCGATAAAACAGTTAAAAATATTTTCTGTTGCAAACAATTCTAAAATATGTACTTGTATCATTAACAAAAGAGCTATTCCCTTCAATAAATCAGCGGTAGAATTTCTGTTAATCATATAAAACCTAATACTAATAAATTTTAAAAACAATTCAAAATTTTAGCTCATAAATTTACTTCATAACATTTCACAAAATAAGTTTGCAATAAATTAATAGTAGCATGGCCGTTTAGTTATTGCCGAGCATTAAATTTGACTATCAAAACTAAAAAACATGAAAAAAATTATTTTTTTATTTTTTATTTTATTTCAATTAAAAGATTACTCTCAAACTACAACCTTAGTTCCTGTGGGGTCAAACTGGAAATACTTGGATAATGGGAGCAACCAAGGCACCGCATGGTATGGCACAAGTTTTAATGATGCCAGCTGGGCAAGTGGTAATGCTGAATTAGGCTATGGTGATGCCGATGAAACAACTGTAGTAAGTTATGGTTCAAACTCTAACCTTAAATTCACTACCACCTATTTTAGAAAAACAATTAATGTTCCAAATGCTTCGTCATTTGCCCAATTTACAATAAATTTTAGACGCGATGATGGTTCAGTTATATACATTAATGGTGTTGAAGTTGATAGAAATAATATGCCAAACGGTGTAATTTCTTTTAACACACTTGCCAGTACAGCCTGTAGCGATGATGGCAATACCGTTCAAACATTTAATTTACCTGCTAATGCCTTAGTAAATGGCAACAATACCATTGCTATCGAAATTCACCAAAGTGGACCAACAAGTTCCGATATTAGTTTAGAATTTGAGTTATTAGGCATGACCTCATTGGCTGCCCCAACATTAGTTAAAGGCCCCTATTTACAAATAGGCACTCAAAACTCAATGATTGTTAGATGGGAAACCAACACTGCGTGCGATACAAAATTAGCATATGGCACTTCATCTACTGCATTAACATCAACGTTAGGTAATTCAACCTCTTTAATATCACACAGTGTGCAAATTACAGGCTTAAATCCTTTTACAAAATATTATTACAGTGTAGGTACTTTAACTGCAGGCATTATACAAGGTGCCGCAGATAATTTTTTTGTAACCTCACCGGTGCCAGGCACCCCTGGTAAATACCGATTTTGGGTAGTTGGCGATTGTGGAAACGCATCCACTAACCAAACAAACTGCAAAAACCAATATAATACATACACCGGTAATACGGTAACAAATGGTTGGTTGCTTTTGGGTGATAACGCATATTCTAATGGAAGCGATCCACAATTTAATGCCGAGTTTTTTAATATCTATCAAACCGATATTATGAAAAACGCTGTGCTATGGCCTGCCCCTGGTAATCACGATTACAATAACGGTGCATCTACATCAACAACTGTTCCCTATTATAGTATTTTTTCAACCCCTACGTCTGCGCAAGCAGGTGGTGTAGCTTCAAATAATCCTGCTTATTATTCGTACAATTATGGCAATATTCATTTTATTTCTTTAGATAGCTATGGTACAGTTTCAGGTAACAAAATGTATGATACTTTAGGTGCGCAAGCGGTGTGGTTAAAAGCAGATTTATTAGCTAATACGCAACGTTGGACAATTGCTTATTGGCATCATCCTCCCTACACAATGGGTTCGCACAACTCTGATTTAGAACCCGACTTGGTTCAAGTAAGAACCAATTTTGTGCGCATTTTAGAACGTAATAAGGTAGATATGATTATGTGTGGGCATAGCCATGACTATGAGCGCTCAAAATTAATGAAAGGCCATTATGGTTTCGAGTCCTCGTTCAATTCCTCTACGCACAACCTAAGTTCTTCTACAGCTCTATACGATGGTTCGCTAAATTCTTGTCCGTACAAAAAAGACTCGTTACTAAACAAAAATGGTACTGTTTATGTCCTTTCAGGTTCAGCCGGTCAGTTAGGAGGTACTCAAACTTCCTTTCCTCACGCTGCTATGTATTATTCAAATGCGACTAACGGTGGATCGTTAATTTTAGATATTGAAAATAATCGTTTAGATGCTAAATGGTTAGGCGCAGACGGTGTTATTCGCGATAAATTTACAATTTTTAAAGATGTTAATAATATAAAAACGTATACAGTATTACCAGGAGCAACGACTAATTTAACCGCTACTTGGCCATCTACCGTATATCTTTGGAGTAATTCAACCACAGCATCCTCAATTGCAGTTAGCCCAACTACAAACACAACCTATTGGGTACAAGATGCCAATACTTGTGTTGCTGATACGTTTAAAGTAAGAGTTTTACCAGCGGTTAATTTTAATAGTGCGGCTAACATTTGTGCAAACGTTGCCTCTACTTTCACTGATGTTTCTAGTAATGCGCCCATTTCGTGGAATTGGAGCGTAAACCCAGCTGCAACTATCTCATCAGCTACGTCGCAAAATCCAAACATTACCTTCGCAACACTAGGCATTTATTCAATATCGTTAATTGCTAATAATGCATACGGGGCTGGCACAATAGTAACCCAAACGGTAAATGTTACAATTTGTTCGGGTATTAAACAGTTAAGTGCAAGTAATGCCAATTTAATTTCGGTATATCCAAACCCAAACAATGGTAACTTTGCTATTGATGTTAATGGAAAAGGGACTTTTGAAGTGAAAGTTATCAATTCAATTGGTCAGTTGATTTACTCAACAACACTTACTGAAGGCACTACTGCGATTGACTTAAAGTCGCCTGTGGGAATTTACTATTACACTGTTACCCAAAATAAAGAAACAATAAGCGGTGGTAAAATTATTGTACAAAAATAGTGTGTGACGTATAAAAATTGCTCTTTAAATAAATTATTTTTTTTAATAACGGTAATGCTAGTAGCGTTACCGTTTATTATTTCGTTTAAGTCACAAGTCGTAAGTGCAAATCAGCAAACCGCTAGTAACGAACCTGAAGAAAAAACCAGACAATTTGTATTAACGAGTATTGATAACTTACTAAATTTATTTCAAAAATCGCTACAGGCAAATTCCAATAAAAATAAGCTTTTAACGTATTACCGATTAGCCCGAAAGGAATATAAACATATTGAGTTTTTTGTAGAATACTATTCGGTTTTAGATGCCAAATATTATATTAATGGCGCCTTAGTGCCAAAATACGACCTTGAGTTTGGGAAAAAATTTATTGCTCCACAAGGCTTTCAAGTTATTGAGGAACATTTATTTAAAGCCGATGCTGATTTTATAAAAATTAATGCAGAATATAAACTGTTGGTTGAAAAATTTACTAAACTAAAAAATTATTATACAAGTCTTAGTATTAAAAAAAATAAATTGGCAGAAGCCATACTACTGCAACTGCCACGTGTAATGTCTCTAAATTTAAATGGCTACGACTGCACCATTAATAAAGAAAACATAACCGAAACAGCCTTTGTATTTGAAGGGCTAAAAAAAGTGTTAAACTTTTTTGACGAAAAATTACCTCCTGAAAAAAAAGAAAGTTATAAAACGCTATTGAAAAACATTGATAAATGTATTTCAAATTTAAACACCAACAATAATGCTGATACGTTTGATAGGCTAAATTTTATCACAAAGTTTGCAAACCCAACTTACATTTATTTACAGCAATTTTTTAATTCATTGTCTATTAAACCATCACAGGTAAATTATGCCTTACCATTATACGCTAATTTACCGTATACTTTTTCTTCTATTAAAAATACTTTTTTTGCTTTGTACTCCGCCGACACCACTAACTTAAAATTACAAGCCTACTTAGGCGAAATTTTATTTTTCGATCCTATACTTTCCGGAAATAACAAACGCGCTTGCGCCTCCTGTCATCAGCCCAATTTAGCATTTTCAGATGGTTTAAACCGAAGCTATGCTTACAACAACAAAAATAAAATTTTACGCAACTCGCCTACCCTTTTAAATGCCTCTTTTCAACGCTTGTATTTTTACGATGGCAGGCTTTTCAATTTAGAAGAACAAGCAGGCGAAGTGTTTCACAATAATTTTGAAATGAACAGCAATGCAAAAGAAATTGTAGAAAAATTAAACAGTAGCTACGAGTATAAATATTTATTTAGAGAGGCTTTTAAGGGCTCGTTAGATAGCAGTATCACTTTTTTTGGTGTAATGAAAGCTATTGCAGAATATGTAAGAACCTTAACAACTAACCAATCGCGCTTTGATAAATACATACAAGGAGATAGCACACAACTTATTGCAGATGAAAAAAAAGGCTACACCATTTTTGCTGGCAAAGCCCTCTGTGGAAGCTGCCATTTTTACCCTATTTTTAATGGCACCGTACCGCCTTTATATAACGATAACGAATTTGAAGTACTGGGGGTGCCGGAAACTACGGAACATTATAATATAGACAGTGATATTGGCAGAGAAGCTGTAACAAAAATGGAAATACACAAATACGCTTTTAAAACACCTGGCATTCGTAATATACAGCACACTGCTCCTTATATGCACAATGGGGTGTATAAAACGTTAGACGAAGTTTTAACCTTTTACAATAAAGGGGGAGGCAATGGTTTTAAATTTAATATTCCAAATCAAACCTTACCTTTCGATTCGTTAAATTTATCTGCAACAGAATTAAATCAATTGAAACTGTTTTTATTTTGTTTGGCTGACACTGTTAGTAAAGTAAAACAACCTAAAACACTACCTAAATTTAATTCCACACTATTAAACAGCAGAAAAATTGGGGGCGAGTATTAAATAAAAATTAATCAAAGCGATTTCAAGTACTTCTGTAATAAAGATTACAAAAGCTAGCGTTATAGGGCATCACCTTCATTCAACTGCCAATCAGTTTTTATTTAAAAAGCCGTTTCAACTAAGTTAAAACGGCTTTTTTATGGGGTTAAAGAATAAAAATATATTACTGTTTTACCACTTTAATTACTTTACTGGTATTGTTGCTCATTACATTAATGTAATAAATACCATTTGATAAATTTGAGATATTTACATTTACTTTGTCAGCTACTGAAGAGGTTGTTAATACCACTCTACCTGAAACATCAGTAACACTAATTGCTTTGTTTAATCCATTTGCGTAGTCAATAGTAAAAATACCATTGTTTGGGTTTGGATATAAAGATAAAGCATTGTTAGCATTAGATAAATTTAAAATACCCGTACAAGGGCTAACATTTACATTAGAAATTGCAGTATTAGCACTTACGCAACCAGCAGTATTTGTACCCGTTACACTATAACTGGCATTAGCTGTTGGTGTTACAACTGCGCTACCATTACTAAATGTATAGGTATTTGCACCACTTGGTACCATTGTAAATGATTGGCCTGTACAAATAGTACCACTGTTTACTGTAATAGATGGATTAGTTGATACGGTAAGCGCTAAAGTTGCAGAAGCCGAACAACCACCCAAAGTATTAGTTCCAACAACTGTGTACGTTGTAGTAACCGTAGGCGAAACGCTAATTGATGTTGTTGTAGCACCTGTATTCCAAGAATAAGTATTTGCACCACTTGCTGTTAATACTGTTGTACCTGTACCACAGGTTAAGGTATTACCAGTTAAAGCAGTTGTAGCTGCAGGGTTAACTGTAACTGAAATAACTGAACTTGTAGTACCACATGTATTTGTTCCTACTACTGTATAAGTTGCATTAGCAGTTGGTGTAACAACAATATTTGCTGAAGTAGAACCCGTGTTCCAAGTATAAGTACTTGCACCACTTGCTGTTAAAGATACAGAGTTGCCACTACATATTGCCGAACTTGAAGCAGACGCTGAAACAACAGCACCCGCCAAATAAGTAATAGTAATTTGACCATTACCTGTTTGAGTACCTTGTGCTATAACTGTATTCGTAGCTGAACCTGTAAAGGATGAGCCACCCCCACCACCACCACCAGGTGTAGTATCAGAGCCATTTGCGCCCGAACCACCACCATAATAACCACCGCCACCACCGCCGGAACCACCTGTACCGTTATGGTAAACCAATGAACCGTTTCCACCAACTCCTAAAACTCCTGCATTACCAGGGCCCCATGTTTGCAAACAACCACCAGAGTTATAAGTAGATGTTGCACCGCCAGCGCTACTTGTACCTCCAAAGCCACCATTGCCACCTCCACCAGTACAGTTACAAGCTGTGGAAGTTCCTGCAGAGCCTGTTCCCCCTGTAAGTCCACCACCTGCACCGCCGTTACCGGCAGGACCCGCAGTTTGACACCCTGTCCACACACCGTTGTGTGCAGCGCCGCCACCGCCACCGGCAACCATAACTCTATTTACTAAAGCTGTACCACCAATTCTAATATCAGAAGCACCGCCACCGTTTCCTGCCAAACCATTCGTAGGACCTGAACTAATTGCGTTTCCATTAATACCACCATTGCCACCGCCGTTAAATCCATTTTGTCCGCCAACGTAAATGTTTAATACCTGCCCTGGTGTTACTGCAATAACGCCAATGGCAGAGCCGCCTAAACCACCTGTACCACCTGGAGTTTGAGACGCGCCTTGTGCTCCTCTTAAATCTAAAGTTAGTGTGTTAACACAAGCCGGTACCGTAAAGGATTGTACAGCGCCTGTAAAGCTGTACGATTGCACAGTTGTTTGAGCAATAGCAAAACAGGATGTTAAGGCTAGCACTAAAGTTGTAAATTTTTTTCTCATAATAGTTGTTTTAAATTTTTTAATAAATTTAGTGCTTTCCTTATTAAGAAAGTGTTAATGTTTACTTATCTTCTTAACAACTTTATTACCATATAGTGTTATTTTTAAAAAATAAATACCCTGTTGTAAATTTTCGATACTAATACTGTTAGTTACTAATTGCGATGATGAATTATATATGTTTAGCGACACGCATAAAATTATGGTTATTTACTAGACATTATAAATTATTCTACTAAAACTAAAAAGCCGTTTCAACTGAGTTGAAACGGCTTTTTAATTTTCTTAAAAAAATATTACTGTTTTACCACTTTAATTACTTTACAGGTATTGTTGCTCATTACATTAATGTAATAAATACCATTTGATAAATTTGAGATATTTACATTTACTTTGTCAGCTACTGAAGAGGTTGTTAATACCACTCTACCTGAAACATCAGTAACACTAATTGCTTTGTTTAATCCATTTGCGTAGTCAATAGTAAAAATACCATTGTTTGGGTTTGGATATAAAGATAAAGCATTGTTAGCATTAGATAAATTTAAAATACCCGTACAAGGGCTAACATTTACATTAGAAATTGCAGTATTTGCACTTACGCAACCAGCAGTATTTGTACCCGTTACACTATAACTGGCATTAGCTGTTGGTGTTACAACTGCGCTACCATTACTAAATGTATAGGTATTTGCACCACTTGGTACCATTGTAAATGATTGGCCTGTACAAATAGTACCACTGTTTACTGTAATAGATGGATTAGTTGATACGGTAAGCGCTAAAGTTGCAGAAGCCGAACAACCACCCAAAGTATTTGTTCCAACAACTGTGTACGTTGTAGTAACCGTAGGCGAAACGCTAATTGATGTTGTTGTAGCGCCTGTATTCCACGAATAAGTATTAGCACCGCTTGCTGTTAATACAGTTGTAGCTGTACCACAGGCTGCTGTATTACCTGATACTGCTGTGTTAGCCGCCGGATTAACCGTAACTGAAATAACAGAACTTGTAGTACCACATGTATTTGTTCCTACTACAGTATAAGTTGCATTAGCAGTTGGTGTAACTACAATATTTGCAGAAGTAGAACCCGTATTCCAAGTATAAGTACTAGCACCGCTTGCTGTTAAAGATACAGAGTTACCACTACAAATTGCAGAACTTGAAACAGACGCAGAAACAACAGCACCCGCCAAATAAGTAATAGTAATTTGACCATTACCTGTTTGAACACCTTGTGTTATAACAGTATTTGAAGCTGAACCTGTAAAGGATGAGCCACCACCGCCACCACCGCCAGATGTAGTGTTTGAGCCATTTGCACCCGAGCCTCCACCATAATAACCGCCGCCACCGCCGCCGCCTCCGCCATGTCCGTTACTTACAACAGTAGAGCCAGCTCCTCCATCTCCAAGAATACCAGAGTTACCAGCACCCCAACCACTAAGACAACCAATATTATTATAAGTACCGAAAGCACCACCAGCAGAAGCTGTACCTCCGCCGCCTCCGTTTCCACCACCATTTGTGCAATTACAAACCGTAGAAGATCCTGTACTACCAGTGCCTGCAATTATTCCGCCACCAGCACCACCATTACCCGCAGGGCCTGCGGGTTGACAACCTGGCCAGTTACCACGAGCGCCGCCACCGCCACCGCCACCAGCAACCATTACTCTATTTACTAAAGCTGTACCACCAATTCTAATATCTGATGCTCCACCGCCATTAGCAGCGCTGCCCACCGCCGGGCCAGAAAAAACAGTACATCCATTAACACCGCCTAATGCACCACCGTTATAGCCATTCTGACCACCAACGTAAATGTTTAATACCTGCCCTGGTGTTACAGCAATAACTCCAACAGCAGAGCCTCCTAAACCACCTGTGCCACCTGTATTTACAGAAGCACCTTGTGCTCCTCTTAAATCTAAAGTTAATGTGTTAACACATGCAGGTACCGTAAACGATTGCATGGCGCCTGTAAAACTGTACGATTGTACAATTGTTTGAGCAATAGCAAAACAGGATGTTAATGCTAGTGCTAATGTTGTAAGTTTTTTTCTCATAAAGGTTGTTTTAAATTTTTGAATATAAATTTAGTGATTTCCTTATTAAAAAAATGTTAATGTTTACTTATCTTCTTAACAACTTTATTACCATCTACCATTATTTCTAAAAAATAAATACCCTGTTGTAGATATTCAATATCAATTCTGTTAGTTAATAATTGTGATGATGCGTTATACACTTCTTTGCCCGCAACGTCTATTAACTTTATTTCCATTTTACCAAAAGTAGTTTGCTTATAATCAATAGTAATTACCGAAGTGCTTGGATTAGGATATACACTAAAATCATTTTCAACTGTTGTTTTAGTAATGCCTGTAATTGTATTTAAAGTTGTAAAATTATCTAAACAAAAATAAGAGGGGGTATTCATTCCAAAAGTACCATTATCGGATGACGACAAAGTAAATAACAAACTATCTACATTTCCTAAGCTTGTTAGATTAACATATTGCCATGAACGTACAATATAATCTAGTGAATTAGTAGATGAACGAAAATCAGCTAAATAAAAGGTAACGCTATCTGGGGCTAATACTCCACCTAAATACTTTCGTACTTTTAATTTAAACCAATCGGGGTCGTTACCGCTTAAGCCTCCAAATTTTTTGCCAAACATGTCGCCATCGCGCATACTTATGGCAGCATAGGTATTATTAGTTACATAAAAACCTGCCATTTGTTTGCCTTGTGCTGCTGCATTAAATTTTAATACAGATCCGCCTTGTCCAACTGAATATATTGTGGAGTTGGTATAACCTACAGCGGTGCGCGCGCTGTATTGATTGCCTAGGCCCGATGTGGTGCTATCTTTCATATTACTATATGCCCATCCACTTTGCCAATATCCGCCAAAGCTGCCATTGTACGCGTTTGGAAAAATACAATTTCCACTGGTAAATGTGCCACTTGTAGATACTGTCGGGTTTGATGTTGAACCATTCCAATAGCTATTTGGATTTAATATGAGGTTTTGCAAGTCGGCTGTGGTTTGTGCATTTGTAAATGCCGTTGTTAGCGCAAGGGCTAAAATTGTAATTGTTTTTCTCATGTCGTTTTGTTTTTTATATTATCTGTTAGTTGTTTGTTTATTTCTAGTTTACTATGTTGTGTTGTTATGCCTTTATTATCTTTATTGTCTTTTATGTCCCTTTTTTATATTGTAATGAAATGCCTACTTCAAAGTTTCTTAATGGCATAGGTTGAGCGGAAAGAATGGTATAATTTTTATTTAGAAGGTTATTACACGATGCATAAAAAATCAAAGTACTTTGATTTAATTTTAAAACGGAGTTAAAGCGTAACGACGAATAACGGTATGGACTCAGCCAATTTGTATTATCGCTGGTTGTAAAACGGTACCCAATGTATTGATGGTAATAGGTTAAAATTAAATTATCGTAAGCAACTGAGAAGTTTGTATTTACAGTATAGCGAGGGGTATAAATTAATTGTTTATTTTCTGAACTATTATTCTCCTGATAATTACTTTGAATAGTTGATAAAACATAGCCAGTAGCAGAATTTAAAATTGCTCTGAATTTATTTCTTTTAAATTGCAACTTCCAAGTTGTTTCTGATCCCCTACTCCACACTTTTTGAATATTTAAAGGCTGCGGGTTTTGGTTAGCGCCTGGGGTCCATAAAATCCAATCGTTAATTGTTCTATTAAACAAAGCACCCGAAACAGAAACTAAAACTTTACTGTTAATTTGCTTCGTGTAATTTAATTCTCCTTCGTAAGTATAACCTTGTTCAGGTTTTAAATTTATGTTTCCGCCTGGCTGCCAGTACAACTCATTTAATGTGGGCATTCTAAAGATTTTAGCGGCATTTAATTTACACGTTACATTTTTTAATAAAAAATAAGTGGCGCTCATGTTTCCAGTAATTGGTGTTGCGTTTATTTTATAATATTCAAACCTAATTTGAGAATAAATTAATAATTTGTTTTTTAAATACTCGCCTTTGTTGCCAAGTAATAGTGATAGTTTAGTTAAACTTTTAGTACTCGGATAATTTTGGGTTATGGCTGTATTCGATGTTGCATTTACACCCACATTCAATTGCTGATGAGAATACCATTTATAAAAATGTTCGTTTTCAACTATAACGGTTTGCACTTTGCTTTTAGAAAAAATAGCAGCAACGCTATCTGTGTAATTTAACTTGGTATTTAATAATGCTACTTTAGTACTTGAGGTGTATTTATTGGCAGAATAACTCCAATTAGCAGTAATACGTGTGCTTTCGTCATACTGGTATTGTTTACTTATAGTTGTTTTATTAATTGTTGGCAACTCTCTATTATTTAAATTTAACCACGCATTTATAGTTAACACCTGTTTACTAGTTAGTAAAAATTTAAATTCTTGTAGTAATCCATAAAACTTATATGCTGCATGCTGTTGTTGTTTTATAGGATTTTCTTTTTCGCTTGTATCTTTATAGTTAAAATTGTTTTTTGATGAATTTGTATAAAATTTTGAGGAACTAATGAATCGCTTTTTACTATAATTTATCTGTGTTGAAGCATTAACCAAACCAAAATTACCGCTATTTGTATTTATAGAGGTAAATAATCCTGTATTAAATTTTAATGCGTTATTTAAATGTATACTACCCCCCACTGCCCCACTGCCCCAATTGCCACTTGAGCCACCATACTCAACCTCCACGTTATCAAATAAAATGTTGGGCAATATGTTTAAATCAATTTGTCCCAACATTGCATTTTGTATATTAAAACCATTCCATAAAATAGCCGTTTGGTTGGCATTGCCACCTCTAAAGGCTGTTGTGGCTAGCGCCCCCGGCCCATAGCTTTTTATAAATACAGTTGATTGTAAACTCAAAACATCTGCAATTGAATTAAATTTAAACTGTTGCTTGAGAGTAGAATCAATAGTTTCAGTTTTTTTTCCAATTTGCGATAGGGTAATTTTTTTTGTAATAATATCAACCTCATTTAAAGCGATTGTATCTTGTGCTAAAAAATAATTTTGGCAAAAAACTGTAATGCCGATAATAAAAAATAACCGACAGGTAAAATACCTATATAAAATTACATTCAATTTACTGAAAAAATTTGGTCGCTCTTAACTACACCTCCCGATAGCGCTGAACTGTGTTGCCTTTGGCAGGTCTTCTGACTCGTTCTAAAAATTGTCGCCTTCCCAATAAACAGTGGCTTTGAATGACAAATTTACTTTAAGAACTTACAGCAGCGGGTACTGTTAACGATTTACACGTTATTCCCTATTATTTTCCGATTAAAGAAAACCAATTGCATGGCAAATATAAAATAAAAAATTAAATACTATTGAAAAACAATCTTCTTTTATTTCATCATTTAACTTCCAAAATGCGCCTTTTTATGCCATTGGTGCTTATATAGGAGTCAAAAAAAACGACTTTCCATCAATGAAAATTCCTTCCACCGTGAAACACATCATACTGAAAAGAAGCGCCATTATTTGATTTAACCATTTCTGTACTTGCCTTAGCCACGCCAGGTGCGTTGCTTGCATGATCTATACTTTGATCTTCTGACCCTTTTGCTTGTAGGTTATCAATAGGCAACAATAAACCTGAAAGGTCATAACATTTTCTTACCACAACGTGTATCACATCTCCTTCTTTCTGTACTTTACCTTCTACCATCAGCATGCGGCAATGCACAATTTCTCTCCGGTATTGATGAAACAATTTTTTAAACACAACTAAATTCGAGGTACCGGTCTCATCTTCGATGGTAATAAAACAAATGCCGTTAGCGGTTCCTGGGCGTTGCCTTACCAGAACCATTCCGGCAACGCGCGTAGTTTGACCGTCTGCGCAATTAAGCAGTTCATCGGTTGAGATTACTTTTAACTGCTTTAATTTTTCTCTGGCAAAACTAATCGGATGCGCTTTTAAAGATAAGTTAGTAGACCGGTAATCTTCTATCACATGCTCAAATAGCTCCATGTTGGGAAGCGTTATGTTTTTTTCTGCAGATGTATCCTGTAATTGCCCTGCAAATAATCCCTGCGCATGATCACTCAAAGCAGATATTTCCCAAAGGGCTTTTCTTCTATCTAAACCAATCGAACGAAAACAATCAGCATCTGCTAATTTTTCTAATGCTGCTAAAGAAACGCCTGCATCTACTAATTGCGGTATTGTGATTTTCCCATGAGCTGAACGCGCCGCCATCAATACCTGCATATCTGCTTCACGTAATCCTTGTACTTGCCTGAATCCTAAACGCAGGGCATAATATTTTCCGTTTTTTTCTTCCAATGTATTGTCCCAGTTTGAGTGATTTATGTCTATCGTTCTTACGAGAACGCCATGCTTTCTTGCATCAGAAACCAATTGCGCCGGTTGGTAAAAGCCCATAGGCATGCTATTTAAAATGGCAGCTGCAAATACATCAGGATAATAACATTTCAGCCATGAAGAAACATAAACCAGCAAAGCAAAACTTGCCGCATGACTCTCTGGAAATCCATAACTCCCAAAACCTTTTAATTGGTTAAATACACGTTTTGCAAAATCTTCTGTATAACCTTTCGCAGTCATTCCGTTTACTAATTTCTTTTCAAAATCAGCCACCATACCTTTAGCTTTAAACGTAGCCATGCTTCTTCTTAATTGATCTGCTTCAGCTGGCGTAAATCCTGCGGCTACAATAGCAATCTCCATGGCCTGCTCTTGAAATAATGGAACACCTTTTGTCCTACCTAATATTTTCCTTAATTCTTCCTTGGGATATTCTTCTTTCTCTTTCCCGTCTCGTCTTCTTAAATAGGGGTGTACCATGTCTCCTTGTATTGGTCCCGGTCTAACAATAGCTACTTGAATAACCAAGTCATAAAATTCTCTTGGTTTTAAACGTGGCAGCATGCTCATTTGTGCACGGCTTTCAATTTGAAACACACCTATCGTATCGGCCTTGCAGATCATGTCATACACCGCCACATCATCCTGAGGAATGTTGGCAAGCGTGAGATTTAAATTATAATGTGCTTCACAAAGATTAAATGCTTTTTTAATGCAGGTGAGCATACCTAATGCCAATACATCTACTTTTAAAAATCCCAGAGATTCAATATCATCTTTATTCCATTCTACATTGGTACGGTTTTCCATTCTTGCATTAAGTATGGGGCACAGATCAGACAAACGGTTTTGTGTGATAATAAAACCTCCGGTATGTTGCCCTAATTGCCTCGGAAAACCAATGTACTGTTCTGTAAGCTGCAATACTTTAAGTAACTGCTTATCCTTAGCACTGAAGCCCGATGAATTAACGGTTTTTCCTTCGTACCATTCTTCTGTAAATTCCCATCCCGAACTTGCTAAACTATTCACGGCATCCATACTCATGCCCATGGCTTTGGCAACGTCTCTTACAGCGCCTTTGTAATGTTGCTGAGTAACTGTGGCTACAATAGCGGCTCTGTGCCTGCCATATTTTTCATAAATGTATTGCATCACTTCTTCACGTCGCTCATGTTCAAAGTCAACATCAATGTCCGGTGGTTCATCACGGGCATCACTCATAAAACGGCTGAACAGCAAATTGAATTTGGAAGGATCTACCGAAGTAATTCCCAAACAGTAACACACCGTTGAATTAGCTGCTGATCCTCTGCCCTGACATAAAATATCTTGGTTGCGTGCAAAACACACAAAATCATGAACGGTTAAAAAATACGCCGCATAATCTTTTCTTTCTATAAATTCCAGTTCATAGTTTATTTGTGTAATAATTTTTTCGGGAATGTTATTGTCGAATTTTTCATTGGCGCCTTTCCAGGTTAAGTATATGAGTTCTTCCTGCGGTGTTCTTCCTTCGCTGGTAATTTCTTTGGGATAAACATATTTTAATTCACTTAAACAAAAGGTACAGGCTTTGGCAATGCGTTGTGTATTTTCGATAGCTTCGGGATACTGCGCAAATAAACGTTTCATTTCATCTGCCGTTTTTAAATAACGTTCTGCATTTTGATACAACTTAAAACCTGCATTATGAATAGTGCATTTTTCTCTGATGCACGTTAGCACATCCTGCAATTCTCTGCGTTCAGGCGCATGGTAATGCACATCATTCATCGCCACTAAGGGCACTTTATAGTGTTTAGAGAGTTGCGCTAATTGAAATAATTTTTTACTGTCATTGGCCTGGTAGGATCGGATGGCTCCTAAATAAAGAACATTTCCCAATTCTTTTTTATACTCTGCCAATGCATCCACAAATTGGGTTTCAAATTCAAACTCCGAGTTCATGGTGGCTGGTGGAATTAAAACAAATAAAATACCTTTGGCATATTGATATACATCCGCTTTATACAAATGGCATTTACCTTTTTCCGCTCTTAGATTTCCTACTGATAATAAACCCGATAATCGTGCATAACCTTCTTTGTTGGTTGGATAAGCAAGTAAAGAATAACCGTCTAATAATTCCAACCTGCATGCAGGAATAATTCGAATGTTTTTTCCTTTAGTAGCGGTATAAGCCCTTACTATGCCTGCCAGTGTATTAAAATCAGTAATAGCAATTTTTGTATAACCTAATTCTAAAGCACGCTCCACCAATTCTTCAGGATGAGAGCCGCCACGTAAAAAAGTGAAGTTACTGGTTATTTGTAATTCTGTATAATCCATCAGGTAAAAAATCCGTGCATAAACCATTTCACATTATCCTTCTCATAATCACCAGATCTGAACAACCAATAACGTTGGCCGAGTTCATCTTCTATACAATAATAATCCCTGTATAGTCCTTGTTCTATCCACCATTCCTGTTCAATGCGTTCGGGTCCATCTGCTTTCTTCACATTGTGAATTTGCCCCTTGTATTTAAATAATAATGGAGGATAATCGGGAATAGGTACAGACACATCGATCCGTTCAGGTACAGGTAAAATATGCAAGGGACGTGGCAAATCGGTTCTCCATTCTGTATTTGGTTTTTCAGTTAAGCTTGTTGCTTCTTTATAAGAACGTTCGGGCCAGTAATGTTCAGCAGGTAAAAAGCGATGTATCGTATTCGATCCTGTTTTACCTACAAGCCTGTCTAATAGTTCTGCAATAGCCGCTTCACTTTTCCCACTCACAGCCCACAACGCATCTTGTGTACTTTGCAATTCTTCAACAACACTGGCCTCCATTACAAATAATTCAATACCTAAATCAGGTTCTATTTGTACGATTTTATTTTCAAACAACTTAAATAAATGCAACGTATTACGCGATGGTTTGCTGGTACCTATCTCAATTCTCTCAATAATTCCATCCAACCGGTAACATCTCAATTCGCATTTTCTTAAACCTTTGGTTTCATTTTGTAATCGTGTACAAAGCATTTCCAATAAAGTTCGTATCGCTATTTCAATTCCTTCCGCTGTGCGTATCGGTTCCAAACTTGGCAAGCGTTCCTGATAGGGTGCAATAGGTGTAACAGGTTCTATCAGTTCCAATTCACTCCCAAGCGCCTGTGATATCCGTTGCAATAAACTTTTCCCAAATCGTCTTCTTAAAGCTGTATTTGGCATCGTTATAAAACTGCCAATTGTTTTTAATCCGAGTTTATCTAACTTCTCTATAATCGAATCATCTATTCTCAAAGCCGCAGGTGGTAATATTGAAATAGACTCCATTTCTTTTCCTGTTACAACAATAGTTCCGTTTTTTGAATATTTGCAAACAGCCCAAGCCATACCAACAGTATCGGCTATACTTAATCGAACAGTGTAACCAAATTCTTTAAAACGTTTATGAATGTCTTTTAAATATTTTTCCTCACCTCCCCACAAATGCGTACAGCCACTTATATCCATCAACAACACATCGGGTAAATCAATCGAAACAACTGGTGTATAACGTATGCACCATTCAGCTAAAGCTGTCAATAATTTTTTTGGTTCTTCTTCATTGTAATCAAATACAGTTAATTCAGGAACCAATGCTTTACAGTCTGCCAGCACCATATTCACATTTACACTTTGCGCTTTTGCTTTTTTATTTACTGCTTTCACAACTCTTCTGCCCCGTTCATTCATGGCCAATACAAAAGGAAGTTCTTTCAATTCGGGCTGTTTACGTACCATTCTATCGGTAAGCAAATGTGGAAACCATATCGTTGCAATACGCTTGTTCATCTCAGGCAATAATTCTTTCGTTTAATTCAATAATTAATGCTTCTTCGTTAATGTATTCTAATCCTTTTATGCTCCACTGCACGTGCCAGTTATTCGGTTTTCCATTTCTTACTTTTAATAATTCAACATGCCATCTCGAAAACTCAACGCCTGGTTTTTTACTTTCAGCGCTTGCAACAGGTGTTATTCTCCATCGGCTCACACAGGCTACTGCATTTTCACTTTTTGGTCTAAAGCGGTGTACAAATCCTGTCACCTGGCTTTTCTCAACAGCTAATTGCAATCTTCTTGAATCATTAAAACTTAATTCACTTATTTCTCCAACAACTGCTGTAAGTGCATCACACTTCAACGCTTCTTCTATAGCCCATAAAGCATCTTTTGGTTTCGCGGCGTCTATAAATAAAATCCGTTCAGGATCTATTCCGAAAATCTTTAATGCATTGGGAAAAATACTGCGCCTTGGTACATGACTTATCCAAAGACAAAAGCCGTTATTCTGTATCAGCTTTCCCAATACAACAGAAATAAACCCACTCGTACAGGCTGCTTGTTCGCTACTATTGCTAATCAATTCATGTATAACCCCCTTCATAAATACTTTTCCCGGAAAAGCGTTTTCCATAGCTCCCAATCCCAACTTACTGGCGTGGTCGGCAGAGATTATAGGATTGCCCTGTAATTTTTCAATTTGCTGTTGTAATTGTTCTATGATTGCTCTGTTTGTCACCTTACCTATCCAACTATATTGGCATATTAAAGTTAGCTATATATAATAGTAGTTGTTTGCTACATTTTGTAGCAAATTTATTATTTAACCCTTGAAATCCAGCATGTTATTTTTTCATCATTGCATTTTAAATAAAATCACCTGCGTAGGGCAGCAGATAAACTAACAATGCATTACTTTTGTGAGGTGGAAAAACAATTAAATAAAGACATCCTAGAATCTTACGGCTTTAAAAAAGTAGAGGCTAAATCCAAAAACCGTATTCAGGTTTTTACAAGAAACAAAATTGACATTATTCTTTCTGACGATGGTTCTGTTTATTATTCAAACATGGGTTTTGATTACATGCTTAAAACAGAAGCAGATCTTAAAAAACTATATAAAGAACTTCGTCGCGAAACTTTGACGAAGAATTAGAGTATTGAGTACGGCTGGGCATTCCCCTGCGCTAACAAGACATGGTCAAACAACACTAAAATAATTTTTATATGGAAATGAAAAAGGGTTTCAAATTTTGGAAAATTTACGTAACTATTGTTAGGACTTAGTACTAATTTAAAAAGGCAATATCAAAATTATAAGAATCTTTAAACAATCATAATTATTTTAATATTACAACCTTCCCAATAAAATTATTAGCCCTTAAAATTTCAATCCGTCCATTTGGCTTTTTATTTGTAGCTTTAAATGCGTTTTGTTTTAAAATCAATTTATGTTTAAATTCTTAAAACATTTTCTCTTCATCTGCCTTTTTGGTTTTACTAATCAGTTGCTTTCTCAGCAACTTGAGTCTCTAAAAGCAGATATCAACGGTTTAAATAATCAAAAGCAGGCCGACCTTTATTTAAAAATAGGGGTTTTATATGCCGAAAAATACGGACAGCCCGATTCTGTTTTTATTTATGCACAAAAAGCAGAAAATCTATCAAGAAAATTAAAATACACAAATGGAATTATTAATGGCATCATGTACCAAGGAATTGCATTTCAGCAAAAAAACAATTTTGATTCTGCGTTTGCTATTTTTAACAGAGCTTTAGGTTATAATGGAAATGCGTCTATTAAAGCAAATCTACATTATCATATTGGTCAAACATACGACAGAGCTGGTGATAGAAAAAAAGCGATAGAAAATTTAATTGAGGCGGTTCGCCTTTTTAAAATTAAACAAGATCAAGAAGGATTAATTTTAGCTTATGCTCGGTTGGCTGATGTTTTTGAAAATGACGCCCAGCACGAAGAAGCAAAAATCTATAAAAACAGAGCAATTCAGTTATTGCCACAAATTAAAACACCTTACGTTAAAATCATTGCATTAAGTATTATTTCTAGTATTTATTTTGATTTAAGAGAGTTGTCTCCAGCAAACTTAGATACATCAATTGTTTTTGCACAAGAAGCTTTTAAACTAGTAAAAGAGTATGGTTATAACATGAAAGCCAATCGGATTTTAAATAGCATTTCGGATGTTTATTATCTTAAAAAAGATTATAATAATGCTTTATTATATTGTAAAGAATCTTTAAAGTACAGGAAGTTTTTACTTCCGGGAGAAATTATTATAAGTTATGGAAAGTACAGTGATTGTGCGAATATGTTAAATCAAAACGAAACAGCTCTGATATATTTAGACTCTATTAAAGTGGCCTTGAAATCTATTGATGTTCCTTACTATTGGCTGGGATACTATCAGAGAAGTTATGAGTATAATAGAAAAGCTCACAAGTATGATGTGGCATTTGAAAACATAGAGCATTTTATTACACTTAAAGATAGTATTTATAATGTTGATAAAAGTACTGCTATAAATGAACTTATTCAAAAATACAATAAGGTAGAAAATGAAAAAACCATTGGAGAATTAAATCAACAAAGAGAAATTGATAAACTTCAAATTCGTTCTCTGTTTGCATTTACTGCAATAGCAATATTAATTATCATTCTTATATTCTTTTTTTACCGCCAATCATTGGCTAAAAACAAATTAAAAACAATTGAAATTGAACAACGCTTAAATCGTTCGCGAATGAATCCTCATTTTTTCTTTAATGCACTTGCTTCCTTGCAAAACCTTTCACTATCTGATACAAAAAAAGGTCTTGTTCCTACGTTTATAGCAAAATTTTCTAAAATTATGCGTCAATCGTTAGAGAGTACATTCACAGAGTTAGACACCATAGAAAACGAAATTGCTTTTTTAACCGATTACATGGAACTCCAAAAATTACGAAGTGAAAATAAATTTATTTATAATTTTGAATTAGATGATAATACCGAACCAAATGAATTATTAATTCCAGGTATGATTTTGCAACCTTTTATTGAAAATTCGATTGAACATGGATTTAAAAACCTTACCTATGAAGGTCAAATAAATATTGAATTCAAATTATTAAATAAAAACTTAATTATATTAATTTCAGATAATGGACAAGGCGTAAAAGATAACGAAAAACATAAAAATTACCCTTCAAGAGCCATGCAGATAATTCGCGACCGATTATATTTGCTAAACAAAACTCACAAAACAAATGCTACATTTGTAGTAACTAATTTAGAAAAAGGAACCAAAATTGAAATTACATTGCCTGTAATTTATAAGTAATGAAAGTACTAATAATAGACAATGATTCATCAATTCGACAAGGGTTAGTAACTTTATTACAACAGCTTTGCCCTCAAATAACCGAGATTAATGAAGCCTTTGGTGTTGAAACCGGATTAAATGCCATTAATCAATTTAAGCCCGATCTTGTTTTTTTAGATGTTGAAATGGATGATGGTACAGGGTTTGACTTAGCCCAAAAAATTGGAAAATACGATTTTCAATTGGTATTTATTACAGCTTATAATAAATATGCCGTTACTGCGTTTAAATTTAGCGCCATTGATTTTCTGCTAAAACCAATTGAACCTTTAGATTTATTGGTAAGTGTAAACAAAGCACTTTCGCAACAAAAGAATAAAGACCTCGAACATCAAATAAAATTATTACAAGAAAGCTTTCAGAATTTAAATACTCAAAAACTTCAAGACAAAAAAATGGCTTTAAATGATGGCCAGTTAATTCATTATGTAAAAGTTAGTGATATTATATACTGCAAAGCCGATAGCGCTTATACAGTTTTTTTTCTTTTAGATGCTCGAAAAATTATGGTAAGCCGACTTTTAAAAGAATACGAAGATTTATTAGCCGATTTTGGTTTTTTACGCACACATCATTCTTATCTAATAAACACATCAAAAATTTCCAAATTCGATAAAGCAGATGGTGGCCAATTAATTTTGGATGAAAAGCACTCAGTACCCGTTTCCGCCCGAAAAAGAGAACAAGTATTAGATATTTTAGGAAAACTCTAATCTTACAGTAAACACGTATTGTTTTGTTTGCCACACTTATTTAAAATAAGCATACACTCGTATATTAGTTTTAAAACAACTTGTTAGTTGTATATAATTTCGTGGCTTAATTAATCTATATTTTAACGAAAAAAAAATGCCTTGTTGCCCTAATAATACTATTTACGGTAATTAGCAACGCACAAACCAAAAAGCCAAAAACACAAGTAAGCAAGCCTAAAAAAATGACATATAAAAAGTATACAGCTTTAACAAAATTCGAACTAAAAGGCTATAAAATTATTAAAGTAAACTAGTTGATACAAAAAAAAGTAAGAATTCTTATGTCGTTCACACTAAAAATAAATAACTATTAAACAATTTTGAAGTAGAGCCGGCTACAAAATTTATATAACACCATAAACATTTCTAATCTTAGTAACGCGGTATTTACTACTTTAAAATAAAGCATTGCAACGCAAATTTTGCTAATAAAGTATTAAAAAAATTAAGATAAAGCAGTGTTAATATATGCTTTAGATACAGTAGCAATACTATCTCTTTTAATCCTGTTTATTCAACATCTTTTTCAAAAAAAATACAGTTATTATCATTTAAACTACACTTGTTTGTATTAATACAACATTTATAAATCGTTCAATTATTCAAAAAAAAATTAGAATAATTTTGACATTAAATCAAATAATTATGAAAAAAAACTATATACTTTTCGCAATGTTCTTATTTTCATTCATCACAAATATATATAGTCAGGCTATGTATGATTGGGCAATTCATATTGGTGCAACTTCTGTTGACGAAACCAGATCTATTAAAACCGACAACTTAGGAAATGTATACGTGGCAGGAGCTTTTAGAGGCACCCCCGATTTTGATACTGGTCCAGGCATTTATACAGTAACTTCTGCTGGTGGAGACGATGGTTTTATTGCAAAATACGATGCCTTAGGTAATTTTTTGGCAGTGTATACTTTTAGCAATAATTTAAATTGCAAAGTATATTCAATTGACATTGACAATAGTGGCAACATACTTGCTACCGGTAACTTTAACGGCACTGTTGATTTTGATCCAACCGCTACAGTATATGGCCTAAGCGCTCCAGGGTCTTACGATTTATTCGTACTAAAACTAAATTCAAACGGCACTTTTGCATGGGCAAAAAAAATGGGCGATGCAAGTTTGGATGATTGCGGACTTTCAATTGACACGGATGCAAGTGGAGACGTTTTTACCACTGGCTATTTTAAAGGTTCTTCTATTGATTTTGATCCAGGCACAGGCGTATTTCCTTTATCAGCCGGACCGTGGGACGATGTATTTGTATTAAAACTAAATTCAATAGGTAACTTTGTATGGGCTTTTGATATTGGTACATCATCCAATTCATTTGATCATGGAAATTCAATTACAACTGATGCCTCCGGAAACCTTTTCGTTGGTGGCTTTTATCAGGGAACTGCTGATTTTGACCCTTCGCCATCGACTTTAACATTAACAACTACTGGTTCGCAAAACGCTTTTCTTTCTAAGTACACATCAACTGGACTATTGGTATGGGCTAAACATATAGATGGTACAGGTATTAGTGAGATTAACGATTTAAAAGTAAACAGCAGCGGCGATATTTTTTCAGTTGGTTCGTTTACCGGCAGTGTCGACGCCGATCCAAGTATAGGAACAAACTTAATAACTTCTGCAAGCTCAACAAATGATATATTTTTTACCCGTTACAATTCCCTTGGCAATTTAATTTGGGCCAATAAAATTGGCAGTGCTGGTGATGATGTTGCTTTAAGTATGTCAAATGATGCCACGGGGCTTTATTTTACAGGGTACTATACTAGTACTGTTGATTTTGACCCGGGAACATCAACATATACACTCAGTTCTTTAGGTAATAAAGATTTTTTTATTTCAAAATTTGATTTAAATGGCAACCACTTATTTTCACAAAGTTACGGAACCAACGGAAGCGATGATATTGCTTATGGCATAGCTACAACATCTGTAAATTTAATTTATCTTACCGGCAGCTATTCTGGAACGGTAGATTTTAATCCAAGCTCATACGCTTCTAATACGTTAAGTTCTTATGGAAACAGCGATGTGTTTTTATTAAAATTACAACCATGCGTTCAAACAATTACTTTATCTGCGTCTACAACTTCAATTTGCCAGGGTTCGAGCACCAGTGTCACTTTATCAGCAATAGGCACAAACACAATTTTGTGGAATACAGGGGCAACAACCTCTGTAATAGCAGTAACACCAACTATTACAACTAATTATTTAGCAACCGGAAATTTTACCACAGGCTGCGTTAATACTCAAACTCTAAATGTTCAGGTAAACATTTGTACACGTATTAATGACAACAAGCAAAGCGAAAATCAAATACGTATATACCCGAATCCAAATAATGGTTGTTTCACTTTACAAACAAATCAAACAGGTACAGTAACTTTTATTAATGCTTTAGGACAAGTAATTAAAACAATTACTGTTTCTAATTCCTTTGAAAAAATTAACATTGAAAATTTACCAAGCGGAATTTATTATTTAAAAATTGGTGAAACAATAAGTAAAATAAACATTTCTAACTAAATCCTAAAAACAAAATGAAAACTATAAAACAACTTATTGTAATAATAATTATGACAACCAATTTAAATTCATTCGCTCAAGATGATAACTATAAAGGCCCTGCAAAAATGGAAGTGAAAACTTTTTGGCGTCAGGCAGAAATGTTTAAAAATGGCAAAGGAACAGCATCTAATTTAAACAATATGGAAAGAGCATTAGCTACCATCAAAGAGAAAGACCCAGCATACGCAACTTTATCTATGGAAGAAGAATTAAGTAACTGTAAAAAGAAAGTAGATCAGGAGAAGGTTGATAAAACAAAGGAAGATGAACAAGTAAAGGAAGACATTAAAACCCAAAACAACTCTAATTTAGAAACTAAAGGAAAATTTAATACTGGTTTTGCCAAAAGTAATAAAGCATCCTGGGATAAAATTAATTCTGATAAGTTATTTAATTATTTGTTTGTTCAGAGTCACACCACTGGTAGCCCTAAATCCGAAAAATTATTAGCTGCACTAAATGAATATAATAGTAAAGCCACTGAGCTTTTAGCAATGGATTTTGGCGCAAGAGATAGAACAAATACCGGGCTAAAATCTATTTTTGATAATTTAGATAGCAAAGTATCGGGGTCTAAAAACGGAAAAGGAGTTGAGGTTAAAGAGGAAACATCTGAAGACGAAACTGAAATAGTTGGAGATGCCAGCGAAGAACGTGTCAAATGCTTTTTTTATCACAAGCAATTAACTCAAGCTAAATGGGATGCTGCCCGTAAACTATTTCCAAATGAAGCAAATTATGAAATGATGTATCAAAAGAAAACTGCCGAAATATCCAAATACGGCAGCGTGGAAGACCTAAAGAAAAATATCGAAAAAAATAATTTAGAAGCCGTTAAGAACAGAAAATTGCCCCAACCTGCTACAAGCGACCCAACAATGGAAAAGATTTTTATTGAAACTTTTAACAAGAATATGAGTGCAGAGTTTAAAGGTACCGCTTACAAAGCCATACTTATGCAAAAAGACTGGGGCACGATACGTCATGAAATTACTGGAATTGTTTTAGGACGTAAAAGACAGGCGGCAATAGTTTATAAAGGAACAGATGGAAAATGTTATTTAAAAACAGGAATAATAATTGAACAAGAATACGTTAGTGGTAGTTTTCAAAACACAAAAATTTTCGATGCACGTTATAGTGGTGGTGAAATGTTGTGCGAAAATGCAAAATAAAAATATACAAAAAAGATAAAGAAACCTTATTAGTTGAAACTTTTCTTAACAAAACTAAACGATGAATAAACCACAAAACCAAGCAAGTAAAAAAATTAAAATTATTCTATTCTCATTTAGTGGCTTAGTATTGCTATTTATTGTAGGCATTTTTATAAAAATAAAAGTAGATAATTCACATCTATTAAATAATGGTGTAAGAGTTAAAGGAGCTATCACATATAAAAATATGTCAACGGCAAGTAGCAAAAGAAGTTCAAAAAGTAATTATGAAATGGAATTAAGCTTGTTCATTGATTCAACAAGTACTAATCCAACAAAACCTAAATCAGAAAGTTTTGAAGACAAAATGGATGCGTTACTTGGCGATTCTAAAAAACGAATGCAAAATCAATTTCATGAAGGATATGCTAAGGTTACAATTCAAGTTACCGGGGCTAGTTATAGAAAATATTCAATTGGTAGTATTGTTGATGTTGTCCATTTAAAAAATGATCCAAGTTCGGCTAAATTGTTAGAGGATATCGAATAACAAAATAATTATTAAACTTAAATATTTGTAACTTATCTTTTTTTATACTAAAATTAAATACCTCAACTTAGTACTTCGTGCCACGAATTTTTTTATGAATAACTTCATACCTTGGATGTAATTGCTATATTGCTTCTTTTAAATTATTAAATTTAAATTATTTTTGGTAGGCAACTTAAAACAAACTTTAAATGACTAAAAAAGTGATTAAACTATTATTATTAGTGGTGTTAACTACATCAAACTGCTTCTCTCAAGATTTAAGCGATAATGCTAAAAAATACTTTGGCAATTATATGAATAGCAAAAAGTTTTATGATATGTTAGTTACGTCTTTTCCAAATCAGGAAAATGTTAAATTGGTTTTAAAAGATAGTAGCGCATTTAAATACTTTGATTGGTTAATTGCTAATAAAAGTAAGATGCTTAAAAAGAGCGATAGTGCAATCGTTTATGAAGATATTAGAATAGAATCATTTACAACAGAAGATGTATTATCAGATAAAAAAAATTATGCTGGCGGCATGTCAAAAATTAAAGACTTTTTAAAACCTGCAGTAATTTTTTATGAGGTTAACTATTTAAAGAAAAAGGGCGACCAGTTTGGTATGGCCTTTAAATTTTTTGTAAATATAAACGGCAATTGGTTAATCTTCCCTAAACCTTGGCAGGCGTTTGACACACCAAAATATCAAGCTAAATAGAATTTACTGCACACTGTCTGATTTACACGTAATAGATTTTAAAGTTGGGTTTATTCGCCACTCCCTCCTTTAACGCTCTTTATATAGTCGTGAAAATACAACCAGAACTATTAATAGCTTAAAAACTAATTTTAAAAATATATAAACTAAGTTAGCACGTTTAGAAAAATGCTTTTTTGTTTAGGGATTATCATTTCAACTCTACCTAAAGTATGGTAAACTGTATAAACTCAAAAAGGTTAAAAAATTTACAGGAAATGTAAAAAAAACATAAGGTCTAGGATTGGGTATTTCCTGAAGATATGCCATATAATAGGGAAAATGACATAGTTCGAATCGAAAAATTTAATATGGCCTTTCTTTGGATGGCTTGCTAACTGCTAACCTTAAGCCAAATAAAAAACGGAATACCCATTTTGAATTGTAGGGTATTCCGCTTTGGTGGGAACTACTGGGTTCTAACCTTATCTTTGTAAGTACTGTTATTATTGAATATTATTACTAATGTTCATAAAAAGGTGCGTATTTGGGTGCGTAAACCATAAAAAGTTTGTATATTTGGGTGCGTAAACATCCGAAATTATGAAATTATATTTTGAGTTAAAAAAGATAAATGAAAAGCAAGGGACTATTAGAGTTATCTTAATTCAACAAGGTAAAAAAGCAATAATTAGTACAGGACAAAAGATTGATATTAAAGATTGGACAACTGGTAAGCCTAAAGCCATTGCAAAAAATGCAAATATAAATTTATACCTCAACAAATATATTACGGCATTTGAAGGTTATTTAACTAAAGTTAAGTTAGCAGATGAGTTACCAAGTTTAATTAATGGTATGGAATACGTTAAGGCGAATGTAAAAACTTTAAATGTTGAGCGTGGCACAAAAGATATACCAACTTTGATAGAGCAGTTTAGACGTGAAAAATCTGGCACTATGCGTGAAGGTGCTTTAAAGCCATTTAAAACATTATCAAATCACTTGACCGATTACAGTAGCAATATACAGTTTGCAGATTTTAATGAAGACTTTGCAGGTAAATTTTCAAAGTTCTTGGCACAAAAAAGTAAGCATATTAATGGGGCTACCAATTTACAAAACCCAACCATTAATAAAATGCTAGTAACATTAAAAGTGTTTTGCAAATGGGCGTTCAAAAATAAATATACATCTGCAACTGACTGGATGAATATCAAAAGGGTTAAGGAAATAGACCAACGCATAATTACACTTCATAGTGAAGAGTTAAACACATATTATAATTTTGATTTCGGTGACAGGAAAAATTTAGAGCGTGCAAAAGATGTTTTTTGTTTCGCTTCATTTCTTGGACTAAGGTATAATGACTTAAAACAAGTTAACGAGCACAATATTAAAAAAGGGTACTTGCATATTAACACTCAAAAAAATGATAAGGAATTAAAAATTAAATTAATACCACAGGCACTACAAATACTGCACAAATACGATAACATATTACCATTAGACATTAGCAATCAAAAATTAAATAAAAACATTAAAGAAGGTGTTAAAGTTGCTGGCATAATCAGAAAAGAAACCGTTATCATTCAACACCTAAGCGATACCTCAAAAAAGCAAAAATTTGTACATGAACTTATAAGCATACATGATGCACGAAAAACCTTTATCACACTTTCATTAGAGGGCGGTTTATCAATTACTGACGTAATGCAAATGTCCACACATAATAATTACAAATCATTTAGTCGCTATGTTAATATAGAGCAAAGCAAAGTCGATGAAAAACTCGAAACCGTTTTTGGCTATTTAAAAGTAATTTAATTAGAAAGGCTACTATGCCATCGGGGTTTTGACTACTCAAAAATCGCATAATTTCAGTATGAGCAATTAATGGTCGGTTGTTATTTGTAATTCGCACCATTTGACCACGTTTAATGCGTGTTTTTAATCCCTCTACTGATATACAAAGCATTTCAGATGCTTCTTTGTAGCTATAAAATTTCTTCTTTTGTGAGGGCTTTAATTGCTTTTTAAGTGCCTCGATTTGGTTGGTAAGGTTTGCGATTAAATCAAAAACTTGCTTGTTTGTCATACTCTTAAAATTAGAAGGAGTCTAATTTTAAACTGGTATAAAGTATGTGAAGCTATGTGCCATTAGGGCAAAGATAATAGAATTTTTGAATAAAACAAATTTATTTCACTAGAATGGTTGACTTCATTAAAAAAAAGAAGTATGATTGTAAAAAGGGTAAGATTTGAGAAGTTGGTTAGAGGGGTTGGTTTAAATACCAAGCCCTTTTTTAATAAAATAAACTGAACTTGCAAGGCTTGGTATAAGTTGGGGTGTGTTCAGTATCGAATAAAATAGGTGTGAGTGCCAAATATCGATTTATCAAAATTATCTAACTGGGAGTATAGATGCACCTTTAACGATTGGTTGAACTACTATGTTAGAAAAACATTTAAGCCGAATGAACGGTTAATGTTTGTAACGTACCAGCCAAAAGAACTTGTTTTAGACTTTAAAAAAGTTGCTGATTATACACACTCGTTATTCAAATCATATAGGTATATCGAAGTACTAGAGCAAACCTATTTAATTAAAAACCTTAATAAGAATGGGCATTTAATAGATGGCTACCATTCACACATATTAATAAGTGAAAGTGATTATAAAGATGTAAAAGAAAAAATTAAAAATTTAAAGATTGATGTTGTTGCAAAGTTCACTTATGATTTGAGCGGTTTAACCGAAGGCTACTTGTTAAAACAAGCTGGGCAAACAATTAATAGAATTTTGCCAACACAGAATATTCCCATACCAGTACCTCAACTTATAACAGAAACGATAACGGTTACAGCTATAAAAATTATTAAGCTAAAATTTAAACCAGTTATTAATTATGTAATTGAAATATTTCAAAATGCACTTATTAAACGTGCAGTAACAACAAACAAAATAAAGGTGGCACTTCGTTTCATAGATGATACATGAAGATTTGCCCCTGGCCTGGAGGGTTACTATGGTTTAACAACAATTCAATTACCTCGCTTATTAACCGCAAATGGAGTACATTAATTTTTCAAGGGCATTATGTGCCTTGAAAAATTTCCAGTATTTTTTGAACTAAAAAGTATGCGTTATCGCTCCTTTTTGGGCGGTGTTAGTTCCGTGTTTGCTGTGACGGTTTTTTATAATTTTCCGTAAAAATAGTTCAAATATATTAGGGTGTTCGTGTTATCAACCCGATTTTTTTATAAAAAAACTAAGCAAAGGAAAAAATTGTTTTAAACGCATTACAATTTGATTTAACGAAGTATTTATTAGTATGAAGCAAACTATTGTAATAAATCTGCAACAAGCTAAAAAGGTTCTGTATTCAATTCCAAAGGGTAAATCAATTACTTTAACTGTTAAAGACGCTAATAAAATTTTAGACAGCGGTAAACCAAAAAAAAGATAAAAGGCAATTAAGAATATTAAAATTTAATATTTCCCGACTTTAAAACCAATGCCGTTACTTTTTAAACCATTCTTACTGACAACAATATAATGAATTCCATAGTAGGCTTTTTCTCCATCGCCTACAGCATATATTTCACGTATCATATTCCCTTTGTAAAAAAGAACAAGGTGTTTAATTTGCCCTTTATCATTAACCCTATCAAAATAAATATCAAAACATTTTGGATTTTCGCTTTCGATTAAATGCCCGAACTTGTCTGGTTTGCCGAGAAATATTCTTGCTTTTTCTGAACGTTGGTCAAGTAGAGTTAGTATAGTCTCATTTAGTGTTTTTATTTCTTTGCTAACGTTATTCTCATGTAAATTTGTAGAATTCTTTACTTCGTTACTCAATATAGTTTGTTGTTCGATGTTATAGATTTTTTTAGCTTTTGAGTCACACACTCCTTTAAAACCGTCATAAGTCCAATGTTCCCTAACAACCGAAAAGCTTTTATTATCTTTAAAAAGAAAATATTTAATAAACGAACTTTCATAACTGACTGGATTGGTTATTTCCGTATAGCTATCAAGAACTGAATATTGCTTTACTAAAGTTCCGAATTCTTTTGGAGTAGGCAAAGAATCGATAAAAGAAAATTCATCAAGCTCGCTGATGTTTTTGCAAAGTAAATCCTCTCTGTTAGTCAAATCCGAATATTCAAAATACTCAATCTTTTTATTTTCACCTTCAGATAATTGAATATTTACATTACAAATGTTTGCCAGTTTGTTATCTTTCTCGAATGAAATATTTGGAACAAAATCATTTTGATTAGAGATGTTTTCTTCTTCCCTTTCATTCGATTTGCCTTTATTATTCTTGCTATTATCAGAACATGAAACAAAAGTAATAGCAATAGAAGTTAGAATGTAGATTATCAATTTTCGCATAAGAAGATTATTTGAATTCTATTTTAATAAACCTTTTTTTTGATTACCGCTCCTTTTTCATCATACTCAATCCATTCGCCTGTTTCTCTAAACCCTCCTCCTACAAATCCAATTTTACCTTTACGTTTTAATTTACCGCTTGGGTAATATTCTTTTTTATCACCTGTTTTAAGATTTAGATTTGAACTAATTTGTCCGTTTTCAAAATAAGTTATTTGCAATTCACTCGTTTCTTTATTTTTAACTTGTCCATTAGAATAATGGTTTTCGTCAAATCTACTAACCTCAATTTCCATCCTGTTAAATAATCCCTTTTCATTTTCAGTAAGAGTAGTAGTGTTTTTTCCATCGGAGTAAACCCCTTTTATAGAAGTAGAACCGTCCTTAGAATAGATGATGTAATCACCGTTTTTAATGCCATCAATAAAATTGATTTTAAAATTTACTTTACCATTTTCAAAGTACCATGTCCACGAACCTTGCTTTACATTATTGATTATTTCCCCTTTAACATGAATAGTATCATTAGAATATTTTTCAATGAAGTTTTCTCCAACACTAGTCATTGAAAATGCAAGTGCTATTAATATTAATTTGACCTTACTCATGTTTTGTACTTTATTTATGATTATGTCTTTTAATTTTCGTTATACAAATATAAGCCATTTTAGTGTTTAAACACCATAGTAATTAAACACCAAATTAGGATTTTTCGGTTTAAATGAGTAAGCCAAGAAAAAAGCCAATACATCCTTATTTAATTGAGCTAGGAGTAGAGTTAAGAAAGCTCCGCATCAAACGTGAAATTTCTTTGGAAAATCTGGGCGGTGAAATTGGTTTGGATGCTTCTAACCTTCAAAAAATAGAGCTAGGTCAAAACCTTACACTTAATACACTCTTAAAACTTTGCATTTGTTTAAACATAACACCAAGTAAATTATTTGAAAAACTGAAATGGGATTTAAACGAAGGTGACATTGATTCTTTAACAACACCTAGACCAATTAAAAAGAAACCTGTCAAAAAGATAAAGAAATAAATAGTACCTTTAGTGTAACAAATTTATAATTGTAAATATGCAATTTTCTCCAGCCGATATTATTAATCTTATTGCTTTATTAACCAGTTTAGCTGGGTCGTTTATGATGTTTTATTATAGTCCTAAAGTTAGTTCACAGCTATACCTATATCAAAAAGAAGAAATGAAACTAATAAAGCAGAAAGATGAACTTAAAAATAAACGTATTAGACAAGGTATGTTTTTAGTAATGGTGGGTTTTGGGTTACAAGCCGTTGCTATTTTTATTAATGTTGCCTTTAAATAATTTTCTTATATAATGAACTAAAAAAATACTACTCAAGTAAGTGTTTAGATTTTAAAATAAAAGTGCAATTTCATCAGTCCGCTCTTTAAATTGTCTCTTCGATTTATTTATTAAAGTGTCAAACGAATGAATTTTACTATTTTCTTTAGAAATCTTACCCTCCAATTTCTGTAAATGTTCTGCTTTTAAAGATTCTCCATTCCAACCTTTTTCAAGAATTATGTAATGAATTTCGTAATTGGTTAGTGAATTCAAATAATCAAAAACCTTTTTAACGTCACATATACCGCCATCGAATATCAAGCTGATTGTAATTACAAATATTATATCCGACCTTGACTGTTCTTCTAATACAACCTTTAGTCTTTTTAAATATTCATTTGTTGGTTTATCTTCATTTGAAGCGTTTACTACTGTAAATTTTTTATCGCCAAATTGTTCCGCAGAAATTGGAGATTTCAACGGAAAAAATTGTCTTTTACCAAAAAGTTCATACAAAGTGTTTGATTTTCCCCAAGCGGTGTAACCCACTACTGCAAATATTTTTCTTTTCATATTGTTTTAATTTACAACGATGATATGAATTTTTGAATTAATCTAAAAATGGAGGCGTTTTAATTAGGTTTGGATTAGCTTTCTAACCAACTAGCTTTTAACCGCAACTGGCTTTTTAATAGACTGATAAACCATAAGCGAAACTCCTAGCATTAAAAGCAATGCTAAACCAAGTTTAAAGCTGTTAGTAGCTTTGCTACGCAATACAAAAAACAATGTTATCATTATTGTGAATATTACCATTGTTATTTTTGCGAGCTCCAAAACGTTTTTATAAAAAGCTTTTGCTTTCTTATTTAAAAAAATCTTTTTTAAGATAAATTTAACTATGTTTAATGCCGTATCTTCTACTAATAAGTCTATTATTTTCATTTTGTTTTTTTTATAAAGTTACGATACAAAGAAGCATTATACAAGTTTAGCTATGACAAATGAGTGAGTGGATAGTTTACGAGTAGTTTACTTAAAACGGCTGAGTGAAAGGTTTTTAATCAATAAATCTAATCGTTTCCTTATGAACTTCTTTCAATTCTCCGTCCTCTGTCTCAATTATAGCCATAAAGTATTGCCCTCCTTCACCATCACTTTTAATTAAGTGTGCGTGGAATAGCCCTTCCTTTGGTTCTTTTTTGCCAAACAGCGATATTCCGTACTCGATTTTTCTGTAATCTTCTTTTTTCATTATTTCAGTTTTTAAGTTATATATTAAATTAGCGATAAAAAAATGTACTGTGTTCTATAAATATTATATTACAAGTTACAAAGAGATAAAGAATAATACAAATTTATTAACAGTAAATGAGTGAATGAACAGTTTACCAATAGTTTACCTTTAAATGATTGAGTGAACGTTTTTAAAGATTATAAGCAAAAAGGTTGGGTGCGTGAATAGGTGCGTAAAGGTGCGTATAAGTGAACTCCCTTGAACCTGTACGAACCTGTTGTTTTTAAACCCAAAACCTCAGCTTTAATCAGTAAAATAGGGAACTTTAAGTCAAAATGGCTGAAAATAAAAAGGGGTTCAGCTTTTAGGCTAAACCCCTTCGGGTGGGAACTACTGGGTTCGAACCAGTGACCCCCTGCTTGTAAGGCAGGTGCTCTGAACCAGCTGAGCTAAGCTCCCATTTTTGGGTCTGCAAATGTAAATGATTTATTTTTATTTGCAAATATTATTTTAAAATATTTTATTCAACTCCAGTATCGGGTATTAACATACCATCAACCAACACACGTCCGCAATGCTCGCATACAATAATTTTTTTATTGGTACGTATATCTAATTGGCGTTGTGGTGGTATTTTATTATAACAACCTCCACATGCATCACGTTCAACAGCAACAACAGCTAAGCCATTGTGTGTATTTGAACGTATACGTTTATAAGCGTTTAATAATCTATCTTCAATTTCTGCCTGGGCGTTTTTACTTTCAACTTGTAAAGCTTTTTCATCTTTTTCAGTTTCGGCAATAATTTCATCTAACTCGCTTTTCTTCGCTTTTAAATCTTTACCACGTTCTTCAAATTCAACTTTACTTTTTTCAAGTAATTCTGCTTTTAAAACCAATGATAAACTTGCTTCCTTCATGCGTTTTTCAGCTAATTGAATTTCTAAATTTTGAAATTCAATTTCTTTTGTAATAGCATCGTACTCGCGATTATTACGTACTTTACCTTGCTGGCTCTCGTACTTTTTTATATTTGCTTGAAAATCTTTTATCGATTGCTTTTTTTCGTTTAATTGATTTTCTAATTCAGCAACTTCTGCGGTTACGTTTTGTAAACGCGTTTCTAACCCTGTAACCGTGTCTTCTAAATCGCTTACTTCTAACGGTAACTCACCTCTAATGGTTTGCAAACGATCAATTTTACTATCTATTAACTGTAATTGGTAAAGAGCTTTAAGTTTTCCTTCAACCGAAGCATCAATTTTTTCTTTAATTTTAGCGCTCATATTTTAAAAATAGTTTACCGGATTTGTATTAATTTTTGATAAACGGATTGCAAATGTAACAAATTTATTTCTAATTATATCATAAAAAATTTCGGGGGTAAATTGTTCCGTTTCGTAATGCCCTGCATCAATTAAAAGTAGCTTTTTTTCGGCGTCAAAAAACTGGTGGTATTTAAAATCAGATGTTACAAAAGCATCCGCTTTGCTATTTATAGCATTTTTAAGCAAAAAAGCACCACTTCCGCCACAAATTGCCACTTTTTTAATGTTTTTACCCGTTTTTTGAGTGTATTTTAACGAATTAGCGTTAAGTGACTTTTTAACCAAGTGAAGAAAATCGTCTTCCGAGAGCTCCGTTTCCAGTTCACCCAGCATTCCACTGCCTATATTTTGGTGAGAATTTGAAAGTGAATATACGTCGTAAGCCACTTCCTCATAGGGATGCGAGGTTTTTAAAGCAGAAATAATGCTTTTTTCGAGATAGGATTCAAAAATGGTTTCTACTCGAACTTCTAACTCTACACTTAGCTGGTTTGGTTTGCCTATAAATGGATTTGAGGCTTCGTTACCCATAAATGTGCCTGTACCCTTGGTATTAAAACTGCAATTTGAGTAATTGGCAATACTACCGCAACCAGCTGCAAACAAAGCATCTAATACTTTTTGATGATGGGTTTCGGGCACAAACGTTACTAGTTTTTTTAATTGATTATTTTTTGGCGATAAAATCCTTAAGTTTTTCAATCCAAATTTTTCAGCTATTTTATTGTTAACACCATTTTTTACATTATCGAAATTAGTGTGCGCCGCATAAATGGCAATATTATTTTGAATAGCTTTAATAATAGTACGTTCAATATAAGTGGTGCCGTTTAATTTTTTTAGCCCGCTAAATAAAATAGGATGATGTGCAATTATTAAATTGCAATTAGTTTGCAAAGCCTCGTCGATAATTGCTTCTGTGCAATCTAACGTTAGAAGTGCGCCTGTGCATTCCCAATCTTTTTGTCCGGTAAGCAAACCACAATTATCATAGTCTTCCTGTAAAGACAGGGGTGCAAAGGTTTCTAACTCGGCTAAAATAGTTTGTATGGTTATAGTTTGCATAGACTTTATTTTTTAAACGCCTGCTAAAATAAAAAAAGCTGTTATAACTAACAGCCTTTTTATAATTATTATTTTTATTAAGCTTTATTATTTTACTTCTTCAAAATCAACATCGGTAACGTTTTCATCTTTTTTTGGATTTGCGTTTTCTTGAGTTGTGTTTTGTTGTTGATTGTTTGTTTGTTCGCCACCTTGTTGCTGACCTGCTTTATACATATCTTCACTTGCTCCCGCCCAAGCATCGTTTAGGGCTTTTAAGTGAATTTCTATTTTAGCAAAATCTTTAGCAGCGTGTGCCATTTTAAGTTCTTTAACTTCGTTTTCAATTACCGATTTTTTTTCGGCTGGTATTTTATCACCAAATTCTTTTAATTGTTTTTCGGTTTGAAATACTAAGCCATCCGCCTCGTTTAATTTATCAATTTCTTCTTTGGCTTTTTTGTCACTATCGGCATTTAATTCAGCTTCGCGTTTCATACGTTCAATGTCCTCTGGCGTTAAGCCGCTTTTTGCTTCAATACGTATGTTGTGCGATTTACCTGTAGCCTTATCTTTTGCGCTTACATTCATTATACCGTTAGCGTCTACATCAAAGGTTACTTCAATTTGAGGCACACCACGTGGAGCAGGTGGCAAACCATCTAAATTAAATTCGCCTAATTTACGATTATCTTTGGCCATTGGGCGTTCGCCTTGGTATACTACTATTTGTACACTTGGTTGGCTATCTGCTGCTGTACTAAAATCTTGGGATTTTTTTGTTGGAATAGTAGTGTTGCTTTCTATTAATTTAGTAAACACACCGCCCATCGTTTCGATACCTAATGAAAGAGGCGTAACATCTAACAACAACACATCTTTTACATCTCCACTTAAAACACCGCCTTGTATGGCAGCACCTAAAGCTACTACCTCATCTGGATTAACGCCTTTACTTGGTGCTTTGCCAAAAAATTTCTCAACTGCGTTAACAATAGCAGGTATACGTGTAGAACCTCCTACCAAAATAATTTCGTCAATTTCTTTAGTGCTTAAGCCTGCATTTTTTAAAGCAGAAATACACGGGTTAATTGTACGTTGTATTAAACTATCGGCTAACGATTCGAATTTAGCGCGGGTTAACGATTTTACTAAGTGTTTAGGAATACCATTAACCGGCATAATGTAAGGCAAATTAATTTCGGAAGTAGTGGTACTACTTAACTCAATTTTTGCTTTTTCGGCAGCATCTTTTAAACGTTGCAATGCCATTGGATCTTGACGTAAATCAATACCCTCGTCTTTTTTAAATTCATCTGCCAGCCAATCAATAATTACTTGATCAAAATCATCTCCACCTAAGTGGGTATCGCCATCTGTACTTTTTACTTCAAATACGCCATCGCCTAATTCTAAAACCGAAACGTCGTGTGTACCACCACCGCAGTCAAACACCACAATTTTCATGTCTTTGCCTTTTTTATCCATACCATAAGCTAGGGCAGCTGCGGTAGGCTCATTTATAATACGCTTTACAATAAGCCCTGCGATTTCTCCAGCTTCTTTGGTAGCTTGGCGTTGCGCATCGTTAAAATAGGCAGGTACTGTAATTACAGCTTCGGTTACTTCGGTTCCTAAAAAATCTTCGGCCGTTTTTTTCATTTTCTGCAAAATAATTGCCGATACTTCTTGCGGCGTGTATTTACGCCCATCAATTTCTACGCGTGGTGTATTATTATCACCTTTTATAACTTTATATGGTACGCGCCCAACTTCACTACTTACCTCATCGTAAGTATGCCCCATAAAACGTTTAATACTATATACGGTTTTTGTTGGGTTGGTAATGGCTTGGCGTTTAGCAGGGTCACCCACTTTGCGCTCACCACCATCTATAAATGCTACTACCGATGGGGTAGTACGTTTGCCTTCGTTATTTGCTATAACAACAGCTTCGTTACCTTCCATTACAGCTACACAGCTGTTGGTAGTTCCTAAATCTATTCCTATTATTTTTCCCATTTTGTTTTGTTTTTTGAAAATTATACTAACGGGTTTTCAATAAATATGCCAAATTAAATTAGCAAATTTTTGTGCCAGAGTGGCACAAAAAGTAATAAAATAGTATAAAAAATGTCTTAAAAGCTTAAAAAAAGAGGATAGAACTGTCAGTTTCTACGGGCAAAGCGTTGCAGGGTCGAAACCGGGCAACGTAGAACTTTTTTTAAAAAATTTGTAGGGGCAAGTGTTTTTATTGTAGGCAAAATCGTTTTCAAATGAAACGTCAGTTTCTTTACTAAAACGACAGGTGCTTCTAAACGTAAATATGCCAAGGGCTTTAGCGCCATCAAAATTACTATATAGCGGCTTTTGTTGCGCTAAACTTAATGATGGGGTTGTATAATCCAAATAATCGGCATAATCTTGCGTTGAGGAGTAAATAAAATATTCTATTTTATAAACCCTTCTGCCAAATATATTATTACTTAAGCCCATTTTTGCCAATTCAACACCAAATGCCGAAAATAATTCAGCGCTTCTAAAATCGAGTTGCAACCTGCCGATTAAATTTACGTTAGATGAACTAGTGGGTGCATTTTTTGATAATTGGTTGGTAAACGGATAATCGATAAACTTAAATTCCTTTGCACCACTATATACAGAGTCGTAAAAATGCAAACGCATTTTAACCTGGTTAATTTTCCCATCTCTTATGCGATACGAAAAACTTAAAGGCCCAGTAATAGTGCTACTATAATTTATATAATTTATTGAAGGCGTACCAGCACTTAAAGGGTAATATAGGCCTTTAACAGAGGTGGATATGTCTTCGTGAATAGAATCGACGGCATTTGCTTTGGCCGTAAATTCGGCTTTTGTTTTTTCGTTTGTTACTTTTAAACGGTACTCGCCACTATTAAACAATCTATCGCTACATACATATACACGTTGAGTTTTATTAAATGCCCCAGATGAAGTAGTTATAACCGAATCGTGAAACGAAACGGTTAAATTATTGTTTTTTGAAGCAATCGTTTTTACGTTATTTACATAACGCTCTAATGTAATACTTAAATCTCCGGGTTGATAATTAACCGAATCTGCTACTTGTGCCATTACGTTGGCATCGCCCTCACCTAAAAACACTTTGTTTATACGTATAATTTGTATGTCTTCTTGCGGATTTAAAACAGCATAAATGCTTGGTATTTCTTTATAAGGCGCGTTAATGTTTAATTTATTTTTACAAGTACAAAGTGTAAATATAATTAGAGTAAATAATATAATTCTGGCGCTAAATTTCATTAGTAGTTTATTATAATTAATGCCCACCTTTCGATACGCATGTTGCTTGTTACTTAAAGTGACCTTAGTGCAAAAATACATTTTTTTGTTTAAAAATTACGTTAAAGTTTATGTATGCCATAAATTTATTAGCTAAAACTAAAACCATTTAACACAACAATCATAACATTTACTTAACCAACTAATTGCATTTATTGCTTAGCTTTGCCTATTAATTATAAAAATTTAAAAATGAAAAAAATTTTACTTACAGGCGCTATTGCCTTTTTTTCGGGTGTTTGTTTAAACGCTCAAACTTCTATTGCCGCTGCTCGTGCCGCATCAATTTCTATTACAGCCTCTTCGGCTCCAACTGTATCAACTAAAGGTATTGTTTTAAACGGACCTGAATTAGGCGCTATGCGTTATATATCGGATGGTACTGGTGGATTAGCAGTATTTAATACTACTGCTGTAGCTAATATTAACAGAGGCGATTCGATTAAAGTAACGGGGCCTTTAGTTGGCCGTTATGGAGTATTGCAAATAGCTTATAATTCTACACTTAGTGCTGCTTCTGTAATTGTTACAAAAACATCATCAAACAATCCTTTGCCTACTCCACAAGTGTTAACAAACTCTCAGTTTTTTGCAACTTCAACTGCAGAGCCTACAGAAAGCCAACTTGTACGTATTAATGGTGGTACCTTTGCGGCAAGTGGTAATTTTTCGTATGGCACTTCTGGAATGAGTTATACGGTTAATTATGGGACTGGAAATTTTGTTGTATGTCGTATTACAACATCTTTAAATCCATTGGTTAATACACCAATTCCTACTGGGCTAGTTGACATTATTGGCATTACTAGTCAGTTTTGTGGTTCTAGTGCTGCTGATTTTTCATGTACAACAGGATACCAAATTGTTCCTCGCGATGCGAACGATATTATTCCTTCATCTGTTGGAATAAAAGAATTTGGTAATACAATTACTTATTTATCTGTTTATCCAAACCCAAGCAATGGCTTAGTTAATTTTAATTTAGCTGCTAGCGAAATTGTAAAATCTATTACAATTACCGATATTACTGGCCGTGTTGTTTTATCTTCAACAGAAAACGCAACTAACGTTAACGTTAGTGCATTAGAAATTGGCATTTACAACATTGCCGTTACTACAAACAAACAAAATTATATAGCTAAAGTTTGCGTAGCAAAATAATTTGCTATCTTTAAATATATGATTAAAACCAATTTAAAAATCAGGAGGCATTATTACCTCCTGATTTTTTTTGTACTTATGTTCTCTCGCCATTCATTTAGCCAAAACGAAGGTGGAGATAGATTTTACCAAGCTACGGTTGCTTTTTATAACCTCGAGAACTTATTTGATACCATTAATGATGTAACTAAAGACGATGAGGAATTTTTGCCTTCGAGTCAAAAAAATTATAATACTAAAATTTATTATGACAAACTTGAAAAACTTTCTTCGGTTTTAGAAAAACTGGGCGACGACGATGGACCCGAAATTATTGGGGTTGCTGAAATTGAAAACAAAGCAGTAGTAGAAGACCTTGTAAAAACACAAAAACTAAAATCGAGGGGCTACTCTGTGGCACATGTTGAATCGCCTGACAAACGAGGAATTGATGTGGGCTTAATTTATAAAAAACGATTTTTTACTCCTTTAAAAATTTTAGGCATTGAAGTAAACGATAGTTTGGAACCCGATTTTAAAACACGAAATTTATTAGTGGTAACCGGTGTATTAAGTAACGATACAATTTCGTTTATTGTTAACCATTGGCCCTCGCGCCGTGGAGGCCATAGCGATGCCAAACGTATACTAGCGGCAAAAACGGCACGTAAGGTAGTAGATTCGCTTACAGCAATAAATCCTAATGCCAAAATAATTTTAATGGGCGATTTTAACGACGATCCAAAAGATAATAGCATTTACGACCATTTAAACGCAAAGCCCGAAAAAAAATTAAAAGCCGATGCAAAAGCCTTGTTTAACCCAATGTACAACATTCACAAAAATGGCTATGGTAGCTTAATGTACGATGGTGCTTGGAATTTATTCGATCAAATAATTATGTCGCAAGCAGTAATAAATAACCACAATTCAAAATACTATTATTTAAAAAATTCAGCCGCCATATTTTATAAAAAATGGTTATTAAATAGCGATGGAAAAGATGCCGGTGCACCCAAACGTACCTGGCAGGGTAATAATTATATTGGCGGTTACAGCGACCATTTACCAAGTTTTATTTTTTTACTGCAGAAGGTGAAGTAGTCTGCATTTTTACAAATAGATAATCAACTTCCTATTAAACTAAAATTATCAAAATTATACCTGCGTGAATTGCCTGCGCTGGCGCCCGAAAAATGAATAGCAATAAAAACGCCATTTTGCGGTATTGTAAAATTGGCAGTTACATTTACATAAGCGCCATTGGTATAAGCATTTGGCATAACTGCATTTAATTGGCTAATTGCTGTCCATTGCACACCAGCCGCTTCGGGGTTACCCGAGCCTGGGTAGCTGTTAGAATATTTAAAAGTTATGCTACCTGCACTTACGTCAAAATCTAATCGGGTATCAAATGTAAATTGTAAGTTATTGTATGCACTTAAATTAAAAGGTCCGCAAATAAAATACGTATTATCAGTACCATTGTTTCCACCAAAAGCACTTGCAGACATACAACCCGAACTATTTGTGCCAAAACTCTTTCTGTAAGCCCAACCCCTATCATCTTTTGAACCAGGCACAATCGCCTCTAACCAACCTGGGGGAATACCATATTCTAATACCGTAGTACCATAATTTAAGCTATCTATAAATGGTAGATTAACGGCGTTTGTAAGCGATCCGGCTTCATCCTTCGGAAAAATGGGCCATGGTTTTTTAGTTTTAGTGCAGGATGAAAAAAATAATGTCGTTAAAACGAACAAAAATAATTGGATGAATTTATAATTGTATTTCATAAATATATTTTTTAAAAATTATAAATTAAACTGGCAAAAAAACTACGCGGTCTGCCAAACTGGTAATAATAACTAATGCCATCAGAGGCCGATGATTCGCGACCTTGAGTTAAATACACTTCATCTAAAATGTTGTTTACATTTATTCTCAATTTTATAAAATGGTTCCATTTTTTTATTTTATACGAAATGCCTGCATAAACATCTAATAAATAATACTCACGCATTTTAACAGTTTTAGCCGTTTTTGGGTTGGTGCGAATGCTAGGGTTGTAATCCATATATAAATTGTCGAAATAATTGGCTTGAATACCAATGTATGAATAAAAAGGCAGTTGGTACCTTGCGCCCAAGCCAATAGTGGTTTGTGCGGCATTGCCTACTTTCATATTATCAATATAAATTGTTTGCGCGCCTGTATCTACACCTAAGGTATTATCATCTCTTACAATGGCTTTTGGATTACCTTTCCATCGCCAATCGCCAACAGAAGCCATACCGGTAATATCTAATTTTTTAATGGGTTTTATTTTAAAGTCAAATTCAACTCCGTTGTGAATAGCGCCCACCCCAGATGTAATAAAGTTTTTAAACTTACCTTCGTAATCGGGTGACTGAAAACTTTCGGTATACATCCAATCTTTTCGCTCGGTATAGTACGCATTAATGTTTGCACTTAACCAAGGCGAGCGGAACATATACCCGCCTTCGGCCGAACTAATTTTTTCGCTGGTAAGATTGTCCATCAACTGAGCACTTTGGCGGGCATCAATAAACGCATTGCTAAAAAACGGTGCACGGTTAAAGTAACCGGCATTTACAAACACATTGTGGCGACCATTTATTCTATAATTAATTCCGGCTTTAGTTGTGTAGTTAAAAAATTCTTTTCGCGCCGATTTTCCTAAGCCGCTATTACCTGTGGCGGCAAACAATTCATGGTCAAAAATTCCTTCTCTAAAAAATGAGGTGCGTGAAAAATTTCCAGTAAGAAAAAAATCAAATTTCTTTAAAGTATATTCGCCTTGCGCAAAAACGCCCAGCCAATCTACCGTACCTTTGTAATAATATCGTACTTTATCGCCTTCGCGGGCTACTTTGCTTGGCACTGCTTTATCATGGTCGGCACCATCGCCATTAGCTGTTAAACGGAAAGGATCTTTATCAATCATAAAATCGCCACCTAATAAATTATCTACCTTAGCGTAGTGGTTTCCTTGATAATAACGCGCATCCAACCCCCCCACAACCGTAAATTTTTCTGTAATTTCTGAGCGAATGGTAGAAAAAATGCCGTACCAATTGTGGTCGTTTACCCTATCTTCAAAATAATATTTAGAGCGAGCGCCAGTTATTTTTCCCTCGCTACTACTGTCTACGGTAACAATATTTCTTCTGTTAAGTGCATAAATAGAATCCCACATTAATTGTCCTTTATCGTTAATATAATTTGGTCCGCTTAAACTTGGCGCGCCACTGCTGCGCTGAATATTGGTGCCTCCACCCCTACCAAACGACCAATATAACGAATTGGTAATTTTTGTTTTTGGTCCTAAATCCCAATAATGGTTCAACATAAATTGTGGTTTGTGATAATGGTTTAGAGAGCGGTTACGAACTTTGCCTTCGTATACCCCTGCCGCTGCATTGTAGTTTTTTGTATTGCCCAATGAGTCGCCACGGTAACCATACGTTTCGTAGTTAGATTGGGTAGCATCCCATCCAGCGCCATGCACCTGCGGGGCACCAAAACCGGTAAATAACAATTGATGGTTTTTACTAATTTTTTTATAAGCTGATAAAAAATAGGCCCAAGCATCAGTAAAAACACCAGGCCTGTAACTCTCGCCCCAACGGCGCGAACCACTTGCGGTAACCGCCCAACCCTTTACCAAACCGGTAGAAGCCGTTACCGACACATGATTTTGAAAAGCCAAATTAGAACGTGAATAATTGACAGAAACGCCTCTGTACATTTCTGCCGGTTTAATTAAAATGTTGTACGTACCACCAATAGAACTCACACCAAGTTTAGAAAAACCCAAACCACGTTGCACCTGCATCGTTCGAGTTACCTCGTTAAGTCCACTCCAATTGCTCCAGTAAACGATTCCATTTTCCATGTCGTTTACAGGAACACCATTTAAAAGTACTGCAGTATTTTGAGAACCATAACCCCGCATTACAACAAAACCATCGCCATAGCCACCACCTCCCATGCTGGCATACACACCGGGTGTGGAGTTTAAAATCTCAGGGAATTCGGTACCTCCCATTTTTTCGTCAATTTCTTTTTGAGAAATAGTTGATACCGCTGTGGGCACTTTACTTTCATCGTTAGTAGAAATAATGGAAGAATTAATTTCAATATCATTTAATAAAATACCAATAGCAGATAGTTTTATGGTACCTAAATTTAAAGAATCGCCCTTAATGAGTTTAATTTCTTTTATCTGCTCTTTATAACCAATGTAAGAAAACACCACAATATAGTAGCCTTCAGAAATATTTTTTATAAGAAAGTTACCCTCTAAATCTGACGCTGAACCCTTAGAAGAACCTCTTAAAGAGGCCGTAGCACCAATAAGCGGCTGAGTTGTAACACTATCTACTAATTTACCTTTAATGGAGATTTGTGAAAAAAGAGCGCCATTTAGACCCAACAATAAAAAAATAAAAGATAGTATGAATTTATGATACTGCATGATATTATTTAGAAAATTAAAAAAAATTGACGGTTTCGAAAAAAGTAAGTAGTGTTACTACTTTATTTTTATCTCTAGGATATTCGCCAAGGCAAATATTAATAAATTATTTAATGGTAACAAGTTTTATAAATATGTTAACGTAAACTTAATAACTAATAGCTAAGTAAAATCTATAAATTCAAATTAATAAAGGATTTAAATTTAATAGATTTATAAATTAAGTTATATAAATTTATAGCAAGTCTTAAAAAAATTTCAGACCTTTATTCAAATAATTATGTTAAGGTACATAAAAATAATTTCGTTTTTTTTGCTGATTGGTGCAAATTATGGCTTTTCACAAAATGAAAATGGTTTAGTAAATTGGTTAACGTTAAAAGAGGCTCAAGCAAAAAACAAAACACAACAAAAACCATTTTTAATAGATGTTTATACGGATTGGTGTGGTTGGTGCAAGCATATGATGCGAACAACCTACTCCAATGTCGGAATAGCAAATTATATAAACACTAATTTTTATGCTGTAAAATTTGATGCCGAAACAAAAGATACCATTGAATATAATGGTAAAGTTTATAAACCAACTAGTAAAGAGCCCAAAACCCCTCATGAATTAGCCCTTAAATTTTTAGGAAATAATTTGAGTTATCCTAGCACAATGTTTATTACCAACAATTTTGAATATAATTTATTAACCCAAGGTTATTTAGAAGATAAAAAAATAGAGCCTATTTTAATTTTTATGACCGAAAACGCTTGGCGAACCAGTATTTTTGATGAATTTAACAAACATTTTGCGCGTACGTTTACCGACACTGTATTTAAAAAAATACCTGTAAAAATGTATACTTTAAAAGAAGTTGAACACCTGCAAAAAAACAAACCAAAAAAAGTATTGGTGAACATTAGTGCAAATTTTTGTAATACAGGTAAAATAATGACAAAAACAACCTTTGTAGATACAAGTATAGCCAATTACATTAATAAAAATTATTATGTAGTTAATTTTGATGTGGAACAAAAAGATACTTTACTTTTTAAAAACGAAAAGTATTATAATGCGTTAATAAATAACTACCCATTACATAATTTAGCATTAAAACTAACAAATAACAAATTAAGTTTGCCTTCGTTGTGTATTTTAAACGAAGAACTTACTACTTTAGATGTTTTAAACTTTTATCAATCGCCACAACAAATAAAACCAATTTTAGAATATTTTGCCAGCAACCTTTACAAAACAAAACCTTGGACTGATTTTATAAAAAACTATTCGGCTCAAAGTGTTACAAAATCAGAAATAAAAAAAATAAAATAAAATTTAAGCAAATACCAATTAAACATTATCATAGCAATATGCTACTATTCTATTTAATTAAACTATAAAATGAAAAGCGCAACTATACATCATTTAAACACGGGTTTAATTATTTTATCCTGCATAATTGCATTTTTTATTCCGTTTGAATTATTTTTATTTTCATATGGCATTTTAGGTCCCTTACATTACTTAACCGAAATAGGCTGGCTACATAAAAAAAATTATTTTACAAAAGGTAAATACGATTTTATTTTTTTAATAGTTGCTTGTGTAATTTTAGTTTGGTGGAATTACCACCCACCAAAAAATTATAATTTAACGGCACACATTATTTTATTTAGTTTGTTAGCGTGTATAGCATTTGTTTTTATTAAAGATTGGTTGTACCGCATCGTCATTTTTATTATGGCCGCCTTATTTATCGGTTTATTAAACAAAGCCCCTCAATATTTTACGTGGGTAGGTGTGTTTTTGCCAACAATTATTCATGTATTTATTTTTACATGGGCGTTTATGTTATTTGGCGTTTTGAAAGAAAAATCAAAAGAAGGACTTATTTCAATTTTAGTTTTAATACTTTGCTCTGTTATTTTATTTGCTGTTCAGCCAATAAGTTTACAATACACGGTAAGCGACTATTCTCAAAAAAATTACGGGCAGTTTGCCGAATTAAACTATAGGCTTATTAATAGTTTTAATATGGATAAACTTACAGAAATTAAACAAATTTTTACTTCTAATGCAGGCTTTGTAATTATGCGTTTTATAGCATTTGCGTACACGTATCATTACTTAAATTGGTTTTCAAAAACGTCGGTAATTAAGTGGCATTTGGTGCCTAAAAAAACGCTTGTGGCAACTATAGGTCTGTGGCTAATTTCAATAGCCTTATATATTTACGATTATAGTTTAGGATTAGAAGTTTTATTCTTTTTAAGCTTTTTGCATGTGTTTTTAGAGTTTCCATTAAACATTGTATCCTTTACAGGTATTTGCAAAGAGGTTATGAGTTTAACTAAAAAGTCCTAAGCTGTTTTTAGCGTTCTTTTTTAATAGTTGCAAACGCTAAAGGGTTTTCTGTTATCTCATCATACAGTTTTCTATTGTTGTAAATATCTATAGCTGTATAAATAGCTTTTTTAAACGACTGTGTACTCGCTACATTTTTTCCTACTAAGTCATAAGCAGTTCCGTGGTCGGGGCTTGTACGCACGGCATTTAAACCTGCTGTAAAATTTACCCCCTCGTTAAATGATAAGGTTTTAAATGGTATTAATCCCTGGTCGTGATACATCGCCAAAATACCATCAAATTGTTTATAAGTGCCGCTTCCAAAAAAGCCATCTGCTGCATAAGGTCCGTAAACTAATGCGTTTAAAGCTGTTTTTTCAATAGCTGGTTTAATTATTTCAAGCTCTTCATTGCCAATGGCACCATTATCACCAGCATGCGGGTTAAGCCCCAAAACGGCAATTTTGGGTTTTCTAATACCAAAATCTTTTTTTAATGAATTGTATAATTGTACAATTTTTGCACTAACCTGTTCGGTTGTAATTTTTGAGGCTATATCTTTTACAGATACGTGCCCAGTAACCAGGGCTACTCTTAGCCCATCGTCCGTACATAATAGCATTAAAGGGTTCCCCCCTAATTTTTCACCTAAAAATTCAGTATGCCCAATAAATTTAAAATCATCGCTTTGTATGTTACGTTTGTTTATTGGCGCTGTAACTAGTGCATTAATTTGGTTTTGTTGTAAAGCTTCGGTAGCTTTATTTAACGAAATAAAAGCATACTTTCCACCAATGTCGGTTGATTTACCAGGCTCTATAGCTACCTCTTCTTCGTAACAGGCAAATAAATTTACTTTTTTAGTGTTTAATTGACTAAAATCGCGCATAGGATTAAAATTAAAATCATCTACACCTAATGTTTTTTTGTAAAAAGATACCGTTTTAGGAGAACTAAACAATACTGGCGTGCAAATTTCTGTAATACCAGGCTCAGCTAAGGTTTTTAAAATTATTTCGAGTCCAATACCGTTTATATCTCCTTGGCTAATGCCTATAATTATTTTTTGATTATCACTCATAAACTTTTTTTATTACAAAATCGTAAAAAGTAAAGTTAGTTAATTAAGCTAATAAACTAAAATAAAAAAACCTCCATCTTTTAAATGGAGGTTAATTTTTAAACAACTTTAAGTTTTAAAAACCTAAAAAGTTATGTTAATTAATAGCGGTAAGCTTCGCCTTTAAACGGCCCTTGTACTTCAACACCAATATAATCGGCTTGGTCTTGGTTTAAGGTATCCAATTCTACACCAATTTTAGCAAGGTGCAAACGTGCTACTTTTTCATCTAAAATTTTTGGTAACACATATACTTTTTTCTCGTAAGCAGCTGTGTTTGTCCACAATTCTAATTGTGCCAATGTTTGGTTTGTAAAGGAGTTACTCATTACAAAACTCGGGTGGCCTGTAGCACAACCTAAGTTTACTAAGCGCCCTTCGGCCAAAACAATAATATTTTTACCATTAATAGTGTATTGGTCAACTTGTGCTTTAATGGTATCTTTAGTACTACCATATGTTTTGTTTAACCAAGCCATATCAATTTCGGTATCAAAATGCCCAATATTACATACAATGGCACCATGTTTCATACTCTCAAAATGACGACCAACAACAATATCTTTATTACCAGTAGTTGTTACAATAATATCAGCATATTTTACAGCATTATCCATTTTTTGAACAGCGTAACCATCCATCGCCGCTTGTAATGCACAAATTGGGTCAATTTCTGTTACAACAACACGTACGCCTTGAGAAGATAAAGATTGAGCAGAGCCTTTTCCAACATCGCCATAACCAGCCACAACAGCTACTTTTCCAGCCATCATTACATCGGTTGCACGACGGATAGCATCTACTAAACTTTCTCGACAACCATATTTATTATCAAATTTAGATTTAGTAACTGAATCATTTACGTTAATGGCTGGTAACAATAAAGTGCCGTTTTTCATGCGTTCGTATAAACGGTGAACACCGGTTGTGGTTTCCTCGCTTAATCCTCTAATTCCTTTTGCTAGCTCTGGGTAAACGTCAAATACTAAGTTAGTTAAATCGCCACCATCATCTAAAATCATATTTAAAGGTTTGCGCTCTTCGCCAAACCATAAAGTTTGCTCAATGCACCAATCAAACTCTTCGGCAGTCATGCCTTTCCATGCATATACTTGTATACCAGCAGCAGCAATAGCGGCAGCGGCGTGGTCTTGTGTACTAAAAATATTACATGAACTCCATGTAACCTCAGCACCTAATTCTACTAATGTTTCAATTAAAACGGCAGTTTGTATAGTCATATGTAAGCAACCTGCAATACGCGCGCCAGCTAAAGGCTTGCTCGCACCATATTCCTTACGAAGGCTCATTAAACCTGGCATTTCTTCTTCAGCTAATTTAATTTCTTTTCTGCCCCACTCTGCTAAGCTCATGTCTTTCACTTTGTGCGCAATAAATTTGGTGTCGGTAGTTGTACTCATTTATTTTTTATTTTTTAGTTAATAATTTTTAAGGATAACAAAGATATTAATAAGTTTGTAAACAACAAAAGCCATAAATTGTTTTGAAAGAAATTAGAAATATTAATGAACATACTAAAATTGGGCTTTTAGATTTAAAGGTATTTTCGCAATTAAATGGCATCACTCAAAAACGCGATATAGAAAAAACAGGAACGCAATTTTTATTACAACACTTACTAAATACTACTGATTTTGAATTAACTTACACCAACACAAAAAAGCCAATTTTAAAAGGTAAAAATGACCAAATTTCTATTTCGCATTCGCACGATAAATTGGCAATAATTATTAATAAAAATGAAAATACAGGTATCGACGTAGAGTTAATTCGAGATAAAGTACTTGCAATTAAACATAAATTTTTAAATGAAAACGAAGCGCATTTTGCAAAAGAAGGGGTTGAAATACTTACTTATATTTGGGCAGCAAAAGAAACTTTGTATAAAATCTATGGCCTAAAAGGCTTAGATTTTAAATTACATTTATCGGTTGAAATTAATAATGAAGATGATACTTTTTTGGGTAATATTAATATAGGTGGTGTAAAAAAAACGTATCTATTAAAAAAAGAAAAAATACAAAATCACGTTTTAGTTTATGCGTTAAATGAAATTTAATACTTTTATAAAAAAACTAAATACCAGTAAAATGCCATTGTTGGCAGTGCTTATTGACCCCGATAAATTTAATACTGAATTAATTTTTATAGCAAATAAAACAAAAGTAAATTGTTTTTTAGTGGGTGGTAGTAAATTAGAAAAAGGCGATATAAACAAAACAATAAAAGCAATAAAAAAAATATCTAACATTCCAATTATACTTTTTCCGGGCGATGAAACACAACTAAATAAACAAGCTGATGGACTTTTACTGTTGAGTTTAGTATCAGGTCGAAATCCAGACTATTTGATTGGTAAACACATTGCTGCTGCGCCTAAAATAAAAAAAATGCAGCTACCTTATTTACCAACCGCATATATTTTAATTGATGGCGGTATTATTTCGGCAACACAGCAAATAACCAATACACAACCATTAAATCCTAAACATAAAACTCAAATAGTTAACACCTGTTTAGCAGCTGAGCAATTGGGTTTTAAAGCAGTTTATTTAGAAGCAGGTAGCGGCGCTCACAACAAAATATCGCCAACCTTGGTAAAAAAAATAAAAAAACAAATTTCAATACCAATAATTGTAGGCGGAGGTATTAACTCCGTTGTTAAAACTAAGCTGTTAATAAATTCTGGCGCAAATATGCTAGTGGTTGGCAACATTTTAGAAAAAAATGTATATTTATTAACCCAAATAAGTAAATGCTTTTAACGTTAGGTTAGCGTAAGCTTATTTTTATAAAATGAATTATTTACCCACTGACAGGGCCCTAAACCATTATAACTATTAACTCTGTCAGAGGTTAATATATAAATTTATGAAATTATTTGTAGTTACTGCCAATAAAGATTTTCCAGATGAAACGACGGTTGTTACCAAAATGTTTGAAAGTGGTTTAACTACTTTACACCTACGAAAATCCAGACATACAACAAAACAATTAATAGATTATATTGAAGAAATACCTGCCCATTTTCATAATAGAATTGTTATTCACTCGCATCATAAATTAGCAATAAAATACAAACTAAAAGGCATTCATTTAACAAGCACACATTTAAGCAAAAAACGAAAATACTTTTTTGTTAGACTACGGTTACGCTTATATTTTGGAACCATATCAAAAAGTAGGAGTTACTCACGTTTACAGCAAATATATTCTAAAGAAGATTATACATTTAATTATTACTTGGTTGGCACCTTATTCAATAGTTTAACTGGCGATTTTTATAGCGGCTACTTTCAAGAAGGTGTTTTGGCGGCGACAAAAAACTCTGGAAAAAAATTAGTAGCACGTGGTGGTACAACACCCTTAATTATTAAAAAAACGTATGATTTAGGGTTTTATGGTATTGCCTTTAACTCCTTTATATGGGATAGCGACTTGCCCTATTCTAAATTTATGGAAGTATTGGATACATTTAAACAACACAATATTGATTTAGAATAATTTTTGCTAAAAAAACAAAATTGAGTAAAAGCAACAGTAATTGTGAGTAATTTAGTTGGGTATAAATGATTACAATTAAAAAATATAAACTTTTATTTTTTTTAACCTTAATACGTTTTTTTTTAAATGCCCAAACATTTGAAGTTGAACAACTAGAACAATTGTTTCGCCCACGATTAAAAGTAGACACAAAATATATTTTTGATTCTAAATTTAAAGATACTACCTCTACCTTTAACCAAAAGGAAGCCAATGCCGTATTTACCTTTCCAATTAAAACAAAATTAGGGGCCGACGTAAAATTAGATTTAAGCAGTTTAAAACTAAAAGATATTTTACAAAATAGTGTTCGCGTAAAAGCATCTCAAACCTTGGGGATGATTCGCGTTAATACTCGTCAAACCAATATTGGTTTCGATAGCCTGCCATTAAAAAATAATTATACTGTTGCTGCAGGAATTTTAGGTGCTTCATTAACAAAAAAATTTAGAGTTTTATTTTATAGCACCAACATTGCCATTGCCGAACAGGACAAAACTGTGAATAAAGCTGTACCGCGTTTTAGCGGTTTAATTGGCCAATTACATATTCGAGGCGTTAAAAAGAATTTTTTTTATGGCATTGGCGCTTCCTATAGCGATGGCTTGTTGGTAGGTTCGCCATTTTTTGGAGGAAGTGAGCCGATTGGGAAGCATTTTGTTTTTAATTATACTTTGCCCGTTCAAATAAATTTACAATACAAAAATAGCCGTGCGTTGGTTACTGCCGGAATAAGTGCCGATGGTTACCGTACAGGAATGAATTACAACTACAAACGCTTAAATTTAAATTACACCTCTGCCGCAGCCTACACAAGTTTGCGCTACAAATTTTCAAAAACCTTTGTAGCTAAAGCCGAAATAGGTTATATATTTTACCAAAACTTACATTACACAAAAACAGACTATTTACGCACTAACTTCCCAATAAATAATGGTGTTTACGCCCAAGTAAGTTTTAATATTTTATTTGGCCAAACCATTTGGGAGAAAGTGTTTGATACTATTTTAAAAGGGTAATTTTTACTTTTTAAAAAGCCCTGTTTATACTGTATTTATTGCATTTTAAACAGTAAAATAACTGCCTATTTTTTTTTGCGCAATTCATTTATTTTTGTATCTTTACTTGTATTTTTAAGAATTACTTATGAGGTTTTATTTACTTTTATGGCTAAGCATTTTTTATATTTATAGTTTTTCGCAAACGCCAACTACACCTCCTTTAATAAATTACCAAGGCATTGCGCGAAACGCCGCAGGTATGCCAATTACCAGCGTAACTAACCCAAGCATTAGTATTCGATTTGAAATATATGCTACCTTAAATGGGGGCACAGCAGCATTTTCGGAATTGCAACAAAATATCCCATTATCTAATTTAGGTTTATTTAGTACACAAATTGGTAAAAACACAGGTAATTTTGGCACTGTAAATTGGGCAACTGGCACTTGGTATTTAGAAGTGTTTATTGATATTAATAATAGCGCTAACCCAACCGCAAGCTTAGGCAGGCAGCAACTAGTAAGCGTGCCGTATGCCTTGTATGCTGAAAAAGCGGGTTCGGCTCCGGCACCGAGCGTTAGTTACACCAATAATATTTTAAATGTGGGCGGCAATACAGCTACTATTACTGGTAATAACTATACCGCTGGTAATGGAATTGACATCTCAAATGGCGTTATAAGCAGTACGGCAGTACCCTCTATCACGCTTACAGGCACAGGCTTGGCAACCGTATCGCCATCTGTTAGCAGCATCTTTAATATTAGTGTACCTAGTCAATCGTTATCACTATCAAGTGGTAGTGTTTTATCTTCTAACCTAGGGGGTAGTATTAATTTACCCCTAACTACTATTACCCCCTCTACAAATATTGGAGTTACAGGTAATGCCGTAAACGGCTATACAATTACTAATACTGCTGCTGGAAGTTCGAGTACATCGTTAATAGCTGGAAATACCAACATTCAACTAATTCCAGGATTAAATTCCTATACACTAAACCCCTACTCGTATAGTTTAAGTGCAAACTCCAATACCTTAACATTATCTAATGGAGCAGGTGGCTCAATAACGTCTGCAACAGTACCATTATCTAATGGTCTTTTAGGGTCAGGTACTACTTCTTACATTCCAGTATTTAGTGGTACAAATAGTGTTTCAAATTCCGTCATGTATCAAAATACATCAGGCGGGATTACAATAGGGCAAAATTTCACCCCACCACCAGCTAATACGGCGTTGTACGTAACGACACAAGGCGCTTATGATAATAGAATATTAATTACGGGTGGTGATAACAATAATTTCTATGGTGGAATTTTATCCTTTGCAGAAAATCAAAATCTAATTTCAGGTATGAGTATTAAAATGAATGCTGTATCTAACAAATTATTCTTTACAAATGACTTAAATGGTGCAAGTCCCGTAATGGCCATCGGTGGTTATGGCGGGGGATCTACTAACGGAGTTGTTATAGGCACCAATTCAAGTTATTGGAACTCAAACTCACCCCAAGATGGCTTAGCTGTTCAAGGTAATGTAGGGATTGGAGTTATCGCTCCTGCCGCTAAATTAGATGTTTTGGGCTCCGCTGGCGATATTGTAAGGTTTACAAATTCTGGTACAACTAATACAAATGCTGTATTAAACGTAAATAATTCCGGCACAAATGGTGGAACAGGAATAAATGTTACTCATACAACCGGAGTTGGTATTAATGTAAATACAAGTGGGGCCGGAAATTTAATTAATATTACTACTTCAGGTGGTGGAATAGGCTTAAATGCAACTACGGGGGGAAATAACGCAGTTAACGCTATTAACAATGGCGCTAACCCCGCTATAAATGCAAATAATGGTGGTAACGGCGGTGCTATTACTGCTCAAAGTAACGGTAACCCTGCAACTATTGCTGCGACTAATGTTAGTTCGGGTAATGCCATTAGTGCTACGAATAATAGCGGCGTTGCTCCAACACTACTGGTAACTAATTCAGGCAATCACAACGCAATTAGTGCTAGTAACAATTCCAATTTACAACCAACAATATTGCTGCAAAATAATAATACGGGTAATGGTGTTGTAATTCAAGCTTCTAATAATGGTACAGGAAACACCGCGAATTTTTATAACAATGGCACTGGCGATATTATCTATGCCAACAAGAGTAACCCTGCTACAGGAAGGGTAGCGTATTTTACAAATACAAATACCGGTAACACATCGCCCGTTATTGATGTGCAAAATCAAGGTTCCGGGCCTGCTGTAAATCTTTTTTCAGGAGCAACCTCGGCTATCGCGTTACAAATTAGCGATGGGCATATAAAATCTTCAGGGGGATCGCCAATGCTTGGCACTTATAACTTCTCAGGGTTTATTGGAGGCAGTGTTGGATTTGGAGGCTCAATAACAGGCACCGATATAAAAGGTAATCTTAGTTTTTACACCCCCAACGGTTATACCGGAATAAACACTGGTGCTTACATTTCACAAATAGTTAACTTTAATAAAAACTACACAATACCTCCAACAGTAATACTTACACCAATAAACGATTTGCAAGGATTGAACTTTATGGTTTTTAATACCACAATAAGTAGTTTTGAAGTAAGAGTTTATCGAAGTAATAACGGGGCTGTAGGACCCACCTCTGGCCCTTTAAATGCCTTATTAAAATTTAATTATTTTGTAATAGAATAGAAAAATGAAAAAAAATATATTAGTGTTTTTACTGTTATTTTGCATCAAGGTTTTTTCACAAAACCCTGCGCCCCCATTAATTAACTATCAAGGTGTAGCGCGTAATGTAGCGGGTTTACCTATTACCGGACAAAACATCGGAATATTTTTTGAGTTTTTACAAGGGTCTCCTACAGGTTCGGTTTCTTATAGCGAGCCACACACAGTTGGAACAAACAGCCTTGGCTTGTTTGCAACACAAATTGGCAAAACAAATAGTTTAATAGGTTTTAATTGGCAAAACGGACCCTATTTTTTAAAAATAAGTATAGATCCCACTGGTGGTTCAAGCTATACTTTTTTGGGTATTCAACAACTAGTTAGCGTACCGTATGCTTTGTATGCCGAAAAAGCTGGTAATGGTGCTTTGCCAACAGCTACTTTAAATGGCACAACTTTAAGATACAATAGCGGAAATAGCAATTGGGTAATAGATACTAATATAGTAAACAACGGTAATAGGGTTTGGGTAGGTAATAGATTAAATATTCAAAGAAATAAATTTCAAAGTATTACAATTAACAATAATGACAGCTCTGCCATATTTGGTCTTCATACTGCTGCTCAGGCAAATTATGCAGGAGTAAGAGGAATAGCAAATGGTGGTTCAGCACCCTCAGGCACTAATACGGGTGTGGGTATTTTTGGGGGGCATTTTATAGGGTATAATTCATCTGGCACAGGCATGGGTGTTTTGGGTCAAGGCTTTTCAGCAAGTAGCAATGGCATTGGTTTAATGGGGATTGGCTCATCAAGTGGTACAGCTACTAATAACAATTATGCGATTGGAGTTTATGGTACAATTGACGCTAACTCAACCGCAGCAAATAAATTTGCAGGAATTTTTACAAAAGGAAATGTATTTATGTCCGACACACTGCAATTACCAATGAATGGAAATGGCTTTCCAGGTGATGTATTGACGTATTGGAATAGCGGAAAGGCACGTTGGCAAACTCCTTCAAGTGGATTGTGGCAATTTAATAATAATACCACATCTCTTTTAAATAGTAATAGTTTTGTGGGTATCGGTACAAATGCAGCGCCTACTAAACTTTTTTTATCTGGAAACAATGCCTCTATAAGTTTATTTCCTAATTCTGCATCGCCCGAAACAGCCATTAAAATACAAAACGATAATACTCAAGACGGCAACTTTTCCTCTCTCATTTTTTCAACCAAAGATTTAGGTAATGCTAATTACGAAAGCGCAAAAATTGTAGGTGTTAATACAGATCACACATCAGCAGCAAGTAAAGGTGAACTAGTTTTTATGACACGCGACCCAGCCAATATCAACGAAGTATTACGAATAACTTCTGAAGGGCATCTAAAAGCGTCCGCTTTAAGTATTAATAATATTTGTACCGCAAGTAGCAATACAGCTGTAACTGTAACGGCTTTAAAAACAAGCGCATCAAATGATATAAGAGGGGATGTAGTAATAGTATTTACCCCTTCTGTTAATATTGGGCCAAATACGCAATTTACAATTACAGTTCCATTTGATAAAGCGTACCAAACGACTGCCCCGTTTGTGCAAATTCAAGGAACGCATTTATACACTTCTTACATGAGTAATTTTATAATCTCGAGCTCAACAATGGGGTTTACCGTTGTTTTTAGAAATAACACCACAGCTACTATTCCTAACGCAACTGGATTTGGATTTAGATACTTTGTTATAGAATAATATGAAAAAATTCGCGCCCTTATTTTTGTTGTTAATTTTTGGTATTTGCAAAAGCCAAACCATCGCTCCGCAAGTAATAAACTCTGCTGGTGGGCATTTCCCTTTAGGTACTACGGGCATTACCGTTAGTGATAATGTAGGAGAACCTTTTATACAAACACTTGGTTTTGGTAATGGCAATTTTTTAATTACTCAAGGTTTTTTACAACCCGATTTAGTGGCAAAAATTGGGCCAACATCTACCGTTGTTTTAAGCCACATTAGTTGTAAAGATAAAAAAGATGGTTTTATTTCCGTATCGGTTTCAAATTTATTACCAACCTACACGGTTTCGTATAATTGGCTGCCAACTAGTATTTGTCCAGCTAGCAACTGTAGTTTTGTTGATAGTTTATCTGCGGGCAATTATACTGTACAAGTTGTTGTGGCTATGACAACAAGTACAGGTATTAAAAACGACTCATTACCCAAACATTTTGTAACCATTAATGATAATTTTGAACCCTGTAAGGTAAAAATATATAATGCTGTAACGCCAAACGGTGATAATGTAAACGACGGTTTTACTATTGAGAACATTTCTGATTTTCCAAACAACACTGTATTTATTTATAACCGCTGGGGGCAACAATTAAAAGAAATAAAAAATTATGATAATTCAACAAATTATTGGCCAACAAAAGACGAAGCGGAAAAATTAATTTCAAGCACTTATTTTTACATAATAAAATTGGGCGACGATACCACTCCAATAAAAGGCTGGGTTGAAATTTTAAAAGATTAATAAACACTTGAAAAAATATTATTACATATTTATTCTATTTGCATTAACTGCTGGTTTGCTAAAAGCACAGTTACCCTACAACCAAAATAAATTATGTTTAGATAATGTAGTTAATATTTCGACGTCACCAATTAAACCTACCAAAAATATGGTAATAGCTGATTTTAATGGTGATGGCTTTAAAGATTATGCCATAGCCGACGTTAATTCGCAAAGCATCAAAGTTTACAAAGCTTTAGGGTATGGCCAGGGATTTTTGGCGACTAATTCCATTTCAGTAAGTTCTACTTTAAACGAAAGCAATAGCATAACCCACGGTGATTACAACGGCGATGGCAATCTAGACATCGCTATTTGTTACGGAGGCATAATTCAAACATTTACAAGCACAGGAACAGGGTTTAATTTTAATCCCGCCTCTGTTACACCAATACCTGCGGGGTCTAGTCTAGGACTCACCTATATTGCAACTGCCGATTTTACGTCCGATTTTGTTGACGACCTATTATTAGTTACAACCAATAGCAGTTATACAGCAGGTGTAAGTGTAATAGGTTTTAAAAGTAACTCTGTTAGTTTTTCAACAGCATATAGCAGTGTAATAAACGCCCAAACGCTCGGTGGTTTTTCAGCAAGTAACCGAATTAATTTTTCAATAGGCGACATTAATGGCGATAATAACTTTGATATTGTGTTTACAAACCCCAATAAAACCGATACGTTTACAGTTTTGAAACACATAACAAGTAGCACTACTTTTAGTTTTGTTGAGATAAAGCAAGCTGTTTTAGCAATGGCACCTACTAACTACCAACCTCGCCTGTGTGCAGTTGGCGATATTAATAACGATTCTTATGACGATGTTGTAACCTATAGCGAAAAAGCTACATTAAATACCGTTTCGATATTTTTTGGATCGCCAATAGGTTTAGTATTTGGCACTTCGTTTAATATTTCAATAACCAGTATAGGTACACTAAACGATTTTACGTTAAAAGATTTAAACAACGATGGTTACATAGATTTTGTAGGCATTGCGAGTTCTGGGCTACTCATTTATTTGCAAGATGGCGCTAATAATGCGTTTGTGCCGTCATCTTTTATCTTTATAACCATTCCAAACGTTACTAATATAAATCCTCAAGAATTAGAAGTGATTGATTTTGACAAAAACCTAATTAACGATATTTTTATAAAAACATGGAAAAACGGGGTTAACCAACCAATTGTAGTTCCAAATTTTTCGTATGATAATTATATTAATTACACTAACACATCACTTTGCGGTGGAAATACCATTACATTAACCGCTGTTACTGGTCCTACTATTGTTCCTTCAACAAGTTCGGTTTCTATCCATTCATGGTACGAAACGAGCAGTGGCAATGTACTTTCTGCAAGCCCATCATTTACCACAAATACGCCTGGTAATTTTTATAATTTATTAAAATTTCCCATGCCTTACTCTGGTTCAAATTGCAAGCTAACTACTGATACACTTGCTATTACTTTTGCAAACAATGTAACTATTACCCCTACCTCATCTGCCCCAAATGTTTGCTATGGACTACCAGTAACCTTTAGTGTAACAGGAGCGACGAGTTATACCTGGTACCCCGCAAATATCGCTACCAACATATTACTTGTACCAAATGTATATTCATCAGCTGTATACACTGTGGTTGGACAAGATGCCAATGGTTGCAAAGATATTAAAACAATAGGCGTAGGTTTATTCCCACTAAACACAAATACTATAGCTACTAGTAATGGCACTACTTTTTGTGCAGGGAATACACTAACACTTAGCTTTTTTGGAGTACAATCTTATACTTGGACAGATGGGAGTAATAACTTAGGTAACAATAGTTTTATAAACATTAATCCTAATGCAAGTACTACTTATTCATTAATATTTACCGATAATTATGGCTGTACCTCCTACAAAACCCTTGATATAGCTTTAAATCCGACTTGCACTAGCACAACCAACAGCATCACTGTGTACAATGCCATTACTCCCAATGGTGATGGCATAAACGATTTTTTAATAATAGATAATATTGATAAATACACCAATACTACTGTAGATATTTATGATCGTTGGGGAGTGCTTATTTTTAACGCTAAAAACAATTACAACAATATAACTAATTATTGGCCTAAAAAAGAAGATTATTCACAATTAATATCTACTACCTATTTTTACGTGATAAACTTTGGCAATGGCACTGTAAAAAAAGATTGGATAGAAATTTTAAAAGATTAAAAAACTAAAATGAAAAAAATAATAACACTCTTAATTTGTTTGGTATTATGCGCGAGCTACAAAGCCCAACAAGACCCACAATACAATTTATACCAATTTAACCAAATGGTAATTAATCCGGCTTATGCAGGCGCTCGCGACGGCTTAAGTGTAGTTGCCTCGGTGCGCAACCAATGGGCTGGTTTTAAAGGAGCACCTAAAACAAATTGCATAAGTTTGCACGGCCCCGTTTTAAATAAAAACGTTGGTGTTGGATTAACTGTAGTAAACGACGTTATGGGACCCCGCAATATGTTTGGCGTTTATGGTAATTTTGCTTACATATTAAAACTTAGCGCCAAATGGAAGTTATCATTAGGAATAAATGCAGGTTATAACCGTTTTCAATTTAATTTTGGTGAATTAAACTTTAAGACAACCGAAAGCACAAGTAGTTTAAACCAAAACCAATCATATAATGCACTTGATATTAATTCGGGTATTTACCTTCGCTCTAATACGTTTTTTCTTGGTATGAGTGCCAGCCATATTGCAGCTAATAATCTTTACGAACTATCAACAACAAATTCCAGCACTATTACCTATAGACTAAGAACTCATACATTTATCACAATGGGTAAATCGTTTCAACTAAATAATAACGTAGTATTTGCCCCAACTATTTTATTTAAAACTACAGATAATACAAATATGTTAGATGTTAACGTAAACTTCTTTTTATTTAAAAAATTATGGTTAGGTGCATTTGTTAGAGGTGGCTATGGCCCAGGCTTTTTATTACAATATTATGTAACCAATAAATTTAGAGTTGCTTATAGCTACGATACTGGGTTAAAAGATGCCCGCCGGTTAGGTCCAAGTCATGAAATTATGATTGGTTTTGATTTTTCGGGAAAACAAGCAAAAATGATTAGCCCACGATTTTTATAAAAATTTATGATTAAAAAAATTATTTACACGGTACTATTTGCTATTTATATAAGTGTGTGTGTTTGTCAGGTTAGTAAAGGTGATAAATATGTGGCAAAAGCACAATACATAAAAGCTATTAGCAAATATAAACATGCTACTAACGAACGTAATTCCCTTACTAAACAACAAGCATATATTAAATTAGCCGATTGTTATAAAAACATAAATGAGTACGAAAATGCAGAAAAAGCTTACCAAAATGCGCTAGCAATTAATAGTAATGTAAATGCGGATGTGTTTTATAATTACGGTCAGGTTCTTAAAGTAAATAATAAATACCCTGAAGCTATAGTACAATATAACAATTATATAAAGCTAAAACCAAATGATGCTAACGCTAAAAAAGCATTAAAGTTTTGTAGAGAAATAAGTTATTATACTAGTAAACCTATTGAATATAAAGTAAAAAATATCGAAAAAATAAATTCCAATAAATCAGAATTTTCGCCCTACATAAATGGCAATAAACTACTATTCGTAGCTGAACGCATAGAATTTAATTTTGTAGACTATACGGTTAACGAATTTAATGGCGAACCTTTTTTAAATATGTACACCTCGGAAATTAAAGGTGATGAGGTTAAGAAATCAAAAACCTTTTCTAAAAAAATTAACAGCGAATACCATGATGGTCCGGCAAGCTTAAGTGCCGACGGAAAAACACTTTACTTTACGCGTGTAAGTTATAAAAACAAAAAAGATTTTGTAAATCATGCCAAAATTTTTACTTCAACCGGCAATGGGCGTAATTGGTCTAATACAATTCCTTTTGAACACAACAGCGATAACTATTCTGTAGCCCACCCAAGCATAAGTTTTGATGGCAACTATTTGTTTTTTACCAGCGACATGCCCGGAGGTTACGGTGGCAAAGATATTTATGTGTCCTCTAAAAAGGGCAATTTGTGGGGTAAACCTGTTAACTTGGGTCCTGATATTAATACGAGTGGCGACGAGATGTTTCCTTGCATTCGTAAAGATGGCACTCTGTTTTATGCATCTAACGGTTTACCTGGCTTTGGTGGTTTAGATATTTATTCGGCTAAAACAATAGACAATAAATGGTTGCTGGTAAGAAACGAAGGCTTAAATTTAAATAGCAGTTACGACGATTTTGGTATTACATTTTTAAACGATAGTGTGGGCTATTTTTCCTCAAACAGGCTTGGTGGAAAAGGTAAAGATGATATCTATATGTACCAATACAAAAACAAATCTATTACACTTTCGGGTACTGTTTTACTAACTGAAAATCCTTTAGATCCGGCAATGAAAGTAAAAGTGGTTTTGGCTGATGATAAAGGAAAATTACTTGATAGCACCAAAACGAATACAGAAGGCTTCTTTGAATTTAAAAATTTAGAAAGTGATAAAAATTATATGGCAATTATTGATGAAACCGATCCGAAGTATACAGGCAAAGCCCGCTATTATTTAACAGATAAAAATAATGTCATACATCGTGTTAGCGGTAAGGTTGGCAATGATAAATTTGTTTTTAAAAATCTACCTATCGACCCAAATGATTTACCAAATTTATACACAGATGATGATTTAACACTTGCAGGTAACTTATTATATGGCGAAAACCCTAGCAAACCTATTAAAAATACACGAATAAAAATTGTAAACGATTTTGGAGATGTGGTTGAGGAAACCACCACCAACGAGTTTGGTGCCTTTGCATTTAGAAATATACCCAACGACCAAAATTACTTAATTGCTATTGAAGAAAGCGATATTTTATTGCCGGAAAATACAAAAGTTACACTTACCAATAAAAGCGGTAAGGAATTAAGGACCTTTAGAACAGGTAAGGACAAATTTAATTTTAAAATTTTAAGCACAGATAAAACCTTGTTGAAAGAAATGAATGCGGAAGACGAAAATTTAGTAATGGATATTTTTGGCTACATGTATGATCAAAATAAAAAGCCAATTACAAATGCTAAACTTAAAATAAAAGAAGAAGGTAATACATTAGAGCCGCAATTGGTAATCACTTCTGAAAAAGGAAAATTTAATTTTAAAAACCTAAAAGGCGATAAAAATTATCTATTTGAAGCGGATGAAAATGACCCAGCATTAAGTGGTGTAAAACGCATTTATATAGCCGATTCAAAAGGACGTATTTACAAAGTTCTAGATAAAAATGGCGAAGGTAAATTTAATTTTAAATTTCTAGAAACTGACAAAGCAGCGATGGGTGAATTTGTAGTAGACGATCCTTGGCTTCAAGTGTTGGAAATGAAAAACAAAACCAAACAAGAACTTACAATTATTGAAAATATTTATTACGGCAGTGGCGATTTTAAATTAGATGCAGCTGGTTTAACAATTTTAGATAAAGTAATTACAGTTTTAAATACAAACCAAAAATTAATAATTGAATTAAGTTCGCACACCGATTCAAAATCAAGTGATGCGTTTAATTTAGCCTTATCAAAAAAACGTGCTCAATTTGCGGTTGATTATTTAATTGGTAAAGGCATATCCAAAACACGTTTAAAAGCTGTTGGCTATGGCGAAACAAAATTATTAAACAAATGTGGCAATGATGTGGATTGCACAGATGAAGAACATAAAATTAACCGCCGCACTGAATTTAAAATAAATGAGCAAGCCAATTTGTAACGTTGTTTAAATCACCTTTAATTAGCATTTCAACTGCTAATTTAAAGCCTTCGAATTTTGTGATTTTTTTGGAATAGAAAAAATTTATTTAATTCCCAAAACTCACCGCTATAATCTGTATTTTTCTTTCTTGGGCGGCAAAGGGGCTGTAAACCGAGTTACGTTTATCTTTTAAATCGTCGCTTACTTTACTTGCAATTAATTCGCCAATGTCTACATCTTCAAAAATAATTTTCCCTTCGCCAGGGGTTTCGTTATTAATGTATTTTTTATACCAACCATTTTTTGTTTCAGTAAAATAATTTCTTAAGCTACTGATACGTCGTTTAGCTAAGTTTACATTATAGTCAGTACTTGCCAATGGACTGCAATAGCCCTTCATGGTAATTTTTACTGTTTCACCTTTTAATAACACTTTCTCCAATAAATCCGAAAACTTTTTCAAATCTTCCATACCCGCATCTACACTGTCGCTAAAAAAATTCTCAACCCTATTCAGCGCACTTTCTTTTTGTTCAGCTTCTAAGCCTTTTGGATATTCATAAACGTATTGTGGTACTAATTTTTTGTAGTCATCGTAAGTAGTTTCGTAATTTTTTGTCGTAACTGTTTTTGTGGTTTTGGCATCCGGTTCATCATTATGAAAATACAACGTTAATGGGCATAATAATTTTAGTTGTCCACGCATTAAGTCTAAGGTATCTATTGGTTTTGGCGGAATATTTAATGGCTCAATATTAAAACGGTAAATATCATTACAGCAATTTAATTTATTTTCAAAATAAGAGCCAATGCGGTTACTGCTTATATAAGCCCTGTCGCGTGCTTTGTTTACGGAATAATAAATATCATTAAAACTACTGTTAATAGGGTATCCTGCGTTTTGAGGTTCGGCAAAAGCTGTATCAACAAACACAGAACTAAAAATATCAAAACCTCCCAAACCTTTGTGATAAGTACTACTAAAAAATAAAGTATTACGTTCGTTAACAAACCAAGGAGTAATTTCATCATCGGGTGTATTTACTTTCTTGCCACAATTAATAGGGTTTGCAAAGGTACCACCTGGTTTTTTAAAACTATACCAAATATCCAAGCCTCCCTCTCCACCTGTACGGTTACTGGCAAAAAATAATACCGGTTTTTTATTTATTTCGCCAAAACTTGGCTGTGTATTGTTAGCACCTTTAAAATTAATAGGCTCTGGCATGCGCTCTAACGGTTGCCATTTGTTGTTTACATAATTACTTACATATAATTCGCAGGTATATTCGCTGGCATTTTTTGCCGTGCAGCGCGATACAATCATTTGTTTGTAATCGGCACTAAAGCAGGTGTTAGCATTGTGTAAATAAGTGGCGTTTATGTTTGTATCTAAAGCTTTAACTCTATGCCACTTTAAATTTTTCATATCACTCTTGTAAATTTTATTAAAACTTACATCATTGGCATCTTTTTTTGCGGGATTTTTTAATGATGAAAAATACAAACTACTGTCCATTTCAAAAGCTGCATACTCACTCACTTTACTGTTAATTGCCGTATCTAAATGTTCTACTTTTGGCATTACCGGTTTTTTAATCAGTAACTGCGCTAAATCACAGGCATCTATTTCTAACTTCGATTTTGCAAGGTAGTAGTCGTAATTAAATTTTACCTTTCCTTTTTTGGTTTTACTGAATTTTGTAAACCACTTTTTTGCCTCCTTATATTGGCTTTTACTTTTAAGCAATTGTCCTACCCAATAAAAACACAGCGGATAATTTTTTCCGTTATCAACCGAAATTACCTTATTATACAAACGGTAGGCAACATCTAAATCAAAATTTAAACGGCTTGCTTCGGCATAATTGTATTGTAAATCGATGCTACTGCTATCTCGAAAATATAAGCGGTTAAAATAAGATGCGGCATTTACCCAATCTTTATTGGCCATACTCGCATCCGCGCTACTTCTTAATTGGCGATCGGACTGGGCAGATATAGTTAATGAACAAAATAAACTAAAAAAAACACATAGGTGTTTAAGAAACGATTTGTTTATTATTGATGATTGAAAATTGTTGATTGAAAATTTATAATTTAACATTTATAATTTTTAATTTCCTTGTTACATAAACACCGGACAAATTCTTTTTTTAGCTACATAGCCCGGTTTGTTTTTAAAAATATAATTAATAAAAATTTCAAAGGCGCCCCGGCGATTGTTGGCTGCAGTAAATTTACTGGTAGTAATGTCGTAAGCTATACCACTTTGCATAGTTTTGTAATGGTAGCCCATTCTAAAAATAACCGCATCGCGAGTACGCAAACATAGTCCTCCTAATATTGCTTGGTTTAAATCTTTATTAAAATAATATTTTAAAGAGGCGTGCGGAATCAGTTCATAATACTTGCCTTGCTTATTAATTAAAGCTTGGGCAACAATATCAACGTTAGCATTTATAGGAGTAGTATAACTTAAATAATTTGCTATTTTAAAATCTAAACGGCTTAAATTATTGCTTTGATAACTTATTACTGGATTGGTAATATGATGTAAGCCTAAACCATAGGTAAATTTATGCTTGTGATTTAAAATATACTGCGCCCCCGCGCCAAAATTTAAATCAGCATAATTGTATTTTACATAATCAAATCGCTCGTTGGGAGATGTGCTTTTATTATATTGTAAGCCGTCAAATTGATTATCAAATGTAGCTCTGTCATAATCAAACCCAACCTGGCACCAGCCAATATTTAAACCGGCACTAATTAACAAGGAGCTGTCTGGTTTTCCTAAAAAAATATAACTACCGCTGGCATAAAGTTGAGTTGTTCCATATCTTAAGTCCCCTGCTCTATCACTATTAAAAGTTAAACCTGCGCCAAGCATATCTTTTACAAAAACTTTAGGTTTTAACCTTGCTTCGCCAGCCATACTAAAGGTAGAATAAGGTACAGGGACACTTTGCCACTGACTGCGATAAATAGCACCAACCCTGTAATCTCCGTTAAAAAAACCAGTAAAAGCAGGCGAAAGATTTAATAAACTACCGTCGAATTGCGAAAAATGCAAATCCTGTGCTAATGTAGTATAGGAAAATACTAGTGCAAAAAATAAATATTTAATTTTTGAGGTGATACTTTCAGTAAAAATTAAAGTTACTAAACATTTATTAAAATAACAAAAAAATTAATCATAGCGCGCTTTGTGTAAATCTTTGTGCCCATGAGGTTAATTTATTTTTAAAGATACTACAATTTATAGCAAGAGGTTGCTACTTTATTACTTTATCTTTGCATTGTGGTTAATGAATTGTTGATGAATTTATAAAATTTAAAAAACACAAACATTAACTTTATTAAATTGTAATCATATAAACGTAAATATAAAATGGCAAAAAAAAACGCAGAAGATGTAATGGAAGTTACAGAAGGCAAAAAAACAGTAAATTCAGAAAAGTTAAAAGCCTTACAATTAACTTTAGATAAACTAGAAAAAACCTATGGCAAAGGCACAGTAATGAAACTAGGCGACAGTAAAATTGAAGCTATTGAGTCTATTAGTACAGGTTCGTTAGGTTTAGATATTGCTCTTGGAATTGGTGGCTTACCTAAAGGCCGTGTTGTTGAAATTTACGGACCAGAAAGCTCAGGTAAAACAACTTTAGCGATACATGCCATAGCCAGCGTGCAAAAAACGGGCGGTATAGCCGCAATTATTGATGCAGAACATGCTTTTGATAGCACTTATGCTTCAAAATTAGGTGTTGATATAAAAAACCTATTAATATCGCAGCCTGATAATGGCGAACAGGCTCTAGAAATTGCCGACAACTTAATACGCAGTGGTGCTGTTGATTTAGTTGTAATTGACTCAGTAGCTGCCTTAACCCCAAAAGCCGAAATTGAAGGTGAAATGGGAGACAGCCGTATGGGTTTACAGGCCCGCTTAATGAGCCAAGCATTGCGTAAACTAACAGGCACCATAAACAAAACTGGCTGTTGTTGTATTTTTATTAACCAATTGCGCGAAAAAATTGGTATTATGTTTGGAAACCCCGAAACTACAACGGGCGGTAATGCTTTAAAATTTTATGCGTCGGTGCGTTTAGATATTCGCAGAGTAAGCCAATTAAAAGAAGGTGATGTGGTAATGGGTAACCGTGCGCGCGTTAAGGTTATTAAAAATAAATTAGCACCACCTTTTCGTCAAGCAGAATTTGATATTATTTTTGGAGAGGGTATTAGTAAAGTAGGCGAAATTATTGACATTGGTGTTGATAAAGGTGTTATTAAAAAAGCAGGGTCATGGTTTAGTTACGATGATACAAAATTAGGACAAGGACGCGACGCTGTAAAATCTATGTTTTTAGAAAACCCTGATTTAGCAGACGAGATTGAGGCAAAAATAATAGCCATTTTAAGTGCAGAAGCTGCTCCGGCAGAATAGTTATTAGTTTTTGAGATTTGTTACAAAAAACTACTTTTTTCAAAAGTAGTTTTTTGTTTTATAAAAACCACGTACAAAGCAAACTTTAAAAATTGCCTAAAACAGTTTATAACTTTTATACAATTTTAGGGCATTTACTTTATATTTGCCCAATAATTAAAAAATTACTATGGTGGCAGTAAGTGAATTTATTTTAACAGAAGTTAAAAATAGCGTATTAGTTATAACAATTAATCGCCCAGATAAGTTAAACGCGTTAAACAAGCAAACTATTGAGGAACTTCACGAAACCTTGGTTGAAGCCGAAAACATGAATGATATTCGTGCCATTATTTTAACAGGCTCTGGCCAAAAAGCATTTGTAGCAGGGGCTGACATTGCTGAGTTTGCGAATTTTTCGATAGAGCAGGGAAAACAGTTAAGTTCTACTGGACATTTTAAAATCTTTAATTTTATTGAAAATTATAGCAAGCCAATTATCGCTGCAGTTAATGGTTTTGCGCTGGGCGGTGGTTTAGAATTAGCTATGTGTTGCCACTTACGTGTGGTAAGTGATAATGCTAAAATGGGTTTGCCCGAAGTAAGTTTGGGCGTTATTCCAGGTTACGGCGGAACACAGCGTTTAGCACAATTAGTAGGTAAAGGCAAGGCTTTTGAAATGGTAATTACTGCAGATATGATTAATGCCCAAGATGCCTACAAATGGGGTTTAGCAAACTATGTAACCACACAAGAAGAATTATTAAACAAATGTTTTGAATTAACCACCAAAATTTCAAGCAAAAGCCCAACAGCTATTAAAACGGCAATTAAAGTTATAAATGCCGGTTATAACAATAGCCTAAATGGCTTTGAAGTTGAAATACAAGAATTTGGGAAATCCTTTGGCACAGCTGATTTTAAAGAAGGGGTAAGCGCGTTTTTAGAAAAACGTAAAGCTGATTTTAAGGGGGAGTAAACTAATTTCCTATAACTTTTTATAAACCCTTTGTATTAATTACAAAGGGTTTTTTTATATTTGATATGATGATTAAAAATACAATACTTTTTGTTACACTTTTAATTTTGTTTAATACAAGGGCACAAACACCTTACACCAGCTATTTTACGGGCGATACCTCGAACGTTATAAAAACTACCCACTACCGCTTATGTTTAATGGGTGGAGCTACCGAAGATGATAATGCTATGAAATGGTTTTTAAACGGCAGTGGCGGGGGCGATATTGTTGTTATACGTGTTACAGGCACAAGTGGTTACAATTCATATTTGTTTAGTGGTTTGGGTATATCTGTAAATTCGGTGGAGACCATTGTAATACCAAGTATCGCTGCAGCAAACAATTCATATGTAAAACGCAGATTGCGCGAAGCCGAAGCGGTTTTTATTGCCGGAGGTAATCAAAACGATTACGCTACTTTGTGGAAAAATACTCAAGTTGATAGTGCTTTAAATTATTTAATTAACACTAAAAAAGTACCTATCGGCGGCACCAGCGCGGGTATGATGATACAAGGGCAAGCCTATTTTACAGCAGCCATAAGCTCAATCACGTCATCGGTAGCCCTCTCTAATCCTTATAATGCTGGAGTAACAATTGGCAACAATGACTTTTTACATCACCCAATTTTAAACCGAGTAATTACTGATACGCATTATGATAACCCCGATAGGCGTGGCAGGCAATCTACTTTTTTAGCGCGATTGTTTCAGGATAGCTCAAAAGCATTCTACGGTATTGCTTGCGATGAATACACCGCAGTTTGCATAGACAGTACAGGCATTGCAAAAGTATTTGGCGGTTACCCAACGTACGACGATAATGCCTATTTTATACAACCCAATTGCACATTACTAAATACACCTGAAAACTGCTCAGCATTACAACCTTTAACATGGAATAGAAATGCCGAAGCACTAAAGGTTTATGCAGTAAAAGGCACGTCAGTTGGTGTTACTTGCTTCGATTTAAAAAATTGGCAAAGCCCTGCTTCAAATGGGGGGACCTGGCAAAATTGGTATGCAGTTAACGGCTCATTTTCTATTACTACAAATGCAAATCCTATAAATTGTATTACCACGTCTATTTCAAAAAATAATTTTAATACTACCATTCAACTATTTCCTAATCCAAGTAATAATATTCTTAATTTTTCTGAAACAGTTGAAAGAATTATCGTTACAGACTTAACAGGAAAACAAATCTTACAAGAAAATGATACAAAAAAAGTTTCAATCGCTGGGTTAGAAAATGGTATATATTTTATTCACTTAAAATCATCAACGTATTTTAATACACAAAAATTTATTAAAAATTAAAGCCTTTAATTATGCAACAATATCATGACCTCATGCAACACGTTTTAAACGTTGGTGCAATTAAAACTGATAGAACGGGAACAGGCACTACCTCCGTTTTTGGTTATCAAATGCGTTTTAATTTACAAGACGGGTTTCCATTATTAACTACAAAAAAATTACATACTAAAAGCATTATTCACGAACTACTTTGGTTTTTAAAAGGCGATACAAACATTAAATACCTTAAAGATAATGGCGTTAGTATTTGGGACGATTGGGCTGACGAAAATGGAAATCTTGGTCCTGTTTATGGATATCAATGGCGTAATTGGCCTACTCCAAATGGAGGGCACATTGATCAAATAACGCAAGTAATTGATATGATAAAAAAAAGTCCCGATTCTCGCCGACTAATTGTTAGTGCCTGGAATGTAGCAGATATTAACGCTATGAAGCTACCTCCTTGTCATGCGTTCTTTCAATTTTATGTGGCCAACGGTAAATTAAGTTGTCAATTGTACCAACGCAGTGCCGATATTTTTCTGGGTGTACCTTTTAATATTGCTTCTTATGCACTTTTAACACTAATGGTTGCGCAAGTGTGTAATTTAGAAGCAGGTGAGTTTATTCATACTTTGGGTGATGCGCATTTATATTCTAACCACATTGAACAAGCAAAATTACAGTTAACCAGAGATTGCAGGCCACTTCCCACTTTAAAAATTAATCCAGATGTAAAGTCTATCTTTGATTTTAAATTTGAAGATTTTGAACTCATTAACTATAACCCGCACCCTCACATAAAAGCAGCCGTTGCTGTATAAATCTTAAATCTAATTTCTTAAGCCTTAATCTTACAATGATAGCAACAATTTTTCATAGAGGAAAAGAATTTAAAATAGATTTTTTTAAACCAATTGATATTTCTATTCCCTTAAGTACAGACGAAAATTGCGCAAGTGCTTGGTACGTTGCTCCCATGAAGTTAGAGCCAGTTGTTAATGACAATTGGATTGGAGATGTAAACCAAGGTGGAAGCGTAAATTTTAGAAATATTACGTTTAATCCTCATGGAAATGGCACACACACTGAGTGTGTAGGCCACATTAGCAAGGAGTTTTATACCATTAATAAAAATTTACAACGCTTTTTATTTGTTGCCGAATTAATTACCATTCTTCCAACACAATTAGAAAATGGCGATTATGTTATTACAAAAAAAGCTTTGCGAATTAGTTTGCAAGATATTGTAGCACCCGAAGCACTTGTAATTAGAACACTTAGCAATGGTATTAATAAATTAACGCATCAATACAGCAATACCAATCCACCATACATTTTAAAAGAAGGTATTGCGTATTTAAATGAATTAGGCATCGACCATTTATTAATTGATATGCCAAGTATTGACAGAGAGAGCGACGAAGGCAAACTCGAAGCCCATCATGCTTTTTGGAATTATCCTAGCAATGCACAATTACACAAAACCATTACAGAATTTATTTATGTACCAAACGAAATATACGATGGCTCCTACATTTTAAATTTACAAATTGCACCTTTTGAAAACGATGCGAGCCCAAGTAAACCTATTCTATATAAGGTGATGTAATACTACTGAAATTTATTTTTTAGTCAACCTAGTTCTATTATTACTTCAAAAAATCACTTATACACTAGCATAATCTATTTATAAAAAGGGAAATAAGTAGGCTTACAACCAAGCGCTAACAATACCTCCCATTATGCCCATACACAACATCCAATATCCAACATTAATAGCAACGTACTTAAAGCCCTTACGCTCAAATAACGCATTAACACTTAAAACTGGTAACGCAACAAAAAGTGCACTGATAGTGCCATGCAAAGCTCCATGTTTAAAAGTACGGTAGCTAGTGCCTAGTTTTTGCATAATAGTTTGATATAAAGCTCCCATTTCGGTATTAGCATCATCTATAGGTTGTAAAAAAAATAACGATTTTACGTGTGCTTGGTGAATTACCAAAAATTGCATAGCCATTGCTAAGAATAAACTAAGAATAAACGTTAATCCAAAAATTAAAATCATGTTACTCGATTTTATTTTTTCTTCGGTAACTCCACTAGCTTTCATCCAGGCATTCCCAAATACCTTAGGGTTATACCATACAAAACCTATAACTAAAGGCACTAATGCCGCTACTAAAGTTGCTATCAAATTCATATTTAATTATTTTTAATGTTTAAGTAAAAATAACATTTATTGTTTAAATTGTTTGTGTTTTATATTATTTTCTCAATTTGTATATTTGAACAATGCAAATACAAGCTATTTAAACTTAACCCAAATTAAGCAAATAGAAGTGGAGCTAAAGCCAACATGATCAGTAAATACCTTTGTAAATTATATACAAATTGCAAATTATTAAAGCAAACCTCAAAATTTAATAGCGATGAGCTATCCCTCTTTTTTGAAAATTATTTCAAATTAATTTTTGCCGAATTAAATATAAACTCTGAAGAAGAGGCCTTGACCATACTCCTTGCAAAAACCAACATACAACAGCAAAATTTACTCAACAAATGTAATTTTATTAAATTGTTTTATTTTGTAAATTCTTTTAATGAGTATAATTGTAATACAAGTGATTTAGATGATTTAATGCGCTATAAATATCATGCATCCTCATTAACTAATAAAGGAATTGAAAGTAATTTTGTTTTAGATTTAATAAAAAAAACAATTAATACGCATCCTCAGCTACAATCGTTTTTTAAAATTGAAAACCATAAAAGTTATTTTTACTTAAGCCACGATATAGATTCTGTTTATGGTTCGCTTAAACAGGATGGTTTATGGGCAATAAAAAAAGGCAGGTTAGATATAATTCTTAAACTTATTTTTAATACGATAGCATTAAATCCTAATTGGTTAAATTTTGATTTAATAATGAAAACTGAAAGCGAATACGACTTTAAATCTACATTTTATTGGTTAGTAAATAAAGGCAGAATAGATAATCGTCAAAAAAATGCGGACTACTCTATTTCATCTAAAAAAATTAAACTTGAAATAAATAAAATAATCGCCAATGGATTTGAAATTGGATTACATAAAAGTATTTCGAACGAGAGTTTTAAATCAGAAATGGCAAAAATGCCAATTGAAATTAATAGCAACAGATACCATTATTTAAAATTTAATTTACCAATGGGCTACAACGCAGTTGAAGAAGCTGGTTTAAAGTCAGATAGCAGTTTAGGCTTTGCAGAACAATTTGGTTTTAGAAATGGTTATGGATACCCTTTTCATCCGTTTAATGTTTATACAAAAGAAAGCTATCGGTTTTTAGAAATTCCGTTAACTATTATGGATGGTACATTTCAGAGGTATCTTAAAATTCCGGTTGAAAAAACGGCAGAAACAATTATTAATTTTATTGAAAAAAATAACGAAAACACACTTTTATCATTACTTTGGCATAATACATTTTTTGCTGATTATAAACATAAAGGCTATTTAAATGAATATAAAAAGATTTTAAGCTATTTATACGAATCAAAATTTCAAAACATTAATCAAAACGAAATAATAAATCAATTTTCATGGCAGGCGAAATAACATATAGGTTAGCAAACGAATTAGATGTTGATAACATAAATGCATTTTATAATACCGTTTATAAAAAACAACGCACGCGCGAGCAATTTATTTGGGAATATTTTTCGTCGCCCGCAGGAAAGCCACTATACCAGCTTGTAGAAATAGATGGGGAAATAATAGGAACGGTTTGCGCCATTCCCTTTACTGTAATCACGCATAACAATATTGAATTATTATCAGCTAAATTAGAAGATGTTTTAGTTTCTCCAAACCACCGGGGTAAACATATTTTTGAAAATATGTATAGAGAATTATTGGAGGAGTGTAAAAATAAAAAATTTGATTTTGTTTGGGGCTTCGCATATTTAGATAAACATTACACAAAAATAGGTTTTGAAATACCCTATAAAACAACTATGGGGTACTTAACCATTTCGCCAAATAAAGCAATAAATTATTTTTATAAATTAACTGCTAAAAAAAACATTAGCTCTTATTTTAAAATAGTAGCCTTATCCTATTTTTCATATTTTAAATATAAATTATTACAACTTAAAAAACAAACCCCATTAATTTTAGATAGTGATAAGGCAGATTACAACACTAACGAATTTAATTACATTAGCCAACCTGAATTATTTGGCTTAAAACTAGACAGGCCTTTTATTGATTACCGAATTTATAGAAACCCTTACAGCTCAAATTATAAAACATTTAATTATAAAGAAAATGGAGTTTTAAAAGCATCGATGGTATTTAATATTACTAAAGAAAACATTGGCTTTATTGTTCACCTATACATAGACGAAAATTTAAGCCCAGATAAGAAAATGGCCTTTATTACCCAAGTAGTTAAACAATCGGCACTTAAAAACACAAACCTTATACGTTTTTGGGGCTTTGAACAAAATACACAAAACCAACAAGAAGTTACATTACTTAAAAAGTGCAATTTCGTTTTTTTAAAACGTGGTATATCCTTCGTTGGATTAAAATTAAATACGGAACTTAAAATTAAATTTTCGGATTTTGTTCTTTCAAGAATGGCTTCTCAAGGAACTGATTAAAAAAGATTAAGATGTAAACTCAATAACACCAATACCTAACTTGCTTTGGTTTTTATCTTTAATAAATTCTTTAAAAGTATACTTATTTTTAATATCGTTCCAATACTCGCTAACAAAATGATTTGGCACTTCGCTCTTATCCGACACAATATCATGAAAAGCTACAATTGCATTTTTGTTTAAAAGTTGCGTATAGGTTTCAAAATCCTGCTTTACCCCATCATAGGTATGGTCGCCATCAATAAATAAATAATCAATTTTTTTATCCTTTAAAACACTTTTTAATTGCGCAACAATTTCGTTTGTATGCGAATCTCCCTGTATTAATTCAATTGTTTGGTTTTTCTTTTTAAACGCCTTGTACAATGGTATTTTCCAGTTTGGATACCCGCCACCATACATTCCATCGGGTAAGTCTATAGAAATAATTAACGCATTTTCGTGCGCCAATTGCGAAGCTAAAAACAAAGTGCCTCCACGCGCCGTTCCAATTTCCAAAATAGTTTTAGGTTGTTTTAAATAAATAAGTTTTGCTAATTCAACCAATTCAACAGGATATTGCATGGGTTTAATATGCTTTGCATTTTCCGAAAATAAAAATTCTGTTGCACTTTCAGCATTAAAATTTCCATTTTTATTTTGGATGTGTTTAATTGTGTTTTTTAAAGACTTAGTAATATACTTTTCGTATAATAGGTTATATACTTTTTTTCCTAATACTTTTTTAAAATTTAATTTCATTTTAAGACTTTATTTTTTATTAAACTATTTTTTTTACACTATCCAAAAACATTAAATTTTCTTTTTACAAATTTTGAGCCAACAAATGTAGTAATATAATAAAAAAATGTTTTTAAATTAAACTCCGACTTCAAAAAATAATGTCGGGCCTTTTTCATATTATTACTTAAATAATAATAACGCGCTAAACTACCATTCATTTTTTTTACAGATATACTTACCTCTTTAGGATATAACTCTTTATACTCTTGTACTATACTCATTGAATAGTCGTAATCTTTTAATCTGTAGTTTTCGTTTTTAGAAAGGTTTGTTTCGCTAACGTATCGGGTATATAATGAATCGCAAATTTCAATGGAGCTTTGGTTTTGAAAAAGCTTAAGTCCCCAATCAAAATCAATCATGCCATGTACTTCTTCAAAAAGTATATGTTTTAGTTTTGATGAATAGGCGGTGCTTCCTAAATAATTATTTTGCCCTTTTCCGTTTCGGGTTAATATATTTAAAAAGGTTTCATTTGTTTCAAAAAATAAAAATGGCTTATCGTCAGAACTGCGATTTACTTTTGTAAACTTTTTATTTGTGGCTATATCGCAAGTAGTAAACCCAGAAGTGATAATTAATGTTTTGTTTAAATAAGGCAAAATAGAGTTTAGTTTATTAGGATGCCATTCATCATCGTGGTCGACAATACAAATAAAATCGCCCGTTACATTTTTTAAGCCGATATTTCTTCCTTTATTTGGTCCGCCCGAATTTTTATTGGTTGAATAGTACTTTAAATTATTTGATTTTATAATTTCGGTTGTAGTATCTGTTGAACAATCGTCAACAATAATTAACTCTATATTAAAATGTGTTTTTAAATTTTGTTGATTAAATATAGAGTTTAAAAGCCTTTGTATAAATGCTTGCGAATTATAGGTTGTAATAATTATTGATATTATTGGCAATGGTGCAATCATTATAAAATAAAAACGCTAATCGATATAAAAGGGAAGGTTTAAAACACTACACGTTTTATTTATTCCGGCATTAAACAAATGCTTAATCAATGCTAATCCTTTTCTCTTTACTTTAGGATAATCCAAAGTAGGCTCTCCGGTTTTTGTAGCAATTGGTTTTTCTACTTTACCCTTTTCAAGCACTACAATACTATCGTAATAATGTATTGATTTTACTGAGTTTGTAAAGGCATTAACTTTTAAACGTGGGGTTTTAGAATGAAACGCATTTAAGAAATCAATCCAATTTTTTGAATATTCGATAAATGAATTTTTACGCCTAAAGCCTCCGCCATAGTTCCACCAATAAGAT